>OZ223237.1:0-3032500 GCA_965140455.1 Rhizobiaceae bacterium | reverse complement strand
CGCCAATTAAGGTCCCCAAGTCATGGCTAAGTGGGAAAGGAAGTGAGACTCCCAAAACAACCAGGATGTTGGCTTAGAAGCAGCCATCATTTAAAGAAAGCGTAACAGCTCACTGGTCTAAATAAGGGGTTTTGCACCGAAAATGTAACGGGGCTAAAGCCATGCACCGAAATTGCGGGTGTGCGTAAGCACGCGGTAGCAGAGCGTTCTGTAAGTCTGTGAAGGGAGATCCGTGAGGACTCCTGGAGATATCAGAAGTGCGAATGTTGACATGAGTAACGATAAAGGGGGTGAGAGACCCCCTCGCCGAAAGTCCAAGGGTTCCTGCTTAAAGTTAATCTGAGCAGGGTTAGTCGGCCCCTAAGTCGAGGCAGAAATGCGTAGACGATGGGAACACGGTTAATATTCCGTGGCCTGGGAGTAGTGACGGATGCTGTAAGTAGTTCACACTTATTGGATTGTGTGGGCTGCGAAGGTGTTCCAGGAAATAGCTCTCCCGTATAGACCGTACCCCAAACCGACACAGGTGGACAGGTAGAGCATACTAAGGCGCTTGAGAGAACTACGTTGAAGGAACTCGGCAAATTACACGCGTAACTTCGGGATAAGCGTGACCTCGATCGGGCAACCGTGAAGAGGTGGCACAGACCAGGGGGTGGCGACTGTTTATCAAAAACACAGGGCTCTGCGAAGTTGCAAAACGACGTATAGGGTCTGACGCCTGCCCGGTGCTGGAAGGTTAAGAGGAGAGGTGCAAGCCTTGAATTGAAGCCCCAGTAAACGGCGGCCGTAACTATAACGGTCCTAAGGTAGCGAAATTCCTTGTCGGGTAAGTTCCGACCTGCACGAATGGCGTAACGACTTCCCCGCTGTCTCCAACGTAGACTCAGTGAAATTGAATTCCCCGTGAAGATGCGGGGTTCCTGCGGTTAGACGGAAAGACCCCGTGCACCTTTACTACAGCTTCACACTGGTATTCGTACTGGCATGTGTAGGATAGGCGGTAGACTTTGAAACTTGGGCGCCAGCTCAGGTGGAGTCACCCTTGAAATACCGCCCTTATCACTATGGATATCTAACCGCGGTCCGTTATCCGGATCCGGGACATTGTGTGGCGGGTAGTTTGACTGGGGCGGTCGCCTCCCAAAGAGTAACGGAGGCGCGCGATGGTTGGCTCAGAGCGGTCGGAAATCGCTCGTTGAGTGCAATGGCATAAGCCAGCCTGACTGCGAGACTGACAAGTCGAGCAGAGACGAAAGTCGGTCATAGTGATCCGGTGGTCCCGCGTGGAAGGGCCATCGCTCAACGGATAAAAGGTACGCCGGGGATAACAGGCTGATGACCCCCAAGAGTCCATATCGACGGGGTTGTTTGGCACCTCGATGTCGGCTCATCGCATCCTGGGGCTGGAGCAGGTCCCAAGGGTTTGGCTGTTCGCCAATTAAAGCGGTACGTGAGCTGGGTTCAGAACGTCGCGAGACAGTTCGGTCCCTATCTGCCGTGGGTGTAGGAATATTGACAGGATCTGCCCCTAGTACGAGAGGACCGGGGTGGACATATCAATGGTGGACCTGTTGTTGCGCCAGCAGCATAGCAGGGTAGCTAAATATGGAAGGGATAACCGCTGAAGGCATCTAAGCGGGAAACCCACCTGGAAACGAGTATTCCCTGAGAATCGTGGAAGACTACCACGTTGATAGGCCGGGTGTGGAAGCGCAGTAATGTGTGAAGCTTACCGGTACTAATAATTCGATCGGCTTGATCGTTCTCATTACCCATATTCATTTAGAGCATTTCGCGAGCGAAATGCTCGACAACAGAAAGACACAAACGCGTTTTGATCCAAAACGCTCACATGTAATTCGCCGACCTGGTGGTTATTGCGAGGTGGCTGCACCCGATCCCATTCCGAACTCGGACGTGAAACGCCTCAGCGCCGATGGTACTTTGTCTTAAGGCACGGGAGAGTAGGTCGCTGCCAGGTCTGCCAATTACATGGATTTTACAGTTTCACGATTGATCTTCTTTCGATGTATAGAGAATTTGAAGGCCGCTAGCCAACAGCAACTTGGCCAGCGGTTTTTTTGTGAGTGTTTTTGCGACAGTAAAACACGAACGCGTCGAGTTGGTTTTTGTGTAACAAAATCAACGCAAGACATTGTCGTTAGGACAATTGGCGCGGGGTGGAGCAGCCCGGTAGCTCGTCAGGCTCATAACCTGAAGGTCGCAGGTTCAAATCCTGCCCCCGCAACCAAAGTATTCAGCACAGCAAAATACGGAAATAAGCAACAGACGTTTTGTTTTACGTTACGTTGAGTGCGACCCAGTAATTCATGACCTGAACCCTTACGGTGATTGCTTTGAAATACACCTATCGGGCAGCGGGCTCGCAACCAAAATCATCAAAGCAATTAAATAGGCTCAGGCTTTACCAGTAGATGTCTGGAGTGTGTGAAGCAGTCTTGTCGGAGATTGACTGCGGTCACCTGGTGCAAACCATCCCTCCAGTTGAGCGCGAGCGGTCTCCAGTAACTCAGTTTCTGAAGTGCCGAAAGAGGCATCGTAGTCGCTGAGGATCTGTTCCCACTTTGGCTGATTGTAGAACTTACGCAATTCGTCATATAGCCCTGCTTGCCAACGACCAACTTCCATCACGAGGCCATCTGAAACAAAACCAAGATAGTCATGCGGCAGGCTATCCAGTTCCGCTAGATAAGCGACAGGCTTACCACCGCGCAACACGTTTAGAGAAACACCACTATTGCCACAAAATACCATATCGCATTTGGCTATGTCTTCATCGAGAGGGGTACCCAGCGTGGTTTCTATATGGGAGAAGCGTTCCTGAAGTGAAGAAACATCTGTCTGCAGCAATGACACCGGATGATGCCGGATCAGGATATGAGCATCCGGGTTGTCATTCTTGATTTTATCAACCAGCGTTTCCATTGGTTTCAATTGAGTAAGCGCTGTTAGAAATATGCCGACAGAACTGACTTTATTGTTCCACCGCATTTGGCTGGCTGTTCCAGGCTGACCAATCAGAACCACGTCAGAATTATAGCGGCTTCTTTTTTCGTATGTTTGACGAATGATATCTCCGTAAAATACCGAACAATCCGCTAAAACCGGTGGCACATAAGGACTGTTAGAAGGTACAGGCGCGTGATTTGCGTAGATTACCTTGCAACCATTCTTGTGAGCTGCTGCTGCAAGCCCCACGCATTCAGGGCTGTAGTTACTGGCAATAAGGGTAGAGGATAAATTCTCATTGCTTTTGAGCATATGGTCAAAGCGGATGTAGTAACCCAAAACGCTAGCAATCCGGCAAGCAGGCATAAATCCGTGCGAGCGTGCCAATCGGTTCAAGAACTTCCAGCAACGGGGTAAGGCCAAAAGCAACCTTAGATATTGCCGAAGCTGCCCGCTTGCAAAGAGGTGCTTGTTGCTCAGCTTTAGAGATGAGACCCTGGTAGAGGGTACCAAATCCAGAACGCGGTCTACAGAATGGCTTTCATTGTTGAAATTTGAAATGCTTAGCGCAGTCGATCTGGGATCTATTGCCGGGCCAACTGCTGCGACACACTTTGCCATAAACAAGAACAGCAGGATCGGTTGCAGCAAGAGCAGGCCGGCTAATGTATAAACTTTATCCACCAGTCGAACGAGCTTATTTTTTTCTTTGATTTCAGCGAAAACGGCAGTGCGGGTTGCCTGTGATTCCACCTGTCTAACAACCAGAATTGCCGTTGTTAGTGTGTACCGTTCGGCTTTTTTTGCGCGTACTCTTTTACTCATTCGAACATACCACTCATCAAATCTGTATTTGTGCTCTAAGGCTAACAGCCATAAGTATCTGATTTTCCACAAAAACAGGCATGATGTTAACTTCTACTGTTTACATTTAGCGTGTAGGTGAGATGTCATTTTGCACCTCAGATCGAAAAATTGTGTTAACAAGCGAATGTCTGCTGGTTGATTCGAAAACAAACCAGATTTTCATACTTTTGAATTAGCCTGTTGTCTGATTTGAAAAACAAGAAATGAGACCTTTGATTTGAGTGCGAAACGCTTAATTGCCCTGCAATCAGTTTTCTATGGTTTTGCCAATGGGATTGAGGCACTCGTACCCTTTCTGCTCGCACCCATTCTGACCCGTTCGCTTGATCCGACCGAGTATGGTCTTTGGGTTTTGTTCGTGACTTACTCCACCTTTCTGCGGCCAATCATCGGACTGACCTCGCAGGATGCAATTCGCATGCGGTTTTACGATTTTGACCAGGAACAACTGGACAAATACACCCATACGATTTTCTACATCATGATGGTGACGGTATGTGTGGGAACGATCGTTACCATATTGTTTGCGGACATACTCACCGTCATTTCAAAGTTTCCTGCGCCATGGCTAGTAACAATTGTCATTGCCGCGTTCCTGTTCGAGGTTTTTTACACGGCACTTGCCCTTCATCAGTTCCATGAAAAGCGGGCGGAGTTCCTTTATACTCAGATCGCGCAAGCTGTTCTCAGTATGACGTTCATTGGAATATTCCTGCTTCTGGACTGGGATTGGCGTGGCGTCATTCTTGGACGAATGATCGGGATGTCTATTGCATCTTTGATTTCGCTCAGGTTCCTTGGATACGGGCCCACGGTGTTTTTCAAAATGCCGCAAAGGTCATTCTACCGAAACATCGCCAGATTTGGCCTTATCTACTGGCCTTCTGGAATGGTGATCATGGCAATGGGCATGATCGACAAGGTTGTAGCAGCCCACTATATCGGTGTGGAAGCAAGCGCGCTTTACGGTGTTGCCGCGCTGTTCGCTTCGGCTTTCTGGGTCGTCAATCAAAGCTTCATTCTGGCGTGGACACCGTGGCTGTTCCGCAGGTTGAAGAATATTTCTGACAGCGGTTTGAGGGATGTGGTTTCCGTTTCTGGCGCCTATTTCCTCGCAGCGTCCGTGGCGGGGGGTATCATTTACCTACTCTCAATCTGGGTGGCGCCATATTTGCTTGGTGAGAGTTTTCATAAGGCGATCCCTCTTGTGGGTTACATCATGATTGCCATCGTGTTGCAGGGCTTCTTTTTCCACAATATGAAGTTTCTACATTATGAAAAGAGTATCTTCGTTATGTCGACGGTAAGTGCACTAGCTCTTTGTCTGAACCTTGGGCTGAGTATTCTCTGGGCGCCTGAGAGCGGGGTGAAGGGAATCATGATTGCCACTGCGGTATCATTTGGTGTGACGTTCTTCCTTACCGGCGTGATAATTGCATTCCGGTTTGCCCGTATGCGCTATCAGGCTGCATAAGCTGTTGCCAGTGGATCAGTCAGCTTTCCTAATGAAAACATCGTAACTCAGCTTCCGGCTTTTATGCGAATAGCGGAGTGAGTAGTTTTTGAAAATTGCCTGAAAGCGATCATCTTTCGAAAATAGATGTTTCCAATTGATAGTCAGGTTTTTCAGTGGCCATTTGAAAGTGTTGTCCAGTATCAACATATCTGGTGGCAGATCTTCCCATAGCCTTAGCAGTTGATCATGCAATAATCCCCGACCTTTCGAAAAGTCGGTAATAGGTGGGGCAGTGTTGCCTTTGTTTTCAGCTGTATCCAATTCTTTCAATTCGGATGCCACGTAAGCGATGTTCATCATTGGTGTCCACCGAAGTCCATTTTCGGTGCCAATCAGCTGATTATAGGGTGATGGGTGAAACGTCAGGATTCCAATGCGTTTGCCAGCTAATGAGATGTTTTCGCGTGCAAGGCTTTCTTCCAACACCGCTGTGCGATGCTGATAGGAAGCTGTGCTACGAAACTCGTCATATACCGGCATGAAGAGCAAAGCTGCGACGGCGATTTTCGTCACTTTTGAGATATTAGGGCCCAGCATCCACAGGCAGAAAATGAAGCTGAACAGTATGGGAAACTTATGATGCGAATACCACCGGGCCTGGAACCAGGCTACTAGAACCATGGCTGAGACCAGTGCAAATCCGATTATAACCAGCCTGGTTTTGGCGCCAGACATGCGTGCAGCCAGGAGAATTGCAGAGGCAACACTAAGGGCTGTGGCCGCATTGACAAGCGAGTCCTTATTGGATTTCAAGTTGGCATCAATCGCGCTTTTCATGGCTTCGATTGCAATCCAATTCTCCTGTTGCAAGCCAAGCCAGAACAGCAAATAGAGGAAAACCACCGAACCGGATAGCAGGTTTTCCGGACGTAGAAGAATTTTCAAATTCCGCTGGAATAATGCATCGCCAAGTTCGATCATCAAAACTGCAATTGAATAAAGATATTTGAATAGCAGGGTAAAGCCCACCCAAACTCCCACAAGAAGGCGTAGGGAGGTGCTGACTTTACTGCAATCAGGGTCTGATGCACGTAATACAATGTAGGGCCAAAGTCCGAGAACAACCATGTGTTCCCTAAGTCCGAAAACATTCTTAAAAACAATGGGTAAGATTGTCAGAGCCAACACTGAAACGATTAAAAACATTGGGGTTGCACCGACAGTTTTCTTGCGGATTGTGTATGCAAGCTCAGTGCTGAACAAAATAGTAGCCCCGGTCATGAAGATCGCCACAAGGTCGAGGCGAATACCGATTAGAAGATGAAGCTGATTGGCAAAACTGAACCAAAGGCGTTCAATCGGCGGGAAATAAAGGCTGTAATTGTCGTAATTTGCGCCCAACTCAATGGCGAGTTTAGCAGAAAGAAGATTCCCGGCCAGATCCTGGTGCACAGAATACTGAAAAGCGTAGAATGCCGGAACGGCCACAAACAAAATGATCAATGAGACGAGACGAGACATCCACTCACTTGCTTGCCGGTTTTGGAATGTCCGGAAACCAAAGCGATCAAGACTAACACTTGTCATAAGATTTCTCGTCCGGTTTGCTTCTAATTTGAAGAGTTTAGCCAAAAACCGTAAAAATTGAGTTTCGCCCCAAGAACGGGCTTCGAAGCGTATTTTGTGTCGCGTCAATGGCGCCAAAGCAGATCGGCAAGATAAAGAATTACCTTTCCAGCTATGGCTGCTTCGGGTAAAACCGCAAAATGCTGCGCGTTACGTTGTTTTTTGTATTGTTTCTTTTTCCGGCGATAGCATCGGCTGGTGATCGTATGCTCATATTTGCTGCTGCCAGCCAGAAAGACGCTCTGGAGGAAATCGGCAAACTTTACGAAGACACCTGCGATTGTGAGATCAGATATTCCTTCGCTGCCACGTCCACTTTGGCCAGGCAGATTGATGCAGGTGCAAAAGTGGATGTGTTCATTTCTGCAAATGAAGCATGGGCGGATTGGTTGGAAATTCGTGGACTAACGGATGCGTCTTCTCGCGCAGTTATCGCCGGCAACCGTTTGGTAATTGCTTCTTCTGCCAATACAAGGGACAGCTTCAATATACTGAAGCGCGGTCGGTTCGCCATGGCAGATCCTGTAAGCGTACCGGCTGGAATTTACGCGAGACAGGCGTTGGAAGCACTTGGTATCTGGCAGTCGGTTCGTCCTAATGCCGTGTTCAGCGAGAATGTGCGTGTGGCGCTTTCATCGGTCAAGCAAGGTGCGTTATTGTCTGGCATTGTTTATCAGTCAGACTTGAAACTGGTGCCGGAATTAAACGCTCATTATATTTTCCCGGAGAATACCCACAGACCAATCCATTATGTGGCTGCAGGCATAAAGGGAAGCGTTTCCGCGAGAGATTTTGTAGAGTTTCTCAAATCAGAGCAAGCGCAGGAAGTATTTCTACGCTTTGGATTTTTGCCGGTTTCGGCTACCAATCAGGGATGAGTAGTTTCTTTTCAGCTGAAGTCTGGCAGATTGTCAGTCTTTCGATACGCGTCTCGCTGGTTGCCATGCTTATCACTTTACCGGTGGCAACAGCAGTCGCATATATTCTTGCCACACGCAGGTTTCGCGGGTGGCATCTGCTTAATGCCATTTGTCATCTTCCGCTGATTATGCCTCCGGTTATTACCGGCTATCTGTTGCTTTTAACTTTCAGTCCGAATGGGTGGGTTGGTGGCATACTGGAAAGTGCGCTTGGCTTCACGTTTGCCTTTAATTGGCTGGGCGCTGCACTTGCTGCAGGTGTCATGGCATTTCCGTTGGTAATGCGCCCAATCCGTCTCGCATTTGAAGTGCAGGACAGTGAAGTGAAGGATTCAGCGAAAACATTAGGTGCAAACCAATGGGCTACCTTCCGCCTTGTAACGCTGCCGTTGGCGCTGCCCGGCGTTATCGCGGGGGGTATTCTCGGATTTGCAAAAGCACTGGGTGAGTTTGGCGCGACGATCACCTTTGTTTCGAATATTCCGGGTGAAACTCAAACTCTGGCACTGGCGATTTACTCTTTTCTTCAATCGCCTACCGGAGACGAAACTGCGTTTACCCTCGTTTTTGTCGGCATTATCATTTCGTTTACCGCGATTCTAGTTTCTGAGATTCTTGCCAATAGATTGGCTAATCCTGCAAGCAAACCTCAGGATTGAGTTAACATTTCCGTGATAATCTCGGATTCAATTTAGCAATTTTAAGTTTTTATTGAATTCAACGATAATTTTGAGGGGTTATCATGAAGTATATAATTATGTTTGCTGCAATCAGTATGGGTGTTCTTACTTTCGTTACATCCTCAGGGATCACCAGTTTTAAACCGTTTGACTATGAAACAGCCACGCTTGAGGAGCGCCAAGCCTGGATGGATGGGCAAGCGAATACAATTCGTAAAGCGGCTCGCTGGTTTCTGCCAAGTGGACGCGGTCCGGCGGAACTCAATATGTATCTGAAAGATGTGGTGACCAACGTTAGTAAACGGGAAATGTTGATGTCTATCAATGTGAAGGTTCCCTATGGCGCTCGGGTAAGCGGGGTCCCAAAGCAGAAGTTTCTAAAGGGATTTTGCAAGAACTATGTGAAGTCTGGCCTCTATAAACAGAAGATCAAGTTTATGGCCGACTTCATAAATCAGAGCAAAAAGAGACGGATTTCCAGAATTACGGTATATCCAAGCGATTGTCGCTGGGCTGAAAAGGAAGCGTAGATTCAGTAAGTTCACGCATTTAGCGTAAATCCAAATTCGTAACCCGATGCGTTCGAAAAGCGCATCGGGTTTTTTATTCTGAACAAGAAAATCAGACTTGACTCTCAATTATATTTCTATATTTCTAGTTATATCGAAATAATGCGAGTTGGACATGGAAAACGTTTCTGCTGCTCAAGGATTTGCCGCGATGGGGTCAGAGTCCCGTCTCGATGTGCTTCGTTCTCTGGTTAAAGCAGGGGATAAGGGGCTGCTCGTGGGTGACATTCAGGAACGCACAGGAATACCGGCATCAACCTTGGCTCATCATCTGAAGTTTCTAACTTCAGCAGGATTGATTGTTCAGGAAAAGAATGGCCGCTCCATCATCAACCGTGCAAATTACTCACATCTGCAGGAACTGGCTGCCTTCATTCTGGAAGAGTGTTGTGCTGATCAGGAAGGGCAAAAATCATGACTGATGCTGTTCAAACCCCGGCCACAGAGGCAGTTGCAACCACAATTCTGAAGCGATTGAAGAGTGTGTGGACACTGATCGTAATCCTGCCGATTTTAATCGCGCTATTGGATATGCCGAACTTAATCCCGGTGATGAGTTTTGCAGCCAAGGCGTTTGTCGGCACTTTGCCCTATATCCTGTTTGCAGTTCTTTTGATCGCTGGTTTGAAGGCATCCGGCGCCGAAGTTTTGATAGCAAATGCATTCAAAGGCCGGGAAACGCGAATGATTGTTTTAGCAGCCTTGTTTGGTGGACTGGCCCCGTTCTGCTCATGTGAAGTGATCCCATTCATAGCCGGGTTGCTGGCATTGGGCGCACCGCTCTCAGCGGTTATGGCTTTCTGGCTTTCCTCCCCCTTGATTGATCCGCCTACGCTGCTTATCACTGCTGCTGCCTTGGGTTGGCCGTTTGCCGTGGGCAAAGCGGTTTCAGCTGTGGCATTGGGCTTGTTTGGCGGGTTCTTCATCAAAATGGTTCTGCAAACTGGTGTCTTTGCAAACCCGTTGAAAGAATACAGAGCATCCGGCTGTGGTTGTGGCCCAAGTCCAATGGACGGCAAACCTGAATGGAAATTCTGGAAGGAGACGCATAGAAGAGAAGTGTTCCGCTCGGAGTTTTCTTTCAATGCGATGTTCCTGATCAAATGGCTGGCGCTGGCTTATGTGCTTGAAGGCATGCTGATCACCTATATTCCAGCTTCTTTGATCGCCAACGTAGTGGGCGGTGAAGGTGTGGTGCCGATTGCAATTGCTGCGGTTGTGGGAATGCCTGCTTACTTGAACTCCTACATCGCGCCACCATTGTTGGCGGGGTTGATCGATCAGGGCATGAGCAATGGTGCAGCCATGTCATTCATGGTGGCTGGGGCAGTGAGTTCCATCCCCGCTATGGCGGCTGTGTTCTCACTGGTTAAACCGAAAGTATTTGCCCTCTATCTTGGTCTCGGTGTAACCGGCGCGATTATCTCAGGTGTTTTATTCCAGCTTGTAGTTTAGCTGATTGGTCTACTCGTCACCGGTTTAGAAACTCTGCAATGCGTTCTATGGCACGCTCGATATTTTCCTCAGAGTTTGCGTAGGATAGACGAATATAACCTTCTCCGAGAATGCCGAAATCAGGGCCGCCGATTGTCGCCACGCCCGTTTCTTCCAGCAGGGTAGAAGCCAGTTCCTTTGCTGTCCAACCCGTATCCTTGATGTTTGGGAATGCGTAGAACGCACCCTTCGGAGTGGCGCATTTGACATTTGAAACTGCGTTCATTTTGTCCACGACCAACTTGCGACGATTGTCGAAGGCCAACATCATCTGATCAACAGCATCTTGCGGTCCATCAATAGCAGCAATTCCTGCCATCTGGCTCGGTGCGTTGACGCAGGACCAGGCGTTTACTGCGAGCTTTCGTACCTTGTCATAAAGCGCATCCGGCCAGATTGACCATCCCATGCGCCATCCGGTCATTGCCCAGGTTTTGGACCATCCGTTTAGAACAATCAGCCGATCGCGGATTTCCGGATAATTGAGCAGGGACTGATGTATTTCACCGTCATAGGTCATCACATCATAGATCTCGTCTGACATGATTGCCACGTCCGGCCATTTCTCGAGGCCTGCGACGAGTTTGTCTATTTCTTCTTTCGGAGTTACCCCGCCACAAGGGTTGGCTGGTGAATTAATCACAATCAACCGCGTCTTGTTTGTGATCAGCGAAAGTGTTTCTTCCGCAGAAAAGCCAAACCCGTTTTCTTCTCTGATCGGAATTGGAACTGGCGTTGCTCCGGTAAACTCAATCATGGACCGGTAGATCGGAAATCCTGGATCGGGATACATGATCTCAGTACCTGGCTCGCCAAACATGAGAATTGCCGCATACATGGTGACCTTGCCACCCGGCATAATCATGATGTTCTCAGGAGAAACCTCTTCACCTGTCATTGTGAGCACGCGACGGGAAACTGCTTCGCGGCAAGCCAGCGTGCCGGTTGCAGGTGTGTAGCCATGATGACCATCTTTCAGGGCCTTGATGGCTGCCTCCACAATGTGTTCAGGTGTCGCAAAATCAGGCTGACCAATGCCGAGGTTTATCACATCCTTACCTTCCGCTGCCAACTGCGTTGCACGTGCCAGGACGGTGAAGGCGTTTTCTTCCCCGATACGGTCGAACCCCGAGATTGTTTTTAACATTGTGTCCCTTTCGAATTTCTGGTTTGGTCGAGATTAAGTACACGATTTCAGTAGAATGAAAAGACATGAAAGATCTTAAAAACTGGCAGGGTTGCGAACCTCCTAAAAGAAAGGTTTTCCAGGGGCGCTATGTGCGTTTAGAGCCGTTGGATATTGAAAAGCATGGCGATGGCTTGTTCGAGGCTGCGACTGCAGGTGATGCGGACAGCCGTTTTCGCTGGCTACCGGAAACCATGCCAGAAAGCCGCGAGGCATTTCAGCCGTGGTTGGAAATGGCTGCCGCAAGCCCTGACCCCATGTATTTTACAGTGATCAACATGAAAACCGGAAAGATCGCTGGCCGACAAACCATGATGCGGATGGATCCTGCAAACGGGGTTTCCGAGATCGGGCATATTCATTGGGGTCCGCTAATCCAGCAGACACCTGCTACAACTGAAGCCTTTTATCTCTTTGCAACACATCTCTTTGATGAGCTGGGTTATCGCCGCTACGAGTGGAAATGCAACAACTTGAATGAACCATCCAAACGGGCAGCGCTGCGCTATGGCATGACTGCTGAGGGTGTGCATCGCCAGTTAATGGTAACAAAGGGAGAGAACCGGGATACTGCCTGGTTCTCGCTGCTTGATCATGAATGGCCACTTGCCGGGGAAGCCATGCGGCAATGGTTGGAGCCCGGAAACTTCGATGAAAACGGCAATCAGAAGAAGCGCTTGGAAGAAATCAGAAAGATCATTTCAGTATGAGCCCCAATCGCGATTATTCCCAAATTACGGATGCAGAAATTGATGCGGCAGACACGTCTGACTGGATCGCTGTTCTTCCCCTGGGTGCCCATGAACAGCATGGACCTCATCTGCCACTTGAAACAGATACGATCATTGCAAGTGGTATTGCGTGCAAGCTTGCAGGTGCATTGCGTGAAGACTTACCTGTCACTTTTCTACCGACCGAAGCGGTTGGTTATTCAATCGAGCATATGGATTATGAAGGTAGCCGGACGCTTGCCTTCGATGAGGCAATTCTCAAATGGATCAGGATCGGGGAGGCATTGGCTGCCCGTGGAATTCGCAAGATGCTAATCCTCAATGCCCATGGTGGTAATTCCCCGCTCATGACTATCATTGCAACGGAACTCCGCGTGCGATGTGACATGCTGTGCGTTGCGACCAGCTGGACGCGTTTCATCACCGGCGGCGATGTTGTCACGTCAGAGGAAAAGTCTTTTGGAATTCACGGTGGTGATATCGAAACCTCGGTTGTCCTTGCTCTGCAAAAAGATCAGGTTGATATGTCGAAAGCTGAAAACTTCGTCTCTTTCCAACAGGAGCTCAATGATTCCTGCAAGCATTTGCGGGCATATGGACCCCATGCATTTGGCTGGAAAATGCAGGATCTCAATCCGAAAGGCGTCACTGGCAATGCTGCTGTGGCAACAGTTGAAAAGGGTGAAGCGCTTATTGAACAGGCGGTCATCGGGCTTTCTGAATTACTGGAAGAAATGCACTGCTTTGATCTGAACCATTTCAAGTGATTACTGCGACGCCAAATCCTGTTCAGTTTTGATGCCAACCAACTCGCGGATGGAAGCTGCAATCTGGTCACGGGCCACGTAATCAGGTTTATGGCCTACGCCTTCGAGGATTGTGAGTTTTGAGCCTTCGATATCCTTGGAAAGGCCGTCAATGGAATGCACCTTTGCATAAACAATGTCGTCCACATCACCGTGATAAATATGAACGGGAGCGGTAATTTCCTTGTAGCGATGCTGAAATCTTGTGACGTGGTCATAGACTCGTGCGACATCTTTCGCGTTCTCATGGAAATTGGAAGGCCGCAGCGCGAGCAATGTGGCGGAAGTATCCTGGTAGTCATCCGGGGTCTTTTGAGGTGCAAATACCCGGCCGATAGCTCCTGGATAAATCAATCTGCCAGCAGGTGTCGCTAATGTGTTTGAGAAAATCCAACCGATGACCGGTAGATTGCCCACATCAAAATGCCAGCTTACGTCGGCTCCTGGCCATGGATGGGTAACAGGTGAAACGAGAACCAGGCCTGCTGTTTTTTCCGGATAAAGGACGCCGAAAGAGGAAGCGACCGCTCCACCCCAGGAATGACCCAGAACCACTGCTTTTTCAATTTTCAACTCATCCATAAGGCCAGCGATGGAACTGGCCTGAGCCACGGGATCATTTGATCCATCGAAGGGCTCCGAATATCCTTGACCGGGACGATCAATAAATATCAGACGCATTTCCTCGGCAAGCAGTTCTGAATAGACGGGTAGGGGATCGTTCAGATTTCCGCTTGCGCCGTGAATGAAGATTACAGGCGGCTGATCAGTTTGTTTCTTGTTGCCAGTGTCCACAAAATGGAATTTGGCACTGTTGATCGTTTTGAATTCTCCGATCGGTGGAAATTGTGACTCGATGTTACGGCTGATTATGAATGTGGCTATCCATAGCCCGATAATCACAAGGGCAAAGAAGCCTAAAAGGAATTTAGCAAAAACAATCATGAATTCACCATGACGATAAAATATGAAATCAGTTTGAAATCAGGTTAAGTGTTGCTGCCCGCGAGCTCCTCTTCCAAATCAATTACAGCTTTTTGGGCAGTTTGATTGGCAGGATAAATTTCAAGGACCTTATACCATGTGTCCAGCGCTTCTTGCTTGCGGTCCAATCTGTTCAGGATGACAGCCAGACCTGACAGGGCGCCAAAATGTCTTGGTTCCAGGCTCAGGGTGGTCTCAATATCTGCGATTGAACGGCTAAGATCTGATTTCTGGAAATAAAGAGTGGCTCTTCTGTTCCAGCCCTCTGCATAATCGGGAGCCAAAACGGTTACCTGATCCAGAAGATCCTCAGCTTTTGCAAAATCACTACGACCCATAGCCGCTCCGGCCCAGCTCATCAAAAGATCAATGCTTTTTGAACCGGAAGCTGTCCACTCCCGCCAGATTGCGCGTGCGGTGCCGTTTGCTGTCTTGATGTTAGGATCGTTTCTCAATTTGGCGAACAAGGCGTCCAAATTCTCTTCGCTCTGAATGATCGCCTGTTGTTTCTCAGGAGGCTGAATAGGAACTTCTGTTTCACTTTCATCCGGTGGCGGCAGCACATTTTGCGCAGTGGCAAATCCGCTGAGAAGCGAAAGAGCAAAGACTATTGCAAGCGTTTTGATCAGGTTTTTCATACCAAGAAAGTAACGCAAGAAAATCAAACGTCAAACAAAGAACCAGTATCAAACGTAGACTTGATCAATCTGTGATCAGTCCAGAAATGAAAAAGGCGGGATAAACCCGCCTGAAACAAATGTTTTTTTAAAAACCAAACTAGCCCTGACGCGCCTTGAAGCGAGGGTTTTGTTTGTTGATAACATAAACACGACCGCGGCGACGTACTACACGGTTAGCGCGGTGGCGGCCCTTCAGGGACTTGAGTGAGTTTCTGATTTTCATATTCTTCACCAAATTCTTTGGCCTGTTACGGCCACCCAAATAAAAAGCGCATCCTGCTTATCTGCGAAGATACGCTAAAGTTGGCCAGTGGATAAACCCAGAGGGCAAAAATGTCAATGCTTGGCCGTTAATTACTTAATCTAGTGCAGCCTTAATAGCATTGATGTTTTCACGATAGCTATCAACGGTCCCGCCTTTGAAAACAGCTGATCCGGCAACCAGAACATTCGCCCCGGCTTCATACACCAAGGGAGCAGTATTTGGGTCAACGCCACCATCAATTTCTATGTGAATATCCCGCTCACCAATCAGGGACTTCAAGCGGCGTGTTTTTTCCACCACTTCCGGGATAAATTTCTGACCACCGAAGCCAGGATTGACACTCATCAGGCAAACGAGATCCAGACGATCCAGTACATGTTCAATAGCTGACACCGGTGTTGCCGGGTTTAACGCCACACCTGCCTTGAGGCCTAAATCGCGAACTGCCTGTAATGACCGGTCGAGATGTTTTGTGGCTTCTGCGTGAACTGTCAGAATATCACATCCGGCTGCTGCGAAATCAGCCAGATAAACGTCGACCGGCTCGATCATAAGGTGGCAATCAAAAATCTTGTCCGTGCGGTTGCGGATCATTTTTATGATGGGTGCACCAAAGGTGATGTTGGGTACGAAATGACCATCCATCACATCCAGGTGGATCCAGTCAGCACCTGCCTCAACCACGGCTTCCACTTCATCTCCCAGTTTGGAGAAATCAGAAGCAAGGACGGACGGAGCGATGATTAATTCGGAAGACATACGGAATTACCCCATAAATTCTCACTGGCTGTCTCTCCCATAAAACAAACGTCGCAAAAAGTCTCGCCCGCTTTTGTTTTTCCTGTTAATTGCCGCACAGGTTTTACAGTTTCAACGGAGATAATCATGGATAAAGCGCTGTTTGAAAAAGGAATGGAAAAGAGGAAAGCTACCCTGGGAGCTGAATATGTGGAGAAGAATCTCGCAGCTGCTGATGAATTCACAAGGCCTTTTCAGGAAGCAATGACTGAATGGTGCTGGGGATTTGGATGGGGTGATGAAACCATCGATATGAAAACCCGCTCAATGCTCAATCTGGCGATGATTGGTGCGCTTGGTAAAATGACCGAGTGGGAGTTGCATTGCAGAGGTGCGATCAATAATGGCGTTACCAAGGAAGAAATTCGTTCGATTATCCATGTGATAGGGATTTACTGTGGTGTGCCGCAGTCATTGGAATGTTTCAGGGCAGCCCGCAAGGTTCTTGAGGAAGCTGGCGAGCTTTGATTGATCAGGCCCGTTTGCGTTCAGGAACAGGTTCCAGCCATTGTGTAACCTTGGCCAGCAGCTTATCCGGCGCGATCGGTCTCTGGAGATAATCATCCATACCGGCATCAAGGCATCGTTCGCGGTTAACATCTCCACTGTGAGAAGTTAACGCGATGACAGGTGTATAGGTGCCGGTCACTTTCTCTATTTTTCTCAGCTCGTGGGTGAAAGAAAACCCGTTTGAATTCGGCATGGAAATGTCTGTGACAACGAGCCTTGGATTGAAACGTTCGAAGCATTCCAAACCTTCCTGGCCATCCTTCGCGAGATGGAATGTGATCCCTGCCTTCTTCAGTATCTGGCTTATGACAAGACGATTTGCGTCATCATCTTCGCAGATCAGTATATCCACTGGCTCGGTTGCGATCGGCAGGTGATCAACGTTGGCATTGGGCTGTTGTCCCTCTACCATTTGTTGCTCATTTGCCATGATTTCAGCCTTGCGCTCTGCCTTGCTGTGGATTGGTGTCACCTGAACAGTATTGTCTGCAAGCAGGTCGTTTAAGCCTTTGATGAAGCCAGCATGTGTGGCGGTTTTTGCTTTGACCTTGGCGTCGTGTGCCATTGATATTGCTTTTTCAGCCATTTCATCATCTGCACACAACACCAATACAGGAAGTTTTCTGAGGTCTTCATCTTCCTGCATGATGGTAAGCAGATTGGAAAAACTCATCTTGTCATTTTCGGTGTTGATAATCAGACACTCAATGTTGAGACCGACGCTGAATGCCTTTTGCATGACGGTAAGGCCCTCGTGGATGTCTTCCACCATGCAATAGTCCAGTTTTTTGCTGTCCAGAACCTGGGCGAAACCATCCTGAACGTTCGCGTCGCTTTCAATCATCAGCACTCTCGTGCCGACCAGATTAATGTTTTCATGATCAACGTCGAATGTCATCTCCCGGTGAGGAGGAACGTCTTCGGATTTGAATTCTGCCCCGTAGTCTTCCCGGTTAGGGTTGGTGGAGGAAAGACGGTGCATTACAGCAAATAGTTTCTCACAAGAGTTGGAGATGATCTGAAGCTGTGATTTCTGATCATCAGTCAATTCAGACTTACGCAGGCTATCGGTAGTTTCTGAAATGTCGCAAACCGATTTACGCATCTCACCGTTGTATTGTCCTTCAAGCTCCTGCCGCAGATGATCTTCAAAAGCGCGTTTTTCGTTGAAGCTGATTTGAGAAAAATTGTAACTGCGAACAATCTCCAGGGCATCAACCGCAATCTTCTTTCTCTCGCGTGAATAAAATTTCACCTCAAGCCAGAACAGAAGCAGCGTGATGAATGTGGTAACCAAGGTGATCAAGAACTGCTTACCAAGCAGGAAATCAATTCTCTGATTGATATCGAAAAGAAGTTTCTCGTTAAGCGGCTGCAATTTGTTCTGGAAGACCGAAATCAGATCAAGTAACTCGGTTTCCGGCACGTTGGATACCAGTGAATTTTCAAGCAGGCTTTTTGAGTCGCGCAGATATTCGGACAAGCTGTAGGCGTTTTCACGTTCAGCGATTTTGTAGTTGGCGATATATTCAGCCGAGCTGTTCATCAAACCAGCCTGGGCATGGGCTGCAAGATTGAGATGTGTGCGAGCGATCCCTGCCAGGGCGTCACGCTCTTCCAGGTTGCGGATGAAAACCTGTTGGAAGGATGGAATTGAGGCAGCGGTATTGTAGATGATCGCAGTTACTTGCTCATGATGTTTTCTGGCTGTGGTGAGTTCTTTCGATGTGAGCCATCCGTACAAGCAGCCGCTGACCAGCACGATGCTGGCGCAAATGATGAAAAACCCAAAATTGATTTTCAGGAAATTCTTTCCAAACAGCTTTGTATCGGTTTTGCTTGATTTGGCCGAACCAGTTGGCCGATCGGCCGGAGTGGCTGTATCGGATTTACTGTCTGGTTTGGGTTCTGCCTTTGCAGGTTTTGCCGCAAAGAGTTTGATCATTTATGGTCCCCAGCGCGATGGATTTTGTGAGTTCTGAAGGTTCACTCTATGCCGGGGATGGTTCATCCACATTTCCAGCACAGGGTAACCAACGAACCACCAAATAATTACCTCGCATTAATCATTATGTTCGTATGGTTAACAAAGTATGAATTTTAGGGGTTTGAGCCCATTAAACAGCTCCTAGAAAATTTGCTTGTTGCGCTGCCTAATCCGCCTCAATTTCTGCCAGGAAATGATTGCGAAATATTCTTTTAATGCAGAGGCATATCTGATATCTCTCCCCCTGCCTTTTGAGGCCCGGTCGCAGCCTACCCGGTAATAAAACAAGGATTAGATTTATGAAAACACTTATTGTCTGCTCCGGCGGACTGGATTCCGTTGTGCTTGCTTACAAAGTTGCAAGCGAAGGCAATGTGGCGGGACTTGTTTCTTTCGACTATGGACAACGCCATAAGAAAGAACTGGAGTTTGCCGCACTTTGTGCCAAAAAGCTCAACGTTACTCATGATATCGTGGATATTACCGCTATCGGTAAGCATCTGACCGGATCGGCGCTTACCGATGATATTGATGTTCCCGATGGGCACTATGAAGAGGAAACGATGAAGATAACCATCGTTCCGAACCGCAATGCCATCATGCTGGCGATCGCCTTTGGTCTGGCTGCTTCAAAAGATGCGGATCAGGTGGCGACGGCGGTTCACGGTGGGGATCATTTTATATATCCCGATTGCCGGCCTGAATTCATCAATTCATTTGCTCAGATGCAAAATCATGCATTGGACGGTTACGCAGATATTTCTCTCTACACACCATTCGTAACAGAACCCAAGTCAGCGATTGTTGAAGCGGGTGCAAAAGTTCATGTGCCGTTTCACGAGACCTGGTCCTGTTATAAGGGGGGTGATGTGCATTGTGGAACCTGTGGCACCTGTGTGGAACGGCGCGAAGCATTTGATCTGGCTGGAGTGGTCGATCCCACTGAATATGCCGACAAGCAGTTCTGGCAGAAAGCGGTGGGAAGGGCAGGTGCTTAATGTTTAGAATTACGAAGGAATTTCATTTCTCTGCATCTCATCAGCTAACCAGATTGCCGGATGATCACCCTTGTGCACGATTGCATGGACATAATTACATTGTGAAAGTGGAGCTCAGCTCAAACGAGCTCAATGAATACGGATTTGTGGTGGACTACCGCGATCTGGGAGAACTGAAAAACCATATCGATGATGACATGGACCACCGGCATCTTAATGAGGTGTTTGATCATGATTCCGTCACTGCTGAGTTTATGGCCAAATATTTTTACGAGTTTTGCAAAGAGCGGTGGCCCTGCGTTTCCGCAGTTATGGTCAGTGAAACACCCAAGACCTGGGCAGAATACAGGCCGGGAAGCTAACCATGACCATCAGGGTTTCGGAAATATTCGGTCCCACAATTCAAGGCGAGGGTGCCTTGATTGGTGAACCCACTGTCTTTGTGCGGACTGGCGGTTGTGACTATCGCTGCAGTTGGTGCGACAGTCTTCATGCGGTTGATTCTGAATTCCGGCACACATGGCAGGCAATGAGTACTGAAGCGGTCTGGCAGAAGATTGAAGACCTTAGCGGTGGTGAGCCATTGCTGGTTTCGCTTTCAGGTGGGAACCCGGCAACGCAACCACTTGAGGACTTGATCCTTACCGGCAAAGAGCATGGCTACCGATTTGCACTGGAAACACAAGGGTCTGTAAGTCAGGACTGGTTCAGCAAGTTGGAAACACTGGTCCTTAGCCCCAAACCACCATCATCCGGGGAACGCCCTGATTGGCAGAAGCTCGATCAATGTATTTCCTTTGCGGGCGAAGATACCAATGTTGTGATTAAGTTGATCGTTTTTGACGACGTTGACTATGAATGGTGCAGGAACCTGGCCCAACGTTACGAGGGGTTACCGATCTATCTTCAGCCTGGAAATCACACGCCACCAGATCCAAACAGCGACGATACGGAAGTGGACATTCCGGGCATAAATGACCGCACCAGATGGCTTGTTGACCGGGTGATATCTGACAGGTGGTATAATGTGCGGGTTTTACCGCAATTGCATGTTCTGTTGTGGGGAAATGAGCGTGGCGTCTAGCACGCAATCAGAGGCGAACACTGGCTGTATTCACCCTTCTGTCCGCCCCTGATACATGACCCACACAGTGTTACATTATAAATAAAGATTTTTTGGTAAAAGTGAATAGCTATTCCAATAAAATTAATGCGAGTACGAATATTTTTTTAATCTGTAGATATAGTCTGATCAATTTGTAAAAAACTTTGTACAGTCAAGTTCACTGCGAAAGTATACAATTTCGCTTTCCGTCTAATTTTTATAGGAAATTTCCGTTTTTTGGGTGTGATTGTTCTCAGACTTTAACAGTGCAGAAACTATTTGGCGCTAGCATTCAGTGAGTTAGAACCGGGGTGTTCTGATAAATTAGTGGGCGGTAAAACCATCCAGTTGTTCTGGAAAATTGTTTGGTTAGCTACCCGTTGTGTAACAACTGCCAACGGGTGTTGGTCAAAAATGCAAGGCAAACCAGTTCGGAGCGTGGATCTAAGATCGTTCAGAAACTGGGGTTTTGCGGTCACTGGAACTGGATAAGCATGCGTCTTCGCTCCATCATGCTAATTTTGTTTTGTGCAATCACCCTTGCGCCTTTTACTATTTTTTGGCTTTGGCCAACCTCCGAAACCGTCAATACCGAAATCCAGGAAGTCAAAGACCGCCATTTGATCATCGCGCAAAATTTGGCCGACTCGATGGAACGGTATTATCTGGATCTCACTGCTACCTTTGAGTTTATTGCTGACGAAGCTGAGCGGCATGAGGATATTGGCCATTTGAAGGGTATTTTCAGAAATCTGGAGATACGACACATCTGTGTGGCAAATTTTGATACCGGTTCTGTTGTTCGATCTTTACAGGATGGGGGACCACCGTGTCCTGCCTCCGTACCACCAAAACGGCTTGAGTGGATGAAGACATTCATTGACGAAGCCACAAGTGAGGTGATCCTGACGCCGGTTAATTCCAGCCGTTATGGAAATGCCATGTATGCACTGCTGAAGCGTGGCGAAAACCTGTACATCGGTGCGGTCTCAACTGATTATCTGGTCAAACTCGGTCGTCAGATCAATTTTGGTGAACGCGGTCATGCGGCGATTGTGGATCAGACCGGACAGGCCGTATCTCATCCCAATGATGAATGGCAAAATGATCGGTTCAATATGAGCCGGATCAGTGTGGTTCAGAAAATGCTTGCCGGTGAAACCGGTGTGGGCATCTTCTATTCACCCGCGATGAAGGAATCCATGATTGCAGGTTTCACTTATGTGAAGTCTGCTGGATGGGGTGTCATGGTTCCCCAGCCGATTGCGGAGCTGGAGAAGAAAGCCGACGAGTTTAAGAAAACAGCGCTGACCATCATGGCAATTGGATTGATGCTGGCTGCTGCCATGGCCTACATTGCGGCGAAGATGCTCACAGACCCGATTGAACAAATCGTCCAATCCATGAAGCTGATCGGTAATGGCGAACTTCGTGCTTATGAGAAAATCAAGGTCAATCGTTTCCAGCCAAAGGAGTTTCTGGGTGCCAGAAACGGCGTTAAAGCGATGGCGGACAAATTACAGGAAAACATCGATACGATTTCCCGTCACGCCTATCTGGATGGCGTTACCGGTTTGCCAAACCGGGAGTGTTTCAGGGTCCTTGCGCAGGAAGAAATTGAAAAGCTCACTATGAGTGGCAATCAGGGCGCGGTACTGTTCCTTGATCTGGATGGGTTCAAGCAGGTCAACGACATTCATGGCCACAGAAGTGGTGATGATTTGCTCTCCGGCTTCTCCAAACGCCTGCACACCTATTGCGGCAATGTGATGAAACGCCACGCCAAGGGTGCAGAGAATGCGCTTACCATATTGCCTGCAAGGTTGGGTGGTGACGAGTTTGTGGTGTTCCTTGGCAATATCGACAGTGACCAAACCACTTACGAATTTTCAGAAGGACTGTTCCACCGCGTATTTGGGGCCTACAAACTGCATAATGGTGTGGTTCTACAAGTATCCGGTAGTGTTGGGGGTGCGATTTTCCCAAGCCATGCCAGTGATTTTGACGAGCTTCTGCGCTTGGCTGACATCGCTATGTATAACGCGAAAAATAGCGGGAAAGGCAGATATTGCCTGCACAATGGCAAGGAAGTGGAAATTGCCAAGGATCCTGATGAGCCACAATCTGGTGAGTCCGTACCAGCCTAATTTTCGCCAGCTTGGTACAAGTCGATTTCTGACAGCAACCAATCTTTGAAAGCAATTGACGAAGCTGATGTGGTGTCTCTGACCGCAAGAAAATAACCTTCTCTTGCATGAACGCTATGGTTTCCCAGTTGAACGAGACTTCCTTCCTTTATACAAGGGCCCGCCAACAGGGAACTTGTCAGGGCGATGCCAGCACCATTTCTTGCCATGTCGACTGCAAGACCATGCGAGTCGGCGTAGAAATGAGGTGCTGGTATTTCGTGAAACTCTGAACCGGTTTGCCAGTCATTCCAATCCGTTGAAATGCCAACCACAGAGATCAATGGTGGAATGGTTGCGGCATTGAATGATCCTACTAAATCCCGCCTGCCAACAGCGATTAGTTCATCCGGTCCCAACCGGTCTGCGCCTTTGCCAACGCTTTCTTCAGAACCAAAACGGATCTCAATATCTGCTGCAAGGTTGGTAAACTCATCCGGCCACACGGTACTGATGACGCGAACCCTTAATCCAGGTTCTTTCTCGTGTAACCGGGCAAGGCCTGGAGCCAGAAACCATTGGCTGAAACTCACGGATGTGGCCACATTCAAAACGGTTTCCGAGCGGTCCAGTTCAAACGAACGGGTGGCACCTGTGAGTGTGGCTATTGCTGACGTCACTTCCGGCAGCAGGCGTCTGCCATCATCGGTGAGTGATAACCCACGCGCACGGCGAAAGAACAAACGCACACCCAGCCTTAATTCAAGGGACCTGACCTGTTGACTTATGGCTGACTGGGTGAGGCCCAGTTCACTGGCAGCCGCGGTAAAACTCAAATGTCTTGCGGCACTTTCAAAAGAGCGAAACCAACCCAAGGGAGGTATGGAACGAGACATGACAAAACTGACCCATTAGTTTTAGTAATACCTAAGCCTTCGAATTTCTTGTTTGTCAATTTCTCCATAGCGAAGAAAATGCAACTGAAGGAGAATTCAATGGAACCTGACATCCGGAAATTTGTGCATTTTGAAGAAGAAGTGCTGAGCGAGGGATTTAAAAAATCACCCGAACCCTGGCATCTATTTGCTGTAGCTGCGGTTATTCATAATCCGTGGGCGGGTCGGTTCGTGGAGGATCTGAAGCCGGAGATACAAGCATTCGGTCCCATTCTCGGAGAAATAATGACAGATCGGATTCTCACAATTGCAGGAGGAGCGGACAACATCGAAGCTTATGGCAAAGCAGCGGTGGTGGGTCTCGATGGTGAAATTGAACATGCCTCGGGGCTGATCCATACCTTGCGTTTTGGCAATCATTACCGCGAAGCTGTGGGGGCCAAGTCGTATTTGTCGTTCACCAATACCAGGGCAGGGGCAAACGCACCGATTATGGTGCCACTGATGGACAAGCATGATGTGGGTCGCCGTTCCCATTATCTGACAATCCAATTTGCGATTCCTGATGCACCTCGCGATGACGAGATTGTAGTGGTTCTGGGTGGGGCATCAGGGGGTCGTCCACATCACCGAATTGGAGACCGTTATCAGGATTTGAAGGATCTTGGCCATGACGTGGACAACCCTGCAGCGGTCTGACGTCATCAATGGCGTCAGCTGTTACCGAAAGGGCGATGGTCCGCTATTGATGCTCATTCACGGGGTTGGCTTGCGGGCAGAGGCCTGGGGTGGGCAGATCGATGCATTGGCTGATCATTTCTCGGTTTGTGCAATCGACATGCCGGGGCACGGTGAAAGTGACCTTCTGGATCCAGAAAGCGGCTTGGCAGAATTCTCTGATCGGATATCGTCAGTGATTGAAGAATTGAACGAGCCCGTGATCTTGATGGGCCATTCCATGGGAGGAATGATTACGATGGATATTGCTGCCAACAAACCACATTTGTGCAAAGCTATCGTTGTGTTGAATGCAATCTGCGGACGTGAGCCAGAAGCGTCAGAGGCTGTGAAGCAGAGGGCAGCAAGCCTGTCGATCGATTCAACCCCAAATCCGGACGACCCACTTCGTCGCTGGTTTGGGGAGGATCAAACCGTTCCGCAAGCAGTGGCCTGCCGGTCTTGGCTCACTTCTGTAAATCCCGTTGGGTACAAAACCGCATACACGGTTTTTGCGAACAATGATGGTCTCACCGACGATGATTTGGAGACCCTTGATTGCCCGGCCCTTTTTATGACGGGTTCCGAAGAACCGAATTCAACGCCCGAGATGAGCGAGAAGATGGCGAGACTTGCTCCAAAGGGAAAAGCCGTCATCATTGATGGAGCTGCGCATATGATGCCTATGACGCATGCGGGTGAGGTCAATGCGCATATCCTGGAATTCCTGAAAGCTGAGGGGGTGATCCAATGAACTCGTCCTACACTCATGGGTTGGACCCTCGTGCACTGCGAAACGCGTTCGGCTCTTTCCTGACCGGCGTTACGATCGTCACCACACGTAGTGCTGACGGCGTACCATTGGGGTTTACCGCAAACTCCTTCAGTTCTGTTTCCCTTGACCCGCCTTTATTGCTGGTTTGCCCTTCCAAGACGCTTTCCAGCTTCGCCAGTTTCGAGACCTGCCGTAATTTTGCAGTCAACATTCTTGCGGAGGATCAGCAGGAGATTTCGAATACGTTTGCGAGTTTCAAGGGGGACCGGTTTGATACAGTTAAATGGGGTAACGACCATAACAACTGCCCGGTCATAGAGGGATGTGTGGCACATTTTTCCTGCCGCTCTGAAAAGCGTATCGATGCAGGCGATCACATGATTTTGCTGGGCCATGTGGAAGCATTCAACCATTTCCCCGGTAACGGCCTTGGTTACACAGCGGGCCAGTATTTCAGCCTTGGCCTTGAGCGTGATGCGGCCGCTGGTCCTGGTCCAGGAAGAGACACAGTTATTGGCGTCATAATAGTGTGTGGCAATCAGGTGCTCCTGAAAAAGACTGAGGATGGGCTGGCACCTCCAGATTTCAGGTTGGAAAATGGTGTTGGGGTGCGGGATGCTGCTCAGGAATGGCTCTCTGAAACCGAGACGAGAGCTTCGATCTCCACTGCTTATTCCATTTTCACGGATCGGGAGAAAAACCTGCAATACACTTATTTCCTTGCAGAAACCGACCGTGCTGTGAGCGGTGATCTGGGCGAGTTTTACGATATCGGATCGCTTGATCAATCAGCGCTGGTGCCGGGGCCCAAGTCAGACATGCTGATGCGGCTGGCATTGGAGCATGAAACCCAGATTTTTACGCTTTACGTCGGCGATGAAACCGATGGCGATATTCACCTGCTTTCCAAGGAGGATTAATTGGATTTTTCACTGTTTGCCCATATGGAACGACTGACTTCAGGACAACGTCACGAAGATCTGTACGAAGAGTTCATCTCACTGTGTAAAATGGCCGATGATGGCGGTATGCGCGCTATCTGGACGGGAGAGCACCATGGGATGGAGTTCACCATCGCACCCAACCCGTTTCTGTCGATTGTAGATCTGGCGCATCATACAAAAAATGTGAAACTTGGAACTGGTACGGTCATCGCGCCATTCTGGCATCCGATCAAGCTTGCCGGTGAAGCGGCTTCGACGGACCTCATTACCGGAGGCCGACTGGAAATCGGTATTGCTCGTGGTGCCTATTCCTATGAATATGAACGATTGATGCCGGGCATGGACGCCTGGGAAGCCGGGCAGCGTATGCGGGAAACGACACCCCTGTTGCGTCAGCTTTGGCAGGGCGACTGCGAACATACTGGAGAGTTCTTTTCTTTTCCTGCAACCACATCAGCTCCAAAGCCGGTACAAGCTGGTGGTCCGCCCATCTGGATTGCGGCTCGCGACCCCAACAGTCATGAATTTGGCGTCCATAACGGGTTCAACATTCAGGTAACACCACTCTGGATGGGCATTGAGGAGATCACCAGTCTCGCCGAGCGATTTAACGATGCGTGCAAGACTTATGATGGTCCTCGGCCCAAGGTCATGCTTCTCCACCACACTTTTGTGGGAAAGGATGCGGATGATGTGGGATTGGCTGCAGAGGAGTTGAACAGGTTCTACTGCTATTTCGGAGCGTGGTTTCAGAACAAGCGGACGGTTTCGCAGGGCCATATTGAAGCACTGAGCGATTCTGAGATTGCTGCCAATGAAATGATGTCACCAGACAAGATGCTGGAAAATTTGACAATCGGAACCAGTCAGCAGGTAATAGATATGATCAAGCGATATGAGGATCTGGGATTTGATGAATATTCGTTCTGGGTCGATTGCGGTATGACCACGGAGCGCAAGAAAGCATCGCTTGCGCGGTTTATCGATGAAGTCATGCCAGCATTTCAGTGAGGCGAGGGTAATGCAAAGTTTTCAACAATATATAGACGGTGAATTTTCTGATGCTTCTGATCAGTTCGAGAGTTTGGACCCCTCCAACGGCGAACCCTGGGCGCTGATGCCTGAGGCAAAAACCGACGATGTGAACCGGGCAGTGGAGGCTGCGGAGCTGGCTTTTTACTCCGGTGAATGGTCTCAGATGACGGCTACCCAGCGCGGCAAACTGCTTTACCGGCTCGCAGACATCATTGCAGAAAACGCACCACGTCTTGCAGAACTGGAAACGCGGGATACGGGTAAGATCATCCGTGAGACCAGTGCGCAGATAGCATATGTGGCTGAGTATTATCGTTATTATGCCGGTTTAGCTGACAAGATTGAGGGTGCGCATCTGCCCATCGATAAGCCGGATATGGAGGTCTGGTTACGTCGGGAGCCGATCGGTGTTGTAGCAGCGATTGTGCCCTGGAATTCGCAACTCTTTCTCTCGGCTGTCAAAATCGGGCCGGCGCTCGCGGCAGGATGCACAGTGGTCTTGAAAGCTTCTGAAGAGGGACCTTCTCCGATGCTGGAGTTTGCCCGTTTGTTTGATCAGGCAGGGTTTCCTAAGGGAGTTTTGAATGTGATCACAGGCTTTGGACCAGAGTGTGGTGTGGTTCTAACCAGCCATCCGAAGGTTGCCCATGTGGCGTTCACAGGTGGGCCTGAAACTGCCCGGCATATTGTGCGGAACTCAGCGGAAAACCTTGCTTCAACGTCACTTGAACTGGGCGGCAAGTCTCCGTTCATTGTGTTTGAGGATGCGGATATTGAAAGTGCCGTAAATGCCCAGGTTTCAGGAATCTTTGCGGCAACCGGACAAAGCTGTGTGGCCGGATCCAGGCTCGTGGTTCAGAAGTCCATCAAAGACGAGTTCTTGGCTCAGTTGAAGCAGAAGGCAGAAAACGTTGTGATCGGTTCTCCGCAGGAGATGAAAACCGAAGTTGGCCCGCTTTGCTCCCTGAAACAAAGGGAAAATGCGTTGAGGCTGATCGAAGTATCTGTGGCGGCAGGTGCAAAACTCATCACAGGAGGGGAAGCGCTTGATCGAGACGGGTTCTATTTCCCACCAACCATACTTGATTGTTCAGACGCGCCTGATGCTCCGTGTCTGACGAATGAATTCTTTGGTCCTGTTCTTTCCGCTGTTGATTTCGAAACCGAGGAACAGGCTCTCGAGATTGCGAATGATACGGAATTCGGACTTGCGTCCGGGTTATTCACGCAGAATCTCACGCGTGCGCACCGAATGATCAAAGGCATTCGGTCCGGCATCGTGTGGGTGAATACCTACCGGGCGGTTAGTCCGATTGCACCATTTGGCGGGCATGGGCTTTCAGGCTATGGAAGGGAAGGTGGCATCGAAGCGGCTCTGGATTATACAAAACTCAAATCCGTCTGGCTTCGAACTTCCGATGATCCGATTCCCGACCCGTTTGTCATGCGCTGAGCTTGATCAAGAATACTTAACCAAATCCTTTCGTCAGACTGCAATGGGTATTGTTTGTGCCAATCTTGCGAAGGTCTGGGTGCCCACAATGCCATCGGTTATGAGGCTATGATCTTGCTGAAAGCTGATTACAGCCCGGTGTGTTGCCGGGCCAAAATCTCCATCGGCCAGAAGGTTGTACCCCAGGCTCTGGAGGTCTTTTTGTAGCTGATAAACGGCGTCTCCATGAGAACCGAATTTCAGCTGCACCATTTCATGGCGCCGGAATTCCGGCTTTAAGATGCCCGGTAGATTGGCATTACTTCGATGTTTCAGCCAAGCGTCCCGCATCTTCATGTCATACTGATTTTTCCTAAATGCAGGTCCGTTGTAAGCCCGGGCAAACCCTGCCCAATCATGGGTCTTTAGTTTATCCAACAGGTTTGCTTTCTCCACAAACCGCATCATCAGTCGAATTTGTCCCTCTGCTCCACTGCGAGCCTCCGAAACCAAGGCATCAATCGAAGCGTAGTCAAGCCAACGCCAGTGCGAGCCCATAACCTGACCCAACCCCCAGGAGCAGGATTCCAGGGCTGCTTGCCTATCTATCCGCATTGCCCGTTCGAGCAACCGCCATCTTGAAGCCTGAGAAATGGGGTTCCTGATCCCGCCAGCCTTTGGAGATGCGAGCCCCTTGGTGACAGCGATGTTGCGTTTGGACCTTGGCAGAAGCCTGTAGAAATAATGCCCTTCAAATCTGATCAAGGGTTCTAGTTTTCCATTTACTTTTGCACCGAGCCTTCCGGCGCTTTCCACTTCAATAACAGCCATCAGGGCTTCACGGTCGATGTCATACTTGTTTGCTAGTTCTGTGATTTCGAAAATGATTTTTTTGTTAAACATGGGCGATACTCCTTTTCATTGGATGTATTGTTTCACAGGTCTGAGGAGTGGGGATAAGATTGTCAGATAAAAATTTTCCTGATAGGCAGACGGCATGAAAAAATCGATCCTACTTATCAATGGTCCAAATCTGAATTTGCTCGGTACGCGCGAACCGGAAACCTATGGATCCCAAACGCTCAGTGATGTGGAAGAGCTGTGCAGAGAACATGCCCAATCCAAGGGCATGACGCTCGACGCTTATCAGTCAAACCATGAGGGCGCCATTGTGGATGCCATCCAGCAATCCAAGGGTGTTTACTCACATTTGGTAATGAATCCAGGGGCTTATACTCACACATCGATTGCAATCCGCGATGCGATTCTGGGTGTGGATGCACGGGTTTACGAAGTGCACATTTCGAACGTGCATGAGCGTGAAGAGTTCCGGCACCATTCCTATATCAGTGATATTGCCAAAGGTGTTTTTATCGGGATGGGTATTCCCGGTTACATCGCTGCAATTGATCAGATAGCTGAGGAGTAAACCCATGCGTGACTATGAAACTGTGGCCAAAACAATTTCTGCGCTTACGGCGGGAGAGACCGATACGATCGCAAAAATGGCTACCATCTCCTGCGAACTCTACCACAACCTCGAAGGTTTTGACTGGGTTGGGTTTTATCGGGTTGTGGAGCCTGAATTGCTGAAGATCGGACCCTATCAAGGGGGACATGGTTGCCTGGTTATTCCTTTTGACAGGGGCGTATGTGGTGCATGCGCACGTGATGAAGAGGTTCAGATCGTGGATGATGTGAATGCATTTTCAGGCCATATTGCCTGTTCGTCTTCCACGCAATCCGAGATTGTTCTCCCGGTTTATGAGGATGGCAAACTTATCGCTGTGCTTGATGTGGATTCTGACAAACCAGCGGATTTCGATGAGGCGGACAAGGAAGCGCTGAACGCAATTCTGGAAGCCAGTTTCAGGTGACGGCTTTTCTCTGAGAGAACCGTTCTTCTTTCCAGGTTTCATTACTCATGATTTCGTGCAGGATTTCCACTGCCTGACAGACTTCAGCAAACGTGTTGTACAGCGGAGCAAATCCAAACCGGAGGATGTCCGGGGTTCGAAAATCTCCGATTACACCTTGATCAATGAGTGCCTGCATTACGGCATATCCATCACCATCAAATGACAAAGATACATGGCTGCCGCGATCTGAGTGGGTTAGCGGGGTAACATTCTCGAAATACTGATCGAGCCCGCAAGTGTTGATGCATTCGATGAAAAAGTCTGTGAGCTTCAGGCTTTTCTCACGGATTTGAACCAAATTCACCTTTTCCCAGAGTTTGAGAGATTCATCCAAAGCGATCATCGAAAGAATGGGTGGAGTGCCGCATTGAAATTGATTTACCGACTGATCCGGTTTGTAACCGGCTTCAAAGCTGAAGGGGGAGGCGTGAGAGAACCATCCGGTTATGGGCTGAATGGCCTTGCCGATGTGTTTTTTGTTCACATAGAGAAACGATGGTGCTCCGGGCCCGCCATTCAGATATTTGTACCCGCATCCTACTGCGAAATTTGCTTCAACATTATCCAGATGAACTGGTACTGCGCCGGCAGAGTGCGCCAGATCCCAGATAACGAGCGCCCCATGTTCGTGCGCGGTTTTGGTGATTTTTTCCATATCCAGCATTTCGCCGGTTCGGAAATCTACGTGGGTCAACATGACCACGGCAGTTTTGTCGCTGATTAGTCCGGAGATTTCTTTAGACTTCTGCGCCAGTTGTAGCTTATGTCCTGAACCCAGAAAATCCCGTAATCCTTGCGCGATATAAAGGTCTGTGGGGAAGTTCTGGTTGAGGCTGACAATCTCGTTTCGCGCATCGTTAATTTTGACAGCAGCACTGAGAAGCTTGAACAGATTGATTGAAGTTGAATCTGTCACCGTAACGCTGTCTGGAGTAGCGCCGATCAACGGGGCAATTCGTGCAGCGATCTTATCAGTAATAGTGATCCAGTCAGCGTCATTCCAACTGCGGATAAGGCCTTCAGCCCATTCGTGTCTAAGCGTTGATTCCACGCGTTCAGGGACACCCTTCAGCATGGGCCCTAGGGAGTTTCCATCGAGGTAAATTACGTCGCTGGGGAGTTCAAACCGAGATCGAAACGAGGAGAGCGTGTCTTCGCCATCCAGGGTTTTGGCAGTCTGTTCCAGATCAGCGAAAGGCATTTCTCGATTTACTCTGAACTCTTAAGTGCGGTTACTTCAATCTCGATTTTCATCGTAGGTTCGGCAAGGCCAGCAACGATCATGGTTGAGGCTGGGCGAATATCTCCGAATGCTTCACGAAGCGGTTCCCAGCATTTGGGCCAGTCATCGGCGTTTGGCAGGATGCAGTTTGCCCGAACCACATCAGAAAGTGATGCACCTGCTTCACTCAGAGCCCAGTTAATGTTCTTGATGCATTGCCGGGTTTGTTCCACCACATCATCGGAAATCGTCATCGCTGCATAGTCGTACCCGGTGGTGCCTGCCACGAAGACCCAATCGCCCTGAACAACTGCCCGGGAATATCCGATTTTTTCTTCAAAGGGTGAACCTTGAGAAATCAGCCTGCGTTTCATTCCTGATCAGCCTCTACAACAAATTTTGGCCAGAATATACAACATGTTACATAAAGAAATGCCTTTGCCAAGCGGTCGCAGTTTGAACGAATCTGATCGATGTTCCATTGTCGGCTTAAGCGGTAGTCTCCATACTCGAACCAGGTGACTGGAAACATCGTTAGAGTGCTGACCAGTAGTACTGCCGGAAGTGGGTTTTCACCGAAGAGGTCAAAATATTTGAAGATGTAAGTTCCGATAAATAGAATCAGCCCGTAAAGGCCGTATTTCCAGACTGAAAAATATAAGATGCCGCTTGGAACCGTTGGCATGGCACACCCCGTTTTCCTGGTTGCTTTGTCTTGGTGCACCTTACCATAGCTAGGGCGATTTGGGTATTTTGCCAGATACTTTTGTTCCATGCCCTGGGACCGGGCATGGAATTTTCGAAAATGTCAGATTTTAGCCGAAGACAAAGAAGCAGAGCTTGTTGCCGTCTGGATCGCGCACGTAAGCGCCGTAAAACATATCCGGCACACGTTGTCCTGGCTCGCCTTCGTCTGTTGCACCCAGTGAAATTGCCTTTTCATACAGTGCAGCAGCTTCTTCCTTTGAACTAGCGGTGAAAGCAATCATGTTGCCATTGCCTGGCTCCGGTGCCTCTTTGTTGTAAGGTTCACAAACGGCTACCAGTGGTTGGTTCATGGCCGAGCCAATCATGGCAATACGGCCCGCATCGATCTGTACCTTGGCGCCCTGGTCTTCAAATAACTTGCAATAAAAATCCTTTGCGGCGGCCATGTCTTTAACGCCGATTGTTGTGTAACCTATCATGAGTATCTTCCTTTGAATGATTTATGAAATGATGTTCAGTGAAGTGTTAGGGCTGAACTGGGCGCTTCTATGTCCTTTCCAGCAGCACAATTGTCAAGGTGAAGCGGTTGAATGCAAGAAAATGTGATTGGGTTTGATGCATCACGACAGGCGGTTTTGCTGAGCGGTTTTGCCGAAGGTCCTGGCATAGGCGCGTGAGAAAGCAGAGAGCGAATTAAAGCCGCTCCTGATCGATATTTCCCTTAAGGACAGGTTTGAATCCAGCACCAATCGATTGGCCACTTTCAGCCGTAAGTTGAGATAGAATTTGCCCGGCGTCATACCCACGCGACGTTTGAAAATATGTTCCAGCGTGTTTGAGGATACGCCCACTCGCTTTGCAATCGCTGCAACAGGCAGGGGTTGTTCAATCCATTTTTCCATCAACCTTACGGCTTGCTCGAGGCGAGGTTCTCTTTGAGCTGCCTGGCCAAGGGAAACCAGAGGCTGTTCATCAAACTGGGAATGGGCTTCGTCATAAACAAAGACACTTGCCACTTCCATCGCAATTGCCGGACCGTTGCGCTTGCGAATGAGGTCAAGGAACATGTCAAAGGCGGGGGACGCTCCGCCACAGGTCATGCGATTTCCGTCCACCACAAAGCGATCCAGTTGAACTTCTATCTCGGGGAACTGATTTGCGAAGCTTTCAAAATCCTCCCAATGGGTTGTGGCACTGCAACCGTTCAATATGCCCGCGCGGGCAAGAATCCAGCTGCCTGCCTCTACGCCGGCGAACGCTTTGAAGCCGCTTGCTGCTTTTCTGATTGTCGCCAATTCAGCGGAAGAAACGTGCTTGTGCTGGTTGAAGCCGCCAATGATGATCAGGAGATCGCCATGTTGTTTTTCATCAAAGGCGTGTTCGATTGAGAGTGGCACATCACAAGTGAGGGGCACGTTCACGCCACCAAGGCTTGTGAGCTTCCACTGGTAGAGGTTCTGACCGGCAACGCGGTTGGCAGCCCGCATGGGTTCCAGCACGGAAGCTACACACATCATGGATGCTTCAGGAAGAACCAGAATGGTAATTTCATAAGGATTGTGGACGGGAATATCCTGTTTCATTCGAATCTTGTTAATTCATATCCGAAAAATGTCAAACAGAATTGAAAGATTGGCTGAAAATATGAAGCAACTTATTGGAGGATTTTCACATGCCGCTTCAACCAAACAAAGATGTATTTATCACCTGCGCTGTTACCGGTTCGGGTTCCACGCAAGATCGCAGTCATCACGTTCCGCGTTCTCCGGAGCAGATCGCCAACTCGGCTATTGATGCTGCCAAGGCTGGTGCGGCTATTGTGCATTGTCATGTGAGAGATCCAGAAACCGGGGCTCCATCCCGCAAGCTTGAATATTACCGTGAGGTGACAGATCGTATTCGCGATGCAGAAGTGGATGTGGTGCTTAATCTAACTGCTGGCATGGGTGGTGATATGGTGTTCGGTTCTACCGAAAAGCCATTGCCGGTCAATGAAAGCGGTACGGATATGATCGGCGCGACAGAGCGCATGGCGCACGTAGCTGAGTGTCTGCCGGAAATCTGTACGCTGGATTGCGGGACAATGAATTTCGCTGAAGCAGATTACGTGATGACCAATACGCCCGGCATGCTGCGTGCCATGGGTAGCATGATGACCGAACTTGGCGTGTGCCCGGAGATTGAAGCGTTCGATACTGGTCATTTATGGTTTGCCAAACAGTTGGTGGATGAGGAAGTTTTGAAATCTCCAGCACTTGTACAGCTTTGCATGGGAGTTCCCTGGGGAGCACCAGACGACATGAATACGTTCATGGCGATGGTCAACAATGTGCCGTCCCACTGGAGCTGGAGTGCTTTCAGTCTGGGTCGCCACCAGATGAACTATGTGGCCAATGCAGTGAATGCTGGCGGCAATGTGCGCGTTGGACTTGAAGATAACCTGTGGCTTGGAAAAGGTGAGCTTGCCACAAATGCTCAACTTGTTGAGCGCGCGGTGACCATCATCGAGAATATGGGTTCAAACGTTATGGGACCTGATGGCGTCCGTGAGACGCTGGGTCTGGAGAAACGCGCGCCTGTCAACTAACGTGCTGATTGCGGTTTATCGCTGGCAATAATACCGGAGGAGAAAAATGATAAAAACAGCTACAATTATCGGTGGGGGTGTAATCGGTGGAGGTTGGGCTGCCCGGTTTCTGTTGAACGGGATTGATGTGAATGTTTTCGATCCTGATCCGGAGGCTGAGCGCAAGATCACCGAAGTGCTTGATAATGCGCGTCGGTCTTTGCCAGCATTGCTCGACAACTCAGTGCCCACTGAAGGTAAGCTCACATTTTGCGACACCATTTCAGATGCTGTGGCAGATGCCGACTGGATACAGGAAAGCGTGCCGGAGCGGTTGGAAATCAAGCATAAGGTCTTTGCCGAACTCCAGCAGCATGTGCGCAAGGATGCTTTGATCGGTTCTTCCACTTCCGGGTTCAAACCCTCTGAACTTCAGGAAGGAGCGGCCAATCCTACCCAAATCTTCGTGGCGCATCCGTTTAATCCGGTTTATCTGCTGCCGCTTATCGAACTGGTCGGGAATGCCGGAACCACTGCACGTGCCAAGGCTGTTCTCACAGAAATTGGTATGAAACCATTGATTGTGCGTCAGGAAATTGATGCACATATCGCAGACCGTTTTCTGGAAGCGGTTTGGCGTGAGGCGCTGTGGCTTATCAAGGATGGTGTTGCCACAACCGAAGAGATCGATGATGCGATCCGTTTTGGCTTTGGTCTTCGCTGGGCGCAGATGGGGCTGTTCGAGACCTATCGTGTTGCTGGTGGTGAAGCCGGCATGAAGCACTTCATCGCGCAATTCGGTCCTTGTCTTTCATGGCCATGGACGAAGTTGATGGACGTGCCGGAACTCACTGACGAACTTGTTGATGCAATCGCAGATCAGTCGGATGCGCAATCCGGCATGCATTCGATCCGTGAACTGGAACGCATCCGTGACGATAACCTCGTAACAATTCTACGTGGTCTGAAGGCCAGGAATTGGGGTGCAGGTGCAACGCTTGCAGAGCATGAAACGCGTACACGCCCTGAATTGCCTCAGGATATCACAAAACCGCTTAACACGTTGAACCGTGTCATCCCAATTGATTGGACGGACTATAACGGACACATGAATGAGAGCCGTTACGGGCAGGTCTTCTCTGACTCCGGAGATGTGGTGATGATGATGATCGGTGCTGATCAGGCCTATATCGATTCCGGCTTGTCCTATTTCACCGTCGAGAACCTGATCCAGTTCAAGAATGAGACCCATCCGGGTGAGAAGATCACAGTGATGACACAAGTCTTGCAGGCTGAAGGCAAGAAGTTGCGGATGTATCATGAGATGCACCGAGCAAACGAAGATGGGTCGCCTGGCGATCTGTTGTGTACCTGTAATCAGCTACTTATTCATGTGTCTCTGGAAACCCGCCGGTCATGCGAACCCGGGCCGGAAATGGCAGCCAAGATGCAGGCATTGCACGAAGCTCAGACAAAACTTCCAGCGCCAGCGAGCATGGGAGGCTGATGATGGACTTCCACATCAGGCCCGGTGAATTATCCGACGCTGAAGGCGTTCGGGAGATTTATGCTGATATTGTGGAGAATACGGCGATTTCCTTTGAAATCGATGTGCCTGATGTTGATGAAATGGCTCAACGTATTGAAAACGTGAGCAAAAGTCATGTCTTTCTGGTGGCGGAACATGCATCGCAGATCCTGGGATATGCCTATGGGAGTTTTTTCAGGCCGCGAAAGGCTTACGAGAAATCTGCCGAAGTGACGGTGTATGTTCACAAGGACATGCATGGCAAAGGAATTGGCAGGCGCCTTTATGAAGCTTTGTTCGAGGTGCTGGCTGAGAAGGGTTTTCATACGGCGTTGGCAGGTATCGCTCTGCCGAATGATGCGAGTGTGGCGCTGCATAAATCGCTTGGGTTCACCACGGTCGGCGTTTTTCGCGAAGTGGGTTTTAAATTTGATAAATGGCATGATGTGGAGTGGTGGCAAAGACCGCTTGGCATTCAGCAGAAGGAACATGTCTGATGCAATTTGGGTTAACAGAAGAACAGCAGATGATCGTCGATACCACGAGAGCTTTCGTGGAAAATGAGATTTACCCGTATGAAGCTGAAGTGGAACGCACCGGCCATCTGGATATGGATGTGATCAAGGACGTTCAGAAAAAGGCGATTGAAGCGGGGCTCTACGCTGCAAATATTCCTGAAGAATTCGGTGGTGCCGGTCTCGATACGTTAACCTGGCTGCTCTATGAAAAAGAACTGGGCCGGGCCAATTACGCGCTTCACTGGACCGGCGTCGCCAGGCCTTCCAACATTTTATGTGCTGGCACTCCCGATCAAAGGGAACGTTATCTTGAACCATGCGTTCGCGGTGAGAAATGGGATTGCATGGCGATGACTGAACCCGGCGCCGGTTCAGACCTGCGCGGGATGAAAGCTACAGCCAGGCAGGATGGGGATGACTGGATCATCAACGGGACAAAGCATTTTATTTCCCATGCAGATATTGCTGATTTCACCATCGTTTATGTGGCGACTGGTGAAGAAGATACGCCACGCGGGAAAAAGAAACTGATCACTTCATTTTTTGTCGACAAGGGCACGCCGGGATACACGGTAAGAGACGGTTATAACAATGTTTCCCACCGCGGCTACACGAACTCTATTCTGGAGTTTGACGATTGCCGGGTGCCGAAGGAAAATATGCTTGGCGAACTTCACAAAGGCTTTGAAGTGGCCAATGACTGGTTAGGTGCCACTCGTCTTCAAGTTGCCTCCACATGTCTGGGGCGTGCGGAACGTGCCTTTGGGCATGCGGTTGAATTTGCTGCCGAAAGAGAGCAATTTGGTCAAAAGATCGGTAAATTCCAGGGTGTTTCGTTCAAGCTGGCTGATATGGCCACAGAGATGAAAGCGGCTGAGTTACTCACCTTGGAAGCCGGATGGAAATACGATCAGGGCACTTGTACGGATTCAGATATGGCGATGGCAAAATTGAAGGCCACTGAAATGCTCGCCTTCGTTGCGGATGAAGCAATTCAGATTCATGGCGGCATGGGTGTGATGGATGAGTTGCCGCTGGAGCGCATCTGGCGTGACGCACGAATTGAGCGCATCTGGGAAGGTACGTCAGAAATTCAGCGTCACATTATCAGCCGCGCATTGCTGAGACCATTGGGCGCCTAAGTTTATGGCCGAGCGCATAGCAGAGACACAGCTCTATGCGCCGGTGAAATTGTTGCTGGAAAGTCAAGGATACGAGGTAAAATCGGAGGTGGGTGCAGCGGATATCATGGCGGTACGCGGAGAGGAGCCACCGGTTATTGTGGAGTTGAAAACAGGGTTTTCACTTGCCTTGCTGCATCAGGCTATTGAGCGTCTCAAGATAACTGACATGGTTTATCTTGCCATTCCTGAATGGAAAGGGCGTTCGGGGTGGAAAGCCTTTGTTTCGAACCGAAAACTCTGCCGGCGTTTGGGTCTCGGATTGATCACTGTGGATGGCAAATGCGAAAAAGCTCAGGTGCATCTTGATCCCGGGCCGTATCAGCCGAAAAAATCGAAAATTCGCCAGTCACGCATGCTGCGTGAGTTTCAACATCGGGTGGGTGATCCCAATGAAGGTGGTTCAACACGCAAAAAGCTGATCACTGGATATAGACAAGACGCCCTAAGATGTTTGAAAATGCTATGCGAAAATGGTGCAACCAAGGCATCTGATGTGGCCAAAGGCACGGGTGTGGAACGCGCGCGTGCGATCATGGCGGATGATTATTATGGATGGTTTGAAAGGGCTCAGAGGGGTGTTTATGCGGTAACCCCTAAAGGTGAAGCAGCCCTTGCGGAATATGCTGAGGAGGTCGGCAAGCTTTGACAGGAAGAAATCTATCGAGACTATTACGTCCCAAGTCGATTGCCTTGTTCGGAGGCTCCTGGGCGGAAAACGTTATTGTGCAATTGCTGAAATCCGGATTTGAAGGAGAAATCTGGCCGGTACACCCAAGGCGGGAATCCATATGCGATATTCCTTGCTTTGCTTCTATTGAAGAATTGCCCGGAGCGCCGGATGCAAGTTTTGTGGGCGTGAACCGGGAACTATCGGTTGAAGTGGTGCAGAAGCTTTCGGCAATGGGAGCGGGCGGCGCTACCTGTTTTGCATCCGGATTTCTTGAAAGCGAAGGCGAGGAAAATAAAGGTGCAGACCTGCAAGCGCGATTGGTCGCCGCGGCTGGTAACATGCCGATCCTTGGGCCTAATTGTTACGGCCTGATAAATTACCTCGACAATGTTACTCTTTGGCCGGATCAACACGGTGGGCGCAAAGCGGAACGCGGCGTGGCGTTGATTGGTCAATCGTCAAATATCCTGATCAATATGACCATGCAGAAGCGGACCTTGCCCATTGCTTACACGATTGCAGTGGGTAATCAGGCGCAAACCAGCCTCAGCGAAATTGCGTCTGCTGTTCTGGATGATGAGCGCGTCACCGCAATCGGTCTATACATTGAAGGCTTTGGCGATATTCGAGAGTTTGAGGCTATGGCAAGCAAAGCCAGAAATCTCGGGAAATCTCTCGTTGCCATCAAATCCGGTAAATCGGAAAAATCAAAAGCTGCCACCATGACCCACACGGCATCACTTGCAGGTGGAGCGGCTGCTTCGTCTGCGTTCCTTGAAAGACAGGGCGTTGTGGAAGTGAATTCAGTAGCTGTCTTCCTGGAGACATTGAAACTGCTTCACGCCTTTGGTCCCTTGCGCGGTGATGCTGTCGCCTCCCTGAGTTGCTCTGGTGGGGAAGCGGGACTGATTTCAGACATGGCTCAGGGGACCCGGATCAACTTCCGTGATTTATCAAGTACAGCTCATGAACGGCTTAAGTCTGTTTTGGGTCCGATTGTGACAGTCGCAAATCCGCTTGATTATCACACCTTCATATGGGGCGATCAGGAAGCGCTTACTGCTACTTACACTGCCGTTTTTGCTGACCAGTATGATCTAAACGTGGTGATCATGGATGTGCCGCCAACGGATCGCTGTGACATGGATGCCTGGCAGAAGCCACTTCAAGCGGTGGTTGATGCAGCACAGGCTACGGGTGCACCGGTGGCGCTTTTGGGAACTCTGCCGGAAAATCTTTCCGAGCCGCTTGGTGATTGGCTCACTGAAAACGGTGTCCTGCCCATTCATGGCATGGAAGAAATGATTGAGGCCATTGATGCGGTAATCCGCGCTGGCGAGATCAGAAACGGTTCCGGCGAGCCTGTGATGCTCGCGCAACCGGAGACCGTTGAAAGTGAGGTGCTGAACGAGGCTGACTCCAAAAGTGCACTTGCTTTCCATGGGATTGCCTTTCCCCATTCACGGGTTGCGGAAAGCTTCCAGGATATTCCGGAAATTTCAAAAGAAATCCTCTTTCCTGTTGCGCTTAAGGGCCTTGGTATTGCGCATAAAAGTGAAGCAGGTGCGGTGGTTCTTGATTTGCAGTCTGAGAGTGAAGTTTTGAATGCAGCCATAGGGATGTCTGGTGTCGATAAGTTCCTTGTTGAAGAGATGATTGACAAGCCAGTCGCAGAAATTCTTATTGGATTGACACGTGATCCTACTGGCATGTTTCTTCTGACAATGGGTGCGGGAGGTATCATGGCGGAATTACTCGGCGATACGGCTTCCATTTTGCTGCCTGCATCGCGGGAGCAGATTGCGGAAAAGCTGAAAACGCTTAGAATATTTAAATTATTACAAGGCTTTAGAGGGAAGTCTGCGGCAGATATAGATGGTGTGGTGGATGCTGTTATGAGCGTTCAAAAATACTGTCTTGCCAATCCCCATTTACTCGAATTGGATATCAATCCGCTTATGGCAATGGAAGATGGAGCTGTAGCGGTTGATGCGCTTATCAAACTGGAGAAACGAATATGACCGGACCTGTCGAGACACGCAAAGAAGGCGGTATACTGGAAGTCAAACTCAATCGCCCAAAGGCAAACGCTGTTGATCTGGCGACGAGCCGGGTGCTCGGCGATATTTTCAAGGAATTCCGGGATGATCCGGAAATGCGTGTTGCAATCTTCACAGCTGAGGGTGAGAAATTTTTCTGCCCTGGTTGGGATCTCAAGGCTGCTTCTGATGGCGATGAAGTGGATGGTGACTACGGTGTTGGTGGCTTTGGCGGAATGCAGGAACTGCCGCATCTCAATAAGCCGGTCATCTGTGCTGTGAACGGCATTTGCTGTGGTGGTGGTTTGGAGATCGCAATTTCATGCGACATTATCCTCGCTGCTGAACATGCCACATTCGCGCTTCCCGAGATACGTTCGGGGACTGTTGCTGATGCAGCATCCATAAAATTGCCAAAGCGGATTCCCTATCATATCGCGATGGAGATGTTGCTGACCGGACGCTGGTTAGACGCAGAGGAGGCGCATCGCTGGGGCTTCGTCAATCAGATCCACAAGGCGGATGAATTGATGGACAAGGCCTGGGAAATGGCGAGGCTTCTGGAATCCGGTCCGCCGCTCGTTTATGCAGCGATCAAAGAAGTGGTTCGTGATGCGGAAGACAGTAAATTTCAGGATACCCTAAACCGGATCACAAACCGTCAATTGGCAACGGTTGATACGCTTTATGGGTCAGAGGATATGATGGAAGGGTTCAATGCCTTTGCTGAAAAACGTGATCCTGTCTGGAAGGGGCGGTAATTGAAATTTGCCTATCTGATTGAGCCACCCTTCAACTTTGTCGACGATAAAGAGCAGGTTAAAGGTTGCGACGTGGAGCTGGCGCAGCACGTTTGTCGAGAGCTTGATCTGGGAGATTTTGAACCGATAGAAACGGAATTTGCTCAACTTCTTCCGGGTGTTGCGGAAGGGCGGTGGAAAATGACTACTGGCTTGTTTGCTACGCCTGAGCGAGAAAAGCTTGCGCAGTTCAGCAGGCCGATCTGGGCATTGCCGGACGGTATATTGGTGAAGCGCGGGAACCCGCATCACATTGAGGGTTATGCATCCGCTTCAAAGGTTCCGGGGATCAAAATGGCAGTGATCCGTGATCAGGTTCAGCACAAAACCGCGCTGGACCTCGGATTTGTTGAAGATCGGATTACAATATTTGAGACGTATAATGATGCAGCTCAATCTGTGCTTGAGGGAAATGTGGATGGGTATGCCAGTGTGGGCAGGGCTCATTCAGGATTTCTGCAACAACATCCGGTAATGGATCTGGAAGTTGTGCACGTTCAACCGTCAGAAAAACGGCCGGCTTTCGGATCCTTTGCGTTCAACAGGGACGATGCGGAATTCAAACAAGCTGTAGACGAGGTTCTAGAAAATTATCTGGGATCCGATGCGCATCGGCAGATGATGGCAAGCTATGGGTTTGACGATAGCGAGATTAATCTGCTTTTGGACGGCTGATGTTACCCTACAATCACAGCGGCAGCACGCTTGTTTCTTTCAAGCTGTCGAGCACGATAGCTGTTCTCACATTTTGCACGGCATCATGGGCTAGCAATTGCTCGGTTATGAGTTTGGTGAGCGCCTTCAAATCTGGTGTTACGACCTTGACCAAGTAATCCATGTCACCGGTCATCTGATTCACTTCCTGAATGTTTGGGATGGACTGAAAGAATCGTGTCAGTTCATCGGCTGCCTGCGCGTTGTGCTTGGCAAGGGTTACAGAAATGATGCTTGTCAGTCCGAGCCCCACGCGCTCCTTGTCTATCGTGGCATGATAGCCGGTGATAATACCGCTGTTTTCCAGCCTCGTTCTGCGCCTTGAACACTGGGAGGCCGAGAGGCCGATTTCCTCCGCCAATTCATTATTGCTCAGCCGCGCATCCCTCTGCAAGGATGCGAGAATTTTGCGATCAAAACTGTCCAGGTCGCTCAAATCATTCATAATACGTAGGTTATTGCATAATTCGTGCATTCTGGAAATGAATTATGATCCGTTTTCACACAATTTGCATGAGATTTGCTGTATGCTTGCGCTCATCTGACCTCAAAATGGATTGAAATTATGATACTTGCCCATGCCCTTCTCAATGCATTGAAAGACTATGGCGCCGGGGAAATCTTTGGAATTCCCGGAGACTTTGCCTTGCCGTTTTTTAAGGAGATTGAAGCGAGTAATGTGCTGCCGCTCTATACATTGAGCCATGAGCCTGGTGTCGGATTCGCCGCTGATGCGGCAGGGCGATATCGTAGTACAATCGGGGTTGCCTGTATCACCTATGGTGCCGGCGCCCTTAACATGATCAATCCGATTGCGACCGCTTACGCTGAAAAGTCCCCTCTGGTGGTTATATCCGGCGCTCCTGGTATTGGTGAGCGCAATATGGGGCTAGGGCTTCATCATCAGGTCAAGCATCTTGATAGCCAGATGATGATCATGAAAGAGGTCACCTGCACTCAATGTGTGCTGGATGATGCCGAGACTGCACCAGCAGAAATTGCGCGGGTGCTGCGAACCGCGAGGGAAATGTCCCGTCCGGTTTATATTGAATTCCCACGGGATATGGTTGGTGTTGAAGTAACGGAGGTGCCCGGTCCCGTTTCAAAAGAAGCTAATGTTGACGCAGCTCACGCAGCAGCAGACGAGGTTATCAGATTGTTTGAAGGCGCAGAAAACCCTGCGCTCTTGCTTGGCGTGGAAATCAGACGGTTTGGTCTCGAAGACAAGGTCACCGAACTGGCCCGAATTCTCGGTATTCCGGCTGTAACAAGTTTTATGGGTAGCGGCATCCTGGCAGAAGCGGATGGGCCTGTAGCCGGGACTTATCTGGGTCTCGCGGGCGAGGAAGATATCAGACAAATCGTGGAACGCAGCGATGGCCTGCTGATGCTTGGAGTCATTCTTTGTGACACGAATTTCGGTGTATCCAAGCGCGAACTGGACATGCGCCACACCGTTCATGCGTTTGATGGTGAGGTGCGAATGGCTCATCACGTTTACCCGGAAGTCACTCTGGAATCGCTAGTTGATGCCCTGCTTTCCAAGGCACAAAAATATGGTGAAGCCAAAGCTATCGTGCCGGATTATGAAACGGAACAGGAAGATTGGGATTCTCAGCTCCTGCCTGCCGATGTGGCAACGGTCGTAAACCGGTTCTTCAACAAGAATGGTGAAATGCCCATTGCCTCTGACATGGGTGACTGTCTTTTCACTGCGATGGACATGCAACAAACGGCTCTTGTTGCCCCTGCATATTATGCAACCATGGGGACCGGTATTCCATTTGGTATCGGGCTTGAAGTGGCAAGCGGAAAGCGGCCGCTTGTTCTGGTGGGTGATGGTGCTTTTCAGATGACTGGTTGGGAGTTGGGCAATGCCAAACGTCTCGGCTTGAAACCGATCATATTGCTTTTCAATAATACGGCCTGGGGAATGCTCAAGGCTTTTCAGAAAGACACACTTTATAACGATCTTGATGATTGGAAATTTGCTGAATTGGCAAATACGATGGGCGGCAACGGTATGAGGGTGACCACCCCGCGTGAATTGGAAGAAGCTCTTAATGCAGCTCAGGACGATGAAACGCAGTATCATCTGATTGAGATCATGCTTCCCCGAGAGGCGATGTCAAAAACCTTGCGTAGATTTACGGAAACGCTTGCAAAACGTTCGGCACTTGGGAATTGACTTTCCTGAGCTAAGCCCAGTTCCCAACTATTGCACTGCGTAAGCAATCTTTTCCTGTTTGCCGAATTCAGTAATCTCAATTTCGCATTCAGATTGGATGAGCGTGTTGGTAGCAGCTAGGTTAAGCACAACAAATCAAGGTAAAATTGGTGTGATTGTCAGGAACCATAAGTGTTTCAGTTGAATGATAAAATGCAATCAGGCTAATAAGTTGATTTGAATTTTGGGGCTTATCAGAGGCAAACCACATGACAAAGATTGTTGTTTTCACGGATATTCATTTCAGCGTGGAAGATAGGGGCAATGGCGTCGATCCTGTAAAAAACCTGACTGAAGGATTGGCTCATGCTGCCAAATATAATGGCGATGCGGACCACATCGTTGTAACCGGTGACCTTACTCATAAGGGCGATGTGGCTTCTTATGGGCTCCTGAAACGGACGCTTGAAAAACAGGAAGTGCCGATTGTTCTGATGATGGGTAATCATGATAATCGCGAGAATTTCCAGAGTGTGTTTGAACAATCACACCGAGATGAAAATGGGTTTACCCAACATTCTATCGATTGCAGAGAGGGCAAGCTTCTGTTTCTGGATACACTGGATGGTCCACCTTATGACTATCCACTCTCCCACAGAGGTTTCATGTGCCAAAACCGGTTGAACTGGCTTGACGCACAACTTGCCAGCGCAAACGGGAAACCATGCTACCTATTTATGCATCATCATCCTCATGATGTGGGATTCAGGGCGATGGATACGATTAAGCTCGTGAACAGCGATGAGTTTTATTCCGTCATCGAAAAACATGGCAATGTGAAACATATTAGCTGCGGACATGTGCATCGTACGATTTCCGGAAATCACAGGGGAATTTCATATTCTGTATTTAAAAGTACTGTGGGTCAGATGCCGATGGTTTTTGACAAAATGGATTTTCATATGGAAACCGCAACAGAACCTCCAGCTTATGGCATTATCAACATTAGCGATCATGGGGTCACAGTCCACACAGAGGACTACGGATTAACTGATTTGGACCAGTACAAATAATAGGCGTAGAACTCACAATAGCAGGAACTCGTTTGACAAAACCTCCGTTCAAAGTCCGGGATTTGGGTGAAGTGGCCATCAGGTGTGCTGACCTTGATGGCATGTTTGCATTTTACCGTGATGTGGTCGGTCTGGAGGTCCTATCGGATGCGAGAGAAGACGGGATAGTTTTCTTCAAGATTTGTGATGGTTTTGGCGGACACACAACTGTTCTAGCCCTGTTTTTACCCACTGCAGGACGCCCGGACCTTCATCCGCAGGGACAGGAAAAGCCGTTTACTGGTGCAAAATCTTCACTGCATCATCTTGCACTTACAGTTGCCTTCGACGAGCAGGATAGCATTAAAGACTGGCTGGAAAAAAATGAGGTCGATTACCAGGAACAAGTATTTGACTGGATAGGTTGGCGCGGGATTTTCATTAAGGATCCGGAGGGCAATACGGTCGAATTCGTGGCTGCAGACAAGTCTTTGCTTGGATAGATGGATTAGGTTTTTCCCTGAAGTTGCGGCTGACAGAATTGGCATGCCAGCCGCTTGTTGCTGAAGTTGCATGGGAGGAGAAATAGCAATCAGCACGAGAATTATTTCTTAAAAAGGTTAATTTATTGTGGCGTTTGCCTTTCCGCTTATTCCTGCCAGGCAAGTGGACCCTTTGAAATCAGATAATTCAATGATTGTCGCATGGTCGCTCACATGACACCCCCCGTCGCAGAAAGTCGCAAGTGAAATTGCAATAGGGAATTTATTGCGGATCAAGAATGCGCTATGGAATAGCTTGCGTTCAGATTCATTGGAGCCTCGAGAACATGCGTAGATTTTCAGCTTTTGCAGTTGCCAGAGAAGCCATGCGTGCCCACAAGGGTTGGGACAAGCAATGGCAAAATCCTGAACCGCGATCCTCCTACGATGTGGTGATTGTCGGTGCTGGTGGTCATGGTTTGGCAACGGCTTATTATCTGGCCAGTGTGCACGGAATTACAAATGTGGCCGTTCTGGAAAAAGGGTGGCTTGGCGGTGGCAACACCGGTCGTAACACAACGATTATCCGTTCTAACTATCTCTATGACGAATCTGCTGGCATGTATAATCATGCGGTTAATCTGTGGGAGGGGCTCAGCCAGGAACTGAACTATAACGTCATGTTCTCTCAGCGTGGTGTCATGATGATGGCACATAACGTTCATGATATTCAGGTTTCCAAGAGGCACGTCCATGCCAACCGTCTCAATGGCGTCGACAATGAGTGGATTACACCGGAACAGGCCAAGGAATATTGCCCGCCGCTTAGCATCTCAAAATCAGCCCGTTATCCGGTTGTGGGGGCAGCGTTGCAACGCAAGGGCGGCGTGGCCCGTCATGACGCGGTTGCCTGGGGTTATGCCCGTAAGGCTGCGGCAATGGGCGTTCACATTATCCAGCAATGTGAGGTGAAGGGCATAAACCGCGATGCAAATGGTGCAGTGACCGGCGTGAATACCACCAGAGGTACAATCAATGCCAAGAAAGTTGGTGTTGTGGCTGCCGGACATACGTCAGTGCTGATGGATATGGCTGGCGTGAGGATGCCACTTGAAAGTTATCCCCTTCAGGCGCTGGTGTCTGAACCCGTAAAACCGATTTTCCCATGCGTGGTCATGTCAAACTCTGTTCACGCGTATATTTCACAGTCTGACAAAGGCGAATTGGTGATTGGTGCGGGGACTGACCAATACACGTCATATTCTCAAACAGGCAGTATCCACATTTCAACTCATACGCTTGAAGCAATTTGCGAAATGTTCCCGATCTTTGGTCGTATGAAGATGTTGCGTTCGTGGGGTGGCATCGTGGATGTAACGCCTGACCGTTCACCAATCCTGGCTAAGACCCCTGTTAAAGGTCTCTACGTCAATTGTGGTTGGGGAACCGGCGGGTTCAAGGCAACACCTGGTTCCGGTCACGTTTTTGCCCACACCATTGCCAAGGATGAGCCGCACAAAATCAATGCTGGACTTCATCTGGAGCGTTTCCGCACTGGCCGTCTTGTTGACGAAGCAGCGGCTGCTGCTGTGGCGCATTAGGAGCTGGTGATGGCAAATCAGGCGATCAATCTGGCAGAAAAATTGACAATGTTCGAGGACCATTGGTCTCCGAAGATTGTGTCTTCTTTCAATGGCCATGACATTATGGTTGTAAAAGTGAAGGGCGAGTTCAACTGGCACTCGCACGCGGACACCGATGATCTTTTTATGGTCTTGAAAGGTAAGCTTACCATCCAACTGCGTGATGGTGATGTGACATTGGGACCCGGCGAACTATATGTGGTGCCCAAGGATGTGGAACATTGCCCGATTGCCGAAGAAGAAACCCATCTCATAATTATTGAGCCTGCAGGGACACCGAATACAGGTGATCCGGAAACGGCTGTGGTTAAGGAGTATATCTAATGCTCATGATTTATTGCCCCTATTGCGAAGAGGAACGCCCGGAGCTGGAGTTTCACGGGGAAGGCGAAGCTCATATCGCGCGCCCGACAAACATGGCAGATATTTCGGACGAAGAATTCGAGAAGTTTTTCTTCATCCGGGAAAATCAAAAGGGTCTGGTTTATGAGCGCTGGCGTCATGTGCACGGCTGTGGTTGCTTTTTTAATGCGGTAAGACACTCTGTTTCAGACAAATTTATCAAGACCTACAAAGCCGGTGAGCCGAAGCCCAAGCTGACGCAAAAGGAAATTGATGCGGTTCTTCCACCTGCAAAATCGACACCTGCGAATGAACCTGTATGGACCGTTGAGGAGAAAGACCAATGACCGGCTCCACAGTGAACACAGGTGCGAACAGAGTTGCTGGGCGGGGCAGGCTTTCACCGGCTAAGACTGTCTCATTTACGTTTGATGGCAAAACATTGCATGCCATTGAAGGGGATACGCTTGCGTCTGCGCTTCTGGCAAACGGTATTCACCTGGTCGGGCGTTCATTCAAGTATCATCGCCCTCGGGGCATTCTGGGGTCAGGCCCTGAGGAGCCCAATGCGCTGATCGATATTTCCAGGGACAAAGCCCGTCGCCAACCCAATGTGCGAGCGACCTGTCAGGAAGTATTCGATGGCATGGTTGCCAAAAGCCAGAACCGGTTTCCATCGCTCGAGTTTGACCTTGGAGCTGTAAACGATGGCCTCGGAAGGTTCTTCCCGGCCGGTTTCTACTACAAGACCTTCATGTGGCCTTCCAAAGCGTGGGACAAATTGTATGAGCCTATTATCCGCCGGGCTGCGGGTTTAGGCGAGTCTCCTGATGAAGCTGATCCAGATCACTATGCAAACCGGTTTGCGCATACGGATGTCCTGATCATTGGTGGTGGTGCAGCAGGGCTTGTGGCAGCAAGAACGGCTGCAAAATCCGGCAAACGTGTGATGATTGTGGATGAGAACCCTGAGATGGGTGGCGGTCTTTTGAGTGATCGCCAGGTCCGTTTGGACGGTAATCCCGCATCTGATTGGGTAGAGGCGACAGTAAAAGAACTGAACGAACTTGAAAATGTAACCGTGCTGACCCGAACTACGGCGTTTGGATATTACAACCACAATATGATCACGCTTGCTGAACGGGTTACTGACCATCTGGAAATGCCTGATCCGGATCTGCCGCGCGAACGTATGTGGCAGGTGAGGGCTGGCAGAGTGATTCTGGCGACCGGCGCTATCGAGCGTCATCTCGTATTTGCTGATAATGATCGCCCTGGCATCATGATGGCATCTGCCGCTCATACTTACCTCAACCTTTATGGTGTAACTCCGGGCCGCAACGTTGCTGTTTACACAGCTTGCGATTCAGCCTGGGCCGTTGCTTTTGATCTCAAGGAAGCCGGTGTTCATATCGAGGTGATTGTGGACAACCGCAAGGATGTTGATGAAGCCCTGCTCAGCAAAGCCAATGAGTTGGGTATCAAAACCATGATCGATGCCAGCGTGGTCAATACCACCGGCAGATTGCGGATCAAAACTATTGAAGTGAAGCCCACCTACGGTTCCCTCGAGCCATTCCAGGTCGATTGCCTGTTGATGTCCGGCGGATGGACACCATCAGTACATCTCTTCTCCCAGTCACGGGGTCGCGTGGCATTTGATGAAGAGAAGGGAATTTTTGTTCCGGATATCTACACTGAAAATTGTGCATCAGCTGGGGCTTGTAACGGCACGTTTGACATGGAAGACGCATTGCAGGAAGCCGGAAAGTTCGCCGCCGAAGCTGTAAAAGCGCTTGGTGGAAAAGCGGTGAAGGCCGTTGTGCCAAAGGTTGAAAATGCAATCTCTTTGGAAGGATTTCACATCGGTGGTGCTGAAAGTGCTGGCCCGGACGACTTTACCAAAGCATTTGTGGACTTCCAGAATGATGTGACTGCCAAGGATATTCGTCTTGCAGTGCGTGAAGGCTTTCATTCAATTGAGCATGTGAAGCGCTACACAACCAACGGCATGGCGTCTGATCAGGGCAAGATGTCCAATATGCATGGATTGGCGATTGCCGCGGAAATGCTGGATCAGCCAATCCCCGAAGTGGGGCTTACGACCTTCCGGTCTCCTTACACACCTGTCACCTTCGGTACTCTTGTTGAGCATAATAAGGGCGAATTGTTTGACGTGACGCGACGCACTCCGATGCATGACTGGCATGTGGATCAGGGTGCAGTCTTTGAAGATGTGGGGAACTGGAAACGAGCCTGGTACTACCCGCAGGCCGGTGATGATATGGACGCTGCTGTTAATCGCGAGTGTAAAGCCGTACGTGATGCAGCCGGAATTTTCGATGCCTCAACCCTTGGTAAGATTGAAGTGGTTGGCCCGGATGCCGTCAAGTTCATGAACATGATGTACACCAATCCTTGGGACAAATTGGGTGTTGGTCGCCTGCGTTATGGCATTATGTGCCGGGAAGACGGATTTATCTACGATGATGGTGTTGTCGCCCGTTTGGCAGAAGACCGGTTCCATGTGACTACGACTACAGGTGGTGCACCACGGGTTCTCAACATGATGGAGGACTACCTTCAAACGGAATTCCCGGAATGGAAGGTGTGGTTGACATCGACCTCTGAACAATGGGCTGTCATTGCGGTTCAGGGACCAAAAGCGCGCGAGATTATTCAACCACTTGTGGAAGGCATTGATTTATCTGACGAAAAACTTCCGCATATGAGTGTTGCAGAAGGCAAGATCTGCGGTGTGCCGACGCGTTTGATGAGAATGTCATTTACCGGTGAAGCCGGTTTCGAGATCAACGTTCCGGGCGACTATGGCAAAGCAGTATGGGAAGCAATTTACGGACGTGGTGCTCCCATGGGAATGACCCCTTATGGTACGGAAGCCATGCACGTGTTGCGCGCCGAAAAGGGCTACATCATTGTGGGACAGGACACAGACGGCACAGTGACGCCTCATGACGCAAATCTTTCATGGGCAATTGGTAAGAAGAAGACTGATTTTGTCGGCATCAAAGGCTTGAAAAGACCGGATTTGGTCGCTGAAGGCAGACGTCAGTTGGTGGGTTTGAAAACCGTTGATCCAAAAATTGTGCTGGAAGAGGGTGCTCAGGTGGTGGACGACCCGAACCATCCAATTCCAATGCCAATGATTGGTTTCGTCACATCTTCCTACTGGTCAGAAAATCTGGGTCAATCCATTGCGATGGCTCTGATTGAAAATGGACATAACAGAATGGGTGAAGTGGTTCATATCCCGATGCCGGATGAAATCATCAAGGCCGAGATTTGCTCCTGTGTTTTCTATGATCCGGAAGGAGGCAAGGTAAATGGCTGATATTGCTGCAAGACTGCATCCGCTAGAAGGTCGGATTCACGGAAACAACGGGGTGTCCATCACCCCCCTGGAGGCTCACGAGCGCATTTCGCTTCGCGCCGAAACCAAGGCGGTTGCCGCACTTGGCAAGGCTATCGGATTAACGCTTCCCAAAAAACCTGGCACCTCTGCTCAAAAGGGTGGTATCTCCGCCCTTTGGATTGGTCCCGATGAGTGGTTTGTTATTGGGCCGGAAGGTTCAAATCTGGAACCGAAATTGAATAAAGTCAAAACGGGGCTTTATTCATGTGTGTCCATTGATAACCGCAATACGGGAATGTTGGTGTCCGGGCAAAACGCCATTAACGCAATCAACAGCGGCTGTCCAAGAGATCTTTCGCTGGATGCTTTTCCGGTTGGGTGTTGCTCCAGAACGATCCTGGCAAAAGCGGAGATCATTCTTTGGCGTGTGTCAGAGGACAGCTTTCACATTGAATGCTGGCGATCATTTTCCGACTATGTTTGGAAATATTTAGTGGATGCAGCCCGCTCTGCCTGACATTAGTCTTCATCCCATGGTAATTGGTGGAAAAGCCCCTAACCACAGGTGATTCCTGCGTGCCCGATAGCAGTGACTTAAGCATCAATCGTCTGGTTCTGAACTTCCCCGGTTTCGAAACCACTACGCCAGTTCATCAACTGGAGCGTCTTCTTGCCGGTGGAGAAAAGACAGCGAAACTGTGGGGATATGAGTTCCTACCCGGGGAAATTTCCGATAACCGGGAAGAATACAAAGCGGAAATTCAGTGCCGATCGTCTGGCGAGAGTTGGGTAGCAGACACGCGCTACGTGCATTTTTCGTGGGATGATATCATCGGCAGATATGAAAACATGCCGTATCCCAAGAGCTTTTTCAGGCACTTGCCCGCATATCTCAGTTTTTTCTTTGACGGTTCCGTCATCAAATATTTCAAGGCGAGCAAGCGATATTGGGGTTTTACAATCTATCCGCTCTTGCTGATGGTGCTCTTCGCTATAATTTCCTTCAGCTTGGCATTTTTTGCACTAGGGCAGGTGAGCACTATCCTTTCGATCTTGAGTGGGTTCATTGGGTTTCTGGTTTTGTGCAAGTGGCCGGGCGACCAATTTTATGTGAACCTGTCGGTGAACGACTGGGCCTTTGCGCGGGATATGTGCCGTCGCAGCAATCCTGAAATTGAAAAACGGTACGAGGAATTTTCCAATCATGTGATCCATGAGCTGGAAAACTCTGAAGTTGATGAAGTGCTGATCGTTGGTCACAGTTTTGGTTCTGTTTGGGCCGTGGCAGCTCTTGCCTATGCACTGGAGAAGAAACCTGACCTGTTCAGCGGAAACGGGTGACTTTCCTCGCGTTGGGTTCCAGTTTCCTCAAAATAAGTCTTGTGAAAGAAGCTAAACATTTTTCCGGGTTTCTGGAGACAGTGCTTGGCAAACCGGATCTTCTTTGGCACGAAATCCAAACCAAGACTGATTTCATTTCATTTTATAAGTCTGACCCGTTCAAGCCATTGGGCATTATCAAATTTGCAGCAGAAATGGTTGTGCACAGGGTAAATTTCAAAAAAGCTCTGTCCAAGGTAAGGCACAAGAAAATGATGCGCTCAATGTACCTTGCGCATCGTCAATACATTCTATATTGCGACAAGCGGGTTCATCATGATTTCCAGTTGCGATGCTTTGGCCCCTTGTTTGCGAAGGATTTAGCAATAAATCCGGGTATAATCGACACAAGCAGACACCTTAATCAAGCGGATGACTAAGAGGGTTTACTGACCATGGATATTGACCTTGAATTTATTTCCAAAGTGACGTGGGTGCTGTTTATCGTGCTTTGGGCCGTAATCCGCTACAAGCCAAACAGAAAATCGAGAAAAGTGAACAAGACCGTTACCTCGCGAACTCTAAAAGAGCGCTTTTCAATGGTCGTTTCTTCATTTGGGCTGGGTTATATACCGGCGGTTTGGATTTTCACTGACTATCTGGACGGGTTCGACTATACCCCAGCTATTGTCACCGCGGCGATCGGCACGGTGATATTGTTCATTTCACTCAGAATGTTCCGCCTTACACATAAAGCCTTGGGTGCAATGTGGTCGCATTCGCTTGACCTTAGAGAGGATCATAAACTGGTCACGTCAGGCATATACGAGAAGGTACGTCATCCGATGTATACAGCCTTCTGGCTTTGGGCGCTGGGTGCTGCGTTCTTGCTACCCAACTGGGTAGCAGGTTTTTCCGGATTGGTGGGATTCGGTACGCTCTATTTCTTGCGTGTTGGACAGGAAGAGCAGATGATGAAGGACGAATTCGGGTCCGAATATGATGCTTACATGCAACGGACCAAAAGAATTATTCCCGGAATTTACTGATAATGTGAATTGTGATTGGTTTGGTCTTGCAAGGGCACCTGTTTGTCCATTACACCTTGACACAATTCGAACACATTAGTTGTCTGTTAAGCATAATGCTGTTTAACAACAAGCTAGTATCAGTTGCCTACAGGTTGTTAAATGCCCGCGTTCTCAATTCGCCCCACGTTAGTAAAGAGTCTATTAGTTGTTCTAAGTTTAGGTCTTGCTGCATGCTCGACTTCAAATTCCTCTGACGCAACCCGTGCCAATGCCAAGTCATCCAACGGCACTAAGGTGACGGCTAACGCAAAAACACCAAAACAGATCACAACAAGCTTAGCCCAACGGCCCAGCGAGATTAATGTGAAGGTAAAGGGAAAGGTCACTCGGACCGGTGAAGTTTACTTGTTACGCGGACTGGCTAACGTGTTTTCTCGCGGAATGGATACGCTAGGCGTAAAAATGATCCGTAAAGGGCTGGATGCGCGTGTTTATAACCATTCTGCCTGGCGCTCACTTGCCGACAATATCGTTGTGAGAGCGCGCGCAAAGCAGGTTTCTTACCCAATTATCATTATGGGTCATTCTCTTGGCGCTAATGCTGCTGCGAATATGGCAAAATATCTGGGTGATAAAGGGGTTCGCGTAGACTATGTGGTTGGTTTTGATCCTACCGTCACAACAGTGGTGGGTAGAAACGTAAAAAGAGTAGTCAATTTCTATCTGCCTAACGACTCCAACTCTAATGTGGTCAGAAAAGCACCGGGTTTCCGCGGGACACTCAAGAATGTGAATGTGCGTGGTGTTCGAGGTATTACTCATACTACGATTGAAAAAGACCCTAAATTTCATAATGATGTGATAAAAAGAACACTTTCCTTCACCAAGCGGAAACGTGTGAACCGAAGAAAGAGCCGATAACCATATTCGGTCACAAAAAATTCACGGAATTATTAGAACCTGCGCGCATTGGTCATTTGCATGCACCAATGAAGTCTAATATGTTTGTTTAGAGTTTTTCGATAGCGCAGGGTTACCTGAAATCGTTACACCCTTTCAAATTACCCGGGAGAAAATTTGATGAAAAAAATGTTTATTGCCGCTGGTATCATTTCAGTGAGTGCATTTGCCGGAACCTCTGCGTTTGCTGAAGGTGATGTGGCAAAAGGCGAAGCGGTTTTCAAAAAATGCACCGCTTGTCACGAAGTTGGGCCAGAAGCCAAGAACAAGGTTGGACCTCAACTGAACGGTATTGTGGGTCGCGTAGTTGCGTCTGCTGAAGGTTACAAATATGGCAAGGACATTGTAGCGCTTGGTGAAACTGGTGCCACATGGACCAAGGAAGAGCTTTCCGCTTACCTGGAAAATCCAAAGAAATATCTGAGAGCAAAGCTGGACAACAAAAAAGCGAAGAGCAAAATGTCCGCAAAGTTCAAAAAAGAAGCTGATCGCATGAATGTGATCGCTTATCTGGAGTCTTTGCAGCCGGCTGAAGAAGAAGCTGCTACGACTAACTAATCCTGTCTGAATTATCGGATTTGAAGCCGGGCTACGAGCCCGGCTTTTTTATGAACTCTTGAAGTTAGTCGTATCTTAGTTCCGTGGCTTTGCCCCTGAACACGATGAATGACAAGGCTGTATAGGCCATGATTGTGGGAAGCACGAACAGTGTTCCTATCAAGATTATGAAAAGACTTTCAGGAGCTGCTGCTGCTTCAAATATGGTCAGTTTTTCCGGAACCACATAAGGGAAAAACGAGTAGGCAAGTCCTGAAAAGGCCAGGGCGAACAGCGCTGTGGCACAAATGAATGGAATATGCCGCCATTGATCTTTTTCATCTGGCAAGTGCCTAACCGCCACGAAGAGTGCAGTCACCAAGGCCAGAGACATTATGGGAAGCGGTGCGAGGAAAAGAATCTCCGGGAATGAGAACCATTTGTCAAAGATCCTGGCACTGACCAATGGGCTTGCAGCGGAAACCGCAATCAAGCCAGCGATCACCCCATAGAGCGATTTTTTCGTCCAAAGGACTGCTTTTTCCTGAAGTTTCCGTTCGGTCTTGATAACAAGCCAGGTTGCGCCAATAAAAGCGTAGCCTGCCGTTAGACATAGCGCGATCAGCGAAGCGAACAGGACATGAGGTCCGGTCCATTCCAGACCAACGATGTAGAGACCGAGCATGAAACCTTGAGACAGGCTTGCCATGATGGAGCCTGCAAAAAAGGCTTTGTCCCAAAGTGCTTTCCTTGAAACCTGCGCTTTTGCCCGGAACTCGAACGCCACACCGCGCAATATCAGCCCGATCAGCATAACGGCAACCGGAAGATAAAGCGCAGTAAGTATGGTGCCATGGGCTTGGGGAAAAGCCACCAGCAAGAGCCCGGTTGCTAAGACCAGCCAGGTTTCGTTTGCATCCCAGAAGGGTCCTATGGATGCAATCATCCGGTCACGCTGATGCTCCTCAGCAAATGGTGACAGAATTCCGACGCCTAAGTCAAATCCATCCAGGATCACGTAAATCAGGATGGAAACGCCCATAAGTGTTGCGAAAGCGAGGGGTAGCCAGGTGTTGGGATCTCCGAAGATATGCATGACTATTCTCCTGGAACCACTGCAACTTCTGCAGCGCCTGACAGCGGTGTAATTGGATTTAGTTTTTCACCTTTGGCTGCCTTGCCTGCGAGGTAGAACAGGACACCCACATAAGCCAAGATCAAAAGAGCATATATGGTGAGGTAGGCTATCAGGGTTGAAAGAACCATGACTGGTGGCACCGCTGCGACTGCTTGTGCTGTCTTTAAAACACCTTCCACAAGCCATGGTTGGCGACCAATCTCAGTTGTGTACCAACCTGCCAAAGTGGCGAGCCAGCCTGAAAAACACATGGCTACAAATCCGTACAGGACGAGTTTTGGCAGATTGCCGGTGCCTTTCCGGTAAATCATGAAGGTCGCAAGCCATGAAATGGCGAGCATTGCGAGGCCTGTGCCGACCATGATGCGGAATGACCAGAATACCGGTGCTACTGGCGGATGAAGGATCGTGCCGTCTTCCGCCACATAGTCATTCAAACCAGGAACCACACCTTCCGCAGAGTGCTTCAAAATCAGGCTAGCACCGTTTGGTATTCCCAGTTCAAAGTCGTTTGATCGGGTTTCTTCATTGGGCAGGGCGAACAATAGAAGCGGTTTATTACCTCCTGTTTCCCAGTTACCTTCCATCGCTGCTACTTTTTGTGGCTGGTGCTCGAGCGTATTGAGCCCATGCATGTCACCCACAAATATTTGAACCGGGATCAGGATAGCGGCCAACATGATCCCTGTTCTGAGGGCATAGACGACTGATTGGCAAGCATCACCCTTCAGTCGACGATAGGCAGATAGACCTGCGATCAGAAACGCAACCGTCAAGCCACTTGCCAGCAGCATATGGGTCAGACGATAAGGCATGGATGGATTGAAGATTATTGCCAACCAGTCTGTGGCGTGAGCGACGCCTTCTCGCATTTCAAAGCCTGTGGGTGTATGCATCCAGGAATTCAAAACTATGATCCAGAATGCACTCATTGTGGTGCCGAATGCCACGAGAAAAGTTGCTGTGGTGTGTAACCAACCTGGAACACGGGAATAGCCGAACAGCATGATCCCTAGGAACACGGCCTCAAGGAAAAATGCGGTTAAAACCTCATAGGCAAGCAGTGGGCCTGCAATATTCCCAACCGTTTCCATGAAACCGGGCCAGTTGGTGCCGAATTGGAAACTCATGGTGATGCCGGAAACAACGCCCATGGCAAAGGATAGGGCGAAAACCTTTACCCAGAATCGGTAAGCGTTCATCCAGGCTTCGTCACCAGTCTTGTTAAATTTCAATTTGAAGAACAGAAGCACCCAACCAAGCGCAATGGTGATGGTGGGGAACAGGATATGGAAAGAGATGTTCGCACCGAACTGGATTCTTGAGAGAATTAGGGTGTCCATGGTGTCACTCCGCCTTGTTCTTGCGTTTATTGAGACCTGGTATGAGCTTTTCCGTCTTGCCCAAAATGTTTTGCAGCTTTGAGCCGAGCTGAAGTAGTTGGATTAGCCGCTCGGTTTCTAGCTTGTTCATATCATCGTACCAACTTGTCAGAAGTTCGATCATCTCTCCAAGCTCAGCGATTTTGCCATGCGCGTATTGGTCTTCTGGGGAATTTGGTCCTTGAAGCTGAAGCTCGCGTAATTTTGTGAGGGTGGGATCGATTTCACGTTTTTTACGCTGCTCAACCAGTGTTCTGACAATTTCCCAGAGGTCATCCGGGGTTGTGAAGTAGTCGCGTCTGTCCCCTTGCACATGTTTCAGCCGTACAAGGTTCCAGGCCTGTAATTCCTTCAGGCCCATGGACACATTCGAACGAGAAACGCTTATAGCTTCCACAATTTGATCAGCGTTTAGCGGTTTTTCACTCAAAAACAGAACGGCATAGATTTGACCTACGGTTCTGTTGATACCCCAACGGGAACCCATTTCGCCGAAATGGAGTACGAATTCTTGCTGTAGATTGCTGATCATTTTCGAGTCTTTTTAAAGTTTCAGAAATTTCTGAAATTTATATAATGCGACTCAATATGCTTGTCCAGTTCAACAAAACGCGACCATGAAAAATTACTCGTCCCCGAAGATGCCGGTGGGTTTCCCATCGATTGTTTCTGTGTTTTTGCGACGCCAGTAATCCTTCACGCCTTCTTCACCCATTTCTTCATAGAACGGCACCAGTTCGGTTTCCGCTCTGCTGGATTTAAACTCCATTATGGGAACTCCAGTTCCGCAGGAGGTCTGAACGAGATCAATTGTCAGGTCAAAGATTTGGCGACTTCCCGCAATTTCGGGAAACTGAGAGACTGTTTCCTGCCACTTAGTATCTTTTGGATGCAAGACGGTTGCCTGGCCATAGGTTCTCAGTATCCGGGCATTGCCTTCAAATGCACAGAACATCAGGGTCATGCGGCCTGTGGCTTGCACATGAGCGGCTGTCTCGTTGCCACTACCGCTCAAATTCAGCCAACGGATTTTCTGATCATCCAGGATTTTCAGAGTATCCATTCCCTTGGGAGATACGTTCACCCGTCCTGATATGTCAGCTGTTGCCACAAAGAAGATCTTTTGTTGTTCAATGAAGTTTCGGAGTGTGGGATTGAGTTTGTTTGCGGTTGCCATGGCAGGTCTTCCTTAATGAGCTTGATTCTTGCTTTGTTGATCTGAGTACCAAGTTCCTACTGACAACAAGCTGTCAGCTGGAATTTGCCCCTTTCGCTATTTTCACTCGTCGTGAGCACAATGCATCATCCAATTAAATGAGGTGCGAAATGTGGATGCGACCATGAAACACTTGTCTGACAAGGGTAGTTAGGGTTCAGTCACAATTGTTTATTATCTGGTTGCTTAAGGTGGGAAATGGTTGAACATCCAAAACCAGTTTTAGATTACAAGGAATTAGAATGAGCCGCGTTTCTTTTCTTCAAGACATCCTTTCCAGTGTCTTTGAGCGTAGTAGGATTTTTCGAACTGAAAAAGACAGCCGCAGTATATTGGAGTTGTGTGATGCAATTCTCTCAGAACAGGGAGAGGTTTCCGGGAGTAATCTTGCGGCTAACATTCTTTATCAGTTTCAAAATCTGGATGTGGAAGCGAAGCTCGACTTTTTTTCCCATCTTGCAGAGAATTTTGATCTTGATGCGGAATCAGTCATTCAATCCGCGCAATCCTATCTATCCGAGCGCAGTGCGGCGGCTCTACAGGCTCTAACTCTGACGGCTGAACCGAGAAGGCGTGAACTCCTTCGCAGAATTAATCAGACGCCAGGTGCTACCGAATTGCTTGTGAGAATGCGGGAGGATTTGCTGGATATGCTGGCAGATAATCCGCAATTGAAGTGTCTTGATGATGACTTCGAATATCTGTTTTCCTCCTGGTTCAACCGCGGTTTCCTCGTTTTGAAACCAATTGATTGGAAAACGCCTGCAAATATCCTGGAAAAAATCATCGAGTATGAAGCAGTTCATACGATCAATGACTGGGATGATCTGCGCCGACGGTTGCAACCGGAAGACAGAAGCTGCTTTGCCTTTTTTCACCCAGCTATGCCGGAAGAGCCGTTGATCTTTGTTGAGGTTGCTTTGACCAATGAAGTTCCTCAATCGGTGAACAAACTGCTTGCGGAGTCGCGCGACCTGGTTGACCCAGGCAAATTTGATACAGCCGTGTTCTATTCAATATCCAATTGCCAGAGAGGATTGCAGGGCGTTTCTTTCGGGAATTTCCTGATCAAACAGGTGGTGCACGATCTCAAGCAGGATTTCCCAAATCTGTCGACATTTGTAACACTCTCGCCAATTCCAAGGTTCAGAAGCTGGTTTGCGAAGGAATTTGAAGGTTCTGAACTGGCGAATGTGATGGAAATCCAGCAGGCGTTTGAAAACTTGCAAGTGGATACGGCGGAGGAGGTGCTAAAGGACCTCGAAAAGCCGATGAGGATATTGTTGGCCAAGTATTTTCTGGTGGAACAACGAAGCGATGGTAAGCCGATTGACCCGGTTGCGCGTTTTCATCTGGGAAATGGCGCTTCGCTCCTGCGGTTTAACTGGATGGCGGACATTACAGAAAATGGCTTGCGCCAATCAGCGGGAATGATGGTCAACTACAAGTACGACCTGTCAACCGTGGAAACGAACCACGAGACTTATGTGGGTGAGGGGACTGTTAACACAACACGGGAAATAAGGTCGCTGGCTAAATCTGATTTAAAGTAGATTAACAGTACGCAGATTCAGAGGCATCAGCGCTTTTTGATGCCACGCACTATAATGTTCACGAACTCCGTCACCTGTCTGTCCAGTTCTTCTCTTGGCACGGCGATGAACCGCTCTTGCAGACATACGGAAATAATTCCGTGAACTGCAGCAAAAAGTGAACGTGACAGGGTCGCCACTTCATTTTCAGTCAGATCAGGATCAATCATGATGAGCGGTTCGACAATATGTTCGAACAGGACTGCGTGTTCAGCCAGATGCCAATCGGGAACTTCCTGCCCGTCCGGCATCCGGTGATCAAAAAGGGCAGACCACTGATTGAGGTTGTCGCACGCAAAAGCCAGATAACCTCTCGCCAGCTCCACTAACCGTTGCAGGGGATCGTTATTGGCCTTTGCTATGGCTGCCAATTCATTGCCCAGTCTGCCAAGGGTTATGGAGTTCACATGCAAGACCAGATTATCCAGATCCTTGTACGCATTATAAAGACCACCAAGGGCACAACTTGCATCGGCAGTGATATCGCGGGCACGCAAGTGTTCAAGGCCGCTTTCTGCAATCCGATCATGTGCGGCTTTTAATAATGCCGCTTTAAGGGCTTCTTTCTTAGCTTCGCGTTTTGAAGGCTGTTTATCGTTCATTAACCATTCCATTCGCAAATTTTGAACAGTGTTCATTTTATACTTGAACAGTGTTCATTTTTCTGTATATTACATTTCATGAACAACGTTCATAAACGGAGAAAAGAAAATGTTCAAACAAATTTTTGCAATATTCCGCGGTACTGCACAGGAAGCCGCACAAAATTACACTGATCGTCATGCGTTGATCATTCTGCGCCAGCAAATCAACGATTCTGCGACTGCAGTGCAAACAGCCAGAAAAGCTGTTGCGGTTGCCATGGCTCAAAACAAACAGGAAGAAGAGCAGTATAATAATATTGTCTCTAAAATTAAGGACCTGGAAGAACGCGCAATCGTTGCTCTTGAAAAGGGAAAGAAGCAGATCGCAACAGAAGCAGCTGAAACAATTGCTTACCTGGAAGCCGAACGCGATACCTCAAAACAGGCGATTGAGCGCTTCAAATCAGAAATTGAACGGTTGAGACAACATGTCCGCGAAGCGGAATCCCGTTTGAGAGATCTTAAGCGTGGTCACAGAATTGCGGATGCCACCGACAAGACCCAGAAAATGCGTGAAACGGCAGACAACTCATCAGAATCCGCATTGCAGGATGCTGAAGCAACGCTTGAACGTTTGCGCCTTCGTCAGAAGCAGATCGATCAGACTGCGGAAGCAATGGCCGAAATGGATGAGGAAAAGAACGCAGATCGCATTATCGAGAAACTGGCAGGTGCCGGTTGTGGTGATGCCCTCAAATCATCAGCTGACGATGTGCTGGAACGTCTGTCCAAGCATGTGAAGAAATCAGCTTAAGCTAATCGAGAACACGAAATTCAAAATTTAAGGAATAAAACAATGAACGATACACAAACAAAACACTCTTCAGCCTGGACTAACTTTACAGCGCTTTCATTCGGTATTGCGGCAGTCATGATGGCAGGTGGGATCTACTTTCTGGAAGCCAGCTTTGCAGCAAAAGGGTTCTACGCAATGTCAGCAATCATGCTGGTCCATACAACAGTAACGCTTACCAAAACCATGCGTGACAACCAGGAAGCAGATCGTCTTCACAACCGCATCGAAGATGCAAAAACAGAAAAACTTCTAATGGAAGTGAACTCTTAACAAGTAACCCTCCGTGGCTGGCTGTTTGGAACTCAAGCTAGCAAAACGAGCGAAAAACAGTCAGCTACGGGGTTTTAATCTCAAACAAATCAACACAACCAAATTTCCTCGGAGGGAAAACAATGACTAACACTACTAACAAACATTCTTCAGCATGGCAGAACTTTACAGCGCTTTCTTTTGGTATTGCAGCGATCATGATGGCAGGCGGGATTTATTTTCTGGAAGCAAGTTTCGCAGCGAAAGGCTTTTATGCCATGGCATCCATCATGTTGGTTCACACCACGGTAACGCTCACCAAGACACTTCGTGACAAGCAGGAATCAGAATTGTTCCACAACCGTATCGAAGATGCAAAAACGGAAAAGCTTCTGAAGGAAGTAAGTGAGTAAGCAAGATCAAATTTACTAGGTAAGAGCCGGGCTTTCAGCCCGGTTTTTTCATGAGAGCAGGATTTTGAAACGTTCCCTGATCTTGCTATCAGCATCCGGTGTCAGATAACCGGGATCCGGTTGATCAAGTAATGTTCTGGCTATCTCTTTTGCCTTTTGCCAAAGATCGGGCGCCCCGGATTCAGCCCAGGTGGTAGGGTCATCACGATTGGCCAGAGCAGGATAATAATAGTCGCGCTGCATGGCACGCATGGTGTGTGATGCGCCCAGAAAATGGCCTTCACCCGTCACGGTTTCCAGAATTGCATCGTACCCCAGAGTTTCATCATTGACCTCAATGCCCCGGATCATACGATGAATATGACTGAGCATTTCATTATCCATTACGAAAGCTTCAAACGAACTTCCCAGAATGCTCGCCATCATACCTGAAGATTCATAGATCATGTTTGCACCGGATAGGCCTGCTGCAAGTGCACTCAATGCTTTTTCCGAACCCATTTGGGCGTCAGGTGCTTTGGCGTCACTCATGCTGCTGCAAATTCCTGAAGGAAGGCCCAGATAGTTTGACATTTGCCCTACGGCAGCATTCATCACCGAAATCTCTCCTCCGCCTCCGCAGAATGCACCGGTTCGTAGATCAATTACGAATGGCCAATTGGAAAAGATCATCGGATATCCCGGTTCCAGCAGGTTCACCATAGCCAGCGCAGCCATGGTTTCTGCCATAGTCTGCGTCAATACACCTGCAGGTGCAGCGGGTGCGGTGGCGCCGGATTGGGCACCAATAATCGCATTGATGGGAACGCCTCTTCTGATGCACGCAACTGCCACATCGTAGGCGTCCTCGCCATAGCGCAAGGGGGAGATAATTGGTGAGATATGCGCCTTGCAAAACGGTCTCTCAGCAAAGCGTCCTTCTCCTCCCAAAGCAATGTCAAACATATCCACTATATGATCGACGCTGGAACCAAGGGTAAAACTGGTGCCGATCGGCTTTGTTGTTCCCCTGAGCAATGCATAGGCAGTGTTGAGGTCCAGATCGAAAATATCCGGAACGTCTGTTGCCACACAGCATCGTGTGAACCAACTCACATTTTCAAGCTGGTCAGCAAGGCGGGTGAAGTCATACAGATCCTGAAGGGTGGAAGGACGGTACAGACCTGAATTCATATCCAGCGTCTGTACCGCAGCACCACCCGTGCCGAAATAGACCCGCTCACCACCGATTTCCAGATCGTGTTTGGGATCGCGACCGTAAAGCGTCACGGTCTTGGCTGCACCGTCGATTATGTCTTCAATCATTGCGCGCGAGAAACATGTGCGGCCGAGTTCGTTGAGTGTCGCACCTTTTGAAAGGGCCAGTTCCTGTAGGCTTTCTGGAACTTCACTCATTCCGATGTCGGATAATATCTTGTAAGCGGTGTTGAGGATCTGTTCGAGTTCTGCGTCACTTAGCGGTTTGTACTGTCCGCCAATCTGGCCCGGGGAACAAGGATTTACTTCTGCCACCGCAGAAGTCCGGGCTGCAATACGAGCCTCTCTGCCGCCAGATCTTGATGATTTCCTTCGAGCCATTCAGCGCCCCTCCGATACACAAACTTTACCCTTGCCAATGCGGACAACAAGCCTGATAAATGAAATTCTGGAAATCCGATTTAATGATTTGGAATAGTTGATGAATGAAGCAAAGACAGGCAGGCTTTCCTTTCGGGCTGTGGAAGTGTTTGTAGCGGCTCTGGAAGAAGGCTCAATCGCTGGTGCAGCAAACCGGTTGAGGGCAAGCCCTTCCACAGTGTCGCAACAGCTTTCAAATCTTGAACAGGTTTTGGATGCCCGTTTGATCGAACGTTCAGCACGACGCTTTCAACTGACCGCTGCTGGTGAGATATTCTCAAGGCGGGCAAAGGCGATCCTTGATGAAGTGACCGGGGCCAAGATTGAACTTTCCAGTGCCAAGCATGCGCCAAAGATGGATATTCGTATTGCGGTGATTGAAGACCTTGATCAGTTTGTTTTGCCAAACTGGCTGAAGGCAATAAAGACTTTGTATCCGCAATGCCAGATCAGTGTGCAGAGTGGTGCGAGCCATGAAAGTTATGCGGCCCTATCGAGCCGTGGCGTTGATATAATTGTAGCCGCTGACAACACATCCGGCATTGATTGGGTCGAAGAGCATGCGGTCATGCAAGATCCTTTCATGATGGTAACTGCCAGTGCGGAACTGGCTCGAGCTGAACTGCCGGAACTAATGCAACGGCCATTTGTTCGCTATTCTCAGGAGCAGCTAATCGGGCGTCAGATTGAAGCGCAGCTACGGCGCACCAGAAACGTACCCGCGCAGGAATTTGAATGCACAAGCAATCATGCGGTCTTTTCCCTGGTTCAGAATTTCAATGGCTGGGCGATCACGACAGCGTCTGCTTATCTGGGGACAATCAATTCCTTCAAGCCTGATTTGGATATCTTCGCTGCCCCACTTCCAGTACCTGCGTTTGCTCGTACCGTGTCAATCTATTCACGAAGGGATACGATGGGAGAAATTCCAAAAGTTTTTGCAGACACGCTGAAACACAGTCTGGAACATTTGCTGGTGCCCACTGTAAATCGGTCTATTCCGTTCCTTGCTAACCGATTTAAAGTAATTCTCGATTCTGATTAGGTTATCTTTAAGTTTCGATTTTCCGAATCAAGCTTAGTATTCAGGTTGGTTTCTTGACTGCAATAACACCCGAGTTTCATATCGTCTTGATTATCGGGAGAGCAGATTATGAAATCGCATACGGATGTTGTCGTTATTGGTGGTGGAATTGCAGGATGTTCCACGCTTTACCATCTGACAAAAGAGGGAATTACAGATTGTGTGTTGGTGGAGCGTGACGAACTCACTTCAGGCACCACATGGCATTCGGCTGCACAGGTGACCAATTTCGGCCCGAACCAGACCATGGTGGGACTGAAAACACATTCGATCAATCTGTATAAGGAGCTGGCGGATGATCCCGATTATCCGATCAACTATCATCATGGTACCGGTGGTCTTCGACTGGCTTCAAAACAAGATCATCTGGACGGGTATTACCACTTTCAATCCATGGCCAAGGGTATGGGAGTTGAGTTTGAAATCCTCGACCCGGAAGAATGCAAGCGTCGTCATCCATTGATCTCCACTGATGGATTGTTGGGTGCACTTTGGGACCCTTTGGATGGCGATATTGATCCCGCCCAACTTTGTCAGGCCCTGGCGCGGCGCGCACGAAAAGCTGGTGCTGAAGTCTATCGATTCACATCGGTTGAAGATCTGACCCAAAAGGAAGATTTCACCTGGATTGTCCACACCAACAAAGGTGATATTCATTGCGAGAAGATTGTGAATGCGGGTGGATATCGCTGCAATGAAATCGGAAAACTGATGGGCGTGGAGCATCCGGTTGCTTCCATGGAACATCAATACATGCTGACGGATAGCATTCCGGAAATTGAGGCGTTGGGTGATGATTTTCGCGCACCACTAATCCGTTGCCCGACAGATGATTTTTATCAAAGAGCTGAAAAGAAGGGTCTGCTCGTCGGGTTTTACGAACAGGGCTGCAAGACCTGGGGCCTTGATGGGATCGATCCCGATTTTACCATGGCGCTTTGCCCTGATGACCTTGATCGCGTGACCGATGTTATGGAAGGGGCGATCCGCCGACTTCCCTGTCTGGAAACTGCCGGCATTCATTCGATCATCAACGGGCCAATAACCTACACACCTGATGGCTTACCGCTTGTGGGGAAAATTCCTGGTAGACGCAACGCCTATTGCATTACCGGATTACGTGCTGGATTGGGTGAGGGCGGTGGTCACGGATGGCTGCTGGCACAGATCATTGCGCATGGCGAAGCATGTTATGACACATGGTGTCTGGACCCACGCCGGTTCACCAGTTATGCGACCGAGGAATTTACAGCGCTCAAAGCGATTGAGGACTATCAAAACGAGTTCCGTTTCCACATGCCGCATGAACACCGTCCCGCCGGACGACTTGCAAAGGTGACCCCGCTTTATTCTGTGCTTAAAGCAGCGGGAGGTGAATTTGCCCCGGTTAACGGGTGGGAGCGGCTCGATTACATCAAACCTGACGCTTACTTTGAGGAAGAACATTCATTCAAGTTCAACAATACCTTTGATTTGGTGAAACGCGAAATTGAAATGGTACAAAACGGTGTTGGACTGACAGAGGTCAATGGGTTTAACCGTTTTGAGATCACCGGGGAGGGTATCCACGATTGGCTTGATACGATCATGTGTTCGAGGGTCACTCGTAAGTCCGGAAGAGTGGGCTTGAATTACTTCCTGAATGATGATGGCAATCTGAAGGGCGAGGCCACAATCGCAAACTTTTCTGAAGATCGCGTTTGGTATGGTTCGGCGGCTGCATCGGAATATCATGACATGGATTGGCTGCAGGAACATCTACCGGAAAATGGCTCGATCCAAATTCGAAGCCTTACCAATGAACATACGATTTTGATATTAGCCGGACCCAAATCAAGAGAAGTGCTGGCCAAAGCTGCTCCACGCAGCGATGTGTCGAAAGAAAGCTTCCCTTGGCTTTCACTGCGTGAAGTGAAAATTGGCCAGGTCCGTGTGCCCGTAATGTCAGTGAGTTTTTCCGGTGAACTCGCTTTTGAAATTCATGTGCCAAACTCAGCGCTTTTGTTGGTTCATGATTTGCTAATAGAAGCTGGAAGTGAATACGGCATTGGTTATTTCGGATTGCGTGCGGTTGAAAGCATGCGGCTTGAAAAGGGTTACCTTCATTGGAAGGGAGATATCATCACCGAGTTCAATCCGCTGGAAAACGGTCTCGACAGATTTGTAAAACTCGACAAGGAGTTTGTCGGCAAAGAGGGGCTGTTGGCGTTACAGAAAAGCGGGGATCGGAGGAAGCTGGTTTCGTTGACTTTGGACGACGCTGAAGCACCAGCACATTCTGGAGACAGTGTCATGTCAGGTGGCAAGGCCTGCGGTACGGTCACTTCCTCTGGGTTCGGATATCGCGTCGGGGCCAATATCGCATATGCATTTGTGGATGCAGCGCTGGTGGAAAATGGTGCTGAACTTCAAATTCGGATGCTTGATCGCGATGTGCCTGCAAAAATTGACGAAATGTGCCGCTACGACCCGGCAAATGAAATGATGAAAAGCAACTGATTGCTTTTCATCATGACACGCGAGTTTTCCTGCACAGGTTGCTATACAAGTTCGGCGTCTGTAACGATTTCCACCAGTGATGGGCCGTCGAATTCAAGCGCCTCCTTGATTGCACTTTCCAGATCACCCGTCTCAGTTACGCGCACTCCGTGACCACCACAGAGCCTTGCGAATGCAGCAAAGGATGGGTTGTGAAGATCCGTCTCCCAAACCGGCCATTCTCCGGCTTTTTGCTCCTTGGAGATTTTGCCAAGCTGTGAGTTGTTCAATAGAATATGCGTGATATTCATGCCGTATTTGACCGCGGTGGTGAAATCCATCGGGTACTGCCCGAAGCCGCCGTCTCCGGATATTGAAATCACTTTTCTGCCTGCATATTCTTCAAAGTCCTGCGTTGCGGACCATGCTCCGATTGCACCGGGGAAACCAAAGCCGATGGAGCCGAGATAACCGGACATCAAGACACGCTGCCCGCTTGTTTCAAAATACCGTCCGAACGAATAAGTGTTGTTACCCACGTCGCAGGAAATGATTGCGTCCTCCGGGCAAAGGCGGGTCAGCACGTCAAAGATAGCCACTGAGTGGATGCCGGCTTCACTTGTTTCGTTTAACCGGTTCTGCTTTTCCTTGCGCCAGATGTCCCAGCGCTCAGCCAGTTCGGAGATCTGATCTTCAGCGTCAGCACTGCGTTTCAGCTTTGGCATGACAGTACTGCAAAAGGCTCCCAGCTCACCCCAGATCGGAAGTTCAACCGGGTGGAATTTGCCCAGTTGCATTCTTTCAAAATCCACCTGAATGATCTTCTTGCTGCTTTCAATGCCGGTGTGATTTGAGAATGATGATCCCAAGGCAATGATCAGATCAGCTTCGTTCATAAACCAGCTTGCAATCGGGGTTCCGGATCTTCCCAGTACGCCTGCTGCATTTGGATGTCGGTCAGAAATGAGGCCTTTGCCTTTAAATGTGGTTAGAACCGGTGCACCGAGTTTTTCTGCAAACTCAATGATCTGATCGATTGCATCAACTGCTCCATGACCGATGACAATGATTGGTCTGTTTGCAGAAGTTATGAGTTCCAGTGCTGCATCAATGTCCTGCTGAGAAGGTTGGACAGAGTTGCCACCCATGCGCCCTGTAGGTCCTTGAGCGGGCGCGTCACTTGGGTTGGTCTGAATGTCGTCTGGGAAAATCAGGTGCGCCACATCACGTTCAATGATTGCATTCTTGCAGGCGAGCGACATTAGTTCCGCATGTTTGGAAGTGCCGAGAACAGGCTGTGAAAATTTGGAAACGGCATCGAAAGCCGATTTCAAATCAATGTCCTGAAACGCTCCTGGTCCGAAAACCTGTGTTTGGACCTGACCGGTAAGAGCCAGGATCGGCGCTCGGTCCACTTTCGCATCCCACATGCCCGTTAGCAGGTTGGTTGCACCTGGTCCTGCAATGGTCAGGCATGCAGCTGGTTTGCCTGTCAGTTTGCCATAAGCAGATGCAGCAAAGGCAGCTGTTCCTTCGTGCCGAATTCCCACATAACTGAGATTGCCGTCATTTACCTGATGGCGCAGGGCTTCTGCCAGTCCGAGATTTGAGTGCCCCACCATGCCAAAGACACGTTTCACACCCCAATTGACCATGGTTTCAGCCATTACGTCTGTAACGGTTCGTTCCCGAGGTGGTTCGGGTTCCAGACCGACAAAAATCTCGCCATCGCGAATGTCTACCGGATAAAGTTTCTGGCCCGTATCTTCATGCCCACCGGGAGGAGCTCCTGTTAACGGATCAAAATCCCACCCGTGCCACGGACATCTGATCCAGCACTTGCCATCAACACCTTTTTCAATCGAGCCCTCACCCAATGGTCCGTTCTGGTGGGGGCATCGATTATCCATAGCAGCCCATTGACCATCAAAATGAGAAAGGCACATGGAGACCGTTCTGGCGGTTACTGTTTTTACCCTGCCTTCGGGTAGATCATCAGTATGACCAACGGAAATCCATTCTAGATCTTGTTCGCTCATTTTTGTGCTCCAATAGGTTTGGGGTTGATTGGTCCAATTTGAAGGTCAGTGCTCGCCTGAATCCGGTCTTTTGAACTTGTCGAATATCTTCTCCAGGAACGTGAGAATCAGAAAACAGGCGATCACCCATATGATGAGTTCATAGGGAGAAAAGTCAGTTCCTCTCAACCACCGCTGCAACACGCCTCCTTGTGGTGGTAGCTGTTTCAGTTCAAACAGGCCGGGTCGATCCCACCAGCTGAAAATCCAGAAGCGTGATGCGTAGAAGAGGATCAAGCTGATGAATGCAACGATCGACAGGCTAATGATATGTCTCATTCCACCACCTTCAGTTTTTCAGGGTCGATGAGCATCACCAGCAAATCTCCGCGTCTTTGAACTTTAGCTTCGATTTCCACAAATTGACCCACATAGTCGTAAGCATCGCGGGAAAGCGGCCCCCCCTCAATGTCGCCTACCAGAAGGAATTCAGTACCTTCAACCGGTTGGGTAGAAACGAACACCGGTGGAATATCGCCTTCCAGGCACAAGTTGGCGCAGGCTTTATGGGCAAGACCCCGACCGGGTTGCATTGCTCCAGCAAGACATTTGCCGTCGCAGATCTCCCCTTGCAGACGCCAGGTTCCAAGTTCCTCCACTTGGGGAATATCACTCTCTTCTTCCATGGGCTGGATGCCACGCTGACCGGACAACAGCTGCAGCATGTCCAGTTCGCCGCGTTCCAAAACAATTCCGGTAGCCTGGACAAGAGTTCCCTCCAGCGATGCCATGATGGCCATGGCTCCAGATTTGCCTTGCCCGGTCAGCATCACGGAATGACCTGTGGGAACACGTTCATTTCCTTCCGTCACATGGAGGATAGGATATGGGCTGGCTTCAATCACACCGGTAATGGTCTGGCGTCCGTAGTCAAATCGGAAGCCTGCTTTGCCTGGATCGTCCTGCGAAACCCCGGCCAATACACCACCTGCGGCAAAACCAGCTAACATGATCAAAGAGGTCTTAAGCAAAAAGCCCTTCAATCCAGCAGGGATGCCAAGGTAACCTACAAAAAATGGTTTGTTTTCTGTGCTCAAGGTATGCTCCTAACTTATTGAGACGGGCTCTACGAAGGTTCCGGGTGGGTTTGCCTCAGGATCAACAAGCACCGCATCTCCCTCCAGACGGAGATTGTATGTGGGGACCATTTCAGTGAACGGGGCAGGAGACCTGCCATCCTTCACATTGTACTGGAAACCATGCCAGGGGCAGGTGACCAAACAATCAATGACCTTTCCCTCTCCTAAAGGACCGTTTTGATGGGCACATGCATTGGAAATCGCCGAGAGTTTCCCCTCCTGCAGATAGACAGCAACACGCTCACCATTGGCCAGTTTTGCAATCTTCGCATATCCGTCGGTCATGTCTGAAACATTACAGACCTGCACCCAATTGTCGGCATTTGCATCAGTGACAACATCTCCAGTCTTTCTCTCTTTCAGGGCAGCGAGTACGTGAAGAACGGCTACGATCAGACCGCTGATAACAAATGCGATTGTGAAACGATTATCTTGCTGATCTTGCAAGATGCCTAAGCTCACATGGGCTACCACGGAAATATAGGCTGCATAGACAAGGTAGTGGATCCCTTTCCAGATGCGTGGTGTCAGAAATTTGAGCCAGAAATCATGGCTTGTCGCTGCCAGGATGAGCAGGCAAGTGAGTGAGAAGATCCCGAATACTTCAAACGGGAAGCCGGACAGTTGGCCAAAACTGGTATTGGCGAATAACAAGGCTTCGTACTTGTTCGTGCGCGAAAACGCGAAGTACCAGTTGATGATGTAAAACGCATGGGTCGTGGCGACGGCTGCCGTGATAACACCGAAATGCCTGCGGTTGTAGAGCAGGGGTAGGAACCTCTCATCAAGGCGTGCCAGGGGGCCAATGCATAAAATGACTGTCAGCATAAAAAATGCACAGGAACCAAAGGCACGAGCGTTATGAACTTGCGCATTTATCCGACCCTCATTTGCCATGATGTCAGGTGTAAGTTCGATAAAAATCCAGAGATAGGCAAACACGCTTGCCAGCATCACAAAATTGTATTTCCATTTATTGGGGTTCCACTGAACAGGGATATATTTAACGCTCATTGGCTTTGTTCCTGCTGTGTGGAAATTCTTTCCGGCTTAAAGTCGGCGGGCCATTCCTGGCGTACCGCAAATCCGGTCAACATGATCACCGGAATGGAAACTGCGAAGATGATTGATACCCAAAAGTGCGCTTCACGCGGCGGTTTATGCCGTTTAGGCCACTGATCGCGACCCGTTTCCAAAACAAACCAGCGCCATAAAATTATAGGCCAGATCAGCAGAAAAGCAGGGATTAGAATGGGGCGAAATACATAAGCGCCCCGGGCGTCCTCATCGATGCGGTCAATGCCAAATGTGAGAAAAACAGCTGCAACGGCGGCACCGATATACATCCAGATTTTGACTGCCATGAAGATTATTTCTGCAACAATCATCCGATCCCACCAAAGTTAACACCAGAAATTTCACTCATTTCCTTTTGCCATGTTGTCAGGTCTTCGTGACAAAATTTCGAAAGGTGATTATGCCCGCAAGCACGCGCCATAACCTGCATCAATTCAACAGAAGCTTCGAAGAAATTTGTAAGCTGCCGAGCCGACTTCTCCACCACCAGGCGAGATACCAGATGTGGTTTTTGAGTCGCGATGCCGACAGGACAATTGTTAGTGCTGCAAGCCCTCATCGCGATGCATCCAATGGCCTGCATCGCGGAATTGGATAGTGCAATTGCATCTGCTCCCATGGCCATAGCCTTGATAAAGTCTGCGGGTTTGCGCAGTCCGCCGGTTATGACCAGAGTTACGTTTTTATCTGCCTGATCAAGATGCTTACGAGCTCGCGCCAATGCCGGAATTGTGGGGACTGAGATATTGTCCCGGAAAATCACCGGTGCAGCGCCCGTTCCACCGCCACGGCCATCCAGGATTATGTAGTCCACTCCAACTTCCAATGCGGCATCAATGTCTTTCTCGACATGTTGTGCTGACAGTTTGTATCCGATGGGAATGCCGCCAGTGCGGTCACGAACTTCATCGGCAAAATCCTTGATTTGGGAAACACTGTCCCATTCAGGGAAGCGAGATGGGGATATGGCATCTTCGCCTTCATTCAAGCCCCGCACATCAGCGATCTTTCCCTTCACCTTTGCACCGGGCAAATGGCCTCCCGTGCCGGTTTTAGCGCCTTGACCACCTTTGAAATGAAAGGCCTGCACTTTATCGAGCTTGTCCCAGCTAAAACCGAACCGCGCTGACGCCAATTCATAGAAGTAGCGCGAATTGGCGGCTTGTTCTTCAGGAAGCATGCCACCTTCCCCGGAGCAAATTCCGGTCCCTGCCAGTTCTGCACCTCTGGCCAAAGCGACTTTTGCCGGTTCTGATAATGCACCATAGCTCATGTCAGACACAAAAAGCGGGATGTCCAGTTTCAATGGTTTTTGGGCGTTTGGTCCGATGATTACTTCGGTGCCCACCTCTGCATCATCAAGCAAAGGCGGTTTATGCAGTTGTGCCGTTAGAATTTGGATGTGGTCCCAATCAGGCAGCTGGTTGCGTGGCACACCCATGGAATCCACTACACCGTGATGTCCGGTTTTCGAGAGGCCTTCCTTGGCATACCTCTGGATCAGCCCGTTGTATGGCTCCTCTTCCGTGCCATGGCTTGTGTCTGCATATTGGCCCAAATACTCATCACGATTGAAGGGCTGCGGGTTCTTTAATGCCCATGCTGCAATTTCTTCTTCGTCGACATAGAGCTCGCCATCTTCTGCCCAGGATTTGAACTTGGGAAGAACCTCGCTGTTGTTATATTCCGAAACGCCTGAATCGACGCGATAGTCCCAGTAATGAAGCCCACAAATCAGGTTATTGCCGCTGACAAATCCATCTGACATCAGTGCGCCACGGTGAAGGCAGCGTCCATAGAAAACGGATATCTCTTCGTCAAATCGAACAATTACCAGATCAACATCTGCAACAAGCGCGTGTTCCGGTTGCCGGTCTTTCAGGTCAACGAGCTTGAAGATGGGGACTTTTTTCATTTCGGGGGTTCCTCTTTTTGTAAATTAACTGGATTCTACGAAGTAAGTCACTGTAAATTTGCGTTATTCTTTAAATTGTGATCCATACCATCTGGCTCCGGGTTGGGCGGTGAGACCGTGTAGAATGGCGCTTATCCAGACCGTATTGATGGCGATGTGAAGTATTGCATCACCAAACAGGGGGCCAATTTCATGAATGACTGCAAGGGCAAACAGTGCAGTTGCCAATCCCCGCGGTCCGAACCATCCGAAAAATAACCTGGTGGAATTGGAGGCATCTGTACCTATGAGTGACAGCCATATGGCGAGTGGCCTTACGATGAACAGGCTCACCAGTATCAATGCAAGCATTGCTGCATCCAGATGGGCGATTGCTTCTGGAACGAGGAGCAGACCGATCAACAGGAAAGCACCCCAAGTCAGGCCCTGGCCTTCGCTTTCAGTGAACTCGAATATGAACTTGCACTTGTCTTGAACTATGTGTCCGAAGCAAAGACCAGCAACAAAACATGAGATAAAACCATTCCCACCAATGAGTGTTGCAAACAAATAGGACGCGGAAGCCAATGCCAAGGCACCCACACCCTCATAGATGTCTGATGTGTAATCTCGCTTTTTGGCCCATAGCAATATGTAGCCGCCGGCAGTTCCACATATTATGCCTGCAATTGGGCCGAGGATAAGTTGTTTGGCTCCGAACAGTAGCCAGTTGGTGTCTCCCTGATGCATTTGATTGGCCAGCAGGCTCGCAAATAGCAATATGGCTGGTAAGGCCAAACCATCATTCAAGCCACTTTCCACCGTGAGCGCGCGTCTTTCGCGTTCGGGAATTGCTTCATTGGTGACGACGGCCTGACCAAGGGCAGCGTCAGTTGGTGCCAGGATTGCAGCAACAAGGGCTACCGCAGCCAGGGGCCAAGTGGGCAGGAGCAACCAGGCTGAAACTGTGCCTAGAAGCAATCCGAGAGGTAGGCCAATTAGGAGCATTCTTGCGGGCCATACAAAGCGTTTTCTGAGCGCAGTCACATTCGTTTGTGCTGCATCGAGAAACAAAAGAATAATGAGTGCTATTTCTGCAACCAGATGCAGGGTCTCTTCCATTTGATTTGCAGACAACAGTTCCAGGTTTGCTAATAAATACCCGAAACCCAGAAAGATCATCGGAGCCGTCACAACAGTTTTTGACAGCCGTTTGGCAACCATCGAGAACATTGCAGTGAAGAAGGTGATTGTCAGCAATCCTGCTGTCATTTAGGTGCCCTGTGTTTGTGCCGAGTTACAAATAGGATGTTCGGGAGAAGAAAACGATTACGGCATTTATGAGAGTGTTTTAATGATCGATTGATATAATGAATTGTTCGATCGGATTTAAAAACAATTAGATGTGTAGGGCAAATAACATTTCTATGCCGGGTCGTGATGACACAACCCAGATCTTTTATTTTGATGGAAGAATTCTACCATAGATTAAACATGCATTGGTAGAACGCGCGCGCAATCAGGTCTTGAGATGATCGACCACGTCAAGATGTTGTGCAAGTTCCTTCACATGTCCCATCCAAGTCTCAACAATGGTGAGATCGGAGGGTGCTGGAAATACTCCCGATGGAAGCTTTTTATCCAACACGGTTTCAACAGCCAGGGATACAGGGACTGAAACCAAACGGGCCATTGCGTTTCCACGGTCATCACCCCAAGCGTCCATGACATAGGTTTTGTGGTAATTTGCCTGACCGTCTTTTTCTGCTTTCAATTCCACAAACATCACCACCCGATCCGGTTCACCTTCGTCGAATGCGTGTTCCTGCCAAAACTGATCAGACATTTCTTTTAGACGCTCTTCACCTTCAGCACCTTTGAGTGTCTCGATCTCTTTGAAAATTGGATCCCACGCTTCAGCCCATCCATTCAATCGTAAGGTTCCACGGACGAATGTTTTGACGCGCCAGTTATCGTCGAATGCATAGTCCTCAATGAAGGGAAGACTGTCGCGGTTTGGATAAACTTCGAAACTCTCTGCTTCCGGCAAAGGAGCAATATATGTGTCCACAGCATCCCAAGGACGTTGGACATTATACTCTTCAAAGTCTTTCATCGATTTGGAGGGAGAACGCAGAGCTTTCAATACTCCGAGAGGAGACCAACTGAATTTGTATTTGAAATCATTGGCGATTTTAGGGATGCCACCACAATAAGACCTGAACGTCAGATCATTTTCCAGATCATACCCGGCGGCGTTGCGGTAATCTGCTACTAGCCAATGCGCCATGAGGTGATCGATGCCTGGGTCCAGACCCACTTCGTTGACAAAGGTGAGGCCATTTTGTTTTGCCTGTTCATCCAGCGCTCTCATTTCCGGTGAAATGTAAGATGAGGAGACAAAATTGGCTCCGGCATTCAGACAGGCTTCCGCAATTGGAACGTGCCAATCACCCGGTAGCATGGAGATTGCCACATCGTCTTTTTGCAATTGTTCTTCAAAATCGCTCATCTGGAAAGTGCGAATATCTGCATGAAGGTCGCCGACGGCTTCTACCGCTTTTTCTTTTGTGCGGTTCCAAACGATTACGTTGTGTCCGTTCTCAATCAGGCGACGCAGGCCTGGTACTGATGATAATCCGGTTCCGATCCAGTGTATTGTTTGCATCCTGCTTCCTCAAAGATCTTTGGTGTGGGTCTTGAAAACACTTTCGGCACGAGACCAAACCCCTTCATCCAATTTGTCGAGTGTCATTAGATGAGGCAATAGCTGATCAGCGTAGTCTTCACTGCTTTCGACTGGCAGCATGGAGGGTAAGTTATCAATTGCCATCACATCAAGCGGATTTGGTTCGCCGGCAATTTGAAGGGTAGGTTCGGCAAAAGTGGTTGAGCGGTCATAAATCGGAATTGGATTGTAGTCACTGTTGGGATCACATGAGACATCAGCGATTACCCGTAATGCTCTGCTTGTTTCGACAGCGGTTTTGGGCACAAACACTGGAACTCCGGGCCGCGCCAAAATACAGTTCACGAAAAGTGTGTGATCGAGGATTTCGGGGAAAGGACCGCCATGTGCGGTTTCTTCCATATCCCACCTTGTGGTTTTCATATTTAGTGCTTCGTATAGATCCGAAGCGCCCGTACCCACCCGACCTTTAGCTCCAATAATGATGGCGCTTGGCAGTGGTGTCCGGGAACTATCCAGCGCTTCCAGTTTCCGGGTGAGTTCCGAAACCAGAATGTCCTTGTCCTGATAAACGCTGACAGGGCCAAGTGAGATCTTTTCCAGTTGAGCGAGCCATGCCATGAGTCCAACGGCAGCACCTGCAAAACCTGCCCAATAACCAAAGGCGGCAACGCGGCGGCCATCTTCGTCAGTGAGATATTCAAGATCATAAAGTGTTCCACCGGCACGCTTGAAGCGTTTCAGAAGATGGGGGCCATCTTTTTGTCCCTTGTAGGCGTGACCAAACATAATATGGCGATGTTTCAGGTCAGGACCGTCCTCGTCCAGTTCCTTAAGTCCGAATATGATCACGTCTCCGGGTGCGTCGGGCCATGAGTGTTCCTGTGCGATTTCGCAGCCAACGTCTTTATATGCGCTGATGGGAATAGCCCTTGAGCTGCTTTCTTCAACAGTGATGTGAAAGCCTTTATTTATCAATTTCTTAGCACCTGTCGGTGTCAGTCCAACACGCTGCTCGAATGGCCGTTGCTCAGCCCTAACCCAGATATGTACCACTTACAAAATTCCTGTTTTGAACTGGACTACCTGAAATAGCAGAACCATTCAAACCAAATATCAATTGAGGTTCTCACGTTCGGAAATTTTCCTGATCAATTCCATCAGGTCTTTACCCGTGAATGGTTTGTCGATTGACAGGATTTCGGGTTTGCTCAGGAAGGTTCTTGCGTTCAGCCCTAGGCTGTCGCCTGTGAAGAAACCAAACTTAAGTTTCATGTCTGGATGTTTTTTGCAGACAGCTTCGTAAAATGCTGGGCCATCCATCTTTGGCATTCGTAAATCGCTGATCACTGCATCGTAGTTCGTCTTTCCAATCATGGATATGGCTGTATTACCATCTGTTGCGATGTCACATTCGTAGCCGGCAATTGTGAGCTGATCGGATGCGATCTCAGCCACGTCTTCCTCGTCATCAAGCACTAATATCTTAAGTGGATTGACCTTCTTTCCAGCATTGTTCAAACCTGATTGCCTGGAGAGCCTGTTTTGTTCCAGGTTTGCAATTGGAAGCTTGATTTCGAACTGCGCGCCTCCGAGTTCGGGTGCCTTATCTACCGAAATGGATCCGTTGTGAGCCTTTACGATATTGTTCACGATTGATAAGCCAATCCCGGTGCCGACCCCTTCAGCTTTGGTGGTGTAAAACGGATCGAATATTTTGGAATATTGATCTTCGGGAATTCCTGGTCCGTTATCATTAACGATGTAACTCACGCATTTCCCCTTGTCGCTAAGATCAATGGAAATGTTTGCAATCCGTTCACCTGACACTGCCATTAACGCCTGTTGGGTATTGACCAATAGATTTGTTAACACCTGACCGATTTGCGTTTTGTCACCGTAAACCGGTGGCAGGTTTTCTTCCGCAAAGATATTTAACTGTATATTGTTCGTATTGAATGCGTATTCCAACAACTGCATTGTCTCAGAAACGGGTGCTAACGGATCGAATGCTTCTCGTTCCGGTTGCTTTTGGCGGACTGCTGCCAAAAACGTTCTGACAATTGACGCGCACCGGTTTGCTGCGCCCTTGATGCGGTCCGCTCTTTTCTGGAGTTTTTCATCCTTTGCAATCTCAGCCAGAAGATCAGCTTGACCAACCACAACTGCCAACGGATTGTTGAGTTCATGAGCCACATTGGCCAGCAGCGACCCCAAAGCTCCCATTTTCTCGTTTTGAACAATTGCTTCGCGCTGCTTGATCATCTTTTTTTCGAGTTTCTTGGTTTCTGTGAGGTCTCTCACGTAAGCAACCAGAAACCGTTGCGACGATTCTGTACTCAACTCATCTTCATGATTAAAGACGGAAAAGGCTGCCACATCTCTGTTCGCTGCTGTGAAAGTGGCTTCGGCGGGGAATGTTGAACCATCTTTCCGCTTGAATGTGGTTTCCAGCCGTTTTGCGAAAAAATTCGGTCCAAACTGATCCGTCAAATAGTTCTTCAGGATTGTCTTTTGTGGATCATGATGTTCTCCGGGTACGATCAGAAACCCAATTCGCTTTCCGATTACTTCGTTGCGTTTGTAACCGAAGGTTTCAACCGCCGCTGGATTAAATTCACGGATCTCCCCGTTTTCATCAAACGTCACGATCGCATCAATAGAAGCGGATATGATTGCATTTCTTTCTCTGGCATTTGATGCGAGCGCGTGTTCCGCAATTCTGGCGCTCGTTATGTCACGGCCTGCTGATTGATATCCTGTCAGGTTACCATGCTCGTCAAACAATGCATGGTTTGTCCAGGATTGGAACTGCAGGTTTCCGTTAGCAACTTTTTCCAGATGTTCGAAATATGCCATTGGATTTTCCGGTGTCAGCTTGGACAGTTCTTCAATCAGGTTTTTCTTTGCATCCTCATCCACCAGGACATCAACAATATATTGGCCGAGAACTTCATCGTTATCCGGGTCGTCAAGAAAAGCCTCTTTATAGGCCTTGTTTGCATAGGTGACTTTGAGATTGGTATCCAAACGGGCGATCATTTCAGTCTGAACCTCCACGATCGCGTGCATTTGCTGTTCCTGTTCAGCTACCAAATTGCCCTGCCGGACAACTTCAGCATCAGCTTCACGTTTTGCAGCGGTGAGCTTGCGCTCAAGATTTTTGCGATCTGTGATGTCCGCTTGAATTGAGACGGTTCTACCCGTTGAAGTCATTCGGTCTCGGATTTGAAGCCAACGGCCACTGGTCAATTTCAGATCAAAGGCGCCAGCAAGAGATCTTCGCTGTATCTTTCGTCTGGCTATGAATTCGTCTGGGTCATCACCAAATTCGATGACGTTAGCGTTCATATCCTTATAACCCAGTTCAAGGAATGACTTGCCGATGATTTCGGAGTCGTCCTCTGGGTAATTGTAGAATTCTTTGAATTTTCTATTGAAATAAACCAAGCGATCTTTTTCATCATAGATCGCAAAACCTTCGGACATGTGTTCGAGCGCGTCAGCGAGGATTGCTTCTGTTTCCTGAGCACTTTTTTGTGTCAGTTTCAGCTCGGTGATATCTGTCTGTACCGTTACAGTGCCTCCGGTAGAGGTTTTGCGGTCGCGTATCTGCAACCATCTTCCGTCTGCCAGTTCCAAATCCAATGAGCCATGATTGTTCTCTCTCTGGCTAATCCGATCAGCTACATGACCTGAGTTGGTTTCAGCGATCACAATTCCCTTTTTTAGGTCATATTGGATCAATTCGTCGAAATGAGTGCCGGGTTTTATTTCTTCATCGGTGTAGGCGTAAAATTCCTGGAACCGTTTATTACATCGTACCAGTCTGTGCTCAGCGTCATAGATTGCAATGCCTTCCGACATGGCATCGAAAGCATCTTCTATTTCTGACTCAGCATCGGTGTCTATTGGTTTACTCAAAGCAACAAAACTCCAACAAAACCTGTCAAATTATGACTAACGTCTCCTGATTGAGCAATAGTGAGTTGAAACTCGATCTCATAAGCATGAAATTTTCAATCGGATTGGAAGTGTAAAACCGGGAACTCGCCGGTCGAGCAGGTTTATCCTTTATCGGACGGGAATAAGTGAAACACGACCGTTACCCTGCTTCTGCATAAAGTCATTTGCCTTTATTGAATCGACAAAAAACTCTATCCCATCAGCAGTTGCGATCTGGATCAGTACTTTTGGAGTGGGGCCGGAATAACTAATTTTTCTGTCGTCTTCGCCACCGCTGACAGAAGCGTACCCATTTTTCACGTACAATGTCTTCACTTTGGTTCGTCCAAGTTCTTTCGTTGTTTTTCAAACACGCATCCAACTAAAATTTTTAGTTGGATGCGCTATGTTGGGCGGGGCGTTAGTCCAACATAGTGGATTTTTCTAGCCGAAATTCTCTCTGCTACGTTCACAAGCTTTAATGTCTTTCTCATGCTCTTTTGACTTGCTGGTAGCTTCATTCTTTAATTCTGCGTTTTCGCAAATTTCCGAAACGTCTGTAAAAGGAGAGTTCGACATTCTATGGAGAACCAATCGGGCAGGATTGATTTCGGATATTTCTGAAATTTCGTTGCTATTGTTCATAGCCAAGAAGTTCCCTGTTATCGGGCATGAGTTGTATCACTAATTGATACTAGCTTCTTTGTGTTCCAGAAGTGTTTCGGCTTATGTTTCAGAATTGTTTCAATTTTATCGAAACGGATGTTTTTCTAGAGAAATTCGTCCCAGATTTTTTGCGTGTGTTGTCCAATTTTTGGTGTTTGTCTGGGTGTGTCGGAAGCGTTGTTTTCAGCTTCTTTGGCGGGGTGTGATGGCAGCAATAGCACATCACCATTTCCATTTCGATATATTTCAAGTCGTGTTGCCGGATGATGTTTGAGATCGTCAGCGGAGTTAATCGCACCATAGGCAATTCCGGATGCATCCAAACGGCTTTGGAATTCTTCGTAAGTCATTGTTTTTGTGACACGATTTATTTCTGCATCCAATTGCTCTCTATGGGTAACGCGATCATTGTTTGAGGCATAATTCGTGTTGTTGAACAACTCCTGTGAGTTCAGTGCTTCAAAACACAAACGTTCCCATTCGCGTTCGTTTTGTATGGAAATCAGGATCAGTTTTCCGTCAGAACATTCAAACGCGCCATAAGGAGCAATTGATGGATGTTTCAAACCAGCGGGTTCCGGAGCGCCAGAACCATATTCTGCATGGATGTAGGGTACCATCATCCATTCGCTGGCAACCGAGAAAAGAGACAAATTGATTTCTTCACCCTTGCCCGTTCTGTCTCTTTTTATGAGCGCTTCCAATATGGCGGCGTGCGCAGTTACGCCGGCCCCAATATCACAGATTGAAACACCAATTCTTCCTGGATGTCCCTTTTCCCCGGATACGGAGACCAATCCACTTTCAGCCTGGACTAGTAGATCGTATGCGGGTTTCCGGGAAGCCTCTCCGGTGGATCCGTAGCCTGAGATATTGCAGACGATCAATCGTGGATTGATTTTGTGAAGTTGCTCAAGCGAAAATCCAGAGCGATCTAATGCGCCAGGAGACAGGTTTTGAACTATCACATCCGCCTTTGACAAAAGAGCAGTGAGCAGTTCACGCCCTTTCTCTGATTTGAAATCGGTGCAGACGGATTCCTTACCTTGATTTAACCAGATAAAGTAGGAGCTTTCCCCCTTGGCAGCGGTGTCATATCCGCGGGCAAAATCGCCACTTTCCCGCTCTATTTTTATCACCCGTGCACCAGCGGCGGCTAATCTTGCAGTGCAAAGTGGAGCAGCGACAGCTTGCTCGATTGAAACAACTAAAACTCCATCAAGCGGTGACATCAAAAGCTCCTGGGTAAATCAAGCACATGCTGACTTATGTAAGACAGGATCAGATTGGTGGAAATGGGAGCGATTTGGTAAAGCCGCGTTTCACGTAACTTACGTTCAATGTGATATTCCCGGCTAATGCCAAACCCACCGTGGGTTTGCAGGCACATGTCACCGGCTTTCCAGGAAGCATCTGCAGCAAGCATCTTGGCCATGTTTGCTTCTGCTCCACAACTGAGGCCAGCATCAAACAGTCCAGCTGCTTTCTCTACCATGAGGTTGGCCGCCTCGCTTTGGGCATAGGCTTGGGCGATTGGAAATGAAATTCCCTGATTTTGCCCGATGGGTCTATCAAACACGACCCTTTCTTTTGCATAGTTGCAGGCTTTATCAATGAAGTATCGGGCATCACCTATGCATTCTGCTGCAATCAAAACGCGCTCAGCATTCATGCCATCCATGATGACACGAAAACCCTTATGCTCTTCTCCAAGGAGATTTTCTTCAGGAATTTCGAAGTTGTCGAAGAACAGCTCACAAGAGTGATGGTTGATCATGGCATCAATCGGCTTGATCGTCAGGCCACGTTTTTCCGCACCTCGCAAATCCACAATAAAGCATGACAAACCGTCGGTTTTGGAAGTGCGTTCTTCGATTGGTTTGGTGCGTGCAAGCAATAACATCAGGTCTGAGTGTTGTACTCTGCTGATCCAAACTTTCTGACCATTTACGACAAACTTGTCTCCTACCCTTTCGGCGACAGTTTTCAACGAAGTTGTGTCCGTCCCGGTGGTCGGTTCCGTTACTGCAAACGATTGCATACGTAGTTCGCCTGATGCGATTTTGGGCAAATACTCATTTTTCTGAACATCGGAGCCATGGCGTAAAACTGATCCCATCACATACATCTGTGCGTGTGCTGCTCCCGGATGTCCGCCAGACCGTGAAATTTCTTCGAGCACTGCACACGCTTCCACCAAGCCAAGACCAGATCCCCCATATGTTTCAGGGATCAGGCAACCCAGAAAACCGGATTTGGTGATTTCTGCGACAAATTCGGTGGGATAATCATTGGTTTTATCCAGTTCTCTCCAGTAATCTTCCCCATATGAACTGCATATTGCTCTTACGGATGTTCTGATTTCATCGAGATGATCATTGTCTCGCATTCATTTTCTCCCAAAGCATATCCCATTGAAACTATTATGCTTTATTTGCAGTCTATAAACCGACGGGAACACAAGGTTTCCACACTTCTTTGTTATGCGAAAGCCCAAATGTCTGATGTCTGAATTTTTTCACTAAATTACGAGTTGGAATAGTCCAATCACAATAGTATTGTGTCAGGCGCAGGTTGGGGCAAACATCAAGCAATTGATCGGAGGGTGCTTGTATGTCCGACAAACCGAGAATTATCGCAGTGGACGATGATCAGGATATTTTGGAGACGCTGCAAGAATATTTCACTGCCAATGACATAGAAATTGACATTGCCCATGAAGGCAATGAACTGCGCAGAATGATCGGGCAGAAAACATATGATCTTGCCATTCTGGATCTAAAGTTGCCTGGAGAAGATGGTCTGTCACTTTGTCGGTTCCTTAGGGAAGAATACAACATGGGGATTGTTATGTTGACCGGTTCAGGGGATTCCATTGACCGCATCATCGGACTTGAGGTGGGGGCGGATGATTACGTTTCCAAGCCTTTCGAGTTACGTGAACTGTTAGCGCGCGTGCGCTCAATCCTGCGACGTGTCAGATCAGACAGATCTAAGTCAGAGAGTTCGACTAAACAGAATGTGGATCGTGATACCTCCAGCGAATTCGAGTTTGGTTCAGTAACCGTAAACGCCAACATGCGATGCCTGGTAATGACGGATGGTGAAATCCTGCCGCTCACAAGGATGGAGTTTGATTTGATCAAGGCGTTTGCCGAAAGACCGAACCGTGTCCTTTCGCGAGAAACTTTGCTGGAGATTGCGCATGGCAGAGATTGGGAACCTTTTGATCGCTCAATTGATGTACGCGTTACTCGATTACGGCGAAAAATTGAGCCAGACCCGGAGCATCCTGTCTATATTCGTACCATCCGCGGCGTTGGTTATATTTTCGACCCGGATGGCAAGGTTTGAGCTTTGATTGGAAATAGTGTTTCAAACCGGGGATCAGGTGTTTGATAGCCAATCGGCGATCACATCGACCTGCTCATCATTTCTGAGCGTGGGAGTATGACCTGTTTCATCGAATTCAACCAGGATTGTTTCCGGGCCATATTCGAGCATTCGGTGAGCAGTTTCTTCTGACAAGAAGCTTGAGTGCTTGCCTCTTAAAACCAATACCGGGCATGTAATCTTTTCCCAGGTGTCCCACATATCCACGTTGAAATATGAAATAGAGTCACGGAATGCGTCACCAACACGTGGATCAAATTTCATTTTGTAGGTGCCATGCTCTGTTCGCTTGGAGGAGTATTTAGCCATCTGAGCCCAGTCTTCATCGCTCATGGGTGCAAACTCATGATAAATCTCTCTCAGGAAATTCTCCACGTCCTGAAGCGAATTAAAATCATCGGAAGTCCCGATATACTTTGCAATTGAAAGCAGGGCGTCCCGGGAAACCTCAGGACCAATGTCGTTGATGACAAGGCGCCGGATCGGTGATTGCGCAACGGAAGCGAGCACCATGCCTATGATGCCACCCATTGATGTGCCAATCCAATTGACCTCGGTAACACCCAGACGCGAAATCATGGCGTTCATGTCGGCGTTGTATTGCAAATAGTTGTAAGATTCATCGTTGAGCAGGTGATCACTGTCACCTCTACCGACCACATCCGGGCAAACCACTCTGTATCGATCGCACATCTTGCTGGCGAAATAGTCGAAATCTCGGGCGTTTCTTGTGAGACCATGTACGCACAATAGTGTTTCCTGATGCGGAAACTCTTTTGAGTTACCCCATTCAAGGTAATTGATGCGATGGAAGCCATGAAAGCCTAGACCGAGGAAGTAGTGGCGTGAATAGGCTTTTGTAGGCTGTTTCAAACGGTGCGGCATGATCTTACTATTATTCCGTACTTTGTTACTTGAGTGATTTCAGTTCAGCCTGCAGGGCCTCAATCTGCTCCTGAATATCCTTTAGTTTTCTTTCTTTGGCATCTGATTTGTTGCCTTCATCCCCATGATTTTGGGCGTTTCGAGATATGCCGCTCATTGATTGGAAGAAATCCATAGCACGGTTGAAAAACTCCATGTTCTGTTTAGCAAGGTTTTCACCGAGCTGTGTCATGGTTTTGGAGTTGTAGGTGAACATCTCATCCAAGGCGTTTTGCATTCGATCACGCTCTGAAACGAAGACCTGCATGGATTGTCTGAGATAATCCGGCATCATTTTTCCATAAGCGTCGTCATACATCAGGATCAGTTGTTTCTGAACATCTAGCGGGAAATGGTAATCTTCATATGCGGTTTCGCGTTCATAGATAATCTGATTGAGTATGCTTCTGGTGATATCCTCACCAGTCTTTTTATCTTCAATAATGAACTCTTTCCCGGACTTCACCAGATCAACGATATCATTGAGCACGATGTATTGGCTGGACGCAGTATTGTACAGTCGTCGATTGGGATATTTCTTGATCCTTATCGGCGATTGTGACTTATTGCCGTCTTCATTCTTCTCAAGTTCACTCATTACACGATCACTTTGTGAATTTTGCGTTGCACAATATTACAGAAATTCAAACAAAAAGAAACCGCCTGTCCGAAAGGAAGGCGGCTCTGTTTCCAGCTTTAAACCAGGGAGGAGATTATGGTTTAAAGTGTGCCAGAAAAACTTTTTGAATATGCCTGACGTCCGGCTTCTCCAGCGTCTTTCATAACCTTGCTGGTTAGTTCAACATACTCTTTTGATTGCTCAGAAACACGCTCAGCTGCTGCTGCGATGTTAGAGGTCGCAACCTTGTAGAACTCAGGTGCATCGCTAGTTTTGTTAAGTGCTTTAGCACCGTCAAAAGTTGCAGCAATATTAGATACATAGTTGTCATAGACTTTCTTCGACAGGATTTCCCCGCCTTTGAAAATTGCAGCGTTGAACTCAATAACGCCGTCAAAGAATTTCTCTGTGTTAGCGATGTGCTTTGAGAAATATTCCTTAGATTGCTCCAGTGTTTCTGTTGCATCGATTTTTTTAGTCATGGGAAGATCCTCTATATTACCGATTATCCGTCAAAATTAATTAGCAAGGTATTCACAAGGCCAATATAGATGGAAAAATTGTGCATTGCAACAAAAATGTTGCATCGCACAAAATTATATATTACGAGCGTATTGAACCACTTATAATTGATCTATGTCATTTTCATGTGTTTTAATTGAGTTAGGAAAGTCGTGGAATCCTCAATTCCAAAGACTGTGCGCAATAAGATGCTGCAGTCTGGATACTTTCTGACAGTCATGTCTATTTAAAAAGCCCCGGAGTTTACCTTGAAATCTGACAGAAATCTTACCGCCGCCCAACTCTTAGTTAAGTGTCTCGAAAACGAAGGTGTAGAATATATTTTCGGAATTCCGGGTGAAGAAAATATAGCCGTCATGGATGCACTTCTGGACAGTAAGATTAAATTTGTTGTTACACGACACGAACAAGGTGCAGCGTTCATGGCTGATGTCTATGGGCGTCTGACAGGAAAGGCCGGTGTATGTATGTCCACACTTGGCCCTGGTGCAACTAACCTGGTTACTGGTGTGGCAGACGCGAATATGGACCGGGCTCCGTTGGTGGCTATCGCAGGTCAGGGTGCTACTACCAGAATGCACAAGGAAAGCCATCAGATCCTTGATCTGGTGAATCTGTTCGCTCCAATTACCAAATACTCTACACAGATTCGCGAACCGGAAATCGTTCCAGAGATTGTACGTAAGGCCTTTAAATTCGCACAAGCTGAAAAGCCCGGTGCTGCCTTTATCGATTTCCCGGAGAATGTGGGTGATATGCAAACCGGTTCTGCCAAGCCGCTAAAAGTTCAATCACCTTTGATGTCAGAAGCTGCTCGCGGTAAGTGCAGGCAGGTGGCAGAGACAATCTCAAAATCCAAAAATCCAGTGATTATCGCAGGTAACGGCATCATCCGTCATAACGCTAGCGAGGCACTGGTTGAATTTGCAGAAGCAATCGATGCTCCTGTTGCAACCACCTTTATGGCCAAGGGTGTTATTCCGTCTTCCCATCCTTTGAGTATCGGCACAGTGGGTTTGAAGGCACACGATCTGGTGGCCTTTGGGATCGATGAATCTGATCTGGTGATTTGCATCGGTTACGACATGGTCGAATATGATCCGACACATTGGAATCCGAATGGTGACAAATCCATCATCCACATAGATGGCTCGCCAGCGGAGGTGGACACACATTACATAGTGGAAGCCGGTGTGATCGGCGACATTAAAGATTCCATGGCGCGTATTAGTGCCCGTTGTGAACGGCCTGCAAGTGCGGCAATGAAAAAGCTTCGCACAAAAATTGTGGCTGAGCTTACTGAGCATGAAAATGACAAGAGTTATCCGGTCAAGCCTCAGAAGATAATTTGCGACATCAGAAAAGTGCTAAATCCCGAAGACGTGGTGATTTCTGATGTGGGTGCGCACAAAATGTGGATGGCCAGGATGTTTCAGGCAGAGCGGCCAAATACCTGCATCATTTCGAATGGCTTTGCTGCTATGGGTATTGCCCTACCAGGAGCAATTGCTGCCAAACTGATTTATCCTAACCGCAACATTCTTGCAGTTTGTGGTGATGGTGGGTTCATGATGAATAATCAGGAAATTGAAACCGCTGTCCGGCTCGGTCTTAATATTACGGTTCTGATGTTCAATGATAACAAGCTCGGCTTGATTGAATGGCATCAGCTCAGAGAGTTTGGCCGCAAGAGTAATGTGGATGTGGGCAATCCGGATTTTGTCAGTTTTGCAGAGAGCTTTGGGGCAAAGGGCTACAAAGTAGGAAGTGCTGAAGACCTTCTTCCTACGCTTGAAACTGCGCTGAATGACGGCTGTGTATCCCTGATTGATTGCCCTGTTGATTACACCGAAAACATGAAACTTACTGAACGGTTGCGCGAGCTCACCTCGCTCGATGAAACCGTTTAATCCTCCAACATTAAAGAAAGAGAATTTAATGCACGCTTTTCAGTTTCAGACCACTAAATCTATTATCAGTGAAGTGGGTTCCACTGCAAAAATCGGCGAGTTAATGTCCGACATGGGCTGCAAAAAAGTGGCCTTTGTGACTGATAAGATCATACTGGAGCTTGGCCTTGCGCAAGCAGCCCTGGATGGATTGAAAGAAGCCGGTGTTGGCGTGCATATCATTGATGAAGTGGTTGCTGATCCGCCAGAATCAATGATCCTCGGTGCTGTTGAAGAGGCGAAATCAGAAGGTGTTGACGGTGTTGTATCAGTGGGTGGTGGCTCATCTATGGATACCGCAAAACTTATCGCCATTCTGGTGCAGTCTGATCAGCCTATCGAAGAGATGTATGGTGTGGGTCTGGTGAAGGGTGGAAGGTTGCCGATGGTTCTCGCTCCCACCACTGCCGGTACCGGATCAGAGGTTACGCCAATTTCGATTGTAACCACCGGATCCAACGAAAAAAAGGGTGTGGTCTCGCATCAGCTACTGCCTGACTGGGCTGTTCTCGATGCAGAATTGACGGTGGGTTTACCAGCTCATGTGACCGCAGCAACCGGCATTGACGCTATGGTGCATGCGATAGAAGCCTACACCTCAAAGCATAAGAAGAATATTGTGTCGGACACATTGGCACGTCAGGCGCTCGATCTGCTTGGCAATTCAATCTATCAGGCATGCAATACACCGGAAGACCGTGAAGCAAGATCCAACATGTTGCTTGGTTCCATGTTGGCCGGTATGGCTTTTGCGAATGCACCAGTAGCTGCCGTTCATGCGCTTGCCTATCCGCTGGGCGGTCATTTCCATGTGCCGCATGGCTTGTCCAATGCGTTAGTCCTGCCATATGTGCTCGACTTCAATATGAGTGAAGCCTCTAGCCTTTATGCGGAACTTTCTCCTATCATATTCAGAGATACTGTGGGCAAATCTGACACTGAGAAGTGCGATGCGATGGTTGAAGGTTTCAAAAAGATGGGACCGGAACTGGGCATGCAGTCTAAACTTGCGGAAGTGGGTGTAAACCACAACCATCTGCCAATGCTGGCAGAAGATGCCATGAAACAACAACGGCTACTTGTGAACAATCCACGTGAGATGACCTATGAGGCCGCGTTGGATATTTACACCCAAGCATTGTGATGGAAGTTATTTAATGGATAAAAAACAACAAGAAGGTTTCGATGCGCTGACTGACCTTTGGCAACAGGGTCAGGAAGCTTTTTTGCGGGCACAAAGTGAGATTGCCGAGCAATTCAATCGATCATTGAAAGACATGGGCGGCGGGACTACCAGCCGTAACGACCCCATGGCAGCCTGGAACGATTTGATCAAAGCCTGGACCCCATTCTGGAATCCTCCGAGCGGTGGTGGCTTCGCCACAACGACGCCGGACTTCGATTTTCGCTATGGGCAAAACGCTTTCTTTGACCTTTTGGATCCGCAAAAGTGGACCCGCTATGCACCCGAGCAATTGCGTCTTATGTTGGAAAAAATTGCCAAAGGTCCGCAATTTGCTGATCTGGTGATGCCGCAGCAAGGGGCTGCTGAAGCTTGGCGTGAAACGCTTGATTACCAGCAAGCTGCCTCTGAGATGTCGCAGGTTATGCAAAATGCATGGGTGCAGGCTTACAAGAGTTTTTCGGAAAACTATTCGCTTGAGGATCTGCAGTCCGGTGATGTGGATGAGGCATTGCAGGGTTGGTTGAAAGCTGCGAACGAAGCGCTTCTCGAAACACAGGGTAGCGATGAGTTTCTCGAAGCCCAGAAGCAAATGATCAGGGCATCAACAGAAATTCGTGCCCGGCAGAAGGACATGGCAGAAACCTGGAGTGAAGCGTGGCAGATGCCAACGCGCACCGAAGTGGATGATCTAACATTGATGGTCTATCAGCTGCGTCGTGAGCTAAGAGAGGTGAAGCGGGAACTGGCCAACCTTAAGGGTAGCGCCAAATGATGCCACCAAGCAGAAAATCGAGCGGAGGTCGTTTCAACGAAGTTGATACAGCACTGGAAGCCTGGTCCATAGCAATGAGACAATTGTTTGAGACCGGAAAGAAGGCAGTGCGATCCGGTGGTTTTCTCGCTGAAATCAGCAATGAAGATGTGCAGATTGCAGAGGCGGAATACGAAACTGTCTTTGAGGTGGATAAGGTTCGGTTGTTTCACTATCTGCCGACTGAAAAAACCAATACCAAAATTCCTCCCGTAGTCATCTGCTATGGCTTGTTTGGCAGACAAACGATGATTGATCTTCAGGAAGATCGCTCATTGGTTCGAAATCTTCTTGCTGCAGGGATCGATGTTTATGTGGTCGATTGGGGTAATCCAACGCGTGCGGATCAGTTCCTCAATTTTGATGACTACGTGGATTATTATCTGCGTTCCTGCATGGAACATGTGGTCGCCGCCAATGGTGGAAAGCCGGTCAACATGTTTGGCATTTGTGAAGGGGGAACCTTTGCTGTGATGCTTGCAGCCATGCGCCCAGAACTTTTTGCCGGTCTGGCCATAGCGATAACACCGGTGGATTTTCATGGTGACAGCGAAAACTTCTGGCTCGGCGAGGGGTTTCTCAATAGCTGGATCAACAATCTTGATGAGAATGACATTGATCTATTGGTGGAAACCTATGGCATGTTACCGGGTGCCATGACTGGAGCGATATTTGCTGCGCTAACCCCGATCAACTCAATGACCAAATATAATCTGGGTATTGCAAATCTTGACGGGGACAAGGACGCCATGCTGAACTTTCTGCGCATGGAAAAGTGGATTGCAGACCGGCCAGATCATCCGGCTGAACTTGCCAGGCAATGGCTTAACGGACTTTATCGAGAGAACAAGCTGGTAAAGGGTGAGTTTATCATTGGCGGAAAGCCGGTAGACTTGAAGAATATATCCTGCCCGGTTTTGAATATATATGCGCTGCAGGATCATATTATTCCAATCAGCTGTTCGAAGGCACTTGGTGATTTTCTAAAACCCAGCCAATATGAGGAAATCGGCTTTCCAGGTGGTCATGTGGGAGTTTTTGTGAGCCGGAAAGCTCAAGGCGTGGTCGCCGGTGGTTTGATTGAATGGCTTCAGAAAGATCATGGAAAAGCGCAGGCCAAATCCACACCAAAAAAGAAATCCAGCAAAGGAAGCGGGAAAAAGTAGATGGTTGATAAAGTTGTCTCTCTGGAAAATGCAATCGCAACTATCGGTGATGGGGACACAGTTTGCGTTGCAGGATTTGTGGGGATAGGCACACCGGAAAGTCTACTTAGAGGAATTGAAGAACGCTTTCTTACCCATGCAGCTCCAAAGGACATTTCTCTCTTATTTGCTGCAGCCCCAGGTGATGGCAAGGATCGTGGACTTAACCGGTTGGCTCATCCCGGACTAGTCAAGCGGGCAATCGGTGGTCATTGGTCACTAGTACCAAAGCTCGGTGCGCTTGCCATGGAAAACAAAATTGAAGCCTATAATTTGCCATTGGGATGCATATCGCAGCTTTATCGGGATATTGCTGCTGGCAAGCCTGGCATGTTCTCGAAGGTGGGATTGCATACTTTCGTGGACCCCAGACAAACGGGTGGTGCGATCAATGACATTACCCAAACACCTCTTGTGGAATTGCAGGAAATGATGGGAGAGGAATGGCTCTTTTACCATTCGATACCCGTGAATGTGGCCCTGATCAGAGGTACTACAGCCGACCCGCTTGGTAACATAACGATGGAGCGGGAAGCGCTGACATTGGATATGCTGCCAATTGCGATGGCTGCCAAGAATTCCGGTGGGTTGGTAATTGCTCAGGTTGAACGAATTGCTGCACCGGGTTCTCTGATGCCGAAGGAGGTGGTCGTCCCAGGCAATCTGGTTGATTGTGTTGTGTTGTCAGAATCTGATGAGCATCTGCAAACCTACAATACCAGCTACAGCCATGGTTATTCCGGTCGTATGAAAGCTCTGGTCGATACCCTGAAGCCGATGGATTTGTCAGAACGGAAGATTATCGGTCGTCGCGCGACTATGGAACTCCCGGTAAATGGTATCGTGAATTTGGGTATTGGCATGCCGGAGGGTGTGGGTTCGGTTGCCAATGAAGAAAATATCATCGATTGCATTACATTGACTACTGAGGCGGGTGTGCATGGTGGTGTACCGCAGTCCGGTCTTGATTTTGGCGCTGCGGTGAATGCCAGTGCCATTATCCAGACCAACCAACAGTTTGATTTTTATGATGGCGGCGGTCTTGATCTTGCGTGTCTTGGCATGGCCCAAGTGGATCAGTACGGCAATGTAAACGTCAGTCGTTTCAAAGACCGCTTTGCTGGCGCGGGTGGGTTTATCAACATTTCCCAAAATGCTCGCAAAGTGATCTTCGTGGGTACATTCACCGCGGGTGGGTTGGAAGTTGAAATTCAAAACAATGAGCTGAAAATTATCAAAGAAGGCCGAAACCTTAAATTCATCTCAGACGTGGAACAGATAACGTTCAATGGTCCTTATTCTGCGAAGGAAGGCAAAGATGTACTCTACGTGACTGAACGTTGCGTGATGCGTTTGACCGATAGTGGATTGAAGGTTGTGGAGATTGCTCCGGGTGTTGATATTGAAAAAGACATTCTCGCGCATATGGAATTTGAACCGATCATCGATAATCAGGACATTATGGATCCACGTATTTTTGGTGAAGGCGCTATGAAATTGCGGAAACAAATGCTCGAGATTCCATTTGCAGAACGTTTGGTATTTGATGAAGACGCCAATATCGTCTTTGCGAATCTGAGTGGTCTTGATATTTCCACCAAAGAGGAATTGGAAAATGCGAGCAAAGAGCTCAATGCGTTCTTCCAGGGTTTGGGACAACGTGTGAATACCGTCACAAACTACGATGGCATATCGATTGCACCACGTTTACAATCAAAATTCATGACACTGCTTGCGCAGTTGGAATACGATTTTTTCAAAACCTCGACTCAGTATACGACCAGTGCATTTATGCGACAGAAGCTCGGGCAGGAGTTTAAAAACAGGTCTATTCCTCCACATATTTTCGAAAGCCGTGAGGAAGCCGCGAACTATCTAAATACCCGTCTGGCGGCTGAATAACAGCATTCTATATCGGTAGCTCGTATCAATGAGTAGAAAAACCAATGCGGCAAAATTTATGCTCAGATTGTCAATTAATGAGACTCGCATTCGTAAATTTATATAAAAATCAAATCATTGGCCGATTTTATTAACGTTTTAGAAACGATGTTACTCTTACTTTGCGCATACTGCAGCCGAGGTGTATGCCTTCGCATGATGCAATGCTGTCAGGTCGGTTAACCGACATGTTTTCCAATAAATCATGAAATCAAGACCATATTGGCATAGAGCCAAGCGTGGCCGGCATTGGAGAACCCATCATGATGACCTGGCTGAAGACTAAGAGTATTGCAGCACGAATTTCTCTTGTAATCGCGGTGCTAACTGTAGGCCTTTTGATTTTTGCCTCAATTGATGCACTTGAACGCTATCGTGTTACCAGTGAGTTGGAAGACGCTAATGAAATTGTGCATATTGTACCGGCTGTGGGAAACATTATTCACGAATTGCAGAAAGAAAGAGGGAAATCCGCTGGATTTATTTCCTCTAAAGGCGCCAATTTTTCGGAAGCCCTACCCAAAGTTCATTTAGAGACAGACGAGAAATTTGAACTTTTGAAAAAGGTTTTTTCCAAGTTTCAGTTTGAACGGTATCCCTTAGCAATCAAGCAAACTGCTGAAACTGTTGAAGAGGATCTGGAATTAATTACAGATATGAGATCTCGTGTCCAAAATCTGGAAATCAGTGTGCCTGATATGGCAAAATACTACACCGGCACGATTAATGACTTGCTGGATGTGATCATTCAACTGCAACACGTTGATCATGACTATGAAAGTGGTAACTACATAACGGCGCATATCGGTTTTCTACAAGCCAAGGAAGCTGCCGGTCTTGAACGTGCGATGGGGGCTGCAGGGTTTGGACGCGGTGAGTTCTCCAGGGATCTTTACAACAAGTTTATTAAGTTCATCAGTGTTCAAGATGTGCATCTCAACACCTATCTGAAATTCACTGGCGAAGCTGAAAAGGAATTTTTCAAAGAGAAGTTGGAAGATCCTTCCTTCAAGCAAGTGGAGAACCTACGACAAATCGCACTTGTCTCTCCAGAATCTGGAACGCTTGCGGATGTCACTGCCGCGCAGTGGTTTGAAACCATCACGAAAAAGATCGAGTTACTCAAAGTGGTTGAGGACTTCAACATTGAGCAGCTTGAAACAAAAGTGGAAAACAAGTTTGCAGCAGCAACAACCGTTTTGGTTCTTGAAATTGCTTTTATCATCGGGCTGCTTACTGTTTCATTTGTCCTTGTTTATTTTGTTGCCCGTTCAATCAAAATGGACGTTTCGGATTTGACAGGTTTGATGCAAAGCCTTGCTTCCGGCAATCATGACATCGATGTGGAAAGAACTGATCGCAAGGATGAGCTTGGTGAAATGAATAACGCTATCCTGGTCTTCAAGGATGCGGCACTGGCGAAGCTTGCTCTGGAAGAAAGTGCGGCCATGGAAGCGCGGGAAAAGGAAGCGCGCAAGGATGAAGAAGACAAAGTCAGAAGAGCTTCAGCTGAAAAAGTTCAGGATGCTGTTTCCAATGTGGGAACCGCGCTAAAGCGTCTGGCAGAAGGTAACCTTTCCACGGAGATCAATGCCGTTCTTTCAGAAGAATATGAACAGTTGAAGATGGATTTCAATTCAGCAGCGCAGAACCTGCGTGAAGCATTGGCTGATGTTTCCCAAAGTGCGGAAGATATCTTTGTGGGAACGCGGGAAATTGCTCAAGCCTCTGATGATATGTCTCGTAGAACTGAGGATCAGGCCGGTGCTCTTGAAGCGGCTGCAGCAGCGCTTGATCAAATTACCAATACCGTAAAATCAACTGCCGACGTGGCTGCGGAAGCTCAAAACATCGTGGGTGAAGCCAACCAGAAGGCATGCGATGGTGGTGAGATTGTAGATCAGGCCGTCGAAGCGATGAATGCTATTGAAACGTCTTCGCAGGAAGTGAGCAACATTATCAGCGTCATTGATGAGATCGCATTCCAAACCAATCTACTAGCACTTAACGCTGGCGTTGAAGCAGCGAGGGCAGGTGAGTCAGGTCGTGGATTTGCTGTTGTTGCAACAGAAGTTCGGGAGTTGGCGCAACGCTCAGCTGATGCTGCCAAGCAAATCAAGACATTGATTACTCATTCGAACAAAGAGATCAGCAGCGGTGTGAAGCTCGTTCGTGAAACAGGTGTAAACTTGAAGACCCTGGTTGAAGAAATCAACAATCTAAGTGGTCTGGTTACCGAAATTTCAAACGGTGCCCAATCACAGGCGGATGGGTTGGTGGATGTGAACAACTCAGTGGGGCAGCTTGATCTTGTGACACAGCAAAACGCTGCCATGGCTGAGGAAGCAACTGCAGCTTCTCAGGTTTTGACCTCGAAGAGTGAGCATCTGACAAAATTGGTAGGCAATTTTGATCTTGGTCTTGCACAAAGCTTTGATGATGGCGGCACAGCGGACGAGAGAGCTGCATAAAGGTTTGTTTAGGGCGGAAACTCCAATCAGGTTCAGTTGGCATGGAAGCAAATTATTGGAGATAGCCCGTGGGTGCTGGGGTAAGTTTAGAACGGGACAAGATGGGCAATGTTTGAAACAAACAAGAAGTATAATGTGACGCAGGGGACGCATAAGGTTACCAATGATCCGGATGAAATTCTGGCGTCAGTCCTTGGATCCTGCATTGCTGTTTGTGCGGTTGATCCGGTTCTTAAGATCGGCGGCATGAATCACATATTATTGCCAGGCCAGTTTTCTGACATCGCGAGCACAAACGAACATATGTATGCGGCGAACTTGATGGAGCTATTGCTCAATGACCTGTTCAAAATGGGCGCTACCAAGCAGTCACTGGAGCTTAAGATATTCGGTGGCGCAAGCGTTTTGGAAACCGCTATCAATGTTGGTCAGAACAATATCGATTTCATCATGAATTTTACGCAAGTCGAAAATCTGATTGTCAAATCCAGTAGTCTTGGCGGAAATCTCGGTCGACGTGTGGAGTTTCATCCCTATTCGGGCAAGTCGCGTCAAAAGTTTCTTCACGGTGTGGATAATTCCACCACACCGGCTCCGGTCACCAAGCCTGATGAGGGTGGATCACTCGAATTGTTCTGATGGTTGTGTGCTGCTCAAGCGCAAGTTGACAAGTGTCGATACTACTGCTTCTATATAGTTATATATGCTCAGGGCTGGGTTATGACAATGAATTCCACACTCGATGAATTGGATTTTGGCCACGTCAAAGACTTGGTCGGTAATCCAGAGAATTTTGGTTCCAAGGAAGAACTTCTGGAAAAGATATTTCAGGTGTTCGCGTTGTGTAACTTGGACCATGGGTGCCTTCAGACAAATCGGAAAAAACAAGCAGCTGTTACGGAATTGTGGCGGTTTAATTCACCTGACGTGACCAGCGTCTGCCAGGTGTTGGCGGATGAAGGTAAGCATCCAGCTCTGCTGATTGCGGAAGATGAGCAATTTCCTTTTGATCTCTTCGATTTTGAGAGAAAATTTACCGCAGATGCGGATGTTGAGAAATTGTTTTCAACCCTTGCCGACAACGGTTTAAGTCATGTGTATTGCATTCCTGTGCACTCGGGTGGCGAAACTTATGTTTTCATTCTGGCGCGACCCGACGAAATAATCGACACTGTGGAGCTGCTGACCTTTCAGTCGATCTGTGCGAATGCGGTCAACAAGATCCTTCATTTTGAACCCAGGCCATGTGAAGCGGGTCGAACTTTGTTGCTTGGCAAGCGAGAACGTGCTGCGTTGATTGGCGTCGCAAGGGGAGAAACTTACAGTCAGATTGCAGAAAAATTCGGGTTTTCCGAGCTGACGGTCAGGTCACTCATCGATGCCTCAATTGCGAAACTGGGTGGCAGAAATGTATCCCATACTATTTTATTGGCTATCATTGGTGGTGAATTTGGCCTGATTGAATGTATGACGATCCCGGACAATGTATCGGCGAACTAAGAGAGCGGTTTCTCTGTTACTTCCAGCCATCATGATCATCAGAACAAATGGTGGGCGATACTGGGATTGAACCAGTGACCCCTACAATGTCAATGTAGTGCTCTCCCGCTGAGCTAATCGCCCTTTTGGTGAGTTTATACTCACTTCAGGTCCGCTGCATACACCATAAAGTACGGCGCTCGTCAATCGTTTTCACGGTCAAAATTTCGAGTGATCTGGCGTTATAACTATGCAGCCAGCATTTTTTCCACTTCGTTGACTAGATCTCGCAAATGGAAAGGTTTTGAAAGGACTTTCGCGTCCTTTGGTGCATCAGAATCAGGATTTAATGCCACAGCTGCAAATCCTGTGATGAACATGACTTTCATATCCGGATCAATTTCGGTGGCACGGCGGGCCAACTCGATTCCGTCCATCTCTGGCATAACGATATCTGTAAGCAGAAGTGTAAATGGCTCTTCGCGCAAACGATCATAAGCGCTGGCGCCATTATCATATGCAATCACGTCATATCCGGCATTCGCAAGAGCTTTTTCAAGGAAACGCCGCATATCGTTATCATCTTCAGCCAGCAGAATTTTTGTCATTTAAACAGCCATCTCATTTTGATTCGTTTCATGGCCAGTCCACACTATTTTGGTAAACATGCAGTGAATGGAATGGACTTGTTAGCAATAACTTGGTTAGTTTAGGTTTCTTTATCGAATCTGACAATGAATGTGAATTGAATTAATGGCAACTCATTACGATCCTGAAACAAATCCGGCCTTCGATATTCTCGCTCCAGAAGTGCATTCATCACCGATCGTTATCAATTCACCCCATAGTGGCAGAGTTTATCTAGATAGTTTTATGGAAAAATCTCGGCTTGGGCATTTGGCGATCAGAAAGTCAGAAGATTTTATGGTTGATTACCTGGTGGAAGGTGCAACCGAATTCGGAATGTCCATGCTACGGGCAAATTTCCCCAGAGCATATCTGGATGTGAACCGTGAGCCGTTCGAGCTTGATCCGACGATGTTTGAAGGAAAACTGCCAGATTATGTGAATACACGCTCGATGCGGGTTTCAAGCGGACTAGGTACAATCGCTCGAATTGTCGCAGAGGGTGAAGGAATTTACGCCAGTAATTTAAGTGTAACAGAGGGTCTTGCTCGTATTGAGGAATTATACAGACCTTATCATGCGACGCTGGGTCATTTGCTTGCAAGAACGCATGTGGAATTTGGTGTGGCAATTCTGCTTGATTGTCATTCAATGCCATCTTCCGGTGGCCGGGCTGGTGTGGACGGAGCAAGGCCAGATTTCATTTTGGGTGATCGTTTTGGCAGTTCCTGTTCGCCGAAGATACTCCACAATGTGAGAACTTTACTGACTGACATGGGTTACCGGGTTGAAATCAATAAACCTTATGCGGGTGGTTTTATCACGGAGCATTACGGCAGACCGGAAAATGGGCTCCATGCCCTGCAAATAGAGATAAATCGATCGATCTATATGGACGAAACTCGTATCAAGCCAGGACCTGGGATGGCCGGTTTCAAGCAGGATATGAATGTGTTTTTTAATCGTTTGGCCTGTTTGAGGTGGGATGAACTTCAGGGAAGCTATCCGCTGGCCGCTGAGTAGACGACAGGAGCATTCGTTCATGGATGCTAAGACAATTCAATCATTTCTGAGTGAACTTTGTGATTTGGCCCAGCATGAAACACTGAGCCGGTTTCGGGCAGACGTGGAAATCACCAATAAGTTGTCAGGTGGCTTTGATCCGGTAACCGAGGCTGACCGCGAGGCAGAAAAAGTCATCAGGGAGGCTATATTAACCCGCTACCCCGATCATGGCATTGTGGGAGAAGAATTCGGTACGGTCAATGAAACCGCCGAGTATAAATGGATCATTGACCCAGTTGATGGAACGAGGGCTTTTATTTCAGGTCTGCCGCTGTGGGGTACCCTGATTGGTCTCTACTATCGGGATCAACCACTTGCAGGTGTCATGCATCAGCCATTTATCGGGGAACGATTTCTCTGCGATAGTGTAACGTCTGTATGGCAACACAAGGATACCGAAAGGGTGCTATCCACTTCTAAGAAGCAAGACCTTGGTGATGCAATCATCATGACCACTACGCCTGCACTTTTCACTGCTGAAGAAAGGGTAATTTACGAGCGGTTAGAGTCGCAGTGTCGAATGCCGCGCTATGGTGCAGACTGTTATGCCTATTGTGTGCTGGCGGCAGGTCATGTCGATCTTGTGGTGGAATCAGGTTTGAACTCTTATGATATTGCAGCTCTAGTGCCGATTGTTGAAAAGGCGGGTGGATGCTTCACGGATTGGCAGGGAAATTCAGCTGCGGATGGTGGACAAGTGATAGCCGCCGCCAATCCTGAGCTTCATGGCAAGGCGCTAGAGGTTCTAAATTCCTTATAGCCTAGTATCCGGTGTCAGAACCGGGAATGAAGGCTGTTATAGCAGCCAGTAATTGCTCCCTGAACTTGTCATGCTCCTGAAGCATCTCATGCCTTGCACCATCAATTGTCAGGGTTGTGCCTGTTCGCAAATATCTGCCCATCACTTCGACTTCGCCATTTGGAACAATCTGATCGTTTCCTGCAGCAATTAGCAATGTGGGAATGGAGATCTTGTCGTGGAAATCAGGATCAAAAACTTCCTCTATGCACCTGATGGATGCGTAAACCCATGCGGCCGTTATGCCACCGATGGTCAATTCGCGAAAATCTTCGGCCAGTTTTCTGTTTCGGGAAAATCTCTCTAGATCATTTGTATATATATTGCTGGAAAATCCCTTGCTTTCATCCGGTGTGTCACTACCGGCCAAATAAACTGCGCCCATACCCAGACTATAAAGTGAAGCAGACAAGATTTTGATGGTTTTTTGAGTTATCGGATATCCGGTAATACCCAAATAGGGTGAGCACAGGACCATTCGTCTGATTTTGTTGCCAAGTTTTGGCGCAGCAAATAGGGAGATCAGTGCTCCAGTTGAGTGAGCCACGATATAATAGGGGCCTTTGCAGTCCGGTAATGCAACACTTTGAAAAATGGTTTCCAGATCAGTAACGTAATCTTCGAAATCATCTATGTAACCGGCTCTTGGATTTTTCAGCAATCTGCTTGACCCGCCCTGACCGCGCCAATCGAATGTCAGTACTTCGAAGCCAGCTTCTCTTAGATTTGTTACGGTTTCGAATGTTTTTTCGATGAATTCCGTACGTCCGTGAAGCAGCAAAATCGTGCCCTTTGCAGGGTGACTCATGGCTTTCCAACGGGCAAACCTGATGTCCTTTCGATCAGGCGTTTGTACGTATCCCGCAAACGCCCCTTCTGGAATCGGGTTGTAATCTGTGTTCTTGAGAATTTGGTTCAAATGAATGGTCATTTTTTGTCTTGAATTTAGAATTACCCATACCCAAATAATTGTCAGGACGCCAGATGGGTCCTGAAAAATGCTAAACACAGCACCTTTCGCCCGGATAAGGGGAAAGGAAACAAACGGGCAAAACGCCCTTAAACGCAAAACGTCGCTTAAAGGAGGACATTTCTATGCGTGCAATTGATTATTCACCACTATACCGTTCAACCGTTGGTTTTGACAGATTATTTTCACTTTTGGACAATCTCGGCCAGCCGGACACTAATACAAATTCTTATCCACCGTACAATATCGAACGTACTGGTGAAGATTCTTACAGAATTACTATGGCCGTTGCCGGATTTTCTGAAGAAGATCTGAACATCGAAGTCAAGCAGAACGCCTTGACCATCAATGCAGAAAAGTCAGAAGCCAATTCTGATGAAAATGAAGTCCTGTTCCGAGGTATTGCGGCACGTTCTTTCGAACGCCGTTTCCAGCTTGCTGATCACGTTGAGGTTAGAGAGGCTAGTCTTGTGAACGGACTGCTCCATATAGATCTCGTCAGAGAAATTCCTGAAGCTATGAAGCCACGGAAAATTGACATCAGTTCGAAGAAATCCGTCAAGCAAATTGAAGGTAAGAAAAAGAACTGAATTAACAAAGTTTGATCTGATGGGATAATCTTCCTCCTCCCATTTCTCATCAGATCAGGGTCTTCAGCCTTCCCTCCACTAATGAAGACCCCCAAAAAAGGGTGCCCTATCCGGGTGCCCTTTTTTGCTATGTATCCAGCAATTCAGAAAATGCAGATACATCTTCGCTGTTTGAGACGAAGCTGGCTACAAGCCTATAAATTTGTTCATTTTTCCCGATTTCATCTTCCATGCCTTTTGGCGTGGGGAAAGGATGAAATTTCGCTCCTGCTTCCAACATCACAGCGGCATGATCCTTGTCCGCAACAAAAAACACCTGGTTGGAATCTGATGGCCATGCCAGCCGGATCCGGTTTGAACTACGCACTGCGGTTTCCAACTGCTTGCCTATCCCATTTGAGTGGCGGGCAAGGTTAAGCCAAAGATCATCTTCGAGATAAGCATCGAACTGAGCGCTGATAAATCTTGTCTTTGAAAAAAGATGACCAACACGCTTTCTTACGAATTGGAATTGATCGTTAAGTTCATTGTTGAAGACAATCAGAGCTTCAGCGCACCAGCATCCGTTTTTCGTGGCACCGAAAGAAACCATATCGACACCGCTTTTCCACGTCATTTCCGCTGGGGTGCAATCAAGCTTTACCAATGCGTTGGCAAATCTGGCGCCGTCCATGTGAGTAAAAAGGTTATTTGAGTGAGAAATATCGGTAATTGCCGCGATCTCATCCAGGGAATATACCGTTCCAGCTTCGGTGGCCTGTGTGATAGTCGTCATTGTTCCCTGGCCAAGGTGATTGAAAGTTTGCGGAACACTGCTCACAACTTCTGATAGTTGAGCGGGGTCAATCTTTCCATGTTGTCCTCCCACTAAGAACAACCGGCCTCCGCCTGAGAGAAATTCAGGTGCACCACCTTCATTTGCTGCCACGTGAGCTTCGTTGTGACAAAAAACCACACCACCGGGTTTCATCGTAGAAGCAATGGCTAATGAATTAGCTGCTGTTCCGGTGCCGACAAAATAAACCGAACAATCTTTTTCGAAAATTTCGGCAAACCGACCCTCAATTTTCTTGTCCAGTTCACTGTCCCCGTATGCCACAGCCAATCCTTCGGAATGCCTTAATAGAGCCTCCGAAATCTCCGGTGCAGCACCGGACCAGTTATCGCTTCCAAAAATCATTCAAATCTTCCCAATATTATGGTTTCAGGGCTAAGCTAATCGAATATTCTATTCATTGAAGAATGCAAGTTTGAACTGATAGCAAATAGTGCTGGATGCCTAGAATTTGATTTCTCCAAGGTATTTTGCTTGGCTTCAAAGTTACCTTAGGGCAGATATTCGACTTATTATTGCTTGCCCAGGACTGAATTTTTTGGCATGTTCACGACGGAAAAGGTCAGCAGTGCTGTCCTTTTGGCGGATAACCGTAAAACGTGCTATAAAATAGCGCCTGTTGGTTTTCGTAACCGTGGTTGAAAGAAGTACATTCGGTATTACAACTTTCATAAATCCAGAACAAATTACATCGATCTGATCTGATTTTTCGGAATGGATTTTATTTGTGTGATGACAGAGGAAGAGAAAATGACCAAACAAGAGTTGAATGACGGAATGAAAACCGCCGTTTCACAAGGTTTGCCTGTTAAACAAGGCCTTTATGATCCTCGTCATGAAAAGGATGCCTGCGGTGTGGGTTTTATTGCCAATATGAAAGGTAACCGCACCCACTCCATTATCAAGGATGGCTTGCAGATACTTGAAAACCTGGAGCACAGAGGCGCCGTTGGTGCTGATCCACTTATGGGTGACGGTGCGGGCATGCTTATCCAGATACCGCATGATTTTTTCAAAACTGTCTGTGATTTTGATCTGCCTGACGAAGGCAAGTACGGTGTTGCGCAACTGTTTCTTCCAAAAGACGAAGACTTGCGCGGTCAAACCGAAGATATTCTCGTTGAACAGTTGAACAAGGAAGGCATGGTTGTTCTTGGTACCCGGGACCTCGAAGTTGATAACTCAGGCTTATCCCAAGATCCTGCGATTATGGCTTCGGAGCCGTATCACAAGCAGTATTTCGTCACTTATCAAAACGAATGTGTGGATGAAGATGAATTTGAGCGTAGGCTCTACACTGCCCGCAAAGTTGTATCCAATGCGATCTTTGGCAATACAAATGCCCGCGAGAGTGGATTTTACATTGTTTCGTTTTCTGCCCGTACAATAGTGTATAAGGGCATGTTCCTGGCTGATCAGCTTGGGCCTTATTACAAGGATTTGGCAGATGAACGTTTTACATCTGCGCTTGCTCTGGTTCACCAGCGGTTTTCAACGAACACATTCCCATCATGGAAGCTCGCGCACCCTTATCGAATGGTCGCCCATAATGGTGAGATCAACACGCTTCGTGGCAATGTGAACTGGATGGCTGCGAGACAGGCATCTGTTTCCTCTCCACTGTTTGGCGATGATATTACCAAGCTGTGGCCTATTTCATACGAGGGTCAATCTGATACGGCTTGTTTCGATAACGCCCTGGAATTTCTAACCCGTGGTGGCTATTCACTGGCTCATGCGGTGATGATGCTCATTCCTGAGGCTTGGTCCGGAAATCCGTTGATGGATGAGGAACGTAAAGCTTTTTACGAGTATCACGCAGCTCTCATGGAGCCTTGGGATGGTCCTGCTGCCGTTGCCTTCACTGATGGTCGCCAAATTGGTGCGACCCTTGACCGGAATGGTCTGCGTCCCGCGAGATATCTTGTAACCAATGATGATCGCATTCTGATGTCATCGGAATCTGGTGTTCTGCCTATCGACGAAAAGGATATTGTGCAGAAATGGCGTTTGCAGCCAGGCAAGATGCTTTTGATCGATCTTCAAAAGGGGCGCATCGTCTCTGACGAAGAGATCAAAAGAGAACTGGCGACACAAAATCCATATCAGAAGTGGCTTGATCGCAGTCAGATTGTTCTGGAGGAGCTGCCACAGCCTACCAGAATTGGCCTTGAAAGCCGGTCTACACTTTTGGATCGGCAACAGGCGTTTGGCTATTCACAGGAAGATTTGAAGCTTCTCATGGCTCCCATGGCTACAACGGGTCAGGAAGCAGTCGGGTCTATGGGCACTGATACGCCTATTTCTGTTTTGTCGAAGAAACCAAAACTGCTTTATACTTATTTCAAGCAACTTTTCGCGCAGGTAACCAACCCGCCAATTGATCCGATCAGGGAAGAGTCGGTGATGAGCCTTGTTTCTCTCATTGGCCCGCGTCCTAACCTGTTTGATCTGAAAGGACTTTCCCATCAAAAAAGATTGGAAGTTCGCCAACCCATCCTGAGTAATCATGATCTGGAGAAAATTCGGGAGATAAGTGAGATTGGTGATAATCAGTTTCAGACGCAAAATCTCGACATTACCTACAATGCTTCTCATGGTGCTGAAGGTATGCGCGAAGCGCTGGATACGCTTTGTCAGCGAGCCGAAAGAGCGGTCAATAGCGGGTTTAACATCATCATTCTTTCAGACCGGCAGATTTCTGCCACAAGGCTTGCCATTCCTGCGTTATTGGCTACCGCCGCGGTTCACCATCATCTGATACGCAAAGGTTTGCGCACATCAGTTGGTCTGGTGGTTGAATCCGGTGAGCCTAGAGAAGTTCATCATTTCTGTGTTCTTGCTGGCTACGGTGCTGAGGCGATTAACCCATATCTTGCCTTCGAAACGTTGAGCGACATGCATGACAAAGGTGATTTCCCGCAAGAAGTGGATGCGAAAGAGGTGGTGGAGCGCTACATCAAGGCGATTGACAAGGGTATCCTCAAGGTGATGTCAAAAATGGGCATTTCGACCTATCAATCCTATTGCGGTGCGCAGATTTTTGATGCGGTTGGATTGTCTTCCGAGCTTGTTGATGAGTTTTTCTTTGGCACCGCCACAATGATTGATGGTATCGGCCTTGATGAAATTGCAGATGAGACTGTGAAGCGTCATCAGGAGGCATTCGGCAACGTTCTGGTACTCTCAAATTCACTGGATATCGGTGGAGAATATGCTTACCGCATGCGCGGTGAGGCTCATGCCTGGACACCGGATAACATCGCGAAGCTACAACATGCGGTCCGCGCTGGTGATGCGGAAGGTTATGCAAAATTTGCAGAAGATGCCAATGAAGCATCTGAGCGTCATTCCACAATCAGAGGCTTGTTCAAATTCAAGTCGCCAGAAGAATTTGGCCGTAAGCCAGTCGATTTATCCGAGGTGGAACCTGCGACAGAGATAGTCAGGCGCTTTTCGACAGGGGCCATGTCCTTTGGTTCTATTTCAAGAGAAGCACATGGAACACTGGCGATTGCCATGAACCAAATTGGTGGTAAATCCAATACCGGTGAGGGTGGTGAGGAACCCGATCGTTTCCATCCGTTGCCGGATGGTTCACCAAACCCAGAGCGTTCAGCAATCAAACAGGTTGCGTCCGGTCGGTTCGGTGTAACCACTGAGTATCTGGTAAATTCTGACATGATACAGATCAAGGTTGCCCAAGGTGCCAAGCCAGGTGAAGGCGGGCAGCTTCCGGGTCACAAGGTTGATGCTGTTATCGCAAAAACCCGCCATTCCACACCGGGTGTGGGTTTGATTTCGCCGCCACCTCACCATGATATCTATTCTATCGAGGATCTGGCACAGCTTATCTATGACCTCAAGAACGTGAATGAGAAGGCTGATATTTCGGTCAAACTTGTGGCTGAGGTTGGTGTGGGCACGGTTGCTGCAGGTGTAGCGAAAGCACGTGCTGATCACATCACCATTTCAGGATTTGATGGCGGGACTGGTGCATCTCCGCTCACTTCATTGAAACACGCTGGTAGCCCATGGGAGCTCGGACTGGCAGAAACCCAACAAACCCTTGTCCTGAACAAGTTACGCTCGCGTATAAAGTTGCAGGTAGATGGTGGTTTAAGAACCGGCAGAGACGTGATCATCGGCGCATTGCTCGGTGCTGACGAGTTTGGATTTTCCACCGCACCGCTCATTGCAGCTGGTTGTTTGATGATGCGCAAATGTCATCTCAATACTTGTCCGGTTGGCATTGCCACACAGGACCCGGTCTTGCGTAAGCGCTTCCGTGGAACTCCTGAGCATGTGATCAACTATTTCTTCTTCGTTGCCGAAGAAGCTAGACAGATCATGGCAGAGCTTGGCTTTACCCGTTTTGATGAACTCATCGGTGAGAGCGATATTCTGGAAAAAAGCGAAATGCTTGACCACTGGAAAGGTAAAGGCCTTGATTTTGCTCCTCTGTTCTACAAGCCAGAGGCCGAAAAATCAGAGATTTATCAAACGGAACTTCAGAATCATCCGATCCAAACTATTTTGGATCGCAAACTGATCGCGGAAGCTGGACCTGCACTTGAAAAGGGTGAGCCAGTTCGAATTGAATCCACTATCTCCAATGTGGATCGTTCCGCCGGTGCAATGCTCTCGGGCAAAGTGGCAGAAATTTATGGCCTTGAGGGTATGGAAGATGACTCCATTGCAGTTTCATTGACTGGTACTGCGGGTCAAAGCTTCGGTGCATTCCTGATGAAGGGTGTATCCTTTGATCTACAAGGCGACGGCAATGACTATGTGGGTAAGGGCCTCTCCGGTGGTCGGATTGTCATCCGTCCTTCGGAAGAGTCTAACCTCGTTGCAGAAAATTCCATCATCGTCGGAAATACCGTTCTTTACGGTGCTATTTCTGGCGAGTGCTATTTTAGAGGCGTTGCTGGTGAACGTTTTGCTGTCCGCAACTCCGGTGCAGTGGCTGTTGTGGAAGGCGTGGGTGATCATGGTTGTGAATACATGACCGGCGGTGTGGTTGTTGTGCTTGGTAATACAGGTCGCAACTTTGCGGCGGGTATGTCCGGTGGAGTGGCCTATGTATTAGATCAGTCCGGAAATTTCGAACAACGCTGCAACATGGCGATGGTTGATCTTGAGCCGGTGCCGGAAGAGGATGACATCCTTGAAAAGCTTCACCACAGAGGTGGTGACTTGATGCACAAGGGTCGCGTGGACATTACCTCAAACATGAACAGACATGATGAGGAACGCTTATACCAGTTGATTACAAATCATATGCATTATACTGGTTCCACTCGGGCTAAAGAGATTTTGGATAGCTGGGAAGACTATCGGGCGAAATTCGTGAAGGTAATGCCTGTTGAATACAGACGTGCCCTTCGCGACATGGAAAACATGCGATTGGGCAAGATCGCCGCCGAATAGGAGTAACAAGCTATGATTGTCACCACAACACAATCCATCGAGGGAAAATCTGTCACTGAATACAAGGGTATCGTGACCGGTGAAGCTATTCTGGGAACTAATATTTTTCGTGATATTTTCGCTGGGATCCGGGATCTGGTTGGTGGACGTTCTGGATCATATGAAACAGTGCTTAAGGAAGCTCGTGAGACAGCTCTCGAAGAGATGAAAATGAACGCTCAGGAAATGGGCGCAAATGCAGTTATTGGAATTGATATTGACTATGAGAATGTCACAACCGGAAGCTCTGGCTCCATGTTGATGGTATCGGCGTCGGGAACTGCGGTAGTAGTTAGATAGGAAGAATTACCGGTGAATTGGCGACTTGGTCGCCATTTGCCAAAAGGGAATGAGAATGGGAAAAGTTACGGGATTTCTTGAAATTGACAGACAGGTTCCGAAATATCGGCCTGCGTCTGACCGTGTTCGGAACTTTCACGAGTTTACGATACCGATGTCTGATGGTGAAGTTGCAAAACAAGCAGCCCGTTGCATGGATTGCGGTATTCCATATTGTCACGGTGATACCGGTTGTCCGGTGCACAATCAGATCCCGGACTGGAACGATCTGATTTACAACGATGACTGGGAAGAAGCCGTAAATAACCTTCATTCCACCAATAATTTTCCTGAATTCACAGGACGGATTTGTCCTGCACCGTGTGAAGAAGCCTGTACGCTTAACCTGGAAGATGAGCCTGTAGCAATTAAAACCGTTGAACAGGCGATTTCAGACAAAGCCTATGCGCTTGGGTTGATTAAACCTCAGCCGGCGTCTCACAAGACCGGAAAGAAAGTTGCGGTTGTGGGATCCGGTCCGGCTGGTCTCGCTGCGGCCCAGCAACTGGTCCGCGTTGGGCATGAAGTTCATGTTTATGAGCGTGAGAGCAGGGCAGGTGGTTTGCTGCGTTATGGCATTCCTGATTTCAAAATGGAAAAACACTATATCGATACCCGCGTTGATCAGATGGAATCAGAGGGTGTAACGTTCCACTATGGTCAGAACATCGGCGTTGATGTTTCTTCCAATAAGCTTCTGGAAGACCACGATGCCGTATTGATTGCCGCCGGAGCAGAAGTGCCGCGGCCAGCACAAATTCCGGGCGCAGACCTGGCTGGTGTTCATGATGCCATGCCGTTTCTGGTTCAGCAGAACCGCCGGGTAGGGGGTGAGGAAATCGATAGCGTTGGTTGGCCTTCTGAGGAAGTTTGGGCTGCGGGTAAGAATATTGTTGTTGTTGGTGGCGGTGATACTGCTTCTGACTGTATCGGTACATCGTTCCGCCAAGGTGCGGTTAACGTGGTTCAACTTGATATCAGACCTGAACCACCTGAGCGGGAAGACAAGATGATGGTTTGGCCATTTTGGGCCACCAAAATGCGGACTTCTTCTTCCCAAGCTGAAGGTGCTAAACGTGAGTTTCAGGTAGCAACCCTGGAGTTCGTGGGCAAAGGCGGCCGTTTGACCGGTGTTAAATGTATTCGCGTAGATGAAAGACGCCAGCCCATTGAAGGTACAGAATTTATCATGAAAGCTGATTTGGCTTTCATCGCGATTGGTTTTGGAAGTCCTATTCTGGATAGCTTCATCGGTGAGCTTTCTCCGGAGCTGCAAACGAGTTCTCGTGGTGATGTGGCGATCAGTGCAGATGAGAAGAACTATCGTACTTCGGTTGATAAATTATATGCAGCAGGTGACTGTAGACGTGGCCAATCGCTTGTGGTTTGGGCAATCCGGGAAGGCCGTCAGGCCGCTCGCGCGATTGATCTCGATCTTATGGGTGAAACGGATTTGCCGAGATAATTTGAAGTCTCTACTAAATGTCGCTAGTTCGCTATGTTTGTAGATTGGGTCTGTGAAACCGTTGTATTTACAGGCGGAATAAGACTAGAGGTCTTTTCGCCTTCAGTTTTCTTAGTCTCATCTGGTTTTTCTGTCTTGGCTGGCTTTGGAGCAGGCGTTCCCCACTGTGCGTCAATACGGCCACTTTTGGGTTCATATACCAAGCCTTTTTCGACAAGATCGAAACTTACACTGTTCTTGTTTTCATCGGATTTGAGGAAATCTTCTTCACCATCCAAAATATCCCCGCCATCTGAGGCTGGTGATGCCAGTGAAATTACAGGCGTACGCCCATCCGCTGCTGGATTGTACTCAGGCAGAGACTTTTGGGCTGCATTTAGGTTGATTGTTCCCAGTGAAGTGAATTGGAACTCCTGATCGGATCCCACGACGCCAATTTTTCTGAGAGCCTTGTCTGCAAAGAATGCCAGTTTTGTACGCCCAGCCCTGGTCATCGTAATTCCCTTTGGGCCTCTCAATCTCACGATCTGGCCATTAATGTCCGGTCCAGCGCTTACAAATTTTCCTTCAGCGTTCGTGAAACCGTCCCAAACATCAACAAAGTTACCACCGATCGCTTCGACTTTACCGCGATAAATCTCGTTCAGGACCAGATAATCCGTATTCATTCTGTTGGATCTAACGGGTGGTAGCCCCATCCATACGAATGGTATCTTCTTTTCGGGACTAACATTCACGATTTTTGTCACACGGGCATTGTATTCTGCCAGCCATGCTTCGCTGAATTTTTCGACGCGACCTGTTGAAACACGCATTTGTTGGCGGTCGTTCATGCCGACCAACGCTACTACGGCGATAGGTTTGTGTTCTTCGATCAAGGCCGGGATGACACTTGGCCAGTCCACCACATCATCACGAACCAGACCCGATGAAGAGTTGGCCTTGTTGACCACAACAATATTGGGATTTGCCGCATAGAGCTTTACTAGCCCCTTGGCAGTGCTGTTGCCGAGAAAATCTCCCACCACCAGGATTTTTGCTGCGTTTTCCGATTTTTTTGCGACTACTGCTGGTTTGGCGGTTTTGGTACTTCTGCCAGTGCCTCCCGCAACACGGTTGTTGTTCCGTCGCTTGCGTTTATTAGTAGTGGCTTTTCGTGCGTTAGAATCGTTTGGTTTGATGTTTCGTTTCTTCTTATTGCGTCTTTTGAAGAGGACATCAAACAGCGTACGACGTTTCTTTTTTTGCTGTGCGTGCGCTTCGGTAACGCCACTCAATACATGAATATACGGTACTTCAGGCACAGCGAATGCCAAGCAAACAAAAGCAAGTACCAAAATTTTAATACGATGTCTCATTTATCCATGTCTGCCTAGCAGATTTCCATCAAGCGAAATTAAGTAACTAGGCAATACATGTGCAAAAATTATGGCCTAGTCCTTGCGCAGTCTAGCCAAAATTCTCTTTGAAGCATAGCCATCTTCAGCCAGACCACGGCTTCTTTGATAACTTTTGATCGCTTTTCTGGAGCCAGAACCGATTTTTCCATCGATTTCACCGTCATAGAAGCCGGCAGATTTCAGTCGTACCTGAAGCTCTTTGCGCTCGTCACCAACCAAAGGTGTGTACCCACGTGGCCAGTCGACTACAAACGGGCCGAATCCTTTGAGCCTGTCAGCCAGGTGTCCTACAGCAAGAGCATATTTGTCGGCATTGTTGTAGCTCTTCAAGACGAAGAAGTTTTTCAGCATCAGGAACTTCGGTCCCTTTGCGCCAGCCAGAATTTTTACGTTGGCTCTGTCGTTCGGGCGAGGAAAGGCTTTTCCATTGATCCGTTTCAACCCCAGACTTTGCCATTGCGCCAGTGTTCTGCTTTTTGTGCCCACATTTGCAACTTTAAAGCCTGCAGGTGTTTTCACCTCATATCCCCAGGTCTTCCCGGTTCTCCAGCCGTTTTTCTTCAGAAGATTTGCCGCTGATGCAAGCGCATCTGGAATAGATTCCCAAATGTTGCGTCTTCCATCACCGTCAATATCAACCGCCCAAGTTTGATAGCTGGTGGGTATGAATTGGGTATGCCCCATGGCGCCAGCCCATGAGCCGCGTAGACCAGCAGCTGATACATCGCCATTCTGAACGATTTTCATCGCAGAAATCAGCTGAGTACGAGCGAATTTTCTGCGTCTCTTGTCCTGATATGCGAGTGTGGCAAGTGAGCGAGCAACACTTCTCAGTGCTGTTGGTCGTTCCAATGCCGCACCATAGGAGGATTCCATAGACCAAATTGCGAGTAGAATATGACGATCTACACCATATCTTTTTTCGATAATATCAAGCCAACGCTTGTATTTGACCTTTAGTTCCAACCCCTTTTCAATGGCAGTCTCGGTTACACGATTATCCATATAATCCCAGACCTTGGACTTAAATTCCGGTTGAAAGTTCGCGGCCTTTATCACATCTGGGTCGGGGCTTTTTATCCCTGCAAAAACAGCGCGATAAGTGGAACGTTTGACCCCATTTTTGGCAGCGACATTTTCAAAATCTCTGATCCATTTTTGAAAACCAGCATTCGCGCTCGCTGAATGGGTTCCAGCAGCTGTCGCCATCAAGAGAACCAGACTCAGTAATACAAGGGTTTTTCCTGTTGTTTCAAAGAGTGCTGTAAATCGGTTCATTTCGTCCTCCGTCGCAGGGCTATGGTTCGCAACTTTAAGAATCAAATTGGTGATAAACGCTACTACATTCTTTATTAACCATAGATAAACGGTCAGAATTTGGACATGACAATTTTGTCATCATTGAAAGGAATTTTGATTGAAAGCAGCTGGTTTGTTTAAGCAGTCTTACGGAATTCCAAAAGTTTCTTTTCCCAATCAAGGGCGCTTGAAACGATCAGATCCAGATCATTATGTCTAGGACGCCAGTCCAGACGGCTCATCAAACGATAAGCATTGGCAGATAATGAAGGGATATCGCCTGCGCGACGCTCTGCTTCGATTACCCGGAATTTATTGCCTGATACGCGTTGCACGGTATCAATGACTTCACGTACGGAATATCCCTTGCTGTAACCACAGTTTGCTGTGAATTTGCGGCCACCATTTCTCAGAAATTTCAGCGCAGTGTAGTGTGCGTTTACCAGATCGCAGACATGGATGAAGTCGCGTTCGCAGGTGCCGTCATTAGTATCATAGTCTGTGCCAAATATTTTCATTGAACTGCGTTTGCCAGCCGCTGCTTCGCAAGCCACCTTAATCAGATGAGTAGCGCCGTCAGTTGACTGACCGGTTCTGCCCTGAAGGTCACAACCAGCCACATTGAAATATCTCAAGATCACATAGGACAGATTGTGTGCGATGGCTGTATCCCTGATCATGAGCTCTGTCATGAGCTTTGAAGTGCCATAGGGTGACATTGGGTTGAGAATTGCGTTTTCGGAGATGGGCCCTGTGGTCATGGGTTCCCCGTAAACCGCTGCAGTCGATGAAAAAATAAAGCGTGAAATACCAACTTTAATCGCTGCGGCGATCAGGTTGCGGGAGTTACCAGTATTGTTCTCATAGTATTTCAGTGGGTCATCCAGGGATTCGGGTACAACTACAGAACCTGCAAAATGAATGATTGCGTCGATGTTGTTCTCTTCAAGAACATTTTCCATGAAAGCCTGATCGCCAACATTGCCTTCAATGAATTTTACTTTGTCCGGAACTGACCATCTGAAACCAGTGACCAGATTGTCAACGACGACAACCTCTTCGTTGTTGTCCAATAGTTCCCATACCATATGAGAGCCAATGTATCCTGCACCACCGGTAACCAAAACGGTCATTTTCTACCTCGAACCAACACTTTTGTTGGAGATTAAGCTAGCGTAACAACCTTAGAATCAGGCTAAGTGAGACAGTGAAATTGTAATGAATTCATTCAGTTTTTGTTAATTATGGTTTTGTTAAGCCTCCAGAAGACTTGCGAAATTCGGTAAGGGAGCAACTGATGACTGAAATCAAACCTGTACGAAAAGCAGTATTTCCTGTCGCCGGGCTAGGCACTCGGTTTTTGCCTGCCACAAAGGCTGTTCCCAAAGAAATGCTCACAGTTTTGGATAAGCCTGTGATCCAGTACGCGGTGGATGAAGCCCGTAAGGCTGGCATAGAACACTTTGTGTTTGTGACTGGCAGGAACAAGGCTGTTATTGAGGACCATTTTGATCTTGCTTATGAGCTTCAGGATACCCTTGAAAAAAGAGGTAAGACGGAAGCGCTCGAAACTCTATCGAGGTATCAACCTGGAGCTGGCGAGACGAGTTTCACCCGCCAGCAAGCGCCGCTGGGGTTAGGACATGCTGTCTGGTGTGCACGAGAGATTGTAGGTGATGAGCCATTTGCCCTTCTTTTACCGGATATGGTGATGAAGGATGAAAAGGGCTGCCTCACAGGAATGATGGAGTTGTATGAGAAAACCGGCGGCAATGTGATTGCAACCGAGGAAGTCGCTTGGGAGGAAACGCACAAATATGGTGTGGTTGAAAAAGGTGATGAGGCTAATACCGGTTTCAAGATTAAGGGGATGGTAGAAAAGCCAGCTCCTGGAACAGCCCCATCCAATCTGTTTATCAACGGGAGATATATCCTGCAGCCTGAGATTTTTGATATTCTGGAAACTCAGGGACCCGGCGCCGGGAATGAAATTCAACTCACGGATGCCATGGAAAAACTCATGGAACAGCAGAGCTTTTATGGGCATCTGTTTGAAGGTGATACTTTCGATTGTGGTTCCAAAGGCGGGTTCATTAAAGCAAACATTGCATTTGCTTTGGAAGACGAAAGCATCGTTGATGAAATCCAGGAAGTATTGGCGACGACCAATAGCTGAGTATCGGGACTATTTTTGAAGCCTGATGCCTATTCTGCCATTAACATCGTCAAAGTCAGAATTGATCGCGTCAGATGAGAATTGGAAATATTCCACGTCAACCGTTAAAGCCATAAACCGGTTTACCCAGTAGTCCAGACCCATCCCAACCTGTGTGATCAGATTGTTCTCCACATTTGTTTCAACTGACGTGCTTCCGAAAGCGTCAAATGAGAGCCGGTCATTGATCTGTCGCTGATAATCCAGCCTGCCATTATAGATGATCGATCCATTATCATTCAGGCTGATGGAATCATTGGTTTCGGTTCCCAATGCCAACGATATGATCGTGTCCTCTTCAGGTGACCAGTCCAACTGACCGTTCAAGGTGAACCCGGTCAAGTCGGTGAGCGTTGGGTCATCGAAAGTTTCAACCACATAACCTGCTGAAACCTCGCCAACGAGTTTAGGGCCCAGATCGAAAGAGAGGCCGCCACGCAACTCCGCAAAATCACCGCTACGCTGATTGCCATTTCGATCAAATGTTTCGTCGAAATCACGGATGCCATATATGCCCTCAATGAATGGAACAATGGCAGGAGAGACCTCATATCCGACACGAGTGGATACTTCGTATTCCACATTATCGCGGTCGCTCTGACTTTGAAAACCGCCCAAGCCAAGGTCCGCATCTTCAAAAATATTGCGTTCAATTGCACCACGGAGTGTTAGCTGCAATTTGTGACCTGTACGTTCCAGTTCCAATTCACCACCAAAAGACTGGTTGATCGGTGTATCAACCGCTCCTGCGGCCAGAGTGCTGCTCGTAAAGGCCTGTGTTTGCATGTCATACAGGCCAGTGGCTGTCAGGGTATATCCGTCAATGAGGTCTAGCCGCAGCGCGCTTTCAAGTGCGAAATTGAGTTGATCAACTTCTTCAGAGTCGAAGGGTCTACGGTAGTTTCCGTTGATATTCGTTTGCAATTGATGACGGGACCAATCTGAGGTCAAACCAATTGTCACATCGGTTTGAGAAAACGCGCCGCCTTCTCCATCTACATTTTGAGAGACATTGCTTGAATAGCCTAGTGTTTGCTCGAGCGTTATATTGCCCTCAAATGTGCCTAACCTGAATCCTTCCGGTGCAAACGGGTCATCAAGGTCTGCAGGCTGAACGCCTGTCTGAACCTGTTCTGCGGCTATGTTTGATCTTGTCTCGCCGTCAGTGCTGCCCACCTGTCTTTGTGGTGTGACAGAGGTTGCTCTGCGGCCGGGTTGCAAAGTCTGCCCGGTTTCCAAGACCGGTTGAACGGTTTCACCACTATCATCAGTGCCCAATACCAAGGGCTGGTTAGTATCCCCAATTGAACCGCGAATAGCGCTTTCGAAGCCGTCATCATCTGACCCAAGCGTTTGCGACATTCCGTAGCCCGTCAAGGCAAACAGAACGGTGCTTCCCACAAGAAAAACAGCCAGTTTTGAATTGGCTTTGGACATTTTGAGCGATGTCATTTATGGATGCCGAAACGCGTTTAAATTATTGCCAAAGCGTAAACATTGTTGGTTAATGAAACCTTTCAAACCAATGCGCTTTGCCAAACAAATCCGGATGCATGGATGAGTAACAGCCCAAATATTGAATCAGCGTTACGCGCAATCAAAACTGAAGCCCGGGGACTTGATGCTTTGCGGCAATCGCTTGAGGGTGACCTTGGTACGGAATTTCAAAAAGCGTGCGATCTGATTGCCAGTATTGAAGGCCGTGTAATCGTAATGGGTGTGGGGAAATCCGGGCATATTGGCACTAAGCTTGCGGCCACGTTTGCATCCACAGGTACGCCTGCATTCTTTGTTCATCCGGCAGAAGCTAACCACGGGGATTTGGGGATGATTGCCCGTGATGATGTTATTCTGGCACTGTCGTGGTCTGGTGAAACGACTGAACTTAAAGGGATGCTGGCTTATTCTAGTCGGTTTTCTATCCCTATCGTTGCAATCACCAAAAATAGCAATTCCGCACTTGGCCGTGAAGCGGCTGCTTGTCTGGAACTGCCAAATGTGGAAGAGGCATGCCCGAACGGTCTGGCGCCCACCACATCGACCATGATGCAATTGGCGATAGGTGATGCCTTGGCGATCGCGCTTTTGGAAAGCAAAGGTTTTTCTGCTGAAGATTTCGGTGTTTATCATCCTGGTGGTGCATTGGGTTCCAAGTTAACCCGTGTGCGTGAAGTGATGCACAAGGGGAACTCTTTGCCGATTGTCAGTGAAAACACGCCCATGCCGGAAGCTGTTATGGAACTCTCCGAGAAGCGTTTTGGATGTGTTGGTGTTACAGATCCCGAGGGCAAGCTGATCGGAATTTTGACCGATGGTGACCTTGCAAGAAACCTGGATAAAGACTTGCAAGATCTGAAAGTGGATGATCTCATGACAAGGAATCCCAAGACCATTTCAGGTGAAGTTTTGGCTCCTGCGGCAATGGCTGTTTTGAATGATAATAATATCAGTGCATTGATCGTTACAGATGATGGACAAAAACCCGTGGGTATCGTCCATCTTCATGATTTGCTTCGAATTGGTGTGGCTTGATTAGACCAGTTCTACCAATAACGTTCCCGCATCATAATCTACAACGCGTACTGTACTTCCTGCCTTGGAATCTGGTCCTTTTACCCGCCATGTAGTGTCTCCAATTTTCACACGGCCCTGACCATTTGAGATGGCATTGCTGAGCACAGCAGTTTGACCAATCAGTTTTGCGCCGCGCTCGTTCAAGTCTGGTTGTTCGCTCTCTTCCAGACCCTGTTTTGAAACGTATTGTCTACCAAACCAGGCGATTATCAGGGTGAGCAACAAGAATGATAGCAGCTGCGCCTGCCAAGGCCATATGGCGCTATCTGTTCCCAGAACAAGTGTGATTACACCAACTACTATTGCAGATAATCCGGGCCAAAGAAGGAAGGTGCTTGGCGCAAAGATTTCGATGCCGAGCAAAATCAATCCCAGTATTACCCATGTCCACGGGCCTAATGTTTGAAAAAGTACCATTATGTTCAAGTCCGTTGGTTGTTATTGTTTCCGAACATCGGGACACCAGGTGTAGTTCTAGGTGTGCTTGGTGGAGTAGGGGAGGAACCATCATCACCTGAACCGTTCCCGAAAACTTCTTTTGCTATTTCGCCAATACCGCTGATTGAGCCAATAAGAGATGATGCTTCCAATGGCATCATAATGACTTTCTGGTTGTTAGCGCTTGCCACTTTACCCAAGGTTTCAGCGTATTTCTGTGCCACGAAGTAGTTGATCGCCTGCGCGTTCCCCTTTTCAATAGCTTCTGAAACCATACGTGTGGCTTCTGCTTCAGCCTGTGCCAATCGTTCGCGGGCTTCGGCGTCTCGGAATGCAGCTTCGCGTTCACCTTCGGCCTGAAGGATTTGTGACTGTTTTTCACCCTCTGCTTTTAGAATTTCAGCTTGTCTCAATCCCTCTGCCTCAAGAATGTTCGCACGCTTATCGCGTTCTGCCTTCATCTGTCTGGCCATAGCGTCAACCAGATCTTTTGGCGGATTGATGTCTTTAATTTCAATACGGGTAATTTTGATACCCCAAGGAGAGGCAGCTTCATCTACCACGCGTAACAGACGATCATTGATCTCATCACGTTTTGCAAGCAACTCATCCAGATCCATTGACCCCATGACAGTACGAATGTTGGTCATAGTCAGGTTCAACAGTGCTCTTTCCAAATCACGCACCTCATATGCGGCTTGGGGAGCATCCAGGATTTGGAAGAATGTCACACCATCAGCACTGATTGTGGCGTTATCTTTGGTGATGACTTCCTGCGTTGGTACATCCAGGACCTGTTCCATCATGTTCATTTTCGCACCGATACGATCAATGAATGGAATAATTAAGTTGAGGCCTGGTTTCAGTGTTTTGGTGAATTTCCCAAAGCGTTCGACTGTAAAATTGTACCCTTGTGGAATCTGTTTAACACCGGCAAAAATGATCAGAATGACCAGAAATGCTAATACCGCTAGTGCGATGTCAAATCCAAAAAACATCAATATCCTCCTCGTATATTCTTCTCACGTTCATGTGATTGATATGGGGATTGTGTTTCATTTTTGCAAATAAGTCAGGTATTTAAGGGTTAACGGCCTGTGAATTGTGGATAAAACCGTTCCGGATTAGACACGCTTATTGAACAGTTCTTTGAGCAATGGACTGCAATTCAAAACAATAGTTTCTTATTATTTATAAAGTTATCAGGCGTTTAGATCATTTCACTAAAACATCGTACCTGGTCGTGTCTGGGCTCAGTCGAAAGTTTGCCCGTCGGATGGTGTAATCTGGAAAAATCGCTGTTTGTATGAAAACTTTTGGCTGAGCAATGGTAAATCCCGTCGCGAATGATTACATGGAGTCTGAAAGCGATTCGGGATTCATGTCGCTGATAAATCTAAAGGGATAACCATGACACTAAGAAACAATGAGAGACGGGAAGAACCGGTCCAAAAAAACTGTAGGGACGGCTCGAAAATCGCGATGATGGCTATTGCCTCCAACTTGCGCAAAGCAAAAGAAAGCGAGACCCACCCTACAGAGTGACGTAGCTACTTAGGATCGTATATATATCCGATCCCTCTTACGGTCTTTATTATCTCAGGTTTTTCGTAATTGGGTTCAATTTTTCGGCGTAGTCTCGAAATCCTGATATCGATACTTCTGTCGAACGGATCCCATGTCCGATCATGGGCCTTTTCCAATATCTGATCTCTATTGAGAACCTTGCCGCGATTTTCTGCAAACAATTTTAGAAGATTGTATTCCATTGCGGTTAAGGGCAGTTCTGTACCATCGTTTGAGAATAATTTTGCTTTCTCCGTGTCCAGTACGAAATCTCCAAATTTGGATTGATGGGCGTCGTCCTGTTGTTCCGGTGTTCTGTGTACGTATGCTTCACGACGAAGTATTGCCTTGATGCGTGCCTCCAACTCTCGCAGATCAACAGGCTTGGCCAAATAGTCATCAGCTCCCATTTCCAAGCCGATAATTCGGTCCACCACATCGCCTGCCGCTGTTAACATAACCACTGGAATAAGATTGTCGGGTCGCAAAGATCGAAGTATGGAGAGCCCATCTTCCTTCGGCATGTTGATATCCATGATAATTAGATCAGCAGCCGTTTGCTTCATGACTTCGCGCAGCTCTTCGCCACCGGATACGGCAGTAACTACATAACCCCGTTTTGTCAGATATTCCTGCAACATTTCTCTGACATCCAATTCGTCATCACAGACCAGGATATGAGAACCCTCAACTTCCATTTTGTTATTGTTCCCTGCTTTCAAGTAATTGCTTCAGTAACGTCCTGAACCCGGAAATATCGATCGGCTTTTCTAATACGGGTATGCCCAAACGGTTGATTTCCCGCTGTACACTCTCATCTACAAAATGTCCGGTAATAAGAGCTGACCTGTTGATCATATTAGGAAACCTGTTTTCCAGTTTCTGAAAGTTCTCATTTGTGTCCAGATCCATTTTTCCAAGATCACTCAACAAGACATCGTAGGTTTGTCTTTCAAGTTTCCCAAACGCTTCGTCAATGGAAGTGACCTGGTCGACGTCAAAGTCTTCACGTTCCAGTATTTCTGAAATGAGTTCTCCCACTTCATTCTGATCATTGATCACTAGTGCCTTGGCGTTTTCACTCGCAACAGGCGTTTCAGATTTTTCTTCGTTTTCATGTTCAAGGCCAGTTGGAAGTGAAATCAGGAAACGGGTCCCAGGGTTATGGGTTTGATCCAACCTTATCGTACCCTCATGTGAATGGATTATCCGATGGCAAAACGCCAATCCTATTCCAGTTCCATGTCCAACTTCTTTGGTTGTGAAGAAAGGTTCGAAAATTCTACCCCGGATATTTTCCGGTATCCCCGGGCCGTTGTCTTCCACTGAAATCTCTATTCTGCCGGTCTGCGCATTGTAGTTTGTGGAAATGCAGATGCGGTCGCCGTTTCCGGAATTTCTAATTGCCTGCTCTGCGTTGATAATCAGGTTGATAACCACTTGAGTTAATTGATCAGCGTCTGCGGCTACCTCTGGTAGATCAGCTTCCAAATGGCTTGTGATTTCTATTCCTTCAGATTTGCTGCCGTAACCGATCACATCTGCCGCAGTTTCGATGATTGAGTTCGCATCAATGTGCTCTATTTTGGCGGGTCTCTGCCGGGCCATTGCAAGAAAGGTTTTCACTATCTTCGCGCATCGCTCTGCTGCATTTCCGATCTTTTGTACGCGTTTGATCAAGTCAGGATCAGTGATTTCCTCCTGCATCATCAATGCATGGCCAACTACAACGGATAGGGGATTGTTCAATTCATGAGCAACTCCAGCCAGCAGTTCACCAAGAGCAGACATTTTTTCTGTCTGATAGAGCATTTCGCGCTGCTTGGTCAATTCGTCCTGAATGGCCAGCTCTTCAGTTAAATCTCTGGTGCTTGAAACGATGACTTCCTCTCCGCGAAACTCGATGAGATTTGCAGAAAGCTCTCCCCAAAATGAATTGCCCTCTTCGTCGAAAAGGTGAACCTTATAGTCGTTAATCCAACCGTTCTTTCGCAGTTGAGTAATAAATTTCTTTCTACCGTCCTTTTCAGCGAAATATGAGTTTTCAATTTTTTTAGGCCCAGTAGGGTCTGATTCCACAAAGCTGGTGTACATGAGCTTGCCGTCTGATGCTCGGGTCATCTGTATAGGTGCGGGGCAAGCCTCAAGAACCTGGCAAAGCATGGCTTCGGCCTCAATCTGTTCGGTTAGATCAACTACGTTTGTGACAACAACTTTCTCACCTTTGTATTCAACAATCCGGCAAGAAACGGAAGTTATAACTACTTCGCCATTTGCATTTATCGTGTTCAATCTGAAATCATTGACCTGACCATCGGAAAATACCCGTTCCATCAGAATTTTTCGATCTTCGGGATTCGCGTAATATTCCCAATCTTTCTCTTTAGGTCCGTAACTCTCTTGTGCTGCTGGTGAGCTATAAATAACTCGTCCGTCATCTACGGCTGCCATAACAACAACTGCTGAACTTGCGTCCATTACTGTTCTGGCAAAGCAAATCACCCTCTCGCTCGGCAGCTTCCATACGTTTTTGGTCTGTGATATCCTGGCGGGTGATGATAAATCCACCGATGTTAGAGGGATTTATGGCTATCTGATAAACCCGGTCATCATTTTCCCTGACTTCATAACTCTCGCTGGTTTTGCCAACATTTGTGAAATCCTGTGAAAGCCAAGATTCTTCGATGTTAGAGGCATCCTGATATATTCCAAGTTTCACTTTTTCCCGAACAAGCGTTTCCCATTGAGCGCCGGGCTTTAGTATATCCTCTATACATTGGTTTGAATCAGCATATTGCTTGTTACAGACAACAAGCTTTCGATCTTTGTCATAGTACGCGAATCCTTCACGTAGTGATTCAATTGAATCATGAAACAGAATTCTGAAATAGTCGCTTTGATCCTGATCGTCTGAGGGCTGAATAGTCATGATGATTTCCTATTTCACCTATGTTTCAATGCGATTTCTGTGCAGTATACATTTGTTTCAATTGTTTCAGTAATTCTTAGTTCTTCCGCTGCAAAATTTTATAACTATTTGAAACATATACGCTATTACAAGTAATGTGACCAAAGGCACTATGAAACAACTGAAACATCCAACCTCCAAATCTGAAATTCTATTGAAATTATCTTCGGCGATTTTGCGATCAGAAAATTTGGAGGTTAACACCTATGAACGACAGCTTAAGGGAACCCGAGCGACTTGGGTCCCCCATTGTTGCTTTGCATTCTTTTGCTTCTGCAAATTCACAATGGGATAAATTACAAATTGAATTAGAAAACAGGGCTCAGGTACATGCGATTGATTTACCGGAACCCGGCGCAATCGGAGATTTGGAAGATTCCATTACGTGCTCTGAACTTACTATCCAACATCTCCAAAGGAAAATTGCGAGTGACGGCAGTAAGATACATCTGATTGGGCATTCCAGCGCAGGCAGCGCTGCGTTAAAACTCGCCTTGCAGTATCCTGAAATGTTCAAAAGCATCACCGTATATGAACCGACTGTTTTTCATATTGCAGATACAGGGAACAGGATTGGCAATAAATTGCGCCAAGAATTCGAATTCATGAAAGACGCGCTGTTACAATCCAGGAGTGGCGGGACCTTTGATGCCGGGATCGAGCAGTTTTGGAAATTCTGGGATAGTACGGAGTTTTGGCAACAATTTTCATCGGAAGAGAAGAAAGAGTTTTCTTCGAAGATTGAATTTGTGGTTTCGGAAATTGAAAGCTGCTTTTCAGACAACTGGTGGTTAGAAGATCTGCAGAGCCTCGATGTTCCGGTTCAGGTTATTATGGGTATGCAGTCACCCCTGGTTTTTCAAAATCTAGCAGTCCAGATCGTTTCTGCTCTGCTTGCCGGTAGACTTACCACATTGCCCATGTACGGACACTTTGCTCCGATTACTCATCCCGAAGTCATAAATCCGTTGATCATAGATCATATCTGTGATGCGGAGCATCGCCAGGTAGGTAAGAAACCGGAAGGCAATCTTCCAACTGGTGAGCGAAGCTCAGACAGAGAGAAAAAAGCCGGTATCCTAAACAGAATTAGAAATTCCAGCTTTTCTTTCTTCTCTTAAAGAGAATGCAAATGGATATTTTGCAAGGTTGTACCAGAACCGCGAAAGGTATTGGGAAACTAATCTATGTCCAACCGCCAAGCTCTCGACGCACGATTGTTTCGAGGACTTTCATACCTTCTTCGCTGTCATTCAAACAGGGAATATGTGTGAAGTTCTCACCACCGTGCTCGTGAAAGATTTCGGCACCTTCACCTGCGATCTCTTCCAGCGTTTCCAGACAATCTGCTACAAAGCCAGGGTTGAAAACAGCAATATCCTTCACACCTTCTTTGGCGAGCTTTTCAATTGTCTTATCGGTGTAGGGCTGGAGCCATTCCTCCGGGCCAAACCGAGATTGGAAAGTTGTTGTGAGCAGGTCTTCATCCATATCCAGCTTTTCACGAAGTAGACGAGTGGTCTTCAAGCAATGGCAGTGATATGGGTCTCCCTTCTTGAAATAGCTTTGAGGAATGCCATGATAAGAAGCGATAATCTTTTCTGGCATTTTCGGCATTTCTTTTATTGCACTTTCAATAGAAGCCGCCAGTGCTTCGACATAAACTGGCTCATCATGATAAGCGGGAACCGTTCTGACGGCAGGCATCCATCTTAACTTCATAAGGTGCTCAAACACCTTGTCGTTTACCGTAGCAGTGGTTGCAGCGCTGTATTGCGGATATAACGGGAAAATCAGCAGTCGATCACAACCTTCTTCTTTCAGCTTTTCAAGTTTTGAAGCAATCGAGGGATTGCCGTACCGCATCGCCCATTCCACATGAGTGTTTGGCAGATCGGACAATGATTCTGAAAGTTTGTCGGACTGAGCTCGTGTGAAGGTGCGCAATGGAGATTCATCCAGTTCCTTGTTCCAGATCTCTGCATAAGCTTCACCGACTTTTGCAGGGCGTCTGTTCAATACGATCCCGAAGAGTATTGGATACCAGAGTAATTTCGGCCATTCGATCACCCGGCTGTCAGTGAGGAACTCACGCAGGTATCGGTACATGCTCTTCTTGTCATGTCCGTCAGGGGTTCCGAGATTGACGATCAACACTCCCACTTTTCCGATCTTCACCTCAGGGTGATCTTTAGGAAGTGGACCAACAACACCGCTTTGGGATCCGGCTTTGGCTAACATATTCTTTCCAGTCTACGATTGTATTCAGTGTATATTTAGCGTTGGATTTGATTTATGCAACGCCGGTCAAAGAGCCTGAAACTGCTTTTCTTACTTATTTCTAGACTGTGATGGCTGCTGAAAAGAGCACGAGACCCAAAAGAAAGACAAGCGCAGCTCCGCCAATTTCGATAATCCTGTGTATCGTTGCAGCGCGATCCTGCATACCTGCGACTTTCAAGGCTGTGTTTTTTGCAACGACAGCCATCAACGCTAGGGAGGCGACAGTTATCCCTGTCCCCAGTGACATTGCGAAAGTTGAGGCTATCCCGCCGACATACAATCCATTCAAAAAGGCAAAAGTGAGGACCACTATTGCTCCAGTGCAGGGTCTTAGCCCAACTGCCAATATGGCAGACCAAGCTTCCTTTATCTCGAGTTTATTGCCTTCTAATTGACTGGGGTCGGGGGCATGTAAATGGTTACAACCCACATGGGAGTGGTGGTCATGATGGCTGTGGTTGTGATCATCGTGATTGTGACCATGGCATGTATGATCATGACCATGGTGATGGTCATGGTGGTTGTGTGCATGACCATGTGAGTGACCTGGACGTAGAACTTTGCGCCAAAGAAGGTAAATACCAAGCAGCATTACACAGAAGTAACTGGTGATTTCCAGGTAACCAGCGAGGTTGTCAGTTCGAATGCCGGTCCCCCGAAGAAATAGAAGTAAAATGGTGATAGCCGAAATGGCTGTGACACCCTGTAGAAATGATGCAGCGAATGAGAGCATTATTCCGCGTTTGGCAGCCACTTCATTGGCCAGCATATAAGAAGATACAACGGCTTTTCCGTGCCCTGGTCCGGCTGCATGAAATATTCCATAAGCAAAACTCAACGCCACAAGGTACCAGACCTTGGTCGGATCTTCTCGCATTGCCTTGAGTACTGCAGTCATGGATTTATAAAATGCCTGTTGTTGCTGTTGAATCCAGAAGAGAAGCCCGGCAAACCAGCCATCTGGTGTAATTGCCTGCTCAGAACGTCCTAATCCAAGTGAGCTCTGCGCCAGACTTTCTGAAGCAAAAACAAAAAAAATTGCAGCTGAAAATACTGCAATTAGCACGAGTTGAATCTGATTTAGCTGCAAGTGATAACGGCCCATGAATAAAATTCATCATCCAGATTTAAATTGTTTGGCTGGTCAAAAAAGGATTCGGTTAAGGTCTCATCAGCGTAAAGATCATCAAAGTTTGGATGTACGATTTCTTTTTCACAACCTTTGGAGTTTCCTTCCAGTACAACGTTTTTGTTGTCAAAGTCGAATGCAACGTAATAGCTTGTATCGCTGGCTGACAGACGAAGCGGGCCATTAGCAAAGTCGTACGGCATTTCCGGTTCAAGGGCCAATAGCATGATCATCTGGCCGTCTTCAAAATAGGTTTTTATCTCTTCCGGCTCATAGAATTGCAGAGCTTTAGTGCCGCTACGCATGGCAGTGTAAAAGTCATAGTCTGCGATTGACTTTTTTACAGTATCGCTAATTTCCTGGACTTCATTATCGTCCATTTTGCCATTTCCGTTGGAGTCGTAGTCAAACTGGATGGTCGTACTGAACACTTCATCGAACCTCCATACGAAACGAAGTTCGGTGAATTTGCCTTCATCATTGAGAACGACATCCATATTGGCTTCAACAAACACGTGTGGGTGTGCTTGCGCTGTGTTTACAGGCATTGCCCCCACTAGCGCCAGGGAACTTGCAAAAATCAGGTTTTTCAACTTCATGGGAGTTCCCAATATTGATGCCAAATCAACTCAAATCCAACTCGCTTAAAACTTAAAAAAATAGCCTTTTCATGGCAAGGGCCAATTCGTCACGCTTTGGTGTTTATATTATGATTCGGCAGCCTTACTTTTTTCTTTAAACCATTGAGTTAGAAAGTCGACAAATACCCTTACTTTACCAGGTACGTGTCTACGGTGTGGGTATACTGCATAAATTCCACCAGCTGCAGGAATATGATCTTCCAACAAACTAACAAGGGCACCGGAAGCCAACTCTTTTTCTACCGAAAATTCCGGAATAAGCGTTACACCCAGGCTTGCCAAAGCTGCTCTGCGGGTGACTTCTGGACTATTTACTTCGATATTTCCTCTGACTGGAATACTGATTTCTTCTCCCTCATCATTAAGGAAGCACCAATTCGCACGACGCATCAGGTTAGTATCGACAATGCAGGGAATATCACCCAGGTCCTGTGGTGTTTTGGGAGCGCCATATTCTTCAATAAATTCAGGCGTGGCACATAACACCATACGAAAACCAGCCAGCTTCTTAGCGATTAGCGCTGAATCCGTTAGGCGCGAAATTCTGATTGCCACATCAAAACCCTCTTCAACCATATCGACCATTGCATCATCGAGATCGATATCCAAGGTGATGTCAGGAAAGGCTGCTGCGAATTCCACGATCGGTAATCCAATTTCGAGATCTGTGAGCGAGCGAGGTGCAGATATGCGTAATCGTCCCTTGAAGCCTTTGCCGGCCTCACGGACTGTGTCGTGCAGGTCACTAACCTTTTTCAGGATTTCCATCGCTGATTTATGGAAGACTTCGCCTGCTTCTGTCAGCGAAAACTGACGCGTTGTCCTGTTCAACAACAAAATTCCGAGTTCATCTTCAAGCTCTCGCACGTATTTGGACATAAGTGCTTTTGAACGACCTACCTTGCGTGCGGCTGCTGAAAATCCTTGTTGTTCCACCACGTCGACGAAGGCTTGCATGCGGGTCAGTGTATCCAAGATATTACCTCTCGAAGTGGAGTGTTGCCTAAACCCCAGATTGCCCGTCAGAGCCCACAAAGGCAATACGCAGCATGTTGGTAGCACCTGGTGTGCGCAGCGGAACACCGGCGGTGATGATTACACGATCACCGGGTTTGGCGCATTCTTCTTCAGCTGCAATTCTACACGCGCGATCCACCATATCATCCAGACTGTTGGCGTCTTCAGTCACGACGCAATGTAAACCCCATGCTATAGCAAGCCGTCTTGCGGTTCTAAGAACAGGAGAAAGGGCCAGGATGGGCATAGATGGGCGTTCGCGCGATGCTCGCAACCCAGTGGTGCCAGATGCGGTGTAACAAACGATAGCGGACAGGTTCAATGTTTCGGCAATTTGTCGTGCTGCAAGAGAAATTGCATCTGCTCCCGTTGGCTCCGGTGGTGTGCGTTGTGCAGAGATAATACCTGAATATGTGGGGTCTTGTTCGATTTGCCCCGCAATCTTATCCATCATTGCGACAGCTTCGACCGGATAGTCACCAACGGCTGACTCTGCTGAAAGCATGATTGCATCAGCACCTTCAAAAACGGCTGTACCCACATCCGAAACCTCTGCGCGGGTTGGCATTGGTGCGTTTATCATCGATTCCAGCATCTGGGTTGCAACTACTACCGGCTTGCCCATTTTGCGACAGGCACGAACCATTTGCTTTTGCAAACCAGGAACTTTTTCAATAGGCACCTCTACACCCAGATCGCCTCGTGCCACCATGATAGCGTCAGATAATTCGATAATTTCTTCAAGTTTTTCGAGTGCCTGCGGCTTTTCGATTTTTGACAGAATACCAGCTCTGCCTTTGGCGATTTTTCTCACCTCAGCGACGTCAGCTGGGCGTTGAACAAATGAGATAGCTATCCAGTCCACTTCGGCAGCGAGCGCTGCATCCAGATCCTTATAGTCTTTTTCAGTCAACGAACTCACACCCAGTTCGGTATCTGGCAAGCTAACACCTTTCCTGCTTGAAAGTTTGCTTCCAGAAACCACTTCTGCGATAGCTTGATCAGAAGCTGTTTCTACGGCTTTCAGGGTCACTTTGCCGTCGTCTATCAATATTCGATCGCCAACTTTCAAGGCTTCGAGGATTTCCGGATGAGGTAGATGAACGCGATCTTTGTTACCGGGTTCGACGTTGGAGTCCAATGTGATGGTATCGCCGACTTCCACTTGAATCTTATCTTCTGCAAAATCTCCTAATCGCAACTTCGGTCCCTGGAGGTCAGCAAGAATGCCGATTGGGCGTCCAGTGGTTTTTTCCGCGTTTCGTATCATGGCCACTAGTTCATTGAGCAATTCGTGTGATGAGTGGCTCATGTTAATTCGAAACACGTCAGCACCTGCTTCGAAGAGTTCCAGAATTTTTTCCGGATTGCTTGATGCAGGACCAAGAGTTGCAAGGATTTTGGTGCGTCGGGAACGGTGCATGGGTTGGCTCAGTGTTGTCTGTTTTACTTAAACTTATTGGGCGGGTGATCTGGATTCTTCAGTTAGACGAACCAGCCAATTAGCCCGGTTCCCTGTATCTATCTCAAAAAAACCAGTGCGGATATGGCCGCGCTTAAAGCAGTCATCTATCCCAAGAATTTTGAATTCTCTTTCATTTGTACACAGGAATACGTCGCCACGCCATTGGCCGCCATTTTCTGAATCTTCAGCGTAGATGTAATAGAAGCGGGAATTCAGGTCACCTTCGATCAATGAACTGCAACTTTCGGCTTCCACCTGAAACCAACCCTCTGATATCCACTTGCCTTCTTCTCTGTAACCTAACGCTGCGCCGACCAGGCTTTTGGTGTCGTTACAAAGTCTGAAATCTGCATGTGCAGTTGTGGGAGTAATCATTCCGGATATGGATGTGAATGCAAGTGTCAGGAATGTAAGCAGTACCACTTTATTTATAAGTATTTTCAAGATGTAGCCCGTAGCGTGAATCATATTCGTGTAATTCCTAACACAATACCGAATTATAGTGAATCCGTGACAGAATTATGTATCTTTTATCCGAGGTCTTGCACACCATACACCTAACAAAATAAGTGCGCCCCCAACCATTTGAGCAATGCTCATGGCTTCATCAAAAAGCCACCAGCCGAAAAGAGCTGCCGCTATTGCCTCGATGAAAATCACCAGTGAGGAAAAAACAGCTGTCAGTGAGCCTAATGCAATGGTTACAAGTCCCTGTCCGCCTGCATGGGTGAATACACCCAGTGAGATGAGGGATATCCAGCCTTTGTTTGATTCCGGTACAAAGCTTTGTCCAGAAAGTAGTGCGGCAATAAATAACACAGCACATGTTATCAATGTGGACGCAAAAAACAGATTGCCGCCGCCTTTGATCCGGTTTGTTTCTGATTGTCTGGAAAAGCGCATTGCCAAAAAATAACTGCCGAGAAAGAATGAGGTTATGAGACCGTATATGTCACCTGTAAGTCGAGCAGGATGAAATTGGATGCTAGAATTAATCAGCAATAACAACCCGGCGAGGCACAGCAAAATGCCAAAAACCGCGTTGCGGCCGGTTTTCTCTCCAAGAAAAATATTTGAAAAAACTGCTACCCAAACCGGGGCGAGGCAGACCATGAACGTGGCATTTGCCATAGTGGTGTTTAAAATAGCGAGATGCCAGAAGATTAAGTCTCCGGCAAACATGATTCCAGCAATGATAGCTGGAGGTGAAAATTCTATCCGGAATCGCAGATTTTGGCGCTTCGTTTCGACATAGGCCCATGCACCCAGTACCGGGAGTGCAAACAGGACCCGCCAAAAAGCGCTGACAAATGCACCAGTTTCTGCCTCGCGTACCAAAACGGGTGAAAAGCCCATGATGACGCCACCTATGAACAGGTAGGTGAAAGCTTGAGCAAAACCGGTGTCTTGTTGATGCCTATGAAACGCGGGACTGTTTATTCTCATCTCCTGAGTCTTATGATCGCAAAAAATTTTCTTCAAAACAGAAAATCATCTTGGGAAATCTGATCGGCTATGTGTATGTATGTTTGAAAGAAACTAACTGTTTATAAGGAACGTCACAATGGATGATGCAACCAGAACAGAACTCGAGGCTGCGGCATTCCGCCGTCTGGTGGCCCATTTACGCGAACGTACTGATGTTCAGAATATCGATATGATGAATCTTTCCGGATTTTGCCGCAACTGCCTTTCCAATTGGTATCAGGAAGCTGCCAATGAAAAAGGGATTGAGATGGACAAACCCGCGGCTCGGGAAATTGTATACGGCATGCCCTATGATGAATGGAAGTCGAAACATCAAACGGAAGCGACTGAAGCTCAACGCGCAGCTTTTGAGGCAAATCATAAGCACTGATTTCCGTATCAGTTACTCAGAAACTTAATCTTATTATTGCGGACAGGGTAGTCCGCGCTGGAGACATTTATGCAAGATGCAATGGTAGCAAAAGACCAACTTAAATCTGTGATAGATCGCATTGAACGCCTTGAAGAGGAGAAGAAGGCAATCGCAGATGACATTCGTGATGTCTATGCTGAAGCTAAGGCGAATGGGTTTGACACCAAGATTTTGAGGCAGGTTGTCAGCTTGCGTAAAAAGGATTTAACCGAGCGCCAGGAAGAAGAGGCGATCAGAGATCTCTATTTACAAGCCTTGGGGATGCTGCCTGAATTCGAACCGGTGTCTGAGTAGTCTACTTCACGTTGGTGAAGTCAAGTAATTCTAGAGAGCTTCCGGTAAAGCCTTTAGTGAATGAATTCAGCTGCTGCTTTGAGAACCCACCAGACAAAACGCTCTTTGGAGCTTTGCGGATTACATTCAATCCGTAAGCTGGTGGATGAATGTCAGCGATTTCTGACAGGCTCACATTTGACTCCAACGCCCATTTACCAACCAGGCGATCATCCAGATTTGCGGTCTTAAACTCTTCGTTGTTCAGTACCTTTGCGGTGGCTTTTTTCGGGTTGGTTTTATTGCCAACTGGCAAAGAAGCAATCAGCGTTCTGCTAACAGGGCTTGGTGTCGGTACCGGTATGTTAATTCCTGCCAGGACGGTCTCATTTTCTGACGGTTTAGCAATGGCGGGTTTAACTTCTCGGGTTTCGGATGAAACATTTGGATTTGTGACCGGGACAGGAAGTGTGTCGGTTTTCTCTACACCAGGTTCAATTGGTGCGTATGATACTGCCAATACCGGTGCATCAACTTTTTCCTGTTTGCTGGTCTGGCTTGTCAGCTGTCGATCAATTGCTTCTGATGCAGCTTTACCTGGATTAGGTTCAGGAATGACCACATCATTGTAAGCAATTGTCTGTAGTTCGTCGCTACTGACTTCTTCAATGAGGCTGGCAATCTGAACGCCTGGGTTCTGTTCGTCCTTTTTCTCATCTTTAAGTGCAAGGCCAGCGTAAACTTCACGGCGAAGGTCTTCAATCTCATTTGGAGTAAGAGCTGCGACCTTTGGTTTTGGCTGAAGCTCAGCACCTGTGAGAGCTGCGGGTTCAAGTGATGCGGTAACGATCGAATCTCCACCAAATTCAGGTCGAGGTGATGGGATTGCAGCGAGGACAGTATTTTCTCCTGGGCCTGGCAATTCCTCAATAGGCAGTTCACCATCTGCTGTTGGATCCGTTTCTGGTTCTACAACTTCTTCAGGTTTGCTAACTATCCGAGGTGCAACCACAGGCACTGGCAGGAGCTTGGGATCAAGTGCTGCAAGGACTGTTTCGGGTGTTTCAGGCACAGGCTCTGGAGCTGGTTCCGGAGCCACTTCTACTGCCGGGACAGGTGCTTTTACTTCCGGAGTCGCCTTTTGTTTTGGCACGTTGATCGGAGCTAAGCTGTCATCTTCATTGCGTGAGTTTGGTCTTTGAACCTTCTTAGATACGGTTTTTACGGCCTTTGGAGCTGTTGCTGCTCCGATTGCGCCTTCTTCATCATCGTCTCTACCGCCAAACAGCTTCGCAAATGCACTTGGCTTCTTCTTGATTTCCTCAGCCTTTGCTACGCGAACCGCCAAGCCCTTACGCTTGCGTTCGTATTCAAGCTTTGCCTGATTGTATCTGGCCAGAGGTTTTCCATCTGTGGGTACGTGCAAAGTTTTGCCTTTTGGGAACACTCTCGCGAGTTCTTTACGGCTCATGCGTGGCCAATGGCGTACGCGACCGGTATCCATATGAACAAATGGCGATCCGGATTTAGGGTAAAACCCGACGCCACCAAGGCCTTGTCTTAGGCCAATATTACGAAGCTTGCGCAAGTTCACACCAGGGATAAAGAAATCCAGTGCCTTGCCCATTGTGTGCTGGCTTTTCTTAGCAACACCGCGACCGCGTTTGCGTAGTAGATTGTTGGTTCTTGGTGATCTGTAACCGGAGATCACGTGAATGTATTTGCGAGACCCGGTCTCACGATACACATTCCAGATCAAATCCAGCAGAGCAGGGTCCATTTTTGTGGGTTCGTTACGTCTCCAATCCCGCAAAAACCTGTTAATTTTTTTCAATCCACCCGGCAAATAGCGGCCGTTTTTCTTGTACGCAATCTCCGCACGTTCACCTGTGTGCAGGAAATAGAGCTTCAATTTACGGGTTTCAGCGTAAGCGGATGTGGTGAAAAAAGGAATCAGCAACACAAGAGCGAGCAGAGCGCGAAATGCACTCCGATTGATTAAGTTTTTGTTTTCGCGTTGGAATTTGCCGCTCATCCCAAACATCAGTTTCAAAAATTTACCCAAATCTTCAAACTCTCAGCTGAATACTACCTGAGACAGCATACGCATAACAGGATTTTTGTATGGTTAACAGCAGATAAAATTCACAAATTTCGCAACTCGAATAGCATTGCCCGAGCCGTTAGTATGTACGAAATACGTTCATTACATGGCAAAAGGGCAAGAATCTTGCATTAAAGTTAATTGATAACTGTTTTTATTATCAATCACTTACGCTACGTAAACTAAGGAGGTAAGTTGTTGTGACTTACTGAGAAGTTTCTTCCAGCCCGTATTCTCGCAATTTCCGATAGAGCGTTGAGCGGCCTATGCCCAACTTTCGAGCAATGGTGGACATCCGCCCGTCATATTTTTCGATTGCGAACTGGATTATTTTCTTCTCTGCCTCTTCGAGCATGATGATGTCGCCTTGTTCATTGACGAGCGTCATACCGTCATGGGCAGGAGGAACGATGTTTAAAGGAGTGTCCATTGCCGGAACAGGATCCACAACATCCATGGTTGTTTCCTGAACCTGTGTCGTTGGTTTAAAGACCTCTACATTTCGCTCGATCGCGATCTGTGGAAATTCGTCAATTGTCAGCTGGTCGCCTTCGCACAATACAACTGCGCGGAACACAGCATTTTCCAGTTGTCTGATGTTGCCAGGCCAATCATAGTCACAAAGCATTTCCATGGCTGGCCCATCAATTCCGGAGATGTTTGACCGACCTTCTTCTGTCGAAATTCTGGCAATGAAATGCCTTAGAAGTTCCGGGATATCCTCACGGCGATCGCGCAGAGGTGGCACTGTCAAAGGCAGTACGTTCAGTCGGTAGTATAAGTCTTCTCTAAAGTTCCCGTCTTTGACTTCTTCAAGAAGGTTTCTGTTTGTTGCAGAGATCAGGCGAAAGTCTACTTTTACCGGTTTGGAAGCACCGACTGGATCGATCTCGCCTTCCTGAATTGCCCGCAGCAGTTTTACCTGCATATCAAGTGTGAGTTCTCCCACCTCGTCAAGGAATAGAGTGCCACCATTAGCTTCCTGAAACTTACCGTGATGTTTTTCGTTGGCGCCAGTAAACGCGCCTTTTTCGTGGCCAAAGAGAATACTCTCACCCAGGTTTTCTGGCAGAGCGCCACAGTTTACAGTAACAAAATTCTTAGAGGCTCTGGAGCTCATGCCCTGAACGGCTCTTGCGATTAATTCTTTACCGACACCTGACTCACCCTCGATCAATACGGGGATAGAAGATTGCGCAGCCTTTTGCGCCATGGCTTTCACTCTATCCATATTCGGGCTTGCAGAGATAATCTCTTCCATGGTCAGTTGACCAGCAGCCGATTTGCTAATGCGTTTGATCTCCCCTTCAAGTGCACCCATTTTAAGCGCGTTTTGAAGCGAGACCTTTAGTCTTTGCGGGGCTGCCGGCTTGATGACAAAATCTACCGCGCCTGCTCGCATGGCATTAACTGCGGTTTCAACACCACCTTGTGCTGTTTGTACAATGACAGGCTGCGTATATTTTCTGCTCTTCATGGTTTCCAGAACAGCCATGCCATCCATTTCAGGCATCACCAGATCGAGGATTACCGCACTTATGCGTTTGCCGGTCTTACCATCCAGTGCTGCTAGCGCGGCTTCACCACTTTCAGCTGTGGCGGTTTTGTAACCCAGCTTTTCAAGCGTTGCTTCCATAAGACGTCTTTGGACTGGTTCGTCATCAACGATCAATATTAAGTTAGCCATACGCTTTGCCTTTTCCCTGTAGAAGCCGATCAGATCGTGTATGTCCGAATTTGGCCCGCGGTGTCCCATTTCGATGCGAAAATATCAGGGATAGCTAAACGTGCGCTTAAGTTGATAGGTTAAAAATATCTAACCGAATTTGCTAAATTTGCTAGTTGTTTCTGCCTGACGAAGTACGTTGACAGAGGAAGAAAGAATCCCCAAATAATCTGAAATAAAATGACGGATGATTTGGGATAATGACATGAAATCAGTTTCTTCACCTTCAGAAAACAACACCGCTGAACTGGAATTGGCAAATCTCCCAGAGTGGAATTTGACGGATCTTTATCCTGACATCAACAGCGAGGAATTCATTGCTGATATCACTTCATGTAGGAGCGATGCTGAACAATTTGAAGAAAAATACGCCACAAGATTGGAGGAGGTTATAAAGAATAACCCTCGTGATCTGGCGTTAGCAATTTCTGAATATGAAGAAATTGAAGAGCGTATGGGAAGGATAATGTCCTACGCAGGTCTGTTATATGCAGGAGACAACACAAACGCTGAATTTGCCAAGTTTTACGGCGATGCCCAGGAAAAAATTACTGTGGCAGGATCGCATCTGTTGTTCTTCACCCTGGAACTGAACCGCATTCCTGATGGATTGATTGATGCCGCATTAAACGAAGATGCATCTTTGGCGTATTATAAACCCTGGCTGATCGATCTTAGAAAAGACAAGCCTTATCAGCTCGAAGACAATATCGAACAATTGTTCCATGAGAAGTCGGTTACCGGAAGGGCTGCCTGGAACCGGTTATTCGATGAAACCATGGCGTCTCTTGAGTTCAACATATCTGGTGAAACGATGCCGGTTTCCAATGCACTTAACCTGTTGCAGGATTCTGATCGAGAAAAACGGAAAGAGGCTGCCAAAGAGATATCGGATGTTCTGAACCGCAATATCAGAACGTTTACACATATCACCAATACTCTGGCGAAAGACAAAGAGATTTCTGACCGTTGGCGTGGTTTTGAGGACATAGCAGACGGTCGCCATCTGGCAAACCGCATTGAACGCAATGTGGTCGATGCTCTGGAAACTGCGGTCAAAGAGGCGTTTCCAAAACTTTCTCATAGATATTATGCCATGAAGGCCAATTGGCTAAACATGGACGTGATGGAGTATTGGGATCGAAATGCACCATTGCCAAAGTCCAGTGAGAGAACCATCGGCTGGGATGAGGCGCGTGCGACCGTATTGGATGCCTATTCTGGTTTTGCGCCTAAAATGGCTGAGATTGCGGAAAACTTTTTTGACAAAAACTGGATTGATGCCCCGGTGCGTCCGGGTAAGTCCTCCGGAGCATTTGCGCATCCGACCGTACCATCCGTACATCCTTATGTGATGCTGAATTACCTGGGTAAGCCACGCGATGTTATGACACTTGCACATGAATTGGGACATGGTGTCCATCAGGTGTTGGCTTCCGAGCAGGGGGCTTTGATGGCGCAGACACCACTTACATTGGCTGAAACGGCAAGTGTCTTCGGAGAGATGCTGACATTCCGATCACTGCTTTCTAAGTGTGAAACAAAGGAAGAGCGGAAAAACATGTTGGCCCAAAAGGTTGAGGACATGCTCAACACAGTGGTGCGCCAGATTGCGTTTTACATGTTTGAACGTAAGGTGCATACGGCCCGGAAAGATGGCGAGCTAACCAGTGACGATATCGGAGAACTATGGTTGTCAGTACAGGGAGAAAGCCTTGGTCCTGCTTTCAGATTTGATGATGACTATCGGCCATATTGGGCATACATCCCACATTTCATACATTCGCCGTTCTATGTCTATGCCTATGCTTTTGGTGATTGTCTTGTGAACTCACTTTATGCCGTTTACGAAAACGCTGAATCCGGTTTCCAGGAAAAGTATTTCGAGCTCCTCAAGGCTGGAGGTACTCGACATCATAGTGAGCTGCTTTCACCGTTTGGGTTAGATGCTTCTGAACCAGAGTTCTGGCAAAAAGGTCTTTCTATGATTTCAGGTATGATTGATGAACTCGAAGAGCTGGATAACTCTTAAGTCTGGGGATTCGTTGTCATTCTCACAGCAAGTTGTGGACAAGCAGTCTATGCACAAGCTTGACCGTTTGAACCAATATTCTTAAATTGCGCGCACTTAGTACTAGGAGTTTGGCGATGTATTCACTAGTTAAAAGCGCACTGAACTTTCGCAATTTATCGGTGTTGGCTGTTTTTACACTGGCTGCTTGCAATTCAAGCAAGGATGTTTTGGGGCCACCTGTTTTAAATGGTAACTGGGCATCCAGTGATGGTGTCTATGTGGCAGAATTTAACAATGGTAGTTTCCGGGCAGTTGCAAACGATACAGGAGCTGTAATTTCCGAAGGCAGATATATCGCGCTTGCAGAAAACAAAGTACAGATCAAATGGAACGGGTTGGTATCGGGCACAACTAATGAAGCCGAGTGTATCAAACCTGAAGTCAATCAAATGGATTGTGTTGATCTGAATGGAAACCGGTTCACTCTTAGAAGAAGCATCTAATCAAACTCGTCGAACTTCTATGATTTGCGGGAAAATGCAGATTTTGGTTGAAGTTCTTTTCCAGTTCTGATTAACAATGCCAAAAATAACAGTTTGTCAGCGGAGCACTCAAAATGGCCAAAAAGGCAGCTAAAGCAGCACCGAAAAATGCAATGGATTATCCGGAGCACGAAAGAACTTATGACATATTCATCAAGTTTTCTCTTTGGACGACGGCTGCTTGTGTCGCATTGTTGATTGCGATGGCATTCGGTTTCTTTGGAGGTGCAGGCTTAATCGGTGGAACCCTGATTTTCATCGTCCTCATTATTGCATGCTTTTTTGCACTCTGAGTGAAGCTACCTGCATTTTCCCAGTGCTCATAGGTAGTGGACGCTGGGTATAGTAATAACTAGTCGAGGGGCTGAGGCTTCGCCTATTCGGGGCGATGGTCATCCCCTTTTTTTGTACACTAACAGTGTTTTCAGAGGCAAAAGAATGATAATTTTAATTCCCAAAGAAACACAGAATTCGGAGACTCGAGTCGCAGCATCACCTGATACTGTGAAGAAACTCGTAGGCTATGGCTGTGAAGTTCATGTGGAAAAAGGAGCTGGCAACGCATCCAGCATCACAGATGAAGCGTTTGTTGCTTCCGGCGCAAAATTGGCAACTGCGAAATCCGCAAAAAGTGCGGATGTGGTTTTGAAGGTTCTTCGTCCTACCGCTACCGAAGCCAAGAAGTTCAAAAAAGGTGCACTTGTTTTGGCCATGATGGACCCTCATGGCAATGAGAAAGATATTAAGGCCATGGCGGATGCCGGGCTGAGCGCTTTTTCCATGGAGTTTATGCCACGTATTACACGAGCACAGGTTATGGATGTGTTGTCATCACAGGCTAACCTGGCAGGATATCAGGCGGTTATCGAAGGTGCAGCGGAATACGATAAAGCACTGCCGATGATGATGACTGCGGCCGGTACTGTGCCAGCTGCAAAGTGTTTTGTGATGGGTGCTGGTGTGGCTGGTCTTCAGGCAATCGCCACAGCGCGTCGTTTGGGTGCGGTTGTGACAGCAACTGATGTTCGGCCGGCTGCCAAGGAACAGGTGGAATCACTTGGAGCCAAATTTGTCGCCGTTGAAGATGAAGAGTTCAAACAGGCGGAAACTGCTGGTGGATACGCCAAGGAAATGTCCAAGGAATATCAGGCGAAGCAGGCTGAGCTGGTTGCATCTCATATTGCAAAGCAGGATATCGTAATTACCACTGCGCTTATTCCCGGACGTCCTGCACCGAAGCTTGTGAGCAAAGCAATGGTTGCATCCATGGCGCCGGGTTCCGTGCTGGTTGATCTTGCGATTGAGCGTGGTGGTAATGTGGAAGGTGCCAAATCCGGTCAGGTGGTGAAATCCGGCGAGGTTTCCATTGTGGGTTATCCAAACCTTGCAGGACGGATCGCATCATCTGCTTCGTTACTTTATGCGAAAAACCTGTTGGCCTTCCTTGAGACTATGATTGACAAGGAAAATGGTAATATCGCGATGGATACAGAAGATGAACTCGTGTCAGCAACACTTCTGACACATGATGGCAAAATTGTTCATCCCGCATTTGCCGGTGAAGCCAAGTCTGAGAATTCTTCCGGAGAGAAAAAATGAGTGAAGCAAGCAAACAACTTGCCAATGAGGCGATGAGCCTCGCTGATAAGGCCGCAGCCATGGCAGAAGAAGCGCGGAAAACCGCTGAAGCCGCGACAGCATTGGCTAACGAATCTAGTGGCGCTGAAGGTGCGGCAAGTGCTGTTGGTGCAGCCGCTAGTGCTGCAACTGGTGGGGCAATTGACCCTTTCATATTCCAGTTTGCGATCTTCGTGATGGCGATTTTTGTAGGCTATTATGTGGTGTGGTCTGTGACACCCGCCTTGCATACGCCACTTATGGCGGTGACGAACGCCATTTCATCGGTGATTGTTGTGGGCGCATTGCTAGCAGTGGGAATTCAGATTGCAGGCGTTACTGCATCTACCTTCGGATTTATCGCTCTGGTATTGGCATCGGTCAACATATTCGGTGGGTTCTTGGTAACCCAACGCATGCTGGCCATGTACAAGAAGAAGGAGCGTTAAGATGGAAAACATTACTGCGCTTCTTTACCTGGTTTCAGGTGTACTTTTCATTATGGCTCTACGCGGGCTATCCCACCCGGAAACATCACGTCAGGGTAATATGTACGGTATGATCGGTATGGCTATTGCCATTCTGACAACCCTATTCCTTGCTGCACCTTCTGCGGGCGGGTGGATCCTGATCGTTATTGGCCTTGCTCTTGGTGGTGGCGTTGGTGGCGTTATTGCTCAACGCATTCCAATGACTGCGATGCCGCAATTGGTTGCTGCTTTCCACTCTCTTGTGGGCCTGGCAGCCGTTATGGTGGCAGCAGCGGCACTTTATGCGCCTGAAGCCTTTGGTATCGGGACCGTTGGCAATATCAAGACCGCTTCCCTTATTGAGATGACATTGGGTGTTGCGATTGGTGCCATTACGTTTACCGGATCAGTCATCGCTTTTGCCAAGCTCGATGGAAGAATGTCGGGAGCACCGATTTTGTTGCCGGCACGCCACGCAATCAATTTGGGTCTTGGTGTTTTGTTGGTTGTGCTTGTGGTTCTATTCGTAAGAACTGAAAGCCCATTCCTGTTTTGGCTGATTACAGCGCTTTCCTTCCTGCTGGGTATCCTGCTGATTATCCCGATCGGTGGCGCTGATATGCCGGTGGTGGTGTCCATGTTAAACTCTTATTCCGGTTGGGCCGCAGCTGGTATCGGTTTCACTTTAGGAAACCTTGCTCTGATTATTACCGGCGCGCTGGTAGGTTCATCCGGTGCTATTCTGTCCTACATTATGTGTAAGGGTATGAACCGATCATTTATCTCGGTTATTCTCGGTGGATTTGGTGGCGAAGACGCTGCTGCAGCTGGCGGTGACGATGGTATCGACAGGACTGTTAAACAAGGTTCCGCTGAAGATGCAGCATTCCTGATGAAGAATGCTGGAAAGGTTATTATTGTTCCAGGTTACGGCATGGCGGTAGCTCAGGCTCAGCACTCTCTACGTGAACTCGCTGACAATCTAAAGTCGGAGGGTGTTGAAGTGAAGTACGCTATTCACCCGGTTGCAGGACGCATGCCAGGGCATATGAACGTGCTTCTAGCAGAAGCAAATGTACCTTATGACGAGGTGTTCGAACTGGAAGACATCAACAGTGAATTTGCTCAGGCAGATGTGGTCTATGTTATTGGTGCGAATGATGTGACCAACCCGGCCGCCCGTGATGATCCTTCCTCGCCAATCTATGGCATGCCAATTCTGGATGTGGATAAGGCAAAGACCTGTCTATTCGTGAAGCGTTCACTTGGCTCTGGTTATGCGGGTATCGACAATACATTGTTCTATCAGGATGGAACCATGATGTTGCTCGGAGATGCCAAAAAGATGACCGAGGATATTGTCAAATCATTTGATTGATGGAAACCTCAGTGTCCATAAAGTTGATAAAGGTAGCCAGATCTCTGGCTACCTTTTTTGTTGTATTATATCTGGCTGTAGTAGCTGCTTTGTATTTTCTGCAAGACTCGCTTGTGTTTCCAGCCCCGCCTTTTGAGAGGAGACCACTTCCTTCAAATGCCGTAGCGCAAAGTCTCAAAACTCCAGATGGTAAAACCCTAAGGCCCATAGAAATGCTGACATCTGATGCAGCTGCGCCCTATGTTCTTTTCTTTCATGGCAATGGTGGTTCTGCTGAAAGGGAGCTTCCAAGGGCCGGTAAATTTGTGAATGCTGGATTTAATGTGTTGCTGGCAGAGTATCGAGGTTATGGAGGCAGTAGTGGAACTCCCACTGCACAGAATTTGCTCGCAGATGCCTTGCTGCAGTTTGATTGGCTTAGAGAAAAAACTGAGGCCCAGATTTTCGTTAAGGGTCATTCACTGGGGTCGGGCGCAGGAATGTATGTGGCCGCAAACCGGGAGGTTGCGGCTGTTTTGCTGGAAGCTCCATATACTTCAACCAAAGACATCGCCGTCGATGCTTACCCGTTTGTACCTGTAAGTCTTCTCTTCAAACACAACATTCCGTCGAATGAATTTATCAAAGATGTTGTTGAACCCATCATGATTTTACATGGTACCGATGACCGGGTTATTCCAATCCGCTATGGGAAAGCGCTGTATGAAGCTTCCAAAAAGGGATCGTTTGTGGAAATTCCAGGCGCCGGGCATTGGCTCCCGTCATATGGCTCAGTCGAAATGGCAATCGAGTTCTTCAAAAGTCAGGATTAGTTCGTTTACCATATCCGTTCTTGTAACTGAGTTTTGATGGCTGAATAAGCATTTAGTCATGATTTTGTGTCTACCAATTGTTTGTAAGCATTCAATCAGGTATCGCGCGATGGCATTGACAAGCCAGAAAAGACAGACTTCGAGAACTGCTGAAAGGGTAAACCAATTTGGTGCCCTGTCTCGTTTGTTTTCCATACTACGTATGCGATACAGGGTGCTCCTTCTTGGTGGTTTGAAGTTCGGCCTCACGTTTTACGTTGCCGTCGTGGCTTTGATGTACCTGTTTCAGGATTATGCGCTTTTCCGGGTGCCGATTTATGAACCCACAAGAGAATTGCCAATTGGAGCCTTGGAACGGGATATTCAGACTCCTGATGGAAATATACTAAAGGTATTTGATTTTCGACATGAGGAACCAGCACCCTATGTGATTTTCTTTCACGGCAATGCGGCCTCATCGGGTCATGAACTGCCTAGAGCTGAATTTATGCATAAGCGTGGGTTTAACGTGTTGCTGGCGGAGTATCGCGGGTACGGCGGAAGTTCCGGCAATCCGTCAGTCCAGAACATTCTGGATGATGCTCTGGTCCAATTTGACTGGCTAAAAAATCATGGAGCGGAAAAGATATTCGTCGCAGGGCATTCTCTTGGTACGGGTCCAGCGATTTATCTTGCCGCTAACCGGGACGTTGCTGCGGTTGCTCTTGAAGCGCCATATTCACAATTGGTGAAGGCAGCTTCTGATCGTTACCCTCTGTTGCCAGTGCACACGTTATTTAGGAACCATCTCAATCCGGTTGAGTTTATCAAAGAAGTTGAAGAGCCATTACTGATCCTGCATGGAACTGACGACAGAACCATCTCCATTGACCTGGGGCGAGAGCTTTACGCTGCCTCAAACAAGACCGGTCCATTCATGGAAATGATAGGTGCGTCCCATCACCTTAGAGGTTACGGATCAATTCCCAAAACACTGGAATTTTTTGGACAATTCTAAGCGGACTTGTGTCAGCTTCTTGTCCTGCTCATTCCTTCCCTGGCGGGAGTATAGTCGCGATCCAGATTGAAGGCTCTGGAGTAGGATTTGAATGCTTTCTTTTTCTCACCCTTTTGTTCTTCAATGATGCCTCGATTTACCCAGGCTTCTGGGTAGTCCGAGTTGATTACGAGTGCCCGATTGATATCAGTGAGCGCGTTTTCAAAATCATTGGTTGCGATGTAGGAGAATCCACGTCCGTTGTAGGGTTCCGCTGCGTCCGGAGCCAGAGATATGGCTGTGGTAAAGTCTTCAATTGCTTGATCATGCTGATTGCTGGCTTGCAGGATCAATCCTCGGGAATGGTAGGCCCGTGGGTTGGTGGTACCCAGTTGAATTGCCCGTTCATAATCGCGTAGTGCACGACGCTGATCGCCGGCGAAACGATACACATTTCCGCGCCCGATATATGCCACATCGTAGGTGGCGTTGATGCGCAAAGCCTGAGTATAATCCTTGATTGCCTTGCTTGGTTCCCCGGTTTGGCGGAAAATCAGCGCCCTGTTGGCATAGGCTTGATAAAATTTAGGATTGAGCTGAATGGCTTTTGAGAAATCCGCCAGGGCTTCCTTGTTACGGCCAGCCTGTCCGAAGGCAGTACCGCGAACATTATAGGCTTCCGCAGAATTCGGATTACTGTCTACGACTGCAGTAAGCGATTCTATATTTGATTGAGAGCCTTGGGCAGGATCGATCGAAACAGAGTTTTCCAGGGGAGTGGTGCTGCAGGCAGCAAGACCGACAAAGCCAGCAAGAACAATCATTCTGCCAAGCGCGCCTCTGCTCAATTTTTCAGCTTGCCCTGACATGGCTTTTGCTGTCCCCTCAAAATACCCGAGTCAGTTTAGTACAGTTTGTATGCTTCGTCTGAAAATTGCAATTCACAGTATGGTTGGATTGCAGATAATCAAAAGGGCGAAACAACGATTCGCTGTCCGCCCTACTATCCGAACGTTTGTGAGGAAAAAATGGCGTTAGCGGCCGTTTCTTCCTAGAACGAGACCTTCACGCTGTGCTTTTTTGCGAGCTAGCTTACGTGTGCGGCGAATAGCTTCAGCCTTTTCGCGGGCACGTTTTTCAGAAGGTTTTTCGTAAAAATTCCGCAGTTTCATTTCACGGAACACGCCTTCGCGCTGCAGTTTCTTTTTCAGCGCGCGCAGGGCTTGGTCAACATTGTTATCACGTACAAGTACTTGCAAGTTAATATTCCATCTCGTTAGTTTTGTTTGGGCAATAAGATAACGTTTCCGCAACGTATGCTTGCCGATTGCCGGTGGTATTATCAAAGTTGTGTAAGATTGTCCACCTCTTGAATGGCACTATGGCATGTAATTTTAGCTTTTTCGTGATGATAATACGGTGAAATGACCCATTTTCCGTCCTGCTCTCATTTGTTGCTTGCCATAGAGGTGCAAATGGGCATCTGGCATCTTCAGGATTTCAGGTACTCTCAGCATATCTTCACCAATGAGATTTTCCATGATGCAGTCACTATGACGGGACGTTGAACCAAGGGTATTGCCGGTCACAGCTCTGATGTGTTGCTCAAATTGCGAGACTGCACACGCAGCTTCTGTCCAATGCCCTGAATTATGCACGCGAGGCGCAAATTCATTTACTAATAGCGAACCATCTGAAAGCACAAAGAACTCGATGCCGATTACGCCCACATAATTGAGAGCATTCAATACTGTTTGTGCGATTTCGTTTGCTTGTAATCTGGTTTCTTCGGTGACTTCTGCTGGAATGGTCGTGGTATGGAGAATGCCGTCTTTGTGCACATTTTCTCCGAGGTCGAACGTTTGCACCTTACCGTCAATCCCGCGAGCTGCAATTATGGAAATTTCCCGTTCGAAATCGACGAAACCTTCTAAAATGCAGGGAAATGTGGTGGTCAGCTCTGTCGCCGATTTCAGGCTGCCAGCATCTTCAAGACGAACCCTGACCTGACCTTTGCCGTCATAGCCCATCCGCCTTGTTTTTAGAATACCTTTGTTTCCGAGCTCCTTTAGCGCGTTATTCAAGTCATCTGCGGATTCCACGTTGAAAAACGGTGCTGTGGAAATTCCCAAGTCATTGAAGAACGTTTTTTCAACCAATCTGTCCTGACTGGTTGATAATGCTCTCGTATTGGGGTGAACAGGGTTGTCAGACTCGATGATCTGGAGCGCGTTTACCGGAACATTCTCAAATTCATAGGTGATAACATCAACCGCTGAGGCTAGCTCTCGGAGCGCTTTTTCATCATCATATTCTGCCAAAATCTTTGCATTGGCAAACTGAAAAGCCGGTGAATTTTCCTGCGGGTCCAGTACGATTGTTCCATATCCTAACCGGCCGGCAGCAATGGCGAGCATACGGCCCAATTGACCTCCGCCTATTATGCCAATCATTGCGCCTGGTTTAAGGGTCACAGTCTAGACCTCATCTACCGGATTTTCAGGGATCGAGTCGGTTTGATTTGTACGATAATCATCCAGTTTTTGTGCCAATTCTTCGTCCATCAATGACAATATGGAAGCAGCGAGTAAAGCAGCATTTTTTGCTCCCGGCGTACCAATGGCTAGTGTTCCAACCGGGATGCCTGCGGGCATCTGGACTATGGATAGTAGGCTATCTTGCCCCGATAATGCTTGAGATTGAACCGGCACACCTAATACTGGCAATGGTGTCATTGAAGCTGCCATCCCAGGAAGGTGAGCAGCGCCCCCTGCACCGGCGATAATAACTTTGAAACCTGCCTGTTTCGCGCCTTTAGCGAAATCAAATAACCGTTCAGGCGTGCGATGCGCAGAAACAATTTTAGCTTCGTAGGAGACCCCGAGCTCATCCAAAATAGTCGCGGCTGATTTCATAGTTTTCCAGTCGGATTGACTGCCCATTATGATTGCCACATCGGAATTTTGTACTGACATTACGGTTGCCCAATTACTCTGAGAAAGGGCTGGTATTATCAGAAAATCCATAGATTTCAAAGGTTGTATCCGGGAAATTTAATCGGGTTTTAACCGTTTTTCACAGCGCCGAACTCTCAAGTTCGACAATTTCGAATTTTTATGGTTTGATATTGGATGCAGGTGGTCTGGCGTAGAATCAAAACTAAGGAGGCCCGTATGGCTATACAATCCCATATTAATTCCCTGAAACATAGGCATCAGCAGCTGGAAGAGCAGTTGCAACAGGAAATGAGTGGAACAATTGTCCGCGATATGGAAGTAGCTGAAATCAAGCGTAAGAAACTCGCAATAAAAGATAAGATTGAGGCTTTGCAGGCACGCGCCTGATTGTATTTTACCAGTTAATTGATTTGGGTCTGATGTTTGTCAGACCCTTTATTGTTTGATCGACCAAAACAAATTTACCATTCAAAAAATCAGAACTTGAAATCTGATGCCCAAACGGTGCATCAGTGGGCAGAGTTTATTTAATTTTAGGTGCGATATGCCTGAATTAGCCAATCGATGCAGGCTTGTTCTCAACGCAAATCCGTTGTCATGCACTCCTGACGTGTTGAAATCTGCTGCCGCTGGTGGAGATGTGGCAAGTTGTATCCTTTATCAGGGCGGCGCTGATCCTGGCCAGTTTGAAAGTTTCTGCAAATCCTGCGTGGCAGATCTGCAATCTCAAGAAGTTGCGGTCCTGATCGCTGATGACACCCAATTGTTTGGTCGAACCGGTGCAGATGGATTGTTTCTGGAGAAGGGGAAAGCAGTGCTGGCAGACAATATCGCCCGTTTTTCGCCACACAGTATTGTAGGATGTGGTGGTATCAAGAACCGACATACTGCTCTGGAGATTGGTGAGGCAAGACCTGATGTGGTTTTGTTCGGTAAACTTGGAGGTGATATTCGCCCGGAACCTCATCCCAAGAACGTGAGTTTGGCGGAATGGTGGGCGCAGTTGGTCGAAGTGCCAGCGATCCTCCTGGCAGGTAGTGAAGTTGGTAGTGTGGTTGAGTGTGCAGAAACGGGTGTGGACTTTGTTGCGTTGGAGGCAGCCGTATTTGGTGGGAATGTTGTCCCGGCAGATGCTGTGGCCCTGGCAAATCAATTGCTGGATAAGCACGCACCGGATTTAAGTGAGATAATGCCGTGACTTTGATTAAGAAGTTGGTTGTTTTATTTTGTATTCTGATCGGGATCCTAAGCCCCGCTGCTGTTTATGCGGATAATAAACAGTTAGAAGACGAAGCTAGTTTTGATCAAAACAGATTCAGCGAAAAAATCAGCGGAAGTGATAAGGCCTTCGGCGCTTTTCAACGGGGCATGTATCTAACAGCGTTCAATCTTGCATTACCCAGAGCCCAGGAAGGGGATGCTGCTGCCCAAACGCTTATAGCAGAACTCTATGAACAGGGTCTCGGCATCAAACGAGATACCGGAAAAGCTGCGGAGTGGTATGAGATTGCCGCTAACTCGGGAAACAGGGAAGCAAAATTTGCTCTAGCCGTAAAATTACTGGCCGGAAAAGATCTGGCGCCTGACCAGCAACGCGGTTTCGACTTGATGAAGCAAGCAGCTGAGGCTGGGCATCCGCTTGCAATGTATAACTATGCAAATCATATCATTTCGCGCCGGCCTACCGGTGCGGGTTACAGGCAAGCATTACCATTTCTTGAAAAAGCCGCTGAATACCGAAACGGTGATGCCTATTACGCCTTATCGCAGATTTATCGTGAAGGGCTAACGGATGGAATTCAACGTCCAGAAGTGGCACGGGAATGGTTGATAAGGGCTGCCCAGGCTGGTGTGGATACTGCACAAATTGACCTTGCACTTGATCTTGTTTCCGGACGCGATGGTCCGAAAGATGAGAAGAAAGCCTATGATTGGTTTTCGCTGGCAGCGGGAAGAGGCAATGTAATCGCTCAGAACCGACTTGCCCACATGCTTGCGCAGGGGCTAGGTATTGAGGCTGATCCTTTGGAGGCAGCTAAATGGCACATCATCGCGCAAAGGGCAGGTCGAACGGATTTAGAACTTGATCTTTTCTTTAAAAGTTTAGAACCGGATATGCGAAAGAAGGCAATTGAACTTGCAAATCGCTGGCCAACAACGATTGGAAGCCTGGAGCGGTAATCAAGCGTTGATATTTCAGGCTTGCACAATTTGCCTATTTATGTTCAACCCCACTGTAACTGATGTGACGGTCCTTAACTGGAGACAGGCTTTTCTGCCTGGTGATACATAATGAAAATCAATGGAAATGAAATTAAGCCCGGTAACGTTATCGAGCATAAAGATTCGCTTTGGGTTGCGGTTAAGACGAATGCGGTTAAGCCAGGCAAGGGTGGTGCTTTTAACCAGGTGGAACTGAAAAACCTGATTGATGGTCGTAAGGATAATGAGCGTTTCCGTGCAAACGAAACTGTCGAAAAAGTACGGCTTGAGCAAAAAGATTTTCAATATCTTTACGAAGAAGGTGAAAGCCTGGTTTTTATGGACACCGAGACCTACGAGCAACTGGAGCTTCAGAAGGAATTTGTTGGTGACCGGTCAGCCTTTTTACAGGATGGAATGGTCGTAACTGTTGAACTGTATGAAGAACGCCCCATCGGTGTGAAGCTTCCTGATCAGGTTACTCTTAAAATTGAAGAAGCTGATCCTGTAGTTAAAGGACAGACGGTCTCTTCTTCCTACAAGCCAGCGGTTATGGAAAATGGTGTGAAAGTGATGGTGCCACCATTTATTGATGCTGGCGAAAGTATTGTCGTTGATACCAACGAGATAACTTACATTCGTCGTGCAGAGCAGGCTTAAGGCACTCAACCGGAGTAACGAACTTGGCCCGTTCAGCCCTTCTAAACATTATGACAAACGCTGCCTTTAAGGCAGGTCGTGCGCTATCCAGAGATTTTGGTGAAGTTCAAAAACTGCAGGTTTCGTTGAAGGGACCAGGAGATTTTGTAACGAGTGCTGATCACAGGGCAGAGAAAATAATCTACGAAGAATTGCTGGAGGCTCGTCCTGACATCGGTTTTCTGATGGAAGAACGAGGAGAGGTTGTAGGCCGAGATCCACAGAATAGATGGATTGTTGATCCACTGGATGGAACGCATAATTTTATGCACGGACTTCCACATTTCTGCACTTCGATTGCATTGGAACGTGAGGGAGAAATTGTGGCCGGTGTCATATACAATCCGGCGACTGATGAGCTCTTTACCGCGGAAAAAGGTAAGGGTGCTTTCGCCAACGATAGTCGTTGTCGTGTTTCTGCAAGGACAAAACTCTCAGATTGTCTTGTGGCAAATCACATTCCACATCAGGGTCGGAAGGGCCATGGGCAGGCATTGCGTGAACAACAATTGGTCATGCGGGAAGTGAGCGGTGTTCGATGTACAGGATCTTCCGCACTTGATTTGGCCTATGTGGCGGCTGGCCGCCTGGATGGTGTCTGGCAACGGGGGCCTCAGGCATGGGACTACGCAGCGGGTATGATTTTGATCCGTGAAGCAGGCGGATACATCACAGATATTTCGGGAGGAAGGGACCTTTTTGGTACCCAAACCGTGTTAGCTGGAAACGAGCGTATCCACGCCAGTCTTGGTGAAGTGGTTCGCAGTGTTCCGGTCAACTGACCGTATGAATCGTTCCAAATTATCACACTGCACCACAAATCTTTGCCGTTTTCCCTTATTAAACTGTAGCATCCGTCACGCTTTAGGCTTGTTTTACAAACACGATTCAAGTTTATTAGCGCCAGGGTTCGGTTATTGTTTGGAGGCGCAGTGTGGCAAGAGAGTATGATCCCCACAAACTTTCCAGTCAGAGCGTGTTTCTGCTCAGTATGATCATTTTTTTGATCATTACAGGTTTCCTTGCTTCTATTCTTTACCGTCAAATTTTGAGTGCTTTTTATACCAATCCGGGGTTGAACGGATTGATCCTGGGCGTTCTGGTAGTTGGAATTTTGCTATCATTGCTTCAGGTAACAAGGCTTATCCCTGAAGTTCGCTGGGTGAACAGTTTCAGGCTTGGGACTGCTGAACTGGAGGTCTCGCGGGATCCAGTTTTGCTAGCGCCGATGAAAGCACTGCTCGGCCAAAACGGACATGAAATGTCCATCTCCACCAATTCAATGCGATCAATTCTGGACTCCATTGGAAACCGTTTGGATGAAAGCAGAGACATATCGCGTTATCTGATTGGCCTGCTTGTCTTTCTTGGTCTGTTGGGAACGTTCTGGGGCTTGCTGCAAACTATTGGATCCATTGGTGCCACAATCCAATCACTGGACCCTGGTTCCGGGGATGCCAACGATGTTCTTGATGCACTAAAAAGTGGATTGCGGGAACCGCTCGATGGCATGGGCACGGCATTTTCATCATCCCTTTTCGGGTTGGCTGGTTCGCTTGTGTTAGGTTTTCTGGATCTTCAAGCAGGGCGAGCGCAAACGCGTTTTTACACCGAGCTGGAAAACTGGCTTTCTACCGTTACTGATTTGAGCTCTGAATTCCCGCTGGCAGCTGGTGCATCTCGCGAAGAAATGCTTAGCCATATTGATCAGCTCTCTGCGAAAATCCAGACTGGAGGTAGCAGTGTTCGCACCACAGAGGCATTGGCCAATATGGTGGAAAGTATTCAGCAAATGATCCGTCTCATGCGGAATGAACAGGAAATTACCAGAAAGCAACTTGCTCAACAGGATCAAAATCAACAGGAAATGATGGTGCTGCTGCAAAAGATACAAGTGTTTTTTGACAAGGCCTCCAAGGGATAACTGATATGTCTGTGGCCAGAAGTCGTTACAGAGAAAGAAGTGTAAACTACTGGCCCGGTTTTGTGGATGCGCTGGCGACGTTGTTGCTGGCCATCATGTTTCTTTTGTCTGTCTTCGTGCTAGCCCAGTTTTTGCTCAGCCAAGAAATTACCGGCAAGGATCAGGTGCTAAATCGCCTGAATTCCCAGATTGACGAACTAACTTCGTTGCTGGCTTTGGAACGATCCAACAAGCAAGATCTCGAGGATAGTATCGCTAACCTGACAAGCTCTTTGCAGGAAGCAGAGGGGGAGCGTTCCCGGTTGGAGGAATTACTTGCTGCTGGAAGTGGCAATGCTGCTGAAACAGAAACCAGGATTAGTACGCTTAACTCGCAAATTGATGAGGAACGTCAGATCAGCCAACGGGCGTTGAGCCAGGTGGAGTTGTTGAACCAACAGATTTCGGCTCTCAGAAGACAAATAGCTGCCCTTGAAGATGCACTGGATGCTTCAGAAGACAGGGACCGGGAAAGTCAGACGCAGATTGCTGACCTTGGAAAACGCCTGAATGTTGCACTTGCTCAAAGAGTTCAGGAACTCAATCGCTACAGATCGGATTTCTTCGGACGTTTACGTGAAATTCTTGGCGGCCGATCAGATATAAGAATTGTGGGTGACCGGTTTGTTTTTCCCTCTGAAGTTCTTTTCCCAACGGGCGCTGCCGAGTTGAGTGAAACCGGAAAATCCGAAATGTTGAAGGTTGCAAATGCACTCATTCAGATAGCGTCCGAGATACCAGACGATATTAACTGGGTATTGCGGGTGGATGGTCACACTGATAACATTCCACTCTCTGGCCGAGGCCGCTTGAGAGACAACTGGGAGCTATCTTCCAGCCGGGCAACATCTGTAGTCAGGTTCTTTATTGATGAAGGCATTCCAGCAAACCGATTGGTTGCTGCAGGTTTTGGTGAATTTCAGCCGCTTGAGGATGCTGATACGGACGAGGCCAGGGCCAAGAACCGTCGTATTGAACTCAAATTGACCGAAAGATAATCATGGAAATTGCCGACGTTATTATTGTAGGGGGCGGTCTCGCCGGGCTGGTTGCTGCCCATAAGCTTACGGAGCGAGGAAAAAAGGTACTCATACTCGATCAGGAAGGTGAAAACTCCCTCGGTGGTCAGGCATTCTGGTCGCTGGGTGGGCTTTGCATGATCGACACACCGGAACAACGTCGGATGCGTGTGCGTGATAGTTACGACCTTGCTTATCAGGACTGGATGGGGTCCGCACAGTTTGACAGGGAAGAAGATCACTGGCCAAGAAAATGGGCGGAAGCCTATCTTCAATTTGCTGCAGGTAACATGCGTTCATGGCTTCATGGGTTAGGGATGAGATGGTTTCCTGTTGTGGGATGGGCTGAACGTGGCGGTTCATTTGCGGATGGTCATGGCAATTCAGTTCCTCGTTTTCACCTGACCTGGGGGACGGGACCTGGAACAATTGAACCGTTTGTTGACAGTGCCAGAGAAGCGGAAAAGCAGGGCTATATCACATTCAAGTTCAGGCATTCTGTCACCAAACTTATCAAGAAGGCTGGAGCGATCGTTGGTGTCACCGGTGATGTATTGGCACCATCCACAGTGGACCGGGGTGAGCAGAGCAGCCGGGAAGTGGTGGGCGATTTCGAATATTATGCGCAATCAGTGATTGTTTCTTCCGGTGGGATCGGTGGTAATCTGGATTTGGTCCGGAAGAATTGGCCGACGAAACGCCTCGGCCCTGCACCCGAAAATATGATCTGCGGTGTGCCCCATCATGTGGACGGCAAAATGGTAGACGTGACGCGTAAAGCAGGCGGTAATATCATCAATGAAGATCGGATGTGGCACTATACTGAAGGCGTGAAGAATTTCGATCCGATCTGGCCAAAACATGCGATACGAATTTTACCTGGTCCGTCTTCTATGTGGTTTGACGCTGAAGGAAATAGACTTCCGGCACCTTGTTTGCCGGGTTTTGACACCAACACCACATACAAGCACATTCTTTCCACTGGTTATGACTATTCTTGGTTTATTCTAACTCAGAAAATCATCGAGAAAGAATTTGCACTGTCTGGTTCCGAGCAGAACCCGGATTTCACATCCAAAAGCTGGCGCGAGGTGCTTAAAAGCCGTTTTGCAAAGGGTGCAACACCACAAGTTGAGGCATTCAAAGAAAAGGGTGAGGACTTCGTGGTTCGGGATGATCTCGAAAGTTTGGTTGCCGGAATGAACCAAATTGCTGGCGGCGGTTTGCTTGACTACCAAAAAATCAAAACCCAGATCGAGGCGCGGGACCGTGAAATGGACAATCCATTTACAAAAGATGCCCAGATCATGGCTATCAGGACAGCAAGAAACTATCTGGGTGATAAGTTAATCAGGACTGCAAAACCACACAAAATTCTTGATCCCTCTGCAGGTCCTCTCATCGGGGTTCGTCTCAATTTGCTTACCCGGAAGACGCTAGGTGGTATCCACACGAACCTTGAAAGCAATGTGTTGGACAAGAAGGGTGAGCCCGTTTCAGGTTTGTATGCTGCAGGCGAAGTGGCCGGATTTGGTGGCGGCGGTTACCACGGCTACAACGCGTTGGAAGGAACATTTCTGGGAGGATGCATTTTCTCCGGTATGAAAGCGGGGGAGAACGCCGGGTGAACCGGATTTGTAAGCGAAAGTAAATTCGCTTATGCTTTTGCCAGAGATTGCAGGAGTCCTTGAAAAATTTTTGAGGAAGGAGGCACCATGGCATTTCCTCTGGGCGTGATAACTGTATATGCGGCGCTGGCAGTTTGGGCAGGTTTGCTCGTTTATTCATTTAAAAAACAAACATACCGCACGTTTCTGCTATTTGGTATTGGTTTGATGCTTTTTCTCAATGCAGGGTATTTGATTTTTGGTGTTCCAGCTTCGATTGCAAATTTCATCGGCATATATGATGTGTTGATCAATCTGGGTCTCACCTCAGCGGATGATGCAAGAGCTGTTACTACTTGTGCTGACAATGCCTGTACTGTTTGGGGAGATCAGTTTGTAAATCATTCAGCCTGGGCTGCCGCGTTCTACGATAGATTTGCCAATGGACCTGAATTGAGGTCTACCCTTCTTCAGGGACATGTGCTGTTCAATTCCCTTGCTTTTGTTTTGCTGCACATTCAATTGTTCAAACCGGGCTACGGAGAAAGCAAATCCAGTCACAGATTGCTTGGCCGTTTAACTTTTGCCTTTCTGACCATAAGCCTATTTTGTTCAGTTTGGCTGGCATCTGAACATGGTTCTGTAACCGAATATGGTGGCCTCTTGGCTCAGTACGGTTTTTATTCCATGGCAATGTTTGTCTATGGCACTGCGATTATGGGAATTGTGACCATTCGTGCCGGTGATGCTGAAGCACACAGGGTCTGGATGTTCAGATTTGCCGGTTCTATGTGGGGATCTTTCTGGCTGTTCCGGGTAATGTTGTTTGTGATCGATCCGCTGCTTCGAGATTTTGAGGCCGCTGCAATTCTCATCTGCATCTGGGGATCAGCGCCTCTTGGGATAATTCTCGGCGACATGGTTAGACGACGCCTTGATAATCCAAAGGGTCAGCAGGCCTCCACTTCAGTACCTGCTGAATGAGCTGCCTCACCAAACTGCAATTTGGCAAGCCCGGCATAAACACCGTTCTGTTCGATCAGTTTGCGATGTGTGCCTTCTTCTATGATGGTGCCTGAATCTACCACAAGAATCCGGTCTGCCTTCAAAACAGTAGCAAGACGGTGCGCGATTATTATTGTGGTGCGACCCAGCATTAGGCGATCAAGAGCATCCTGAACCAGACGTTCACTTTCTGCGTCCAAAGCACTTGTGGCTTCATCCAACAGCAGGATTGGTGCATCTTTTAGAATTGCCCGAGCAATTGCCAAGCGCTGACGTTGTCCACCTGAAAGGGTAACACCGCGTTCTCCCAGAACCGTATCATAACCTTCTGGCATATCAGATATGAAGCTATCAGCATTGGCAGCTTTTGCAGCGTTTAACACGTCTTCGTTCGAGGCTCCGGGACGTCCGTAAGAAATATTCTCAGCGGCGGAACTTGCGAAAATGATTGTTTCCTGTGGCACCAGTGCGATTTGGCTACGAAGCGTTTCCGGGTCAATATCCCTAATGTCTGTACCATCCAGTTTCACGACCCCGTAAGTGGGATCATAAAAGCGCAGCAATACAGAAAAGAGCGTGCTCTTTCCTGCCCCGGAAGCTCCGACGACAGCAATTGTTTCACCGGGTGCGATGTTCAGATCCAGCCCGTTCAGGGTCGATTGATTTGGGCGGGTTGGATAGCTGAAAGTAACATTATCGAATTTGATCTCGCCTTTGACAGGCAGGTCGATTTGCTTTGGATTTTCTGGCGGTTGGACGGTGGGTTTCGTGTTGAGGAGTTCTACTAGTCTCTCGGCTGAACCTGCTGCCTGGGAAAGTTCTCCCCAGACTTCTGACAGCGCGCCAAGGGCGCCAGCAGCAAAAACCGCATATAACAGAAATTGGCTTAGAGTGCCTCCGGACATATTGCCTTTTAGCACGTCATTTGCACCGATCCACAGGACGGCCACGACGCTGGCGAAAATCAGGAAAATGGCAAAGCCGGTTAGCATAGCCCTTGTGCGAACAGCTGTACGAGCAGCGCTATAAGCAAAGTCGACTGCACCGGAAAAGCGTCCTCTAACATGCCCACCATTGGTGAAGGCCTGCATTGTGCGGACGGCTGAAATTGACTCCGAAGCAAATGCAGTGGCTTCAGCCAGCGTATCCTGAGCATCACGGGACCGCCTTCTTACTGCGCGACCAAACCCGACGATGGGAAGCACAATCAGAGGGATTGCTGCAATCACTATCATCGACAATCTGGGCGACGTGTAGACCATCATGATAAGCGCGCCGATTCCAAGCAGTGTATTACGAAGCGCTACTGACGCTGTGGCTCCTACTGCCGATTTGATCTGTGTTGTGTCCGCAGTCAGTCTGGACACGATCTCTCCAGAGTGCGCTGTGTCGAAAAAGTCTGCACTGAGTTTTGTTACGTTGTCGAAAACATCCTTTCGGATATCGGCGACAATTCGCTCTCCCAAAGAAATCACAAAGTAATATCGAAAGGCACTCGCCAGTGCGAGAATACCGGCAATAATGATAAGGACTGTGAAATATGAGTTCACAAGATCTGGATCACTGTCAGAAAACCCCTGATCGATAACTCTCCTTACCGCCATTGGTAAGGTTAGGGTTGTTCCTGCTGCAAGCAATAGGAAAAACAGTGCGAATCCGACCTGTGTTTTATATCTCCCGATATAAGGAAAAAGCCTAGCCAGAGGTCTCAAAGAGTTTCGTTGTTTGTCTTGTTCTGTGTTAGCTGACATTATTTCTTTACGTATTGCCCGGTTTTATACCGTTTCTGATTTATTCACTTGTATCAGAAAGCCTTGTGATGTATATCGTCGCCAACGAAAGCCGTGGGCATGCCCACGGTTTATCTATTGTCAGACAATAAAATTCAAGTTGAGATTGCATGTGATGCACAATCTGCCGCATGTAAACAAGTGAATGAGAACGAAAAAATGAAAAAAGATGTTCATCCAGACTACCACACCATTAAAGTAGTGATGACTGATGGTACCGAGTTTGAAACCCGCACCACCTGGGGCGCTGAAGGCGATACAATGAACCTTGATATCGACCCGACTTCTCATCCTGCGTGGACAGGCGGAAACCAGCAACTTGTGGACCGTGGCGGTCGCGTTGCTCGCTTCAAGAAGAAATATGAAGGTTTGGGAATTTAAGACATTCGTCTTTTTCCATAATCAAACAAAAAACCCGGCTTTCAGGCCGGGTTTTCTTTTGTCTAAAATTCTGTTTCCACTATCGTTTGATTGCACCAAAGGCAGTTGATAGAAGGTCGATTTGTTGACTTACTGGGTTTGAAGAAGTCACTGTTTCTTCCTGTGCGCCAGGGTGGCCGTATAGTTCCGCGTCCAAATTCATTACGCGGTTTTGCAATGCAAGCGATCTTGAAACCAATTCTGTGAACGCAGGTGGTAGTTCATCCCACCCTGATTGATCAGCGCGGTGTGTGGTTTCATCCAGCTTGATTTTCTTCTTTTCTTCCAGCAATTGCTCCCTAGTCATCTCGCCTTCATTGGTTGCGCGTTGCAATAGTAACCAGGATGCGATCTGCATTAAGCGGGTAGTAAGGCGCATGGACTCTGAGCCGTAAAGCATAGCAACATTGCGTTGAAGACCCTTAGCATTTTTCCTGCCTTCGCCGTCCAGATATGCAGCGCTTTCCTCCACCAGGCCCATGCCGTCTTGGAAAAGTTTCTTAAATTTTTCAGAGTGGGCGAATTTTTCAGCCAGATTGACAGTGTTCGACACGCGCATTTCCCCGCTTATGCTTAATTTTTCGTAAATTAGTTCAGAATCCCGATAAGGTAAAGAACAGGTCTCAAACTAGGTTAATATCCACAAAAGCAAAAAGCGTACCAAAACTGCGCAATTGGTGCTGTGCAACAAACTGCACGAAAATTCGGGCAAAAAAAAGAGCCGCAATAAACGGCTCTGAAAGTTAACAGGGAGGCGTTAAACAAGACTAAGCTGCTTGCTCAACTACGAAGAAAAACCTTCGTTGCATAAATTAATATGCTGTAAACCTTAAGCAAGTGTTAACGGACTAGATAAAATTTACTCTTACTTGTTAAAGAGTGCCTCAGCTGCTGACAAATGTGCTGCCTTTTCTTTCATGGTTGATTCCAGCCTTTCAATCTCCGATTTCAGGGCAGTTATCATTTCATCGATCTCATCGACTGACATTTCTGAAAGATCCATTCCGATTTCATATGAGGATATGCGTTTTTTCTGTTCTTCTTCTGTATCCATAACGGAGATCCCGCAATTTAGTTTGCATGGTTGGTTAATAGAGAGTATAAGCGAATTAATCCCAATACAATGCAATATCTTTCCCGGAAGGGAGCCGCCCAAAACCCGGGCAGGCGCACAGGAAAGATGTAACTTAGGAGAGGAACATGGCTACACCACTGATGCCTAAAGCAACGGCTGTCTGGCTAGTTGACAATACATCGCTGACTTTTGACCAAATTGCCACATTCTGTGCGCTTCACCCGCTTGAGATTAAAGCAATTGCGGATGGTGAGAGTGCCCAGGGTATTAAAGGTATGGATCCTATTTCCACGGGACAATTGACCCGTGAGGAGCTAAAAATTGCTCAAGCAGATCCAAATCATAAATTGAAGATTGCCCCGCCAAAGGTTGTTGTACCTGCTGCAAAAAAGAAGGCACCTCGTTATACGCCGCTCTCCAAGCGCCAGGATCGTCCAAATGCTATTTTGTGGTTGGTGCGTAACCATCCGGAGCTGAAAGATTCCCAGATTATCCGGCTGGTCGGTACAACTAAAAATACGATTGAAGCGATCCGTGAGCGGACTCACTGGAATTCCGCCAACCTTCAGCCAATGGACCCAGTTACACTGGGCTTGTGTACGCAGATTGCACTTGATGGTGAAGTTACAAAAGCTGCCAAATGGGCACCTGCAAAACCTGTTGAGCCAGAGCCAATGGAAAGTTCTGAAACTCTGATGCCTGTGGAAGAAACACAGTCATTCACGATGGATCCGACACCACCTGCGCCAGTTGAAGAAGAAACAATCAGTGCTGATGATGTCTTTGCAAATTTCAGCACAAATGAAAATGGTGAAGAACAAAACCAGTAATTGGTTTAGAATAATGAACGTAGAGCCCGCTCATTTTTCAAGCGGGCTTTTATATTTCACCGACCGGTACTGTGTAGTTCAGGCCTAAGCGGCCACCGTCTGCGTAAAGCGTTTGTCCGGTAATATAGCTCGATTCTGATGAGGCCAGAAAAGTGGCAATGCTCGCAATTTCCGAGGGGTCACCAATCCGCCCCATCGGTGTCCTGGACAGCACTTTCTGAACTGCTTCCGGATTATCTATCACCTTGTCCAAAATTTTGGTCTGGATTGAACCCGGGCCAATTGCATTTACCCGAATGCCATATTTTGCCAGTGAAAGAGAGGCTACTTTGGTTAGTTGGTTTATCCCACCTTTGGAAATGGTGTAGGGGACCTGTTCAGCTATGGCAAAAACCGCATTGACCGAGGAGATATTTACAATACTGCCCGGTTCTCCCCCTGCATTCACCTGCTCAACCATGTGCTTTGCCACCTCCTGTGAGCACATGAATGAGCCTTTCAGATTAATTGCCAGAACTCTTTCATATTCCTCTTCGGTTACATCCAGGAAATCAACACCCTCCGAAACCACCCCGGCATTATTTACCAGGATATCGATCTTGCCATGGGAATCTATAGCGCCGGCAACAAGGTTATGGACATCCAATCGGTCCGCCACGTTGCAGTGAACAAATTTCACGGTGCCAATTTTTCGAAGTGCCGTTTCGGCTTCCTTACCGACTTTGTTATCGATGTCCGCTATGATGACTTTTGCTTTTTCCCGGAGAAATCGTTCAGCTATTGCATAGCCAATTCCCTGAGCCCCTCCGGTTACGATCGCAATCTTGTTTTCTAGCAAAGTCGGATTCATCGGTTTCAGCCTTGTCGTTGATTAAGCACGTCGCTGATTTCATCTAGAATGGTTGGATCATCAATGGTAGCGGGCATTTTCCATTCCAGGCCGTCGGCAATCTTTTGCATGGTGCCTCTTAAGATCTTCCCAGAGCGGGTCTTTGGCAGACGCTTTGCCACAAGAACTGTTTTGAAAGCTGCAACAGGTCCAATTTTTTCCCTAACCAGCTGAACAATTTCACCTTTGATCTCTTCATGTTCTCGGTTCACGCCAGCGTTCAATATGACAAATCCACAGGGTATCTGTCCTTTCATTTCATCAGCAATACCGATCACAGCACATTCTGCCACATCCTTGTGTTCAGCAATTACCTCTTCCATACCACCGGTAGAAAGACGATGGCCCGCGACGTTAATGATGTCATCCGTGCGCGCCATGATGAAGAGATATCCATCTTCATCGATGTAGCCTGCGTCAGCTGTCTTATAGTAGCCAGGAAACTCCTCGGTGTAAGCTTCACGGAACCTCGCTTCTGCATTCCACAAAGTTGGAAAGGCACCTGGCGGTAGCGGAAGCCTTACGACAATGTTTCCCAGTTCATTGGGCTGGAGTTGTTCTCCTTCATCGCTCAATACTTCCATTGCGTATCCCGGCATTGGTACCGTGGGAGATCCATATTTAATTGGAAGCTGGCCAAGGCCCATGGGATTTCCTGCGATGGTCCAGCCGGTTTCTGTCTGCCACCAATGATCAATTACAGGCACTCCCAATTTATCTTCCGCCCAATGAATTGTGTCAGGGTCAGCGCGTTCACCTGCCAGGAAGAGAATGCGGAAATGGGACAGATCATATTTCTTGATGAAGTCACCATTTGGGTCTTGTCCTTTAATCGCCCTGAATGCCGTGGGGGCTGTAAATAAAACCTCCACTTTGTGTTCCGATATTATGCGCCAGAATGTGCCTGCATCAGGAGTGCCAATAGGTTTGCCTTCAAATAAGATACTTGTGCAACCATGCATTAATGGTCCATACACAATATATGAATGTCCAACTACCCAACCCACATCGGATGCCGCCCAGAAAACCTGTCCGGGTTCCACGTCATAAATTGCTTTCATTGTCCATTTGGTTGCAACCATATGGCCACCATTGTCACGAACAACACCTTTAGGCTGACCAGTAGTTCCTGAAGTATAGAGAATATATAGCGGATCGGTCGCTGCCACGTGTTCGCAGGGAACTTCTGTTCCTGCCTCACGATGTTTTCCAACGCTTGACGCATAGTCGTAGTCGCGACCTTCCTGAAGGTCGCAAATTTGTTGTTCGCGTTGAAGGATCAAAGTGGAATGAGGTTTCTTTGTTGCAATCTCTATCGCTTCGTCAAGCAGGGGTTTGTAAGAAACAATCCTGCCAGGCTCAATGCCACAAGAGGCGGAGATAATTAGCTTTGCCTCGGAGTCATCTATCCGGGTAGCCAGTTCTGCGGCCGCAAATCCACCAAAGACAACCGAGTGAATTGCACCGACACGGGCGCAAGCGAGCATTGCAAATGCAGCCTCAGGGATCATCGGCATGTAGATAATTACCCGGTCACCATGGCCAACACCCAGCTCCTTGATCATTGCTGCCAGAGCCTGCACTTCTGTTAGGAGTTCGGCGTAGGTATAGGTTTTCTTATTTCCGGTAATAGGGCTGTCATATATGATTGCGGGTTGATCAGCACGTCCACTTTCCACATGACGATCCACGCAATTATAGCATGTATTGCATGTGCCACCGGTGTACCAACGGCCGTAAACTCCAGCTTCCGGATCAAAAACCTTCTCAGGTTCCTGAAACCAATCCACTTCTTTTGCCGCTTGTGCCCAGAACCCCTCCGGGTCTGATACCCAGTTGCCATATACTTCTGCATACTTTGATGACATTGATTTCCCCTCCAACGCATTTCTGCGGTCGATTTCGTTTGGCAGACACTAGAAAAAAAGCAATTGGGAGTCTATTGCTCAATGGTTCAATTTGGTTGTGCGATTTTTTTCAAGCTCAACGATGTAGTCTGAAAGTTCTTCCGCCCATTCTTCGTATCCTTGAGAGGATGCGTGAAAACCATCTTCAGCAAAGTTCTCACGAACAGGTCGCCAGTTGGTTTCAGGCGCGAGGGCACCACGCTCATAACACAGTATTTTACCGTTCTTGCGGATCACGCGGGATCGGATGCCCAAAATTTTGTTTAGCGGGCTTGGCAGTAGCGGAATATTGGAGATGTCAATCAAGCCAGACCAAATAATCTGCGCGCCAGGAAACTTGGCTTGAAGTGCATACAGAAGTCCTCCGAACTCTTTGCAGAAGCGTTTTCCTGAATGAAAATTCTTGGCGTCATTTGTACCGATATTGATCACGATGTAGTCGAGTCTTGTGAACTCCAAATTGGGAACCACATGGTTCAGAATTTGACCAGCAGTGGCTGAATTGTTGCCGCTGGTTCTTGCCGAAACCGGGCGTTTCGTTTTCTTCGCCAATAAATGGGGCAAACGCCCAGCCACACTGTGATTGAAGTCTGAGACACCCACCCCTGCTGCTGATGAATCTCCCACAACCAGAATACGAAGTTCGTCGCCTTCACCCTCTATCTCCACATTGGCTGGTCGAACTGGTGGTGCCATGCGAATGGATGAACGACGCACAGCCAGTCCTTGCCATACATAGACAGGAAGAGCTAACCAGGAGAGAAGAATTTCGGCGCGAGAAACCATTACTGCGTTAGAAAATATTTTGACGTAAAGGTCAATAGAATATTCTGGTATGGAATGCTTCTTTTTCACCAGTCTTTTGGCCATGTTGATTCATTCAGATAAATGCAGGATGATGAGGTGGGGATACAAAGGAGGGCACTTGGAGGAGAAACAGCAATGTGTAGAATTTTTGCGGGGCAGGACCCTGCTGATTATGAGCCTGTAACACGGCATTTGCGGCTAAATGGCCAGAGTACAAGTATCCGTCTTGAACAGTCCTTTTGGGACATACTGGACGCCATTGCAGAAGGTGAAGAAACCACCACACCTGCTTTTATTTCTAAATTGCATTCTGAAGTACTGCTGCTCAGGGGTGAAACGCCGAATTTCACATCTTTGCTTAGGTGTGCATGTTTAAAATACATGAAGCAAAACGGGATTGATTACCTGGTAGCAGCTGAATAGCGGACTGTAGTAACGGGCTACTACCCACGCTAAATCAGTTACGATTAGCCTTTATCCAAATAGTCAAAGATCAGGGAGGACTATTTGGCAAAAGCTATTCATTCAATGATACGGGTGTTTGAAGAAGAACGCTCGGTAGAATTTTACAAGTCGGCATTCAATCTTTCTGTTGCCGATCGTCTGGATTTCGACAGTTTTACGCTCGTCTATTTGAGCAACAGCGAAAACGATTTTGAGCTGGAACTGACAATCAACAAAGACCAATCAACACCTTATGACCTGGGAAATGGCTATGGGCATATTGCCTTTAGTGTCGATGACCTTGACGCGGAACATGTGCGTTTTGAGGAGGCGGGCCTGTCTCCACGCAAGATTGTTGAGTTTGAGCGGGACGGAAAGCTTCTCGCCAAATTTTTCTTCGTAGAAGATCCGGACGGATACCAGATTGAGGTGCTGCAACGGCACGGGAGATACACCTAACACAGCATTTTAATGGAGTTTAAATGGGAGGAGAGAACTCAATGAGTGATATGAGTTTAAAAAAACTGAACCGAAGGCAATTGCTTTCGGGTGCAGTTACAATGGGCACAGCTTTCGTGGTTGGACCAAATTTTCTAGCGGCAAGTAACGCCGCATGGGCTGCAGAAACGAAAGCCCTGAAACCTGAAACTATGGCTACACTGGTGCAGATGGCGAGAGACATCTATCCACATGATCATGTGGGAGATGAGTACTATGTGGTGGCCGTCAAGGGGTATGACTCTGCCGAGGCGGCACCGGAGATTGAAGCAGGAATTGCAGGTCTCAACGCAGCGGCGCAAGGAAAAGGTCATGCCAGCTATCTTGATATGGGATGGGAACGGGATCGTGTTGATGTTCTTCGCGCGATGGAAGATAGCCCGTTTTTCCAGAAAATCAGAGGTGGGCTCGTAACCGGTCTTTATAACCAGAAAGCGGTTTGGCCGCTCTTCGGCTATGAGGGAGAGAGCTTCTCCAAGGGTGGTTATATCGACCGTGGCTTCAACGACATTAACTGGCTTTAGGGGGATTGGTAACATGAGTGCACCATTTGATAAGAATGACGACAGTGTTGTTGTTGTAATCGGAACTGGCGCCGGTGGCGGTGTCCTTTCAAACGAACTGGCCCAGAAGGGCGTGAGTGTAGTCGCACTGGAAGCTGGTGGGCGGCATACACCCAGCGACTTCATCAACGATGAGTGGGAGAGTTTTGGCCAACTTGCCTGGCTTGATCCACGTACAACCAGTGGTGATTGGCGCGTGGCTAAGGACTTTTCCGGACTTCCCGCCTGGATCGTGAAATCTGTAGGTGGAACAACCCAGCACTGGGCTGGCGCTTCACTTCGTTTTCAGGACCATGAATGGAAAGCCTTGACGGCCTATGGCAATGTTCAGGGAGCTTCTTTGCTGGATTGGCCTATTGATGCTGCTGAAATGGACCCCTGGTATACAAAGGCTGAAGACAAACTACAGGTAACTCGCACCGGCGACCGACCTGGACTGCCTGGCAATAACAATTTCCGTGTTTTCGAGAAAGGCGCCAAGGCGCTCGGCTATAAAGATGTCCATACGGGACGTATGGCAATAGCTTCGAGTGATAAGAGTGACCGAACGATGTGTCAGCAAACGGGTTTCTGCTTCCAGGGTTGTAAGTGGGGAGCGAAGTGGTCAGCTGGCTATCATGACATTGAAGAAGGTGAAGCAACAGGTAACCTGGAAGTTCGTCCTGAAAGCCATGTGGCACGCATTGTGCACGATGACTCAGGCAAGGTGACCGGAGTTGAATATTTCGACAAAGATGGAAATCTGCAGATGCAGAAGGCCCGGATTGTATGCCTGGCTGGCAACTCTTTCGAAAGTCCAAGGCTTCTGCTCAATTCTCATTCATCGCTTTTCCCTGATGGATTAGCCAACAGTTCCGGGCAGGTGGGACGCAACTACATGCGTCACATGACTGGTTCCGTTTATGCTGTCTTTGACAAGCCAGTGAAAATGTGGCGCGGCACAACCATGGCCGGTATTATCACGGATGAGTCCCGGCATGATCCTTCACGTGGATTTGTGGGAGGGTATGAACTTGAAACGCTCTCACTTGGATTGCCATTCATGGCGGCGTTCCTAGATCCAGGCGGTTGGGGACGCGAGTTTACTACTGCTCTTGATCTCTATGAGAACATGGCCGGTATGTGGATCGTGGGTGAAGATATGCCTCAGGAAACAAACCGTGTGACCCTAAATCATGATGTGAAAGACAAATATGGTTTGCCGGTTCCAAACGTGCATTTTGATGATCATCCAAATGATATCGCTATGCGTAACCATGCTTACAAGCAGGGTGCGGCTGTTTATGATGCAGTTGGTGCAACGCGTACGTTCCCAACACCGCCGTATCCATCAACGCATAACCTGGGTACGAACCGGATGTCGGAAAACCCGCGCGATGGTGTGGTGAACCGATGGGGTCAAACGCACGACATCAAGAACCTGTTCATCTCAGATGGTAGCCAGTTCACCACTGGCGCTGCAGAGAATCCCACATTGACAATTGTGGCTCTTGCAATTCGACAGGCAGATCGTATTGCGTCTGAAATGAAGGCAGGTAATATCTAGAACTACGATAAATTTCCTATGGAAAAGAAGGGGTGCCCGACTAAGAGTCGGGCACCTTTACTTGTTTGAAGCATGACAGAATTAAAAACCCGCAAATATGCTGACCGAGACATTCCTGAGATGTGTCAGCTGATTAACGAAATTATTGAGATCGGAGGCACAACTGCCCACGAAGAACTGTTTGATGAAGAGAGGTTCGCCGAGCATTTTCTTAGCGAGCGGAAACTCATCAGTTGCATTGTGGCTGTCGATCAAAATGACACGATAGCTGGGTTTCAAGCGGCAGAAATGCATCCCGGTTTGCCAGAAGATTGGGCTGATATTGCTACATTTGCACGGGTGTCGCCTAAGACCCCTGGAGTGGGTACTGCGTTGTTTGCTGCAACCAGGAAGGCCGTTGAGGCTGGTGGTTTTGTTGCCATAAATGCGACCATCAGGGCAGACAATGAATCCGGTCTGAGCTTTTATAAAAAGATGGGTTTTGAGACATATGGTGTAAGGAAAAATGTACCCCTGTCAGATGGAACAGAGGTAGACCGGATCAATAAGCGTTTCATCCTGATCTGATGATTATTAGAGTTGATGGCCAAACTGACGCAGTACAATTTTGCGCATTGCGGACAGGTGAAAGGAAAACCAGAAGACTATCCCTGCAAATTTCGCCCCGTCTTCCAAAATGACCACATTCGGGTCCGTGCTATGAAACACCGCATCCGTGAATATGCTAAGCGCAAGGCATCCACCTGCAATGATGAAAAGCATCCAGTCATTTTGCTGAATTTGTTTCCAGCCTAACAAGGCGTATCCAGCGGCTAATCCGCAATAAACCAAAAGGATGAGCGTTTGAGGAATGCCAAGTTTTGGCGCGACGTTTTCGTGGAAAAGGAAAGCATCATCGAAACCAAGCCACCCCGTAAACGCGCACGCGAACAAGGCAAACAGCAAAACGCCTCTATCAGAGTTTGCTGCCAATAGAATTAAGACTGCAAATCCACATATTGCAGCGGTTGCCATCCAAATCAAAACTCCCAAAGTGGAGAAAATCCCGTAATAGGTTTTACAGCAGTCATTGGAAACCTCGGCCGCAACCAATGGATCAAGCAGCAACAATCTGGGATCAACACTGTCTTGCAAGATCAGAAAAACAGAGGGTAATAGGGCAATAACAATGGAGCAAATCCAGATGATCTTACGCATAGGTTCTCTCTGCTTGGTTCAGCGTGAGGTCTAATTTTTCACTAAAACTTTAATTTTCGAATAATGAGGGGCTTATACGGATTGACCGGCTACCCAACCACTGGACCATGCCCATTGAAAATTATATCCGCCCAACCAGCCGGTGACATCCACACATTCGCCAATGAAGTAGAGGCCAGGAACTTTCTTCGCTTCCATTGTTTTTGAAGAAAGATCGTTGGTTGCAACGCCACCGATTGTGACTTCAGCCTTGGCAAATCCCTCTGTGCCATTGGGATTGAATTGCCAGTTTGAGAGGTTGTGCTCCATAGCTTCTAGATCTGCATCTTTTAAATCGATTAGCTTCTGCTCTCTTTCGTTTGTGAGTTTGCTTGCGAGTGTTTCAGCCAATCTTTGTGGTAAGTGCTGGTTCAGTGCGGTCGCCAGTTGGATTTGAGGTCTGTTCTTCTTTAAGTCGGATAGCCAACCGGGTTTTTGCACAGGAAGAAAATCGACATTTATGTGTTTTCCATGTTGCCAGTAAGAAGAAATTTGAAGAATTGCCGGACCAGAAAGGCCTTTGTGGGTGAAAAGCGCGGCCTCTGCAAACTCCGTTTTATCGCAACGCGTGATGACGTCAGTTGCTACTCCGGATAGTTCCTTGAACAGGGATTCTTCCTTTTTCAGTGTGAAGGGAACTAACGCTGGTCTCGGTTCTACAATTTTGAGCTTAAACTGCCGTGCAATTTTGTATGCGAGGTCGGAAGCGCCAAGTTTTGGTATTGATAACCCTCCGGTTGCAACGATTATCGACTCTGCCTGATAGGTCATGCCGGGAGTTTCAATGACAAACTGTACCCCATCATGGGAGAGGCATTCGACGTGTTTTTCAAGATGGACAACAACACCAGCTTTTGAGCACTCGTCGAGCAGTAATTTTACAATCTGTTTGGCAGAGCCGTCGCAAAACAATTGACCAAGCGTTTTTTCATGCCAGTCAATGTTGTAGCTATTCACCAATTCCAGAAAGTCATGTTGGGTGTATCGAGCAAGGGCAGATTTGGCAAAGTGCGGGTTGTTGGAGAGGAAGCATCCCGGTTCAATGCCCAGATTTGTGAAATTACAACGACCGCCTCCGGAAATGAGAATTTTCTTACCCACTGCATCGGCATGATCGAGTACAGCAACACGTTTGCCACGCTGACCCGCAACAGCAGCAGTCATGAGACCGGCAGCGCCTGCTCCCAGTACTATCACATCGAAATGGTAAGTCTTATCACTCATCCTATTGAACCAATAAAAAAGCCCGGGATTTCCCGGGCTCTTTCCTGAACTAAATCATAACAAATCAAGCAGCTTCAGCGCTTTGTGTCCATGTGCCAAGGGCAGCCATGCCATTCATTTTGGCGCGATGAGAAAACGCGCTTTGTGCTGCGCCTACATTCTCGCTCTTACCAAGCCAGGCTTTCAATGCTGCGGCTTGCAATGCTCTGCCATATGAGAATGTGAGTTTCCAAGGCATGTCATATGCAGCGTTCATTGCAGCGAGGTGAGCGGTGGCCTCCTCATCAGATTGGCCGCCAGACAGGAACGCGATGCCTGGTACAGACGCAGGTACGCATGATTTCAAACACCGTACAGTTTTCTCGGCAACTTCTTCCACGCTTGCCTTTGTGCCGGAAGACTGGCCAGGCACAATCATATTTGGCTTTAGAACCATACCCTCGAGGGTGACGCCAGCATCATAGAGTTCAGCAAATTGTGCTTTCAACGCCCATTCGGTTACTTCGTAGCAGCGATCGATGTTGTGGGTTGAGTGTTCGCCATCCATCAACACTTCCGGCTCGACAATTGGTACGATCCCGGTCTCCTGACACAGAGCAGCATATCTGGCCAAAGCGTGTGCATTTGCCTTTATGCAATTCCATGAAGGTGTGTTTTCGGTGATAGTGATTACAGCCCGCCATTTAGCAAAACGAGCACCCTGCTCATAGTATCCTTGAAGACGACCACGAAGGCCATCAAGACCTTCCGTTACCTTTTCAATTGAACTGCCTGATAGAGCCTGCGCGCCTTTATCAACCTTGATTCCAGGAACTGCTCCGGCAGCTTTGATCAAATCGACCAGTGGTGTGCCATCTGCTGCCTTCTGTCCAAGGGTTTCTTCGAATAGGATTACCCCCGAAATATGATTTTTCATGGCCTCATCAGCCCTGAAAAGCATCTCCCGGTAATCACGACGATTTTCCTCAGTGGACTCCACATTGATGGAATCAAAGCGTTTCTTGATAGTGCCGGTACTCTCGTCTGCCGCAAGGATACCCTGGCCCTCTGCAACCATTGCTATTGCAATGTCTTCGAGACGTTCGCTCATGCATATTCTCCTGAATTGAAAGTTGCTGCGTCATACCAGATGGTGCATTTTTTTCAATTGTTATGGGCGTAAAAGAGTGTGTTTTTGATGCGAAATCATAAATTTTCCCCCATTATCATAAATAGTGTTTGAAAAAACGGACTTCAATTTATGTTACGTGAACTTCAGAGCCAGGCTTTCCTCAATAATCCTGCACCGACTATCGCGAAAATGCGTGAGCAGGGACCGTTAGTACCGGTCAAAATTCCAATCCTTGGCAAGATCTGGCTCACGACTACCCAAGCTGCAGCTGCTCACGTTTTGAAGGATGATAAGAATTTTACGATGCGCAAAGCCGGTGGAAAGGTTGTTGGCCTTTCCTGGTGGATGCCAAGGATGCTGACGCGACTTACCTCAAACATGTTGTCTGCCGATGAACCGGATCACAAGAGACTTCGCGGATTTGTCGATCAGGCCTTCCACCGTCGCGAAGTTTTAAGCCTCGATAATTCAGTTGAATCTCTAGCAAATGAATATGCTCGCGATCTGTTCAAACTGGAAACGGAAACTGACCTCATGACGGGCTTTTCGCGAAAGCTACCGCTCGCTGTAATCTGTGAGCTGTTGGGTTTGCCCAAAGAAGACTGGCCGAAATTCATGAACTGGGCTTCAGGAATTACAACAGTGACAGGCGTTGTCTCCTTTTTATTTGGCATCAATAAACTTAAACCACTCACTAAGTATATCGAGGACCGCATCAAACTCGCAAAGGTTGAAAGCGGTTCAGGCCTGCTGCAGGATCTGGTCGATCTTAATAAGGAAGATCCGCAAATGACCGATGATGAACTGGTCGCAATGGTTTTTCTATTGCTGCTGGCCGGCCATGAAACAACCACCCACCTGATCAGCGGGTCAATGCTCGAATTTTTCAGAAATCCCGAACAGTTGGAAAAGTTGAAAGCTGATAGAGGTTTGATGGATCTCGCGGTGGAAGAGTGCCTGCGTTTTGTATCACCGGTGCAAGGGAGTAAACCGCGCTATGTGCAGACAGATTGCGAAATTGAAGGGGTGAAAGTTTCAAAAGGTGAAGTGATTATGCCTTTTTTGGTTGCTGCCAATTTTGATCCTGCTGTGTTCGAAGCACCAGATAGTTTTGATATTACCCGCAAACCTAATCGTCACATTGAGTTTGGCGCAGGGATACATTTTTGCCTTGGGCACCAACTTGCCAGACTTGAGATGAAACATGCTTTAAATGCATTGCTCACGACCTATCCGGATATCAAGCCGGCTGTGCCGATTGCTGATATTCGATGGATTGAGAGATTTGGAATGCGCTCACTTCAAGCTTTGCCTGTAAAGGCATAAGCTGTTGCTAGTGAGCAATTCGCCTGACCGCAGGGGATCTTTCCAGTGAGATAGAAGAACGGATATCGCGTACCGATAAAATTCTGATATCTTCATTCCCGGGGCGTGGGACTACAAACAATTTGGAAACTTTTGAATTCATAACTCTATTCCTACTGCCAACACCTTTGATTGATGTGTAGGAATGATGAGTGATTCGTCAAAATCTGTTTGTGCAAAAAGTCACACATCAGAAATACAGTCTACTTTTCGAGTACAGCAACTCCTGGCAGAACTTTCCCTTCCATCCATTCAAGGAATGCACCACCTGCAGTCGAAACATAGGTGAAGTCTTTGGCTGCGTCCGCGTGATTGAGTGCAGCAACAGTGTCACCGCCACCTCCAACAGAGGTGAGGTTTCCTGCGGCCGTACTTTCTCCAGCCATTTTTGCAACAGAAACGGTTGCTGCATCAAATGGTGTGATTTCAAAGGCACCCAGCGGACCATTCCATACAAGGGTTTTGGAACTCTTGATGCGCTCTGAGATTTTTTCAACTGATTTTGGACCTGCATCCAGGATCATCTTGTCTGCAGGACACTGATCTGCAGCTACGGTTTCGTTTTCAGCATTTGCGGCAAATTCACCAGCTACCACCACATCATCGGGTAGTATGATTTCGCAACCCTGGTCTTCGGCTTTGGCCAGGATTTCACGAGCAGTATCACCAAGATCGTGCTCGCAAAGGGATTTACCAACATCGATGCCCTGAGCGGCAAGGAAAGTGTTGGCCATGCCGCCGCCAATCACCAAATGATCAACCTTGCCTACAAGATTGCCCAGTAGATCAAGCTTTGTGGATACTTTTGCACCGCCAACGATGGCGATAACCGGTTTTGTTGGATTTCCTAAACCTGCTTCCAGTGCTTCAAGCTCAGCTTGCATGGTGCGACCGGCGACAGCTTCCATATGCCTTGCCAGTCCTTCTGTTGAAGCGTGAGCCCTATGAGCTGCAGAAAACGCATCAGAGACAAAAATATCACCGTTGGCAGCCAGCTGCGAAATGAAGGTTTCGTCGTTTTTTTCCTCACCGGAATGGAACCTGGTGTTCTCCAACAAAACCACATCACCGTTTTCCATGGCACTCACCGCAGCTTCAGCCATGGGGCCGATACAGTCAGTTGCAAATGCCACTGGCTTTCCGATCATGTCTGACAGTGTAGAAACCACAGGTGCCAGTGACATTTCCGGGACGATTGTTCCCTTCGGACGCCCGAAATGCGCAAGTAAAATCACCTTGCCACCTTTTTCAGATATTTCACCAATTGTGGGCAGAATTCTCAATATTCTGGTCGCATCCGATACCTGGCCATCAGCCATCGGTACATTGAGGTCAACGCGAACTAAAACGCGTTTTCCTGAAACATCCACGTCATCAAGGGTTTTGAAAGATGGCATTTGTTTTTCCTTACAGGGGAGACTGCACACAAGTGCTTGGTAGAATTCCGCGCCTTTATAGCGGGTTTGGGATCAAAATCCACTCTTCTAATGTATGATTTTAAAGGATTATTAACCATAAAAATTCACTCTTCGGCGCAAACCGGAGACAATTATGCCAAGAATTCTGGGTGTTGCACTTTCTCTATCATTATTCATCTCTGCTTGCGCCTCACCGGTCGCAAAGAAGACCGAGCAGACTTATGCGCCGGATGCGTTCTATATCTCCGACGTTAGTGTGGGGGTTGATAATGGAATAATCAGCACACCTAATTTGGAACATGACCTTCTTCATGGTGCGGGAAACCTAGCCAAGGCCTACAATCTTTCCACAAAGAAAACTAAGCGTGAGTACATTTTGGATATCACGGTAAATGATGTGAAGATGGCGGATAGCTGGCTGAATGATGAGAATCTCAATAAACTACAATATACCGCTAAGCTTCTGGATGCCCGCACGAAGCAGGAATACAGACGTGTGCCAGTGGAGGTCAAGAACTCAGACGAAGTAGAATCCCACAATCATTCAGCGGTAGAAAAATCACTTATTCGGACTTCTCTTCCCAAGATTTTCAACGATCTTTACGGATTGAAACAAACACCGCCGGGCATTGGTTCTTATGCTGTGAATGGTGAAATTTTCGAGCAGCCGAGACTGCCGATCAGTCCACTGTTTTCACAAAGTAACCAAGAGGCTTCTTTGGATACTCCCATTGCACTGCCAGAGGTTATTCCTTCCGGTGGGGTCGGTTCGGAAACACCAGTATCCGAAGCTGAAGATAGTGAAAACCCATCTGTTATTAAATGCACGGTGTGCAACTAACCCGGCTGATACCAGAGCCCCTAATTATCAACATCCAGATGATCAATTCCGATGTGCGTGCCCACACCAGTCCCGTCATCATGGCGTGCATTGGGGTCTAGGTTTTTCGGTCCCGGCGAATAGTTTTCCTGAAGGCCCAAGACAGAAAAAAGGCCATCACAATGATGAACACTGCAATGGCCAGAAATATCATAACTGGATTGTTCATCTATCCAGTAAACCGGTCGTCGGGAATTACTGCAATCGCTGATATCTCTACCAGTAGTTCTTCCTGCACAAGACCGGCAACACGTACCGCTGTACTTGCCGGGCCATGTTCTACAGAAAAGGCTTCTTCTCTGGCTCTGCAGATTTCAGAATAATCTTTCTGGTCCACATAAAATACGTTTACGGAAACAATATCCTGCAACTTGCCACCGAGAGACTTCAGAATAAGATCGATGTTTGCAATCGAATATTCTGTTTGTTTGGCAGCATCACCAATTCCTACAACATTGCGTTCTTTATCCCATGCGACCTGTCCGGAGATATGGACACGCCGGCCTTCCGGTTCCACCACTGCATGATGGAACGGGAAGCCTAAACCCGGCCAAAGCACATCCGGATTGGTACGCAAAGGTGCTTTCATTAACCGGCTTTCGCCATGGCAATAGCAGTGTCGCTCATGCGATTGGAGAAGCCCCACTCATTGTCATACCAAGTCAGGATAGACACAAGATTGCCGTCCATGACTTTGGTTTGATCCATATGGAAAATTGAAGAATGTGGGTCGTGATTGAAATCCATGGATACAAGTTTTTCATCTGTGTATCCGAGGATGCCTTTCAATTCACCGTCTGCTGCTTCGCGGATTGCTGCATTTACTTCTTCTGCTGTTGTGTCACGAGAAGCAATAAACTTAAGGTCAACCACAGAAACGTTTGGTGTCGGAACGCGCATGGCAAAGCCGTCGAGCTTTCCGTTTAGCTCAGGCAATACAAGACCAATTGCTTTTGCAGCACCTGTTGATGTGGGGATCATGGACATAGCTGCTGCGCGTCCACGATAAAGATCCTTGTGCATGGTATCGAGGGTAGGCTGGTCGCCGGTGTAGGAGTGGATGGTTGTCATCATTCCTTTTTCGATGCCGATTTTATTGTTCAGCACGTACGCTACCGGAGAAAGACAGTTTGTTGTGCAAGATGCGTTGGAAACAATCTTGTCATCAGCTGTAAGGTCACTGTCGTTCACGCCGTAAACGATGGTTTTCACATCATTGCCACCCGGTGCAGAAATGAGAACTTTGTCTGAGCCGTTTTCAAGGTGCATTGCCGCTTTGTCTTTGCTTGCAAAAATACCGGTACATTCAAGTGCCACATCCACATCTCCCCAAGGAAGAGCTTTCGGGTCGCGTTCAGCAGTTACCTTAATCGGGCCCTGACCCACATCAATCGTGTCTCCGTCAACGGTGACAGTGCCTGGGAACCTGCCGTGTACAGAATCATAACGCATCAGATGTGCATTGGTTTCAACAGGACCCAGATCATTGATCGCCACAACCTGGATGTCAGAACGTCCAGATTCGATAATCGCACGCAGCACGTTACGGCCGATACGGCCAAATCCGTTAATACCGACTTTTACAGTCATTGATTTTTCTCCGTTTACAAAATTACGCGTCTTCTTCCTCGACGACGTTTTCAAGTTGCGCTGTTGCAGCTTCTACTACTGCGTCAGCTGTTATTCCGAAATGTTCGAACAGTTGTCCTCCCGGAGCGGACGCCCCAAAGGAATTCATACCCACAAAGATGCCATCACTACCGATAAACCGTTCCCAACCCTGCTTGATCGCGGCTTCCACTGCCACTTTCACTGGCGAGTTGCCAATAATGGATTGTTGATAATCAGCTGATTGGTTTTCGAACAGCTCAAAACAAGGAACAGACACAACTCTTGTGGGTGTGCCGTTTTCTTCCAGTTGTTCCTGCGCGTTCAATGCGATTTCCACTTCTGAACCTGAAGCAAAAATTGTGACCTGCGGATCGCTTGATGCAGCTGACAATTCATAAGCTCCAGACGCACAACGGTTTTCTTCTACAAATTCAGTGCGAACTGACGGCAAACCTTGGCGGCTGAGTGCAATGACACTAGGTGTTTTCGCTGCTTCCATAGCAAGTTGCCAGCACTCCGCAGTTTCTGTCGTGTCCGCCGGGCGGAATACATTGAGGTTAGGAATTGCCCGCAATGCGGCCAGATGTTCCACTGGCTGGTGTGTAGGACCATCTTCACCCAAGCCAATAGAGTCGTGGGTCAAAACGTGGATCACTCTTATTTCCATTAGAGCAGCAAGGCGGATTGAAGGCCGGCAATAGTCTGAGAAAATCAGGAAGCCGCCAGAATATGGAACAACGCCGCCATGTAATGCCATTCCGTTCATGGCTGCTGCCATAGCATGCTCTCGGATGCCGTAGTGGACGAATCGGCCGTTGTAATTTGCAGCTGTAAAGGGTTCCGTTTTACTTGTTTTTGTATTGTTTGATCCGGTCAAATCTGCCGAACCACCAATTGTTTCGGGAACTGCCTCGTTGATAACTTCAAGAACAGCCTGGGAAGACTGTCTGGTAGCCATTTTCGGTTGATCCTTGGCCAGCTTCTTTTTCAACTTGAGAATTGCGTCACCCAGTTCGCCAGGAATATCCCCGCGCATGCGACGTTCAAACTCTCCCTTGAGTTCGGAATCTATGCCGTCAAAGCGTTTTTCCCAGGATTTATGGTCCTTACAGCTGTTAAGTCCTGCAATGCGCCAGGCGTCCATAATATCTTCTGGCACCTTGAATGGTTCAGCATCCCAGCCAAGTGCTTCACGGGTCAACGCTATCTCTTCATCGCCAAGTGGTGCGCCGTGAGCTTTTGCAGTGCCTGATATATTCGGAGAACCGAAGCCAATTGTGGTTTTACAGGAAATCAGAGTTGGTTTGTCACTTGCCTGCGCTTTTTCAACAGCTGAAGCTATCTCATCATGGTTGTGTCCATCCACGTGCAGGGTATTCCAGCCGGACGCCTTGAAGCGGGCAATTTGATCAGTGGAATCTGTGACCGAAATTGGTCCGTCGATTGAGATTGAGTTGTTGTCCCAGAACACGATCAACTTGTGGAGTTTCAAATGACCAGCAAGTGTAAGTGCTTCCTGGCTAATGCCTTCCATAAGGCAACCATCACCAGCCAGAACATAAGTGTAGTGATCACAAAGTTCATCACCGAATTCTGCATTCAATTTGCGCTCAGCCATGGCCATCCCGACCGCATTTGCAAACCCCTGACCCAATGGGCCAGTAGTTGTTTCAATGCCAGCGGCATGCCCGTATTCCGGGTGACCCGCTGTCTTGGAGCCGAGCTGTCTGAAGTTCTTGATCTGATCAATGTCGATATCTTCAAAGCCCAGAAGATACAGCAGCGAATATAGAAGCATTGACCCATGCCCGGCTGATAGAACAAACCGATCGCGGTTTGGCCAGTTTGGGTGTTTTGCGTCAAATCGCATAAATTTTGTGAAAAGGACTGTGGCTATGTCTGCGGCTCCCATTGGGAGACCTGGATGCCCCGAATTGGCTGCCTGCACGGCATCCATTGAGAGAAAACGAATGGCATTGGCCATCTCGTTTGGAATGTTCTTTTTCGTCATGCTTTCTCGCATTTTTTAATGAGATTTTTGCTGTCTGCTGATTTTTACCGAGTACCTTCGCAGGCAGGTTAGTCATTTCTGCAAACCCATATCAGGTGCCGCGTGAGAGTCAATGGAAAGGCAATAAACTGGGGAGAAACATCAATATTTGTGATTCACATCCACAAAAAGACAGATTTTGGGTATTCCGCTTGGGGTAAACGTCATGTGTGTATTGACGCAGAGTTTGCGTGAAGCCTAAATTAAACCCCGTAACTGCTTGTCATTGTTTGATTCGAGGTGTTGCACGGGGATTGGGGCATAGCTTTTTGTTTTTTGGTGTGAAGTAGCGGTATGTCTGAAAAAAACCTCCTAATTGAAGCGTTCTCTCAACTAAATGCGGCCATTGAGACGCTTGAACAAAGAATTGAAGCAAGATTGGAACGTGAGTCAGCGCTTGAAGATGCTGAAGCCGAAGTTCAGCGCATGGGTGCTGACAGAGTGCGTTTAGCTGAATCCTTGGACGTTGCCCAAGCAAGATCAGTCCAACTTGAACATGTTAACAAAGAAGTATCCAGACGGCTTGTGGATGCAATGGAATCCATCCGTTCGGTGGTAGACCGCAAAAAGAGCGCCTAAGCGCTGTATGTGGAGGAATTAGAATGCCCACGGTCAATGTAACAATAAACGGCAATAATTACCGGATGGCTTGTGATGAGGGGCAAGAGGAGCACCTCGAGAAGCTGGGAAGTGAGTTTGATAACTACGTGCATCAGTTAAAAAGCTCTTTTGGAGAAATCGGTGATCAAAGACTAACTGTAATGGCTGGTGTGATGATTACGGATGAGATGCTTGAGTTGAAACGCAAAGTAGATTCCCTTGAACAAGAGCTGAAGAAGGTCAAGGAAACCGGCGCCTTACAAAATCGCGAAAGACAAGAAGGCGATGACGATCTTGCGCGAAACATTATTGATGTGGCGAAAAAGATCGAGAAGCTTAATACACGGCTAGCAATTTAGTCGATAAAAGTCCCGTTAGCATCCAGTAGGTAAATTCGACCGCGCTTTTATGAACTGAAGCATGTCAGATTTGGTTGGTGTGCCGAAACTCGGCAGGGCACCCAAAGCTGTCAGAATTCCAATATGTCCCACATTCTTATAAATTTTTGCTTCCACGGGATTACCTACTGCTTTCAGTTTTCTAGAAAGACTTACGCTGTCAGCCGCCTCGACAGTGCGATCACGTTGCCCATGAAGGAGAAGAACCGGAGGATTGTTTGAAGCGGCAAAGTTTACTGCCTGAGAATCCTGTCTCACCTCTTCAGGGAAAATCTTTTTAAATTTGTCTCTTCTCAAAGGCAGGAAGTCGTACGGGCCTGCGATCCCGATAAATCCAGCTATCGCATTGCAAGCGGAATACCCCACTTGAGTCAGATATCGTTTGTCCAGAGTGAGTAGAGAACCGATTTGGGCTCCGGCTGAATGTCCGGCAACAAAAATCTTCCGGTTTGGGAAGCGTTGGCGAACAGCAGCAAAAGCTCTTGCGGTATCTTCCACAAAAGCGGGGAATGTTACTTCCGGATACAAACGATAATCGGGGATCGCGGTAATTATGCCCTCTTTGGCAAATGACTTTCCAACAAAATTGTATCGTGAGCGGTTGCCTGAGGTCCAACCTCCTCCATAAATGAAGAATAGGACCGGAGTATTGTCCGTAATGTTTTTGGGTAGGTACAAATCATATTTGTCGCGGCTCAAATTGCCGAAACTGATGTCTTTTTGCGTGGTGAACGCGCTGGCTTCAAATGAAATCACGAGAGCGAACATCATGAAAATTGAAAAAGCTATTTTCTTTAAATGAGTCATTGTTTTCATCTTTGTTTGATTTCCAGCAGTTCCTATTACGATCAGGCTTCACCAACAAGGCAACAAAAATCACAGTTCTGGGAAATAATAATGACAAGGCTATGTCATCAGCCTATATAAGGCGAGGCGGTGCTGCCTGGTTCGTTAAAACTCACATATGCTCGGGGCCTTACGCATTCTCTAGGGAACTGTCCCTGACCTCGCTCGTGGGCTTGGTCATCACGGTGCCCACCTACTTAGTAGGTTTCCGGGATTGTCTTTATGTTTGACGGCCAAGGTGGCTCGCTTTTTTTGAAATTTCATCTCGAATAATACATGACGCCACAAGAACAAAAATCTGAACTGAGAACGCAATCTCTCAAAAGGCGTGATGCGATACCGGTTGAGACGCGCATCGAAATGAGTTTGGCGGCGTCAGTAATCGGGGCAGCAAAGCTGGATTTTGATCCGGGAACAATCATTTCAGGGTTTTTCCCCATCCGTTCCGAGGTCGACCCGAGACCATTAATGGATGAATTGCGGAAAAAGGGAGCCAGGTTGTGTCTTCCTGTGGTGATAGACAAAACAACGATTGTCTTCCGAGAACTTTTGCGTGAGGCTGAACTTGTGGAAACAGGATTTGGAACTTACGGACCTGGTGAGGATGCCGAAGTTCTAGATCCATCTATCCTTATCATGCCGTTGTCTGTATTTGATCATGCGGGTGGCAGAATTGGTTATGGTGCAGGTCACTATGATCGAGCCATTGCGAAGATTATCGAAAAAGGGATCAAACCTTATTTGATCGGTATGGCTTTTGACTGTCAAAAGCATGAAAGAGTGCCAGTAGAACCGCACGACCAACCGCTAAACGCGATGCTTACTGAATCCGGATTTTATCCGGTGGAGGGCGACTGATATGCGAATTTTGTTTCTTGGAGACATGGTTGGAAGAGTGGGTCGAGAATTGGTGTTTCAGGAATTGCCGGAACTGGTCGAAAAACAAAAAGCCGATTTTGTGGTGGTCAACGGTGAAAACTCCGCTGGAGGTTTTGGTATTAATGAAGAAATTTTCAATCGTACCCTAGAAGCCGGTGCAGATGTGGTTACCACCGGCAATCATGTGTGGGACCAAAAAGAAGCTTTAGGGATAGCAGATCGCGAAGACAGGTTTCTGCGTCCTGCTAACTATCCTTCTGGCACACCAGGCCGTGGTTCATTCGTGTATGATTCAAGAAATGGTGCCCGGGTGATGGTCACAAACATCATGGGCAGGGTTTTTATGCACCCGGATCTCGATTGTCCGTTTGATTGCGTGAGTAATCTCCTGGAAGGTGTGGAACTGGGAAAAGAAGTGGACGTGATTTTCATCGATTTTCACGCGGAAGCAACTTCTGAAAAACAGTGTTTTGCGCATTATGTGGATGGGCGCGTAACGGCGGTCGTGGGAACGCATACGCATGTGCCAACAGCCGACCATCAGGTTTTGAAAAACGGAACTGCATATATATCCGATGCGGGCATGTGTGGAGACTACGATTCCTCCCTGGGGATGGATAAGGAAGAACCCATAAACCGATTTGTCACCAAAATACCAAGAGGACGGTTTGAACCGGCGTCCGGTGAAGCCACATTATGCGGTGTGGTTATAGAAACTGATGACCGAACCGGTTTGGCAACATCAATACGCCCCCTAAGAATGGGTGCGCATCTGGACAATATTCTTCCTTGGTAAAGGAAGCTGAGAGTCATTTTCAGAAAAAATCTTCAGTTACCAAAATTTCTTATCGAATAATTCCAATCCTTGAGGCGTTACAGTGGTGTAAGTCAAACATAACTTTTGTTTAAATCTAAATTGGAGGGTTAAATATGAGAGCTACATTCCTTGCATCACTGCTGTTCGTATTGGCGTCTGCAGTGCCATCACTGGCTGAGGAAGTCTGGAAACTTTCAGCCGCAGAATCAAAGGTAGCATACGGTTCAATCAAGAAAGATACTGTAGGTGAAGTGAATTCATTTGAATCTATTTCAGGCGAAGTTAGTGCTAGCGGCGAAGCTACAATCAATATTGATGTAACTTCCGTTCAAACCAATATCGACATTCGTAACGAGCGCATGGTCAAGCATGTTTTCGATGCTAATTCCCCACAAGCAACGTTGAAGGCCACCATCGATATGGACGAAGTAAACGGTCTTGCCGTTGGTGCCAGCACGGTTATTGATGTGGAAGGTGTTCTTTCACTGTCCGGTGTAAGCCTGGACATTGAAACCGAAATGTTTGTTGTTCGTGCGAGCGACAACAAGGTCGTCGTGACAACCAACGACATGATCATGATTGGTACTGAAGATCTTGGTATCAATACCGGGATCGACAAACTTATGGAACTTGCAAAACTACCAGGAATTACACGGGTTGCACCGGTAACACTGCGTTTTGTGTTCAACAAAGAAGTCAAGAAAGCAGAGGCAGCTCCGGCTGCTTCTGGCTCCGTTGAAGTTGCATCGCTTAGCCTTGAAGGTGACGTGAAAAAAGGAAAAAAGGTATTCAAAAAATGCAAGGCCTGTCATGAGGTCAAGAAGCCTAAGAACCGCAATGGTCCGCATCTCGTGAATATTGTTGGTCGTGAATTGGGTGCTGTGGAAGGCTTTAAGTATTCAAAAGCACTGCTTGAAAAAGGTGGTTCATGGACACCTGAGGCGTTGACCGCTTTTCTTGCCAAACCAAAGGATTACATCCCCGGAACGAAAATGGCGTTCAATGGTTTGAAGAAAGAAAAAGAAATTCAGGATGTCATCGCATACATGAATTCTGTGAAGTAATTTTCAACAAAATCAGAGAAAAAACATAATCCCCTAGACGGTTTTAGGGTTAGGGGTTTATAAGGTCGGAGATTTTCCGACCTTCTTTTTATGGGAGTGAGCTGTGGCAGGCCATTCAAAATTCAAAAACATTATGCACCGTAAAGGACGACAGGATGCCATCCGGTCCAAGATGTTTTCCAGGCTTTCGAAAGAAATTACCGTTGCAGTCAAAATGGGTGGTGGGGTCACAGACCCTGATATGAACCCAAGGCTACGTCTGGCAATTCAGAATGCCAAAGGTCAGTCTATGCCGAAAGACAATATTCAGCGGGCTATCAACAAAGGGTCTGGAGCGGATAGTGAGAACTATGAAGAAATCCGCTATGAAGGCTACGGACCAGGTGGCGTTGCCATCGTGGTGGAAGCATTGACGGACAACAAAAACCGCTCTGCGTCAAATATCCGTGCATGCTTCACAAAGAATGGTGGTCAAATGGCTGAAACCGGGTCGGTTTCTTTCATGTTCGATCGGGTTGGTGAAATTGTTTACAAGCCTGAAGCTGGTGATGAAGACACGGTAATGGAAGCCGCCATTGAAGCGGGGGCCGATGATGTGGCAAGCGATGAAGATGGTCACACAATCATTTGCTCGTTTGATGATTTTGGAGACGTTACCAAGACTCTTGAAGATACGTTAGGTGAGGCGGAAAGCGTCAAGGCAATCTGGAAGCCTCAGAACAACACTCCAGTGGATGAGGAAAAGGGTGCTACGCTCCTTAAACTTCTCGATGCTCTCGAAGAGGATGATGACGTGCAGAACGTTTACTCCAATTTTGACATCGATGATGAGGTGATGGCGAAGCTTTCAGCTTAACGCAAAACGCTATCCAGTATCGGCAGGCTCGTAACAGCTGCGATCAGAATCATAAAGAAAGCAATTCTTCTGTAGGTGCTATCACTGGCACCTGAAAAGAATTTCGTTCCAATAGTAATGCCCACAACGTAGGCAGGGACACAAATGACACCCCGCCAGAAACCTTCCCAGGTGTAAATATCGGCAAAGATGTACGCAGCGATGATCATCAAATCGGTGATGAACAGATAGTAGATCATATTTGCACGCACAGTGATTGCGCGCGCTGCGCTAGCCAACCAATAGACGAGTACAGCCGGGCCCGGCAAAGCTGCGGCCGCTCCCATAAATCCGCCGAGACCACCGAAAGAGAATGAGACTTTTCTTGATCTGGGACCCGTGTATTTCCAACCAGACCAAAGGATGGTTACAGCCACCAGGATGCTTACCGAGATGAACCATCTCAATGCCGTAGGATCTCCGGTTTTCAGAACCCAAACACCGAACGGTGCCAATACCGCATATCCGACAATTACCGGTAATACTTCCCGCCAATTCACATCATTACGGGCTTGCCAAGTGAGGAACACTGTCGGCACTCCATCCAGAACTGTCAGCATAACCAATGCCATTTGCGGACCGAAAAATGCGGCGGTGGATGGTCCAATGATCATGCCCGAACCGAAACCGGAAAATCCGCGTACGATCCCGGTTATGAATACAACCGCAATGACGACCTGCATTGCGGTTTCTGCAGCATATGACCAAAGCTGGGAAAAAAGAATCTCCATGCATAAGCGCTAGCACGGAAACGTAAAAACAAAAACGGCCAGTTTGAACGGACGAGAAGTCCAGGTCAAACTGGCCGGTTTGGAACAAAAGGGAGGTTTATCGAACCTATTTCTTTTTAGGGGTTTCTGCCTTTTTCTTGTCTCCAATGAAAACCTTCAGGTTGGTGTCCAATGGGAAGCTCTGTTTTTTAGTTGGCTCTTTCTTTTCGGTCTTCATTTCAGGCCAGCTAAAAATGTTATCGCCAACATTTGTGAAAGCGTTGGCGGCCGGAGCTGTGGCCATCATTATTGCGATCGTTGCTGCGATGAGTTTCTTGTTCATTGTGTCTTTCCTTTCGTTTTCCGAAGACACGATGAATATGAAACCTGGAGAAGTTGATTTCTCGCCGTATTCGAAAATGATACGGCTTTTTCAAAATCAATCAGGGATTTTCAGAATCGGCGATAATGCTGTCGCACGAATTAGGCGTGTGAAAACAAGCGGCGACGGTATTCGGTGGGGCTCTCTCCAACGATTTCTCTAAATGCCCTGTTGAAAGGTCCCAAAGAGCCATATCCCACCTCATAGGCGATCGTGATCACAGGCACATCAGCCTTTACCGGATCAGCCAATACTTCACAGGCTGCTTCAATTCTATGTTCGTTCACAAAATGCGCAAAGTTTCGGTAGCCCAAACCCTGGTTGATGACTTTTCGCAAGCGATGTTCCGGTGCATCCAGATTTTCAGCCAGTTTGCGGATGGTCAAACCCTCTTGCCGCCAGATATCGTTTTCCATGGACTCCTGCAGTCTTGCCAAAAGAGCGTTTTCAGCCGGAGTGAGGTTTTCCGGGCGTTTCATTTCCGCATTTTGAGGAAGTGCCCATACATGTTCGCGAACTTTGAGAGCCCAATAAGCAAAAATCAAAACCAAGCCCAATAGGCTTGCATTCTTGAAGAGCTGCAGCGTCATGGGAAGATTGTCACCATAGGCGGAATGGAGTGATGTGAAGATGATCCCGTCGATGGCTGCGACACCCATGAACCAGAAACGGAACTTGCAGCGGGCTTCTACCAGATCGTGGCTATGCGTTGAAACCGTAATGTAAAACAAATAGCAATAGATCATTATGTTGGTGAAATGACATACTGTACCGAAAACCGGATGTAATGTGGTGAGGTAGTGGCTGGTCACTGAAAAGACAGCAAAAGCGATCTGCCAGTTTTGCACTTTATAATCATCTTCGAACAATTCCAGCATGCCCCAGGCAATCATCAGTGGTGCAAATGCAAAAATAGTGACATGCACCAAACTTAAGCTCGGAAAATCGTGCAGGAATACCATTGAGGAGCCGATTACGATGCCCAGCCCACCCAATCCCAGCACCATTGCGGAAACGGTTTTGCGTGAAACCGGCCGGATAGCTGCAAAATGTACTATCATCAGCAATAGAATTCCGGCAGCGGCGGAACTCATGGCAAAATCTAAGTTTTCTAACACTTGCGCATTTCCCTGGATCAATGATTTGTCCCTGATCTCAATATAGACACTCTATTGTTGTTTTTCAAAATGACGATTTTTTTGTTGAATGTTTCTGTTTTGTTCACAATTCCGGTGCAAGTTGCTCCGAACTGCAATAAGGTAATGCGATGCAAGATACGATTCGAATAATAGGAATTGATCCTGGTTTGCGGAACATGGGCTGGGGAATTATTGATTCTCGTGGCAGTTCGTTGACATTCGTTGCAGCCGGGACAATCAAATCGAATCCAAAAGCTGAATTGGCCTCCAGGCTTTGTGAACTTTTCCATGGCCTTGTCGGCATTCACGAAGAATTCAAACCCGCTGAAGCTGCAATAGAACAGACTTTCGTGAACAAGGATGCTAAGGCGACGCTAAAACTTGGTCAGGCACGTGGTGTTGCCATGGTGGTGTCAGCTAATTCTGGTTTAAGTGTTGCGGAATATGCGCCAAACTCAGTCAAGAAGAGCGTGATTGGGGTGGGGCATGGTGATAAGACACAGATCAAAATGATGGTTGATATGATACTGCCCAAGGCAAAGTATGACAGTGCAGATGCGGCGGATGCACTGGCGATCGCTATCTGTCATGCACATAACCGCGGATCGGCTGGTTTGAACATTGCCGCATCATTCTAATCTAGCGCACACTCCTTTTGATGGCTCGGAGCCCTTATTCAAGATCGGACTAAGACCGTTCGATCCTTCAATCTGGTTTGAGCCAGACCATTGTCTTGCAGATCATCTCAACATCAAGCGGAAGCTGATCAGCGAAATTCCTGACAAGGTCTTTCTGGCTGAAAATGATACTTTGGCTTCTCAAGTTGAGGTGTTTGATCTGATCATTGCCCAGCTAAGTGAGTATCACGCAGATACGCATATTGTTGGAGAGGGTGATGTCACTATCAAGAATACCGAACACCGGATTGAAATTTCGCAATCTGACCCAACGCCACTGCTAACTGCCTCGTCAATGCTTCAGGAAGATCTTGTGCTAATGCGAAAAAGTGATGCCGGTTGGCGGCTGGTAGCGGGGTCAGTGTGCTTTCCATCCTCCTGGTCATTGAAGCAGAAGATTGGAAAGCCGCTTCATGCGGTTCATGAACCAGTACCCGCGTTTAGTGAAGGCACAAGAAACGCCAGTATGATTGAGCGCATTTTCGATAATCTGCAAGTTGATCTACCTGCAGAACGTTTCAATTGGTCCGTATATGGTGACGATCAATTGTTCCACGACGATCGGTCAGCTGATCGTTTTGAAGCGGGTGCCAATCATTTTTTGCGTGTGGAAAGACAAACCCTCACCAAGTTGCCGGTGAGTGGAGATATTCTTTTTACCATCCGCATACATATCGATCCTTTTGAATCCCTGTTAAAACGAGAAGACCGTGCTTCAATCGCAGCCGGGTTCATAGATCTGTTGAAAAAGATGACTCCGGCTCAACTTCAATATAAGGGATTGGACGCGGGCCGAGAAATTCTGATAACCAAATTGCAAGCAGTGGTGGACGGAGCATGATCGGGAAGCTCAAGGGCATATTGGATTCAATTGGTGAGGAAACCATCATCATTGATGTGGGTGGCGTAGGTTATGAAGTGTTCTGCTCAGCACGAACCCTTGCGACATTGCCCTCCATTGGGGAACCGATGTCCATGTCCGTTGAAACTCATGTGAGGGAAACGGAAATCAAACTGTTCGGGTTTTCATCCGAGATGGAAAGAGATTGGTTCCGGTTGCTTCAAAGTGTGCAAGGGGTAGGAGCAAAAGTGGCGCTTGCCATTCAGGGTACGCTTGCACCAGCGGATCTAGCCTCCGCAATCGCTCTACAAGACAAGGCAATGGTCGCGCGGGCGCCTGGAGTAGGGCCTAAAGTGGCACAACGGATTGTTCTGGAACTCAAAAACAAAGTGCCTGCCTATTCAGCCGACGCTGCAATGGATATGGGTCTCGCGCATGATATTGGTGATGGTGTTGCTTCAAGTGCAGTGCAGGATGCGGTTTCAGCGCTCAGTAATCTGGGGTATTCATCCCAACAGGCAGCAGGCGCGGTATCCTCTGCGCTTCAGAAAGCCGGTGAGGATGCAGATAGTGCTACACTTATTCGTCTTGGCCTTAAGGAACTTGCAGGATGAATGATGAACGCCTGATCAGCGCAGAAACCCGCGAAGAGGATGTGGACACCGCGATGCGGCCGCAGGCCTTGGATGATTTTGTCGGTCAGGCGGCTGCGCGCGCTAATCTCAAAGTGTTCATTGAAGCCGCAAAGAAGCGTGGAGAGTCACTGGATCATGTGCTTTTTGTCGGGCCACCAGGGCTAGGTAAAACAACTCTGGCGCAAATCATGGCAAAGGAGCTTGGTGTCAACTTTCGATCCACATCAGGACCCGTGATTGCCAAGGCCGGGGATCTTGCCGCCCTGTTGACCAATCTTGAAGAGAGAGATGTTCTCTTTATCGATGAAATTCATCGTCTGAACCCGGCTGTTGAAGAAATCCTGTATCCAGCTATGGAAGATTATCAGCTTGATCTGATAATTGGAGAGGGGCCTGCTGCCCGTTCAGTCAAGATTGATCTTGCCAGGTTCACGCTTGTTGCAGCAACTACGCGTTTAGGTTTGCTCACAACCCCTCTAAGAGATCGTTTTGGAATTCCTGTGCGATTGAATTTCTATGAGACCGAGGAATTGGAGCAAATTGTTAAACGTGGCGCGAGGATCATGGGATTGCCGCTTGCAGAAGATGGTGCCACCGAAATAGCAAAGCGGGCAAGAGGAACACCGCGTATTGCAGGTCGCTTGCTTAGACGGGTAAGGGATTTCGCCATTGTGGCAGATGCAGAGAGCGTTACAGCAAAAGTGGCCGATGAAGCGCTTTCCCGTCTGGAGGTTGATTCCATCGGTCTTGATGAACTTGATCGCAGGTATTTAAACCAGATTGCGCGAAACTTTGGTGGTGGACCGGTGGGTATAGAAACAATTGCTGCAGCTTTGTCTGAACCTCGAGATGCCATAGAAGACATTATCGAGCCTTACTTAATTCAGCAGGGTTTCATACAAAGAACTCCGCGTGGTCGTCTCATAACAGAGCGTGCTTGGAAACATCTTGGCATGCCAGCGCCTGAAAATGTTTCGTCATTTCAAGCTGGTCTTTTTGATGACGAGTAGATTGCACAGAACCTGCTGAATTTCTAAGAACAGCATCCATGAGCCTCCGGTAGATCAGTAATAATTTGTTGATCTTGGAGCCTGCGATGATTTCACGGAGAACATTTCTCAAATCTGCCGGTGGTCTGTTTGCCGGAAGCGGTTTGATGGGAACGTATGCTTTTGCAATCGAGCCTCTATATCGTTTGAAAGTCACGAAATATCAGCCACAATTGACCGGGTGGAACAAAAATTTTCATCTGAAAATTGCTGTTCTCACAGATATTCATGCGTGTAAGCCCTGGATGGATGTGGAACGCATCCGACATATCGTGTCCAAGACGAATGCGTTGAAACCAGACATAATCCTATTGCTCGGCGACTATGTTTCCGGAATGAACCTGGTCACCGAATATGTGCATTCCGATGATTGGGGGCCTGTCCTTGGTGGTTTGAAAGCCCCGTTAGGGGTGCATGCGGTGCTTGGCAATCATGATTGGTGGGAAGATTCTGCTGCACAGCGAAGAGGTGCGGGACCAACATTTGTTCACAAGGCTTTGAGCCGTGCGGGTATAGCGATCTATGAAAATGATGCACTGAAGATCACGCATAAAGGAAAAGACTTCTGGCTTGCAGGTCTTGGTGATCAACTCGCGTTTCCGCCCCGAAAGAAATTTGGCCGCAAAAAATGGAAAACCATGGATGATCTTTCAGGAACGTTGGCACAAGTCACTGATGAAGCACCCGTCATATTAATGGCGCATGAACCCGATGTTTTCCCTCGTATTCCGGAACGTGTTTGCCTCACACTTTCTGGCCACACACACGGTGGTCAGGTGCGAATAGGAAATTACGCACCAATCAACACATCCGGTCAGAAGCATAACTATGGTCTTGTTAAAGAAGGCAAAAAGAAACTGATTGTTTCAGGCGGCTTGGGATGTTCCATGCTACCCGTCAGATTTGGAACACCGCCCGAGATTGTCTTGATTGAGCTTGGGAAACCAAACGAGGTTTAAACCCTCCCAAACGGGCCAGAAATCAGTAATCGTGTTTCGTTTCCCAATTCCGTCCGCAAAAACTCGGTTAGTGGATCGCCTGTTGCGCTCTTGGGTACTGAAAGGTGATATTGCCCGTTTGAAACCCCATCCAGATATGCACTCGTCCACCCGGTGGCTTTTGTTGTTGAGTTGAGATGAAAACGCAGCCTTTGACCTGGTTTCGCATCCGGAAATGGCCAGGGTGATGAGCAATTGAGCTCTATTTGTGTGGTTTCGCCAATCACATCATAGCTTCCAACGTCTGCGAAACGCGGCCATAGCGGGTAGGGATCAGCTAGTTCCTGTACCCGAGCTAATGGTGTCGAGGCATTTCCAAGCACCTCAATCTTGTCATCTGTATTGATTTTTCCGTTTTTTGTTACACGGGCATACATGCCGCAATAGGCATGGCCAAAACAGGTTGGAAATTCCTGTTCAAAATCGATGTCGCGTAAGCCTGTCTTTGGGTTCACGCCAGGTGCCGGACAGCGAACGATGGGGAAGAGTACTTCTATTTCTGCTTCACCGATGCCTAATTTCTTGCCCAGATAGTCAAATTCCTGCCAGGCTTTCAATTCTGACAAAATTAGATTTCCACGAAATCTTTCAGGATCCAGATCTCTATCCATCGCATCGCCGATAGCTTTGACTGTCGTACGGTTTATGAGAGAAATCTCGGTGCCGGGATAGTCCCAACTCCCGCCAGCATCTGATAGTTCAACTATCTGCGGTGGACTTCTGTCAGACTTCACTTTGATATGGGAAATGAACCTTTCCAGCGTGAGATTGGCAAGCTCGAGGCTTTGTGGGTTGTTTGTCTGTATCCTTATTTCCTGATTTTCAGGGTTAGAGATTGAAATACTTGATGTTTGTTCTTCATTTGTGACTTTGAAATTCAACAAGCCATCATTATATGCGTTTACAAAATAGTTGCCGGCTGGCATCCACTTGCCATCGGTGATAGTTCCATTAGTAATCGCGTAACGACGGTCATTGGGAATACCACGGCCAACAACCAGATCTGTATTGGTTAAACTGATAGCGGGCAGGCCTTTGATGGGGAAGCAGTGAATGGCTTCAAGTCTTGTCTTGTCCATATTTACAATCCTGGCATTGGATGGATTCCAGCCGCCAAGATGAAAGGCTTTTGCGAGAATGTCACGAGAAAAAACGGAGCTCACCAATCATTTGATTGATAATGGGCACGAGATGGAAATCCGTGTATATTATGAGGATACAGACTTTTCCGGCGTAGTGTACCATTCGAACTATTTGAAATATATGGAACGGTCCAGAACCGAATGGTTGAGGCATCTAGAGATTTCACATGTGGAACTTGCCAAGGATGAAAGCGCATTCGCTATTCATCGCATGTCACTGAAGTTTGGGCCACCTGCTGTAATCGATGATTTGTTGCTCGTGAGAACCGTTTTGCAGAAGCTGACAGGTGCGCGTTCGTTCTTGCGACAAGAGGTATTGAGGGTCGAGGAAGGAGGCGAAGAAGTCCTTTTATGTGGAGCTGATGTGGAAGTGGCGTTTATCAACCATGGAGGCGGTGCAAAACGGTTTCCAGATGATTTGCGAGCTAAACTTGGCGGGTAACCCACTCGTTACTGTTAATTCATTACCTGAAATGCCACAAATCCTAACACTTCATTAACCCTAATCGATTCTAACATTACCCTGAGTCATTTTAGCGATTCCCGTCATTGTTTTACCATGATTATCGCTATTTAAACCGTGGAGTTGCGGATCATTCCCGCTCCCGTTTAGAAAGAGAAATGCAGAAATGATTGAAACTGCGATTTTTTCCGTGTCATCAGCATTCGCGCAAACTGTAGAAGGCGGCGAACTGTCCAGTCCAGTAGTGGATGTATCCTTGTTCGCGTTATTCCTGGAAGCGACGCTTGTGGTGAAGGCCGTAATGATAGGTTTGCTATTGGCATCTCTTTGGAGTTGGGCAATCATATTCGATAAATGGTTCTTGTTGATCAGAACCAAGCGCCAGTTGGATCGATTTGAAAGTGTTTTCTGGTCGGGCCAGTCTCTGGAAGAATTATATCGTTCCCTGGCAGATCGGACACCAACTGGTATGGCCTCATTGTTTGTGGCTGCAATGAAGGAATGGAAACGCTCATTCGAGCGTGGTGCAAACTCTCAAATAGGCTTGCAAACGCGAATTGATAAAGTGCTGGATGTTTCTCTTGCAAAAGAAGCCGAGCGTCTGGAGCACCGACTGCTGTTTCTTGCTACCGTCGGGTCTGCGGCACCATTTGTCGGTCTATTTGGTACCGTTGTGGGTATCATGGTGTCGTTTCAGGCGATTGCGAGCTCCAAAACAACAAATCTGGCAGTGGTTGCTCCTGGTATTGCAGAGGCGCTTTTGGCTACTGCACTGGGCCTACTCGCGGCTATTCCGGCCACTATCTTTTATAACAAATTGTCATCGGATGTTGCCAAGATCACATTACGGTTAGAAGGCTTTGCAGACGAATTTTCCGCCATACTTTCGCGGCAAATAGATGAGAAGAACAACGCCAGCGCCCAAAGACGGGCTGCAGAATAGGACGTATCCAAAATGGGAATGTCAGTTGGATCATCAAAAGGCGGTAGCAAAAGACGCCGCTCCCGCAGGCATGTGCCGATCAGCGAAATAAACGTGACACCCTTTGTGGATGTGATGTTGGTTTTGTTGATCATTTTCATGGTTTCTGCACCATTGTTGACAGTGGGCGTCGAGGTCAATCTGCCTGAAACGAATGCGGGATCAGTGGATTCCGACGCTAAACCGCTTACCTTGTCGATAGATAAGGACGGTAAGATTTTTCTTCAGGAAAGTGAGATCTCGCTCGAAGAACTTGCGCCCAGATTGGCCGCTGTCACAGAGGCGCGTGACAAGTTTGAAACACGGATTTTCATTCGTGGCGACAGTTCTTCTCCCTACGACACGATTGCAAAGGTATTGGGAGAGATTTCTGCGGCCGGGTATAAAAAATTCACAATGACCAGCGTTCCGCAGACCCAGTAGATTGAGTTTTAGACAGCCATGAAGTTAGGCACCGCCACATCAACGGTATTACATGCAGCAATCCTCAGCTGGGGATTGCTCAATCTTTCTGCGCCCCAAGTGCAGCAGATTGAGTTGAGTGGTGTGGAAATTGATTTCGAAGCAAGTGAAGTCAGCAAACCAGTCATAGGTGACAAAGATGCCAGTCTTCAGGAAACACCTGCGCCAAAGCCTACACAGAAACCGGTTGAAGAGCCGAAACCGGAAGCTCAAAATGTAGGCGAGAGTAAAGACGACACAAAAACCGAGACTAAGGCTAAACCGGCGGATAAGGCGGTGGAATCTGCAGCTACGGCTAAAAAACCGGAGCCGAAGGTAGAAAAGCCTGAACCAAAGCCTGAAGCTAAGCCAGAGCCAAAAACTGTGGCAACACCTGAATTGGCTTCCAAAACTGAAGAGCCTACTCCTGTTCAAAAGGTTGAACCCAAACCTGAACCGGCTGCAGAACCCGAACAAACACAGGCACAGTTTCAAATTGCAAGCCTGCCAAGTGCATTGCCTGTGCCAAATGCCCGTCCTAAACCCACTCGTGCCAAGACTACTCAACGCAAAGTGCCAGATGAGACTAAGTCTGCAAGCAAGAATGGTGGCAAGAAAGATACCAAGGACAAAGTTGGTGATGAGATCAAAAACCTGATCACCAAAGAGGAAGCTGCTGGCGGTGGTTCGAAAAAATCTGAAAAGAAAGTTGCAGGGCTGGGTGCAAGCACAGGACGTAGCACTGGGAAACTTTCACAAAGTGAGCTTGATCGACTTCGGTCTGCGATCAGCAATTGCACCACAGGTCTTGCCGGACAGATCATTTCACCGGAATTGCAGATCAAGATTGTAATTCATCTTAATCCTGATGGTAGCATCAAGCGCATTCCGGTAATTGATACACAAGGCGGGACCGTACAGGAAAAGAAACGGTTTGGTGCTGCAATGTTGCGGGCGGTTAAACGTTGCGCTCCATATGATTTTTTACCGAAAGACAAATATGAAACATGGGCAGAAGTTGTGCCAACATTTCATCCGGCACAGATGTTTCAGTAAGGCAGATATTGGTCGGGGATGACGAAATGCTAAATCTAAAATTTTTACAAACCTTGTTTACGACTTTAGTGCTCGTGCTGGCATTTATGTTTCAGGCCCAAGCGAGAATTGAGTTTGATATCACCAAGGGCAATGTGGAACCGCTTCCCATTGCAATCGATAGTTTTGGTGGGGACGAGATTGCGCCTCAGATTTCCCAGGTGATTGAAGCTGATCTGGTGAATTCCGGGCTGTTCAACTCCATTGACAAAGCAGCTTTTATTCAACGTGACTTACAGCTGAATTCTGTTCCCCGGTTTGATGATTGGCGCGCGATTAATGCCCAGGCGCTTGTGAATGGTCAGGTAACAAAGCTGCCGGATGGTCGTTTACGGGCTGAATTTCGTCTGTGGGACGTGTTTGGGCAGGATCAGATTGCAGGGCAACGATTTGACATCGAACCCAAGTTCTGGCGCCGCGTGGCGCATATTATCGCTGACAAGATCTATGAAACCCTGACAGGTGAAAAGGGTTACTTCGACACACGTGTGGTTTTCGTGGACGAAAGCGGACCGAAAAACCGTCGGGTGAAGCGCTTGGCCATCATGGATCAGGATGGTGCCAACATTCAGACGCTCACTAGAGGCAATGATCTTGTTTTGACACCACGCTTCTCACCAACGCGTCAGGAAATCACTTATATGTCCTTTGATGGTGGTCAGCCTCGCGTGTATCTGCTTCAAATAGAAACCGGGCAGCGAGAAATCGTCGGTAATTTCCCCGGAATGACATTTTCACCCAGGTTTTCGCCCGATGGCCAGAAAATCGTCATGAGCCTGCAACAAGGTGGTAGTGCGAACATCTATTCGATGGACCTGCGCTCTCGAAATACAACGCGTTTGACGAACTCAAACTCAATCGACACTGCGCCGTCCTATTCACCGGACGGATCACAGATCGTTTTTGAATCAGATCGCGGTGGTCGACAGCAGCTTTACGTCATGGGTGCGTCGGGTGGAGAGGCAAAGCGGATATCCTTTGGCAACGGACGGTATTCGACACCGGTTTGGTCTCCACGGGGTGACTTGATCGCATTTACAAAACAGGCTGGTGGCCAGTTCCTGATTGGGGTCATGAAACCAGACGGATCAGGTGAGCGTATCTTAACAGAAGGATTTCACAACGAAGGACCCACATGGTCGCCGAATGGTCGTGTGCTGATGTTCTTCAGGGAAAGCAGAGGCGCTTCAGGTGGTCCAAAGCTGTTTTCAATTGACCTCACAGGGTCGAATGAAAGACAGGTTCCGACACCTTCATTCGCTTCTGATCCGGCTTGGTCTCCGCTGCTGGATTGATGCTTTGAATCCGAGTGTTATCGCCGTGTTTTGGTCATAATACTCTGGTCTAGGGGAGAGATTCCAAAAGGGGATCAATCAAATTCGATGGGATTGAAACGAGAGGCGTGATAATAATTTGTTAACCGTGTTTCTTGAGCGCGCATTAACCTGAATAAGTTATTATCGGTTTCACTAAAATTTAAAGGAGAGTAGGCGATGCTCGCTGAGCTTCCAATATTCAAATCACGAATTGCTGTGGCACTTTTTATGGGGCTGGCAATTGCGGGTTGTGCGAAAAAAGACAAGTTGCCGGACAACGCCGGACAGCTCGGTCTTAACAATGGTGCTACTCCGGGTTCCCAGCAGGACTTTACTGTCAATGTGGGTGACCGTGTGTTCTTTGAAACTGACTCATCTATTCTGACGCCTACATCGCGCCAGACTTTGGACCGTCAGGCACAGTGGCTAATCCAGTATCCGCAGCATCCAATAACATTGGAAGGTCATGCGGATGAGCGTGGAACACGGGAATACAACCTTGCGCTGGGTGCGCGTCGAGCAGCTGCGACACGGGATTATCTAGTTTCCAAAGGTGTGCCATCAAACCGTATTCGTACGATTTCATTTGGTAAGGAACGTCCTGTGGCAGTGTGTAACGACATCTCATGCTGGTCACAAAACCGGCGTGCGGTCACACAGCTATCTGCACCTCAGGGCTAAATCATTGAATGACGTGTTGGAAAGGGCGGTATCTTCGGATTCCGCCCTTTTTGTTTCAATTGTGGCTAAATACGTGTTCAATCAAAATTTAACCTAGTTTTGTTGCGAAATTCCGGCTGTGCAGTATGTTGTACCCATCATTACTAAAAGGGGAAACCGGGTAAGGACATGAAGAAGTTTTTATTGTCATTGTTTATTGCCGGAGTGGCGGTCACTCCCGCTTTCGCTTTGCAGCCAGATGCACCGGTTGTGAAAGTGCAGGCGACTTCCGATCAGGGATATCGGATTAGCGTTCTGGAGGAACAGGTCAGGCAACTTAACGGAAAAATCGAGGAGTTGAACTTTCAACTGCTCGAGTTACAGGAACTCATCAGACGGTTGCAGGAAGATAACGAGTTTCGCTTCCAGGAATTGGAGCAAAAGGGCAGCTTAAGTGGTGGCAGTAACGACCTTGCTACTAGTGATACAACTATCAATACGGATACTGATAGCCTGGAAAAGCCTGAGCCGTCTGAGCCGACTAACAATGTCGCTTCAGGCGGAAATCAGAATCAATCCACGCAAACCATAGATGGTGTTGAGATTTACTCCGGTGAACCGGGTGTTGAATCTGCTGGGGAACAGACTCTAGGAACGATTCAGTTTGATGAGAATGGAAACATCGTCGATTCTGCAATCGGAAAGCCACTGGATCTGACAGCCAGTCTCAATAATCCGCAGGCCGGTTTGCCAGATCAGCCCGATGAACTCTTTGATCTCGGCTTCAATTACGTCCAGTCAGGCCGATATGAAGATGCGGAACGGGCTTTGGTAAAATTTTCTGACCAACATTCAAGCCATCCAAGGCTACCTGAAGCCAGGTTCTGGCTTGGTGAAAGTCATCTCGGTAGAGGTCAATACCAAGAGGCAGCAAAGGTTTATCTGGATGCCCACAAGCGCTGGCCAAACGGAAAATTCGGACCGCAGTCTCTCTTAAAGCTGGGCGTTGCAGTAGCAGGATTGAATCAACGCGAGCTTGCATGTGCTACATTTGCTGAAGTTCTCCAGAAGTATCCGAGTGCTTCCAGAGCTGTTAAGCGTAATGTTGCTTTTGAACAGCGTGCTGCTAAATGTGCGCTTAATTAATTTTCGAAACCAAAGCTTCTTCGATGTTACCAAGTCTTGATCCCCGAAAACTGTTTTCAAATGTTGTGTGCGATGGTCCGGTGATTGTTGCAGTTTCAGGCGGTGGAGATTCTGTAGCGCTGTTGTTACTTGCTGCTGCCTGGGCACGCCAATCTGACGTGGAGTTGCAGGTTGTTACTGTCGATCATGGATTGCGTCCGGAAGCCGCAGCAGAAGCCGCATTTGTGGCGGGTATCAGTGAAGGGCTGGATCTGCCTCATATCACACTCGCCTGGGATGGATTGAAGCCTGACAGCGGACTTTCAGAAGCCGCGAGAAATGCACGTTACACTCTTTTGGAAGAATTCGCTCGGGATATCTCGGCTTCGGCAATTCTAGTTGGACATACCCTGGATGATCAAGCCGAAACGATTTACATGCGCAATTCCAGAGGAAGTGGAAATGGTCAGGGCAGGGGACTTTCCGGAATGTCCTCGTACATGCTTTTGCCGCGCGGCACGCGATTGTTCCGGCCTTTGCTCGGTGTCTATCGTAAGCAACTGAGGCGGTATCTAACAGAGCATCATCAGAGCTGGATTGAAGACCCCAGTAACCAGGATGCATCCTACGAACGTGTCCGTGTTCGACAGAAACTGGAAACGCTGCCTACCGCTGAATTGGCAGAAATCTGTCGATTTGGTGAGCTGATGGGTCGAATGCGACAAGCTTTGGCGACCGAGGTAGCTTCTGCCTTGACTGAAAATCTGCAGATTGATGAAGGGCCGGTTTACATTTACTCAGAAGAGAAAATGCAACTTCTCTCAACCGGCGCAAAGCGGTTGCTGTTTCAGGTCTTAACAGCAATCTCGGGCGGTGCTGAATATTTCGTGGCAGCTGAAAAATTCGATCCTCTTATGGCTCAGGAGGTCAAGCGGATAACTGTGGGCAATGCGGTTGTCGAATCCTGGAACAACAGCTTCAGGTTTTTCAGGGAAAAACGAAATCTGCCATCAATAGTGGTTGGTCCTGGAGACAGGGCTATCTGGGATGGAAGACTTCAAATCCGGAATGATAGTGCCACTTCGTATTTCTTTTCGGCTCTATCAACAGAGCAATTACAAGAAATTGAACAGAACCTTGGTCGTCGTTTGAATGTGAAGCCACGTGCAGTCCTGGCATCCACTCCATATTTTTGTGGAGACGGGGATGCAATTGGTCTTCCATTTGTAAAAGGCTTTGAAATGCCTGCAAAGCTTGAGTTTTCTCTTGTGGTGCGGGCCATTGAGCACTTTTGTCCGGAGTATGATTTCGCACTTTTGGAATTTGTAGATGCGTTAAAACAACGCATGGCGAGCCTTAAACCGCATAAATCATAAGAAGAATCCGGACAGGTAAGCCTGAAAAAGGGTAATTGGGCTATTTTTATGCCGCTTTAACCTTGGAAATTAACGTAATGGTGCTTATTTTATTGTAAGAAAGCCGTGGACGGTCATAAATAGAAAAAGACACTTCTCATCACCGGGAAAATCTAATGAATTCGAATTTCAGAAATCTCGCTTTGTGGGCAATCATCGGCGTAATGCTGATTGCACTTTTCAATCTGTTTCAGAATCCTGCACCTCAGGGTAGTGCGACCAATATTGCCTATTCCAAATTTCTCGACGATGTGGAGAACAGCCGGGTAAAATCGGTTACTATCGCTGGTAAACAGATTACCGGAACCTATTCGGACAACAGTGGCAGGTTTGAAACCTATGCGCCTGATGATGCAGATCTGGTCAGTAAGCTTGAAGCACGTGGTGTGGTAATTCAGGCTACACCTCCAAATGAAGGTTCATCCCTGCTTGGTTTCTTCATCAACTGGCTGCCAATGTTTATCATTCTTGGTGTTTGGATTTTCTTCATGCGTCAGATGCAAGGATCCAACAGAGGCGCGATGGGTTTTGGCAAGTCCAAGGCTAAGATGCTCACAGAAGCCCAGGGTCGCGTGACGTTCCAGGATGTGGCTGGTGTTGATGAAGCTAAAGATGATCTGGAAGAGGTCGTGGATTTCCTCCGTGATCCTCAGAAGTATCAGCGTCTTGGCGCGAAAATCCCGCATGGTGTCCTACTTGTGGGCCCTCCAGGTACCGGTAAGACACTTCTTGCAAGAGCCGTGGCCGGTGAGGCGAATGTGCCGTTCTTTACAATTTCCGGCTCTGATTTTGTGGAAATGTTTGTGGGTGTGGGTGCAAGCCGGGTACGCGACATGTTCGACCAGGCGAAGAAAAACGCACCTTGTATCATTTTCATTGACGAGATCGATGCGGTCGGTAGACATCGTGGCGCCGGACTTGGCGGTGGTAACGATGAGCGTGAGCAAACGCTAAACCAGCTGCTTGTGGAGATGGATGGATTTGAGGCCAATGAAGGCATCATCCTTATTGCTGCGACCAACCGTCCGGACGTGCTCGATCCAGCATTGCTGCGTCCAGGTCGTTTCGACCGTGAAGTGGTGGTTCCGAACCCAGATGTTTCCGGTCGGGAAAAAATTCTGCAGGTTCATGCCAGAAAGGTCCAGCTTGCGGAGAACGTGGATTTGAAAATCCTTGCTCGCGGTACCCCTGGTTTCTCAGGTGCTGATCTGATGAACCTGGTGAACGAGGCCGCTTTGATGGCTGCTCGCAGAAATCGCCGCAAGGTTACGCATCAGGATTTTGAAGATGCAAAAGACAAGGTGATGATGGGTGCTGAACGTCGTTCGACTGCGATGACCCAGGAAGAAAAAGAGCTCACTGCTTATCACGAAGCAGGACACGCAATTGTAGCGCTGAACGTTCCGTCTTCTGATCCAGTACACAAGGCCACAATTATTCCGCGCGGTCGTGCGCTTGGTATGGTTATGCAGCTTCCTGAGGGCGACCGTTATTCCATGAGCTACAAATACATGATCTCTCGTCTTGCAATCATGATGGGTGGCCGTGTAGCTGAAGAATTGAAGTTCGGCAAAGAAAACATCACTTCTGGCGCGTCATCTGACATTGAACAAGCGACGAAACTGGCTCGTGCCATGATTACCCAATGGGGCTTCTCTGATGAGCTGGGACGTGTTGCTTATGGTGAAAACCAGCAGGAAGTCTTCCTCGGACATTCGGTTGCACAGTCGAAAAACATCTCTGAGGAAACCGCTCAGAAGATTGATCAGGAAGTTCGCAAGCTGATTGATGATGCCTATGACAGCGCCATGAAGATCATCAAGCGGAAGAAAAAGGACTGGGAGTCTCTGTCTCAAGGCCTTCTTGAATACGAAACGCTTACTGGTGATGAGATTACGGATCTTATCAACGGTAAACCACCTAACCGCGATGAAGATGCCGGCAAACCACCTAGCAGAGGATCTGCTGTGCCATCTGCAGGTGCCACGAAAAAAGGTGACGAGCCGGATGGTGATATGGAACCACAACCAACCTGACGTTCCAGACTTAGTTAAAAATTATCGTTAACCAAAACCCGAATTCTTTAACGAATTCGGGTTTTTTTCTATGTCGCTGTGTTATATTGAAACACATAATTTGAAAATCAAATCCTGAGGTATCATAGTATACCTCGCAAAAATATTGACTTGAAGGGCGGCAAACCTCTGGGTTTCAAATTGGATTGGGATCATGGCAAGAAAATACTTTGGTACCGACGGGATAAGAGGCACTGCTAACAGTTTCCCTATGACGCCGGATGTGGCGATGCGTGTTGGTATGGCCGCGGGTATTGCTTTCAGACGCGGCGATCACAGACATCGCGTGGTCATCGGTAAGGACACCCGTTTGTCCGGCTATATGATAGAAAATGCTTTGGTCGCTGGTTTCACGTCCGCAGGAATGGATGTGATGTTGTTGGGGCCAATCCCGACCCCCGGCGTTGCGATGATCACACGTTCCATGCGTGCAGATATCGGTGTCATGATTTCTGCGTCTCACAATGCATTCCAGGATAATGGTATCAAGCTGTTTGGCCCAGACGGCTTCAAGCTTTCTGATCAGATTGAGTCGAGTATTGAGGCTTTGCTCGGTGAAGACCTAAGTGAGAAACTTGCCAGTTATGCAGACATAGGACGCGCAAAGCGCATCGAAGGTGTTGACGCTCGATATATTGAGTTTGCTAAACGTACGTTGCCTCGCAATCTGTCCCTGGAAGGGCTTCGTATTGTGATGGATTGCGCCAATGGTGCAGCTTACAAGGTGGCGCCTGAGGCGTTGTGGGAACTGGGTGCGGAAGTTATTCCGATTGGTGTGGAACCTAACGGTACCAACATCAATCTGGAGTGTGGTTCCACGAGTACTGGAGCGCTTTGTCGTAAGGTTAAAGAGACCCGTGCTGATATTGGCATCGCCTTAGATGGTGATGCTGATCGAGTTATCATTGCTGATGAAACCGGTAAGGTTATCGACGGCGATCAGATCATGGCAGTGGTGTCCGAGTTTTGGAATAACTCCGATAGACTTGTGGGTGGCGGTGTTGTCGCCACTGTTATGTCTAACCTGGGGCTGGAGCGTTTTCTCAACGATCAGGGATTGCAGCTAGCGCGCACTCAGGTTGGTGACCGCTATGTGGTGGAGCATATGCGAACACATGGATACAATCTGGGTGGTGAGCAGTCTGGACATATGGTTATGTCTGACTTTGCTACCACAGGCGATGGGCTTGTGGCTGCACTTCAGGTTCTGACGGTGGTGCAAGCAACCCACAAGCCGGTCAGTGAAGTCTGCAGAAAGTTCGATCCCGTGCCACAGCTTTTGAAGAATGTGAGATACTCTGGGGATTCTCCTCTGGAAAATGACATGGTGGTGGAAGCCGTTCGCGATGCGGAAAGTCGTCTAGGAAATTCAGGGCGATTGGTAATTCGTCCCTCTGGCACTGAGCCACTAATTCGAATAATGGCGGAATGTGATGACAAGGCGCTCGTGAAGAGCGTGGTTGAAGAAATCGCAGACGTTGTCAAAAGAATAGCGGCATAATCTGAAAATCAGATCGATCTGACCCTGCGCCTGTTTCAGTGCGTGGGGTTTTTTGATTCTATCTGAAATTTAGGGTTTCAGAGCGAATGCATGTGCTCCACGTTTGAGCGGTAACTATTCGATAACCTTTGTTTTTAACGTTAATGAATACGGTTAAGAGCGTTTTAACCATTCTGCTGCAATATCCGGACTGAAGAATTATTTCAACACACCAAATCGGTGAAATTCGGAAAGGACGTTACAATGCGCAGCTTTAAAATAGTGTCTCTCGTTGCTGCTGCACTCATGGCATCAACCGCTATGTCCCAAGCAGCGGACATATTGGTCGAACCACAACCAGAACTACCTCCTGAGGTCGTGCCACATTATGGTGCAGGCGGATGGTACATTCGTGGTGATATCGGCTATGCCAAACTTGATGCCAAACGCGTGGATTTCTTTCAGGGCGTAAACCGGTCAGGCGTTTTCTCGCAGGCTGAATATGACGAAACCTGGACTATTCAAGGTGGTATTGGTTATCAGGTTACTGATTATTTCCGTGTGGATGCCACTCTGAAGTATCTTGCATCATCTGATTTTACTGGTGTTTCAGCTCCAGGTGCAGGTGTTGCGTGTAATGGTTTCCCTGCCAACACATGTAGCTTCTCTGACAATTCTGAACTTGAGTATGCTGCAATCCTTTTGGCGAATGCTTACATCGATCTGGGCACATATAACGGATTTACCCCATATGTTGGTGCAGGTATCGGCGGAGCCAAGGTTCGCTTTGGCAATCTCTTAAATGACCAAACCTGTGATCCAGCAGCTCCAGCAGGTTGTAGTGACAACGACTCCATCCATGCAGGTGCAAGTAATACAAGGTTTGCCTATGCATTTCATGCAGGTGCATCTTACGATCTGACTTGCCGTACAAAGCTTGATGGCGGTTACTCATTTACTAAAGTTGAGGGCGGTGACTTCTTCGGAACAGGAGTTGGTACTGCGGGCAGCCTTGCACCAGGGGTAGCGCTAGGCGGCAACGGGTTTGACCGTGGTTTTGAAATTCATGAAGGCCGGATCGGTCTGCGTTATGCGCTTTCAGACGCAGGTTGTCACAGTCCGGAACCAGAACCTCCAGTGGTTTACAAATAACAAGTTTTCGATGAGGGGATCTTCCCCTCATCTTCCAGTACGTCAATCAATTCAGTTGCACAAAGCAGGCAGCGACAAAGATTAAGGGCTTGAAATGAAGCGAACAATACTCAAAGGCACAGTGGCATTTCTGGCCCTGATGACAGCATCCGGTGCATTGGCCAATGACTATAATTCAGGCGTTGTTACAAAGGCACCTTCTGAGGGCTTCACGGATGTGGAGTTTGGAAGCAACTGGTATATTCGCGGCGATATCGCCTACAATATCGACGGGCGTGAAGACCGGGGTATCTCACAGCTGACTTTGCCAGATGGCAGCACCACAAATATTCAGGCTGACTATGACGATGCAATCGCTGTTCGGGTTGGTTTCGGTAACTATGTCGCACCAAACATAAGATTGGAAGCAACGGTAGAGGGGTTGTTCAACTCTGAATTTGCCGGTACAGGCGCACAGACATTTGGCGGTTCGCGGACATCAGGTACACCCGCTGTAACAGTGGACTTCAATTCGGTTGGTTTGGTGACTTCCTCTAGTGACCCGCTTCTTGTTGGTACTTTTACTGCACCAATTTCAGGTACCAGCACGACAGAAGCTGATTATGCATCAACGAATTTACTTCTAAGTGGCTACCTTGATCTTCCTTCCTTTGGGGCGATTACGCCATATGTAGGTGCCGGTGTCGGTGTTGCACGTGTTTCGTTCAGTCAGACAACCACGTTCACCTGTTCGGCAGCTGCAACGGAAACCTGTGCGTTTCCGGCTGGTGCACAGGGTGATACTGCTACAATTAGCCTAAGGCAGGATGAGGACTTCTGGGGTCTGGCTTATCAACTGAGTGTTGGTGCTGCGATTGCACTGGATGAGCGGTTGCTGCTGGATTTGGGATACAGTTATACAGATATCGACTCAGGTGACACGATCAATTATTCTGATGGTACAGCGATTGACCCGAATGGCTTTGCCGTTCACCAGGTTCGCGCTGGCCTACGCTACAATATTTTCTAAGTCTTTATCCCTTAGAGATTTAAAGAAGGCGGCTACTAGCCGCCTTTTTTTGTTTTTTCCTTCAAACATTCTTGATGTCGCTAATAAGAAATATTCTTGACGAAATACGACCTGTGAGCTATCCCGTTCAGTGGGCCACCCCTCCCCAACGAGGGGCTCACTATCTGGAAGGTTAGTTTGTCATGAACAGCACTTTACAACCGGCTACGCGGCCGGATAATCCGCGTTTTTCTTCAGGACCGTGCACAAAGCATCCTGAATGGTCTCTTCAAAATCTAAAGAATGCATCCCTTGGCCGATCGCATCGCGCTAAAGAGGGCAAAGATCGTCTTAAGCACGCAATAGAACTCACTCGACAGGTTCTGGAAGTACCTGAGGATTATTTGATCGGTATAGTGCCTGCGTCAGATACAGGTGCCGTTGAAATGGCCATGTGGAACCTTTTGGGTGAGCGTGGTGTGGATATGCTCGCTTGGGAAAGCTTTGGCTCTGGCTGGGTTACTGATGCCGTGAAACAGCTAAAACTGGAAGACGTGCGAACCATCGAAGCAAATTACGGCAGATTGCCGGATATGCGTCAGGTTAATTTTGATCGCGATGTGGTTTTCACATGGAATGGCACAACATCCGGTGTAAGAGTTCCCGATGCCAGTTTTATCCCTCTCGACCGGGAAGGCCTCACCATTTGCGATGCAACATCAGCGGCGTTTGCACAAAAGCTGGAGTTTGAGAAACTGGATGTGGTGACTTTCTCCTGGCAAAAGGTCTTGGGGGGAGAAGCGGCTCACGGAATGCTTATCCTGTCTCCACGCGCTGTAGAAAGATTGGAGACGTACACTCCAAGCTGGCCACTGCCGAAAATTTTCCGCCTGACGAAAGGCGGGAAACTGATAGAAGGCATATTCAGTGGTGCCACCATCAACACGCCGTCCATGCTGTGTGTGGAGGATTACCTGGATGCGCTCAATTGGGCTCAATCCATAGGCGGTTTGTCCGGCTTGATTGAGCGGGCGAACACCAATCTTGGCATTATTGAAGACTTCGTCAATCAGACTGCTTGGCTTGATTTCCTGGCGATCGATCCGTCAACACGTTCAAACACCTCGGTTTGCCTGACAATTTCTGATGACCGGATTAAATCCCTGGCGCCGGATGAACAGGCAAAATTTGCTAAAGCAATGTGTTCATTGCTTGAAGCTGAGGGAATAGCGTTTGATATCGGTGCTTATCGTGATGCTCCTCCAGGTCTGAGAATCTGGACTGGTGCAACCGTCGAAGCGGATGACCTCAAGGCCCTGATGCCATGGCTCGAGTGGGCGTTCCTGCAGCAGTTGCAAACATCCGGCCTTGCCGAAGCTGCTTAACCGTCTCTACCAAAAGAATTCATTTTACAGGAGAAGCCATAATGGGCACTCAAGAAAAACCAAAGGTACTGGTTTCTGATAAATTGTCTGAAACCGCTGTGAACATTTTCCGCGAGCGAGGTATTGAAGTGGATTTCATGCCAGACCTTGGGAAAGACAAAGAAAAACTCTATGAAGTGATCGATCAATATGATGGTCTGGCTATCCGCTCAGCCACCAAGGTGACTTCACATCTAATCGACAAGGCAGACCGTCTGAAAGTAGTCGGCCGTGCAGGCATTGGCGTTGATAACGTGGAAATTCCCGCCGCCTCGCGTAAAGGTATCATTGTTATGAACACGCCGTTTGGAAATTCCATAACCACGGCTGAACATGCAATTTCATTGATGCTGGCTTGTGCCCGTCAAATTCCTGATGCGAATGCTTCAACGCAGGCAGGTAAGTGGGAAAAATCCAAATTCATGGGTGTGGAAATTACCGGCAAAACTCTGGGGCTTATCGGGTGTGGTAATATCGGTGCAATCGTAGCTGACCGCGCAATCGGTTTGAAAATGAAAGTAATTGCTTATGATCCCTTCCTCTCTGAGGATAGAGCCAAGGAGCTTGGGGTTGAAAAGGCAGAATTGGATGATGTTCTGGCAAAAGCTGACTTTCTGACACTTCATGTGCCCAAGACGGACAAAACAGCTGGCATGATTGATGCGAAAGCAATCGCCAAGATGAAAGATGGCGTTCGTATTATCAACTGCGCCCGTGGTGGTCTGGTGATTGAGCAGGACCTCGCTGACACCCTTAACTCCGGGAAGGTTGCTGGTGCTGCATTTGATGTATTTGAGGTAGAGCCAGCCGAGGCAAGCCCATTGTTTAATATTCCCAATGTGGTGTGTACGCCTCATCTGGGTGCATCGACTTCTGAGGCCCAGGAAAATGTTGCAATACAGGTCGCGGAACAGATGTCTGAATATCTGATCAATGGGGCCGTTTCCAATGCAATCAATATGCCCTCGATCTCGGCTGAAGAGGCGCCCCGCTTATTGCCGTTTATCAAGTTAGCTGGACATCTGGGTAGTTTTGCTGGACAGGTGACCGAAAGTGCGATCAAGAAAGTTGAAATCATTTATGATGGATCGATTGCAGAGATGAACACCAATGCGCTGACCAGTGCAGCACTTGCCGGTCTGATCAAGCCTCAGGTTGCTGACGTTAACATGGTTTCGGCACCCATCATGGTAAAAGAGCGAGGCATACAGGTTTCCGAGACCACACAGGGTAAGTCCGGTGTGTATGAAAGCTATATGAAGCTCAACATTGTAACTGATAATCAACAACGCTCCGTTGCAGGTACAGTTTTCTCAGACGGAAAACCCAGGATTATTCAGATCAAAGGGATCAACATGGATGCTGATGTGGGTCGTCATATGCTCTACACTACCAATCATGATGAACCCGGCATTATTGGTGAACTGGGTAAAACATTGGGAGAACTGGGCATCAATATCGCGAACTTCCATCTGGGCCGAAACGAGGTTGGCGGGGATGCAATCGCATTGTTGTATCTGGATGAAGCTCCTAAAGAAGCCGCAGTTAATCAGCTCATGACAACTGGCAAATTCCAGCAGGTAAAGCCACTTGAGTTTGATGTGGCTTAGATTCAATACTTAAAAATACCGGAACCGGGACTATTTCCCGTTTCCGGGCTCTACTCTCACCCTCAATTAACGTTATTTTCAGCCTTGCAACGCAAATTGGTGTCAAACAACCAGTTTGGGTGCGGGAACCATGTTTGCCAGAAATTCAGTTGCACCAACCGCAGGGAGCAGTTTCCCCGTATTTCTTAAAAGTACGATGCGGGAGCACGGATTTTTTGTATATATTTGTGCAGGATACTTTCTGGCTTGTGCCTTGTTTTATTCGGGATCCGGCTTTTACGAATTTACCTATTTTCCGCTACAGTTCCTGAAATTTCTGGTCAATCTAACCACCATCATGGCAGGTGTGCTGGCTGTATATGCTGTCTGGCATCTTATCCGGGTGCGGCCCAAGGAGAGCCCGACGAAATCTATATGGAATGCTCTACGACAGGGCCCTTTGAAACAGGAATATGTGCTCGGTAGCTTCTTTTCTGTGGTGGGGCTTGCTGCAGTTATGTCGGCGTTTCTGGCGGCTAAACCCATTATCCCGCAACTCGTTCCGTTTACCTATGATCCGCTATTTGAGGAGTGGGATCGCATCCTGCATTTTGGTTATCAGCCGTGGGAACTGCTGCAGCCTGTGTTAGGATATGACTGGGTTACCTGGATTGTTCACCGCAATTACTATTTCTGGTTTCCTGTCATATTCATGACCTTTATCTGGCAGGCATTCAGCCCGAATAGTCGCCAACTTCGGATGCAATTCATCCTGTCATTTGTTCTCTGCTGGATTGTGGTGGGCACTGTTCTGGCTACGCTTCTGTCCAGCGCCGGACCGATTTATTACGATCGCCTTTTTCCGGATCAGTCGTATGTTTATCTTTCTGCAAACCAGTATCTGGAACAGGTGAATCAAAGCTATCCACTTATCATGTTTGAGATAAAGGAACTCCTCTGGCAGGCGTATTCCGGAAATGTGCAAAACGCCTATGTGAAGGGCATCTCTGCAATGCCCAGCATGCATGTGTCTCTTTCTGTTCTGCTTGTCTTGTTTGGGTGGCACAAGGGAAGACTGGCATTTGCCTTTTATTCGGTGTTTGCATTGCTTATCTTCCTGGGCTCTGTACACCTGCTTTGGCATTATGCGGTTGACGGGTATCTTGCAGCGATTGTCACGCTCCTCATCTGGAAAGTGAGTGGTGTGGTGTCGAAAAGAGTATCGAGCGCCGAAAGGGAAGCCTGATCGTTATTCTCACACTGTTTTCTTTGAAGCAGTGCGCTGCGCCAGAGTAATCCCACCCAGTACAAGCACCAGGCCAACCGCATGATAGGTCTGGAATTTTTCACCCAGAATTATGACTGCCAGTATCGCACCAAATATTGGTACGAGATTGATAAAAAGACCGCCTCTGTTTGAACCGATTATGGACAGGCCTATCACCCAAAAGAGTTGTGATACAATCGACGGAAATATGGCGGCATAGAGCACGACACCCCACCCTTGCATATCAGGCATTAGGAGTTGATTGTTTGCCGCCTCATACATCATGAATGGTACTGTGGTGCAGAGTGCCGAAAATCCCAGAACACATATGAAACTCCACAGATGGATATCTGGTTTTCGTTGCAGGAACACCGAATAACCGCCGTAGACCATAATGGCGAAAAGCATAGTGATGTCGCCAAAGTTCAGTGACTGACCTGCCAGATCAAACAGGTTGCCCCGTGTTGCTGTGATGGCAACTCCGATGAGTGTGATCAAGAAGCCCAATATCTGAAAGGCTGTAACATGTGTTCTGTACAGAATGTAGTTCAAGACGAACACAATCAACGGCATCGAAGCCTGTTCAATGGCCACGTTAATCGCGGATGTGTGGTTAAGCGCTAGGTACATCAGGTTATTGAAAATGGCGAAACCGGATGCTCCCAGCAAAAAAAGATACACCAGATTCTGTCTGATCAATGGCCAGTCTTTTTTCAGATGTGGAATCGCAAATGGCAAGATCACAAGACATGCAAAAACCCAACGCAGAAACGTCAGCAGGAAGGGAGAAACATGATCGACCGCCAGCTTTCCCGCTACGGCATTGCCACCCCACATGAGTGCTGTGGCTGTCAATAGCAGGTAGGGATTGCGCAGGACCGAGAAATTCATAGGGAAAGTGCTTTCTGAGACAACACTTTCCACATCAGAAAGCATTGAAAGGTTGATGTTTGCAACCTTTTCGGACTATTAACAACCGCAATCTTGGAAAATTCAAATTTTTGTTCCGGCTTGCTTATGAAACTCATGCCGAAGATCGGTATGCACTGAATTATGCGAGAGTGAAATTTTATGACGAATGTTGCGGTGGTCGGCTCTCAGTGGGGCGATGAAGGTAAGGGTAAAATAGTTGACTGGCTTTCCGAGAGAGCGGATCTCGTGGTCAGGTTCCAGGGTGGACATAACGCTGGGCATACGCTCGTTATCAATGGCACAAGTTACAAGTTAAGCCTCTTACCGTCCGGCGTGGTTCGCGAAGGCAAGCTGGCTGTAATCGGCAACGGGGTTGTTATTGATCCTCATGCCTTGATGGCAGAAATTGAAAGGTTGCAGGACCAGGGAGTTTCTGTAACGCCGGAAAACCTGCGCATCGCAGAAAACGCCACTCTGATCCTTTCGGTCCACCAGGAGCTTGATGGTATCCGTGAAGATGCTGCTGCAGCTGGTACGAAAATTGGCACAACTCGGCGCGGAATAGGACCAGCCTATGAGGATAAGGTGGGACGTCGTGCTATACGGGTTTTGGATCTTGCCAATCTAGAAAGTTTGCCGCCAAAAATCGAGCGACTGCTTACCCATCACAATGCTTTGCGTCGTGGCCTGGGACAGCCTGAAGTGGAATTTGACACAATCTACAAAGAGCTTGAAGCCGTTGCTGAGCGCATGGTTCCGTTCAGCGAACCGGTATGGAAACTGCTTGAAGATGAAAAGCGCAAGGGTTCGAGAATCCTTTTCGAGGGCGCACAGGGCACACTGCTTGATATTGACCATGGGACGTATCCATTTGTGACATCATCCAATACCGTTGCTGGTCAGGCAGCTGCTGGGTCGGGCATGGGCCCAGGATCAGTCGGATACGTATTGGGCATCACTAAAGCCTATACAACGCGTGTGGGCGAAGGACCTTTCCCAACCGAACAAGACAATGAAGTGGGTCAGTTTCTCGGTGAACGGGGACATGAATTCGGGACCGTGACGGGTCGCAAACGCAGATGCGGTTGGTTTGATGCAGTGCTTGTACGTCAAGCGGTAGCGACAAACGGAATTACAGGCATCGCGCTCACCAAATTGGATGTGCTTGACGGGCTAGAAGAAATTAAGATTTGTGTGGGATACAAGCTTGACGGTAAGGAGCTTGATTATTTGCCTGCAAGTCAGGGCAAACAGGCCAGAGTTGAACCAATTTATGAAACACTTGAGGGGTGGAAGGATACAACTGTAGGGGCTAGAAGCTGGAATGATCTTCCTGCTCAGGCGGTTAAGTATGTTCGTCATGTTGAAGAATTGATCGGGTGTCCGGTTGCTTTGCTTTCCACAAGTCCGGAACGTGATGACACAATACTTGTCCATGATCCGTTTCAAGACTAAACTACAATTCGTAAGGGCATGATTCCGCATGTTCAAAACTTGTATTGTGTAGAGGAAAAGCGGCGACGGGGATGGCTGATTATTACTCAATATTGAATAAAACAATTTCGGGACTTGCGAGGAATACCCCAGAGGTTCGTGAAGTTGTTTATAACAAGGCTCGTGCGGCAATCGAAAAGCAACTACGCGGTCTTAGCCCACCTCCGGGTGAAGCTGCGATTGAGTCGCAGCTCAAATTGCTTGAAGAAGCGATTATTGTAATTGAAGCGGAAAATGTAGAAGCCACCGGAGGCGCTGCGGTTGAAACTCAAATTGCAGAGCCCGAGCCAGCGATATCGGAAACTCCGGTTGCTGAAGAAGCTCCGCTGAGTGCCGATAGCGATCCGGAAACTGCAAGCCTGTTGGATGCAGAACCTGACGCCGAACCATCTGAACCGCCGACTGTCGATAATTTAGATCCAATCATGCCGGTACAGGCAGAGGAAGCTCCGGAAGTCAGCCCGGAGCAGATTGCCGAAACCCAGGCTGCGCAAGCCGGTGGTAAAAAGGGTCTTGTGCGTAAGCTGGTTACTTATCTGGTCATACTAGGCTTGTTGGGTGGCGGTGGTTATGCGTTGTGGCTTAACCAGAATTCGCTTATTGAAATGGCCACATCGACTTATCAGTCTCTGTTAGGTGGTGCTTCCGATGTGAAAGAAGAGGAAGAAAAGCCGGCTCCTGAAACTGAAACCGTGAATCAGGAAAAAGAGCCTGTTCGTATTGGTGAAGATGGTGAAGACAAGGTCGCTGAAGAACCTGAACAGGAGCCTCAAACAGAGCCAGTTACTCAACCTCCTGTAGTGTTGCAGCCCGAAACTGAAACTGCAGAAAATAACGAGCCGGAACAACCGGTAGTGGAACCTGTGCAGGAAGAAGAGCCTGAAACACCGGAAAACAATCAGGCCAGTATCCCTATCGGGGAAGTGGCCTACCTTTATGAAGAAGGTAGCGGTGGTTCGGGAGCGACTCGAACAACCGGTGGCATTATCTGGGAACTTGTCCGTCAAAAACCAAACGAGAGCCTTCCACCAGAGCCAGTAATTACCGGTAAGATGGATGTGCCGGAAAAGGGAATAAAGGTAACATTCACAATCAAGCGGAATACAGATGATGCACTTTCTGCAAGTCACTTGATTGATATGCAGTTTGAGATACCGCCGGATTTTGAAGGGCAGGGAATTGAAACAGTTTCTCGGGTCGTTATGAAATCGACCGAAGAAGCCCGCGGTGAACAATTGGTTGCTGTGCCCGTTAAAGTCAGTGAAGGCTTCTTCCTTATTGCGCTCGACAATCTGGAGCAGGCTGTGAACGTCAATACGCAGTTGCTGACACAGGCGAGCTGGATTGACGTACCGATCACCTACACCACCGGAAAGCGTGCATTGTTAACGCTTGAAAAAGGCGGAACAGGGCAGCGCATGTTTGATGAAGCATTCAATGAATGGAAAAACAAGTAAGTTGAACTTGTTATTTCCCGGCAGTTTATCAGCCTAGAAAACAATCAGAGAAAGATCTGGTTCTGAAATAGAAAAAGGGCCGGATTAACGGCCCTTGTTTCTTTAGTTCGCACGGCTTCAAGCTTAACTGGATTGAAGCTCCAGCTGAGCGGCAGGTTTAGCAAGCTCTTTGGCTGCTGCAACCATTGCTTTTTGCACTTTTTCAAATGCTCGCACTTCAATCTGACGAACTCTTTCGCGGGAAATATCAAACTCCCCTGACAGTTCTTCTAGTGTGATTGGGTTCTCTTCAAGACGACGGGCCAGGAAGATCCTCTTTTCCCTATCGTTGAGAACATCCATGGCGTCAGCCAGCATTTCGCGGCGGGTTTCCAACTCGTCTTGCTTAATGAGCACTTTTTCAGCGCTTTCAGACTCGTCCACCAGCCAGTCCTGCCATTCGCCGCTTTCACCGTCTGCAGACTTGATGGGCGCGTTCAGAGAAGCATCACCACCAAGACGTCGGTTCATGGAGGTTACTTCTTCCTCGCTTACACCCAGTTGATTTGCAATCTGTTTCACCTGATCAGGATTAAGATCACCGTCATCCAATGCCTGAATGCGACTTTTTGCCTTGCGGAGGTTGAAAAACAGACGTTTCTGGTTAGCGGTGGTTCCCATTTTAACCAGCGACCAGGAACGAAGCACATATTCCTGAATCGCAGCCTTGATCCACCACATGGCATAGGTTGCCAGTCTGAACCCTTTTTCAGGGTCAAATTTCTTTACAGCCTGCATGAGGCCCACATTACCCTCGGAAACGACTTCTCCAATTGGAAGTCCATAGCCGCGATAGCCCATTGCAATCTTGGCAACGAGACGTAGGTGGCTGGTTACGAGTTTATGAGCTGCATCTGTATCATCATGCTCAAGATAGCGTTTTGCGAGCATGTATTCTTCGCTTGGTTCCAGCATTGGGAACTTACGAATTTCCTGCATATAACGCGAAAGACCATTTTCGCTTGTTAAAGTAGGCATATTTTGGGCCATTAAAGCACCCTTTCTTATGTCTTAATGATGTTGCTCCCTCTTCGAGGCAAACAACTGGTACACTTTATATAGGTACGAATTGGGACGTTTGCATGAAATTTTGGTAATGTTTGTAAAAAAACGTAATAATGCGTGATATCTGCACTTATTGAGCCTTTTTGTTACAAAAACAAGGTTATAGAGCGTGAAAAACGTGAGCTTTTTGGCTCATTTCATGCATTTTCACGCCTTTTTGAACGATTTTGTGAAGGTTTACCTCCAAATTTACGACCAAAATTCCCGTTCTCGTTCTTCGTGAATTTGGCTTTCCGACCATTCGATTTGTTTGCGGTGCGGTTTTTACCACGTTGATTTTGGCCTTTTTCCTTAAATTCCGCTCTTCTGTTCTTTCTATTGCCTGTTCGTTCTGGATTGTGCTTTTTCCGTTCGTTTTCCGGTTTCTCCGAGAATTCTTGATTGAATTCGCTGTTGTGAACCTTGCTCAAACGCTCTGTCCTGGAAACTTCATTGAGATCGTTATGACGGTTGCGGCGAGAATTACGGTTTCTTCTTCCGCTCTCTTGGTTTTCCGTTCTGTTTTCCTGACGGTTCTTCCTGCGATTTTCCTTGGCATCAAACTCTGCGACAGTGATCTGCTTATTTCTGAATTTCTTTTTCGGGGCTTCCGTTTGCTCATTTGCTTCGGACGTGCGTTGTTTTCTATGAGTTCTAAGCTTGGCTTTCCCTCTGCCTTGGGTGTTTCGAGATCGTGTGTTCCTTCCTTTAGGAATGTTACCTTCGGGTTCATCACCACTTGCTACCGGAATGGAAATCGCCATCAATCTTTCGATTTGCTTCAGCAAATGCAGTTCTTCGGGTGCACAAAATGCGATTGCTTCACCTTCTTTTCCTGCTCGAGCAGTGCGCCCAATCCTATGGACATAGGCTTCAGCTACTTCAGGTAGGTTGAAATTGTAAACGTGGGAAACACCAGGAATATCAATGCCGCGTGCAGCCACATCTGTCGCCACAAGAATTTCAATTTCCTGCTTTTTGAAAGAGCGGATTGCCCGATCGCGCTGACCCTGGCTTTTGTTACCATGAATGGAATCTGCCAGAAAACCGTGATCCACAAGATGATTTTTCAGTTTCTCGGCACCGTGCTTAGTGCGGGCAAAGACAAGCGATAGTGATTTGCCATTGGCTACCAACAATTCGCGCAGGAGATTTGCCTTATTGCGAGCTGTAACGTGGTGAACGCATTGGGTTATCTTGTCGGCAGCTTTCCCCGGGGGTGCTACTTCCACGCGGACAGGATCATCAAGATAGGTTTGAGCCAGACTTTCAACCTGCTTTGGCATGGTTGCTGAAAAGAGCATGGTCTGGCGTGGTCTTGCCAAGAGGCTTGCAATTTCACGTAGGGAGTGGATGAAGCCCAGATCGAGCATCTGATCAGCTTCATCAAGGACCAGATATTTCACGGTGTCCAGATGAATTGCATCGCGTTTTACAAGGTCAAGCAAACGGCCTGGTGTGGCAACAACGATATCGGATCCATTGGCGAGGGTTCGACGCTGGGTGTTGATGTTTGCGCCACCGATAACAACGTTGATCCAGACTGGGGTCTTTTTCACGTACTGACGCAGGTTATCGGAAATCTGGTTCACCAGTTCACGTGTGGGAGCAAGGATGAGCGCCCGAACCGATTTCGGCTTTGGTTTTTGGCCGTTCTCGATTAATTGCTGGATCAATGGCAGGCCAAATGCAGCTGTCTTACCGGTGCCCGTTTGGGCCAGTCCCATAATATCATGGCCTTGCAGGGCAAGCGGTATTGCCTGCTCTTGAATAGGTGTTGGGGTTTTGTAACCGGCAGCACTAATCGGTTTCAAAAGGCGGTTTGACAAGCCCAGTTCTTTGAATGTGGTCAAAATAAATTCTTTCTAGTGACGTTCTTCAGACGTCAATAATTATCGCGCCAGCATGATGTTTATCATCTGCCGGTTCTCTTGCGGTTGCGGCCAATTTCTCATTTCAGACTGAATTGTCCTGAAACTATCTGGCCGTCATTTCCCCGCGTGAAGTGGAAATTGATTTCTGTAGCGCAGCTAAGCGCTGGTTTTTACCTGGCATGGATTATAGTTTTTACTTCTTATGCCTGCTGCTCACGCGGCAGCGGTAGTCTTGGGAAAGGTGTCTATCTGCTTCTTTCCGCAATAAGTCAAGTGATCATTGAGCTGTAAGGGATGAAACAAGCGCGTTCATATCATCTGGCATTGGCGCTTCGAAGCGAATGAACTCACCTGTTATAGGGTGTTCAAACCCGAGTACAGTGGCGTGTAGTGCCTGACGTTTGAATGTTTCGACCAGTTCCTTGCTGTCTTCCGGCAGCGTATTTATCTTGGTCTGGAAGTGTTTTCCGTAATCCTGATCACCGAGTATCGGGTGACCAATATGGCTCATATGGACCCTGATCTGGTGGGTCCTACCTGTTTCCAGTCGACATTCCACCAAGGAAGCGATGGGGAAACCATCAGCATCGGTTCCATGTTCTGATTTCACAGTGAAATGTGTGATTGCGTGTTTTGCATCGGGGAACGTTTCTTTGACGACAGCTCTTTTCTTACGATTGTTTGATGATCGGCCGAGGTAAGTTTCAACTGTGCCAGTGAACTTATCAAACCTGCCCCATACGAGTGCCAGATAATGCCGCTCCAATGGACCGGTCCGACCATGATCCATGAACTGTGCAGTCAGGCCCGCATGGGCTTTCTCGGTCTTTGCCACCACCAGCAAACCCGACGTATCCTTGTCCAAGCGATGAACGATGCCAGGGCGCCTCACGCCACCAATTCCGGATAAAGAATCGCCGCAGTGATAGAGCAGTGCGTTTACCATCGTTCCATCCCAATGACCCACGGCCGGGTGCACAACCATGCCCGCAGGTTTGTTTATGACAAGCAGGTGATCATCTTCGAAGAATATATCCAACGGAATGTTTTGCGGCTGAGGCGTTGCATCCTCCGGTTCCGGGATGACGATACGGATGTCGTCTTCTAGCTTCAGGCGATAATTGGGTTCCTTGCAGGGATTGCCATTCAGGGCCACGCCTTCACTTTTGATGATCTCTTTCACACGCGTGCGGGATACGTGGACAGGCATGTGTAATGCAATAAATGAGTCCAATCTCTTGCCCACATCCAATTCAGTGGCAATCAGGGCTTTTCCTTTTTCTCCGTCTCCGCTAACACTCATCTCAAAATTACCAAATTCCGGAACTCTTCCATGACGAACCAAATTGATGAAGAAGAAGCCCCACTCGATCCAGTGATGGAACGCGTGCGTAAAAAAATGATCAGGCTTCTGGTTATTTCCATGGGTACCATTTTCATTTCGCTTATGGTGGTTGTGTATACGATTGTCTACAAAATAAATACGCTTCCTGAAGATCCGGAAGAAGAAGCCACCAATAGTTCTCAGATTCAAGCCAGTTTTAACGTGGCTGATTTTGAGGAAACGATTGAAGTGAACGCGCCTGCCGGGGCAGGGCTTACGTCTTCACAGCTGGAGGGCAATCTTCTTGTTCTGCAGTTCCGGCTGCCAAATAGTCGGACCGAGGTTAGGATCATAAACCTGCTGTCGGGTGAAGTTGTAAGTACTGTCAGTATCAAGTAAGTGAGGAAATTCGGGCTTAACCGGTCGAACTTGATGTGGCCTGAATAGCTCTGATCCTGTCAGCAAGTGTGCCGACAGGTTTTTCCACATCGTCTTCGGCTCCTTCCCCAGGATTGTCATTTTCTTGAACTGGTGGGCTTTCAACCAGTTTAGGTATTGGAGAGGTGTCGCCTTCCATACTCGCAGACAATGAAGCAATGTGTGCAGCCATGTCATTGATGCGTTCACGCAAAGTGGCGTTTTCCTGCCGTTCATTAGCCCAGTCATTACTGGCATTGGCAGTCAGGTTGCTAAGCTTTTCCTGAAGATCTTGATTTTCCTTCTCCAGTTGAGAAACTTCCTGTTTCTTGCTTTCCAATTCCTCGCGAATACCAGACAAAGCCTGTTCAACATTTTCGTTGGTTGCATCGTTCAAGAGCGCTTCTGTTTTCAGAGCCTGACTGGCTATTTTGGCTTCCAGTTCAACTGTCTTGGTTTTTTCTTCCAGCAATTGCTTGTTCAGATCTTCCAATTGCTTTGCCTGGTCAGCAGACGGAGCCTCAACAGGTGGTGCTTCTCTGTCGCGCTTGCGGAGTTTCGCTTGGAGTTCTTTAATTTCTTTTTGTGTTTCCTTGGCGGCGCTTACGGCTTCACGCCTTTTTTCCCGCTCATTGGCAAGATCATCCTTTGCGCGGGCTACTTGTCCTCTAAGCGCTTGCATGCGCTCTTTGGTTTTTTCAGCTTTTTCGTTTTCACCCAGAAGAGCCATCGTAGCTGTATCGGACAGGCTATCTATCTCCGCATCCTTCGCAACGATTTCTATGCGCTGTGAATTCAGGGCATCATCTGCTTCAAGCAGACGCTCGCGTGTGTTTTCCAGGTCTTCGCGCGTGTTGGTATAGTCGTTTTCCAGGCGGGAAAGTCTCTCGTTAGCGTCCTCGATCTGGCCTTCTCGAATTTCGAGTTTCTTGTTCAACTCGTCGGCTTTTGCTTCCAATACCTTGATAGATGCAAGGCGTTCTTTGCTTTCAAGGTCGTATTTCGCCGCTTCCTCGCGTTTACGGCTGATTTCGATCAACTGAGTGGCTGCTGTCTCTTTCAATTCCTCAACGCTTAGTTCCAGGCGACGGGTACTCATCGCAAACTCAGCACGTAACTGATCCTTATCAGCCTGGATTTCATTCAGGGTGAGTGGAACGGAGTTTTCGATCTTTTTCTTGGTGAGGTATACGGCACGATTCCAGATTGCCGGCGAAATCATCAACGCTAGCAGTCCTGCAATCAGGAAACCCAGAACAAAATATAGTATTGCTTCTAATATCATGGAAACCGAACCCAAAGGGGGATTAATGGCCCATAACATAGCTTGTCAAGCATGGTGATGTAAAACAACAAATTATGACTTGGTTAACCATGTGATTTGAACCAACTTGCACGACTGGCAAAGAAAAAAGGCGTCCATGAAGACGCCTCTTTTGAATTGTTGGTTGCTGGATTGATATTCAGCTTAGAATGGATTGATGCGCGGGGTGCGACGTAGCTTCAGATATCCCAAATTAATGCCCAGTCTTGCGCCTACACCAGTTCTGATTGGGACAAGGTGAACACCTTTGCGGGTTAAGGCTGTCACCCCGACACCGCCAACTAAAAAGGCTGAACCGCTTACGCCGCCATAACGATGATAAACATCGTCGACTGCTTCCATGTTATAGACCAGCATCATGGTACGATTTCCGTCACCACCATAGTCCCATCCGATGGAAGGGCCCTGCCAGAATACTTTGTGATCACCGGCGTTTTTGGTGTACAGGTATCCTTCGCCGTATCTCAGTCCGCCGATAAACGCGCCACCGGCTTCCTCACCCAGGATATAACCGTTGGGCAGGCCATATTTTGCGAAAGTTCTCTCAAATGCTGAAGCAAGGTTGCCAGATGTGGCCCCAAAGAAGCGGTGGCCCGCGTCAATCACTTCGCGCCCTGAATAGACCTGACTGGTTTGAGCGTTTGCTGCCGGTGAGAACATTATGATCCCGGTAATCAGCATCATGCTCACCAATGCCAAGTTCATGAACTTGCCGAAAACGGATTTTTTAGTGTTGTCGAATGGTTTCATTTGTCATTCCTGCCAAGGCTCTGCAGCCTAATTTGTGTTTCACTGGCGAAATTATTAACGAAAACCTTTTCTGAAAGGTGAATCAATCGTGACTTTTTTTGGGCAAATTTTACTTTTTGTGGGTGTTCTCTCAATCTAACGGATTTGCCGGGGGTAATATGCTATCTAGTTGCCTGTGATTCGGGGATTTTCCGATTCCGAATCGATGAGATGATTAAATTCCAGAAGGGCAATAAAATGCAGAAGTTACCAGAGCTGGCAGGGATGGATTTAGCGGCTTTGCTATGTTCGAGAGTTTGTCATGATGTAATTTCTCCGGTAGGTGCGATCGCTAACGGCATAGAGTTGATCGATGAGGGTTCAGACGCTGAGACCTCTGAGATTGCCATGGAACTTATTCGTTCTTCCGCCACAAACGCTTCTGCAAAGCTGCAATTTGCCAGGATTGCTTTCGGAGCAGCCGGTTCAGCAGGCGCTCATATTGATACGGGTGATGCTGAAAGCGTGGCCAAGTCTTTTTTTGACACTGAGAAGAAAAGCAACATTGAATGGCATGGTGAGCGTGCCCTGATGGCGAAAAACCGGGTTAAATTTCTTCTGAATATGGTTCTGGTTGGCCTGGCAGCTATTCCGCGGGGCGGGCTTGTTAAGGTGGAGATTGAAGACCCCAACGGAATGCCGAAGTTCAAAATTACGTCCAGCGGGATCAATGCACGTGTGCCTCCCGCATTCCTCAATTTGCTAAATGGTACTTTTGAGGAAGCGATTGATGCGCACGCTATACAACCGATTTATACACTGCAGCTTGCTGAATCTGAAGAGATTGATGTGACAGCAAAATTATCTGGTGAAGATGTTGTTTTTGAAGCAAGAGTTACAAAAGAACCCACCGGCGACAACATGATTATCAGTTAATCGCTTGTTAAGCATAAATATTAGTTTTTTCAAATTTTGTCTTTTTAGTGGCTGCCGGTTAGGCTGTTTTTAATTCTGTTCTTCTAGGTTAGCTCCAAAACCCTATAAAGGGACAGTGGAGTTAAATTATGAAAGTTTTCATGCTCGTGGATGATTCACCAGTCATCCGAAAAGTTGCAAACCGAATACTAAGCGATTTGGGATTCGTGGTTGTAGAGGCGAATGACGGCGCTGATGCTTTGATAAAAGCACGTACAAATCCGCCGGATGCTATGATTGTTGATTGGGAAATGCCTAATCTTTCCGGCCTGGACTTTATTGATGAGTACCGGACAGTACCAGGATCCGAAAATACAAAGATTCTTTATTGCACAAGCGAGATAATGGTTCCGGAAATGACACGGGCGAAACGCGCAGGTGCTGCTGGTTTCCTGATGAAACCGTTCAATCGTGAAATCATGATCAATAAGCTGGATGAAGCAGGCATAGAAGTTGTTCAAAACGCTGCCTAAGTTCCAGTTTTAAGACCTACAAATAAAAAACCCGTCCATGAGGACGGGTTTTTTTGTACCTGTGTGTCTAAATCAGGCAATTTCTTGATATTCGGAAGCATCCGGTTCACGCAGAACATAGCCTCTGCCCCAAACCGTTTCGATGTAATTCAGACCATCGGCCGCGGCTGCCAGCTTTTTGCGTAGCTTACAGATAAATACATCAATGATTTTCAATTCAGGCTCATCCATACCGCCATATAGGTGGTTCAGGAACATTTCCTTGGTGAGCGTTGTTCCCTTACGAAGAGAAAGAAGCTCAAGCATTTGGTATTCTTTGCCGGTCAGGTGTACGCGCTGCCCAGAAATTTCCACTGTCTTGGCATCCAGGTTAACAACAAGGTCGCCAGTTGTAATAACAGATTGAGCATGGCCTTTAGAACGACGCACAATGGCGTGAATTCTTGCAACAAGTTCATCCTTGTGAAATGGCTTGGTCATGTAATCATCAGCACCAAACCCTAGACCGCGCACCTTGTCCTCAATTCCAGCAAGACCGGAAAGGATAAGAATAGGTGTTTTGATTTTTGAGAGGCGAAGCGTCCGCAACACTTCGTAACCGGACATGTCTGGAAGATTCAGGTCAAGCAAAATAATGTCATAGTCATATAGCTTACCAAGATCTACGCCTTCTTCACCGAGATCTGTCGTATAGACATTAAAACTCTCGGATTTGAGCATCAACTCAATGCTCTGGGCCGTAGCACTGTCATCTTCAATCAGCAGTACGCGCATCTTTATCCCCTTTTTGCCTTTCCAGCTTTGATTGTTTCCGCTGCCTCGAATTAGTGGAAACAAGCATGGTTAAAATTTTCTAACCACATGCTGCTGCATAATGGTTAACAAATTGTAATTCTTAAGCGCAACCCATAAAAATTGCCTAAGGGAAACCCCTTAAGTCATTGAAAACAATGAATGCAGGGGATTTACTCTCGTTAACAATTCTCGCCGAGTTACCGTTTTTCACGAATCACTTCAGAAATTTCTGATGAATGTTTGAAAAACGGATCTGGTTTACCGACGCTTAACATCCGACCGCTATACTTAAGGAGTCGGGTAAATGAAATGTTAACAGGGTGATAAATTATTATTAATTTTTTCACCGGGTATGGGGAACATTTCATAATGAAACTGACATTTATTTAATCTGGCAGTAGTCGCCGGATTTTACATAGACATTAATCCAGTTCGGATTTCTGTTAGCGGTTTACAGGAGTATTGAGTATGAAATCGCGTGAAAACCTTCTTCGCCTGAAACATTTTCAGGTAGAGGACAAGACCCGTCAATTGGCGCAAATTGACATGATGATCGCGGAGTTTGAAAAAATGCGCGGTGATCTCGAGGCACAGATCAAGATTGAAGAGGAAAAAGCCGGGATCACTGATCCTAACCATTTCGCATATCCTACATTTGCGAAAGCTGCCCTTCAACGCAAAGAGAACCTCGCGGGCTCAATCAGAGACCTGAATGAAAAACGGATTAATGCTGAAGCTGCTTTGCAGGAAGCAGATGAGGAATTGCGGAAAGCGCAGAAACTCGAGCAGCGTGATGGTGGATCAGGGCTTCTGGATGACAACATTGAAGATGTCACCGAAAGCAGGGCGATGATCGGCTAATCATGTTTCAACTGTTGTTTGCGGTGAATCTCACACCCAAACAGCAGGACGGGGAAGGGTTGGACTTAAGCCCGGATCTATCTAGCACTCCTGAATTTACGACCCCATATGTGTACATATGGGGTTTTAAGCGTTGTACTTACAAAACTTTTTCCCCCGTGCTATAGGCCTCACGCGAACCAGGGAACAGGGTAGATCATGCAGTTTCTCGACAATTTCCGTCCAATTCTTCTTTTGATCGGCGGCGTCTCATTCGGGTTAGGTATTTCCCTGCCGCTGATGCAGTTCGAAAAGTTGTTCGTATTTACGGAAACACCGTCTCTCATTTCAATCATTGCAAGCCTGTGGAACGAATCTGAAATTCTGCTCGCCATTATCGTTGCTGCGTTTTCCATCGTCTTTCCATTTTTAAAAATGCTTACCGCTTTCCAGTCGGTACTTTCCGGAAAACAGGCGAAAGGTTGGACGGCGGCACTCGCAAAGTGGTCCATGATGGATGTTTTGCTGGTAGCGATCGTTGTGTTTGCTGCAAAGACAAGCGGTATGGCAAATGCGATTACACAACCGGGTGTATGGTTTTTTGCGTTATCAACGATTTGTGTCGCTTTCGCTTCCTTGGGATTGCGCAAGCGATAGACAAAAATTTAGGCGGTCTTCCTGAGAAGACCACCTTGTCATGTGCTCATATTAAAACGCGTCTTATGCGCGATATTCCTGAATTCTTGTAGTGCGAAGCCCGGCCAAGCCATGTTCATCGATTGAACTCTGCCAGGAGAGAAACTCTTCAACTGTAAGTGTGTAACGATCACAGGCTTCTTCCAAAGAGAGAAGGCCTCCGCGAACTGCCGCAACAACTTCTGCCTTACGACGAATTACCCAACGGCGTGTGCTGGTTGGCGGCAAATCTGACACGGTCAACGGGCTGCCGTCCGGCCCAATTACATACTTAACGCGTGGTCTAACAATATCGGTCATAATACTCACTACTCAAAACGGACCAATTACTCGTTCAACAATACGCCATTAATCTTAAACAAACCCTAAGTGGCTGGTTACCAATGGGTAAGACAAATTAAGAATCGCTGAGAAAACAGCGTTAACAACGGGTAAACGTTAGTGGGAATATGGCTTTTGAGATGTGATTTCTCTGCGATTGAAATGTTTCACTTCAAAACGTGGAATAAAATATCATTTAAAAACAGACGCTTAATAGCGTTTTGCTGAATTTGGATTGAGTCTAGGAAAATTCGAGCGTTCCCTGCATAGCCATCCCACCCTCTGGAGTTTCTGCCCAAACGGTAGTGACATCATTTTCTTTTTTTGCGCAGATTTTGAACTTCTTATTGGCAAAAAGCGGTGAAGTTGCCCTGTAACTGAACGACTGTGGTGGGTTTCCATCGTTCAGTCTTTTGCCCAGATCACACAGATTGAGCGCTGTTAGTGGGGCATGGAATACGAGATCAGGATAACCTTCCACTTTTCGAGCGTAGTCCACATCGTAGTGGATCCTGTGACCGTTAAATGTGAGAGCAGAATAACGGAACATCAGAACCGGGTTTGGATCTACCTCGTCCTGTATGGTTTCGCCGGTTGGAGGAGTGGGAGCCGGTGGTTTCGGGGCATCGGGGGATGGGTCTTCTCGATAGACAAGGTTTTGTTGTTCTGACAGGCAGAGTGCGTCCCCGCAGGTAAAATCGTGTCTGATGGTTACAATGCACAATGGACCGCTTTTCCCGCTCTTTTGCGCGACATTTGTAATTGTCGAAGTCTTCTTTACTGCGTCTCCGACCAACATTGGTGTGGCAAATGAAATGCTTCCACCCGCCCACATTCTGCGAGGTAAGGGGACGGAAGGTAAGAAACCGCCGCGTTTGGGATGCCCATCGCGACCAAGTTGATCCATTGGCAAAGCGTCGTTCATCCAGGCCCAATGCCAACATTCAGGTAACGGATCACCTGCTTGCGGAACCGGTTTGCCGAGTGTCACGGCTAGCAACTCCGTGTGGCGCTCGTCTATTTTCGCTTCACGGATCTGCTGTTTTCCGATCCACTCCTGAAGGTTTGTTTCACTTTGCAATATTTTGTGTCCTAACACTGAAAAACCCACCATTTTGTTGCCAGATTTCAGGGGCATGTGTCCACAAAATTCAACCAGGGGCATATCATTATGCGGAATTCAATCGCTGTTCTAGCATTGGGGCTAGTCATTTCATCATTTCAGGTTTCAGCTGCTCACGCCGCACGACAGTGTGGTTCGGCATCCTGGTATTCCTTGCCGGGTCTGAAGACTGCTTCGGGTGAGAAAATGAATCCGAGCGCTATGACAGCAGCTCACCGTAATTTTCGTTTTGGAACCAAGTTGCGAGTCACAAACAAGCGCAACGGGCGCAGCGTCATCGTCAGAGTAAACGACCGCGGGCCATTTATCCGAGGTCGTGTAATCGATCTTTCAAAAGCAGCTGCTGCAAGGCTGGGTTATGTCCGCCGTGGTCATACACCCGTATGCATTCAGAAGATCGGCTGATATTCTCGAAATCACAATTTCAAGTTGTTGAACTGACTTTTGCCGCAGCTTTAAAAGCGAAATCCTTCAGGTCGTTTTTAAAGCTGTCCGGTTTTGTTTGGCGTTGATAGGATTGGCTTTATTGCAAATAATGAGGCCATGGATATGCAACTTGATGGCAGAAAGGCGCTGGTGACGGGCGCGGCAGGCGGGATAGGTCAGGCTATCGTTTCCCGGCTCCAACGTGACGGGGCGGTGGTTACCGGATCAGATTTTACGTCAACGAATGCGGATTTTTCCATTGAGGGTGATCTGCTTGATGCGGAGTTTTGTGAAACATTACCCGCCAAAGCGCATGACCTGATGGGCGGCTTGGATATATTGGTCAACAACGCTGGCATCATCACGAGGGGTATGATTACCGAAGCGTCTGATGAAGATTACTCCCGAACAATGGGGATCAATGTGGAAGCTCCGTTTCGATTGTGCCGGGCCTCTATACCAATTATGGAAAAAGCCGGTGGCGGTGCAATCGTCAATACATCCTCGTGTTGGGGCGTGCATCCGGGTCCAAAACATCCGCTCTATGTGATGTCAAAGGCGGCCATTGCTTCCCTGACCCAGTGTCTGGGCATCGATCACGCGCATCAGAACATAAGGGTGAATGCGGTTTGTCCCAATGAGGTAAATACACCCATGATCAGAACCGGATTTGAAACAAGAGGTCTAGATCCTGACAAGGCTATAGATGAATTAAACGCTTCTGTTCCCCTCGGACGTATCGCTGAACCGGAAGACATTGCGGATGTGGTGGCATTTCTGGCTTCCGACCAATCAAGATATATGTGCGGTGCCCTTCTGGAAGTAAATGGTGGGAAATTCGTGCAATGAGCAGCTTTGAAGGAAAAACTGTTCTGGTTACTGGAGGGCGAAGTGGTATCGGGGCAGCGATCGCCAGACAATTTGCAGATCACGGTGCAACAGTTGTTACCGCGCAACGACAGGGCGATGATAACTTTGATTGTATTGAAGCGGATTTTTCCGACGCTGCTACACCGAAACGGGTTATTGAAGCAGTCGTCGAAAAATACGGGCAACTCGATGTGTTGGTGAACAATGCTGGTGTGATGTTTGAGGGAACCGTTGTCGAAACTTCCGAAGATGAATGGCTGAAAACTCTTCAGGTGAACCTCACAGCTCCGTTCCTCCTGACGAAATACGCAATGCCACACCTAATCAAACGCTCGGGCGCAATCGTCAATATAGGCTCTATTGAAGGTCTCGGAAGCAATCCGCGACATCCTGCATATTGTGCTTCAAAGGCGGGCTTGCATGGCCTTACCAGAGCGGTGGCTGTGGACCATGGTCCCGACGGCGTGCGCTGCAACGCCGTTGCGCCCGGTTGGATTGATACGGACTTGAACATCGCATTTATTGAAAGCCTTGGTGATCCTGAAGAATTTAGGCAGCAGATTGGTGGCATTCACCCAGTGGGGCGTACAGGAAGTCCGGATGAGGTCGCATCTCTTGTTTTATGGCTTGCATCAGATCAAGCGTCTTTTGTGACTGGGCAGGTCTGGACGGTGGATGGTGGTCGGATGAGCAAACTCAGCCTGCCATAACCAGTACTCATATTCCCTGATTTTTGAGGAGGAATCTTAGTTGTAGTTCTGTTTGAAACAGAAACGGCCGCAAACAAGCGCGACCGTATTCTTTACAGTTTTCTTTAAACGCCGGGATTTAGGCCCAACACCTTTTTCAAATTTCTCATGAGGTTGCTTCGCCAGCATGAAAAATTTGCATGCGCGCGAAGGTCCATTTTATCTTTATGGATAATGGCCCTTGCATGTAGCAAATGTGACGACATTAACCTTTTCCTTTCGATAATCTTGCACCGAAATTGCCACTGATATAAAACCAGATTGAGATGCACTCAGTGCGGTTATCGAACCAATATGCGCACTCAGTGCACATTTGTCAAGGAGAAAAGCGCAACCAGTGCGCTTTAAGGTGCTTTGTCGAGTTGGGAGTAAGGGGTATATGTCACCGAAGCAATTCCGTAAGTGGCGAAAATCACTGGGGCTTGGACAGAAAGAAGCTGCTGCTTTGTTGGGGCTCAACAAGCGCATGATCCAATACTATGAAAAGGGAGAGAGAGACGGCAAACCCGTCGAAATCCCCAAATATGTACGCCTTGCCTGCTATGCAATCAGTCAAAAGATCGTGGATTTCGACGGAGAAGATACCACAAAAAAAGATAGTAGTTGATAGATCGACTAATTGCTTACGCACACATTGAAAGACGGTCAAACTTACGTTTTACTACCCGCAGGTCGAGGTAGGGAGCAAGGCAATGAATGCAGAGCAGAATAACTTGTTCGGGTTGCGCATTGCGCGGAAGATTGTCAGTTGCAAGGAAAATGAATGGCCAGATGTGGTTCATGGCCTGTACCGCACAAAGCAACTATCAACCGCAATCCACGAGATAAACAATCTTCAAAGAGACCCTCAGCACGAAGATTTGGCAAACGCTGCCATCAAGCGGATGGGCTTCCACTAAGCATTATTGCTGACCGATACGCCCAACGGGCAACTGGCTGTTTTGCAGGCTTGGAGAAATCTGAAGCTTAGGTTTGCGAAATGCACCTGATTTGCTTGTGTCATGAAAATCGCAGCGTATATTTGGATTGGTTACTGCAACGAGTTTGCCTGAAATATCGCATCTTCCATTATTTCCGTCACCGCCACATTGTTCTATTCGAAGCGATGTTTCCATATGGCTTTCGCCTGAATTTAGAAATGCATTGAACGGAATGCGGGATAATCGGCCTTCTGCTTTGCCACTGTCGAATACAACAGCACGGTCAGCTATGGTTTGAGCGCTTCCAGTGGAAGATTTTGCATTGGCCGAAACTATGCCTTTTCCGTCTGTTCCCTCCGGATCAGTGAGAGCAAGTACAAGTGACTTCAATTGAAAGTCCACATCCGCCTTGATGCAGGTCAGAAACCTCGCCCGCAGTAATTCGCTTCCGGGTTTCAGGTTCTGGCCTTCAAAGTTCACGTGGCTAACCAGACACTGTTCTCCCAGATTGCGCACACAAACCACTTCACATTTGGTGATGCCTTCTGCGGTGCTGCACTGATTGATGTCGGGCTCTGGCAGCGCAGTGGCTGCGCCTGCTTGAGCTACGGGCAGGAAAAGAAAAAGTAGGGCGGGTGCAAATTTTAACATAAGCGAAACTTAGCTTACTGCCGGGTCTTTGCAAGATGGTCGTTCTACACTATAACGCGAGCGAGATTTCATCGGCGCTGCCTTTAACAGCGCATGTTTGGAGAGAAAAATGACATCCCTTAAACTGAATTCACTCGATTTGCCGGGTGATCCAAAAGACACTCGTGTTGTTGTTGCCATGTCTGGCGGCGTCGACTCCTCCGTAGTTGCTGGTTTGCTGGCACGCGAAGGCTATGATGTGGTGGGCATGACACTGCAGCTTTACGATCATGGCGAAGCGGTGCGTCGCAAAGGTGCCTGTTGTGCGGGTCAGGATATTCACGATGCTCGCCGTGTGGCAGAAACCCTCGGTATTCCCCATTATGTACTGGACTATGAAGACCGGTTCCGTGAGCAGGTGATCAACCCTTTCATGGAAAGCTATATTGCAGGTGAAACACCTATTCCCTGTGTGGCGTGCAACCAGACCGTAAAGTTCGCTGACCTGCTGAAAACAGCAAAGGAACTCGGCGCGGCTGCACTTGCAACCGGGCACTATATCCGTTCGCATCTGGCTGATCCGGAAACAGGAAGGCGCGCTCTTTTCCGTCCACGCGATCATGCGCGGGATCAAAGCTATTTTCTCTTCGCAACCACGCAGGAGCAGATAGATTATATCCGCTTCCCGCTTGGTCATTTGCCAAAAGCTGAAACTCGGGAGATCGCCAGAGAGCTGGGTCTCGAAGTGGCAGAGAAATCTGACAGCCAGGATATTTGTTTTGTGCCTCAGGGCCGCTACTCGGACATTATCAACAAGTTGCAACCGGAGGCGGCTAACCCGGGTAAAATTGTGCATCTGGATGGTCGCGAACTGGGTGATCATGATGGCATCATCAACTTCACAATCGGTCAGCGACGGGGTATTGGTGTTGCCACGGGAGAGCCGATTTATGTGGTTCATCTGGACGCAAAAACAGGGACTGTATTTGTAGGTCCACGTGAGGCGCTCGATACTCGCACGCTATTATTGCGGGACGTGAACTGGCTTGGTGATGAGGCGATGGAAAAACTGCCAGAAAGTGGTCTGGAGCTGTTTGTCAAAGTCCGTTCCACCCGACCACCTATGGAGGCAATACTTTATCCGCCCAATGAAGCGGGAGAAATCGCCGTTGATCTTGTGGGCGGTGAAGCGGGTATTGCGCCTGGTCAGGCATGTGTTTTCTATGAGGACGAAACTGATGACACCCGCGTTCTTGGTGGCGGTTTCATTGATTCCACGCGCCGTGAAACAAGTGTGGAAAAAGCGCTTGAAACCATGCTTGCAACCGGAGCCAGCGCCTAATGCGCCTCGGTATTGACTGGGGTGGCACAAAGCTTGAAGTGATTGCGCTTGATGAAGAAGGGGGAACTCTTCTTCGCGAGCGTGTCACAACGCCTCAAAATGACTACACAGCTTGCGTCAAGGCCGTAGCCGATTTGGTTGCAATGGCCGAAGCCCGAACCGGTGAAACAGGTTCGGTAGGTGTTGGTATTCCTGGCACGATTTCACCGGCTACTGGCCTGGTTAAAAACGCAAACTCCACATGGATGAACGGGAAACCCTTGCAAGAGGATCTAGAAAGGGCGCTTGGGCGCGAGGTTCGTATTCAAAATGATGCGAACTGTTTCGCTGTTTCTGAGGCAATCGATGGTGCAGGTGAGGGGTACCATGTGGTGGTGGGTGTCATTCTGGGCACAGGCTGCGGGTCCGGTATTGCTATTGATGGAAAAGCGATCGCTGGTTCTAACGGAATTGCCGGTGAGTTTGGTCATACGCCACTCTCTCCCATGCTTGAGGATGAATTTCCCGGCAATCTATGCTGGTGTGGCAGGCGGGGTTGTCTGGAGACGTATATTTCCGGTACCGGCTTTCTGCGGGATTATGAGGCAAGGCTGGGACAGTCAACACAACTGATGGCATCTGAAGTCATTGAACAGGGTGGTGAGATTGCTGAGGCATCTTATACCGCTTATTGCAGCAGGCTCGCACGCGGGCTTTCCATGCTGGTCAATATTCTGGACCCGGATGTGATAGTTCTGGGTGGTGGCATGTCTAACATCAAGTCGCTTTACGGCGATGTGCCGCCATTGATGGAGAAGCATGTTTTTAGCGATTATTTTGCCACGCCAATCGTACCGGCGAGGTATGGGGACAGTTCTGGCGTGCGAGGCGCAGCGTGGTTGTGGTAAAAAACTTTACCACAAGCGATTTAAAGCGGTTGACAGTGGGGGCATGCAAATCTTATATGCCGCCCAGCCTTGATGTTTTATCATATGGCCCAGATGGCGGGGTAGCTCAGGTGGTTAGAGCAGCGGAATCATAATCCGCGTGTCGGGGGTTCAAGTCCCTCTCCCGCTACCAGAAATTTCTTTCCTGAAATAACCGGTGGCATTCACCCTTCTCCACAGCAAATATTTCATCAAATCATTTGTCACAGCGAGTTGTTCAGTGCTGTGAATTCACAGCTTCAATGATCAAAGTTTTTCACCCCACCCTGATCTGAAACCTTGTAATGGCAAGATCAATACATGGAAGTATTTTCGAATATTCAGACAACGTTTCGGCTGGAGTGAATGAGAATGTACGACTGAAGCAATATCGCAATTTGTAATATAACGCGATGAAATCTCTTTTGATCCGAGCGCCCAGAAAACGTCTGAAACCCGCCACAAATTTTTTCTCCCTTACGCCCCGTGCAGAGGTAGGCACCTGCAATCATGCAGCACAGTTTAAGGGAGAACTATATTATGAACGGTTCAATTATTAACGGGCAACCAACCGATGATACTCTGGAAGGTACCGATGGATCAGACATCATTCTTGGTGATTACGGTAACGATCAGATAAGCGGTGGTGATGGAAATGACACGCTGGACGGCGGGCGTGGTTCCGACCTTCTTGATGGCGGTGATGGAAACGACACAATCGTTCTGGGTTCCGATGCGGGCGAACCTGTAATTGCTCAGGATTACGATCCTGACGAAGGTAGAAACGATGAGATTGATCCGGCAACGGACCGGCTGTATCCAAATCAACCCTTCGTTGCGGATGATGTGGCAATCGGCGGTGAGGGCGCAGATACATTCCTGATCAAGCCGCAGCTCAACGCCAAGGCGGACATTATCGCCAAGCATACAGATGATGACGGGCGAATTGATTGGGCTAACGTGGCCGGTGAAAACAACAATGCCCATGATCACTGGATTGACAGTATAGGAACAGACGTGATCGCCGACTTTGATAAAGAAGAAGGCGATCGTATTTTGGTCTATGGCCACACGGTTGATCCTGAAATTTCCTACGAGGATGTTGATGGTGATGGCGACGAAGAATCGATTATCAAGATCTACTCCAATCAAGGTGGCAATGGCGGTGCGCATGATGGTGATTTTCTGGGTCAGGTAATCGTGCATGGTGACCGGGTTGAGGAAAATGATATTGATGTGAGCTCCGGTGAAACCTACGGAATCGTGGAAACCATTGATGAAATTCTAGAGGCTGTCGCACCGACCGGTGTGAGCGATCAGGACATTGAATCCACAGCTTCTGAAAATCCATTCCTCGCATCCGTTGATACGCGTGACCCGGATGAAGCTGTAGGTCCTGCTTTTGTGGAAGAGACCGTTGAGCGTTCCATCGTTGATGCGGCTGACGACACATTGACGGGTACCGATGGAGACGATGTGCTTGAGGGAGATCCAGCACCGGCGACACCTGCAAGCCTTGATCAGCCAATATCATTCTGGTCATTTGAATCCAACGACAACGGTTCGTTTGCCGATGCACGCGGTGTATCTGATGCGAACTACTATCTCTATGATAACAATAATAACAATCAGGCAGTGCTGCAGGATTCGACGCCAATACTTCCCGGTCCTGATGGTGGAACAGCTGCATTCTTCGGAAGCAATGGCAAAACATTTGCCTACGCTGCCAATGATGATTCATATCAGGTTCTCAATGCAACCGTGACAGCCTGGTTTAACCCGGTCGATCTGGGCGGTAATCAGACCATCATCTCGAAGGATGAACGCAATGCTGATGGCGGTGGTCATTTTCATGTGCGTGTGGAAGGCGATGGAAAACTCTTCATTCGTGTTGCTGAAGGCGAAGGAAGAAACGATGGCGGATACAACAATGAATGGCGTTCCAAACAGCCGATAATCAATGAGGGCAACTGGCAACATATTGCCTTGACGATCGGTGCCAACGGCATTGCTGTTTATCTTGACGGCCAGCAGCTTGATGATGACCAATTCAACAAGGTTGGTGGCGCAGGTGAAGATGCTCTGAGTGATTTTGCGGAAGGGTATCTGATCGGAAATGACAAGCCTTTTGTCATTGGTGCGAATACCAGAGTTTCCGGCGAGACCGATACGGCAGAAGCGCTTGGCGTTGATGCGCGTCTGAGCGAATTTTTCGAAGGCGGTATCGCGCAGGTCGGCTTCTGGGGTGGAGATAATCCCGATGACGCGCTGAGTGCAGACCAGGTTGCAGAACTTTACGCAAACGGTCCGGGCGAAATCGTAGAAGGTACCACCTCACCTGATCCGGTGCCTGTTGGCGATGACACGATTTCCGGTGGAGACGGCAACGATGACATCGATGGCGGTGCAGGAAATGACACGCTCGGCGGCGGTGCTGGAAATGATGATATCCAGGGCGGCTATGGCAATGATCTTATTACCGGTGGTGATGATGACGACAGTCTGGACGGAGGCCATGGCGAGGATAATCTCGATGGCGGTGATGGTGATGACGTATTGCTCAGCCGGGCAGATGATCGCGAGCCGGAAATAGCCCAGGATTTTGATCGTTCTGATGATCCGGACTATGAAGTCGATTTTGATGCGCGCATGGTCTATCCAAGCCAGGCGGACATGGCATCAGATGACATCTTGACCGGTGGTGCAGGCGCAGATGAGTTCAAGTTTGAAACTCTGCTGAACGCCAAGCTTGATATCATCAACCGTCATGTGGAAGAGGACCGCACCATTAACTGGCAAGGCGTTGCGGGTGAGAACCGTGATGTGCATGATCACTGGGTCGATGGTATCGGAAATGACACCATCACCGACTTCAATCAGGAGGAAGGTGATACGATCTCGATTGAAGGTCACACCACCGAAGTCTTCCAGATTGATCATGAGGATGTGGATGGCGATGGAGACACCGATACCGTCCTTCATTTGCGATCCAATCAGGGAAATGGTGGCGGTGCCCACAACCTTGATCTGCTTGGAACTATCACTGTTTTGGACAATGTTCTGGATGAAGACGACTTCACGGTAAATGCCGGTGTTTTCTACGGAATCGTAGATACGATCGATGAATATCGGGAGGCCGTCACACCATTGAGCCTTGCATCACTCACAGATGATATGCCGGGTGACCCAGTTGCTGACGATGACCCAGTTGCTGACGATGACCCAGTTGCGGACGATGATCCGGTTGCAGACGATGATCCGGTTGCAGATGATGATCCAGTGGCGGATGATGATCCAGTGGCGGATGATGATCCAGTGGCGGATGATGATCCTGTTGCAGACGATGATCCGGTAGCTGACGACGACTCTGAAGAAGAAGAGGAAGAAGAGGACCCGGTGGCCGAGGACGATTCAGATGATGATGACGACGAGGACCCGGTAGCTGAAGATGATTCAGACGATGATGACGACGAGGACCCGGTAGCTGAAGATGATTCAGATGATGATGACGACGAGGATCCGGTAGCCGAGGACGATTCAGACGATGATGACGACGAAGATCCGGTAGCTGACGACGACTCTGAAGAAGAAGAGGAGGAAGAAGAGGACCCGGTAGCCGAAGACGATTCAGACGATGATGACGGCGAGGACCCGGTAGCCGAAGAGGATTCAGACGATGATGACGACGAGGACCCGGTAGCCGAGGACGATTCAGACGATGATGACGACGAGGATCCGGTAGCTGAGGACGATTCAGATGATGATGACGAAGACCCGGTAGCCGAGGACGATTCAGACGATGATGACGACGAGGACCCGGTAGCCGAGGATGATTCAGACGATGATGACGACGAGGATCCGGTAGCTGAGGACGATTCAGATGATGATGACGACGAGGACCCGGTAGCTGAAGATGATTCAGACGATGATGACGACGAGGACCCGGTAGTCGAGGACGATTCAGACGATGATGACGACGAGGATCCGGTAGCTGAGGACGATTCAGATGATGATGACGAAGACCCGGTAGCCGAGGACGATTCAGACGATGATGACGACGAGGATCCGGTAGCCGGGGACGATTCAGACGATGATGACGACGAGGATCCGGTAGCCGAGGACGATTCAGATGATGATGACGACGAGGACTCGGTAGCCGAGGACGATTCAGATGATGATGACGATGGCGAAGATCCAGTAGCCGATGACGATTCAGACGATGATAACGATGGCGAAGATCCAGTGGCAGAGGACGATTCCGATCCTGACACGGGTGATGATCCTGAGGACCCATCTGATTCTTCACTGGCTGAGATATTCACGCCAGCTCCAGATCAGGTAGCTGCTGAAGCTGCGACGACAGGCGATGACTATCTTCAGGGAACTGATGAAGATAATGACCTTAATGGTGGCCTTGGAGATGATCTGATTCTTGCTTCTGGCGGTAATGACTCCGCTAATGGAAGTTGGGGTGATGACCGGGTCTCCGGTGGCGATGGTGAGGACTATCTTCGCGGTGGCCAAGGTGATGACATCGTTTCAGGTGGAGCAGATGACGATATGGTCTCTGGTGGTTTCGGTGATGACATTGTGGCTGGCGGCGATGGCCAGGACGCGGTTCGCGGCAATCATGGTGATGATATTGTTTCCGGTGGCGCAGATGATGATATTGTTTCCGGTGGTTTTGGCGATGATATTCTCGCTGGCGGGTCGGGCGAAGACCTTCTTTGTGGCGGTTTCGGTACTGATACGGCTGTCTTTGAAGGGGCGTTCGTGGACTATGTTGTGGAGTCCGGTGACATGCTGGCCATAAGCAGCACTTCAACGGGTGAAACTGACATGTTGTCCGGCATTGAGCTGTTGTATTTCAGTGGTTCAGGCGAGACTTATGAAGTTGCACCTGATGGCCAACTCACCCTCTCAGCCGACGATAACGGAATCGCCGATGTTCTTGCTGATCCGTTAATTGCGGAAGTGCTTGGTGTGGAAACAACTGAAGTGCCTCTGGATGCCATGGTTGATCAAACACCTGACACCGACGATGCAGCTGACGGAGTGGATGCTGATCTGGTCGAGCTTGAAGAGCTTGGGCTCATTGGCTCCGATGAGGCTGATCTGTCTGGTACCGAAGGTGCCGTATCACCTGCGCAGTTCAATCCAGATCTGCTGACGGACCCAGAAGACGAGCTGGCGTTCATTTAATCCGCATGGGTTGTTTTAAAAACACGCTCCGCACCGAAATTTCGGTGCGGAGCCATCTTGTTAAATTTCAACTTTGTCGGATGGTCTCATGTCTATGATAACAGCAGAACAGTATCAGTTGGCTTTGTCTCTGATGCATATCTTTTGTATTTCACTATCGGTTCTTCTTTCCCTGCACGCCATCGTTTCAAGCATGAACACGGTGCTGTTTTGCAGGGAAAGGAAAGTTCGTCTCAAACCGGGAACTTTCCTTTTATTGTTGAACCTTACCTTGATCGTTTATTGGGCGGTCTCCTCAATTCCTTACGACAATCTGTTAAGAATGGAAGGTTTACTGGAGCTCGTTCTCGTTGGTCTGATACCCGCCCTGATCTTGTCTACGGGCGGTCTCTTTATTGCTCAAACGCTGATCAGACGTACATCTTCTGAATCCCAGTCTACCAACCATAGACATTTCCTGATCAGGCTTGCCGATTTAGTGCTTCGAAGCAGTTTGTCCCTGACTTTGATTTTGTCCGCTATGCTTGCATCATTCTACGAACCATCGGCGTTGTTCTCTTCATTTGCCGCTTTAACCGCAGCCGGAACATTTTGGGTAGCTTGTGCTGCCGCGCTGACGTTTCTGATTGGTATCAGACTGTTTGTGGCATTCATTTGTGATGAACCTTCCATCATGAATATAAGCAAAGTGCCACCAACGCCACTTCCTCAGTCTGCCAACACCATTGCTCCAGCGGTTCCCACTCAATCGCCCAAGGTCACCATGAAACAGGCCATGAAAAATTGTACCTGGGCTTTATCTGGCATTTTTACCATCAGCTTTTTCACTAACGTGCTCATGCTCACCGGCCCTTTGTTCATGTTGCAGATCTATGACCGGGTGCTGACCAGCAGGAGTATTCCAACATTAACTGCTCTGCTGGCGCTTGTGGCTGGATTGTTTCTGTTCCTGGGCATTCTGGAATTACTGCGGTCGCGTGTGATGGTGCGTGTGGGTCAACGGGTCGACAGGCAGATCAATGATCAGGTTTTCCGGAGTTTGGTAAGCGTCAATTCACCTGAGGAAAATGCACGCAAACGAACTCTACTTCAGGATCTCGATTCCATCCGTCAGTTCTTTGGCAGTTCAGCACCCACTGCCATGTTCGATCTACCTTGGGCACCGCTTTATTTTCTGGTGATTTATCTGTTTCATCCAGTTTTGGGCATGCTTGCTATTGCTGGTGCCGCCTTTCTTCTTGTGATTTCTCTTTATAATGAATTTGCTTCCAGAAAGCCTGTGGAGCGTGCAGCCAAGCTCGCATCGAGATCAGCTGCGCTTGCAGAGTCTGGAAGGCGCAATGCCGAGGTTCTGCATTCGATGGGAATGTTTGAAGCGTTCCAGAGGCGCTGGCTTGATGTGCACCGCGAGAGTGTATCTCATCAATTGATTACGGCAGATGTTTCCGGAACCATGTCGACTATGTCGAAAGTATCGCGGTTGTTTCTCCAATCGCTGATGCTTGCGGGTGGCGCTTATTACGCCGTTGCAGGTGAAATCTCGGCAGGTGTCATTGTGGCTGCATCAATCATCCTGTCGCGTGCCCTTGCACCGATAGAACAGATTGTTGGTCAATGGCGGAATATTGTTTCTGTTCGGCATGCCTATGGCAGATTGTCAAAGGCGGTGGATGAGCATGTGAAAGTTGATCAGCGCATTGAGCTGCCAGTGCCAAACAGCTTTCTGTCTACAGAACGTCTTTATGCCGGACCACCGGGTTCACGCGAACCGGTGCTCAAAGATCTGAACTTTCAGGTTGGGCCAGGAGACGCAATGGCCGTGGTGGGGTCGAATGCGAGCGGTAAATCTACGCTTGCCAGAGTTCTGGTTGGTGTGTGGCCTTCGCTGAGAGGTCATGTGCGGCTCGATGGTGCTGCACTCAATCAATGGTTGCCCCAGCAACTGGGAAAGTCTGTTGGTTATCTGCCGCAGGATGTGGAACTGTTTGACGGGACAGTTGCGCAGAACATTGCCCGCTTTGATCCTGAAGCCACTCCTGAAATGATCGTTGAAGCGGCGAAGAGGGCGCAGGTTCATGATCTGGTGATCCGGCTACCACAAGGTTATGCCACAAAGGTTGGTGAGAGCGGAATTTCCATTTCCGGAGGCCAGCGCCAACGTATAGCCCTTGCAAGGGCATTGTTCGGGAACCCGTCATTGATCGTACTCGATGAGCCAAACGCCAACCTCGACAATGAAGGGGAGCTCGCACTAACCGCAGCAATCTCAGCATTACGGGAAGAGGGCTGTGCTGTGGTCATCATGGCACACAGGCCAAATGTATTGTCTGCGGTCAATCTTGTGCTTGTGCTGAAGGACGGACGTCAGGTTTCCTTTGGCGATAAATCAAAGACGCTGAAGAAGAATGTGACCGAACTTGTGCCAGGAAAGAGGAGGGCAGCAAATGGCTAACTCAAGCGTGGAAGCCGATCAGTCACCGGATAAAAGCAACGACCTTTGGAAGGCGGATCAGCAGATCGGCCGATATCTTCTGACTGCGATGTTTGTGATCATCGTCTTATTGTTTGGTGCAGGTGGCTGGGCAGCCACAACCCAGATCAATGGTGCGGTCATTGCTTCGGGAGAACTCAAAGTACAATCGTTCAGCAAGTCCGTTCAGCATCTGGAGGGTGGTCTGATCAAGGAAATTCGTGTCAAAGATGGAGACCGGGTCTCAGCAGGCGATGTACTGCTTCGATTGGATGAAGCCGAACTTCAAAACCAGATCAGGGCAGAGGAAAGCCAGGCACTTTCGAAGGAGAACCAGATTGAACTTTTGAAATCGGAACTGGAGGATCTGGAGAAGTTAGCGAAGAAAGGCTTGGTGCAAAAGCCAAGGCTGACGTCTCTGGAGCGCCAGATCGAAAGCCTTTTGGGCGAGAAGGAGCAGCATCATTCCAGTGCCATGCGGTTTAGTTCAAGACTTGAGCGGCTTGAGGTTCGAGCACCAATTGACGGGGTCATCCACAGTCTCGCATTCCACACGCTGCGTGGGGTCATTGCACCGGGTGAGGAGATCTTGAAGATCGTTCCCCAGACCGAGCAATTGTTTGTGGAAGCACGGGTGTCACCCAAAGATATTGATCAGGTTTCACCTGACCAGCAGGCAGTTGTGCGCCTGAGCAGTTTTAATCGCAACATCACACCGGAGGCTGACGCGCGCATCACCCATGTATCGGCCGATCTGAGCCGTGATGAGGCGCGTGATCTCAGCTATTATGTGGTGCATCTGGAAATTGACAATCGGGGTTCTGAATCAATGAATGGGGTCGCGCTGATGCCTGGCATGCCAGCGGATGTCTTTATCTCAACGGATGAGCGCACCGTGCTCAGCTATCTGGTAAAGCCGCTGTCAGACCAGTTTCAACGCGCTTTTCGGGAGTGAGGAACAGCCGACATTCCGTTATCCAGTGCTCGACTGCAGTAACGGATAAACCTGGTTCTCACTCTCGAAATTCATTAGACCTTTTTGCGATTGCAGGAGTTGCAGGAAAGCACTGCGATTGATTGGCGGGGAAAAGAGGAAACCCTGATATTCCTTGCAGCCGTGTCTTCGCAGCCAGTCCAGTTGTTCCTGTGTCTCCACACCTTCTGCCACGGCATTGATGTGGAGCAGTCTACAAAGCGAAACGATCAGCTGCGTGACCGCGTGATTTTTTTCAATGTTGCTGATGAATGAGCGATCAATCTTCAGGCTGGTCACGGGGTAATTCTGGATGTAGGCGAGGTTTGAATACCCGGTTCCGAAATCGTCAATGGCTATCCCGAAGCCTCTGTCCTGTATGGTGGCCAGCAGGTCCCTCGTGAACTTGTCGTTACGCATGAGCGTTGTCTCGGTGATCTCCAGTTCAATCTTTTCCGGATTGCATCCTGTGCGTTCCTGAAGTGACAAGACGTTTGCGAGCATGTTTGTGAAGTCAAACTGTTTGGGCGAGAGGTTCAGCGAAACCGTAATCGGAAAACCGATCTGCTCAAGGTATTCCTGTTCGCTTGCAGCCTGGGTCATGACCCAATCACCGATTTCATTAATCAGACCCATCTCTTCTGCGGTATCGATGAACTGGTTTGGCATCAGCATTCCGCGGGTAGGGTGGTTCCAGCGGATGAGCGCTTCGCCACCCACAATTTCATTGGTGAATGAGTTGAGTCGTGGTTGATAGAAAAGTTCGAACTGATTTGCCTCAATCGCACCCCTCAAATCCCGCTCGAGCGTCATCTGGCCATCGATTTTTTCCCGCAACCTGTTGTTGAAACAGGAATAGTTATTCCTGCCGTCCTTTTTGGCCTCGTACATGGCCACATCAGCAAATCTGAGGAGTTCGTGGATGTTGTCAGCGTCTTCCGGGTATCGGCTTACTCCCACGCTCAAGGTGGCATGAAGTTCTTTCTCACTGATCGTGAAGATGGTTTGAAATTCGCGGACCAGCCGAATGCAGAACTCGTCCACTTCATCCCAGCTTTGCAAATTGCTCAGGCAAATCAAAAATTCATCGCCACCCAGCCTTGCAACCATCCCTTTGTTTTTTGATATGTCCAAGAGCCGGGCGCTCACCTGAACCAGAAGGTCGTCTCCGGCCGCGTGACCGAGCGTGTCATTTACAGTTTTGAACCGGTCCACATCGATGAGGAGAAAGGCAAGTTTTTCATCAAACTCCAATGCCGAGATCAGTTTTTTAGGAATGATCTTCTGCACAAAGTTCCGGTTTGGCAGACCGGTGAGCGTGTCGTGGTCAGCCAGGAACTGGGCATGCTGTTCGGTTTCCTTGAGTTCTGTTATGTCGATCTCACTCAGCAGAATTGCCTTCTGCCCGGTAACGGCATCGAGACATTCGCGCGCAGTGATTTCATGCCAGCGTACACCTCTGGTGGTCTTTATCTGAGTTGATGTCTGGCATCCGCCGTTAAGCTGCAGTTGACCGGTTAGATTGAAATAGTCCGATTGATGAAAGAACCGGTCCGGCAGATTATTGACGTTTTCCGGCAATGAGGCGCGAGCTGCCGGATTGGAATAGAGCACGTTGCCGTTCTGGTCATAAAGGGAAATCATGACCGAGGTGTGCAGGAGCGCTTCAGCACTTCGCAGTCCGTCGGGTGTCTCTGTGCGCTGTGACATGGCTTCGCAAAGCATGCCTATTCTGCCATCACTGAAACGGTATCCCTTAAACTGCACGTCAAGTGTAACCGGATTTCCATCGGGATACAGGGTCCAGACTTCCGCATAACTTACATCAGATTTGGTGAAATCTTCCTGATATTGTTTCAGCCTTTGCGCCACAGACACGGACATGTCGGACGCCATTTCTCTGGCTTTCAACTCATCAAGTGTATCAGCGCCCCACACTTTCAAAGCTGCTTCATTTGCCCACACAACTTTTGAATGATCGATGTCAAAGACCCAGATTGCAGTTCTGAGGCTCTTGATATGGCTCGATGAGATGTCTTGCTCGATCGTCTTATCTTCAGCAACAGAATGAAAATTTGTAGCAGGCATGTTTAATAGAATTCCGTGATAAGCAATAGTTCTGTTCAGATAGCCGCAGGGTGTTTCCTGTCGTTTTGCGAGATCCAGCGGGGCCAAACGGGTTTCGAATGTGACGACAGCAGGTTTCACATTCATCTGCCAATTCAGATGAAACGCGTCTTGCAGCGAATGGTATTGATTGTGAATTCACATGTCAGAAATGACTGTGTAGCGCGCATCATGCAGATAAAATTCTTGCTACAGCCTGAGCGTATAGAAGCAGCGGTGAATATACCGTTAAAGCAATGTTTTATTATGTATTTAGTCGGGTGATTGATGGAGAATTTACCTATTCGTTTAGTGTTGGAATTGGACGTGTTCAGGTATTCACTGGAGGTTTTGTTTAGTCTTGCTCGCTATCCGGCGAGCGCGCGTTCACGCACTGGCACAAAGCTAGTCGCTTTGTTTGTGCTGCCACGCAGGGAGAGTACCCTTTCCGAATGTGTTTTCTTTGTCATTTCAGGTTCGTTCGATATTCCAAGCTTAGGTATTCACACGAACCAATTGGCACTGCGTTATGATTTCTGCACATTCCTTGAGTACAAACATGCGGGGCTTTCTGATGAAAACCTCTAATGAATGTATGTGTGGCTCTCGTCAGAAAGCCCCGCGTGAGGATTTTTAGAACCGCCTCCCGATATAGGCTAACGGGGCCGGCCTTCAAGCAGTGGAACAGCCCGAACCTGTTCCAGCATACGCCTCACTGTCCCTGTCCTCGTTTGCATTCGGTAAACAAACTGAGCTTGCACCGAACCCTGTGTGGTTACTAGGCACGGCGGGTTCAACGAACAGGCGATGGACGTATAATACTATGGCCAGAATGTGCGGGGATAAGTTTTTTTGATTTTTTTTTATTTTAGGCGAAACGGCAGGTTTGCGGACAAATTAGACATTCAGCAACATTTGATAGAATTTAGATAAATACAAAATTAGGATGTATTGATATGCAATCTGCTCGAATTTGGTTCCAGCAAACTAACCCACCAATCACGCTTTCAACCGTAGGCCAGCACCTGATATCCTTAGGAGCACAATTTGAAGAAACGAGCTGGACGTTTGAAACATTCGTTGTACCACAATTGTATGTTGTTGAACCAGTTCCGTTTCTGTTGCAGCTTACAGATCATGAATACGTTCATGAGGAGGCCAAAGAAAGTTCCCAGGATAGTTCTTTGCCAGATGTACTGCGCGATAAACTAGGATCATGTGATGTTCGACTAGAAATCGGTGATGTAAGCGCAAACACTGTGATCAGCGAACGGGAAGTAACCGCGTTCGAAGGTTGGACTGAGTTTGACCCTGGGCGCCCCAAGGCTCAAAAACTTCTGAGGCTCTTAGCAAATACTTTGGATGGTATTTTTGAAGACAATGTGAATGGACAATGGTGGTCGACATAATTGGTAAAGTGGGTTCAGAACGGGCCTACGTACCAAATTTCGGCGGTTTTGCACCACTAACGTCTGCTATGCGGACAAAGCTGACCTACAGGGCAATTACTTTAATGCTTGAGCTAGTGTGTATGCACGGCTTCTCTCTAACCTGAAAATGTCATTAGCAGCAGGAGAAGAGTCAAGCACTAGGTCATTGAAACTTCCCATTCCACCAAAGAGATTTAGGAATGCCTCAATACAATAACCATCTGATTTTTCGGCGATTTGCCGTATGCGAGTAATTTTAAGCGCCCAAAAGCTTTGTTCATGTTCAACTAGGATTTCTTCCAATTGAATTAGGCTCGAAACAAACTCCTGAATATCTGGATGCAAATTTCTCTGATTCATGTGTCTTCGATACCATCCTCAGCAATTTATTTGAAGATGTAATCGGTTGTTAGAAAGGACTCTAAGCCGGCCTTCGCTCTATCTGTTGGGGAATAGCCGACGAATATCACCGCCCAGCTCTTGGGCAAGTTCAAGCGGTGACTGACCAAATTCGGAAACTCTGGAAATATTTGCGCCTGCATTTAATAAGGCTTCAATAGCAGCCAGGTTCTGCTGTTTCAGGGCAATATGAAGTGGCGTCTCTGACATATCACCAACAGCATTCACATCCGCTCCAGCCGCGATGAATTGCAACACGGCGTAGGTATTGTTTCTCCACAGCATTACATGCAGCGGTGTGTCGCCATCCACATCGCAACTGTCCAGTGTTACCGGGGCTGTGCCCAAATCGGCCGGAAAAAGCGTATCCGAACAGGAAGCCAGCATTTCTTCGAGTGTCTCTCGCGTCTTTTTCTTTTTTGGCATTCGACGAAGCCCCAATTGTTTTCAAAGTTATGCCGATCCCGGTCGTTTGCAATCTCGCAAATTAACAACCGATTGGAAGAACGAACCGTCAATACAGTTTCGCACAATTAAATTGACGTAAGTTTACTGCCGTCATCAATCACTCAAACCAAAAGACAAATGGAAACTAAAACCTTCGTTAGATTTGTGATGCTGGTCACCTTGATAACTGGTCTGTTTTTCAACTCCGGGCATTCAGCTTATGCACTATCCGAAACTCAGGCCAAAGGCATTTACCGTCACGGCATCTGGGAGTGGAGCCTGAAAAACTGCCCCGATGCCCTGCGGCAGAAGGGCTACTGGTTCGCGTTAAAGGAAGTGGGCGGGTTTGAGAGTGCAGAGCAAATTACAAGCCTGGAACAGAGCCGGGATTTCCTGAGGGGATGGAAGTTCATGGCCGAAAATGCAGAACGGTATGGAATCGCCCGGACCTGTGACTATGCCTTTGAGCAATGGCCTGCAATCTTGTACCGCAACATCAATTAGCGGTCGGAAAGATCGCAGTGCCCCGTTAAGTTCTAAATGCCATTAGTTGGCATGACTTTCCGGCTCAGGTTCCGTTTGGAGATTTTCTGATTTTTTGGTGCAAGTAGGCCAATGATTGCTTTATTTTTTCAGTAGTGCATAGATTTGCGAACAAATGCCACGAGCCTGTCAGTTTAAGTTTGCCATCAGGCTATGGCGCGAGCTTCGACCCGTTTCCCGATGTATAGCTGTGTCAAACGTTCCGCTTCGGAGCGGCGTTCCTTCGCGTCCGTGGTATCCGTGGCCAGAGCAGTGTCAAAAGCACTGCGTAACCGCTCTATCTGTGTTGATACAAATTTGCGTATGTCGCTATCGGTGCCAGCAGAGCCCGCTGCGGAATTGCATAATAAACAGCCACGGGCCTCATCCGGCGGGATCAGGTCAAAGAAGCGTCTGATGCGCTCTTTCCCCGACTCCTCTGATTGGGTGAGAAGTGTGATCCCCGGGTCCACAAAGTGCTTTACATATCGATCAAGCGCTTTGAGGAAGAGGTCTTTTTTCGAGCCGAACTCCTGATACAGAGAACCGCGTTTAATGCCCATGGCATTCTGCAGATCAGTGATGCTTGCCAGATCATACCCGTCCCGCCAGAAAACGGTCATGGCCGCTTCCAGTGCAACTTCCGGGTCAAATGAATATGGGCGTGCCATGGGTGCTTTCTGCTTATAATTCCATGTTTTAGAACAATAATGAATGGGCGAAACAAGTCCACTCTAATTGTCATAGTTTAATTTTTGACTGATAGGTCAACAATTCACGATATCGTGTTTGAGTAGTTGTTGACCTGTCAGTCAACAATGCATAACCTCTGCGTGTTACCCGAGAAACTAAACGACAGGAACCTTCCCCATCCAACACGTTTCCTGTCTGAAAAGTGGGCTCGAGGCGCTACGGCACATTTATCGCCAAACAAACCAGAAGCTTTAAAAGGAGATTAAAGTATGAAAAAGACTCTTATCGCACTAGGCATGGCGCTTGCATTTACTGCAGTAAATCCTGCACTGGCTTATGACATTACTTCAACAGCACCGGTCAATGTGAGCGCGGCCAAGATTGCTCTGAAGAGCCACGATCCAGTTGCCTATTTCACAGTTGGCAAACCTGTTCTTGGCAGTGAGAAATATTCTGCTGAACATGAGGGTGCAATCTACCGTTTCTCATCTGAAGAAAATCTCAAAACCTTCAAAGCCAACCCAGCGAAATATGCTCCACAGCATGGCGGTTTCTGCCGCATGGGTGCAGCATTGGGCAAGAAGCTTGATGGTGACCCAACCCTGTTCCGCGTCGATAACGGGAAGCTGTCAGTTTACTCTTATCCGGCTGCCTTGAAAGGTTACAGCGGAGATGTTGCGGGTAATGGTGCCAAGGCAGACGCCAAATGGCCTGAGATCAAAAACATCGCGCCAAAAGACCTGTAAGCATTTTTCCAGGCCCTGACATATCAAAACAGTTGGGGCCGAGAAGTGTAAAAGAGAAACACAAACGAAAAATCACAGCTTACGTTTAGTGATAAAGATACAGGCAATAATAGGTGGTCCGTCGGGCCGCCTATTTTCGTTTTTGTATCCCCCGATCTACCAAGGGGAGGTGCTCGAAAGAGCAGGTTGGGTCAGCTAGGCTGAACAGCAACCAGAACTACATCCAGCTCTTCTTCCAGAGCCTGCAGTTTCTTCAATTTTTCTTCTGGTAATTTGGCGCTGTCTGCTTCCACCGCGGACAGTGCTACAATCGGACTTCCAATTTCGTCCTCAAGTTTCTGAACCGCTTTGAGTTTGTCTGCTTCAAGCGTGGCAATTGGATAGAGCATGACAATTTCCTATCTCTCGAGGTTAGTAATGATTGTTGATTATTATAGTTATAGGGCATGTTGATGACATTGCACCTTTTTTAGTCCCTGATGTGCCCACTGCTGCTGTTTGTAGCGGCAGAATTGATGCTAAAAACCTGGCAGATCGAGATCACAAAACGTGTACCAAAACGTGATTCGTGCGTGACTGAATAAACGCCCCATATTGCCGCACCCGCTTCAGAATCTCCTTTGAACCGGGCTAGTGACAATACACAAAGGGGTGGATTACTCATGAAAATCAAAAGACAATTACTGTGTTCCGTTGCCGTCTTGGCGACGAGCTCAGGGGCTTACGCAGCGGACGCTGTTGTCGTCGAACCGGAACCGGTGGAATATGTACGTGTCTGTGATGCGTACGGATCCGGGTTCTTCTTTATACCGGGAACAGAAACCTGTATCCGGCTGGGTGGCTATGTGCGCTCATCATTTGAAAAACTGTATGTGGATGGAGAAATTGGCGGTGATCTTGCCGGTGCTCCGCGTACCGGTGCAGGATCAGACACAACGCTGAGTGATCCGACTTTTCAGAACTGGGCGAACCGGGGACGTTTGAACCTGGATACTCGTAATGAGACCGAATTCGGTACATTGCGTGCGCTTTATCGTCTTGAAGGCGGTTCATCGAACGTTGATGTGGATATCGATCTCGATGTGGCGCTCATCTCGCTGGCCGGTTTCAGAGCTGGATTTGCCGGTGCCAACTACTGGTCCACAAACCACGGTTTTGGGGCAGTGAATGCTGAATCTCTGGCGTTTAACGCTGGTGGTATCATCTATGAAGATGGTTTCTATGGCTTCGATGACGCGACGATCTTTGACTATACGTTCAGTCAGGACAATTTTGCGATCACCATCGGTGCTGAAGATACCCGTATTTCCTACGGACGCGACAATTTCAACAATGCCACCAACAATGGCGGTACGGATGGACGTGTCAACTTCTATGCGGGTTTCAACTATTCCGGAGACTTCGGGTCATTGGCCTTTACGGCTGCGCATGATTCGCTTGCAACGAAAGTGAACAGCCTCGGCGTCACTACAGATATTGGTGGTTGGGCCTATAAGGTATCTGCCAACATTGATCTGTCATCCATAGCGCCGGGAGCGTTCCTTGCCGGTTACTATCTGAACGATGGTGACTACAACACAGATTATCTCCACACAGCTTTGATCTCGGAAAATCCAGATGAAATCTACGGCATTGCAGGTCAGGTTAACCTGGCTGACAATGTGGAGCTCTGGGCAAACTACTGGGTAGCTGTGGGTGGTGACGCCTTTGCTGGTGGATCTCCTAGTGAAGTTGCTGGTATCGCCGGTACTGGAAACCTGATCAATGAAGGTGATGTGGATCAGTTTTCAATTGGTCTAAACTGGTTCCCGACTGCCACACCAGGATTTCACATAAAAGCATCCTATACGCATGGTCAGGTGGAAAACTCAGGTTCCTTCCTGGTGAATGGTACTGCCGCAAGCCAGGCAAACGGCACCAGCTTTGACTATGATGCCTTTATCGTATCCCTAAGACGCGATTTCTAGGAATAGCGTTACAGAAAAGAGGAGAACCCGGGGTGTCTATGATATCCCGGGTTTATTGTGTTCTGATTTGTTGATGCGATACCGGAAACCTATCCGGAGACGATGCAATTCTTGCCTGAATTTTTCGCAGAATAGAGCAATTGATCCACGCGCTCTATCAGGTCCTCATAGTTTTCTGAGGCTTTCAGTTCGGTAAGGCCGAATGAAGCGGTGACACTGCCGATCGGCTTTTTCGAATTGGTCAGGATCAGGTTAGACTCTGCCAATTGTACTCTGATCCTTTCGAGGATTATGCCTGCTTCTTCCACTTCCAGGCCTTTGAGAACAATACAGAATTCCTCACCGCCGAAGCGTGCGCAAATATCTGTGTCGCGAACATTCTGTTCGATCACTTCACCCAGGAATTTCAAGATCTTGTCGCCCACCAGATGTCCGAACCGGTCATTGATACTCTTGAAGTGATCAAGGTCAATGAGGGCGATGCAGTGTTTCGCATCATCGTTTTCCATGTCGGACAATACAAATTCAAGATTTCGCTCGAGCCAACGACGGTTTCCAAGGCCGGTGAGTTGGTCTTTCATTGCCTCTTCAACGGCTGCGGTGAGACACATTCTCAGATCGTGAATCTGTTCCTTTGATTTTTCCAGGGACTTGGTCAGGTCCATTGTTTCCAGGTGCATTCTTTCATTCTGGTGGATCAGTTCAACAATCTTTGTTTTGAGATCATTGGGGGTGTTGATCGATTCCAGATCCTGAACGCTATTTGAAAGGGCAGAGTTATAACCCTGATTTTTTGCCATGTAGCTGTCGACCATTTTGGTCAGGTCGTCCAGCTCGCCATCCAATTGCTGCCCTGCCACAAACTGGGTTTGCTGCATGCGAAACAGCGGGTCCAGCCGGTCCTTGTAGATTTCTTCAATCTGTATATTGGTGAGCTTTTTTCCTGCTGAGATAATCCGGTCGACGGCCTGATTCAAATCCGGATTATGGCCGGACGCGTAGGCGAACAGCACCTCATAAACCATCGGATAGGGTGGGTTTGAATTGTTTTCGGCAATTTCCAATGCCTCTTCGGACAATGACTTTGCGTAGTTGTATTCAAACTCCACAGGGTTGTCGTCACCGAATTCATCTAGTGATTTTTGTTGCTGTAACATTTTCGAGCCATTCAGTCAGTTATAGAAAAAAAATTTGAACCCGCAGAAAAAGGTGCGACTGAATTCAATCAGGCACAAGGATGCTATACGAGTGAAAATCTGAAAAACAAACGAGCCGATATGACATCATGTCATCCACTGGGAATGCCCGCACAATTACTTTTATAGAGGCTTTCATAAGAAAGCGTTAAGTTTCGCCTTATGCGTGTCGTGCCAACACATTTTGGATAAAACCGCTGTTAAAGCGTGTTTCCAAGGCGAGCTCCTTCGTCAATCGCACGTTGTGCGTCCAATTCACCCGCTAATCTCGCGCCACCTATCACATGTATATTGCATCCGGTGTCACTGAGTTGAGACGAGAACTCATCACAAGAGTTTTGACCCGCACATACAACAATCGTGTCCACGTTTAGTTGTTCCTGCTTGCCATCAACCTCTATATGCAGGCCGTTATCATCCACATGCAAGTATCGAACGCCGGCAATTTGCCTCACGCCATAGTCTTTCAATTCCTGGCGAAGGATCCAACCGGTGCTTTTTCCAAGGGTTCGGCCGAAACGGTCGTTCTTGCGCTGAAGCATGGTGACCTGACGTTTCCCTTCTTTTGGATCACGGTCCTGCCCCACGCCCCAATGTTCCTGAAAAGATCTGAGAGGATCGGAATGATTGTCCGGATGTGTCAGGAAGAGTGCCATATCATGGCCGATACCACCGGCACCGATGATGGCCACCTTGTCGCCAGCGATGATGTCTCCATTCAGAATTTCTGTGTAACCAACCACCTTGGGGTGAGTGTTGCCGGGTATTTCCAACTGGCGCGGTGTTATCCCGGATGCGACGACAATCTCATCAAACCCTTCGTCCATGAGTGATGTGCTGGTTGCGTCGCATTCGAGCATCAGTCTCACATCAGACTTTGAAAGTTGGTTTGAAAAAGCTTCAACGGACAATCCATAATCCTCTTTTCCGGGAATTTTCGCTGCCAATAAAAACTGCCCGCCGATCTGATCTGATTTCTCAAACAGTGTCACCGAGTGGCCCCGTCTTGAGGCCTCCAATGCACAGGCTATGCCTGCTACACCGGCTCCGATGACTGCGATTTTCTTTGGCTTAACAGCTTGATCATCGCTGAATTCAGCTTCTCTGGCAGCGCGTGGGTTTACCAGGCAGGTGATTATTTGATCGGTAAAATAATGGTCGAGACATGCCTGATTGCAGGCGATGCAGATGTTGATTTCTTCTGCATGACCCTCAACAGCTTTGTTTGCGAATTCCGCATCCGCTAACATGGGCCGGGCCATGGAAATCATATCGGCCTGATTATTCTGCAAAATCTCTTCTGCAATTTGAGGTGAATTGATGCGGTTGCTGGCGATAACCGGAATTGAAACGGCAGATTTCAGTTTTCCGCTCGCTTCGGCAAAGGCGCCATGGGGAACAGCGCCCGAAATTGTGGGGATGGCTGATTCATGCCAGCCTATGCCGGTGCTGATGCAATCAGCGCCTGCATCCTCCAGAGCCTGGGCCAGGATCACACCCTCATCCTGTGTCATTCCACCATCGATCAGATCATGAGCAGACATGCGGAAGCTGAGGATCCTGTCTGGTCCCAGTGCTTCTCGGACCGCTGCTGTGACGGCTACCGGAAAGCGCATCCGGTTTTCAAATTCGCCACCCCATTGATCAGACCGGTGGTTGGTCAGAGGCGCTAGAAACTGGCTCATGAGGTAGCCCTCAGACCCCATGATCTCAACGCCATCATATCCTGCCTCGACAGCCAGTCTTGCTGAATTGGCGAAATCAGAAATTGTCTGTTCAATCTCCTCGTTAGAGAGTTCTACAGGGGTATCTCTATTGATGGGTGACTTGATCGGGGAGGGGGCAACGATTTGGGAATGGTAACCGTATCTTCCGGCGTGCAACAGCTGAAGGATTATGCGACCGCCACTTTTATGAACTTCATCCGGGATTATCCTGTGCTGCTCAGCATGTTCAGGTGTTGCGACGATGCAGGGGTGGTCTTTGATCCTTCCGGCAAAATTGGGAGAAAATCCACCAGTTACAATCAGGCCGACTCCTCCCTTTGCCCGCTCAGCGTAAAAACGTGCCAGTTCGTCAAAGCGTTCCGGCATGCCTTCGAGCCCGGTATGCATTGAACCCATCACAAACCGGTTGGGAATGTTCATGCCAGCAAGTTCAATGGACTGGGCAAAAAGGGAGGATGAAGGCAAGTGCTGATCTCCTTTGGGATTGGTTAAAAATCGTATCCGGGCCAATTAATAAAGTCAATATATTGATATATAGAGAATACACAGCCAAGTGAGTGTGGACAAAAGATATGCCGATTGAACTAAAATTATCGGAAAACCGCTGGAAATTGTGAGATTTGGATTAAAATTTGCGTCATCCTGAGTTAGGGTGTGTTTTCTGGGAGAAAAATATAACATTATATTGACTTATCTTGAAATTACGGCAAGATTTCCAACCACGCAATGGTAGAAAAAATGGAGTGGATCAATGTCTGACCGGTATGCATCATATAAGAAGTTGAAGCTTGATCGACCTGCAGATCGTGTGCTGCGAATTACGTTTGATAATCCCGAGACTTACAACTCCGTTGATGCGGAGACGCATACGGAGATAACCAATATCTGGAGGGATATTGATGCGGATCCGGAAGTTCATTCAGTCATCGTTACCGGAACCGGCAAGGCCTTTTCATCCGGTGGAGATTTCGACTGGATTGAAAACATGATGGATGACCACAATGAGCTCATGAAAACCTGGAAGGAAGCCAAGGATCTCGTTTACAACATCATCAACTGTAACAAGATCATAATCTCAGCGATCAACGGACCAGCGGCCGGTGCCGGTCTGGTGGTCGGGATCCTTGCCGATATCTCCATTGCCGGAAAGGCTGCAAAGATTGTGGATGGACACCCTCGTCTTGGCGTTGCAGCAGGGGATGTGGCGGCGATCATCTGGCCCATGCTTTGCGGAATGGCAAAGGCCAAATACTATCTCCTTACGGGCAAGCCTTTGAGTGGAGAAGAAGCAGAACGGATTGGTCTCGTATCGCTTTGTGTGGAAGATGACGAGCTGCAGGAAACTGCGCTGGAGACTGCCAAACAGATGGCCAGCGGTTCACAAAGTGCGCTGCGTTGGACCAAATACTCTTTAAACAACTGGATGCGCCAGGCCGGGCCGATTTTCGATACGTCCACGGCACTTGAGATGCTCGGTTTCATGGGGGCTGATGCACGCGAGGGTGTGCGATCTCTCAAAGAAAAGCGTGCTCCCAAGTTTGATGACAATTGTCCGGTTTGATTGGAAAAACAATGCGCGGATTAGAAGATAAAGTTGCGATCATTACCGGTGCCGCTGGTGGGATCGGCAAGGCACTCTGCAAGCGGTTTCTTGAAGAAGGTGTGCAGGTTATCGCAACGGATGTGAACAAGGAAGGACTTGACCAACTCGCTGAAGACTTGACGCCAGTAGGCGGAAAACTTGAGACGCAAGTTCTGGACATCACTGATCTTGATGCGGTTACCAAGTGTGTTGAGCATGCGGTGAAGATGTTCGGCAGTCTCGACATATTGATCAACAATGCCGGGTGGGATGTGGCGATGCCTTTTGTGGATACCGAGCCTGAGCTTTGGAACCAGATCGTAAACATCAATCTGATGGGGCCCTTGAACATGCATAAAGCTGTGCTGCCGGTGATGATGAAACAGGGGCAGGGTAAGATCGTCAACATTGCATCTGATGCTGCCCGTGTGGGCTCGTCAGGTGAATCCGTCTATGCGGCATGCAAGGGCGGCATCGTTTCCTTCAGCAAGACATTGGCGCGAGAGCAGGCAAGAAGCGGAGTTCTGATCAATGTGGTCTGCCCGGGACCCACCGATACGCCATTGCTGCAATCTTTCGTGGGAGAAGGGGAGTTCGGTCAAAAGATATATGATGGTCTGAAGCGCGCTATTCCGCTGAAGCGTCTCGGTGAACCGGACGATATTCCGGGCATTGTAGCTTTTCTCTCAAGCTCGGATGCGGACTTCATAACCGGACAGGTGATCAGCGTGTCCGGTGGCCTCACAATGCATGGCTAGCGATTGCCCGGATCATCTTCGATTCCATCAATTGCGATCAGATTGGTCCGGAGTTTCTTGAACAGATAGGCAAGGGCAATCTTTTCATCGATGCTCAAATCAACCGTGGCATCTTTGTAGAAGGTGTCAATATCTTGCTGTAATACCTGCCAGTACTGGTGTCCCTTTTCAGTCAGGAAAACCAGTCTTGAGCGCCTGTCCTGAGCGTTCGTGGTGCGTTTGACATAACCGTCACGCTCCAATCTTCCCAGAACACCATCCAGGTTTTGCCTGCTGACTTTCAGGTAGTCTGCTAACGCACTGAATGAAAAACCATCCTTTGATCGTTCCGTGGACAATGCACCCAGAACAGACCATTGTACCGTTGAAATACCTAGCTTGCTGGCAGATTTGGTTTGCAGAATATTGCCCAGTTGAAACAGCCGGAAGAAAATCCGATTGCTGATTTCATAGGTCTCTGTTGTGTCGCTCATGGGTCTTCTCACAACGTTCATTCGAGCTGTATCTGATGACCGCCTCGTGTCGGCAGCCCTTTCAATACATGGCTGTAACGTTCAAGCTAAACACTAGCAGTGCGAACGCTAAACGACAAGATATTGTCGCTAACCAGCTTTTGGGTGAAAATTCTTCGGATTGGAAGTTACTAGTTTTCCAGGGTCAGTACTTCGACCGGGGCCTGGCGCCCGCGAATGGAGCATTCACCGATAGCTTTGAACTCAAAACCCTCTGCCAGCTTCGCGGTTTCATCTGAAACCAGAATGCGGGTGTTGAATTCCTTGTTCATTTGCTCTAGCCGGGCTGCCACGTTGACCGCGTCACCGTAAACTGTGTAGCTCAAACGGTCTTCTGCACCGATGGCACCTGCGACCAGTGGACCGGTATTTATTCCGACGCGGCATTTGAGATCATGGCCCGCGTAATCCCGGACTTTCAATTGATCGAGTATGGCAATGCCGGACCGGATTGCAGCTGCCGCATGGTCTTCTTTTGGGATGGGAATATTGAATACTGCCAGAATCGCATCACCCTGGAATTGTGTGACCATGCCGCCTTCAGCTTCGATGATGCGCACCGCATCGGAGAAAAACGCATTCATGGTGGCGACCACATCAGCGGGCTCGAGTTTCTCGGAAAGTGCTGAGAATTTTTCCAGATCCAGGAACAGAACGGTGGCGATGGCGTTTTGCGGCTGGGCAGTGTTGTCATCACTAAGGAGAAGCGTAGCCACATTTTGCGGGACATATTTACCGAAGAGGTCGCGTATTTTCGTGCGCTCCTTCAGGCCTTCCACCATCTTGTTGAAAGCGTTTGCGGCAGTTGCCAGTTCCTTTACCGTACCAACGGGGAGTTCCTTCACTTCATCAAGCTTGTTTTCCTGAACCAGAAGTGCAGCATCGGCGAGCCTTTGCATGGGTGCTGCGGCACGTCTTCCCAGGAAGTACGCAACCAGGATTGAACCAAGCACGAGCAGGCCGCCAGTTACGGCCATGCTGATAAGCCGGCGGAATTCTGTGGAACCGGCTCTTGGGTCAAAGTGGACGCCGACCATCAGTTCACCACCAGCTTCCCGGCTCATATCTGTTGCTACTGCAAAAACTCGTTGTCCGTCTTCAATCTGCAACGCAAAAGTTTCAACGTTAGGAATGTCTCCTACTATTCTCAAAGGAAAGCGGTCTGCGTTTTCCAGCTCTTTCAAGAAGGGGTCGTTTATGTCATCGATTGTAGGTCTGGAAATCTCACCCATGTCCTTCAGAAGGGGATGCCCAATAACAACGTTCTTGTCGAACAGGATGAAGCGGACAAGCTCATGTCCTCTATAAGTGGCATCCGTAGCAAAGGAACGAGATAACAATTCCAGATTTACCCGAACTGCCACAACACCAAGATCACCTTCCGGCGTGCGCACCGGATAAATGAATGTGCTGTTGGGAAGACCATCCAAAACGGAAGGCCGTAATACCCACACACCGGTGGAAGGCGGGGCGACCTGAGGGTTCTCCTCTCTTCGGTTAAGCCTCACCCGCCACTCAGGTGGCCAGATTACTTCATGGAGTTTTGATCTTTCTGCATCATAGAAGAGGCCGGTACCGTCGGGATACTGATATGAAACGGCGGCAATTTGAGGCAACGTAGAGGTGGCACCGAATACCACATCTTCAAACTCATCCTTATTTTTTGGATCAAGATCGCCATCAATGATTTTTTGCGCAATCCATGCGGCATGGGTTTGGAGAGGTTGAAAATAAATTTCCGATTCCTCAGCTGCCTCACCGAGCAGATTTTCAAGCCTTGCGCCCAGATCACTGCGTGTGGCTTCCAGTGCGTTCTCTAATGACAGGAACAGCAATGCGCCTGTTGAAACTGCCACCAGACCACCGAAAACAAGTGTGAGCACTGATGAAATGCCCATTTTGCGTGACCAAAAGCGCAAACTCTGCCTCCACTATTTCAAACTGCGTAACGCGAATTGGCGTTACAGACTATCAACTTATGACCTGTGTTATGCCATGTAGGTACTAACAAGCAAGAATTCTAAACACTTCTTGGTGTGAGACGGATCGCTATTCCGTTTAACGGTCGCAGGGTCAATCTGGCGACCGGCTCGGGAACATGCTCTTCAACCACACTAATGTTGTAATGACGCAGAATTGCTGAAAGTATGATCACACCTTCCTGCAAGGCAAAAGAGGCACCTAGACAAACCCTGGGTCCTCTGCTGAACGGCAGGTATTCCTGTTTTACGTTTCTTGCTTCTTCCGGGTCAGAAAACCGCTCAGGTCTGAACATGTCCGGATCTTTCCAAATGCCCCGCTGCCTGTGGATCAGCCATGGACATACGAAGAGAACCGATCCCTCTTCCACATCCCGGTCCAGCACAAACTCCTTCTGAACTGAATCTCTGGGCAGTATTGGCACAGGTGGGTAAAGCCGCATGGCTTCCCGGAAAACATCTCGGGTGTATTTCAACAATTTGAGGTTCGAGAACTTTGCTCCATTCTCCCAGAAATTGTCTGCCTCCTTCGTCATTTTTTCCACCACTTCCGGGGTGTGTGACATGAGGTATAAAGACCAGGACAAGGCACTTGCGGTTGTCTCATGTCCAGCCAGGAACATGATGCCCACCTGGTCTACCAGCTCTTCTTCGGAGAACCTGCGCCCGGTCTCCGGATCTGTTGCCTCGAGCAAAGAGCCGAGGATGTCGTCAAATTCTTCGCCGTGCTCAATCGCCTGCAGTCGTGATGCCACATGTTTTGCAAGCAATTTCCGCACTGTCCGTGCATGAGGTTTTGCTCGAAGTCTTGGAATTGAGAGGAATTGCGGGATGCCGGCCATTGTCCAAATGCCATGGGCATAGGCCAGTTCCTGATAGGTTGTGAATGCAGTGAAGATTATATCGGAATCTTCCTTGGTCATTTCCTGCGAATAGATCGTGCGGAAAATGATGTCTGCGGTAACAAACGCCATCTCGGAATCAACGATGTAAGGCTCTCCATCTGTGTTTGCCTTCATCCGCTCAACCATAGCCAGAGATGCTTCCACCATTTTCTGGAAGGTTATGGTGATGCGCGCCTGCTCAAATGCTGGCGCCATCATGCGCCTTTGCGCTTCCCACAGATCGCCGTTAGTAACAAATATGCTCTTCCCCAACAGCTGACCAAGCAGGCTGCCCATCAGATCACTCTTGGGGAACCGTGCCGGATATTTCAGGATGTTTTCGACCAGGTTGTAGTCGTTCGGGAAATAGAACCTTCTGAGCGGCGTTCTTACTTCACCCAGCTTCATTTCATAGCTGTTGTTGTACATGATGCTGATTGCACTATGTCGGCCTTGAAGAAAGCGCTGTATCGGAGAAAGTTTCCGCGGTTTAGGATCCGGTTTAGGAGGATAAAATCCAGTCAATTTTTCCTCCTCATCATGGCGAAGTAAGGTTCCACCTCCACCGGGACATCGGGTAATCCAGAACAAAATGAAAATCGGTTCGCGAGGGTCCTGTACATGTTGAACACATCGTCATCGTTTGCGTGAGCTCCATCCGGCTTCATGAGATAAAGAAAATGCAACAAGTATCGGTTTTCGCGCGCTGATTCATAAGTTTCAGCTGAAAAGGCTTTGTACAAACCTGCGTTAAGTGTATGGACCCTTTGCTTGCCGCCGAACTGATCCTTCACCGGGTCCACTAAGGGAAAACATCCCGGATCAGCAGGTGCGCTTATATCCACCCACTTAATTTCACTGTCACCCACTTTTCGAAGTGCATTGTTCATGTATTTTCCATCCCGGCTTGTGAACGGAATGGAGTGACCGATCGTTACAAGGTACAAGCGTTCGGATTTGATGGAATCATCCAAAGTAGATGAATTTGCTTCCAGCAACCGCTCTATGATTGGAATAACCATCTGGGTTCCAATGCTATGTGCAACGATTGCAATTTCATCGATTTCCGGATCTTCAACTGCTTCCAGAATCCGGTCTGCCAATCTTTGCTGAAGCGTACTGTTTTCCAAAACTTTTCGCCGGCAGACGTGATATTGAAACCGGACAATCCTCGCTACCCAGGGGGCATTGAACATAGCCATTTTTTTGTTGAGATAAAGAAAAGCCAATATGCTGATCAAAAGCCCAAGACCGTATCCCCAGTGAAAGTCGGAAAACATTTTTCCAATGAAATAGCTTCCAAGAAGGATGGGTAACACAAACACCAGGATTTGGAGCAATGGTCCAGTCATTGCCAGAAAAATGGGCCGGTTTACACGAAGCGTATGCCAGGGTGTATTGAAGAACAGGCTCTTCAGAAAAGTCCATGCACCCTTCAACACAGCCATTATATGGTTTCTGATCCAGAACTCGCGGATCAATTTACCCCAATCAAGAAATACAACTTTGTTTGTGATGAGCGTGTCACCATTACGGGCAATCATTGACCAATAATGATTTCCTGACTCTTCCCGCTTGCGTTTGGTGGTCTCACATTCAAGCCCATGTTCTTCACAGTAAATCGAGAATTGCTTGGTGAGCATAGAATGATATGGCGATGGGCCGCGCGGATCAAAACCTGACACATAAAAAACAGTTCTGGTATGGCTGTTATCCGCGTTGTTGATCAATGCTTTCTTGAAGCCCCCTGCCCAAAGTGCCCAACCTGATTGCGTTCGAGTATTTGTACGGAAACTAATTCAAGACCGGTCGTTGGGGCAAGCGGTTATTTGATCGTGTGGGTAACGCAAACCATGAATCAACGTACTTATTTGCTGAGGCCAGAAAAATGTATTGCCTCATTTGTGGTACCGCAGCTCGAAACCTAATTCGCGATGCTGTCATGCGGTAGCGAGATACAATCGCTCAATCCAAACTCACCTTCGATTATTGAAAGGAGAATAGCATGGGACGTATTTCTCGCACCGAGCTTTTCTATGGCACCTTCAACAATCAGGTTCATGGTCATTTCTGAAAGCTCTAACCGGGTGGCGGCTGCGGGAATCGAATCTCCCTTAGCTATGCTGATTAATGCAATACGCTCGTTTTCTGTAAGCTTGCATGGCTTGTCAGGTGCCACAGGGTTTGGTTCCAGCTTCAAGATGTTGTTTACGGCGTTGGAGCAGATCGCCTGCAGTGTGAGTAGTTCTACCGTATCAACGCGGGCCTCATGTCTGGCTACGATGAAAACAAAGATACTTTCGCCGGTATGGATCGGCAGACCGTAGACATGGTCGAAGCCATGTTTTTCCAATTCTGAATAGAAAGTATTTAGTTCGTCTTCATCCTCGAAGTGTTGTTTGAAGTCGAACAAATCGAATGGAAAGTTTCTGTTTTTAGAAAGTTTTACCGCTGGATGGCTGCCAGACAAAGTTACCTGGGTACAGATCTCCGCGATGCTGTCAGGCATGGCTCTCCAGATCCCGTTAACAGTGGCTAGTTCGTGGTTATAGACCTGCAAACAGCCGTGCCCAAGCCCGTATATTTCGAAGATCTGGTAGACCTTTTCCAGATACTCTTCTTTCGTATTCAGATTCGACAAATTGCCGATCAGATCCCGAATACGATTAACATCTACCTCTTTGTGTACTGACTCCATAATACGCACCAGCCTATCCGCGATGATTTTAAGGAAAAGCCCACTTTTCTATCCTAGCCCAGGTAAAACAATACATGGGATGTACAATGACTGTCAATTTTAACGTATCTGCAAAGCTGGTTTGTCAAAAGAAATTTGATGTATTGATACAAGTAAGACTTAGCACTTGGCTGAGCCCATGAGACCGTACTCAACAAGGTCAGACAATCTTTTCACGATGCGCTTTTCAAGGGGTGTGCGGTTTTTCGGTTCGCTTAAACTTTCGAGCAGAAACTTGACCAGCATCCGTTGTTCTTCGTTGCTTTCAGCGCGCCAACTAAGAATTGTATCAGCTAACATTTCATATTCAGAATCCAAGTCCTGAATTCTAATGTCATCTTCATCGAGGATTGCGCGCTCAATATCCAAGGAGATCTTGTGATAATTTATGAGTGCTTCACGTAAGGTCAAAACATACACCCGTCATTGACGATGTTGGATACTAGGGAAGAGCATTTAGATGGATACGGATCGGAAATCAATGTGGCTGTGGAAAACATTCAAACTCTTTCTTTATTGCAATTAGGTTGCAAGTGGCGAATTTTGATTTTTGAAATTTAGTTCTGAGTTGCTAACAGTGTAACGCGGAAGGCTGCATTATTATTCATAAAAAAAATGGATTATGTGCTGTTGCTCGATTTCCGAAAAATCATTTAACAGGCAAACAGACATCAAGATTTGTTTCAAATTGGAACAAATGTTTGAGTTTCAGGGTCAATAGTGCCTGGAATGTTTATGCAACTTGATGCAAACGGCGTACTCTCTTGGCGGGATTGATGCATAAATTTCTGATTTATTTGTCTAAATCGGATTTACCTAACCGATTAACTAATCCGCGAAACCACGTTTTCAGAATAATTTTCGACGCCCATATTTGGATCATAATTTGCTGAAGCGTTTGTGTAACCAAGTAAACAGGACAGCTGTCTTATTTGGCTACAGTGTCAGAGCTGCGCCCCCAGCTCTGGCACACCTTTATCATTTCCAGTCAAATTCCAATATTGCCTGAGACTACTCTGTGGTCAGTAGAGCTTACGTAGGCTACGAGTGTTGAACAGATTTTCTGGTGGTTGCTTCCATCGCACCATCCAGGTTTTCACTTTTCACTGGGACGAAGTTTTCGAACAGTTTTACTGCGGTGTTTTTCCAGGTGAATGTTCCGGCATGTGCAATTGCATCTTCCCGTTTCAACTTGAGCGCGCCTGCTACTGCTTTTTCCAGATCATCATCCAGGAAGCCTGAATGTCCATGCTCAACCACATCGATCGGGCCCATCACCGGATAGGCGGCAACTGGCAAGCCGCAAGCCATTGCTTCAATCATGACAAGGCCGAAGGTGTCGGTCTTACTGGGGAAGACAAAAACATCACCAGTTGAAATGCGTCGCGCAAGTTCTTCGCCAAACAGGTAGCCAGTGAATACGATTTCGGGATACTTCCTTTGTAATGCTGCACGCGATGGGCCATCTCCGATGACAAGCTTTGTTCCGGGGTTTTTGAGGTTCAGGAAATCTTCAATGCCTTTTTCAACAGCCAGACGCCCCACATATACCATGATCGGTTTCTTCAAATCCGCTGATGTTGTGTCCTTATAGGGTTTGAAGGTGTCATGATCCACGCCACGGGTCCAGGTCTTCACGTTCTTAAAGCCTCGTGCTTCAAGTTCCCCACTCGCTGTTTTAGTTGGTGTGAGCACCGCTGCGCTTGGCTTGTGAAAATTACGGAGCATGGCATATGCCATGCGTTTAACACCCGGAATTGGCAGGCGTGCCTCCACATATTCTGCGAACCGGGTATGGAAACCGGTGGTGAATGCCAACTTGTTTTTCAGACAGTACTTTCTAACGGCCCACCCAATGGGGCCTTCAGTGGCGATGTGAATGCTTTCAGGATCGAAATCTTCAATAATCGCCCGGATTTCCTTTTGGGAATAAAATGCTAGCTGGATTTCCTTGTAGGATGGCAGGCTGAAGGTTCGTTTCCCTTCATGGGAAAGAACTTTCACTTCGTGCCCAAGTTTTCTGAGTTCACTGGTGACGCTGTCTAGTGTTCGGACGACCCCGTTAACCTGCGGATGCCAGGCGTCCGTCGCGATCATCAATCTTTTCGGATTCAGTGTTGAGGAATTCATTTGTGTCAAATTGGGTCCAATCAAGAAGTTCCAGACGCCCGTCTTCGTGCTCCACAAGAGCTGAGCAGGTTTCTACCCAATCCCCGTCATTGCAGTAATGGATGCCTTCGATGTAACGCATATCTGGGGTGTGAATATGTCCGCAAACCACACCGTCCACCTTCTTTGACTTTGCTTTGCGGACAACCGCGTCTTCGAAATTTCCAATGAACTCTACGGCTCTTTTCACCCGCCGTTTCAGGAAAGCAGACAGGGACCAATAGGGCAGGTTCAGGATCTTTCGGGCTTTATTGAAGTAATGGTTCAGATTGACTGCCAACTCGTAAGCCCTGTCGCCCAAGTGGGCCAGCCATTTGGCATACAGGACAACGCCATCGAACTCATCGCCATGCAACACCAGATAGCGCTTACCATCCGCGGTGGTGTGGATGTCGTTCATGCGCACATGAACACCGCCGAAGCTCTGGTGTGTGAAATCCCGGAACTTCTCGTCGTGGTTGCCGGGAATATAAACGACTTTCGTACCTTTTCTGGCTTTGCGAAGTATTTTCTGGATGACGTCGTTGTGTTCCTGAGACCAATGCCACTTACGCTTCAATGCCCAGTTGTCGATGATGTCTCCGACTAGGTAGAGTTTTTCGCATTCGGTGTTTTTCAGAAAATGCAGGAACAGGTCTGCCCTTGACCGTTTGGTGCCCAGATGAATATCGGAAACGAATATGGTTCGATATTTTGTCTTAAGGGGTTTGACGTTTTCCATTTGGAATCACACTGTCGTTGTGTTTGATCCCTCGTATGAGCTTTATGTGACAGTTGGATGAGAACTGGATGACGCTTTGATGACAACTGTTTATAAGGTTAACCTGCCAGTTCAGAAATTAGCCGAGGCAAGTCTGCGACTGAATCAATGACGTGATCTGCACCTGCGCCGATTAGTTTTTCTGCAGCGTGTTCGCGTAACTCGTTTATTGCCTTTTCATCCATTTCTAACAGTTCATCTGGTGTCTTGCCTGCGTAATTCCCTGACAGAGTTAGTCCAACGGTGAGACACCCTGCTTGTTTTCCCTCGCCAATTCCGGGCTCTGTATCATCCACTTTTATCACTTTGGATGAGTCATCAATTCCCAAAACCTTGAAACACTTTTCCATGGCATCGGGAGCAGGTCTGCCATTGGGCACTTCATCGCTGCAGACTACAATCTCGGGGGAATAACCCTGTTTGGCCGCAACCGGGATCACATGTTCCATGATCGAACGGGTGTAGCCGGTGGTGGAACCGATTTTGATGTCCTGCTCACTCAGCCATTTTACTACGTCTGCAGCGCCGGGCACCAGATCAGAATGGCGTGCAGCCACCTTCTCATTCATGGGCACAAAAACTTTGAAAATGCGATCCACATCTTCGCTTGATGGGGCGTGGCCGTAAGTTGCTTTAAAGTCACTGGCGACGTTTGGCATATCCAGAATTGTTTTGATGTGATCCCATTTGGCCATTCCCATGGGTGCGCGCGCCTGCTCAATGGAAATTGCCATGCCAAATTCTGCAAACGCTTCCACAAAGGCGTTCATGGGTGCAAACGATCCAAAATCCACCATGGTTCCTGCCCAATCGAAAACCACTGCCTTGATATTTTCCAATTACATCTCCTGTGCCGGAATTAGACTTGGCGTTTATTCCAGAACTCATGTCAGTTTGATGACTGTGGATAAGTCTTTTTGTGTTAAGTGGCCAGAACTTTGAATATTTTCCGTCTGCCGAAACAGAAATGAAGTGTCATGCCAATGACATTCAAGTTTTTAATTTCTGTTACAAATTCCTTCTAGTTTTGAGTTGTTAAGCTTCACCAGGCCGCCAAACGCCCCTGCGGTTTGGTTGCCTTAGACCCGCCTTTGTATGCCCCACAAAGGCGGGTTTGTTTTGCTTTGTAGCACACGTACAAGACAGTAACTGCTGTCAGACCTTGTGTTTTGATGCTGAACAGTATCAATGAATTTTGGCTTGTTAAAACAGGCGCTGTGCATTTTTTGCACCGCTTCGTTTTGTTTTTAGCAGCAGACAGCATCACCTTGATTTGCTTTTTACTTTCGGGGACTGGGTGGATCACAATCAATTTTTAGACCGCCCGTTTGGATTCGGGCGAAACGTGCCCGACCATGTGTAACAGGGAAAGGAAATCACATGTTGAAGAAACTGCTAGTGGCTGGCGCGTTGGCTATCTCCACACCGATTGCAGTGTTGGCTGAGGAAATCAAGGTTGGTGTTCTGCACTCACTGTCCGGAACAATGGCTATCTCGGAAACCACTCTTAAAGATACAATGTTGATGCTTATTGAAGAGCAGAACAAAAAGGGCGGTCTTCTAGGCAAGAAAATTGTGCCTGTTGTGGTTGATCCAGCTTCTGACTGGCCACTGTTTGCTGAAAAGGCCCGCGAACTGCTGACAGTTCATGAAGTGGACGTGATTTTTGGAAACTGGACATCGGTTTCCCGCAAGTCTGTTCTTCCGGTTATTGAAGAGCTTAATGGTCTTCTGTTCTACCCGGTTCAGTATGAAGGTGAAGAATCATCCAAGAATGTTTTCTACACAGGTGCAGCTCCAAACCAGCAGGCTATTCCTGCCACAGATTACTATCTGGAAGAGCTTGGCATTGAGAAATTTGCCCTACTTGGAACCGACTATGTTTACCCGCGAACCACAAACAAAATTCTCGAGCAATATCTGGTGAGCAAGGGTATTCCTGAACAAGACATTTTCATCAACTACACACCTTTCGGTCATTCCGACTGGTCAAAGATCGTAGCTGATGTGGTTGCTCTGGGCGCTGACGGTAAGAAAGTCGGTGTAATCTCTACCATCAACGGTGATGCGAATATCGGTTTCTACAAGGAACTGGCTGCAGCAGGTGTTTCTGCCGACGATATTCCGGTAGTTGCATTCTCTGTGGGCGAGGAAGAGTTGTCAGGTCTGGATACTTCCAACCTGGTTGGTCACCTGGCTGCATGGAATTACTTCCAGTCTGCCGAGTCTGACGCAAATGCAAAGTTCATTGAGACATGGAAAGCCCGCATGGGTGACAAGCGTGTAACCAATGACCCAATGGAAGCTCATTTCATCGGTTTCAACATGTGGGTTAATGCGGTTGAGAAAGCCGGCTCTACTGAAGTGGATAAAGTACGTGATGCCATGTACGGCCAGAAATTCCCGAATCTTACAGGTGGTACAGCTGAAATGTTGCCAAACCACCATCTGGCCAAGCCAGTTCTCATTGGTGAGATCCAGGAAGACGGTCAGTTTGATATCATCAGTCAGACTACTGAAGTTCCAGGTGACGCGTGGACTGACTTCCTTCCGGAATCAGCTGTTCTGAAATCTGATTGGAAAGAGCTTGGTTGCGGCATGTACAATGTGGAAACCAAGACCTGCGTACAAATTAAGTCGAACTACTAATTTTAACGTTCCAAACTTAGCTATGGGGGAGGGCAATTTGCCCTCCCTCAATTTAGGGCAACCATGTACCGCTTTCCAATTCTCTTCATTTTGGCGTTCTGGCTCGGGCTGAGTGCAGTTCATGCGCAAGAACCTGTTGAACGTTTTCAGGCGGCATTAGAGAATAATTTCAAGCTTATTTCCCGCAGCTCCGTTAAGACAATCGGTCCCGTATTGGACGAACTGGAAGCGAGCGGATTTGATAAGACCGCAGAGTTTTTAGGTAAATGGCAGTCAAAAGACCTCTGGTTTCACAAGAAGGATAAGCTCTTCTTTTATGTGAAAACTGAGGACAAAAAGACTTATCAACTCATCGATATCGCCACTGGTGAAACGGTGAGGGAAGCAGCAAAAAAAGAGATCAAGCAAGTCAAGCCAAACAGCGGTGTGAGAGCTTTACTGGGTTCTGCCTTGGTGAAATTCCGCCTTATAAGCCCAGAGATTGAAGAACGTCAGGCGGGGCTCGAAAGTATTTCCAGAAAACCAAAACCGGAACATCTTGATGCTTTGCGCCAAGCCTTGGAAAGTGAGGATGACCCGGAATTTCGGGCTGACCTATCCAAGCTTGAAAGACTGCTCACTATACAGTTTGCGGATGCTGTTGATGAACGCGTTCAGGCGATCAAGGAATTTGACGGCGCACTTGATATCGAAGTCCGAGCCAAACTCAACCCGCTACTTTCATCAAAAATTGCATTTGCAGCAGACCCTCCAGAAAGTGAAAACGTAGCACGCATTATCACTCCGGGAGAAAGTTATGTGCTGGCTGACGGGACTTCATCGTCCAATGCAGTCACTGCCTGGATGAATGATCTGAACATCGAACTGAGCGTAGGTGACGCTTACCAGATGTTGGTGGCTGCCGGTGAGAAACCTGCTCTGGTCGACCGGAAAACTCGTGATGCTGCTATAAGTTCAAATGTGAATGATGGATCTGTTGCCGGAGTAGAAGTGGCTAGTCTCAATACCGAAGCTGCCCGTGACAAAGCCTATGCACGACTAGCTGAGCAGGGCATTGTTGAACCCGCACCAACATCAAAGGATGTGGCGGAAGCTGTATCCAGTTTCACATTCTATGCGGTCTACAATGAAAAAGACCCGGTCGTCACCGATGCCCTGAAGGAAACTGTAAACTCAATCAATTCTACCGTGCGGTGGAACGAATATCTGGATTTGATGCTAGATGCAGTCAGTCTTGCCTCGATCTATTTTCTTGCTGCTATCGGTCTTGCTATCACCTTTGGCGTGATGCGTGTGATCAATATGGCCCATGGTGAGTTTATCATGATGGGAGCCTATTCCGGTTATGTGGTTCAGCAGGTTATCACAAACTATACCCTGTCGATCATCGTTGCCATTCCGTTTGCCTTTGCAGTGACCTTCCTGGCCGGGGTAGCCTTGGAACGTCTGGTGATCCGCCATCTCTATAACCGGCCGCTTGAAACACTGCTTGCCACGTTCGGTGTGAGTATTGCGCTTCAGCAATTGGCGAAAAACATATTCGGGACGCAAGCCCGCCCCCTTACAGCACCGGAGTGGTTAGACGGTGCGCTCGTGATCAATGATGTGGTGTCCATCAGTTGGATCCGTATTGCTATCTTTGTGCTTGGCCTCATCTTCTTTGTGGGCTTGTGGATCACACTCAACAAAACCCGGTTGGGCCTGGAAACCAGGGCCGTCACTCAAAACCCGCGTATGGCTGCTTCCATGGGCATTAATCCGGACCGGATCAACATGCTGACCTTTGGCCTTGGCTCGGGGATTGCCGGGATTGCAGGTGTGGCGATTGGTCTTTACGCGAAAGTGACCTCAGAATTGGGTGGTGACTACATCGTTCAAAGCTTCATGACCGTTGTGATCGGCGGTGTGGGCAATATCTGGGGTACGCTTGCAGGTGCGGGTTTGATCGGGATTCTTCAAAAGCTGATTGAGAATTTCAATCCTTCCAACACTCTGGCTGCCCAGACCTTCATGATCATTTTCATCATCATCTTTATTCAGTTCAGACCACGCGGGCTTATCGCTCTCAAAGGTCGTGCGGCAGAGGCATGATATGAGCGACGTGTCACTGCCTTTACCGAAACAGAACCAGGAATTTGGTGGCCCGCTAACGCGTTTCCTGATGCGGCATCCATCAACCCTGTGGTTCTTAGGATTGCTATCCCTGTTCACGCTGGCTGTTTCTGTTCTGGGTGAAGGGTTTGGCTATGGTATGATTTCCACCAGCATGATCAAGACCCTGGGCAAAACGCTATGCTTCTGTCTCGTTGCGATCGCGATGGACCTCGTCTGGGGTTATTGCGGAATTTTGAGCCTTGGTCATTTTGCCTTCTTTGGGCTTGGCGGCTACATGATCGGCATGTGGCTTATGTATGCGCGAACAGAAATTATCGTCCTCAAGGCAGGCGAAGCAGCCAGTCTTCCCATGACAGCGCAGGAAATTCATGACGCCATCGGTGTGCAGATTTTCGGTGTTGTGGGAGGTTCGGATTTCCCGTTGATATGGGCCTTTGCAGACAGCCTCTGGATGCAGCTGGCATTTGTGGTTCTGGTGCCCGGCTTGCTAGCATTAGTATTCGGATGGCTTGCGTTCAGAAGCCGTGTAACCGGGGTTTATCTCTCCATCCTGACACAGGCGATGACGCTGGCGCTGGCGCTTTATCTCTTTCAGAATGACAGTGGCCTGCGGGGAAATAATGGTCTTTCCGGTCTGCAGAATTTGCCAGGACTTGAAGACACTCCCCAATCAATCGTCTCCATGTGGTTCTTCTGGGGTTCAGCTTTTGCACTTGGCTTAGGCTATCTGATCGTGAAGCTGATCGTTGAATCCAAACTGGGCAACGTCATCCGGGCAATACGGGATGATGAGAGCCGGGTACGGTTTCTTGGCTATAATGTGGAAGCCTACAAGTTATTCATATTTGTGCTCACGGCCATCATTGCTGCTATTGCGGGAGCGATCTACTACCCTCAGGCAGGAATCATCAATCCGGCAGAAATCGCACCCATTGCATCCATTTACCTAGCGGTCTGGGTAGCTGTTGGTGGGCGTGGACGCCTATATGGTGCGGTGATCGGTGCAGCGTTTGTTTCACTGCTTTCCTCCTGGTTCACCGGTGGTCAGATGCCAGACATTCCGCTCGGCTTTTATACCATTCAATGGGTGGATTGGTGGCTGATCCTTTTGGGCATTAGCTTCGTTGCCGCAACGCTTTATGCTCCGCGTGGTTTGGGTGGGTTGTTTGACTTCTTTGCACGCAAGGAGAAGTCTGATGGATAGTCTTCTTGAAGTGAATAGCATTTCCGTTTCGTTCGACGGGTTTAAGGCGATCAACAATCTGAGCTTTGTGATCGGAGAGAACGAGCTTCGTGCAATCATCGGGCCTAACGGTGCCGGCAAAACAACCTTCATGGATATCGTTACCGGTAAAACCCGGCCTGATGCGGGTGAAGTGCTTTGGGGTGAAAAGAACGTTTCGCTGTTGCGAAAATCCGAGTCAGAAATTGCCCGTTTGGGTGTGGGACGGAAGTTTCAAAGGCCGACGGTTTTTGAAGATCAAAGTGTCGAAGACAATCTGATGATGGCGCTTAAGAATGATCGCGGACCGTTTCAGGTATTGTTTTACAATTATGATGCTGAGGACCAGCAAAAGGTGCGCGAAATAGCCGAGGAAATTGGCCTGATCAGTGAGATTGGCCGTCAGGCAGGGCAACTATCACACGGTCAGAAACAATGGCTCGAAATAGGCATGTTGCTCGCCCAGGAACCGCATCTGCTGATGGTTGACGAACCTGCTGCCGGGATGACCACGGATGAGCGGAAAAAGACGGTCCAGCTTTTAAAGCGGATGGCGCAATCCCATGCGGTGATCGTGGTTGAGCATGACATGGAATTTGTGCGTGAGTTGGAGTGCCGTGTGACCGTGTTGCACGAGGGGGCTGTGCTTGCGGAAGGCAGCCTTGATTATGTGACCAATAATCAGGAAGTGATCGATGTGTATCTGGGACGATAGGGAGGGCCGGGCATGTTGAACGTTTCACATGTGGATCTGCATTACGGTGCTGCTCAAATCCTGTTCGATATATCATTCGAAGCAAAGGAAGCTTCGATCACCTGTGTTATGGGCAGAAACGGTGTGGGGAAGACTTCACTTCTGAAAGCGATTACCGGCCATCATCCAATTTCCGGCGGGGATATTTTTATTGAAGGCAGCGGCCTTGGTAAAACACCGGCGCATCATCGCGCGGCCAATGGCATTGCTTATGTGCCTCAGGGCAGGGATGTTTTTCCCATGCTGACGGTCGAAGAAAATTTGCAGACCGGCTTCAGTCTTCTTTCGCGCGGTGCGCGGCAAATCCCGGAAGAAGTGTTTGAACTCTTCCCGGTATTGAAGGACATGCTAAGTCGTAGGGGTGGAGACCTCTCTGGTGGTCAGCAACAGCAATTGGCGATCGGGCGGGCTCTGGTCACAAAACCCAAGGTGCTTGTTCTTGATGAGCCGACCGAGGGCATTCAACCATCAGTCATCAAAGACATCGGTCGGGCCATTGAATATCTGCGCGACAAGACGGGTTTGACCATAGTTCTTGTGGAACAATATCTGGACTTTTGTCGCAAGCTTGCCAACGAGGTCTATATAATGGACCGTGGTCGGGTAGTTCATCAGGGTCCGGCCAGTGATCTGGACAAGAAAAATGTACGCAAGCACCTCTCAGTCTGATCTTGGCTCGCCGATGGCAAAGCCGGCGCACCAGCGCGTCTGTGCTGCCGCGGCAGTTTCGTTTAAACAGGATGGTGGAAAGACGCGGCTTGATAGCCTCTATCAGCAGGGAAGTGCAAAAATACGTTTTCCCAAAAACTATGATCAGTTTCAGGAAGCAGTTCTGATCAACACTGCCGGGGGATTAACCGGTGGCGATCAGCTGGACTGGAATTTGAAGCTTGGTCGAGGTGCCAATGTTGTGGCCACTACGCAAGCTTGCGAAAAAGCCTATCGGTCAAATACCGGCACCGCACATGTGCGCACAAACATCCATCTGGAAGCAGATAGCGTTCTGCATTGGCTGCCGCAAGAAACGATCCTTTATGATGCTTCTTCGCTGGAGCGAAGTTTCACCATCACGCTGGAACAGGGTTCGCAGTTTCTGGGTGTTGAGGCGATTGTTCTTGGTCGGGAGGCGATGGGGGAGATAATAAGTGAGCTCAGTTTCCGGGATCGCTGGCGGATTACTCAGGGCGAAAAACTGGCCTTTGCAGATGAAACCAGACTGGACGCTGAATTTAGTTCAATCGCCAAAATGAATGAAGCAGGTGCGATGGCGACCCTTGTTTTCATCAGCGAAGAGGATGATGAGCAGCTTGATCAGCGCGTCTCAAAACTACGCTCTGTCTTGAACACTGATTTTGCAGCAATCAGTGGTTTTAACAACAAGATTACCGGGCGTTTCCTTGCCCACGACTCATATGCTTTGCGGCAAATACTAATACCGGTTCTGAAAGAATTTCGCGGGCAGGATTTACCGCGCGTTTGGAGGATATAAATATGCATCTAACCCCCAGAGAGAAAGATAAGTTGCTCATAGCAATGGCAGCTGAGGTGGCCCGAAAACGGTTGGATCGAGGTGTGAAACTCAATCATCCCGAAGCGATTGCCCTGATCACGGATTTCGTGGTGGAAGGTGCGCGCGATGGGCGCAGTGTTGCCGACTTGATGGAGGCAGGTGCACATGTGATCACACGTCAACAGGTGATGGAGGGCATTCCCGAAATGATCCATGACATTCAGGTGGAAGCTACGTTTCCGGATGGGGTGAAGCTGGTCACCGTTCACGAGCCGATAAGGTAGGAGGGTAAAGTCATGATTCCAGGAGAAATTATTACTGCTGATGGTGATATCACCCTCAATGAAGGTGCAGAAACGATCACATTGAAAGTGGCGAATACCGGAGACCGGCCTGTTCAGGTGGGTAGCCACTATCATTTCTATGAAACTAATACTGCTCTCGAGTTTGACCGCGAGCAGGCTAGAGGCATGCGGCTTGATATTGCCTCTGGAACTGCTGTGCGCTTTGAGCCAGGGCAGGCGCGTGATGTGACGCTCGTGCCATTGCAGGGTGACAGAAAAGCCTACGGATTTAACCAGAAAATTATGGGAGCGCTGTAATGCCAGCAACAATTTCCCGCGCTGCATATGCAGACATGTTCGGCCCCACAACCGGAGACAAGGTTCGCCTGGCTGATACCGAGCTCATTGTTGAAGTGGAAAAGGACCTCACGACCTATGGTGAGGAAGTTAAGTTCGGTGGTGGCAAGGTTATCCGCGATGGCATGGGTCAAAGCCAGACCACTAGGGCCGATGGTGCTGTGGATACGGTTATCACTAACGCGCTGATCATTGATCATACCGGAATTTACAAGGCGGATATTGGCCTAAAAAGCGGTGAAATTGCTGCCATTGGTAAGGCTGGAAACCCGGATACACAGGCCGGTGTGGATATCATCATTGGACCGGGCACTGAAGCGATCGCAGGTGAGGGGAAGATCATTACAGCCGGTGGGTTTGACAGCCATATCCATTTCATCTGTCCGCAACAGATTGAAGAGGCGCTTATGTCCGGCGTGACCACAATGCTCGGCGGTGGTACCGGTCCCGCCCATGGAACGCTTGCCACAACCTGTACGCCTGGTCCATGGCACATCGGGCGTATGATACAGTCTGCTGATGCATTTCCCATGAACTTGGCCTTTGCCGGTAAAGGGAATGCTTCGCTTCCGGCCGCTTTGGAGGAAATGGTCAAAGGCGGCGCGAGCGCTCTTAAACTTCATGAGGATTGGGGAACAACGCCGGGCGCCATCGATTGCTGCTTATCCGTGGCGGATGACTATGATGTGCAGGTGATGATCCACACTGACACGTTGAACGAAAGTGGCTTTGTGGAAAATACCATCAAAGCGATTGATGGACGCACCATTCACGCCTTCCATACCGAAGGTGCTGGTGGTGGGCATGCCCCTGATATCATTAAGGTGTGCGGGCTCAATAATATTCTACCCTCATCCACCAATCCTACGCGACCCTATACGGTGAATACGCTGGATGAGCATCTGGATATGCTGATGGTTTGTCACCATCTCGATAACAACATTCCGGAAGATGTGGCGTTTGCGGAAAGCCGGATCCGTAAAGAGACCATTGCTGCTGAGGATATTCTTCATGACATGGGTGCGTTTTCGATCATCGCATCTGACAGCCAGGCCATGGGCCGGGTGGGTGAAGTCCTTATCCGCACTTGGCAGACAGCCGATAAGATGAAGCGTCAACGCGGTTCTCTGGCTGAAGAGAGCGGCGACAATGACAATTTCCGCGTTCGCCGCTATGTGGCGAAATATACGATTAACCCGGCGATTGCGCATGGGATTGATCACCATATTGGATCGGTTGAAGTGGGTAAACGCGCCGATCTCGTTATGTGGTCGCCAGCCTTCTTCGGAGTAAAGCCGGACATGGTTTTGATTGGCGGTACAATTGCAGCCGCTCCGATGGGTGATCCAAATGCGTCAATTCCCACACCGCAGCCGGTGCATATGCGCCCGATGTTTGGCGCTTTCGGGAAGTCTCTCACCAGGTCTTCCGTTACCTTTGTTTCGAAAGCAGCTCAGGAAGATGATCTTGCTTCAAAGCTGGGCATTGAAAAGCGGACTCTTGCGGTTGAAAACACCAGAGGTGGGATTGGAAAATCAGCCATGCTGCTAAACGATGCGACGCCGGAGATTGAGGTTCACCCGGAAACCTATGAGGTGCGTGCAAACGGTGAACTCCTGACTTGCGAACCCGCTGATGTGGTTCCAATGGCTCAAAGATACTTCCTGTTTTAGCGATGAATACGGCAACTTCCATTCTGTCTCATACGCATGAACCAGCCGACACCATCACGCTGGATGAAACGGCGCGTCATCGTAGGCGGGTGAAAATGGTCTCCGACAAGGGAATTGAGTTTTTGCTGGATTTGCCGGAAGCCCGTTTGCTACGCCATGGTGAAGGTATAGAGCTGGATGATGGACGGGTTATCGAAGTGATTGCAGAGCCTGAAGTTCTTTATGAAGTGCGCGCACAAAGCCCGCATCACCTGGTGCAGCTGGCCTGGCAACTGGGGAATCGCCATTTGCCGACACAAATCCTTGATGATCATCTGCGCATCAGGCAGGACCATGTGATCAAGGATATGTTGATTGGGCTCGGTGCTGAGGTCAAAGAGATTACTGCGCCATTTGACCCGGAATCGGGAGCTTATTCCGGACACAGTCATTCACACAGCCATGGTCATTCCCATGAGTGAATTGCAATCAATCTTGCGCCTGCAAGCCTGGTTGTCACCGGCGTTTCCAACCGGTGCGTTTGCCTATAGCAGCGGACTGGAGACTGCTGCGCATATGGGACTGGTTTCCGACCAGGAACAACTGACTGATTGGCTTACTGATGTCACCACAAGCGGACAGGGTTGGAATGATGCCGTTTTGCTTGCGGAAAGCTGGCGTTTGATTGAAGCGGGCTCAGATGTGTCAGAAATTGCTGAATTGGCTGAAGCTCTGAGCTTTTCAAAAGAAAGACACCTTGAAACCATGTGCCAGGGCGAGGCTTTTCTGAAAGCTGCTAAGGCATGGAATGCTGGAACAAATCTCCTGGCTAGTTGTCCTTTGCCGGTAGCGGTGGGGGCTGTGGCAGCAAGCCTTCAGGTTCCGCTTGATAAAACACTTGCAGCTTACTTGCATGCCTATGTCTCAAATCAAATTCAGGCTGCTCTTCGCCTTATAAAACTTGGGCAGCAGGGTGGAGTGGAAGTATTGGTTGCGCTTGAGTCGGTCATCATTGAAACGGCAGAGAAGGCTTGCAAATCAGGTCTTGATCAGTTGGGCAGTTCGGGATTTATGGCGGATGTGGTTTCAATGAAACATGAGATGCAGGAAAGCAGGATTTTCAAATCATGAGCAAGAATGGTCCATTGCGCGTGGGAATTGGCGGGCCGGTCGGGTCTGGTAAAACTTCAATTACCGCAGAGCTTTGCCGTAGTATGCGTGACGAATACTCAATCGGTGTGGTCACAAACGATATTTACACGCAGGAAGACAGGGATGCTCTGGTGCGGATGCAAGCGCTTTCGTCAGATCGTGTGTTGGGAGTGGAGACCGGTGGTTGTCCCCATACGGCAATCAGAGAAGATGCTTCGATAAATCTGCAGGCAATAGCGCAGTTGAATGCACGACATGAAGATCTTGATGTGGTTTTTATCGAATCCGGTGGTGATAATCTGGCAGCAACATTTTCGCCGGAGCTTGCTGACATAACTTTGTATGTGATTTCAGTTTGCCAGGGTGAAGAGATTCCAAGAAAAGGCGGGCCGGGGATCACGCGATCAGATCTCCTGATTATCAACAAGTTTGACCTTGCTCCCTATGTGGGCGCTGATCTGGATGTGATGAAACGCGATGCTGAAATGCAACGCGGCAGCCGCCCATTCGTATTCACTGATGCCAAACGAGGTGAAGCTTGTGACTCCGTCGTATCATTCTTGAAAGAACAGGGCGGATTATAGGCCAAAGCGTAACTAGGCCATTAACTCTGTAGTCCAGTTGCTGCCCACACTGTTCGATGGTTTGTTGGTGTCGGCGGCGCCTTTGATTGCGCCTTCAAAGCTCTCGATTTGCCCAAGGTTCTAAATCTAGCTTTTTGTGCCAGGAAACCTAGTAGTTGATGAGTGTGCAGCTAAACTCAAGCAGCTTTTTAAGCCACAAAGGAGAATGCGGTTGGTTCCAGGAATGTGCAGAGGGTTGGAACCAACCGCGATAGTTGCTCCGCGATAGAAACAACTATTTCTTTGGCCGCGCAGTTCAATTCTTCCGCTCTGTGTACAGAGACAAGTTCCAAATTGTTGTGCGCGCGGCTAAACTCAAATTACTTGTGCTGAAGTCATTTTCGAAATTCGTTGCGGATCATTTTTTCACAAAACAAATGCTTGAAATGCATGTTTTACTGAACTCCATTTACTGTAAAACTTCCGGGTGACTGTCAGCTTCGAGACCAATCTAGTTTCGAAAATTTGCGTCTACAACTCTAGTTTTTATTTGTTCCGCAGCGTGAATTTACAAATCTGAAACCGGTATATTTGCCTATACTCGCCTCTGTTCTGTAGAGCATTGAATCGAACACTTTGGCCATCTCAATTACAAATGAAAGTTTTACCGCGGCAAAAATCTATTGCCATAGATGATGTAGTTCGTACCGATTTGAAGCTGTTCGATTTTGTATGCCCCAATAAATCACAAATTTTACAGTGGTAATCTTGTGAGGGATCCATATGAGGAGTGACTAACCTTACCTAGGTTTAATTCACGTAGCGGAACAAAAATTTTCTTTAGTTGTGATTAGTGTTTTCTAATTTTAGACCTATTGGCAGAGCTAAACAGTGATTTGCAAAGGGGGTAGTTCGGAAAATTCAGAAAACGACAGGCGTTCAGGCTTTCAATGATTGAGGCAACATTTCATTCATCGAGCTTGATTGGTGACTGCTAACAACATTGGTACTGGCATTAAGTAGACCAATATTCGTTCGCAGCATTGAAACTCTGAATCCTGATATGTGGTGTGTCATCCCATTGGTCTCAATTCAGAATGCGGGGCTTGGACTGGACGTCACATAGTTCAAAAGAATAGTTGTCTCAGCCACCGCCCGTGCGGAGCAACTATGCGCGGTTGGTTCCAACCCCAGCCTATTCCTGGAACCAACCGCATTTCTTCTCTTTTCGCACTCCCGAGGAAATGCCTTTAAGCTCCATTCTTTAGATTCGGCGTATTTTAAAACCTTACTGTTCTTATGTATGGGGGAGCAAAATGATTCCGGATAGTTATCTCAAAATCTTTGTCGCGAGGTTGGGCGTGATGCTCAATCTGCTTTTGAGTTACTTCGTCAAACATAAACGACTGCGTTGTCAGTTTTTCGACTTCCTGAAAAGTGATCGACATCGCATTCGATTTGGAAATCCGAATTGTCGACCACCTGATTCCCTGAAAGAATGGTGTTGGTTTCTACAATTTTATTTCAAAAAGGCGCGACAACCCGGTCTCGGGTTTTGAGATATCCACAATCGAGTTTCGATGCATTTTTCCTTCAAAGACCAAGCATTCCCTAGTGCTTACCAGCATATGAAATAAACAACTTAAAGTTGTATTACTGTAAGTTACAGTAATTTCAGCGCTCAAGCCTGTAGTTTTAATCTGAATTAAACTAAAGATATTAAAGAGAGATTCGTTCTACTGAAAAGTAACGAAGAAATATAACAACTATAAGTTGTAAACTGGATAGTCAGACCAAGAGGCAAAGAAATTGTCTGGAATGAATATTAGATCAGCAAAGCATGGGGCCGAAGTTGTCAAACGAGACAAGTATCAAATTCAGGTCACCCTTGTTCGCGCTCTCAATATTCTAGAATTTTTTGCTTCATCCGAAAATCGCTGGCAATCGGTGAAGTCAGTATGCGAGGGGACAAGGCTGCCTCAACCCACGGTGACGCGATATCTGAAATCGTTGCAGGCTGATGGATACCTGACCTTCTCTGTTGACACACATAAATATTCACTCGGATGCGGTGTGCTCACTCTGGGTTATGGTTGTCATCGCTACGGTCTGCATGGCCCGAAAGCGGATGAAGCGCTTCAGAGCCTGGCTGACACCTATGGCGTTCATGTTTCGATCTTTGAGCGTGAGAAAAACAATGTGGTCTGTGTTCGCTCCCTTCACAGCAAAACAAATGTTGTGTCATTACAAATTGAAAAGGGATTCTCAAAACCGATCTACTCGCATGTGGGCGGGCGGGTTATTCTGGCTAACCTCTCCGAGGTGGAATTCCGTTACATGACGGATGTGGTCAAGAGTGATGTTAAATCACAGCCACGCAAGATTGACTGGAGCGTCACTACCGCAAGAGCTCAGTTTGCAAAAAAGGGATATGTGGAATCCTATTGGGAAGGACATCCGTCACTCATGAGTGTGGCGCTTCCAATCATCAACGAAAATGGTGCGAAGTCAGCTTCGCTTGTTTGCAGCTTTATTGACGGATCCATATCCGCCGAGTCCTACCGGTCGATGATCCTCGCCATGAAACGCATCACTTCCGGTCTTTCCGATTGATGGATTAATTGCCAGCGGCAGTATCCAGGCTTTGCTTTACAAACAGTGCCTCTATGTCGTTGGCAAGCTTTTGCACTGATTTGCCAACCCGCTTTTCGAACTCGTCTTCCTCCACATACTCCCTGCGTGTGATGCAGGTGAGGCCCATGGGAGGCGTGAGTTTGGTTGCGGTTAACGGTGTGCCGACGGAAATCAGTTCTTCAGACCACAAACCGACAGCTTTGACATAACCATGCTCACTGCAAAAATCGGCTGCTTCCTGAATGATGCTGTGCGCCTTTTCTTCAGCAACGTCTTCAATCTCTGTCAGAATTTGAAGTGCGCGCTCAGGTGTTTCGGCCAGCAGATATGCTTTGCCCATGGAGGTATCCAGAACCGGAACAAGCGAGCCAATACGTTGGCGCAGGGTCGAGGTGACAGAGCTGGAACAATACTGAACACAAACCATATGCCCGCGATGGTACTGGCCAAGCGCAATTGAAATATGTTCCTTTTCCGCAACCTCCTGCATCAGTGGAAGCGCTTCCTGCAAATAGGTGTTCTGCTCCAGAAAACTGTCACCTAAGCTTGCATTTTTATCAGCGATCATCACCTCAGATTTTTCGTTCACATTGATCAGAGAACCGTTTTCAATCAACGCCTCTACGATCCTGTGTGTAGAGCTTTTCGGGATGTTTGTGCGCCTGGAAATTTCTGAAATTCCAAGAGGTTCGTTTCTGCCATGAAACGCGGCAAGAATCTTCAGACTACGGCTAACAAGCTGGATTCGTTCGTTTTTGTCACTCTGCATTGATTCTGCACCTTTAGACTTTCGTATTATATTAATCAGCCATTTACATATGTCTATGCCCCTCGGAAATTTCTGAAAAAAAGTTTTGGTGAACACCGAAATTATTCATCTGGCGGGACAAAAAATAATCGAAGTTGTTGAAAGGAAAGCCTGTCGCTAACCTAGGTCTTAATGCGGTAAAATACGAAGGGGTATGATCAAGAGTAGCGAAATCGGTTTCCAATGCGGTGGATATCTGGGATTTCACAGCTTTAGTTTAGCGTACCTGCTTTAGGAGATTTTTTGTCTTCATCTTGTCGGGGTTTATCTGGGTAACTTCAGTTAGAGTTTCGATGAATTAAGTGGCGATGCGGTGAGTTTTTCGGATGAAAAATTCATTGGTTTTCTCCACATAAGTCAGCAGAGAATAGTCGTGCATTTAGCGGGCTGTTTCCTGCAAAACAGGTGAGGCATTAACCGGCACGTGAGCGCCGATCGAAGGTTTCGTAGTCTCTGTTCCATCCATTTCTTCTGTTTTCCGTTGCAATTCTTACCGGGCGGCAGAGCGTTTGTCGGCCTGATTGCTGAGATACGCGATCAGGCTTTGGCTTTGCTGCGCAAAATTTTGCTGATCATCAGATCGGCGTTGCGAGGAAAATTAATGTTGGGCAAATCGGCTGCGTCAAAATTCTGGATGCTGGTTATTGGGTTTAAAAGTGCTGCATATAGTGCTGGTGGTGTCGACCGTGGATCGAGAGGCGCGAGGCTGAAATTATGGGTGCTGAACGCTGTATTCTTCCTGTTAATCGTCTTGGGAGCAATGGTTCAGGGATCAACTCCAGCAATTGCTGACATTTGCGGGACCATTCCATCCGGTAGCGTATTGAATGGATTTCCTAATCCCACACTGACTTGTAATGCAGGTCCGGGAATTAATGCATCCGCAGCGTTAAACATCGTAAATACTACAGATGGCACAGGTGGGGGCACGGTCATTTTCAGTGCGGGCTCAGCGAGTGGTTATCTGCTTAGCAGCAATTCATGTTCGGGAGGGGGATGCAATACTTCTTCAGGACCAGTCTTCATATGTAATTCATCAGTTGCTGGATGTACGTTTACAGCAACCTTGCAAGGGCCAGGAAGTGATGAAATCATTTTTCGTGGCTCCATTATGTCCGGTGGGACCACATCGCTCATCTCAAGCTTTATTACCAGGCGGCCGATTGCAGTTGCCGGTCCTGATCAAACTGTTGCATCCGGATCAACTTTCACGTTGGATGGATCAGCTTCCAACGCGCCAACTTCTGAAACAAATGATTCGATTACCAGTTACCTTTGGTTTCAAACAGCCCCCACTTTTAGTACGGTGCCAGGATCAGGGCCACTTCGGACAATAACGGCTCCAGTGCTTAACCCGGGTGATCCATCTGTAACCTTGACTTATTCACTAAGTGTCGATGACTCCTTTTTCCAAAGCACTGGTGTCGATACCATAAACGTTACGGTAAATGCGCCGGTTGTTCCTGAAATTGGTGTCTCATCCTCGGAAAGTGGTGCCGTTGCGGATGGGGGTAGAGATGCGCAGGGGTCTGAGCCGGCCGGCGTTACGAAAACAGTTACCTATACAATCAACAATACGGGTACCGGCACGCTTACCTTATCTGGTACGCCGACCACTTCAAATCCTGTAAATGTGGGATCGCTTACGGTTTCACCGCCAGCTTCCAATACGATCGCGGCTGGAGCTTCAACCACATTTACAGTGAGCTATACGCCCACGATTGCTGGAGCCTTCTCCTTCGATCTGGACATCGGAAGCGATGATGCGGATGAAAATCCCTACGACATAGCTGTTTCGGGTACAGCAACTGGTGCACCAGAGATTGAAATAACTTCCTCTGAAACCGGGTCCGTTGCAGACGGTGGAACGGATGCGCAGGGTAGTGAACCCCTCGGTCTGCCTAAGTCGATAACCTATACAGTTACCAATACGGGGACGGCTGTCCTTTCAATACCATCTTCAACATTCTCCGCTTCAAATTTTGTGAACATTTTTGCGCCTAACACCGGCATCATATCCTCGAATATGATTCCACCAGGCGGCTCTGGAAGTATCACGATAATCTTTACCCCTATCTCAACGGGCCCGTTTTCATTCGATCTGGATCTGGTGAGTAATGATGTGGACGAAAGCCCGTATGATATTACGGTTTCAGGGACAGCTTTCGGCATCCCGGAGGTCGATGTTTCTTCATCGGAAAGTGGTGCCGTTGCGGATGGGGGCACGGACGCGCAAGGGTCTGAGCCAGCCGGTGTTGCGAAAACGGCTACCTATACAATCAATAATACGGGTACAGACACGCTCACCTTGTCCGGTACGCCGACCACTTCAAATCCGGTAAATGTGGGATCACTTACCGTTTCACCGCCGGCTTCCAATACAATCGCAGCTGGAGCTTCAACCACATTTTCAGTGAGCTATACGCCAACGATTGCCGGAGCCTTCTCCTTCGATCTGGACATTGGAAGCGATGACGCCGATGAAAACCCATACGACATAGCTGTTTCGGGTACAGCAACCGGGGCGCCAGAGATAGAAATATCTTCGTCTGAAACCGGACCCGTTGCGGACGGGGGAACGGATTCGCTTGGCAACGAACCGTTGGGTGTCGCAAAGACGTTGACCTACACTATTACAAATACTGGCACAGCTGATCTTTCCACACCTTTTCCTGCCTCAGCTTCCAATCTGGTGAATGTTAGTACACCGAGCACCAGTTTCTTTTCATCGACCATTCCACCAGGTACATCTGACACCTTTACAGTAACCTTTACGCCACTGGCTGCGGGTCCGTTTTCCTTTGATCTAGATCTTGGCAACAATGATGCAGACGAAAGCCCCTACGACATTGCAGTAGTGGGTAACTCCACTGGGGATCCTGAGATTGCGGTATCTTCATCAGAAAGTGGGGCAGTGGGCGATGGTGGCACCGACGCGCAAGGGTCTGAGCCTGTTGGTATCGCTAAGACGGTTACCTATACACTCAACAATACGGGCACTGACACACTCACCTTGTCCGGTACGCCTACAACGTCAAATTCGGTAAATGTGGGTTCGCTTACGGTTTCACCGCCAGCATCCAATACGATCGCGGCGGGTGCCTCAACTACATTTACCGTCAGTTATACGCCAACGATTGCCGGAGCCTTCTCCTTCGATCTGGACATTGGAAGCGATGACGCTGATGAAAATCCGTACGACATAGCAGTTTCGGGTACAGCGAATGGCGTGCCTGAAATAGAAATTTCGTCCTCTGAAACTGGGCCCATTGCGGACGGGGGAACGGATACGCAGGGTGCTGAACCCGCTGGTGTCGCTAAGACGGTCACCTATACAATCACCAATACCGGTACGGATACATTGACAATTTTCGGTACGCCGTCAGGATCAAATTTCGTTAATGTGGCCAGTACTTCCATCACGCTACCCAGCTCTAGCAATCTGGCTCCTGGCGCCTCTGCAACATTCACAGTCACATATACGCCCGTAAATGTGGGGCCATTTTCTCTCGATTTGGATGTGGTGAGCAATGATGCTGATGAAAATCCCTATGACATCCAGCTTTCGGGCAATGTGATCAACAATCCACCACTTGCTGATGCGGGTCCTGATCAGACGGGTGTAGCGTCTGGTGCTACGGTGACCTTGGATGGTTCGGGTTCTTCTGACAGTGATCCGGGAGACAGCATTGCTTCGTTTGCCTGGTCGCAGACTGCAGGGACGGGGGTTACTTTGAGTAGCACATCGGTTTCCGGTCCAACCTTTTCGGCACCTTCGCTCAATGTGGGCGATCCTTCGGTGACGTTGACCTTTGAGCTGACAGTGACGGACACCCAAGGCTCCACGGCTACTGACACGGTGAGTATTACGGTGGATGCACCGGGGAATAATCCGCCGCTTGCTGATGCCGGTCCTGATCAAACGGGTGTAGCTTCTGGTGCTACGGTGACCTTGGATGGTTCGGGTTCTTCAGACGGTGATCCGGGAGACAGCATTGCTTCGTTTGCTTGGGCACAAACTGCGGGGACGGGGGTAACTCTAGACAATGCGGCTATTGCAAGTCCGACGTTTACGGCACCATCGCTCAATGTGGGTGATCCTTCGGTGACATTGACCTTTGAGCTGACGGTGACGGATACCCAAGGCTCCACGGCCACAGACACGGTGAGTATTACGGTGGATGCGCCTGGGAATAATCCGCCGCTTGCCAATGCTGGCCCTGATCAGACGGGTGTAGCGTCGGGTGCTACGGTAACTCTCGATGGTTCAGGTTCTACAGACAGTGATCCGGGCGATAGCATTGCGGACTTTGCTTGGACGCAGACTGCCGGGACGATAGTCGCACTAAGCAGTAACTCAGTTTCAAACCCCACATTTACAGCGCCCTCATTGAACGTGACGGACAGTGCCGTAACGCTAACATTCTCCTTGATTGTCACGGACACACAAGGTGCTGATTCAATTGCAGATACTGTTGATATCACCGTATCGCCGCCGTCGAATAATCCTCCTTTAGCAAATGCAGGTCCTGATCAATCTGCAGCTTCAGGAGCCGCTGTGGCATTGGATGGATCAGCTTCTATCGACAGTGATCCTGGGGATAGCATCAGTTCCTTTAGTTGGGGACAGGTTAGTGGGACTGTAGTCACTTTGAGCGATGATACAATTGCGGCTCCCACTTTTACAGCTCCTACTCTCAATGTGGGTGATCCTTCTGTTACATTGAGCTTCGCTTTAACAGTGACTGACCAACTCGGTGCAACGAATACTGACTTCATCGATGTGATTGTGAATGCACCTGGTAACAATCCACCGCTTGCAATTGCTGGCCCTGATCAGACAGGGATTGCTGCTGGTGCCACGGTAACCCTCGATGGCTCCGGTTCTTCTGATAGCGACCCTGGTGACAGCGTTGCTTCATTCGCCTGGACGCAGACCACGGGAACCGCGGTAACCTTGAGTAGCGCATCGGTTTCCGGTCCCACATTCACCGCGCCGTCGCTTAATGTAACTGACAGTGCTGAAACGCTGACTTTCTCCCTTGTGGTGACCGATACGCAAGGGGCAATTTCGATTGCTGATACGGTTGATGTAGCGATTGACCCGCCAGCCAATAATCCACCGGTGGCAGCGGCTATACGAATACCGGCAACCGGGCTTGTGGCACATGGTACGACTGCATCTATGGACGCTACAGCATCGAATGTGGGTGGACCACCACTCGATCCTGGTGACTCTCTCAGTTTTTCATGGGTTCAGATCGGTGGCGCCAACCAGGGCACAATAACCGGAGCAAACACCGCTACACCAAGTTTTGTGGCAAACAATCCTGATGTGACTGCGAGCACAGAGATTGTTTTGTTTCAATTGACTGTAACCGATGCGCTTGGTTTGTCGGATACAGTAAATCTTCAATTCAATATTACGCCAGCCCCTAACACTCCTCCTGTAGCCGATGCTGGCCCAGACCAGCCGACCGTCGCTTCAGGGGCTGGCGTAAGCCTCGATGGTTCTGGCTCAAATGTGGGCGGTTCTCCGCTCGATGTGGGAGATAGTATCAGCTTCAATTGGGTCCAAACCGGTGGAACGCCAGTGGTCATAACTGGTGGAACGTCAGCGACACCTTCATTTACAGCGCCTTTTCTCAATGTGGGCGTGCCGGATGAAGTTCTGACATTTGAACTAACGGTAACCGATGCACTATCGGCAACGGCAACCGACACGGTTCAAATCACCGTTCAAGCTTCTGGGAACAATCCGCCTTTGGCTGATGCGGGTCCTGATCAGACGGGCATTGCCTCTGGTGCAATGGTAACATTGGATGGTTCAGCATCTTCTGATGGTGATCCGGGAGACAGCATTGCGTCGTTTGCCTGGTCGCAGACTGCGGGGACGGGGGTAACTCTGGACAATGCGGCTATTGCAGGTCCGACGTTTACAGCACCTTCGCTCAATGTGGGTGATCCGTCTGTGACACTGACATTTGAGCTGACAGTGACGGATACCCAAGGCTCCACGGCTACAGACACGGTGAGTATTACGGTGGATGCACCGGGGAATAATCCGCCTTTGGCTGATGCGGGTCCTGATCAGACGGGCATTGCCTCTGGTGCAATGGTAACGTTGGATGGTTCAGCATCTTCTGATGGTGATCCGGGAGACAGCATTGCGTCGTTTGCCTGGTCGCAGACTGCGGGGACGGGGGTAACTCTGGACAATGCGGCTATTGCAGGTCCGACGTTTACAGCACCTTCGCTCAATGTGGGTGATCCGTCTGTGACACTGACATTTGAGCTGACAGTGACGGATACCCAAGGCTCCACGGCTACAGACACGGTGAGTATTACGGTGGATGCACCGGGGAATAATCCGCCTTTGGCTGATGCGGGTCCTGATCAGACGGGCATTGCCTCTGGTGCAATGGTAACATTGGATGGTTCAGCATCTTCTGATGGTGATCCGGGAGACAGCATTGCTTCGTTTGCGTGGGTGCAGACTTCGGGGACGGGGGTAACTCTGGACAATACGGCTATTGCAGGTCCGACGTTTACAGCACCTTCGCTCAATGTGGGAGATCCTTCAGTGACGCTTACCTTTGAGTTGACGGTGACTGATACGCAAGGATCAACTGCCACAGACACGGTGGCTATCACAGTTGACGCGCCGGGGAACAATCCGCCTTTGGCTGATGCGGGTCCTGATCAGACAGGCATTGCCTCTGGTGCAACGGTAACCTTGGATGGTTCAGGTTCTACAGATAGTGATCCTGGCGATAGCGTAGCAAGCTTTGCCTGGGTTCAGACCTCGGGGACGGGGGTCACGCTTTCCGACACATCTGTTGCTGGTCCAACCTTCACAGCACCTTCGCTCAATGTGGGTGACCCATCTGTGACACTAACCTTTGAGCTGACAGTAACCGATACACAAGGAGCAACCGCCACGGATACGGCAAGTATCACGGTTAATGCTCCGATTGCGCCATCTGATCCAACGGTGGTTGTTATGGGAAATCCGGATGGGACCGTTACGGTTTCAGGAGATGCAGATCCTGATACAACTATTACAGTGACATTTCCGGATGGAAGTGAAGCGATGGCTACGGTGCAGCCGGATGGAACTTACATGGTTACATCCCCAACACCGCAAACGTCAGGTACCGTAACAGCAGTATCAACTGATACTATTGGGAATTCCTCCAATCCCGTGTCAGTTGTTTATGTGGATACTGTGGCGCCACAAGACCCGGATGTGAACATCAGTGATGACAATGGTGGAATCATCACTGTAACCGGAACTGCGGAACCTGGTTCAACTGTAACGATAACATTCCCAGATGGTTCGCAAGGCACTGATAATGTGGGCCCGGATGGAACTTACTCCGTGAGTTCCTCTGATCCACAACCTGATGGACCAGTCACGGTGGTTGTAACTGACCCGGCTGGTAATTCTTCTAATCCAGTAACTGTTCCTTTTATCAATGGTGATGTGTCAGCGCCCACTGTGGAAATCACTGGTGCTCCTCAGGTCTCCATTGATCCATTCACGGTGACGATTGTGTTCAATGAAGATGTGAATGGGTTTGAGCTATCAGATATTTCAGTAAGCAATGGTGCCGTGTCAAATTTTGTTGTTATCGATGCTCAAAATTATCGCGTGACGATCGATCCTTCCCGTGAGACGGACACGAGCATTGATATACCGGCTAACGTAGCAAATGACTTGGCCGGGAACGGAAATCTGGCAGCGACACAGGTAGTTGTGAAAAGTACTATTGTGGAAGACACGCAGCAAGTGATTGCCAGTTTCATGAGTAATCGTGCCAATCATATTCTGAATAACCAGCCGGATCTGATTGATTTTGTGCTTGGTGGTCACATTGGCAAAGGTGGGCCTTTGGGTTCACTGGACATTAATTCCAACGAGCAAAATCTGGCGCTTGCCTTTTCCATATCACGCTCGAAGATACTGGCGGCCAGAGACAGAGCTTCTGCGCAGGTTCAGGACAGGATTGAAACATCTCATAACGGTGTGAATGGGCTTTATGAGAATAATTCTGTTCCTGCTAGCGATGTTTCGCTTCTGAGTCAGTATTCATCAGAGCTCAAGAATGACCGTGCGTTGACGGGTCTAGGTCTGCAACCGCGTGAAGATGAAAAAGGTTTCGCGCCCTCCCGAACCGGTTCATGGGATGTGTGGACAGAGATTTATGGCTCTGTCTCCAACTCAGATATGATAAGTTCTTCGCTTTGGGTCGGCTATCTCGGAGCGCACTACTTCATCTCAGAAAATCAGCTTGTTGGTGTCATCGGGCAGTTGGATTGGGCGGAAGAAACAGACGCAAGCCGAAACAGTCATGCAGATGGGGTTGGTTGGATGATTGGCCCCTATGTGGCCGGCAAGTTTGAAGAAAGTGATCTCTACTACGAGGCGCGTGTTGCATATGGGCTCTCCAGCAATGATGTTTCTCCCACAGGTACTTTCACGGATGGTTTTGACACGGAGCGTTTTCTGGCCCGAGCCAAGTTGCAAGGTGTTTATGACCTAGAAGAATTCATCATCAGCCCCAGCATCACGTTCTCATATTTTGAAGAGACCCAATCTGATTACACGGATACGTTTGGAAACCTGATTCCTGAACAGACAATTTCACTGGGTGAGCTTCGCTTTGGCCCGGAAATTGGACGGACCTTCACTCTGGATGATGGAACCTTGTTCCATGCAAGCCTGGGTGTGTCTGGAATTTACAATTTTGCTGTTGAGAACAACGCTTCCAGTCAGGGATTTGTGCCCGGAGACGACGATTTTCGTGCCCGACTGGATGCCACAATCGGGTTCAGTATGGCCAATGGGTCCATCCTGAGGCTTGAGGGATACTACGACGGCATTGGTGCCGACGACTACGAGGCAATTGGTGGAGGGATACGAGTAACAATTCCGCTCAAATAGCAGGGAATTGAGTTTGAAACATTATTTTGAGTAAGGAGTAATATTAATGTTTAAGAAATTTCTTTCAAACAATCGAGGCGGAGTGGCGGTAAATCTCTCTCTAATGATGATACCTTTAGCCCTAACCGCGGGTTCCGCTTATGACTATTCCATAGTGCGGTCCATGCAAGCAAAGGCGCAAGCTTCAATCGACAGTGCTGTTTTGGCCGCGGCATCAACGCCAGATGTGGAGAGATCTGAGAGAAAACAGATTGTTGAGAAGTTATTCCAGGCGAATGCTGAGCTTAACGGTATTAAGAATGTGGATGATATCAAGCCTGCAACCAGTGTTACGGATGATGAGATCTCTTCTGCGGTAAATTTTGAGGTCCCAACTGCATTCATGTCAATCGTAGGTTTTCGAAATGTAAACGTAAACGTGGAGGCGGCTGCAGCATATAGTGGATCAGAGGAAATTGTCGAAAAACCGTGTATTTATTTGCAATCGTTTCATAACCCATATGGTGCATTGCGAATTGGTGGTGAATGCGGATTTCATGTGAGTAGTAATGCCTCGGATTCGTTTGTTATGTCGGGATCATTTGCGAACCAGGGAACCAAGACCACAACGCATGGTGAGTTTATTGGCACGGCGGGTGGTAACCCGGTAAAAGAACATCATCCAAAGCAAACCTTTAGTGACCCATTGTCTGATAAGTCTGCATTGGTTGCTCCTCAACTATGTCAGGATGATACCGGAGCAAACAGGGTGATTGTAGCTCGGGGTCACACACAAACTATCACAGAAGGAACCTATTGCCACGAATGGGTGCTCAATGGTGGTACATTGAAGTTGGGTCCTGGAACCTATTATCTTAAAAAGCCAATTGAAATGATTGACCCAAATCGCCGCGGTGGAAGTAGTAGTATAGGTAGAAGAGGCAGTAGAAGCAGAGGCGGCAGTAGCAGCAGGTCGACCGGTGAGTTGTTGTCAGTCATCGAAGGTGACGAAGTGACTATCGTTTTTATGGATGATGCCAAGTTTGATGTGAATGGTCAGGAATACAAACTAGGCATGTATATCACACCGCCAGAATCTGGGCCGTTCAAGGGTATTTCCATATATCAAGATGAAAGCGCTAAAGATAATAGAAACACCATCAGTGGTGCGCTAAATTTTTCAGAGGGTTTTCGCGGAATCGTTTACTTGCCGGATATGGACTTCAAATACCATGGTGCATTTGCGTTCAAGACGAGGCCGAACCAACTCGGAATATTTGTAGCAAGGGATTTTAGATATGATCCTGCTCCTCGAGGCGGAACCGCTGATTTTTATCCAGATGAAGCTTACGAAACAACTGAGTCATCGGGTGGGGATGAAGACCAACGGGTATACTTGATAAGGTAGCTAATCGTATCGAAACTCGAGGTCGGTATTCCCCGACCTCTCAGATTTCAATGCGGAACTCTTCATAAATAGATGGTTTGTATCATTCACGTAGCGGGACAAAAAAACATCTTCGTTGTGAAGGTAGTAGAATAAATCTATTTTCTACGTGGTGTTAAACACCAGCATTTTAGAACTAATTTGGTTCGATATTGATACTTAAAGAAATACTTTATTTGTATTGGTGAAGTGGTTTCTTTTACAGGAGCTATTTGCGTAGAAGAAACCGCTTCACTGCTTTTTTGTAGAAATTGGGGCGCTCTGCATGAGCAGGAAGAGGGGAGGTTTGACCTCCCCTTTTTTGTTGTCGTTTTATACTGGAGCGGATTTCCTGAGCTAACGGCGTTGAAGATATTATTGCGGATAAAGGCCCCGGGGGAACCACGAGTTCACATTAGCTGCTAGCAAACTGGTAGTTGCCGCGCAGGAAGTCGTTGCCATCTTCAGGTGACGGTTTCCGCTTAAGCGACAAAGTCCTGTAGTGGAAATACTATGACTTCTTGTCATTTACATTCTACTGCTCAGTTGTATCATCCCGGCCAGCTGGGTTGGTAAACGGATATCCGTGGGCAAATCCCCGAGCTAAGTGATAACCAAATCGAAGCAGCCGGCGCGTCTTCCATTCGATACCTTGATCAAGGGTAATTGCCCTTAAGAAGAATGCCTGTTGCCGGCTAAAGTTCTCCATGTCTTGCTTTATCGGATCGCCATAGAAGGAAGAAATCTTTGTGGCTAACATTCCAGGTGTCTTAAACCAGGTCGGTATGTGCGCGTCGCACAACTGCAATACGTCCGTGAAGACCTTATCGCAACCGGTGCCTGCTCCAGGACAGGAGGTGGAAAAGGAATCTCCAATCAGAATGGTTCCCTTCAAACCAGTGGTGTCAGTTGTATAAAGATCGATCGGGCGAACAGTGACTTTGCCCTCTATTTCAAATTCTCCGATCATGGACCTCAAATTTGGCATGAGTTTCAAAAGTGTTTGTTTTGGAGAAGATTGCAAAGACTTTATCGTGGCATCTTTAAGATCCCAGTAGCCAAACATGTTAGCTCTAAGAAGTGTATCTGTCTTGAACATCGACATGTAGGCCATCTTCTCTGATGACTGCTCGGGCCAATAGGTTAGACAGTCGATATCATCTACAGAACGTTCAGTTGGATGAATGTTGAAACCGGTCGCGAGACAGTGTTTTTTGCTTATGATTTTTCTTTCCAAACCAAGTTGATTGATCAGAGTTAAGTTGAGGCCGGATGACAAAATTACCAGTCTTGCCGAAATTGTTTGTCCGTTTGACAGAGTGATTTGCTGAAGCTCATCACCCGGTTCAATTGTTCTAACTTTTGATTTAATGAAACGCGTAATCTTCTTGGCATGAGCCCGCAAATTATTGACAACAGTTTCGTAGGAAAAACTATATTGTTCGTGCTTTTCCCGGTTTAGTAATTTGCCGAACCTTGAAATGTAAATTTCCGAGTTTGGTGTGGTTCCGGGAAACATGATTTCAGCCAAACCCAGTTTTTCTATCAGTTCCAGTTGTGAGCCATCAAATTTCTCGCACCGAAAATCTTTCGGGTATTCATCATGCGGATCAACCAGGATCACATCAAATCCGGCTTTTCCCAGCGATACAGCTGCTGACGCTCCTGCCATTCCTGCTCCCACGATCAGAATGTCAGACTTCAATTTCGGTGTTGGAGGTGAGGCGCAATTTCCTCTGGTGCTCATAATATAAATCCTTGAAATTAATAAATAAAAAAAAATGCTATGGAACCTCACGCAAACGCGTGCGTGCGCAGGTCCGGTAACTAAGCCGATGTTCACGGAAGCATGGGCTGTGAGTTACGTCTAAAAAGTCGGAAGAACAGCTTTCCGATTGAGGGTTTCAGCTTTATCGACGACACAACGGACCACAGGAAAATGTGCTGAAAAAACAGACGCTTGCCTTTTGCTTATGTGATTTCGAGATGTATGTTTTGCTGAAGTATGTCCGTTGAGCTGCAAATGAACAGCGTCAAGGGTCTTGGATTGTAAGTATTCCACGATATCAAATTCCAAAAAGTAAAAATTCAAAAAATATAAAATAATGAAATATGATAGCGCAGGAATGGAAAACAAGAGTTAATGCGGATGCAAAAACCCTTTGAAATCCAAAGTCTTAGGTTAGTAAAATGTGGTGCTCAGAATTGGCGTTCGTAACCAGCTCACCGCAGCTATCACCATTTCCATGACCAGGTGTTGTTTGTGCCATAGATTGCCTCTTACAAGCAGGCATGAATGAGCGCTCGTGTGTTTTCTTCTGTCATTTTAACCGGGTTTCCACCGGTACTTGGATCTGCAAGAGCGTCCTTAACCAAACGATCAATATCCGGTTCTTTAACGCCCAGGTCTGTGAGCGTTTTGGGAATCGACATGGATGTGTTGAGTTCGTCCACATAAGAGCAAAATCCGTCAAATCCTCCAGATATTCCCAAATAGGCTGCGGCGGCATCAAAACGCTCTTCAATAGCTTCTTTGTTAAACTGTAATACAGCGGGCATGCAGACGGCATTCGTTGTGCCATGGTGTGTGTGATAGATTGCGCCGATGGGATGAGACAAGGCGTGAATGGCCCCCAATCCTTTTTGGAATGCGGTGGAACCCATGGCTGCCGCACTCATCATATGAGCGCGGGCTTCAAGGTCGTTTCCATCATTATATGCCCGAGGCAGATACTCCTTTACCAACCGCATGCCTTCTAGGGCGATGCCTTGGGACATGGGGTGATAGTGCGGCGATGAATAGGCTTCTACGCAATGGGCAAATGCATCGAGGCCCGTTCCGGCAGTAATGAATTTTGGCATGCCTACAGTAAGTTCCGGATCGCTTATCACGACGGAGGGAAGCATTTTAGGATGAAAGATAATTTTCTTTTCATCAGTTTCCGAGTTCGTGATGATGCTCGCGCGGCCCACTTCGGATCCAGTTCCGGCAGTGGTGGGTATGGCCACAATCGGCGCGATTGCATCTGCGTTCGCCCGTGTCCACCAATCCCCAATATCTTCAAAATCCCACAGAGGTCGGGTCTGCCCGGCCATAAATGCGATCACTTTTGCAAGGTCCAAGGCTGAACCGCCGCCAAAAGCAATGACGCCGTCAAACTGGCCGGATTTGTAAAACGCCACGCCCTCTTCAGCGTTTATGTCCGATGGGTTGGGGTCCACATCGCTGAACAAACTCCTTCCAAGTCCTGCAACTTCCAGAAGATCCAGCGCTTTCGTGGTGATGTCCATATTGGCTAACCCTTTGTCAGTCACAAAGAGCGGCTTGGAAATGCCAACCGCTGCACAAGCATCTGCTATTTCCGATATGCGGCCGTTTCCAAATCTAATGGGTGTGGGATAGTTCCAGTTTGCAGTCAGTGTCATCGGATTTCCTCAAGATCTTTCAAAACCGCGGGCTATTTCCCAATCGGTTACTACACGGTCAAATTCTTCCTGCTCCCACTCTGCACAACGGGTATAGTGGGCAACAACATCTTCGCCAAACGCTTCCTTCAGCATAGATGATCTTCTTAGCGTGTCGGTTGCAGCGCGCAGGGTCGAGGGAATCTCTTTTGCGCGTTTTGCATCATACACATCACCACTGGTTGGTGGAGCTAATTTCAGTTTTTCTTCTATACCTTTCAATCCGGCTGCCAATTGTGTGGCCAGGGCAAGATAGGGATTAATGTCAGATCCACCGATGCGACATTCCATCCGCACGGATTTTGTCCCGTCACCGCACAAGCGAAAACCTGCGGTGCGATTATCGACAGACCAAACTGTTTTAGTTGGTGCAAAAGTGCCTTTCATAAAACGCTTGTAGGAATTTATGTAAGGTGCGAGGAAGAATGTGTAGTCCGGTGCATATTTGATGAGCCCTGCAACATACATCCGCATGGTGTCAGACATGCCAAACTCCGCATCTTTATCATAAAAGGCAGCAGCCCCGTCTCCGGTCCACAAAGACTGGTGTATATGAGATGAAGAGCCAACTTTGTCATGGTGCCACTTTGGAAGGAATGTTGCGGAATACCCTTGCTGCCAGGCAATTTCCTTGGTTGCATGTTTGGCGATTGTGTGGTGATCCGCACAAGCCATTGCATCGTCAAACCGGATATTCAATTCTTCCTGACCAGTCTCCGCTTCGCCTTTCGAGTTTTCAACCGGAATGCCAGCTGCAACGAGATGGTTGCGCAAAGGACGCATCACCGCCTCTTCCTTGGTCGTCTGAAGAATATGGTAATCTTCATTGTACCCACTGATAGGTACAAGGGCACGGTAACCGGATTTTCTGTTTTCATCAAAGCTGCCTTCAAACAGAAAGAACTCCAGCTCGGTTGCCATCATTGCCGTGAATCCGAGTTTGGCAAGTCGGCTGATTTGGTTTTTAAGCATAGCACGCGGGGTAAACGGAACTTCCTCATGTGTGTGATGATCAAGGATGTCGCAAAGCACCATTGCCGTACCTTCAAGCCAAGGCATTAATCGAAGTGTAGAAAGGTCAGGCTTCATCACATAGTCGCCATATCCCTTTTCCCAACTCGTTGAAGCATATCCATCCGGTGTCGCCATCTCCAGATCGGTTGCAAAGAGATAATTGCAACAATGGGTTTCTGCATAAGAATGGTCGATGAAATTTCGGGCATGAAAACGCTTGCCCATTAACCTGCCTTGCATATCAACAAGACAAACTAAAACTGTGTCTATGGTACCAGCATTGACACTTTTCTTAAGCTCATCGAAGGATAATTCACCGGCCATCTTAAACCCTTTTTATACAAGAAGCAGCGCAGAAACGCTGCTTCTGATTTCTTGTGAAAGACGTCAGCCGTAACGATACGGACGTCCAGCCTTTTGCATGTCTTCGTTATATTTTCTGAATATCTCGACGATCTTGGCTTTGGTGGGAGATTCCGAAGCAATCTCATCCCAGAACTTGACCGCTGCATTTTCCACCTGAGCCCATTCTTCATCGGGAATAGATGTGAGCTTCATCTTGGTGCCGTTGACGCGCAGATTTGCTTCTCCGCCCCAATACCACCACTGACGAAAATAGTGGCTTTGTTCCATGCAGACTGTCAGGAGTTCCTTCAGATTGTCTGGAAGCTCGTTCCAACGATCCATGTTTGCAAAGAATGAACCGATCCAGGCTCCTGAGATATTGTTTGTAAGGAAGTAGTTGGTCACGTCTGCCCAGCCGACTGTATAATCCTCTGTGATGCCGGACCAAGCAATGCCATCCAGTTCACCGGTCTGCACCGCCACTTCAATATCTTCCCAGGGCAGAGTAACCGGCACGACGCCGAACTGGCTGAGGAAACGACCAGCGGTCGGGAAGGTGAAAACACGTTTTCCCTTAAGGTCTGCCAATGAGTTAATCGGGTCTTTTGTAGCAAAGTGACAAGGGTCCCATGCTCCGGCGGAGATGTGTTTTACCCCAACAGCTTCGTATTCTTTTTCCCAAATTTCTTTCAGACCGTATTGGTTAAACAACACGGGAACATCCAGTGAATAGCGGCTACCAAATGGGAAATATCCACCAAAAACAGTTACTTCAGTGGGAGATGCCATAGAGTCATCATCAGACTGAACAGCATCGATCGTGCCTTTTTGCATCGCTCTGAACAATTCTCCGGTGGGAACCAGTTGATCTGCAAAAAACAGTTCAATTTCCATCTGGTCTCCAGCGATTTTATTGAAGCTGTCGATTGCAGGTTTGATTACATGCTCGGCAAGTGCCGCTCCTGCGTATGTTTGCAGTCGCCATTTAATCTTCGATTGCGCGATTGCCGGTGTGGCAAGTGCTGCTGCTGGTGCAGCAATGGCAGCACCTTTTATAAACTTACGTCTGGTTGTCATAAGGACCTCCCTTGGTTTCTGTTTTAATGTTTCAAAGTAAATTCTGGTTTGTATCTCCTTTGCTCCAAGCCAGTTTATTTGCCGTACACATAGTTGGGTAACCAAAGTGCAATTTCCGGAAACGCCATGATCAAACTGAGTGCGAAAACCATGACGAGCACGAATGGCAAAATTGAAGAATAAATATCCCTGAGGCTAATTTCAGGCGGTGCCATTGCCCGCATCAAAAACAGATTGTAGCCAAAGGGTGGTGTCATATAAGCAATCTGGGTGGTGATGGTGTAAAGAACCCCGTACCAGATGAGGTCGAACCCGAGAATTTTGACAAGCGGCACATAAAGCGGAGCCACGATTACGAGCATTGCTGTGTCGTCGAGAAATGTGCCCATAAGGATAAACGACAATTGCATCAAGATCAGAATGACCCAGGGGTCGAGGCCGAGCTGCTCTGTGAACAGGTTGTCGATTGCTCGCACGGCGCCAAGTCCATCGAAGACCGCGCCAAAGCCCAATGCGGCCAGGATAATCCACATAAACATACAGGATACGGCTAGGGTTTGGCGGACTGAAACCTCAAACACCTCACGTGTCATTCTGCCTTTGAGTATGGCAGCCAACAGTGCCGTCATTGCTCCGATTGCCGAGCTTTCAACCAAAGATGTCCAGCCATTAACGAACGGCACCATCATCGCTGCGAAAATTACGAGTGGCAGCAATCCTCCACGTAACAAGCGCAGTTTTTCGCTCATTGGAACGTTCCGCTCCGACTTTGGAAGAACAGGTCCCAGTTCCGGTTGAAGTCGACACCGGATGTAGATGTACAGAATGAAAAGCCCTGCCATCATCAGGCCGGGTATTACACCTGCCAGCCATAGTTGGCCCACTGGCTGACGTGCGATCATGGCGTAGAGTACCAACACAACGGATGGAGGAACTAGAATGCCAAGTGAGGATCCCGCCTGAATCACGCCGGTTACCATTCGCTTGTCGTAGTTGCGTCGTAAGAGTTCTGGCAAAGCTATTGTGGCTCCGATGGCCATTCCTGCCACCGAAAGGCCGTTCATCGCGGATACCAGAACCATCAGGCCGATGGTGCCGATTGCCAGTCCACCATGCACAGGCCCCATCCAAACATGGAACATCTTGTACAAGTCGTCAGCGAGTTTGGATTCTGACAGGATGTATCCCATGAAAATGAACATGGGCAGCGTGAGGAGCGGATACCATTTCATGAGTTTCATGGCAGCTGAAAACGGAATATCTGATCCGCCAGTGCCCCATAATGCGATTGCGAATATGGCTCCAATTGCACCGATTGCTCCAAAGACGCGTTGCCCGGTAAAGAGCATAAGCATCATGGTTGAAAACATGAATATGGCGATCATTTCCTGGGACATCAGAGTGTAATTCCCCTTATCCGGGCGATATCTTTGATGAGTTCAGAGATTGCCTGCAAAAGCATCAGAAAAATTCCTATGCACATGATGGTTTTGATCGGCCAGAGAAAAGGGCGCCATGCTGTGGGGCTTCGTTCAAGACGACCAATGTCTTCTGATCCTGTGAGCAATCCAAGGAAAAAGGAATAGGTATCACCTTTGAAATGACCGAGTGAATAGGCGAGGGAGGATATTCCACCGTGAAGCAAGACCCCAAGATAGAACATTAAAAACAGAACAGTCATCGCATCGATTTGCGCTTTTCGCATGTCAGACCACTCACCGTAAAACAGATCCATGCGTACGTTTGAGCCGAGCTGAATGGAGTAGGGGCCGCCCATGATGTAGTAGGTAACCAGAGCAAATTGCGCGATTTCCAAGGTCCAAAGAGAGGGTTCAAAGAAGGTTTTTGAAACGGACGACCAGAGCAGAATCGCGACCATTATGAATATGCCGTACATCATAACGCGACCGATTCTGTAGTTCACTGCGTCAACTGTGTGCACGTATCTGGCGGCAAAATTCATCGGCTGCTCACCTCTAGATCCGAGTTTTGCCACAGCCGCGTAAGAGCTTCGTTCAACCAATCACGCAACATGTCTGCCACATTGCTACGTTGTTGTTTTGTAGAGATTAAATCGCTCCTTATCTCAATCATCACGTTCAAGATGTTGTTTGAGATGCCATGCAGTTTCAGGGTGTGCATGACCCCGTCCTGAGGACCATAAGGTTCGTTTCTGCGCACTTTCAGTTTGGTGTATTTTTGTGCGAGGTCCAGCATTTCGTCGGCCAATCGACTGTCGCTGTCATGCAGAATTCCCACTTCCACAGGGCGATGTTTTCCGAAGTAAACGGGAGTGAAACTGTGGATTGTAATCAATGCATCCAGACCAGAAACTGCCTGTTCCACACATTGTCGGAAAGGTTCATAAATTCTGGAAACCCGCCTATCCCGATCGGCATCGGAAAGGTTTTTATTGCCAGGAATTTCGTCATACTCACTCTTTTCAACCATGGCACTTTCGGCTTCGGGCGGGCGATTACAGTCGTATAAAAGTCTTGATACCTCGCCTTTTACCAGGGGCGCATCGAAGGATTGTGACAGGTGCTCTGCAATCTCCAAAGCACCAGGGTCCCAAGCGGCATGGCTTTGCGCCATCTCATCCGAAATACCCAACTGGTTATAGCATTTGGGGATGTGGTTGGATGCATGCTCGCATACAAGTAGCGCTGGAAATTTGCCATCACCATTCATCAGGGTGACGACGGAAAAATCTTCTTCTGAGTGTCCCGGATTTTCCATATCCTGTGGGCCTTTCTCCCTGATTGTATATTTTTCTTCAGGATAAGTTGGTTTGTCAATATCTTTTCTTTCAAGGTTGCAAATAACGGGTCTGTCAAGGTATTAAGAGACAGGAGGAAAGTTGTGACCAAGGGTACAATTGCAGAGTTGTTGCGCGGCAGGAATGACGATTTAACGCGTTCTGAGAAGCAGCTTGCGGATGTGATTTTGAAAAACTATCCCGTATCCGGCCTGGGTTCCATCACCTCAATTGCCGAACAAGCAAATGTATCCACACCCACCGTTGCAAGGCTTGTCCAGAAGCTGGGATTTTCCGGTTTTCCTGACTTTCAGGCGGAGTTGCGAAAGGAGTTGGACGAGAAAATCTCCGGTCCAATCATCAAGCGTGATGTGTGGGCAGGTAACGCACCAGATGCGCATGTGATGAACCGTTTTACGGAAGCGGTGATCGGCAACATCCGTCAAACGCTTGGTGAAATCGATGTGGAAAAATTCGACCGCGCCTGTGAATTGTTGAGCGATCAGGAACGGCAGGTATTTGTGGTCGGAGGGCGGATTACGCGAACCCTTGCAGATCACTTCTTTCTGCATATGCAGGTCATCCGGAAGTTGGTGACCCACATCAATTCCAACTCCAATGCATGGCCTCATTATCTGCTCGATGTGAAGAAAGGTGACGTGGTCATCATTTTTGACATCAGGCGTTATGAGAACAGTACGCTCAGGCTTGCAGAGATTGCGCGGGAAAAGGAAGCGGAAATCGTTCTGTTTACGGATCAGTGGCAATCGCCGGTGGCTTCCATTGCCGACATATCTTTTAGCAACAGGATTGTTGTGCCTTCAGCCTGGGATTCTCTGGTGACCGGAATGTTGCTCAATGAAATGATCATCGCTGATGTGCAAGAACGGATCTGGGGCACGACCCGCAAACGCATGGAAGAACTCGAAGTGATGTTCGATCGGACCAGGTTTTTCAGGAAGTTCTAATCAGAGCCCTAAAGCAATTCATTGACGGTTTCTGCCGGTCTGCAAAGGCGCACGCCTTTGGGAGAGCACACAATAGGCCGGTTTACGAGTACCGGGTGTTCCAGCATTGCATTCAGTATTTGTTCATCCGTTACGCCATCTTCCAGCAGGCCCAATTCTTCGGCTGGAGATCTTTGCACACGCATAGCGTCGCGCGGAGTGAGACCCGCCGCAGCAAACAGAGCGAGAAGCTGTGGTTTAGTCCAACCTTCTTCCAGATAATTGATTACCACCGGGTCGATCCCTGAATTGCGGATAATTTCCAGGGTATTCCTGGAAGTTCCACAGCCTTCGTTGTGATGGATAACAATGGTCACAGCAAAACTCCGTTCTATTTGCTCTTGAACTGCCAGGTGCAATACCATAGCGCAAGGCTGGCGCCAATCAGCTGAGCGATAACGAACGCTGGCATATTTGATGGTGCGATGCCGGCAAAGGTGTCAGAAAATGATCTTGCTATTGTCACAGCCGGATTCGCGAATGAAGTGGATGCGGTAAACCAGTAAGCCGCTGTAATATACAGACCTACCGCCAACGGTACGGCCTGGTCCCGGAATTTCAAAGTGCCAAGAATTGTCACGATCAACCCAAAAGTTGCTACGACCTCAGCAAACCATTGGGATCCGCCTGTTCTCACCTTTTGCGAAGCCTGGAACAGGTCCAATCCAAACATCATGTGCGCTGCCCAAACACCCAAAAGACCGCCGATAATTTGTGCAACCACATAGGCAATTCCTTCCCTTTGTTCGAGTTCCTTTTTGAGAAAGAAAACTAAAGAAACAGCGGGATTGAAATGCGCCCCGGAAACGGGTCCAAACATTGTTATCAATACAAATAGTATGGCACCGGTAGGAATTGTGTTGCCCAGCAGCGCTATTGCAACGTTACCGCCTGCGAGGTTTTCAGCCATAATACCTGACCCAACAACGGTAGCCAGAAGGAAGCCTGTTCCTACGAGCTCAGCGCCCAGTCTTTGTGGTAGAGAGTAGGGGTTCATGTGGGGGTAATCTCCGGTGGATGTAGAGTGAATTCAGCCGTTAGAGAACTTATGTGAAATTTTTGTGACAGGCCACTACTCATTAGAGCGTTGACCAAAGGAATAGTCTGCCCCATTCTCGGGCCAGAAACAGTTATCATTGGAAGGTGAAATATGGCTGGACCTCTGGACGGTGTCCGTATCCTTGATCTGAGTATGATGATCTCAGGGCCGCTGGGTGGCATGTTGCTGGCGGATCAGGGGGCAGATGTGATCAAGATAGAATCTCCCAAAGGTGATGCTACCCGAAGTGTTGCCACACAAAGAGACGGATTTTCTGCATCTTTCCTCAACAATAACCGCAATAAACGGTCAGTTGTACTGGATCTCAAGAATCCGGATGGCATAGAGGCATTCAGGCGACTGGTGTCTTCAGCGGATGTGGTGCTGCAGAACTTCCGGCCAGGTGTCATGGACAGGCTAGGGATAGGTTATGAGGATCTGAAAAAGATCAAGCCAGACATCATATTAGCTTCGATTTGTGGATTTGGTGAAAGTGGTCCTTATGCCAATAAACCTGTCTTTGATCCGCTGATACAATCACTTTCTGGATTGACTACCGTTCAGGCGGGTTCAGATGAAAGGCGGCCTTCGCTCGTGCGCACAATTGTACCCGACAAGCTCACAAGCTTCACCATTGCCCAGGCAATAACTGCAGCCCTCTTTTCACGCGAACGCAATGGGGAAGGGCAGCATTTGCACCTCAACATGCTAGATGCAGTGGTTCATTTTTTATGGTCTTCCGATATGGGAGGGCATACCTTCGTGGGAAATGAACTGGAAACCGAAACAGCGCAAAGTTACATCGATCTGATTTATGAAACTGAAGATGGCTATATCTCTGTTGCTGCCTTCCGACGTGTGGATTGGGAAAAGATTGCCGATGCCTTTGAGAAGCCCGAATGGAAAACAGATTCGAGATTTCTGAATTCCTCAGGTCTTGAGGAATTCAAGGATGAACGGCTTGAAATGACACAAGAAGTTCTCCAGACCAAGACTACTGAATTCTGGATCGGTCGACTGACGGAATATGATGTGCCGCATGCACCAGTGCTAACCAGAAGAGAGATGATAAGGCATCCTCAGATTGTCGCCAATCAACTCATTAAAGAGCATGATCATCCGCTAGCAGGTAGGCTAAGGCAAACACGCCCTCCCACTCAATTTGATGGGACGCCCACGGAATACCGGATGGGCGGCCCGGCTTTGGGTGAACATACAATCGAAGTGTTGTCAGAGGCTGGTTATAGTGACGCAGACCTTGCCACTATGGTTGAAACTGGTGCTATTGTGGCGCAAAAAGTCTAAGGTGAAATCAACTAATCAGGGGAAGAAAAATGGCTGGGCAGGCTTACAGCGAAAAGGAAATGATTGGCAAACTTGTAGGCTTTCCGACGGTTTCGTGTGACAGCAATTTGGCGCTTATTGAATTTGTAAAAGAATATCTGTCGGACTGGGGTGTCGAAAGCAATCTTGTCTACAATGACGAGGGTAATAAGGCCAATTTGTATGCCACGGTCGGACCGAATGTGGAAGGTGGGATTGTTCTTTCCGGTCATACTGACGTGGTGCCGGTTGAGGGGCAAGCCTGGGATACTGATCCTTTTGAGATGATTGAGAAAAGCGGTAAACTTTTCGGGCGGGGCACTGCCGATATGAAGTCTTTCTCAGCCATTGGACTGTCTTTGGTTCCGCAGATGTTGCAGTCCGATTTGAAGCGACCCATTCACTTCGCGCTTTCCTATGATGAGGAAGTGGCTTGTCTCGGTGCACCAGACATGATTGCGGAAATGAACAAGAACTGTCCGCCAGCCCATGCTGTGATTGTTGGAGAGCCGACCGAAATGAAAACCGTCACCTCACATAAGGCGATAGCTGACGTGGAGACCTTTGTTAAGGGCTTTGAAGTTCACTCAAGCCTTGTTCATACCGGTGTATCGGCTGTCATGGTTGCCGCTCGTCTTGTGACATGGTGGGAAGATCGTATGCTGAAGAAAATCGAGGAAGCGGATGAAAATTCCCTGTTTGATCCACCGTTTACCACATTCCATTGTGGCATGATCAATGGCGGGACTGCCCATAACATTACAGCCAAAGACTGCTACTTCATCACTGACATTCGCGCTATGCCTGATGAAACCACACATGAGCATCTGGAAGCCTATTATGAGCATCTGGAAAAGAATGTGATTCCGGCAATGAAGAAGGTAAATGCTGAAGCGGATATAACAACATCCATAATGGCGGATGTACCGGGACTTCGACCGGAAGATGACGGCAATGCGGAACGCTTCGTTCGAGCCATAACTGGTGACAATGGGTCGCATGTCGTCTCCTACGGAACTGAAGGAGGGCAATTTCAGGATGGCGGATTTTCCACCGTTGTTTGTGGCCCCGGCTCTATAGAGCAAGCGCACCAACCAAATGAGTTCATAGAGCTTTCTCAGGTTGCCGCAGGTAGAGAATTCCTTCAACGGGTTATCGCTAAGTGTGCCGAATAAAATAAAAATCTATTTTCCGCTGGATTTGAGAGACAATTCTCGTTTAGTGTTCATATATGCCGGTATTCACAAGAACCGGATTGGGCAACGACCCTAACTTTAATTGCATTTTGACAAAACTTCTGGGAGGAAAATATGTCATTCACAAAGAAGCTCGCTGGAGCAGCAATCCTTACCGGTCTGATGGCAACATCGGCTCTAGCTGAGAATACCTTCAAATATGCGTTCCAGGGCTCTTTAAAGTCTCTAGACCCGTATTCCCTCAATGAAACATTTACACTCGGTACCCTGGGTAATGTTTATGAAGGTTTGACGCGTCGTGGACCAGATTTGAAAATTGAACCAGCATTGGCTGAAAGCTGGGAAATTATCGAACCAACCCGTTGGCGTTTCAACCTTCGCAAGGGTGTGAAATTTCATAACGGTAATGATTTCACCGCAGATGATGTGATTTTCTCTGCTGAACGCGTTAAGTCTGAAGGCTCAGATCTGAAAACACGTTTTCCTGATGGCACTAAATTCGAAAAAGTGGATGATCATACGGTTGACGTAATCCTGACTGCGCCAAACCCGATCCTACATGCTGAATGGGCAACCTGGCACATGATCGACAAGGAGTGGGCGGAAGCAAACGACTCCGTTAAAGTGACCTCGGCATCTGATCAGAACGCGAGCACCATTTCCCTGCAGGCAAATGGAACCGGCGCATTCAAAATCACAAGTCATGATGCTGGTGTGAAAACCACTTTTGAGAAGAACCCAGATTGGTGGGACAATGGTAGTAACAAGCACAACCTGGACAAGATTGAGTTTTCTACAATCGCTTCCGATGCTACTCGCGTAGCAGCGCTACTGTCAGGTGAAATGGATCTCGTTTATCCAATCCCGGTGCAGGATATCAAACGGGTTGATGCCAACGCTACTACTTCTGCTCTAACGGGCCCTGAACTGCGTACCATTTTCCTTGGTATGGACCAGCGCCGTGATGAACTGCTGGAATCCAGTGTAAAGGGTAAAAACCCGTTCAAGGATATTCGTGTTCGTCAAGCTTTCTACCACGCAATTGATATTGAAGCGATCAAGTCGAAAGTAATGCGTAACCTCGCAACACCTTCTTCAATCATGCTTTCACCGTTTATGTTCGAGAATGCTGACCAGTTCTCACGTCTTGAATATAACCCTGATGGTGCGAAGGCTCTGTTGGCAGAAGCTGGATACGGTGACGGGTTTGAAGTGGGCATGGATTGCCCGAACGACCGTTACGTGAACGACGAAGCTATTTGTCAGGCAGTTGTTTCCATGCTCGCTAAAGTAGGTGTGAAAGTGAACCTTAACGCTCAGCCAAAAGCTCAGTACTTCGCAAAGGTTCTGGCTTCCGGTGGATTTGATACATCATTCTATCTGCTGGGCTGGACACCTGGTTCGTTCGACTCTTGGAACGTCCTAACCAACCTGCACGGTTGCCGCGATGATGAAGGCAATGGTGGCCTGTTCAATCTGGGTGGTTACTGTAACGAGAAAGTGGATGAGTTGAGTGCAAAAATTCTCTCTGAGAATGATGCTGCGAAACGGCTGGATATGATTACCCAAGCTTACAAAATGACCACTGATGAAGTTGCTTATATTCCGCTTCACCAGCAGGGTCTTGCTTGGGGTGTTTCATCAAGCGTTGATCTGGTGCAGCGTGCCGACAACGAATTCATGATGTACTACGTCAACAAGAAATAATCCAAACACAGTTCATGCCCCGCAAACCTGCGGGGCATGAAATTCAAACATGCTTGCATTTGTTATCCAAAGAATTTTTCAATCTGCCTTGGTGATGTTGATCGTCGCCTTGATTGCATTTGTTATGTTCACCTTCATTGGCGATCCGGTAGACCAAATGGTTGGTCTTGAGACGACCCTTGAAGAGCGTGAACAGTTACGGGAACGTTTGGGGTTAAAAGATCCAGTTCCCATTCAATTTCTCAATTTTGTCGGGAATGCGATACAGGGGGATTTCGGTATCTCCTATCAGTTCAAACGCCCCGTTGCGACAATCATTGGGGAACGTTTGCCCGCCACGCTGGAACTAGCACTGGTTGGCTCGATCTTTGCGCTAGCAGTGGGTATCCCTTTGGGAGTTTACACTGCTTTGAGGCGAGATAGCCTCCTTTCAAAAGCTTTTCTAACGGGTTCTTTGATCGGTATTTCGTTGCCACCGTTTCTAGTGGGGATCCTGTTGATATTTGTTTTTTCTGTTCAACTGGAAGGTTTCCTGCCAAGTTTCGGGCGAGGTGAAACCGTTTCCTTAGGCTGGTGGAGCACAGGGTTTTTGAGTGGTAGCGGATTGAAAGCGCTGATATTGCCTTCAATCACATTAGGCCTTTTCCAATTGACGCTAATCATGAGACTGGTCCGATCCGAAATGCTGGAAGTTTTGAGGACCGATTACATAAAATTTGCCAGAGCTCGAGGGCTTAGAAATCGAGCGATCCATTTTGGTCATGCGCTGAAGAACACGCTTATACCGGTTATTACCATTACCGGTCTTCAGTTAGGATCGATTATCGCTTTCGCCATTATTACCGAGACTGTGTTCCAGTGGCCGGGTATGGGGCAAATGTTCCTTGCTGCGGTGCAGGATGTGGATATTCCAATTATGTCTGCCTATCTGCTGTTGGTTGCCTTCCTCTTTGTTATGATCAATCTGATCGTCGATATTATGTATGGTTTGGTAGATCCGAGAATCAGAATATCCGGGGGTGACTCATGAGTGTGGAAAAGGCGTCATCCGGCGATCTGATTTCGCGAATACTGGATTCTGACATCTATTACTCGTTCAAGCGGTCAAAGCTTACAATTGTGGCGACCGTGATAACGTCTCTGATTTTTTTAGGAGCGTTGTTTGCCCCAATTTTAGCGCCGCAGAACCCGTTTGATCCGGCAAGCCTGTCTCTGCTCGATTCCTACTTGCCACCAGTCTGGCAAGAGGGGGGCGATCCGCGTTATCTGCTCGGTACTGATGACCAGGGTAGGGGGATCCTGTCTACCCTGTTGTATGGATCGCGAATTTCACTCGCAGTTGGATTTGCTTCGGTGATCTTTGCTGCTGTGCTTGGTATTTCGCTGGGTCTACTTGCAGGTTATGCGGGTGGCAGGACTGATGCGATCATCATGCGAATTGCTGATATCCAGCTTACTTTCCCTTCAATTCTTATCGCCTTGCTTATCGATGGGTCAGTAAGGGCTGCTTTTGGTGGCATCAACCGTGAGGAATCGGCGTTTTATATTCTGGTATTTTCCATCGGTCTGTCATTTTGGGTGCAGTACGCACGTACTGTTCGATCTTCAGCATTGGTAGAAAAGAACAAAGAATATGTGCAGGCTGCTCGTTTGATAGGCTTGCACCCAGTCAAAATAATGGCACGACATGTTCTTCCCAATGTCATGGGGCCTGTATTGGTTATTGCCACGATCAATCTTGCGCTAGCGATTATTCTGGAAGCCACTTTGTCATTTCTTGGCGTAGGCATGCCACCGACCCAACCTTCTCTGGGAACGATGATTGGAACAGGAAACAATTTCTTGTTTTCAGGTGAATGGTGGATGATTTTCTTCCCGGGACTTTTGTTGGCAGTTCTTGCACTCGCTGTAAATCTGCTTGGTGACTGGTTGCGCGATGCGCTAAATCCAAGGTTGCGTTAATGAGTACACCTCTCTTATCCGTAAAAGATCTGGTCGTGGAATTTCCTACCCGGAAGGGCGTCCTGACGGCAGTAAACAGCGTTAGCTTTGATCTGGCTCAGGGTGAGGTCTTGGGTGTTGTTGGTGAATCAGGAGCTGGTAAATCAATGACAGGGGCTGCCATTATCGGCCTGATTGAACCGCCTGGACACATTGCTGGCGGTAGTATTCATCTCACTGGAGACAGGATAGACAATTTGTCTGCTGATGCCATGCGCAAGGTACGTGGTAAACGCATCGGGGTAATTTTCCAGGATCCGCTAACATCCCTTAATCCACTTTACACGATTGCCGAACAGCTAGTGGAAACGATACGCCGACATTTGCCCCTCTCAGCAGCACAGGCACGAGACCGGGCAATTGGTCTGCTAGATGAAGTGGGGATCCCCGCAGCTGCTAGAAGGATTGATGACTATCCTCATCAGTTTTCTGGTGGTATGCGCCAACGCGTTGTGATTGCCTTGGCCTTATGTGCTGAGCCTGAATTGGTGATTGCCGACGAACCCACTACAGCGCTTGATGTGTCAGTTCAATCACAGATCATAGATGTGTTGAAACGTATGTGCAGTGACCATGGTACTTCTGTCATGCTGATTACGCATGATATGGGTGTTATAGCAGAGGCGGCCGATAGAGTTGCCGTTATGTATGCTGGCCGGATTGCAGAGATCGGTCCGGTTAGGGATGTGGTTCAGGATGCCAAACATCCATATACTGAGGGCTTGATGGGCTCTATCCCGACACTCACGCAAACTGAAGATCGTTTAACTCAAATTCCGGGTTCCATGCCTCGTCTCAACGCAATACCGAATGGCTGTGCATTTAATCCTCGTTGCACAAAGGTGAAGGATGTCTGCCATCACCTAAGACCTGAACCTCAAATTGTTGATGGGCGGGAGATTGCCTGCCACCTCTACGGTAATGGAGGTGCAGAATGAGTGAGAACCTTCTGGAGATCAGGAATCTTACGCGAAAGTTTGATGTTTCGGATCCTTGGCTTAATCGTGTTTTAGAGCGTAAGGAGAAGCAGTATCTGACCGCGGTTAATGATGTCTCTTTTAATATCCGTCGCGGTGAAACTTTCGCATTGGTGGGTGAATCAGGTTCGGGAAAATCTACTATTGCCAAGCTTGTGGTAGGACTGCTCGGTGCCAATAGCGGAGATATTATTTTCGATGGCAACACCATGACCACAAAGGGTGGTGCTGCTATGCGTGATTTACGCAGTCGGTTCCAGATGATATTTCAGGATCCGTTTGCAAGCCTGAACCCAAGATGGCGCGTGAAAGATATCGTGGCCGAGCCGGTTAGAACCTTCGGGTTGAAAGGAACCAACCAAACCGTAGAGGGTCGTGTTGCAGACTTATTGGATACAGTTGGCCTGGGTCGTGCCGACGGCGATAAGTTTCCGCATGAGTTTTCTGGTGGCCAAAGACAACGCATTGCCATTGCTCGTGCACTTTCGGCGCAACCGGAGTTTATCGTATGTGACGAGCCTACTTCTGCACTTGATGTGTCCGTTCAGGCGCAGATCCTCAATTTGATGCGCGACCTCCAAGATGAATTTGGACTTACTTACCTATTCATCAGCCACGATCTTTCGGTTGTTCGTCACATGGCAACCAGAATTGGCGTACTCTATCTCGGCAAGCTGGTTGAAGTTGCTGACGGGAAGGGGCTGTTTAAGAACCCTCAACATCCCTACACAAAAATGTTGCTCGATGCTGTGCCTGATCTTGAGATGACAGGGCGCCAACGGAAGAAAGTGGAAGGCGAAATACCCAACCCGATTGATCCACCAACCGGGTGTGCATTTCATCCAAGGTGTGCGTTTGCGACGACCCGCTGCAAAACAGAGACACCGGTTTTGGAAGAAACACAAACCGGAGAAGCAGCCTGTTTTGAGATTTAACTGGATTGCAGACTGAACCAATAATTTTCCGAGGTATTTGCAAATGAGTGAAAATTATGTCTCACCGAATAGGAAAAGCTACGATGTGGTTCTAGTCGGAGGTGCGATGTATGGCTCCTCAGTTTCATGGTTTTTGTCACAAAACCCGGATTTTGATGGTTCAATTCTTGTGGTTGAGAGAGACCCAGCCTACGAGTTTGCCTCAACATCTCACACGAATTCTTGCATCAGGCAGCAATTTTCGGCTGAGATAAACATCAAGATCTCCCAATTTGGGGCTGAATTCATCAAGAATTTCCGCGAGTATATGGGAAATGATCCGCGTGTACCTGAAATCGTGTTGCAATCTTATGGGTATATGTATCTGGCTGATACGGAAGAATTTGCCCAGACACTGCGCACGGTTCAGCAAATTCAGTCCAAATGTGGGGCTGGTACCAGGCATCTCTCGCGAGATGAGATCGCAAAGGATTATCCATTCTATAATCTGGATGGCATTGTGGGAGCAAACCACAATCCGATTGACGAAGGTTATTTCGACGGCAACACCATATTTGATTGGTGGAAGCGTTCTGCCAAAGAGAACGGCGTTGAGTACTGCACGAACGAAGTTGTTGATCTGGAACTCAATGACGGTGGCACCCGTGTTGAAGCCGCTGTATTGGCCTCTGGGGAAAAAATCACTTGTGGTAAGCTGATAAACACATCAGGGCCCAGAGCCGTGCTCACATCGCGCATGGCCGGCATTGAGATCCCGGTTGAGCCACGTAAACGCTACACCTTTATTTTCGATGCTGAAAAACCATTGGATCAAGACCTGCCACTGACTATTGATCCTACTGGTGTTCATATGCGTACCGATGGCGTGTATTATTTATGCGGTTGCCCACCAGATGATGACCCGGCAGTGGACTATACAGATTTTGTCGCTGATCATTCCATCTGGGAAGAAAAAGTATGGCCGGCCATTGCCAACCGTATTCCACAATTTGAAGCCATAAAGCTGGTGAATTCCTGGGTTGGTCATTACGCGTACAATGTTCTGGATCAAAATGCGATTGTGGGGCCACATGATAAAGTTGAGAACTTTATTTTTGTGAATGGCTTTTCCGGGCACGGGTTGCAGCAATCGCCTGCTATCGGCCGAGGCGTTTCAGAATTGATTACTTATGGTGAGTATCGAGCGCTGGATTTATCACCTTTTGGATATGAGAGAATTGCCAAAGGCGAAGCGTTTATGGAAAGAGCGGTAATTTAATCGTTGCGTAAAACCTGATACCGCAAACAATTTTTTTGTCCTGATGCACAAAGCGTGAATTCCTGCATACCGGAACCATTAAGTTTCACAATGCGATAGTGTTGATTGGATCTACCGGCCTCAAATCTGCTGAAATAACCAGAAGAAACCAATTGCATCTGGCTGCCTTGATAGACGGTGACAGCCATCGGGTTTTCGAAATAGCCAGACACCGGCAATGCTGCTTCATCGCTGAAACTCACTATAATCCGAGGAAAAAGCGAAGTTTTGCCGGGATCAGTTTTTGAAACATGACCAGTGAAATTCACTGAGCTTGAGGCCGCCATCGCATCATTGGTAACAAACCAATTTCCAGCCGTAAGCTGGACGGTGACAGATGCGATAATGAGTTTTTTCAAATACATGCTGGGTAGGAAGCATATTTCGTGCCATTTTTAGTAAAAACCTATCCGGCGCCATTTCCACAAATTTAACCATCGTCCCAAACCCTTTTGAAACTTTTGTTTCGTAGTTTCTCTCCCGACGTTTAGATAGCTGGCCATTTCACTCGACTAATTTCGGGTGCGAGTGGGCATATGGGGCAGGATTGATAATCCACGGGGTGGAAGACTTCCTGTGTGCTTATTCTGAGCGTCAGATAAGCAAAAAAAGCTTTAAAGCTAACAGGAGAGTAAAATGAAAAACCTTATCAAAATTGCTGGCGCTGCCGCAGTTGTTCTTGCTTCTTCGCAAGCATATGCACAAACAGCTACAGGCGACGTTATCTTTAACGGTTCAATTCTGAACACTTGCACAATCGACAACATCACGCCAGGTACACTGGCTGCTACAACAAGCAACACCGTGCTGAGCTCACGCACTGCTGATGGTGGTTCTGCTGGTACTGCTGAAGTTACAGCTAACAGTGACATCTTCGACGTAAGTGTTGATGCGCCTACTGCATTTGAAGCTGGTGCTCCTGCTGGTGCATCTGCAAACTTTGTTGCAGATTACACAGGTTCTGGTGCTACAACAATTGCACAAACTTCTGGTGCTACTGACCTGAGTGAAGGTCAAACAGACATTTCTGTAAATCTTGTTGCTACTTCGACTGGTGGTGCGTTCCCAACAGGTGCGTATCAGGCAATCGTAGTGCTTCGTTGCGAATAAACTGACTATAAGGGGACGGACCAAGTCATGAATAAGCTGAATTCAAAATCATTCATCAAAACCTCATTTCTTGGTTGTGCCCTGGCATTTGCGCTGCTGCCCCAACAGGTAGCGGCGCAGTCCATGTCTCCTATGCGTGGACAGATCCAGAGTTTTACGGATGCCTTTGCTGTCAAAGTTTATCCAGCTAATCCTTATGGACACAGAATTCGCATGGAAGTTAAAGTTTACGACCAGCATTTTCACCCTATTCGGGCACGTGTGTCTCCAGCTGAGTTCACACTCGGCGCAAACTTTAAACGACCTGTCAATGTGATCATTCCTTTCGATGGTCACACTAAAAGAAAAGTTCGGGTATGCACTGAAGCTGTACCCTTCCCTGGCCAAACTAGAAAAACAACAATTAAGGCTCAGATATGCGGGAAATTTTTGGGAGAGCGTATTCAATAGCAATCTGCTCAATTGCATTAATTTCTGCGACATCGGCTTTTGCTCAAGAATCGCAGATAATAAATCAGAATATTTCCGGCTTTAATTTGCCGGGAGTTAGTCTGCCACAGGGTCAGGATGAAGTCCGCGCCGCGGATGGAACAACATGTAGATCTTCAGTAGCAGGCAGCGGTGCTTACCTTGACCTTGGTGTGATCGGTAACCCGGAACAGTCATCTTCAGCGAATTCCACTTCTGCTTACGGCAGGATTGTAATTCCGCTTGGAAAGAAGCCGCCACGTCTGGACTGTACGCGTTTGTATAATGTGGAAGTCAGAAGACTGGAACTGGAATTGAAACTTATGGAACTCGGGCTCACCAGAGGTATTGCCCCGGTATCAGAAGTGAACGAACGTGCAACCGCTGATGCTGTGCAAGGCACAGGTTCAGATGGTGTTGAAGTCGCTAATGCAAATCTTACAGATACGCAGGCAGCTGGATCTTCTGCATGGGATGAAGAAGGTTGGACGACAGAGGGTCGCGTGAACTAAAATGGATAACAACCTGCACAAGGCGCAAATTTTCACTGGTGAAATCACCGGACGGAGAAATTTGCGCCGCAAAATGTGTAAGCTGTCTCCATACAAACTTTTCAGTACTCTGGCTCTTAGCATGATTGTACTGAGCCTGAGCGAGCTACCGGCATCGATTGCTCAAAGTGTGGATGTGGTTCCGGTTATCCCGATTCCACAAAATGATAATAGTAATCAGCAATCATGTGGCATTACGATTTCAAGAGAAGGCGTAATGCAGCCGAGTATCGACAACAGAGTGTTGAGCTCAAGTGAGTTCTTAGGTGAACCCGCAATTGCACAGATTTCTGCAACGAATTCATCTTATCGAATGTATTTAGAGAATCCTTTGGGTTTCAAGGATTCCCCTGTGTTTGCTGATCAGGGAACCATTTTTTCTACAACCGTAACTGGCAGAGGTGCCACGAGTTTTACTGAAACGCAGGGCGAGATTTCCAGAAGACTTCAACGAGGTGTGACCAATTTGGAGATCAATTTTACTGCCAAGCGAGTGGATAAGCCATTCAAAGCGGGAAATTATTCCGCTGAACTGACTTTGCGGTGTGAATAATATGAATAATTACAATGTTTTATTAGGGAAGCTTAGATGCGATTTCACTCCGGAAAGGTTCTGGCCGGAGCTGCACTAATTGCGCTTCAGACAGTAGTACCTGTAACACAAACAACTGCTCAACAAGCTGGCGCTCCCTTCTTTGCTGTCGTGGAAGATCCCAGATTTTGCCAAATCTTGCTTACGCAACAGGGAATTTTGGGGGCAAACGCTGGAAATACAATGCTAGCTTCCACTCAACCTGGTGGGAGACCCGGTGAGGCAGAAGTTAGAGTTTCGGGCCCTGGAACAGGTCCGGTGTTCAGGTTGAGTGCTTTTCCGCCAGGCGGATTCACATCTGCCCCGCCGAGTCTCAATCCAGCGGATGTTACGACAACGGCTCAGTTTGTTATCACGACAACCAGACGGAATGGGACGGTGAGAGGTCCGCGAACCCGAAATGCAAATGGTACTGCCAGTATTCGACTCCCGAGAGGTTCGACGAGTCAGGTGGAAGTTGATTATGAAGCAGTAAACAATGTGGGTGCATTTCCGACGGGGAATTATACCGGTCAGGTTACACTTCTGTGCGAATGATTTTTAAATCGTTAATTCGAGAGTGCACGTTTCTATCTTGTTGATTAATCTAATCTTTAGGGAATTTTGGTACTATCTATCCAAGGAATATTGCGTTGGATTTTTAGAGTAATTGGGGTTTAGGGCGTATCATGAACAGTATATTCAAAACCATGCTTTGTGGTGGGGTTTTAGCTGCTTCTTTGGCGGCGGAGCCAACGTCTGTAAATTCACAAGCTAACAATGGTGTCATCTTCGGTGGAATTGTTGGTTTTGATCGCGAATGTCAAATTTTGATTGTAGAAGATGGAATAATTGCTCCAAATGTTGGCAATACCGTACTTAGTTCCATTGAAGCGGGAGGCCGTCCGGGTTTTGCGCAAATCAGAACGTCCAGGAACCTGAATTTCCAGAACAATCCTTATGTGATTACCGCAGAACCGCTAATTGGCTTCACTCAGGCACCGCCTGAACTGACAAGTGCCGTGGAATTTTCAGCTAATTATGATGTAGATTTCCGGTTCTTTTCTTTCTTCAATGCGCAAGGTTTGCCAGCCGGACCTTCAGTAGCATCGGGTCAGCTTAACGACGTGGATTCCACTGCGACTTTGACGGTTATTGGGGCTAATGCGCTGCGCGCTGATATTACTATGGATTACATAGCAACAATTGCTGCCGGCGAAACATTTCCGTCTGGCAATTACACAGCTCAGGTTACTCTGCGCTGCGAATAAAAGATAAATAGAGAGAGCACTAAGAAGCCTCGCCCTCTTTTACAGATGGCGGGGTTTTGCAATTCTAGAGCTGAGCTTCAGCAACAATCCGGATTTGTTGAGCTATCAATCAAACCATGGGCGTTCGCCGAGATAGATTCTAACTAACTGATTAATCTATCTTTTAGGTCCTTGTGCTAGGTTTTGATCAGGACTGTGCAGATACATTTTTTCGATGTTGAGGCACAGATATGGACTTCAGATTCAAATCCCTTTTTCTTACCGGGTGTTTGGGCTCGGCACTAGTTTCTCATCCAACGGCTGTAAATTCCACACACAGCACTGGTGTGATATTTGGCGGTACTGTTGGAAATTCGCGCTTTTGTGAGGTTCTCATTGTCAGCGAAGGTTGGTTGGAGGCGAACAGTTCCAGAAATATTCTAGGCTCTACACAAGTGGGTGGTAAATCAGGTGTCGCGCAAATCAGATCGAGCCGCAATTTGCGTGGATCGCTGTTTCGTATTTCAGCAGAAACGCCTGTGGGATTTGACATTGCTCCAGCGGCACTCGGCCCGGATGTAGAATTTTCCGCGGACTATCAGGCAACGGTGACTGTCTTCAATTTCTTCAGTGCAACGGGGAATCCGGGTGATCCTGTGCTTGGTACTTTTCCACTTCCAACCTTAACGCCTGCCACTTCCATATTGCTGCCTAGGCTTGCCACACGCTCTGATATTAATGTGAATTTTGAAGCAAGGACTGTGAATGACGCAGTTTTCCCGCCTGGACAGTATCAGTCTCATATCACTCTGAGCTGTGAATGAGTTTCCACGTTACCCTAGTTTGAAGCAACTTTCTGGCTAGGATAACTGACTTTTGACAGTACCTGAGACCAGTGGAAGTTTCCGCCACCGATTGTTTCTTTGACTGTTATTCCCAGCTTAGGTGCAAACCATACATAGTGTTTCAAGCCCTTTGGTGCACGTTTTTGCACTGGCATTCTCACTTTGAGAGTATCAAACTCTCCAGATGGTAATTTCAGTCTTTCATAGGCCACGACCTGAACAACGCCACCACCTGCAGTTACGTTATTGGTCTTGTGATCGAGCGATTTCCAGTTTGTTACCCATTTGTCACCTGGTTTCATCGGGAATTTGTAACGCTGTTCCACCGGTTTATAAGTGACAAGCGCTTTACCTTCCGCATCCCGGTATCCTTTGAGTGCGAAGTTCGTAGTGTCGTAGTAGGCTTTGGTTTTGCTCTTGAAGCCTTTTACAGATGTGAAAACCACATATTCCTTCGGTCCCAAATTTTTGATGTCCGTGACCTTGTAGCTAATGGTCTTAGGCAGGTTTGCCCAGTTGTTCTGCCACGTGAATACAGTTCCGATTTGGGGTGGTGTGTAACTTAACACCGTTTTCCCCGCAGTCTGCTTACTCACAGTTTTGGGTTTCTTGGCAGCAATCGTTTTGGTGGATTTCGGCTGTTCAGGAGCACTTGAAAACTCGCTGTTTGCGTTTTCTATCAACTTCGCAATTACAGATTGTTTCGCGTCAGAGTATCTGTCTTCGACGCCAGCTGTCGTTGTATCCGAATCTTTAGCAAGGCCCAGGCTGTCCGAGAGTGTACCACCGCCATTGGTCGTGCAACCTGCCAGTAAAGCAAGTACGGCAACGGTTTTGAAAACGTTGGACTGCATGATGTGGGCCCCAATACATTAACTCAGGGCACAATTGTAAGGTGTTTGTATTAATAAGAGGCTGAGTTGTGTGGTTAATCAACTCCTAACATATTGCCTATTCTGCCGGTTCTGATGCTGTCTTTTTTTTATCTTTGTCTGCTTTTTCCGGCCGGTTGAATTGACTCATCAAATCCTTGCGCTTGTCTTCGGTCTTGCTAACAGCGAGTTCTTTGACAGGCCCAAAACCTCTAATGTCATCGGGTAACCTCGCGATCGCAACTGCAAAATGGTGATTGGACTCAGTGAGTTTACCGAGCAATCCTTCAACTTCTGATCTGTAGTCTGAGATCAGTTGCCGCTCCATTTTTCTTTCAGCAGTTCGTCCAAACAGATCCCATTTTGTGCCGCGTAATTTCTTATACTTTGCCAGCAAGCGGAATGCTCTCATCATCCAGGGACCAAAGGCTTTCTTCCGCGGGCGACCATTTGGTTTTTTTCCAAAACCAATGATTGGTGGAGCCAAATGATAATTCAGTGTGAAATCACCATCAAATGTCTCAGCTATCTGCTTTTCGAAGTCACCGTTAGTAAAGAGGCGCGCCACTTCGTATTCATCTTTGTAGGACATCAGCTTAAACAGATTGCGTGCCACCGCATTGGTCAGGTCGCGCTTCTTGCCAAACTTTTCTTTTTCTGTGTTTTCGACCTTTGCAACAAAGTCACGATAGGACTGAGCATAGGCCTGATCCTGGTAATCAACCAGAAATGCAGCTCTTTTATCGATGATTTCTTCAAGCGTGTCAGGCTCTTCATTTTGACCCTTCAGGCTCTCCAGAATTTTCCGTCCTTCTTCTGGGAATGCAGCGAAATTTCTTCCCCAGTTGAATGCCAGTTTGTTAGCTGCCACTGCGACAGCATTCAGTTCAATTGCCTTTTCGATGGCTGCGGCAGATACTGGTAGCAGGCCTTTCTGGCATGCATAACCGATCATCATGATGTTCGTGGCGATAGCATCACCGCAAACGGATTCCGCGAGCTTTGTGAAATCAACCTGTTCCATTTCGTCTTTGACGTGTTTTTTGATTGTGTCCACGACACCAACTTCACGGAAGTCATAATCACGATCAAATATGAAATTTGAAACCGGATTGAGATGGGTGTTGATTACGGCGTTGGTGTTTTCCGGGCTGAACAAGGCCACTGAGCCCTGCGCGCTTGCGACCACTGTATCAGCGGCCAGCAGCAGATTCGTTTCACCGGTGACAATTTGCGGTGCTGTAACAAGCTCAGGTGAGGATGCGAGGCGAACGTGACTTAGAACGGCTCCACCTTTTTGCGCAAGGCCAGCCATATCAAGAATGATTGCAGCTTTGTCTTCAATATGTGCTGCCATGCCCAGAATAGCACCGATGGTTAGCACACCAGTTCCACCAACACCGGTAATTGCAATGTTGTAAACACCATCGAGGACCGGTGTTTCATGGTCAGGAAGCTTGGTTGTATCAAGCTCCGGCAGTACGGGCTGTTTCAATTGTCCGCCATGAACCGTGACAAATGAAGGGCAGAAACCTTCCACACAGGAGAAATCTTTGTTGCAGGCAGATTGATTGATTTTTCGCTTACGACCAAACTCTGTTTCCAGAGGTTCGATTGAAATACAATTTGATTGAACAGAACAATCTCCGCATCCTTCACAAACCAGAGGATTGATGAAAGCCCGCTTGTCCGGGTCAGGAGCCATGCCACGTTTGCGGCGGCGTCTCAGTTCAGCAGCACAAGTCTGATCATAAATAATCGCTGTACATCCCTTTACCTTACGCAGGTGCCTCTGGACTTCTTCGATATATTCACGAGAACGGAGTTGAGTTCCCTCCGCAAAGTCAGATCTTGTATATCGATCCGGGTCATCAGAGATCAGCCAGATCTCTTTTACGCCTTCTGATTTCAGCTGATGAGAAATTGTTGGTGGGTCGAGTGGGCCGTCATGTGTTTGGCCTCCAGTCATTGCTACCGCATCATTGAACAATACCTTGTAAGTGATGTTAGCACCTGATGCTACGGCCTGGCGAATTGCCATGAAACCTGAGTGGTAGTATGTGCCGTCACCGAGATTGGCAAAGACATGATCCTCATCCGTGAAATGGGATAGTCCAGTCCAACTGACACCTTCACCACCCATATGCGAAAATGTCTCGGTGTTTCTGTTCATCCAGACAGACATGAAATGGCAGCCAATGCCAGCCATTGCACGGCTTCCATCCGGTACCTTTGTGGAGGTGTTGTGCGGGCAGCCTGAGCAGAAATGTGCGGTACGTGTGACGGGTGCTTCATGGTTTTGGCGGATTCCTGCGCGTTCGTCATAGTAAGCAAGTTTTTGCTTGATACGGCTGGAAATGCCCTCCGGCAGATCGAAAGTAAGCAATCGGCTTGAAATGGCTCTTACTGCCACGCCAGCGGTTACTTCATCGCTCAGGGACAGAACCTGCTGATCATTTTCATCAAACTTCCCGATGATGCGTGGCCTCACGTCTGCACGCCAATTGAAAAGCTGCTGTTTGATCTGATGCTCAATTACTTCACGGCGCTCTTCAATTACGAGTACTTCTTCCAGACCGTCAGCAAATTTTCTGATGCCTTCCGGCTCAAGCGGCCATGGCATGCGAACTTTATAAAGGCGCAGACCGATTTTATCCGCTGTTTTCTCGTCAATGCCGATTTGACGAAGGGCTTCACGCACATTTTCATAGGCCTTGCCAGAGGCTACGATACCAAAACGAGGTTTTTTACTGTCATAGATGAGTTGATCGACGCCGTTTGCCTGGGCAAAAGCCATTGCTGCATAAGCTTTGTGGTTCTGAAGTCTTGCATCCTGGTCTAGAATGCCGTCTGGCCATCTGAGGTTCAGTCCATCTTCTGGTATTTCGTAGCCCTCAGGGATGATGAATTGTTTGCTTTCACCAGCCAGATCAACAACGCCTGTGGTCTCAATCGTGTCTGCTATGACTTTATAACCGACCCATAGGCCGGAGTAGCGTGACATAGCGATGCCCAGCAGCCCCAATTCCACAAACTCCTGAACGCTGGAGGGGAACAGCATGGGCATGATTGCTGCCATGAATGCATGATCTGATTGGTGGGCTACGGTGGAAGACTTTGCAGTATGATCATCACCTGCGAAGGCTAGTACACCACCATGTTTTGAGGTGCCCGCTGAGTTTGCGTGTTTGAATACATCGCCGGATCGATCCACGCCCGGGCCTTTACCATACCAAAATCCGACTACACCATCTTTGTTGGCAAGGGGAGTAGTGTCGATTTGCTGTGTTCCCCATACAGCTGTTGCTGCAAGGTCTTCATTTATGCCGGGCTGAAAAACTACACCATGCTTATCGAGGTGTTTGCGGGCTTGTTGGAGGGCAAAATCGTAGGCACCAATTGGAGATCCGCGATAACCGGAAATGAATGCACCAGTGTTTAAACCAGCTTCACGATCTCTGCGCATCTGCACCATGGGCAATCTAACCAAAGCCTGGGTACCATTCATAAAGACCTTGCCGTCAGTGGCTGTGTATTTGTCTTCAAGTGAGATTGATGTTGCTGCGATAATGTCGCTTTGCCGCTTTATCTCGCTCATGAGGCCCTCCGATTGACATGTCCAAGATAATAATACGCTATTTGCTGGAAATTACAGTTCAAAAATAGAGATTTTGCCCGTCAGAATTAGACTTTCAACCTAAAAATTTTTGAAATTTGGACTTATAATTCATATTGGCAGAGATGTTGTATTTTTTATCTCGTTGAGTGAAAAGTGCGAATTCATCACACCCACATGAGGCAGTTTCAGAAGCCTGCCCTTAACTGTCTTCTCGTATTCTCTTACCGTTGCGACTACTACTCTCAGAAGGTAATCAAATTCTCCACTCATGGTATAGCACTGCATGATCTCCGGCAGATCCAGGGTTGCCTTTTCAAACGCTTCGAGGACTTCTGCTGAATGGGTGTCGAGCCTGACATACACAAAGACGGAAACATCGAGGCCTACCATTTCTGCATCCAGATGACAGTGCTGGGATTTTATGACGCCAAGCTCCTGCATTTTCTTGATACGCCTCCAACAGGGAGTATGACTTAATCCGACCTTTTCACCTATGCTGTTGATGTTCATATCTGCGGTCTCTTGAAGGATACGCAGAATTTTCAAGTCGATTTCGTCAAGTTCTTTGATCATGGATATCCTGATGCTCGTAAAATTCTAGCATGCGGCGAATCTCTTGCATGCGCAACTTCGTATTTTTACCCTTTTCCCAAACCGGAATATGTCGAAATTACTTTCGGTTAACGGCATATTCATTTATTCACCGAAAAATGGTATTTCTACCAAAAATTGAATCTGGGTTCAAATTTGGCAGAAATGTGAATCGTATTTAAATTACAATGACTTAGTTGCGCTACGTAAGTAATTTACAACATATGGTTTAGGCTGGCGAAATATTGCAACTATTGGTATATAGATTTTTAACCAAAATCACCACCAGTATGTCCTTACAAATTTGTCGCATTGGGGCATGCGTTGTATTTAGTCAGTTTAAAAAGTGTGCACCGCTATGATATTAGATAGTTTGTTTTCTAGGAAAAAAACCGAACCGGCTGATGAAAAGCCGGAGCTGCAGCTACCTGTGGAAAAAGTTGTTCCGGAGAAACGAGAAGAGCCTGCTCTTTCGCAGGAATTGATCCAACGCATTAGCAGGATTGAGAAAATCCGATCCAGCCTTGATGAGTTTGCAAACACCATCACAGAAGCTAAGACCTCTTCCACACTTACAGAAAACCGATTGTCCAGTATTCGTGAGCTGGTCAGCAACGCGCAGCAGGATATTAATCACACAGCTAAACTGGAACGGATTAACAGTGAGCTTTCTATAGAGCTCGATACAGCCCGCAGCAGCCTGAATATTGCTGTATCCGATCTGGATGATGAGAAGTCCAGAGTTGATGCTCTAAAAATCCGACTTACAGAAACTCGTGAAGCGCTTCAACAAGCACACGTGGCGCTTTCGCAAAACGTTAAGAATATTGAGAGCCTGAACGGTCAGGTGGATGAACTGCGTTCACGCCTGAATGAGCAGGAATATGAGCTCTCCAGCTTTAAAGATGTGAATTCACTTCTTGAGGCTGAAAACGCGGAACACCGGACTGCGATCCAGAGCAACAACAGCATTATGGCTGAAAAGCTTCATTTGTTGTCGGAATATGAAACCCGGCTGGAAGAGATGAAGCGCGTTCAAGAACAGGAACATATCAGGCGCGAAAAGCTAACCTCTGACATCGAAGACTTGAGAAGTCGTCTCAACGAAACAAGCAGAGATAAGATTGATCTCGAAACTCGTTACGAGATAGCTGTAAGTGATCTCACCTCAAGAAGTAAGCACTTCAAGGAGCGTACCAAAGCCAAGGACGACCGGATTTATGCACTGGAGTCAAAAATTGAAGCACTTGAAGGTCAAACAAGAGTAAGTTTTCAGACAATTGATGAACTGAAAGAAGAGAATCGTGAGCTTCTAAAGATCCTGGCAAAAGAAGATGAGAGACAACGGTCTCTAAAATCTCAGATCGAGGAACTGAAATCGTCGCATAATACGGACAGAGAGAAACTGTTCGCTTCCGTCAGCAAGATTTCAGAACTTGAGTTGAGAATTTCCAGTCTGATTGATGATAAGGATCAAGCTGTAAATGAGAATGTTGCATTCTCGCAAATGGTTGATCGACTCACGAATGAGAACAAGCAACTGTCTGAGAAATTGATCGTGCTGAGTTCTATTGAAGAAAAGTACAACAAACTCCTTCTGAAGCACGAAAGAGCGAATACGAAGCTCGCAGAAGAAGAGGAAAATGTTGTGGCATTGAAGTCTTCCAAGAAAAAATCTGCATAACAAGCGAACTTGTTGGGGAGAAAACGCTGGCATCTGCTGGCGTTTTTTGTATTTATGCGAAAAAAATCATCCGATAGTTTTCGCCAATGTCTGAGTTTCTAGTCGCCGCATTTTACAAATTTGTTTCATTGCCTGAATTCGAAGAGTTGCAGGCCAGTATCCTCGAGATGGCAAAGTCCAACGAGGTGATGGGCACCATATTGCTGGCGAGCGAGGGTATCAACGGTACCGTTGCTGGTCCGAAAAAAGGCGTTGAAAACCTGCTGGCAGGGATCCGGACCAATCCAAAGTTCAGCGATCTGGAACATAAGGAAAGTTGGGCAAAGGAAAATCCATTCTACAGAATGAAGGTGCGCCTCAAGAAAGAGATTGTAACATTGGGGGTATCTGATGTGAGCCCAACGAAGCAGGTGGGTGAGTATATTGATCCAGAAGACTGGAATGCATTTATATCCGATCCTGATGTTATGGTCATCGATACAAGAAATGACTACGAGGTGGCGATCGGTACGTTCAAGGGTGCCGTTGATCCCATGACCACCACATTTCGAGAGTTCCCAAAATGGTTGGATGAACAAGAGGGTATTCCGAAAAACAAGAAGATTGCGATGTTTTGCACCGGGGGTATCAGGTGTGAAAAGTCTACCTCACTCTTAAAGGCTGAGGGCTTCGAAAATGTATATCACCTCAAAGGTGGCATCCTGAAATATCTTGAAAATGTGGAAGCAGAAAACAGCCTATGGGAAGGGGAGTGTTTCGTTTTTGATGAGCGCGTGAGCGTAGGGCATGGCCTTAAGCCTGGACCGTATGATTTATGCCATGCGTGCCGGTATCCCATATCTGAAGAGGATAAAAAGTCTGTATTCTATGCAAAGGGTATATCGTGCCCTAAATGTTACGACACTCAAACTGTGGAGCAACGACGTAGGTTTGAAGAGCGTCAGAAGCAAGTGGAATTGGCAAGTTCGAGGGGCGAAAGTCATATTGCATCTGACCAGAGCGCTCAGCGTGAGAAAAAACGACAGGCCAAAAAAGAACATGCGGCACGTTCCAATCGAAACGCACCGCAGTAAGTTCGGTTCTTTTTACTTAACTGTCTAAACCTTGTTAGACAACGCGCTTACCATTTCTTCATGCAACATTAGCAGGTTGTTAGTTGCTTTCAGCTCAACAGCAAGTTCAGTCTTCTCCTGGTTCTTGATGTCGAGTTTCCGTTTGGCATCACGCAGCATGCCTTCCAGCTCATTAATTCTGGAATAGTGCTGGCTTTGCTGATCAAGTGTCTGACGATTTAACTGATTGTATTTGTCCTGCAGGGACTCAACTTCGAGGTTGGTTTTCTCGTTCAGTTTCATCAGGGAAGTGAACTCACTATTCAGTTTATTCAAGCTAATATCTTTTTGCTTGATTTCGATGTTGAGTGCTTCCACTTCATTTTGTGAATTGCCGAGTTTGTCTTCGGTTTGGTTGTAGTTTTCCGTTATCGTTGAAATTGCACTATTGAGTTTCGCAATTTCAGCATCACGCTGATTTGATACAGTTGAAACTTCCTCTAGCTCCTGGCTCATTTTCTGCAGATTTGCTTCAAGGTTGCTGATGCGTTCGCGTGAGGAATAGAGCTCAGCCTGTGCTTTAGCCGCTTCCATGTCTTTCTGCTTGTATTCTTCGCGAGATGTTTCCAGTTCTTTCTGAACTGTCTTCAGCTCAGATTTTCCATGCTCTATATTGCTTTGTAGTGAACGGATTTCCTGCTCAAGCTCTGAATTTACAAACTGGCTTTCCGCAAGCTCATTTGCCTGCTTTTGGCTTGCCCGCTGCAACTCTTCCAGGTTCAGTTTGGCAGTTTCGTAGTTCTCAATGCTCGTATTGCGCATTGTTTCCAGCACCTGGATCTGCTTTTCCTGCTTTTTGATTACTGACAGCGCCTCACGATGTGCCTCGTTTACTCTGCCCAGTTCCACCTTGGTGCGTTCAGCTTCAGACTCAGCTTCCTGGATGCGAATGAATTCTTTTTCCATCGCTTCCAAGTTTGCGGTAAGTTCTTTTGTCTGATCAGTCAGATTATTTAAGATGTTTGAGCCCTTGGAAATGTTGTTCAACATTTCGTCGCAGGAAGACTTGCTTGTCTGGACATCCTTCAGTCGCTTTGAAGGACTGCTGCTTCGAGCTGTTACGCTAGCTGCTGCCCGTGCTAAAGAACTGCCAGGGCTAAATGATGTTTCACCGGTAGTGCTCTGTATGGTTTCCATGACATTGATTGCATGGTCCAACTGTTGGTGAATGTTGCTATTGTTTTCAACCTCTTCTTCTTCGGTTGAAAGTTCAGACTCAAGCTGCCTGGCCATCAATTTTTCAAGGCGAGCCGCTTTAATCTTTGCTCTTAAGGAATCAAGGTTTCCTGACTCCTGTTCGGTGTCTGCAACACCGAGTTCTGTATTCACTTCTTCATTGATCTGAGCTTCGATCTCGCTTTCGAGCGAATCCAAAGACACTTCTTCAGCCGCATTAAGTGCTTCAGCCATTCCCAGTCCCCCGCGTGTACTGTCTTAATTTCGCCATAGAAATCCCGGTACGCAACGATCAGAATTTCGAATCAGTTACACTATTGAGAATAAACTGTTTGAATCTTCAGCACAAATGTACATTATTTATTATCGAGCCAAATTCGCGAAATCATTGAAACAAGTCGATTAATCGCATGTCCCAAAAGCCAATTCTATATTCATTTCGTCGTTGTCCATATGCAATGAGGGCCCGATTGGCATTAAATGCCAGCGATGTGGAAGTCGAGTTGCGAGAGGTTTTGCTCAGAGAAAAACCTGTGGAGATGCTTGAGGCTTCGCCCAAAGGTACAGTACCCGTGCTCGTTTTTGAGGATGGGGAGGTGCTGGAAGAAAGTCTGGATATTATCAATTGGTCACTCTCAAAATCAGACCGCAGCCTTTGGTGTGATTATGAAAATTCCGAATTAGATCGAATGGAAGTTCTCATCCAGGAGTGCGATGGACCGTTTAAATCTGCGTTAGATCGCTACAAGTATCCAAACCGATATGCCGATGTGGATCGGGAGGTGGAACGGGGCAAGGGGGCTTCCTTCATTCGCCAGCTGAATGAGTTATTGGAGGGAACAAGCTATTTGTTCGGCGATCGGTTTTCCAAGGCCGATGGGGCAATTCTACCATTTGTCAGGCAATTTGCTCATGTGGATCGCGATTGGTTCTGGGCTGAAGACTGGCCAAATGTAATACGATGGCTGGAAGATTTCCTGCAAAGCGAGCAATTTCAGTACATCATGACGAAATTCGCGCAATGGCAGAGCGGCACAGAGGGGCAGCAGTTTGGCGGCAAAGCGAAAGGCTGATTCATTGATCCCGCTTCTTGTTCTTTCCGGTCCAGTAGGTGTAGGGAAGACAACTGTATCGGAGGAAGTCAGTAATCTTCTGGTCGAGGAGGGAGTTCCTCATACTTTGCTTGATCTTGATGTGTTAGCAGAAACCTATCCCAGGCCTAGTGACGATCGTTTTGGGGAAAAGCTCGCAATACAGAACCTGTCGGCAGTTTGGGGAAACTGCCAATTGGCTGGCTCCAGAAATCTTATAATCCCGAGGGTTATTGAGAAAACCAAGGACCTCAGGGAGATTATTTCAGCTGTTCCCGGTTCCGTTCCCACACTTTGCCAACTTCGAGCTTCAGATGAAACACTCATGGGAATGGTTAGAAAACGTGAAATTGGTTCCGGATATTTGCGTCATGAAAAGCGATCGTTGGAATTATCCCGGATACTGAAACTTTCCGCGCCGTTTGATTTCGTTGTGGAGACCGATGGGAGATCTGTGATTGATCTGGCTATGGAAATTTCAAGTAAAATGAGCTGGAATACGTAGATAATCAGAGGCGACCGATCACATCGCCAATTCCAGCGTTTACTACGCAATCGGCAAAATCATCCAACCCTGTTGGATCGCGATTGAGAATGGCGAATTTTGAGCCATTGTGTTTCGCGTGCAGTGGAAGACCCGCAGCCGGATTTACAACTAGAGATGTGCCAATGGCGATGAATAGGTCCGCTTTTTCCGCAGCTTCAAACGCTCGTCTAGTTTTATCGACAGGCATTTTTTCACCAAACATCACGATGTCTGCTTTCACTAATCCATTGCATGACTGGCATTTTGGGCTCTCGCCCGTTTTTTCAAAGATTGAGCGGCATATTTCTATTTCCAGGTCCTGACCACAGTCAATGCAGGATGCTGTGGTTGCATTTCCATGGATCTCGATCGTTTTTTCCGAGATCGCACCGGCGCGCTGATGAAGGCCATCCACATTCTGCGTGATCAGGCATGAACACTTGCCTGACTGCATCCATTCAGCAATTTTGACATGACCCACATTGGGTTCAACTTCGCCGATCTGGTCTTTCATGTAGAACCGACGATGCCAATCTTCGATACGGGCGTCTTCACTGAGGACGTATTCATCATATTGGACTATTCGGAATTGCTCCCACAAACCACCTGGAGAACGAAAATCAGGGACACCGGATTCGGTGGAAATTCCTGCGCCGGTGAGGATGACGACATTTTCAGCCTGTTTGAGCAGAAACCGGAATTCCTCAATCGCCCCTTCAAGATCATCCATTAGCCCGGTGACATCCCCCTAAGTCTTTCGGAGCGTCTGCGAAGCAATTCCACGGTTGTGAGCAATGCGATTGACATCAGAACCAGTATCGTTGCCACAGCGAGGATTGTCGGACTGATCTGTTCGCGCAGGCCGGAGAACATTTGTCGAGGGATTGTGCGTTGATCAACGTCTGCCATGAATATGACAGCCACCACTTCATCAAGTGATGTGATAAAGGCAAATAGGGCACCTGAAATCATGCCGGGCAAAATGAGCGGCATGATAACTTTAAAGAATGTGGTCGTGTTATTTGCACCCAAACCCTGTGAAGCGCGGATCAGCGAGCGGTCAAATCCGCTGAGCGTCGCTGTTACGGTGATGATTACAAAAGGCACACCAAGAGTAGCGTGGGCCAAGACGAGACCAAGGTAGGTTTTGGCCAAACCATCTGGGTAAAACGGGATCACACCTTTCAGGGTACCGCCGTAGAAGAAGAACATGCCAGTCGCAGTAATCACCAGAGGTACGATCATGGGTGAGATCAACAGACTGGTAATAAGCGTTCTGTAGGGCATTTCAGGACGGGACAAGCCCAATGCTGCAAGGGTGCCTAAACATGTTGCCAGCAATGTGGACACGATTGCCAGGAAGAACGAGTTCCTGAAAGCGCGTATCCAGGTGGCGTTGTTCCACATATCTGTCCACCAACCCTCGGTGGCATCAGGTGCTGCCATGCCAAACAGGAATATGTCTGCATACCATCTAAAGGAATATGCATCCGGATCCAGTGCCATCATACCTTCTGTGAAGCTGAAGTAAGGTTCCGCATTGAAGGAAAGGGGGATGATGACAAGAATCGGCAGGATCAGAAAAATGAAAATAACCGTACAAACAGCCAGGAAAGCGTATTTTCCAATCTTCTCACCGGTAGAAGCATAAGCAGGAAGCGGGTTCATGGCAAAATAGGGTATGCCAAAAATGATGAAAAAGCCTATTGTACCTGCGCCTGACTGAGTAAAAGCCGCAAAAATCAGGGTCGCGATGACAAGAGCGGCAAATCCAGGAGCTTTAATTTTTTCGGTGATCGTCATCTAAAATTCCTAACCAAATTTCAAATTGTCGACACCGACAAGCTTGTTGTAAATCCAATACATGGCCAGAACCACAGCGAGCAGAATGGCTCCCAATGCCGCACCCAGAGACCAGTTCAGGGTTTTTTGGATGTGATTGGCAATCAAGTTGGATATCAGAAGGCCATCATTACCACCGACCAGTGCAGGTGTGATGTAGTACCCGATCGCCAGAATGAAAACGAGGAGCGTACCGGCTGCAATGCCAGGAATAGTTTGTGGGAAATACACTCTCCGGAAAGCAAGGAAGTTGGAAGCACCCATCGACTTAGCAGCACGCATATAGCTCGGAGGTATTGTCTTCATCACCGAATAAAGTGGCAGGATCATAAACGGTAACAGAATATGTACCATGGATATAACGGTACCTGTGGCGTTGTAAATCATCTGTATTCGATGCTCGTCTCCTATGAACCCGAGATAGACAAGGACGTTGTTGATAATGCCTTCCTTTTGAAGCATGGCGATCCAGGCCGACGTTCGAACCAGCAAGGACGTCCAAAACGGTAACAAAACTAATATCATTAGCAGGTTGGAGGTTCGCATTGGTAACGTTGAAAGAAGATAGGCTACTGGATATGCAATGAGAAAGCACAGGAATGTAATCAGGCCGGAAAGCCAAATAGTTTTCCATAAAATGGGCAGGTATATCCGGTAGAGTTCGTCGGCCCGCACAATTGAGCCATTATCATCGAACTTTCTATCCGTTGCAGCCAAATAGAATGAGATCGTGTAGTCCTGAGTGACCCGTTTCAGGGTTTTCCAGAGTGCGGGATTGTCCCACTTTTTATCAATTTTAAAGAGCGCTTCCTTGTAAGGCCCCTCTTCGATTTTACCTACTCTTCTAGCGGTCTTTGTAAACAGACTGCGAGAGCCAGGAATTTCGTAATTTACACGTGTGGCCAGATTACCGACCGTTTTTCCCACTTCACGGTTTTTCCTGGCAAGAGCCAGATCTTCGACAAAGACCTTGAAAACTTCTTCTGGAGGAAAATCGGATTCTCCGTCCCAGTCTTTAATCACTTCAGCAAAATTTGGAACTACAGCGGAACCGGTGGGATTATAAAATGAACGTACAAGCATGTCTCCGATGGGCAAAACGAATGCCACCATCAGAAATGCCACAAGGGGCAAAGTCAGCATGAATGCATTGAAACGAAGCCTGCGTGTTGTTTTTGCAAGCTGTTGCTTTAGTGGGGTGCCATCATAGGCTACCAGCATTTCCCCGGACTGTGTTGCCGTTGCATCAGTCATCACTTGGTGTCCCTGTCCAACTTGTTGACGGCCTTTTTCATGCCTTTGGTAAGATGAGAAGCGGCGGAGACTGCCACCGCTTCTCGAATTTTGATAACTTAGTTAGCCAACCAAGCATTGAAACGCTCTGTCAGCTGATCAGAATTGTCAGCCCAGAACTCGAAGTTGTTCTGTACAGCGTTTGTAAGGTTGTTTGGAGCAGTAGGCATCTGCGGGCCCATGTCGATATCAGCATTGTGATATTTACCGACCATTGGTGCAGAAGACTTACGTGCAGGACCATAGGAAATCCATGATGCCTGTTTAGCAAGCTGCTCTGTAGCTGTTGAGAATTTCAGGAACTCAAGTGCAGTGTCTTTGTTCTTTGCACCTTTTGGAATTACCCAAAGGTCCAAATCCCAAACCTGACCGTCCCATACGATTTCGAATGGCTTGCCTTCACCCGCAACAGCGTTGAAGATACGACCGTTATATGCAGTTGTAAGTGCTACTTCACCGTCTGCCAACAGCTGTGGAGGCTGAGCACCAGCTTCCCACCAAACAACAGAGTCTTTGATGGAGTCTAGCTTTTTGAATGCGCGGTCTACGCCTTCGTCAGTGTCAAGAACCTTGTATACATCAGCAGCTGGTACGCCATCGGCGATCAGAGCAAACTCGAGGTTCACTTTTGGACCCTTACGCAGGCCACGTTTGCCTGGGAATTTTTCCAGGTCAAAGAAGTCAGCCATTGTTTTTGGACCATCAGCAATTTTTGAGCTGTCATAGGCAAAGATTGTTGACCATACGATGTTTGCAACAGCGCAGTCATACAGTGTGCCTTCGATAAAGTCTTCAGTTGCAGGTGTGCCGTCAGCACCAGCAGGTAGAGTGGAGTGGTCAATTGTTTCAAGAAGACCTTCGTCACATGCGCGAATAGCGTCTGACAGTTCAACGTCAACGATATCCCATGTCACGTTTCCTGCTTCCACCTGTGCCTTGATTTCAGCGATACCACCGTTGTAGTCCTCTGAATTGATCTTAGCTCCGGTTTTAGCAATAAAAGGCTTGTGATAAGCCTCAACCTGGGACTTGGTGTAAGCACCGCCCCAGGACACAACAGTCAGCTCTTTAGCATTGGCGGATACTGCGCCAAGGCCAATCGCAAGGCTGATAGCTGTGCCTGCAAGTAGTTTAGTAAGTTTCATTACTCTTCTCCCATTTGTGCTATGCCCGAAATTGTCCGGTGCATAAATTCACGTATCAATGAAGCAATATTCTCTGATACGCATTCTGTTAGCCTTTGCGTTTGGTTTACAGTTCACTTTTGAGCTTTTTCCCTGCAAACGAATTCAAAGACTACTGTACAAGGTCCAGTGCCTTGCAATCTTCACTCGCCCAGCCGATGTTTTTCGTTTCACCTTCTGAAAGCGGTTTACGGTCGCCACGGTTACGAACTTTGACGATAAATTCATCATTGCCGGCAACGTTCATGCGGACACGAATATGGTCACCTAAATAAATCAATTCCTCAATGCGACCTTCTATCACATTTTTCATTGATTTTGGCGGGTCCAGTTCAACACGTTCTGGCCTAAGTGACAAGGTTGTACGGTCTCCAACGGCGTTTACATTTACCTTTTGCGCGCTGATGACTGCGCCATCATCCAGGCGTACCTGGCAGATGTCGTTTGAAATTTCCTCAACTTTACCATTGAGCTTGTTATTTTCACCGATGAACTGAGCCACAAATGAGTTCTGCGGGTTTTCATACAGGCTTTCCGGTGATGAGAGCTGTTGGATTACACCATCTTCAAAAACAGCGACCCGGTCCGACATCGTCAAGGCTTCTGTCTGGTCGTGGGTAACGTAAACAACCGTCACGCCTAAGTTTTCATGTATGTGTTTGATTTCATACTGCATTTGCTCTCGCAACTGCTTGTCCAATGCGCCCAATGGTTCGTCCATCAGAACCAGATCTGGTTCAAATACCAGTGCACGCGCTACGGCGATACGCTGTTGCTGCCCGCCAGAAAGTTGTGCTGGACGACGCCCTCCCATTTGTGGAAGTTCCACCATTTCCAGGACACGTTTTACTTTTTCTTCCTGTTCAGCCTTGCTCAATCCGCGAACCTGTAGCGGAAATGCCAGATTCTCAGCGACCGACATATGCGGGAACAAAGCATAATTCTGAAACACCATCCCGATGCCACGCTTGTTAGGCGGCACCATGTTAATTGGCCTGTTATTAAGGAATATCTCACCGTGTGTGGCAGGTTCAAATCCAGCCAGCATCATCAGGCAAGTTGTCTTGCCGGACCCAGATGGCCCCAGCATAGTGACGAATTCACCTTTCCTGATGTCAAGATTCAGATTTTTGACGACAAGAATTTCACCGTCATAACTTTTTTGAACATTTTCGAAACGAACGTAGGATTCGTGTGTTGCCGACTTCCCATCAACCATATGGTTTTACTCAACTCCCTGTGCATCCGCCAATTCCGGTCTTGATGCATCCTCTCCAATGTGCACAAAACCACGCTCTGAAGTGAGCGTCAATCGAAAAGTCTCAATTTTGAACAGGAGTGAAGCCAAGGTTAACGCAGTTCACGTGCGTGAAAGATGAATCCGAGGAAATTCAGCAAGATTTGCGCTGCAAGAAATGAAGTGGATCCGGTTTGATCATAATCCGGTGCAACCTCGACCAAATCAATGCCCACAATCTGCCCCTGCTTAGTTAAGCCTTGCAGCAATTCCAACACTTCATAATACAGGAAACCACCATGACTTGGTGTCCCTGTTCCCGGGGCAATTGATGGGTCAAAACCATCGATATCTATCGTGACATAGTATCTCTCACCCTTCGGAATACGTCCTAGTACAGATTCTACCCCTAGTTTTCGAAACTGCCTGACAGACAAAATATCCGATCCCATTTTCCGAGCATCTTCGTATCCCTCACGGGCTGTAGAAGAAACGTTGCGGATACCAATTTGGGAAAGGCCTGTTACATAGTCTTTCTCCGCGGCACGGCGCATCGGATTTCCGTGTCCATGGCGGACGCCGTGACGAACATCAACAAAATCCAGATGGGCATCTATCTGAACAAGATGGAAAGGTTCCTGATCATCAAATGCACGAATGCAGGGGATGTTTACAGAATGATCCCCACCGAGCACTACCGGTAACGCGCCAGCGGATAATGCTTTTCTCACTCCAAGTTCAATGTTTGAGTGGCTCTTTTCTGTGTCCGTATGCACAATATCAGCATCACCCATATCGACGATCCTGACGCTTGCTGGTAGGTAAACAGCATCATCTTCGTGGTCGTAAGCACCTGCATGTCCAAAAGAAAAGAGGGTTGAAGCTTCGCGAATTGAACGTGGTCCAAATCGTGCGCCCGAACGGTATTGAGTTCCGAAATCAAACGGTGCACCCAGGATCGCCACATCTGCATCGATATTGTCCCAGTCCTCGCAGACCGGTTTCTTGCCGAAGGTCGCAAATCCGACGAAAGGCAGGTTTAGTCTTCCGCTTTCATAGCCATGATCTGCCATGTTTCACCCTCCCAAAACAAAAAGGGCAGCATGAGAGCTACCCTTCAAAAAATCAACAAAAAACTGGATCAAACTACTAGAGAATTGAGCTCAGTTTCATTGCGACGCCCATGTCGCCTTCCACTTTGATTTTTCCCTGCATGAAAGCTGCAGTTGGGTCCAGATCGCCGGCAATCAGGCTTTCCAATGTTTCCAGATCACAAACTACAGAACAGTCTGCTTCGGCATTTTCAGTTGAAACTGATGGTGGTGTTGAATTTCCATCAATAAATACACAACCTGAATCGCCACAATCGAACTTTACTGTAGCTCCGATACCACTTCCTGATTCAACTTTTGACTTGATCGCTTCCGCTGCTGCTTCGATAGACATTTAAGAATTCCTCTGTGCTAATCGTTAATTGTTTTGATAGCGATATATCCTAACGGTGCGAAAATGCAATATCTTACTTTAACGTAAATGTATGAACCTGCGTTTTCAGAACCGTCGTTTGCTCCGGGACAGATAAATTTGATGAAAGCTCAAAGTTCCGGAATTGTGGAATGTCGCCGGACAGGTTGGCCCGGCGGCATTTTTTAGTTGTTCAGATAATAGTCTGCGTATTCTGATCTAAGATCACGCTTTAGAATTTTACCTGTGGCGCCTAGTGGCAGTTCGTCAACGAAGATGATCGCATCCGGAATTTGCCATTTGGCGATCTTATCTGAGTAGTAATCCTGCAAATCCTGTTCGCTGATTTCTGCGCCAGGTGCTTTTACTGCAATCAGCAATGGACGTTCATCCCATTTTTCATGTTTGGCTGCTATGGCTGCAGCACCTGCAATTGATGGGTGTCCGGCAGCTATATTTTCCAGTTCAACAGTCGAAATCCATTCGCCACCAGATTTGATGATGTCTTTTGAGCGATCCCTGATCACCATGTATCCATCTTCATCAAGTGTTGCCACATCACCGGTATGGAACCAACCATTGGTCAGCGTGGTGCCTTTATCTGCCTTGAAGTATTCATCCAGCACCCATGGTCCGCGACAGAACAAGTTGCCCTGAGTTTCACCGTCATTAGGTAGTTGGTTGTCCTCATCATCAAAAATGCCAAGTTCCATCAGGAATGGCGGGCGCCCTTGCCCTTCACGCAGCGCTTTTTGCGCTGTCTCGTCCATGTCCAGATGTTTGTTCTTGAGATTGTTCACAGTCCCCAAAGGTGACATCTCTGTCATGCCCCAAGCGTGCAGGACTTCAACTTTGTAGATGTCACGAAATTTGTCAATCATGGCAGGCGGGCAAGCGGAACCGCCAATGATTGTTCTGTTCATGTGAGGAAGCATTGTGCCTGTTTCTTCGAGGTACTGAATCAGTCCTGCCCAAATCGTAGGTACACCTGCTGAAATTGTTACCTTCTCATCATTAAAGAGTGTCGCAAGACTTTTACCATCCAGACCGGGGCCAGGCATTACGAGTTTGGCTCCAACCATCGCGGCTGCATAAGGTGAACCCCAGGCGTTTACATGGAACATGGGGACCACAGGTAGCAGGCAGTCTTTAGCGGAGAAGTTCATAACATCAGGAGTTGCCGACATCATCGCATGCAACAGTGTGGAGCGATGGGAATAGAGAACACCTTTCGGGTTTCCCGTGGTTCCTGATGTATAGCAAAGTGATGAGGCTGAACGTTCGTCTAAATCTTCAGGCCAATCATAATCATCATCACCTTCGGTGAGCAGTTCTTCATAAAACTCAATCCATGGATGCTCGTTTGCTACTTCATCACTGCGTGCTTCAAGCAGCATCCAGCTTTCAACGCCCGGTAATTTATCCTTCAGTGCTGCGACGAGCGGGATGAAGGTTGCATCAAAGAAAACCATGCGGTCTTCGGCGTGGGTTACAATATAGATGAGTTCCTCAGGAAACAGTCTTGGATTGATGGTGTGAGCCACAAATCCGGCACCTGATATTCCATAGTAGGCTTCAAGGTGACGATAATTGTTCCACGCGAGAGTTCCGATACGATCGGCTCTTTTCATGCCTCGTTTATTCAATGCGGAGGCAAGTTTCTTTGCCCGAGCATTAACGTTTGCATAATTTGTTCTGGTCTGCGTTCCGTCTGTGTTAACTGAAACGACTTCTGTGTCACCATGATAACGTGCAGCATGATCCAGAATATCCGAGATCAATAGCTGGCGTTCCATCATTTGTCCGAGCATAGGTGGTTCTCCTCCACGATTTTTGCATTATCTTATAGTGATGTAGGTTGGTTATGTGAACAAGGAAATCCAGTTCTAATGGTGGAAAAAAGAAACCCGATCAATGAAACTACCGATGAGGCGCGCAATTTAGCCCGTAAACTGGTGTTGGAAAACCGTTATGGGGTGATCGCCGTAAACGAGACAGGGACAGGATTTCCGATTGTCAGCAGGATTGCATTGGCTTTTCTGGAAAATATTGGTGTGGTTTTTCTGGCATCGGACCTTTCGGTTCACTCTCAGTGTCTTGCAAATGATAAACGTTGCTCAATCTTGTTTGGAGAACCAGGTAAAGGGGATGGTCTGGCGCATCCACGTATAACACTGATTGGAGCCGCATCTCGTTTAGCGAATGACTCTGACCTTCGCCCAGAACTGAGAAACAGGTTTTTAGAAGTTCATCCAAAAGCTGAATTGTATATAGATTTCACAGATTTCGGGTTTTATCCGTTGGATGTGGAGAGAGCACAGCTGAATGGGGGATTTGGTAAAGCTTTTCACCTCAATGAGACAGATTTGTCTTTCCTGAAATCTTCTGCTTGAACTCCATGAAAGTTTCGCCAATAGTCGCGAAATGGAAGAAACAAAAAAGCAGGGCCCACTAACGGGCTATCGAATTATAGATCTCACCTCTGTCGTCCTCGGGCCTTATTGTACCCAGCTGCTGGGGGATCTTGGTGCGGATGTCATTAAGGTTGAAAGTCCTGAAGGAGATATTATGCGCCATGCTGGTCCGCATGTTTCCAAAGGCATGGGACCGATCTACCTTACAATCAACCGGAATAAGCGAGCTGTAACGCTGGATCTGAAAGATCAGGATGCGAAAGAAGTTCTCACACGCTTGATCAAATCCTGCGATGGATTCATTCATAATATCAGGGCAGGGGGAATGCGTCGTCTGGGTTTTGATTATGAAAGTGTCCGTGAAATTAACCCGGAAATTATTTACTGTCATGCAGTGGGATATGGTTCTAAAGGTCACTACGCCGAGCGCCAGGCCTATGACGATTTGGTGCAGGCAGCTTCTGGTGCTGCATTCATGATCCCAATGCAAGATGGTTCTACCGAACCACGTTATTTTCCCGGTCTTGTTGCTGATAAAACCACTGGATTGCATGCAGCCTATGCCATGCTGGCGGCATTTCTTCACCGGGAACGCACTGGTAAAGGTCAATTCATAGAAGTGCCGATGATGGAATGTATGGTTTCATTTACACTGGCTGAAAATCTGTACGGGCATACATTCGTACCGCCTCGTGAGCCAATTGCGTATACACGTTCAATAAATCCGAACCGCAAGCCCTATCGCACAAAAGACGGGTACATTGCCTTGATGCCGTATTCGAACGAAAACTGGCGGCGGTTGCTAGCCCATGGAGGGCGGGAAAATCTCATGGAGGATGAGCGTTACTCCACCTATGTTGAGCGTACCAAAAACATAACGGACCTTTATAAGGTGCTGGAAGAGGTTGCGCTACTAAAAACCACTGATGAGTGGATGGAGACACTGGCTGAACAACAAGTGCCATGTATGAAGGTGCATGATTTGAAAACCGTGCTTGAAGATCCTCAACTCAGTGAAACGGGATTCTTTGAAGAAAGAGCTCATCCGTCAGAAGGGCAGTATCTGGCAATCAATAATCCGATACATTTTTCTGAGTCGCCTGCGCATATTTACAGGGAGCCTCCCTTGCAAGGACAACATGTGGATGAAATTCTTGAAGAGCTCGGATTTGAGGCCGGAGAAATCTCGTCAATGAAGGAAAAGGGGAGTTTTGGGAGTTAAATTGCTGACCAATAAACCTATCGCCCAAAAAACAGCAATGGGGTCAGTACTCCTGCGAGTGCCGACCCCACGCGCAGAATTAAAAAGCAAAAAAAGCTTAGGGCTTTTTAGACTTCCTTTTCAGGGCTTGATAGGCTGGGGCACCCTGAACTTCCGCACGCCTAATTTACACGCAAAGGATGAAAAATCAATTCTTTCATCCAATAAGTTTTAGACTTTCAATTGAATGAAAATAGCTAGAAAAATCCAAAGATACTGGTGAACTAATATGAAGAATGCGGGCCATCTACTTGTCAAGTGTTTGAAAAATCAAGGCGTAAGTCGTGTTTTCTGCGTGCCGGGTGAAAGTTACCTCGCAGTTTTGGACGGATTGTACCAATCCGGGATCGATACTGTAATTTCGCGTAATGAGGGAGGAGCCTCCATGATGGCGGAGGCTGATGGCAAGATGACTGGGAGACCTGGCATTTGCATGGTGACGAGGGGGCCTGGTGCTACAAATGCAGCTTGCGGTGTTCATATTGCCCGGCAGGATTCGACTCCGATGATACTGTTTGTTGGGCAAATCGGTCGAAAAATGCGTGGTCGAGAAGCCTTTCAAGAGATGGATTATCGCGCTTTCTATGGTTCTGTCGCCAAATGGGTGGAGGAAATAGATGATCCAGCCCGTATTCCAGAAATAATTTCTCATGCTTGGCATGTGGCGCTTTCGGGTCGACCTGGGCCAGTGGTTATTGCGCTGCCTGAAGATATGTTAACAGAAGCATCGTCTGAAGATGCTCCACCAGCTCCGATGATTACGGTCGCAGATCCTGCTCCCACATTGGGTAGTCTCGAAGCATATGTGAAACTTCTGGAAAAATCCGAAAGGCCGATGATTGTTGCCGGTGGATCCCGATGGCGTGAGGAGGATTCAGAACTACTGATGAAATTCAGTGAGCAGTGGGGGATACCGGTCGGGCTATCTTTCCGACGCCAGCAGCTTATGGACGCAAATCATCCGAATTATGCCGGGGATGTGGGCTTGGGCATTAACCCGAAGTTGAAGGAGCGAGTGTCGAATTCTGACTGTCTTCTATTGCTTGGTTGCAGGTTCAGTGAAAACCCAAGCCAGTCATTTGAGCTGCTTGATATTCCCGGTGATGGGAAAAGTTTGGTCCACGTGCATCCAGGTGCAGAGGAGTTGGGTCGTATCTATGTTCCAGAGATTGCAATCAATGCCACACCGGGCACATTTCTCAGTTCAATTCTTGAGTGGGATGCCACCAACAACTGGCAGCAGCAAGCTGATGATGCTCATGCCTCGTATCTTGAATGGACCCAAACACCGCCTGCAGGTGTAGGTGATGTGACGATGAGCCACTGCATTGGTGTTCTGCGAGACAAGCTTCCGCAAGATGCAATACTTTGTAATGGGGCAGGAAACTATGCGATCTGGCTACACCGGTTTTATCGATACAGATGGGGAACACAACTTGCACCCACATCTGGGTCGATGGGATATGGTCTCCCTGCCGCGGTTGCCGCGGCAAAACGAAATCCAGACAAGACTGTAGTGGTGTTGGCTGGTGACGGTTGTTTTCAGATGAACTGTCAGGAATTTGGCGTTGTGTGCGAACACAATCTGAATGTGAAGGTTATTGTCTGCGACAATGGAGTATACGGCACAATCCGTATGCACCAGGAACGGGAATATCCGGGAAGGGTTTCAGGTACAGGTATGAAAAATCCGGATTTCAAAGCCTGGGCAAAATCTTATGGCGCTGATGCATATTCAGTTTGGAGCGATGAAGAATTCTCCGGTGTATTGGAAAAAACCCTTTCAAATGAAGGACCTTGCCTGATCCACTTAAAGCTGGATGCGAGAGATATTTCTCCTGGTAAAACGATCGAGATTTAACAACTTCCAGCTCCCAAACAGTAACCTTTTCGTGATCCTGCAACTATTTTCCGAGCTGCGGTGTTTCTTATGTGGGCCCAATAAAAAACACCAATTCTATGGAGAGAAAAATGTTTAGAAAAGTTACTGTTGCAGTTGCAACGCTCGTGATGACAGCCGGATTGGCACATGCCGGTGGATTGAAAGTTGAAGGTAAAAACCAGGATATGTCAGGTGGTACTGTTACCGCTGACAAGATTGTTGCTGGTGAAAACGGATGGATGGTTGTTCATCGTATCAAGGAAAACGGCAAGCCGGGCCCTGTTGTAGGACATTCCCCTCTGAAAGCTGGCGTGAACACAAATGTCACTGCAATTCTTACCGGTAAGGTGGAAAAAGGTGAGAAAGTTATGCTGATGCTTCACGCTGAAAAAGGTGGCGTGGAAACCGGAATCTTTGAATATACATTGGGTGCGAAGGAAGATGGCCCAATCAAAGTTGACGGCAGTCTTGTAATGCAAATTGTTGAAGCACTTTAAGGCTTCAATTCAAGCAGGCGCATTTCAATGCGCCTGCTATTCTATTATTTGAATTTTAAGCCACTTCGAATAAGCCGGCAGCACCCATGCCGCCACCGATGCACATGGTCACCACGACCAATTTTGCACCGCGTCGCTTGCCTTCAATAAGTGCGTGACCTGTCATTCTGGCACCTGACATTCCGTAAGGATGGCCAATAGAAATCGCGCCGCCGTTCACATTGTATTTCTCGGGGTCGATGCCCAATTTGTCACGGCAATACAGGCATTGGCTTGCAAAAGCTTCATTGAGCTCCCAAAGATCGATGTCATCGACAGTGAGATCATGCGCGTTGAGTAGTTTTGGAATTGCGAAGACCGGGCCGATACCCATTTCATCAGGATCACAACCGGCTACTGCCATTCCGCGGTAAATACCAAGTGGCTGTATTCCGCGCTTTTCAGCTTCTGAAGCTTCCATCAAGACAGAGGCTGATGCACCATCAGACAATTGAGACGCATTGCCCGCTGTGATGTATTTACCCTCTTTGATCTGCTGTCCACCTTTGAAAACTGGTTGCAGGCTTTGCAGGCCTTCCAGTGTTGTGGTTGGGCGATTGCCTTCATCTTTTTCAAGTGTCACTTCCACGTCGGAAATCTCTTTTGTTTCCTTGTCCATGACTTTCATTGTGGACTTGAGTGGAACAATCTCTTCATCAAACTTACCTGCCTGTTGAGCAGCAGCGGTTTTCATCTGGGATTGCAGTGCAAATTCGTCTTGTTGTTCACGAGTGATGCCATAGCGGTCTGCAACGATTTCAGCCGTTTCAATCATGCTCATATAAGTGGCTGGAATGTTTTCCTTTAGCCATGGATCTACACCGCGATGCAGGTTCATGTTTTCATTCTGAACCAAAGAAATGGATTCCAGACCACCACCAACTGTCACTGTCATGCCATCGGAGATGATTTGTTTCGCGGCTGTTGCAATGCCCATGAGCCCTGATGAACACTGGCGGTCAATTGTCATAGCCGCGACTGAAGTGGGCAGACCAGCTCTAAGCGCTGACTGTCTAGCAACGTTGGTTCCGGTGGAGCCCTGTTGCAGGGCAGCACCCATGATTACGTCATCAACTTCTTCCTTTTCAACGCCGGCACGCTCGACGGCACTTGAAATGGCGTGGCCACCCAGCTCTTGCGCTTGAGTGTCGTTGAATGCGCCGCGATAGGCTTTGCCGATCGGGGTGCGGGCGGTGGATACAATTACTGCTGATCTCATTGGGGGTCTCCTACTCAGCCATTTTAACTACTTTTACCACATGTTCTGTACCTGAGTAGAAAACATCTGGGTTCGACATATCGGAAATAGCGGCAAAGTTAGCAGCTACACCGTCCGCGTTGCGATCTTCTTCTGCCAAATGCATGCCTGCACTTTCACTTATCTGCATCGTTGTGTAACTACCTGCACCGGCAAACATCACCGTGTGATTTGGCGCTTCCGTACTTACAAGGAACACTGCAGCCGGCGTTACAAATTTTGGATCAAGCTTCGCCAACATATCTTCAGTGAGAATGTCTTCGGTCATGCGGGTTGCTGCGGTTGGTGAAATGCAATTGATCTGAATGTTGTTTTTTGCACCTTCGATGCAGAGCGTGTTCATCAATCCCACAAGGCCTAGTTTAGCCGCACCATAGTTGGCCTGGCCAAAATTGCCGTATATGCCAGAAGTGGAGGTCGTCATGAGAATCCGGCCGTAATTTTGGTCCTTCATGTGATTCCAAACAGCTCTTGAACAATTTGCGGAACCGGTCAGGTGCACATCTACGACGATGTTCCAGTTTTCCATTTCCATTTTACCAAAGGATTTGTCACGCAAAATACCAGCATTGTTGATGAGAACGTCAATTCGCCCCCATTTCTCCATCGCCTGCGCTGCCATTGCCTCACAATCAGAATAGTTGGCCACGTTGGCACCATTTGCGATTGCTTCACCGCCAGCTTCGATGATTTCCTGTGCAACCTTTTCAGCAGGGCCCATTTCTCCGCCAGTACCGTCACGAGCACCGCCGAAGTCATTTACCACGACTTTGGCACCGCGTTTGCCCAGTTCCAGTGCATGCGAACGGCCGAGGCCATTACCAGCGCCGGTCACAATTGCGACCTGCCCATCAAATGAAATTGTCATATTTGGTTCTTCCTTATCTAACTACAGTCAGCGTCAGCCATTCAGCGACCAAGGCTGGTGTTTCATTATTTTCAATTTCAACAGAAACTTCATATTTTGAAAGATATTCGCCAGGTTTGCGCTCTCCGCATTCCAGCAATTTGAAATGTCCGCGTAGTTTTGCAGTTGCCGGTACCGGCATTAGAAACCGCACTTTATCAAACCCGTAATTGATTCCCATTACGGCACCTTCAACCCCTGGCAGGCAATCACTTGCAAATTTCGATAATAGAGAAAGGGATAGGAAACCGTGAGCGATTGTGCCTCCGAATGGTGTCATTTTGGCCTTTTCCAAATCCACATGGATGAACTGATGGTCGTGTGTGGCGTCAGCAAATGTATTGACAAGGTCCTGGGTAATGTCGACCCAAGGTGAAGTACACTGAAGTTCACCGGCTTGTGCCTGAAGGTCAGCAATAGCAATCTTTTCCATGGTTATTCTCCCTGTTTAAATAAGTCACGTTCCGGATTGACGTGAATGCCACCGTCTAACGGTATTATGGCGCCGGTTACATAGGCCCCGGCTCTGCTGCAAAGATACAGTGTGGCGCCAGCAATATCTTCCGGTGAGCCAATTCTACCAATCGGCACGCCTTTTCCTACTTTTTCCACTTGTGCATCGGTTGTGGTCGCGAATGCTGTCATCTTACTTTGGAACGGTCCGGGTGCGAAGGCGTTGAATGTAATATGTTTTTCTGCCATTTCTCTGGCAAGTATCTTTGTCAGATGGTGAACTGCAGCTTTCGATGCTGAATAGGAGTATGCACCATCTGCCAGTGGTGCTGTTCCCATAACTGATCCCAGATTAATCACTCGTGCGGGATCCTCAAGGCTGGCTGATTTTTCTAAAAGCGGTAGCAATTCTTTGGTGAGATGGAACAATCCGGTGACATTCACATCCATGACCTTGTTCCAAGCGGCATAGGGGAATTCATCCAACGGTTGACCCCAGCTAACACCTGCATTGTTGATGAGAATATCAAGGCTATCGGTGCGGGATTTGACTTCATTTACCAGGTTTGTGACACCTTCTTCGCTGCTCACATCTCCTGCGAACCCTGTTGCTGTGCCGCCACCCAGCTGGTTCAGCTCTGCAGCAACGGCTTCACAGGCATCGCCTTTTCTTGAAGCGATCAGCACATTTACATCTGCCCTCACCAGTGCTGTTGCGGCCATACGACCAATGCCTGTTGCGGCACCGGTAACCAGCGCAGTTTTTCCTTTGATGGAAAAGAGTTCTTCAAGTATGCTCATCATTTCACTCCGCAGACGTAATTTCGATTGACACGATGGTCTGCACAATGCTCAAACTTTGACGTATTCGTAAAGGGCAATTGGCTAAAAAATTAAATTATTACCGGAGAAAAATATGTCTGAATCCCCAAAAGCAGCTGTAATGGACCTGGGTATGACCGAAAGGTTGCTCCCCATCCATGAAAAGGTCTCAAAGATGGTTGCTGAGGAAATCATTCCCTTGGATGATGAATTTCTTGAAGAAGTGGAAAAAGGTGACCGTTGGACTTACACCCCTCGTCAATCTGAGATCCTGGAAGGTTTGAAGGCCAAGGCCAAGGAGCGCGGGTTGTGGAACTTCTGGTTGACCGATTCGGAGCGCGGTTATGGTCTGACCACTGTGGAATACGCCTATCTGGCTGAGGAAATGGGCAAGTCCCATCTGGCTGCGGAAGTATTCAATTGCAGCGCTCCGGATACCGGGAATATGGAGGTGTTTGAGCGTTATGGGAATGACGAGCACAAAGAAAAATGGCTTTCTCGCCTGCTTGAGGGGGAAATTCGCTCAGCCTATTTGATGACGGAGCCTGACGTGGCTTCTTCGGATGCTACCAACATTTCCATGTCATGTGTGCGAGACGGAGACTCTTACGTTCTCAACGGCGAGAAATGGTGGTCATCAGGTGCTGGTGATCCGCGTTGCGCTGTTTACATTGTGATGGTGAGTACACCTGACGAGAATCGCCCAAAGCATGCGCAGCACAGTCAGATAATTGTGGATGCAGCGAGTGACGGCATTGAGATATTACGCCCGATGCAGGTTTACGGACATGACGATGCACCGCACGGGCATATGCATATCAGATTCAAAGATGTGCGTGTTCCAGCTGAAAATCTGCTGCTTGGTGAGGGCAGGGGTTTTGAAATCGCTCAAGGTCGACTTGGTCCTGGCCGAATTCACCATTGTATGAGAGCGATTGGCCAAGCTGAGCGAGCTTTGGAAGAAATGTGCATAAGGTCCGTGCGCCGTGAAGCTTTTGGCAAACGTCTAGCCCAACTGGGTGCTAACTTTGACATCATTGCCAATTGCCGGATGGAGATTGAGCAGGCCCGCTTACTTTGTCTCAAGGCAGCCTGGATGATGGATCAAGGCGATCCTCGTGCTGCTGCTCCATGGATTTCGCAGATCAAGGTTGTGGCACCTCAAGTAGCGCTGAAAGTGATCGATGAAGCAGTTCAGATGCATGGTGCCCAGGGTGTGAGCCAGGATACGCGTCTTGCAAGAGCTTGGACCCATGTGCGTACCCTGAGGCTGGCTGATGGTCCCGATGCTGTTCATCGTCGCCAGGTCGCACGTGCTGAACTGAAGAGTTACATTCAGGAGGCGATGTAATGCGCGCCGTAGTCTGCGAAGAATTTGGCCCAATCGATAGCCTGAAAATCGAGCAGCAGGATGACCCGACCCCGGGTAGTAATGACGTGGTTATTGAAGCTGAAGCCATCGGAGTGAATTTCCCCGATGGTCTACTCGTGCAGGGGCTCTATCAAATGAAACCGCCAACGCCTTTTGTTCCGGGAATGGAACTGGCGGGCACTGTTTGCGCTGCAGGTGAAAACTCCGGCTTCAAAGAGGGTGACCGTGTTGCTTCCGTTTGTATGCTTGGTGCTTATGCTGAGAAGGTTAAGGTTCACAAATCAATGGTGATGCCAATTCCTGCCAGTGCGGATGCTGCAGAAGTCACAGCATTGCTTTGTGGGTATGGTACTTCGCATCATGCCCTCAAACAGCGAGGCCAGTTGAAGGAAGGTGAGACGCTCGTTGTCACTGGCGCTTCTGGCCTTACAGGATTAGCTGCTGTGCAAATCGGAAAGGCGATGGGAGCCAATGTTATCGCAGTGGCTTCGACACCTGAAAAACAGAAAATTTGCTCGGACAATGGTGCTGATATCACCTTGGGCTATGACAACCTCAAAGACGATTTGAAAAAGGCAACCGACGGAAAAGGTGCGGACGTCGTATTCGATGTGGTTGGTGGTGATGTGTTCCACGCATGCTCGCGAGCCGTGGGCTGGAACGGGCGTTTGCTGATCATCGGATTTGCAGACGGTGATATACCAAAGTTTCCAGTAAATTTGGCGCTGGTTAAAGGGTACAGTGTCGTTGGAGTATTCTGGGGCGATTTCACAAGACGTGAGCCGGAGGCCTACGCGCAAAATATGAAAGAGCTAATGGAATGGTATGGCGAGGGTAAAGTCAAACCGCTGGTAGAGAGAACTTTCGAGCTTGCTGAAGCAGCTGAGGCGCTGAAGCACATTCATGACCGCAAGGCCAGCGGTAAGGTTGCTCTGGTTCCACAAAGATAAGGAAAGAAGATGACTATCCCCCAAAAAATGTATGGTTTGGTTTTGAAAAATGAAGGTTTCTCTGGCACTGCCGAAGGACCTCAAATTGAGAACCTCGATCCATTGCTGGACTATATGGAAATTGATGTGCCAGAGCCAGGTGAAGGTCAGGTTCTGGTTCGGGTGATTATGGCAAGCATCAACCCATCGGACTTACATTTCATCAAAGGTGAATATGGAATTCCTAGAAACAAAGGTGTTCCTGCGGGCTTTGAAGCTGTTGGTGAGGTTGTAAAGGCTGGTGCCGGTGGTGAAGGATTAGTTGGGAAACGTGTAGCGTGCTTTGGTTCTGCATCAGGTGTTTGGGCTGATTATGCAATCTCCGAAGTTTCGATGTGTGTACCAGTCATGGATGGTGTCCGTGATGAAGATGCAGCCGCTCTTCTTGTCAATCCGCTGACTGCAATCGCGATGTATGAAATGGCGAAGGAAAACGGCAATGAATGCTTCATTATGACCGCTGCTGCCAGTCAATTGTGCAAGCTCATTGCAGGCCTTGCTAAAGAAGAGCAAATGAAAGTTATCTCAATCGTGAGACGCGATGAGCATGTGGACTCATTGAAAGATTACGGGTCTACTGCGGTTCTAAACTGCACCTCTCTAGATTTTTCAAAAAATTTGCTTGGGTTGGTCAAGGAACACAAGCCACGTGTTATGCTTGATGCCGTTGGTGACCAGATTTCATCAGAGATTTTCAACGCCATGCCTTCAGGTGCTCGTTGGGTGATTTACGGGAAACTGTCACAGGAAAATCCCGCACTAACACAGATGGGTCAGTTTATTTTCATGAGTAAGCAGATTGAAGGTTTCTGGCTCACAAAGTGGATGAAGGAAAAGTCACCTCAAGAGCAAATGGCAGCAGGAATGAAGGTTCAGCAGATGTTTGCTTCTGGTGCATGGCAAACTGATGTGGCTGCGAAGATTTCACTTGCAGATGCGCATGCCCAATTGCCTGACGCCACAACAGGTATCAATACCGGTAAGGTTTTCCTTGTTCCGTAAACGGTTAGCTCTGCTTTGTTAGGACAGGCCTGATATCGTCGATAACCTGAGTTTTCTCGACCTTTGGGCTGGGTTTTGATTTCCATGGTGTTTTCTTGATCCAGCCCACAAAATAAGTGACGGCGATCAGGAACAGAATACCGGAGCCGTTCACCATTATCATCTTTGGCCAACTCTTGCCGATAATGTCGAGGATAAAGCCACAGAAGCGAGATAGAACGATACTTGTCAAAAAGACAGCCAGAGACTGTTGTCCGACCTTGTGAACTACCTTCACAAAGGTCTGACCAACTACACCTCTGAAGTCGAGGTTCTTACCACCTTCACCTGCAAGGGCCCAAAATACGTAAGCCAGGAAAAGGAAGTGCATATAACGCAGGATTCCCACATCACTCTTCTCCATAAACTCCCAGAAGTTGATCCGGGCGACCTGGAAAATACTGAATGGCTCGAGGTCCTTGTATTTTTCGTAGAATGGTTCGCGGATAAGTTCAGACAGAGTCTGGACACCGAACAGTGACCTTGCAGCTTCCTGACCAATCACCACGTTGTCAGTCTGGTTGTAAATTCCCCAGAAAGAGAAGGGTACGTAAAACAATACAATCAATGCACTAGCAATGACCAAGGTTGGTTTGATAGGAGGCTTAGGTAGCCAACCCATCATGAATGCAAAACCTGTAAAGAACACCAGCTGCCAACCAAACGGATTAAAGAACCAGGCACGCTCACTCCATGGTTCCGCCGGGAAATTGATGCCGCCGGGTTTAATTCCCAAATAGTGCCCAATAATAGTATCGAGGCCTAACATAGCTGCGATGCCGTCCTGGGCCATGAGCCAAAGAAAAACGATGAAACCCAAGGCAACATATTGGTTGGTAAGTTTCTTGATGCCCATAACAATCGGGATCAGGGCAAGGATGACGATGTACATTGGAAGAATATCGAAAAGGTTAGGGACCCAGGTGAGGGTCATCAGTCCCGCAAAATTCTGGGAAGCTGTGGTCGCTGCAACACCGTCAATTCCGATTGTTGATTGAAACAAGTGAATTATGTTCAATCGGCCCACGTAATCCCAGGGTTCTGGCTCTAGGCAGAAGCGTTGAGCGTTGTATTCGCAAAGCGCACCTGTCGCAGCTATTTGCGTTTGGAATACAACCAGTAGCATGGTGGCAAAAAACAGGCCTATATGGGCCCAATATACCTGCCATACACGATAGATGATGCGCAAAGCACCCATCAACCAGCCGGTCGTTTCGAAGAGCTTGCCGAATGCTATCGCCGAAGCCATACCTGAACAGAATACGAAAATTTCTGTGGCGTCAGAAAACCCGAAACGTGCTGGAATGTAGAGCGTGAACCAGTTACCTGGCATGTGTGCCATGAATATAATGAACATGCCTATGCCGCGGAAAAAATCCAAACGTGGGTCACGTTTGCGCGGAATTGGCTGGCTATTATTCGCCATTACAGGTGTATTCTGGTTCAAATTGTAACTCCGGAATTGAAGTCACCAGCTTTCTGAGAAACACTGACGGGTCAATTTACTTAATTTAATTACTTCCCATATGTCATAAATCTGCATTCAGGCAAGGGCATGAGCAATGACATTCTGGTTATTCAATATTCAAATTACGGGGTCATAGCATCTTAAGCTACATCAGGTGCCGCAACTGATGAGGATGAAGATTTGCCAGCGTTTTCAAGCGCCGACCAGCGTGCTTGAGAGTAGTTGTCACGGTGACCACGGTGCAAATCTCGTTCCCGCATCAATGTCTTCGCCTGAGAGAAAAGTCCTGCACGCAAGGCGCTTTCGATTGCAAGACGTTCGAAAATATCTCTTTGTGCGTGGCTTCCACCAATATCCTGCAGTTGTGGCCGTGCTTTTGCGAGGGACTCATAAGCGAGCTTGAAGTTATGGTCACGGAAAGCTTCCAAACCGTTAGCAGCCTCAACACCTGGATGTACAATTGGTTTCACCAATTCGCCATGGTGCCTTGTTTCAGCTGACTGCATGCTTGTCAGAAGCTTGGTTGCCACTGCCTCATCAGGGCTTTTGCAAAGCGCCATCATGTAATGCAAATCAGCAAAGGCCACACAATTGTCGGTGGTTCTGCTTGATGCCAGTTCTACAAGTTCTTCCCAGCGATTGCCGACGTCAATGCCTTCGAATTCGAGACGCAACAGAACAGAAGTTGCGTTCGATATGTCACGATAGTCGTCAGTTTTGTCTTTTCGGATATCTTCATCGTAAAGCTCCAGTACTTTATCGTAATTTCCCAGTTCGAGGTGCATGAGAGCAATGTGCCACCAAACGTGATAGCGGAAGTTATTGCAGTGTTCCCAGGCTGCTTCTTTGCCCTCGATCCACTCCAGACCTTCTTTTGCGCGTGCAGTCATGTCGAAAACATGGGTGATTGCGTGCAGGCCCCATGCATCGTCAGGGGCGATTTCAAGTGCTTTGCGTCCCCGGGCTTCGGCCAGGGCGTATTCACCGGTCTCTTCAAGTGTGAATGCGTAACACCCGTGCAGATAGCCTTCTGCCTTGTGTCCGCCGTAGGCGTGCAAGACGTTTTCAATAGAACTACGCATGCCGCGCAGGTCACCAAGCATAAAGCGAATAGCGTGGCTTAGTTTCATTGCCAGTGCGTCGTGAGGAGAAACAGCTAAGACCGCCTCCATCTCGGCGATTGATTGGGTAGGCTTACCATCCAACCATGCACCTAATGCATTGATGAAATGTCTTTCGCGTTGGGTGACAGGGTTTTGTTGATCGCTTTCTTTGGCTTTGAGAAATGCTTCCATCGCCACATCATCAAGTTCGCGGCGGCCAAGTAGCAGACTGAATAACCCTTTACAGGATTGGGCGAGTGCAAAACCATTGTCCTGTTCTAGCGTCTCTCCGAGCGCGATGCCTGTGAATGCAGCATGTGACATGAAACCATGCAGGGTTTTGTCCCATGAACTTAACGCTTCGCTGTTCTCGATCGTAACATCGCAACCATACAGATCTTGCTTAGTCATAGTTTCTCCCATCATCCAACTTCGTCAAAGACTATAACTTCAATTATGTTGAATATAAGGTTTAGTTTTTCTTTAGAAGTAACGCTTTGTCATTATCGGTCAAACCTTTGTGAACGAAGCCAATTTCGGCTTCACTCTTTTGGTTGAAAAGCTGAAAATGTGACGCACTACTTCTAATGATAATCAGCTTGTGCCACATACAGGCTGAATGAAACCTGAATGTGAAAAGGTGATAAATATTTGATGTCCGTTGGAACAATCAATGCACCTAAACCTATACAGAGTTTGCCGGTTGCAGGCGCGGCAATATTGATGGGTCTATTGGTAGTTGCAGCCGGTATCGTTGCCGGGCAAAAGCAAGCATTGTCAGTTCTTGTGGGTGTTCTGGCAGGCTTCGCGCTTTACCACGCTTCTTTTGGTTTCACAGCTGCCTGGCGACGGATATTTGCTGAAAAGCGTGGTGTCGGTTTGCGTTATCAGTTTCTCCTGATCATTCTTACCTGTGCAATTTCATATCCATTGATTGCCTATACAGAAGCCAGAGGTTTTGTCCTTCCGGTCAGTATGGGTATGTTGCTGGGCTCATTTGTGTTTGGTTTTGGCATGCAATTCGGTGGTGGATGTGGTTCGGGTACGCTCTTCGTGGCCGGGGGTGGTTCCACAAGAATGTGCATCACGTTGCTGTTTTTTATCATTGGGTCTGTTTTGGGAACCATGCATTTACATTGGTGGAATTCGATCGCCTTCCCGCAAGTCGTGCAGGATACTCTTGGAGTGGGTAATAAATTCAGCTATGGCATGATCAACAATTTGGGGCCTATTAGTGCGTTTCTTGTGCTCGCCACCATACTTGGTGGGATCGCGATTTGGAGCGTGTGGTACGAAAAGAGAAATCACGGCGAACTTGAAGCGCCAAGAAAGACGCAGTCTTTTTTGACGGGGCCATGGTCACCATTCGCAGGTGCTGTTGCATTGGCGATAGTGGGAGTATTGACAATCCTCGTGGCTGGACGGCCATGGGGTGTTACATGGGCATTTGCGCTTTGGGGCGCGAAAGGTGCCGATGCAATTGGAGTCGATGTCTTAAGTTGGCCGTTCTGGGTGGGTTGGAAGGCTGACGCAGTCGAGAAAAGCGTATTTCACGATGTCACATCGGTTATGAATTTCGGCATAATGGCGGGTGCGTTGGCAGCCGCTGGCCTTGCAGCAAAGTTTAACCCAATTTGGACACTATCACGGGTTGAAATTAGCACTGCCATTTTTGGTGGGCTCTTAATGGGTTATGGAGCAAGATTGGCCTATGGATGTAACATCGGTGCGTATCTAGGCGGATTGGTTTCCGGCAGCCTACATGGTTGGGCATGGGCCATAATGGCATTTCTTGGCAGTTGTCTGGCTGTAATGGTCAAGCGCCGGTTAAATATATGATTGTAAATGATATTCCATCACAAAAGGGTAGGAGTTCTAAAATATGAAAAAGTTTGTAGTCGGAACCACATTGGCATTGGGGATTGTTGCTTCATCAATCAACGGAGCGATGGCAGGTTCATTGGACCGTGAAGGCTGGGTGACCCACAAGACCCAATATTCGTATAAGGAACTGAACGCCAAGCTGAATGAATCCATCAAAGCAAACGGAATGCGGCGCGTTACTGGTGCCAGCGCTTCTGCAGGTGCAAAAAATCGCGGTCTTACCATTCCCGGCAATCGCATTGTGGGGGTTTATCGGAACGATTTTGCTACCCGTATGCTTGAAGCCAGTCTTGCGGCAGGAATGGAAGCTCCAATCCGGTATTATGTGACGGAAAACAGTGATGGAACTGCAAATCTATCCTTCAAGACACCGACTTTTGTGTTTTCTCCTTACTTTGAAGAGGGCGGAGACAAATTGAAAGAATTGGCGTCTGAACTGGATGCGCTGTTCGGTAAAATAGCTGATGAAGCTGTGAAATAAGGTTTTTAACTTGTAAGAATACAGGCCGAAGGGATTTCGGCCTGTTAGTTTGTATTGCTAAGATCAATCTGTTTAAAATTTGCCATCATAGCTTTTCCTGCCGATTTTACAGGCAAGAACGGTAAATGTGTCGCGGGCAAGAGCGGCTGAAGTTTCAGATTTGAGCGTTTCCACATCCTCCACCCATACGCCATGGCCACCAAGTGCATTTGCCACTGCCGGGAAATCAGAACCACTGAAGTCAACGCCAAGATTTGGCCTTTGAGAGGCTCGCTGTTTCATTTCAATCAGAGTCAGGCTCTCATCCACAAGCACGCAGATGATGATCGGAATCTTGTGTTCACGTAAGGTGGCGAGTTCTCCCAGACCCATTTCGAGGCCTGCATCACCAACGAATGCAATCACGGGTGTTTCGGGACTTGCTTGCTTATATCCCGCAGCAATTGGTACGGCACAAGCCATGGTACACAAAGCTGAAGACTGCAGGAATGTGCGAGGAGATACACAAGTCCACATTTGGCTAAGCAGAATGCGGTGAGCACCGCTATCAGCTGTTACGACGGTTGTATCCGGGGTTGTTTCCCTTATTACCTCGAACACTCTATCCGGACCAAACTTGGTGGTCGCCTTGAATGTTTTCTTCAGTGATTTGCGAGCCTTTTTGGCAATGTCGGGCACTTTATCGCGTTTTGACTGCATTCCCATTTCAAGGAGCTCAATGGTTGGTATCACCGAACCACGAAGCGTATGGCTCACATGCTGCATGCCATGGCTACGAAGGAGTGGAGTTACTTCGATTACGGTTTTGTCTGAGCCCCAGGGATTGCTCCAACCTATCCGCATCTCGATCGGATCATAACCTAATAGCAAGATGCAGTCTGATTCATTTAGCAGAGGCATGAGGACTTCATCAGCTTTTGGAGATAAACCCGCACCGCCCAGGCTTAAATCACTGTTTTCGTCCAGAAGTCCCTTGCCCTTGTATGATGTGACCAATGGGATTTTGAATTTCTCACAAAAAGCACTGATTGCCGGCCCAGCACCTTCGTTCACAGCGTCAACACCAGCAACCGCAATCGGATTATTAGCAGTTTCCAATGCGACGATTGCTTCTGCCAGATTTTGATCATCGCCCGGTACGATTGACTGTACTTGATCCGGTTGCAGGTAAAGTGTTTCGGTGGATGGACCTTCAGCGACGGAAACCGGAATATCCAGATGAACCGGGCCTGCCTGTGGTTCCCGTGAAATAGAAATGGCCTTTTGCGCAATTAGCCCACAGGTAGCGCTTGTGCCCACAAAGGTGGCCTTTGTTATCTCCTGCAACATCCGACCATGGTCAAATACTTGGTGTGTGTAGGACTCAGCTTGAGCGGTATCCACACAGCCAGTGACAAAGATCATGGGCACACGATCCTGCATTGCATTCGCCACCACGTTCACTGCATTTGCTACTCCAGGTCCTACCGTTGCAACTAAGACGGGGGGGAACCCATCAGCATGCCAACTTCCTTCAGCCATGAAGCCGCCTGAGTTTTCATGCTTGATCAGCACGAATTCTATTCCTGCGCGATCAAACGCATCGATTATTGCCAGAACCTCTCCACCAGGAATTCCATACGCGCGTTTGCAACCGTTGGCGGCGAGAGTGCGCGCCAACATGTCGGCTGCTGTCAGTTCTGTTGCGTTTGTGTCAGACATTCAATTATTCCATTTGCTTCGAGTTCATCGAGTTTTGTTTCGTCCAGGCCCAGATGTTTCGACAAGATTGCCCTTGTGTCCTCAGCGCGCACCGGCGGGGCTTTGGCATAGGAGACTTTCGTTTCACTAAAATTAAGCGGGTTGCCGATGAGATTTACGCCATCTGCCTTTGAAAGATGATGCGGCATGGTGATAGCCATCTCACGATGCTGGATTTGTGGATCCGCAAAGGTTTGTGCCAGATCATTGACCGGACCGCAGGGCACGCCAGCATCTTCAAGAGCGTTCAACCAGAAATCAGCCTTTTGTTTTCTGGTGTATTCTTCGATCATCGGAATGAGCACCAAACGGTTGCGCACGCGATCTGCGTTTTTCTCAAAACGTTCATCTTCGCTCAGGTGATCAGCGCCGATCACTTTGCACATTCTGGCAAACTGATTGTCATTTCCGGCAGCAATAATGAATGACTGGTCTGAAGCGGGGAATGTGCTGTAGGGGACGATTGTAGGATGCTCATTGCCTCGTCTTGGTGGCAATTCTCCGGAAATCAGATATCCGGCTCCCTGATTTATCAACCATGCAACCTGGCAATCCAGCAAAGAAATATCGATTTGCTGCCCCTTGCCTGAAGAGTGTCTTGCATGAAGCGCGGACAAGACAGCAACACTTGCATACATTCCGCACATCACATCAGCGATGCCAACCCCACATTTTGTGGGCTCGCCACCTTCTTCATCCGGTTTTCCGGTTAGGCTCATGATGCCACCCATGCCCTGGATCAGAAAATCATATCCCGGTCGCTGAGCATAAGGTCCTGTCATGCCAAAACCAGTTATAGAACAGTAGATAAGGGACGAGTTGATTTTGGATATGGCTTCATAATCCAATCCATATCGTTTCAGATCGCCAGCCTTGAAATTTTCGACCAGAACATCGCATTGTCGGGCGAGATCCTGAATGATTTGCTGTCCTTCGGGTTTTGTTAAATCGACAGCAACAGAGTTTTTGTTCCGGTTTGCAGATAGGTAATAAGCACTTTCGCTGGTTTCTGTGCCTGATTCATCTTTCAGGAAAGGAGGCCCCCACGAGCGGGTATCGTCACCCTTTCCCGGTCTCTCGATCTTGATAATTTCCGCACCCAGATCTCCAAACAATTGTGTGCAGGTAGGTCCAGCGAGAATTCGTGATAGGTCGAGTACTTTTAGGCCTTTAAGCGGCCCACTATTGGAATTTTGTTCACTCATGCAAAATGGCTTAATGTAGAACACAAAGAATTTAAAGGGATTTTGTAACCCTTTCACTTTTTGAGTAACACAAACGTTCTGTAAATTGATTGTTACCGAATTTCGGTAAAGCGCCTTGCGATTGTCATGGCACCCCTTTATTTAGGTTTTAACAGAAAAGTTTTCGAACGGAATTCGTCTAATGAATCTTGTTGTTAGCAGTGACAACCTTGAGGGTGAAGAGAAATTCAAGCATCCGGACATTACCGCAAAGGGCGAACCCCGCGCTAAAGTTGGCTTGGATAAACTGCGAACACTTTGGTTCAACACGGGTACACTTTGCAATCTGGCTTGCATTAATTGCTATATTGAATCAACGCCGAAGAATGATCGTCTTGTATATCTGACCCATGCTGAAGCTGTGGCATATCTTGACGAAATTCGGGATAATGACCTAGGGACCGAAGAAATCGGCATAACCGGCGGAGAGCCGTTTATGAACCCGGACATTCTCAAAATTATGGAATCTTCTTTGGAACGTGGGTTCGATCTCCTAGTTCTGACGAATGCAATGCGCCCTATGATGAAATGTGCCGATGGATTGCTGGCATTGAAGGAATCATATGGTGAGAAAATGACGCTGCGTGTTTCGGTTGATCATTTCAATCCTGTTTTTCATGAAGAAGAACGTGGTCCAAATAGCTGGAAACCAATGATGAAAGGCCTTCAGTGGCTTTCTGAAAATGACTTTCACATAGATGTGGCAGGCCGTACCCGTTGGGGTGAGGATGAACAGGAACTTCGCTCTGGATTTCAGAAGTTTTTTGATGAAAGCAAGATCAAGATCGATGCGAGTAACAAGAAACAATTAATTTTGTTCCCGGAGATGGAACCCACAGAAGATGTGCCGGAAATTACTACGGCTTGCTGGGGAATTCTGGATGTTAATCCATTGGACATGATGTGTGCTTCTTCACGTATGGTGGTAAAACATAAAGGGGATGAGAAGCCTTCGGTTCAGGCATGTACACTGCTTGCCTATGATCAACAGTTTAACCTAGGTTCCACTTTGAAAGAGGCAGCAAAACCGGTGCCGCTTAATCATACATTTTGTGCGAAATTCTGTGTGCTCGGCGGTGGTGCCTGCAGCGTCAAAGATTAATTTATTAGGTACTTTTTCGGGGAAATTACATGCTCGCAATTATTGGCGGTACGGGTCTTTATGATATTGATGGCCTTGAAATCGTTTCAGAAACCCCGATTGATACGCCTTTCGGTCCGCCATCAGCACCGCTCAAGACCTTGAAGAGTGGTGATTTTGAATTTCTGTTTCTACCACGCCATGGTTCTGGACATTCCTTTCTACCGCATGAAATTAACTATCGGGCTAATATCTTTGCACTGAAGCAAGCTGGTGCGCGTATGGTTCTAGGGTTTTCAGCTGTGGGTAGTCTTCAGGAGGAAATTGCACCGGGCGATTTTGCAATACCCTCACAGTATCTGGATCTTACCAAAGGCAAGCGTGAGTATACATTCTTCGGTAATGGAATTGCAGCACATGTCTCAACCGCCATACCCACATGTCCGCAATTATCTGGATGGGTGTATGAAACCGCCAAGAAAATGAACATCAAAGTTCATGAAGACAAGACCTATGCCTGCGTGGAAGGGCCGAGACTTGGCACCAAAGCAGAGAGCTTTTTCATGCGGAACGCAGGATGCGATCTGGTTGGTATGACCAACGTACCGGAAGTGTTTCTGGCCCGTGAGGCGCAACTTTCATATGCTACAATATGTATCGCAACAGACTATGACTGCTGGCTTGATGATCCAGACAGTCACGTTACGGTACAGGCAGTGATTGAACGATTTGGTGCTAGTCTTGATCGTGCAAAGCAGCTTCTGTTGGAGCTCCTCAGTTCTCCGTTGCCTGAACAGGATGAGGAATATCGAAAGGCGCTTGCAATGGCAGTGCTTACACCAGACAGCGCATTGGATGAAAAACAACTGGCGATGCTGGAAGTTCTCAGGGCTTAGTAATCGTGGTCGGGGTTTCTGTAATCATACCCTTGGCACCCAATGAACTTTCCTGGAAAGGTCTGGTGAGCGAACTATCCTCACTGACTGACAACAGCGAGATTATTCTCTCCTTAAAAGACGGAGAAACCGTGAACCTCGATGCGACCGACAAGGTGTTAGCAGTTTCTGGTGAGCCCGGTCGTGCACAGCAAATGAATGCCGCAGCAAGAACTGCAAAGTATGAATGGCTTTGGTTTTTACACGCCGATAGTCGTTTGACGAAAGAAACCATTCCAACAGTTCTAGAGCTGACAGCGTCCGATAAACAGGCTTTGTTTTATCACGATCTGGCCTTTTCGGATGACGGACCGCAGATGATGAGCCTTAATGCGAAGGCTGTGCGATGGCGTTCTGACCTACTCAAAATGCCTTTCGGTGATCAGGGATTTCTCATTCCCAAAGATTTGTTTTTCAAGTTGGGTGGGTATCGTGAGGATGTGCGGTTTGGTGAGGATCATATTCTAACCTGGAAGGTTAGGCAGGAGGGGTACCAGGTTTTGTCTACGGGAACAAAGATTTATACCAGTGCCAGAAAGTATCGCGATAGGGGATGGGCAAATACAACGCTTCGCCATGTGTGGTTGACCATAAAGCAAGCTGCACCTCAATTTTTCCTACTGATCCGGAAAAGGATTTTCGGATGAGATGTGCTGTCGCAATCTTTGCAAAAACGCCCGGGCTCTCGCCGGTCAAAACGCGTTTGGCAGCAAGCATTGGCGAGGAAAAGGCCACTGAGTTCTACGAGTTAAGCGTTGCTTCAATTGAAGCGGTGATGACAAATCTGCAAAAGCAGAATGAAGCGGTTACTGTTCATTGGACATTGGCTGAAAAGGATGCACCTGAACTTCCGCGATGGAGCGCTTTCCCGGCTTTTTGGACGGGGGAGGGAGGGCTCGGTGAGAGACTTGCGAATGTTTCTGAGGCTCTCTTCATGTCGCACGATGCAGTTATGTTTCTGGGTACCGACAGTCCGCAACTGTCTGTTGTAATAATCCTCGAAGCACTGGCAAAATTTGAGAAGAATTCAGATCGAGCCGTGTGTGGACCAGCGTTTGATGGTGGTTTCTTTCTTTTCGTTTCAAAAGACATTGTGAGCCGGGAAATATGGGAAGCGGTTACTTATAGTGATGCGAAGACGCTAGAAGATTTAGAATCCAGACTAATGGATCGCGGTACAGAATTGATCCGCATGGCTCCTCAACAGGATGTTGATACACAGGAAGACTTGTCCACGTTGCGGGACAATCTGAAAGATCGGGAAAATGAACTGCTCCCAGCGCAGAGAAAATTACTTGAATGGTTGAACGATCATTTTGAAGTAGCGGTATAGACACCATCCCAGTGCTGTCCGGGGGGATTTGCACGAAATTCTGCTATCCGCGTTTCATAAATGAAGATGTAGTCTTCAAGCGTGAGACCCAGTTTCTCGCCGAGACCTTCCATCATTTCCAGTGCTTCAAATGCAGATGTCCAGTCTTGTGTTCTATAAGCTGAAATCATGGCTTTGTTCATGGCCCTGAAGGCTTTGAAGTCATCTTTCTCGGCAAATTCAGCGTCACCTGCCAGGGCATAGATTTGAGCGGGCTCATTCTTACCCTTCACGCGGATCAAGTCGATTTCATAGATCGCAAGCTCATCCATCATTAACTCAGCCGTGTTGAAGCCGATAACGATTGGAAGTCCATATGGTTTTGACTGGCCTTCCAGACGAGATGCAAGATTGACCGTATCTCCTAGAGCGGTGTAGTCGAAACGGTTGTTGGAGCCCATGTTCCCAACCACACATGGGCCGGTATTGATACCAACACCCACATTGATGGCGTGATAAGTTTCAGTCTCGCTGTTAGCTAGTTCCACTTCGCGCTTAGCATTTAGGGCAGCAACGTTTTCAATCATTTCCAAAGCTGCCAGGCAAGCGTGACGGGCATGATCTTCTTCATCTAGAGGCGCATTCCAGAATGCCATAATGGCATCGCCCATATATTTGTCGATCGTTCCATTCCGATTGAGAATTGGCTGTGACAGCTCAGTGAGAAAAACGTTCATAAGCTGGGTCAAGCCTTGGGGATAATCCTTGTAGCTTTCTGAAATTGTTGTAAAGCCGCGTACATCTGTGAAAAGAACTGATAATTCGCGAGTTTCACCACCGAGGACAAGGCGATCAGGGTCTTCGCTTAATTGATCAACGAGAGCGGGGGAGAGGTATTGTCCGAAGGCTCCTCTGATCTGGTTCCTTTGCTGCTCTTCCCTAATGTAGTTTGCGGTTGCCGCGATGATAAACAACGCGCCGGTAGTGATGACGGGGAATGTGGCATCTACCAATTGCAGTTTCGCTGAAAAGCTCCACCAGGAATAACCTAAAAAGCTGGCGATCGTGAGTACGGCAAATGCGAAGGCCAAGACAGCTCCGATTTTTGGAACAATCAGAATGATCGCTATGCCTGCGATGGCAGTCAGTAAGATTTCCACGAGCGTTGAAGTGGCGGGTCTGGTTAACATCTGCCCTGTGAGAATGTTTTCCAGAACTTGGGCGTGAATTTCCACTCCAGGTACGGTGACTCCAAGCGGCATCAAACGGTAGTCTTCCAATCCCACAGCCGATGTGCCCACAATGATAATGTGCCCATTAATGCGTTTCGGGTCCACATTGCCATCCAGTATCGAGGAAGCTGAAATATAGCGGGATGGGTCACTTTCAGTGAAATACGGCCAGACACGGCCGTTGCCATCGGTTTCCACGAGTTTGCCACCGACAACAACACCTTCTACTCCAGCTTCATTGGATTTGATTGCAAAACTGTCCCCGCCGGTTGCTACTCTAAGCAGCTCTGTGGACAGGGTCATGCGGATTTTACCCCGCATCAACATCACCAATGGTACTCTGCGGAACACGCCGTCAGGGTCGGTCTTGACGGTGAACACCCCACGTCCAGCGGCTGATTGCTCTAACTCCGGCACGTTTTCTACGAGATCCGGCCATCTAAAAAGATATTGTCTTGGGTCCGGGCCAATGGATGCAAAACTCGCGTCCTTGATATCTTTTTCATCTTCACTCACATCGCGTCCCTGACGAACGCTGGTTTGACCCAAAACCACACGGTGCTTTTGCATTGAACGTGCCATGACCAATTCATTGTCTGGCATTGCACGGAGATCATTCTTAACTGAGAGTGGAAGCGTCTTATTGTCTTCAGCTATTCGCGTAGGAGACAAGCGGTCTCTTTCTGAGAAGATCACATCGAAACCGGTTACGATTGCACCCCGTTTTGCCAAACTATCGATCAGATGTGCGATCAATGTTCGCGGCCACGGCCATTGGCCGAATTTTCTAAAAGACTCTTCGTCCAAATCAACGATTGCAACAGGTTGTTTTGTATATTCGCGAGGCTTTAAGCGCTGGAGATAGTCAAATCCTTGCAAGCGGATTGTTTGAACGAAAGCTGGATCATTGATGCGTAGTGCAATGAACAGGGCAAGTGCTACAAATCCCACAAGGCGAGCGAGTGCAAAGAATTCTCTAAGCTTCTGCAAAAGAGACTTCCGCGGCTTTTCCGTCTTCCCCTGATTGACAGAGCCTTCCTGTTTCCCGCTCATGCTACTTTTCCGGTATCAGTCCTTTCGGAGTGAATCTCAATACCAATAACAATATCAGCCCCATTGTCATTAGACGCATATGAGCGGCAGATTTCAAGAGGTGTTCTCGCAGAGGACTGTCTTCTGCCATGCCTGCGGTGATTGTTTCCATGAGCCACAAGCCCATTGGCTCCGCCTCAATCCAAAAGAACCAGATTACAAAACCGCCTAATACTGCGCCCCAGTTGTTTCCTGATCCACCCACGATAACCATTACCCAGATCAAGAAAGTGAAGCGAAGCGGTTGGTAGGAGGCTGGTGTAAACTGCCCATCTAGCGTTGTCAGCATTGCGCCAGCGATACCCACTACGGCAGAGCCCAAGATGAAGACCTGAAGGTGACGTCCCTTGACGTCCTTGCCCATGGCTTCTGCGGCGACTTCATTGTCACGGATCGCACGCATCATCCTTCCCCATGGTGAGTTAAGCGCCCTTTCTGACAAATAAAGAATTATCAGCAAAACAATGGAAAATAGCCCCGCATAGCAGAGTTTTACAAACAAGGATGAGAACTCTACTGCCGAAATACCGATATTAGCTGAGAGTTCCTGAAACCAAGGGGCTTTTTGAAGGTCCACTTCGAACGGAACTGGACGCGGCAGGCCGATCACATTCTTAACCCCGCGTGTCAACCAATCTTCGTTTTTGAGGAAAGCGATGATGATTTCCGAAATCCCAAGCGTAGCAATCGCCAGATAATCAGAGCGAAGCCCAAGCGCGATTTTACCCACTAACCATGCGGCGCCCGCGGCAAGCAGGCCACCAACAAACCACGAGAATATGATGGGCATGCCAAAGCCGCCCAAATTTCCGGTGAGTGCTGCATCAGTTCGCTCAATTGCTTCTACAGCTGGATCGAAGAATGATCGGGCGATAAAATAACCGATGATACCTACAACTGTTATTGTAAGGCCTCGAGTTAGCCCTCGCATCCGTGTGTAAATGAAGATAATAGCTGCGATTGTAATTGCACCACAAATTACAGAAAGCAGAATTCCAGATCCGCCAGCATTGATTGCTGCTGGTACTGCGGGCATCGACACAATGATTGCTGCAAGTCCGCCTAGGGCAGCAAATCCCATAACACCAACATTCAGCAGTCCTGCATATCCCCATTGGATGTTGACGCCCAGTGACATGATCGCAGAGATGAGGCAGAGATTTAAGATCGCAAGCGATAGCGACCAACTTTGAACGAAGCCGACAATGATAAACAGCACTGCCATGAGTGCGAACATGCCCACATTGCGTTTGTTGATGCTCATATGGATTGCCCCCTGAAAATGCCAGTCGGTTTAACCAGGAGAACGATCACCAGGATTGCGAATGAAACTGCAAATTTGTAGTCTGTGGATAAGAGTTGGACCAGGCCTTCAGGCTCCCAACTTTCCGGAACCAGATATGAAATCACGCGTTTATAGGCGAATGTGACGGATACTTCAGAAAACGCAATCACGAAGCCCCCAGCGATTGCTCCGACGGGGTTACCGAGACCGCCCACTATTGCAGACGCGAAGATTGGTAGCAGAATCTGAAGATAAGTGAATGGCTTGAAACTCTTGTCCAACCCATACAGGGTTCCGGCAATTGTGGCCAAGGCAGCGGTCAAAATCCACGCGATCATGACAACACGGTCAGGATTAATTCCGGATAGAAGCGCTAGATCTTCGTTGTCGGAATAGGCGCGCATGGACTTGCCAGTTCGCGTCTTATTCAGGAACCAGAACAGCGCCGCGACACATATGACGGTTACGACAATGGTGATGCCTTGCGTCATTTTGAATGCAAGGCCCTGCTCAAGTCCAGTCCACTGTTTGAACTCTCGGGCAGTGATTATGAAGCGATTTCCATCGGTAAAAATTCGATCTTCCGGTCCAATAATAAAACGTATTAAGCCGTTGTAAAAAAACATTATTCCCAGAGATGCGATGAGAAATATCACTGGGCTTGATTTCTGTTGGCGATAAAACTTGTAAACCAATTTATCTGACACCAGCAAAAGGCCGACTGCGAAAACAATTCCGAACGGTAAGGCAAGCAATGCCGTTGGAACAGGCCCCAACGAAATACCCCAGGACTGGAATAACCACGTAAACAGAATTGTTGCCATGGTGCCGAATGCCATGGATTCTCCATGTGCAAAATTCGAAAAACGCAGGATGCCGTAAATTAATGTTACGCCCAATGCGCCTAGGGCCAGTTGGCTTCCATATGCCAGGCCCGGTATGATCAGGAAGTTGGCGAGAAGTACTAATGCGTTGAAAATGTCCGTCATATCCACTATCCCCCCAGAAACGCTTTTCGGACTTCGGGGTCAGCCATCAGGGCTTCACCAGTGTCCGTGTAGCGGTTCCGCCCTTGCACTAACACATATCCCTTGTCAGCGATATTGAGTGCCTGTTTTGCGTTTTGTTCAACCATCAAGATCGCAATGCCCGTTTTCGCAATCTCAATAATACGATCAAATAATTCGTCCATTACAATGGGTGATACACCCGCTGTCGGTTCGTCCAACATCAGCACTTTAGGCTGTGTCATCAGTGCCCGGCCTACTGCCACCTGTTGGCGTTGACCGCCTGAGAGTTCGCCCGCTGGCTGGTTTCTTTTTTCTTTTAATATTGGGAACAGTTCAAAGACCTGTTCCATTGTTTCTGAAATTTCATCTTCCCTGATGAACGCACCCATTTCGAGATTTTCTTCCACGCTCATGGAAGTGAAAACATTGCTTGTTTGAGGGACAAATCCCATGCCCTTTTGAACCCGAGCCTGCGGAGTGAGGGATGTGATATCTTCACCATCCATGAGAACTTGTCCTTCGCGGATGTTTAACATGCCGAAGACAGCCTTCATCGCGGTAGATTTGCCGGCGCCGTTGGGACCCACAACTACTGCAATCTCTCCTTTTTCCACACCGATCGTGCAATCATGTAAAATGTCTGCGCCGCCATATCCGCCGGTCATGTTTTCGCCAATCAGAAAGGCCATTAGCTTTCCTCCTTGGCTGGTTTGTTTTTAAGGCCGGTACCGAGATATGCTTCGATAACCTCTTCGTTGTTTTTCACTTCCTCTGCTGTTCCTTCAGCGAGAACTTTACCCTCAGCCATGCAAATCACCGGATTGCAAAGGCGGGATATGAAATCCATGTCATGTTCGATCATGCAGAAAGTGTAGCCACGTTCTTTGTTGAGACGGATGATCGCATCGCCAATCGTGTTAAGCAGTGTACGGTTCACCCCGGCACCTACTTCGTCGAGAAACACGATTTTCGCGTCAACCATCATGGTGCGGCCGAGCTCGAGCAACTTTTTCTGACCACCTGAAAGATTGCCTGCAAGCTCATCGGCAACCTGGGGTATCTCGAGGAATTCAATAACTTCGTTAGCTTTTTCCCTGATCCGTTCTTCTTCTTCACGGACTTTTCTTGAATTAGTCCAGGTTTGAACAAGACTCTCGCCTGATTGGTGGTCCGGCACCATCATGAGATTTTCACGGACAGTTAGCGTTGAGAATTCATGGGCGATTTGGAAGGTTCGAAGCAGGCCTTTTGCAAAGAGCTCGTGTGGTTCCAATCCCGATATATCTTCGCCATCAAGGAGAATTCTCCCTGAGGTTGGTTTGTGTAAACCAGCAATGACATTAAATAATGTTGTTTTGCCCGCGCCGTTTGGTCCGATTAATCCTGTAATTGAACCCGTCTCAATCGACAATGATGCGCCGTCGACCGCGCGAATGCCGCCAAAATGTTTGTGTACGTCTTCAACGACTATCATTTACGCAATACCCCGCCAAACTTTACCGAATTTTGGCTATCCCCGTATGGAAATAACCGGGCACAATGTTATGCGCCCGGTTTTTTATTATAGACCGAGATTAGCGGAATTGAACTGTAGCAATACCTTGGTCTTTAACTTCAATTTCCCGGTAGTTACCAGCTGATTCACCTGGTCCGATCAACTCAACAGCTGAAGCGCCCACATAGTCAATGTCGCCGCCGTCTGCCAGGATTTTCAAGCCTTTTGCCAATTCACCAGGGAAAATTTTCTCACCCGGAGCGTTAGCGACTTCCATCACTTTGTCTTTCAGCTTGGCACTGTCTGATGATCCAGCTGCCTGCATGGCAAGCATGATCAATGCAGCAGCGTCATAGGTTTCAGCTGAGAATGGAGAAGTTCCATCAAATCCAGCTGCTTTTGCAAGATCTGCAAATTTAGCTGCACCTGGGCTGTCGGTACCTGGAGTAGCGCCGTATGAACCATTCAGGCCATCGCCGATTGCTTTTGGAAGCGCATCACCCACCATGCCGTCAGGCAGATAGAATGTGTCAAATGCACCTGTATCCAGAGAACCCTGGATCACGCCTTTACCGCCTTGGTCAAGGTAACCAGCAACAACAAGAATGTCGCCACCTGCCTGAGCCAGTGCACCTACTTCAGCTGAGTAATCGCCTTTGCCGTCTTCATGAGCTGCAGAAATCGTTACTTTACCACCAGCTGCTTCGAAGTTTTTCTGGATCGATTCTGCCAGGCCTTTTCCGTAGTCATTGTTAGTGTATGTAAGAGCAACAGACTTAACACCTTTACCAGTCAGAATGTCTGATACAATCTGACCCTGACGAGCGTCTGACGGAGCAGTTCTGAAGAACAAACCATCGTCTTCAGCTGTGGACAGGCCAGGTGAAGTGGCTGATGGTGAAATCATCACGATGCCATTTGGACGTGCTACGTTTTGAAGTGTTGCGCCAGTTACGCCTGAGCAGTCACCACCAACAATCGCTTTTACACCTTCTGCGGTGATCAAACGTTCAGCTGCAGCGGTTGCTGCTGCGGCATCAACACATGTGGAATCACCTCTAACAGGTATAACTTTCGCGCCACCAAGCAATGCGCCACTGTCGCTCACTTCTTTGATTGCGAGATCAGCGCCTGGGCCCATGTTGGCCACAGTGGATTCAATTGGACCGGTAAAACCGAGCAATACGCCAATCTTGATATCTTCAGCAAGCGCAGCAGTTGACATCATTGTTGTGGCCGCGAGTGCCAATACGAGTTTTTTCATATAATCCTCCCTAGGATGTACTAATAAACTGTTTTCCTCGGTCTCCCGCCGAGTGAATGAATAGAGTTTTATAGGAAAAATTTGAGGGTGCCAATTAAAATTGTGGATCAAATCCATAAAGGAAACATCTTATTCTGCAACGAAATCCGCTGTTTTGACCTTTTTGATCAGTGCCTGCCGGGTGGTTTGGACGTTTACAACAATTCCTCAGGCCACTATGTTTGCAGCTTTTCGGAGCGAGATGTTGTGATGCGAAAATTCCTAAAGATAACTGCGATTCCACTGTTGATATTGCTTGGTTATCTTAGTTTTTGGCCTGTGCCGATAGAACCAAAAGCCTGGAATGCACCGACAAATGCCGGATATGTGGGCGATTTCCGTGCCAATAACGATATGGCTTCTATGCGTCTGATTGATCTGGGTGGCTATGTTGGTCCGGAGGACCTTACCGAAGGCCCAGACGGCAGAATTTATATGTCTACGCATAGCGGGGTTGTTGCTTATTATGATCCGGAAACAGATGAAGTTGGCAAATATGTTGACTCCAACGGCCGAATATTGGGGTTGGAATTCGGACCCGATGGAAAACTCTACGGCGCTGACGCCTATCAGGGATTAGTGCGGTTTGAGGAGGACGGGTCGGAAACGCTTCTCACAAATAAAACGTCTGATGGATCACCAATTAAATATGCCAATAGTCTCGATATTACATCAGATGGTATCATCTACTTCACTGATGCGACGCAGCGGTTTGGCGCAAAGGATAATGGTGGAACCCTTCCGGCATCAATTCTAGACCTGATGGAACACGGGCTTACAGGTCGAGTGTTGAAGTTTGATCCGTCTACGGGTGAAACCAGTGTTGTGATCGAAGGTTTGAGTTTTGCGAATGGCGTTTCGCTTACCAAAGATGAAAAACATCTCCTGGTCGCGGAAACCGGGAACTATTCGGTTACAAAATTTGCGCTGGACGGTTCGGGAGCTTCAGAACGAATATTACGAAACCTTCCAGGATTTCCTGACAATCTCAATCGTGATGCCGATGGTTCGTTCTGGCTTGGTTTAGCTAGTCCGCGATCAGAACCGGTTGATCGGTTATCCGGTAGTCCATTCCTGAGGAAAGTAATTATGCGACTTCCTCAGGTAGTTCGTCCGAAACCACAAAGATATGGGTTCATAATTTGGTTTGAAGAGGATGGTGAGGTTCGGCAAACGGTGCAAGACCCGTCCGGTACCTACGCGTTGACCACAGGAGCGCTCACCGGTGCAAACGGCCGGGTTTACGTTTCGAGTTTGACTGAGGCCAAGCTTGGTGTTTTAGGGCCATAGGTTTTTCTACTCTTTTTGGTCAATTTGACGCACTTTTGAAAAATTTTGATTTTTTTGAAACCCTGGCGACACTGCTTCCGTGACTTGGTCATTGTTGGAATAACTCTGACAAGTACATCACGGAGAAAATTATGAAAAAAATTATTGTTGCAGCGGTAACCGCTCTATTCCTTACTTCCACAGCGCATGCGAGCAATATTGTTCAAACAGCCGCATCAACCGGAAAATTCAATACACTACTGGCTGCTGCTAAAGCTGCAGGCCTTGCCGGTGCTCTTGGACATACAGATGGAATTACGGTTTTTGCCCCAACAGATGCTGCTTTTGAGAAGTTGCCAAAAGGAACCGTTGAAAATCTCTTGAAGCCAGAGAACAGAGATCAGCTTGCAGCAATCCTGAAGTATCATGTAGTCCCAGCTCGCGTCCCATCTTCAGCTGCTAAATTGGCTCCAGCGAAAATTGAAACACTTAAAGAAAGCGGAGACACCACTGTGCGTGTTCGTCGTGGCTTTGGCGGCGTTTATGTCGATAGAGCTCGTGTGATCAGTGCTGACATTGAAGCCTCCAATGGGATCATCCATGTGATCAACCGCGTGTTGTTGCCATCCAGCTAACAACATATGCCAAGATCGGTGTTCAGCTGGAAAACAAAGCTGAGCACCGGTACTTTTATACACAACAGAGTACTGCACTTGCACCTCATCCATGTTCTTGTAAAATGCTCGGATGCATTGGAGGAGCATTCTATTCCCAGCCGTAGTACTTACTGTGCCGTGTACTGCCATGGCGCAAGAGGCGGGTGCTTTGGTGCCAAAAGGGAAGTTGTTGTCCGAAAAACACTGTTCGCGCTGCCACGTGGTTGATGCATCCAAGCCGTTTACGGGGATTTCCTCTACACCTTCGTTTTCTTTGATGGTCAATGCCCTAGAAGATTGGGAAGACCGGTTCCAAAGTTTTCATGCAAGACTGCCTCATCCATCAATCGTAAGATTTGAGGGCGATGAGCCTGACCCAAATGTAGAAGACCTTCGGCCACCTGTGGAGTTGAAGTTTGAAGATGTGGACGCCATAGTTGCGTTTGCGAGAAGCTTACTGAAGCAATAGTCCGGAAGGTCCTGTTAAAGCGTTATGAGTGACATTACGAACGGACTTTGGCAGGCTTTGCTGCTTATTGTTGGGCTGGATGCTGATCTTATCGAGATTGTTGTTCTCTCGTTGCAAGTCACCATAACTGCGGTCGTTATCGCATCAATCATCGCAATGCCTCTTGGCTCCTGGCTCGCAGTCAATCGTTTCAGATACCGCAGAATGACTATAGCAATTCTCAATGCATTGATGGGATTGCCACCGGTGGTTGTTGGATTGATTGTGTATATATTGTTGTCGCGATCGGGACCGTTTGGTGTGTTAGGTCTGCTGTTTACACCAACCGCAATGATCATTGCGCAGGTCATCATTATTACACCGCTCATCGCTTCAATTGCTCATCAGGCAATCCGAGATCTTTGGGCTGAATATCATGACTTGTTGATTTCTTTGAATGCCAGTAAGGGCCAGCGCATATTCACACTGATAAAAGATGCTCGTCGATCTTTATTGACAGCAGCGCTTGCTGGATTTGGCAGGGCAATTGGCGAGGTTGGTGCAATCATGATTGTCGGCGGAAACATAGATCATGTGACACGGGTACTCACCACCACAATTGCACTGGAGACTGGAAAAGGGGACTTCGCCTTTGCGTTAGCGCTAGGGTTTATCCTGATATTCCTGGCAATCATTGTTAATTTGGCGATACATTTTGTTTCAAAAACCGAGAGGGCAAGCACATGGTAGATAGTGTATTGCCGCTTGGGCTCACTGAGGCCGTCGTGCGTAAGCGTGGCAAGGTAATTGTGGGACCGGTTGATCTGATTGTTTCTACCGAAGGTTTCACAATAATCATGGGCCCGAATGGGTCGGGTAAGACCACATTGTTACGTCTTATGCATGGACTTGAAAAACCCAGCAATGGTTCTGTTGATTGGAATTGTGATACGAAGATCGCGCGGAAACGGCAGGCCTTTGTATTCCAGACGCCAGTAATGATGAGAAGAACTGCACTCGAAAACATAATTTATGCACTCAAGATTCAGGGTATATCCCGCGAGGATGCAAAAAGCAGAGCCGAAACCTGGTTGAAGAAAGTGGGGCTGGAAGAAGCGTCAAATCTCAATGCTGGTTTTCTTTCAGGTGGCGAGAAGCAGAAACTGGCTCTGGCGAGAGCCCTGGCCTGTGAACCGGACGTATTGTTTTTAGATGAGCCAACTGCAAATCTGGACGGACGAGCGACCCGTGAAATTGAGGAAATCCTTGGCGTTGCACATGCTCAAGGCGTGCGAATGGTTATGACTACACATGACATGGGGCAGGGTAAGCGTCTTGCTGGCGATGTGATCTTTTTGTACCGTGGGCTGGTCCATGAGACCGGAGATGCAGAGACATTTTTTTCAAATCCGAAAACCTCAGAAGCACAGAAATATTTGCAGGGAGATATATTGGAGTGAGTATGATTACCAGGATTATAGCGGTTCTTTCAGTTTTTCTGATTTCTGTCCCCGCATACGCTGCGGAAATGCGTCTGGCAGTGACCACTTCGTTTAACAATTCCGGGTTGTCTGATTTACTCCTTCCGGAAATCAAACAGGATCTTCAACTTGATGTGCGCCTGCTGGTAGTTGGAACGGGCCAGGCACTCAAGCTGGGACGAGCGGGTGATGTGGACGCTATCCTCGTGCATTCAAAGAAGGCTGAAGAGGAATTTGTCCGCGAAGGATTTGGAACTCATAGACGCGAGATCATGTATAACGATTTCGTTGTCATCGGGCCGGCGAATGATCCTGCCAAAATTTCAGGCTCCAAGAATATGGCCGATGTCCTGCAGAAAATATCAGAAGCGAAACCCTTATTCGTCAGTCGTGGTGATGACAGTGGCACGCATCGCAAGGAAATCGCACTTTGGAAGTCGATAGGGTTGGATACTGAGAGTTTCGAAGCGTCCTGGTATCGTTCAGTGGGGTCGGGGATGGGAGCTTCACTCAATATTGCCAGCGGTATGCTCACCTACATTATTTCAGACAGAGCAAGCTGGTTGAAGTTTAAGAACAAGGGTGATCTGAAGCTCTTGTTTGCGGGAGACCCAACCCTGTTTAATCAATACGCCTATCTGCCAGTTGACCCCATAAAACATGATCATGTGAAATCAGACCTCGCCAAAAAACTTGAAGCCTGGCTTGTGAGCGAAAAAGCCCAAAAGATGATTGCCAACTACAAGATTAACGGGGAAACTCTTTTTACTCCTAACGCAAAACCGGATGGGCCAAGTGGATAAACAACCAAATCGAAAAGAACGACGCGCGATGGAAGCACGTGGTGAAATGACTGACCGCAAGTTTATGGAAATTGCTGACAAATTTATCGACGTTGCCAACTCCGAGAACACAGTCACCAATGCCACTGACTTGCACATGATAATGTTATATGCAGCTGCTCGTTATAATGCGCATGTGTGCAAAAATGTGCTTCAGGTTGATGAACAGGAGAAATTTGTCACGGAAATGTTGAAGTCTTATCAGGAAATGCTGCGGAACCATTTGGCGGATCCTTCCGTCTAGGACGTTACAAGCGTCCTTGCATGGATTCTGCCAGGCTTTTGTAAAAACCGATCATTTTTGTTTCTCCCGGGAAATCCTTGCACAATTTTGGCATCGTTTTATCTGCAAAATGATCAGGGCTGAGGTTGGGCCAATTGTTCTTTTGTGAACGCAACAACTCCGCTGCCTCATCATTACGCCCAAGCTTGCTCAATATAGCAGCATGCCTCATTACCGTATATGGAATCTGGAATATCTGCGCGGATCGCTTCTCTGCTTCTAATGCCTGTTCATATTCATCCCGGTTAAAATGCAGCCAGCCGATCCATGTCAACGTAACCCATCTCACTGGGTTGTCCGGGCTAAGTGACGCATCAAAGTCGATAGCAGTTTGAAGTGCTTCATCCGGTGCAGGCTTGCAGGTGTAAGGAATTGCGCTCGCAAAAAATCTGGCTAATGCCCTGTTGGGATCTATTTCGAGGACCCGTTTCATTGCCCGTACAGCTTCAAGAACATTTCCTGAATGCCAATAAGATTGCGCCACATTGAACATGGCGTTTGGATCTCTTGGAGAAAGTTCAAGCGCTTTCAGGCGACTTGCCGCCGCTTCTTGTGATGCGGCTTGGGTATCCGACGGCCCATCAACACTACCCAGGTATGACAACTTGTCGGCAAGGACCGAATAAGCCGGACCGTAATTTGGGTCCTTGCTGATTGCCAGTCGAGCCAGTTCTGCCCGTTCAGTCTCCCAATTAAGCGCATTTGTTGCCGGGCCAGAAACCCAAGTGGCCATGAGCGTCAGTTGTTGCGCTGTAAGGGTTTTTGGGTCACGCCCCTCCAAGGCTTCCTTTGAATCTCCAAAGATATGGGTGAATAGTTCACGAGTTACTTTATCAGTAACTGAAGAGACATCGGCAACGTCATAGTTGCGGGCCCACACCAATTGGCTGGTGTGATTATTTATCAGCTCTATCGTGAAACGATTATTGTCATTCAGGTTCTTTGCAACAGCAGTCACGCGGTAATCGATATCATCACGAGCTTCGCTTGTATTGCTATCCAAAACAACTGAAAAAGCGGGATTGCGAGAGATGGCTACTCTCAGGTCTCGAGCGAATGATTCTGATAGAATTTTGTCACCTTCCGGTATTTCAGGCACCGTGCTTACAAGTAAGCCAATGCTATTTTTTGCAACGTCCCGACCACTTCTGAAATTATCAGAACTCAGGAAATAGAGTGAGCCGAGAAGCAAAATTGTAGCGACTGCTATCAGCAAGAAAAGGGGTGGGCGTTTTTGAGTTCGCGATTGAGCCTGGCTAACCGGCAATTCGATTTCATTGTTCTGTGAACCAAAATCATTGACGGAAAATCTGGGACGATAACTTCCTTTGGGTATTTCAATTCTAATGGGATCTTCATTGCCTAAGGTTTCGTAATAAAGATAAAGGGCTGTTCGAAGCCTGCCAAAATTCACGCGCACGCTTGGGTCGGTTTGCGGATCAAAGGAATCAGATTTGCCTAAAGCGTCCATCCCTATTGTGAACGCTTTTATGCTGCTCCCCCGTCCGGCCAGCTCTTCGTCTACAACATATTTCAAAATACTTCGAAGTGCTGGTGCTGACTTTAAATTTTCCGAACCGAGAACACGATTGAGAGCTTCACGAACTCGCTCGTGGTCTGCTTCATCCATTGACAATCAATTTTCTCTACCTAACCAAGCTTTCCCTTACCGGAAATAAATTATTACCATAGGTGATTTGGTTTGAAAATCCGGGACGGTAAGTGATTAAAAATACAGCGGAAACTCGGTTTCAGAATGATTTGATACTAGCTGTCCATCTGCAAACGGCTTCTTAGCGATACCTTGGGCGTAGCGTTGTCTTCTGCCGGATCATCATCAAACTCTTCTTCCATCTCTGTATATTCTGAGCTGACGTTAAACGTTTCTTCTTCCTCAGTTTCCACTTCGATTTCCGCTACTTCTTCAACTGGCTGGTTAGCTTCGACAACTTCTTCTTGGTCAGTACTTTCCTCAATTACTTCCTTTAGATATCCCCTTCCAGCCTGATAAGCGGAGGTGAATGTTTTCATGATCAGGTCAGGATTTGCGAAATCCTCGTCATAATCATTGAGGCCATCAATGTTTGCAAAAATCGGGTTCGAACGCCAAAGTGTCGCCAGAGCCTTTCTTTTCAGAGCATCCGGCACGCCTTCTTTCATAAACAGGGAAAGGTCACTGTTTTCATCAATAGTGTCGAGATCAATTGATTCAGCCAGCTCTCGGTTAGCTGCTAATTCCAGCTCACGCTCCTCATCGATCAAACGTTGTTCATTTTCATCGATTTCCGAAGTTTCTGTGGTATCAAGGTCTGCGGCCTTCAGCTTTCGTTCGGACCATCTGGACAAGCGACCCTGTTTTTCCTTTTCAGTCATCGCTTTTCCTAGTGTTTTGTATGCGGGACAAAAATTGGAGATTTTCCGAATTTTTGTTCCTCAACATTCAAACGGTCCCGCTTGCGTTTTTTAAATTCTTCTTCCACGTGGTGCTGTTCCACAAAGGCCTGAACAATTGCTGCAACAGTTTCAGGCATGGCGACTTTCTCAATGATATCATCGCCGGTATCCAGATAATCCTGAGCATCGTAGGAAGAAGCTGTTACCAGTTTCGGTTCAAAATCGAATTCACTCGTGTGATCATCATTTTCCTGCAAAATCACGTATAGTTCTGGCTGATCGAGCATCAGGTTTAGCCGCAAGGCTTCAGTTTCCTTCCTATGCAGGTTTAAGGGTAGTGTTGCGGCATGGTATTGGATGAAGTTTTCTTCGCGGACCAGTTCTTTCCAATGCACGTCTTCCTCTGCATCCATGAAGACAGCGGTTGGCTTCCACGTCCATTTGGCCCATGGGTGGGTGGATGCCCGTTTCTCGACAACGATCCCCAACATCAGGGTTATTTCGTGATTATCAACCAATCGCATGTGTTCTCCTCATTTGGGGAGTTTAGCAGCGAAAATGGACCTTGCAAGTATCATAAAGACTATTTGGCAGCGTGAAATATTGCGTATATTGTGTCCAGAAAATAGGAGTAAGTGGCTGTGTCTTCGTCAAAAAAGTGTCTGATTTGCAATTGTGAAAAAACGATGCCTCTCAATGAGAAGAAGTTGGCGGATGTAACAGACAAAATCAATATCAGCCTTTGCCGGGCGCAGATCTCGACCTTTGAAACAGCTTTAAGTCAGGGGGAGGAAATCATCGTTGCCTGTACCCAGGAAGCGCCCTTGTTTCAAGAAGTTGTTGAAGAGCATGGCAAACAGGATCTCGTATCATTTGTGAATATTCGGGAATACGCCGGCTGGTCAAAGGATGCTGACAAGACGACGCCAAAAATTCTTGCGTTGTTGGAAGATGCCCAATTCGCTTCACAACCGGCCCGTTTGAAGTCGATCGTTTCTGACGGCATGTGCCTTGTTTATGGGGCCGGTCAAAGCGCGTTGGAAGCAGCGAAACTACTGTCAGATAAGCTTTCAGTTACGCTACTCTTGAGCGATGCTGAAGAATTTATGCTTCCTCCGATAGCGGATGTTCCGATTTATCGTGGTGATATCACGCAGGCGGTTGGTTCTTTTGGGTCTTTTGATCTCACCGTGGACAGTTACGCGCCATTACGACCAGCGAGTAGAGAGGGATTGGAATTTTCCGTTGCCCGAAATGGTGCAACCACACAGTGTAGTCTGATCCTGGATATGTCAGGTGAAAGTCCGCTTTTCTCAGGACATCAACACCGTGATGGATATGTGCGCGTGGACCCTGGTGATCCGGCAGCGGTATTGAGAGCGGTAATCAAACTCTCTGATATGGTCGGCGAATTCGAAAAACCGATATATGTGGATTACAATGCAGAGATTTGTGCTCATTCCAGGTCACAAAAGACCGGATGCAATAAATGTCTGGATGTTTGTCCTGCAGGAGCAATTACCGATGCGGGTGATATTGTTGAGTTTGACAGTGGCATCTGTGGAGGTTGTGGTTCGTGCCATTCAGTTTGTCCGACTGGAGCGGTCTCTTATCAATATCCATCGCGAAACGACATTATTGAACGAGCGCAAAAACTGGTGGGAAGTTATACTGAAGCCGGGGGAGAAGACCCGGTAATTCTTCTCCATGATGAGGTTTTCGGTTTTGAGATGATTTCTGCTTTGGCCAGGTTTGGTGATGGTCTTCCAGCAAACGTAATTCCTATGGCATCACACGCCGCAACTGTGTTTGGCCATGTGGAAATGAGTGGCATAATTGCTGCAGGGGCATCGCAAGTAATCATATTGGGAAATCCGGAGCATGCTGATGAGATGGCTGCGCTGGAGAACGAACTTGCTATTACAAATGAAATCCTTGAGGGGTTGGAAATAGGTGAGGGAGGGAGAGTCTTACTCTTATGTGAGGGAGATCCCGACATCGTTGCCGCTAAGCTCTGGGAGTTGCCTGATACGTCGTCATTAGCGACCACTGACTTCAGTCCCATAGGTCAAAAAAGAGAAATTGCACGAGTTGCATTCTCAAAACTGCACGGTGTTTCACCAAGCAAACCGGATGTGATTGCGTTACCGCAAGGGGCTCCGTATGGAAGAGTCGATATAGATACACACGCGTGTACGTTGTGTATGGCGTGTACGTCAGCGTGCCCAGCTAACGCGTTGATAGATACCCCGGGCGAACCTCGATTACGTTTTACACAAAGTGCCTGTGTACAATGCGGCCTATGCGTGAATACGTGTCCGGAGCAAGCTTTGGCATTGGTTCCACAACTTGATTTCACACCTTCTGCGCAGCAACCGGAGACGCTATACGAAGAAGAGCCATTCCACTGTATTTCATGTGGAGTGCCTTTTGCCACCCGATCTACAATTGAGCGTATATCCGAACAATTAGCTGGTAAACACTCAATGTTTTCAGACTCTGAAAGCGCTGATCTTATTAAGATGTGTGATAATTGTCGTATACAGACGCAGGCAAATTCTACCAACGATCCATTCAAAGTTGGTGATCGTCCGAAGCCGCGTACTACAGAAGATTATATTGCAGCGGAACGTGGCGAGCTTACCGTTGATGATTTTCTGATAGATGACGATTGATCGGGTCAATCATACGAAATTCAGAAGCTGGGAAATTTGAATCCTAGCCAGGGTTTTGCTGGACGCAAAGCTCTTCTGCGCGTGCCTTGAAGGCACCGTACTTAGCTTCAGACAGGATACCATCTTCCCTCATTTTGTTCACATGTCCGATGCGTTCCGCAAGGCAAGCTTCAAGCCCTGGATTGGACTGGACTTCAGGTTCTGTACGTTGGCTGGAATAGGTTGAAATTGAGAGTGTATCCCGCTCTCCAGCTAGTTCCTGTTTTATAGAGTCACCATAGTTTGTGTAGATTGCAAATCCGAGGAGAACGGCAATTACTGCAGCCAATATTCTCGCCGCTATTGTATCAAGAAAGCTTGATGATGATACGGCACTGCTCATGTTGTTCTCCTAGTATCTATTCCATTTTTATCGGCAAATTGTTCAGCAAATTCTGAGGTTTCATCACAAACCTCTGTTGAGAATTCATTGCTAGGCCCAAATATACAGGTTTTCCCTGCATAGTGTCCAGCACTTGTGTCTGATCCATAAATTCCAGGCGATAAAGGGCTAGTATGTTGAAAAGTTCTTCCTCTGAAACGTTTTCGCCGTTGTACAAAGCATTCAGTATTCTCGTTGACTCTAGATCACAACCAATATGCCAGGACCACTTTTCATCACGGATTGATTTCATTGCCTGAATGCGTGTCTTGATACCACAGAAATGGGATATCCAGGCTTCGATCACCCGACCGAGAGCATCTTGGGCTGGTTGGGTGAAGCGAAAATCAATCGCCATATCGAATTGATCCGAGCGATCCCAATACAGGGATTGATTGTCTTCACTCATCACATCAAGTGAGATCTCTCGCATTGGGGTTCCTGCTTCGGCGAGTAATTGTCCCAATCCTCCAAATCCGGAACTGCTTCTCATTTCAACAATTTCCTGATCCGCAAGCATTACCTGCTCATCACCGGTTGTAACGGCCTGCTCTCTAAAGAACAGTTCACCCACCCGAAGCTGCATTGGATCGTCGGCATCTGCGAGCAGATTTCTCAGGATCAAATGTACCATCTGATCAATGAACATCGGGGGTATTGAAATTTCTTCTGAAAACAAAGCCGCGTAAGAAGCTTCGATGGTTTTGTGTTTTAGAAGGTGGTTTCGAAAGTTCAGGACAATGCGATAATTGTCTGCGGTGTCTTTATCTACGATTTTATCCAATTCATGATCACCAATTTCCGCAAAGGGATCTTCCATCAGCTTTTCGAACAATTGATGTTCATTTTCACAGGACTCTTCCACTGGATGGATTTCAGGACGGGTAAGATAGGCACGAACGTAGTCGGGTGTTACGTTGAGCCAACCAGCGCTGTTTTTTTCAACTAGATGGAGACCCGCTGATTTCCAAAAGTCTCTACTCATTCAACGATCTCCCAAATGCGCGTATGCAATTTGTCACCAGGTGGATCAACCAGACTGAAGCTTTCGATGATTTCACCTTCATCATCTAAATGACGGAGCACTGAAAATATTGAGTTGATTGGAATCTCAGAACACAGTTCGCAAACATCAGTGACCTCCATTTCCGCAGCCTGTTTCGCTTCTTCCTTAGAAGGTGCAGCCAACTGCGTAACAAATTGATTGGCTAAAATTTCAACCAATTCAGTTCGTTCGGTTTCCGAAAGATTTGAAACACTTGTAAAAGTAGAAGATCCAAAATTCTCCACCGAAAGGAATGAAGTTCTGAATGCAATTCTGTCTTTTGATGTCATTTGATCTTCCGTTATTCCGGCAAATCGAAATCCGCCGGGTATCGCCCATTCTCCTGGCTGGGCAGCATTAGTGAAAACATGCTCATCAGTTGGGTCAAACCGGATCGTTTTTAGAAACTTCAAGCATCGCTCCCGTTTAACGTAGCCAGCGCATCAAGTACCCGAAGGAGTTCCATTTGTCCGTCCCGGTTTACAAGAGCATTTCCGTTTTCATCCAGTGAAACGAATTCGGCATCATCGCTCAGGCCTGGCACAATTTTCTGCTTTTCAATTAACCGGCCGGTCCACTGGTCATGGATCGGTTTAAATCCGTCTTCCTGCCAGTTGTGTATCCAGTTAACTAGATGTCTGGAAACAGCTTCCAGTAGTTCCGTTCTGGTGATGTCACCGCAACCCTCATCCCACATGGTTGTTTCATCAGCCATGAAACCAGGATCATCCTTTAGAGTTTTGGGAGCGATGGCTACCGAAAGGGATATAATCATCCAGTCCGGTACACCGTCGGTATCGTTGTCGGATAGTTGCAGATCACAGTTTCCGAGGCGTGCCTCATTCATGAGTATTACATTTGGCCACTGGTAGTGAATGGCAATTTCCGGTGGGCAGATTGCACCAGCAGCATCGCCAAACGCGGTCATGGCAGCAAACAGCATTTCAGCACAACGCTGTTTATCCACCTCGGGTTCCAGAACAAGGGCGAATTTCAGGTTTTTCTGATCTTCCGACCAAACAAGGTCACCCGCTCCAAGTTTGCCCTTCTTTGCCATGGCTTTCGCCTGGCGCGCCGGGTCCTTGCCATTCGTGGCTTTGTGTCCATTCAACAATGGAGGAAAAGAGGGGGCATGTTTCATGGGTCAGGAAAGGTCAATTTCGCCTTCGACCACGTGATTGAGATCGGTTCCTTCTGCTGTAAGAACAACCTTTACAGCTAGACTAGATTTCCCAGAAAGGTCTGCCTCACGCGAAATGCGTTCAATCTCCTGTTGAGAGGTGACGCCAACCTGTTTGAGGAATTTACGCATGGACATGTTGAAGTTTTCGCTCATTTATTTCTCCGCTAATTCAATGTCTTGTCGTCCAACTGGACTGTTACTTCAATTATCTGATTTTCTCGCCAGACTTGCAATTCGAGTTTTTTATTCGAGCGAGCTAGGGTGAATGCAGCTTGGTAAGCTCCGGCTCGCTTCAACCTTCGATTGTTGGCTGAAAGGAGTATGTCACCTGTTCTGATACCGGCTTTCCACTCTGAGCTGTCTTCTTCTATACGGACCACTTCCGAACCGAGAATATTGTTTGTTTTCGCTGGATCTGAGGGGCGCAGCAATACACCAGGTCGGGGATGTCTAACTTTCCCGTCTTTTTTGAAATCATCAAGAACCACTTGTAACAGGTGTGAGGATACAGCAAAGTTCACACCAATGTTTGCATCTGACTGACGGGTGAAAATCGCTGAGAGAAGTCCAAACAACTCACCTTTTTCATTCACAAGTGCACCGCCTGACATGCCCGGATTTACAGCTGCGTCCGTTTGAACAAAATCCTCTATTTGGTTGAACCCTACACCTGATACGGAAGTAGCGGAAATCACACCACAAGTAACAGAGATATCAAGCCCGAAACTGTTGCCGATAGCGCACGCTTTTTCGCCGAGATGTTCAGTGGAAAACGGCTCGCGATTGTCGGGAAATTTGATCGGCGTAAGTGGTTCTGAGACCTTCAGGAAAGCTATATCTGTGAATTGATCTCGCATCACGATCTCAGCGTCCAATATGATCCCGTTTATTGTTCTGATACTTGCTTTTTTTGCAGGACCCAGAACATGATCAGCCGTAACCACCAGAGTACCGTCACCGACAACAACACCTGAACCTTCTGGTTCTTCGTTCCTCGTGAAATTGGGAGGCCATTGTGGCAGTAAACTCACAACTGAATTGCTAGCGCAGGAGAGTTCTGTGCTACAGGTTTTGTCATTGCTTATTGTTGTTGATCGCGCAAATGCCGGATGGCTTAAAATAATAGCCAGCAGAAGCGGTAATACGAGTTTCAAGAATTAGTTGTCCAGTCTTACCGAGTTGTTTTCCGAGACAAAACGCTCGCTTGCAGACTCATTCTGAGTACCTGTCACAGCCCAGGCAATGACGCTGATGACGATCATGGCTCCTATGCCTGTCCAAACCGATTTCATAGTATTCTCCAAGTTAGTTATTCTTCTTTTGGTGCGGTGGCATTCTTTAGAAATTGTACCAGTTCATCTCTTCGTTCTATTCTCTTAAGCCTTTGTATCGGCATCTTAGTACCAGGCACCACCACATCCGGACCGTCATCAAACAGACGGCTTATAGTATCTTCATCCCATATGATATCCGAGTTTAATAGAGCTTGTGAATAGTTATATCCGGGCAAGGTACCCGCCTTTCGACCAAAAACCTTATAAAGAGTAGGCCCTGCACGGTTTGCGCCATCCTCTGTAAGGGTATGGCAGACACTGCACTTGCGTTGAAATTCTAACTCCCCGGGGTCTTTTGAATCTCTGATTTGGAACCGTCTGGGAAACTCAGCTCTGTTCTGCTGAATTTTCCTCGGTGAAATTTGCCATCTTGCGGCAAAGTCATCCAGACCCACATGATAAATCTGATTTGTGCCGGATACAAAATCGAAATCCCAAACGGGCCCGAAGGTTACTTCGCCTGCTTCAATTATTTTCCCAGTGCTTGCGGTGAATACCTCTATGCGGCCAGAACCATCACCATATGCGGCAAGTGCTCCATCTGGTGAAACTTTTACACTTTGGATGGGCCGTTCTCTTTTGGCGATGTCTTTCACTTTATCCGCATCTTTGATGCTGACGACGGCAACTGTTCCATCCAATGCACCAAACAAGATGCGATCTTTATCTATCCTGGCGATTGAATTGATACCCCAGCCGTGTCTGTAAATCGGCCGTGAAAATTCCCACCCATCTGTTTTCCATTCGATGATTTGTCCGTCATAGGCAGCAGAATAAAGATGCTTCCCATCTTCTGAGAACACCACGCTATTAGCATTCCCCCGATGGCCTTCCAAAACAGCAATCTCTGCTTTAGTATCCAGGTCATAAATTCTGACAGTTTGGTCCCATCGTGCGGTTGCTGCGTAACGAGAATCTGGTGACAAGGCCACGTCCAAAACCTTGTGGTCGCTTGAGTTAATTCGATCGATGAGAATTCCCTTATCCAGGTCCCAAATTCCGAGCGAACCATCATCGCTGACAGAAACAGCGGTTGAGCTGCCTGGCACAAACACCACATCATTGACGGCCGCATCATGGCCCTGCAGCCGATGAATAAGTGTTGAACCATCCTCGCCGATATTCCAGTAAATGATTGAGTAGTCAAATGAGGCTGTAAGGATATGCTCTCCATCCGGAGAAATGCTAATCGCCTTGATCGGACCGCCATGACCTTTGAGTTTTTCTGGCAGTTCGTCGGCAGCCACAGGCGTTGATACGCTCAACAAACCGGCGATAACAGCCGAGCCTATGAAGGTGTGAATACTCACAGGCTTACTCTGCTGGTTGCGCCTTTGCACCCTGTTCAGTGGCGGTAGCATTGTCCATCTCCTCAACCCATAAAGAGTGGTGTTCCATGGCCCAGTTTTCATCCACTTCACCGGTTGTCATGGCATCAATGGCTCCCTCCATGCCGACTGAGCCGATATAAATATGAGCAATTATCACTACAATCATGAAGACTGCCATGATTGCATGCCAAAGGCTTTGATACTGTTGCTCTTGTATCGGGGCGAGGGTGGTTGGAAACTCGGTGCCAAAGAGATTATTTGAAATGGCAAAAGTGTCTGCAAACATTGTGGTGGTAAATGGGTTCAACAGTGCCCAGCCAGACATTGAAATTGACACCCCGCAAAGGATCACAATCCAGAATATGATTTTTTGTCCAGCGTTGAATTTTCTGGCAGGTGGGTGGCCGCCACCCAGCATTCCGCCAGCGCGAAGTATCCACATCAAGTCATGGCGATTAGGAATGTTGTGAACTATCCAAAGTACTGCAACCATGAAAACAGCAACCATAAATGCGAAGCCCACATAGTTGTGGACGTACTTGCCGAAGACAGTGAATGTGGCAAATGCTTCCGGGCCCATGATCGGAATAAGCAGGTCTTTGCCAAATATGAGATTGAGACCAGTAATCGCTAGAATTATAAAACTGGATGCGAGCAACCAGTGGGATGCTCTTTCGAGCAAGGAGAAACGTGTAAGGGTTTTGTTTGATCTCCCGTGTTCAATCTTAATTCTACCGCGAACTGCGAAGAAGATCGAAAGGAGAAACAGTATCCCCATAAGGGAAATTGCTGAGTAACGTGGCAGGAGGCCATTGCGTATTTCGCGCCATTCCTGTCCCTGGGACTGGATCATAATCCCACCGCTTTTATCCTGGCCAACAACATTTCCGGTATTACCTTCCCGGATTTGTCGCCAAAGTTCTGAATCTGAGGATGAGCCGCTGGTTGTCCCGCCTGGTACATCTCCTGATGTCACACTTTCCGTGTCGGATGTTTGCGCATATGCATTATCAACAGCAATGATCTGCGAACCTCCAATTCCAAGGAAGACCACGAAGGTTATAGCCATTAATATTTTTATCATTTGCATTGCAACTCTCCCAGCTCACATCTAGCCCACCGGATAAAATTTCCGGTTTGTTGAGGTGTTGTTGGCCACGTCATGCAAACTGCTGTGCACAAACGTTTCCAACGAAGAATATTTATTCTGATGAAAAAGGCGGCAATCGGGAGACTGCCGCCCATATATTTCTAAGCAGTGATTAGATTAACCACCCGTTTTCTGACCGTAGGCTGTTCCCCAGCCCCAGGCACCGGCTCCGAAACCGCGTGATACAACGCGTTCGCGGTACACTGCGGAAACCACATCACCATCACCTGCAAGAAGCGCTTTTGTTGAGCACATTTCTGCACACAACGGCAGCTTTCCTTCTGCCAGACGGTTACGGCCGTATTTCTGGAATTCGACCTGTGATGTGTCTTCTTCCGGGCCACCAGCACAGAAAGTACACTTGTCCATCTTGCCGCGAGATCCGAAATTGGATGCTTGCGGGAACTGCGGTGCACCAAACGGGCAAGCGTAGAAGCAATACCCACAACCGATGCAAAGATCCTTGGAGTGCAGCACTACACCGTCATCAGTGTCGTAGAAGCAATCCACCGGACATACCGCTTTACACGGAGCATCGGAACAGTGCATGCATGCGACCGAGATCGAACGTTCACCGGCTTTACCATCATTGATGGTTACAACACGACGGCGGTTCACACCCCAAGGTACTTCATGCTCGTTTTTACAGGCTGTAACACACGCATTACATTCAATGCAGCGTTCGGCGTCACATAGAAACTTCATTCTAGCCATAGTGATACCTCCTCCTAAGCACGTTCTATACGACACAGGGTCGCTTTGGTTTCTTGCATTTGGGTAACTGAGTCATACCCATATGTCTGAGCGGTGTTTGTTGATTCACCCAATACATATGGATCAGCACCCGGCGGATACTTGCTGCGCAAGTCTTTACCTTCAAGATGACCACCGAAGTGGAATGGCATGAAGGCAACACCTTTGCCGACGCGTTCGGTCACGAGAGCCATAACCTTGACCCTTGCGCCTTCAGCACCTTCAACCCAGCATTGTTCGCCGTCGCGGATACCAAGTGTATTGGCATCAGCTGTGTTGATTTCGACAAACATGTCTTGCTGCAATTCAGCCAGCCATGGGTTTGACCGTGTTTCGTCACCGCCACCTTCATATTCAACAAGTCGACCAGAGGTCAGGATCATTGGATAATCCTTCGAGAAGTCTTTTTGCTGAATTGATGCGTAAGCGGTTGGTAGACGATAGTCCTTGCGATCTTCGTAGGTGGCATATTTGTCCAGAAGGTCGCGTCTTGGTGTGTACAACGGCTCGCGGTGTAGCGGGATTGGATCCGGGAAGTTCCAGACCACAGTCCGTGCTTTCGCGTTACCGAATGGAGCACATCCATGCTTGATTGCAACCCGCTGGATACCGCCTGAAAGATCAGTCTTCCAGTTGGTTTTCTCACCGGCCACAGCATCAATTGCCTTACGCTCTTCGTCTGTCAGATCGCCATCCCAACCAAGTGATGTGAGCATCGCCATGGTGAATTCCGGATAACCGTCCTGAATTTCAGAATCCTCAGACCATGAGCCTTCAGCAAGAAGGTTGTCACCATCCTTCTCAACACCGAAGCGTGCACGGAATGTGAGTCCACCTTCTGCAACAGGCTTGGATGGATCGTAAAGGATCGGTGTGCCTGGATGTTTCATCTCGGCAGTACCCCAGCATGGCCATGGCATACCGTAATATTCACCATCCAGCGGGCCACCTACTGCTTGCAGTGTGGTCCGGTCGAATGTGTGCTGATACTTCATGTGCTCACGCAGACGTTCCGGAGACTGTCCAGTGTAACCAATTGTCCACATGCCAGCATTGAACTCGCGGGTGATGTCTTCAATCAGAGGTTCATCATTCTCAACCTTGATGTTTTTGAAGAGTTCGTCTGCGAAGCCCATTTTGTTAGCCAACTTGTAGGCAATGGTGTGGTCTGGCAGAGATTCAAACAGCGGATCAACAACTTTGTCGCGCCACTGGATGGATCTGTTGGATGCAGTTACGGAACCATAGGTCTCGAACTGGGTACACGCTGGAAGCAAGTACACACCATCAGTTCTGTCAGACAGCACAGCTGAAACGGTTGGGTATGGATCAATCACGACCATCAGATCGAGTTTTTCCATAGCATCTTTCATTTCCTTCATACGTGTTTGTGAGTTTGGAGCATGACCCCAGAACACCATCCCACGCACTTTGGCTGGCTGGTCCATATTGCCTTCGTCTTCAAGAACACCGTCGATCCAGCGAGAAACCGGAATACCCTTGCGTTCCATCAGTTCTTTTGAGGCAAATCTACCAAGCAGGTAGTCATAGTCTGACTGCCAAACTCTTGCCCAATGCTTCCATGAACCGGTTTTCAATCCATAGTAGCCAGGAAGTGTATGTGACAACACACCCAGATCGGTTGCGCCCTGCACGTTGTCATGGCCGCGGAAGATGTTTGTTCCGCCGCCAGCCTTGCCCATGTTTCCAAGAGCCAGCTGTAGTGCACAATAAGCACGGGTGTTGTTGTTACCATTGGTATGCTGCGTACCACCCATACACCAGATTACAGTACCAGGACGGTTCTGAGCCATGGTGCGAGCAACACGACGAAGTTGTGAACCAGGAACTCCGGTTACATTCTCAACTTCTTCTGGTGTCCACTTGGCAACTTCAGCTTCGATCTGATCCATTCCCCAGACACGCTGGCGGATGAATTCCTTGTCTTCCCAATCGTTTTCGAAGATATGCCACATGATACCCCAGATCAGGGCAACGTCCGTACCAGGACGGAAGCGGACATATTCATCAGCATGTGCTGCTGTGCGAGTGAAGCGAGGATCACATACAATCAAAGGAGCATTGTTTTGCTCTTTAGCACGCAAGACGTGGAGTAGTGATACAGGATGCGCTTCAGCTGGGTTGCCACCGATAATGAATATCGCACGTGAATTGTGGATATCATTATAGGAGTTGGTCATAGCACCATAACCCCAGGTGTTAGCAACACCGGCCACTGTTGTTGAGTGACAGATACGAGCCTGGTGGTCCACATTGTTTGTGCCGAAGTAAGCAGCAAATTTGCGTACGAGATATGCTTGCTCGTTGTTGTGCTTTGCTGAACCGAGCCAGTAGACGGAGTCAGGTCCTGACTCATCTCTGATCTGCAGCATTTTATCGCCAACTTCGTTGATAGCATCATCCCATGACAGGCGAACCCATTTTCCATCCTGTAATTTCATTGGATATTTCAGGCGGCGTTCACCATGAGCATGTTCGCGGACTGCTGCACCTTTGGCGCAATGTGCACCTAGGTTAAATGGTGAATCAAAAGCCGGCTCCTGACCGATCCAAACACCATCTGACACTTCCGCCAAAACAGTACATCCCACGGAACAGTGCGTACATACTGATTTAATTGTTTCAACTTTGCCTGTCGCATCACCGGCAGCGTGTGCTTTCTTAGTAGCACCAGCGGTGACTGCACCAGCAGCCGCAAGGCCGCCTACTGCGAGACCGGAGCGCTTAAGAAAATCACGCCGATTTACTGCAGTACCCGAAATACTAGCGAGGGTTGATGACAGACGGGGGCCGTTCGCAACCCCACCTACCTTCTTCCTGAGCATATTTCATTTCCTCCAATTGTCTTTTCAATATCGAAAAGGGTTCAAAAATTTTTTCGCTATGACCGTGATGGCCTCAGCGAACAAAATGTCGACGTTGCCGCCGACAGCGCCATTTAAAACTTGGCCAGTCCATAATAGGTTTTGACGTGCGGGGTTTCCCGATAGCCAGAACCAGTGGCTTCCTCTAACTCGTCTGCCTGAGCATTGCCGGTCACGATTGCCGCGCCGCTTGCTACAGTTCCAAGACTCGCCATTTTGAGAAAGTCACGTCGATCAGCAACGATCTTTTTTTCATGATTTTCAGACATGGTTCCTCCAGTTTCTGCCGATCTAGCCGTAAATAGCCACCTTCTGGTGTTCTATCTTTGGTGCGTATAAGGGCAGTTCTCATACGCTCGAATCCAATGCTTATTCCATCGAAAAAGCGTTGGATTCAATTTCCACAAACAACCGGCCTATCGTTCCGACTGGCTGGTACAGTTTACTTAACTTCGCCGCTTCCAAATCTGAGAAAAAGTGACCGGCCCAACTTTCAATGTGGGTGGAATAGAACTCTTTCTGTTTTTCGATTGAAGCGGGAGATCCATAGTTCCCAAGGATGAGCCCGGACATCATTTCAAATAAGGAACCGATATGGTCTTCCGGTTCTGTGACGTCTTCTTGTCTTTCGATTGACAAATCGCTCATGGAATTTCGTAGTTTGGCAAGTGGTTTTTCGTTCAGGAATCCGGTCAAATAATAAGAACCATAGGGAAGGAGCTCCCCTCTACCCATGCCTATGAACAAACCGTCGTATTCTTCCTGGACTTCCTGGAGATCAGTTGACTTTGCCAATTTTGCCAACGTGTTGAAGGCTTTACCCATTTCGGTGTTGTCGCCTGTCAGCACTGTAAGTGAATGAAGAGTTTGTGCAGAAGGCCTTTGGAACAACAAGTTTCCAAGCAGCGCATATAGGTTTGCGCGCATCTTATCCTCTGCATTAACAGAGGCTTTTTTAGCTTCATTCGCCAACTGTTATCTCCTCCATTAAGGATTAGATACCAGAATCGTTGTGTTGGCAAGTTTCCGTAACGTTTGGCCAAGCCATATTTTTGTTTAATTTGGAGAGGTTGTGCCTATTTCGGAACTATAGTTCTTGAATCTTACAGGAACGGTAATTCACACAATTCTGCTGATACTGGTCCCCCAGGTCTTCTAACTTCGACCATATCACCAGAAGCCATCTGTGTGGATATCAGGGCGTAACCGATGTTTTGTTCCATCCGCGGCGACCAGGCGCAGTTGGTCATGTCGCCAACTTTTTCACCATCCTTGAAAATTCCTTCCCAAGCGAAACCCAAGGGTGCAGGGGATGAGCCTTCCAGTTTCAATCCGAGTTGATGCCGCTTTGGCCCTTCCTCATGGATTTTTCTCAAAGCTTTTATGCCAACCACATCATCATCCACATGAAGGTCTACGTATTTACCAAGCCGGACTTCGAAAGGATTGGTCTCGTCATCCGTGTCGCCTCCCACGGAGACGAGACCGCTTTCGGTTCGCTCAGCTGTTGCTGGCGCCCCCGGGCCAATCCCCCAAGGTTGGCCCGCTTCTTTCACGATACTCCAGAGATCGCCCCCCCTAGAACCATCGCGAAGGTAGATTTCAAATCCTCCCTGTTTCGACCAACCAGAACGTTGAACCGCAACAGGAATCCCTTCTATCTCGGCTTCACGGAACCAAAAATATTTCAGTTCCCGTATCCAATCACCGAAAACAGCAGCCACCACGTCTTCGGCCTTGGGTCCCTGAACCGCCATCGGCGATACATCAGGTTCACTGACTTCCACATCCAGACCTCTTTCAGCGCCTATGGCTCTAGCCCAGAACCAAACATCGCTGTCAGCGATCGAAAACCAGTAAAGGTCATCAGCAAGTTTCAGTAGGATAGGGTCGTTAATCAGCGTGCCTTTGTGGTTGCAAAGTGGCACGTATTTTCCCTGTCCTACAGCGCATTTGGACAAATCCCGGGGGGAAAGAATTTGTGCGAGCTTCCCCGCATCTTTTCCCTTTAACTGGACCTGTCTTTCAATGCCCACATCCCACTGAGACACCCCATTGATAATACGCCAATATTCCGCTTCCGGATCTCCGTAAGAAGTTGGCATTATCATACGGTTGTAGACAGACGCTGATGTCATGCCTTCTGCTACAGCGGACTCGTAAAACGGTGATGGTCTGAGCCTTGCCGTCGGAAATACAGTGAACATATTTAGCTTCTCTCCACGGGCGCCAAAATGCCCAGATTCATCAAATCTGGCAAACAACCTGTGTTTATGCTAAGACTAACTTGAGTTATGAGTGGATTATTAGTGAGTTATGTCCGCGAGAAATAGAAAGTTACCTCCACTAGGTTGGATTCGCGCCTTTGAAGCAGCCGCGCGACATATGAATTTCACCTCAGCCGCAGATGAGGTAGGGCTAACTCAAGCGGCAATCTCCAAACAAATAAAGCTTTTAGAACAATATTTTAGAGAGCCATTGTTCATTCGACATGCAAGGAGCGTCGAACTTACAAAAGTGGGAGCTGCCTATCTTCCAAAAGTCAGGGATGCGCTGCAACGTCTGGAGAACAGTACGGTTGAGGTTTTCGGTATGCGGCGAGCCGAGATCTTGACCGTCAGATGTGCAATTGCATTCTCTGTGTTATGGTTAAATCAGAGGCTGCCGGCATATCTAAAAGAGCACCCGGAAATGCCGGTCCGTATCATCTCCAGCATATGGAACGATGACCCTAATCCACAGAGTTATGATCTTGATATTCAATATGGTTCAGACCGGTGGCCCGGATACGAATCAGATCGCCTCACGCATGAATGGCTTTCTCCTGTTTGTCACCCCGATTTGCTTAAGGGCAAAGATGGTCTGAGAGAACTCGATGATCTTCAGAATTTTAAGCTCATTCATGTGATGGGTTACGAAGAAGGTTGGGGGCGTTGGCTTCAATCTTTGAAGCTGCAACATATCGATTCCGGGAAAGGTTATCATGTGGATAATTCTCCGCTTGCCTATGAACTTGCGGAGCAAAAGGCCGGAATTGCCCTTGCCAGAAAATCTCTGGCCAACGAATTGATCAATTCAGGAAAGCTGGTTGAGCCATTTTCACATCGGGTGGAAATTGATGAGGGATTTCATTTGCTTAGCCCTAGAGCTGGCAAAGGAAAAATTGGCATTCACCCGCATGCTGCAAACTTTCGGGAGTGGATACTTCACGAGGCGGTGAAGTTTCAAAACGAAGCCAAAGGTTGACATTTTGAAAAACGCAATCCTTTTTTAGGGGCGATTTTGAACGGTGCCAATCGTTGCATCTGATCTTCAATTTTTAAGGAAAATTATCGCCCCCAGGAGGAGAAATGTCTGGTAGTGTCAAGGATAACGCAGCGTGGTATTTGGTGGATCGTCACGCCGAAGGTGAACATTCTGAAAAGACAGCTTTTGTAGAATATGACGGTGAGAATCGCTCTATCTCTTATGGTGAATTGTCGAGCCAAAGTGGTCAGATGGCCGCGTTCTACGAAAAATTTGAAATCCGTCGCGAGGAGCGCGTCGCCCTGCTGTTGCTGGACCGGATAGAGTTTCCAATTGTTTTTCTGGGTAGCATGAAGGCTGGTGTGGTTCCGATCGCAATGAACACGTTGCTGGCTACTGATGTTTACGACGCCATTCTGCGCGATAGCCGCGCAAGTGCAATTTTCGTTTCACCAGAACTGCTGAATGTGGTTGCGCCTGCTCTTAAGGATAACCCTTACATCAGACATGTTTTCGTAACCGGTAGTGATGCCGGTGAGCATCAGAGTTTCGCTGAGGCTATTGAAGGTTGCGATAGTCGTCCACCGATTGCGGTCACACCTGATGAAAGTGCGTTTTGGCTTTACTCTTCTGGTTCAACCGGACAGCCCAAAGGTGTGCGCCATGTTCATGGTAGTCTTAAATATACCGCCGAGACATATGGCAATCAGGTTCTGGAAATCCAATCTGATGACGTGGTTTATTCTGCTGCAAAGTTTTTCTTTGCCTATGGATTAGGGAACGCTCTTACATTTCCCATGTCAGTTGGCGCTACTACGGTTATCTTCTCAGGGCGGCCGACGCCCGACGTAGTGTTCAAAATTCTGGAAGAAAAAGCACCCACGGTGTTCTGTGGTGTTCCAACGCTATACGCTGCTATGAATGCATTCGCAGAAAGCTCCGGTATGAAATTTAGTACCAAATTGCGGCGTTGTATTTCTGCTGGCGAGGCTTTGCCTGAAGATGTGGGTAAGGGTTGGGAAAATCTGACAGGCTGCGAAATACTCGACGGTGTAGGGTCAACCGAGATGTTGCACATCTTTTTGTCCAACAAGCCTAACGATGTGGTTTATGGAACTTCTGGCACCGCGGTTCCTGGTTATGAAATCAGACTTGTGGATGATGAGGGCAGGGACATTGGTGATGGAGAGGTCGGCGAACTGCTGGTCAATGGTAATTCGGCTGCTGCCGACTATTGGAACCAGCGTGAGAAAAGTCGCAAGACTTTCGAAGGCGAATGGACCCATACGGGTGACAAATACGAACGCCGTGCGGATGGTCGCCTGATTTATTGTGGCAGGACAGATGACATGTTCAAAGTCTCCGGTATCTGGGTCTCACCTTTCGAAGTTGAGCAAAGTATCGCTTCTCATTCGAATGTGCTTGAGGCGGCTGTTGTCCCGGCACGTGACGAAGAGGACCTTGAAAAGCCAAAAGCGTTTGTCGTCCTCAAAGAAGGCGTTCAATCAGAAGGCATTGAGGAAGTGCTGAAGGAACATGTCAAAGAGCAGATCGGGAAATGGAAGTATCCCCGCTGGATTGAAATTGTGGATGATCTACCCAAAACGGCCACCGGCAAGATTCAGCGCTTTAAGTTGAGGGCATAATTCATGACAGAAATTGCCTGGAGCAATGATCCGGAGAACTATTTGGATGTGGCTGGTATCAAGCTGGAATATGCCTGCTATGGTCCGCCACCCACCGAAGCGCCAACGATTGTAATGTTGCATGAGGGTTTAGGATGTGTGGCTTTGTGGCGAGATTTACCTGAACGCTTGGCCAAAGCAACTGGCTATGGCGTGTTTGTCTACAGCAGGGCTGGATATGGCAAATCCTCTGATGCTGTGTTGCCGCGTCCGATAGACTATATGGCCGTCGAGGCAATGGACGTTTTGCCGAAAGTTCTGGATGCAATTGATTTTCGCAAGGGTGTTCTCTTGGGGCATAGCGATGGAGCAACCATTGCAGCCATTCATTTTGCTTTCACCAATCGATACGAATTGCGTGGGATTATCATGATGGCGCCTCACTTCTTTGCTGAGGAAAGCGGGATTGAAGCGATTGCGAAAATCAAGGAAGTTTATGAAAACGGAAGCTTGAAAGACAAGCTCTCAAAGTATCATACGAATGTGGATACCGCTTTTTATGGATGGAGTGAGGCTTGGCTCAATCCTGACTTTCATGAATGGAATGTTGCTGATGCGATAGACCATTGGCGACTGCCTGTGCTGGCCATTCAGGGTCGCGATGACGAATACGGAACCCCTGCGCAGATTGAGGAAATTGAAAACCGCATTTACTCACCAGCCGAGATTGAGATTTACGATGAATGTGGGCATTCACCGCATTTGGACAAGCCTGAAGAAACCCTCAATGCGATTGTTGAATTTCTGAAAACACTTGATCGTATCGAGGCTGAGAAAGTTTCCACTTCACGATCGATGCAACCCACGTGAAGGGCTCGGTAATGAACAGGGATGTTTCTGAAATTGAACTTCCGGTTCATGCGCATCTACCCGGAGAAAATGCCCGACATCCGGAAGGGTTTCTTGATCATGTTATTGATTTTGCTCCGGATACCACTCTGAGCCAGGATGCTTCTTCAAACATTCCATTCCAATATGGATTGCGTTTGTTGGAGGAGGGTTTTTATTGGGAGGCCCACGAAGTTTTGGAGGCGGTGTGGATGAATGCAGTCCCGAATTCCAAAGAGCGCCATTTGCTTCAAGGGATCATACACATTGCCAACGCTTCACTTAAGCTGAAGTTGAAGCGATTGAATGCCGCCCAACGATTGAAAGCGTTGGCGGATGATTGCATCGCTAGAGCCTACATTCATGATGAGGACAATATGGGCTTTTCAAAGTCTGAAGTGGAACAATTGTGCACAAGGCACATTGATTTGTAATTATATTGCATAAATCAATAAAATATTGCGTAAATTGTACGAAAAACTCCCGATTATGGGTGTTCATTCCTTGATAGCTGCACTAAATTGCATTAATCGAGGAGCGGAACTTTGATAATCAACAAACAACCCGACCAAAGTTCTGAAGTGGAGATATTATGACTATCAATTTTCAAGTGGATCCCAATTCTTATCGCCATTGGCGTGTGGAAATCGAAGGCAATGTTGCCCGATTGATAATGGATGTTGACGAGAATGGTGGTCTGTTTGAAGGGTATGAGCTCAAGCTAAACTCCTACGACTTGGGTGTTGATATCGAGCTTGCGGACATTGTTCAGCGACTAAGGTTTGAACACCCTGAAGTTGGTGCTGTCGTGATGCAGTCGGGAAAAGAAAAGGTCTTCTGTGCAGGCGCTAACATCAAGATGCTTGGTGGTGCAGCGCATGCTCACAAGGTGAATTTCTGCAAATTCACAAACGAGACGAGAAATACATTTGAAGCTGCTGGAGAGGATTCCGGTCAGCACTATATCGCTGCCGTACGTGGTGCTTGTGCCGGCGGTGGTTATGAATTGGCGCTCGCCTGCAACCAGATTTTTATGACAGACGATGCAACCACATCGGTTGCTCTGCCGGAAGTCCCGCTACTTGCAGTTTTGCCAGGAACTGGTGGCCTTACTCGGGTAACTGACAAGCGCAAAGTTCGTCGTGACCGAGCTGATGTGTTCTGTTCCGTCGAAGAAGGCATCAAGGGAAAACGTGCCAAGGAATGGCGTTTGGTGGATGAGGTGATTGCTAATTCCAAGTTTGATGATTTCGTGACGGAGAAGGCCAAGGAAATTGGCGAGACTGCCAAGGGTGGTAAAGATCTTAAGGGCATTGAGCTAACTCCAATCAACCGGAAAATTCACGAAGATGGTTCACTAACCTATTCATGCGTCGAAGTGGAAGTGGATCGTAAGCTCGATACAGCTACGATAACGATCGCAGGACCTGAAGGCAGCGGCCCAGACTCGGTCGATGCACTGCATGCGCAGGGCGCGGAGAGTTGGGCATTGCGTTGTGCCCGTGAGCTTGATGATGCAATTTTGCATTTGAGGCTAAACGAACTTGAGCTTGGTGTTATCATTTTCAAAACCACAGGCGATCCAGAACACGTGGTTGCGCATGAAAACTTCCTTTTTGCCAACCGGGAAAATGATTGGCTTTCAAACGAAATCCTTCACTACTGGAAACGTGTGCTGAAGCGTGTGGATGTCACGTCCCGGTCTCTGGTAGCGCTTGTTGAAAACGGCTCGTGTTTCGCTGGAATTCTTGCTGAGCTGCTGTTTGCTGTAGATCGATCTTACATGATGGAAGGCGACTTTGAGGAGGACAACCGTCCCGTTGCTGCGATCAAATTGACATCTGCGAATTTTGGTCCTTTCCCAATGGCGAACGATCTATCTCGCCTCGAAACACGGTTCCTGGGAGAACCGGAAATGGTTGAAGAGGTGAAGGAAGCATCTGGTGAGTTGCTGGAAGCATTTGATGCGGATCGGCTCGGCCTCGTTACAGAATGTTTTGATGATGTGGACTGGGAAGATGAAATTCGGATTTTCCTTGAGGAGAGATCCAGTTTCTCTCCCGATGCGATGACCGGTATGGAAGCGAACTTACGCTTTGCTGGACCGGAGACAATGGAAACACGTATTTTTGGTCGCCTCACAGCATGGCAAAACTGGATCTTCCAGCGTCCGAATGCTGTCGGTGAAAACGGAGCGCTCCAGCGTTACGGTACCGGAAAACGCGGCGAATATGACATGAAACGTGTCTAAGAGATTACTTAAGATCAAGCGGATTATTAACAGGAGAGGATGAATGTTAGATCTTGTGAATGTGGAATATGATACGCTCATTCCAAACAATGTGGGCCTTTCTTCAGACAAGCGCGTGCAGAAGGCGCTCGAAAAGTGGCATCCTGGATATATCAACTGGTGGAATGATCTTATTCCGCAAGATTTCCAGAAGTCCCTGGTTTACCTGCGCACTGCGGTTTCCGTTGATCCAAAAGGATGGGCGAAGTTTGATTATGTGAAAATGCCAGAATACAGATGGGGCATTTTGCTTGCACCGCAGGTTGAAGATCGGAAAATCCCATGTGGTGAACATGCTGGTGAATCAGCGTGGCAGGAAGTTCCTGGCGAATATCGTGCGATGTTGCAGCGTCTGATTGTTATCCAAGGTGATACGGAGCCAGGCTCCGTGGAGCAACAGCGTTTTCTGGGTCTTACCGCTCCCTCTTTGTATGACATGCGCAACCTGTTTCAAGTTAATGTGGAAGAAGGTCGTCACCTTTGGGCGATGGTTTATCTGCTTCAGAAGTATTTCGGTAAGAATGGCCGCGAAGAAGCCGATGATTTGCTTGTCCGTTCCTCTGGTTCTGACGAAGCGCCTCGTATGTTGGGTGCGTTCAATGAGGAAACACCGGACTGGTTGTCTTTCTTCATGTTCACTTACTTCACCGACCGCGATGGTAAGATGCAGCTAGAATCCCTTGCGCAATCCGGTTTTGATCCTCTTTCTAGAACATGCCGCTTTATGTTGACAGAAGAAGCTCACCATATGTTTGTGGGTGAAACTGGTGTGTCCCGCGTTATCCAACGTACATGTGAAGCAATGAAAGAGGCTGGCATTGAGGACCCATACGATATTGCCAAGATCAGAGACCTTGGCGTTATTGATCTCCCCACAATCCAGAAGAAATTGAATATGCATTATTCTCTTTCACTTGATTTGTTTGGTCAGGAAGTTTCCACAAATGCTGCCAATGCATTTAATGCCGGGATCAAGGGCAGGTATATGGAACATCGTCTTGATGACGATCACAAGCTCAATGATGCCACATATCCGGTTGTGCAATTCGACGAAGGAAACATCTTTGTGAAGGACGTTCCTGCACTTACAGCAATCAATATGCGTTTGCGGGATGACTATAAGAGAGATGCTTCTGGCGGTCTTGGTCGCTGGAACAAGCTGATTGCCAAGATTGGTGTCGATTTTGAAATGAAATTACCGCATGAGGGCTTTAATCGCGCGATCGGTGTATTTGCAAATAAGCCGATCGATCCTGACGGGAAGATCATTTCACAGGAAGAATATGACGCCAAGAAAGTTGATTGGCTGCCTGATAGTGCAGATGGCGATTTCATTCAGTCATTGATGGTACCTTGTTATGAGCCGGGTGAATATGCTGGTTGGATTGCACCACCAAAGGTTGGAATTGACAATAAGCCCGGAGACTTTGAGTACGTCAAACTCCACATGGCTTAGTCAAACTGATTAGTATGAATATTCTCCCTTTCTAGTTCATGCTAATGATCAGGCGGTGGCATCCTCCCTGCCACCGCCTTAATTGTAATATGCGAGGCTAACAAAATGACAGCACCAGTGAAGCAACACCTGATTGACCCCGAAATTTGCATCCGATGCTACACTTGCGAAATGACATGTCCCATTGAAGCGATCACGCATAATGATGACAACGTGGTTGTTGATTTTGAAAAGTGCAATCTTTGTATGGATTGTATACCGGTTTGCCCGACCGGCTCTATTGATGAATGGCGAGTGGTTGAAACGCCATACACTCTCGAAGAACAATTTGAATGGATGGAACTGCCTGAGCAGGAAGAAATTTCCAGTGGCGGTGAGTTGGGCTCCAATTCGATGGAAGCACTGGATGATGACATCGCCCGGTTGCTTGAGGAGGCACATTCCGGCGCCGGTGGTAAAGCAAAGGCGCCTGCGTCTGCCAGCAAGCCCAGCATTAATATGTATAATTTGTCGAAGCCCGCAGAGCTCACTGTCCAGGGTAATTACGCTCTAACTACCGATCAGAGCCATGATGTGCGGCACATAATCCTGGATGCTGGCAATCTTCCTTTTCCAATTCTGGAAGGCCAGAGCGTGGGTATTATTCCTCCAGGTACAAATGAAAAGGGTGAACCTCATCTTCCGAGACTTTACTCGGTGTCAAGCCCCAGAGATGGGGAACGGCCAAACTACAACAATTTCTCTCTGACCGTAAAAAGAGAAGAAAACGGTGTTTGCTCAAACTATGTTTGTGATCTCGAGGTGGGGGAGAAAATACAAGTAACCGGTCCATTCGGATCCACATTCCTAATGCCAAGTGATCCTGAAGCAAGGATGCTTATGATCTGCACCGGTACTGGATCCGCCCCAATGCGTGCATTCACAATGCATCGGCAGAGAACATTCCCTGATAGTGGCCAAGCTATGACACTTGTTTTCGGTGCAAGAACACCGGAAACGCTTCCCTATTTCGGGCCTTTGAAAAAGGTGCCTGATACACTGCTCGACAAGCATTTGGTCTTCAGCAGGATCGAGGGTGCGGAAAAGCGGTACGTACAAGATGAGCTGTATGAAATGGAGGATGAGATCATCGAGATGATCGGCGATCCGAATACACACATATATATATGTGGTCTGCGTGCGATGGAAGAAGGTGTTGAGGCTGCATTTACAAGCATTGCTGAAAGCATGGGGCAGCAATGGAGTACATTAAAAGATGTCATGCGTGATGAAGGTAGATATCATGTGGAAACCTACTGATCTTTGCCGTCAGGTTTGATGATGGATTTCTGTCATCCAATCCAAGTTAGATGGGCCGATTGTGATCCGGCTCGCATTGCATATACCGGAAATATTCCAGGATTTGCTCTAGAGGCGATTGATGCCTGGTGGGGGTACACGGTTGGTGCAGATTGGTACCGGCTTAATATGGATCACAATGTGGGTACCCCCTTTGTTCATATGAGTTTGGACTTCAGGTCTCCGATCACACCGCGCCATGTTCTTGAATGCCGGGTTGAACCTTTAAGATTGGGCACTAGTTCAATTAGGTTTAAGGTAATTGGGTTTCAAAACGATATTGTCTGTTTCGAAGGTGAATTTGTAGAAGTATTTGTTGAAGCGGACAGCTTCCAAAAAACAGGTGTTCCTGAGATATTTAGAGAAAAAATTACAAAGGTGTTCAACCGGTAGTTCTTCGGGTTTGGAGCACGAAAGCAAAAGATGACAAAGCAGGAAAACGAAAATAAGGTGATTGACTTCGAGACTGAAGCTGTTTCTGCTTTTGTCTCGCAAATCGGCAAAAAGGTCAGAGAATGCCGTAAAGAATTGTCTTTATCCCGCCGGGTCGTTTCCGAAAAGTCCGGAGTGTCTGAACGCTATCTCGCGCAATTGGAAGCGGGTGAAGGAAACATATCTGTAGCGCTATTGTACAAAGTTGCACGTGCACTGGGGCAATCACCTGACTGGTTCATAATTCGCGATGAAAACACCCGTCAACTCTTGGAAATGTTCTCAAGAGCAGATGATAATACCCGCGAAGATGTGATGCGAATTCTTTCAAAGTCCACTCATCTGAAACAGGACGAAAAGTTCGGTCGTATCTGTCTCATTGGTTTGCGTGGTGCCGGGAAATCGACGCTGGGTCGAATGTTAGCTGCTTCTGTTTCCCGACCGTTTGTGGAACTCAATGTGAAGGTCGAAGAAATTTCCGGAATGCCGATTGCTGAAATGATAGCTCTATACGGGCAGGAGGGTTACAGACGCTTCGAGATGAAAGCTCTGGAAGCAGTTGAGCAAATCAAAGAGCCTTATGTGTTGAGCACCGGAGGCGGGATTGTTTCAGAGACAGAAACGTTTTCAAAGTTACTAAACTCATTTCATACGGTTTGGTTGAAGGCCAGTCCCGCTGAGCACATGCAGCGGGTGCAGGAGCAAGGTGATGACCGACCTATGGCTGGTAATCCGCAAGCTATGGATATGTTGAAATCTATCCTCACAAATAGAGAGCCATTGTATAAGCAGGCTGAAGGATTGATCGATACGACTGGCCAAACACCTGAGCAGAGTTTTCACCGATTGACGCTTTTGTATGAGAAACTCTGCCCTCAAGTCTATGATACAAACCAACATGGCAACACATCCTCTGCTTAGAAAACTCACATCAGGCGAGCTAGCAGATGCTGAAGTTTACGCGAGCGATTTGTCATATCCAAATTCAGCGGTTGATAGAGAAAAACTCCTTTCTGATCTGAGTGTTAGTCTGTTTCATTACTATTATGAATCAACCGATATTCTGTTGATGGATGGAGCCTTTCCGGTGGAGATTGACGAAGCCATGGTGGGTTTTGGATTTAATGTGGGACCGTATGAAATTCAGGATACCCTAGGTTTGGAACGGTTCTATCAAGAGCGCCGGAAACGCATTCCAATTCGGGATCCGAAGCGGCGTTACATTCCTATAGCCGATCGGATGGTCGAGGAGGGGCGACTTGGACGACCTACTAATGTGGGCTGGTATCGTTATCCTGGCGGAAAGGGAAAAGTTGATGATCCATTGGTGGAAGACCTGGTAGCTGAAGAGTCCTATTTTGCCAAAGTCACTCGACGGGAGTTCTCTGTTGAGGAGATTCAGGAGCGCGTAATTTGCGCTCTGGTGAACGCTTCGGCCAACCGGTTCGACGAGTTTCCCGAGCTGACCATTTGCGATTTGGATTGTGTAGTAAGCGAGTGTTTGGGTTTCCCGGTAACTCAAGGTGGACTCATTTTTTACGCAAACAAAATTGGCTTGGAAAAGATATCAGAAAAGATTTCCATGTTTGCACAGGAAGATCCGGTTATCTGGAAATTGTCTTCTCACTTCTTACGACTTCAGATCGAGAACTAGAATTTCTATAGTTGGTGAAGGCCGTATTTCTTCAATATGTCGAGGAGGATTTCCTGAGCCTGCTCACGATGCGCCTTATGTAGTTCTCGTGCCTGCTTGCCCTTGCCATCTCTAATGGCTTTCAATACCGCGCGGTGGTCATCGTTTGATTTGGTTGGTTTCGGTCTCAGGTTCAAAGTGATCAGTCGTGCCCTGATGACCTGATCGTTGTACATGTCGGTGATCGTAGCGATCCTTGAGTTGCCACCGAGTGTTACAAGAGCGCTATGGAAGGCATCATCCGCCTTTGCCCATGAAATGCGATCATCTTTCTCAAGAGCACGATCCATCTGCGAAATAGCTCTTTCTGCTGCATTGAATGCCTGAGCTTTATGCTTCTGGTTTGCAGCAAGTTCTGCTGCCAGACTTTCAAGCTCTGTCAGGATCTCATAAATCTCTCCCATATCATCGGGAGAAAGTGGCAGAATACGGATGCCATGGCGGGGTTTCACTTCCACCAAACCACGGCTTTGCAGTATCAGCGTGGCTTCTCGTACTGGTGTTCTTGACATTCCAAGAAGTTCGGCCAATTCGCTTTCCAGATGGTTTGATCCAGAAGGGAGTTTGTTACTAAAAATCAGGTCTTTGAGAACATCAACCGCTTTCTGAGTACTGGTCTTGCTTTTGTCGCTGCTACCAGACCGGGTTTTCCGTTCCGCCATTTATACACTTACCCTAGACTTCCTTTGCGCAGACTCATAAATCGCTGCTTCAAGTTCGATGTTACGAATATAGTCTTTCGCTTCATTCTCGAACACTCCGTTGCCAAGAATGGCAGAGACCACATGAGATTGCAATGCATGCACGCAGTCTCCTGCAAATCCCTGCCAGGCTTCAGGTTTTAAAAGCGTTTCTTGTTCTAGGGAGGCGAACGAACGCATTTTTAATTCACCATTACCTGACAGGGAAATGACCCCTTTTGTTCCTTCAAGCAAGCATTCACCTAAGGTCGTCCTGCAGTTTTCTGCTGAGTGATCCAGATGCCGGTTTGCATCAAACAATGCACGCTTGCCATCAGCATAATCTAAAATGAAATATCCGGCATCTTCACCCTTTATGACCGGGTTCATCCTACGTAAATCAGCGTATACGCCAACTGGTTCTCCAAATAAGAACCGGAATGTGTCGATCCAATGTACTCCTGTTTCGTGGATCAGGAATTTTGGCATTTCCTGAAAATATGGTTGCCGATCGAGATAGGCTTCCGGACCCTGACCATCACCAGTACGCAATCTAAAGGTGATCTGGTGGATATCTCCCAACACATTCGTTTTGATTGCCTTTTTCATGATCCGATACCATGGCTGGAACCGGAAATTTTCATGAACAATTATCGGAACATCAGCCGCTTTTGCTAATGCGACGGCTTCCAGAGCTTCTTCGATGTCTTTGCAAAACGGTTTTTGACAGATGATAGCTTTAACACCGTTAAACAAGGCGGTGCGAATGCAATCGAGATGAGCTCCAGGCGGAACGACTATGTCGAGGATGTCAGGAGTTTCTTTTTCGAACATCTCATCCAAATCAGTGTAGGCGTTTAATCCGGTAGCCTTAGCGCTTTCAAGGTTTGTATCGACTGAAGCGACCAGATTGGCTTGCTCAATTCGGGTCCACGCATCGTAGTGAAACCCCGCAAAATAACCTGCGCCAACGCAGGCAACTGTTAGTTTTTGCTCTTCTTTGGCCATAGCTTAGATGCGTTTCATTACTGCTTCTGAAGCAGTTCTCGTGTTGCCAGTTCCGCCGATATCTCCTGTAATGCTCGAATCATCACCTAGTGCATCGTTTACAGCGTCTTTTAATAAGTTGGCGTCGAGCACCATCCGCTCGACGCCGTTTCGATGCCCCAGCCAGTCAAGCATCATTGCTGCAGAGAGGATCATTGCGTATGGGTTCGCAATGCCCTGACCTGCGATATCAGGTGCAGAACCATGACAAGGCTGGAAGACTGCATGATTTTCACCGATATCAGCTGAAGGTGCCAGGCCCAGGCCTCCCATGAGGCCGGCGCCCAGATCTGATAAAATGTCGCCAAACATGTTCTCTGTGACAAGAACGTCGAATGACCAAGGCTTCTGGACCATCCACAAAGCCGTCGCGTCCACATAAGCATGGTCAGCCTGAATTGAGGGATATTTGTTTGCGGTTTCGTCAAATATCTCTCTGAAGAAAGCAAATGCTCTAAATACATTGGCTTTGTCCACGCACGTGACTTTTCCCGAACCTTGCCCTGTTTCCTTGCGTTGTGATGCGAGTTTGAATGAAAAGTCGAATAGTTTTTCACTTACTTTCCGGGTAATCAGTAAAGTCTCCCGGGCTTCGTTTGCTGACAACTCACCCTTTCCCATGGAATGGAAAAGACCTTCTGTGCTTTCACGGATCAATACAAAATCGATTGTTTCATTATTGGGTCGTTTCAATGGACAATTCTTGCCGTCGCGAACGGTCACCGGGCGAACACCCGCAAAAAGGTTCATATCTTTTCTGAGTTCGATCTGCGGAGATATTTCAGTACCGTCAGGATATCTAACACTTGGCAAGCCCATTGCAGACAACAAAATTGCATCGGCATCTCGCGCTGCCTGCAGTGAATCCGAAGGCAGAGACTCACCGGTTTCAGCATATAGTCCTGCGCCTGCCGGAAGTGTTTTAAAATTCAGCTCATAGTCATCATTCTTGGCAGCAATTATCTTAAGAATCTCGACGGTTGGCGCCATGATTTCCGGGCCTATTCCGTCTCCTTCAAATACTGCAATGTCGAACGATTTGGTCATGGAAGGGTCTCTCCGGAAGAATTGAAAGTTCAATCCCATTGTCTGAATTTTTCTGTGACTCGCATACTTAAATTATATGTTTCGAATTTACAATTAATTTTTTAATGTATACGTTAAATGAATTGAAAATTGTGCGTTGTTTGCAGTGGAAGCTTGCTCTTCATCACCTCGGAGCACAAAATCTGTAAGGTATCAATGCTGAGAAGGGAAGACTATGAGTTTTGCGGTATGCGTTACATTTGATGTGGATTCACGTTATCTCGATGAGTTCATGGAATTGATGTGTGACAATGCAAAAACGTCATTGGAAGAGGAAGCCGGTTGTCAACAATTCGATGTTTGCTCAAATCCGGAAAATGCTAACGAAATATTTTTGTATGAAATTTATGATTCACCAGATGCATTTCAAATTCATCTGAAGTCTCAGCATTTTCAAGTGTTTGATACTGCTGTCAAAAACATGATAACTTCCAAACAAGTAAAGACATATGAGGTGGTGACGTGACGGATCGGATTTGGGAAGTTTTTGCAATCAAATATGCAGAGAGAAACAGCAGGACTCGATCAGACTCGTTTATCTTTGATGATGATCACGCAAGTCAGCACGACATGGACTATTTCATCTGGGTTCTTAAAAGTGAGAGCCGTACAATTGTTGTCGATACCGGCTATGATGAAGCTGAAGCCAAACGGCGGGATCGTCCAATTTTAAGAGATCCTGCAATATCTCTTCAAGCTGTGGGTGTTGATCCAGACACTGTTGATACAGTTATCATTACACATTTGCATTATGATCATGCCGGTAGTTTGGATCGTTTTGCAAACGCTAATTTCCATCTGCAGAAATCAGAGATGGAATTTGCAACAGGTCCTTGTATGTGCGGCGCAACTCTTCGGATGCCGTTTACCGCGAACCATGTGTGCGAGATGGTGCAGAAAGTTTATTCAGGACGAGTTGTGTTTCACGATGGAGACGGCTTTGTGGATGAAGGGGTGACAGTCCACTGCGTTGGTGGACATTCCAGAGGGCTTCAGGCAGTTCGCGTTAAAACGGCTTCGGGATATATCTGCCTGGCTTCCGATGCATCTCATTACTACGAGAATTTTTTGTTGGAGAAACCATTTCCAATTGTGGTGGATCTTGAAAATATGATCACAGGTTTCAAGACAATACAGGCCTTGGCAACTAGGCCTTCTCTGGTGATACCAGGGCATGACCCGATTGTTACCAGGGCATTTCCCATAATTGGTACGTCAGGCTTTGCGTGGCGGTTAGATCAAGGCCCAATCAGCCCAATTGAAGGTATTGTAGATGAATGAAAGCAAGCTGCGAGAGCAAATTTGTTTACTCGCAAAAAGTCTCTATGACCGCGGACTAGCACATGGTTCCACTGGAAATATTTCAGTCCGATGCGAAGATGACGGACTACTTGTGACCCCGACAAATTCCAGTTTCGGTTTTCTTGATCCGGCTGAATTAACCAGGTTTGATCGAGATGGAAATCAAATCAGTGGTCTTAAGCCGACTAAGGAAATGCCATTGCATCAAGCCTTTTACGAGACACGTGGTGCACAAACAGGGGCGGTGGTACATCTGCACTCACACTATACTGTTGCACTGTCCATGATGCCGGATGTGGATGAGGATGACCTCATTCCACCCATTACTCCCTATCCGATTATGAAATTGGGTAAGGTAAAGTTATTACCCTACTTTGCACCAGGGGATGAGGCGATGGGTGAAGCGGTACGAGATTTGAATGGTGAGCGCTCTGCTGTTGTTCTTGCCAATCATGGTCCGGTGGTAGCTTCCAAAGACATATTTTCTGCGGTGTTTGCGATGGAAGAACTGGAAGCAGCGGCCAGACTTGTTTTGGAGACCAGGCACAGTAATCCAAATATGTTGACGAAAGAGCAAATCGCAGCTTTGGTTGCCCCCTTTTCCAACTAATGTGGCGACCGACTTTTCTAGTTTGAATTTAGCTGCTTAAATAGTTGCCAAAACACTTTTGGTTGTTTTCAACAGTGTTCGCGTAAAGCCTTCCAGTTGTTTTGCCACCATATGACTGCAATGCCAGTAAAGAGGCTTGACCAGATTTTGCCCCGGGCAAAGTTCCACCAATTTCCCCTGTTTGATAAAATTGTCGACAACAAATGCTGGGCTCACACTCCATCCCAGCCCCAGAACACATGCGTTCATACCGGTTAGAGACGAGGGAATGACATGACTGTCATGGGGAACATTTTCTCCGCAGACTTGTTCAATCCATTCCATATGAATTTTATCCAGAGAGTGGTGCCGCAATGAAGGGGCTTTGCTAAGTGTATAGAGGTTCACTCCAGTTGCAAAATACTGACCAATGAAATCTGGGCTCGCTACGGCGCGATAAAGGGAAGAACCCAGGAACGTACTTCTAAATCCTTGAATTGGTTTCTTCCTGTTCAATACCGCTGCTAGCGCAGACCCAATCGGAATTTCAACGTAATGATCTTTTGAATCCGCCGTCACAATTTCAAGGACCAACCCATCATCTGTTTGAAGATAATTTGCCATGACCTCTGTCAACCAGTTTGAGTGGCTCTCTTCGCAAACAAAAATGCTGATGTTTACGCGAGCCTGGTTGTGGTTTCTTACATAGGACTTCAATACTTTTTGTTCAGCCAAAAAGACCATCTCAGCATGCTTACAAAGAGCCTTGCCAACTTCCGTTGGTTTGATCGGATTTTGCCGGTCTACAACGATTGCCCCGGCGCGTTGCTCTAGTAACTTGATCCTCTGGGAAATGGCTGAAGCGCTTATTCCAAGTGATTTACCCGCACCATCGAAACTTTTCTCGCGAACAACGGCAAGTAACGCCTCGAGATGTGCGTAATCCAACATATGATTGCTCCTAGCCCCACTAAAGCACTGTTTTCATTGAAGAGAAGACAGTCCTGCTATTCCGAAAAATATAGAATTATAAGCGGTTTTAAGTAAAGGTTTTCGGGGAGTCATTTTATATCTTCCCGCCAAGTGAATATTAGAGATGGGTGTTTTGCATTGTTTCGTAGTCATACGACTGCATCTGATGCATTTTGAACCTTGTCTAACTTGTGTTTCGATCATGCAGTTCGGTAATAGTGTCTGAAGACCGTTAGCTAAGTGCAGTTGGCGCTGTATAACTTTCTTCTTGGCGCATTCCGTTGTTGGTGTTACGCTCTGCCCAACGGAAATATTTGGCAAGATATGAATTCTTGCAGAAGGATATCGGTGTGAGCGATTTTTCCAGTGGCAGTGTGCCTGGAAAAAATCAGCCAGACCCGAAAAGGCGTAGGAACAAGCGTTCTGCTGATCGTAAGAAGAGGGGTTCTTCCCATCTTGACGGTGGCATAGAGAAGCGCAACGGGGATACGCAAGAGAAGAATACAGGTGAGCTGCGTTCAAAATCAGCGTCGCCTGGTTTCGGGAAAGGCAATGAATCCGCCGTTCATGGCGGTGAGATGAGTCAATCTCGGTCTAAAGCCGATATTGATCATGCATCTACGCATCCTACTGAGAGCCACAACGGCAATGACAAGCATGAAGAAGCGAAAAAGCATGGCCGACCCAGGAAGGGTAGGCGTCGTCGTCCTGATACTGGTGGCAAAGAAAACCTACGCAATGTAAGGAAAGCGCCCCGAAAAACACCTGATGTTGCTTTCAATCAAAAACAGCCGAACAAATCTGGCTTCAATGAAAGTCGAAGAAACAAGCGATTTAACGGAAAACAACCTCGGCACCGTGGTCGACTTTATGCCGCGTTGGACCTGGGCACAAATAACTGCCGCTTGCTGATTGCAGTACCACAGTCTCCGGGTAAATTCAGGGTGGTTGATGGATATTCACGCATTGTGAGACTTGGAGAAGGTCTTGGTCAAAGTGGAAGTCTCAGTCATGAAGCGATGGACAGAGCTATCGAAGCTTTGAAGGTTTGTGCCGATAAGCTTGGTAACAAATCCATTTACAAGCAACGTTTGATCGCCACCGAGGCCTGCAGAAGAGCTGAAAACGGTCATGAGTTTCTGGAACGGGTTCGTACTGAAACTGGCCTCAATCTGGAGATTGTCACCGGTGAAACAGAAGCAAGGTTAGCCGCTGAAGGTTGTGGTTCGCTGATGGATCATAAATCGGATGGTGCGGTTTTGTTTGATATTGGTGGTGGTTCGTCAGAGTTGATTTTGGTTGGAAATGCTTCGAACCGTAAGAAGAGGGTGGCAGATCGAATTGTTGCATGGACCTCTTTGCCCATGGGTGTTGTGACAATTGCCGAAACATTCGGCGGTAAGGAAGTAACGCGGCCGCTCTTCGATGAAATGGTCAAGTTTGTGGTCGACGAGATTGACAGGTTCGATGGCAAAGATGCGCTGGGCAAAATTTTCCAAGGTGGACGCGCTCATTTATTGGGAACCTCCGGCACGGTGACTACTCTGGCAGGTATCCATCTGGAGTTGCCGAGATATGATCGCAGGCAAGTGGATGGTATCTGGCTTCAGGATAGCGAAATTGATGCCGTGATAGATCAATTGCTCTCTATGTCCTATGAAGACCGAGTGCGTAATCCATGTATCGGTAGTGAACGTGCTGATCTGGTTCTAGCCGGGTGCGCAATTTTAAACGGCATCAGACAAACATGGCCCACCAAACGGCTGAGAGTTGCCGACAGAGGTTTGCGTGAAGGCTTATTGGCTGAAATGATGAACGGTGATGGTGCCTGGATCAAAAGACCAAAAGACAGGTGGCGCAGGAAGAAAAATACGAGAGCCCGCAATTCTGAAGGTGGGGCAGAGTCTGCTCACCATAATGGCAAACAAGCAAGTTCCAAGGGAAGAAATACATGAAGAAGCCTGGTTCACTGCCCAAGAAAACAAATCTTCGCAACTTGCATACCAAGGTTAAAACAGCCCGAGGGCGGAAACTGTCTTCGACGCTGTGGCTGGAGCGGCAGCTTAATGATCCCTATGTGCAACGTGCGAAGGCGGAAGGGTACGCTTCTCGTGCAGCTTACAAGCTGATTGAGATCAATGAAAAGTATGAAATCATCAAGCCCGGCAACCGGATAATTGATTTGGGGGCAGCACCCGGAGGTTGGTGTCAGGTTGCTTCTGCGATCACTGGTTCAACCATCGATGATCCTCAAGTTGTAGGAATTGACTATCTGGATATGGCACCTGTACCCGGCGCGATAATTCTGAAAAAAGACTTTCTCGATGATGATGCACCAGACATGTTGATTGAAGCATTGGGAGGTGAGCAGCCAGATGTGGTTATGTCTGACATGGCCGCGCCCACAACCGGACACAGGAAAACCGATCATTTGAGAACAATGTACCTGGTCGAGGTCGCATTGGATTTTGCCTTACAGGTTTTAAAGCCTGGCGGTCACTTTCTATCCAAGACATTTCAGGGTGGAACGGAAACTTCAATCCTCAATCTGATGAAACAGAATTTCAAATCTGTGCATCATATCAAACCTCCTGCTTCCCGCGATGGTTCTGTTGAGCTTTATTTACTAGCTATGAACTATAAAGGTTGAAGTTAATAAAAGTTCCCGGATTTATGGGTATTTTGGCCAAAACCAGCAGGAAATGACCCGTATTTGCACTCAAATTTATTGATTTGAAAAGGGGATGTTTACCATTTGCCTCTAGGTTGATCCCTTAGGAATACATTAGGGGGTTAAGAATATGTCTGAAATCCAGGAAAATGAAGAAGCTGTCCAAGAGGACAACTACTTGCCGGATTTGGATAAATTTCGGATTGTGATTTGGCTTACTGTTCTCATTACAGGGTCAATAATTACCGCTTCAATAGCCCCACAGACTGAAACGTTGAATGAAAAACTGTTCCTGGCAGCAAATCTGCTGATCGTCGGATTGAGCGTGTGTACCGCTTGTGTTTTGTTTTTCCGGCTTAAGGGTAAACAGGACATTTTTGTTTCCAATGACAATTCCACCAAGGATCAGGACGATGAGGAAAGCGGTGTCCAAAGAGAAACACGCGCTGAACTTGTTTCATTGGCATACACCGATCGGTTGACGCGCTTGGGTAACCAGCAGCGCATGATTGAAAAATTCAAGACGTTGGTGAGCGATCGTAGAGAAGGCCAAAAGGGTTTTCTCGTTGGTGTTACTAATATGGACGGCATGAAGCCGATCAATGATCTTTATGGGTTTGAGGGCGGTGATGAAATCCTGAAGCAATGTGCTCAGAGGCTTTCAGCAGCCATTGAGAAAGACGGTTTCGTATTCCGGATCCGAGGTGATGAATTTGGTTTCCTTTTCCCTGAAATCAAGGATCAGGCAGGTGCAAAGCATATAGGCCGTATTCTGCAGGAGGTCCTGCAGGCACCATTTGATCTTGACGGGCGTACAGTACGTTTGAGTGGTTCTTTTGGGTTTGCACTCTTCCCGGAAGCAGGCCAGACCTATGAAGGTGTGATGAAAAACATCGAAAGTGCGCTTTACTATTCAAAGCGTGGTGGACGCGGGCGTATTACAATTTTCTCAAGGGAGATTGAAGAACTCATCCTTGAGAATGCTCGCATGGAACAGGCGCTTCGTCGCGCAATCGCGAATAATGAAGTACGTCCCTATTTCCAGCCGATTATCTCGCTACAGGATGGCAAGCTGCTTGGATTTGAAGCTCTTGCGCGCTGGATTGATGCAGATCTGGGATTTGTTTCTCCGGCTAAGTTTGTACCTTTGGCTGAGGAGCGCGGGATTATTGCAGCATTGACTGACAAGTTATTGCTGCATGCAGCAAAGGTTGCTGCCGGATGGCCAGAAGGGATTTTCCTTTCATTCAATCTGTCCAGTGTACAACTGGTGGATCCAAACACTGCACAGAGCATCATCAGCACTATTGAAAAAGCAGGATTGCCGGCTCATAGACTGGAAATCGAGGTTACGGAGACGGCGATGATGACCGATCCGGAAACCGCTTCCATGATTATTGATGAGCTCCATGATGCAGGTATCCGAATTTCAATGGATGACTTCGGAACGGGGCAATCTAGCCTTGGTCGCTTGCGCGAGTTGAAGCTCGATAAAGTTAAAATTGACCGCGCATTTATCATGGCAATTGGAGAAGACAAACCAGCTGAACACATTGTAAGGGCGATCCTTGAAATGTGCGCTGGTCTTGATCTGACAGTTGTCGCCGAAGGTATCGAAGAGATGAACCAGGCAGAAAGCCTGAAGCGGTACGGCTGTCATGCTGGACAAGGCTTCCTGTTTGGCAAGCCTCAGGATGAGCACAAGACAATGGGCTATATTCAGGAGTTCATCGGATCGCCACGCGGCGCCAATGAAAACGACAATCACGTTGTAAGTGCTTAATCCGGGTGGAAAGTAGCTTAAGGCTCAAGGCACTAATGCGGCGTTGATAAGTATGATGGAAATGTTCCATTAAGGGGGAAAACAATGGATTTTGATCTCAGCCTGAAGGGGAAATGTATACTCTCTGCTGAAGACAATGAGGTGAACCAGATTGTTTTAGAACACACGCTTTCTGAACAGTCTCTACCGTTCGTCATTGTTGAAAACGGGGCGGAAGCATTTGAGGCTTGGAAGCAGCTGGACCCGGTTATAATTCTGATGGATATCTCTATGCCCGTCATGAATGGAATTGAGGCAATGCAGCTAATCCGTGAAGCTGAGGCTGCGACCGGAAAACACGTTCCAATACTGGCATTGACTGCACACGCATTAAGCGGTGATGAACAACGTATGTTGGAAGCCGGGGCTGATTACTATCTTACCAAACCGATAAACCCAGAAGCATTGCTCAGAAAAATTGCTGAAGTGCTCAGCGGTTCTACACCGGTTTTGGAAACCGGCAGCTAACCGAAGTCACCGGTTTTCCTTATACCCACAAATAACAATGCACTTACTGTGCAGGTTTCTCATTTGTTACCTGCTAGATGCTTGACGTTTAGTTCCTGATTTCCAACACTGTAAGTGGAATAAATTTCGTAATCCGGGAGATTAGATAGGCATGACGGATAATCATGATCACGACCATAGTCATTGGTCCGATATGGAATTGCGAGTAAGAACCTTGGAATCCCTTTTAGTTGAAAAAGGTTATGTTGATCCTGCCGCTCTAGATGTGATCGTCGAGACATACGAAAAACAGGTTGGTCCGCGAAACGGCGCAGCTGTTGTTGCGAAGGCATGGTCAGATCAAGCTTACCTTGAAAGACTTCGCAGTGATGCCACATCGGCAATTGCTGAACTGGGATTTACCGGACGCCAGGGAGAGCACATGAAGGTGGTCGAGAATACACCTGAAACACATAACATGGTGGTTTGCACCTTGTGCTCCTGTTATCCGTGGAGCGTCCTTGGTTTGCCTCCTGTTTGGTACAAGTCCGCACCTTATCGTTCCAGGGCCGTAAGTGAACCGCGAGCTGTATTGTCTGAGTTCGGTATTGAGCTTTCTGAAGATAAAAAAATCAGAGTTTGGGACTCCACTGCCGAAATGCGATATCTGGTGATTCCAGAGCGTCCATCAGGCACGGAAGGATGGAGTGAGGAAGCGCTCGCGGAACTGGTCACGAGAGATTCAATGATCGGTACCGGACTTGCGAAATCTATCGAGGAAGCGTCATGAACGGGCCACATGATATGGGCGGCATGCAGTGCTACGGCCCTGTTATTCCAGAAGAAAATGAGCCTATCTTTCACGCTGATTGGGAGAAGCGTGCACTTGCGCTTACCGTCGGCATGGGCTTTGCCGGACAATGGAATCTGGATATTTCACGCTTTGCCCGAGAGAGCTTGCCACCGGAGTTTTATCTGACAAAGAGTTATTATCAGATCTGGATCGCTGGGCTGCAAAAGCTGATGCTTGAACGTGGCATGGTGAGTGAAGATGAGATTTCAGATGGGAAACTTTCGCAACCCGGTATCTCAGTAAAAAGAGTGGTGACTGCTGAAGAAATGCCGGCAGCTCTCGCGGCTGGTGGTCCTGTTGAAAGAGAGGCGAGTGGGACAGCATCTTTCAAGGTGGGTGACCAGGTACGTACACTCAAGATCAATCCTTCGGGTCATACCCGGTTGCCTCGATATGCGAGGGGTGTTGAGGGGCGAATTGCAGAGATCCATGGTTGTCATGTCTTTCCTGACAGCAATGCGAAATCTCAGGGTGAGAATCCACAATGGTTGTACAGCGTGGAATTTGATGCGCAGGCACTATTTGGCTCTGATGCTGAGGCGGGCAACTCGGTTATGATAGACTGCTGGGAGCCGTATCTTGAACAAATCTGAAATTGAAAATATTCCAGGGATTGTTTTGGACGAGGATGGGCCCGTATTCAGCGAGCCATGGCAAGCAAGTGCGTTTGCGCTAGCTGTTGAACTTCACCAAAACGGTGTATTTGAGTGGTCTGAATGGAGTGAAACGCTAGGTGCGCTGATCAAAGATGCTGGTGATAGCAAACCATATTACGAACTTTGGCTGAATGCGCTTGAAACAATTGTTTCACAAAAAGCGCTTATGGCGGACGATGACATTTCACAAAGAAAGAAAGAGTGGCAAGCGGCATTACTTGCAACACCGCATGGAAAGCCGATAGAGTTGAAAAAACACAGTTAAGTAAAGACTGTTGTTAAGTATTTTCAGTTATGCGTTCTTAAAATTGGATAAGTAAATACCTATCTAGAGGTTATGACCCTAGGTAAGATTGTATTTGAAACGGAGGAATTTGATGGCGGGTTTGCAGAAATTTGATGCTGAAATAGAAAAAACACGGCAGTCTGTAGAGGAAATGCGGGAGAAACTTGACCAGAGCGGCAAGGTTTTGGATGAATTCGCAAAAACAGACACAATCGGGCAAACCGATTTTGACATAGAAAACGCCCGCATTCAGGATATTCTCTCACAGCAGAAGGTAATGGAAGGCAATATTGCCGACCTCATTATTGGTCTGGAAGATGCAACCAATATTTTCGGATCAGAATTCGAAAGCATGAAGAGTTATACCGGCTGGGAAAAATTTGTTGGTATTTTCTCAAAACAGCGAATGCAGCGTATGCGTTCCGACAGGGTGCGGAATATGTCGCTTGCCGGAAACCTTCAGGAACTGCTTGGCAAATCAGACAGAATTGTTGGTATCTTGCAATCGCAAAAGGATGTGCTCGACTCCAGATATGAGAGTTCCGAGAATTCGCTGCGTCAAGTCATTGAACGCAGAAAAGGTACAATGGTTTCTCTGGAAGCAACCCAGAAACGCATCGAGGAACTGAACCCGATGTTGATGGATATCGAAAATCAGATTTCTGCTGCGACGGACTCAAAAACGAGGACCGAACTGGAGGGCAAACGTTCTGAGATGGCGACTGAATATAATCAGGCGCAGGCAAAGGAGCAGGAGCTTTTGGCTGAAAGCCAGACGCTGGAACGGTACACATCAATGTTCCAAACCTTTGTGGATTCTTTGAACAATCAATTGGCTGCACAGCAGACACTGATCAACAAACTCACAATTGATACCGAACAAAGAATTGTTCTTTATAAGGCACTTGAAGACTCACTGAAAACTGCTGCCCAGCAGGATGTGGCACACAAAATCAATACACTTGGCAATCAAGTCGATACAGCTGCTGAAGAAACCATGGCTGGCATCGGTGCAGCTGCCCAATCGCACATCGGTGACTTGTTGGAAATGCATGAGAAAAACATGGCTTCAACGGCTGATATCCAGCGTCGCAAGAAGCTGGCAGACGATGCATTTGCCCGTAGATTTGATGATGTGATGAAGAAGCATGACGCCGGTGCATATGTGGGTTAAGGCGCGGAAATACGACGTTAATGACTAATCCCAATACTTCCCAGACGCAAAAATACTTTTCGTCTCTGGGTAATGCACTGGATGGGCTGGATACCTATCTTCGAGACGAACAGTCTCCAGCCCAAAAACATCACCTTATTGCGTCAGTCATCAGTGAATATCTGACGCTGATGCACGATTCCCTTGATAGCTGGGAAAGCAAAGTAACATTTCAGAACAAGTTTCGAATTTCACAAACGGAGAGTGGTTTTCCGGCGTTTCAGAATGTCCTTGATCTGCAAAACGATAGTAAAGACGCTGAACAAAGGCTGTCAGAGCTGAGAGATCCGGATGTGATCCGAAAAGCGATGGTGGATCATATTCTCACCCAACGCACTTTCCCGGTAGATCTACAAAAACAAATGGCAGAGCGCCATTATCTCGAACTGGTTCAAGCCGGGAGTCATTTTGCTCCTCTTGTATTGCCCAAAACGGTAAAAGTATCAGTGAATCCAAAGACCAAGCGTCCTTTTTATGTGGTTCACTGGGGCTACTATGATGGTTCAGCCAATGTGCCGCTGATTTACATGGCGACGATCGAAGACTCTTCACCTGATATCAACAAAATACTGGTGAGTTCCAATGGCAAGCTAAATCGCGAAGTGAACATCAAACTTCCTGTCGAAGGTTTGTTGAACCCAGATCTGGCCGTACAGTTTGATGAGTTCTGTGAGAAAAATTCTGCTTACAGTCTCATGCCGACTACGATTGCCACCAATCTTGATCATGATTTTGATCACTTGCATCCCAAGCAACTTCGTCGTTTTGTTCTGGGGCCATTCTATCATTCCGCGTTTACACGACACGGTGAGAAAGTGGATCAGATCCTTGCGAGAGTACGAAATCCTGCCAATGCTTGGCTCATGACCTGGACGCTGCAGGAGGTATACTCGATCAACGAGACGCCTGCGAAGTGGGGTTTATGGAGCAGCCAGCCACCGCGGGAAGAGTTTTTTATCGATACCAATGATCTCGATAGTGTTCGCATGGGTGTGAGTTCTTACGAACGCCATGCAATTGTTCCACATGAAGCATATCAGGCCATTTACGCTTCAGGTCAGGAGCAAGAGATATTTGATGGATACCAAAAGCACGTCATTTCTGACGGGCATGTTTTAAGGAATATGTGAGATGGATACCGGACTAACGACAATCGATGAGAAGGATATCGAAAAGCATCTTACTACTGCGCAATCGCTAATTACTCGACTGGTTTTGCTGGAAGCAAAGGACAATAAGTCAAACGTGGAATTGGCGGGAACAAGAAGACGTTTTGTATCGACAATCTCCACTGCAGGGCAGAAATCTTCAAGAGAAGTGGAGTTTTCAAAAACGCTTGCTGCGCTTAACGAAGGTGACAGCATGCTATCACCAATTCAGCATGCAATCCTTTACAAGACGCGGCGTGCCAGTGCCGTAGCTTTAGCGGTTGCGGAAGAGTTTGCAAAACAAACCGGACTTGATGCGCTGCGTGCCAAGAATTCGGCATCGTCACTGGAAGGGGATGAAGCCACCCAGTATCGCAAGCTACTAGAAGCTTCTGCCTATGTGGCGGTTTTTGCTGCTTCTGCCTATCTGCATCAGTTTGTGGAGACCTCAGGTGAGCCTGCAAACGATGTGGAAGAACCTCACTTTAATTTTGATACACCCCAGGATGCTTTGAAAACACTCATTGGTGCGCTTGATCAGGCGGCAAGTGATGCAAAGGACGATGGTGCTCTTGAGTCTCGTATTCGCGCATGCGCAGATATTTCTCTGGAAGAACTTCTTCAGCGTAAGAACCGCTTCAGTGGACTTGGAAGCTTTGAGGAAACCCATTTACGACTGGACAGTGATGGTTTCGAATTGAATGGGTTTGATGTGGCGCCGGGCGCCAAGACCAAACCTCTGATCATGACCTTCAAGCGTCCAGATGAAATTGTCGGAAACCATATTGCGAAATATCAGTCTCTGAAACTTGCCAAAATGCTCATGGCCTATGATTTTGACCGGCAGTTGAACCCATTTGTAGAATTGGGCGGTTTCCTGTTCACGTTCATCGGGGATGGTTCGCCTGGTACCGGTAAGACGATCCTCATTCAGATGATAGCTGGCCTAATCAACGACTATTGTCAGGTGGCGGGCTATGGTTTCACCTATGAGAACTTTGGTGTGGACCAGATTTCTTCCTATCAAGGCAAATCCGGTCAGAACTGTAAACAGTTTGTGTCAAACGTTTTGAACCCAAAGACCATCGGTTTTGGTACGGTGGATGATATTGATCAGGTTGCGGCCAAGCGTTCAGATGACCGGGCATCGGCAGGTCAGCAGGAAGTAACGGCTGTCCTGATGGAGAGTTTTGCAGGCGCGACCACAGTGGTGCGGGGCAATTGTTCTTTCGGCATGTTCTCAAACTATCCGGAAAACGTGGATGATGCGCTTCGACAAAGAGCTGGAGCCCGCTGGCTGGTGGATGGCCCGCAGACACGCGATGATTACATCGACATTTTCGCGCTACTCGCCGGTAAAAACCATGAAATCCCTCTCGGGGATCATGATCTTCTGTCTGCTCAGGAAATCAAGGAAGCGGTTGCAACTGCCTACGACCAGCACAATAAGCCGCAGGAAGAGGGATTGCTTAGCGTCTATGAACGATTTGAGAAAGATAACTCTCTGAAGACCATGGCAGACGTGGGTACCTATTTGCACATGATCAAGCTCGCAGAACCACGTTTTACAGGTCGAGCTATCAAAAACATTACAGATGCGATCAAGATGCGCGCGATGGATATTGATTTGCCGGATGAATGGTTCGAAAAGCCTGAAACCTTCATGCACAAACCTTATGACGATAAGAAAGCAATGATTGAAGAATTGCGTGGGCCGTTCACGCTGGACATGGTGCTGCAGGAAATCAACCGGTATGCGGACTCGGAGTTCCGTTACACTGACAAATCGGATAACGCGGCCGTGGAAGACATTATCAGGCGTGAACGCCAAAGGGAAAAGGCGGTTAAAGAGATCGAAGCCATGCGCAAGGACGGAAGGTGGGATGCATAAGTAATGCCGTATTCCTATACTCAACTCCTGACTATTGATGAACCGCATCTGATCGCCAGATATGCGAAAGCACTCTCAGCTTTTGACTATGAAATGCCGGATCTGGAGAGCTTTGAGATTGATATGACCGGCTTCTCGCCACAGGTGGCCGAAGCTTTGGGAAATACTGATTATCTTGACCCCAAACAGGTCAACAGGCGCTTTATCATTCTGACACCTGATCAGGAACGATTGTCGGTAGTCCAGTCATCCTTTTCCAATACACGCGAGTTGATGCTGGAATTCTTTGAGCGTAACCGCCGGGTTCTGTACGCGTTGACGATCAAGGACGTGGTGTTTGGTGAGATCGAAGACAGTGTTTTCCAAATTGATGACATCGATGATCTGTTATCCATTGAGCAGGTAGAGTTTAAAATCGGAACGCATGAAAATCTGACTGCCCGTTCTGCGGAACTTAAAATTATGATCGACCGTCTTTTGAAGGAGCCAGATGCATGGCGTGATGATGCTATGCTCAATGAAATGGTCGAGATTGCAAATCTAACCGGAGATATCAGGGAGAACGAACTCTTACCAGAAGAGGTTCTTTTCCGACATGAAACGTTCTGGGCTGCACATTTTGGTGGGATCTATATTTTCAATGACAAAGAACACATCACTGTAATTTGTGATCCTTCTGCCCGGGGATTTAGAAAGTCTCGACCATGGCAAGTGAGCTATCTTGATATCAATGATGTGCGGCGGGTTTATGAATTCCTTGAGCGGACTAATCGCATCGAGAAGCCTGCTGGTTCCTGGATCGAGAGATCGCGCTTGTTGGCGTTCAGAAGGGTTATGGCAGCGGCATGGTTGGCTGAACGTACTGGTGACGATGAAATGCCGCCTTCCGTTATCAACCAAACCTGGGTGAGGCGATGGGTCAGAGAGAACCGAAAAGTTGTCCGTGACGACAACAAGATACTGTTACTCGAATGGGCGCTTGACGAGGCTGGTAACTGGGAACGGATCGATATTGATGATGTGGATGATGACGAAAAGCTTGTGCTATGTCGTGCAAATCCTTCACACGCAGATATGCCGCTTGTTAATCGACTGATTTCTGAATATCTGCCTTTTGATTTTCTTATGCGATTTGAGTTCAATCGTCCGGTTTTCAACCGCGATCGCGAAAAATGGTCGGCTTCATACAGCGAATTTGTAGCAAATGCTATTGGTGATACCTACATGAAAAACAAACAAGATATGTATCAGGACCTTTATTTCTGATGCATCCGGGTCTTTGAACTTAGGGCTTGTTGTGAATGTTAATTTAAGGGGAGTGATATGCTAGATCCACTCATTGAAATGATACAAAAAATGTTTCGGGCAATTGGATCTGCCATTCGAGGCTTTATCTTACTACTCCTTTCGCCATTCATTTGGGTTCGAAATCTCTATCGCCGTTCCGGCTGGATACTAAAGGTTTTGATCGTCATCCTGCTGTTGTGCATCATCGTTCCGTATTCATACTTCATATGGAATGCCACGTGGGTGCGTGACTACAACGCGAATTACACAGACAAGTTTAATTTTGCCGCTCTTGATGTATCTGCGGGCGAGGAAGTTCGCGCAGATGGTGGTACGGAAACAGCAAAGACATGTGTACGATCAGGGATTGTGGATGTGGCGAGCGAACTGCTGGACTTTAATGTAAATCGCAATGTGTGGATGTCAGCCACATTGCCTTACAAGTTGGGCTTATTCGGTATTTCGTGGGATGCAACGCCTTGGATGGATAACAAGGCGACTTTCCAAAGGGGTGTTCACCGCGCAATTCGTTCAACAGCAATTGAACTTCAGGAAGCCTTGGGCAGGACTCGTGGAACATCGCAACGCGATAGCAACCTCAACACTGCACTCGGTTTGCTCCAAATCTCTGAGTATAACTGGTATGTGGGACTAAATCCTCCCGGCGTTAAGCAGACCTCCTGGGCGTCCTACCGAAACGCGATCAAGGAGTTCAACACCTACAATACAAACCTCGAAGCTTGTCGCGCATCCTTTGATGCAAGAGCGGACAACCTCAGCGGTTTGATGGACCGGATCGCGAAAGATATCGGATCGACAACAGCGGTTATCAAGCGCAGAGCAGAAAGCCATAATGGTGGATGGTTTGATACGCGTGCGGATAACATTTTCATGGAGGCCCACGGCCAATTGTACGGTTACCTGGGTATCCTGCGTGCAGCGCGATACGACTTTCAGGACATTATCGAGAAACGTGCTCTAGCGAGTTTGTGGGACAATATGATCTCGCAGCTGGAGAGTGCTGTAGCTATCAATCCGCTTATTATTTCTAATGGTAGGGAAGATGGTTTCATCATGCCGACGCATTTAACAACGATGGGATTTTATATCTTGCGTGTAAGAACCAATCTGACTGAAATGCGCGATGTTTTGAAAAATTAATGTGAGGAATATTGTCAATTTCCAGATCGAATAAACGTATCCCAAGTAGCGATTTTCTACCATAGGTTTAGTTTTCGAGCAAAAAACAATTCAGACAAGAGCATTGTTTCAATCCAGTAATTGAACCTATTTCCCCGAAATACAGGGATATTCTGCTGCATTTTAGCGGTAATGACTATCCCCCTATAGGTGTGTAAAAACCTCTGGTGGTAATTTTCTGTTTACAAATACAACTTATAGTTGTATATACCGAATAACGATTTTGAAGGCTGCAAGATCAACGAGACACGATGCACCGATCCCCCTGCTAATTTCGGTCACGTGTGCCCGTTAGCAGTCTGAGCTGTGGCGGGATCCTAGTCAGGGAGGTTCGATCCAATCCGCCCGGATTGAACCTCCCATTCTTAAGGGCACCCTGAACTGATAAATTTCTGCTCTCATTCAAAATCGCTTGCTTCCCAATTCTTTGGGCGCTAAAACCAAGCCATGGAAAACACAATTGCACATACATGGTGGTGGAGCTGCTAATAGCGGCCACTGATCTGTTGTGCAGAAAAATCAAGCCGCCGGTACAGTCCGAGCGGCTTTTGTTTTGCTCGAACGAATACGGTGCTAACACAAGGAGTAGGGTGGATGGTTTCCGTAGCAATCGAGTTTGAAACTAAAGGTGGCGTGACTGTCAGTCGTGTCAGCCTTCCTGCTGAATATGAAAGTGCGATAGACAATACCCTTGATCGGGTAAACAGTCAGCGCGGGGCAGTTCTCTCTTCCAACTATGAATATCCGGGACGTTATACACGTTGGGACACAGCCATTGTAAATCCGCCTTTTGGGATTGAAGCGCAGGGCAGGAAGGTGAAGCTTGTTGCCTACAATTCGCGCGGAGAAATTTTCCTAGATCCATTAATGAAACTGCTCTCAGCTCATGAGCATGTGGCCGACGCCAAAAGAGACGGCAAAACCGTAATTCTGAATGTGAAACCAGGAGGTAAAATTGCTTCCGAAGAAGAGCGATCAAGAGCGCCAACTGTTTTTTCAGTTGTTCGTGCAGTCGTCGATTTATTCAAGAGTGATGAGGACCCCAATATCGGATTGTATGGTGCCTTTGGATACGATCTAGCATTTCAGTTTGATGATCTGGAATTCAAAATGGATCGTCCGGAAGGACAACGCGATCTGGTGCTGTTTTTACCGGATGAAATTCTGGTCGTGGATCACCACCAGGCGATCGCATGGTATGACAGTTATGACTTCAAGATTGATGGTCTATCGACCAAAGATCTGCCGCGTGAAATCGTTGAAGAGCCTTTCCAATTCTCAGATGTGATGCCTCCAAAAGGTGATCATAACCCTGGCGAATATGCTGCATTGGTGGAGAAAGCCAAAGAGAAATTCAAACGCGGTGATTTGTTTGAAGTGGTACCTGGTCAGATGTTCTATGAGCAGTGCACAACCCAGCCTGCTGACATCTCCCGAAAGCTCAAATCCACTAATCCATCGCCATATTCATTCTTCATAAATCTTGGAGAACAGGAGTATCTTGTGGGTGCTTCACCAGAGATGTTTGTGCGGGTTTCGGGACGCAGGATTGAGACCTGCCCGATCTCCGGGACTATCAAGAGAGGTCGCGATGCCATTGAAGATTCAGAACAAATTCTAAAACTTCTCAACTCCAAGAAGGACGAATCCGAGCTTACCATGTGTTCTGATGTGGATCGCAATGACAAGTCCAGAGTTTGTGAGCCGGGCAGTGTGAAAGTGATCGGCAGACGGCAAATCGAGATGTATTCGAAACTTATTCACACAGTGGATCACATCGAAGGCCGCTTGAGAGAAGGGATGGATGCCTTTGATGGTTTCCTGTCACATGCATGGGCGGTAACGGTTACCGGTGCACCAAAACTATGGGCGATGCGCTACATTGAAGAAAATGAGAAATCTCCACGCGCCTGGTATGGCGGTGCGGTGGGTGTTGTCCATTTCAATGGTGATATGAACACCGGTCTCACCTTGCGGACTGTTAGGATCAAGGATGGAGTCGCGGAAGTGCGCGCGGGCGCAACGCTTCTCTATGATTCCAATCCTGAGGAAGAAGAAAAAGAGACGGAACTCAAAGCCTCCGCCATGCTTGCAGCGATAAGAGATGCCGGAAAAACCAACGACAGCGGTGTCCGTCATACGGCAGCCAAAGTCGGTGCTGGAAGGAAGATCCTATTAGTGGATCATGAAGACTCGTTTGTTCACACTCTTGCAAACTATTTCCGCCAAACCGGAGCAGAGGTTGTTACTGTCCGTACGCCAATTTCGGAAGCTGTTCTAAATGAACATCAGCCGGACCTTGTTGTTCTTTCTCCGGGCCCTGGCAGTCCTCAAGATTTCAATTGCTCGGATACAATTGAGAAGGCAAGGGCAAGAAACCTTCCAATCTTCGGAGTTTGTCTCGGCCTTCAGGCAATCGCGGAATCTTATGGTGGTGAATTGAAGCAATTGCAGGAGCCGATGCACGGCAAACCATCGCGGGTTCGGGTTCAAGATCCGGGAATTGTATTTTCAGGGTTGGATAGCGAAATCACAATTGGTCGATATCATTCCATTTATGCTGATCCGCAAAAACTGCCAAATGCCTTTACAGTTACAGCAGTGACCGAAGATGGCGTTGTGATGGGGATTGAGCATCAGTCTGAACCAGTTGCAGCCGTTCAGTTTCATCCGGAATCCATTATGTCTCTTGGTGGTGCAGCGGGTATGCGAATGATTGAAAATGTAGTGGCTCATTTGTGGAGTAACGAAAATAGCTGAAGAAGTGGATCTTTCTTTTGCAAATTTCCTTGGCGGGAATTTCTAGCCTTTTTTCAGTTATTTGGTCTACCAACAGGCTGAAATAAGACTTTTTTAACCATACTATTTTAGTTCCTTGTCCAGCCCCGGAAAATTTAGAAGTAGCATTTTCACGGGGGCAATGTGTCTACTCTCCACACAATGAAAGATTTTGTCTGGCCATCTTTGGCAGACGAAGATTACCATGGGCTTGCACAAAAGAGAGCGATGGTGGTCTTCTGCTTTATCGGTGCTTTCGTTGGTACGGCATTGGGCATGGAAAAGCTGATTGTTCAGTTTCCTGAAAAGTTTTGGGTAAATCTGATACCTACAATTGGTTCAATTCTCTATTTGTCCGGTCCGATCTGGGTGCTTATGGGTGGGGAACACAAACGCATATCGTTCTTAATCCTTTGTCTTGCTTTTTGTATCATCTCTTTTAATGCCTACAACAACGGGTCGCTACTTTCCGAAGATGTGGTTTTCTTCATTCCCTGGACTTTGTATTTTGTTCTCGTGATTGGCTGGAAGGCCGGCATCATGGCGATGCTACTGGTTGCAGGTACGTTGGTCGGTTTCTTCAACTACGCAGATCATTTGCCTGGACCGATTTTTGATATCAATCCTGAGAATATGACCGCGCTGATTTTCAAAGTGGTCCTGATCAACGTGGTGATGGTTGGGATTGGGGCTGCCATTTTCAACAGTCAGACAGAAAGAATGGCAATTGGCCTGAAGCAAGCACTGCTGACTAAGGACAACTCACAGAAAGCTGCAGAAGCAGCGGATCGTGCAAAGTCTGAGTTTCTAGCCAACATGTCTCATGAAATCAGGACACCGATGAACGGTGTTATGGGAATGGCTGAACTTCTTGCCAAAACCGAACTGGATAAAAAGCAACAGACTTTTGCAGATATCATTCTTCAATCCGGCGGTGCTCTCCTCACGATAATCAATGACATCCTGGATTTTTCAAAGATTGATGCAGGTCAGATGGAACTGGATCCTGCACCATTCAAGCTTGCTGAAGCAATTGAGGATGTGGCCACGCTTGTCTCCACCCGGGTCGTTGAAAAAGATCTGGAAATGATAGTGCGAATTGCACCGACACTGCCTGAATACTTTGTTGGAGATGTGGGTCGGATCAGACAGATCGTTACCAACCTAGTGGGTAATGCGGTTAAGTTTACAGAGAAAGGTCACATCCTGGTGGATGTGGATGGACATGTAAATTGCGAAAGTATTGCTGAACTGTCATTCCGCATTGAGGACACAGGAGTAGGAATCCCGAAAGAGAAACTTTCAGATGTGTTTGAAAAGTTCAGCCAGGTGGATAACTCAGCCACAAGGAAACATGAGGGAACCGGGCTTGGTCTTGCTATCACCTCCGCACTTGTAGAGTTGATGGATGGGGAAATTGATGTTCAATCAACAGAAGGGCGGGGGTCTGTTTTCAGTTTCAAAATATCATTGCCGGTTGAGGCAGGTGAACCACGCAAAGTTCCACCAATTGATATTAGTGGAAAACGGGTTCTGATTGTTGATGACAATCCAATCAACCGATCCATCTTGATTGAGCAGTTGGAAAGCTGGCAGTTTGATTGTGCAGCTGTGAATGGAGGTGCGGAAGCCCTCAAGTTTCTCCGAATAGCAGAACAACAGAGCCTTTCTGTGGATCTGATTATTCTGGATTATCATATGCCTGAAATGAACGGCGGTGATCTTACGCGTGCAATCCGGTCTGGTGATGTTATGAGGGATATTCCAATTGTAATGCTTGCTTCTGTGGATCAAACCGAAGACGGCAGGGTTTTCTCATCTCTAGGTGTGCAGGCTTATCTTGTGAAGCCGGCACGTTCGTCTCTTCTCCTGGAAACTATTGTTGACGTGTTGGGCAAGGAAAATCCGTATCTCCCTGGTAAGTCCAACAATGCAGCGATATCAGACGTAGCATCAGCGGAAAAAATCAAGCCAAATCGCTTCGGGGCCTGCACCGGGATTGATGTCTTGATTGCAGAAGACAATGAAGTGAATAAAATCCTGTTCCAGCAGGTTTTAGAACAAACACCCTATAGTTTTAAGATTGTAGAAAATGGTAGAGAAGCTCTTCAGCTTTACGAACGTTTTGATCCAAAGCTGATCTGTATGGATGTTTCCATGCCGATCATGAGTGGGTTGGAAGCCACTTCCAAAATCAGAAGTCTTGAACGCGGCACCGGCAAAAGGATCCCCATAATCGGGGTAACAGCGCACGCGATTAATGGTGACCGTGAACGTTGTTTAGAAGCTGGCATGGATGACTATATGCCAAAACCGATCTCGACGGATATGTTGCAAGAAAAAATCCGTACTTGGATTGAAGATGCGCAGGTACAATCTGTTCATTGATTGCTTCACAGATCAGATTTGCTTCACACTGCTTTCAGCATTGTGTGTGCCTGGCTCCTTGATAGCCTTATGAGTGGTTAGCAGATCGAAGGCTTCTTGAACTGCGATGGTATCAAATTCTAGCGAGGCAAGTCTTGCTGCCAAAAAGGAGTCAGATTTGATCGCATCTGATATCTCTCCCGATCTACAGTATTCGTATTCACCGTCCAGGTATGCGACTAGTTCTTCATCCGAGAATCTTTGAGTTTGATGCATATTGTGCAGGTTCCGTTGCTGAATCAGGTCAGCAGGAAATAGTCAATGAACATATTTTAAATGTGTCAATGCTGTTCAAATAATGTAACTGAAAGTAAGTATGTGATGCTTTTTGGTGATTGATGATTCAATGACCGACTCAGATTACAGACTGTAATATTTTTCACGTTTTCCTTCCGTTTATTACATTGATTTTAAAAAGCTTTTTTAATCAGCTGGTTGATGGAAAAATCACGAGACCGTGAAGATTAATCGTCTGGATAAGGTCATATTCTCATCCAGTTCATGCCAAATTTCGGGTGGAGTTTATTGCCGGTAATCATGCCAGCAGAGGAAAACCATCACCATGCTTTTTGACGTTCTAACGGATATAACCCGTTTCACACATTTTGTCGGCTTTGCAATAGGAATAGGGGCGGGCAGTTTTGCTGACTGGTCGATCATCAAAAAGCTGGGCAGCGAGATAACAACCTGCGATCTCAACAATCTTGAAACAGTGCATAAATTGGTTTGGGCCGGTTTAGGATTGTTGTGGGTCAGCGGATTGGGACTCATCTACATTCGAACCGGAATGGAACTTTCAAACTTCACCCCGAAGCTGGTGATGAAGTTATTTGTGGTGTCATTATTGACCTTGAATGCGGTTCTTCTGGGAAGGTTTGCAATGCCTATTCTCGCCCGTAACGTGAACAAGGCCTACTTGTCCTTTTCACTTGAGGACAAAACCATACTATGTGTCCTGGGTGCCATTTCTATTTGCTCCTGGATGTGCGGACTAATCCTCGGGATTTTTGCAGCACTGAAAATGGCGTCCTTCGCCTTCCTTTTCCCGCTCTTCATCGGGTTGTATTCAGCTGCACTTGTGGGAGCGATAGGATTTACGATTGCTATGCATATTATCTGGGAGCGCAGGCTAGCGGGCGCTGGAGAAGATGCCTTGCGCTCACTTGACATCAACAACATCATATCTGTTCCGAAGAGTATTGTTGCGGTGCAGTCAGCCAGGTTAGCACCTGCTTCATGAATGCGCCTTTCTAACTAATGCAACAGCCGGCTGTCGGATTTTTGGGGTGTTCTCAATATCCGGCAGTTGGCGCCTCTACCAATATAAGACTTCAACAAACTTCTGGTGTTTCGCGAACGCCGGTGTGTAATGTGTCTTGTGAGATTTTGGAGGTGCAAATGGCTGTAAGAATAGAAAAAGACGGACCGGTCTGGACGGTGGTTCATTCAAGACCGGAAGCGCGCAATGCGATGAACCCGGAGAATGCAGTTGCACTCTATGAAGCCTTTCAGGAATTCGATAGGGATGAAACGGCGCATGTGGCTGTTTTCTGGGGAGAAGGTGGTGCGTTCTGTGCTGGATGGGATTTGAAACGTGCAGCTGAACTTTCTGAGGGTTCAGCCATGGACCAATATGAGTTTTCTGAAGATGGAGAACCTAAAATGGCTCCGATGGGGCCAAGCCGACTAGATCTCTCAAAGCCTGTGATAGCAGCAATATCGGGACCCGCAGTTGCAGGAGGTATGGAGCTGGCAATTTGGGCAGATATGAGAGTTATGGAGGAAACCGCCTTCATGGGTGTTTATTGCCGGAGATGGGGTGTTCCCTTGATTGATGGCGGCACGGTTAGATTGCCCAGGCTAGTGGGTGAGGGGCGTGCTATGGATCTTATCTTAACCGGACGCAGGGTTGATGCGGCCGAATGCCTTCAAATCGGCCTCTGCGAATATGTGGTTCGTGAGGGCGAAGCCAGAGCAAAGGCTGAGGAGCTGGCACATTCTATTTGTAGATTTCCACAAAGTTGCATGAATGCTGACCGACGATCCGCACGCAAGCAACATGGTTATTCTGTTAGAGAAGCAATGGTTCAGGAGTGGAAGGGGAGTAGTCCGGAAGTGCTCAAAGTAGGAGTTGAGGGAGCCAAACGTTTCGCTGGTGGTAAGGGGCGTTCAGGTGATTTTGATGAAATATAACCTCTTGCGTAACTGAATCTTTCCGACTATCAATGTGGCATGTTTAAATTCGACACCCTTCTCGGCCTACTTCTACTCGCACTTAGCTGCGATCGTCGGGCTCGTTTATAAAGGGCACCCGGCGGTCGATACGGTCTAACCGCCACGCCCAAACAATCTTAAAATTACAATGGAAACTTTACAGCTAATTGGACTATAGATGCGTCCAGAAGCTGCGATAACGGAATAAAACGATGACCGACATTAATCCAGACAAGATTATGCCATTGGCTGAAGAAAAGTACCGGGCATATGACCAGGTCGATATTTCAGAACGAACATGGCCAAATAACACAATCACCGAACCGCCCGTATGGTGTTCAGTGGATCTGCGTGACGGAAACCAGGCTCTTATCGATCCGATGGGCCAGGACCGAAAAGAGAGAATGTTCCGTCTGCTGCTTGATATGAAATTCAAGGAAATTGAGATCGGGTTCCCCTCTGCTTCTCAAACGGATTTTGATTTTGCCAGATGGTGTGTGGAACAGGGCGAAGTGCCTGATGATGTATCTCTTCAGGTGCTGGTGCAATGCAGACCGGAATTGATCACCAAGACCTTTGAATCCCTTGAAGGGGCAAACAAGCCGATTGTTCATTTCTATAACTCCACTTCTGAACTGCAGCGTCGCGTGGTGTTTGGACTTGATCGGGATGGGATCAAGCAAATTGCGGTAGATGCGGCTAAAATGATCCGCGATATGGCAGAAAAGGCAGGAGGTGGCTATCGCTTCCAGTATTCGCCAGAAAGTTTTACAGGCACTGAGTTGGATTTTGCTTTGGACATCTGTAACGCCGTTACTGAAGTGATCGAACCAACTGCGGACAACAAGTTGATCCTCAATTTGCCTGCAACTGTTGAGATGTCCACTCCAAACATCTACGCGGACCAGATCGAATGGATGAGTAGAAACCTGGATAATCGCGAAAACGTAATCCTGTCACTTCATCCTCACAATGACCGTGGCACAGGGGTTGCTGCGACAGAGCTTGCATTGATGGCAGGCGCTGACCGGGTAGAAGGCACTTTGTTTGGTAATGGCGAGCGTACCGGCAATGTGGATATTGTGACACTTGCCCTTAACATGTTTACCCAGGGTGTAGATCCGCAGTTGGATTGTTCTGATATCCCTCGCATGAAGGATGTTTACGAATATTCAAATCAATTGCGCATCCCTGAAAGGCATCCTTACGTGGGTGAATTGGTGTACACTGCATTTTCCGGTTCGCACCAGGACGCGATCAACAAGGGCATGAAAGCGCTTGAAGTAGCCAACAAACCACTTTGGGAAGTGCCATATCTGCCAATTGACCCGGAAGATGTGGGACGGACCTATGAGGCGATCATCCGGATCAACTCTCAATCGGGTAAAGGTGGTATCGCCTACATCATGGCGCAGGACTATGGCATCAACCTGCCACGTAACCTTCAGATCGAGATGCGCGAAGAAGTTCAGCGCATAACTGATGAAGAGGGCAAGGAACTACCATCCGCTCGTATTCATGAAGTGTTCCAGGATATTTATGTGAAACAGCCCAATGGACGGCTGAAGTATGTGGATCACCAAACCTATCCGGCTACCGATCTAGGTGCCGGTATGCGGAATCTTGAGGCTGAAATTACAGACAATGGTAGCAGCATCAAAATCGAGGGTGAAGGTACCGGACCGGTCGATGGGTTTGTTGATGCGCTATCCAAGCATATGGATATCGAGATTTCAGTCATAGACTACTCAGAGCATACGCTGCGTCCTGGCGCTGATGCATCAGCAATCTGCTACATGGAAACGGAGATTAACGGCAATCGCGTATTTGGTGTGGGTGTTAATTCCAACATAGTGGCTGCCTCTCTTGAGGCACTTGTGAGCGCAGTTAACCGCGCTGGATAATTGTGAGGTGGTTTTATGGGCCGCCTTGCTACAATACGGTCAGGATTTCATCCAACGGCTTTTTGATTTTGGCCACAGCGGGTACGGTTGCATCTGATGCAGCATGCCCTGTGGCCAGGATCATCACAGGTTTTTCTGATTGGGGCCTTTCCAGAAGCCTGTTGAGAAACTTCATGGGATTTGGCGTATGGGTCAATGTTGCCAATCCGGCATGATGGAGGGCGGCGATCAGAAAGCCTGTTGCAATGCCGACACTCTCATTCACGTAGTAATTCTTGAAGGTCTCTCCATCTTCGAAGGTGCCAAATCGCTGCGCAAAGATCACGATTAGCCAGGGTGCTATTTCGAGATGCGGTTTGCTGGCGTCGGTGCCCAGAGGTGCCAATGCTTTCAACCATTCTTCACCACCACCGCCAGCATAGAATTTTCCCTCTTCGGCTTCTGCAGCTTGTCTGATCTGTGTCTTTATTTCAGGATTTGAAATAGCCACAAAATGCCATGGCTGATGATTGGCCCCGCTCGGTGCACTTCCAGCTGTACGAATGCAATCTTCGATTACAGAACGATCTACTTGTCGGTCAGAAAAATTGCGGATCGAATGCCGCGTTTTCATAAATTCAAAAAATGCCTTTGCTTTTTCGGCCGCCTCTTCATCAGTCAGGTCTTGGATATCTGGAACGGGGAATTCTTCATGTTTGATGTTTGATTTTGAGAACATTTGCTAAGATGCCGTATTTATTGGGTTTTACGTGAGTTTCTATTGAACTCTTGCCGGTTCAGTATTCATTGTTCAGGACTGATTGAACAGACTGTTTATCAACTTTTGCTTTCCTGACCGCTCCAGCCACTATATCTCCCATAGCAACTAAATTCAGTGAAACGGAGTGCAGCATGGGTTTCCTACTAGACGGCAAGTGGCATGACAAATGGTATGATACGAAGACGAGCAAAGGAAAGTTCGAACGCTCTGAAGCGCAATTTCGCAATTGGATAACTGCCGATGGCTCTCCCGGACCATCAGGTGTTGGTGGCTTTAAGGCTGAACCGGGTCGGTATCATCTTTATGTTTGTTATGCCTGTCCCTGGGCGCACAGAACACTGATCTATCGGGCTTTGAAAGGGCTTGAAGACATGATCAGTGTATCCTTTGTGCACTGGTATATGGCTGAAAACGGTTGGACTTTTGAAAAAGATGCCGACGGAATTGTGGGTGACGATCTCTTCGACAAAGATTTTCTGTATGAAATTTACCTGAAAGCTGACCCGGACTATTCGGGTCGGGTGACTGTGCCTGTTTTGTGGGACAAACAAACCGGTACTATCGTCAGCAATGAATCTTCCGAAATCATCCGAATGTTCAATTCTGCATTTGATGGTGTGGGAGCCAAGCCCGGAAACTACTATCCAGAAAATCTTCATGCAGAGATTGGAGCGTGGAATGACAGGATTTATGACACCATCAATAATGGTGTTTACAAAGCCGGTTTTGCCACAACCCAAGAAGCATATGAGGATGCAGTAACGCCACTGTTCGAAACTATGGATGTGCTTGATGAGGCGCTTGGTAAATCAAGATTTCTGACAGGTGATGAACCTACTGAAGCGGATTGGAGGCTCTTGCCCACCTTGTTGCGGTTTGATCCCATTTATCACGGGCATTTTAAGTGTAACCTTCGCAGGCTAATTGATTACAAAAATCTGTGGGCCTACACCCGGGAGCTGTATCAATGGCCCGGTGTGGCTGAAACTCTGAACTTCGATCACAACAAAAATCACTATTATGGAAGCCACGTGACCATCAATCCGACAAAGGTTATTCCATCTGGTCCTGATATTGATTTTAGAGAGCCGCATGGACGATAACCATCTTCCCTTAGGGTAGATTCTCGCGTAATTGTGATGGCATCCTGCGACATATGGCGCAGGTAGGCACCTGACGAGATTTGATCTTGTGGTGTATTGAAATAAGATAGAACCTACGAGCCATCAATTTACGGTAGTCACATGCACCCGAAAACTGTTTCCCGTCGATCTTTTCTAGTGGGAGCCGTTGCGTTTGCTGCAACCGCTAGCACTGGAATTGCCAATGCTGCTAGCGTCACATCTGTTCTGAGAGGTGATGCGATTAAATGGAATGGGACCGTTATCAATCTGGATCCATTGAAGAAATACTACCGAAGCAGATTGGGAAAAGGGATCTGGACAGGCAACAAGGGGTTGAATAAGCGTGGCGTGGAACTTGTTCAAGTGCTTCAGCAAGCGGGTAAGGATGGGTTGGAGCCTGCTGAATATCTTTCCTCGTTACCGAAAAACATCCAAAGTCTAACCAAGAAGGAACTCGCTGCAGCCGAGCTCTATCTTTCACAATCTTTCTGGCGATTTGGCAGGGACTTGTATGCTGGCAGAACGACGCCAGCGGTTTCAGAACCGGATATTGTGATATCCCGTAAAAAGGTCGATGTGACTGCCTGGTTGAAAACTGCTAGCAGAAGTGGGCCCAAAAAGGTCATTGATCAACTGAGACCCAAGCATCAGCAATACGCAGCTTTACGCGGCTTGCTGGCCAAGACAAAGCCTAACAGTGCTCAAGCGCGTCAGATCATCGTCAACATGGAGCGGTGGCGTTGGTTGCCCTCATCACTGGGTAAGCGGCATGTACTTGTTAATCAGGCGGCTTTTGAGATGCACATTCGAGAGAATGAGAAGTCTGTTGATCGGCGTCGTGTGGTGGTGGGTAAGCCGTATCACAAAACTCCGATGTTCAGTCACAAGATACAATATGCGGATTTCAATCCCACATGGACGGTACCACGTTCTATTGCGGGCAATGAAATCCTGCCAAAACTGCGTAAAGACCCGGGATATCTGGAAAAACGCGGGTACAAGGTCTATACCAGTTGGAAAGCTGACGCGCCTGCCATGAATCCGCACTCGGTAGATTGGAATTCGGTTAACGGCAAAAAGTTCCCGTACAAGATCGTTCAACAGCCAGGCGGAAGAAATGCGTTGGGGCAGGTCAAAATCATGTTTCCGAACCGCTTTAATGTGTATTTGCATGATACGCCGGCCAAGAATCTCTTTTCTGAGAGTTCGCGTGCGTTCTCACATGGATGTATCAGGGTTCAGAACCCGCTGGAATTTGCAGAACGTTTGTTTGGCTCCAGGAGCTTAAGCCAAAAGAAAATCAATAAAATCTTGGCAAACCCGGAAACCCAGCGGTTCAAATTGCGCAAGCCGGTTCCAGTGCATCTGACTTATTTCACTGTATGGGTTGATGGTGGTAAAGCCAAATTCCATAAAGACGTTTATGGTCGAGACAAGTTGGTTTCCAACATTTTGTTCGGTCGTGCATAACGTTGGCGAATTAGGTCACATCCTCAATATTTCTTGCATTTTCAGGTCTGATCACCAACTATGTGGTTAACCAAAGGTTAATTAAGTGGTGCCGTGATGGCTGATCCCGATTTTGAAAAAGATTCTATTCAGGAGCAGATGCTTAATCTGAAGCAGGCTCTGAACGAAGTGCGTAGCGCACAAGCAGACCGCGAAGACGTTGTTGTGGACATGAAGCATGCCACGCTAAGCCGTCTCGAACTTCTGGCTGAAGATCTAAAGCCGGTAATTGAAGAGATTCCGAAAGATAATGAGCAGTTTGAGTTTGCCATTGCCAAAGGCGAAACACCCAGATTCTGGATTGATATGACGAGTTTTGTTCGCATGGGTGGAGATGGCCGGGAATATCAATTTGTAAAAGACACCCGTATGGGCAGGGTTGTGCTGGAGCAAAGTACCAACCGGAAAATGGTCGGTGAACGGGTTACAAAATATGTGGCTGAACGTGTATTGGAACGTGAACGCATGATTGAAGGCGATTGGGAATCTGTTGAAAACCTGTTAGCTGCCAGAAATGCATCCGGTACTGGGACTGGCAAATCAGAACTTCTCCAGAGATCTGCTGTCGCTTCCACAAAGCCAAAACATTCCACAATGTCTCTCTTTGTTTGGTTGATGATTGGTCTTGGCATTGGCGGTTTGGGAATCCTGGCACTTGCCTGGTTCGGCCAGATTCGCGAGATGGTGTTGTGGATCACCAATAGCGGCTAGAGTTCGAAGTTCCCCGCATGGACAGGTTTGTCGGAGTTTTCTGAATATCTGAACTTGTCCAGTGTGATTGAAAACTCATCGCCTTTTTTGTCGATATTGAAAAGATTGTATCCGGCTGCGGGCTTATGGCCGCCAGGTGCCTGACCCGCTGCTGGCACGCAGACAACTGGAACCTTGTTACCCTTGCCATCAATTGAGGTGAGCGTGTCCAGATGGGTATGGCCATGCAGGATCAGTTCAGCACCGCTATTTGCTACGACATTGCGAAACTTGTCAGCGTCGATCAGTCGTTTCATAAACGGTGTGGCGTTTCCAAATGGCGGATGATGGATCAGTAAGACCCGGCAAGTACCGTCCAGCTCAGCCAGCATGTTTGCAAGCCTATGTAATTGATCTTCACCTGCTTTGCCCGTTGCGAAAAATGGGGGTGTGGTGATTGCGGAGTTGCAGGCAATAATCGAGACATCACCTCTTTTGCGAAGCACGGGATAGGCTTGTACGGATTCCAGCGCGGAACCATCACCACTTAAATAGGGCTGCCATGCTGCAATAGCTTTTTCTCTGGCACCTGCCACATATGCATCATGGTTACCCATGATCGCAGTGACCCAATCCGGATCGCCGGTTTGCTCCAAAAATTTGGCTGCGTTTTCGATCTCAGCAGGCAATGAAAGATTGATCAGGTCACCGGTAATGGCAAGATGATCCGGCTCTTTTGCCTTGAGGTCTTCAATCAACCGCTCAAGGATTCCCTCGACCAGATTGTGCTTGCGACGTTGCCAATTCAGATATCCGGTAATCCGCTTGTTAAACAGTTGGCCGATGCCAGGTTGGGGCAGGGGTGCAAGATGCACATCAGAAATATGGGCCAATCGAAACATAGTCACTGATTACTATTGGCTATCATGGGAGGCAAGGTTGAATTTCGGTACTTTGCTGGGTAAGCAGAGCCATGGCAATTAAACACATCATACGCTCAGCCTTTCACTTTTACTTTCTGATGAAGCGTTCCATGACACTTGGAGTTAGGCTGCTTGTGGAGAATGAAAAAGGTGAAGTGTTGCTGGTCCGTCATACGTATGTGGATGGGTGGTATTTGCCGGGAGGTGGTGTCGAACGGGGTGAAACGGCGGAAGCGGCGGCCCGAAAGGAATTGCTGGAAGAAACAGGTTTAAAGGTTGGAGATAACCTTATTCTGCTAGGTGTTTACAAAAATCTATCAGCATCCAAACGGGATCATGTTCTGTTGTTTCGCGTTCAGGATTGGACAGAGGAAGTTAAATTCTCTTCTAACAAGGAAATTGCGGAGATTGGATTTTTTGCTCGAGATGCGCTGCCGAAAGACACTACAGCTGCAACCTCAAGGCGCCTGAGAGAGTATTTCGATGGTGAGGTGCAATCCGGATATTGGTGATGAATTCCTTGAAATTATTGATAGACGGGCAAATCCGGCTGTGCTAATGCGTGTTCAGAATTCATAGAGACTAGTGATGTACACAGACTACTTTTTGCGACGACGAACAATCCTGCGATTTAACGCACGATTTTGCTCGCAATACCGGTAGTTGAAACCCGAGACTTCCGGTTCCTTGAACTCCCTTTGGAAGTCTGAAATGAAAACCGACACTTTAACTATTTCTCTTGAAAAACCTCAAGATTTCAATCTCGTAGAACAATTGGCCGCTGACGCCTTTGGACCAGGCCGTTTTACGCGTACTGCTTTCCGGCTACGTGAAGGGGTGCCCCACGAACCTGAATTATCCTTCGTTGCACATAAAGCGGATAAGCTTGTTGGTGCTGTGCGGTTGACCAAGATCATGATTGGCTCTGAACCTGCATTATTGCTGGGTCCTCTCGTGGTTATAGAAGCCTGCAAAAATACTGGCGTGGGGGCCAAGTTGATGACCACTTCAATCAATGCGGCAAGAGCAGAAGGCCATAGTGGAATTATCCTTGTGGGTGATCTGCCATATTATGAGCGTTTCGGGTTCAGTGTTGTTCAGCCTGGGAAAATCAAAATGCCAGGCCCTGTTGACCCGGCAAGATTACTCATCTGCCCATTGACCGAGGATGGCAAGGTTGATTACAGCGGAGAAGCTCGCAAGATTTGACGATTAACGGCCTTCGCGGAACCAGGTTGCAGCAAAGCCCAGCAGGAGCAGTGCAAGACCCAAAAGACCTGTGAACAGCGGAATGCGGAATACACCGTTCAGGACGCTTGCATTGGCATTTACAAGACCAATCCAACCACGGCCTGATGTGGTTGCATTTTCACCGATTGCCACAACCCGTGGAATGCCTGTTTCAGAGATCCTGTTGATGGTGCCGGATGTGGCATCAACAACCGGCTGCAACAATTCTCCGGTGCTTATAACAGCAGCAAGTTCTCTCGGATTAGCCGGACCGACTTGCGCTAACGCCGACAATTCGCCGCTGGCAACGCGGTAAAGGCCAATTTCCTCTACAGGCAGTTCAGCTTTCCAGATACCCTTTGCATCTTCAGCAAAGGACAGCGTGATATTTTCCCCAGAGGGGCTCTGTACGGTTGCGTCTTCCGGCTGTTCACCTAGGGTCTGTCGCTCCAAAGTCAGTGTTTCCCCGTTGGAACTGGCGATGAGGCGTTCTTCTTCCAGTTCCGGCTCTTTCATCAGCCAATGAGCCAGGCGGCGTAACAGCTGCACATGTGGTCCGCCACCTTCGAAACCTCTGGACCAGAGCCAAACATGATCTGACAAGAACAGTGCGACACGGCCTTCATTGTGACGCTGAAGCATAAGGATTGGACGATCCTCTTCATCCACCATCACCGTTTCACCATTACCGTTTGCATCAACTCCGATCGAACGGAACCAACGGCTCCATTTAGGTTTTTCCGGGTTCCAACCATCCAGATCGCGCGTCACCGGATGTTTTTCACCGGTTTCAGAAATCCTTGGGACAAATGGTTCTTCTGTCACCCTGCCATCGGCCAAACCTGGCAGAACCACATTCAATGGCGTGGTGGCTATGCTTGAAACTTCAGCGTATTCAGGGCCTGCGGCCACAAGTACTGCCCCACCGTCACGGATGTATCTCGCAATGTTATCGAAATAGAGAACGGGCAATACACCGCGCCTCTTATAACGATCAAAGATAATCAGGTCGAATTCATCAATCTTCTGAACGAACAACTCACGGGTTGGAAACGCAATCAATGAAAGTTGGTTGATCGGCGTGCCATCCTGTTTTTCAGGTGGACGGAGAATTGTAAAGTGCACCAGATCGACAGCGGCGTCAGACTTCAACAAATTTCGCCAGGTTCTTTCACCGGCATGAGGTTCACCAGATATCAGCAATACGCGAAGGTTTTCCCGAATTCCATTGAGCGCGGCAAAGGTCTGGTTGTTGATTTCTGAAATCTCACCATTGGCAATTTCAGCTTTAAATTCGATGATGTTCTTACCGCCATGAGGCACATCAAAAATGAAAGATGCATCCTCTCCCGGGATTACGGTTTCGATGGTGAACACTTCTCCATCTATGCTGATTGTTACCTGGACGGGTGCATTTGATCCAAACCCTGTCTGTTCAACGGAATAAACGATTTCCTGGCTCTCACCCACAACACCAAATCTTGGTGCGTTCTTTAGTACGATGCGGCGGTCACGTTCATTTTCTTCTCCGGTCAACAACACATGTAATGGGCCGTTTATGCCCGACTGTTCCGGATTTTGAGGGATGTCATGTACCTGTCCATCTGTGATGAAGAGTGCCCCACCAATTTGATCACGCGGGACATCCTGCATGGCTGATTCTACAGCTGAAAAGAGCGCAGAAGATACATCACTCGTGGTAGAAATCTGGTCACGAACCCGGATTTCCCTTAGTTCGAACTTATCAAGCTCAGCAAATTGCTCTCTTAAAGTTTCTATCGCTTCCTGCGTTTGAGCTTCGCGGGTATTCAACCGCTGGCTTGTGGTTTCGTCGATCACTAGCGGGATAATGGTCTTAAGCGGTGTGCGGTCTTCCTGAAGAATGGCAGGGTTAAACAATGACAGACAAATCAATGCGCCCGCAATCGCGCGCACGAAGCTACCTCTGAGTTGTTTGTAAATGCCATAAACGCAGAAAGCGGCAATTAAAACGCTTAAGGAAACAATAAGCCAAAGCGGTAATTCTGGAGAGAATGCTAAATTCAGGTTTTCCATCGAACTACAATCCTATTGGCCCAGGCGTTCCAGAAGAGCTGGCAGATGAACCTGATCTGCCTTGTAGTTGCCGGTCAGGGCATACATCATCAAGTTTACACCGGAGCGAAATGCGTAATTGCGTTGGGCAGGATCTGGTGGAACAGTAGGCAACATGGGTCTTAATGTGCTGTCCACGGCCCAGGCTCCAGCCATATCATTGCTTGTGATCATTATAGATGAAACGCCATCACCGGCACGCGCTGGTCGTCCTTCGGTTGGATCATTGCTTTGTGTCGCTTCGACCCACAAATCACCACCGGAATATCTGCCGGGAAAATTATCAAGCAGGTAGAAAGATTTGGTCAGAACGTGATCTGAGGGCACCGGTTCCAGTGGTGGAATGTCCAGTGTCGATAACATCCTTTGCAGTGCCTGAGCGGCAGGTGAGGATGAGGTTCCACCAAGAATCCCTGAAATCTGGTCACGGGTATCAAAAAGAATACTGCCACCTTCCTTCATGAACCTGTCTACTCTCGCCATGGTCTGCGGAGAAGGTGGTTCTGCACGCGGGTCAATGGGCCAGTAAATGAAGGAGTAAAATGAGAGTTCATCAACCTCCACATCCAAACCGATTGGATCACCTGGTTCCAGAGCGGTACGGCTGCCGATAAACTGAGTCAGACCTCGCATACCAGCTTCACTGATGCGATCGACTTCGTCCACACCGGTGATCACATATGCCAGCCGTGTTTCAAGCGCGGGGGAAAAGTCCAGTTCGTCATTTTCCTGAGCCATTGCGGCATCAGAAATCGATACCATTATCAAAGTTGCGAGAAGTGTACCTGCTATGGATGCGGTTGAATTCGTAAGGGCGTTTCTTACTCTCAGTGAACCTGACATCCAGAGGACTGCCAGACAATCTAGCAACAGCAAAATGGCAGCAGCCAACAACAGCCAGATTTTGAATTCAAAGCGTGAGCCGGTCAGATAGCTTTGTTGTTCGAAATCGCTGGCGATTGTGTCTGGTTCCAATGGCAACAATTCTGTTTCCGATTCAATTAAGTTGAGAGCAGCGAACCCATCCTCTGTACCATAAAACCCGGGAGGATTCTCCGAAGAAATTTCAGGCTGATTTTCTGCTGATATTACAAGGGGCTTAACAGAGACATCTGGTGGCGTAAACTGTCCTTCTCCATCCAGTACGCGTAATGGAGGTAGCGTTATTTCAGCCGTATCTGAACCAGCTGTGGTCTGTGATCTGGATAGATTGACCGTGCGACGGAGCATTTCAACAAATGTTCCGGAAAGAGGTAAATTAGACCATTCTGCATCTGACCCCACATGGAAGAGAACTACCCATCCTGCTCCGCGTTGCTCAGCAGTTACCAATGGGGTCCCATCTTCCAGCGTTGCCCAGGTCTTTTCTTCAAGCTTAGCTTCCTGCAATGCCAGAAGTTGCTTTTTGACGAGAACATCGCGAGCAGCTTCGATGCCGAAGAACGGGCTGCTGCGTTCAAATGGCGCAAGTGGTTTTGGTGTCTCCCAGGACAATGCACCTCCCAGACTTCTGTCGCCTGGACGGATGTCCACCGGTAAAAGGTCTCCGGTCGGAGAAGCAGCAAGCCGCGGACCTGCAAAGCGCACTAGCAAGCCTCCCTTACGAACCCATTCATCCAATTTTTCCTCAGACTCTTCCAACAAAACACCCACATCTGCAAGAGCAATTGCTGAAACGCCCTGTTCAATCAGTTCAGGAATTGCAACGGCAGCGTTTGCATCATCTGCCCGGCGCAGGTCGGAAAATGGCTCCAGAGCCTTGGAGATATAATATAGAGGGGAAAGAAGCGGCTGAGACAAATCGTATTTCTCACCGGATATCAGTCCCACAAGGCGACGGCGGTTGTTTTCATCCAGCAATTGAACGGCAGCAGCGTTTTTACTGGAATCGATTTCCAGCCTGATAATCTGGTTTCTGAGTTCTACGGGTTGATCAAACGAAAATTCGGCACGTTTGCTACCGGAACCAAAGCTTGCGTTGGTGCGTGCCAAAACAAGGCCTTTATTATCTCTCGCAATGACAGCGATGTCACGTCCAGCGGCGCCTTCAGCGCGAATTACAGTGCCAAGAAGACTGGAAGGCTCATTGCGGATCGCCTCTATTGCCATCAGGTTTTCCGTATCACCGCGATAGATAGACTTGTTCGGAACTGCATTGTTGAGAGTGTTAACGAGGGAGTTCGTACCTTCGCGTGTAAGACCATCTGACAACCAGCTTACCTGACCCGGATTGGTGTTGTTTATGGTGCCAGCAATGCGTTTGCCAGTTTCTTCATGGTCTGGTTCAAGTGGCCTGCTTTCGGCGGCTTGCAACAATCCTGCAGCGTCCTCGGCTGAGATGGGCTGGCCTGTCCAGCTTTCGCGGCCGGTGGTGCTCTCAAGAATGACGGTGCGACCGGATTCACGTGCTTCGTTGACGATGGATAGTGCTGTCGAACGGCGATTTTCCCACTCTGTTGCCGATGCCCAGCCGTCATCCATCACGACCATAACCGGGCCGTCGCCGGATAGCGTCGATTCATCCGGGTTTAGGATAGGGCCTGCCATGGCAATAATGACAAAGGCTGCCATTAAGAGCCTTAGTAGGGTAAGCCACCAGGGACTTTGTGCAGGCGTTTCTTCTTTTTCCTGCAGTCGGGCAAGAATTCTAGTTGGCGGGAACACTTCTTCCTGCGGGCGAGGTGGTGTCAGACGCAGTAACCACCAGATAGCTGGTAAAGAAACCAGCGCAAGTAACAGCCAGGGGGAAGTGAAGGCGAGGGGAAGTCCGAACATCCAGCTATCCCCTTTTGCCTAAATGGGTGTGAAGGTGCAGCAGAGCTTCGGACGCCAGACGATCCGTGTGGTGCCTTGTGAAACTCCAGCCAAGGCTGTTTGTTGCTTCCCGCATGGCGGATGTTCGCATGGCGATTTCCTGCTCGTAAGCGTCTTTCAGGCCCTCGGCGTTGCCCACTGTGAACTTTGAACCGGTTTCAGGATCGCTAAATTCCACCCGGCCTGAATAGGGGAATACCTCTTCAACGGGGTCAATGATCTGAACCACATGACCTTTTGCGCCACGCCTAAACAGGCCCTGCAGGTTTTCATTGTTGGTTTCGACAGGATCAAGATAATCGCTGAACAGGATCAAATCACTATGCGAACCAAGGTCTGGATCTGTTGGGAATTCAGTTTGTGGTTCAGCAAGGATCAGTGCTTCTGCCAGCTTTTCGGCTGCGTTCCTGCTTAAAATGGGTTTGGTGAGCCCAAGCCAGCCTACGCGCTCACCGCTGCGGGCAAGCAATTCTGCCATGGCAAATGCGAGTACTAGTGCGCGCGATTGTTTTGGAACGGTGCCCAGCTCTGATTTGAAAAGCATAGAAGGAGACTCATCTACCCAAAGCCAAACGGTGTGGGTAGCCTGCCACTCTTTGTCCTGCACATAGATATGCGCCTCATCACGTGCGGAGCGGCGCCAATCGATTTTTGACATGCTCTCGCCGGGCACATAGGGGCGGAATTGCCAAAAATTCTCGCCAATTCCTCTTTTGCGCCTGCCATGCCAGCCTGAGAAAACAGAATTGGCCACGCGTTTAGCTTCGACCAGCAGATCTGGTACAAGGCTCGCACGGGCACGCGACCGTTCGATTGTATCTCGACCGGTTTCCCTTTTGGCTATGGCTCCAATGGGCGCCATCAGCCGATACGACCTTTCAACGTGGAAATACAATCACGGATGGTGACGTTGTCCGCTCTGGCAGCGAAAGAAAGCTGCATACGATGTTGAAGAATGGGTTCGGCAAGAGCAAGCACATCATCCACCGAAGGTGCCAGACGGCCATCAAGCAATGCCCGTGCCCTGACAGTCAACATGAGTGCCTGCGAGGCACGAGGTCCTGGTCCCCATGAAATGTATTCGGTGATTTCGTGTGCACCGCTGTCTGGTCGTGCGGATCTTACCAGCTCAAGAATAGCGTCCACGACACTTTCGCCCACAGGGATACGGCGAACCAGTTCCTGGAGCTCAATCAAGCGTGCAGCATCGATCGCCGGGGAAGCTGATTTTTCGCTGGTGCCAGTGGTTTCAAACAGAATTCTGCGTTCTGCATCCAGATCAGGATAATGCACATCCACCTGCATCAGGAAGCGGTCAAGCTGTGCTTCCGGCAATGGATAGGTGCCTTCCTGTTCCAATGGGTTCTGGGTGGCCAATACATGGAAAGGTGCTGGCAAATCGTAACGTTTACCAGCGATAGTCACATGATATTCCTGCATGGATTGAAGGAGGGCAGCCTGAGTTCTGGGGCTTGCCCTGTTGATCTCATCAGCCATCAGTAGCTGAGCAAAAACCGGGCCTTTTTCGAATTTGAAAGACCGCTTGCCCTTGTCATCCTGGTGCAAAATCTCTGAACCCAAAATGTCCGACGGCATCAAATCCGGTGTGAACTGGATGCGGCTGTCATCAAGGCCGAGGACAGTTCCGAGCGTTTCAACTAGCTTGGTTTTAGCCAATCCTGGCAAGCCCACCAGCAATGCATGGCCACCTGACAGGATGGTGACGAGCGTATTGTCCACAACTGATTCCTGCCCGAAGATAACCACACCGACATTGGTGCGAATATTCTTGATATCCTTGACTGCGTTTTCAGCTAGTTTAATGACTTGTTTTTCTTGGGATTTCGATAGATTTTTATCAACTGCACTCATAAAACATGGCTCCGCAATAGGCTCAAATGAAATTTACTATGACAGGGTCTTTTACATATAGGACTATGTCTTTTACATGGTAGTAGGAGAATGTGTTAACTCAAGGCACATTCTGGATTAGACACTGAAAATTGATAATCAGGTGAACGAGCGAATATGACCAAACTTGATGACGATCCGATTGCCAAAGGACTTGGCGGGCTTGAAGCCCTGATTGCCAGGGCTGGTGGCAAGAGCAAGGGATTGCCACCGGTGGAGAAATGGAACCCAGAGTTTTGCGGTGATATCGACATGGAAATCGGTAGCGATGGCACCTGGTTTTATAAGGGCACGCCGATCGCGCGTCATTCGCTGGTGAAGTTGTTTTCAACAGTTCTGCGCAAGGATGAAGACGGCAAAACTTACCTTGTGACACCGGTTGAACTTGTGGGAATTCGTGTGGAAGATGCCCATTTTGTTGCGGTGGAAATGAATGCGCATGAGCTTGACGGGGAGCCAGTGCTGACGTTTAGAACCAATACTGATGATGTTGTGGAGGCAGGTCCAGAAAACCCGCTGAGATTTGTTATTGTCGAAGAAAATGACGGAGTGAAACCTTATATTTTGGTCAGGGGCAGATTGGAAGCATTGCTTGCGCGGCCCGTAATGTATGAACTGATTGCCCAGGGTAGAGAGATGGAAGTAGATGGAGAAATGATGTTTGCAGTTCGCAGCAATGGCGTCACCTTCCCAATCATGCCCGTAGATGAATTGGCACGCCTTAGCGCATGACGTTGACTTACACTTTGAAGGATGTCCAGGAGCTCATTCAATTGCGGTTGCAATATGAAGCCCATGAGCATGACGGTGACTATTATCTGAACCCGGATATGAAAGATGGGATCGTCGCCAATGCACAAAAAGAATCCGCTGTCCTGATTGGCATGATTGAGCGCCAGGGTGAGGCTCATGTGATCCTCACGAAGCGATCTGAGAATTTGAGCAGCCATTCAGGGCAGGTTGCCTTTCCAGGAGGTCGCATTGATGACACTGATGCTTCACCGGAGGCAGCCGCTTTGCGGGAGGCCTGGGAGGAAATCGGTCTTGATATCAATGAGGTGGATGTGGTTGGAAGATTGCCGGTTTATCACTCAGGCTCCGGATTTCGCATTTCCCCGATCATTGGATTTGTGAGAGATGGTGCGGAATTTGAAATTAACCGGGATGAAGTTGATTACATGTTCGAAGTACCGCTTAACTTCCTGATGAACACCGATAATCATGTGGTGGCCGGTCGCGTCTTTCAAGGACGCAAGCGTCACTATTATGAGATGCCTTTTGAAGGTCATTACATCTGGGGTGTAACGGCCGGAATGATACGCGTTCTATATGACAGGGTATTTGCTGAATGAAGCCATTGGAAAACACAACAATCAATGACGATTGGCTGAAAGATGCCGCTTTGCAGAAGCTCTTCGATATTCTCTGTGCGGATGGCGGAGAGGCGATGATTGCCGGCGGCGCCGTTCGCAATGCGCTTATGGGAAGTGGTTCGAGTGATGTGGATGTATGCACGACTGTCTTGCCCGACGATGTGGTTGAAAGGCTGGAAGCAGCTGGCGAAAAAGCGGTGCCCACTGGCATCGACCATGGGACTGTGACCGCGGTAATCGACGGCAATACTTATGAGGTGACCACATTGCGTGAGGATGTGGAGACGGATGGCCGGCATGCTGTGGTCAAGTTCGGCACAGACTGGATTGCTGATGCGAACCGCCGGGACCTAACCATAAATGCCTTGTACTGTGACCGTGATGGGCAAGTTTTTGATCCATTGGATGGCATAGGTGATGTGGAAGAAAAGATCGTCCGATTTATTGAAGACCCTGTGCAACGCATCAAGGAAGACAGCCTTAGAATCTTGCGGTTTTTCAGGTTCTTCGCCTGGTATGGAAGCGGTAGGCCGGACGCTGCCGGTTTGAAGGCCTGTGCTGCGAACAAGATGCTTTTGAGTGGATTGTCCATGGAGCGTGTCTGGTCTGAGCTGAAGCAGTTGCTGAGAGCGCCTGATCCAGGGCGTGCGATCCTTTGGATGCGGACCACAGGAATTCTTGGTGGAGTCATCCCTGAAACTCACAAATGGGGTACGGATGCAATTCCTGGCCTATTGCGTTTTGAGCAAGAAAACGACCTGCCTGCTGACCCGCTTTTCAGAATCATGGGCATGGTCCGCCCGGACGTGGATACCATGAATGCTATGGGCAGGAGGATGACGTTTTCGAACGCTGAAATCGAGCGGATGGTGGAGTGGGCCGATAATCCGGCACCGAAGCCTGATGCGAAGACAGAAGATTTGGATAAGTTACTATACCAAGGTTCACAGCAGGGAATGCTTGATTCCATGCGACTTGAGGTGGTCCATCTTCTCAACCGCGAGGACGAGAATGGTGCGAACGCCATGTTAGGCCTGGTTAATCATGCCAGGAACTGGGAAAAGCCGGTTTTTCCCGTGAAAGGCCAGGATTTGATCGATATGGGTGTGGCGCCGGGGCCTGATATGGGTGAAAAGCTGAAAACTCTTGAGACCGCATGGGTAGAAAGCAATTTCAGTCTTAGCAAAGAAGATCTACTGAAATCATAATGCTCCGGTCACTTGCCTAAACCACCCAATGTATCAGCCATATCAATTATCAATAGTTTGCTTGCGGTAGTCTGTGGGTGTGACACCGAATTGGGCTTTGAAATTCCTGACAAAACTCTGCGGATTTGAGTAACCCCAGTTATAAGCGATTTCTGTTATTGAAAGTCGCTTGAAGCGTGCGTCTCTAAGCTCCGACGCAATCTGTGCAATGCGTCTTTCTCTTATCGTGGAAGAGATCGATTGACCGTTGTTGTGATACAATTCGTTTAGCCGACGTACGGACATTCCCATGGCTCTGGCGAGCATGTTCCGGTTTAGGTTCGGGTTTCTCAGATTGGCCTCAATGTACGCATCCGCTCGTAACAATATCTGCTGCTCAGGCTGGCTTAGTTCGTATTTGCTCTCCTTCAGCGAAGCCAAACCTGCTACGAACATATCGGTTATTATGTCCTGGGTGCATTGTCTGACAATTTCGTTGGCGTGTTCAATGCTATTCAGCAGTTTGACCACGCTTTCTCCAACCATGCCATCAAAGATCTGAGCACCCGGAATCCTGATACCGGTTAGCAAATCAGCGTTTGGTAGTTTTCTTAATAGATCCTGTCTTGGAATTTGCACCACAAGCTGGCGAAAATTATCGGGTAGCTGCAGTTGATATTCACTAACGCTGCTGTAAAGCGCAAAGTCGCCCGGTTGCAATTCCGCGTCTCTTCCAGCCTGGCTAATAATCCCGTTCTTTTGTAATTGTAAGCTGATCAGAAAGCTTTCTTCGGAAGACTTGGCGATATCTTTGCGGCGTCGGCTCACAACCTGATTTGTGCCCCCCACAAACGAAGTTGAAATTTTTGACATGCGATTTAGCAGGATTTCGCCATTGAAATGGGTGGTGGTTGCTGAGTCGCATCCCAATTGGACGTAAGAATCGCATACCGCCTCACGCCAATAGGCGAAGCGTTCGTTCGGTCTTACATCTGTGGTGCTCAACAGTGTGGCCATGCGCGATAACCCTCCGGTCTCAGTGTATCAAATTCCCTAAAAAAGTGAACTGGTGTGCCTGTTACGCCCAAATTGAGTTGGTTTTCCGCTCAAAATGGAAATCAGGAAAAGCTTCCCTGTGCCAGAATTATGTTTTTTACAATTCGATAATGGAGGAAGGAATGACCGGACCGTTCAAGGCTGCAGCAGTGCAAGCTGCCCCAGTATTCATGGATTTAGATGCCAGCGTGGACAAAGCGATCAAACTGATCGAGGAAGCTGCAAGTCAGGGTGTCAAACTAATAGCATTTCCGGAGACTTGGTTGCCCGGATACCCCTGGTATATCTGGCTTGATGCCGCTGCCATGAATATGCAGCATGTACCCAAATATTCTGCAGAATCAATTGTGGAAGGCAGTGAGCAGGACAAACGACTGGCACAGGCTGCCAAAGATAACAACATGCATGTGGTTATGGGCTTGTCGTGGAACATAAATGGCACGCTTTACATGGGTCAGTGGCACTACGGTCCTGATGGTGAGGCGATTTCCAGACGACGTAAACTCAAGCCAACTCATGTGGAACGCACCGTCTATGCTGAAGGCGATGGCAGCGATATGGTTGTGCATGAGACCGAACTTGGACGTATTGGTGCGCTATGCTGCTGGGAACATCTCCAGCCGCTAAACAAATATGCCATGTTCTCTCAAAACGAACAGATACACATTGCCTCCTGGCCCAGTTTTTCACTTTATGAGGGTGGTGCTTATGCGCTTGGCTCTGAGGTCAATACCTCTGCAAGTCAGATTTACGCGGTCGAAGGCCAGTGTTTTGTTCTTGCGGCCTGCGCTACTGTATCTGACGAAATGGTTGAATTTCTGTGCGACTCTCCGGTTAAGCAACAGCTGCTGAAAAAGGGTGGTGGATATGCAAGGATTTTTGGGCCCGATGGTGCTCCCCTGGGCAATATTATACCACCAGATGAAGAAGGACTGGTGATTGCAGATATTGATCTCAATATGATTGCGATCGGCAAGGCAGCAGCTGATCCTTGCGGTCACTATTCGCGTCCTGATGTGTTCCGTTTGATGTTCAATAACAAGCCAAGCCCTCGTGTGATGGCGTTTGACAATGAGGAAGCGCGGTCAATTGCGACTGAGGCGACTGAGGTTGAAGAACCAGCGGAATAATCCTGAAACCGGGAGTGAAAACTCCCGGTTTTCGTTTGCTAGTATGGCTCTTTAAAATTAGACTCGTTCAGCCAGATTATGGCCATTTCACTGCTGGTGGCATGGAAGAAAGTATGGAATCCACATTGCCACCGGTTTTCAGACCGAAGATGGTGCCGCGGTCATATAGAAGATTGAATTCCACATAGCGGCCCCGTCGAATTAGTTGCTCATCGCGCTGTTCATCGGTCCAGGTCTTGTTGAAGTTCTTTTCCACCAGTGCCGGATACACCACGTTAAAGGCGCGGCCCACATCCTGAGTAAAAGCGAAGTCCGCATCCCAACCGCCAGCGTCTTCTTCTGTGCGCAGATAATCGTAGAAAATGCCACCAATGCCACGCATTTCATTTCGATGGGGCAGGAAGAAGTACTCGTCACACCATTCCTTGTAGTTCTCATAGTCTGCCACCTTGTGCCGCTCACAAGCGAACTTCATGGCTTTATGGAAGATTTGGGTATCTTCATCTTCCTGGGTCCGGCGTTCGTCAAGCACGGGGGTCAGATCCGCACCACCACCAAACCATTGGCTGGTTGTTACCACCATCCTTGTATTCATATGCACAGCAGGCACGTTAGGGTTTTGCGGGTGCGCTATGAGGGAAATACCCGATGCCCAGAACCTCGGATCCTCGGCTGCTCCCGGTATCTGTTTGCGGAATTCCTCCGAGAATTCACCGAAAACAGTAGAAGTGTGAACACCCACTTTTTCAAACACCCGGCCGGTCATCATGGACATGGTGCCACCGCCGCCTTTACCGTCATCGCGTTGCCAAGGCGTGCGCGAGAATTTGCCCGCAGGCATTTCCGATAGCGGGCCGGTATGTTTTTCCTCCAACCCCTCAAAACTCTCACAAATCATATCTCTGAGATGTTCGAACCACCTACGCGCAGTTTCTTTTTTTGATTCGATATCAGCCGGATGTCCTGGAGGTGGTGGCGTGTGCTTTCGGTTTTTCATAGTTATTCCGTTTGTTTGTGCTGAGCGATTTGCCCATATTTTACATTGGTTTGCAACTTAGTATCGAGATGAACTTGACTTATCTTTGATGCCAATCAACAATAAATTAGAACGATCTATGAGGCCCGAAATGGCAGATAATCATAGCGAAAACAGGGATGCTCCCCTCTCAAAGGCAAAACAAGCCTACGATGCGGTTGAGCGCGCAAGAAATTCCAACAAAAGCTGGGCTGATAGAAGACGGGAAATGGGGAAGCTTTTACGTTCCCAAACCGGTTGGAAAAGGGAGACCCTCACGCTCCCCCGAGAAGAAGCAAGAGCATACGCCAAGGCCTTCTTGAAGAAATATCCCAAACAAGCGTATTGGTCCGAGGTTGAAAGCTGGCGAGTGCTGGAAGATGATATCATAGAATTCACGATGCGCCGTTTGCCTACCGCTGATTAAACCTGCTAACTCACCAACACAATCATCCTTTTTAGTTACAAATAATACGGTTACAAATGTAACCAGATTTGCAAAAGCAGGAAAAGTAATGAAACTCGCCACCCTTAAAAACGGTACTCGGGACGGTGTTCTCGTTGTTGTCTCAAAAGATCTGACACAGTGTACGACTGTCGGGCATATCGCCTCAACCATGCAGGATGTACTGGATAATTGGGAGCATGTGGCTCCGCGTCTTGCGAGGGTAGCTGAGGGGCTCGAGACCGGTAGCCAGCCTATTCAGCGGTTTCATGAGCATCAGGCGATGTCACCTCTGCCAAGGGCCTATCAGTGGGCGGATTGTTCTGCCTATGTGAACCACGTGGAATTGCTACGGCAGTCCCGTGATCAGGAATTGCCGGAGAGTTTTTGGCAGGAACCTCTAATTTATCAGGGTGGGTCTGACTCTTTTCTGGCACCTCGGGATCCCATAGTCCTGGCTGATGAAGGTTATGGCATCGATATGGAGGGTGAGATTGCGGTTATCGTTGATGATGTGCCGATGGCTGCATCCAAAGAAGAAGCTGAAGCTGCCATTCGCCTTGTGATGCTTGTGAATGATGTATCCTTAAGGCGGCTAATTCCTCCAGAACTCGGAAAAGGGTTCGGATTTTTCAATTCAAAGCCATCATCCGCCTTTTCACCCGTTGCGGTGACATTGGATGAGCTGGGCGACGCCTGGCAGGACGGCAAGCTGCATCTGCCATTGAGTGTGGATTATAAAGGTGAACCGTTCGGACGAGCCAATGGGGGGATTGATATGACATTTGATTTTCCGACCCTGATTGCACATGCAGCAAAGACAAGACCTCTGTGTGCTGGATCAATTGTGGGATCGGGGACCGTTTCCAACAAACTTGATGGCGGCCCCGGGAAATCCATATCTGAAGGCGGAGTTGGCTACTCTTGCATCGCAGAAATGCGTACGGTCGAAACCATTCGCAACGGGAAACCTTCGACACCCTTTATGAAATTCGGTGACATAGTACGGATTGAAATGAAAGATGAAGCCGGAAAGTCTATATTCGGCGCAATAGAACAAACATTGGAAGAATATCATGGCTAAAGCGTTTGCCTCCCAAGGCGATATGGCGGAAAAGAAAATCACTTTTGAAGAGGTGGGCAAGGACCTATGGGCCTTTACTGCCGAGGGGGACCCTAATTCCGGCGTGATCATCGGTGATGACAGCGTCATGATTGTGGAGGCCCAGGCCACGCCGCGTCTTGCTGGCAAAGTTATCGAAAAGGTGCGGGAAGTAACGGATAAACCCATATCCCATGTGGTTTTGACCCATTATCATGCAGTGCGGGTTCTGGGTGCATCTGCCTACGGCGCTGATCAGATTATCATGTCAGATGCTGCACGAGGAATGGTTGCTGAACGCGGACAGGAAGACTGGGATTCAGAGTTTCAGCGGTTTCCCCGACTGTTCGAAGGTCATGAGAGCATTCCTGGGCTCACTTGGCCCACCACAACGTTCAGCGAAGGCATGACCGTTTATCTCGGAAACAGGCGCGTTGATATCATGCATGTGGGCCGGGCGCATACGGCTGGCGATGCGGTGATCCATGTGGCAGATGAGAATGTAATGTTTACTGGTGATATCGTCGAATATCATTCTGCCTGTTATTGTGGCGACGGATACTTCAATGAATGGGGTGACACGCTTGACGCAATCAAGTGGTTTGATGTGGATGCAATTGCACCGGGACGAGGGGATGCACTTGTGGGCAAAGAGATGGTGAATGCGGCCATAGAAAACACTCGGGATTTTGTGGAAAGCACCTATCGGCCTGCAGCAAAAGTTGCTGCACGAAACGGGTCGCTCAAAGAGGCTTGGGATGCGGTTCGTGAAGCTTGCGATCCGAAGTTCAGTGACTATGCAATTTACGAACATTGTCTCCCGTTCAATGTTTCCCGAGCTTACGATGAAGCGAGAGGAATTGAGCATCCCCGGATCTGGACTGCGCAGCGGGACATTGAAATGTGGGAAGCACTACAGGGTTAGAAATCTTCTTGGAGCAGGCAGATGCCGCAATATGATTACCAACCTTTTGATGTGATCACACCGCCTGAACTGGGTGGTGAGGGTGAGGCGAAAGACGCCTATCCGGTTGCGATAATCGGAGCAGGACCAATCGGTCTTGCCGCGGCAATTGATCTGGCAACCAAGGGAATTCCCAGTGTTGTTCTTGACGACAATAATGTGGTCTCAATCGGTTCCCGTGCGATCTGTTGGGCGAAACGGACGCTTGAAATTTTTGACCGTCTGGGCGTGGGTGACAGGATGCTGGAGAAGGGTGTGACCTGGAAAACGGGGCGGCTTTTTCATGGCGGCTCGGAAGTCTATAACTTTGATTTGTTGCCGGAAGAGGGGCACAAATACCCAGCCTTTGTAAATCTGCAGCAATATTATGTGGAACAATATCTGGTTGAGCGGGCGCGCGAGTTTTCTGACCTGATTGACTTAAGATTTAAGAATAAAGTTATTAAACATAATGACTTAGGTGGTCATGTTGTGCTTCTGATTCAATCGCCGGATGGAGAGTATGAGATCAAGGCTGAGTATGTTTTAGCCTGTGATGGAGCCGGTTCACCCACCCGTGCACGCATGGAACTTCCGTTCGAGGGGCAGAGCTTTGAAGAGCATTTTCTGATTGCCGATGTGGAAATGGAACAGTCACCGTTTGAGACAGAAACGGCTGAAAGGTGGTTCTGGTTCGAGCCGGATTTTCATCCCGGCCAGTCTGCGTTGTTGCACAAACAGCCCGACAATATTTATCGCATCGATCTGCAATTGGGACCTGAAACGGACCCCAAAACCGAAGCTACCGAGGAGAAGGTTTTTCCGAGAATCAAGGCGATGGTCGGTGACAAACCTTTCAAGCTCGATTGGATGAGCGTCTACAAATTCCGCTGTGCTAAACTGGATCGGTTTGTGCATAACCGTGTGATATTCGTGGGCGATAGTGCGCATGTGGTTTCTCCCTTTGGAGCACGCGGCGGCAATGGTGGAATTCAGGACGTGGATAATCTTTGTTGGAAGCTTGCGATGGTTCTCAACGGAGAAGCCAGTGACACGCTGCTCGAAACATATAATGAAGAGCGGATGCATGGATCGGAAGAGAACATTCTTCATTCTTCCCGGGCAACGAATTTCATGACCCCGAAATCTCCGGTGGAGCAGCTATTCCGAAATGAAGTATTGAAGCTTTCAAAGGATCTGCCTTTTGCCCGCAAGTTGATTAATTCCGGCAGGCTTTCCACGCCGTGTTCTTTGGCGGGTGTTGGGCTGCAGCTAGACAGCGCGGATGAGAATTCCAGCATGCATGCAGGGAAAGCAGTTGTGGATGCGCCTGTTACCGTAAATGGGCAGGAGAACTGGTTGGTTTCCATCCTTCAGGGAGGTCTGAAACTAGTTGGGTTTGGGGATGTGAAATTGCCAGAGGTCGACGGCGTGGAACGGATCGGTATTGGAAGCTCTGAAGGTCAGGACTACCCGGTCTATGCTGATCCAGATGGGTCAGCGTTGAAACGATACGGAGAGGGTGCAGCGTATCTGTTGCGTCCGGATGGGCACGTATTGGCTGTATTTGAAGATCCAAAGCCGGAAGATATCATATCGGCGCTAGCGCCCATTTTTTCAGAAGCGAAATTGAAAGAGGTGGCCTGATCATGCCGGAATCATTGAAGGAAGATGGTCTGGGGCCGAGCGGTGATGAGTTTTACAACCTGCTTCTGGAACTTCATTCCGGATTGGATGAAGCGGAAAGCCATGCTCTTAATGCCCGCCTTGTCTTGCTGATGGCGAACGAGATTGGGGATATCGATCGGTTGAAGGCTGTTTTCGAGGCTGCAGCTAAATATCGTTGAACGACTAATTCCCTGTTTGCCTGAGGGCTTCGCCCATAACCATAGCACCTGACAAAGCCATATTCAGAGACCTCGCACCTTCAGCCATTTCGATGGTCAGTCTGTGATCAACCGCCTCATGCACATAGTCCGGTGCGCCGGAACTCTCGCGGCCGAGCATGATCAGGTCACTCTCCTGGAACTGAAACTTGGTGTAAGGCTCGTTTGATTTCGTTGTAAGCAGGATCAACCGCCTTGATTGTTCTGCTCGCCAATCTTCAAATGCCTGCCAGTTCAGGTGTTTTTGCATAGTTGCTTGGTCAAGGTAATCCATTCCTGCCCGCCGAAATGCCTTTTCATCCAGGCGGAAGCCCGCTGGCTCAATGATATGAACGGAAATTCCCATGCAGGCACCGAATCTTAAAAGTGTACCGGTGTTTCCGGGGATATCTGGCTGGAACAATACTAGATCAGGCATGAGCGTGTGATTGGTTGTGGTATGGATGCAACAATTGCCGTGTTGTGGAAACTTTAGAAACTGGAGTGTTGCAATTTAGGGCAAATAAGTTCACATTGTCACCATTAACACCAACAAGAGGAGGCATATATATGTGTATTACATTCAACAAATGCATGCCTTCGTATGCCGGATCGGCATTTCAAGGTGGGCTTATTTAGCCAAAACCTGTCGGTTCCATCCGTCGAAATCCCCCAAAATCTGTTTTTTCGTCGGCAAACTAATAAATCTTGTTGGATTGAATTATGTACTCCTATTTCGAAAGCCTCATAAACCCTTATCCCAGTGACGCGCCCGAGCAACCGCCCGGAACACTGTGGAAATTCTTTTGGCACTATTGTCGCCGGGTCTGGAAAATCCTGCTCCTGATGACGCTATCCATTGCTGTTCTGTCAGCCATTGAGGTCAGTCTCTTTGGCTTCATGGGTAATATTGTGGATTGGTTAAGTGCTGCAGATCGCGAAACTTTCCTGGAAGAAGAAGGTTTCAAACTTGCACTTATGATTGCTGTGGCCTTGGTCATCATCCCAGGTGTGGGACTGATCAACTCATTATATGTGCACCAGTCTATCCTCGGTAATTTCGGCATGATCATGCGTTGGCAGATGCATACCTATCTGCTTCGCCAGTCGATGGGTTTCTTCGCCGATGAATTTGCCGGTCGGGTTGCCACGAAGGTTATGCAGACATCGCTTGCGGTTCGGGATGCGGTAATCACCGTTCTTAATGTGATGGTGTTTGTGTCCGTTTACTTCCTGGGTGCCATGCTTTTGGTGGCATCGTTTCACTGGACCCTTGCTCTGCCTTTTGTGGCGTGGTTGCTGGCGTATTTTGCGATGCTGAAATACTACCTGCCAAGGATGGCTGAGATCTCGAAGCTTCAAGCTGATGCAAGATCGTTGATGACCGGCCGGGTCGTGGACAGTTACACCAATATCGGAACGGTCAAACTGTTTGCCCATGCGGATCGCGAAGAGAAATATGCTCGCGATGCGATGGATGAGTTTCTGCATACCGTGCATCCGCAAATGCGGCTATCCACGAGCTTTGAGCTGACGGTTCAAATACTAAATGGCCTGCTGCTTGTTGCTGCAGGTGGTGTGGGCATCTGGCTGTGGATGACTGAAACCTCGACGGTTGGTGGTGTGGCTGTGGCCATGGGACTGGTGTTGCGCATGAACGGTATGGCGCACTGGATCATGTGGGAACTGGCCAGATTGTTTGAATCGCTTGGTGTGGTTCAGGACGGCATGAATATGATGTCCAAGGCCCATGCGGTTAAGGACAAACCTGAAGCCGTTAGGCTCGATGCGGAAGGTAAGCCCATCCATTTCGAGAACATTCACTTTACCTATGGTGGTGATGGGAATGTGATGGAAAACCTTTCGCTGGAAATCCAACCAGGTCAGAAGATTGGTCTGGTCGGACGGTCCGGTGCTGGTAAAACCACGCTCACAAACATCCTGTTACGTTTCTATGATGTGGAAGGTGGTGCAGTGAAGATCGGTGACGTGAACATTGCCGATGTGACACAGGATTCCCTGCGCGAAAACATCGGCATGGTGACGCAGGATACCTCTTTGTTGCACCGATCTATCCGGGAGAACATCGCCTACTCAAGACCGCATGCAACTGACGCCGAGGTTATTGAAGCCGCCAAGCGCGCCAATGCTTGGGAGTTTATTCAGGATCTGGTGGATAACGAAGGAAATACCGGGCTTGATGCTCAGGTGGGCGAGCGCGGGGTCAAACTTTCCGGTGGTCAACGCCAGAGGATTGCAATTGCCCGCATATTCCTGAAAGATGCACCAATTCTTGTGTTGGATGAGGCCACATCTGCCCTTGATTCCGAGGTGGAAGCCGCAATTCAGGAAAGTCTGTTTGACCTTATGAAGGGCAAGACCGTGATCGCTATTGCGCACAGGCTTTCAACGATTGCGGAGCTTGATCGACTGGTGGTTATGGATACGGGCCGCATTGTGGAAGCCGGTACGCATGACGAGTTGGTCGAGCAGGGTGGGATTTATTCTGACTTGTGGTCGAGACAGTCAGGCGGATTCCTGCCAACGCAAGATCTGGACGAGGAAGAAAGTACACAGGCTGCTGAATGATTATGAAAGTGTTTGATCCGGTTTTCCGGTTGTTTGAAAGCTGGATCGACCCTTTCAAATCACGTGCAGACTATGAGCCTCCAAATACGCTGCTGAACTATGTCTGGTATTATGTGGGGCAGGTGAAATGGGCTTTTGTGGCCCTTCTTCTTTATGGTTTCGCCAACGCTATCGTGGAAGCAACGGTCTTTTCCTATGTGGGCCAGCTGGTTGATGTCTTGACCGCATTTGATGCCAGTGGTGACAAGCAATCCGGGTGGGCCGGTTTGATCACCGAACACGGGTCAACGCTTTTGTACATGTTGCTTGTGGTTGCTGTTCTTCGTGCCTGTATCGTTACCTTTGGTGCTTTGATCGAGGAGCAGGTCATCGTACCTGGCTTCTTCGTGATGATGCGTTGGCAAAGCCATAAACATGTGGTTGGGCAATCGCTTTCGTTCTTCCATAACGACCTGGCAGGCCGTATCAGTCAGAAGGTTTTCCAGTCCGGCATGGCGACCGGAGACATGATGATTTCGCTGCTGCAGGTTATCTGGTTCGTGGTGATATATGCGTTCACCACTGCTGGCCTATTGTTCGCACTCGACTGGCAACTGGGGCTCGTGATCGGGGTGTGGATGGTCATCTTCTTCATTATTGCCCGGTATTTCGTGCCACTTGTTCGTGAGCATGCAAGGCAGACGGCCGAAACCGGTTCCGGTGTCACAGGTCGAATGGTGGACAGTTACTCAAACATACAAACGGTGAAGCTATATAATGGTGAGGCCCTTCAGGATGACTGGGTGTTGCAAGCTTCCAAATTCCATCAGAAAGCAATCTTCAAATTCACTCGCGCCCTGACCATGATGCGGGTGTCGCTCACCGTTACCAACGGCATCTTCATTTCCGTTATTGCCTGGATATCAGTGGATTTATGGCTTTCAGAAGTCATGTCTCTGGGCGGAGTTGCTTTCACCATGGCTTTGACACTGAGGCTGCATCTGCTGTCAAATCGTCTGTTGGGAAATCTGAACGGCTTCTTTCGCAATGTGGGGGTCACTCAAAACACCATGCATCTGGTGGCAAAACCCCATGGTATCGTTGACGAGCTGAATGCAGAAGAACTGGCGTTCAAAGGAGGTAGCGTGTCTTTTCACAACGTTTCCTTTGACTACGATAAACCCCAATACGTCTTAAACGGGTTTTCACTTCAAGTGAAAGCAGGTGAGAAAATTGGCATTGTGGGGCCTTCAGGCAGTGGCAAAACCACTCTGATCAATCTCATGATGAGGTTTTTTGATCCCAAGGACGGGAGGATCGAAATAGACGGTCAGGATATCCGCCATGTGACCCAGGATAGTTTGCGATCGAAGTTCGGTCTTGTTCAACAGGATACCCAGTTGTTTCATCGATCTGTATTCGAAAACATCGCTTTTGGAGCAAAGGACATTGATGAGGGTGCCGTGAAAAAGGCTGCCAAGATGGCGCTGGCGCATGAGTTTATTCTGGATTTGCAGGATGAAGACGGACGAACGGGTTATAAGGCACAAGTGGGCGAACGCGGTGTAAAACTCTCTGGCGGACAACGTCAGCGTATCGCACTTGCCAGAGCGTTTTTCCGTAATGCCCCGATTATGATTTTGGATGAAGCAAGTAGCCAACTTGATACAGCAGTGGAGCAGGCAATTCAAAACAACCTCGTGTCTTTCATGAGGGACAAGACCGTATTTATCATTGCGCATCGGCTTTCCACGCTAAAGGGTATGGACCGCATCATCGTGATGGAAGATGGTGGTATCGTTGAACAGGGCAGCCATTCTGATCTTCTATCCAAGGGTGGTTTATACGCGGACCTATGGCAACGGCAAACCGGAGAGGATGATGGCATATTGATGCCGATCTCTGACTGATTTGAGTTACCAATCGTCTGTGATGATCAGTGTGGAAACAGCAACTGTTTTGCAAATTGCTTTAAAATTTGTACTTTGAAACTATTTCTGCGGGGTGTTTGCAATCCAGCTTCTTCAAAACCGTATCGATGACAATTTTCACGGTCATGGTGCTGATATCCAGTTCTTGACCGATCTGTTCCTCTGAATAACCTTCAGATATCAACTTAATAACTTTGGTTTGTATTTTGTTTAGTTCAGGGTCTTCTGACATTTTCAATCCACACACTTCATAATCTGAACGAAAGACTATTGTGTAAGGTGGAGAGGCGTCGCTGCGTTAAATAGTAGCAGACTTCACTGGTGTTTCAGTAAACCTTCGGCCCCGAATACCGGTTCATTGTGATCCAATTGAAAAGAAACGTTCTGTTTCTTGCTCGCCACAACTATATTGCTCCGTTGTTTGCATTATTCCGGTTGTTTCAGAAACTGACTGAAAGTCTCTCATGACTGCATCGGTTAATTTCTGCATAAAGCCGCAACCGTCGGCGTTTCTATTAATTTGCTCGAGCAGGTATTCTACACGCTTCAATTTTTGTTCGGGGCTCGACAAATCTGCCGACAACAAAGAATCAAAAGCATTCTGGAGCCTGATATCCACCGCTTTAAGGTCGCTTGAATTGATTTCGCCTTCCTGCGAAACCAGGGAATAAACAGCTTCATCAGCCGAGTTTAAATCAGCAAGTAGTTTGCTTACATCCATCCCCATACTAACAGCCCCATCGTTAGAATATCAGTTCCGCACAATGTACCTGCGCGGTTGAATCAATTTAACCTAACCAATCGCAAAATCGATTCGCGCAGATCGTATAAATGTGTAAGTTATGTGTCGATGGCATAAAATGGATAATAACTATGCGTAAAATGGATAGTAAGAATTTTGATTTGAACCTGCTAGTAGCGCTGGATGTTATTCTGGAGGAGTTGCATATTTCGCGGTCTGCCAAGCGATTAAACATCAGTCAATCCGCCACAAGTCGTGCCCTCGCCAAATTGAGAGATATGTTTGATGATCCGCTTATCGTAAGAGTTTCAAAGGGTTATCAGAGGACACCAAGAGGAGAATCCCTTGTTAAGAGCGTAAAATCCATACTCAGTGAGGTGGAGAGCACATTTGAAGTTCAAGAGTTTAATCCGGCGAAATTTAAGGGGGAACTCACCATTTGTACCCTGGATTATGGTGAAGCGGTGCTTCTGCCAGTCATAATGGAAAAGGTGTCACAGGAAGCTCCTGGCGTCACAATCAAGATCATACATCGCAAGATCTATTCGATTTCTGAAATTCTGGACGGCAATGCTGACATTCTGCTTGGCACCATTCCAGACAATCCGCCAAAACACTGTAATGCGCAGTCTCTTTATTCTGACCGGTTTGTATGTGTGGTCAGCAAAGATCATCCGTTGGCCCGCAAGAACATCACGCTTGAGGATTATGTTAGCTACCCGCATTCTATAATCCATACCGGCGAAAGTCCCGGTACCTCAATCGATGTGGCTTTGGCGAAAATAGGTAAATCCCGCCACATCATGAAAAGCAGTCCACACTTTGCGGCCTCGGTGTTCTCGATCATCAATACTGATATGATCCAGACCATTCCGCTGAGATTGGCGGGCAAACTGTTGCTTTATTCCGATCTTGTGGTGAAGGAGCTTCCGTTTGAAACGGGTGCGGTGGAAATCGGTCAGATGTGGCATCGCCGGAATACTGAAAACCCGGCTCATCGCTGGTTCAGACAATTGATAAAATCTGTTGCTTCCTGAGGAAGGTGGTTAAAACCAATCTGGTTTCACCCATGCGTTAAAATATCGCAGTACTTCAACTGTTTAAAAATTGGGACCAAAATCAAAACTCAGGCGAGCAATTTTACCCCAAAATCACAATTTTCATTCCCGCCAAGCCTTTATTCCAATTGATCGAATTTCTCATTCGCCATATAAACCGGGTTATGACTTCGCCAGCGGATATAGAAAAAATGATTGCTGCCATTGCGCTTGGTAGCCGCGCTGACTTTGAAAAGCTATATCAGGCAACCTCTGCGAAACTTTTTGGTATTTGTCTACGTATATTAAATGACAGAATGGAAGCTGAAGAAGCTTTACAGGAAGCATATGTGAAAGTTTGGAAATCTGCCGACAGGTATTCTGTAGGGAAAGCCAGTCCGATTTCTTGGTTGTCCACAATTGCGCGGAATTGCGCAATTGATCTTTATAGAAAAAGGAAGCCAGAGTCGGGCGAGTTGGAGGAAGCAGAGATTGTTGCGGATGACACACCATCACCGGAAGCCCTAGCGGTGATCTCGGATGATGTGAGAAAAATGAATGTATGTATGAAGGAATTGAATGAGAAACATGCTGAGGCGATTAGGAGGATTTACCTCAGTGGATGGACGTATGATGAAGCCGCGCAAGAGCTTGATATGCCGCTCAATACGGTTAAAACTTGGGTGCGCAGAGGCCTTATCAGTCTTAGGGAATGTTTAAGCCGATGAGTAAGAACAGTAAATTGGACAACAAAGACCTACAGCTTTCAGCTGAATACGCCCTTGGTGTGCTTAGTGCCAAGGACCGCAGCCATGTGGAATCGCGCATGGTATCCGATGCTGAATTGCGTTCGGAAGTAGCTGGCTGGGAAGCCCAACTGGCACCCATGCTTGAAGAAGTGGATGAAGTTCCACCTCCGGCACGCGTGTGGCAGGCTATTGAGAACAGAGTGGCACCGCAAGAACAATTACACTCACCTGTTCCCGGTGGTGCTTCGATCTGGAAATGGCTAACCGGTTTGACGTCCACTGCGGCCGTCGCCTGTTTCGGGTTGATGGTTTATGTGAGTGGTGGTGATTTCACCGGTGCAAAGTTCGCAGCCCTTCAGGATCAGTACAATGAGGTACAGGCCGAAGCTGATAGCTTGCGTCAGTCACTGGAAGTGGCAAAATCCGAGGGTGAAGAAACGAGTTCCAAACTGTTGGAGACCCTTCAGGAGGTGACCACGCTGACCACGTCGCTGGAGCAGGCGAGGCAGGAGGTTATTGCATCTGGAGATGCGCTGATGGTTGCGCAGAGGCAAGTTGCGGAATTGGAGACCAACTTACAAAACGCAGAAACCGCTACAACAGATGCACAGGCTGAGCTTGCAAGCGCGAAACAAGAGCTTGAAAGCATGGAAGGCATCCTGGTGCAGGCGCAAGCGCAATTGGAAAATCTGAATGCACAGATCAATGAAGCCCGTCCGCTGGTTGCTTCTTTGACGAGCGATGGTGAGTTGCCTGCTTTTGTCGCACAGTACGATCCGTTGAAGAAATCGCTGCATATCCAAACCCGAATCGAAGATACCGATGAGCTTGTCCCGGAGATATGGTTTATTCCCGGTCCTGGAGAACGGGAGGGTGAGGTGCTGTCACTTGGTGTGATGAGTGAGACTGAGCCGGATACCGTGATGATTGCGCAAAACCTGCAGCCATTGATTGGTAATGGTGGGACGCTCGCGATCACAATGGAGCAGGCTGGAGGTTCACCAACCGGTGTGGCCACGAGTCCTATTATCGCAATCGGCGAGCTTCAATCGTTCTAGATTTCGGCATTGTTGTTTCAATTTGAAGCACTTTGGCGAAGATTACCAAAAATTATACTAATGCGTTGTGATTTGTGTTGAGCTCGATAAAACACTCTTATATACAATGCTTTGACTCTAAATTGAGAGCGTCCGGAAACTTTTTCTGTTGCGGAAACGTAACTGGTTAAATGGAGAAATTGCTTCCGGGTGACGGTCAGGGAGGAGAGGATGGTCATTGATCATCTCTTGACCTCATCCAGGCCGCGACAGAAACTTTCTGTCGCGGCTTTTTCTTTTTCAGAACGCTGTTTTCAAAAAAAATAAAAAAAATTGTTGTGGGCTGAAACTATTCATTCACCATCCGCGTTACTCCGTTCAACTGCTCGCGAACAGTTCCCTAAATTTTAAACCCGAATGGAAAATAGTAAGATGAAACTGTTTAACTCAATCAAAATCGTAACCGCTGCCGTTCTTGTGACTGCTGCTTCTTCAATTGCTTTTGCTAACCCGATTGTCGGCGGTGCAGCAATGCTGGACACAAAGAACATCGTAGAAAACGCTGCGAACTCAAAAGATCACACAACACTGGTGGCCGCCGTTAAAGCCGCTGGTCTGGTCGAAACGCTGGCAAGCCCTGGTCCCTTCACCGTGTTTGCACCTACCAATTCGGCCTTTGACAAGCTTCCGGAAGGAACAGTCGCTACTCTTCTACAGGAAGAAAACAAGCCTACGCTGACCAAAGTTCTGACTGCACACGTGGTTGCAGGTAAAATCACTGCCGGCGATCTTGTTTCAAAAATTAATGCGCATGGTGGTCGCTTCAACTTCGAAACCGTGAGCGGTGATGCATTAACTGCAAAACTCAGCGGTAATCACGTTTACATCTTTGATGAAAGCGGTGGCGCTGCGAAAGTGACAATTGCAGACGTGGAGCAGTCCAACGGCGTCATCCATGTGGTGAATGATGTATTGCTACCAAAATAAGTTTTCTGCCTAGCAGAACCATGCTGCATTCCCCATCCAGCATGTTCGCCAGCCACTAGTTGTTAGTGGCTGGTTTTTTTATGTGCCCAGTTCTTCGGCAAGCATCTCCAGCTCGAGCCATTCGTCCTCGCGCTCGGAAAGCAGTTTCTCGCGCTTTGCCAGTTCTGAGGCCCATGCATTAAACTTCTTAGGGTCTTCGTCATACAGGCCTGGTTTTTCAAGCGCGGTTTTCAATTTACCGATTTCAAATTCAAGCCGTTCTATTTCCTTTGGCAGGGTCTTGAGTGCGTGAAGCTGGTTGAATGAGAGTTTCTCTGTGTCGCTCGTCTTTGGAGCCTGATTATTCTTTGCTTTGGGTTTTGGTTTTTGTGTCGCTTTGGAAGGTGTGGATTCTTTACGCACCTCTATCATATCTGAATAGCCGCCAGCGTATTCGATCCATTTCCCATCACCATCGGAAGCAAGAACGCTGGTGCACACCCGATCCAGAAAGTCTCGGTCGTGACTGACCAGCAAAACAGTGCCGGGATAATCTGCGATAAACTCCTGGAGAAGATCGAGGGTCTCCAGATCCAGATCATTAGTGGGTTCATCCAGTACGAGAAAGTTTGAAGGTGTGCGCAAACCTCTTGCAAGCATTAGCCGGCCACGTTCACCGCCGGAAAGGGCATGAAGGGGAGTGCGTGCTTGCTCCGGGAGAAAGAGAAAGTCTTTCATGTAGGAATAGACATATTTTGTCTCTTCGCCGATCACGACTGAATCGCCCCTTCCATCGGTAAGAGCATCTTTAAGGGTCCAATCCGGATCGAGGCTTTCGCGTTTCTGATCGATCACCAGTGTATCCAGGTTAACGCCAAGCTTCACCTTGCCTGCATCCGGTTCCAGTTCTCCGGTGATTAATTTCACGAGCGTAGTCTTGCCAGCACCGTTAGGGCCCACAATGCCGATCCGGTCACCCCGGGATATGATCATCGAAAGATCTTTGACAATCTGCCGGTCTCCGAAAGACTTGGATATGGCAAATGTCTTTACCACTAGTTTTCCTGAACTTTCGGCTTCGGCCATGGTGATGTTGACACCACCCTGGACCTTGCGCTCGTTTGATTTGGTTTGACGCAAGCCCGCCAGTTCCTTGACGCGGCGCATGTTTCGTTTCCTGCGGCCGGAGACGCCATGGATGATCCAATGTTCTTCCCGAACGATTTTTCTTGATAGCTTGTGCCTATCGGTTTCTTCCTGTTCCAACACTGTATCGCGCCAATTTTCAAATTCAGCGAAACCCTTGTTCAGAAAACGGGATTGGCCACGATCCATCCAAACCGTCTGTTTTGTGAGGTTTTCAAGGAAACGCCGGTCGTGACTAATCAAAACGAGAGCAGAACGCATGCTCTGCAACTTGCCCTCCAGCCATTCAATTATGGGCAGGTCAAGATGGTTGGTTGGCTCGTCCAGGAACAGGATTTCCGGTTCAGTAGCAAAGGCACGCGCCAATGCAGCCCGGCGTGCTTCTCCGCCTGAAAGGTTTTCGGTCGACATATCCGCAGACAAACCAACTTCCTCGATTAGGAGTCTGGCATTGTGAGGATCCCCGTGGGGTCCAAGTCCGGCAAGGACATATTCTTCGATGTTATTAAAGCCTGCCAGATCCGGTTCCTGGGGCAGATAGTGAAATGTTATTCCCGGCTGAACAAAGCGTTCGCCTTTGTCAGCTTCAATTTGCCCGGTCGCGATTTTCATCAGTGTGGATTTGCCCGAGCCATTACGACCCACCAGACAAATGCGGTCATTTTCATGGATCGATAGGCTAGCACCCTCGAGCAACGGAGTGCCGCCAAAGTTTAAGTAAATATCATCCAGAAAAAGAATAGGAGCTGCCATGGTGTGAACGGATAGGACGAAGGCCGGAAAGTTTCAAGACAGTGTGGCCAAAATACAAAAAATCAACACTTTTCATGCGACTTTATGTCATAAATTTGTTTCCCCTATAGACAGTGTCAAAATAGAGGCATAAAAGGACGCCAACTAGGGTTTTTTGTGAATCCCTTGGGCGTCCGTTTGGCTGTTGCTCGGCAAGTGCTGGTCAGACAGTTAGTCGGTTGGGGTTAATCAGAAATTGAAAGGACTATTTCCGTGGCTGCCAAGAAATCACCTGGAACTCCGGAACCTACTCGTCGGGATTTCCTATACATAGCAACAGGCACAATGGGAGCTGTTGGCGCTGCTGCTGTTGCATGGCCTCTGGTTCGCCAGATGGCACCTGATGCTTCAACCAGAGCGTTGGCATCTATTGAGGTTGATGTTTCTTCAATCGAGCCGGGCCAGGCTATCACTGTTAAATGGCGCGGTAAGCCGGTTTTCATTCGTAACCGTACTGAAAAAGAGATCGAGGAAGCCACTTCAGTGGAAACCGCTGAACTCAAAGATGTGGTGGCAAGAAACCAGAACCTGGCCGACTCGGATCCAGCGACTGATACCAACCGCTCAGCCGGTGAGGGACGTGAGAACTGGATCGTTATGATCGGTTCCTGTACGCACCTTGGTTGTGTGCCGGTGGGACTTGCGGGCGATTTTGGTGGTTGGTTCTGCCCATGCCACGGTTCGCACTACGATACAGCTGGCAGAATTCGCAAGGGCCCAGCTGCTGAAAACCTTCATATTCCTCCGTTTGAGTTTGTATCAGACGGCGTGATCAAAATCGGATAAGGAACAGGAGATTTAAGATGAGTGGTGGACATTCAGAATACGTTCCAAGCAACGGCTTTACAAAGTGGTTGGATTCCCGACTTCCGTTACCACGCTTGGTATATGACAGTTTCATAGCCTATCCGGTTCCTCGTAACCTGAACGGCTGGTACACATTTGGCGCCATATTGATGGTGATGCTGATCGTTCAGATCATCACCGGTGTCGTTCTAGCCATGCACTATGCGGCATCTACTGGCCTCGCATTTAACAGCGTGGAACACATTATGCGTGACGTGAACTATGGCTGGCTGATGCGTCGAATTCACGCAAATGGCGCTTCCATGTTCTTTGTTGCGGTGTTTATCCACATTTTCCGTGGCATGTATTACGGGTCCTACAAGGCGCCTCGTGAAGTGCTTTGGATCCTGGGTGTGCTTATCCTTCTACTGATGATGGCAACTGCATTCATGGGCTACGTGCTTCCATGGGGACAAATGAGTTTCTGGGGTGCCACTGTTATCACCGGTTTCTTCTCAGCTATTCCGCTGGTTGGTGAGGGTGTTCAACAATGGCTGCTGGGTGGTTTTGCCGTTGATAACGCAACACTCAACCGCTTCTTCTCACTGCACTATCTGTTGCCGTTCATGATCCTGGGCGTTGTAATCCTGCACGTTTGGGCACTTCATGTAACCGGGCAAACAAACCCGACCGGTGTTGAAGTGAAGAATATGAAGAAGGAAACGGTTCCATTCACACCGTTTGCTACAATCAAAGACGCATTGGCGATTGTACTCTTCATGATCGTATTTGCATGGTTTGTCTTCTATCTGCCTGACTTCCTTGGTCACCCGGATAACTACATCCCTGCTGATCCGCTGAAGACACCTGCACACATCGTGCCTGAGTGGTACTTCCTGCCATTCTACGCGATCCTGCGTGCGGTTACGTTCAACATCTCTGTACCATTCACAGACATCGTGTTGATCGACTCCAAGCTCGGCGGTGTGATTGCAATGTTTGCTTCAATCGCGATCCTTTTGTTCCTCCCATGGTTGGACACATCAAAGGTTCGTTCTGGCGCATATCGTCCGATGTTCAAGTTCTTCTTCTGGCTGTTCGTCGTAACCTGTGTTGCACTGGGGTACCTCGGATCACGTCCGGCGGAAGGCATCTACACCGTGATGTCGCAAATCTTCACTGCATACTATTTCGCTCACTTCATCATTGTATTGCCGATGCTGGGCCGAATAGAGAAACCGAAACAGGTGCCACCGAGTATCGCGGATGCGGTTCTCGGAGAGGAAACCAAAATGGGTCGTGCTGGCGCAGCACAACCGGCTGAGTAAGGTTCTGGAGAAAAATAATGAAAAGACTAGTCTCTAAAATTGCAGCCGTTTCCATGGCCGGTTTGATTGCTGTAGCTTCCGCTGCACCAGCCATTGCTGCCAGTGGTTTTCCACTCAACAAGCCAAGAGAAGTGGATTGGAGCTTTGCTGGTCCATTCGGGACTTGGGATTACGGACAACTGCAGCGTGGCTTCAAGGTTTATCGCGAAGTCTGTGCGGCCTGCCACTCAATGGATCTCATTGCATTCCGCAATCTGACCGAGATCGGGTTTTCTGAAGCTGAAGCAAAAGCGATTGCTGCTGAATACGAAGTGCAGGATGGTCCTGATGCAGACGGTGAGATGTTTGATCGTCCGGCTGTGTTGACCGATAAAATCCCTGGTCCGTACGCAAACGATGCGGAAGGTGCAGCGCTGAACAATGGTGCCGTTCCTCCGGACTTCTCACTGCTTGCAAAGGCACGTGCTCCGGAAAGAGGTTTCCCGACTTTCGTGTTTGACGTTTTCACGCTCTATGCAGAAAACGGCCCGGACTACATCTACTCATTGCTAACCGGTTATAAGGATGTGGAAGAAGCACCTGCTGACCTGGGTCTCGATGAGGATGCTAACTACAACCCGTACTTCATTGCAGGTGCATCGCTTGCCATGGCACAGCCGATGGATGACGATGCCGTTGAATATGACGATGGCACTCCAGCTACTCTGGATCAGATGTCCAAAGACGTTTCCGCATTCATGATGTGGGCCGCTGAGCCAACTCTGGTTGAGCGCAAGTCACTTGGCTTCAGAGTTCTTGTGTTCCTCGTTTTATTTGCCGGGTTGCTTTATCTGACCAAGAAGCAGGTGTTTACCGCTCTGAAGAAAGACTAAGCACTTACGGTGTATGAATTTAAGAAAACCCCGCAGATTGCGGGGTTTTTTATGTGCGGTAGACCTTGTATTCTGTTCGCACCTGATTACTAAATTACTGGCCTGAATCTATTGATTTAACGGAGCTAATTGGGAAATGGAAAGATCCTTACGTGTCCAACTGGAAAAAGCGATCAGGGCTATTCCTGATTACCCTCATGAGGGAATCATGTTCCGTGATATCACCACGCTCCTGTCTGATGCCTCAGCCTTTCGCCGGGCGGTGGATGAGCTTGTGCACCCCTATAGCGGGTCGGGCATTGATTACGTTGCCGGTATAGAGGCACGTGGCTTTATTCTCGGTGGTGCGATGGCTCACCAGCTTTCCTGCGGGTTTGTGCCTATCCGCAAAAAGGGAAAGCTGCCGGCTGACACTATCTCGGTCGACTATGAGCTTGAATATGGAAAAGATCAGCTGGAAATTCACCGCGACGCATTCAAGCGCGGCAGCCGCATTCTGATTGTGGATGACCTCATTGCTACAGGTGGAACCGTGGAAGCATCAGTGACGCTTTTACGGGAACTGGGCGCTGAAATCATCGCAGCCTGCTTTGTGATTGATCTGCCTGAACTGGGCGGTAGGCAGAAGCTGCGGGACATGGGTCTTACTGTCAGAACACTGGTTGAGTTCGACGGCAAATAAATTTCGGCTTGTCGCTTTTAGCACTTTGCAAAGAATTGAGTTCAAGTGCATTCTTCCTGAAACTGGGATGGGAGGAATCACATGAAGGTAGGTTTTATTGGCCTTGGAAACGTTGGTGGCAAGCTTGCTGGAAGTCTTATAAGAAACGGTCATGATGTGACCGTTCGCGATCTGGACCATGATCTCGCGCAGAGCTTTGTGGATCGTGGTGCTTCGTTCGGTGAGAGCCCCAAATCAATGATAGAGGCGTGTGAGATAGTTATCACGTGTCTCCCAAGCCCGGCGGCGTCTGCCGCAGTCATGGAAGCTGACGACGGTATTCTCGCAGGCATGGGACCCGGCAAAATCTGGGCAGAGATGTCCACTACTGACGAGAACGAAGTTAAGCGCCTGGCAGGGCTCGTGGAAGAGAAGGGCGGTTCGGCCATTGAATGTCCGGTATCTGGTGGATGTCACCGCGCTGCCACAGGCAATATCTCCATTTTTGCCGGTTGTGACCGGGACACATTTGAGCGTATGTTGCCACTTCTGACTACCCTGGGGCGGCGGGTGTTGCACACCGGTCCTATCGGTACGGCTTCTATGCTCAAGGTCATGACGAATTACCTGGCAACGGCAAACCTGCTCACAATCTGCGAAGCGATGGTGACCATGAAGGCTGCGGGCATGGATCTCGCCACAACCTATGAAGCGATAGCTATCTCATCCGGCACATCCTTTGTGGCAGAAACTGAGGGTCAGGTGATTTTGAACGGCAGTCGCGACATTTCATTCACCATGGATCTCGTCAAGAAAGATATCGGACTTTTCCAGTCGATCGCCGAGAAGCACAATGTGCCATTGGAGATTTCTCCCTTGATGGTCGAGTTATTTGATGACGGGATTGAGAAATACGGCCCACGAGAACTATCACCAAACATCATTAAGCGTTTGGAAGACAAGACCGGGCTTTCAATCCTTGCAGACGGGTTCCCGCCTGAAATGATGGATGATGAGCCTGAAGAAGCCGGATATGAGGTGGTTCCAAGAGGGAGAGCTTAAACAGGAGGGAAAAATGGCTGATCCGCTGGATTATATCGATGCCGAGCAGTTTCCGATACATCAGGTAGAAAGTGATGCCTATGGGGCGCTGATACGATCCATACGCGCCGACCTCGCGAAAGACGGATGCGCCGTTTTGAAGGGCTTTATTGAACCTGATCGCATTCCAGAACTGGTTCGGGAAGCTGATCAGGTTGCTCCTGAGGCGCACGCTTCAAAGAACCGGACGAATGTATATTTCAGTCAGGACGATGAAACCCTGCCACAGGATCATCCCAAACGGCGGTTTTATGATCGTTCCAATGCTTTCATTCCAGCGGATAATTTTGGTGCAGAATCCATCCTTCGGGCAATTTACAAATGGCAGCCCTTCTTCGATTTCATTCGCGATGCGTTGGATGAAAACGAAGATAGTTTTTTCAGATATGCCGATCCCCTGGCAGATGTGATCGTTAACATGGCAGATGAGGGCAATGGCTTTCCCTGGCACTTTGATACCAATAACTACACGGTGACACTTGCCATCCAAAACGCGGAGGAGGGTGGTGACTTTGAATATGCGGCCAATATCCGAAAAGGGGATGAGAATTTTGAAGTGGTCAAGGATGTGCTGGACGGTAAATCAGACCTGATCACAAAACTGAGGCTTGAGCCAGGTGATCTCCAGATTTTCAAGGGACGCTACTCACTTCATCGCGTGGCACCACTGGTAGGCGCTACACCGCGTTATGTGGCGATTTTCTCTTATGTGGAAGAACCGGGAATGGTGGGCTCTCCGGAGCGCACAAAGCAGCTCTATGGGCGTGTTCTGCCCATTCATCTGGAGCGGGCAGGCTTGCGAGCCGACGCCTATATGGATTAACCGCTGAATTGATTGAGACAATGCTTGAAACATGAGTGCTGAGGCTGCAAGCTTCACCCATGTCCAACATATTCTCACTTCTATCGTTTGCCGATGTGGTTGCGCTGTCGTTTTTCCTTTTCAGCTGGCTCGCGTTTGAATTTCTCAACGATTACTCGTCTTTTTCAAAATATGGCACCGGTGGCCTGATGGCCGAAAAGCGGCGGGAATGGATGCTTGTTCTGGCCGAACGGGATTTGCGGATGGTGGATACATCCATTATGGCCGGCTTGATGCAGGGTACTGCTTTTTTTGCTTCAGCTTCGATCCTTGCCATAGGTGGGTGTTTCGCACTTCTGGGGTCAATTGACGATATTATCAAGATTTACAATGACTTACCCGTGGCACGTGAGATGAACCGTGAATTGCTGGAGATCAAGGTTTTGGGTCTGACAGCGATATTTGTATACACATTCTTCAAATTTGGCTGGTGTTTCAGGCTGTTTAACTATTGTTCCATCCTGATCGGCGCTGTCCCGCAATGCGATAAGGCTGATCTGGAAACCCGGCAGAAAAAGGCGCTTATTGCCGCAGAAATGAACATCACTGCGGGAAAACACTTTACTGCTGGATTGCGTGGCATCTTTCAAGCACTTGCCTTTCTCGGATGGTTCATAGGTCCGGGTGCATTTCTGATCAGCACAATTCTGGTTTTGCTCGTGTTGATCAGACGGCAATATTTCTCCCGTGCCCGGGCAATTTTGATGGATTGAACAACTGGTCGTTTAGTTTCATTTTTAACTAATTCGATACCCAGCTTTAATGTGTATCTGTTAGCTTTACCATAGAGGGAAAGCTTATGACTTATTTGTCCAGGGTTTTGTTAGTCGGTTCAGTTCTTGGTCTCGCTGCATGCAGCAATGAGATTGAGCAAAGCCATATGATGCGGTCTGGGGAAGAGCGCGTTTTTGAGATTGCTACAGACGATTCAAAACATGTGAGCTTCAGTTTTGAGCTTGGGTCTCAAAGCTGGGAAGCGGCGAGCAATTGTCCGGAGCGCGAAGGCAGTGTGAAGGGGTTCATGCTGCAAATCTGTGGCGGGCTTTATAACCTCGACAATGAAGCGAATATGTTCATGTCCATGCATGGCGGCGGCCTTACATTCTCACCAACCAACGGTAAACTTCGTTTCAAACTGGTAAACCACGCTGACACAGCGATGGATTTCAAACTGAAAATCGAGGACGCCAGCTAGAGCTCAAAGTAGCTGATTGTCAGACGTTGAATTTGAAGAGCATGACGTCACCGTCCTGCACAACGTATTCCTTGCCTTCATCGCGGGACTTCCCGGCTTCCTTTGCCTTGGTTTCTCCACCCAGTCCCACATAGTCTTCAAACGCAATGGTCTGGGCGCGAATGAAGCCTTTTTCAAAGTCCGTATGGATGACGCCAGCTGCCTGAGGTGCCTTGGAGCCGTTTTTAACAGTCCATGCACGCGTTTCCTTTGGTCCGGCTGTGAAATAGGTGATCAGCTCCAGCAGGCCGTAACCCGCTGAAATCAGGCGATCAAGACCGGATTGTTCAAGCCCGTTCATCTCAAGATATTCCGGTTGCTCTTCTTCCGGCAGTTGGGCAATCTCCTCTTCGATTGCAGCGGAAATCACTACGGTGCCTGCACCTTCTGACGCTGCGAGTTTTTCAACCGCTGCGCTATGCTCGTTGCCGCTAGCTGCATCGGCTTCGGAAACATTACAAACATACAGAACCGGTTTGGAGGTCAGAAGGTTCAGACCTTTCAGGATTTTCAGATCATCCGCAGCAATATCATCCAGCAAAAGGCGGGCGGGTTTACCTTCCTGTAGCAGGTTGATGGCGGCTTCCATCATTGGCAGCACTGCAAGTGCATCTTTATCCTTGGCTGAAGCCTGTTTGCGGATGCGCTCAATGCGTTTTTCCAGGCTTTCGAGGTCAGCGAGCATCAATTCTGTTTCGATCGTCTGGGCATCTTCCACTGGATTGATACGGCCATCAACGTGGGTGATGTCATCGTCTTCAAAACATCTGAGCACGTGTACAATTGCGTCCACCTCGCGGATGTTGGCGAGAAACTGATTGCCAAGCCCTTCGCCTTTGGAAGCACCTTTAACAAGGCCAGCAATATCCACGAAGGAAATCCTGGTCGGGATGATTTCCTTTGAACTTGCAATCTGGGCGATCTCATCCAAACGAGTGTCAGGAACGTTTACTTCACCCGTGTTAGGTTCAATCGTGCAGAAAGGATAGTTTGCGGCTTGCGCAGCTGCAGTTTTCGTTAGCGCGTTGAACAGGGTGGATTTGCCCACATTTGGCAACCCGACAATTCCACATTTAAATCCCATGGAGGGGGCCTCATAAATTGGTCTATTGGTTGAGCATGATGTAGTGGAAGGCAGTGCTTAGCGCAAGTGCTGGTTTGTAAGTTCATTTGTTAGAAATAAACAGTTTTTAACCAAAATTATAATTCTACTATTTTGATATTAAATTCGTATCTTATGATACTTATATAATATATATGAAAAAGATAAATGTATATGATGAAAAAGGAATCTGGACATACATTCAAGAACTTGAGCATCCAGAAGGAAAATATCCAAAAATAAAACTTATTACAATGATACACATTGGAGAGGATGAGTATTTTCATGCAATGAAGCTTGAATTGGCTTCATGTGATGTGGCGCTTTATGAAGGTGCTTTCCTAAATACACGCGGGATCCTCAATACATTTTATCGATTGCTTGCAAGTGCAAAGCGCATGAGGCTGGCAGTGCAGGGTGATCGTGGAAACAATCCATCATTTGCAGGTGATGAATCTGAAAAGTCAGACATGGTTCAAGATGGTTCGGAGGGACCACAAACATTTGTCTGGAAAACAATACCCTACTCAGATTTTCCAAAGTTTGTCCGGGAAGTGAAATATATTCGTGCAGACCTGGGTCCAAAAGGAACCGAACGTGCACTTTCTAGCGTTCCCAAATGGTTCTGGTTCCTCTCTGCATTCTTCGCGCTAGGCGCCGGGTTACTTGCCTGGCCATTCATAGATCGAAAAACACTCGTTGCCTCAGGTTCTTCTGGAAAAGCAGAAGTTGATACAGATTTTATCTCAGCAATTGATGAGCTTGGCTTGCCAGAATTCATGGCTGGGCATGCAAGAACATTTGCCCATTATGTTGAGCATGCGAGAGATGAATATCTGCAACAGGTGCTTGCCGGAGAAATAAAGAAATATGCCAAGAGCAAGCATGTTATTGGCGTGCAATACGGAGCGGCGCACATCGTTACCCTGAGGTCATGGTTGATCAAGGAATTCGGCTACAAGGCTACCGATGGCAAATACATGCTTGTTGCGGCAGCCGAAATTGGTTCTGAAAAAGAGTATCTTGAAGAACAACTTAACCAGTCCAGTGCCGCCTATTTTGACAGGATGGAAGAGCTTTATTTTCGCGCATTTCCGGATGGACCGGAAGATGCGGAATTTGAAGCAGATATTGATCTGCAATCTTTTGACAAAGTAGCCACTTTTAATAACTGGTCGGGGGATCGCGATTGCAAGGATCAATTCAGTGGAAAGAATCCAAATGCTTATGAATTTGCTGACTAGCTCTGAAGTCTGATCAACTGCTATTCAACTGGCTTTACATAATACCAGCGACCAGCCTTTTTCTTGAAAAGGCTTTTTTCCCGCTGTTCGTGAACCGTGCCATCCACCATTGATTTGGCAAGAAAAGTGACGGTACCGTTTGAATTTTCTTCTTGTCCGTCGACTGTCTCCAGAATTTCCAGGCCAAGCCAAATGCTGTTTTCAGCTCTGTCCAGATAACCTGCTTCATCAAACTGTTTTTGTCGCGCTGGCCAGGTGGTTTCTTTCAGATACGCAATTTCCTGTTTTACGAAAGCAGAGTATCGAGAACGCATCAGGCTTTCAGCAGTTGGAGCAAATGCCTTGTTTGAATGAAACCGACCGCAGCAATCATCATATTCCTGACCTGATCCGCAAGGGCAGGGCATATCTACTGTCCTTTGTTGCGCGGGTTAGCGGGAACGCCATTGCGGATTTGAAAACCGATCTTGGTTTGAGAGAATCCACATTTTTCATAAAACAGAATAGTGCCCGGGTCTTTTGAACCTGTCAGTAGCATCACTTTGTAGCAATCCTGCTTCCAGGCCCGATTTATGGCCTCCGCGAGTATCGCTTTTCCGTATCCCTTTTTCTGATTTGAAGCGGATGTGACGACATTTTCAATCAGCGCATAAGGCCTACCGGCACGAGCCAGGTTCGGGATGACGATCAATGTACACGATGTGACAGCTACGTTTTCAACAGTACCGATCAAGACTACCGAACCGGGGTATTTCTCTAATGTTTCAAGCCTGCTTCTGGCAGCCTTTTCATCTATTATTTCGTCGCCCGGATTGAGTTCACGGTACAAAGGCCACAGATCTTGCAGATCTGATAATTTGGCTTCGCGGATTTCAAGCCCGGTACACATAGGTCACTCTTTATCGCCAAAGAGTTTGTTGAGCATATCTGCCATCGGGCCTCTTTTGGGAATTTCTTTTTTCCGAATGTTGTTGCGTGCCTGATGGATATGCGACTTGCCCTTTTGCTTGACAGGTTTCTTGTCTTTTGGCTTATCGCCATTCTGGCCGGTATCCAGGGCCACTTTATTCATGAAATTGGCATCATTTCCTTGAGCTAGCAGGGGCGCATTGTCGGCAATTGATTGCAAAAGTTTATCGAGCCATTCCTGATCCGCCTTGGCGAAATCACCCAGCACATGACCAGTCACCCGTTCTTTGGAACCAGGATGTCCTATCCCCAAGCGCATCCGGCGGTAATCCTTGCCGCAGTGAGCGTCGATGGACTTGATGCCATTATGACCACCATGACCGCCGCCGGTCTTGATGCGGAGTTTTCCGGGTGGAAGATCAAGTTCGTCATAAATGACTACCAGGTTTGAGATGTCTTCCTTGTAGAAACGAAGGATTTCACCCAGTGATTGGCCTGACTCATTCATGTATGTTTGGGGTTTTACGACCAGAACCTTCTCGCCATCCAAGGTTCCGTCAGAGATTTCGGCCTTGTGCTTTGATTTCCAGGGCCCAAACGAATGACGGCGAACGATTTCGTCCGCCGCCATAAATCCAATATTGTGACGGTGGCCTAAATATTTGGCCCCGGGATTTCCTAGTCCTGCAATGATCAGCATGACTACAACACCCTTCCGTCTGAGGAATAATTACTCCTCGTCACCTTCTTCTTCGGTTGCTTCTGCTTCTTCTGTAGCTTCGACTGCATCTTCGTCTTCGCTCTCTTCAGATTTCAGGCCAGCCGGCGAAGCAATCGTCGCGATAGTGAAGTCACGATCCGTAATGGTTGGCTCCACTTCAGCCGGTAGCGTAACCGATGAGATGTTGATTGAGTCACCAAGATCGAAGTTTTCGATGTCGATTGTGAAGTTTTCCGGAATAGCATCAGCAGGGCAGTTCACTTCAACTGCGTGGCGAACGATGTTCAGAACACCGCCGCGTTTCAGACCAACGCAAGTTTCGTCGTTTTCGAACACAACTGGAATTTCAACCGTAACAATGGTGTTCTTGGAAACACGTAGAAAATCCACATGCTCAACAAAGTCTCTAACAGGATGCAACTGATAGTCTTTTGGAAGAACTCTATGGTCTTCACCACCGACTTTCAGTGTCAGAATGTTTGTCATAAAGCCACCACCGTGCAGCTTCATGGACAGTTCCTTATATGGAACTGCAATGGAAACAGGGTCTTTTTTGTCGCCATAAATGACGGCAGGTACCATTGAGTTGCGACGAAGTTCCCGAGCGGCCCCCTTGCCTACTCGTTCGCGCAACTGGCCCTCAAGAACGTTTTCTTCGCTCATAGTTTTAGCCTCTTGCTATAAAATTGTGGCATCCCGACGAAACCCGGGAATTGCTGTTTTTGATTGTGTCAGAAAACAACAAGCCCGCAGTGCCTCCAAGGGTGTCTGTGCGGGCAGGCGGGTTATAGGGGAGAATGGGAAAAAGCGCAAGCCAAATGATTACTCACCTTCAATACTGCGCAATTCCAGTTCCGTTACACCGGCTGCCACATTTAATCCCTTCTGCGTCTGGATACTGACCGGCTGCAAAGCAAAGGATTTATTTGATCCGCCCACCAGCACATTTGCGCCAAGTCCCACGGCAAAAGTGGCAGAAGCACTGGCACCAATATAGTCCCCAGCCAAGGCACCGGCTTCAAGAACCCCGGATGTGGGGGCTACCACCAGCCAATTGATATAGCTTTCCTCAGTGGAGCCGATATCCAGTCCGAATTTGCTGATTACACCAAAGTAGTTTTCAATTTCGCGGTCCGGATCAGCCGGGGTGAATGCGCAGGAAATATCTTTAGTTGAACCCAGGATAAAACCAGTCCCCGCATCTACAAAACATTCAAGCGAACCCAGCTCGACGCGCTCTTGTGCTTGCGCCGGAATGGTAGCTGCAATGGCAACGGCGAAAATGGTTGAAAAAACAATGGTGCTACGGGTGATCACGGTTAGCCTCCGGATTGAGTTGGGACTGGGGTCATCCTACACCAAAAGAGGTGTTCCAGCCATGACAATCAATCAAACAAGCTTGAAACGGATTTTTCCATTGCTGTGCGTTTGATCGCCTCGCCAATCAGCTCGGAAATGGATACGACGCGAATGTTGGCTGCGGCGCTTACGGCAGCTGTGGGCTCGATCGAATCGGTAATTACCAACTCTTTCAGCTTTGAAGATGTGATACGGGCAACCGCACCGCCGGAAAGAACACCGTGTGTGATATAGGCTGTGACGCTGGTTGCACCCTTTTCCAGCAATGCTTCGGCCGCATTGCAGAGTGTTCCACCGGAATCGATGATATCGTCGATCAGAATACAGTCTTTACCTTCCACGTCACCGATCACGTTCATGACTTCGGACTCACCAGGTTTGTCACGACGCTTGTCAACGATAGCAAGAAGAGAATCCAGGCGTTTGGCCAGAGCGCGGGCGCGAACCACACCGCCCACATCCGGTGAAACCACCATGACGTTTTCAATATTCAGATGCTCTTTTGCGTCACGCGAAAGGACAGGAACAGCAAAGAGGTTATCCGTTGGAATGTCGAAAAAGCCCTGGATCTGTGCTGCATGCAAATCAAGGGTCAAAACCCGGTCAGCGCCTGCTTCCGTGATCAGGTTAGCCACCAGTTTCGCTGAAATCGGTGCACGTGGGCCTGGCTTGCGATCCTGCCGGGCATATCCGAAATATGGAAGGACGGCTGTGATCCGTTTGGCTGAGGCACGACGAAGCGCATCAATCATGATGAGCAGTTCCATCAGATTGTCATTGGCGGGATAGGAAGTTGATTGCAGAATAAAGCAATCCTCACCCCTCACATTCTCCAGAATCTCTACGAAAATTTCCTGATCAGCAAAGCGGCGAACATTAGCTTTGCCCAACGGGATATCCAGATATGATGTGACTAGCTCAGCAAGGGTTTCGTTGGAATTACCAGCAAAGAGTTTCATAGAATTTGCCGGACTAGCCCCGGCCCCTGTTTTGATGAGGCACTAATAAGACAATGCGTCACGCCCTGCAATGGGACTCTTGCCAATTTAGGTGCTCTATCAGCAACTATCTGGGGATTTTGAGATTTTGGGTACCAATTAGCTTCTGTTAAGCCAGGCCTGAAGGCGATCTGCGGTGTTATCTGCCACCTTTGAAAGCTCAGTTGCAGTGATTGCCTGCCAGGGATCATTTCTGGTGGAGCCGGTGCGCTCACGACCATTAATCCGGTGAAGGCGCTTGCCTGATGCATCAACCACGTCCCAGATGTAAACAACAAGGGTGCCTGTGCCATCATTGAGCGCGGAGAAATAGCCTTTGACTTGATATTTAGCGCCAGACTGATTCCCGGGAACCAGGGTCAGACCTTTCTGCTGGGCAGAAGACTTGAGCGATTTGGAAAGGGTGGTGACCGCCTGCTGAGGTGCCCCCTCAATCGGCAAAAAAGTGAAAGACTTGGAAAAATCTGGAGAAGCAACGCCGGCGGCTTCAACAATCTTGGCTTCCGTTACGCTTTGACCCGAATTCTGTGAACCGGTTGAAGCTAAAGCATTTTCTGTGACCGGAGCGGTATCTGAACCAGTGCCTGCAGCGTTTGGATCAACCTGCGTTTGCACCAACGGCGCCTGAGAACTGGTATTGGTATCTAGAGTGGTTTGAGTACAGGCTGCGAGAGAAATCAACGCTACTGACACAATCAACCCGCGGGCAGCGGAACCGCTACGCTTTAAAAATCCGTACATGAATACAACCCTGTTTATCCCCGGTGTTTTTATTTATTTGGCATTACCGGACAATGAGGTCAATATCATGGCGAGACAAATCTTCCGGCCCATTTTCTTTGGTGATGAAACTTTGTCCAAGGGTCATGGCTGTTTCCGTGTCGCTGTCAAAGATGATCATATGGCCGAAAATTACCATATTTTCCTTAATCTCGGTCTTGTTGCCGGAGTAAATCATGGGTTTGTCCATCCAGCAGGGAGTGTAGACTGCTCCTAGTGAGTATCCACAAGCGTTGAGGCGATGTCGGGAAAGTTCCAGCGCATCCAATGTGTTGGCATGGGCTTCGAACATATCGGAGAATGTATTGCCGATCCGCATGGCTTCTTTCACCGCATTGAGCGCATCTTTTGCGGCGTCAAACATCTCCAGATGCTTGTCTGTGGGTTTGCCCACGATGAGCGTGCGCATCATGGCTGCATGGTAGTGCCGCCAGGCACCAGACCATTCCAAAGTGAGCTGGTCCTGTGCTTCAAGAATGCGTCTGCCGGACTTATAGCGACAAAGCAGCGCATCGCGGCCTGACCCGATGATGAATTCATTTCCAGCATAGTCGCCACCTTGGCTGAAAATGGCTGAATGCATGTCTGCCAGGATCTGACCTTCGTCTGCTCCTGCCTTTGTGGCTTTGATGGCGGCATCAAGTGCATCATCAGACAATTGACCTGCCTTGCGCACAAATTCGAGCTCTGCTTCGGATTTGATAACCCGCAGGTTGTTCACAAGCTCGGATGCATCCTCAAGCGCTGCGAATGATTTCAACCGTGCATCAACAGCCTGACCGTTTTTTGCGGTGAGGCCGACTGTATCGTATTCCACGCCGATCTTCGCACCGACCAGATCAAGGTCAGACAATACGTTATGCAGGTCCAGCGTGGGGTCAGCAATGCCATGATCGATCCAGATCACGATGGTTTCCACATTGGATGTGTGTCTTGCCTGGCGCAAATCCGGCGCGCGGGTGAGGAGCACCGTTTCGCCATCCGACTTCACGATCATGCACTGGAAGAAGCAATAGCCGAATGTGTCGTAGCCCGTAAGCCAGTACATGCTTTCCTGGGCAAACAGCAGCATGCAATCCAGATTATTTTCCGCCATGGCCACTTTCAGGCGATCCATACGGTCAGCATATTCTTCCGGTGGGAAATGAAGTGCCATCTAACGCTCCTTATTGTGAGTTTTCATGTATTACCCTAGCAAAAACCTCTGATGCCCGTAGTTTCGTAGAAGAATTTAACACAATGATTGAACGCTTCTGCTGCTTCCTGTTTAGCATCGAGGCTATGCCCATGGAGATCAATAAAACTAACGAAGACAACACATAGCATAGCAGTCAGCGCGAAAATCAATATTTTTGGTGGTTTTTTCATCAAGCGAAATTTCCTCCGACCTAAGAATGGTCATCGGTTCTTCGGGTTGTCATCTAGTGTTCTTTTTCGTCATGGAACTGGGGTTCTTCGCTTTCAAAAATAAATGCGGTGCGGTTGATCACATCACCAAAATATCCGATTGTTATTTTCTCGACAGCACTTCGCATTACGATCCTAGACTCCGGTTTTTTATTATCCGGGATCTTAGCCCAGGTCTCATCATCAATTTCTCTCGGCCTTGTAACCCTTTTATAATAAACACCGTACTTATCTTCATCAGAAAATGTTGCATGAAAATCCAAGCCTTTTTCCTGCATGGCTTCCAACATAGCAAGTTGATCTAGGCCATGCATTTTTTTGGCAGACAGAACACTTCGACAGGCAGAACTGATGCTGTTTTTCCTAGCATCCTGCGAACGCCAGACAATTACATTGGCGGCTTCAACGCGGCTTGGAACCTGCCAGACACGGCAATCGAAAACTGGTTTTCTACCGGCTATCAGGTCTGGATTTGAAACTTGCATAGCGAGCGTGAATTCAGATGTGGCTATCGAGGCCAGTATGCTGGCCATTTTCTGCACACGCCCATCGAAAATAATAGAAGAACCTTCTTCAGCTTCCCAAATAAGGCTGATTTCGTCTGACTGGACAAAACCCAGCTTTGCATGTGTTTCATCGACTAACCGACGGCAAACTTGTTTCATTGCGCCGGAAATAATGGGGTCAAACGGCTTTTCAAACCCTCTGGTAAATGAACTGAATGTGCGCCCATCAATACGGGCACAGATTGGCAAATGAACGTCGAGACGTCGCTTTGCCTCGACAGCTTCGTACGACTTCATTCTATCACCAAGTTCATCTGGCAACTTGCTCAAAACGCTCGCTCCTTGTTGAAATCAGAATTACACCTTAGGAATGGTCATCTATTTTTATGGCTGCCACCTGACGCCCATAATCGGGTTCGCCGCGGTGAGTCTTGCGGCGGTAGGAAAAGAAACTCGCTTCATCTGCATAGGTGCAGTGGCCAGACCAACTGGCATTCACGCCGGCAGCGGTGAGACGTTCCACAATATAGCCGGGGAGATCGAACATGAAATGATCTTCCTTAGTCGAAGGGGACAGCCAGGTCTCGTTCCTCGGGTTCATGATGGTGAGGCGCTCAGCAAATTCCGGGCCCACCTCATAGTTTTTGCCACTTATGGTGGGGCCAAGTACTGCGTGAATGGAAGATCGGTCCGCGCCGATGCTTTCCATGGCAGCGATGGTGTTTTCCAGAACACCTCCTGTGGCGCCTTTCCAGCCGGCATGGGCTGCGCCAACCACACCGTTTTCATTATCCGCGAAGAGTACGGGGCCGCAATCAGCGGTCAAAACGCCCACCGCGATGCCCGGCGTTCTGGTGACGAGTGCATCAAGCTGGGGACGATCACCCTCCCAGGGTTTTTCCACCACAAGCGCATCGGGTGAATGGATTTGATAGGCGGTGAGAAAATTTTCGCTCTCCGCGCCCAGATGCTTTGCCACACGGTTCCGGTTTTCAATCACGAGTGCGCGGTCATCATCCGAGCCGATGCCCACATTTAGGCCCGCATAAATGCCGGTGGAAACACCGCCTTCGCGGGTGAAAAAACCGTGGGAAATTTTTTTGGACGCCAGATCCGGCGCGGTAATGGGATTGGGTGTATTCGTCATGAACTCACCCTTATCATGGAACTTTGACGATGTGGATGTTTATTGTGGGGGAGGGGAGACGGGAATGGCAGCTCTGAGCCCAGAGTAACAATTATATTGTAAAGTCCAATGCTCGCTATAGTTTGCCTAGCGCTAAAAGTTGTGCCGCAGATCGGGTCTGCGACGCAACTTTTTAGGCTTTCATTTTGTTACGCAGCAAGCTTTGTGACGTTGCTGGTTTCAAACACACCCAGAAATGTATCCGGATGCGGACGACGGCGGTAGTTGTCAGTCTCGTCGCCGAAGATAACGTTGCCTTGCTCATCCACTGCAATGACGGTCGCCATCACTGTATCATTTGGATAACCAGGCATACCTGCTGGAGCGCCGCCCATATCTTCGATACCAAGTAACTTTGCTGCATTCAGGTCTTCGTCCTGAAGGATTTCAAAATGCGCAGGCAGGTTCATTTGCTTGGCCAATTTTGCGGAATTGTCGAAGCCCTGGTTCGAGATGAATTTCACTTTCACGCCAGCAGCAGCCAAACGATCAGCTTGTGCAGCAACGTCTTTGAGCTGATTCATGCAGAAGGGGCACCAGTTTGCACGGAAGAAGACGAGCAATGTCTTGTGGCCAGAGAATTCAGCAGACGTTACAGCGCTCTTGTCCAGACGATGAAGAGGTAGTTCGGGCAGCGCCTTGCCTTTTACAATTGCTGCACTTGGCGTGCGCTTATATTTGGAGAATATGTGGATGTACCATTGCATGGACAGCATGCCATAAACAGCAAGGCCGATGGACGCGTACTCAACAGCAAAGGAAGGGCCGCCGCGGCTAAACAGGGTGTAAGCTACAAAGGCAACAGCTGCGAAGTTGATCAGTTGGATTACGGGTAAGTTTGTCGACGTCTTGGAGATTCCAAGAGCGCCAACAAGCGCCATCAGGAAGAAGGGCATTGTGAAGGTTGCAAAGAATGTACCGATCCAGATTGGATCATAGCCGGAATACCAAAACATGATCGCTGATCCGACGCCGGATAGCATGTTTGTCATGATGTAGGGGAGAATAAGTTTACCTTTCATTGGTCTGGTCCTTTCAAGGGTGCTTTCGTGTTTCTTGAGCCGCCCCAGAGGATCAAAACAATTCTCTGGAGCGTTGAGGTTGGGATTGGGTTAAGCGGCGACCGAAGCGCGCAATTTGTCGAGAACCGGAAACAAGTCGGAAGGTTCGGGACGGCGTGTGTAGTCAGGATTGACTTCTGAGTACGCTATGGTGCCGTCAGTATCGACAACGTAACGAGCTGGCATTGGCAGGTTCCATTGACCATCACCATGAATGGCTGGCAGATGAACACCAAAGCCGTCATGGATTGGAATAACGTAGTCTTGTAACGTCCAGCGGATGCCGAATTTGTTGGCAAGCTCGCCTGCTTTGTCGGTCAGGATCGGGAAGCTCAGTTTGTTTTGCTTCTGGGATTTCTGGCTGTCAGAGGCGCCCTGCATGGAGATTGCAACCAATGTTGCGCCGCGCTCACGGATCTCGCCAGCTACCTCTTCAAGAGCTTGAAGCTCAATATTGCAGTATGGGCACCATACGCCGCGATAGAAGCTCAGAACTACGGGGCCTTTGGCCAGCAGGTCCTTCAGAGCAACGTTGTTTCGGCCAGAATCTGTAAGAACGAAATCTGGCACCTGATCACCCGCTTGTAGAGCACGATCAGCTTGACCGCAATCAATCAATTCTTGGGTGGAACGGCCAAAAGCTTCGAAGGCTTCTGCAGGGGCTTGGGTTTTAAAGGTTGCTTTGAAAGCGTCCAGTTTGTCTTGGAGGGTCATGTCTTCATTCCTTGTTTGTGTTCAATCTGACTGACAGCAAGTTCCTAAACTCGACCCGAGTACCGGTTGCCGAAGAGGTTTGCTGCCTGTGCTGGAAATATTGATCATTTGTTATTTCGTTGGTAGAACCAATAAATGACTAATAGTTATTCATATTCCAAATGAGTGATAATGTTACTTCACTCCGCCTCTTTTGCCGCGTGGCCCGCACAGAGAGTTTCACCGAAGCTGGAAGAGAGGTTGGTCTTTCCCAGCCATCGGTATCGAGGATTATCTCCAAGCTTGAAAAAGACCTTGGTGCGGCGCTTTTCGTACGAAGCACGCATGCGGTGAAGCTGACGGAGGTCGGGGTTGATTATCTGGACAGGGTTGAAGGCATCATCGCGTCACTCGACGAGGCAAATCATCTTGCCCGAGGCGATGGGACGCTGAAGGGGCGACTGAGAGTGGGCTGTGCAACCAGCTTTGCGGTTCGGGAGGTCATTCCACGAATTCCAGAATTTGTCGAAGCGCACCCGGATTTGCAGATTGATTTTGTGCTGACAGATTCGATGCAAGATCTCATTGATCAAGCGATTGATGTCGCCATTCGGTTTGGCGAGCTTGCGGATTCAACTTTGGTTGCACGAAAGATCGGGGAAACCCGGCGAATGATTGTGGCATCACCTGCATATCTTGAAAAAGCCGGCAATCTGAAATCACCGACCGATTTGGCAAGTCATAAAATTATACTCGGGCCTTCGGGACGAGGTGCTCAAGGCTGGAAGTTTTCCAAGAATGGAAAAGCACTTTCCGTTAAGGTGGACAGTCCGGTAACCGTCTCGGTAAATGAAGCTGCGACTGCTGCGGCAGTAGCCGGTATGGGCATTATCACAACGAGCCATTGGGGATGTAAAGCAGAGCTCGAAGCTGGTCAGCTCGTTAGGCTGTTTCCTGATTGGGAAATCGGATTGGTTTCAGTACATGCGGTGTTAGCAGGTGGGCGGCAGGCAAAACCTTCTGCCAAAGCATTCACAGACTATCTTATCCAATCTTTTAGAAGCTAGACGGTCTGATCTTTCCGAGAACCAGACGCTAGATAGTTTTTAAGGAAAGGCAGATCAGTCCGCACACCTGCCCCTACTGTGCGCTCCATCCGCCATCGAGCGTGAAGGATGATCCTGTAATTTGATCGCCAGCTTGCGAGCAGAGAAATGAGACCAGTTCTCCTATGGCTGAAGGCTGTACAAATTTGCCGGAAGGTTGCTTTAGACCGAGAAACGATTTTTCTGCCTCTTCTACGGTGATGTTCTCCTTGTCCGCATAGGCAGCCAATTGGGTTTCAGCCAATCCGGCCTGAACATAACCGGGGCAAATGGCATTACAGGTGATTGCGTCTTCTGCCGTTTCCAGAGCTACCGTCTTGGTAAGGCCAATAAGGCCGTGCTTGGCTGACACGTATGCGGATTTGTCCTGGCTTGCGACCAGTCCGTGAACGGAAGAAATATTGATAATCCTGCCCCAGTTGTTTTCCCGCATTTGTTCAACGGTTTCCTTGATCAGAAAGAAAGGGACTGAGAGGTTTAATTCTATGATCTGCCTCCAAATCTGGTTTGGCAGTTCAGTGATTGGAGCCACATGTTGAATGCCGGCATTGTTGACCAGGATGTCGATTGGCCCAAATCGATTGCGGGCTTTTTCAATCAGTTTTTGTGGTGCGCCATCTTCAAGAAGGTCCAAGTTTATGTGGTGAACGTCCGCTGCCCCTGCGCTCAACATTTCTTCGCAAAGCTCTCTGCCCACATCAGTTTTATCAAAACCATGAACGATGAGCTTGCAGGCACTCTTGGCCAGGGTTCTGGCGATTTCTTTGCCGATGCCGCTGGTTGAACCGGTTACCAGCGCGGTTTTGCTCGCGGAAATAGTAATGAATTTGCCTCCAGGTTGTGAACATCATCAAAGCCGATGCCCACGTCACCAATATCATGGGTTTTTGCTGATGTGGATGATTTTGGACACTTTCTCACTCATTCACAGGCTGAAACACTGTGTGTGCATAATTCTCGAACATTGACTCTTTTATTGAAGAATAATAAAAATCTCCAACATTTTGGAGGCATGGGTTATGATTTTTTCGCGAAAAGGTTCGGACGAAGAAACCATTGTAAGCATGCTTGCTTCGGCAATTCGCCGTGACATCTCGTTTGGCAAACTCCTGCCTGATCAAAAGCTGAAAATCGAAGCGTTGCGCCAGACTTATGGGGGATCAAACCATTCCATGCGTGAGTCTCTTCGTCTGCTGAGCGCTGAGGGCTTGGTTGAAGCAACTGCTCAACGCGGATTTCGCGTCACCTCTGCAACGGAAGAAGATTTAAGAGACATTATTCTGGTGCGTGGTGAAATTGAAAAGATTGCGGTGCAGTTAGCGATCGAAAATGGGGACGTTGCCTGGGAGGGGCGGGTAATCGCTGCTCATCATGCATTGCAAAGAGCTGAAGACCAGGTCGCATCCGATCCAGACGACTTCAATGCCTTGCAATGGGATGAAGCCTGCAGCGATTTCGCATTGGCACTAATCGATGCTTGCGGGAGCCCGCGACTTATTGATTTACAACGTAAATTTTTTGACCAAAGCCGCAGGTTTATGCTGGCTTTGCTACGCGAAGGCAGGCTTGATTTTGATGCACGCAGGAAAAGGCAGAAGTCTTTGCTTGATGCTGTTCTGGCCCGGGATGAGGAAACCGCTTCAAGGTTGATCGTTGAAGATATTGAAGCGGGTCTAAAGTGAATGAATAGGATGTAAAAACATAAATTTCTGGAGGAGATTATGAATAAGATTGACCGCCGTAAAACACTCGCCCTTATGGGTGGTACTGTTGCTGCATCGGCCTTCCCGATGCCAGCTATTTCAGCAAACAAGAAGATTAAAGTGGGAGCACTCCGTTTCACATCCCACTCCGGCAGCTTTATTGCAAAGGAACGTGGTTATTTTGAAGAGGCAGGCCTTGATGTGGAATTGGAGTTTTTCCAGGCAGCTCAACCCATGGCTGTTGCCATTGCTTCCGGCGATGTGGACTTTGCTGTAACGGCTATTTCCGGTGGATTGATCTCGCTTGCGGAAAAAGGTGCGATCAAAGTGATTGGCGGTGCTCTGAGTGAGGAAGCCGGGATAGATGGCCAGAAATATCTTGTGTCAGATACCGCTTACCAAGCCGGTGTGAAAACGCTGAAAGACCTCAATGGGAAGAAATATGCCGTTACTCAGGCTGGCTCTTCATTCCACTATATGGGAGCAAAGATGGCTGCTGCTGAGGGTATCGAGCTTTCCTTCACGCCACTTCAGAAAGTGGGTGCCATCATAGGTGCCATGAAGTCCGGTCAGGTCGATGGTTGGTCCATCGTGCCTCATATCGCAAAGCCGCTCGCCAAAGGTGGCGCGGTCCATATCATTGGAAACGTTGCTGACTACATTCCAAATTATCAGGTCACGACTGTATTCACATCCGCAAAAAATGCAAAGGATGAACGTGGGCTTACAGAGAGCTTTCTTGCCGGATTCTCGAAAGGTGTTGATGACTATGCTGCCGCGATGATTGATAAATCAGGTGGTGATGATGGTGTGAACACGATGGTCGACCTTATTCATCAGTATGTTTACACCGATCGTCCGCGAGAAAAAGCTGCACCTTCCATTATCAATGGAACCATGCGTCTCAACAAAGGTGCGTCACTTAATCTGGCCTCTGTTGAAGATCAACTAGGGTGGTTCAAGTCTGAAGGTTTGATTACAAAGGATGTGAGCATTGACCAATTGGTGGATCAATCTTACGTAAAAATAATCAGTTAATCAGAAACCAGTCCCGGCATGCCTTTATGATTGTGTCGGGACTTTCAGGTCCGCGATGGATATACGGCTCGAAAATATCAGCCACTCTTATGGTGCATCAGAGGTTATGCGAGACATAAGTCTCGAGATCACCAGCGGGCAGATTGTATGCATCGTTGGCCCATCAGGCTGCGGTAAATCAACTCTGTTACGCTTCATTGGTGGGTTGGAAAGGCCAAATGCTGGATATGTACGGCAACTTGGAGAACCGCCTGCGGACTGTCTCAATCCTCTTACCTTCATTTTTCAGGATTTTGCGCTTTTACCCTGGAGAACTGTTTCAGGTAATGTGTCTCTGGTGCTTGAAGATCATGGAATACGAGGGGCTGCAGCAAAGGAAATCATTGAAGACGTTTTGGTACGGACCAGTCTTTCTGATTTTGCAAAAGCACTGCCCAAACAACTCTCAGGCGGTATGAAACAGCGGGTCGCGATAGCACGTGCGCTTGCTGTAAATCCAGCGGTTATGCTGATGGACGAACCGCTGTCAGCGCTCGACAGCCAGACCCGAGAACTTCTTATGGATGACCTTGTGGGGCTTTGGACCCGCAAACCTTTCACTGCCGTTTACGTGACTCATAATCTGGCAGAAGCCGTACGCCTGGGACATAAGGTTGTGGTTTTGTCGCGTCGCCCTGGACAAATTCGTGAAATTGTTTCCATCGACAAGCCACTTGCAGAACGCCATTTCGGAGATGCTGATCTTGATCAGCATCAGAAACATTTGTGGCATTTGATGCGGGAAGAGGCCCGTGCCGCCGATGCGGAGTTGCTTCATGTCTGAGCAAGAAACAGACGAAACCGGTCAGGCAGTTAAATTTCGTGGCGGTGGTTTTGCTCCCAAGCCCAGACGCTGGGTTGGTGTGACGGTTTTCGTCGCTCTCATCCTTCTTGCAGAATGGGGTACCCGAAGCGGTTGGATATCTGCTCTCACCTTGCCGAAACCTTCCGATGTGCTTGATACCTTTAAACAGCTTTATGACAGTGGTCTTTTGTTCAAGCATCTGGGTCCTTCACTGTCCCGCCTATTTATCGGTGCAGCGATAGGGGCAAGCATTGGCATAAGCGTTGGTGTCTTGATTGGGCTGTTTTCCTATATTCGTTCCGGCATGGTGCCTCTGGTTGCTGCAATTTTCCCGATCCCGAAAATCGCGTTGCTGCCTTTGTTTGTCATCTGGTTTGGTATTGGTGAGGGTTCCAAATACGCTTTGATTGCGTTCGGTACATTCACTCCCACGGTTGTTGCCACCTATGGTGCCGTGGACAATGTGGATCGCACGCTTATTCGAATGGGGCAAAGCTTTGGCTTGAGCTGGTTTTCGATAGTCCGCAAAATCGTTTTGCCGGGCGCAATGCCGGGCATCCTTTCTGGCCTTCGCATAAGTCTGGCAATCGCCATTATCCTGCTGGTTGCGGCTGAAATGCTGGGGGCGGAATATGGAATTGGTGCATACATCCTTGAAGCTGGTTCGCTTTATGATCTGGAGCAGCTCTTTGCAGGTGTGGTCATACTCTCATTATTGGGGGTAATTGTAAGTGCTGTAATCGGTGTGATAGAGCGGCAGCTTCTGGGTTGGCGGGTATAAGCAGAAACCTGAAAGGTTAGAAAAATGCTGCTCCAAACCTGATTGCCGAACCACAATATACGACGCCATAGAACAATCGAATTGCCCGTGGCACGTTTGTGGACTATGGAGGTTGTCAATTGCCTCGCCGGACATCAACCCTTTTTGTCAGGCACATCCATAACAACTCTCAACCAGGTTCATTACCTCAACTCACTGATCATGCAATCACCAACCAAATTAGTTCCGTCCATGATATCGTTGGTGCCGGCACCTGCGCAGGTCTTCATTGCAATCCTGTCAATTCAGTTGGGTGCTGTTTTTGCTGTAAGCCTGTTTCCTGTTTTGGGACCGATTGGCACGGTCTTTTTTCGATTGGCCATATCTGCACTGCTGCTTTACGTATTAATCAGGCCGAAGTTCGGTAAGAATGTCTGGCAGCACCGGTACCTGCTCCTGACATATGGTGTCGCGCTTGGTTTGATGAACTGGTGCTTTTATGAATCTATTGCACGCATACCGCTCGGGATTGCGGTGACTATCGAGTTCATGGGGCCGTTGCTGGTCGCGGCATTTTCCTCAAAAAGCCGTCTGGAGATTTTATGGATCATTATTGCCTTTGCAGGGATCCTGATCCTGACGCCGAACATTGGTGATGAGTTGGACACGCTTGGTGTCGTCTTTGCTGTCCTTGCAGGCATAGGCTGGGGCGGGTTTATTCTTCTAAGTAAGCAGATCAACAAGGTTTTGCCAGGGAGCGATGGTCTGGCTATTGGAATGATAGTCGCCAGTATTTTCATCTTCCCGTTTGTTGTTAGCAATCTGTCTGTTGCAGCGATTGATGCCTATCTGGTGGGTAATCTGGTTTTGCTGGCGCTCCTTTCCACGACAATTCCGTTTTACCTGGAGTTTTCTGCACTCAAGAAGATGACCTCTCAAGCTTATGGTGTGCTGATTACTCTGGAGCCTGCTGTTGCAGCTGTGATCGGGATGATTGCTTTGGGAGATATTCTCGGGATTGATGGACTAATTGCGATTGCCTTCGTTACCGTTGCCGCCATTGGTTCCACACTCACTCAAAAGCCCGGTTAGACATTGGGGAAGGCCTGAGCTATAGGCTGGATATCATGCAAAGTTCTGAGTCTGTAACTGCATTCCCGATACCGGAGAAAAGCATGGAACGAGACAAGCTCATCATATTGAAACCGGATTTTCTGGACCCGGCTTATCCTGATCAAACGTTTTACTGTTGGCACTGCGCCCTGATGGAGGGATTGCTGAGCTGTTATCCGGATATGGCCAGCAAGCTTGATGTGCAAAGAATTTCATGGCCAAAACCGCGTCAGGAACTGATTGATCTGGTGGGACCTGAAAACCAGTCCGTACCGATCCTGATCCTGGCGGATGATGCACCGGCGGGACTTGAAACGGGCAGTTATAGCGGGCGAAGATTTGTTGATGAAAAGGACGCAATCCTTAGAGCCTTATCCATACGGTATGGCATTGCTGATCCGCATCCATAGGCTTGCGGAAACTCCGGGAATTAGTGGGACGTTACGGTCAAGCGTCGCTCAAGATAGCCGCCGTATTGGCCAAGTGAGAAGATGAATATCCAGTAGATCAGGGCGACGAACACATAAACTTCCATATAGTATGGTGCCCATTCGCCATTGCCGTAAGCGGTGTTGGCCGAAGCCAGAACATCAAACAAACCCACTATGGTGACGAGTGCTGTTTCCTTGAATGTGATGACCACCATGTTGACCGTGCCAGGCATTGCGTGACGGAAAACCTGTGGCAGGACGATCCGCACCATCACCTGCCAGGGGCGCATGCCGAGCGCGCGTCCAGCTTCGAACTGTCCCTTTTCAACCGCCTGAAATCCACCACGAAAAACCTCCGCCTGATAGCAGGCAAAGAAGAGTGCGAAAAAGAGGATAATCCGCCAGATCTTGTCACCCTCCAGCCAACTTGGCAGCATCAGGGGAACGACCACAGCGGCCGTGTAAAGCGTTGTCACCAGGGGCAGGGATCGTACAAAATCAATCAGCAGGGTAGCTGCCAGCCGGAAAACCGGTAGCTTTGAGCGGCTAGCCAGGGTAAGGCCAAGCCCCATTGGCAGACCCAGCAATACAACTGACGCGAACAGGAAGAGCGTCAGCGCGAGCCCGCCCCATTGGTCAGTATTGACCTGTTGCAGGCCAAGGAGTGATCCCTCCATAAACAGATAGAAGATCAGGAAGCCTATCGTCCAAAGCGCAGTAAGACGCTTGAACCCCCAAAACAGCGGGATACAGGAAAGAATGACGGTTACGATAATTGCAATACAGGCAAGGGTTGAGCGCCAGTGAAGATCAAACGGGTACAGGCCAAACAGAATTAACCTGTGGCGGGCATCGATCACCGACCAGCAAGCACCGCTTGCTGAGCGGCACAGGTCTGCTTCTTCCTTTGTCCAGACTGCATTGAATATCGCCCAGTCCAGCGCCAGCCATATCAGCAATAATGAGAAGCCGGCGAATGCGATGGTGAGTACTGTGTCGCCGGGAGACGCAAAGGCACGCTCTTTGACAAATCGCTCCATGCGCGATGAAAGGGGTATGTCAGGAGCAGCAGCCACGTCAGTTAGTTACCAGTTGAACGCGATTGTTGAGCCAGCTGATAAAACGGGCCAGCAGGAAATTGATCAGCAGGAACGAAGCCATCAGAATGAAGATGAATTCGAGCGTTTGACCGGACTGATTGATCGAAGTGGAAACGATCATGAACAGATCCGAGAAACCAATGGCGATTCCAACTGTTGTAGCTTTCATCAGAAATATCCATTGGTTTCCCAGGGGAGGAATTATGGAGCGCAAGGCCATCGGCATCTTGATCTTGAGCCAGATGGCGGTTTCTGAAAGGCCAACGGATCTGCCAGCTTCAATCAATCCCTTGGGGACTGCGCGCAGGCCGCCTTTGACCACTTCTGCGATATAGGCGGAGCCATAAAGAACGATTGCAACCAGCATGGCTACAAACTCGATCGGGACCGTAAAGCCGCCACGGAACCGCAAGCCTTTCAATTCGGGGATTGAAAGGAATGGGTCATCCGGTGATGTGAATGCGATTGCGAACAAAAGGCAAAGGAAAAAGGAAATGGCAAATGCAATTCCTGTCCTCTGGAGATTGCTTGCTTTGAATATCCGCCACACCCCTATCCAGACGGCGGCAATCAAGGCCATCAACAACAGGCCATAAAAGAGACTGATGTTCAGGGTGGGTAAAAACGCGCCACGGTTGGAAAAGAATGCCAGATCAAAGAATGAAAATGCCTGCCTTGGCCCGGGCATGTGAATGAGGAATGCGTACCAGAAAATTGCCTGCAGGATCAGCGGAATGTTGCGGAATATCTGGATTATCCCGACCGAAGTTCCAGCAACAGCAATGTTGCGCGCATCTGCACCTGCTCCAACCGCGAAACCCAGGAGGGTTGCAATGACAATCGATATCAGCCCAAGAAACAGCGTATTGAAAAATCCGATCAGCAGCGTTTTCCGGTAAGTGTCATCAATACTCACATCAACCAGCGCAAAAGAGTAGGACCAGCCTATGGTTCTATCCAGAAAGGAAAACCCGCTGGTGAGGTTCAGGGCTTCAAGATTTGCGCGGGTGGTTTGAATTGCAGTCGCGATGATGAGGACCAGAACAACCAGAAAGATGCTCTGTATCAGCACATCTTTGGGATTCCATACCGATTGTTTCGACTGATGATCCATTGGGTAATCTCGTCATAAGACCCGAGATGAAAAGGCCGCTGGTATCAGCGGCCCTGGTTTTTGTTTTTTGTTAGTCGAGAATTGGTGCGTAGAGAACGCCACCTTCATTCCACAGATTGTTCAATCCACGCTCGAGTTTGTAAGGTGAATTCTCACCCAGGTTACGGTGATAGATTTCTCCGTAGTTACCCATGGCAGCGATCATTTCCTTTGCCCAGGTGTCGCGAAGGCCAACACGCTCACCCATGCCGGGTGTGTTGCCCAGAAGGCGGGCAACCTTCGGGTTTGGCGGGTTCTTGGCCATCTCCTCCACGTTGGCTTTGTTGACGCCGTTTTCCTCTGCGATCAAAAGAGCGGCCAGCATCCAGTTCACCAGGTCTACAAACTCATCGTCGCCTTGTCTCATTGCAGCGGCAATTGGTTCATTTGAAAGCTGGTCGTTCAGGATCACATGGTCACCGGGGTTGTCTATTTTTGTGGCGCGCAGTACCGCAAGGAATGGTCCCCAGGCAGCAAATGCGTCACACCGGTTGGCCAGATAGGCTGATTGCATTTCTGCAGCCTTCTCGTAGTTGACCATGTTTACTTCAACGCCGATGGTTTTCAGGTGATTTGCAGTAAGGCGCTCAATGGTTGTGCCGGCTTCCACACATACGGTGCCACCATCCAGGCCTTTGGCATCGCTGATACCGAGCTCTTTGTGAGCCATGATCTGTGATCCGCCGAAGAAGTAAGGCAATGAGAATTGCAGGCCTTGTTCCGTGTCGCGTCCCATGGTCCAGCCGGTGGCTTTGATGATGACATCCACATCACCTGCCTTCAGAGCCGGAAACCTTTGCGCCCAGCTCAGTGGCACAAAATCCGCTTTGTTCGGGTCGCCGAGAATAGCTGTGGTCAATGCCCGGCAAATATCAATATCCAAGCCCTTCCACTCGTTCTTGTCGTTGACTTCAACAAAACCAAAGTAAGAGCCGTTGTGACCTGAACACAGCATTTTGCCGCGCTCTTCAATTTTAGCCACCGTTGGACTTTTAGCACTTGCGATTTGTGGGGCGAGGGCAATTGTGCCCGCCGCGAATGCCCCTAAAGCGGCTTTCAAAAGTGTTTTCATAAAACTTCCTCCCAGAGTGTTTGTTCTATATATCAGCACGTACGTTCTCACATATAATACAATACTGACGAGATTTCGGTTTTGTCAATCAAGGCGTGTTCGTTTTTACGATGAAAATTTCAGCCGGGCGGGGCTTCTTTGCTCTGAAATTCAGGGACTCTTGCTTCATGTGGCCCGGTTGGGGACTTTGCTTTGGGTGTACTTGTGCAGAATACCGGCACACTCTACAGTGCCGACGCAACGTGTTCAGGTCAAAACGGGAAAGCTAGTCAATGGACCAACCCAAAAAGGCAAAGGTAGTCAAAGTCGATTCTACTCTTTCGAAAGGACTATCCATTCTGGAGCATCTTGCCAAAAAACAGTCCAGCGTTGGTGTCAGTGAACTTTCCCGCGAATTAGGTTTAACGAAGTCAAACACCTTCCGCCTTTTGCAGTCACTCACTGCCCTTGGCTATGTGCGGCACGGGGAGGACAGGACATACTCGGCAACGCTGAAGATCTGGCAGGTGGGGCGCGAAATTGTCGACCAGCTGAACCTGAGAGAACTATGTGCTCCCGAACTTCGTTTCCTCTCACATGAAACTGGTGAAACCATTTATCTGGCTGTTCCGGAAGGCATGATGGTTGTTTACATAGACAAGATTGAAAGCCAGAAACCCATCCGGTCCTGGAACCCGATTGGGGGGAGTGCTCCCATGCATTGTGTGGGGACCGGCAAGGCCATTCTGGCTGCAAGTTATGAGAAACGCCGTGGTGGCATCAGCGAAGCTTTGACCCGTCACACGGAGAAGACACTGGTAACGATTGATGCCCTGGATGCGGATATGGCAGAAACCCAGAAACGTGGATACGCCTATGACACGGGGGAATTCAGAGATAGAATTCTCAGTTTCGGTGCCCCGATAGTGTTGCCGGACGGGGAACCCATAGCTGCAGTTGGCATTTCTGTTCCGGATGTGAATCTTCCAGAAAACGGTGAAGCTCTTTTCGGAAAGCTGGTGGCCTCAGCTGCATCCAATGCATCTGCGAAACTCGCTCAACGGTAATGTGGTTCAAAAGGCTGTTTCGTAGTTATTCCGGTATTCAGCACAATCATTTCATATATTGACACGATGGTCAGGATTGGGCAACTCTAGTTCAGTTACTGGAGAGAAAGCATCTAACTCATGGCAATTCAAGATCCGATTTCATTGTGGAACAGTTCTGCTGTTGAAGCGGAATATCATAATGAATTCAATGCAGAAGGCGTTGTGGATGTGGCAATTGTGGGCGGTGGTTTTACCGGGCTTTCCACGGCTCTTCATGCCGCTGAAAAGAATCTTTCCTGTCATGTGCTTGAGGCAGAAACCATCGGATATGGGGGATCAGGCAGAAATTGTGGTCTGGTCAACGCCGCGCTTTGGCTGCCTCCGCAGGATGTGCGTGAGAAACTTGGATCGACCTACGGGCCAAGGTTCATCAAACGCTTTGGTGATGGACCGGAATATGTGTTTTCTCTCATCGAAAAACATCAAATTCAATGTGAGGTTACCAAGACGGGAACCATACATGCAGCCCATTCTCCAAAGGGTTTTAAAGAGTTGGAAGGCCGCCACGCGGAATGGCAGCGTCTGGGGGAACCTGTTGATCTACTTAGTAGGGATGAGGTTTCGGATATCATCGGGACTGACGCCTTTTACGGAGGTCTGCTTGACCACCGTGCTGGCACAATCAACCCGATGGGATATTGCCGGGGGCTGGGAAGAGTAGCCCGGGGGGCAGGCGCTGTCATTAGCACTGGCGTTCGCGCTACCAAGCTGATCAAAGATGGGGATTTATGGCAGGTGGAAACGAACAAGGGTACGTTGACTGCCAGAGCCGTTGTTCTGGGTACTAATGCCTATACGGATGAACTTTGGCCCGATCTGAAGCGGGTCTTCACCATGATCAATTATTTCCAGCTCGCAACCACACCACTAGGTTCTGAGGCCGATGGGATTTTGTCCGGTAAACAGGGGCTTTGGGACACCAATCCGATTATGTTCAACTATCGCCGCGATGCATTCGGCCGGTTGCTCATAGGCAGTATGGGACGGATTTTCGGCGACACGGACAAAGGCCTTTCACAACGCTGGGCACGGAAACGGATCTCCAGGATCTTTCCGAATTTGGGTGAGCTGGAGTTTGAAGAGGCCTGGTACGGTCAAATTGCCATGACGCCGGATCATCTGCCGCGCATTTATGAGTTGGACACAAACCTCTTTACGCCCATTGGCTATAATGGCCGCGGAATTACGACCGGCACAATGTTCGGGCAAGCGATGGCCGACTTGCTTACAGGCAGTGATCGGGCCGACTTGCCGTTGCCGATCACCGAGCTTACGATTGCCAGAAATGCCCCGATCATGTCTCGCGTTTATCAAACGGCATTTACCGCCAATCAGGTTGTGAAAAGCATTCTCTAAATCCAAGTTAAATCCGGAGAGACCTTCATGAACACGAAACCATTGGCCCTTGTTACCGGCGCTGCACAAGGAATCGGGTATGCCTGTGCTGAAGCCCTTGCAGAAGACGGGGCAAAGGTGATCCTTGTTGATATAAACAGCGATGGCGTGAATGAAGCTGCCCGAAAACTCGGATCTGATTCAGTTGCCATGACGTGCGATATGGGTGACCCGGATGATATCTCCTCAATGTTTGACGAGATCGAGAAAACGCATGGACCGGTGGAGATTTTAGTCAACAATGCCGGGGTGGCGATGCCGGGAGACTTTCTCACTTATGACTTGGCATCCTTTGATCGGGTAATGGACATCAATCTGAGGGGATTATTTATAGCAACTCAGCGGGCGGCGCGGTCTATGGTTGAACATTCGATTGAAGGGGCGATCGTCAACATGTCTTCCGTCAATGCTCAGGTGGCGATCCCCGCAATTCCTGCCTATTGCGCTTCCAAGGGCGGGGTCATGCAGCTTACAAAGGTTGCGGCACTCGCACTGGCGCCGCACAATATTCGCGTCAATGCGGTGGGGCCGGGTTCCATCGATACGGCCATGATGGCGGGCGTGAATGCCAATCAAGAAGCCATGAATATGGTCATGTCCCGGACACCGCTCAAGCGGGTGGGAACAGCCCGCGAAATCGGCGATGTGGTGGCCTTTCTTGCCAGCAAGAAAGCAAGCTACATAACGGGCGAAACCATCTATGTGGATGGTGGGCGTATTGGAATGAACTATACTTGCTGATCCTTTCGGTTCAGCCATTTCAGATTTCTGCAATTCATCGTAACATCCGGCTGGTGTTAACAAGGACAAAGAATAATGAGCGAAGCCTCTTTGTTTCCGACCATGTTCTGGAATGTTGTGAGAGATCCCGACGTTTCTGAAAAAGTTGCGATAGATGCGAATGGGCAATCGGTCACCTACGGTGAATTGGGGGCGCTGGTGACTGAGCGCGCTGAAGCGTTTCTAACAGCTAACAAACAGACTCCAGGCCGTATCGTTCTGATCCAGAAACGCACGATTGAATGTTGCGTTGATATTCTTGCAGGCATTTGCAGTGGTGTTCCCATTTCTCTCCTAAGTAATTCGGAAGCACCAGCTTTGAGTCGGGAAAAAGTTATTAATATCAATGCTGTACGAATTATTGCTGATGCTGAAACCGAACAGGTTGCCCGGCAGATTATCGAAGGTACCCATGCCGAACTAGAAGTCCGTGTCCGGAAATCTGCGACTGATAAGCCATATGAGATACCCGCTGCGCCTTCATCCGATCAGGAAGCTCTGGTGATCTTCACATCTGGTTCGACCAGTGAGCCGAAGGGCATCGCGCTTAGCCAAAATAACATCGCGATAAACACGCATGGCGTGACCCGGGTCATTCCGGTCACAAAGGAAGATCACCTGTTGCAGGTCATGCCGATCCACCACACGAATGGTCTGATGAACCAGATATTGTTGCCTTTGTCGATTGGTGCCCGGGTTACGTTACTGCCCTATTTTGAACCGCAGAGTTTCATGGAAGCTATGGCAAAATATCAGCCAACGTACTTCACAGCTGTGCCAACCATGCTGTCCCGTTTGCTGGATTTTGACGTGCCGCCGGAGGGGATTGAAAACCTGCGTTTCATTCGGACCGGTGCAGCGCCATTGCTGCCGGAATTGCAGAGAAAAGTTGAGGCGCATTTTGATCGTCAGGTGATCGTATCCTACGGCCAGACCGAGACCACCTGCACCAGCGTCGCCAACCCGCCGGATGCCCGAAAGATAGGCTCTGTGGGAAAGGTACTTGAGGGGCGTGACATTGCAATCCTTAATCCAGTGAAACCGGATCCGATAAAGCCAGGCCAGTCGGGTGAGGTCTGTTTTCGCGGGCCTTGTATTGCAATGGGGTTGGTCGGGGAGGAAGCATATGACCCTGACAACTGGTTTCGGACAGGGGATTGCGGTTATCTGGATGATGACGGTTATCTATTTCTGACAGGACGGTTGAAAGACATCATCATTCGCGGTGGTGCAAATCTTTCTCCACGCCAGATTGAAGATGTGATCCTTGGCCATGCGGGCGTTGCTGCAGTTTCGGTGTTCGGGGTACCGCATGCTGATCTGGGTGAAGTGCCTGTGGCTTGCATAGAACCGCTCGGGACAACCTCAGTCACACTGAGTGAAATCAATCAGCGCCTCGCTGAGAACCTGTCTCCATCGCATCGGGTTCAGCATATCTATGAATTTCATCACCTGCCTCAAAACGCGATCGGCAAGGTGGATACGCGTTCCATGAAAGAAACCGTCCTGCAATTGCAGGAAAGAAGAGATACCAGCAAGCTAACCGTTCCCAGCGAAGACAAAGCGCCGCTCGAATACATCAAGAGGACACGGTACTACTATGCGACACTGGGGTTTGGCACGCCTTATGAATGGGCGGAAAATGCGGATATTCCCTTTTCCAAATTGACGAAACCGCTTGAAGAATGTTCCGTTGCGATTGTGACCACAGCGGCACGCTTTCAACCTGATGCAGGACCGCAGGGACCGGGTGCGCCTTACAATGCAAAAGCCAAGTTTTATGAGGTTTATGCAGGCAAGACGGACACAATTCCTGACTTGAAAATCTCACACATCGCGATTGATCGGGATAATACGCTGGCCGATGATATCAATGCGTACTTCCCTCTAACGGCCCTTAAAGCAGCAGCAGAATCCGGGCGCATCGGACGTGTTGCAAAGCATTTCTATGGCCTGCCCACCAACCGGTCAAAGCGTGTGACCATCACCATTGACGCGCAAAAGCTGCTGGAACAATGCCGGGAGGATGGTGTGGATGCCGCAATCTTTGTCCCGAACTGTCCGGTGTGTCATCAGTCTGTGACCCTGGTCGCCAGAGAACTGGAGCAGGCAGGCATTCCCACGGTGATTATGGGATGTGCGAAGGATATCGTGGAAGCTGCAGGCGCACCGCGATTTGTCTTCAGTGACTTTCCACTCGGAAATTCTGCCGGACGTCCTTATGATCCTGAGTCACAGAAGATTATCTTGAATGCAGCCCTTCACCAGCTGGAACACACACAGAATGCTGGTGAAACGGTTCAAACGCCGCTTGCCTGGATCGGTCGCGAGGACTGGAAATCGTATTATTCCAATCCCGATTTACTATCTCCCGAAGAGATTGCCGAACGAAAGGCAAAGTTTGACGCGGACAAGGCACAGGCAAAGGTTATTCGAGACAAGGTCGCAGAGTAGGGGCTGACTGAATGGGTCCAGTGCGGTGATTATGCTGCAGTTTCTCTGTTGTAATTGTCTATTGCGATGTTAAGAAACAGCATGGATGTGTCTAATGAATTGATCTTCAAAAGAATGACAAGAAAGTTTGTGGGAATGCCATTGAGCCTTATCTGGCATGGATATGGTTCTGCGATTTTTCTTGAATTTGGAAATCTGACGCAGCGCAAAAAGTTACTTAAGAACGGGAAGCAAAGACACCCACAAGGCGAAATGAGCCTCATGATCGAATGGAGTTGGCGGATTGAAGGCAAGAAAACGATTATTTGTGGGAGCTGGTCTGACAATATCAACTGGCAACGCGTAAACTCTGTTCTTATAGGACAGAAAATAGTCGAGTTATCGGTCTTCGGGCATCTTCCAGAGGTTGAAGTTCAGATTGAGAATGGTGCCAGAGTCTTGTCTTTTATGACCCAACGACCGCACCCAACATGGGCGTTATTTGACCGAACAGGCGATAAGTCATCCAACATTTACAGTGAGTATGGCCGGTTGAAATTTGGGTGAATGAGCGTTAATTGCACGATGAGGACAGTTAAATTTTCGATGCCGGAAATCCGTTCAAACCACCAATGCCAGACGCTTGTCTGCCAGACGTACTTCAGCCCGGACGCCCCAATCGAAGGGCAAAAAGTCCTGCTCAATACCATCAGCGAAGATTACTCCGCCCTCATTGATCCGTGAAAGGACTGAGACTGCGCTGTCATTTCCGAATTCACCAGAGGCAATCTCGCAGCCAGAGGTGCGACTGGGCCATGGTTCTCGTGCAAAGAAGGCTGCTCGGTTCTCTTCTGGTGCGATGTCCATGAAATTGTGTGTTGCGGTCATGATCGATTTTGCCCAGCCGGTGAGGCCAGTTCCGGTTGCGAAGATCATTCCCGAGGAGGACTGAAACTCTTCTGTGTCCCCGACCTGCACCACATACCGGGCTGACTGATGGGAGCGGTGTCCTATGAAAAGTTCGTTCAAGGCAAGCAATGAAGGGTTCTTGTCCACGGATGCTTCAATCATGGTCCTGGCTTCAATGTCCACGTCTGCATGCGCAGCCTGTTTTAACAGGGAGGGCAGGGCATCCACCCCATGGCGGGTCAAGACACCTTCAGAGGAAGCGAGGTCGGGAGTGATGCCAATTACGGGTTGCCCATTCAGATATTTTGCCAGGTTGGCGACGAGGCCGTCCTGACCCACCGGGACAATGATGTCGTTGGCATTGAACAGAAAACGATTGAGGTCTTCTCTCAATACTTGCGCGTAAGACCAATCGTCAGGGATTGCCTGTTTGGCTTCGATGAGGGCGCGTGTCTGCAATGCATCACGCGCCTCCAGTTCTTCTATTTTCTGACCGCGGGTGGACAAGAAGAATTCAACCTGACCCCGCGTGCCGTGTTTGGCCATTAGGGACGCATATTCAGTCTCGCGACTAACCAGCACCACGCGTGGGTTCAGGCTGCTCATCTTACTTCTCCAATTGCTGTGCAGTCATCAACTGCTTTGCCTGTTGGGCAATGCTTGCCAACATGTCGGGACTTACGTTCAAGCTATCGATTTTCTCCAGCTTGCCTGCAAACTCCTGCGCTGCCAGTGCAAACATCACTGCGGGGGGTACATCTGCAACTGCTGCCATGCGGGCCTTTTCCATATCTGCGGCAGCCTGCTCAACCAGGCGTATACGTTGGGCTTCGGCTTCCGCACCAACGATTTTAGCCTCGTTGTCCGCGTCAAGAGTGATACGCATTGCTGCCACATGGGCTTCTGCCTCAGAGCGGGCATTGGCATCTTCACGAGCGATCAGATCTTTCCGACGAGACGCCAGTTCGATTTGATTCTGCAGTTCGTTTTCGGCAATTGCCCGTTCTTTCTCAACTGCCAAGGCACGCCGTGAGAAGGTTGCCTCATCAGCTTTTTGCTGCAAGCTTTCGAAAGTCGGTGCCTGCAACGCCCGATACAGTTCAGAACTTGGAGACAGGGCAGAAACCCGAATGCTTACGATCTCCAGACCCATCGCATTGACAGTTGGGTCTTTTTCAAAGCCGGCAGAGATTGCTGCCTGAACCGGTGACAGTCCTGCTTCCAGCAAGTCGCGCACGCCCTTGTCCTTCAGATAGGCATCAGCGAATTCACGGACCAAGCCGGTCAGAACAGATTTGATCTGATCCTCCGGGTTTCCAAGACGCTGTCCCTTTTTGATGTCGATACCGAAGTCAATGCGAGCCGCAACCTTGTCTGCGTCAGCAACGCGCCAGATGATAGAACCCTGCACTGCAAGATCCTGATAATCTGAAGATTGCCCTTTGATCATGAAGGTGAGCTCGCGGTCATCCATAGGGACTTCAGTCAATGAAGCACCGTCGGGGGCAAACCAGAAAGACAAACCACGACCGGACTTTTTCAGCTTACCTTTGCAGAAATACTGAATGTGCTGAGAAGCTTCAGCCCGCAAATGATTGGCAAATATGTAACGCTTAATCTGTGCCATTGATTTACTCCTGTGGTTTTACTTCGTACAATTCGGCAGGGCGGTATGCACTGCCACTTTCAAATTCTCCGGTCGGGGTAATCATTCCCCGGTCCAATAATTTTCGCCTGAATGGTGGCTTCCTGAACTCTTTTCCAAGAACAGCTTCGTGAATTTCCTGAACCTCCCGAAGCGTGAATTTCTCTGGTAAGAGCGCGTATCCAATCTGCGAATAATCCATTTTGCCCCGCAGGCGTTTGACCACATCGCCAAGAATGTCTGCATGATCAAAGGCCAGGTTTAACGGGTTTTCTGCGTGGTGCGCCTTTGCCGGGCCACCCGTTTCATCACTCCACTCAACGGTGACAGAAGCCAGTTGCTGGTCTGCGAGTACGCTTGCCGGACAAAGCGCCAGATAGACTATGCTTATAACACGACCGCGAGGGTCCCGTTCCGGTGCACCGTAAGTGGCGAGTTGTTCAAAGTGGATGTTTTGAACACCGGTTTTCTCGAGCAATACACGTTCAACGGTTTGCTCCAGCGCTTCGTCTATGTGCACGAACCCGCCTGGCATAGCCCAGTTTGGGGTGTCATCATCAGTCCGCTCAATCAACAGTACTTTCAACTGACCGTCCACAACTGTCATGATAGCAAGGTCGATGGCGACGCTGGGTTTGGCAAATTTATCAAGGTCTGACATAACTTATATCCATAATAGTTATTACCTATATAGATATAAGTATTCAATCTGTCAACTCAATTGATGATAGTGGTTAATGAAGTTGTAAAATTCGACATAGATAGGAATGCAGTAAGCGGGGCTCAAAGATTTGTGGCTATCGGCTATAACCCACGCATGCTGGCTGGATCTGAAAAAATATTTTTCTTTCAAAAAACTTATCCCCGCCTTTCCGGGTGGCCTTATGATGGCTCATCGCCTGTTCATTGAACCTGCCGTGACTGACAACCACACAGGGTTTGCTGCAAACTCAGTTTGGCCACCGAAGTTAAGCTTGAACAGGGAGTGAAGGATGCGTTTTGTTTTTCGGGAACGAAAGGCGCTCAACAAATCTTTCACCGGGCTGCTCTTTTAGAGCACCACGACGATCAAGCAATGAAACCTGCACCCAAAAGAGCAGCCCGTTGTTTGCATCTTTGTCTTGCCTGCTATCCAGCAGGCGCGCGTTCACGCACTAGCACAAAGCTAGACGCTTTGCTGGTGCTGCCACGCAGGGAGGGTGGGATACGGAGTGATCCCCCTCCGTGGCAGAGCAAGGTTTTGACGACCAGTCAAAACTGCAAGCTCGCGAACGGGCGTTGGGTCAGAGGCCCAACGAAGGCAAATAAAGGAATGTGCAAATCAAACCACTGTGCCGAAAGGCTCGAGTGAATGATTACGCATGACTGAAATCGGTATCGTAAAATGGCAGCTTTAAACCCTGTGCAGACAGAGATTGCATATGGTGAAATCGCATCTCTGTTGACAAAAAGGCAGCCGCCAATCATTTTCCCCCATTACTCATAATAGTTTTGATGCGGACCGTGGGTTCAAACAATAAACATCTGAAAAGGATTTCCTCTAATGACACGGCTTGAACGGTTGCGAGAAGTAATGCGAGCTCAACAGGTTGATTTGGTTTTTCTTGCTCCGGGAGGTCACATGAACTGGCTTGCTGGCCTTGCCCCTCATGCGGACGAGAGGCATTTGCTAATGGCAATTTCTCAAACCGGAGAGGGTGTTTTAATGCCTGAACTGGAATCTGAAAGTGCTCGACGCCAAACAGATGTTCCATTTTATGAATGGTCTGACAATGAAGGTCCCGATAATGCCTTCAAACAACTATTGGCTGAATTAAACGCAAACTCCGTCAGTTCTATCGCACTGGATGAAACCATGCGAGTGGACCATGCCGCATTGATAACTGACAATCTGCCCAATGCCAAAACCGTCTTTTCGCAGACCACAATCGGTGCGCTAAGAATGCGCAAAACTCCGGATGAATACTCTATCCTTAAGCAAAATGCAGAACTTGCTGATGAAGCTATGAAAGCGGCTTGGAGCAAGATGAAAGTTGGTATGAAGGAAAACGAAGTCGTGGAAGTTGTCCGCGAACACTTCAAATCCAACGGTGCAACGCCACTTTTCGGAATTATTGGGGCAGGGGCCAATGGAGCAATGCCTCATCACCAAACGGGCGATACAATTCTTAGCGCAGGTGACGCCATTGTGATGGACATCGGTGCAGGTTCCAATGGCTATTCATCTGACATAACGCGCATGGCTTTCATGGGAGAACCAAGTCGCGAATACCTTAAAATACACGGAATTGTGGAGAACGCGGTTGAGGCCGCTATGGAAGCTGCCAGACCGGGGGTAAAAGCCCGTGAAGTGGATGCTGCAGCCCGGAGCGTAATTGAAAATGAAGGTTATGGTGAGTTTTTCTTTCACCGTACCGGGCATGGGCTGGGTAGCGAAGTCCATGAACCTCCCTATATCAACGGTTCGTCTGAGGTAATGTTGGATGAGGCAATGGTGTTTTCGATCGAGCCCGGCATTTACCTGCCCGGAGAATTCGGCATCCGCCTTGAAGAGATTGTGATTTTACGAAATGATGGACCGGAAATACTCTCCGGCTTACCTCGTGACGTTCAAATTATTGACTGACCATCGATAGCAGTTTCAAGCCAAGCAACATTGGTATGAACGGGGCACCCAACTGCACTAATTTAGGTTCTTTACCTATACTAAAAATTCTTGACTCCCATCCTTCTTGGGATCATGATTTTACCTATGCTAAAAGGGCAGCAATCCGACCAAACAGATCCATTTTCCCCAATTGGAGATTCAATTCGTAGCAGAAGAAAAGAATTGAACTTCTCCATGCAAACTGTTGCAGACAAAGCTGGTTTGTCAGTTGGTTTTATCAGTCAAGTAGAGCGGGGGTTATCGGCTCCCTCCCTCGCGTCATTGAATACAATCGCATCAGTCCTGGGTTTGCCGATCAGCAGTTTACTCGACCAACCTGAGCCAGGACAGGGACAAACCAAAAGACATTCGCGGCAGATTTACAAAGTGGGCGATGGCGCACTCTCCTATGAACGGATTTCCACCAGGTTTGATCACTCGCAATTGCATTCAGTAATAGTACATGAGCCACCAGGCCATCGGTATGAGCGGATTAGTCATACAGGTGAGGAAATTTTCTTCATCCTCTCAGGTGTCGTCACGGTTGAAATCGAAGATGAAGTGCATGTTCTGGCTAAGGGAGACTCAATCCATTTTGACAGCCGCCGAGCGCATTCATCCTGGAACCATGGAACTGAAACAGCTTCGTTCCTGTGGTGCGGAACAATGGACATGTTCAGCGATGAACCTAACGCAAAAAGCCCGTTTCACAACGGCAATGATAACGGAGAATTTTAAATGTAGTCGATTTTGAAGCCATTTTCTGGTCAAATACCATAACAAACAGCAATGGTGCAGCTTCATTACAAAAACTGAAAGTAGCCCCCTAAACCATTGCCCAAAATGAATTGAAACTATCAATAACAAGAAGAAATGTTCCAATAAAAGGGAGAGAACTATGAAAAAAATGACAACACTTGTGGCAGTAGCCGCACTCCTGTCAACGACTGCACTGGCCAGTGCAGAAACACTGAGATGGGCCCGGGCAGGTGACGCGCTAACGCTCGATCCCCATGCTCAAAATGAGGGACCTACACACACAGTGCGGCACCAAATGTACGAGCCGTTGATCATTCGCGATACAACAGGAGCATTCGAGCCTGCTCTTGCAACAGAATGGGCTCCAAGCGCTGACAATCCAAATGTTTGGACCTTCAAACTACGCGAGGGTGTCAAGTTCCATGATGGTGCTGATTTTACCGCGGAAGACGTAATCTTCAGTTTTGAACGTGCCAAACAACCAAACTCCGACATGAAAGAACTGATTGGTTCGATCAAGGAAGTTCGTGCGGTGGATGACTACACAATCGAAATGGTTACCAATGGTCCCAACCCGATATTGGCGAGTAACCTGACTAACCTGTTCATTATGGACAAGGGTTGGACCGAAGCGAACAATACGGTCAACGTTCAGGATTTCGAAGGTGGCGAAATCACGTTTGCAACTACAAACGTCAATGGCACTGGTCCTTATCGGCTTGTGAGTCGTGAACCTGATGTGAAGACGGTGATGACCAGAAACGAAGACTATTGGGGCAAAGGGCAATTCCCAATGGAAGTTAAGGAAATCATCTATACTCCGATCCAGAACGCTGCTACACGCGTCGCGGCTCTTTTGTCCGGTGAAGTGAACTTTCTTCAAGACATGCCTGTACAGGATTTGGCACGTGTAGACTCAGCCGATGGACTTGTAGTCAAACAGGCTCCTCAAAACCGTGTCATTTTCTTTGGTATGAATCAGGGTGCAGATGATATCGAAGCTGACAATGTGGACGGCAAGAACCCGCTCGGTGACGTGCGAGTTCGTAAAGCCATGTCGATGGCGATCAATCGCGATGCCATCCGAACTGTTGTGATGAGAGGACAGTCACAGCCTGCGGGTATGATTGCACCTCCATTTGTAAACGGCTGGACAGACAAAATGGACGGTGAAAGTTCAACGGACATTGATGGCGCCAAGGCATTGATGGCTGAAGCCGGTTACGGCGATGGATTCTCACTTCGCCTTGATTGCCCCAATGACCGTTACATCAATGATGAAGCAATCTGTCAGGCAGCTGTCGGCATGCTCGGTCAAATTGGTATAACCGTGAACCTCAATTCTCAGCCAAAAGCCCAACACTTCCCGCTAATCACTGATGGCAAGACGGACTTTTACATGTTGGGTTGGGGTGTTCCGACTTATGATTCCGAATACATCTTTAACTTCCTGGTGCATGGTCGTGAAAGTGATATCGGTACATGGAATGGCACCGGTTTTGACAATGATGAGTTGGATGCAAAGATCAAATCACTTGCCTCTAACACCAATCTAGAAGCGCGTAATGCTGACATTGCAGCTATCTGGCGTGTTGTGCAGGATGAGCAGCTCTATGTTCCAATCCACCACCAGGTTCTGAACTGGGGCATGGCTGATGGTGTTGGGATCGAAGTTGATCCTGAAGATCAGCCAAAGGTGAAATACATCACCATGAAATAAGCCGGCTTAGTCAGTCCCCAAATTTGTTGGGGACTGAGGTATATTCGCCCAGAGTTAACGCTCTGGGCATTTACCTGTTTCTACTGCATGGATAGAATGATTAGGTATCGGGGGCACTGGTTCGTATGTTCACATTTGTACTGCAACGCGTTTTTCAATCTGTATTGGTCTTACTTATTGTTGGGCTCGTGGCATTTTCGATGTTCCGCTTCGTGGGTGATCCAATTGAAAACATGCTTGGTCAGGAACGCACAATAGAAGATATTGAGCGTCTAAGAAGCGAACTAGGACTGGATCAGTCCTTTCCCATTCAATATTACAGGTTTCTGGAAGGCGCTGTTCAGGGAAATCTAGGCGTAAGCTATCGTCAGGGTCGTGAAGTATCAGAAATCATTCTGGAACGCGCGCCAGCAACACTTGAACTTGCCCTTGTTTCTGCACTGTTAGCAATCCTGTTTGGCATAGCGCTTGGCGTTTACACGGCAATCCGTCGAGATGGATTTTTGGCAAATTTCATAATGTCCGCTTCGCTCATCGGTGTTTCACTTCCCACATTTTTGATAGGCATTCTTTTGATATATTTGTTCTCTGTTGAATTGGGTTGGCTACCCAGTTTCGGTAGGGGGGAGGTTGTCCATCTTGGTTGGTGGTCAACCGGTCTTCTTACTTCAAGTGGACTGAAATCCCTGATCCTTCCGGCAATCACCCTCGGCTTGTACCAGATGACGTTGGTCATGCGCCTTGTTCGATCTGAAATGCTTGAAGTGCTGAGGCAGGACTACATCCGGTTTGCCCATGCCCGCGGATTTGGAGACAAGAAGATTAATTTTCATTATGCACTCAAAAATACAATGATCCCGGTTATTACCATTATTGGTTTGCAGCTGGGTGCAATCATTGCTTTTGCAATCATCACAGAAACGGTTTTCCAGTGGCCGGGCATGGGGCTGTTGTTTGTGAATGCGATTCAATTCGTAGATATCCCCGTTATGGCTGCGTATCTCATGCTGGTTTCGGTAATGTTTGTCGGGATCAATCTGATCGTAGATTTATTCTATGCCTTCATTGATCCTCGTATGCGGGTGGCAAGCTGATGACTGACAATATTCAAAACGCCGCGCCATCACGACTACGCCGTGCTCTAAACAGTGAACTTTTCTATGCGTTCAAAAAGTCGCCAGTGGCGATGGTCTCAGCTGTTGTCACGACTATTCTTATTCTTTCCGCAATATTTGCTCCCTTGGTCGCAACCACAAATCCATTCAACCCGACAAGCCTCAACCTGATGAACGGCTTTACTCCGCCAATGGCTCCAAATGCCTTTACCGGAGAGACCTTTATTATGGGAACTGATGACCAGGGTAGGGATGTCTATTCAACAATTCTATACGGCATGAGAATTTCTCTTTTTGTCGGCTTTGCAGCGGTGCTTTTTGCAATGATCCTTGGAATTGTATTAGGGCTTATCGCTGGATTTGTTGGAGGTTGGACTGAGACAATTATTATGCGTGCCGCAGATGTGCAGCTCACTTTCCCATCAATCCTTGTGGCCATGTTGATTTTCGGGTTTGCCAAAGGTGTCACACCGATCGAGTATCGAGACCAAATGGCAATTTGGGTGCTTATTCTGGCAATCGGACTATCTGACTGGGTGCAGTTCGCGCGGGTGGTGAGAGGTGCAACTCTCGTTGAAAAAAACAAGGATTATGTGGCCGCAGCACGTCTGATGGGCCGACCTCCCATTCGAATAATGCTGCGCCACATCCTGCCTAATGTGTTGTCTCCCGTGCTGGTAATTGCCACCATTTCCCTGGCGCTTGCAATCATTGCTGAAGCAACGCTGAGCTTCCTGGGAGTAGGGGCACCACCCACACAACCATCCCTTGGAACCCTGATCCGCATCGGGCAGCAATATCTATTTTCCGGGGAATGGTGGATATTGCTCTTCCCGGCCTGCACACTTCTCGCACTGGCACTCAGCGTAAACCTCTTGGGCGACTGGCTGCGTGATGCTCTCAATCCGAGGCTAAAATGACGGACCCTATTTTATCCATTCGCAATCTGACGGTTGAGATTCCCACCCGTCACGGAGTATTCAAACCTGTTGAAGGTGTCACCTATGATATTTTCCCGGGAGAGATCCGTGGTGTTGTGGGTGAAAGTGGGGCAGGAAAATCGATGACCGGAAATGCGGTGATTGGTCTGCTTGATCCTCCGGCTCACATCACAGGTGGAGAAATCTGGCTCAAGGGCCGTCGCATCGACAATCTTTCACCTGAAGAAAAACGGCTCATTCGAGGAAAAGAAATCGGGATGATCTTTCAGGATCCTCTGACTTCTTTGAACCCGCTTTTCACCATCGGCGAGCAATTGGTTGATACTATTCAACTTCACCTTGATATGAGTTTATCTGAAGCCAAGGAACGGGCTCTGGAACTGCTTGAAGCGGTGTCTATTCCCAATCCGAAAGAGCGGTTCAATCAATATCCGCATCAGTTTTCCGGCGGGATGCGGCAACGTGTTGTGATCGCGCTTGCGCTTTGCTCAGAACCTTCTGTGATTGTTGCAGACGAACCGACAACTGCACTGGATGTCTCTATCCAGGCACAGGTGCTGGATCTTATCAAGAAGCTTGCCAGTGACAGACAGATTGGCGTCATTCTGATCACGCACGATATGGGAGTGATAGCTGATACCACTGAGCAAGTGACCGTTATGTATTCGGGTGAGGTGGTGGAAAGCGGAACGACAGATCAGATTCTGGGTTCTCCACAGCACGAATACACAAAGTCATTGATTTCCGCGGTACCTCGTCCGCATTTGAAGCTTCATCGGTTCCCGCAGATCAGCTACGGTGGACGTGAGACAGAATTCAAGATTGAAGATCTCGCGCGCAATTGGGATCGTTCAACCGCTGCCCAATCAGGAACGTTGCTTCAAGTAAAGAACTTGAAGAAACAGTTTATCGAAAAAACATCACTAATTCCCTCGCAAAGAACGTATTTCACCGCAGTGGATGATGTGAGTTTTGATATCCGGGACGGGGAAGTATTCGGCATTGTGGGAGAAAGTGGCTCCGGCAAATCCACAGTGGCAAGGATGATCGCTACACTTCACAGTGTGGACGAAGGGCATATATTGTTTGATGGTGAAGATGTGACGACAATGACAGCGCCACAATTGGCTTCCTATCGTCGTCAGATCCAAATGATATTTCAAGATCCTTTCTCTAGTCTGAACCCGCGCATGTCAGTGGGTGAGATCGTCGCGGAACCGCTGTTACATCATAAGATTTTACCCAAAGGGCAGGTGGATTCTCGAGTGCGGGAACTGCTCGACAAAGTGGGTCTTGCAAGTGATGCCGCAGACAAATATCCGCATGAGTTTTCAGGAGGTCAGCGTCAGCGTATCTCCATTGCACGAGCTCTAGCCACTCAACCCAGATTCCTCATATGCGATGAACCTACAAGTGCGCTTGATGTGTCTATTCAGGCGCAAATTCTGAACATATTAAAGGATCTGCAAGAGCATCTCGGTCTTACCATGCTATTTATCAGCCATGATCTACCCGTTGTGCGCCAAATGTGTGACAGGGTAGGCGTCATGAAGCAGGGTAAAATGGTGGAGATACAGGATACGGAAACACTGTTTAAAACACCGTTGCATTCGTACACATCTGAGCTTCTAGACTTAATGCCCCAGCTCACACAACTGAAAGCGTGATGAATGCAGGGTAGGAGTACTGTGTGTGGCTCAATGATTGTAAATCAGTTCTACGCTTACGGATAAAAACACGAAGCAAATACCGGACATTGTACTCGTGTCGTCACGACGATAAATTCGAACCAATTGGAAGCCGCTCTTATGGGGAATAATTGCATTCCCGACGGGCAAACAAACTAACGCGTTTGAAAATTCAAAATGACAAAATCAGTTGTTCATCGATATTTAAATCAAGAGATAATTATCGAACTGTTTCCCACAGTAGTTTTCTTTTTGACCAATTTTGTTTGGGGCTTCAGAGCAGCAACTATTGCCGTAATTATTGCTACAATTATCAGCGTGGCGTTAGGTTATCTCTTGAAGAAAAAAGTACCTCTAATAGCCGTGGCAACGCTGGCTATAGTTCTTTCTTTGGGCGCAGCAAGCCTTTACTTCAATGATGAGACTTTTGTTAAGGTCAAGCCAACCGTCGGGAAATGTCTGTTTGCGTCGGCATTGCTTGTTGGTTTGCTTCTAAAGCCAAGTTTTCTCGAACGTGTATTGAGTGGTCAGATTTCTCTCACTGCTGCTGGTTGGAGAATGCTGACATATGCATGGATAGCATTTGCTTTGACAACTGCAATTGTGAATGAAGTTGTTTGGCGAAATATGAGCACAGATAACTGGGTCCTTTACAAGACAATTGAAGACCCAGTATCTATTGTTGGATACATCGCAATCACACGACTGATAGCCCAGTTGTATTGGGATATCGAAACCGAAACTCCATAAGTTCAATATTACTATTCAGCAGCTTCCGTCTTCGCCATTGGATTATTCGGATGCGTGGTCCAGTTTCCATATTCTCCATCTACAGGAACCCCGGTCCGAGGATCGGTTTCACCCGGTTGCAATTCCCTCATCGTAATGCAGCCCTCCACAGGACACACATTGACGCAAAGGTTGCACGCCACACATTCGGCATCGATCACCTCGAATGTTCGATCAGGGCTGACCGATATTGCCTGGTGTGAAGTATCCTCACACGCTGCAAAACAGCGTCCGCACTTGATGCACAAATCCTGATTGATTTCAGCTTTTGTGACATAGTTCAGATCCAGATATTGCCAATCGGTGACATTCGGTGTGGCAAGATTGCGGAAATCCTCAATCGAGCTGTATCCCTTCTCATCCATCCAATCACTCAGGCCAGCGATCATTTCCTGCACGATTTTGAAGCCATAGGTCATTGCTGCGGTGCAGACCTGTACATTTCCGCATCCAAGCGCGATGTACTCGGCCGCATCCTTCCAGGTTGTAATCCCGCCAATGCCGGAAATCGGTAAATCTGATGTTTCCGGATTTCGAGCGATCTCCGCTACCATATTTAATGCAATCGGTTTTACAGCCGGTCCGCAATAACCTCCGTGAGAGCCCTTGCCGCCAATCTCAGGCTCTGGAACAAAGGTATCAAGGTTGACGCCGATTATTGAATTGACTGTGTTGATAAGGCTCACAGCATCAGCGCCACCTCGTTTTGCCGCTTCTGCTGGATAGCGGATGTTGGTGATATTGGGCGTGAGTTTTACAATCACCGGCAATTTGGAATGCTGTTTACACCAACGGGTCACCATTTCGATATATTCGGGCACCTGACCAACAGCAGACCCCATCCCCCGCTCAGCCATGCCGTGGGGACAGCCGAAATTCAATTCAACGCCATCGCAGCCCGTTTCCTCAACAAGGGGAAGAATTTTTTGCCAGGATTCCTCTTCGCACGGAACCATCAGTGAAGCGACCAGAGCATGGTCCGGGTAGTCTTCCTTCACACGCTTCATTTCTTCGAGATTGACAAACAGGTCACGGTCCGTGATCAGCTCAATGTTGTTTAACCCAAGTAAGCGCCGATCAGCGCCGAATACCGCTCCGTAGCGCGGGCCATTGACATTGACGATTGGTGGCCCTTCTTCACCCAATGTCTTCCAAACCACTCCGCCCCAGCCTGCGTCAAACGCTCGTCTGACATTGTATTCTTTGTCGGTCGGGGGCGCAGATGCCAACCAGAATGGGTTTGGAGATTCAATGCCGAGGAAGCTAGTTTTCAAATTTGCCATTTTGTCTTCTCCTTAACCGTAATTATTCAGATAATGCTCGATGGATATCTTCAGCAGCGAGTTTTCCATCTTCTACCGAGACAACTGTCAGGTCCTCACCGCCAGCAACACAATCGCCACCGGCCCATATCTTCGGATTGGTCGTTTTTCTGTTTTCATCAACCACTATCCGGCCCTTTTCAAAGCCGAGTTCCGCAGTTGCAAGAATATCTGTGACCGGGCTTTGACCAATTGCTTTAAATATCTGGTCGGCCTCAACGCGAATGGTTTCGCCGGTTCCGTTTAGAGAACCATTGCTATCGCTCGTATATTCCATGGTGATTGCAGATATTGCTCCATCTGATACTTCCAACGAATGCGGTTGAAGCCAGTGACGAATGGTTACGCCGCTGGTCTGTGCCACCTCCTGCTCGTATTCGGAAGCATTCATATTTTCCACGCCACGACGGTAGAATATTGTTACATTTTCAGCGCCAAGTAATTTGACCTGTGTTGCCACATCAATCGCGGTCATTCCGCCGCCGATCACGACCACATCGCGGCCCACATCAAGTTTCGAAAGATCTTCAGCCTGTCGAAGCTTCGCAATATAATCAACAGCATCAATGCAGCCACTTGCATGTTCATGTTCAAGGTTAAGCCCGTTCACATCTGGCAGGCCAATTCCCAAAAACACAGCATCATATTCCGAAGTCAGGTTTTCCAGGAGAATGTCATCACCAAGCCTGGTATTATGCTTGATTTCAATGCCACCAATATCAAGAATGAAATCTACTTCCTTAGCGGCAAACTGGTCGGTTGCTTTATAAGCAGCGATGCCAAATTCGTTCAACCCGCCTGATTTTTCCTTTGCTTCAAAAACAGTCACTGAGTGCCCGTACATAGCCAGACGATGGGCGCATGAAAGCCCCGCTGGACCAGCGCCAACAACTGCAATCTTCTTGCCAGTTTCCGGTGCACGCTCGAAAGGATGACTATCCGAGTTCTGCATCAGAAAGTCTGTGGCGTAACGTTGAAGCTGCCCAATTTTAACGGGTTTGCCTTCCGCAGTTTCGCGCACACAAACCTGCTCACACAGTGTCTCCGTGGGGCAGACACGAGCACACATTCCGCCCATTATGTTGGCTTCAAGTATGGTTTTTGCGGATCCGCCAGGGTTATCCGCTGCGATCTGCCGAATGAACATTGGAATGTCGATCCCTGTCGGACATGCTGTCATACACGGTGCATCATAACAAAAATAGCATCTATCTGCCTCCACAAGCGCTTCATGTTGTGTCATCGGCGCGTGTAGATCAGAAAAGTTATCCTCCAGCTTGTCAGCGCTTAATCGACCTGTCTTGATATCTGCCATGGTTCTATTCTCTCTAAAATTCGGGATGCAATTCCCCCATCCATGAAATTCTCATCGAAGATCATGTGATGAATTCTGATTGTGCCCAGATCAAAAGACTTGAACTCTAAAGACCTGGGCTCGCATTCAATTTCAGCTGCGTTACTTGAGCGCTTTGTCTGTGATCGCTGAGGTCCAAGCTCCTGTGGGTTCCTTTGTGATCACAGGATCAGAACCTGCAGATAGAAGCGTTTGAACGGTGCGGTTGTAATCCTCTTCAAGGAGTGCACCGTTTGAACCAGCTGTAAGTTTCGCAATCTCACCCATCATGCGCTTCTGGTGTTTTTCCGTCTGAGCACCAGAGGCGTCATTGTCCAGTACAATCTCGGCAGCTTCATCCGGATTTTCTTCTGCATACTTCCAACCCTTCATGGAAGCACGAACGAAGCGAACCATTTTGTCTTCAAATGCCGCATCCTTGAGATTGTCTTCGAGCACGTAAATGCCATCTTCAAGTGTGGCAACGCCTTGCTCTTCATATTTGAAGGTGACGAGGTCATCCTCGGTCAGTCCGGCATCAATGATCTGCCAGTATTCATTGTATGTCATGGTGGACACACAGGCTGCCTGCTTCTGCAAAATCGGATCAACATTAAAGCCCTGTTTCAAGACAGTAACACCATCTGGGCCACCATCTGTTTTGAGACCAAGTTTACTCATCCAGGACAAAAACGGGTATTCGTTACCAAAGAACCAGACGCCGAGGGTCTTGCCTTTGAAATCTGCCGGTGACTTGATACCGGAATCTTTGCGGCAGGTCAGCATCATGCCTGATGATTTAAACGGTTGCGCAATGTTGACGAGCGCCAGGCCTTTTTCCCTGGTTGCAAGTGCGGAAGGCATCCAGTCAAGGATGACATCGGCGCCGCCACCTGCAAGTACTTGTGCGGGAGCAATGTCTGGACCCCCAGGCTTGATTTCAATATCAAGACCTTCTTCTTCATAAAATCCCTTGTCCTGGGCCACGTAATATCCAGCGAATTGAGCTTGGGTCACCCATTTAAGTTGGAGTGTCACCTTGTCTGCGGCCTGTGCTGTGAATGCAGCCAGAGACATAGCTCCTGCCAGAAGTAATTTGCTAATTCTTTTCATTTCCTTCTCCCTGTAGAGTTTCAAACAGTTACAATTTAACGGTTACTGGACCTTATCGATGGATGCCAAAACGTCACGGCTCGCTCGATAATGGCTACCAGCCCATAAAACGCGGATCCGGCTAATGCTGCGATAGCAATCTCTGCCCAAACCATGTCCACGTTCATTCTGCCGACTTCGGTAGAAATTCTAAATCCCATGCCTACGATAGGTGTTCCAAAAAATTCAGCAACAATGGCACCTATCAAAGCCAGAGTTGAGTTGATCTTCAATGCATTAAAGATAAATGGTGCGGCTGCCGGTAAGCGTAGCTTGGTTAGCGTTTGCCACCAGGAAGCAGCGTATGTATTCATTAAATCGCGTTCCATCTGATTAGCCGCTGCAAGCCCTTGAACTGTATTCACCAGCATTGGGAAGAAAGTCATGATCACGACTACGGCCGCCTTGGACTGCCAGTCAAAGCCGAACCACATCACCATGATCGGAGCCACGCCAATTATCGGGAGAGCGGATACAAAATTCCCCAGTGGGAGTAAGCCGCGCTGCAAAAACGGTGAGCGGTCTATCAACAACGCCACGATAAATCCTGAACCGCATCCAAGAATGTAACCGGCAAGTACCGCTTTAAGAAATGTTTGTTGAAAATCGGCCCAGAGAATTGGAACGGAATTGATTATGCGTTCCCAGATCATTGAGGGTGGTGGCAACAATACGGTGGGCACTTGCAAACCACGGACCACCAATTCCCATATGACAAAAATTGTCACACCAAAAATGAAGGGCACCGCCAAATCGATAACGCGAGCCAGTGATGCATTGAGGTGTGTATCAATTTTGACTAGCCTTTGATTTAGCCACCAGGTGAACAACCAGAAAACGAGTGCAGCAATCAGATACATCATGCGATTGCCCCCTCCGGCTTTTGTCCCATCCTCTTAAGGACGTAGCTGTGTGCAAAACCAACCAGCATGACAAGAATGGCGGCAAGTGTCGCTGCCATAAACAAAGCGGACCAGATTTGTATCGTTTGGCCAAAATATGAACCAGCCAATAGCCTGGCTCCCAGACCGGCAACTGCTCCTGTCGGCATCTCGCCGACAATTGCACCGACCAGAGATATGGCCACGGCAATTTTCAACGACGTAAACAGATATGGCATGGATGCCGGCCAGCGTAGTTTCCAGAAAGTCTGGGAGGCTGAAGCGTTATACGTGTACATCAAATCCAATTCGCTACTGCTTGGGGCGCGTAATCCCTTGACCATTCCGACCACGACGGGGAAGAACGAAAGATAGGTGGAGATTAGCGCCTTGGGCAGTAAGCCGGATATGCCAGCAGCATTCAAAACAACAATGATCATGGGTGCGATGGCAAGTATTGGTATGGTTTGGGATGTAATCACCCAGGGCATTACCGATTTATCCATTGCCCTGTTATGAACGATGCCGACAGCCAACAAAATGCCAAGCAAAGTACCAATCGCAAAACCCAATAATGTGGCTGAAAGTGTGATCCACGAATGGTAGATCAAGGATCGTTTTGAAGTGATCTTCTTTTCAACTGTAGTTTTGTAAATTTCTGAGAAAACCTGATGCGGGGCTGGCAGAACCGGGCGTTCCTGCGCCATTGTGAACGTGACGAGCTCAGAGAAACCTGGGGGCGGACGGTCTTCACGTTCTGCTCTGTCATATTCAAAGGGCGCGTTCATCCACACAACGCTGGCATACCAGATCGCCACGATGATCGCGACGATTGTCAGAACCGGTATGGTTTTGCCCTTATTCATCGTAGGAATGCCCCGCTCTTAAACCTTCTCGAACACGATGAGCGATTTCCAAAAACTCTTTGCTTTCCCGGATCTCCAACGGTCGCTCTTTGGGAAGGGTTGATTCAATGATATCCGTGACACGTCCGGGACGTGGCGACATCACAACAATCTTGGTTGAAAGATAAACCGCTTCGGGGATCGAATGGGTAACAAAACAAATCGTCTTGTTAGTGTTCTCCCACAATTGCAGCAATTGCTCATTGAGATGATCACGGACGATTTCATCCAATGCGCCGAAGGGCTCATCCATCAAGAGTAAGTCTGCTTCAAATGCCAGGGCCCGGGCAATGGAGGCGCGCTGCTGCATGCCACCGGACAATTGCCAGGGGTATTTTTTACCAAAATTTGCTAAATCAACCAATTCCAGAACACGATCAATCCGCTCACGTTTCTCAGCTGCCGAGAGACCAATGATCTCAAGCGGCACAGCAATGTTATTTTCAATTGTACGCCAGGGCAAAAGAGACGCGGCCTGAAAAACATAACCATAGGCTCTCTGCTTACGGGCTTCCTCGGGCGACATTCCGTTTACGCTGATACTCCCACCGGTTGGTTTTTCCAGATCTGCAATGATGCGAAGAAATGTGGTTTTCCCGCAACCCGAAGGTCCGATGAATGAAACAAAATCACCCTTTTGCACTTCCAGTTCTACATCTGAAAGCGCGTGGACCGGACCATCATTTGTCTGAAATGTCAGGTTCAGATTTTTAGCGGAAACAATTGTCATTAACTTCGATCATACTCCGCTTGCCGGAATACCGGTTCGCACAACCGGGGTCGGATTTGTAAGCTCTTTCCAGGTGGACAATGCCTTGTTCACAGTTCCATTTGGCTCACGCTTAACGAATTCGCCATGGCCTTCCCTGGTTTGGACCTTGCCATCATTCACAGCAACCATGCCTCGGGTAAGGGTGTAACGAGGCAGGCCTTTAACGTGTTTTCCTTCGAACACATTGTAGTCAATTGAGGATTGCTGTTTGTCCGCAGCGATTGTTTTCTCCTTGTTTGGATCCCAGACCACAATGTCTGCATCCGAACCCACCAATATCGCTCCCTTTTTGGGATATAGATTCATGATCTTTGCAATGTTGGTCGAGGTTACCGCAACAAATTCATTCATGGTCAAACGGCCTGTGGTAACTCCATGGGTCCATAACATTGGCAAGCGGTCTTCAAGTCCACCTGTTCCATTGGGAATTTTGGTGAAATCACCCACTCCATAACGCTTCTGTTCTGTTGTGAATGCGCAATGATCGGTCGCAACTACTGAAAGGGAGCCTGCTTGCAGCCCGGCCCAGAGTGAATCCTGATGCTGCTTATTTCTGAATGGTGGGGACATCACCCGGCGAGCCGCATGATCCCAATCCTTATTGAAGTATTCTGACTCGTCCAGTGTGAGATGCTGAATGAGTGGCTCACCCCAAACTCTCTTTCCCTGTTGTCTGGCACGCCGGATAGCCTCATGACTGTCTTCACAAGAGGTATGAACCACATAGAGTGGGGCACCCGCCATATCTGCAATCATGATTGCACGATTGGTAGCCTCACCTTCAACTTGCGGTGGGCGTGAATAGGCATGTGCTTCTGGTCCGTTGTTGCCATCTGCAAGGAGTTTGGCGGACAATTCAGCCACAACATCACCATTCTCTGCATGAACCATGGGAATGGCCCCAAGTTCTGCACAACGCTGAAACGATGCATAAAGTTCATCGTCATTCACCATCAAAGCACCTTTATAGGCGAGGAAGTGCTTGAAAGTGTTGATACCCTTATCTTTGACGACGGTTTCCATCTCGTTGAACACCTGTTCCCCCCACCAGGTTATCGCCATGTGGAACGAGTAGTCACAATTTGCCCGAGTTGATTTGTTGTCCCACATCTGAATGGCTTCCAGCAGGGATTGGCCCGGCGATGGCAGGCAAAAATCGACAACCATGGTTGTACCACCGGATAATCCGGCTCGGGTTCCGGATTCAAAGTCATCACTTGAATAAGTCCCCATAAATGGCATTTCGAGATGTACATGTGGGTCAATGCCGCCGGGCATGACGTAACATCCTGTGGCATCAAGCTCCTCTCCGCCGGAGAGATTTGGACCTATTTCTGTGATTACGCCATTTTCAATTTGAACGTCCGCCTTATAGGTAAGATCGGCAGTTACAACTGTACCGTTCTTAATCGTCGTAATGCTCATTATATTCCCTCCTATGATACGATTTCTGCGGTTTCCATAACTGCATGGAACAACACTTCTGCTCCAGCCGTCGACCACTCCTGAGAAATTTCTTCTGCCTCGTTGTGACTAAGCCCATCCACGCAGGGGCACATCACCATAGCCGTTGGTGCGCACCGGCTTATCCAGCAGGCATCATGTCCTGCTCCTGAAACAATGTTGCGATGAGAATGCCCGAGGCGTTCTGCTGCATTCCTGATTGCGGCAACACAGTTTTCATCGAACTTGACCGGATCAAAACCGCCCACTTTTTCAAGCTCGACTTCAAGCCCCATCTCATCGCAGATTTTTTTGGCGCCTTCGGCAAGTCTCTTTTCCATGTCAGTAATGACATCCAATTCAGGTGAGCGAAAATCGATGGTGAATACGACCTTGCCTGGTATTACGTTCCTTGAATTGGGATAAACGTCTATGTGTCCGGCTGCTCCCACTGCATCGGGTTTGTGGCTCCAGGCGATTTCGTCAACCAGATCCAAAACCCTGGCCATGCCAAGGCCTGCATTCTTGCGCATTGGCATGGGTGTGGATCCCGTATGGCTGTCTTTCCCGGTGATCGTAACCTGTGTCCAGGAAAGCCCCTGTCCATGTGTTACCACACCAATATCCACGCCTTCGGCTTCCAGAATTGGCCCCTGTTCAATGTGAAGTTCGAAGAAAGCGTGCATCTCACGGTCGCCCACTTCTTCATCACCACGCCAGCCGATACGCTCCAGCTCATCACCAAATTTTTTGCCGTCTGCATCTTCTTTTGCGTAAGCCCATTCTTGCGTAAATTGCTTGGCAAATACGCCTGAGGCCATCATGGCAGGAGCAAATCTTGTGCCCTCTTCATTCGTCCAGTTGGTCACAACAATAGGATGCTTTGTCTGAATGTTGAGATCATTCATGGTCCGAACGATTTCGAGGCCAGCCAAAACACCGAGCACACCGTCATACCTGCCGCCGGTTGGCTGCGTGTCCAAATGAGAACCCACATAAACGGGCAGGGCGTCGGGATCGGTTCCAGGGCGGGTCATGAACATGGTGCCCATCTGGTCAACGCCCATGGTCATACCAGCTTCTTCACACCATTTTTGAAAAAGTGCGCGACCCTCGGCATCTTCATCGGTTACGGTTTGGCGATTGCAACCGCCAGCAACACCTGGTCCAATCAATGCAATTTCATGAATTGTGTCCCAAAGCCTGTCTCCATTGATACGAAGGTTTTCCCCTGGTGCTGACATTTTGATCTCTCCCGATATCTTTGGATACCTCTTATGGTCTTTCTGAATTTGCCTAATTTCAATTCATTATTGGACTGTTTTCAACACGCGACTGAGTGTTTCGAAAATAAAATCGATTTCTTCTTTCGATATGATCAGAGGTGGTGACAGTGCAATAATATCGCTGGTAGTACGAATTAGAAGGTTTTGATCATAGGCTTCGAGGAATGCGGAAAACGCCCGTTTTGTCGGTTCACCTGCAATAGGCTCGAGTTCAATTGCGCCGATAAGCCCCAGGTTTCTGATGTCAATGACATGAGGATGGTCTTTTAAGGAGTGCAAACCATCCGCCCAGTATTCTGCAAGTTCCGTTGCCCGGGTTAGCAGACCTTCTTCTTCGTAAGTATCAAGTGTTGCCAGAGCCGCTGCACAAGACATTGGATTTCCCGAATAAGTATATCCGTGAAACAATTCAATCATGTGTTCGGGCCCGGTCATGAACGCATCGTAAATCTCAGAGGAAGCAAAAGTAGCACCCATGGGGATAATGCCATTTGTGAGACCCTTTGCTGTCACCATAAGATCAGGTGTCACGCCGAAAAAATCTGATCCGAATGGTGCTCCAAGTCGACCATAGCCGGTAATCACTTCATCAAATATAAGCAGGATTCCATGTTCATCGCAGTGTTTCCGTAGCCTTTGCAAATAGCCCTTGGGAGGCAATAACACACCAGTTGAGCCAGCTAATGGCTCCACAATGACTGCAGAAATTGTTGATGGATCATGGAGTTTTGCAAGCCGCAAAAGATCATCAGCGTATTCAGCGCCGTGCTCCGGCTGTCCGCGAGAAAAAGCATTGCGCTCAAGATCGTGAGTGTCACGTATATGATCAACGCCAGTGAGAAGGGTTCCGAACATTTTCCGATTGGCGACGATGCCACCAACGGAAACACCGCCAAAGTTTGTTCCATGATATCCGCGCTCGCGGCCGATCAGACGAAATCTGCCACCATCACCTTTGGCTTTGTGATAGGCCAACGCAATCTTCAGTGCTGTCTCGACACTTTCAGAGCCCGAATTTGTGAAAAACACATGATTAAGCCCTTCCGGAGCCATTCGTGACAAACGGGCTGCAAGTTCGAATACTTTGGGATGCCCCATCTGGAAAGCTGGTGCGTAATCCAGCTCTTCCACCTGGTTTTTTATGGCTTCAACTATTCTGGGACGTTTGTGACCAGCATTAACACACCAAAGTCCGGCAGTGGCATCCAATACCTGACGGCCATCATCTGTTGTGTAGTGCATTTTATCTGCTGCAACAAACAGACGCGGCGCCTTGTGAAATTGCCGATTGGCTGAATATGGCATCCAGAATGAACTCATATCATTCGTAGCAAAGTTGCTCACGCCAAACCTCCCAATCGTCGTAGCACTTTAAAAAAATTAAGCATAAGTCTGCACGATCGGTCAATAATATTCTGCACGATCGGTCAGAAAATTATTGATCGCTGAAACAAAACAAGGTAATTCTTTCAGCCACTCCAATAGCCGTTACGGGGTTTTACAAGTTTATTGGATTTTAGAATCTTATGGATGACAGAGTAAATCAAAAGCAAATACGCCAGCGTAATGAAACGAAAATTCTGCACGCCGCGGAAAAGGTTTTTGCAGAAGCCGGATTTAAAGGTGCTTCAATCAGCATGATCGCTGCAGAGGCTGGCGTTCCCAAATCCAATATCGTCTATTATTTTCAATCCAAGGAAAAACTCTATTCCAAAGTTATTGAAGACATTTACACACTTTGGCTACAGGCATCTGATCGAATGGATGAGACAGACAATCCTGCAGATGCACTAAAATGCTATATTCATGACAAGATGGATCTGGCACGAAGCAGGCCCAATGGCTCGAAGGTCTGGGCCAATGAAATCATCCATGGGGCGCCTTATATCCGTCCTTATTTTGAAGAGTCCCTGAAATCCTGGATGGCATCTCGAAAGAAGATTTTAAAGCGATGGATGAAAGAGGGTTACATCAAGAAAATGTCACCCGAAACCTTGATCTATATGATCTGGTCCACGACGCAGCATTATGCTGATTTCTCCTGTCAAATCGAAGCATTGAATAACGGGAAAGCCTTATCCAACAAACAATGGACTGAAGCCAAAGATACAGTGACGCGGATTATCCTTGGTGGCATAGGTTTGAAAGACGCGTGAGGTTTTAACGCTGGTCTCGCGTTTGAAAACTTAACCGGGGGGTTCAAACCTGATCTGGTGAATAGGTGAGCATTGCCTATTTGATCAACAGTTACACACCATGTTTGGAACTGGATCGGTTTTTTCGATCAGTATAGTCCAAAATACTCTGCATGCTCCCACTCGGAGATAGCCAAATTGTATCGATCCCATTCGGCTCGGCGAATGTGGCTCAAATAATTTACGAACTCCTCGCCGAGTTCTCTTCGATAAAATTCAGACTGTTCAAAATATTGAATGGCATCAGACAAATTGCTTGGAAGAAACAGTTCATCGCCCTCGTAGGGTGCTTCAACTGGATCGGGCGGTGTCAAATTACGCTTCACCCCGTCCAAACCGGATAAAATCTGACTGGCGATATACAGATACGGATTTGCAGTGGTCTCAGCGACACGGTTTTCAATGCGTGATGCGGGATCGCCTGCATTTATTAGCGATCGTATCATGGTGCCGCGATTGTCCTTGCCCCATTGAATGCGATTTGGAGCCAATTGATGAGGAAGATACCGCTTGTATCCGTTTACCGTTGGCGTTGTCAGTAGACAGGTTTCCCTCGCATGTTCAAGAAGTCCGGCAATCCATCCCCCAGCCACATCCGTTAGGGTATTATCTGAAGCCGGGGTCATCAGGTTTTCACCCGAGTTAATATCCAAAACGGATTGATGTAAGTGCCAGCCACCGGCAGCGGTATTGTCTAATTTTGGCTTGCACATGAACGTGGCATGAAGGTTTTTCTGAGCACATACCTCTTTCACCAAAGTCCGGAAAATCATCATGTTATCAGCAGCAACCAAAGGCTCAGTGGGGTCAAAGGTAAATTCAATCTGGCTGGGGCCCATTTCAATTTCCATGGAACGGACCGGCAGGCCGATTGTTTCACAGTTTCTGCGCAGCTCATCAATCACATGCTCAAGTTCTGAATACCTCGTTTCAGTCAGAAATTGATAACCTTGAGCAAGGTTGCGGGTTTTGATCGGTTGGCCCGGCATAGTAGCACTTGCATGATCAAGAGCGGGGTCTTCAATTGCAAAGACATGAAATTCCACTTCCAGACCGACCAACATTTTCATCTTGGCCGCAGCAAGTTTGCTGATAGCATTTTGAAGAATGTCCCTTGATGAAAAGGAAAGGCTCTCGCCGGATTTCAGGCAAGGATTGCAAAATATCCACGCGGAATGCGGTGACCAAGGTAATTTCTGAAATGTATCCGGGTCTGGCACCAAAAGAACGTCGTTGGCACCTCGCAACTCCGCGGGAACATAACCTTTCTCGGACCACACCGGGAAAACGGTTCTGTGCGAAGTGTCTTTGAGCAAAAGCGTCGATGCTACTGCAAGCCCTTCAGTGAAAATGGATGGAAAAGCACCGGCAACGATAGTTTTGCCGCGCAAAATGCCATGCTGATCTGCAAACAACACCCGTATGGTTTCAAGTTCGCTTTCACCAACCATCGATATTAGTTGGTTGGCTTGCTTGATCTGTTGTTCATCAAACAGACCAAGAGATGCAAGCTTGCCCTCAGCGATTAGTTTTTGATTATCCGGGCTCATTCAACAAACCCGATCCTGAGGGAATTGTTCTGGTGTTTCGGCTTGAGAACATAATGTTGTTTTTGTTTCAAACCGTTGCATCCCATCCGCTACAGGCTTTCCTGCGTTCAGCATCACTGACACGGAAAGCTTCTTGCCAATTTTCCTTGTCTCCAATTGTGTCATTGGAAATAGGGCCATAAATCTTTTTGGGATCAATGCCATTGAGCATTGGAAGTTCTTCACCTTTACCCTCTTTCATATTGGCTATCGCTGTTCTTAACATCTGGCGGTATTTGATAATCGCAACATCGGTTCTGCCTAAGTGTTCTTTCGTGCGGTCAAAGATAGGGCCGGGGCTTTCAACAGCCCATTGATCGTGAACGTTAATATCAAGACCCATACCTGTATAGGTCTCACTGCTTTGTTCATCTGGATCGTAGTGGTAATTATTGCGTTTGTTCTTGATCGGTGCGTAATCCGGTAGCCTGTGTTCCTTAAGTCTCTGCTCGCGCATCAACTGCTTGTCTACGGGCTTATCAAAACTCGTAAACATGGAGTACCAATAGCAGTTTTCATCATCGATCGGCACATGCCACTGAGTGATGATCATTTCTCTGGACATTGGTATGCAGATAGCTTCGGGAAAAATCTGATTGGTAATGCGCACGTGTGTCTTGCCGTTTTCCATGTGCCTTAAGGCTGTAATGCGCATGCCATAGTCAGTTTCTTCGACTGAGATTTCCGGCCTCGGATAGTCCCTCAGTAATTTGGTCATGGGGATCTCTGTATCTGCCGCCTTGTCGCGAAACTGTTTTCCGTAGGAATCCGCTGGATCTTCGTCTTCAAGAAACCGATGAAGAAATGACGCGTGAGCTGGATCAATCCCAACTTCCATGGCTTGTAGCCAATTACATTCCCACAGGCCTTTGAACGCAAAGACATGACTGTCCGGAGCGCGAAAGCAATCAAAATTCGGAAATTCAGGTTCAGCGCCAGGACCCAAATAGGCAAATATGATACCGTTTTTTTCAACAACCGGATAACTGGTTGTCTTGATCTGTTTGTGCATTTGTGAACCTTCCGGTTCACCGGGCTGCTCAACACACTGTCCGTTGCGATCAAAATGCCAACCGTGAAATGGACACCGAAGGCCATTGTCCTCCAACCTGCCGTAACACAGATCAGCACCGCGATGCGGACAGTGGCGATCAATCAGACCAAGATTGCCTTCATCATCTCTGAATAAAACAAGTTTTTCCCCGAGCAATGTGACCGGAACCACAGGCCTATTTCCCGCAAGCTCGTCACTTAAAGCAGCTGGCTGCCAGTAGCGACGCATCACTTCGCCAACTTCAGTGCCTGGGCCGGATCGGGTCAATGTGTTGTTCAGCTCTTCACTAATCATGTTTGCACCTTGGGAACATTTTTTTGAAAAAGCAGGCTGTTAGTTAAGACTAACATCCTGCCCATAATCATCCTATTATTTCAAAGAATGAGTATTATTCAACAAAAAGTTCATATAGCGCACGTTTTGATTGACATGCGCACGTATCAAGAGGACTTTGAGTATCGGGAATCGCGAGAAAGAATAAATTTTGGAAGATCAAACTTTCACCAGTCGGGACATTTCATCAACCTTTGTCAAAGGTTTATCCGTACTGAAATCTTTTGACGACAGTCGCACGCGCTTGACGCTCGCCGAGATCGCGAAGTGCGCTTCATTGGACCGTGCTACTGCAAGGCGACTAACGCTGACATTGGTGCATTTGGGTTATGTGAAAAAAGAAGATCGGCATTTTTCCCTAACCCCAAAAGTGCTTGTACTAGCAGGGAGTTTTCTGCGTGGGAACCACGTTGGTTCGCATGTGCAACCTGTACTCAATCATTGTTCTGATGCGCTTAATTCATCAGTTTCGTTGGCAATATTAGATGAGAATGCTGCGGTTTATGTTGCCCAATCTATTTCAGCGAGTGAAAAGATATCCCACGGCTTCACCATTGGCAGTCGGTTGCCGCTTCTTCACACAGCTATTGGGCGCATGATCCTTGCTTACAGTGATCAAGATTGGGCCGCTGATCAAATCAGGCAAGCAAGTTTTGAGCGATACACTTCCACAACTGTTGAAGATAGAACTGAAATTGGCAACCGTATTGAAAGATGCAGGGTAGCTGGGCATGCGATCGTTTCAGGCGAATTTGAAGCAAATATAACGGGCTTTGCAGTGCCTATCGGCACTCTCAATGATCTAAAGGCTGTGATTGGAACCACATTACCAAGCAATTTGGTATCCAACGAAGAGGCTGAGAACAAGATCATTTTAAAGCTACAAGATGCAGCCAGTACCTTATTACGCACACAGGTTTTTTAGAAAACGATATCCAGACAATTCAACAAACATCTATTCAAATATCCAGAGGTCCAGATACCTTCCGATTTAAGGTTTAGGGGTCTTTCAATCGGCTAATTAGGCTAAGCAGACGGCCAATAACCATCAACCGTAACCCGTTTTAAATCTCAAAAGACGTCATCAATATTGATGACTTTTTACAACGGCAGGTTTGCTAATCTCTGAGTGATTCACGGTAACTAATTGAAAAAATTGTTAGTTTTGATGTGTGACAGAGTGCACAGCAACCACCTAATTCCGTCATAGGATAATAATTAGAAGTTCGGCATTTGAAAATTTTACATTCATCTAACCTGCGGAATTGGCTTCAATTCCGCATTTGGGGAAAGGATCATAACGATGAATTTCATAGGCACACCTAACTCCGGGAAAATATCATCGGCGAAAAGTCTCTTGTCAGTAGGTTGTCTGCTTGCTGCCTTGGGTATGACCGGTAATCAACCGTCTCATGCTGCTCCAGCATCGGACGTGATGTTCATAGTTGATGCATCCAATTCAATGTGGGGACGTGTTGATGGACGTCCAAAGATTGAAATTGCAAAGGAAGTGCTTCTGAAAACTGCATCAGAGTTACCACAAGGTACACGAACAGCTCTGATCTCATACGGCAACCGCTTTGATCATAAACTCAAAGTCTGCGACGACATGGAGCTCGTTGGTGCCTATCACACATATAGCTCGTCTCAATTCAAAGAGATGCTCGACTACGTAACACCTAAAGGTCAAACGCCGATAGCAGCCACACTAAGAGAAAGTGTTTCCTGGGTAGTGGATAAGGATGCTCAGAATCCTACAATTGTACTGATCACTGATGGCGTTGAGTCTTGTGATGGTGATCCCTGTGCAGCAGCTAAAAAACTGGCTGAGTCCGGTGTCGACGCAAAACTGCATGTTGTTGGTTATGATCTCGGTCCGGAACAACGCGCGCAACTGGAATGCATAGCAGCGAATGCCAACGGAAAGTACTTTGAGGCCAATGACACCGAGGGCTTGCAGATCGCATTACAGCAAGTTTCTCAAGAGGCGACCACACCACAACCTGAACCTGAGTCGAAACCGGTTGAAGTGGCTTCAGTTGAGCCTGAACCGGAAGTCGTGCGGGAAGTTTTCTTCGAGGATGAATTTGAAGGTGATGCACTGAGTGAATCCTGGTCTATGGGTAACGTTGATCTAGATGGATATCTGATCGAAAACGGCGAGATGCTTATGGTCAGCTCTGCAGTTCAGGCATTTCACAATGAAAATTTCTCTAACCTGGCAACCCTGTTGGAAAAACTGCCCTCCGGTGATTGGGACATGAAAATTAAGGCCAAATTCGAGATGCAAACTGGCGTCGATAGTCTCTGGTTTGGTCTTTACAAAGACAAAGACAATTATTTGGCGATACAGCTTTGGAGCCAGCTAAAGGATTTCTGCAAGGAAATCAGTCTGAGATTGCAAAAAAATTCTGCGGGCAAGACAACCCAATTTGATCAGCGTGTTTCCGGCAGTTCTCAGTGTGGTTGGGGCGTGGATGACGTTGAGCAAGTCAGACAAAGTATCAAATCTGACGGCATTGTATTGACACTTTCAAAGCGTGGCAGGAGCTACACCGCTCATGCTCAACTCCCGGGAATTCAAAACGGAAGCGAGCCGGTTCATTTTCAAACTGAAAAACTCACTTCACTACGAGTGCCAGGGCAGCCCAGTTTCGGAATTGGGATCTGGAAGCAACTCCCTGGCGAAACTCTTGCGACGATAGATAGATTTGAAATCATCGCTGTGAAGTGAGTGAATGGAGATATGAATCATGCCTATACCGTCAATTCTTAAGAGACAGTCTGAACCCCGCTTTAGAAAGGGCCTTCTTGCCTCCACAATGATTGTGGTCATGTGTTCAAATCCGACCATTGCACAAACAAAAAAAGATACCGACGGTTTTCTTAAAAGCCCGGATTTTTCTAGCACCGGGCTGACAGGCAATTCAGGGTTCAACTTAGAAGAAGTTGGCCCTTTCCCGGAACGAGAGATTTTTGTGCCCGCTGATGAGGCTACGAACACAGCTGCTCGGTTGGAATCAGACGAACTTTATGCCTCCAGACTTGTGTATATATGGGAGCGGTGGGTGCATCCCTTTGTATCTTTTGAATTGCGGGTGTTGGATTTAAAAGAACGACATTTTGAATGGGGTGAAAGAAACAGGCAAGAACTAAAAGAGGTAACGCAACGCCTCTTCGATTTAGCTCGTGGTTCGGCGTCAAATGAAGGTGAACAATCCTTCCCGACAGAGTCAGAGTTGCGACAAACCCACGCTCAAATCAGCGCCTTTGTCAGCGATCATCAAAAATTGAGATTGGCCTACCGGGATCTTACTCAAGCACGAAAGCGATATTGTGAAGAAAATCTTTCTAATAATGGATTGTTTTCTTGCTCAGGCGATGAGCGCGAAGCAATTGAAAATGTTCCCGCGTCTGACGATGTGCTCGCAATTTTGAGTAAAAGATACTTCGATCCGATCGAGGGGGAACCTTCGGCACTACAAGCGAAAATAGCCAAAATCATTTTGGATGACAGCCCACTTAATCAAGCTCGTAATGCTGCAATTGATGAACTCAACAAAGCGAAAGAAGAGTATGATCGATCAAAACGCTTTCTGGCTGATGCGGAGACGGCCTTTCAGAAAGCTGCCAAAGCTTATTGGGTGGAGATTGAAGATTCCAGGCGAAAGCTGAATGCTCTACAAGATCGTGTCGATAGGGAAAAAGAGAAATTGGAAGCTGCACGTTCTCATGTTGGTTCCTTTGAGCGTACAACCGCATATCAGGATGGCCAGACCCGAATCGAAAAAAACAATAAAAGAATTGCTGCGATTGGACGCGTGCTACCGCGTTTGATTGAAGCATTGGGGGACAATGATTTTTCAAAGGAACGAAGGCGCGTACTCCTGGCCGAACAGGAAAGTCTTCAAGTTGATAATCAGTACGTGCGGGGCGAATTAAATGATCTTCGTTCTCGACATCGTGTGAGAATCGATGATTCAAATCTGCGTAAAGCAGAGCAGGATTTAGAGCGCAAGGGCAGGGAGCCTAGGCAGCGTATCAGATATGCGGGTGAACGCCTCGATAGGTACATCACACCTCGGGACAGGTTGCGCAGAGAGTTAGAAACCACGGAAGCGCGTTATGAGTTGGCGGTTGAAAAGCTTCAAGAACTTGATCAAAGACGCGAGCAGCGAAGACAGCAACAACTGCATTGGATTTTTCAAGATGGCACCTTCAAAGCGAAGAAGCTGGACAACACGCTGAGACTTGAAAAGCTTAACGCTCTCATTAAGCAAACACGCGAAACTATGGAAGCCGCCGAAAAGGCAAGGGAAGATGCGCATAAAGAAGCAATCGAAGCACGAAACCGCATAGAACGATCAACGACCAGATTGAACGCCGCCATGTATGCTTCCACACTTGGTCAAACAGCGATTGACGCGGGCTTTCAAATACCCAAAGCATTGAAGGCTGTTGCGACAACGGGACCAAGAGCCGTTTTGCCCATTCTGAAACAGTGGGGAGACAATCTTTATTTCAGTCCCAAGAAGATCCATGATCCCCTGCTAAACATTGATGGCAAAGGTAGTATCTTTCTCGAGATAGCCAAAGGACATTTGCCGGAAAAGAAAGATAAATCAGAGAGCATAGCCAAAGCTACTGCGGTTTCTGCTGCCAAACAGGCGGTGAAACAAGCTGGCAAGCTTGCGCAAAGTGTCGAACAGGATTTGGCCAGAAAACAGATCCTAGAAAAAGCTATATCTAAAACAGTCAGTGGTACATGGGGAATCGATACACCAAGTTCTCCTGCGCTTTTGGAAAAAATGCAACAGCATCAGAAAGCAGAACTGAATAAACTCAAGAATGGTATAGATGAGAAGTTATTGAGAAAGGGCAAATTAGCTTTTGGAAAAGCTCTGACCAAGCAGTTACTCAAGGGTTTCAGGGATGGCGTGATTGAGGAAATAGGTAAACGATTTGTCGCGCAATTGGTGCATGGACCTGCATGGGATGAATTTGTAACTCGCAAAACTGATTTTGCTTTTGCACAAGCTCATTCTCGGTATGTGACGGACATTTACTGGAAAAATCATGACATATTGGCTGGGTTGGTGACCCTGCGTGATCAAATAGCAGAGCTTCAGTTCGACCGTGAAAATGGATTTACCATCATGGAAAACTCTACTTTTGATGTGGAACGAGGTCTGGAATACAAACTAAACTTCAATCCTAGTGATGGTAACGGCAGCACTAACAATGAGCCGTATCCTGGCGTTATAGCTTTATTCCTTAACGATGTGGAATTGAAACGCAAACCCGATAGCAATGTATTTGTTCTGGAAAATTCAGCTGCAAGGAGATTGCGATCTCAAAGGGACGAAACCTTGGATCTTAAAGTTCAGTTTAAGTAGGGTCTTCACTTGGAAAATGGATGGAATTCGAGATGAATTGGACAAAAATCATAAGCCGATCAGTTGTTTTGGCCGGAACAATAATCTCTATGGTTCAACCAGCATCGGCGACAGCATCAATGATTTGTCACTCTGATGATGATGACACCAGCATCCAGATTTTGTTTGGTGCTGGGCCGGTCACAAACATTTATGACATTTCTATTACTTCAGGAGAAAGATCTTATCAAATGGGAGCCAGCGAGCCCGGTGAGCAAATATTTATTGCGCAGTCCTATTTTGATGAGCGACAGATTCGACTGGACTTTCAGGATTCCCAAGCGCTGGCGAACATTGTCACAATTCATGTCGTGCGGCATTTTCCAGAAGATGGAGAACCTCTTCAGGTCGGCTACGCAAAAGTTTCCGGGAATGCCGCTGTGATAGTACAATGCGATGGTCCCTAAATTTCAGGGAATCGTTCACAATAGCTCTGCCGATGGCTGGAACTTCTTCGATAACAGAAGTACCGTGATGCCGTATCTGCTTTAAAAGCCCAAAAGGTTCAGAGTTTGTCCGAACATCTATGCGATTTCCTGATTGTCGGAGGTGGAGCTGCAGGCTGCATTGTAGCCAGGCGTCTTGCTGAAAATACCTCGTTCCGGATCATTCTTGTCGAGGCAGGGCGTACGGATGAAAACGACCCCGCTGCGATGGATTTGTCGCGTCTTGAAGAACAAGATGAAAGCTATGACTGGAACTTTCAGGCTCACCCCATAGCCGGTTCTTCTGAGCCGATTGAGTATGCCCGGGCACGTATGCTTGGCGGTTGCGCCAACCATAATGATTGTGCATTTATCGCGCCAACGCCGAGCGATCTAAAAGCATGGTTTCAGGCAGGAGGAGAAACCTGGAACCAAGCGCAACTTGATGCCTGCCTGAGACAGATTGAAGATAAAATCCACATTGAGGAGACACCGCAGGGGAATGCTCTCAGTCGTGCGTTCATTGATGCTGCACTTGATCTTGGTCTTCCTGAAAGAAACTTCCGCGCCGGCGTTGCTGAAGGTGCGGGCTGGTTTCCGCTCAATGCACGGGGCTCGCTCCGCCAATCCTCTTCGATCTGCTATCTGCACCCGCTTGAAGACTTGCCCCAAAACCTGAAGGTTTGGACAGACACAAGTGTTAAACGGCTAAAGCTTGATGGCAATCGGGTCAGCGGTGTTGAAACCAGCCGTGGTTTTGTGGCTGCTGCACGTGAAGTTATTCTATGCGCCGGCAGCATTAACACACCACAGCTCATGATGCTTTCCGGCCTTGGGCCGGGTGCTCATCTTCAGGAGTTCGGCATTGATGTAAATGCAGACTTGCCAGGGGTGGGGCAAAATCTGATGGATCATGTGGCCGCCAACCTTGTCTATGAAACCCATGAGGCGCCACCTGAATGGGAACGTACTCCGTGTGAATCAACCATCCTGACCAAACTGGACCCTTTGGAAACAGACCCAGACGTACTGTTTCATTTTGTGCTTCGCTTGCGGGAGAAATATGTCGGCCGTGATCAGTTTTCGGACGTTCCCCATGGGGTGAAACTGTCACCCAATGTGGCACGTCCCAAGAGCCGGGGTCATGTGAAGCTATCGGGACCTGCTTTCGAATCCAAACCAGTTATCAAACTCAATTACTTCTCTGACCACGAGGGGTACGACCGCAAAACATTAATCGGCGCCTTGAGATTTGCGCGCCGACTGGCAGAAACACCAAGCTTGTCGCCATTTCTCAAAAGGGAAATTTTTCCCGGGATTGACGTCACCAATGATGATGAGCTTTTTGCCTACATCTGCGAGACCTGTGAAACGGTATATCATCCGGCTGGAACCTGCCGTATGGGTGCCTTGCAAGACGTGGGCGCGGTTGTCGGGCCTGATCTTGCTGTGAAAGGGGTCGCTGGACTGAGAATTGCCGATGCTTCGGTGTTTCCGGATATGGTCACCGTTAACATATGTAATACGGTGATGATGGTTGCTGAGCGTGCCGCGGAAATTATTCAAGAAGACTATCCAGGCTAGATCCACATACTGTCCGCTTAGCGTCATTGGAGAGTTGCAAAGCTCAAACACTCAAATCAACAATCGCACCAAGCCCATTTCCACGAGTTCAGAGATGTTGCTGGCCGGGCATTGCACGCGTTAGGCAACATACTCAGGCGTTATAGGCGAAGTTGTCTGGAATTTCTTTTTCTTGCTCCAGATATGTCATGATCACTCGCCGAACGCGCATATATTTTCCGATTACCATACCAGTATGTCTATCCATGGCATCACGCACCGACTTGGATATCTTCAATTGTCCATCTTCATTGACTTCAAAATCTATCTTTGGGACTAAGAGTTCAATTTCTTTTTTTGAAGGTACCACGCCAATTACCCCCAACTTGACGTATTTTCCTTCGCGAAAGTTTTTGTACACCAAGATTACAAAGTCATCGTCTCGTGAGATGCATTGAACTGGAATATGTATCGCCATGGTTATCTTTTGTCGTGATTGATGTTCGGGCGTAACATGTAAAACAAACGAGAATAAATCTATTCAAAAATCAGCATAGCCACCGGTCGAAGTCATCAACTCTGGTAAGCCGCCCCAATGACAGCTTTGAGACCAGGATGGACGTTGTAGCTCTAGTCTCAGTTTAACAAACTGGTACCTCTTTTAAGCTGATCAAACCAATTAGTCGTCTTACAAGAAAAGGACACTAAGGAGATAAAGGCCAAGGCCAATCCCACTCAATCCATTGCCCAACGCACCCACGAGCCTCAGCCGAACGAAGATCTTCGATGCACCTTCCTGACCATGTGATCCAGCAAGCGAAGAGAATGCTGCAGCATGACATATACGAGCAATTGTAAAGACTGTGCCAAAAGCAATTATTGCAAAGTTGGTTCCCAAAAAACCCTCTGTCAGACTCAGCACAACGATGAAAATTGCAGCATTTTCAGCTAAATTCCCATGACGCCTGATTTTTCGTTCGAGCTCTTTGTCGTCACCGAAACCAACCCCTATCATCACCCTGCCACGGTGTGTTCCTGTTATCATCATCAATATTTGTTGCAGAATGATCAGAAGAGCTCCAACCACTGCAGCTGTAAAAGGAAATTCCATCATCATAAGCTCTTTCCAGGGTGTTTGAGGGCATTATGAAGATGCAAATTTGCAATGTCATGATACTAATATCGCACCAAACTGGCTAATAAGTGAGCCACTTTGTATGTCCAATTGTTTGAGTTGCGTTCAAGGCTCATTTGATTCCCATCAACTCATTCTTGGCGTCTCGTAATACTTTTTCAGCAAATCCCATAAACGCCTTAATGCGTGCAGTTCGACGAAGGTCGCTGTGTGTGAGGAGCCAGATGTCACGAGCCTTCGTCGGACTTTTGGATGAGGCCCTTACAAGTTGGGGATCGTTGTCGCCAATTACACAAGGCAACACTGCCAGTCCAAGACCGCCCCTTGCAGCAGACTGTTGCAAAGCAGGTTCTGGAAAATTCCCCCAAAGGGGAACTGCACCAAATCCTGTTTCTTTGGTCCACTCTGGAAACCTATCATCAAAGGGTCTCCAGGAAATCAACCTCGCGGACTCCGGTTCGTTTTCCAAATCGTGTGTGGCCAGATATTCTTGTGATGCATAAACCGTTTGGTAGTAAGGAAACAATCTCTTACCCACCAAAGATTCCGGCGGGTTGTTGTCAATCCGGATTGCGACATCTGCCTCGCGGCGCGAAATATCAAGCACATTAGTGGTGGTGATCATTTGTATTTCTATGTTCGGATGAGCATCCGCAAACTCTGCCAACCTTGGCCCAAAGACGTAAACAGCGAGCGGCCCGGCCATTGTCACGGTAACTACACCGCTCAGATCACGATTCTGGCCAGAAACTTGCCGACCCGCATTATTTAGCAACAACCCACATTCACGGACTGCTGTTGCAAATTCCTCTCCAGCTGCATTCAATGAATAACCTTCAGGTTGTCGGTCAAAAAGCTTGGTGCCAAGTGCATGCTCAAGGTTATCTATTCGCCTGCTCACGGTTGAATGGTGAACCCCAAGCTGACGAGCGGCTCGACGAACAGTTCCCGCGTCAGCAACGACTGCAAAACACTTTACTTCTTCCCAGTCTAAATTTTGCGCACCAAGCATTAAAGGTCCTCCAATAATTCGCTGAGATGGCTATTTTACGCAACGATATTGTGAGTAATAAGTCAATTATGTCTGATTTTTAAAGGGCAGAACATAAAAGCGCCAACGCCCATTCCTCGCTCAAATAGACATCTTGCATAACTAAAAGAGGCAGCTCTTTCCACATACCCGTCGTTTATCACCATCCAGTCGCCAAATTGCGCTCACTGTCTGACATGGGGCGAATTTGGTATTTGCTCGATATATGATCTTTCTATAGGTCGGTTGTGAAAACCTGCCGATCGCCTGCGCAACAAGCTAAAATTTGTTCACTCGTTCAGGTTCTTCAAAATGCGCGCTGACCGTCTGAAAACTGTTAGAACTGTTCCGGCAATCAAGATCCAAAGAGCTGCTTTCAAGACAAATCCATCACCACCCCAAAACGGTTCAAATACAGTGATAACCGCAGCAAGGGTTACGGCAGCCATTCTGTGAGGCTTTGCCATGGGCCCGCAAAATTCGGGAGGGGCACCGGCTGTCTGGCCAAGCTCTCGCGTATAGGCTGTTAGTACAGCGAGCGATGCTGCGATCCAGCCAAGTGTGGGCTCAGCAGCTGCATATCCAAGACCAGCCAAAATGAAAATATCGGCAATTCGGTCTGGAAACTCATTCCAGAATGCCCCGGTGGAGGAAGCCTTGCCCCCTTCCACCGCTACCATGCCATCAAGCAGATTGCATATGAGCCTTAACTGGCAAAACAGTGCAGCAGCCAACAAAGCCAGGATTTTTGCAGTCCCGGTCTGGTCGTCTGAAAACCAGAATGCAACTCCTGCAATTGCGGCCATAACCATGCTGGCTTGTGATATCTGGTTAGGTGTTATGGAGCCGGCAGCCAGCCATCTGGCAAGCCCGGTTGCCCAGCGTGTGTTTCGGCTTGCGATCGGGCGACGAGTTTCCGGGTCAGTCATACTTCCGCTTCCGTTGATACAGGGTCAAATTATAAAGAACAGCATAAGTGGCTGCCACTGAAAAAGGTAAGGCAATGGTTCTGAAAAGTTCCGGTGTGCCAGCTGCGATGTGTACAAAGACAAGAACGATAATTGAACAGCAACACACAATAAGGGGTGGCAGCCAAAGTGCGACTGGACCGGGGAGGGAGGCTGACAGAAAATCAAGGGACTTTTTCATGACCAGAGTGATGCAGGCCGAGATGGTTCCCTGAACCAGTCCCGCATCCAGTGGCTCGGGCATGGGATGATGCCGATTGGCAAATACGGCCCATCCACCCATTACAAGAAATGCGAATAGAACATGGGTAATTCCACTGCGCACAATCTGTGAAACCAGGCCGCTCACGTCAGGGACCAGCCGTAACGCACGAGATGGAAAAAGACCGGCGCAGAAAAGACTACCGAATCCAGACGATCAATAAATCCACCATGACCGGCGATCAAATGACCCCAGTCTTTCACGCCGCGATCGCGCTTTATGGCTGACATGACAAGACCGCCACAAAAGCCCATTATGGTGATGACAAAGGACAGAAGACCTGCCTGCCAGAAGGTGAAAGGTGTGAGCCACCAAAGACACGCGCCGGCCAGGGTTGCGCTCAGGATGCCGCCGATAAAGCCCTCGACTGTTTTTGAAGGTGAGAGATTGGGAGCAATCTTTCGCTTGCCCAGCATCTTGCCCCAAACATATTGCATCACGTCGCTAAGCTGAACGACCACGATGAGAAAGGCTATCAAAAGCACATTCCGCTCCTCGTAACCCGGGATTTGAAGATTGAGCAGGGCTGGAACGTGGGATGCGCAGAAGACACAAATCATTAAGGCCCACTGGGTTTCTGCGACCCGTATGAGATAGTGATCTGTGTTGCCCCGCAGGGCTGCCACAACCGGCATCAGGAGAAATGCCCAAACTGGGATGAAGATGGAATACAGCCCGTACCAGTCATACCAGATCAACGCATATTGGGCTGGTAGGACAATAAAGAACGCACCGGCCAATGCCCAGTGATCTGCTCTATTGGTGTTTGTAAGCGTGATAAACTCACGGAGTGCTGCAAATGAACAGAAGCCGAATAGAATCAATACGCCTGCCTTACCGCCCAGGAATGCAATCGCAAGCAGTATCACCATGGCCCACCATGCCTTAACGCGGGCATTCAGGTTTTCAATTGCTTCATTCGAGCCATCAGGAGAGAAACGCTTTTCCAGCACATATCCAATGATGGAGGCGACGATGAGGATTGCGCCAATTCCGCCAAGCAGCTTTAGTAGATCGATGTGTGTGTCTGTCATTTCAAGCCACCATCCAGTTCCGGAGCAAGATCAAGCAATGCTGTTCTTGCACGTTTGAGAAACGCATCTTTTGATTCCCGTGATTTCACATGCATCGCTTCACCAAACTTGACGGTACACATCAGAGGTATGGGAACCATTTCGCCTTTGGGCATCACCCTGTTCAGATTTTCGATCCAGACCGGAACCAGATCCACTTCAGGTCTCATCTTCGCCAGATTGTACAGGCCCGCTTTGAATGGCAGCAGTTTTTCCTCGGTCTCGTTACGAGTGCCTTCGGGGAACAATATCAAAGAGGAACCCAGGTCCAATGCCGAGGCCATTTGCTCGATGGGATCCTGTTTTCTTGTTTCTGCATTGCGATCAACCAGGACAGCATCGAACACATCACGTCCGATAAACTCCTTCAATTTGCTTTTGAGCCAATAATCTGAACCTGCAACCGGCCGCGTGTTGTGGCGTAACCTTGGTGGCAGCACGGTCCAAATGAGTACAAAATCTCCGTGGCTTGCGTGATTGGCAAAATAGATCCGCTGGCGAGAAGTGGGTTCAATGCCTTCCCATTCTCCGCGAACTGATGTGATAAAACGGGCAAACACAATAATTACAGTCGCGACAAACTTGGCAATAAACATCTTCTATTATCCTTTGTGTCGATCGTTACTCGGCCCGATTTATATCAGTTGATGAATTTTACAGATGTGAGATTTGTTACTTTTCGCGCGTTGAGTAATCGGTCCAATATGTTTTTCATGGCCGCAAGAATACGGGAAAGTCAAGGATTTGAGTTTGATCACGCCCGATCAGCTTTCACCATACAAGCATGAAACTCGACGTTACAATGGTTTGTACCCTGCGACGCTTGTGGCGCAACCGAAGAAGTGTTTTCTCATCTTAACTTCCAGTCCGGCATCACGGAGCGCCGTTTCAATGTGAGTGCAATTTTCAAAGTTACGGGTATAGGTGCCGATCATGCTGAAATCGTTCGCTCCTCGAAGAAAAAACCTTTCAATTTGGGGCAATGCTCTATCAAGGTAAAATCGGTAAATCGGCCTAAGAATCCAGCCTTTTGGATCAGACGCTTCAATCATGGAAAAACTGCCGCCTGGTTTTAGAATTCGCGCAATCTGTGTGGCTAGAGTAGATTGTTGTGCGTGATTGAAAGTTTTTAATCCAAAGGTGGAGACGACGATATCGGCATATTCGTTTGGAAGATCAGTCTTAAGTGCGTCGGCTTCTATGTGAGTGATCTTGTCTGAATAATTTTCATGCAATCGTTCAACGGCTTCAAGGTGCATTTTATGCGATATGTCGATTGCCGTTATTGTGGCTAAGTCTGGCAGTCGCCTTAGTAGATGTGGCCAAATTTCTCCGGTGCCCGCCATTAAATCTACAGCCACATTTCCGGATGATGGCTCATTGGACAAACGCTCCACGCATTGCTTTCGCCAAATATAGATAAATCCAAATGAGCTAACGGCACTCCATCTTCGATAGTTCGAGGAACATCTGTCAAATAGATCTGCCACAAATGCCGGATCATATATGTTTTCATTATCGGTTTCGGTAGTCTTTGGCATGTGAAGTCTGCAGGTGGGTCAGGTTGACTCACTTAAGCCTTTTGCCGTCCGTAGTGCAAGTGTGACGGATGGCATCAAAATTAGCCAACCCCACCTCACAAATACCGGTCTTTCAGCAATTCGGTCATGGCATTCATACCGTCTTCAAGGTCTGCGATTTTTTCTGGCGTGTAGACGCTTGCCATGGCCTCGATGATCTCGTTCTGTATCTTGAAATTGGTCTTGGCCAGTTCTGTACCCTCTTCAGTGAGGAAGAGTAGTTTCTTGCGCGTGTCTTTTTCGTCCGCTTTTCGGGTGATGATGCCTCTTTTCTCAAACTTGCTGACGATACCGCTGATGCCGCTTTTGGCTGAAAAACACTTCATTGCCAGCTGTTGTTGGCTTTGACCCGGGTTGAGCAGCAAATTGATCAGGATTTCATGTTCAAGCAGGCTGAAGCCGGTGGGTTCAATACGCGTGATGATTGCTTTGCTGCAGGTGTTATAAGCCCGCACCACAGCGACCCAGGCTCGGCCTGATTCATGATGCTTTAGCGTCATCATCCCCTCCAAATAGGTTTTTTGAGCGATCTTATCCTTATCGCTTGACTTCGTTCAAAAACGAACTAAATAGTTCAATAGTGAACGAATTCAGTTTAACCAGCTTTGCCTCACAGTGCAAGAAAGGTATGCCCCCATGAACCTCTATTTTCGACTGTTGTGGACTTTAATTAGAACCAGATTTCTCAAACCCATCAGTATGGATGAGCCGCTGGAGCGCACGTTTCGCGTGCTGCCCAATGATCTGGACCTCAATGGCCATATGAATAATGGCCGCTATCTGACGCTGCTTGATCTGATGATCATCGAGTATTTTTCCCGTGTGGGATTTTTGAAAGTGCTTATGAAACACGGCTGGCGACCCATGTCCGGTGGGGCGGTAATTACCTACCGAAAAGGTCTGAAGCCGTTCCAACAATACCGGGTTCGCTACTACCATGCGGCGAGTGATGAATACTGGAACTTCATGCGGTTTGAATTTTTAAGCCGCAATGGAACGGTTTGTGCGGCCGGCTATATGAAAGGGGCTGCGGTCTCCAGAAGGGGGCTGGTGCCAAACGAATTGTCTTACAACAAGATGGGCATTGCCTTTGAAAAGCAGCCGCTTCCCAAAGCTGTGGACCACTGGCTTGCATCAGAAAACGCTGTGCTGGCGGAGACCCAGGCGGCATAGCAGCCCTTAAACTCTGCTGGCTTGCATCGGTGCATAAGTCCGACTGCGATATGGACAAGTGGTTTCTGCCACAGGATAATCTGAACGCAACTGAAACTACTCCTGGTCAAGGAAAGAGGGGTCGATTTGCGGATTGTCGTCTTGCTCGGAATTGTACTGGCTTTCCTAGGCATTGGATTTCTGTCGATTTTTATTGTGCCGATTGACAGCGAAGCGCTGATCCTTCGAGATGGCGAGGTTGAACGCAAGGCCGGGCCGGGCATGCATGCGCATATTCCGATGGTTGAGCAAGTGGTGCTTGAGCCAGTCTTGCGTGAGCGGCAATTTCTCTATGAAACTCCGTTTGAATTACAGGGATGTAAGGCAGACCTGTCGGTTATTTACCGGATCGGTGATCTTGAGGCCTATCATTCTGCAGGGCGAGATACGACAGTACTTGCCAACAAGCGGGGTGAAATTCAAACCGCTTTGGATGATATGCCTGATCTTTCGAGCTTTGCCGGATCTGAGAAACCCTACGCAAAGCAGATTGCAAGTCATCTTCAGCAGTTCAGCGGGCCGTTAGCCGGTGGTCTTCACATAAATGCAGTTCAAGTCCAGCTGGAAGAGGGGTGTGAACCCAAGCGTATCGTACGCGAGCAGCCACTTGCCCCGATTGGTGAAGCACAGGTGGGCGAACTTGCACCATTCCGGGCATTGCCGAGTTCCTTGATTGTGACAACGGCTGATGCGGTCGAGCTGCGGATTGAAAATTTTGTGGCGACCTATGCAATAGTGGATGAATTGCGGGTCGAACAGTGTTTTGGTCAAAATCGCGATCTGGTGGCTTCGAGGGTAGAGAGTTTCGCGGCGCGTGCATTAGGTGAGGTCATCCGGAAAATGCCGGTTGCGCAATTGTCGGAAATTCCCTCCAAACTGCGAAAGGCGATGCAGGAAAACGAGTTGGGCCGCTGTGGTCTGGCAATAGGGGGTGTGGATTTCAGCAAGGCTGCTGTCGCTGAACGCACAGTCGTGAATTGTGATGAAACGCCGATAGAGGGTTGTTTTACAAAGCCAATTTCTGTCCCTGGGCTTGTTTTCTCACCCAGCCCATTGGTTGTTCCTGATCAGTAGGTCTTTATACATCTACTGCATTTGAATTTCAGTCTTGATCTCACTTCAAGAAAATTTCAGTTTGTGCCTCGAGTGATTTTAAGCTGAGGTTTGCGACATGATTTACTGGATTTCCACGAGTGCTATCTGTGTGATGCTTCTGGCAAGTGCGGCAAGCTATATCTTTCACCAAGGCACAATTGATGGCGTCCGTGAATTAGGTTTCCCGGATTTTTTTCGCATTCAGCTCGCTATTTTAACACTGATCGCGATCCCGATCCTGCTCTTGCCGGTTGTCCCAATCTAGTTCAAGGAATGGGCCTATGCAGGCGTGGGGCTCTATCTCTTAACTGCGATCATTGCTCACTATGCTCATGGCGATCCCATCATCCTCAACGTGTTGAATGTGGTTTTCGTGATCCTGCTGGTGACGTCCAACCTCTATCTGCCCAGATAGTCCGGGGTGAAGCACTCACGCCTATAATTTTAAGATCAATTTGCCGGAATTTTCGCTTGCATATAGGCGCGCAATGGTGCCGGGTGCGTGTACAATGTTGTCCAGAATATCCTCGCGATAGCTAATGTTTCTATCCAAAAACAACGCCATCACTCAAATGGCGGAACTTTGAGCGAAAAAATTGCACCACTATTGTAACTATTCAAGTCCCAAGAACAATCTGTGGCTTTCATCGAAAGATTTCTGTGTTCGGGGACTGGCAAGAAAGATTTTCTTGGCAATGCATTTATTAACAACCGACGGGCGATTTTTGATCCAAAACGGGATTTGTTCTGCATTCATACGTCGTAACATGTCAATACTGAATCGCTTACTCTCGAAGTAACGTTTTGCGGGTATTATGGTTTCTGAGGGTGATTGCATATCGAGTAAACCGGCATATCCGCCAAGCAATGTATAACTAGTTCGAAAACATAAATTAATTTCATCTGGACATAATTGCGAGCAGACATTCACGATCGGTCTTAGCTCTGGTGCCTTCCTATAAATCTCATAAGCCTTGTCGCTATAAGCATCCATTTCTGGCCAGGTTTCTCCTTTTCTTGGATATGAATCTCCCCGAAGTGTTGCCATAGCGAGTTTGATATCACTCTCGTACTGGCTCTTGTTATTTAGTAGGTGTGAAATATACAGAATATATTGATACGTGTTCAGATTGTCGCCAGCCATCTCGGCTAATGCATCCTTCAATACTTCGTTCGGGTTTCCCTTGACTGTCTCAACATACCATTTGAATGAATCTAGCTCCTTCGGAAAATCCACTGCCTTAATTGAATTTAGGTAGTGATCCGGAATTACACCTGATACTTCGAATCTTCTAAAGGAACGAATGGCTTGTCCCCGCTCATTATATTGCAAAAGCAACAATGCACCGGTGAATCGATTGGGCACGTCATCAATACTTAGAAGTGCATCTGCTAACTCTTTATTTTTGTGTACACGTTTTAGCCAAGATTCTCCGAATAATCCTTTAGGTGCCTTGAGGAGTCGGCTTCTTTCTTTTTTTGACAAATTATGCATAAACGGTGAAAACTCACCGGGACGGCGGGCAATTTGCCCGAGAAGTATCATGGCTTGTTCATTGCCGCCACTCGCCAATTTTGAAAGTAGTGGTATGGCAACTTCGTCAATGTCAGAAAGCCAAGCTGCAACGGCGGATTCGAGATCGTCATTTGCGTTGGCAATTGTGCACGTCAATAGTTTTAGTAATACAACTAAGCTTATGAGAATGATCTTCATATGCTGACACCTGTAGTAGAATTTTTTCGAAAAGCACCACTTCTTCTTTTTATACTTTCAAATGCTAATGGTGGTATCTGGTTATAGCAAGTTCCACGATGACCATGTATCTGAAAATCACATCAATCGAATGGCGGTAACTTCATATCCTTGGCTGAAACGCAGAACACTTTGAAGAGGGTTCCCATTTCTTGCGGGCCAGCGAGGCGTTCGACCGCGCTTGTGATTTGCGTCTGCAATTCTTCGCTCTTGCCGTGACCCAGTTGACCAGCGCGTTCGAGCAGGCCGAGTTTTATCAGAAAGTCGCCCTGGGTCATCAACGGTTTTACCTCAAGGCCAGCTTCCTTAGCGATGTTTGCTAACGCACCAAAATCCACATGCGATGTAAGGTCGGCTTCGCCGGGTGCTTCCAACGGATCAGCAAAGCCATGGTTGCGCATGGCCTGGAACGTATCGCCAAAACCGGTTTTCCCGTGTCCATAGTCAATGAACAAAGCCGCGCCGCCATTTTTGAGAATATGTTCGCAACAGGAAATCAGGAAGGCTTCTCTGGTGGCAGAGATTTCCAGAATAGCACCATCGGGTTCGCGTTCAGCGCCTTCTGGCAGGTTTTCTGATTCCAGTTTGGCGTTGCTCAGGGACCAGATGAGTTCATTATCATCGTTGAGGCTGATCACCCGTTCATGCCAGTTACCGTCCGTTTTCACATATTGGCGGATGGGGAGGACGTCCAGAAATTCATTTGCGATGATGATGCTTGGTTGATCGGTGATGGATTTGATGGATTTGTACCAGGAGACATTTGCCTCTCCCAACACCTCACTTTGAATGGCTTGAAGCCGTTCGCTTGTCTCAATCAGATTGATTTGAGCTGCGCTTTGAAAAGCGGGCAGAACGGCTGTGGCGCGAAGTAGATCAGACATGAGCGTGCCCTTGCCGGGGCCCAGTTCCACCAGGTTGAATTGTTCCGGTGAGCCGCAAGCCCGCCAGGCTTCAATGGCCCAGATGCCGATCAGCTCGCCGAACATCTGGCTGATTTCAGGCGCGGTAACAAAATCTCCGCGGGCGCCGATTGCCTGCTGGTTGGTATAGTATCCTGCCTTGGCGTCCGCCATGCACCAATGCATATATTCTGCCAAGGGCAGGGGGCCGGAAGTCTGGATATGCCGGATGATCCGCGATTTCAGATCCGTGCTCATGCCGCGACGCGTCTTGATGATGTGGTCGTGGCCCAGATGCCGATTGCAAGAACGGGCAGTGAGAGGATCATGCCCATAGTGAGCCAGTTTGTGCCGAGCAGAAAGCCCAGTTGCGGGTCGGGCTCGCGGAAGAACTCAACGAATATCCGGCTGGCACCATAAATGCCCATGAAGATGCCGGTCACATATCCTGGATATTGAAGCTTTTTGAAGCGCCAGATGAAGATTGCCACAACGGTGAACATCAGGAGGCCTTCCAGCAAGCCTTCGTATAACTGGCTCGGGTGGCGGGGCAGGCCGTCGGTTCCGGGAAAGATCACGCCCCATGGCGCATCGGTCACACGGCCGAAGAGTTCTGCATTGATGAAGTTGGTGACGCGACCCAGAAACAGGCCAATGCCGCAACTGGCGGCGATCACGTCAAACAGGCTGAAGGGGTTGAAGCCGTTTTTTCGGGCGTAGAGGAACATGGCAAGTGTTATGCCCGCGAGCCCGCCATGGAAACTCATTCCGCCTTCCCAGACTGCAAACACCTTGAGGGGATCGGCCACATAGCTCGGCAGGTCATAGAAGAGGATGTAACCGATGCGGCCACCGAGCACGATGCCTATCACTGCCCAGACCAGAAAGTCATCGATTTGCGGTGCGGTGATGGGCGAGCCTTTCGGCCCCCACAAATCGTCTTTCGCCACCATCTTCTTCACATACCAGAGGCCAAACAAGATGCCGACCACATAGGCAACGCCGTACCAGTGAATTTGCAATGGGCCCAGTGAAATCAACACAGGATCGATCTGCGGATGGGCGATTGCGGTAAGGGTTTGAAGCATGAATTTTTCGACTCGATTAACGTTGAAAACCTAATTCGCATTTCGTGCTGGATTTGTCACCTTTGAAACCTTACATAAGCAGTAACGAAATCTTTTCTGGACTGACACAATGACACAGGGACCAAACCGCGTTCTGGATGAACTGGCTAAGCTAATGACTGATGCAGCAGGAGCAGCGCAGGGCGTGAAGCGGGAAGCGGAGCAGGCGATGCGTTCTCAGTTCGAACGGTTGCTTGCGGATATGGATCTCGTTAAGCGCGATGATTTTGACGCGGTGAAAGACATGGCGGCCAAGGCCAGAGAAGAAAATGAATCGCTCAAATCCGAGATAGAAGCTCTGGAAAAGCGCATTAAAGCTCTTGAAAAATAAAATCCCCAATCGCTAACGGGGACGGTTCAAAAAATTTTTCAGAATTCCCAAACTTTTTTTGTCAGTGAATAACTTTCAAAAAATGTAATTGCTTGAGTCTGTTAGCCGCAGTCTTGAATCTTTTGATTCAACCCTTTCCACAGAATCACAGCGATCGTGAATCCGTACGGTCTGGTATTCGTGAGTCAGCGTTATAGACTGAAATATAACATTGATTCGTTTCCGACCTTGTCGGGGGGCAACTCTTTATCAGAGGAAAGACATGGCGCTAGCTCAGGTAGAATATGAACGCGATATCCATCCAGTTGATCTTATTGAACATGTGGCATCGCTGAACCAATGGGAGTTTGAGCGCTCCAGTGATGACGAGATCAATCTCACCGTTAAAGGTGTATGGACGGATTATGATGTGTCACTCTCCTGGATGGAGGATTTCGAAGCACTGCATCTGGCCTGTGCGTTTGATCTGAAAGTGCCGGATAGCCGTATTCTCGAAACGATCAGGCTGTTGTCTCTCATCAATGAGCAGATGCTGATCGGGCATTTCGATGTATGGATGCGCGAGGGTGCTGTGATGTTCAGACAGACCCTGATGCTCAACGGTGGTGCTGATCCGACCGGCGAACAACTTGAGTGTCTGCTGGCCAGTGCGATTGAAGCATGTGAACGGTACTATCAGGCGTTTCAGTTTGTGGTCTGGGCCGGTCATGATGCGGATGAAGCAATCAAGAGTGCTCTGTTCGAAACAAGCGGTACCGCTTAAATTTCCTCAGCGGTCAAAAATAACTTTATCATTGCCACCAAATCTATATTAGCTTGGGTCCGAACTTAGTTTAGTGACCGGAGGTCTCATGGATTTTTCAGTGGTGCTGGTGGGTGCCGGCAATATGGGTGGTGCCATGTTGCGCGGGTGGTTGGCGAACGGGCTTGAGCCGGGAAATGCTTGTGTCGTGGATCCCATGCCATCACCGGCTATGGTTGAGCTCTTAAGCGAAAGCAGTATTCAGCATCACACATCGCCAGCCGATGTTCAGGCACCTGATGTGCTTTTGATCGCTGTTAAGCCGCAGATGATGGATGATGTGCTGCCTGGGCTTGTTAGTCTGGTTGCTGATCATACAGTGGTTGTTTCAGTTGCAGCAGGGACGACGCTTGAGCAAATCACCAAACCTTATGGCTCGCCTGCCGCTGTCCGCACCATGCCCAATACGCCGTCGCTTGTATTGCGCGGTATGACGGTTGCTTGCCCCAATGAACATGTTTCCCAACAACAACGGGACAATGTGCAACAGCTCTTAAGCGCTATTGGTAAACTGGAGTGGGTTGATGATGAGGCCCTCATTGATGCGGTAACGGCAGTCTCCGGCAGTGGTCCAGCTTATGTGTTTCATCTGGCAGAATGTATGGCGGTTGCAGGCGTTGAGGCCGGTTTGCCTGATGAGCTTGCCATGACGCTTGCGCTGGAAACTGTTTCGGGGGCAGGGGAGCTTTTGCGCCAATCTTCCGACACACCGGCAACGCTGCGCAAGAATGTGACATCACCCAATGGCACCACAGCTGCGGCACTGTCTGTGCTGATGGCGGAAGAGGGGTTGCAACCCTTGATGACTAAGGCAATTGCCGCTGCAAAGAAGCGGTCTGAAGAACTATCCTAGAGTAGGGAATGGGTAATGAGTGAGAGCGAAGAAATTACTATCGATGATTTTCTGAAAGTGGACATCCGCATTGGCACGATTGTTGATGTGCAGGAGTTTCCGGAAGCGCGCAAACCGGCCTGGAAGCTCTGGATCGATTTTGGTGAGAAAATCGGTGTGAAGAAAACATCGGCTCAGGTTGTGGCAAACTACGACCGGGACCAACTGATGGACCGGCAGGTTATGGCAGTGGTGAATTTTCCACCCCGCCAGATCGGGCCATTTATGTCAGAAGTCTTGACACTCGGCTTTCTCGATGAAGAAGGCAATGTGACACTGGCTGCGCTTGAAAAGAAAGTGCCGAACGGTGGACGGCTGCATTAATCCACTGCCTAGTGCGGCAGAGTGATAATCACGCGTAATCCACCATAGGGGCTGTCATAGAGGTTTATGTCCCCGCCATGGTTTCTTGCAATATCGCGCGCGATGGATAGGCCCAGACCCGTTCCGGTTTCATCCAGATTACGGGCTTCATCCAGTCGCATGAACGGCTTGAAGACCTCTTCACGCATGTCTTCGGATATGCCCGGGCCATCATCGTCAAAGGTCAGCGTAATCCGCTCAACACCGGTGCTCACCTTGACCCATAGATTGTCTGCATAGCGGAACCCGTTGGTGATCACATTGTAAAGCATTCTGCTGAATGAGTTGGGTCGCACCTGCATGATCACATCTTCGGCGCAAGAGACCTCATAGCCACGATCGAGCAATATGGCTTCGCTTTCATACCTCGCCAGTACGATCGCAAGATCGATTTTTTCGACCTGTTCATCAGCATCACCACGGGCAAAATCAATGTAGCCTTGAAGCATTTGCTGCATGTCATCCACATCACTTTGCAGCTCTTCAATCTCCTCGGTCTGTTGCAACAGGGCCAGTTGCAACTTGAACCGTGTGAGGATGGTACGCAGGTCATGACTGACGCCGGTGAGCATGGTTGTGCGTTGATCGATCTGGCGTTCGATGCGTTCACGCATTTTCAGGAATGCATGGCTGGCCTGGCGCACTTCGGAAGCGCCACGGATACGGAAATTGCTGGGCAAGGCATGCCCCTTACCAAATCTGTCAGCAGCATCAGAGAGTTGCTGAATCGGGCGTATCTGATTTCTAAGGAACAAAATCGCGATTATTAGTAGCACTAGGGACGTGCCGATCATCCAGACGAGGAAGATATGGCTGTTTGAAGCGTAAGCCTGATTCCGCCTGACGAACACGCGCAGAACCTTCTCTTCCGGCTTTTCAAGCCGAACACGGATTTCCAGCGTGTTCGAATTTCCTACGGTATCAATCCAGAAAGGTCTCCCGATCTGGGCTGTAATTTCGGTGCGCAGGGTGTCATCAAGCAGCGAGAAAAACGGTTTGCCCACTGCTGGTGGAAACGGACCAGGATCGAGAATTGCGATGTTGAGTTCCAGCTTTTCGCGGGCAAGGGTTACCACCTGATCATAGTCTGGGTCCTGCGGGTAGTTCTCGATCACATCAATCACAGCTGAGATGTTTGCGGTGACAGATTGGGACAGTCTTTGCGTGACGGTTTGCCAATGGCGCTCCATGAATACGAAAGCGATAACAGACTGCAGCAGCACCATCGGTGCGATGATGATGATCAGGGAGCGTGCATAGAGACCCTTGGGCATGCGCCGGCCAAACCATCTGGCGAGGCGATGCCAGGGCTTGCGCTTCAGACTTTCCTGCGGGAAAGCAATTTTGTCTGTTTGCTCTATGGTCAAGAATCTACCTGTTGCGATTTGTCCATTGGAGCAAAACTATAACAGGCGACAACAGATGTGTAGCCATTTTTGTGGGTAGAATTAACGCATAGAACGTTGGATTTTCTGGCTTAACCGTCCACAGTGAGGCGATAACCAACGCCACGAACTGTCTGTAGCCATTTGGGATTGGCAGGGTCGAGTTCGATCTTGCGGCGCAGGCGGTTGATTTGCACGTCAATTTTGCGCTCGCCGGCCAGATCTTCTTCCTCGCCGAGCAATTCGTGCCTTGCGATGGTGCCGCCGGGCTTGTTGGCGAATGTGGTGAGGATTTCACGTTCACGATCGGTTAGGCGGACACGCTCACCATTCATGGTCAGTTCGCCCTGTTTTACGGAGAAATGGTAATCGCCAAATCTAACCTGTTCGATGGCGGGTTCGTCCGGCTTGGCGGTGCGTTTGAGGATGGAATTGATGCGTAACAGCAATTCGCGCGGTTCAAACGGTTTGGAAAGATAGTCATCTGCACCGGCTTCCAGGCCTTCGATCCGGTTGTCGATGTCAGCCAATGCGGTGAGCATCAGAATGGGGACTTCTTTTTCTTCCCTCAAAGATCTGGTGAGACTCAGGCCGCTTTCACCCGGCATCATCACATCCACGACCAGAATATCAAATTCAAGATTGACCAGCTTGTTACGTGCTTCCGCCGCGCTGCTGGCGTTTGAAACTCTGAAACCGTTGCTGGAGAGATATCTCGTCAACAAGTCCCGCAAGCGCCTGTCATCATCAATTACCAGCACATGAGGTGCGTTATCTTCCGGTGTGGTGATGGTGGGTGAAATTTCTTCCATTCTCTATCCCTCGAATGAAACCTGCCAGATATACAGATGCTCAAATAGTTTACGTAACGTAATATTTTAACATGTCTGTTTTCGAATAAACAAATAAAAATTTGTAACACAATACTACTAACGTGCGGAATTCACTGAATTTCTACTCGCTTTGTTCACCCCTGACCGAGCGAAGAAAATCAGAAACTGCCTCCCGAAGTTCCGGGTCTATCTGATCAAATGCCGAATTAATGCGGCGGGATTGTGGTTGAGAAAGCTCAAGGATCAGATTCCGACCCTGCCTTGTGGGAAACAGCATTCTCTTGCGTCGGTCAAACTTGCCTTCAGACTGCACAATGTGACCAGCTTCTATCAATTGCTTGAGAACACGGGCCAGGCTTTGCTTTGTAATTTTCAGGATGTCGAGGAGTTCCGCGACTGTCAATCCGGGCCTTCGGTTCACAAAGAAAAGCGCACGGTGATGGGCGCGGCCAAATCCGTATTGTCGTAGAATACGATCGGGATCGGCAACGAAATCCCGATAGGCAAAGAAGAGCAGTTCAATGTTTTCCAGTTGTGGAACATCTTCGCTGCTAATGGCTTGTGTGATGATTTCTTCGTCGGACATTTGGTATTTCTGTGATTGTTTGTAGTGCTTTATGGCATAAAATTAAAAATATGTCAGCACTATTGACATATTTTTGTTCCAACCCTAGATTTGGCCATCGCGCTTTCACAGCTTGGAGGAGTTGGAAAGGTAATCTGAAATATTCAAACCTGCTGGAGATAAATGATGGCTGGTGTTTCTTACGATCAAATGAGTGGCCATATATGGTTTAATGGTGAAATGGTTGAGTGGGAAAATGCCAAGGTACATGTGCTGACCCATGGCTTGCATTACGCCAGTAGCGTGTTTGAAGGTGAGCGTGCCTATGAAGGCCAGATTTTCAAACTTCAAGAGCATACGGAGCGTCTGTTTTATTCCGCCCATGAGTTGGGGATGGAAATGCCTTACACTGTGGACGAAATCAACCAGGCCTGCATTGATACGCTGGAGCAGCAAGGACTTGAAGATGCTTATATCCGCCCGGTCGTATGGCGCGGCAGTGAGATGATGGGTGTTTCTGCTCAATCCAACAAGATCAATGTGGCAATTGCTGTTTGGGAATGGCCAAGCTATTTCGATCCGGAAGAGCGTCGCAAGGGTATCCGCCTCGACAGAGCGAAATTCAGACGTCCGGATCCGGCGACAATTCCATGTTTTGCAAAGGCTGCAGGCCTGTACATGATCTGTACGCTGTCAAAGCATGAGGCTGAAAGCAAAGGTTATGCTGATGCGTTGATGCTGGACTATCGCGGTCATGTGGCTGAAGCGACCGGTGCTAATGTCTTCTTCATCAAGGACGGTGTTATTCATACACCAACGCCTGATTGCTTCCTTAACGGGATCACACGTCAGACTGTTGTGGATCTTGCCAAGGCCCGTCAGATCGAGGTGATCGAACGGACCATCATGCCGGAAGAAATGGCGGACTTCTCAGAGTGTTTCCTGACTGGGACCGCAGCTGAAGTGACGCCTGTTTCGGAAATTGGTGAGTACAGCTTTACACCTGACACGATTTCCTTCCAGTTGATGGAAGACTACGATAATGCTGTGAGAGCACATAAACAGGCTGTTTAAGCTGGTTTTGGAGCTCTAATTGTCGAATTCTTGCGAATTTTTGTTGTTAAGTGCAGATTTTCGTGAAACGGTAGTTTACCTAACGTAAGTTTCATATTAACTTTCTGATTGCCTGGGCAGTGCAGTCCAGGCGACGGCGGTGTGCTGTATTATAGCATGGGCTGGTAACTTCATGAGTTATTCAGGAGATTATTATGGAAGCTATTTTACCCTTAATCATACAAGCGGTATCAGGCACGGTCGGCGGTGGGGTCGCTGGTAGCCTGCTCAAACAGGCTGCAATGAATATTGTGCCGAAGCTGCTTGCAGGTGGAATTGGTGGTATTGCAGGGGGAACTGCATTGGGATCTGTGATTGCGGGTGCTGCGAGTGGTGACGCGGGCGCAGGTCTGGATATTGGTTCGCTGATCGGGCAGATCGGTGGTGGTGCTGCTGGTGGTGGTGCACTGACTGCGATTGCAGGCATGCTGCTGAAAGGCCAAGGGGGCGCCAAGTAACGCCAATCTGAACATAAATGACTATTCCGACGGGCAGTTGTTTTGCAACTGTCCGTTTTTATGCCATAGCTCTGCATTCGTGAAAATTTTTACACCGATGTTTCAATGCGGAGAAATTAGCAATCATGGATAAGTTGAATATAGCCATTCTGCCCGTCACTTCATTTCAGCAGAATTGCACCTTTATCTGGAATGACAACGATAATCATGGTGTTGTCATTGATCCCGGTGGTGATTTCGAACGTATCAAGGAAGCTATCGATCAGTCTGGCATTCTGGTGGATCAGATCCTGCTCACACACGGGCATCTTGATCATGTGGGTGCCGCCATGAAGCTCAAGGAATATCTGGACGTGGAAATTATCGGCCCGCATGAGGATGACAAGTTTTTATGCGACTCAGTTGCGGAAACCGCTTCCAAATACGGGATCGGTGAGGGATTTGATAATGTTTATCCGGATCAATGGCTTAACGAGGGTGATACGGTCACAATCGGTGGTGCCAAGTTTGATGTTTATCATTGTCCGGGACACGCTCCGGGGCATGTGATTTTTTACAATGAAGAACGGAATTTTGCCCATGTGGGCGATGTGCTGTTCAGAGGGTCAGTTGGGAGAACAGATCTGCCGGGTGGGGATCATGAGACCCTGATTGCTTCGATCAAGAACAAGTTGTTTCCACTGGGCGATGATGTGAATTTTATCTGCGGTCACGGGCCGGGCGGTAACTTTGGTGAGGAACGCCGCACCAACCCGTTTTTGCAGGGATAGTCGCTGATTATCGGCGATAGCAGCGGCGGGATGTGATTTTGTCCACACCATCCACGTAGTGCTCAATGTTTGCGACGAAGTTTGCGCATCTGGCCTGCGAGGTAAAGCATGTATGAACACGGAAACGGTAACCTGTTCCACCATAACCACCGTCAAGCAGTTGGCCGTTTACCTTTGCTGTCCAGCCTGGGACACCGTCATAGTCCATGGCTTTACAGATTTTGAAGCCTTGAGAATTAAGACGGACCACCTGGCCACGGTCAGCATGGGCGAGTGATGTGACACTTGAAACCATCAATACGGTGAGTGCCATTACGTTGACTGATTTTGAAATAACTTTGAACATCGGTTTCCCCTTTGGGTGATTTGCTATGCTTTTTTGATACTTAAATTTCAGATGAACATCTGTGCATTTGATCACAGGGGCGTGTTCAATAAAAAAGCCGGACACTGGGCCCGGCCTTTCATTATTATTAGTGGTTTATGGCAGCTTAGCTGTTGCGCGGCTTGCATCCGGCATAGCGGATATAGTCGACGCCATGAATCTTATGCTCAATACGATCGATAAAATTCTGGCATTCAACTTTGGTCTTGAAACAGGTGCGTACACTGAAATATCTGTTGTAGTCACCGTTTCCTGCACCGTCGATCAGCAAGCCGTTGGCACGTGCAGTCCATGCCTTGGTATCGTTTGCATCAAAGGCACGGCAAATTCTGAAACCTTCACCGTTTATCTTAACAATCGGACCACGACCTGGAACAGCTGCGTTTGCTGAACCAATACTCATTAATATAGGCAATGAGAGACATGCTCCTGCGCAAAGCAGGCTCAATAGATTTTTCATGACCATGTCTCCGCTTAGCTACGTGCTTTACAACCAATGTAATGAATTTGGTAAATTCCAGGCACCTTATGATGGATGCGGTCGAGGAACTTGTTACATTGGGCGCGAGTTTCAAAACAGTTGTTTACGCGGAAGTAGCGGAATCCGGCTGAACGGTCTCCTCCGCCACCATCGTCTGAAATACCAGCAACGCTTGCTTTAAAACCACTGCTACCGAGTGCACGGCAGGCACGGAACCCTTCGCCATTGATCTTCACAATCTGGGCGCTGGCAGAGTTTACGGGAATTTTGGCTTGTGCAGGTGCCAGACTAATAGCCAATGGTGCTGCTGCAAGGACAGCTGCTGCAGCCATTTTACTTATTCTTTTATACATTTTTATCTCCATTAGGCGTGAGGCTTGTGGATTAAGTGTCCGTAGTTCGCATTTCATATGCAAGTCACGAAAGCGGGAAAGCCGGTTGAAGTGTGACTTTTTGCACACTGCAAGCAATCTGCTCGCAAAATATCAAAAAAACGTGACGATTTGCACAGAAACGAACAAATTTAATGACCATATTAACCATAGGCAAGCCGGAACACCAACTCAGAAAGGAAAAGAAAATGTTCTCCGCCATAAGAAACGCAATCAGATGGATGTCACCCCGGGTAGATTCCCGTACGGCTTTTTCGTTGACCGACGCAGATCGTGCAGCTCTTAACCGTTTGAAGTATCGTAAACATCGCCTAGAGCGCATCTAATCTGATCATGTTCTGCACTTACTCTATACAGAGCTTGAAAACACTTATCTCACCCATCGAGGTGAGCAAATAGAAAGTGGTGCGCTTTCTAAACGGCATAGCGCGCCATGATGTACGGACATACTGATAACCTGATAATTGTCCGAATCTCTCCGAAATCTCTTCATTTTTTAAAACTGCAATCCTCTTCACCTGGTTGAGAAGAAGTTGATGCATTTCCGTGCAAGCTTCTTTGACATGGCATTGGGCGTTTGCACTGCATAAAGCCTGGTATCAAATCCCGTCCAGTGAGGTCTTATCGCGTTCAATTGGCCAGCTTTCAAATAAGGATCTGCAAATCCACGCCAGGCTAAAACAACGCCTTCTCCCCGGGTTGCTGCTTCCAGAGCATAAACGTAGTTGTCAAACATCTGTTCCGGCGCTTTGGGAATACCTGCTTCCTGCGATTGAAACCAGTCCTCCCATGTGGCCCAGCCTGAGTTTTCCTTTGTCAAGGAAAGCCTCACAATGCCATTCCACTGATCCGGAGAGGAGTTGAGCATTTCTCCATATTCAGCAAGAAAATCTGGTGATGCGGCTGGTACAATTTCTTCTTTCAGGATGCCGGCACATGGCGCCAGGGGGCGCTTGTCATGGTACTCGAAAACGATATCGGCACCCTCAGCAATCATATCGGGAATAGCGCCATACTCACAGGTGAGGATCCTGATGTGTGAGTTATCACCCAAAGCCTGTTTGAGTGCATTGTAACGGGGCATCAAAATTAGATGAGAAACCTCGTGAGAGCACGCGATTGTGAGGTTTCTGTTGCTGTTTGTCGCGCGCAATTGTGCGTTGCGGAGCTGTTGCAGGGCAGCTGTTACTTCTTTCACATAGCGCTCGCCGGTTTGTGTCATGGCGATACCGCGACCATCTTTGCGGATCAATGATACTCCGAGATCGTTCTCCAGCTGTCTTATATGGCGGCTTACAGCAGCCTGGGATGTGTTTAATGCCTCAGCCGCGCGTGTGACATTGCCCAGATGGGCGACCCGCTCAAGGGCTATCAATGCGCGGATGGATGGGATATTTGTGGTCAATTTATTCATATCAATATTGATATGAATATTGATGCTAAAATCAATTGAATTCGACTGAAATCGGCATAAACTTCCCAGATTAGCTGAATTTAGTTCGAGGGAGGTTGTTTTGCTTCGACACGTTGTTGATGACTTATATCAAATCGGAGAGAGTGTTTCCGGCCAGGACGGCTGGCATGAAGCGATCCGGGTCTTTGTGCTGCTGAACGACGGTTGTCCGTTGATTTTCGACGCAGGTTCTCATCTGCATCGCGGGCAGATTATGGATGAACTGAAGGAGTTGCTGGGGGAAACTGCCCCCGGATTTGTATTCCTGACCCATACCGAATTGCCGCATACCGGGAACCTGAGCGCAATCCTCAAAGAGTGGCCCGAGACCAAACTCGTGGTTTCCAGCGCGATTCTGCCCTATTGCGAGCTTCCCTGGTGGGTGACAGAGGATCAGGTTCTGTTCGGCTATGCGGGAACGGACGGCACGTACGGTGGTCGATCCATCTCATTTCTGGATGGTATTTTGAAAGACCAGCCGGGGACACACTGGATGTTTGACCACCAGACCGGTACGTTGTTTACAGCAGATGCATTCGGTTATCTGTTCCCCGCTTCTGCTGACGCGAAATTTGATGACGAACTTGAAGAGGGCATTCCTCAGGATTGGTTGCAGCGTTATCACGAACAGGCATTCCGGTTTTTGCCCCAGGTGAGTGGTGAAAAGGTGAATGACGATATTTCCAAGGTTTTTGGCAAAAGAAGCGTCAATGTGGTCGCACCCACCCATGGCAATGCGATCCGAGGCAATACGGATCAGTGCGTTGCCCGGCTCAATCAGGCTATTTTGGAGTTATGCTGATGGATGTGAAAATTTATGGTGAAGGCACAAGCCGCGTGGGAGTTCGGCAAATCACGCCGAAGATTTTCTGGATTTGCCATTGCATCGGCGAAGGGGCAGGGGATGTGAATGGCGGATTTGTCTCCGATTTTGCGCGGGCAAATCCAATTCTGGATCCGGAAGCTACTGATATCAAATACAATTCATTTCTGTTTCTGGATGAGAAAACCTTTCTGGTCGACACGCTCTCACCCGGTCAACATGACACCATGCTGGCAGCGCTCCGCGATATTCTGGATGGCAGAAATCTTGACTATATGTGGATCAGCCATACGGAACTACCGCATGCGGGAAACACGGCTGCCATCCGCCGGGTTCACCCAGAACTTGAACTGCTGACAGTGGGCGGACATGACCACTACGAAGTGCATGGCCTTGAAGATGCTAAGCTGCTTGATTTCGGCGCGCGGGTAAAACTTGGAGAGCATGAGATTGAGATCATCAAACCGCTCTTTGTTGATCATGCGCTGACGCAATGGCTCTATGAGCACAATAGCGGATTTCTTTGCCCGGTGGACTGGGCTCTCAACGTACAGCGGCCGGACCAGTCATTCCGCTTTATGGATGAGATGGAGGAGGTTGGGTATTCTGCCGAGCGGTTTATGCATGAGGTTTCAACCACGTCACGTTTCGTGTTCCCTTGGCTTCGTTGGGCGGATGCAGATGAGACCGTCAAAATGGTTGAGGAGTTTCTTGCAACCTATGACATCCGTATCTTTGCGCCTAGCCATACCAATGTGATCCGGAAAGACATTCCGAGATATATGGCTGCGTTGACCAAAGCCATGCATATGGCAATCACCAGCAAATATGAATTGGTGTATTGATCGGCAGATTTAGGGTTTCATCCGGTTGACGTGACGGGCTTGCTGCGCGAAGACGGTGGAAATTACTCAACTCAATCTCAACCGATGAAACCGTATGCCTAAGCTCGATACTCTTACCCTACGTGTCACTAACCCGGAAGCACAAAGGCAGTTCTACCGCGATGTGATGGGTATGCAGGAATTGGAGGATGGGCGCCTACGCTATCGGGATGAGGAAGCGGCGTTGGCATTTGTTCCCGTTGAGAAAGCCTATGAGCCGCAGAAGTCTGACCTTTACTGGAAGATTGCGATTGCGGTTCCAAATCTGGATTTGGCATGTGAACAATTGGCCGCTAAGGGCGTGGGTGTAACCGAACCACATCAGTTCCGCGATGTGGGGTATCTCGCTCACACGAGCGACCCGGAAGGGTTTTCTATCGAATTGATTGAACATTGGTTTGAGGGTGAACGGCCTGATGCATCTTATGATGAAACTCTGCTTGGCGGTGGCCCGCATTTCAATTTGATCACGCTGCGCACTTCGGACATTGCTGCCGTTGAGCCTGAAATTCTGGCCTGGGGTATGAAACCGCTATCAGTTCAACCAGTGGAGCCTTACGGGTTTACGCTATACTTCTACACCTTCACTGATGAAACGCCGCCTGATCCTGATCTCAAAGCGATCGAGAACCGGACCTGGGTTTATCAGCGTCCTTACACTGTGCTTGAACTCCAGCATGTGCTTGATTTTGATACAGAAACTCAAAGCGAACAGTATCAGGCAGGCTATGAGGGTATCCGGATTTCTCCAAGTGATGCGCAGGTTGATTTCCAGCGGCTGCGCGTGCGGTCGGAGTGAGGCCAGACAGTTATCTCAAAGCAGAGCCTTATGAATGACCTATATCGGGCGTTCCTCGCAAAGATGTCCGTAAAGCACCGTCAGAATTCCAACGCCAACAAAAAAAGCGACCCAGTCAAAAATAATTGAGAATATTTGGATAACGGAGTAAAGGCCGAGCATTTGTTGCAGCGCGCTTGCTCCTCCTCCCATCACAAACTGAATTACAGGACCGAACACCAACTCTGGAAGATTATTAAAAATGGCAAGCAAGGTTGCTGTAACTAGTAACTGAATTCCGTATCCAGATGTTATTTCAAAGGATTCAACCAGCGACATCCGCTTTCCAACTGCGACTGCCGGTAGTGAAAGACCAAGCCGTAAGAACAACCACATGCCCAGAATGTTGATCGGAATAAAAATGGCTGTGAACACGAATGCGAATAATCCAAAATTTGTAACCGGGTTGGCGATTGAGCGGGCAAAAGAAATCAGATTGCCGTAAAAAAAGTACGCAAGCGGGACGAAAATCAAGGCAACTAGTAGCCCGATCTTAATAGATTTCCAAAGATACGAACCTATTGGCCAATTGTCACTTACCAACTTGAAAATAGGCGGAGCTTCCTCAAGCAAAACATACCGATGCCAACCAACAGCAGCCGAAATAACAAAAAACAAAAGCACAACTACAAAAATCAAAGTGAAAATAAATGTGGTAATCAGGAACCCGCCACCACTTGAACTGGATGCAAAAACTCCTGCAAAAATATATCCTGAAAGCAGGATAAACATGAAAATCGCTATCCACATCCAGCTCAATTGAAATGCGACTTTTATATTTAACAATACCTGCCTAAGGCAGAGTACAAAGATACGGTATCCCATGGTATCTCCCCACAACTTTTGTTTGTTGATCTAATACTAGATGATTTTCACACTTTGATAATCGTGTCGGTTTATTGCTGCTGTTTCAAGCAATTATCACAATAGTCCCACATTTAGTTGCGAAAGCAGGGGCGACTCAGACATGATGTCAACCGATCATCGCGACCAAGAGGCTTTTCATGAATTGGTTCAAAAACCTGTTTTCATTTACCGGTACTGCCAAGCGGTCAGAGTTGATCCGGAAAATCTTTGGTTGTGCCCTGGTGGTCTGGCTTGCGGCTTTGGTGGATGAGCAAGTGATCGGGCCTTATCTGTGCAGCCAGGATCCGTTGAAAGTGGGCTGTATTCCCGGTGAAGTGAAGCTTGAATATGCCCTTGAAGATTTTATTGCCGTTCTGTCTGTGATGCCGCTTGTGGCAGTAGTTTTGCTTGCGGTCATGGTGCGCCGGATGAATGATCATGGCAAATCACCCTGGCTATTACTGCTTGCGCTTACAGGCGTTGGAATTCTGCCACTTCTTTACTGGTTTGTGATCCGTTCTCGTGCGCAGGATGATTAACCAAATCTCCTATGTTTTACTTGATTTTGAAAGGTGTGGAGCGCAATTTGGGTGTGGGGCGGAAATCGATTCGTAACTGGAGCAAAAACTCATGAAACGATTTTTCGTTGTAGCGTTAGTTTTATTTTCAATGCTGTTTGCAGGTGCGGCCAATGCTGCGCCTAAAAAGATCTATCTGATTAACGGTTTGCTGTCCAAATTGCTTGGCTATGGGCTCACAAATCTCAGTAAAAAGATCCCGACAGCTCGTCACTTCAAGTTTGCCGGTGGTGTTACTCAGGCAACCATCGATGGTATTATTGCTGATGCCTCGCGTGCCTATGCCGCTGATCCTTCCACCCGCATCTCACTGATCGGTATCAGTCAGGGTGGAACTGCTGTGGCAACCATTGCTGCAGCGCTTCACAAACGAGGGGTGAAGGTCCACTACATGGCTGTGATTGAGGCGAGTAGAAATACAACGATTTATCCAAATGTGCGCAAGGTGGACAATTTTATCTGTACAGGAGGCTCATGTTCGCGCAACGTGGTCCGTCGCTCTTCTGGAAACAATGTGACGCGTGTGAAGGTTTATAATCTGGATACCGGACATATTGACAGTGGCAACCACCCGACCATGCATAGCAGAGTGATCTCGCAGGTGCGTTAGATCCGTTCGTTTGAGGTTTAAAGTTTTTTGAACTGTTGACATTCGTTTGACTTCGGGTATTTTGCGCGGCGTTTTGGCTGATAGAAATCATTGTCGGCCCTATGAGAAACCCAACACGACAGAGATAATACAATGACCTTTATTGTCGGTACTGCAGAAAGTTCGAGTTCCATCTAAACATATTGGGTGGATAAGCCGAAAGATTCTGGGTAGCGGCAGCGGTTTTGAAAACCGCAGGTCTTTTTTTAAGTCGTGGGGGTTCGAATCCCTCTCCATCCGCCAATTACGGTAGATTGGCAGAGTGGTAATGCAGCGGGTTGCTAACCCGTACAACGGAAACGTTGCATAGGTTCGAATCCTATATCTACCGCCAAATTCCCTTTCACTTTACGATTGATCATCGTAATCGCTCAGGTCTTTGGGTGCATGGAGAAGCGTTCCTTCGTATTTCGGCAGATCATCGTTCATCTGAAGCCAGGGGAGTTTGCTCTGATAGTTCACGTGGAAGGTGGGATTGAAGTCTTCCGGATTTTCCATGGAAGCCGCATAGAGATGCATGCCGCCAGCATAGTGGTCAGCTTCAAACCCAACCGGTGATCCACAGTGTTTGCAGAAATGCCTGAAGACACCTTTGGAACTTTCGAGCGTTTCGGGAGCCTCCCCAGTCCATTTGAAATTTCTGAGTGGTACGCCGATCCATGCGACTACCGGTGCCGAGCAGTTCCTGCGGCAGTCATCACAGTGGCAATAACAGGCCCAGGTCATCTCGCCCTCATATTCCCAGCTCGTTTTTTTGCAGAAGCAATAGCCTCGTGTTGTCATGGTCTTACCTGTCTTTTTGTGAAAAGAAGCATGGAAAACTGAAAGAGCTTGGTTTTGTTTTCATCAAACAGCGCCCAAAAGCGACATGCGGGACGTGAAACGGTTCGTGATGTGTGAGAGCGGCTTAATCGAGAGCGAAAAATTCAAAGCCTGCAATCAGATATCGTGATATAAGCAGATTTCGGGTAGTGAATTCAGGGTGGAGGTGGACGATAAGTGTGAAGGCTGCGTTCCGGCAATTCCTCGATCAAGCCATATCCTATGGCACGGAGAATTATGAACCGCGCACGCGGCGCCGGCTGCGGTTCATCAACTCCTTTGTCTTCATCATCATCACGCTTCTGATAGGACTGCTCTTTGCGATTTCGATTTTCCTGATGTTGTCGGGCAGCACGCCGTTTTCGTTTGGAAATCTGACGATTGTAGTGACCTGCCTTTATATTTCGGTGGTTCCGTTTCTGCATCGATTTTCAGATATGGCAGCCCCCATCTATCTGCTTGCAAGTAGCGTCGTGGGACAGCTCTATTTTCAGTTCAACATCGGAACAGCGCAGGCCGGGCATACGTTCTTTATTTTTGGAGCGGCGAGCCTTCCCTTCATCTTCGGGACCGAACGGAAAGGTCTGCCGTTTTTTGCCACGCTGGTTTTGGCTGGCGCCTATATTGTCATCGATTACTACGCACCTGAGTTTGGGTCGGCGATTGAGGATCGTCCACTCTTCATCATTCAGACGATCAAATACTTGTCCATGATGATTATTTTTCTGGCCGTGTATTTCACCGTAAGGCATGCGCTGGCGGTTGCTGAAAATGCAGAAAATGAACTGCAAAAGGAGCGGGACCGGTCAGAAATGCTATTGCAGAACATCCTGCCTGATACGATTGCTCTGCGTTTGAAATCTGACCCGGATGCCATTATTGCGGATCGCCATCCAGACGTAGCGGTTTTGTTCGCTGATATTGTGGATTTTACCCCAAAAGCAGCGCGTCTTTCACCAGAAGAGCTGGTGCAAATGTTGAACCGGATATTCTCTGAGTTTGACGGGCTTGTGGAGACCCATGGTCTTGAGAAGATCAAGACGGTGGGGGACGCATATATGGTTGTGGCTGGTATTCCAGATCCGGTCGATGACAGTGCGGAGGAAATCGCCGAACTGGCACTTGCTATTCAGAACAAGACCCGGGAGCTGAGTGAAGAACTGGGTGAGAGAATTGAAGTGCGGATCGGCATTCACGCCGGTGAAGCCGTTGCGGGTGTGATCGGCACCAAGAAATTTGCCTACGATGTGTGGGGTGACACGGTCAACACCGCCGCCAGAATGGAAGCTTTCGGAACACCGAATAAAATTCAGGTTACAGAAGCGGTGAAGGATCTTTTGCAGGACCGTTACAGATTTACCGAACGGGGCATTGTGGACATTAAGGGCAAGGGGCCGATGATGCTTCATTTTCTGGAAGAGCGGTTAACTTCGTGACTACCGGGTGGAAAGCACATCCAGAAGTGCCCGATTGAAAAGGGATGAGGCTTCAAGCTGAGGCATGTGTCCGATGTTTTCGAGCCGATGAAATTTTTCCGGGTTCAATAGGTCTGCCAGATCCTGGCCCTGGCTTATGGGCGTTACCGTATCCTTGTCACCCCATATGAAATTCACAGGAACAGTGAGTTTTTCCACTTCGGCCTGTTTACGGCTCAAGGCCTGCGGGTCCTGACTAATGAATTGTTGCAGCCATTTGACCATGAAGCTGGTGTTGTTTTTCAGGGTCATGGGCCGCTGGAGGATTTCCACATGTGTATCGGTCAAACTATCCGAGCGATGCATGAAGCGTTTGGTGAGAAACCCAGTCATGAGCGGATTGGTCACCGTTAGCGAAACCAAATGTTCTGCGATGGTTTGATTTTCCAATATCCATGGCAGTTGGGTCGGAGCTGACAGGGGATCGTCACTCACGCCTACCACGGGGCAGACTAGAACAAGTTTCCTGATGTTTTCCGGATGACGAAGCGCCATTTCCAGAGCCACGCCTCCGCCATAGGAATGGCCCAGCAGGGTGTACTCATCCAGAGCCAATGCAGTTTCCAGCGCTTTCAGTCTTTGAGCCTGTTTGCTTCGTGAAAAATCCGGATCGTCACGATCCGAGAAACCGAATGGGGGTTGGTCAACAGCAATAACCCGATAGCCGTTTTGGGCCATGATCTTTGCCGTATCATGCCACAGGCCACCCCAGGCGGCCATGCCGTGTGTCATCAGCAAAGTGCGCGAATTATTCTCTCCCCAAACCGAAACATGCATCACACCTTGTGTGGTTTCTACAAATTTTCCGTTTTTCGGAGATAGCGCTCTGGCCTCATTCGCTTCCTGAAAAAAGGCGTTAGCACGGAACCCAAATACGGCGACAAGCAACGCGACCAAAAGGCCCGCGAAGGTCAGCATAATGAATTTCAGTATTCGCCTTAACTTAGTAATTAACATCCATCAATTTTACCAAATGAATTATTAACTCTTTGTTATTTATATTAACCGGCATTCTTAGTTGATATTTCAGGGGATTCGCATGGGTAATTTTAGCCGGAGATCACTGTTGATTGGCGCGGGTTTTGTGGGTGGTGTACTGGTCACCCGACAGTTTTCAGAGCAAACATTCAGTCCGGGAATTCGATTGCCGGCCAGCGAGGGTGGGCCGCTTACACTTAATGATGCAAGTCTGCTGACACCTGTAAATGTATCAAAGCACATCACTATGACGGGCAGTCCTGATGAGGCGCTCATAACCCAGTTGCGGGCCGAATTAAGGGAGGCGAAGGCTGAAGGCAGGCCTTTTGTTGCCAGCGCTGCACGCCACTCCATGGGTGGGCAGAGCTTGGCGGAAAAAGCCACGGCGGTCACAATGAACCAGGAATGGATAGAGATTGACCCGAGCAATAGCATCTACACGGTTGCGGCGGGAACACGCTGGAGCACAGTGATCCGTGAACTGGACAAGGTGGGTTTTTCACCCAAGGTCATGCAATCCAACAATGATTTTGGTGTGGCAAGTACGTTTTGCGTCAATGCCCATGGGTGGCCGGTTCCATTCAGCGCTGCGGGCAGCACGGTTAGATCATTCAAAATGATGCGTCATGATGGCGACATGATCACTTGTTCCAGAACGGAAAATGCCGACCAGTTCAATCTCGCCATGGGTGGATATGGCATGTCAGGCATTATCACCGAGCTTGAACTGGATATGGTGCCAAACTCGCGGTTGGTTCCGACCTTCGAGCAGTTCCCCGGTGCTGAATTCGGGACCCGTTTTATGGAGAAACTGAAGTCCGACAAGAATATTCAAATGGCCTATGGACGGTTGGATGTGACGATAGATGGGTTCTTTGATGAAGCGCTGATGATCACCTATACTCCGACTGAGGATCAGAGCGATCTGCCGCCTGCTTCGGGCTCCGGGTTTTTGAGCAAGGCTGCAGGAGAGATTTTCAGGAGGCAGGTGGGATCAGACAGGGTGAAGAGCCTAAGGTGGTTCACCGAAACAACCATCGGCCCCAATGTGGGCGGCGGCGGTGAAGTTACCCGCAACAGTCTGATCAACGAGCCGGTGATTACCCTTGATGATGGTGACCCTAACCGGACCGACATTTTGCATGAGTATTTTGTTTCACCGGACCGTTTTGCCGAGTTTGTAAAGGCCTGTCAGGATATCATTCCGTCATCCTATCAGGAGTTGTTGAACATCACGCTCAGATTTGTGGATACGGATAATGAAAGCGTGCTTTCCTATGCAACCGAGCCACGGATAGCCGCTGTCATGTTATTCTCTCAGGAAATGTCCCTGCGAGCGGAAGATGACATGCGGCGCATGACATCTGCACTCATCGAACGCGTGCTTGAGATAGGTGGAACCTATTATCTGCCATACAGATTGCACGCAACAAACGGTCAGTTCCTGCGCGGCTATGACCGGGCACGGGAATTCGTGGAACTGAAAAGACAAGCCGATCCTGATCTGGTTTTCACAAATTTGATGTGGGACCGGTATATGGCGCATCTTTAGGAGGGTGAGATGACGGTAGTTAGATGGATAGCAATTGGCTATTTCGTGGCTTTAATGATAGCGGCAAGCCTGAATTACATTCCGGGCCTGACGGATGAAGAAGGGCGGGCTTTTGGCATCTTCGCACTCGATATCTTTGATGATCTTCTGCATGTGGTGTCAGCACTGTGGGCGCTGATTGCAGCGTTGATCTCAAGCCGGGCAGCACGTCTGTTCCTGCTTTATTTCGGGTTTTTATATCTGGCAGATGGGGTGATGGGCCTGATAACCGGATCGGGGTATCTTGATTTGGGCATTATCAATTACGGTTGGGTGGACCTTCCCTTCACATTCAAAATTTTGGCAAACCTACCGCATCTGGGACTTGGCGGTATCGCTCTTATTTCAGGGCTTATCTTCAAACAGGAAGCGTGATGTTTAGATTTATCGGAAAAATATTCAAATGGGGTCTGGTTGCAGTTTTGCTGACTGTGTTGGCGCTTCTGGCGCCAATTGGCTATGTGGAAACCTTTTGCCGGGCAGATCCAAATCAGCGTGCCTATAAGTCGATCGTAACCGACAAGGAATTCACCCGGGGTGAGGCGAACAGCTATCTCACCTATCCGGAATGGCACATAGTCTATGCCTATGAAGGGCTCGCCAATGTTCTCAAGACGAGGGATGAGTATGCGTTTGACTATACAACTTCCATATCCGGTTTCTGGCGGGCCTATTGTGGCTTGAACAAGAAAGCCAATCAGCATGGCGGCGGTGAGTTCGGCACCCGGTTAGTGATCTATACAATCGGGGCAAGCTTTACGCTCGAAATGATGCTGAAGGCCGCTTATGAGGAAACTCTGGGTCGCGTATTTGCGCTGATAAGAGGTAGCCAGAAAACGCAGCAAGACCAGTTCGCAGCTGAAATGGCACAGGATTATGCAACCTTCCTGCAGCAGATACCGTGGTTCAAATATGATTTTAATGCGGCGAACGACACGTTGTGGAACCTGCCAGTGGAAAATACGCTACGCGGCTGGGAACGGCGTCTGGCGCTTGGTCTGGAATGGAAGACAAAGTCCGGATATGCCAGCATCATCGATAGTAGTGCGGGCCTTGCGGGTGCACCGCAATTGCGTTTCAGGTCGGTGGTGAAAAACCTTACACCAGAGCAATTATCCAGCATTGACGAGGTGGATATTGTTTCAACCACCGCGGATTATACGATTATTGAGACGCCTCGATATCGCAAGCTTACTCGTATTATCATCAAGATTACTGAAGCGGGCGGAGAGCTGGTGGAGATTGCTGGAAATGATGATATCATGCTTTCTGCGGTTGAACCTGCCAACAGAAATGTTTCTCCGTTTCAAACGGGTAGGGTGTTGTCAGTGATTAATCGCGATGGATTTAACTCAAGAAGGATCCTGGTGGCGCTCAAGGTTTCTGAATTGGGTAAGGCAATCAAGGAGATCTCGGATAGTGGCCGGGAAATTGAACACATCTACGACTACTGATGCTGGGACCGACACGACGCTGATCGGGCTCATCCTGCGTCCGATTGAGATCACACTCTGTGTGCTCTTCTTGTGGTTTGGCTCCATGCTGTTGATGATGTTCCTGTTCGATGTGACCGAAAAAGCATTGATCATTGGCGACCCGATGGAGATCCTGGCCAAACTCGATGGTGAAGCAGAGATCGTGCGGATCAGTGAAAACTCCGTGGTTCTGAAGTCCACAAAGCCCGGATTTTCCAGACACCTTTATCAGAATGGCGCCTGGCTTGTTCTGCCATCTCTTAAATCTGGATGTCTCGATCTGAGAACAAAGAGTGTTTAGTGGGTTCGAGGCTTTACGGGCCAGATTGCTTTCAATTGTTCAGCTCTAAACCAGTCGCAAATTCGTAAGAACGTGTAACGATTGTTTTCACTACTTCCAGTTCCGCATCATCACGTGGTGAAAACACCATGACCAGACCAGGCGGGTAATGGCCCTGGGTGACCAGAAAATGGTCTTCTCCCCATCCGGCTTCGATCATCTCCCGGGCGTTTTCGGCGGAAAGTTTCAGATGCATGCTTCCACTGTCGGGATGGGGGTGGATATGGGCAAATTCACGCCCGATCATAAAGGCCTCATGATTGCAGTCACAATTTTCGTGCAGCACTAAAGCGCGTGCACCAGGAACAGAAATGCCGCTATGCTCGTTATTCACATGGGGCAGTGAGAAACAATATTCATGGAGCTTCACAATTACTTCGTCCGGGCCATGCTGGTTAAGCTGTGAGTGAGGAATGTGGTTTGTGGTGTCGGGCTTTTCGCCCGCGCGAACTGGCAAGTTCAATTTATCTTCCATAACAAACTCCAATATGTTGCTTGTGAATGTTATAGCTGTTAGAATTTGCAAATTAAACTTCATTATTTGCAAATGAACCTTGCATGAAAGCACAGAGATCGCGCGCTAATCAAAAACTGGAATGGGCTGACATGCCTTACATTCTCTCCGTGTGTGAGGCTGGCAGTCTGGCCGGTGCTGCCCGGATTATGGGCGTCAATCATTCAACCGTATTTCGTCGCATTGAAAATGTGGAGGCAAGGCTGGGTGTAAGACTGTTTGAGCGGTTGAGCCGTGGATATGTGATGACCCCGGCTGGCGAACTATTTTATGAACAGGCTATCCATCTCTGTGAGGGGATGGACAGGATAGAACTTGAGCTTGGTGGCAAGGATCTAAGGCTTGAGGGAACTTTGACAGTGACGACCACTGACTCACTTCTCTTTTGCCTCGCACCGGTTTTCACGGCGTTTCAGGAGTTGCATCCAGATGTGGAGTTGCGGCTGTTATCGGATGTACGAGCGTTTGATCTGATGCAGCGTGATGCTGATATTGCGCTTCGTCCCACATCCAACCCACCGGAACACTGGATTGGGCGAGAGCTCGTGCCCTTGTCATTCGCAATCTATGCGCATGAGGATTATTGGAAGACTGCAAAAAGCCAACCTCCAGAAGAGCAAAGATGGGTCATGTTGGGTGATGATCTCAATCAGTCGCCCATGAGCAAGATTACCCTTAGAAAGAAATATGAGAATGCGAAGGTCACACTCTTGAACACCATGATGAGTGTTTATGATGTGGTTCAAGCAGGCTTGGGCATGGCTGCAATGCCCTGCTATCTGGGTGAGAAAAATCCGCATTTAGTCCGTGTGGATGAACCTGACGCAAGTTCGAACTGGCATCTTTGGTTGCTTGCCCATCCGGATGTACGTAGGAGCGCCCGTGTGAATGCGTTCTATGAGTTCGCGACAGTCAATATTACAGATGACCTCATGGGAATGCCCAATAAATAGATCGGATTTCACCTCTTCCTGACATGTGCGTTTGTGCAAGATTTGCTTGCAGGTTTCGCTAATTTTCTTGTTTCCGCTCACACCCCATTTTCCAAGACACTGGAAACTGACAGTGACAAACAAGGAATTTATCAATGCAAAAACCATGGCAATTGTTGCAGGGGACCCTTATGGCAGCCCTCGCTTCAGGCATATTATACTCAACAGCTATAGCAGCTGAAATTGAAACACGGGATCTGGATGTACTCTATGAAGCCGCCCTTGCAGAAGGAGGGGAGTTTGTTCTTCGTGCAGGAGGGGATAAACCTGATCAGGTCGACTATTATCTGGATATGTTCAAAGCCCGGTTTCCGGAATTGAAGGTGACGCACAGTGTTGATGTGAGCATTAATCACGCTCCGCGATATGATAATGCGCGTGCGGCAGGAGGAACAGAGAACATTCCGGATGTTATTCAGTTTCAGACATTGCATGACTTCAATTACTACGCAGAAAACGATCTGCTGGAGGTCTACCGGCCTAAGAATTGGGATAAGGTTTTCCCCGATCACAGGGATCCGCACGGGCGATGGACAGGGCTATACGGTGTCACGTTCAGCAATTACGTAAACACCGATCTCGTTGATGAAGACGGGGCGCCACGTGATGCGCTCGACTATCTTGATCCTGCACTCAAGGGTAAGGTTATCCTGACTTACCCGCATGATGATGACGCGGTTCTTTATCAGTTCTGGAACCTTAAAGAGGCCTATGGTTGGAACTATCTGGAAAAGCTGGTTGCTACCGAACCAACATGGGTACGTGGCACCGCCTGGCCTTACGTGGCGATTAACAAGGGTTGGTATGCGGCGAGTTTTACAACCTTTTGGGCGTTTGAACCTTTCCCGAATGCCAACACAAAATTCATGTTTCCAGAGAAGGACTACTTCCTCACCTGGTATCAAACAGCAGGGATTCCAACGCAGGCAAAAAACAAGGCTGCTGCGAAACTCTATCTAAACTGGATGCTTTCAGAGGAATTTCAGGGCAAGTGGCTACAGTTTCCCGTGCGCATGGACATTGAAGCACCGGGCGGTACGAAGTCTGTACTAAACCATAATACTTCTCCAGGAGATTTTCATCGCTGGATGCTGAAACGGGATCTGGTGGAACGTTTTCGGATGCAGATGATACAGCTTATTGGACCTGTGACTGGGCCCACACCTGTGGAAATTGATTACACTGTAAAGCCCTAACATTCATGTGCTGCAAATATACAATGACAGGTGCTTGCGGGTGCCTGTTTTTCGATCAGTTGATTGCCACCGCTGATCTTGCGTTTTCGAGGCAAGGTTCCAGGCTTGCGTAAAAACCTTTGCCGACCAGAGCCTTAACTTCGCGATCGGATAAATCCGGACGAAGTTTCAGGGCATTAATCAAGGCTGTTTCTGCTTCATCTTTCCTGTTTTGCCAAATTTCGACCGCAGCGCGAACAACTTGCGGGATATGGTTTTGATCATCTGCCTGACATGCCTTGTTGATTACGTTTACAGCCTCTTCGGTTTTTCCTGTCAGAAGGTTAGCCATGGCTAATGCTGTGCCCCAGATCGCTCGGCGTGGATCTAACGGGCTTCCATCTATTCCCGTTTTTATATTAGCTGCTGCATCAACAAATTGTCCGGTGAGCAGTTGCACCGTGCCTAATGCAGTCCTTGCCTGAGCATTGTCCGGATTGATGTCCAGGGCATTATTCAAGATGTGGACTGCCTGATCATGTTCTCCGATATCTGCCAAGGCACAGCCGGACATGCCCAGCACGGTTGAGTCCATCCTGTCCAAAGCGATTGCTTTTGCAGCGGTTTCGGTGACCCTGGGGATCAAGGTATCGCGGTCTTCCAGAATACCAACCCGGTGGCCAAGACCTAAAACCAATGCCAGATAGGCGTGTGCCAAAGGCAGTTCCGGGTCTTTGTCCAACGCCTTATGCAGGAGGGATGCTGATTCCTCGAATGAAGCACGTGTCCAGCCTTTCAATGACAAGACACCCATGGCTTCCAATGTGAGGGATTGAGCTGAGCGTTCACCGGTCTTGCGGTCCAGCCCTTTCATCATTGCCCGGACAAGCTGCGGTTCAAGCACTGGGATCAATTGAGCGACTAGATCATCGACCAAGCCTGGAGAAGCAGGCTGGTCGATCCTTCGGGCCCAGATGTGATGACCGGTTGCTGTTTCGATGAGCTGCACATTGACACGTACGCCATTAGCGCCGGTTTGCAGACTGCCTTCCAGCATGTACCAGGCGCCGAAACGCTGCTTGATTTCGTCTATGACGATAGGCTGGCCTTTCAAGGCAAAGCTGGCCGTTCTCGATACAATTGACAGCATTGGTATGCGGGTGAGAACCGTGGTGAGGGTTTCCACCAATCCATCGGCACTGGCCTGCAGGGCAGGGTCATCACCGAATACCTGAAAGGGCAGAATGATCAGAGATGGCAGTTCAGAAGTGTTCGATGTTAGCTGAGCCGTTGGTGTCTGGTTTCCGGTCAGCGTTCCTGTAAACCGAAACCCTTTTCCATGAACTGTCTTTATCAGTGTTTGCGCTTTGCCATCATCACCAAGCGCACGACGGGCATTTTTTACGCAAGTTGAGATAGCAGCCTCGCTGACGAACCGGCCATCCCATAGTTTTTCAATGATCTCATCGCGATCTATAACGCGCTCATGATTTTCAATCAGCAGATTTAGAAAATCGAAAACTCGTGGTTCAACCGGAACCTGCTGTCCGTTTTGGCGAAGTTCAAAGCGCTCGGTATCCAATTCGAATTCGTCGAAGCGATACATCGTGGTTCCTTTCACCTCTTTCCGGTGAAGCGTGGAAAACAATAAATCGACCGGCAGGCTAGCTTACGACTATGGTCATTACAAGCTAATGCCAAGAATTCGTTGTGACTTTAAGATTACATGTCAGATGGGTTGATCAATAGAGTGGAGCATATTTCCAGTTGTCAGCATCCGGTGTCACTTCGTCGAGGTCATAGCCAGCACCCTGCAGTCGCTTTGCAATTGCAAGGCCCTGTCTGGCTGCTTGGTCAACGAAGGATCTGCCCAAAGCATCATTCTTTGTGGTGCCATGACCGCGCATCAGATTTAGCCCATGATTGAACAGGCCGACCGTGTCACCTGCTTCTGCTGCGCGACGATCCCAATCAGCAGATGCGTCCGGGTTATAATCTCCACCAAAGCCGTTGTTTTCCAGCTGACTCATCCAAGTCATGGCCTTGGTGTAGCCAGCTTCTGCGCACCGTTTGGTGAGTTTTCTTGCGAGCACATGATCATCGTTCTTGGTGACGTTGATGCCCAGTGAGCAAGTGACGGAATCGATGACTCCCATTTCGATTTTCCGGGTGAGCATCTCGCGACCTGTGTCCTGGGGATTGAGAATACCAAGGTCATCTTCCACTGTATTGCGTTCTTCAGCGCTAGCTGTGCCGGTGATGGCCAAAACTGCGAGTGCGAAAATCAGTTTGCGCATATTATCTCCCGTGTCTTCAGACTATAACATCCGGTTTAGCGTATGACAAAAGCCGGTCTTTGATCGGTTGTTGGTTTTATGAGAAACCGGGTTATTGGTACTGGTGCGGTTCTTTGAGAATTTTGAACGTGTCCATCTCATCGATCATCTTCTTTACAAACTCGATCAATCCTGAAGCGTCCACGCCAAAGTTATGGACGTAAATTGACTGCAGCATTGTAATTGTATGTGGGTTGATCAATTCGGGATTGTCCACGAAAAAGCCGTCCAAAGACCAGTTTCCAAAAGCACGTTCGCGAATCGGTTGATCGATCAATGTCCTGACCTGGAGATGGCGGTTGTCCTGTTTTATGGTCTCATAAAGATTAAACAGCTCATCTTTTTCGCCCTCTATTGTCTGAAAAAAATGATTGTTGGCGAAGAATAAGACGCCGGTTATTCCCTTGTCCGCGTTATTTTTTTGCGACGTTTTGACAATATTGTTCACTTCGGAGCGCGTTTTCCCGTGACATAACGCCGAGTCTGAAATGTAAGATATCAAATGCATATCTTTCTCCATGAAATAATTTTCAGCCCAAAATCAATCTGAACCCATTCATGACGTGATGGCGTCAAATAAAGTATACAATAAAAATCGTAAAATTCAATGAACACAACGAGTTGCCAAATTTCTTATTCATTGAAACTCATAGCGTGGACACAACCTGTTTCGCCCCACAGTTTGCCCAGATAACAATTGTTACTATTTTCATTGCGCGTGGCTTGTGTTTGTTTTCAGTCTGGCGAGGATTTCAATCCACGGATCAAGTGTTCCTGCAAGGCCTACATCTTCGCCAGTCATTTCCGAGATAATTGAAAACTGTGCTTTTCGCAGATGTTCGCGCAACTGTTCTGCGGTGTAAAATGTATAGAAGCGTCCGAGATGGTCGCGTTTTTCACCTTCACCAGTTTTTAAACCGATCTGAAAAAAGCCGCCGGGTTTCAGTGCTCGGGCAATGCGGGACAGGTGGTATGGGAATTGATCACGCGGAGCATGCAGTAAGCTAAAATGGGCCCAGATGCCATCAAACTCGTTTTGTTCGGCCAAATCATCAAATGTCGCGTGGCGCACTTCGATGCCTTCGTGCTTACGTGCCATTTCTACCATGGCGGCTGAAGCATCTGTGGCGACCACATCAAAACCGTGTTGATGCATGACTGCTGCATGGGCGCCGGGACCGCATCCCAGATCAAGGATCCGCGCACCTTTTGGCAAACGATCTATGAAACCTGCCAGGCCCGGTTCCATATAGATGTCGGTAAATGCATTCGCATAGTCCTCGGCCCTTGTGTCATAAACTGCGATGGTTTCTGGATCAGTGTTCGTCATAGTTGGCAGATTCCTATTCAGCGGATCTTAATATAGGCATAGTCGCAGAATGTGTGAAAGCTCATTTAGCGATCTTAGCTTTCGGGGAATTGCCTGAATAATATCGCTTGGCATTCTGTCTATTCGGTTGTTAGGCTTTCAACGCAACAGGAGATGAAGTCATGACGTTCGAAGTGTGGATTTTATATGTGGCAACGGTGCTCGCATTTATGAGTACGCCGGGTCCAAGCCAGCTCTTGATGCTTTCCAACAGTGGCACACATGGATTTCGGCGAGCACTTTCCACTGCCGCAGGTGATCTTACAGCCAATGCGCTTCAGATGCTGGCAGCAGGACTTGGTTTGGCGGCCCTTATTGCGGCGTCAGGAGCAGCCCTTTCAATCATTAAATGGGCGGGAGTTGCCTATCTTCTCTGGCTTGGTGTCCGAATGATCCTACGGGCTAAACCGGATGACCCGGCATTGGGTGAAAGAAAGAAAACCGTGTCCTTGCGCAATCTATGGATGCAGGGGTTTTTCACCTCAGCTGCGAACCCGAAGGCGGTGGTGTTCTTTGCCGCGCTTTTTCCTCAGTTCATAACAGCGGAAAATCCCTTTTGGCCGCAATTGCTTATTTTGTCAGCGACTTATATCGCTATCGATGGCTTCTTTCTTTCCGTTTATGGCTTCAGTGCCAGCTGGATTGCCTCCCGCTTCAAAGGCAAAGCCAAGGTTTGGATTGAACGCCTGGGTGGGAGTTTCATGATTGGCGCGGCTATCCTGCTTGGCCTGAAGACCGTTTCACAACGATGACTGTTTTCCGGATTTCCTAAGCAATTACTTGGAGAGCAATGCTTCCACTTCAGCAACGCTTGCTGCACCTTTCAGGATGGTGAAGTCTCCCTGATCCAGCATGGCCCGGGCGGCATCAAGGATAAGCTGATGTGTTACCCGCGCAAGTCCTCCACCGATAGAAATGCGGGCGACACCGAGTTCCCCGATTTCTGCACTGGTGAGATCACGCATTTTACCAGCGGCTAGCAGGTTAACCGGAGTTCCTGTTTTGGCCAGCGACCGCGTGGTTTCTGTGTCTACAGCGGGTGCATAGATCACGTCAGCGCCGGCTTCCGCAAATGCTTCACATCGGCGGAGCGCTTCTTTTTGATCATAGCTTTTTTGCAGCCAGCCATCAGCGCGAGCGGTTAACACAATTCCGGATATACGTGCAGCAGAAACAGCTGCTTCTATACGGGCAACTGCCACATCAAACGGGTAGGCGCTCGTATCCGGGACAACAGTATCCTCGATCGAAACCCCCGCCAAACCAGCATCTGCAGCCAGACGTACGGTTTCGGCAACGGTATCAGGACTGTCACCGAAACCATTTTCGAAGTCACCATTTACCGGAAGTTCCACTGCGGTACAGATTTCGGCGGCATGCTGCAATGCCATCTCGCGGGTTATCTGGCCACCATCGGCCAGCCCTTGTGTAAAGCCATAACCGGACGAAGTGGTCGCGAGAGCTTTTGCACCCAATTGTTCCATGACTTTCGCTGATCCAATATCCCAAGGATTTAGCATCACCAATGGATTGCCTGGGATATGAAGATCGCGGAAACGCTCAGTCAATTCATCACGACGCAAAACGGGCCTCCTTCAGGACATTATTTATCTTGTCTGACAATCTCCTAAATGGCTGACACGGTCAATGAGAGACAGATAGGTTTTGCAGTACGCTATTGTGTCAATCCATTGTGATGCGACATTGTTATGTTCGGTCTGTAGTGTGACATTTGAAATCAAAAAAGGGGATATGGGTGTTTCGATTAGCATTGGTTTTTGTTTTGATGGGTGCCTGGCTGCCCGCAATTGCACAGGAATGTGGGCCTGAAACCCCTTGTGAAATAGGGGGTGGCAGTTATCACCTGAAATTGCCGGAGGGAGAGGGTCCTTATCCGGTTTTGATCTGGTATCACGGGTTTCGCGGCAATGGTGCCTCCATTCACCGCAGTGCCGGATTGCAGAAAGATTTTCTCGAACAGGGATACGCACTGCTGGCACCCAATGGCATCAAGCGACCCAGAGATGGAGCTCGTGCCTATCCCGCCCGTGATGGGGCACCACGTGACGATGTGAAATTTACATTTGAAGTTCTTAAAGCTGCTGGGAAGCGTGCAAACTTTGATCTGGAAAAGGTTTTCGCAGGCGGCTTTTCTGCTGGTGGTTCCATGGCATGGTTATTGGCGTGTGAGGAGGGTGATCGGCTTGCAGGTATGGTGAGTGTTGCCGGGGCTTTGCGCCGACCTAACTCGACAGACTGCGCCGGGTTAAAGGCGCTTCCTGTCATGCATGTGCACGGGTTTGCAGACAAACAGGTGCCATTGGAGGGACGTCAGATCAGGGACTGGCACCAGGGCAGTGTCTGGGAGACCCTGGAAAAGGCGCGTCAGGTGAAAGGCTGTCGCTCAAACCCAGATGAAATAGAAATTGGTGAAGCATTTAACAATCGTCTCTGGCAGGCATCTTGTGAAGGTGCGCCGGTGCGAGTGTATCTTCATGACGGGGGGCATGGCTTGCCGCAGGGGTGGACTGAACGTGCCCGTAAATTTTTTGAGCAATCGAAGACGGCAAAATAACAACGATAATTGAGCAAATGATTATGCTAATCGGATGCTCTAAAGGGCTGACGATAACGGTTTCAGAAAATCATGAATTTGCTGAACCTTTTTCTGGATCATTGTGCCCGCTGATGCCGGGTCATCCGAAAACTCGATCGGAACTGTCCAACTGGTGCTGACCTGCAATTGTTGGTTCACTGCCAGTACAGGCATTTCACATTGCGTTTCATGACAGTAAATGACCAAAGGGATGTTTCCGGGATAGGGTGAAACCAGTTGGCAACTGAACGTCCCTTGTGTTCTTGAACTGGCACAGAGAAAACTGGAACCACGCGTTGATGTGGTGTCCGGCTGCTCCAATATTGATAAGTGCCTGCTTGCATTCTCATTTGCAGAAAGCTCGGTATCATCAACAGCGGAGACACGAAATTCATTTAAACCTAATCCTGCTATTTCAGGTAGATAGTTGATGCTTTTAACAACGGGAATCGGGTTTCCATGTCCATCTTTTGCCTCTTCAGGAACTGAAATGCATCTTGTTTGGGCGGTTATCAGTAGTGGCTCACCCTCGAAACTTTCAGCGCGCAGGGTGGTTCCACCGCGATAGATTACTCCATCATTACCCTCGAGACCGAAATCGACAAATCGGTAAAAATCCGGGCAGGTTTCGGCATAAGCCTGTCCGGTTAGGAGAATGAATAGGAATGATACAACGCAACTGAATTTGTACATTGAGAATTGTTCGTCTGTTTCCGGTGACACGGTTTGGCGACAGATAGCATGTCTTCGCGTTCATCTAAATGCACGGTTAGTTGTAGTTGATCATTGAAACATTTCATCAAGTGAAATCTCCGTGCAAATCAGGTAAGATAAATCTGTGGGGGGTGCTTCTATTGAGAGGAAGAACCCATGACTACAGAAAATATTATTATTCAACAGCCTCAACCCTTTGATTTGGTTGGAAATGAAATTTTAATTGCCGGTATTGCTGTGGCATTTGAGGGCACGCTGACAATTAATGTAAGTGACGGACATGACGAATTTTCGTCTTTCACCAATGTGGGCTCGCTGGCTCTTCGGCAGTTTCAAGGTAGTATCAATATTCCCGACACAAATTCATTTCAATTGAACCGTTTATTTGTACGATTGGCAGACGATACGGGGAATGAGAATGGGCCAGCCGTGACTGTACCAGTTTTATTCGGCCCCAAAATTTTGCCTGGTTATACAGGGTATCGAAACTACACGGTACATCCCGGTGATACGCTCACGAAAATTGCTCAGAACGAGTATGGCAATGGCGATTTTCAACCGATCCTGCAGGCCAATCAGAATATCATCAGCGACGCCAATCTCATATTTGTTGGCCAAACTTTGCGCATTCCGCGAAATGATACCTAGTTGGAATAAGTGCATGCACAAACCCGCATTCTTGTTTGTTATTCAATGCGATACAGGGAAATTTGCTCAAGCTGATTCAATTGATAAGAAACACAATAATTCAATTGATTTGCCATTTTTTGATCTCCCAATCATTATTGAATTTGTTCAATGTACTTGTGAAGTTGAAGACTGATTGAACGGATATGACGTGGATCAATCCGATTTGTGTGTGGGGAGTATAAAGTAAATGCGTCACTTAAGAACAGGTAACGATTTCATGCGGGTTTGTGTTAGCCATTTCTTGTGCACTGTGCTGCTGGCCGGGCTCTTCTCTCTTTTGCCTGCAAGAGCCTTTGCGGTTGATGATTTGTATTCAGCAAAGTGGAATGCTTTTTGCGGGTACGGCCAAAACCTGCAGGAGGGTTGCGACGCCATAAAGGCACGCAAGCTGGAAAGCTCTTCCACCCATCCAAAGACGGCTATGGGCCGGGTCAATTACAGGGATTCTCGTTACAAGGGGCATTGCACCGGAACGATGATCTCTGACCGGCATGTGCTGACCGCCGGTCGATGTGTTTTCAATCAGCGTTTGAGGCAATTTTTCGATGCATCCGATTTGTATTTTGAATCTGGCTATGACAGGGGAGAATCGATCGCTGGATCGCTGGTAAGCCGATATCTTGTTTCGGATGATTACCGTAAGCTGAGGCTTTTCGGTGAACGAACTTCTTTCGGTGACTGGGCTATCCTGGAACTGGAGAGATCCATCGGAGATAAAACCGGATTTGTAAGCACGGAAAGGTTTTCTAAAAAGACAGATGCTTTGCCAAACGTCACTTTGTTGAGTTACCCAAAAATCCGTGCTCATGTTCTTTCTTCCCAAAGCAATTGTGAAATGAAGTTGGAAAGGCCGCATGTCCCGGTAATACTGCATAGCTGTCCAATAATGGAAGGGGATTCAGGTGCCCCCATGATTTTAAGCGAAGGTGACAAGACTGAACTGGTGGCTATCAGTGTGGGTGGATCAGTTAATGGCAATAAGCCCATCTACCTGGCTGTTCCCGTATGGTCGGTTGACTGGAAGGCTTACGAGGACTGGATACAGGCGGATTAATCATCGCGATCGTTTAAAGCCTATCACTTTTTCAACGGAAGCTACTTGAGCAAGATTCACGAAACACTTACCTGTTATATTCGCCATACCCATTAAGATATCCCAGTTGGAGGAAACGAAATTGGCCACCGTCCCATTTCCGGACATGACTACTGAACAGGGAAAAGCTGCATTTTCCGGTTGGTTGTCACAGACGAATGAAGTTACACGCGCATTTCTGGCAGCGGGACAAATTCCTGGGCTCATCAATATTGCCGGTGGATTGCCGGAGGCATCCGTTTATCCATCCGAACAGATATCAGCCATCGCGCAACAGGTAATCACAGATCACCCGGCTGAAACGCTCGGTTACGGGCCGATTGAAGGACTTCCGGATCTGCGAAGCTATATTGCCGAGCGATTTTCCAGTGATACGCTTAAATTGTCGGCTAAGAATGTTCTGATTACCACCAGCGGCATGCAGGGTCTGGATTTGATCGGCAAGGTGCTGTTGGATGAAGGTGATCCGGTCGCTGTTCAATTTCCTACCTATCTGGGTGCGCTGGATGCATGGCGTCCGAGACAGCCAAAGCTCCGTAACATGGATTTGCAAACCGGTGATTTTGATCCGTTCGAAGATATGGCAGGGGCAAAATTTGCCTACTCGGTTCCCAATTTCTCCAACCCAACCGGCAAGTTGATTGGCGAAGATATCCGCAAACAGTTGGTGGAGGCTTCCACTGAGACGGGTGCCTGGCTTGTGGAGGATGATCCATATGGTTCATTGAATTATGAGGGACCATTGCCACCGAGCGCGCTGGACATTTCTTCCCGCTCGCAAATGGCTGTACCATATGACGGACAGATTGTTTACCTTGGAACCATGTCCAAGCTTGCTTCACCGGGATTGCGTATTGGTTGGGCAATTGCTGCTCCAGAGATGATTGAGGCTCTGACGCTTGCCAAACAGGGTTCAGACATGTGTACCAGCGGGATCACACAACGGATTGCGCTGGAAGTGCTGAAGTCTGGTATTATCGAAGAAAACCAACCAAAAGTCGTCAAACTCTACAAAAGCCGCAGAGATGCACTTTGTGCAGCGATGGAAGAGCATCTTTCAGAATGGTTTGAGTGGGAAATACCGGAAGGGGGGATGTTTGTCTGGGCAAAAGCACGAGACCCTCGCATAAACACTGATCGGCTGTTCAAAATTGCCATTGAAGAGAAGGTCTGTATTTCACCCAGCAGCGTTTTTGACGCGCATGGAAAATACAATCAGGGCATACGGACCAACTTCACACTGAACAATGAGGACAATCTGAATGAGGCGGTTCGCCGATTGGCGAAGGCAACACGCCGTCTGCTCAAATAACCAGTTGGACCTGATGGTTGTCATTCATTTGATGCAGACGACGCTAGTCGATTACTTCAGCTGATCCAACAGTCCGAAGCCTCGGGCAGCGACTACGGGGTCGAAAATCTCAACATATTCAGTGATCTTACCTTCTTTATTGAAACGGAAGGTGGAGTAGTAGTTGTTTGCATAAGTGCCCGCATTGTCCTTGAGTTTAATTTCACCGCGATAGCGAACAAAGACGATGTTCGGATCTTCCGTTGCCAGAATTTCCTCGATCATGAACTGCATACCGTCAAAGCGTGTGGGAACCGGTGTCCAGTATGCTAGCAGTTCTTCCTTCCCCTTCGCACCTTTCGGGAAAATACCTGCGTTATAGGGATTAACCTGTGATCCGTTTTCCGCAAACAGTTCAACGAAAGCCGGAATGTCTTCGCTCTCTAAAACGCTAAAGAAAGTGCGGACCCGTTCCTTGTTTTGCTGTGCTATTGTTACTTTGTTTCCAGGCAGAGCTTTAGACTGAGCTGCTTCAATAGCCGGAGCAAACACATCTCTGGTGCCTGTTTCATTTTCCAAGTTGAAGGTCATGGAAGTAATCTTCCATTGATCGTTGGTTTCGATGAAGTTGTAAGCGTAATGTCCCTCCACCTGCCAGAACAGGTCGGCGATCCAGTGAGATGCTGTGACGTTTGCGCGTGCCGTTGCAGTTTTGCCAGAAACATCCACTTCAACATCTGAAATGGCATGCCGTGTGCGATCAAAACCGGGTAAAACAGCCGCCCATTCCTGCATCAGCTGAAGCGGTTCCTTGGTGGTCGCTTCCTGTCCGTTGAGTGAAGAGTAATCGAGCGTGAACTCATCAGCATACAGACGGGAAAGGGCATCGAACTCTCCTCGGTCGGCAAATACTGCTACGCTTTCAACGATGCTGGCGATGGCGGCTTCATCGGAAGTGAGATTTTGCATGGTTTTCTCCTGCGCGTTTGCAGTTGTGATAATCAGTAGGGTTATGAGTGAAATCAGGGTTCTGGTCATGATCAGGCGCTCCTTATGAAGTCTGCCACCGCGTCAGATGCGGCCTTGACCACATCCGCGCGATCGTAAAAGTCGAATTGGCTCACATCTTCTCCAAGCCAGACCTTTTCAAGCGGTGCCCGTGTACGCGTTTCATAGGCTTGGGCTCCGGCAGGTAAAGCGATGGAAGGTGAACCCACCATCAAAACCGGCTTTGACAATCGATCGGCTGACAGTTGAGCATCATAGGTCAGCCACGGCTTCCAACTGGCAACGGAGAACTTGTTGTCATAGGCCGGGATCAGGCCACGTTCTTCTTCGGTGTAATAAGGTGCCTGATACATAACTGAGTTTTCGTCTGTATCACTTGCACCCAAAAGCACTGTTTCTTCTGAGCCTTCCGCTTCGCTTGCTGCAATAAGACCGGCAACTGTTTCTGTGCCACCATAAATGCCTTCCGCCATCTTCGGATCGTGCAGCCAAGGTGCAACGAGAGCCAGTTTTGTGAGCTTGTCACTGTCCGCCACTGCAGAGGCCATATAGCCTGAAGAAGCACAGACGCCGAGGCCAGAGATAACTCCGGTATCCACTTCATCCAATGTGGCTAGACAATCAGCGGCTGCATGAATATCGGTTGTTTTTACCACTGGATCTTCCACATATCGAGGCGACCCTTCGCTTTCACCCCATCCGGTGAAATCAAAAGCGAGGCTCACAAACCCTCTCGCTGCCAGCTCACGGGCATAGGTGCCTGGCATTTGTTCCTTCACGGTTGTCCAGGCCCCGGTGACGATGACGGCGGGTAATGGTTTGTCAGAATTTGCGGGCAGGAACAGCATGCCTTTCAACAAATTGCCGTTGCTCTCAAACTCGACGCTTCTTGATGTTACGCCTTCGATTTCCGGTGTATTTTGCAGGTTAATGAATGTCATGGTCGTATCCTCTGCTTCATTAGTTTTTCTTTGCGAGGAATATACGCTGTGTGATAATTTAAGATAATTACCTATCTTTTCATCTTATTCATGTATTATATCGAAGAATCAGGAATTATTCTGTGAGGGTTTAATGCGGCTACCTCTTGCTACGCTCGAAGTGTTTACAGCAATCTCCAGACAGGGGAGCCTCCGTGGTGCCGCAGATGCGCTTGGCATCAAACCATCGACTGTAAGTCATCAGTTGAAGTCTCTTGAAGGGCAGTTGGGGACCGCACTCTTTATCAGGACCACGCGCTCACTCAGTCTGACCGAAGCGGGCAGGGCTCTGTTACGCGGATCAGGTCCTGCCTTTGATCAACTTGCAGAAGCTGTGGAAACCGCACGGACGGCCGGTCATGCTGCCAGGGGAAATTTGAAGCTGGCAATGGCTGATCATGTGTTTGATTTGTTTATCAGAGACATGTTGCCCTCGTTCACCGAACAATATCCGGAGATCGAGCTAGAACTTTCAATCACCGATGCACTCACAGACATACTGGAGGAGGGTATGCATGCCGGTTTTCGCTTAGGTGACCGGATTTCACAGGATATGGTTGCGGTCCGTTTGACCCCACCGCTCGACCTTGCGGTGATAGCAAGCCCCGGTTATCTGTCATCGCATGGCAAGCCGGAGAAACCGGAAGAGCTGCTGAACCACAATTGCGTCCGTTACCGGTTTCATTCGTCTGGGCGTATTGCTCCCTGGAATTTTCAATCGGATGAGGGGCAATTTGAAGTGGAAGTGGGTGGTGGTCTAACCGTAAACACTTTGCCCGCTTCGATTGATGTGGCTAAGCGAGGCATCGGGCTTGTTTACACTTTCAAGGATTATTGCGCTCCGGAGTTGGCGAGTGGGGAACTGGTGAATGTGTTAGGCGATCACCTTCCCAAAACGCCGGGCATCTTCATCTATTTTCCGCGGGAATACCGAAACATGATGCCGCTGCGGTTATTCATCGATCATTTGAAACAGGCACTGGCTGGCGCCTGAATCTGTGTTTTAATGCGGAGATCAACTTTGTTGATCGATATCTTCCAATACGCTTGCAGGATAATACTCAAAGCTTCGAGATCCCTTTTCGTGAAAGAGGATACAAGCAATCATAGGCGTGAGTGTTTTCGTTCTTTCATCTTTGATGACGAAATCATACCGGACAATTTCACCAGCAACCGGACCGAATAAGGTGATAAGCGGTTTGCAGGATGCTGAGATATTGTTTCTCTCAACTGCTGAGACCTGTCCTTTCCATTCAAAAGCTTCTTCGATTTTTTGTCGAACATCTGAATGTTTCACCGCTGGTTGTGCCTGCGCAAAATCTGTAACCATCAGCAAAGAACCATAGATCAGAAGTTGGAAGACATGTTTGGCTCGAAGTTTCCGGACAAGATTAGACAGCATATTCCTCACCGATCATTTCTGCTGATTTTGTACCCGGTTTCCAATTCCAACAAAGCACGAAGATTGATGCAAAGACGATGACGGTCACGGTAGCGAAGAAATAATCATCCGGATCGCTCGGCGCTCCAAAAACCGTTCCGACAATCGCAAGAGGAGCCAGAAACAGGTTCATGGCTTTGGCAGCACGGGCAGGGAGCAGGCTTGACAAGAGGAACGCGAGCAACAGCAATTCCACCGCAAATGCGCCCACCAGCAATACGCCTTCTGATATGGGATTGCCGTTCACATAGCCCGACAGGATTTCGTTAACAGCGCTTGCTGTGGTGAGTTCATGGATATCACGGAAAAGGATATTGAGAATGGCAAAAAGCCAGAGCAATGAGATGGTTTGCCCGAATTTGGGTGAAGTGATTGAAGGGATCATGATTTGTGTTTCCTGAGTTAAGTTTATGAAATTAATTGCTAATTCCAATTCAATCGAGCCGTTTTGGTTTCGGTTTCTCAATCGCATTGGAGATAGAAGGCTCCGCAGAGCGTTCATTGAGAGGCGTTTTGAACTATTCGATTTTTAAATGGAATTGACGAAATTCTTATATCTACTATACAAAAAAGCATGAACTGGAACGCTATCTCATTTGACTGGAACCATATCCGTGCCTTTCTCGCGACGGTTGAACATGGCTCACTTTCAGCTGCAGCCAGGGCTCTGGGGCAGACGCAACCCACGTTAAGCCGGCAGATATCGCTTCTTGAGGAAGCGCTTGAGCTCACCTTGTTTGAGCGTGGCACTCGCGTGATGCAACTGACCGATTCCGGTACTGAGCTGCTGACCCATGTACGTGGCATGGCCGAGTGTGCGGCTCAAATTTCCCGCGTCGCTACAGGTCAAAGTCAGGCAGTCGAAGGTGTGGTGCGGATTACGTCAAGCGATGCCATGGCAGCTTATGCCTTGCCGCCTTGTCTCAAGTCTTTAAGGAAGCAGCATCCCGGCATCAGCATAGAGCTCGTCCCATCCAACGAGATCAGTGATCTCACTCGCCGTGATGCGGATATCGCCATTCGCCATATGCGGCCTGAGCAACCGGACCTGATTGCCAAAAGACTTGCTGACATTGAAATAGGTCTTTTCGCTTCAAAAACATATTTGGATGAACTCGGACCGGTTGGGTCTTTACGGGATTTCGCGCGGGCCAACTTTATCGGATATCAACATCAAGAGCGTTTGGTTCCGCAGATCTCCGCCATGGGTATTCCGGTTACGGCTGATAATTTCGGTATTACCACATCTAATGGCAGCACTATTTACGAGCTTGTCAGAGACGGTGCAGGTATTGCATTTTTGCCAGTCGTTGTGGCTGAAGGGCGGCTTGGATTGAGACGCATTCATCCAGATCTTCCCACCTTCAACATGGAGACCTGGTTGGTCACGCATCGGGAAATTCAAACGAGCAGGCGCATCCGCCTCACCTTTGATCATCTGGCCTCTGAATTGGCCAAGGATCATTGGGCCAGTCTGCTACCCCGATGATTTCGCAAAAACGGGGACCTGCTACAGATCCCAAGTGTCGTCGCCGCAACCATCCACAACCCATCGCTTCTGTTTCAAGACCGCCACTTCATTTTCCAGCTCGGCGATACGTTCGTCTTTTTCACGGACCAATTGCTTTAGCTGCTCAGTGGTGAGCTCGTCCTCAGGCGTCATGATCTATCTTCCGGGCCTGCCGGTTTTCTTGGGTCGGCCGCGGCGATTGTCACTGTTCTTCTGTGAAGGGCTGCTACTGGGTTGCTCCGGTGGTAAATCGGCTTCGTCACCACCAAGCGGTGTGCCATAGGCTGAGTTTGTTCCCCGGTCGCGGCGCATTTCTTCACCATAGCTTTTGCGAGGTGCTTCCCATCCATCCGGTACGACAGGCTTCTCGGTCCTGCCCACAGTCATTTCATCCAGCGAATTTTTGCGGAACCCACTATCAGATTTCTTCGACTTGGGTTGGCCCTTGTCGGGGAAGCTCTTTCCTGCCTTTGCCTCAATCCGGCGTTTGCGTTGAGTGTTCTCAACACCCGCATCTCGCGACAGGGGATCATCCGCAACCGCCAGCTCCACTTCCTGCAGGCGTTTGATTTCATCACGCAGGCGAGCGGCTTCTTCAAAGTCCAGATCGGCTGCGGCATCCATCATCTGTTTCTCAAGACCTTCCAGATGTGCAGCCATGTTAGCTCCGACCAGTTCGCCCTCTTCCGCGATGCCGGTATCCACACGCACATGATCCTGTTCGTAAACAGAATCCAATATGTCGCCGATGTTTTTCTTGACCGATTCCGGTGTGATGCCGTTTTCGGCGTTCCAGGCTTCCTGTTTCTCGCGGCGTCTTGTGGTCTCAGCCATGGCGCGTTCCATGGACCCGGTCACGGTGTCAGCATAGAGGATCACGCGTCCATCCACGTTCCGCGCAGCGCGACCGATGGTCTGAACCAGTGAAGTTTCGGAGCGAAGGAACCCTTCCTTGTCCGCGTCGAGAATAGCAACGAGCGCACATTCCGGAATATCCAGACCTTCGCGCAACAGGTTGATGCCAACGAGGCAATCAAAAGCGCCAAGACGCAAATCGCGAATGATTTCAATGCGTTCAAGCGTATCGATGTCCGAGTGCATGTAACGAACTCTTACCCCGTTTTCATGCAGATATTCAGTCAGATCTTCCGCCATGCGTTTGGTCAGAACGGTTACAAGCGTGCGATATCCTGCCTTGGCGGTGTCCATGATTTCGCCGAGCACATCATCAACCTGAGTTCGGGCAGGGCGCACATCAACGGGTGGATCAATCAATCCGGTGGGGCGAATGACCTGTTCGGCAAAGACGCCACCGGACTGTTCCATCTCCCAGCCGCCGGGTGTGGCGGAAACACAGACCGTTTGAGGCCGCATGCGATCCCATTCTTCGAAACGAAGAGGCCGGTTATCCATACAGGATGGCAGTCGGAATCCGTATTCCGCAAGCGTTGCCTTACGACGGAAGTCACCGCGATACATGCCACCGATCTGAGGAATTGTCACATGGCTTTCATCAACGAAGACAATCGCGTTGTCCGGGATATATTCAAACAGGGTTGGCGGTGGTTCACCCGGTTTACGACCAGTCAAATACCGGGAATAGTTCTCGATACCCGCACAGGAGCCGGTTGCTTCCAGCATCTCCAAATCAAAGCGGGTCCGCTGTTCCAACCTTTGTGCCTCAAGCAGGCGGCCCATCTTGTTGAGTTCATCAAGCCGCCATTTCAACTCTTCCTTGATGGCTTTTGTGGCCTGATTAAGCGTGGGTCTAGGGGTCACATAGTGTGAGTTGGCGTAAATTTTGACAGATTTCAGATCGCCGGTTTTTTGACCGGTCAGGGGATCAAATTCAGTGATTGCCTCGATCTCATCTCCCCACAGAGAAATCCGCCAGGCGCTGTCTTCCAGGTGAGCCGGGAAAATCTCGATCGTGTCACCACGAACCCGGAAGGTGCCCCGGGTGAATGCCTGATCGTTACGTTTATATTGCTGGGCTACCAGATCTGCCAGGAGTTGGCGTTGGTCGAGCGTATCGCCGATCTTCATTTCAAAGGTCATGGCGGTATAGGTTTCAACCGAACCGATACCGTAAATGCAGGAGACGGATGCGACGATCACCACATCGTCACGTTCCAGTAGTGCCCGGGTTGCCGAGTGACGCATGCGGTCAATTTGCTCGTTTACGCTCGATTCTTTCTCGATATAGGTGTCCGAGCGTGGCACATAGGCTTCCGGCTGGTAGTAGTCGTAATAGGAAACAAAATATTCGACTGCATTGTCCGGGAAGAAGGATTTCATTTCCCCATAAAGCTGAGCAGCAAGCGTTTTATTCGGTGCAAGTACGATTGCGGGGCGCTGTGTCGCTTCGATCACTTTGGCCATGGTGAAGGTCTTGCCCGAGCCTGTAACACCGAGAAGTACCTGCGTGTCGCTTGGTTCCTGGAGTTGTTGTGCGACTTTTTCAGCCGAACCGTCCTCGGCATCCAATGTGCCTAGGCCCTCGACCAGATCAGCAATTGCTGTTGGCTGGTCACCGGAAGGTTCGAATTCCGTTACCATTTTAAGGGCGATACCGCCTTCGGCTTTTACAGGCCGCTCGGGGCGGTGTGGAACCCATTCTGCAACCAGGTTTGGATCACCGCCTTCAATAAGCTTTGAAAGTGATGCAACGGTAGCGGTGACACCTTCGAGTGCTTCACCGTCATAACCAAACGGCTTGTTGATTTTGGTTTTTTGCAGCTTTTCGGCTTCTTCGAGCGATATCTCCAGGCCTGCGATGGGGTTCAATCCCGCTGCCGCCCGTTCCTTGGGATCGCTGGAAGCGCCAATGATCGCACCCTTGTTAACGTGCTTTTCAGAGTAAGTTCCTTTTGCTTTTGCACCTTTGGCGGAAGGCTTTGCCTTGCGTCCCTCTTTCACATTGGCAGCAATGGAACCGTCACCACCATAGCGCTCACGTTCCTTAGCTGATTGCTTTGCTGTTCGCTTGGAGGTTCCGGGCATGCCGGGCTTCTGGGCTTCTTCTGAAATTTCTTTTGCCCAGGCGGAAACACCACCTGAAAGGGGTTTCCCGCTTAAAGGTTGCTGAGGTGCTTCACCAAACCCGGAAGCTTCATCATTGCCGTCTTCGCGGCTGTCAATTTCTTTGTCGTTGGCCATGCTTTCAATATAGGGGAGGTCAAGCCCGATGTGGAGAGGGGACTTGCTAAATCCAATGATATGCGTTCCTATTTAGTTGGGGGATGATCTTTGGAGGAGATAATATGAGAATTTTCAAGTCAGTCGTCCTTACGGCTTTAGCATCCGCAGTTGCATTTTTCCCGGTAAATTCATCTGGTTTGAGTATCGGCGCGGCAAAGGCAGAAGAGTGTACCCATTCTAAATGGGGCAAGGATGACGAAATTGGTGCGGCCAATTATGTGTCACCGGAACGAACACTAGCTGCCACCAAACTGGTGAAAAAGGGTGAGTCCCATCCCCTTGGCATCGTTGTTAATCCGGGTATGCCTGCTTTCCCGCCACGCTCATTGAGTTTGCAAGTGGTGGCGCCGGGGCAAAATAACGGTCGCGATACCACGCAGGATTTCGGCTGGCCCGCTTCCTATAACGACGATATTGCTCAGTTGTGGTTTGGTATCGGCCCGCAAATTGATGGTCTTGGCCATTTGGGTGAGAAGAACATGTATTACAATTGTAATAGAGGTAAGGACATCGTTCACATCACCGGCCTGAAGAAACTGGGCCTGGAAAAAGTTCCACCACTCATTTCCCGCGGTGTTCTGATTGATATGGCAAAACACAAGGGCGTTGAGGCGATGGCAGGAGGTCAGGCAATCACGGAAGCTGATGTGAAAGATGCCATGGCTGCCCAGAATGTCACCATCAATGAAGGCGATGTGGTTCTGATCCACACTGGTTGGACAGATGCAAAGCTTGAATCGGCACCAAAGGAATGGGTCAGTATTGAACCAGGCCTGGACAATGCGGCAAGTGCCTATCTTGCGTCACTTAATCCAATGGCTGTGGGTGCTGACACCTGGGGTCTTGAAGTGGTGCCACCAGCCAAGGGAGACAGGGTCTTTTACGGGCATGTGGAACTGCTTGCAAAACGCGGCATATTCATTCTTGAAACGATGAATACGGGACGCCTGGCAGCTGAAGGTGTGAATGAATTCATGTTTGTGCTGGGTCATGCGCGGATTACCGGAAGCGTGCAGATGATTATCAATCCAGTTGCCATGTGGTGATATTACTTAAAATTCAATCTGGGATTAACGGCTCAAAATTGAGCCGTTTTTCTTTTGTAGCGTATTGAAATATTAATATTGAGCTACCATCATCAGTGCCATGAAGAAATTGACCAGATATCTATCAAGAACCGTGCTCGGATTGCTAGTTTTGCCTGCAGGTATGCACGCTCCTGCGTTTTCTGCGGAACGCAATGAACAGGTTGTTCTGCTGCATGGCATTGCGCGTTCCTCATCGCATATGGACGATCTGGAAAAGTTTCTCGAGGAAAAGGGTTATTCGGTGATCAATATGGATTACCCATCCACCGAATATAATCTGGAGCAATTAGCAGCCATTGTTGCCGATAATCTGGCTGATACGATGAAGGCTGATCAGCCAGTTCACTTCGTCGGATACTCCATGGGTGGTATTGTTATTCGCGCCGTTCTGAACAAATACCGGCCTGATAATCTGGGAAGGGTCGTGCAGCTTGCCTCTCCAAATGGTGGCAGTGAAGTGGCAGATTTCCTGAAGGGGAATTTTCTTTACGATAAATTCTACGGGCCAGCGGGTTCACAACTCACGACCGTAAATGCCGGAATTGAAGACCTGATGGGTGAAGTGGACTACGAACTGGGTGTTCTGGCAGGCACTTTCACCATCGACCCCGTATCATCCTCTATTATTCCAGGCGATGATGACGGCAAGGTGTCGGTTGAGAGCACCAAAGTGGACGGTATGAAAGAACACCGTCTGGTTAATGCGTCACACACGTTTTTCCCTCAGAATTCAGAGGTTCTGGAGCTGACAGCCCGTTTTTTGGAAGCAGGTAGTTTCAGACGCTAAATCCCTCTCAAGGGGAAAAACTCCATCCAATCGACCGGGCAGGGAACATTTTTCCAATGTTTCGAACGAGACGGGGTATTTCATTTCTTCGGTTTCAGAGGGCAAATCCCATATCATGATTTAATTCGCCCAAGGAGTTGATCATGACAAAAGTTCTGAAACATAATTTTGTAAACCCTGATGCAAAAACAAAGAATCTGGTGCAACGGCTAAAGCGTTTTGATCTTGCAGATCGCCTGGAACTGATCGCCAATACATTTGACGGTATGGTATTGAGGACAAGATTTTCGCTAGCTGATCAGGTCCTTGCTCATGCGCTGGTTAGCAACCAAATCAAGGTCAAGTTTGTCGCGGATACAGTGAGTGCCAAAGCGGGGTCAGACACGCTAAGAAAGATAACTGTTGAAACCTACGGACTTGATTTTAGTGTCGGTGAGGTGAGCAAAGATGATACAGTTATCTCCAGTGCTGATTTCTCAAAAGAATATACAGACTTTATCGGTCAGGAAGCTATCAGCAAGCAATTGCAGGTAAATCCTATTATCGATTGGTCGTATCAGGAACTGGTTGATTACGTGTTGGCTCATGAAGTGCCGGTAAATCCTGCCGATATGCCAGGATTTGCAGAAAAGGCCGCATAGAACCCTTTCAGTTTTGGATTTGATAGCCCGGCTACAAAAGTAGCCGGGTTTTTTGTTATTTAATCCTACAAGCTCAGCTGGTAACTTGCTGGCACATAGTGGAAGCCATCACCACGGGATTCCACATAACCCAGAGACGGGAATGGCATGTGGTAACCGATGAACGGGATCTTGTCGGTTGCCAGCATGCCCAACACTTTGCGGCGTGTCTTAGCAGCAGCTTCCTTATCAAGATCAAATTTCACTTCCCAGTCGGGATAAGCCAACGACCAGACATAGTGGTTTGTCATGTCTGCCAGGATCATCAATTGCTGACCATTGCTTTCAATGCGATAGATCATATGACCCGGTGTATGTCCGAATGCTTCGGTGGCAGTAATGCCTGAAACAACACTGTCTCCACCTTTGGCAAAGGTGATCTTTTCAGCTAGAGGCTTGACGTTTTTGATAACCAGACCACCGATACGATCTTCAGCCGGTTTCGGTGACCAGAAGTCGTACTCTGCGGTTCCCATTACATAACGCGCGTTCGGGAATGCCGGCTTGTCGCCTGCCATCAGACCGCCGATGTGATCCGGGTGGAAGTGAGTGATAACCACGATGTCTACCTGATCAGGTGTGTAACCGGCTGCTTCCATGGCTGCGATTAGATTACCGTTGTCACCACCAAGGCCTGTATCAAACAGAACCAGCTCGTTGCCGGTATTGACGATTGTCGGTGTGAAATTCAGACGAAACTTGTCTGCTGGAATAAGTGCTTCTGCTGATGCCTTGCCGAATGTTTCTGCGTCTACGTTCATGCCAAAAATATTTTGTGGTGATTCCAGAACTCGTGCTCCATCAAGAAGTGTGGTGACCTCGAAGTCGCCGAGTTTTACGCGGGAAAAAATACCACCGCCTGCGCCTTTAAAATCTGCCTTGGCCAATGCTGGTGTAATGGGGGCTACAACACCTGCTGTGGCTGCTGCGGTTGTCCCAGCGAGAAAACCACGCCGAGTAATGTGGGAAATAAGGGACATAAAAATCTCCATGTTTTAGGGAAATGCGGGATCAACTAATCATTTAGTTATGTCAGCAGCAAGATTGCTCAAGTAATTGTGTATGACATTGTGATCGAAAAGAAAAAAATGGGCGGAATGGTGCATGACATTCCGCCCCAGGGCGCTTCCCACATTTGCCCCTAGAAAGCGCCTGAGATGCGCGGTTTGTGCGAGAAATCCCCGGTCTCGTGCACAATCGCGCCTCGTTGCATTTTAGCCCCTGCGCAGCAGAAGGCGGTTATGAACACCCTCTGCTGCATGACCAAACCTCTTTGCAGAGGTGCGGCCTTTGATGATCCCATCGAACCGCTGAAAATCAGTAACTGGAGTGCGGCAGGAAGTGGTTAGGATCTTCCTGCCGCTGTGCAGCCCCTTCGCCCCAGAACGGACCGCAACCCGGTCAATGATTTCCAGGCGGTTCTCACCCGATCATCAACACTTCTGCCAGAGTAACAGCTCATTATCCGGCAGAAATTTACCCGGCCGGCCAAAGCCGACTGAGAACTTTTTAATTTGTTAGGTGTTTCTGTCCGGACACAAACAAGACCGCGCTTAACGTCGGGTAGCGCGGGCAAGACCCAAGGATCAGAATTGAGCGGAATATATAAAATTCTTACGTAAACGACAGTAACTAACTGTTACATTTACGTAAGATGTTGGTAAATAAGCTATATTTTTTCGGATGTTATTCGGAAACAGAGCTAATTACCTGAGATTGCACAGCCATCAAAAAACGTGCCGCGAGCTTTTCTGCCAATTCTTCATCAAACCCTCTACGCAAAAGCCCGTCTTCAGGAGCTTCGAGGAAACTGGGTTCCAGCTTTTCAAGATGAGAAATCGCTGAAACGAGTCGGGAAGATGATTTTTCCCGTTCGTGATTCAGTATAACCGCGATGGCAGAAATGGGCGCCTTAGTATGATCAAGCCGTGATGCAATTCTGTTAGCCCGCGCATCATCGCCTGTGACATCTGCATGGATGAAGTTGAAAAAATTGAGCCAGACTGGTGGGTGCGGCGTCAGGGCCAAGGTTTCTTCCAGATAGGGGGTGGCCGTCATCATCTCATTATTGGCGATCAGGAAGGCCGCATAGTCGCCGATGATATCCCGGTCGAAGGGGTTAAGTTCTATCGCCTTTTCTGCAGCTTTCTGTGCAGACTCGATCTCACCACTTGTTTTATGAACCGCAAACAGAGCCTGATAGGCGCGCGCATTTCGAGGGTCCAGTCGGATGGCTTCTCCTGCCAGATCAAACGCATCCTGAAGAAGATTGTCACTAACCCCGGCAAACCGTTTTCTGTAAGCTTCAACGTGCAAGAATGTGACAAGGGCGTACATGGATGAAGAGGCGTTTCCGGCAGCAATGGATTGACGCCCGCATTCAAGCCCGTTTGTGTAGGCCTGCAGGTCTTCGTCAGAAAAGTAGGAATAAATTTCACGGATGCATTCCAGGCGCGGTGAAGCATCCTTCCGGTTTTTAATGTCACCGTACAAGATACCGTAAGGCGACAAAATCTCACTTATGGCAGCCCTGATCTTCTCTGTGTTACGGAGTTCCACTTTCCTTTCCTGCGGCTCATCTAAGGATAGTTTCTCGGACCAGATTACTTCGCCCTGGGGCATTTTCGACAAGGTTAGGAAAATCTCCAGTGCGTCACCCAAATCTTCCTTTTCATAAAGCATGTGGAGATCGTAATCGGCTGTAGCAACATTGTTGGCAGTTGTTTCGGAATCATTTGAATCCCGAATGATCCGAAATTCGTTGAACCGGGAGAAAGCGACCATTGTGTTGGAACGGGTTTTCCTGACTTTCACCCAGCCTGGAATATCATTTGTTACGAATTCCTGTTTAACAGAAATGCTGGGAAGTGACGCTTTCTCAAAAACGGTTTGCGTGGGTTCAGGCAAGCTTTTCCATTGCGGCTGGGAAAAGAAAGAATAGGTCTGCCAACTGACAAACACAGTGGCAATTGTGGCAGCAGCAAGGGCCAAAGGCCTCAACCCAATGGGAGGCTTGACTGGCTTACTTTCAGATTGTGGCTCACGATAGGTCGCATCAATTCTGGAGAGTTCTTCTTTATCCTCCGGAATTCCCTCAAACATATCGATGCCGGTCAGTTCTGATTTCAAATTGGCTGTCTCAATGTCCTCCGCCTCCATGGCTTGTAACTCATCCTCAGATAAGCCAAGAAATCCGAACGAAGGAACGTAGTTGCCTTTTTCCAGAATGATGGAAACTGGGCCTGGACTATCCCGGTTGAAATTGTCCAAAGCCTGACGCAAGCGGCCTGCCATTACACGAACGGAAGGGTCGGTTTGCGGATCAAAATCCTCCGGCCGGCCCAGCGCATCCACACCGATCGTGTAGCCTTTCAGATCCTGTGTTTTTCCCTGGAGGGTTTTTTCAACGATGAAGCGGAGGAAATTTGACATTTGCACCGAGTTTTCAAAACCGGGTGAGCTTAAGATTGCTTCAAGTCTTTCTTCGACTTGTGCCTGTTCACTTTCAGTGTACTTGGTTACTTTTTGTTGCATCTAATCGGTAACCTGTTTGTCAAATATTGCCGGGCAAAAATATTACTGGTCATGGGCAAATTAAGGTAGCTTATAGCGGCACCTGAGAATTGTGAAGGGGCAAGCAAGTGAAAAGGGTGATGCCTTGAGAAAATGTGAAACCTTCCTCGAGATTAGGCTGTAAGTCACAGGTTACATTACCTGTAACATACCTCTTGGGAACGGAATATGTTTACCCCTGTGAATAAGGATTTGATTCAGTTTCAATCTTCAAAGTATTGAAAAATATGTAATAAATCTGAATGAGTTATCCAGATTCACTGTCATTGAAGGGTATCAATATCTTGCTGTGTGACCGTATAGGTCGACGTGAAGCGGATCACGTCTCCCGGAGCAAGACGGTCCCAGATACCATCGGAAGCTGTTGCATCTACTGAATCTCCAACAGGTGCAGTGTCTGTTATAAGCGTTTCTGAAGCAGGGTCGGGGAAGGTGCCCGTTCCGCCATGAATGTCATTCAGTTGTACGTTGTCCAGTGTCACATCTCCGGTATTGGTGACTTCATAGGTGTAGACCACATCCTGACCGGCAGGAACGTTGACCGTGAGGTCGGCTGCTTTCGTCACTTGAATGGCTGGATTGCTCTGGGGTGTTTCATCACCATTATCCTGGAACTGTTGATCCGGGCAGGAGAACCCGAGTGAGGTTAGCCTAGTGTTGGCACCCCCTCCAGTTGCGCCGGCCTGTAATGCCCCAATACGAAACCCGAACCCACTGACATTGGTATACAATCCGGCGACAATGTTCTGTAAGGCGGTCGGATCAATTCCAGGTGCAAACTGTGTGGTAGTGGACTCGAACCGGATCCGGTTGCCAGCGGATGGGCCGGAAGCATTTACGGAAAGCGCTGTGGGGTTGTTCAAGACGAAAGTGTTGAGTGTGGTTTCGTATTCCACATATTCGCGTAGATCACCTCCCGGTGGTGTGCCGTTACCGTCCACATCGATGGAGTTAATGGCTATATCCAGAAATACCGGATCACTTGCGGTCCCATTCGCTACGAAATCAATTCTGAAATCCACTCCACTATCCTGATTGAGTGTGGCGTTAAGCTCTGGCTGGAAGTTGACTTGTATTCCCTGTCCAGCTGCATCGTTGTCGAACACATTCAAAGATGCACCATTGGCAAAACCAACGATTTCGATGATTGCATCGATATTGCCATCACCAGCCACATCGAAGTACCGATGGCGAGCGTTAAGTGCCACACCACTTCCTCCGGTTAGCTGAGTGGGATTTTGGAAGTTGAGGGACGTTACCGGTTGGCCAAAGCAGGAGCTTGTGTTTTGAGCATAAGAAGGTGACACACCAAATGGAACACGGTCCGGCAAAGCCACGCTTGCGACTGCCAAACAAACTGAAATGCCCCCCAATGATTTACCAAGCCTGCAACTCAGCATTGAAATTGTCCGCCCGAATCAATTGCTTAAATTGAATCAGGGACATTACTTTGGGTCAAGGTAAATTGGGTTGCGATAAAGCAAAGTTTACCTGAGTATCGAATACGATACTTTGCCGGTCAGGTGAATTACCGGACTATACTCCGAGTTCTTCTGCCAATTCGGGGAAGCTGTCTACAATGATGTCGTGTGCTGGATTGGGTTCGGGGTCTGGAGGTCCTGGTGGCCCCCATTCATCAGGCCTGCGGACAAAAGCCGTTTTGAAGCCCACTGCCTTTGCGGCATCGAGATCAAAGTTATGACAAGCAACCATACAGCATTGCGATACATCAAGTTGCAGGCGTTGGGCTACAGTCTGATAAGATTCCGGTAGCAGCTTGTATTTGCCGATGCCTTCGCAGGAGAACACTGCATCCCAGGATAAGCCGTTCTTGCGTGCTGTATCCATGATGATGCGATAACTCAAAATTGTGAAGGAGCAAACCATGTATTTTTCGCGGAGCTTGGGCAGCACGGCAGGAAAGTCAGGCCAGCACGTGAAATTGTGAACCGCGTCATATGCAATTGCCAGCAGGTCTTCTTCAGTAAATGGCAGATCATGTTCTTTGCAGAGTTTCTCCAGCGTGAAGCGATGTGCGCCATCAAAATTATAGCCCGGTGGTTCATGTTGTCCAAGGTTCAGCATTGCACCTAAGGAATGCTTCCTCAATTCATTGGTGACTGCAGTCCAGTCGCGTTCAATACCGTGCTTCTTACCTGCTGCCGTGAGAGCGGTTTTGAAACCCGTGTGCCAGTCCAGAATGGTTCCGCCTGTATCAAATGTCAGCGCTTTGATTGAAGAGTGGGGCATGAATGGCCTTTCATGTTTTTGATTGCTTGACAGAGTTTTGTCTATCGTCAAAGTGGTTGCAATCAAAATTTGGGTGAGGTGGCCAAAATGCACATCAAAGAGCTGAAAACATTTGTGGTTGGCAATCCACCTCCACACACCGGTGGCCGCTATTTCATTTTCGTCAAACTGACTACAAACAATAACGTGGTCGGATACGGTGAGTGTTATGCTGCAACCTTTTCGCCTGACGTGATGGTGCATTGTATTGAAGACGTATTTTCCCGGTATCTGGAGAATGAAGACCCTCATCACGTGGAAACGTTTTGGCGAAGGGCATATTCATCGGGCTTTTCTCAAAGGCCCGATGTGACCATGATGGGATGTGTCTCAGCACTGGAAATGGCCTGTTGGGATATTATTGGCAAGGAAGCTGGCAAGCCGGTTTATGAATTGTTGGGTGGACGTGTGCATGAGGGGCTGCGTTCCTATACCTATCTCTATCCACCGGATGACGAGAGCGTTTACCCGTCTGACCGGGGAGAGGAAGAGAAAAACGTCTACAACGATCCGGAACTGGCCGCGCAGGCAGCTTTGAAAGCCGTCAATGAAGGCTTCACGGCGATCAAATTTGATCCGGCCGGTCCGTATACGGCGTTTGATGGGCACATGCCCAGGCTGATCGATATAGATTTGTCTGCCCGCATGTGTGCGGCAGTTCGGGAAGCGGTTGGTACGCGAGCAGACATCTTGTTTGGCACGCATGGCCAATTCTCACCATCCGGTGCTGTCAGGCTCGCAAAAGCAATAGAGCCTTATGATCCGCTCTGGTTTGAAGAACCCGTTCCACCCGATATGCCCAATGTTATGGGCGAGGTGGCGCGTAAAACGTCAATTCCCGTGGCAACCGGAGAACGGCTTTGCACGCGATATGAATTTGCCCAGATCCTGCAGGCGGGTGCGGCATCCATATTACAATTGGACCTTGGGCGTTCCGGCGGATTGCTTGATGGAAAAAAGACAGCATCGATGGCAGAGACGTATCACGCTCATCTGGCTCCTCATTGCTATTGCGGGCCTATCGTTGGTGCAGCAAATGCTCAGCTTTCAGCCTGTAGTCCGAATTTTCTGGTTCTTGAGTCGATCAAGAAATGGGATGGCTTCCACGGTGAACTCCTGAAAAAGCCGATCCAGTGGGAGGATGGCTTCGTCATTCCTTCCAAGGAACCCGGGCTGGGCGTGGAGCTTGATGAAGCTGTGGCAGAAGCGCACCCCTGGGACCCACGGGGTCCACTACATTTAGAGATGCTCAGCGACCCATTGGTTTAGCAAGAAACATTTTCATTCATCTTATTCAGCTTCCATTCAGCCACGAATGGTTAATGGTTTGATACTGCTTTTAACAACCATCACACTCTAAGCAGAAGAAACCAACCTTCTCACTAGGAGTGAAGAAATGAATAAAATGTTCAAAGACTATGTGCTTAAACCTCTTATGATGCTTGCTGTGGCCATCCCTGCATTTGCCTCTGTCAATGTGTCACATGCAGAAGCCAGTTCCAAACGTGCAGCAATAATCGCAGGTGCTGTCATCGGTGGAGCAATCGCTTACAAAGCCTATAAGCATAACAAATATCATGGTCATAACCGCTATTACGGGAAGAAGCGGGTCCATCGTAAGCACTACGGATATGGTTACGGTAACCACAGATATTACAAGAAATCTGCACGCCATCACCGCAAGTTCCACCACAGACATGGTGGTAAGCGAATTTATTACCGCAAGTACTAAGACACCTGATGGGGGGTCGGGTCAGTACGCCGCTGACCCACTCTGCAGGGCGTCCGTGTTATTTACACGGGCGCCTTCTTTTTTGCTGCGAAGTAAACATAAGTTTACCGTTGGAGCTAGGAATTTCTTGACAATTTGATGACAAATCAACTACCATGTTTACGTTACGTAATCTCTTCGTCGATTACGTATATGTTTGGTAACTTTGTTGCCAAATCCGGAAAAATCCGGCTCGGGGCGTCAGGACAATATTACTAGATCCTGAAAGGAAAGCATCCGTGAAAGCGGGTGCTTTTCTGTTTCAAACAGGCGTTTTTTCATAGGATAGCCCCCGGATTAGCCTTTCTGAATGTTTCCCACATCATACATTCACCTAAAATTCAGCTTACATTTTCTATTCTGTTCCCAATGAACAACGGCACTTGAGCTGAAGGATAGGGATTATGACAGTTTCAATTTCAAATCTGTTTATTAAACCAATGCTGATTTTAGCGCTTGCAGCGCCGGTCGCTGGCATTGTGGGCACCACAAATGCGGAAGCAGGTAGTAAGGAGAAACGAGCTGCCATTATTGCTGGCGCCATTGTGGGTGGTGCACTTGCCTATGGTTACCACAAACGCAAGAAGCGTGAAAAATCTTACGGTCACGGATATCATCAGCCTGTCCAGAATTATCGCTACAACGATTACGACTATGATGAGCCAATCTATGATGATTATGAAGATTCATATGATGGCTACGACCGGTATGACAATTACGGTTCCTACAGAAAGTATGACCGGTATGGAAACGATTATTACAAGACAAAGAAAGTCCGCAAACACAAAAAGAAAAGAGTTCAGCGTGCCTATAGGCAAAGATCACATCGCGTTTGCGTAGATCGCTATGGCAACTATCTTGCCGGTCATGGCTGCGGTCACGGTAATACATATGCCGGTCAGGGTGACCGCATCAGACATGGAAATCAGGGTTACTATATCCAAAGACCAGATGGTTCTACTTACGAATTGCCCACCAAGTAAGAACCTTCTTAGTACCCAGATCAAACGCCAGCTCTTGCCAGCTGGCGTTTTTGGTTAGGCTGGCGCGTTTTGTGATCCACCGCCACCGATGTTTTTGGTTCCGCCTTTCGGGATCAGCTCCACCAGCAAAATTGCAGCGAAAATCAAAGCACAGCCTATATAGCCAATTGTTGCAAGTCGCTCGCCCAGGAAAACGGCGCCCAAAAGTGCTGCAAACAGGCTCTCAGTTGAAATCAGAACCGCAGCCGCGCTCTCGGTCGTGTAACGTTGCCCGATGGCCTGCAGCGTGAAACCAAGTCCACCCGCAATCGTTCCCGCATATAAAATCTCTGGTAGGGCGCCAAGCAGTTGCTCTCCGGTTGGAAGGCTTTCACCCAACTCAAAGGCTACAACTCCGATGAATGCCGCAAATGCAATCAGCGATGTTACAAAGAATTGTGTGCATGCCATGGATATGGGGAGCTGTGTCATTTGTCCGACGCGGCCGGTTAATATCACATGAAGTGCCCAGAACAAGGCGCTGAAAATAATAAGCAAATCGCCCCAGTTCAGGCTTGAGAGGTCGCCGCCGCTTAGCATGTAAATCCCGGCGAGAGACATGACGGTGGCTGGCCAGACAACGAAAGGTTGTTTCACGCGTAGAACGCCTACCATGATGAGTGGCACCAAAATAACGTACAATGCTGTCAGGAACCCGGCATTGGTAACGCTGGTCTCTATCAGGCCAACCTGCTGAGAAGCCATGCCGAAGAAAAAAGCCAGACCCACAGCGAAGAATGGCAATTTCCAGTTTCGCACGCTGGCAATATAACCTGGTCCTCCAACTCGCTTTTGTTCAGCAAGGGCAAAGGGTAGAACTGCAAGTCCAGCCAATAAAAACCGCAAGGCAAGGAACAGCATAGGGCCGATGTCGTCCATGGCTGTTTGCTGGGCTACAAAACCCATGCCCCAGATGGCTCCTGCAGTGAGCAGTAATAGATTTGCTGTAGTGCGAGACAAGATGAACTCCGGAAGAACTAGAAGCACAGCGCTATCAAATTGTTTCCTTCTTGCCAATGCAGATTCTTAGGGTAATCTCAAATCTTATGAGGAGGTTCTTATGAAACTTGTTCCGGTACTAAAATCTACCCTTTTTGTTTTACTGTTTAGCACTGCAAACGTGGTTGCAGAGGAGGTAATTTATAAGGCCCTTCAAATCGGCTCGAGTGCAGAACTCCCGGAAGAAATATTGAAATATTGGCAGGAAACTCCCGATGATTGCGCGCAAGGGTTTAATCCTGATCAGGACCTGGTGGCTGACTTTGGTGCAACAGCAATAGTAGGGCGGGAGGGGAGTAAACTCTTCATCCTGCCTTGTGGAAGTCCTGCAGCATATAACGCAACGCAAATTCTGCTCTCTGCCAATTTCAGCTATTCCCAAATCCAGCTTCTTGCCATTCCCTCAATCGGTGAAGAAGGAATTTATGCCGAAACACTTGGATTTGGCTTGCGATGGGATGAAGAAACTTCCCGTATTACGTCCTACTACAAGGGCAGGGGATTAGGCGATTGCGGAAGCGCGGGCACCTATAAGTGGCCCGGCGACTATTACTCTAGTGTTGTTCTGGTTAAGCAATTTGCAAAGGATGAGTGTGATGGCGAAAATACGGATTGGCCTCAGGTCTGGCCACCGGCCCGTCAGTGACCGCCTGTCATCCTTCCGGTTTTAATCGAATAATCCACCACCAAGCCGTAATCCGGATCATCATTTGAGCCGACGACCAATTGACCGGCTCTATTCAGCAAATCATGGCAGTCCTTCGACAGATGACGCAGTTGCAACTGTTTGCCGGCATTTTCATATTTGATGGCAAGATCTTCAATGGCCTGTAGGGCTGACTGATCTACGACCCGGCTGTTCATGAAATCAACAACCACCAGGGACGGATCATCATCAACATGGAACAATTCAGCAAATCCGTCTGTTGAACCAAAGAATAAAGGGCCCTCTACCTGATATACCCGTGCTCCTTCAGCACTAAAATAAGCTTTCGCGTGAATTCTCTTTGAAGCATTCCAACTATAGGCAAGAGCTGACACAATTACTCCAACAACAACTGCAATGGCCAAGTCAGTCAGGACTGTGACGACGGTAACCAACAATATCACAACTGCATCGGTAACCGGGATCCTGCGAAGGATAAGAAGGCTTTGCCAGGCAAAAGTTCCAATAACTACCATGAACATTACGCCCACAAGGGCCGCCAACGGAATCTGTTCGATCAGGCTCGATGCGAATAGAATGAAACACAACAGGAAAAGTGCTGCTGAAGTGCCTGAGATGCGGGTGCGACCTCCAGACTTAACGTTGATCATGGACTGGCCGATCATTGCGCATCCACCCATTCCACCGAAAAAGCCGGTGACTGTGTTTGCGGCACCTTGTGCAAGACATTCCTGCGAGGCGCCACCGCGTTGTCCGGTGATTTCGCCTACCAGGTTGAGTGTTAGAAGGCTTTCTATCAATCCGATTGCCGCGAGAATGACCGCATAGGGCAGGATGATTTTCAGGGTTTCCAAGTTTAAGGGAACTGCAGGGATGTGCAGTTCAGGAAACCCGCCTGAAATTGAAGCCAGATCACCCACTCGGGGTACCTCAATTCCGGTTAGAACGACCAATCCGGTTACCACTCCGATTCCAGCGAGCGGGGCCGGGACGATACGTGTTAGTTTTGGGAACACGTAGATGACGCTCATGGTCAAGGTTACCAGTGCAAGGGTCAGGATCAATGGTAGGGTATCCATCCACTGCTGTGTTCCATCCGGTCCTGTTTCTTTGAATTGAGAAAGCTGGGCCATGAAAATCACAATCGCCAAGCCATTAACAAATCCCAGCATTACGGGGTGAGGAACTAATCGGATGAATTTTCCCAGTTTGAATAAACCTGCCAGAATTTGAAGAATTCCCATCAACACAACGGTCGCAAAGAGATATTCGACACCATGTTGAGCAACCAGAGACACCATGACCACAGCCAATGCACCGGTTGCACCTGATATCATACCCGGGCGTCCACCAAACAATGCAGTTATCAGACCCACGAGGAAAGCTGCATACAGACCGACCAGCGGGTGAACGCCTGCCACAAACGCAAATGCAACAGCTTCCGGAACCAAGGCAAGCGCAACGGTTAGTCCGGCCAGAATTTCTGTTTTCAGCAATGAAGGGGAGAGTGCACTGACGTTGAATGGTTTCTTGTCAGCAATGGTTAAACGTTCTGCAAAAGCAGCCAGCGTGAATTTGGACATTTATGGAGTTTGTTTTCTTTGAATAATAAAGGGAGGAACAAGTCTGCCCATAAATCAGTAATGCGAATTTTCTGCAATGAAAATTTTCGAAAAAACAACATAAAGTCTGTTTCAGTAGAAATTGAATTGTCATTTGGAAACTTTCGACTGAAATTAGTGGAACTGATTTCTATGGAGGAATTTCTATGTGCGAACTGTTTGCGATGACTTGTTCGGAGCCAGCCTCTATCACCTATTCTCTAAACGAGTTCGCGTTACATGGCGGGCAAAAATATAAGAACAATTCCGGCTGGGGAATTGCATATTTCCGGGACAGGGATGCGCTCACGATAAAAGAACCGGAACCTGCCAGTGATAGCCCCTGGGTGGATTTTATAGCAAAACAAGGCGTTCAATCTGATTGCGTGATTGCCCATGTGCGTCTAGCCACACTTGGTGAGCCCTGTATGGAAAACACCCATCCATTTCGTCGTGCGCTTGGGCGCAGAACTCATATTTTCGCCCACAACGGCACACTGCACGGTATTCATGATGATATTGATATGGCTGAGCTTAAGCATATGCCAATTGGCAGCACTGATTCTGAACTCGCCTTTTGTGTATTGATGGAACGTATGCATTCGCTCTGGCGTGAAAGCGATGAACTTCCAGAGATAGAGGCGCGTCTCGATATCTTTGCCGGATTTGCTTCCGAAATGGCAGAACGGGGAAGTGCTAACTTCCTATATTGTGACAGCGATGCACTTTTCGTTCACGGCCATCGCCGAATTTATGAGGAAAATGGCGACTTTTCAGAGCCAAGAGCACCAGGGCTTTCCATGCGAAACTGCGTGGCTTGCCAGGAAGGTCCGGAATGGGATGTGGCGGGTTGCCATATTTCCATGGGCCATCAGAAAACCATGCTTTTCGCTTCTGTTCCGTTGGATGAAACAGGATGGGACCCTTTACCGGAACGAACCGCAATCGCAGCACGTGGTGGTGAGGAGATTGCCCGGGTGGCTACCTGAAGCTAATTAACTGCTGTAACCCGGTATATGCCGCCATCACCAGAACCGGTCATGAACCAGAGGTGTCCGTCGGGGAAAGAGCGGACATCGCGAACGCGATCATATTCACCTTCAAATAACCGTTCTTCTCGAACGATTTTTTCTCCATCTACTTCCAGGCGAACAACCATTTCAGCCCTTAATGCACCTAAAAACAGGTCACCTTTCCATTGAGGAACTGCATTTCCGGTATAAAAGTCGAGGCCTGATGGTGCGATTGATGGATCCCAATAGTAAATTGGTTGTTCAAATCCTTTACCTTTGGTGCCTATGCCGATTTTTGCACCGGAATAGTGGGTTCCATAAGAGATTTGTGGCCAGCCATAGTTCTTTCCGGCCCGGGCAATGTTGATTTCATCTCCGCCTCTGGCGCCGTGGGACAGGGTCCAAAGTTCGCCGGTCTGGTCGTTCAAGGTTGCTCCCTGTGGATTTCTGTGGCCCACAGACCAGATTTCGGGGGAACCTTTTTTGCCACCAGCAAACGGGTTATCAGACGGTATATCGCCAGTTGATGTGAGGCGTAGGACAGAACCTGCTGAATCTTGAGTGTTTTGAGCTCTGGGGCGTTCTCCCCGGTCACCGATAGTGAAGAAGATGTTGCCCGCGCGATCCTGAACGATTCGTGACCCAAAGTGTTGTCCGGCTCTTGTTTTCTTCTTTTGTGTGTAGAGCTTCTTTACATTTTGCAAAGCTGGCTTGCTGCCATTTGCCAATGTGGCACTGGCAAGTGCTGTTCCAGCGCTGCGCAAGATGCCGGGGTCGGAATAGGTGAAGTATATCTTGTTGTTTTCGCTGAAATTACGATCCAAAATCACATCCAGCAAGCCACCCTGACCAAAGGCCCAGACATCGGGTACATTCGCTACTTTTCTTGGTTTTCCGCCGTTTGCAGGGTCAGCAATTACCATATCACCACCGCGCAGTGTGACCAGTAATTCACCGTTCGGTAACATAGCCATTGCCCAGGGGCTATCGAGGCCAGAGACCATCTGTTTCACCTCAATTTTGCCTTTATCCGTATCAAAAATACGTGCCTCCTGAGCAAAGGCGCCCGAGGTGGTTATTAACACTGTTATGAAGGAAATGACCCAAGACTTGCGCATTATGCTATCCTCTGCGAGAATTAAAGGGTGAATAGTATTTAGTTGCCTGCGTATGAGACCACCTATTGGAAGGATATAGGTTACGGCATTATGAATACCAACCAGCACATCACGGAGAATTCATTCCTTGAGAATGCTGATAACACGGTTCTCCTGGAACGACGCGAAGCGAAACAGGAAGGCGTTCCGCTTTTTGCTTCCCATTGGCACATATTCATTCCGAGTATCGTCATCCTGACAGTGTATTCTATCGCCTGGATGATGATGACGGCTACCGGTAACAGCGAAACCCATTTAGCCAGACTTTTCATAGTGGTTATGGCGGTTGCTGTGCCCCTTTTGGCTGCTCATGCATTCCTTCGTTATCAGACAATTCGTGTTCAAGTGAGCGATGGGCATGTGTTCTGTCATTCCGGCTGGCCAAAAGAGTTTCCGGTCGATGTGCCCCTTTCGATCATCTCAAGGGTTGAAGTGAAACGGGGATTGTTTGGAAGGGTGTTTAACGCAGGCACGCTTGTGTTGCATCTTGTTCCCCAAGGTTCAATTTCAGTGGCTGACCTTGGTCAACCTTTTGCTGCAAAGCAGGCAATTGAAGAAGCAATTGCGGAACAGTCAAGCCATTAATATGTCAGCGAATTTTATGAATGCCAAGGGAAAATATGATTTCTCCAGATGGCTCTTCACCTGTTCCGGCAGACCTGATGAGATTAGCTTGATTAACTGAATTTTTGTTAATACTGCCGGTCAAATTGCCGCTCTCGGGTGCTAGGCTTAACTGAATATCCGTTTGATCGTTGTTGAAACTTAAATTGATGGGCGTTTCTGTATTACCCTCTATTCCAACCAAAGAGATGGAGAAATCAACATTGTTTTCTAATGTTTCCAGAGGATGAAGCTCCATCCAGAGCGGTGTAGCACCCTTGTCCTGTCCGCTAACGCTTTCAAGCTCTCTTCCCATGTATTTCTGACCGTTTATGATCATATCTGCACGGTATCGATCAAATTTTCCATTATTATTCAGCGGATTAAAGTTCTCTATCCTGACTACTATTGCACCCTTCGGTCTGGTTGAGGCCTCAATGGGGATTACTTCAGGTGGATTAGTGTCGGAAAAAAGGTTCAGGGCAAGTTTTCTTACGATACCGGAGCGACGGAAATACTGGGTCATGAAGGAGTTTTGCCATCCGCCAAACCCTGTTACGGCTGCAGAAAACTTGGACGCATCTCCGGAAAGGTTGCCTTTCCAATGGCCGTCCTGCGCTGGCAAACCAAGGACTGTAGCCTTCACATACATTGAAATTTGAAGTGCAGAACGCAAATCCCGCGCAATCTGACGTTTATGGATGCGGTTGAACCTTATTTCCGCTGTTCTGCGCCAAAGATCCGGGCTTATTTCGTTCACCCACTTGCGTATGGTAGCGACCATATCACTTGTGCCGATAATCGCTGATACTTGTGCCTCGGCCCATTTGGGTCGGACGATTGAATCTTGGTTCAAACCATTAAAGTAACCGCCATGAACCCGATCACCTTTCGGGGGCCAAGTGCCTGAAAACAAATGTTTTCCTGTTGGAACCGGGGAGGATGGGTAAGTTTTCTTGTTGAAACTTCCATCCTCATAACGAGGATAAAGAGTGGTCCAGTTCGTATGTGAATAAAAATCCTGCAACGCATGCAGAACTAGGCCCATTGTGGCTAGAAGTTGTATGCGGTCATTGTTTTGAGCGGCTTCCTGGATCAGTTTTTTTGAATTGTAGAGGTACCAGGCAAAGTAATTTTCTGTAGATCGGCTATCTGGCAAATTGTCAAACTGCAATCTTGCCAATCCTGGTCTCACTGATGGGTCCACGGCTGGAGCAGTTGCGTAATAATCTGTGAGCCAGTTTGCAAGGGACACCGCATCAATTGCGGCTTCAGAAAACCCTTCCTTTTTAAGGATATAGTGGTTCTGATCCAGGTGGTGGCCTGCATCGAAGGCTGTGGCATGTCTTGAAAGAAAAACGCTCTCGATCACAAGAAATACGAATGAAAAACAAACAATGTAGTAGCTTCGACACATGATCCATAAATTTGCAGATGAGGTGACTTAATCAAGCAAATATTTTGATTTTTTCAAAAGTTCTCGGAAATTTGTTCATGCGTGTTCACCAAAAACACAGTTTGAACTGGAAATTTATTTTCTACGGACTTAATCTGCGGGCAAGCGGGCGGCCGGAAACACATTCCGGAATTAACGAGTAAACTGGTTATGTGAAGTATATGCTGCAGAGGCTTTTTCTAATACCAACGATGATTGTTGCTTGGCTGTTCGGCGCTCATGCTGCAGTTGCTGGCGATGATCTACCCTTGCCTGATCTGCCGCCTCATATCGTGGTTGATGTGGAGACGGGGGATATTCTTTCCGCTGAAAAACCATTTCTGAGGTGGGCGCCGGCATCATTGACCAAGTTGATGACCGCCTACACTGTTTTCAAGACGCTTGAACTTCAGCATCTTGCCATGGATTCCCCGGTCCGGGTCTCTGAGGCTGCCATCCAACAGCCGCCTTCCAAGATGGGTTTTCCGATTGGCACCGTTCTGACGGTGGAAACAGCGCTGAAAATTCTCATGGTGAAGTCTGCCAACGATATATCTGTGGCGTTAGCGGAGGCTATTTCCGGTACTGAAGAAGATTTCATATTGCTCATGAATTCTCATGCTAGGCGGATTGGGATGACGGACACAAATTTTGTGAACCCGCACGGGCTGCATGATCCGGAGCAGTACACAAGCGCGCGTGACATGGCGATCCTCGCTCACAAACTTACCCATGAATTCCCGCAGCATGCATCCTTTTTCGATATTCCTGCGTTGAGGTTTCATAAGCGTCGTTTGCGTAACCACAATCGCCTGATCCAGCTGTTCGAAGGCACAAACGGAATGAAAACCGGATATGTGTGTGCATCAGGCTACAATGTTGTTGTGCGCACGAAACGAGATGATCGTCATCTGGTTGCTGTTGTTTTCGGTGGAAGGTCTGGATTGGCTCGCAACGTGAAAGCAGCTCAATTGCTGCAGGAAGGATTTGATGCCAAGGGTGGCGAAGCCTCTTACAAAAACGTTCTGACCGCAACAAAGCCCGGAGACGTTTCTGACGAACCTATAGATATCACCCGTAAAACCTGCCCGAGGAAATATGCTGCTCAGGCAAAACCAAAAGTAAGGCCCATTGAAGCGCCTAAGACCCAGGATTTTGATGGGATCGATACTATAGTGTTGGCCGAGCGCGAGGAGCGGAAAAAGAACCCGCTCAAGAACCTACCAATCCCGAAAAAGCGTCCGGCGTATGAGTTCATTGCTGAGGTTGACGTTAATAAAGCACCGGCAAGTTCAGCCGCCGCACAGGTTGGTTCCACTCAACAACAAGCGAAAAGCGAAAAGCCACAGAACCTCAAACAACTGGCCGCAGCGTATTTCAAGCCTGCCAAAGTTCTCCGCAAGGAAGAAAGAATTACTCTGGGTGGTGCATTCGGACCCAATCCGAACGGCATCAAACATACGGATGGTTCGATATATAAACCAACTATTCCTGTGCCAACAAAGCGTCCAGCACTTGATTTGGCGGAGGCTAAGGAATAGAGGTTAAGTGCTGACGCATTTCAGATGTATCCTCTAAAATTTACCGGAGAATTATTATGGGCATTGTAGCCGACAACCTTTCGCGCGTGAAACCATCAGCAACGATTGCTGTTTCGCAAAAGGCAAGAGAACTCAAGCAGGCCGGAAGAGACGTTATTGGTCTTGGAGCAGGGGAGCCGGATTTTGATACGCCGGACAATATCAAAAAAGCTGCAATCGAGGCTATCAACCGTGGTGAAACGAAATACACGGCTGTTCCCGGAATTCAGGAATTGCGTGAGGCAATTTGCGCGAAGTTCAAACGCGAAAATAATCTGGACTACAAACCCGAGCAGGTGATTGCTAGTACTGGTGGCAAGCAAGTAATTTACAACGCGTTTGCTGCAACGCTTGATCCAGGTGATGAAGTGATCATTCCTGCACCATACTGGGTAAGCTATCCTGACATGGTTTTGCTCAACGGTGGTGAGCCAGTGTTTGTGGATGCAACGTTTGAAAATAACTTCAAGATCACCGGTGAGCAGCTTGAAGCGGCTATCACGCCAAAGACGAAGTGGTTCCTTTTCAACTCACCTTCAAACCCTTCTGGTGCAGCCTATAGCCGCGAAGAGTTGAAGGGTCTAACCGACGTTTTGATGAAGTATCCTGATATCTGGGTTCTGACAGACGATATGTATGAACACCTGTGTTATGGTGATTTCGAATTTGTAACACCTGCTCAGGTTGAGCCTGGTCTTTACGACCGGACACTGACCATGAACGGTGTTTCTAAAGCTTATGCCATGACCGGCTGGCGTCTTGGCTATTGTGCCGGACCGATTGAGCTGATAAAGGCAATGAATCTCGTGCAGGGTCAATCAACCTCTGGTTTGTGCTCTATCACCCAATGGGCCGGTGTTGAAGCGCTTACAGGACCGCAGGACTTCATTGATGAACGCAGGAAAGTGTTCGAAGACAGAAGAGATCTTGTGGTTTCCATGCTTAATCAGGCAACCGGTATTGATTGCCCGAAACCTGAAGGTGCGTTTTATGTTTATCCTTCCTGTAAGGGGTTGATCGGCAAGAAGACACCTGAGGGTAAAGTGATTGAAACTGATGAGGATTTTGTGACAGAACTGCTTGAAGCGGAAGGTGTCGCGGTGGTTCATGGATCGGCTTTTGGTCTGGGACCCAACTTCCGGATTTCCTACGCCACTTCCACAGAAGCGCTTCAATCAGCCTGTGAACGTATCCAAAAATTCTGTGCGAGCCTAACCTAGGCTCGCTCATTGATGACATTTTTGCCACGGGGCAGAGAAAAAAGTGGTTTGTTAACCATAATCTGTCCCGTTTCGGCATTTATCGGGTCAATTGGATTTTGTTTTTGCAAAATTTGGTGTAAAGGTTTTTCAGCAGACTGGGCTTAGTCTGGCGGATAACAACATAGATCTGTGTTCTTAAAATACAGGCATTTAGGCGACGGGTAATTCACTTGAAGAAAACATTGTCAGCGTTGTTTGTATCACTTGCCGTGACAGGTGGTGTACCTCAGAGTGTATTTGCTCAGCAAGCCAGCATTGATCCCGCACGTATTTCTGATCAACCCTTATCCAGCGGTGGTGGCGCAGTCGATGCCACAAACTGGGAGTTGAGTGTTTCAGGTGGTGCATTCCAACGTAATGTGTTGGGCAGCGCCTCGAATTTCATGTTCACCGCTTCTGTGGCGACACCTTTGCCATTCATTTCCAGTGACTTCGGTGTTCAGGTCGATGCCGGTGCCGGTGTTTATGATGGTAACTTCACGAGTGCGGCTGCAGGCCTACACATTTTTCATCGCGATTCTTCAACCGGTCTTATCGGTATCTATGGTGATTGGGCCTATGTGAACCCTGAACATGCAGGGCGCGTCGGCATTGAAGCTGCTATTTACAACGGTCCATGGTCACTTGACGTGTTGGCTGGTCTACAATTTGGACAGCACGTGGAAAGCGAATTCATTGATGAAGTGGATCTTTCCTATTACTTCACTGAAAACTTCCGTGGCTCAATCGGTCATCGTTTGATCTCACGCGGAAACGTTGCCAATGTTTCCTTTGAGCATCTGCTCAGCGATGTTGGTTACGATGGTTGGAGCGTGTTCGGCGAGTTTGAAGCAGGTGAAGATAATTACGTGGCCGGTTTTGGTGGCGTAAGATATGCGCTTGGTTCCACAGCGACTACACTTATTTACCGTGATCGTGGTTCTAACGTTCAGGTCAGAATCCCACGCAACATTGCAAGTGTAACCCAATGTGGTGATCTTGATGTGCCTCGGCCAGCAACAAGCCTGAGAGGTGAACAAAGCAATCTTTGTGCGAGCGAAGCAGAGATTAATGCCGTTTCTTCGACCGGGATCGTCAAGAATTAGGCCTTTTCAACTTATTAACAGTCCAATGTTTCTAACGTTTTTGTGAGCGAAATTGCGTTGAACATTAACTTTTTCTGTCAAATATTCTCTTATGTGAGGTAGTTGTTAGTTCCTGTTATTAGGGGTATTGCCGTGAAAAGAAATTTTATTAAGCCGTCCTGGTATTTGCCAGAGAGCGCTGCCACATCTGAAAGTGTTTTTTTAAATCGTCGTCAATTGGTTAAAGGTTTGGGGCTTGCCTCGCTTGCAACTGTTGCATCACCATTGATCCATGCAACTGAATCCCGTGCAGAAGAGGACCCAAGTGCTGGACTTTATCCGGTAGAGCGAAACGAAGCCTACACGATTGATCGCCCGGTAACACCTGAAGAAATCAATACAAAATACAATAACTTCTATGAGTTCGGTTCGCATAAGCAGATCTATTCTGCTGCTCAGGCCTTGAAAATCCGTCCCTGGGAGATTGCCATAGATGGAGAAGTTGAAGCGCCGATGACGATCGGGTTTGACGATCTCTTGAAGAAAATGCCACTGGAAGAAAGACTGTATCGCCATCGCTGTGTTGAAGCTTGGTCTATGACAGTTCCGTGGTCAGGGTTTCAGCTTTCTGAGCTTGTGAAGCTAGCGAAGCCGACATCAGATGCGAAATATGTGCGTTTCGAAACTTTCAACGATTCTTCAATTGCACCTGGCCAGAAACAATTCTGGTATCCATGGCCATATGTGGAAGGTGTAACCATGGAAGAAGCCATGAACGAGATGGCGTTTATGGTGACCGGCGCGTACGGGAAGCCCGTTCCAAAGCAAATGGGAGCCCCTGTGCGGCTTGCGCTGCCTTGGAAATATGGTTTTAAACATATCAAGTCGATTAACAAAATCACGTTCACAAAAGACCGTCCGGTGAGTTTCTGGGAAGAGCTTGCCAAAAACGAGTATGGTTTCTGGGCAAATGTGAACCCGGAGGTTGATCACCCGAGATGGAGCCAGGCAACGGAACGGGATCTGGAGACCGGAGATCGTATTCCAACGAAGCTGTTCAATGGATACGAAAAGCAGGTTGCATACCTGTACAAGGATCTGCAAAGCGAAGCACTGTATAAATAGTGTGGATCAAAAAAGAGCCGGGCTCTGCAGGCCCGGCACAGTATGAAGGTAACCTCGTACAATAACCTTCAAGAGGGTAACAATTGAGTCCTTCACTTTTGCAGGGAGGAGAAAAAATCAAAAGCGAATCACTCAATACACTTTCAGTTTCGTGTTTAATGAATTTTGGCGCAATCAGGGCGGCATGTGATTCGTGTTGATATGTGGCGAAATTATGCCGAATTCACCCTGTTAGTTGCAAAAATATCACGCTTTTTGCAGTTTAGTACTTCCAATGACGAGCTTTCGAGATCAAAAAATCCCGGAAAGCTTGCATCTTGGCTGCGGATCGCATCTCTGCCGGATAGACAAAAAACGTGTCAAACTCCGGAACTTCCATATCCGGCATCAGTTGCACGAGAGCATGTCGGTCTTCAACAATATAGTCCGGTAATACCGCAATTCCTGTGCCTTCCTCACACACACGGCGAAGTGCGCGCAGGTTGTTGACCTGGAAGACCGCGTCACGTTTACGGTTGCCATCCATGCCATGATACAGAAGCCAGTTCATTTCCGAGAGATAACGGGGTGCGTTCTCTCCATAGGCGATGATCCGGTGATCTTTCAGGTCGCTCATGTCCTTTGGTTGGCCATAGTGCTTGATGTAGCTTGGTGCGGCATAGACATGCAGATGCACCGTGAATAATTTGCGCTGGATCAGATCCGGATTGGTGGGTTGCCGCAGACGTATGGCGCAATCGGCCTCCCGCATAACAAGGTCCAATTCATTATCTGCAAGAATTACATCAAGATGAACGTCGGGATACAGATTGATGAATTCATGAATTCTTGTGGTCAACCAACCAGTGCCCAACCCTACGGTGGTGGTTACGCGCAGTTTGCCTTCCGGTTTTTCGGTTGAGTCCACGAGCTTTGACTGCACCGCATCCAGTTTAAGCAGGACATCATGTGCAGTGGCATAAAGTGTTTCGCCCTGTTCTGTCATAACAAGACCACGTGCATGGCGGTGAAAAAGCGGAACCTTCAGATCCGCTTCAAGACCGCTCACCTGCCTTGAAATTGCCGATTGGCTGAGATTCAGCTTATCCGCTGCATGCGTGAAACTGCCTGCCTCTGCCACCGCATGGAAAATGCGCAGTTTGTCCCAATCCATTTTGTCCCAACTCCCGCCATATACCGTGCTTCTATCGCACGGAAGCTATGGTGATTTTATGGCATAATGAAACCCGTTTGGCGAGTTTGTAGATTATTGGAAAAGCGGATCTATTCGGCAGCTTCGCTTACATTTTCCAGTTCAGCCAGGTAACGCTCGGCTTCCAGAGCTGCCATACATCCCATGCCAGCTGCGGTTACGGCTTGACGATAAATGTCATCGGTGATGTCACCTGCAGCATAAACACCGGGAATTTCGGTGGCTGTGGAGTCGGGTGCAGTCCAAAGATAGCCAGAGTCCTTCTTTTTCAGTTTTCCTTCAAAAAGCTCTGTTTGTGGCGCATGACCAATGGCGATAAACACGCCATGAGTAGGATAATCCGTGATTTCGCCGGTATTGCGATTGTGGATTTTTACACCGGTGACGGATGGCGGGAAGCCCTCTTCACCAACGATTTCAGCCAATTCGCTGTCCCAGAGGATTTCGATATTTTCCTTCTTGAAAACACGTTCCTGCAAAATCCGTTCTGCCCGGAACTCATCTCTGCGATGGATGATGGTCACTTTGGATGCGAGGTTTGACAGGTAAAGCGCTTCTTCAACGGCGGTATTGCCTCCACCCACAACAACGACCTCTTTACCTCTGTAAAAGAATCCATCACATGTGGCGCATGCAGAGACACCAAAGCCCATAAATTTGTCTTCAGAAGGCAGTCCAAGCCATTTTGCCTTGGCGCCTGTACAGATTACGAGTGTATCCGCGGTATATACCGTGCCACTGTCACCCACAGCGCGGAATGGTCTCACATCCAGATCAACCTCAGTGATATGATCTTTGATGATGTTTGTTCCGACATTCTTAGCCTGTTCAAGCATTTGCTCCATCATCCAGGGGCCCTGAACTGCTTCAGCATAACCGGGATAGTTTTCCACCTCGGTTGTGATCATCAGCTGTCCGCCTTGCTCCAGACCTGCAACCAGAGTGGGTTCCAGCATAGCGCGGGCACCATAAATCGCGGCTGTATATCCTGCAGGGCCGGAGCCAATAATAAGCATTTTCGTGTGATGGGTAGTCATGGGAAAATCCGCTTGTTGTTTCTTGGCTATCAAATAACAATTGGCGGGTGTTGATTACAAGGGGTTCACGTAAGGTTACACAGGGTTTTGAGCTTCAGACACCAAAATAGGCGGTCTCAGGCAAAGAATGTGAGCCACATAAACATCGGTAGGATCAATATCACCAGGACCCCGATAAATAATGCCAATGCAAGGGTTATTTGCGAAGATGAAGAGGGGGGTAATTGAGGCTCGTTCGGCACGATCCGATCCACGCCGTCCTCACTGAGAACGTCTTCAGCTTTCTTGCGGAGCGATTCTCGGTGGTGCTTTGATTTAGCCATAAATAACATGGGCATCTCCCTTATTACGAGTTGCCTGAGTAAAAGGGTAGGGTTGAGGGGATTTCTTGTCAAGAAAACGGAGCTATGGGCAGTGGATAGTGCCACGCTGTGAACCTATTTTCTTCATCCTAATTTTTGATGCCGGCAATGTATTGATTGATCGCATCTTCCCATAGCGGTGGTACAGCCATCACCCAGTGACCGTTATTTTTTCCTCTGACAGTTCGCTCAACGAATTCACCTTTCCCGCCTGCTTCCTTAAAGGCTTCAAAATTTTTACGACTGTGATCCAGCGTGTAAAAAAGATCGTCGTCACCATAGATCCAAAGAGTTGTTTTTGGAAAGTCAGCGCCCTTTTTGAAGAGTGTCTGGTTTACCTCTTCGGCGGTATCGCAGCCACCGAGCCAGCCGCCCACGAAGTTTACCACCCCGCTGACCTGATCTGGTCGGATACCTGCATAAGCGACCGAGAGTATGCCACCCCGCGACTGTCCTGCCAAAAGGACCGTTGTATCCTTCACATCCGGCCTTTGTTTGAGGCTTTTGATGACGGCACCAAGATCAGAAATTGCCCGTTCTGCACCTTTCAGCGCAACTTTTGCCTCGCAGGTATAGCCATTCGCTCGATCTTCGGCGAAGCCTTCGTCGTACAAACCATCCGACTTGCCTCGGCCTCTGCGTTGTGGAAATGCGACAAGGAACCCGCGGTCAGTCAGAAATTCTGCCAGCCAGTCATGTTTCCAGGTCAATGTGAAAGGCACATCACCTTTGCCGTTCCCTGTCGAGCCGTGATTAATTACAGCTAGCGGAAAAGGGCCGGTACCGGCAGGTTTGTAAATAACGGCTTCAAGGTTCACGGGTTTGTCGGCTTCGATGAGATTGGTCAACAAATAGGTGCTTTCACCCGCACTCCAGCTCACTGGTGCTTCTTTATTCTTCAGGGATGCAAGGTCCTGGCGGGATAGAACCGCAAAACCAAATCCATCTCCGTAAACCGCTCTCAGCCTGCCACTTTTCGAGAAGCGGTAAGTAATGGTGTTTCGGCCGTAAACCGTCAGGACGTCATCACTCAATGTGGCTGAGTACCGCGTCCAGGACTTTTCAATGCGGAAAGCAGCATTGCTGCCCACGGCATAAATGACCTTCGCATTACCGTCTTCATCAACGGACTCGACTATCAGGATTGTTTTGATGGCATTGTCCCAGATACCTACCCATGTTCCTGCAAAGGGTGACTGTGATGCTTCAGCACTCAACGGCTTAGCATCTTGGGGCAAAGGAACACCGTCTATGGAGATTTCGCTATGTGCTGCATTAGTCATCAGAAATCCGAGCACTACTGCCAGAAAAGTGTAGAGAAGCGTATATCGCGGTATCAAACTCGCTTTCATTGTCCTCTCCCCGGGATAGACAATCACAATCATAGCTCAATCAGACTTGAAGGGAAGGAAAAATGAATTTTGAGCGTAACTGACCCGGCCGCTACTAGTTTTCATTCCGCGTCAAAGTGGGGCTTAATCACAGAAAATATGATGGAATATCCTTAAATGAACCATCCCATTTGCTTATGGCTATCCAAAATGCTAGTGGCTAGCAAAATTTATACTATTGGCTCAATCTCCTGACATGAAACCCGTAAACATCGTCTGTATTAAGTGGGGTACAAAATTTCCACCTTACTACGTCAACCGTTTGTATGCCGGTGTGAAGCGCGCCATGAGCCGACCTTTCCGTTTCATCTGCTTTACGGAACACGGAGAGGGGATAAATGAGAACGTTGAAATTCATCCACTCCCGACTGTGCCATTTGAAGAAGAGATGGTGACCGCAATGACAACCGGAAAACGCCGGGGTGCATGGCGCAAGGTTACCATGATGAAGCCTGGTGAGGTGGGGCTGGAAGGTCCAACCCTTGTTATGGATCTTGATGTGATCGTAATCGGCCCGTTAGATGATTTGTTTGACTATTCTCCTGGCAAAATCTGTATGGGACGAGAGTGGCGCTATCAGTATCACCCCCTGCAGCCGGTGGGAGGGCACGGTTCGGTTTACAAATTTGAGCCAGGCACGCATGACTATTTGTACACAGACTTTGAAGAAGATGTGGAAGCATCGATCTCTTATCGTGGTGAGCAGAAATACATTTCTATGACCGCTCACAAGCGCGGCGACCTGGTATATTTTCCAAAGGGTTGGATAGGTTCGTTTAAGAGGCAGGCCATCCCGATGGTGCCGTTAAATCTGATTAATGAACCAACCATTCCAACAAATTGCCGCGTTTTGTGTTTCCATGGTGACCCCAAAATGGAAGAGGCGCTTGTGGGTGCTGGCAGCAAACTCAAATACAGGACAAAGCCTGCAAAATGGTTGCGTGAATTATGGCTGGAAGAACATGAACAGGACTGGATGCCATAATTGCGGATGATTTACGTGACAAGCTTCCAGTATAAGCAAAAACCATGAAGATCAGTGTCATCATATCAACCTATAATTCGCCGCAATGGCTGCCGAATGTGCTGACAGGTTATTCTTGTCAGGACTATGAAGACTTTGAAATTGTTGTGGCAGATGACGGATCGACGTCTCTAACTGCCGAAGTAATTAAACGTTTCATCGAAAACACTGACCTGATACTCAAACATGTTTGGCATGCTGATAATGGATCCCAGAAATGTGCAATCCTAAACAAGGCAATTGAAGTTTCTGAGGGTGATTATCTTATCTTTACTGATGGAGATTGTGTCCCACATCATCGTTTCGTTTCTGATCATGCAGCTTGTTCAGAGTTTGGCAGGTATATCTGCGGTGGTTATTGTAAATTGCCGGAGGCGACCAGCAAGGCCGTTACCCATGATGTAATTCGTTCCGGACAAATATTTCAACCGAGGTGGCTTTGGAACAATGGTTTTGGACTGCAACAAAAATGGCCGGAAGTCTTGGCCTTGCATACCGGATTTGCTGTAGCTTTGGATCGGATTGCTTTTACCAGAAAAATATTTAGCAGTAGCAACTCATCTTGCTTTCGTGGTGACGCGCTCCGCGTAAACGGTTTTGATGAACGGATTGGTTCCGGCTGTGATGGTCAGGAGTTTGGATACCGGCTTGAAAACGCAGGTATTTTTCCAATAGGGAAGGAGTGTTCTATTCTTTGCATGTTATTGGATCACAAGGAGCGTAATGTGAACCAGGAACTTGAAGCGTCAAACCAGGAAATCATGAACGAGACCAGATCAAGAAAACTCACTTACACAAACTATGGAATTGTCCATGGCTGAGAATTTCTGGATCATCATACCCATTGAAGTCCAACGACGGGAACTGGATGCAAAACTGATTGCTGCCGCAATTGCAGTTAATCGGGGATACAAGATTTTGCTTGGCCATGACCAGATGGTGAGACGTATGGCCAGATATCTGCCCAAGGGTATTTTGTATGACAAGAGTATCGGCGCTGATGGCGACCGAAAAGTGAACCGATACCATCGTCTGGGGTATGCCATAACAGCGATGGATGAAGAATCAACGGGTTTTCTGCCGGCACCTGATCATTTCATGCAAACCCGTATGGGGGATCAAACGCTTGGGCTGACAAAGCGATGGTTTTGTATTTCTGAACAAGTCCGAGAGCACTGTATTAGAAGGTATCCGCAGCATGTGGAGCGGTTTGTGACAACCGGATTGGGACGCACAGACACCTGGCGTCAGGATTTTTCAGAGCTGTTTGCTGAAGAAACTCAGAAAATCAAGGAAGATGCGGGCAGATTCATTCTTTTCAATTCCAATTTCTCTGTGGTGAACCATGCCCGTGGTGCTGCATTCGTTGACCGGCAATTGCGGCGGCAGCATGCGCAACATCACGATGCGGAGACCCGACAGGAGCGCTTGCAGCGTGAGGGACTGGAAAACCTGAATGCATATGCAGACATGCTGCCGAAACTACTGGAATGGTTTCCGGACCACAAACTTGTCATCCGTCCGCATCCATCTGAGAGCGTAGAGTTCTGGACGCAGCGGTTTGAGGGTAATCCACGAATTGTATTTTCGAAAGGTGGTGTAGTTACGCCCTGGATTCTTGCTTCAGATTGTCTTGTACACCATGGCTGTACCACGGGGGTGGAGGCGGAGTTAATGGGACGGCCGCAGATACATTATGCACCACATCCTGATGAGCATCATGATAGCCAGGTGGCCAAGACGTTTTCACATTTTGTGCATTCTGAAGAAGAATTAAAGCTTGCGATTTCCAAAATACTTGCCGAGCCCGATTATTTCGCTAAATCGCGAGATGGGTTGGAAACCTATTTTGCTTCATTGAATGGAAAGCTGGTGGCTGAACATGTGGTCAACGAGTTTGAGGAGCTGAAATTTGCAGGAGGTGAAATTCCCACATGGTTGGAATGGGTAAAGTTCTCACCTCGCAATTTGGTGGCGCGATACAAAGACCTGTCTAAAAAAGCCAAAACATATTCAACTCAGAAATATGAAGGCACCAGTGTCGGAGAACTTGATTCAAAACTAAAAATAATCAGCGGTGTGCTGGGATATGCACAATCACCTGAGGTTTCTCAGGTTTTTGAGGATTTGTATCTGATTGAGGCTGGGTAGGGGGAGTTTCTGAATGAGCAAAGTGGTGTGTATTGTTCAGGCCCGTATGGGATCTTCCCGATTGCCGGGCAAGGTGTTGATGGATATCGGGGGCAAACCATCCATTGATTTGCTGTATGACCGGTTGTCGAAGGCCAGTAAGCTGGATGAAATCGTGTTTGCCACCAGCGATCTGGAAAAAGACGATGTGCTGGCTAATCATCTAAAATCTAGAGGATATTCCCTTTTTCGCGGTTCAGAGCAGGATGTTTTGGCACGATATGCTGCTGCAGCACGTGAGTTTGATGCTAACATAATCGTGAGAGTGACTGGTGATTGTCCATTGATTGACGCCAATCTGATTGATGAGTTGGTGGAAGGGTTTTTGAAAAGCGATGTGGATCACTATTCCAATGTGAGACCGCCTACTTACCCACATGGTATGGATGCGGAGGTTTTTTCCCGCAAAGCGCTTGAGATGGCGGATAAAGAGGCAGGCAATGATATGCGGGAACATGTGACCACATATATTCATACGCATGACAAGTTTGCAAAACTAAACCACGCAATTGACACCGACCACAGTAAGTTGCGTCTAACGCTGGATGAGCCGGAAGATCTCGAGGCCATCCGATTAGTTTACGAGAAGTTTGCACCGGAAATTCACATGACCTGGCAGGACATTGTCTCTCTGGTAGATGAACAGGAAATTGTGTTGCCAAACAGCCATCTGGGAAGAGCTGCAGAATGCAAGGGATAATGCCGCTAAAAATCGTATTTCGATGTGATGCTTCAGCGACGATTGGGTCGGGTCACGTTATGCGGTGTCTCACCCTTGCTAAGGGGTTGCAGGGTCGTGGATGTGAGGTCTCGTTCATTACCCGAAATTTTGATGATAATGGTGATGGATATCTCTCTGAGGCCGGGTTTGAGGTCCTGTCCCTCCCGGTCTATTCTTCCACTTCCTGGCTCGGAGCCGATCCTGAATTGGATGCAGAACAATGTGCCGGTTTGCTTGCCGAAGCTGAGCCGGATTGGCTTGTGGTGGATCACTATGAGATCGATGCCAAATGGCATGAAATGGTGAAACGAAAGTCGCCTGATTTGAAGATCATGGTTCTGGATGATCTTGCAGACAGGTCCCATTCCTGTGACATACTATCTGACAGTGCTTTTGGGCGTCAGAGGCAAACTTACTCCTCTCTTGTAAACGAAAATACGAGGTTACTATTAGGCTCAGACTACGCATTGTTGCGTGATGAATTTAGCGAGCGAAGAGAGGCAAGTCTTGAACGACGTATGGAAAAGCTTTCCGATGCGAACGTGCTTGTAACGCTGGGTGGTGGTGATGTGGCGGGACCCATGTCGGTTGTTGCGGAAGCGTTGAAGGAACTCTCAAAGACCCTGAATTTTCAACTGATTGTTGTTGAAGGGGGAGTCAGAAACAGATTCCGAAATCTGTTTGAAGGCATTGATAATAAAGTCGAAATTCTGAACAGAGCAGATGATATGGCATTGCGGATGGAACAAGCTGACATCTGCATCGGTGCAGGTGGTGGTACCACCTGGGAGCGTTGCTGCCTTGGATTGCCAACCGTTGTCTTAACGCTTGCCGATAATCAGCGGGATATTGTGTCGGTTCTTGAAGACGAAAATGCGGCAGTGGCTTGCGAGATAAATGCGGAAGAAATTTCATCATCAATTGAGCGTTTACTAACAGACGATGATTTCAGAAAATCGATCGCAGCGCGCGCCAGTGAATTGTGTGATGGTAGTGGTTCGAAGCGTGTGGTTCGAGAGTTGCTGGCGAGTTCTATTGTGCTTCGTGAGGCCAGATCGGATGACGCCGTTTTTGTCTATAAGGCACGTTACGACGATGATGCTCATCGTTATTATCGAAGCCAGAACAAACCGGATTTGAATGGTCACATATCCTGGTTCGAAACAGCGCTTTCAGACAGCAGAAAACAGATGCTGGTTGCACGGATTTCTGAAACGGATGTGGGTCATGTTCGTTTTGATTTTGAAAAGGACAATGACCAGGTTGCGGAAATTGGAATTGCGATTTCTGCCTCCTATAGAGGGATGGGATTGGCGGTACCAATTCTTGTGCAGGCGACCCGACATTTCGCATCAATCGGGGGTAAAATGATCAAGGCTGAAGTCTATCGCGATAACCCGGCTTCTCAACGGGCTTTTGAAGCAGCCGGATTCATGTTTCAAACAGAAGATGAAGACGGTTTCAGGCAATTTGAATGGAATGCCGATTAGCTGATGTGAGCTTCTTCGATTGGTGTGCCGTATTCTATGTCTGAAGCGGCTGTTTTGCCCAGCAGATCGTCAAAGCGTTCAGGTGGCAATCCCAGGCCTGGTCGAATGCATCGGATATTTTCCTTTGAGAAGACGTCGCCCGCCTTGATGTCTGCCACGCAGTATACTGAACGCCGGAAGACGCGATTTGCATCCTGAACTGATGGTTTCAAACGTTTGCCATCTCCCATTGCCTCCCAAGCGCCCTTTGTGGACTTGCATAGGTCAGCTAATTGCTCCGGTTCCATTGAGAATTCAGCATCTGCACCGCCATCTGACCGATCAAGGGTGAAGTGCTTTTCAATGATGCAAGCACCCATGGCAACGGCTGAAATAGCAGCGACGTTCTCAAGCGTATGGTCTGACAGACCTACAAGCACGTCGAACTTTTCTTGTAATTCAAGCATCAACCGTAAATTTGCTTGCTCCAAAGGTGTAGGATAGCCGCTGATGCAGTGGAGGAGGATAATTTCTCCGGTTCCTGCTTCGCGCGCTACGCTCAGAGATTTTTCAATTTCTTCCAAGGTCGCCAATCCGGTGGACATGATCATCGGCTTTTGTGTGGATGCCACCCGGCGTACAAGCGGTATGTCCGTCATTTCGAATGAAGCAATTTTGTAGAGCGGAGCGTCCAGGCTCTCAAGCAGATCAACGGCAGTATCATCAAATGGGGAGCTGAAACAGGTAATATTGTTTTCTTTGGCATGATTGAACAGTTCCTCATGCCACTCAAAAGGCGTGTGTGCCCAGTCATACAGATCCCAAAGCGTGTATCCATCCCATAGTCCGCCTGATATCTTGAATTCAGGCCGGTCAGACTTGATGGTTATTGTGTCTGCTGTGTAAGTCTGCAGTTTGACTGCATCTGCTCCGTTTTGTGCGGCAGAGGTGATAATCTCCTTAGCCTTTTCGATCGAGCCGTTATGATTGGCAGACACTTCTGCGATAATATAGGGTTTGCAACCCTGTCCAACTTCCGTGCCGTCGAGAGAGATTTTATTCATCATTTGAAGCCTTACAGAATCTTGTAAGCTGTTATATAGGATGAGAGAGACAACTCAAGCGAACAAGCGGAATTCACATGTCCGAAAATTTTCTCCCTTATGGACGGCAGAGCATTACCGAAGCCGATAAAAAGGCTGTTCTGGATGTGCTCGAGAGTGATTTTTTGACCACTGGCCCGAAAGTGGCTGAATTTGAGAAGATTTTTGCTGATTATGTGAGGGCGCCATACGCAATTTGTATGTCTAGCGCCACTGCCGCGCTGCATCTTGCCGCGTTAGCACTCGATATTGGTGAGGGGGATTGTGTGCTTGCACCCACCATGTCTTTTGCTGCTTCTGCGAATGGAGCGGCTTATACCGGAGCGCGGATCGAATTTATGGATTGTGATCCCGAATCAGGTCTGGTGACACCTCAGCTCTTTGCAGAGGCTGCTGACAGGGCAGAAGCTTCCGGTATTCCAGCAAAAATGGCTGTCATTGTACACCTCAATGGTGAGCATGCAGATATGGCAGGAATTGCCGAAGAAGCCTGCAAACGAAACATCAGACTTATTGAAGACGCGTGTCATGCGCTGGGTACAACATTTGTAGATCGCCAGGGTGAAGAACACATGGTTGGTGCATGTCGGTATTCGGTAATGTCCACATTTTCATTTCACCCGGTCAAGACGCTAACGACAGGCGAGGGCGGCATTGTCACATGTCGTGATGAAGCGCTTGCTAACAGAATCACAGATCTTCGAAGTCACGGCATTGTTCGCGATGAGGACCGGATGCAGCACTCGGATATGGCTCATGATCAAAGTGGAGATATAAATCCCTGGTATTATGAAATGCAGACGCTTGGTTACAATTACCGGCTGACTGACATTGCCTGTGCGCTCGGTGTTAGCCAGATGGAGCGTATGCCGGATTTTGCTGAACGCCGCCGTGAGATGAAACGTTTGTATGATGATCTTTTTGCTGAAAGCAATCTGCATGTTCGGACCATCAATTCTGATGAGGGAGTGGACTCGGTCCGTCATCTTTATCCGCTGCTCATTGACTTTGAAGCGATTGGTATGAGTAGGGCGGAATTTATGCAAAAATTGCGCGAGAGCGGAATTGGGACTCAGGTGCACTACATCCCAATTCATGCGCAACCCTACTACAAAGAGCTTAATCCAGAACTTCAACTAAATGGCGCAAGCAATTATTACGAAAAAGTAATTTCGATTCCATTTTATCCGGACTTGACCGATAATGACATTAAGCGCGTTGTGAAATCTATTGCGGAAGTTATGCGCTGAAGTTGCTATCCAGGTGCTTTGAGATAAGCGTTCTGATTTCGTGAACGGTCAGGAATGTGTCGTTGGTGCCACTGCTGTAACGCATGCCAGGTGCCACAGGTTTAGCCCCGGTACGAGTGCAATATTCCTGAATATCGACGGTGCCGGAAGCGCTCAAAATCGCGAAGTAGTCACCGAAGTCCACAGTGTTTGGACTATCACTTTCAGTGATCATTTCCTCGTGCAATTTTTCGCCCGGACGGATGCCGATTATCTCCTGTTTGCACTCTGGTGCAATTGCTTCAGCAACATCTGTGATGCGGTAGCTAGGAATTTTCGGTACGAAGATTTCGCCGCCCAAAGTATCCTTGAACGCATTGATCACGAGGTCCACACCATCCTGAAGTGTGATGTTAAAACGGGTCATCTCCGGATCAGTGATTGGCAGAATACCTGTTTCCTTTTGCTTCAGGAAAAACGGAATAACCGAGCCCCGGCTTCCCATAACATTTCCGTAGCGCACGATGCCGAATCGTAGATCGCGCTTACCGACAATGTTGTTAGCCGCTGCTATCAGTTTGTCTGATGCAAGCTTTGTCGCGCCATATAGATTGATCGGCGCAGCCGCCTTGTCAGTGGACAGGGCAACTACCCTTCTCACATCACTGTCAAGACAGGCATCCACGAGGTTTTGAGCACCTATGATATTCGTTTTGACAAACTCAAACGGGTTGTATTCTGCAGCAGGCACTTGCTTCAGGGCCGCAGCGTGTACGACCACTTCAATGCCTTCCAGAGCTCTTTTAAGGCGTTCTGGTTCTCTCACATCACCCAAAAAGTACCGGATAGCTGGGTATTGTTCCTGGCTGAAGGTCTGCGCCATCTCAAATTGTTTGAGTTCATCACGGGAAAAGACAACCAATCGCTCAATATTCGGAAACTTCTCTAATATGGTTTTTACAAAAGCTTTACCGAAAGATCCTGTGCCACCAGTGACCAAGATGCTGGAATAGTTATTGAGAGACATAAAAGACCAAGCCCGCGTTTATATGAATTTCACCGTCAGAATTTCGTATGAACGTGCGCCACCGGGTGCAGCTACCTCGACAGAATCACCTTCACTCTTACCTATTAGCGCACGAGCGATTGGTGAGGAAATGGAAATTTTGCCTTCTTTCACATCAGCTTCCTGATCACCCACAATCTGGTAGGTGCTTTCTTCATCGGTGTCCTCGTCAGCAAGTTCGACGGTTGCGCCAAATTTGACGGTATCCCCTGAAAGTTTCGAAATATCAATGACCTCAGAGCGAGACAGTAGGTCTTCAAGCTCGCTAATGCGCCCTTCATTCAAGCTCTGCTGCTCTTTGGCTGCGTGATATTCAGCGTTTTCGGACAAATCCCCATGGGCACGTGCTTCTGCAATCGCCTGGATGATTGCCGGACGGTCCTCAGACTGACGTCTTTGTAATTCTTCTTGTAACAGGCGATGGCCGCCTGCAGTCATTGGAACTTTTTCCATGTTAATAATACTCGCTATTTCTGGCCTATTGCGATGTTTTCATTGCCCAAAACCATCTGCATTTGGCAAAAAGAAAACGGCCGCCGGAATGCGAAAATCCCGGAGCCGCAAGGATTATCCAACAACTATAGCATGTAAAGATATGATTTTTCCAGTATTTTCGACATTTGTGGAAAGCAGTAGAAAATTTGCTGTTCAATTACCTCCGGTTCTGGAAGATTAGCATTCATGGATACTAGAGCACCTGATGGACCGGTTCAGATTACGAATCCGGTGAGATTTGAAGACGAGTTACCCGAAGCATGTGATGTGGTGATCATAGGCGGTGGTGTGATCGGTATTTTTGCCGCCCTCTATCTGGCGAGATCAGGCCTGAAGGTGACTGTTTGTGAAAAAGGCAGGATTGCTGGTGAACAATCTTCAAGAAATTGGGGATGGATCCGTCAACATGGCCGTGACCGGGCAGAATTACCCATTATGATGGAGGCTTCCCGCCTCTGGGAAGAAGCAGACAATGAAGTGGGTGGTCGGACTGGGTTTACCCGCGGTGGTGTATGTTATCTGGCAAGTACAGAGGAGCGGCTCGCGAAGCGTGAAACCTGGATGGAAACAGCCCGCGAATGCCAACTCGACACCAGGGTTTTGTCAAAGAAGGAAACTGATGATCTCATAGACCGGGGGTTGCGTGGAAGCGGTGCTCATGAATGGGCAGGTGCCACTTATACGCCGAGTGATGCACGCGCAGAAGCCTGGATTGCTGTTCCTCTGATGGCTGAGTTGGCTCAATCAGAAGGCGTAAAAATCGTTGAGCAATGCGCGGTGAGAACTCTGGAAATTGAAGCAGGCGAGATCAGGGGTGTTCACACTGAGAAGGGTCTTATCCGTTGTGAACAGATTGTTGTGGCAGCAGGGGCCTGGACATCTTTGTTTTTAAGACGTCATGGTATTGATATTCCACAACTAAGTGTCAGGTCCACCGTGTGTCAAACAGTGCCTTTGCCGGAGGTTTACGTGGGAAATGCTGCTGACGAGACAATCGCATTTCGCAGGCGCAATGATGGTGGATACAATCTGGCAGGTGGTGCGCAAAACGACTGTTATATTGGACCAGACTCGTTTCGCCATTTCTTCAAATATTTACCTGTAGCCGCATCACATCTGCCAGACATTACATTCCGCCTCAAAGCACCTGATGGACATCCCGATGGCTGGAGCCAGAAAAGGAAATGGAGCGCGGATGAGGTGACGCCGTTTGAAAAAACAAGGGTCCTCAACCCCGAACCTAATCGAAAACAGGTGGAAATCATCAGGAACAAGTTCGCAGAGCGCTTTCCGTCTATTGGCAAGCCGGAAATCAAACTGGCCTGGGCCGGTATGATTGATGTGATGCCTGATATTGTGCCGATTGTGGACCGTGTGCCCAGCCATTCAAACCTGATAGTGGCAACAGGCATGAGCGGGCATGGTTTTGGGATAGGTCCGGGGTTTGGAAAAATCATTGCGGAAATGGTGCAGGGAAAAACACCGGGCCATGATATTTCCCGTTTTAGATTTACCCGGTTCACAGATGGCAGCAAGCTGGAGCCTGGCCCGGATATCTAGGGTTACGGAAAAAAGCCTAAATTATCCTGTGTTTTTAAAATAGTTTCATATTGCGATTCAAAAACGAAACTATATTGTCGAAAATAATTTATGACCTTACGTAACCCCCGGAGGAAACTATGTCTATTTTGAAACGAGGCCTTAAAGGAGCTCCTGTCAAACGTCTGCAGGAGAAATTGGGAATTGATGCCGATGGTGATTTCGGCCCAGGTACTGAAAAAGCAGTTCGTGAATTTCAGTCTGCGAATGGTTTGGCGGTAGACGGTATTGCTGGCCCGGATACTTTCACAGCAATGGGTCTGCATGAGCTCGTTCTGCTGCGTGTGGGATCACGCGGACAAGCGGTGAAGGAATTGCAGGAGGACTTGGGAATAGGTGCCGATGGTATATTCGGTCAAGGCACCAAAAAGGCAGTCATGGAGTTTCAGGCTTCAAATGGCCTTGAAGCCGATGGAATGGCGGGACCACTTACTCTGGCAAAAATGAATTCATTTGCTTCCACGTTTACAGAGGAAACCATTCAGAAAGCGGAAGTTCAACCGGACGAAGAACATTTCGACAGTGAGCCATTGCCGGAACTGAAAGGTATTGATCCGGTACAAGGTTCTGCTGCAGAACCTGCTCCGAAGAAATCACTTTGGGGTAAGGTAAAGGGCTGGTTCTCTTAAGCTTTTCCGGATTTCAACAGCCATATTTGTCTAATCACCTATTGTAGTTTACCTTACGTCAATATTTTGATTCTGTGTTGATGGATTTGGGGGTGATTATGATCAATAGATTGGCTGCAGAAGCATTTGGTACATATTGGCTTGTGCTTGGGGGATGTGGCAGTGCTGTTCTGGCGGCTGCTTTTCCCGAAGTGGGCATTGGTCTACTTGGCGTATCGCTTGCCTTTGGTTTGACGGTGCTGACGATGGCCTATGCGGTGGGCGGTATTTCCGGTGGGCACTTCAATCCTGCTGTTAGTTTTGGTTTGGCGATTGCCGGCAAGTTTGAATGGTCAGAACTGCTGCTATACGTGGTTGCGCAGGTTGTGGGCGGTTGTCTGGGCGCTGTAACCCTTTATTTAATCGTCACTGGAAAAGCGGATTTCTCCGGGGTTGGTGGATTTGCTTCCAACGGATATGGTGATTTGTCTCCAGGTGGGTTTTCTCTAACCGCGGTTTTGATTACCGAAGTGGTGATGACTGCTTTCTTCCTGATCATCATACTGGGGACCACAAGCGGTGCTGTACCCGCTGGATTTGCGCCGATTTCAATCGGTCTTGGTTTAACTCTGATACATCTGATCTCTATTCCTGTGAGCAATACTTCGGTTAATCCTGCCAGATCTCTTGCAGTAGCTTTCTTTGCTGAAACAGGAGCTCTATCGCAGGTCTGGTTGTTCTGGATCGCGCCACTATTGGGTGCTGCAATTGGTGCATTTATCTGGAAGGCGCTATTGTCTTCAAAAGATTAATGGTTCGGTGATCATATCGGGAACTGACCCGTAATAGGCGTTGCGAAGGTCTGGAATTTAATTCACAATCCGGCGAATTGAATTTTGCCAGACGAAGATTTCAAGTTGAGTTACGGACTTTATATCGGAAAGAACCATACCCGTGATGGTCATGCATGGCTTGCGGGCTATGGTGACGAACCCTCCAGTCATTGGCTAGAAATAGTGCCTCGGCAGTCGCACGAAGCTGGTTCAATGATTGAAGTGGGTGTTGATTCCACTGCTGATCTTCCTGGCGTTCGCACCAACATTCCGCAAGTTCCCACCACCGCCAGGCATATCCGTGTCAGTTATTCCTATTACATGGGCGTGCCGGCTCCGATCACAAATGGAGGGTTAAACTCTTATGGTGTTGCGGTGAGGGATATCTGGTCCACTTCACGCGCTGAGTTGGTTGCGATGACGCCCAAAGATCAAAGCGGGCCCAACTATAGTGACCTGGCCCGCATTGTAATGGAACGCGCACAAACTGCTCGTGAAGGCGTTGAAATTATTGGTGAATTGATCAAAGCCCATGGTGAGAGTTCGTATGGCGGTAACTCCCATATAATCGCGGATCCCGATGAAGCCTGGGTAGTGATCCAATTTGCCGGTGGGCAGGGTCTTTGGGTGGCAGAGCGGTTGGGAGCGGATAGCATCAGAGCTTCTCGTCCTGGCTACATAGAATTGGTTCCGGTTGATGAGCCTGATCATCCGGGTTTTCTTTATCCGGCGCATTTCGTTGATTTGGCGATTGAAAAGGGATGGTACGAGGCTGGTCCATTCGACGCTAATCAGGTCTATGGTGACGGCAAGGGGCGGTGGGATGGCGTGCGCTGGATTGAAGCGGAAATGAGCCGTAGGGCTTCTGAACCTGCCAAGATTGGTCTGCAGGACATGATGTGGGCGATGCGTACTCCCAAATTGACCGGGGACACTGCAGGATACGGGCAGGTTGTCCCGCTCACCCATCCAGTACACAACAGTCTAAGAATGATCTGGCACTCTGCTATTGGCGCGGTGGCCGCACCCTTTGTGCCAGTGTTTTTGGGACAGGATTCCGTTCCACCGGAATACGGAATGCATCGTTATCTAACTCGTGGCGAAGGCCATCGGTTTCTGGACACAAGAAAACTCCTGGAGGGTAGCCAGGATTCACTGTCACACGCGCCACAACAGAACGAAATGCATCGCTCAGCAGTATATGAGTGCAAGCGGCTGTTTCACCTGATGCTGCAGCAAACTGAACGGTTTGCGGATGAGGTTCATGAGGTGTTTGAAGTGCACGAAGCCAATGTGATTGAACACTTGCCCATGATCCTCAAATCGGCGGAAATTTCGTTGACCAGACAGGATGAGGCAACTGCAAATCAACTTCTGGAATATTTCAGCACTACGGAAATGTCTTCTGCATTAAACTTGGTGCAAGTGTTGGCAGATAGCATTGAAGCGCGAGTGAAAGCTCTGGGACTGGCGAAATCTGACGTTCAGATGTTTGACCAGATTTGGTGATCCTATTTCACTTCGATGTAGTAGGTCGACCAGACAAATTTGCTATCATCCTGATCGGAAAGTTCCGGAAAATCATCTCTTGGATAAATGACCCATGCAGGACCACGGTCGCCCAGCCCAAGAAACTTTCCATCGACTTTCAGTGCCAAAATTACGGGATATGTTTCAAGTTCTTTCAGCGGAATTTCTGGCGCATAGCCATCTATCGCCTTTACCACTAGTGTTTCACCGTCCGCACCAGCAGCCGCCAATACATCCCGCAACAAGGGTCCTTCGAACTCGAATTTCTTTGGCCAATCTTCATAGCCGACAGTCAGTTTCTTAAAGCCGAGCTCCTTCAACGCTTTGAAATCAAACTGTCGGGCTTTTTCAAATTCCACATCCTGACTGCCAAAGAAGACATCCATGAAGTCATCAGCAGGACCACGGTTGGGCTTTGAAATCTTTCCGGCAATAGTTAGCAGAACCGGTCCTTCAATTTCGTCTGCTTTTACTGTTTGGATGAACAGCACATTTGCCAAAATTATCAAAAAAGTCAGAATCTTGCGCATGTGTCTTCTCCCAGTCTCTAACAGGAACATAAAAGCCCATTGTGCATGATTTGTGACTGAAACAAGAGAAGTTCAGTCAGCCACAAACTATGCAAAGTAAGACTGAAGTGGCTTAACTTCCATTTCTCTTTCGTTCAGCGCTTCCATGGCTTTGGAAATGGCGATTGCTGCCGTCACTGTTGTGGTGTGCGCGGTTTTGGTTCTCAAAGCTGCCTGTCTCAAAGAGCGGGAGTCCGAAAGCGCTTTTGCACCTTCTGTTGTGTTCACCACAAGCTGAATCTGACCATTGAGAATGGCGTCTTCGATATGAGGCCTTCCTTCAAGCACCTTATTGATACGGCGGCATTCAATCCCGTTTTCTTCAAAGAAGCGTTGAGTGCCTCCAGTCGCAACAAGTTTGAACCCAAGGCTTGCGAATGTCTTGGCTGCGGGAAGCACCAGCGCTTTGTCTGAGTCCTTTACGGATATGAAAATGCTGCCATCTTTTGGCAAGGTCATACCACCGCCTAATACAGCCTTGGCGAATGCCATTGGATAATCTGTGTCAAGTCCCATAACCTCACCGGTTGAGCGCATTTCCGGTCCAAGCAGGATGTCGACACCCGGAAAGCGGTTGAACGGGAATACAGCTTCTTTCACAGCGATATGTTTCAGATCCTGTGCTTCTCGCCATACACCATACTGGTTTATGGCGCTATCCAGGTTTTCGCCAGCCATAACGCGGCTTGCAATCTTTGCGACCGGTGCACCTATTGTTTTGGCTACGAACGGAACTGTTCTGGAAGCACGGGGGTTCACTTCAAGCACATAGATGTCGTCGCCCTTGATCGCATATTGCATGTTCATCAGGCCGGAGACTTCCAGTGCAAGCGCCATTTTCTTTGACTGGGTCGCCAGTTCAGTAATGATGTGCTGTGGTAAAGAGTGCGTTGGTAGGGAGCAGGCGGAGTCACCGGAGTGAATGCCAGCTTCTTCGATGTGTTCCATGATGCCGCAGACTTTCACGTTATCCCCATCGCTGAGGCAATCCACGTCTACCTCGATTGCGCCGGACAGATAGGAGTCGATCAACACAGGCGTGTCACCGGATACAACTACGGCTTCATTGATGTAGCGTTCAAAACCGGCATCTGTCCTTACGATTTCCATGGCACGGCCACCAAGCACGTAGGATGGACGGATAACAACCGGATAGCCGATTTCTCCGACTATCTTGCGAGCTTCTTCAACGGAGCGGGCAATGCCGTTTCTCGGTTGAAGCATGTCCAGTTCACCAAGCAATTTCTGGAAGCGGTCCCGGTCTTCAGCCAGGTCAATCTTGTCTGGAGAGGTACCAAGAATCGGTACGTTTTTCTCAGTCAGGAATTGAGCAAGCTTGAGTGGGGTCTGGCCACCGAACTGTACGATCACGCCTTTCAGAGTGCCGTTTTCCTGTTCAGTAAGGATGATTTCCATCACGTCTTCGGCAGTTAGTGGCTCAAAGTACAGGCGATCTGATGTGTCGTAGTCCGTTGAAACAGTTTCCGGGTTACAGTTGACCATGATTGTTTCATAGCCCGCATCTTCCAGCGCGAATGCCGCATGACAACAGCAGTAATCAAACTCAATCCCTTGTCCGATCCGGTTCGGTCCGCCGCCGAGGATCATAACCTTTTCGCGGTCTGAAACCTGAGCTTCGTTGCGTATCTGACCTGCAAACGGCACTTCATAGGTGGAGTACATGTAAGCTGTGGGGGACGCAAATTCAGCAGCACAGGTGTCAATGCGCTTGTAGACCGGATGTACATCAAGGGTCTCGCGCAATTTTGCCACTTCTGCTTCGGTCTGGCTGGAAAGCTCACCAAGGCGTCGATCGGAGAAGCCCTGCGATTTCAGCATTCTCAAGTTTTCTGCGTCTTGCGGAAGACCATGCGCCTTGATACGACGTTCGCTCTCCACGATCATTGAGAACTGCTCAATGAACCACGGGTCAAACTTTGAATATTGATGCACATCCTGCGGGTTTGTGCCTTCGCGCAATGCCTGGGCAACCATGCGCAACCGGTCTGGTGTGGCCGTGACTAGAGCAGCGCGGATAGCGTTTTTATCATCACCTTCGCCAATGCCCGGAATTTCGATTTCATCGAGCCCAGAAAGGCCTGTCTCGAGGCCACGCAAGGCTTTTTGCATGGATTCTGCGAAAGTCCGACCAATCGCCATGACTTCACCCACAGACTTCATTGCTGTAGAAAGATGTGGTTCACTTCCCGGGAATTTCTCAAATGCAAAGCGCGGGATTTTTGTGACGACATAGTCGATTGAAGGCTCAAATGAAGCCGGTGTGGCGCCACCGGTGATGTCGTTGTCTAGCTCATCCAGCGTGTATCCAACAGCAAGTCTTGCAGCCACTTTAGCAATCGGGAAGCCTGTAGCTTTTGAAGCAAGGGCCGAGGAGCGCGAAACCCTCGGGTTCATTTCAATTACCACTAGGCGACCATCCTGTGGGTTCACAGCGAACTGAACGTTTGATCCGCCGGTTTCAACACCGATTTCCCGCAATACCGCTATCGAAGCATTGCGCATGATCTGGTATTCTTTGTCAGTCAGTGTGAGAGCAGGAGCGACGGTGATGGAGTCGCCCGTATGAACACCCATCGGATCCACATTTTCGATAGAACAGATGATGATGCAGTTGTCCGCTTTGTCACGGACAACTTCCATCTCATATTCTTTCCAGCCCAGAATGGACTCTTCAACCAGCACTTCATTGGTCGGTGAAGCGTCCACACCACCAATCACAAGCTTATAGAGTTCTTCAAGGGTGTAGGCGATGCCTCCGCCCTGACCGCCCATGGTGAAGGAAGGTCGCACAATTGCTGGTAGACCTGTAGTTTTGGTAGCTTCCAGAGCCTGCAGCTGAGCGACTAGACGATGCTCTTCGATGCGCATGGTTTCACCTTCGCGCCACTCCACCTCATAGGCATCTTGGTCTGCTGCTTGTTCGAGGCCTGCTTTGTATTCTTTTTCAAACCGGCTCTTGAGCTCTGTCGTGTTCACAAACGCAGATCTTGGTGTGGCCAGGCCGATTTTGTGCATGGCAGCGCGGAACAGGTCACGATCTTCAGCCTTGTCGATCGCAGTGGCGTCGGCACCAATCATTTCCACGCCGAACTTGTCCAGTACGCCCATTTTGCGAAGTGACAGCGCTGTATTGAGTGCAGTTTGCCCGCCCATCGTGGGAAGCACCACTAACTTGTCATCGGGACGCTCGGTTCTTTCCTTTTCTATGATCTTTGCAACGATTTCCGGGGTAATCGGCTCTATGTATGTGGCATCCGCCAGCTCCGGATCGGTCATGATCGTGGCTGGGTTAGAGTTCACAAGGATAATTCGGTAGCCCTCTGCTTTAAGTGCCTTACAGGCCTGGGTTCCCGAATAATCAAATTCACAAGCCTGGCCGATAACAATCGGCCCAGCCCCGATAATGAGGATGGAGTTAATGTCTTTTCTAGCAGGCATTCAGCGGTAACTTCCGTTTGGTCGCGCACAGCATTCCGCATCTTGGGAGGCAGGTTGCTGTTTTGAATAAATTGTTTGGCTAGATGAGTCGTATAGAACATGGATGCCAAGATAGAAAGGGCAAACTGTATGGAATCTGGTGGAAAAACAAAAAAGATTTGCGACCTCTTGTCACTTTAAAAACAGAATTGTTAGGTCTAAGGGTTTTGGCATCATCAATTGTTACAAAGTTTCCCGATCATGAAGTGTTTTCGCCTTATCCTCACATCCGTTTTTTCTGTGTTTTTGCTCTCATCAATTGCAGTTGCACATGATTACACAATCGGAAAATTGTTGATCAGCCATCCGCATATTCCCGCAACTGTCAAAGCAGCCCCTGTAGCCGCCGGATATGTGATTATTGTGAATACGGGTGATGAAGCGGACCGGCTTCTCGAGGTGAAGGCAGACTTTTCTGCTAAACAACAATTGCATACGATGAAAGTTGTTGACGGCATTGCTCGCATGCGCCCCTTGAAGAACGGGATCGAAATTCCAGCTAACAGTACGGTCAAGCTCAAACAAGGTGGAGACCATATGATGTTCATGCAATTGAATGAACAGATGGAAGCTGGTCAACTTAGAGATGTGACCCTTGTTTTTGAAAAGGCAGGCCCGGTGAAAGTGGGCATGATTGTCCTTGATCCGGAGGATTTGGAAGAAGATGATTCAGACGCCCACTCTGATCATTCAAATCATTCCAGCAGCCATTCAGGCCACACGAACTGACTTTAAGCTTTAAAATCTGATTACCTTGCGTTAATTTCTGTGCTGATTGTAACCTACGGCAGGAGTGGATCATGCGTTGGAAGGGCCGTAAGCGCAGTGCGAACGTAAATGATGACAGGGGTCGGGCAGGCTCCGGCGGTGGTATAGGCTTTCCGGGCGGTTCCAGGAGAAGCCCTTTACCTATGGGTGGCGGTGGCAGACGCCAGGGCGGTTTCGGTATCGGTACTCTGATCATAATCGGCATCGTGCTGATGGTGTTGGGAATCAATCCACTCAAGCTCCTAGGCGGCGGATTGGGCGGGAATTTTGCTCCGCAGGTGGAGACTCCAAACAGACAAGCACCTCGCACTCAGGCGCCCGCGAATGACGAGGCAAAACTGTTTATGGAAACGATCCTTGGTTCAACCGAACAGGTTTGGACGAAACTATTCAGAGATTACGGTAAAACCTATCCCAAGCCTGTGCTTAACCTGTTTACAGGGCAAACACAGTCTGCCTGTGGCTTTGCATCTTCTGCTTCAGGACCATTTTATTGCCCTGGTGATTCGGAAGTTTACATTGATCTGAGCTTCTATGATGAGCTGGCAACCAAGTTTGGAGCAGGTGGTGATTTTGCCCAGGCTTATGTGATAGCGCATGAGGTGGGGCATCACGTGCAAAATGTGATAGGCATCCTGCCACAGTTCAATCGTATGCGCCGTTCGATGGGTAAGGTTGAAGCGAACAAGATGTCGGTCAAGGTTGAACTGCAGGCTGACTGTTTCGCCGGGATCTGGGGTTACTACGTGAATCAGGAAGGTTGGCTTGAAGCCGGAGATCTGGAAGAAGCGCTTGTAGCTGCTAATCAAATTGGTGATGATGCCATTCAGAAACGCACCCAGGGTTACGTGGTGCCTGAGAGCTTCAACCATGGCACTTCCGAACAAAGGCGCTATTGGTTTAAACGTGGATTTGAGAGCGGCCGAATTGAAAGCTGTGACACTTTCAAAGCACGCAAACTCTAATAAAACAATCTTTCAATGTAAGGATGCGACCGACCTCTGATAGGCTAGGTTTAGGCCGGTCGCAAAAAATGGGTAAGTCGGTTTTTTTAAACTTACCGAACGTAGCCTGTATCTTTCGATACTCTACGTTGCCAGGCTGGTACCTATGCAACTCGAGTTCATCTGATCTTAGTCGTAAATTCAATTGTCATTCGATTTGCTTTTCCAGAACTTATTTGTATTCATTCCGCATATATATATTTACCTCGGGTAAAAATATGTTACCATGCCTCATAGCCAGCTTGGGGGTTCCCCGGAGATGGCGCAACTATGTCTAAGTATGATGTCATCGGTTCCACAATGACGGGCGAACAAAGAAACCAAAAGCTCCCTTCTGTTTTCACTGAGATGCTAATGTCTTTTGTGGCATTGGGCTCCAGTCTCAACCTCTCTCATGCTGTGGAAACACTGGGTGTGTCTCGTCAAACGATACGCAGGCACATCAGAGAGTTGGAGCAGATCAAAGGTGGAGAATTGTTCACGCTTGAGGATCGACAGTATCAACTGACTGATCTTGGTCAGAATGCGTTGGCTTCAGCCCGGAACCTGTTGTCTCTTTCTACAGAATGGCTCCTGGTAGATAAGGTCAGTACCGGAGGCTTGGCGCCCACGTCTATTGTTCTGTCAGATACTGAATGGATATACATACAGCCGCATCCTGTGATCAATGTGTGGACTGACGGGGTTCCGCTTTTGCAACGGGGATTGTCAGACATAATCTCTTCAAAATGTCAGTTGGATCATGAGGCATTGGAAGTGGTCAGACCCTACGCACTTGTTTACCGTGAGTTCAAGGATGAGTGGATATGCGTGGAAGTGGGAAACAAATCTGCCTATGCAAGCTGGGTGGGTCTTAGCATGGCGAAGAGTGGTCTGGGTCGCGATTTTTCACGTTTGATAAAGAGTGAAGCCATCCATACCCAATTGTTAGAGGCTTACCAAAATGCCAGAGAGAGCGGGGGATTGTGGTATGATCATGTTTGCATCAGCGTGCCTCGTTCCTTGGATGGCGCCGCTGTTCCAATCAGCTATCAGCGTTTGATAACTGCCTGCTCCTTTGCAGATGGTGATCCGGCTGTCTTGATACTGGCCGCCAGGACCAATGGCATCAATATTCCGGCTCTACCTCCAGAACGGCACATTAAAGTCAGCGAAGACATGCTGATGGATTTTGCTATCTAAATTATTCCTACATCAAACAGGATCTATCGGTGGCATGATGCCGTGTTCACCGGCGATAGCTGCGCCAGCATTGAACAAGGCTGCTTCGTTAAACCGTGCTGAGACAAGCTGCACACCCATTGGAATGTTATCCTCGCTTATGGAAGTGCTGACAACGAGGCCTGGCAAGCCGCAGAATGGCGTGGCAATTTGCAGTAACTGAGCTTCAAAAACATCGTCGAAGTCTGCAGGTGATTTAACATCCACCAAGTCTTCGAACGGTGGTTTGGCTGATACTGGGCAGAGCAGCACGGGATATTTTTCAAAGAAGATGTTCCATTCACGGACTAATCCAACTCGTCTTTGAATGGCCTTCATCATGCGTTCGAGGCTTACCTCTCCACAATGGCGAAGCATTTGCTCATAGACAAAGACAGCATCCTCATCATTTTCTTTTGCTACCATATCTGCCGTACCCTGCAGGAATTCCGCTAACCACAAAATCGCCTGCAAACTTGCTGCTTCGCGCAGATTTGGCGACTTGACTTCTTCCACATTGAAGCCTGCATCTTCCAGTTTTTGTGCGGCTTGTTGCAAAGCTTCCTTAACTGCAGGTTCAGTATTCAAACCGGATGGAGTGAGATCAAGTGCAACGTTCTTGTTGTTTGTTGGTTGATAGAGCGGGGCAGGTGTCCACCACGGATCAAGGTGGCTTTGAGATGACATGACTTGGTAGCCAAGTTTGAGGTCCTCCAGACTTCTGGCTAATGGACCGGATACGGCCATTATCTGACCGCCCAAGTGCCTGTCCGGTGCGGTGAAGTTTACAGCCGGAACCCTGCCAAAAGAGGGGCGTATGCCATGGATGCCACAAGCGTATGCCGGGTAACGGATTGAACCGGCAATGTCCGTGCCATGCCCGATGGCACCAATGCCTGATGCGGTTGCTGATGCACATCCACCGGAGGAGCCACCTGGAGTTATGGCGTTATTGTGTGGGTTGAGAGTGTGACCATGCAACGAGTTGCGGCAAAACCAACGCAGGCTGAAAGCTGGTGTGTTCGTGCGGCCGATTATGACCGCGTCGGCGTTTTTTAGATTTGCAACGACTGGATTATCCTGTTCCGCTATCAGATTTTCCTGCAATCTGAGGCCGTTGGTTGTGGCAAAGCCTGATTGGTCAACATTGACCTTTGTCGTTACCGGCACACCTGCCATAGGGCCCACGGTTTCATCTCGTGCGATCGCCGCGTCAATCCGGCGTGCTGTTGCCAGTGCCTCATCCGGCATGTGTTGTACGACCGCATTAATGCGAGAGTTCACCGCTTCCAATCTGCCAAGCGCGCTTTGGGTCACTTCTGTCGCGGTGACTTTTTTTGAAGCGACCAGATCGGCGATTTCTACTGCGGTAAGTTTCCAAAGATCAGACATTCTACGGCCTCCATTGCTCGCAAATTTATTTCATGCGAATACGGAAACTGTCAATTTTTCAGAGTGCCTCAGCGTTCGGCTGCCAGCGCTTCACCCTTTTTGGATTTAATGAGATTGATGAACCGGGTGAACAGATAGTGGCTATCCTGCGGGCCCGGAGACGCTTCAGGGTGATGTTGAACCGAAAACACAGGACGGTTTTCAACGGCGAGGCCACAATTTGATCCATCAAACAAGGAGACGTGGGTTTCTTTCACGCCATCAGGAAATGTGTCTGCATCCACAGCAAAGCCATGGTTCATGGACACAATCTCCACTTTGTTTGTGGTGTAGTCTTTCACGGGGTGGTTTGCACCGTGATGACCCTGGTGCATTTTCTTCGTCTTCGCACCAAGTGCCAGTGCCAGCATCTGGTGACCAAGGCAAATACCAAAAATCGGCAGGTCGGTTTCCAGCAGTTTCTGAATTGTTTTGACTGAATATTCACCAGTGGCCGCAGGGTCGCCTGGTCCATTGGACAGGAATATGCCGTCAGGCTTTTGGCTCAGAACGTCTTCAGCGGTTGCATTGGCTGGCATGATCGTGACCTTACAACCAAGTCCTGCCAGCAGACGCAGGATATTACGTTTCACGCCGAAATCGATTGCGACCACGTGGTATTCTGGCGCTTCATTGCCGGAATATCCTTCGTTCCAAACCCACGGCGCTTCTGACCAAGGTTGATCTTGTCCGTGGCCCACTTCTTTAGCGAGATCCAGACCTTCTAGACCTGACCATTTGGTTGCGCGAGATTTCAGGTCTTCGATATCGAAGTTGCCATCTGTAGAATGAGCAATAACGCAGTTTGCCAGGCCTTTTTCACGAATGAGATTGGTAAGGGCACGGGTATCAATTCCGGACATGGCAATTATGTTCCTGGCTACCAGCCAGTCATTGAGGTGCCCTGCAGAACGGTAATTGGATGGGGACGTGATATCGGCTTTGAACACTGCTCCAACAGCAGCTGAAACTTCATCAGGATTCAAAGTTTCCAAGTCTTCTTCATTAGTTCCCACATTGCCGATATGGGGGAAGGTGAAGGTCACCACCTGACCGGCATATGAGGGATCTGTCAAAATTTCCTGATACCCGGTTATGGCTGTGTTGAAGCAGATTTCCGCTTCCGCAATTCCTGTTGCACCGCAACCTTTGCCTTCGATGACAGTGCCATCAGCAAGTACAATAACAGCGGTTGGCTTTTCAGTTGTCCAGGGTTGTGGTGAAGATGTCATGTCGGCGCGTATCCTGTCAGCCCCAGCAATCCGAAGATCGGGGAATTGTGGTAAAATTTGGTGGCTGAAATTGCAAAATAGTTGAACCCTTCATCTAGGTCAACCGGAAGTCAATTTTAAAAAATTCAATTAAAACAATATCTTAAATTGGTTTTCCACCATTGCTTACCAAGCCAAATACGGTTATTTTCGGAAAAACCAAAAACGAGGGAACTATGCGCGACCAGATATTGGATCACATGAAACAGGCTATGCGGGATAAAGACACCCGCCGGACTGCCACACTCAGGCTCATTAATGCTGCAATCAAGGACCGTGATATTGCCTTGCGCGGGTCGGGCAAAGACAAGGCAGATGAAGCTGAGGTTCTGGATATTCTGACCAAAATGGTGAAGCAGCGGGAGGAATCTTCCCGCATGTATCGTGAGGCAGGGCGTGAAGAACTGGAAGCGCAGGAACTGGAGGAAATGGAAATTATCCGCGAATACCTCCCGCGCCAATTGTCTCCTGAAGAAGCAGATGCGGCTGTCGCTGATGCAATTTCCGAAACGGGTGCAGAGAGCCTTAGAGACATGGGCAAGGTCATGGGAATTTTGAAAGACCGGTATCGTGGACAGCTCGATATGAGTGTCGTTGGGCCGATGGTGAAGGGTAAACTCGGTGGGTGAAATCCCCGTTCGATCCTACACAATTTCTGTTTTTGTTGTTACCAATTCAGTTGAACAACCAAAAGTCCTGTTGTTGCGAAGGGCAGATACCTTAGTGGGTGTCTGGTGTCAGGTTGCGGGCAAAGTCGAAGACAATGAAACAGCAATCCAGGCGGCTTTGCGGGAGTTGCGTGAGGAAACCGGATTGGTGCCGGAAGCTTTCTACAGTGCAGATATTTGCGAGCAATTTTACGAAATAGACAACAACGTCATCGCTATTGTGCCGGTCTTTGTAGGCTTTGTTTCTGAGGACGCGCGAGTTCAGTTGAACGAAGAGCATGATGCGTATCAATGGGTAAGTTTTGAGGATGCGCAAGAAATTGTCGGCTTTTCAGGACAGCGTCGCATTCTGACAGCGATTAAGGAAGAGTTTGTCGATAAAAAGCCGAATGAACTTCTAAGAATCACTCACTTAGCGGATTGAAATGGCCAGATCACAAGCAATCTCTTTTGTCCTGACAGGCGGCATATTGATGGGGTTGGTCGGCGTTATCTTGCGCCTGATTGAATCGGCGGACGGTTTTCAAATTCTGGTTTACCGATCATTCTCGCTCGCGGCTATGGTGATGTTGATTGCCTGCCTGCGTCGCAAATGCGGTCCGATCAAGTTTCTTTCCAGATTTGATAAATGGGATGTTCTGATCGGAGTGTTGCTTGGTTTCGCGTTCAGCTTTTACGTCTATGCGCTTTTGAACACGAATATTGCCAGTGCGTTGTTTATCCTTTCTTCTGCACCGATATTCGCTGCTGTTTTGGGGTGGCTTATAATAGGAGAAAAGCCCAGCCCGGTTACCTATCTGGCACTGCTACTGGCAGTGGCGGGAGTGGGCATCATGGTGAAAGACGGTCTTGATACAGGCGGTATTCTGGGGAACGTCTACGCCTTGTTTTCTGCCTTTTGTTTTGCGTCCATGCTTGTGGTTATCCGGTTCATCGGCCGCGAAGATGCATTGGGTGGTTCATTTCTGGGCGGCGTATTTGCAGGTGCTCTCAATGCTGTAATTGCAGTCTCCATTGGATCAGGGCTTGCGATCAGTACCTGGGACCTGGGGTTGAGCCTTTTGATGGGCGCTTTCACAATCGGTCTTGGTATCGCACTTGTCACCTGGGCTGCCAGTTATCTCCCTGCTTCGGAGGTGAGTATTCTTGTGCTCATCGAGAGTGTAACCGGGCCCATTTGGCCTTGGCTGTTTCTCAGTGAAACCACCACGATCAACGTACTGATAGGCGGTGCGATTGTCCTGCTGGCGGTAGTCTTGCAAACGCTGAAGGGCAGTTCCTGATCTTTTTGATTTAGCAGAATTAATCCGAATCGAGTCTATCAAATACAAGTGTCAATAAAAAAGTTTATTCGTAAGTGTAAAAGTGATTTGACGCTTTGAAATCAGCAAACTAGGCTCTGATCCAGGATTGTGCAAGGCTGTGGACTGGAAATTCCCCAAAGATTTCAAGGCTAGGTTTTGTTTTTCATAGGTCGTATCACCTGCCTGACTCATCGTGTCAGAATACGACCTTGCGCTGCCCCTCGCTATCAGGGTGCTTCGCCGGATGGTTTGCTGAGATCCCCCATTCCCCATCAATCAGCAATCCATCCGGCGCAAAATAAGGAGTGTTGGGAATGCAGCGACTGTTGAAAATCCTCGTGGCGATGTTTCTTGTTTGCCATCCGTTTTCCGTATTAGCGCAGGAACATTCCCGCAGTGTATTGAAGTGGTCATCTTCTGCTCTTGGGCACGGATTGTTGCATGGTTACGTGGAGGACGAGGTTTCAACTGATGCGGAAACAAATAACAGTGCGCATTTTCACAATGTCAGAATACTGGAGGAGACTTCAAAAGTTTTTGGCAGCGAAGGAGATTATTTTCATCTGATCACGATTATCGTTGGAAATAATGAAAATGAGAAAACAAAAATAATGATGAAATTCCCCTCTGCCACGAAAGAGATTGGTGGAGAGGTCGATTTGGTTATGACGGGCGAATGGCAGCTCGTTGATCAGGGGCAATCCGACTTTGAAGGGCCGGGTTATGGATCGGTAACGGCTTACATTCCAGCTGGCTCTGGCAAGTACATGTACGAGCTTACCGATGTGCCGTCAAAGAAGCTGAAGGCATCACTGCAATAACCTGATTGCCAGTGCCTGGTGCTACTTTCCTAATATTCTCCAATTGTCACCACACAATTCACGGTGGAAATGCCACACTTAAGTCGTTAGTGTTTGAGAACACTATTCAAACCATTTTACTCTTAAATTTATGGAAGACCTGATTTCAACGTGACTGAAAACAAACTTACAACTGATTATCTGGTTATCGGCAGTGGTGCCGTGGGCATGGCTTTTGTCGACACTTTGTTATCCGATACTGATGCTGACATCGTTATGGTGGACCGTCATCATAAGCCCGGCGGACATTGGAATGATGCCTATCCTTTCGTCACTCTACACCAGCCTTCTTCTTTCTATGGTGTGAGCTCCCGAGAGTTGAGTAACAAGCAGTTGGATCAGGTCGGTTTGAACAAGGGTCTTGGAAGTCTGGCCAGCGGTGCAGAGGTTAATTCTTATTTTGACAAAGTCATGCGCGAGCGATTTCTACCGTCCGGTCGGGTCCGCTATTTTCCGATGTGTGATTATGAAGGAGACGGAGTGTTTCATTCTCTCCTGTCGGGTGAGCGATACGAAGTTGAAGTCAAAAACAGATTTGTTGATGCAACCTATTTAAAAACAACGGTTCCTTCCACACATAAGCCCAGCTTTGAGATTGAAGAGGGCGTGCATTTCATTCCGCTTAACGCATTACCGAAATTGTCAGAAAAAGCGGAAGGATATGTGGTCGTTGGCGGTGGTAAGACGGGAATAGATGCTTGCTTGTGGTTGCTTGAAAATCATGTGGACCCGGAGACCATCCGCTGGATCATGCCCCGTGATGCCTGGCTGATTGATCGTCAGAATGCGCAATCTGATGTGGCATTTTTCAATAATACAATGGGTGCTCAGGCTGCTCAGTTTGAAGCAATAGCAGCCGCTGAATCAGTGGATGATCTGTTCGATCGGTTGGAGAAAGCCGGTGTTTTACAGCGGATTGATCGCAGCATTAAGCCCAAGATGTTTCACGGGGCGACGGTCAGTCAGGCGGAGCTGGAAGAGCTTCGCCGTATCAAGAATATTGTCCGGATGGGTCGTGTCCAGAAGCTGATGAAGGACGAGATAATTCTGGATGAAGGGGTGCTGGAAACAAACGAGAATATTGTTCACGTGGACTGTTCGGCCAGTGCGATTTCAAACCTTGAAATGAAACCGGTTTTTCAGGGAAATCTGATCACCCCTCAAACCGTACGTTCCTATCAACCGGTGTTCAGCGCTTCGTTGATTGCGCATGTGGAAGCGACCCGCGAAACAGAAGAAGAAAAGAACCAGCTGTGTGGCGTCGTTCCACTTCCTAATCACGATACGGACTGGATCCGCATGATGATCCCGTTCATGATGAACCAGTATCAATGGTCACGTGATCCGGAACTGAGAGTTTGGCTCGAAAACAACCGTCTCGATGGATTTAGCGGGATGGTTCGTTCGATAGATGAAAATGACACGGAAAAGCAGGAGATTATGCGACGCCTCAGGGAAAGCTCGCGTCCTGCTATGTTTAAACTCAATCAGCTAATGGCGGAAGTGGAGTAGGGTGATGAAACAGTTTCAGGTTGAAATGAACCAGTTCGGCAATCATCGCATTGAGAACATTGATTTGAATATGCCGGAAGCAGGTTCCGACGAAATGGTGGTAAAGGTCGAGAAGTTTGGTTTTTCTGCAAATAACGTCACCTACGCTGCTGCAGGAGACAGACTGGGGTATTGGCAGTTTTTCCCGCCTATCGGTTCAGACATTGAAGGTTGGGGTGTTATTCCCGTCTGGGGTTTCGCGGAAATTGTCACTTCAAACGTGGAAGGTCTTGATCCGGGTGAACGGTTGTTTGGATATTTTCCGCCTGCCACGCATCTGGTCATGAAACCGCAAAAAATCGCGGACGGACAGTTTCTTGATGGTGCAGAGCATCGATCTCAATTGCCTGTTGGTTACAATATTTACCGCCGGATTGAAGCTGAGCCAGGCTATGATCGTAATGGAGATGATCTGCGCATGCTGCTCTATCCCCTATATTTAACTTCCTATGTTTTGTGGGATTTTCTGAAAGAAAACGATTGGTTTGGAGCAGAGCAGATTATCCTAGGCAGTGCTTCCAGTAAGACAGCTATCGGATTGGCTTATGCCCTTCATGGGGATGATGAAGCGCCGGATGTGGTGGGGCTTACATCCGCCAGAAATGTTGAGTTTGTGCAGGAGATTGGCATTTACGATTCATGCATCCAGTATGATGAAATTGAGTCGCGTCTTGAAAACAAACCATCTGTAATCGTGGACATGTCGGGGAATTCGGGCATGATCGGTGGATTGCACGCCTATCTCGGTGACAACATGCTTCGCACGTCCAATGTGGGAATTACTCACTGGGAGGATTTCAAGCCGGATGATCGCATTATCAGGGATAGAAGCGAGTTTTTCTTTGCGCCCAGTCAGATCCAGAAACGGATCAAAGAGTGGGGGGCTGAAGAATTCGGGAAGCGTTCCAGTGGATTTGTTTTCAAAACCGCAATGGCGAGCAACGCATGGCTTAATATGTGTAAACTTGAAGGCGTTGAAGGCCTCGCTGGAGTTTACGAAGAAGTTTTGAGCGGCAACCAAGATCCTCGCGATGGCCTTTTGATATATATGTGATGGGTCAGCCTATTGTGACTGCTGAACTTTTTGAGTTCTGCTGTCATCTTATCCACATAAGGGATGTTGATGCATATGAGCATGGCTTCTGAGACAATCATCCGCTACAACGATTAGATGCGATTTCCAGACTCCTTTCTTGATGACATACGTGACCGAATTCCGATCTCTGAGGTAATCGGTCAGCGCGTACAATTCGACAAGAAAAAAACCAATAAGCAAAAAGGGGATTACTGGGCTTGTTGTCCGTTTCATGGAGAGAAGACACCGAGTTTCCATTGTGAAGACCGTAAGGGGCGTTACTATTGTTTCGGTTGCGGAGTATCAGGGGATCACTTCCGGTTTTTGACTGAACTTGATGGCGTCAGTTTTCATGAAGCAGTGGAGAGGTTGGCTGCCCAGGCGGGTCTTCCCATGCCGGTTTTGGATAAACGTCAGGCAGAGCAGGAAGAAAAACGCAAAACCCTGTTTGATGTGATGGAACTGGCGGCGCAGTTTTTCCGTATGCAATTGCACGAGCCAGCCGGTGCTCATGCGAGGTCCTATTTGCGGGACCGTGGTTTGTCGTCTTCCATTCAGGAGGAATTTACAATCGGCTGGGCACCGGACAGTAGAAATGCGTTGAAACAATTCCTTGCTGAAAAGGGAGTTGAACCTCAACAGATGGAAGCCTGCGGACTGATCAGTTCCAAAGAAGGCGCAGCTTTGTCTTATGACAGATTTCGTGGACGTGTCATGTTTCCGATCCCGGATTCTCGAGGTCGGGTGATTGCATTTGGTGGAAGAGCGTTAAATCCGGATGCGTTGGCCAAATATCTCAACTCACCTGAGACCGAGCTGTTTCACAAATCCAACGTTCTCTACAATTACGCAAAAGCGCGCAAGTCAGTCTACGATCGTAAGCAAGTCATCGTGGCCGAAGGTTATATGGATGTGATCGCCCTTCACTCTGCGGGTTTTGAACAATCTGTGGCGCCGCTCGGTACAGCGCTGACAGAGCGACAAATGGAGCTTTTGTGGCGCATGAACCCCGAACCGACTTTGTGTTTTGACGGAGATGGAGCCGGGCTGAGGGCTGCACACCGGGTGATGGATATAGTGTTACCTAATATTCAACCGGGACGCTCTGTCCGTTTTGCCATGTTGCCAGAGGGAAAAGACCCGGATGACCTGATCAGGGATGAGGGGCGTGACGCCATGCAAGGTGTGATAGACAACGCTTTGCCGCTGTCTGACATGATCTGGAACCGCGAAATTTCATCCGGTGTTTTTGATACGCCAGAACGAAGAGCGGAGTTGCAATCCCGCATGCGTTCTCTCGTGAACACAATTCGGGAAGAGAGCGTCCGGTATCATTATGACCAGGAAATAAAGAACCGGCTGACAAATTATTTCAGTAAGGAAACACCTGCTGGTGACAAATTCGGTGACCGGAAAGGTAAGAGTGGTTGGAACAATTTCTCCCAAAACCGGCAGGGCAGGGACAACAACAAAGCTGGTTCAGGACGCAAGTTTTCCGCAAGTCCATCCTTGTTGGGAAGCCGTCTTGTGAAACGTGGACACGTGGGTATGCCGTTGCGCGAAGCGGCCCTTATTGGTGGTCTGGTGTTTCATCCTGCACTCGGAGTTCGGTTCTTTGAAGAGGCCTCCAGTCTTATGCTTCAAAACAAAGATGCGAAGATCGCGCAATCGATATTTCTGGATTGTTTCGCAAGCTGGGACGGCGAAGAGGAAATGCCAACACGCGAGTTTGTGGAGCAGCATTTCCAACAGAACGGCCTCAGCGATCTTTTTGCGCATCTCAAGCACCTGCTTGTGACCAATCACCTGTGGCAAATGCTACCGGAAGCCTCTTATGAGGACGCAAAAGATGGATGGCATCAAGCCTACCTCTTGCATCTGAAAAACCAGACACTAAATAGTGAACTTAAGGCAGCAGAACGCGCGCTGGCTGAAGAAGATAGCCAGGAAAATCTCGATAGATTGCTGCAGATACAAAGGGAACTCACCCGGTCAGACGGGATCGAGGCATTGATTGACGGATTTGGTTCGTCCTCCGGACGTCCAAGACGTGATTTTTAACGAAATTACGTCGTTTTCGACAAGAAATGGCTTGCTTTTTGTTTGTTTTACCGGAATCAGTGATTTTCTGACTTTAATTGAAATCCACTCTGAATTTTCCAGTTCGCGACCGCCTTGTATGAAGTCATAATTCTGCGAACAAAATCATGTGGTTAATTCTGAATTAACCACGCGGAGGTTAGTGCTGGAGTTTGAGGGTGGAATAAGTGATTCGGAAGTGTTGGGCGAATTTCCAGCGAAACCGAGACACGTCGATGTAGAAACAGTTTACTCACGCTTTTTTAAAGCATGACGGAGATTAGAGCCATATGGCCACGAAGACTAAATCCAAGAAAACAGAATCAGAAGACAAAAAAGTTGAAGCAGCAGCTGATGGTCCGGTTCTTGACCTAAGTGATGCAGCTGTAAAGAAGATGATAAAGGCCGCCAAGAAGCGCGGCTATGTCACCACTGAAGCACTTAACGCAGTGCTTCCTTCCGAAGAAGTATCTTCCGAACAAATCGAAGACATTATGGCCATGCTTTCCGACATGGGCATCAATGTGGTTGAAGAAGAGGAAGTGGAAGAAGAGTCCGAAGGCGGCGATCTGGTCACAACCGGCGGCAAAGAAGTTGCCACTGCCAAGAAGCGTGAACCAACTGATCGTACTGATGACCCTGTGCGCATGTATCTTCGTGAGATGGGTACAGTGGAACTGCTATCTCGTGAAGGTGAGATTGCGATTGCCAAGCGCATCGAGGCAGGCCGCGAAACCATGATTGCTGGCCTCTGCGAAAACCCGCTGACCTTCCAGGCCTTGATTATCTGGCGTGACGAACTCAATGAAGGCAATATTTTGCTTCGCGATATTATCGATCTGGAAGCAACATATGCTGGACCGGAAGCAAAACAGATCCAGACCCCTGTGATGCCAACGCAGGAAGTTCAAAAACCTGCTGAAGAAGAGCCTAAACCTGAAAAGCAAGTTGATCCTCTGACCGGGGAAGTTCTCGAAGGGCAAGAGGATGAAGAGGAAGAAGATGATGATGACATGGAAGCAAGTCTGTCACTTGCGGCCATGGAAGCAGAGCTGAAACCTCAGGTTTTTGAAACGCTCAACTTTATTGCAAGCGAATACAAAAAGCTGCGTCGTCTCCAGGATCAGCTTGTTGAGAAAGCACTTGGTAACAAGAAGCTCACTCCAGCTCAGGAAAAACGATATTCAGAACTCCACGACAGTATTGTTAAGGCAGTTAAATCATTGTCTTTGAACAATAATCGTATTGAAGCGCTTGTGGAGCAGCTCTATGAAATCAACAAGAACCTTCTCGGTCTTGAAGGTGGGTTGATGCGTCTGGCTGAATCTTACGGCGTGCCGCGCGAGGCGTTCCTGGAAGAGTATTTCGGTTCTGAGCTTGATCCAAACTGGATCCGCAGAATTGCCAGTCTTTCGGCTCCTGGATGGAAGGAGTTTAATAAGGGCGAGAATTCCCGCATTCGCGAAATCAGAGGTGAAATTCAAGAGCTCGCCGGTGAAACCGGACTTCAGCCATCTGAATTCCGCCGCATCGTTCACAAGGTGCAGAAAGGGCAGCGTGAAGCACGTCAGGCCAAGAAGGAAATGGTCGAAGCCAACCTGCGCTTGGTGATTTCGATTGCCAAGAAATACACGAACCGTGGGTTGCAGTTCCTCGATCTGATCCAGGAAGGCAATATCGGTTTGATGAAGGCAGTAGACAAATTTGAATATCGTCGCGGTTACAAGTTCTCGACTTATGCAACTTGGTGGATCCGTCAGGCCATCACGCGCTCAATTGCGGACCAGGCACGTACCATTCGTATTCCTGTGCACATGATCGAGACAATCAACAAGATTGTTCGTACATCCCGTCAGATGTTGCACGAGATTGGCCGGGAACCAACACCTGAAGAGCTTTCAGAGAAGCTGGCCATGCCACTTGAGAAAGTGCGCAAGGTTCTGAAAATCGCTAAAGAGCCGATTTCTCTTGAAACTCCGATCGGGGATGAGGAAGACAGCCATCTTGGTGACTTTATTGAAGACAAGAATGCCGTGCTGCCGATTGATGCTGCGATCCAGGCTAACCTGCGTGAAACTACTACACGAGTGCTTGCTTCTCTTACACCACGTGAAGAACGTGTTCTGCGGATGCGGTTCGGTATTGGCATGAACACTGACCACACGCTTGAAGAGGTGGGGCAGCAGTTCAGCGTGACCCGTGAGCGTATTCGTCAGATTGAAGCCAAGGCGCTGCGTAAATTGAAGCATCCAAGCCGGAGCCGCAAACTGCGCAGCTTCCTCGACAGCTAATTGTTACGACATATTTTTCAAGAGGCCGCATCCAGCATGCGGCCTTTTTCGTTTTTGAATTCAGGTTTGAGACCGACGAAGACGGTTAAAAGTAGTGTTACTAGCGCTAGCACCACAGTTATTCCTGCAGGCCAATAAAATGGAGGATTTAGTATCCTGATGCTGTGCAGTTCGAATATACCGCTGAGAAAGACCAGAATTGAATAGACGCTTCCTGTAAGGATCACCAAGCCAAGTCGTCGTATAGGTTTGTACTGTCGGTTGGAAGTTGCTGCATAGCCAACAAACAGACATGACAAGAAAACGCCAGCCAACAACGTTACGATCATGAATAGCAGCCCTCGCCATGGGTCACTGTTGGGTGCAAAAACAAACTCGAAAGAGATCCAGGCAATGATAAGCGAAGCAATTAGCAAGGTAACTTTGGACAAAGTGGGCCAAATTTTGCCACCAAGTTGATGGTTGTAAATCTTTGAAATTGCAAAAGGCGGGTAGAAGACTGATACAAACGCCAATGCAAGTAATGGTACCACAAAAACATCCTCGCTGATGAATTCTAGAGCGAGACTCAAAAAGGTATAGAGCAACCCAATTGCTAAATAACCCATACAGTATTTTATAAACAAACGCTCTACTGACATGCCAAACTCCATAAATGAACGATGTTCATTAATTATATGAACGTCGTTCATAAATCAAGCAATTTTCTAGGAATTGTATTTCTTAGCACCGTCTGGCTTAAAAACGAAAGTGCCATAGCGTTTGGAAAAACAATATGTAACAATGGCTTAGAATACTGGCAAAATTCGTTGCCTATGTAGATGATTTTTCTTCAATGTGGGGGTGTTGATGAAGAACAGTATTGCTGACTTGTATTCCAAGTTGACGCAACCTGATACTGAACCGGATTGGAACGCAGTGACCGACTATTTTCAGAAGTTCGGTTTCAGCTTCATAAATTATGGTGTTGTGGAGAAAAACTCTGGCGAAGTGCTGGGTTTTTACACCAATATGCGTCCAGACTGGATGAATTATTACATGGAAAGTGCTTTTGGGGCACACGACCCCTGGGCCCGGTATGCCAGCCTAAATCACCAGCCATTGCTGTTCAGCAGTGAGCAGGAATGCGCACTGGAATTTGAAAGAGGTTCCACTTCGGAGACTGTTGTAAATGAGACTGTTGAGGAGGGGGTGAAGATGTCCTTATGTTTGCCGATGCACAATACCAGGGCGAACATGATCAATGGCTTCAATCTGTGTTCTGATATGGGTGATGTTCAGTTCCGCAATATGGTTGATGAACATGGGGATGATATTTTCCTGGCAGCTGCGTTGGTGGATAGCGTATTTTCCAAGCAACCTATTTCTCACTGCTCCTACGGTTCATGGGTGCCTAACCAACACTCCCGTTTCATGTTGAATGAGCGTGAAGTGGAAGTTCTGCGCTGGTTGTCTGAAGGGTATCGCAACGACCGGATTGCAGACAAAATGAATATCGCCCCTGTTACGGTGAATTATCACATCCAGGCAATCAAGCAGAAGCTTGGTACCAAGACACGCGAACAATCTGTGGCTCTGGCATTCCAAAATGGATTCTTGCGATAGAATTGATTGAGGCGGGTAATAGTTGCTCGATTTGAAAGCGACCAGCTTTGTGTTAATCTGATCACTCACGATTATAAATTCGGAATAGGCAATGTCTTTTTTCAAGAAACTTTTTGGTGGTGAATCAGCGGCAGATACTACGCCGAAAGCAATAGCTGAGGCTGACTATGAAGGCTTTCGGATTTTGACAACACCTCTGGATGAAGGAGGACAGTTCCGGGTTTGCGCTTTGATTCAAAAGGAAGTGGACGGGGAGTTGAAAGAGCATACCCTCATCCGGGCAGATACCTGTACGTCAAAAGAAGAGGCGTCAGACATTGCCATGCGCAAATCAAGGCAGATTATTGATGAACGCGGAGACCGGGTGTTCAACTGACAGTCCTTGGTCATCCCGTTGAATTTTAATGGCACAATCCATTGTAACCATCGCCACATCAGGGCAGGGGCTCTATGAATTCACCAGTGATGTGGCTCGCTTTGTCTCAGCTAGCGGTGCGGATACTGGAATTTGCAACGTTTACGTGCGGCATACATCCTGTTCTTTGATCATTCAGGAAAATGCTGACCCGGATGTGCAGACGGATCTCAAAGCCTTCTTTTCCAGGCTTGTACCACCGGCAACCGACCCGACCATGGATTATCTCGAGCACAGGCTTGAAGGCCCGGATGACATGCCTGCTCACATCAAGGCAGCATTGACGCAGACATCAGTCAGTATTCCCGTTAGGGACAACAAATTATTGCTGGGTAGATGGCAGGGGATTTATCTTTTTGAACACCGGGATGCACCACATGACAGGGAGGTTGTGTTTACTACTATCCCTTAAAATTAAACAGCCAACACCATATGGACGATGGTGTTGGCTGCTAACCTAAGAAAATCCGGCTATGGGGCGTTATATTCAGATTTTCCTGGATGCCACAAATAGGCATTAGTGAATTCTATCAACCACTTCCATATTGTTATTCATTTCGTAGGGGTCTGAACACTATCAAAATTGATAGTTCTGGACATCTCACGGAATCTTTACGTCAATAGGTCATGGCTCCAATCTCTCTGAAGGCTTTGCGCAGTTCTTCAGTGGACATGTTTTCGTAGTCCAGATTGAAGAAAGCGCTAATGCGTTTCTCCAACCGTTCATAAGCCAACTCAAATGCTTCATCTACTGCTTCTACTGGATCAGTCACATCCGCAGGATCAGGGATGCCCCAATGTCCTGTGACAGGAGCACCTGGCCAAATTGGGCAGGTTTCCCCTGCTGCGTTGTCACAGACTGTGAATACAAAGCTGAGTTCCGGTGCGTCCGGTTCCGCAAATTCATCCCAGCTCTTAGACCGCGCGAAAGATGTATCATAGCCTTTGCGCTCAAGCAGGCGGATTGCACCAGGATTTGGAACGCCTTTGGGTTGAGAGCCCGCTGAGTATGCTTTCAGTCTACCATTGCCCAGCTTGTTGAGAAGCGCCTCACCCAGTATTGAACGGGCAGAGTTTCCCGTGCAAAGAACCAGTGCGTTGAAAGTTTTGTTGCTCATCTATGTGCCTCGAGGTCGTTTTGAACGCTAAAGATGACAATTGGGTGACAGTATTGGTTTGGAAGTGTTTTGTATGCTTGTCCTGATCGCCTCATTATCGTTTAATCAGTCGGTATGAGAATTGAGAGGAAGAAAATGTCAGAGTTTATTGATCCTACTAAAGAGGCATTTGCTGAGTTTCGTGAAAACGATCGACCTGGTCCGATCCATATGCTTAACCTTGTACGCTTTCGTGAGCAGGCAGCCTATCCAGATGGAAGAAATCTAACCGGTTCCGAAGCTTATGCAGCTTATGGACGAGAAAGCTTTCCTGTTTTTTCCCGGTTAGGTGGTGAGATAGTCTGGCGGGGTTCGTTTGAACAGGTTCTTATCGGTTCAGAGGAAGAGCATTGGGATGCTTGTTTCATTGCCCAGTATCCTTCTGTTGCTGCATTTGTGGAGATGATCAGGGATCCGGTTTACCGAGAAGCAGTCAAGCATCGGCAGGCGGCTGTACAGGATTCACGACTCATTCGATTGGCACCCGGTATGGCAGGAAGCGGTTTCGGTGGCGATTCGCGTTAAAGTTGTTGTCTGGGCTTGAAGGTTAATGAGCCGTTAACAAGTCTCATTTTTTGGCCAAATGCGACGAAATCGCCAATATTGGCCCAAAGTTTTGATTATTAAATGAAATTTTGAAATTTATCCAAATTCTGAAGAATCCACTATCAGTTATAATAAGTAGATTTGTAAGTATTGTAAGTAATTAATCTCTGCAAGATAATTGCTATATAATTCAAATATTATTTTCCAAATTGGCATATTGATAGAGAGAGAACAGTGGCTGCGATACCGAGCTTGGCATTTTCAAATCAAAGGCATCAGAAACGATATGATCTTTCGGTTGTAGTCAAAGTGTCATTGGGGCACAGGGAAATCTCCGCCAGAACAAAAGACATATCCGCATCCGGTGTGGGACTTGCGATAAGTTACGTCAAACCAAAAGCAGGTGAAGTGGTTAGTATACTGACCGAGGATTTTGGTATTTGGCGGGGTAAGGTGCAATGGGTGGGAGGCACAGGATTTGGTGTTCTCTTTGATGAGGCAACGCAACGAAAGCCAGAATTACTCCAGCTGATTGCCCGGCTTGCACAACAGGATGCTTAACCCCCTGTATTTCAAGAATGCATCAATTCAAGCGAGAGAAGTAGTCTAATCTCTCACACCGCCTGCAAACATGGGGCCGCCGCGATATCTCGGGAAACCATATCCCAGTATGAATACCATATCGATATCAGCAGCTGATCTGGCAATACCTTCTTCAAGAATTGCTTTTCCCTCGGTCACCATGGCCTGAAGGATATTGCGTTGAATTTCTGCCATTGTGAATTTTCGTGGAGAGATGCCAGCAGCATTGCGCTCTTCCTTGATGATCTTTTCGACTATGGGGTCGGGGATCCCGGTTCTGGAGCCGTTTGGATATTCATACCATCCTCTTCCGGTTTTCTGGCCGAAATGACCCAATTCACATATGCGGTCTGCAATTTTTACATAACGCTCGTTAGGATCGCGAGTTGGCGCGAGGCGTTTACGGTTTGCCCAGCCGATGTCCAGACCAGCCAGATCCTGCATCTCAAAAGGGCCCATGGCCATGCCATAGTTCCGCATGGCGAGGTCGATTTCTTGCGGTGAAGCGCCATCTTCGAGCATGTAATCACACTTCTTGCGATAGCTGGCGAGGATGCGGTTTCCGATAAAACCATCGCAGACGCCTGCAAGAACCGGAACTTTTCTCAAGCGTTTGGCCAGAGCAAATCCGGTAGCGAGGGTTTGAGGAGATACGGTGTCAGTTTTTACAATCTCCAGCAGCTTCATGATATGAGCTGGAGAGAAGAAGTGAAGGCCGATGACCCGCTCCGGGTTTTGTGTGCTAGCAGCGATTTCATCAATGTCCAGATAAGACGTGTTCGTGGCAAGGATGGTGTTAGGTGCACAGGCTTTTTCAAGCGCCGCGAATACTTCTTTCTTCACATCCATATTTTCAAAGACCGCTTCAACCACAAGCTCTGCGGCGGCGAGGCTTGCATAGTCTGTGTTTACGCTGAAAGCATCCTTGATGGCGGCAAGTTTGCTGTCATCAATCAGACCACGGGAATGGCTTGCGTTGAGAATTTTGATTACCCGTTCGTAACCAGCTTCAGCTGCTTCCTGATCCCGTTCGATCATGGTAACGGACAGGCCGCCCAGCAACATGGAAGCGGCAATGCCTGCACCCATGGTCCCGCCGCCAATAATGCCGGCACGGGATATTTCTCTCGGGATTACATCCTTGATGTCGGCTACCTTTGATGTTTGGCGTTCAGCAAAGAATACATGCCTTAGGGCAGATGACTGTTCGCTTTCTTTCAGCTTTATGAATCGGTTGCGCTCTAATCTTAAAGCTTCATCTGGAGCCAGGATTGAAGCGTCCTTTACAGCAAGCGCTGCCTCAACCGGGGATAGTTGGCCACGCGCTCTCTTTTCAATACCTGCGATGATCTCATCCCACTTTTCTGAACTCACCTCATCTTTGCTAAAACGTTTTGATGGTGAGGCCGGGAGCGGTTTGTCCACTTTTTCCGTGGCAAGGGCTTTGGCATTTTCGAGAAGCCCATCATCGGTTGCGATCTTGTCAACGAGCCCCATGTCGAGCGCTTTCTGCGCTGACACAGGCTTGCCGCTTGTCACCATTTCAAGTGCCTCGTGAACACCGACCAAGCGAGGCAGCCGGACTGTGCCCCCTGCGCCTGGAATCAGGCCGAGGTTTACTTCAGGAAGTCCAAGTTTAGCCGACGCATGGGCTACACGATAATGGCAACCCAATGCCACTTCGCAGCCACCGCCGAGTGCTGTTCCGTGAATTGCTGCAATCCATGGTTTTTCAGAGCTTTCAATCACGGAGATAACATCCGGCAGGTGAGGTTCCTTCGGTGGTTGGCCGAATTCTCGAATATCTGCGCCTGCGATAAAGGTGTTGCCATCACACTTTAAACGACTGCCTTGATATCATCGTTCTCACCGAGCTCTTCACAGGCATTCTTCAAACCTTCCCGCACTGCATGTGACAATGCGTTTACGGGTGGATTGTTTACAGTGACGATTGCCAGCGGGGGCGCTAGTTCAATTGAGATCGGCATGAGGACTTTCTCTGATAAAAATTTGTTTTAAACATGAAAAACCCGGCTATTCAAAGCCGGGCACCAAAAAAATATGCAATTAGCCGCCGGTCGTACTCATATGGCGAGAAACCGCTGGGGCTGAATTGCGGCCAATGACGAAATCATGACCTTTTGGCTTGCGGGAAATTGCTTCATCAATAGCGCGAGCAACCAGCTCATTGCCTTCTGACTGGCGCAGTGGAGCGCGCAAATCAGCTGCATCATCCTGGCCTAAGCACATGTAAAGGGTACCGGTACAGGTGAGGCGCACCCGGTTGCAGCTTTCGCAGAAATTATGGGTCATCGGAGTGATAAAGCCCATACGGCCATCTGTTTCCTTGACCTTCACATAACGGGCAGGGCCGCCGGTCTTGTAAGGAATATCGGCCAGTGAGTATTTTTCTTCCAGACGCTGACGAACGAGAGAAAGCGGTAGGTACTGATCGGTCCGATCTTCGTCGATTTCACCCAATGGCATAGTTTCAATGAGTGTGAAGTCGAAACCCTCACCATGCACCCATTGCATCATGGTTTCGATCTCATGTTCGTTGACGTCTTTCAGGGCAACGGCGTTGATTTTGATCTCCAGGCCAGCCTTTTTGGCGGCTTCAAGCCCCTGGAAAACCTGAGGCAAACGTCCCCAACGGGTGATTTCGGCAAATTTTGCTTCATCAAGCGTATCCAACGACACATTGACGCGACGTACGCCTGCATCCACCAGTTCATCAGAGAAACGAGCTAGCTGCGAACCGTTTGTTGTGAGCGTCAATTCGTCCAAACCGCCGCCATCCAGCAATTTACCCAAATTGCGGATGAGTTCCATGATACCTCTTCTGACCAGCGGTTCCCCACCCGTCAGCCTGAGTTTGCGGACGCCCTTGTCTACGAAAACCGTGCAGAGACGTTCAAGCTCTTCCAGTGTAAGTAGCTCTTTTTTAGGAAGAAATGTCATGTCTTCCGCCATGCAATAAACACAACGGAAATCACATCTGTCGGTGACGGATACGCGGAGATATTCAACCATACGGCCGAAGGGATCGATCATATTTGTTTCTTGGTTCTGCATGGGAGCGATTTAACAGCAATATTTATGTTTGTTCAATCACCAAAACGTACAATCAGGAAAATGTGTTTGCGTCATAAAATTTCGTTTTCGCGAATTGCGAATTTGACGTAAAATTTGGCAAGAGGCTAATCTGGCAATCTGCAAGGCAGACAAAGGTTTGGGAGGGTTTTTTGATGACTGAAGCTCCAACAAGAGGTCGACGTTCTGGTGGTCGTAGCGCAAGGGTTGCATTACGTTCGGAAAAGTTGGCTGAAGAGTTGCGTCCTATCCATGCGGGGCTCGTGGGTGGTCAGTATAAACCTCTTACAGATAGCGCTGTTGAACGGATACACAAAGCCGCACTGGATGCGCTGGAAACCATTGGTATCAGTGAAGCGCCGGAATCTGGGATAGAGATCCTGACTAATGCTGGTGCGGAACTGGGTGATGATGGGCGCATCCGCTTCCCACGCGCGCTCGTGGAGGATATGCTCGCTGTTGCCGCACGTGACATCACTTTGTGCGGCAAAGATCCCAAATATGATCTCAATTTGTCCGGTTCCAAAGTGCATTTCGGAACAGCTGGTGCAGCGGTGCATATCGTTGATATTGAAAACAATGAGTATCGCGAATCCACACTCCAGGACCTTTTTGATGCGGCAAGGATTACCGAACAGCTGGATAACGTCCACTTTTACCAGCGTACGATGGTGGCTCGGGATATCCTTGATAACTACGAGTTGGACATCAATACAATTTACGCATGCTGTGCTGCGACCCGCAAACACATCGGTACAAGCTTTGTGGAACCATCCTTCGTTCCTGGATGTCTGGACCTGCTGCATGTGATTGCTGGTGGCGAAGACAAGTGGCGCGCGCGTCCATTCGTCTCCAATTCGAACTGCTTTGTGGTTCCGCCCATGAAGTTTGCCACTGAATCCTGTGAAGTCATGGAAGCCTGCATCCGGGGTGGCATGCCGGTACTGCTGCTTTCTGCCGGTCAGGCCGGGGCAACAGCTCCTGCGCCATTGGCAACAGCAATCGTTCAGGCGGTGGCAGAGTGTCTTGCCGGTGTTGTCTATGTGAATGCCATTCAACCTGGTCACCCAGCAATTTTCGGTACATGGCCATTTGTTTCCGATCTTCGCACTGGTGCCATGTCTGGTGGGTCTGGTGAACAGGCGCTGCTTAGTGCCGGTTGTGCCCAGATGCATCGTTTTTACGATTTGCCGGGTGGAGCGGCTGCAGGGATTGCAGACGCCAAGATGCCGGATATGCAGGCAGGCTGGGAACAGGCAATCTCCAACGTGATGGCAGGGCTATCGGGCCTCAATATGGTCTATGAAAGTGTGGGAATGCATGCGTCACTCCTTGGTTTCTGCCTGGAATCCCTTGTGCTTGGCGATGACCTTCTTGGTCAGGTGCAACGTTGCATCAAAGGCATTGAAGTGACAGAGGATAGCGTTTCTCTGGAAGCCATGAAGAGTGTGTGTCTTGGTGGACCCGGCCATTATCTCGGGCATGAGCAAACCCTTTCCATCATGCAAACAGAGTATGTCTATCCTGAACTTGCGGATCGCACCTCGCCGAAAGAGTGGGCGGAGATTGGGAAGCCGGTTTTGATCGAAAAAGCCATTGAGCGTAAGCGAGCTATTCTGGATGCGCCAAGGGAAGTGATCATTGATCCGGCCACGGATGCAGAAATCCGGTCAAAATTTAACATTCATCTGTCATCATGAACGGTGGCTAGGTGAATTCTAATAGGTCAATTCTTATATATTCTTTAGAATACTTATTTCGTGGATTTTTCTTTTGATTTTGTGTGTAAATTCATGAAATCAACTGAAAAAACAAGAATTTTGCAAAACTGACATATTAGATACACTTAATCTTAAGAGATTGCCTCTTAGGTGGAGTTGAACTGTGTGGGAAGATAGAAAGCAACTCCAAAAAGCTTATGACCTATCGTGGGTACGAAAAATCGGCAATTACGAAGTCATTTCTAAGGTGGCACTATGGTTTTGTAACGCTTCTCATTCTTGGGGTAGCGATTGCCAGCTGGGCTTTCAACTGGAATTTAAGCCAGAGATATGACCGTGTTACGGCTGATGTGCAAACCATTTCACGGTTAAACAATCAGGCTAATGATGCATTTAACAAGATTTTCCAGCTCACAACACTGGGAACTGATGAGCGTGATCGTTATGCGGGATCAGCACGAACTGCACTTAATCTGGTAGAGCAAACCCATGCGGAATTGATGGAAAGAACCAAGTCTGGCGATATTTCCCATCTTGCTGCACTTCAGGATAAAACGATCAAAGGTGATCAGACTATCAGACGGTTGATCGAATATGGACGGCAGCTTGTGAGCGATGTGCTCAATGATGAAATGAATACGGCTTATGCTTTCCGTTTCTCCAATTTTGCCACTAATCAATTTGGTGTCGTCATCGAACGGCTCGTACAAGATGCCACAAGGGAACAGCAAAAACTGGCAGATCAATCACTGCTCAGTACAGGGATCGGTTCCATCATGTTGTTTCTGACGGCATTTGGTGCTGTCACATTCATATTCCGGCCCATGGAGCAGCGGATCATATCGTCCCAAAAGGAATTGGACCTCCGGTCAAGGCAAATCGTGGATGAATCCAATAAAGCCATGATCGCCGACCGTGCGAAGAGTGAGTTTTTGGCGAATATGAGCCATGAGATCCGCACTCCGATGAACGGTGTGATGGGGATGGCTGAGTTGTTGATCAAGACCGACCTTGATCACAAGCAACGCACCTTTGCCGATATCATCGTGAAGTCCGGTGCGGCATTGCTTACCATCATCAATGATATTCTCGACTTCTCCAAGATCGATGCGGGCCAGATGGAGCTTGATCCGGCGCCATTCAAGCTGGCTGAGGCAATCGAGGATGTGGCCACACTCGTATCCTCCAAAGTGGCTGAGAAGGATCTGGAACTGATCGTGCGCATCGATCCGGACCTGCCGGAGATGTATGTGGGTGATGTGGGCCGTATCCGCCAGATTGTGACCAATCTGATGGGGAATGCTGTGAAGTTCACCGAAGAGGGCCATGTGCTGGTGGATGTGAATGGTGCAGTGGAAGGTGAGCTTGAAGAGGGTAAGGGTAGCGCCACGCTGAAGATTGCGATCACCGATACGGGTATTGGCATTCCTCAGGAGAAATGCGACCGGATCTTCGAGAAGTTCAGCCAGGTGGATGAAAGTGCTACCCGCAAGCATGAGGGAACCGGGCTTGGTCTTGCCATCTCCTCATCGCTGGTGAAGCTGATGGATGGAGAGATCGGGGTTACATCCGAGATGGGTGAAGGGTCCACCTTCTGGTTTGAGATTACCCTGCCGGTACACGGTAACCGGGCCAAGCGCCGTCATGTGCCAGTGGATGTGTCCGGTGCCCGCATTCTGATCGTCGATGATAATGAGGTTAATCGGGCGATCATGCTTGAAAATATGAATGCTTGGCAATTTGACAGCGCTGCCGTTGATTCAGGCAAGAAAGCGCTTGAATTGCTGGAAGCGATGCGAAGTCAGAACATGGAACCTGATTGTATTATCCTTGATTATCAGATGCCGGGTATGAACGGAGCGGAGGTTGCTCAAGCTGTCCGTAGTGACGACCGCTATAATACCGTGCCAATTATTATGGTGACGTCTGTTGATCAGATGGAAGGGGGAGAGCATTTCTCTTCACTCAGTATCCAGGCACATATGATGAAGCCGGTACGCTCATCGCTGCTTCTGGAGAAAATCATAGAGGTGATCGAAGTGCGGGCCGCGCATATGCGTGTTCAGGAACTGCGGAACATAAAGCTGACGGCGTAGTTATTTCTTGATCAGCTCAAAGATGCGAGAGCGTATTTGAGGCGAAAGCTTGTATAACACCCTCTTGGCGACAGGTCGCAGGCATTTCAGCCATAGCTCGTTGTATAGCCGGCCACGCAGACTGATTGGGTATACGAAATCCTGCACGTTGACGGCATCTTTGGCCCAGGTGAATTTATAGGGTACGGCCGGGATCATGAAATCTGCGCTATCGAGATTCCGGTCGTAACAGGCTTTAATAATCTCACCCAGATGCAATTTGCCCGGTGACACATGCTCAAAGTCCGTATTCCATGTGGACATATAGGCGTAGTAGCAACCCTGATAAACAAAGCCGAGTTGTTCCGCGATGGGTATGCCATCCAGTGTTAGACTTGTACCAAGGGGTTCGAGGCCAACTTGCTTGCAATCTTTCAGGCGGTTCATGAACCTCGAAAAGTCGTCGTCGTTGAAGGCTCTTGAGGTGAGGCCCATCCGTTCCAGCCAAGCCACGCGTCCATCGAAAATACGTGTGATCAAATTGGCGAATTCCGGTCCGTCATCAAAGATGCCATGTTGGAGATTTCCGGATTTCCGTAACTTGTTCATGGCGTTACGCATGTTTTTGCGTGTCTTTGAGTTTAGCGACTTATGATAAGCTTCAAAATCTGCCCAGCCAGTAAAATCAATGAAAGGTGCCTGATCCTGCTCCCCTGAAGGTTGGACCAATCCATTCATTGCTGCATACAGATTGCTGTCTGAACGGACCTGACCGAGGTGAATGAAATCCACCTTCGATTTCCTGATGAGCTCAAGCCAGTTTTCAAAAATGTATCCCAGTGGCATCCGGTCAAGGCTGAGCATTTCAGTATACTGCTGATAGGGCTCGCACAGACCGGTCAAACATGAACCCCGGCGCTTTCTATGGATCGCCAGCGGCAGCAATGCGATCAGTTTCGCGCTCTTGCGGGCGATCAGGACGAAGGGTTCAAATTCCTCATTTTGCTTTTGATGGTCTATGAACTCCAAGTTCCAGGACCAGGATTGGAAAAACGTGGCACCGGTGCTCGCTTCTTCAAGCTCCAACCATTCACTCTCAAGGTTGCGGATATCTTCAGGTGATTTCAGAGCCTGAAATGAAAGGTTTTCAACATTTCCCAATTCCGGGAGTTGAAATACATCATCCTGACGCCTGCCAAAGCTAATGCCTTCAGTTTCCGCCCTGAAATAAGATGTGTCCGTTGCAGCCATTTTGCTGTCCTGGTTTGATTTAATTGCGGTGTTCGTAAGGTTCTATGTCCCGAACACAATCGGGCGATTTTGGATCCACTTCGAAGTCGATGTGGAATGGTTTTACATTTCGTTTCTGGATACCAGACAATTTCACACCGGCGGCTAATGCGGCTTTAGGGTAAAAAGCAGTTGTATCGGTTGCCATGGATAGATGGTTGAGGCCAACCTTCCGCATCATGCCGTTTGCATAATTCACTGCATAAGACTTGCGAAGTTCTGAAGTCCAATGTTCGGTGGCAATGGAAATGTTCAGATCATCATGGTTTTCCACGCGATGAGGATGGTTTAATGGCCAATGGACCATGTCACCTGCCTGTAATTCGTAGATTTCTGCATGATCATCAAACCAGGGCTGATATTTCAGATCTGTCTCGTGGGCTTCGTTGATCACCACTTTTTCCAGTTCATATTGAGAAAGGAATGGTGCGGTGGGCGGATAAACATAAACCCGTTTGTGTCCTCGGATCTGCCAAAGGGTCTGCCCGGGAATATCGAAATGATATTTAACTTTCAAATTTGGTGAGGAAATCAGAATTGCCATTTTGTGTTTGAAGGTTTTCAGGCCCGGCACCCGCGCTTCAAACTCTGCGTACATATCAGCCAGCAGGTCGCCATATTCCGATTTGATTTCGTGTGGGTCCTGGAAGTTGATCCAGATGCTACCGTTCTTAACAGCCTGCAGGATCTGCTTGCCGCTCAAGTCACCGAACTGGCCCTCGCGTTTAATCGTCGGGCTGTGCTCGCGCTTGTCCATGGTCGTGACGTTGTAATTCTTGCGAGGTGCATTTTCGAGCAATTCCACGAGCGCTTTATCGGTGAAGAGTTTTGACCGGTGAAGCGTATGGCGCAGTTTCAATGAGTGTTTGCTGAAAAGCTGGGGGTAGTGGTCTTGCCAATCAGAAATAATATTGCCGGTTGTTTTTTCCCGCATAATTACCGTCCCTGTGAATTTCTGTATTAAGTTCAGAATTTTAATGCAGTAATTATGCCAAAGCTTCGACACTATTTCCTTTAAGAAAAAATTTTTTGCTTCCCGATGCTTAACAAATTGTAAAGGAAGCTGGTTACCGCGCAAACACGGATGAGGAGGGTCAGGCCTGGCCTGCGATCTCCACATGACGGGCATCCAGCTCTTCCTGTCTCGCGATGGCAGCGGGATCAAGATCAGTTTGGGCCGGAATATCTTTGGCAAAATTGTTGAAGCGGTCTTCGCCTCGGACCAGCATGGCCGTATCCAGATCGTGCTTGGTCTGGCGCACATGTGCAGCGATGTATTGGATGTTGAGCCCAATTCTCCGGTCGTTGCTTTCATTCGGCATGGAGGCGTGCAATGTCCATCCGTGATGGAAGGATGCTTCACCTGGCTTCAACGGACACATGACGGATTTATCTTCATCAATGCCGAATATGGTTTGCCCCTGGAGCAGAACATTATTTTCGTCCTCTGTGGGCACATGTTTGTAAACACCGTCCTTATGACTGCCTGGCACCATGCGCATGCATCCGGATTGTGCAGTTGCTGGCGATAATGCAAGCCACATGGAAACCTGATCATCATGACTTAATCCCCAATAGGTGAGGTCCTGATGCCAGCTCACATGTGAAGGTGTATTGGGTTCTTTAATGATATAGGTCACATTATAGAGCAGAATGTCTGGACCAACCATTTGTTCCACAATATCAAGTGTTTGTGGTGCGGTTGCCAGTTCCAGCGGTGAAGTGAGGAGCGTGTGCACCTTCGCCTTGTAATGTAGATTGCCAACCTTTGTCTCCGCCTCCTCTAGACGAGCTCTATGCGCTGCGGCTTCAGTTTCCGAAATAAGCGGAACAGCAGACAACTAGCCATCGCGTTCATAGTCACTCTTTATGCGTTGGAGATCATGTGATGGCATCTTGGTTCCTCCTGAAACGGACAAAGCTAGTTTTGCTCCAAATTGGCTTTCTGCCAAGTCGTTTACAGATAATTCTGAGCGCCGCTTTTGGAAAAAGTGCAGTTGTTTTGATGCAAAAATTGTAACATCCGGAACACAACCAATCACGTGTTGTAGAGCCAGCGATCACATATTTTCAACTGTGCCAAAAAATGTGCATTTCAGCACACTCAACCTTCTCGAGGCGGTTATGTTTGGACGATGACACATGCAAAATGAAAAGGAATTAAACAATGAAAACGCTTTTAACATTAGGTGGTCTGGCAGTCGCTACAGTGATTTCAATTACAGCACCATCACAGGCACAACCGCTTACTCTAAGTTTAAATCCAGCCACATCCATCGATTCAAATATCGATGCTTCTGTGCTTGATGGAGATACGGATGGTCTTTTACAGGATGTTCGCTTCCGGGGGCATAGAGGCGGTTTTCGCGGCAGAGGATTTCGTGGCAGAGGTTTCCACGGGCACCGTTTCCGCGGTCATCGTTTTCACGGGCAGCGGTTTAGCCGGTTCCGCGGCCATCGTGGTGGTTTTGGAAGCCGTAAATTTCACCGTTTTGGTGGCCACCACGGACGTAGTTTCGGGCGTGTGCGGAAATTCAGATAAGCGCACAACCTAAGGGCGCAAAACGCCTAAGTTTCAATGCCTTGAGGCCCCAAAGAGAAACAAGCGGGGCCTTGAAGGCAATCTGAAGTTGCAGAAATTAACCCTATTGAAAGTAATTTAAGTAATAATTTCAAACTGTTTATACGAATTTCTTTTAGTCGATGCTATTATAGATGGGGCGACAATGACAGCAGAGGACAGCAAACGGGAATCTGAACGCAGAAGAATGCTCAAGGGCGTGAGCATTTCCTACAATGGCGGATTTACTTCAAACCAAGCGATATTGAAAAACATTTCAGAAAACGGCGCGATGCTTCAGGTTAGTGAAGGCATCGTTGTTCCTGACGAATTTGTACTTGTGAATGATCTGGATGGATACCGGGTTGAATGCGTAGTACGCAGACGTACGGGCTTGACCGTTGGGATTGAGTTTGTGAGCGAAATCGAAAAATTTCAGGCTCGTAGAAGTCAGTCTATCAACATGATCAATGTGGACCGCGTAGTGCAACTGACTGCCAAGGATGAGGCTGACTGGGACAAAGACCGGATTGAAGAAATCCGCTCCAAGCGCAGAAATGCTGAAGCCAAACCAGCTTTTGGAAAGCGCGCTTAAGCTTCTTTCATTCGGATGGTTTAGCTTTCCTGTTTACCAAGACAATCCCTATCGCCACCAGTATGAGAGCGATCACGATCGTTGATGTGATCTTTTCATCCAGTACGAGCCATCCGAAAATCAGGCCGAATAACGGACCCAGAAAGCTGAAGCTTGCCATATCAGAGGCCGGATAAATCGACAGAACCCAAAACCACGTTAAGAAGCCGATACACACCACAAAAACGACTTGCATGGAGAACAGAACCAAATGCGCGCTGGTCAGGTCTCTTATGGTGTCGCCCACATACAGGCTCAGGGGTACAAGTAGAATGGCTGAAACAACCAGCTGGTAGAGAAGCTGCAGTTCAGGTTTGATGGTGGAAAACTTGGTTGTGCGGGCAATGATTGCAATTGCAGCCCAGCCCGTGGCGCCCAGCAGCGCCATCAGATCACCCAGGAATGCATTGGGGCCAGCTTGTGTGTTTTCGTTCGACAGGGCTATCACCACACCGAGCCCTGCAAGCACCAGTCCAGTGATCCGTACAGGTGTGAGACGTTCACCCGGGATCAGAAAATGAGCAGCGATCGCGACCCAGAAAGGCATTGTGTAGAAGAACACCGTTGATCGGGCGACGGTTGTATATTCAATGGCTTTGAAGAGAAGGGCAAATTCAAAAGCGAAGCAAAACCCTGTGGCGAGACCTGGAATTAATATGGCCCGGGAAACGTCTATCTTGATACCGCGCCAGGCACATAGGCCAAATATCAGTACACCTGCACAAACTGATCGCATGGCCGCCTGAAATAGGGGCCCCAGACCGTCATTGACGACCTTGATCGCAACCTGATTGCCGCCCAGCACTGCCATGAAGACAATCAGGATGATCGCGCCTGTGGCGTCTATTCTGTCTTTGCGTTCCAAGGAAATACTCTCTGAAAGGTTCCAGACAGCCTTATGCCACCCGGTTTGATTTGGCAAACCATAAAGTGAAGGGAAAATCCTGTTTTTGCGTTCACAGCGCCGGTGCTTGTCCCTATAGATGTGGTTCCTCTTTCATTCTCCGGGGTTAAAAGAACATGTCTAACAAGCTAGAAATTTACGTGACCTTGAGGTCTCCATACTCTTATCTTGCCAGTCGCAGGATCGTGGAACTGGTTGAAAGTGTTGATGTTCCGGTGACATTTCGGCCGGTTTATCCAATCGCGATCAAGAACCCGGACTTTTTTGAAAAGAATGACCCGCTTTGGCTATCTTACCTCATCAAGGACACACTACGCGTGGCGGAAATGAATGAGATCCCGTTTGGCTGGCCTAATCCTGATCCGATTGTTCAGGACCTGCAAACTCGCAAGATTGCACCGGAGCAACCCTATATCCGACGGTTGACGCGATTGACAGTTGCTGCAGAAGAAGAAGGGAAAGGCTTAGACTATTACGCCAAGTTGAGTTTCCTGGTTTTCGGAAGTGGTAAGAAATGGGATGAGGGATCGCTCCTTTCAGACGCCGCAACGGAAATCGGTCTCGACTTCGACGTCATGGAAGCAAAGATTTCAGCTGACCCGGAAGGTTACGACGCAATCATTGAGGAAAATGAAAAAGCACAACGGGCATCCGGGCATTGGGGAACGCCACTGCTTGTCTTTAACGGCGAACCGTTCTTCGGGCAAGACCGGATCGATATGTGTCTTTGGCGTATGAAACAGAATGGCGTTGAGGTGAAGTGAGCTTCTAGCCTTAATCCACCTTCAATGCGCTGTAATCCACCATGACATTTTCCTGGTAAGAAGGACGCTGTGTCAGGCGATCATAGTAGTCTTGAAGATTTTTCAGAGGCAAGCGATCAAAATCAAGCGTGTAATACCGGTACAGGACATGCCCGAACATGATGTCTGCAAAGCTTATGTCATCACCGGCCAGAAAAGCATTATTACCGATACAATTATCAGCCACCGTCATGAGTTCCCCGGTTTTAGTGACCTGAACCTTGAAATTATCCCAATCGCGTTCAGCGGCGGGTGTGCGGATAAGCGTCCAGAATATATTGTAAATGATAGCCGGGCACAGGGTGGTCTTTGTCCATTCAGCCCAGACATCAAGTTCTGCGCGTTGGGCTGGATCTGATGGCCAGAAGGTTGGTGAACCGTATTTTGCAGCCACATAGCGGACAATGGCCGCGCTTTCGAACAGGACAGTATCTCCATCTTTCAGCACCGGGATAAGGCCATTGGGGTTCAACGCACGAAATTCAGGATCATCATTGCCGCCAAAGCTTCCGCCTAGATCTATGCGTTCCACGTCCAGGCCCACTTCTGCGCAGGCCCACATGACGGCCTGAACGTTGCTAGAGGTTGCTCTTCCCCATACCGTTGCCATGATGATCTTCCTTTCAAATCAAAAGCTCATATTAGCCTGACGGGGGTTCATTGATAAAGCGCCTTGACCTGAGAATTTATGTGTTTCATACCCACGGCATGAGTAACATTGCCAATCCTGACCAGCTTCTGGAAACCCTGTTTCACGCAGCCGTTGATGCGGCGCAACCCTCCAAAACCATTCAGACCTTTTTACCTGAAAAGCCTAAGGGCAGAACCATTGTGGTGGGGGCTGGAAAAGCCTCATCTCAAATGGCGCGTGCGTTCGAACTGGCGTGGCAGGAAAAATACGGGGAGGCGGTCGAGGGGGTGATTGTTACTCGATACGATTATGCCTGCGAATGTGACCATGTGGAAGTTCTGGAAGCTGCTCATCCTGTACCAGATCCGGCTGGGCTTGCCGGAGCGAAACGTTTGATGGAAACGGTATCCGGTCTTCATGAAGATGATCTGGTTGTGGCTCTTATTTCCGGTGGGGGATCAGCGTTGTTGCCGCTGCCACCTGAGGGGCTGACACTGGAAGACGAGATTGCTGTAAATGAGGCGCTACTAGCTTCGGGGGCTCCGATTTCTGCAATGAATACAGTGCGTAAGCATATTTCCTCCATCAAGGGAGGCAGGCTTGCAGCAGCAGCTTACCCGGCCACCGTAATCTCTTTGCTCGTGTCTGATATCCCCGGTGATCACGCTCAATATATCGCTTCGGGTCCAACCGTCGCAGATGCCGGGTCGCGTGAAGATGCGCTCGCGATCATCAATCAATATGAAATGGATCTGCCAAAGGCTGTGATGGATCATATCGCGTCGCCCAACGCATCTGCTCCAGTGCCGGGAGATGAAGCAATGTCCAAGGCAAGCCATCATATCTTTGCTTCTGCTGCTAAATCACTTGAGGCCGCTCAGAAAATTGCCGCAGAACACGGAATTGAAGCCCATATCCTTTCAGATGCGATTGAGGGTGAGGCGAGGGAAGCGGCAAGAACACAAGCTGCAATCGCGAAAGAGATATTGCACAAGGATCGCCCGTTTTCAAAACCTGTCCTGTTGCTTTCAGGTGGTGAAACTACGGTCACCTTGAAAGGGAATGGAAAGGGTGGGCGGAATACGGAGTTTTTGCTGTCGTTTGCTATGGAAATTAATGGGGAAAGTGGCATAACCGCCCTATGTGCAGATACTGACGGAATTGATGGCAGCGAAGATAATGCCGGAGCCTTTGTAAACGGTGAAACCGTTGCAAAAATGCGGGCGTTGGGTCTCAATCCGGCTGAATATTTGCAAAACAATAATGCGTGGACGGCATTTGACAAAATTGGCGCGCTATTTATACCCGGACCTACGGGCACAAATGTGAATGATTTTCGTGCCATTCTTATTACCGGATAGGAGAGTTTCATGACTGACAGGATTGTAATTGCCGGGGCCAAACGTACTCCGATGGCTGGATTTCAGGGCGAATTTGAACCCCTGACAGCAGCTGATCTAGGTGGTGCGGCAATCAAAGCGGCGATCGATGATGCGGGTGTTTCGGCAGAAAGAATCGATGAAGTTATCATGGGTAATGTTTTGGGTGCTGGCCAGGGGCAGGCACCTGCAAGACAAGCGGCGTTCAAAGGCGGCTTGTCAGATGATGTGCCGGCTACCACACTCAACAAAATGTGCGGGTCAGGCATGAAGACCACAATGGTGGCTTATGACCAATTGAAGGCAGAAAATGGTGAAATCATCGTAGCCGGCGGCATGGAGAGCATGACAAATGCGCCATATCTGCTTGAAAAGATGCGCGGCGGTGCCCGTATCGGACACGGTCAGGTGATTGACCACATGTTCCTGGATGGCCTGGAAGACGCTTATGATAAAGGTAAGCTTATGGGGCATTTTGCCGAAGATTGCGCAGAGAAGTTTCAGTTCACGCGTGAAGCACAGGATGCGTATGCATTGAAGTCGCTGGAGAACGCCACGTTAGCGCAGGAGCAGGGCAAGTTCGATAATGAGATTGCCGCTGTCACCTATGAAACCCGCAAGGGTGAGATGGAAATTTCTTCCGATGAACAACCACGAAATGCGCGTCCGGACAAAATTCCACATCTGAAGCCTGCCTTCAAAAAGGATGGTACAGTAACTGCTGCAAACGCGTCATCCATTTCGGATGGGGCTGCTGCTCTGGTTTTGACCCGTGAGAGCGTTGCTGAACGTGAGGGTCTTGAAATACGCGCTTACATCAACGGGCATGCGAGCCATGCCCATGAACCGGGCTGGTTTACCACTGCGCCTGTTCCTGCAGCAAAGAAACTGATGGAGAAAATCGGCTGGTCGAAGGACGATGTGGATTTGTGGGAAGTCAACGAAGCGTTCGCGGTTGTGCCCATGGCGTTCATGCATGAGTTTGGTCTTGATCGGGACAAGGTGAATGTTAATGGCGGCGCTTGTGCATTGGGTCATCCGATTGGTGCATCCGGCACCCGGATCATTGTTACATTGCTCAATGCTTTGGAAAAACATGATAAAAAACGCGGACTTGCCGCAATTTGCATAGGCGGCGGTGAAGGCACTGCCATTGCTATAGAAAGGCCTTAAACAATGGAATTGAATGATACACTCGCTGCAGTTGTCACCGGAGGTGGTTCTGGTCTCGGTGAAAGCACTGCCCGTGCATTGGCTGCCAAGGGCGTCAAAGTTGCAATTTTTGATGTGAACGAAGAAGGTGGCCAGCGGGTTGCTTCTGAGATCGGTGGCGTATTTGCCAAGGTCGATGTTTCTGATAGCGCATCTGTTGCGGCCGGGCTTGAAGTAGCCCGTGCGGCCAATGGACAAGAGCAGATCTGCGTTAATTGTGCGGGGATTGCTCCAGCTGCAAAGACGGTGGATCGCGATGGAAATCCGCATGATGCATCGCTTTTCGCAAAGGCGATCGGCGTAAACCTCATTGGAACGTTCAATGTGGCAAGCCAGTGCGCTGCTGGTATGGCTGCACATGACCCTGTGAATGATGACGGTGAACGTGGTGTGATCATCAACACCGCATCGGTTGCTGCATTTGATGGCCAGATCGGCCAGATCGCTTACGGCTCGTCCAAAGCTGCTGTTGCTGGCATGACATTGCCGATGGCAAGGGATTTGTCCCGCAATGGTGTTCGTGTGGTGACGATTGCACCCGGTATCTTCCATACACCAATGATGGAAGGCATGCCTCAGGAAGTGCAGGATGCATTGGGTGCAATGGTTCCGTTTCCTTCAAGACTTGGACGCCCTGAAGAATACGCAAAAATGGCTGTATCGATTTGTGAGAATTCCATGTTGAACGGTGAAACCATTCGTCTTGATGGTGCCATCCGCATGGCGCCAAAATAAGCGATCTACAGTTTTAGATGGTGAGAAGGGCGCTCAATCGGGCGCCTTTTTTATTGCCAGTTGGAACAGGGCAACAAAAAACCCGCCGGAAATTCCGGCGGGTTCTTCAAGAACTATGTACTTGCAACTTAGAAGTCGCGGCGTACAGAAATTTCGAAACCGTCGAAATCAACTGTTGAGATACCGCCAGCTGCACCGATCAGACCTGCAAGAGTAGCAGATGTTGAATCTTGGATAGCACCTGTGAAGTAAGTTGCTTTGATGTGGAAGCCAGGTGTTGCGGATGGGAACCAGTTAAGACCCACGCCGAACTGATCAGCTTCACCTTCTTGTACGATTGCACCAGCGAATGTTCCGGCAGTACCGTAACCACCTTCAGCATGCCAGTAGTTAGCCCAGAACTCAACTTCGTCAGTTAGGTTCATTTGGAAAGCTACACCGAAGATTTCTTCAGGGTTTTCAAGCTGCTGAGCAGTATGAACGTAGTCAGTGTTGTAGTCACCGTCGTTCAGGTACCAACCTTGAATGAAACCACCTGGTACGAATTCAGAAAGGTTAATGCTTGCAGAAACCTTGTATGCCCAACCACCTACGTCAGTTGAGATACCTGCAGCAGTAACTTCTGGAGCCAGAGAGTCGTGTACAGCAGTGAAGGCGATTGTACCGAAATCAGCTGAGTAGTTGAAACCAGCGTAGAAGTTAGCACGTCCGTCAGTACCACCAGCGTTGGTTACGTTACCGAAACCGTCACGACCGTATGAGATACGAGGATCTTCAACACCGACTGTCACGGAAAGGCCATCGCCAGACCATGTGTAGTCGAAAATTGTTGCATCGTCGAAGCCATAGTAGCCATCTGGGTAGAACAGGCCAGCTGCGTTTGTTGCAACTGATTCTGCGTTGACACCACCGAAGCCGTGGTTTGATGACCAGTAGTTAGCACCAGCAAAACCTGCGCGGAAACCGGCAAGTGAGATAAGTGCAACGTCCATGTCAACGTCTACGTCTACGTTAGACTGACCGCCCTCAAGGCGATACAGAGCACGAAGTGTGCCGTATTCAGTCTCGTTACGTGTGTCTACGTTCAAACGACCGCGCTGACCCCAAAGTGTGAAAGAAGGATCAGAAGTTACAGTTGGAGCACCAGCAAGAGCGTTGTTGTATGCATCGAAGTAAACTTTTTCGTAAGCTGAACGAACGAAACCGCCTAGACGGATACAAGTCTCAGTGCCTGGAATGAAGAAGAACCCAGAACCGTAAGCGTCACAAACGCGAACGTATTCTACTGGTTCCGGCTCGACGACTACAGCGTCTGCTGCTTGAGCGCCAGAAACAGCCATCATTGCAGCTGCTGAGCCGAGGAGAAGAGATTTGATTTTCATAATTTTATCCCTATAGGTTACAGAAACCTCATTGGCGCTCGGGATCCACCCCGAACTGAGGTAAGCTTGTTGTACGGGCTGAGCAGTTAACAAGTCAATTTAACATAACCAGAAATGAGGGCCTCTAGGGTCCTCTTTTTTGTCTTGTGACAAATATGCAACAAAAATACATGGTTCTGGAAAGTATTTGTTAACCATACGGCAGGTGGAGCAGTAAAACCCTGTATTTCGGACTTGCTGAAAGGAATCAGCAAGTCCTTCTGTAATCTATAGAGATACTCTATAGAAACTGCCTGTGTTGGATTAGTTCACAGACGTTATTCAGCCGCCTTTCAGCGGCTGAATTCTCGCATTGAACGGGACTAGAAGTTGCGACGTACCCCGACAAACCAACCGTTCATTTCGATGTTTGTGTCCGGGATCCCGTCACCGGCAACGCCACCGGCTACGCCAGTATCGGCGTTTTCGATTTCACCGAACTTGTAGGAAGCATTGAGAGAAAGACCAGGAGCGGAGGCAGGGAAGTAGTTGAGGCCAATGCCTGCGTTCCAACCATCACCTTCTGTGTCGTCACCATCAGCGTATGAGTACTGGGCAACGAACTGAAGTTCATCGGTGACGTCAGACTGGAATGACGCCTGCCAGATGTACTCAGGATCGTACAGACCGCCCCAGTTGTGAACGTAGTCGGTGCGATAGTTCTCATCCGTCATGAACATGCCGTGCAACACACCACCTGGAATATACTCAGACAAATCCAGATCGGCAGATACTTTATACGCCCAACCACCGGTGCCGCTATCGGTTTGACTCACCGCCAGTGAGTCATGAACTGCCGTGAAAGCAACGGTCACTTTGTCATAGGTGAAATTTGCACCGGCATAGAAGTTCGCACGCCCGTCTGCGCCGCCAGTGTTGGTGTCATTTCCACCTGCGATAGAGATGCGCGGATCTTCCACACCAATTGTGATGGAAAATCCATCTACAGACCATGTGTAATCGAAGATGGTTGCGTCATCAAAACCATACCAACCTTCATCGATATTTGGTGTGAATGCACCGCCGATTGCCTGGAAGTTTACACCAGCGAAGCTGTGATTTGATGTCCAGTAGTTGGCCCCAGCAAAGCCTGCTCTGAAACCGGCAAGAGAAATGAGCGCTATATCCATATCGATATTGGCGTCTTCGTTATCATCCCCACCTTCAAGGCGATAAAGAGCGCGCAGGGTGCCGTAGTCTGTTTCGTTTCGCACATCAACATTAAGACGTGCGCGTTGACCCCAGAATGTGCGAGACTCTTCGCTTGTGGTTACACCGGCAGTGTTTGAGATATCCAGATAGTCCTTCTCATAGGACGAGCGGACGAAGCCACCAAGGCGGATACATGTTTCCGTTCCAGGAATGAAGAAAAAGCCGGATCCGTAAGCGTCACAAACGCGAACATATTCGACAGGTTCAGGTTCGACAACAATGGCATCAGCTGCCTGTGCGCCGGTTACAGCGATCATGGCTGCTGCTGAACCGAGAAGAAATGATTTGATATTCATAATAATATTATCCCAAATTGATTTTCATGAGCCATATACGCTTGGTCATGTGGTAAATTTACTACATCTAAAATTTACGTTAGGTCAATATTGGTCGCTATTTCTTGTGTTATTTTGCTCCACTTTTTGTTTGAGATTTAGAGATTGTGGTAAATTTATCACACAAAATGACATCTCATTCAGTATCATTGTGTGAAATTTGCGTATTGAGAAAACAGAATCAGGCGTGTTAAAATTCCTCCGAATAGGGGGAATGTGTTGTTTACAGGTGCAGATTTACGGAAATTCAGAGAGTCACGGGAATGGTCTCTACGGCAATTCTCAACGGTCATTGGTGTGAGCGTTAAAACAATCCAGGTCATTGAGAAAGAAGACAAGCCTGTGCCGCTGCAGATGCGTCTTGCCCTGGCGGCCCTAAAAGCAGGCGTGCATCCCATTGAACCTAGCAGCTCCAAGGATTGATTTCCCGCACGAAGTGATTGCTTCTTGAATTAATTTGCGGGTCATCTAATGTGGTAAAATTACTTTACTATTATTATTGCCGGTTCATTCTGGTGCCCATATTTAAATTTATACTACTAATCTGCCTATTGGCAGATAACAGACATTATTATGAGTGAAACAAAACTGATTTCCCACCAGGCGGGTTCTCTGCAAAATAGGCATCTAGGCGAGGTAAAATTACCTTGCGCCTGCCAGACATTGCAGAACTTCATGTCATACAAAAATTGGAGCCTTGAACGGCTGTCTGATGCGATAGGTGACGATCCCCGGCGACTTGAAAGGGTAATGAAAGGCGAAGAGCCGCTTGGTAAAACGGCTCAACTCGCATTACTTGCCAGTTATTATGGCCTTGCTCCGATAAGTCGGGAAGACTAGTTCAATCAGGCCTTTACCCGCTCGGATTTCGGATCATACATGGGCTTGAGGCTTGCTTCGGCTTTCACGCGAACGCCGGCAATCTCGATTTCATAATCAGATTCAAGTACTTGCGCTGCGGTTTCGCCTTCACAGGGCACGTAACCAAGACCTATGGCCCCTTCCAGTGCGTGCCCGTAGGACCCGGAAGTGAGGTAACTCACGATTTCACCGTCGCGTACCACTGGCTCATGGTGATAGAGCAGGGGCTCTGGCTCTTTCAGTCTGAACTGCACCAGTCTGGATGACAGACCCTCATCCTGTTTCTTCAATACAGCATCACGGCCAATGAAGGATGGTTTGTCCTTTTTGACAGCGAAGCCGAGACCCGCTTCCAACACATGGTCTTCACAGGTGATGTCATGGCCAAAGTGGCGGAAACCCTTCTCGATCCGGCAGGTATCCATCATGTGCATGCCACAAAGGCGCATGCCGAAGTCATGGCCTGCCTCGGCGATTGTTTCAAACACATGACCGCACATGTCTGCGCTCACGTAAAGCTCCCAGCCCAGTTCACCCACATAGGTAACCCGGTGTACACGACCAAGACCCATGCCGATTTCAATGTTCTGGGCAGTGCCAAACGGGTTCACATCATTGGAGAAGTCGGCAGAAGAGACTGTTTCCAGCAATTCACGTGATCTTGGTCCCATGATTGCGAGAACCCCTTCGCCAGCGGTCACATCTGTAATGACCACGTTGAAATCGCCCTTGTGGCGCTCAAGCCAGGTTTGATCGGCTAGGCGAGTCGCGGCAGGAGTAACCACGAGGTAGGAGGTCTCGGTAAGCCTTGTGATCGTCACATCGGCTTCGATGCCACCACGGTCGTTCAGGAACTGTGTATAGACGATCTTGCCGTTTGGTACGGAATAGTTGCCGCCGCCCACATAATTGAGGAAACTTTCGGCGTCCGGGCCTTCAACACGGATCTTGCCAAAGGATGACATGTCATACATGCCCACATTCTGGCGGACTGCCATATGTTCTTCCCGCACATTGTCGAAGAAGTTCTGACGGCTCCAGCTGTATACGTATTCTGCTGCCTGGGCTTCGCGGGCAAACCAGTTTGCGCGTTCCCATCCGGCCAGTTCACCCATGACTGCACCACGCTCCAGCAATTGGTAGTGGAACGGGGTCCGGCGAATGCCTCTTGCTGTTTCCTTCTGTCTGTAAGGGAAGTGATCGGCATAGAGAAGTCCGAGGGTTTCCTTAGATCTTTCAAAGAGATAGGTCTTGTTGCCCTGGAATGGCTGCATGCGGTTGATGTCCACGTCACCAAGGTCAAATGGCCGCTCGCCATCGTTCATCCATTGGGCTACAGCCATGCCGGCACCGCCGGAAGACTGAATGCCGATGGAGTTGAAGCCTGCGCAAACATAGAAGTTTTTGAGGTTTGGTGCTTCACCGATGTGATAGGAATCATCGGGTGTGAAGCTTTCCGGTCCGTTGAAGAAGGTATGGATACCCGCTTCAGCCAGCATTGGCATGCGTTCCACGGCCTTTTCCAGGATCGGCTCAAAGTGATCGAAATCCTCAGGTAACTGGTCGAAACAGAAATCTTCCTTGATGCCGCCCATGCCCCAAGGCTTGGCATTTGGTTCGAATGCGCCGAGGAGCATTTTTCCGGCATCCTCTTTATAGTAAGCACATTCATCAGGCACACGCAGAACAGGAAGCTGCTTCAGGCCCGGAATGTTTTCGGTGACGATGTAGAAGTGCTCACAGGCATGGAGCGGAACGTTCACGTTTGCCATGCGGCCCACTTCATGGGCCCACATGCCGCCGCAGTTCACCACATAATCAGCTTCAATCGTGCCTTGTTCGTCTACACCATCGCGTTTCCAGTCAACACCGGTTACCCGGCCGTCTTTCTGATGAATTGCAGTGACCTTGACCCCTTCAATCACCTGAGCGCCATTCATCTTGGCGCCTTTGGCCATTGCCTGGGCAATGTTTCCCGGATCACCCTGACCATCCAATGGCAGGTAAACAGCACCGGCCACATCGTCGATATTGAGGTGCTCGTATCTTGCTTTCACTTCAGAGGGAGAAATCTCTTCCACTTCCACACCAAAGGCACGAGCCATGGATGCTTGGCGGTAGATTTCTTCCTTACGCTCTTCAGTCAGCGCGACCGTGATGGAACCGCAACGTCTGAAACCTGTGGCAACGCCTGTTTCTTCTTCCAGTGTGCCGTAAAGTTCCTGGCTGTATTTGGCAAGCTTGGTCGTGTTTTTGGTCTGCCTGAGCTGGGCAATCAGACCGGCCGCATGCCAGGTGGTGCCACAAGTAAGCTGCTTTCGTTCCAGCAGCACGATGTCTTTCCAACCCAGTTTTGCCAGGTGATAAGCAACAGAACAGCCAGCGACACCGCCACCGATGATCACTGCACTTGCTTTTAATGGAACAGGCTTGCTCATTGTCGTAAGTCTTTCTTTATCCAGTATAATTTGCAGCAAATCGCCTTAAGCGCGTTGCCGCTTCTTTCAATTTCTCTTCAGGTTGACAGAGGCTAATTCTCAAATGACCTGCCGCAGAAGGTCCGAAACTGTCACCAGGCATTACGGCCATGTTTTCCGCGTCAAGCAGGTCGAACGCGAATTTTTGTGCGTCATTTGTGATGTCACGAATGTCCAGCATGAAATACATCCCGCCGGGCTCATTCAAAGTGCGTATCCCGTTGGCGCCTTGCAAAGCCTCAAGGAAAACTTCTCCGCGTTTGCGATAGGTCTCGGCAATTTCGTTGACCCCGATCTCATCGTTTAGCGCGATCGTGGCTGCCTTGCTGATGAAGTCATTCATACCGTAGGTGGAAACCAGATTGTGCTGTGTGAAGAAATAGGCCATTTCTTCCGATGTGATGATCCAGCCAAACCGCCAACCGGTCATGCCATGGCTTTTCGACATGGACTGAATGACGATCGTGCGCTCTTTCATGTTCGGAAGCGAACGGGGCGAGATGTGCTGACCATTGCTCAACGACCAGTAAACCTCGTCGGAAATCAGCCAAACATCGTGTTTGATGCAGATTTCGGCGACCGCTTCCAGCGACTCGCGGGTATAGATTGCGCAGGTGGGATTATTGGGTGAATTGATCATCACCGCTTTTGTATTCGGTTTGATAGCCGCTTCAATTGCAGCTGCATCGGGCTGGAACCCGTCATCAGGGGACGCTGGTACGAGGGTAAAAGTGCCACCAGCAGAGCGCACAGTGCCCGGATAAGTCACATAGTGGGGGCTCACGATCACCACATGATCACCCGGATTAAGCACTGCCTGCATGCTGGCATAAAGACCGCCCTGTCCACCAGGCATGGCGACCACTTCCTTTGAAGTAACCGGCATTCCAATGGCCTTGGTTGAAACCTTTGCTATCGCTTCCAGCAAGGCAGGTTGGCCCTGGATTTCAGAGTAGTTGTGGTATCCTGCATCAAGCGCCTCTTTACAGGCTTCCACTGAATTGAACGGGGTGGGGAAGTCATGGTCGCCAATGCAGACCATCAGTACATCAGCGCCTTCATGGTTACGCTTTTGCGCTTCGGTATATACTTCCCAACCTTCGAGGTCAGATTCAGAAATTTCGGTGATGCGGGTAGAGGGTAAAGCCATTAAACAAATCTCCTTTTGAGCTCTGCTATATGCTTTGGTCCTACCTCACAACATCCTCCGATTACGGAAGCTCCCTGGGCGATCCACTGTTCACAGAAATCGGCATATTTTTCCGGGCCAAGATCTGTTCTCGCTTCAAGCTGATCCACCGTTTCAGACTCGGTGAAACTAGAAGTGATGTAGGTGAAGCCATTGGCGTATGCACCAAAAGGAACATCAAGATCTGAAAGGACCGGAATGGCCTGAGAGACGGCTTCCGGCGTAGAACAATTGATCAGTAACGCAGCTGGTGAAAACTCTTCCACGACCGATTTTATGTCGTTCAAGGCTTCACCGGAGCGCAATTTTGTTCCGTCTTCATCGGCAACGGTAATGCCCAGCCAAACCGGCTTGGAAGAAACAGCAGTGCCCATCATACAGCCCTTGGCGTGCTGAATACTGCTTACGGTTTCGATCAGGTGAAAATCCACATGTGGCTCATGAATTTTCACAATTTCTGCAAACATTTCAGCGGCTTGTTCGGGTGGATAGTCCAGATCCGGGCGATAGGAAAATCCCAGTGGACCGATTGATCCAGCAATTTTTCCCTCGCCATGTTTGTCGCGGGCGTCTGCCGCGATCCGGCAGGCCTGCTCGTGAAGCTTTTCGAAATTGCTTTCCAGTTCCGGGTCCTGTTTTTGTAAACGGTCGCGGTGGATCGCATAGGTATTGGTGGTGGCAACCTGTGCACCGGCTGCGAAATAATCGCTATGGATGTCACCCACGAGTGCTGGTTCATTCATCATCACATGGGTTGACCAAAGAGGGGTAGGCGGTTCGCCATAACGGCTGATCAGCTCCTGACCCATGCCACCATCAAGCAATGTGATAGGTCCTTGCTGCGTCATGCGCCTGCCTCCAAAAATCTTTGGGTGAGCGTGCTAGTCATCTGGATGATCCGGAACAGGGCCAAGTGGTACGATGTCGTACTTGGCATTGAGGGCATCCATTTTTGCCTGATCTTCGAAGTCTTCCGTTGTCATCTGAGCCAGTTCCGCTAGAAAGCCGTCAAAGCCAGAGGGCTGGAAAATCATGAGCATTTTTGCCGGTTTCTGATCAGCGACACGACAGGCGTGTTCGATCCCCGGGGGTACGTGAATCGTAGTCCCCGGGGTCGCCTTGATCCACTCCCCATCAAGGTAAAAATCCACTGTTCCTTCAAGAAAATAAAATGTTTCAGCGTGGGTCTCGTGCTTATGAAGCCCAAGCGCAAAGGCTGCCTTCAGATTATCTTCCATCAGGGTGTATGCGCCACCGGTATGCTCGGTCCCGACCTTCACAAAGGTGTGGTCGTTTTCCCAGTCATAATTTGGGCCTTCACCCGGTGGTACATGCAGTGAGATTCCGCTCATGCGCGAAGTCTTTCGTTTTCAGGATCCCAAAGTGGCTGGTCTTCTTCCACGGTTGCCTTGCGGCGCTCGCCGTAGATTTCGATTTCCAGTTCGGTGCCGGGCTTTGCCAGATCAGTGCGTACAATGCCAAGTGCGATTGACTTGTTGACGCGGTAACCCCAGCCGCCAGAAGTGGTTTCACCCACCACTTCGTTGCCGCTCCAGACAGTAGACATGTAAGGTGCATCAGACTTGCCTGCGTCCACAGTCATGGTGACAAACTGTTTCTTGCTGCCTTGCTGGCGTTCGTTTTCAAGGGCTGATTTCCCGGTAAACTCAGGCTTGTCCCATTTGATGAAACGAGCCATGCCGCCTTCCAGAAGGGTGTAGTCTGTTGAAAGGTCGCCCTTCCAGGTACGGTAACCCTTTTCAAGGCGTAGCGAGTTCAGAGCATACATGCCGAACGGCACAGCTCCGGCTCCGCGAATTGCATCGTAAAGCTCTGGAATGTTCTCAGTTGCGCCGTGCACTTCCCAGCCCAATTCGCCAGCGAAGGAAACACGAGCCAGAAGGCATGTGATGCCGTTGATCTCAGCTTTTTGATGAGAAAGCCAGGAGGCGGAAAGGTCAGCATCGGTGAGACCTGACAGGACTTCACGGGATTTCGGACCGGTTACCAGCAGAACTGCAAAGTCCAACGTGTGATCGGTGAGGGTGAGGGAACCATCTTCCGGTAGCGCCTTTTCGATCCACTCCCAATCATGCCATTGGGCCACAGCTGCGGTCATGAGGGTAAAGAGGTCATCATCATGACGCATGATGGACATCTCGGTCACGATCCGGCCGCGGTTGTCAGCGAAATAGCCGAGGTTCATTCTGCCAACCTTCGGCAAACCACCTGTGATCTGGGTTCTCAGCCAATCGGCAGCGCCTTCGCCCTTAAGAGTAAAGCGTGAGAAGCCCGGCATATCCAGGATGCCGCAATGGTCACGAACTGCTTCACATTCTTCACGAACGCGCGGTTCCCACGGACCACTACGGTACCATGTGTGTGTGGCTTCTTCTGAAGTGTCGTCGCCATCTTTGGCAAACCAGTTGGCGCGTTCCCAACCGTTGTAAGCGCCCATTTGAGCGCCAGATTCCAACAGTTTGTGATGAACTGCAGAGAGTTTCTTGTCACGTCCGGCAGGCCATTCATGATGCGGGAAGTGCATTGCATATTCATGACCGTATGTCTCAAGCGCTTTGGCGAGGCAGTAGTCATGGTCCGCATGGTCTGTATATCTGCGCGGATCCACAGCCCACATATCCCATTCTGTTTCGCCATGAACGATCCATTCAGCAAGCACTTTACCTGCGCCGCCACCCTGGGCGATGCCGAAGGTAAATGAGTGGGCTTCGAATGCATTTTTAACGCCTGGCATTGGGCCGATAAGCGGCAGACCGTCCGGGGCGTATGGAATAGGACCGTTGATAACGCGGCCAACGCCCTGTGTACCGAGGATCGGAACGCGAGCCATGGCATCTTCAATGTAGAACTCGAGGCGGTCCAGATCATCCGGGTAAAGCTGGAATGAGAAATCATCCGGCATAGGATCTTCAGGTGTTACCCAGTGAGCCTTACAGTTGCGCTCATATGGGCCGAGGTTCAGGCCGTTTTTGTCCTGACGTAGGTAGTAAGAAATATCCACGTCGCGGATCATCGGCATTTTGTGACCTTTTTCCTTGGTCCATGCTTCAAGTTCCGGAATTTCTTCGGTCAAGAAGTATTGGTGACTCATCACGACTTGAGGAACTGTGCGCCCGCCGAACGGTTTGAACCATTCACCCACGCGCTGAGCATAGTAACCAGCTGCGTTCACTACGTATTCACAGCGGATATCACCCTTTTCGGTATGGACAATCCATTCATCACCATCGCGGCTTACGCCGGTTGCCGGGTTCATACGGATGATTTTCTGACCCATTTCACGGGCACCCTTGGCAAGCGCCTGAGTGAGCTGAGCCGGGTCAATGTCACCATCAAGCGGATCCCACATGCCACCCACGATGTCATGGGTTTCCATGAACGGGTTCATGTCCTGCAATTCCTGAGGTGTGTGAATGCCAATCTCAAGACCCTGATAACGGCCCATGCCAGCTACACGCTCGAATTCTTCCATGCGCTCCTTGCTGTGTGCCAGACGGATAGAGCCGGTGACCGCGTAGTTCATGGGATAGTCAACTTCATCGGCAAGGCCACGATACAGTTCCAGGCCGTAGCGCTGAATGTTCATGATGCCCCATGAATTGGAGAAGTTCGGGCAGTTTCCTGCAGCGTGCCAGGTGGAGCCTGCGGTCAGCTCGTTCTTTTCAACCAGCACACAGTCTGTCCAACCTTCTTTTGCCAAATGATAAAGACCGGAAACGCCAACAACGCCTCCCCCTATGATGACCACTCTCGCGGTGCTTGGAATTTCTGCCATGTCTTGTTCTCCAACTTAATTCAATATACCGGCGGTGATACCGCCCAAATTACAATTGCCGGCTGATCGCTTGTGTTGCGCCAGCGATAGGGTTCGCCGGCGAAACGGAAAGAGTCTCCTGCACCCAATGTGTGCCAGACGCCTGCTATTTCAATTTCGAAAATGCCTGAAACCACGAAACCGGATTCTTCGGTGTCACGCTGATTTGCCTCGGCCAGATTTGCACCCGGAGTAAACTCCGAACGGATGAGCTCAAAGGAGCCGCCCAGATCCGGTGACAAAAGCTCCTCCAGTAAACCTTCTTCAGGATTTCCGAGACGGCGGCGATGCTGTGCGCGCACAATATAGCGGGCCTCGTTCGGGTCGCCGGAATGCTCTCCAAAAAAGAAGCTTACGGGTACGTCAAACATGGCCGCAATATTCCGTAAATCCTGGATTGAAGGTTCGGAAATGCCGCGTTCGATCTGGCTCACAAAACCTACGGAACGGTCCAGTTTCTCAGCAAAATCCACCAGGGTAATTCCGCGTGACTTGCGCAGGGCACGAATGTCGTTGCCGACGCTGCCTAAATTATCAAAAGTGTTGATGTTTTCTGCGGTTGCTGTTGCCATAATGGATCCGACGCTTGAATTCTCATGGCATGAAATATCATGATTGTGAAAAAATCAACAAAAATTTCACGAATAAGAACTGATTTTCATAGGGGTGAAAATTGCGGCCATGGTGAATATTCTGAATGCGGATTTTCCATAAAGCAATTGTGACTTAGCGTGGTCGGATTTTAGGGTAAATTGTCCAATGATTTGAACGTTTTGGATTGTGAAATGAAGGCTTTGGCCAAATCTGTATTTGCGACTTTTCTTGTGTCTGTGGCTTTGCTTGCCGGAACACTTGCCAGAGCTGAAACTGACATCGCTCGTTTGAGCCTGCAAATGTTTTCGGTTCAGGGAGAGGCAAAGCGCCCGATTGTGGAAAAACTGGTGGCCACGGGTGACCAAAGTCTGATCCCGACGTTTGTCCTGGCGATGCGATGGACCGGCGACAATAAATACGTCGCCAAAGCGCTCTCTGATCTCACGGAAACGGAGATTAAAACCTGGCATGAAGCTTATGAGTGGCAGGAGTTGAACCCTCAGATTGTTCCCCACGAATCATATCGTGCCCTCAAGATGCGGTTTCTGGGGAATACGGATCGCAATTTTCTGGATTTCTTCAAGGACCCGTACGGTGAGCGGGAGCGGATGAAAATCCGGCTTGAGGAGATCAGTTGGGGAGGTGTGCTTGTGGATGTGGGAATCCCTTCGCTTGATAACCCGCCAATGGTTGATGCCGATGACGCAGACTATCTGGTTGATGCTGATCTCGTTTTCGGGGTTGAGATCAATGGGGATGTGCGCGCCTATCCGCTGCGCATCATGGGCTGGCACGAGATGTTCAACGATACGATTGGTGGTGTGCCGGTGGCACTTGCCTATTGCACGCTTTGTGGCGCGGGCATTCTCTTCGAAACCGAGGTGGAGGGGAGGGATGCGCCATTTGTGTTTGCCACTTCCGGACTTCTTTACCGGTCAAATAAGCTGATGTTTGACCGTGAAACGCGCAGCCTCTGGAACCAGTTTACCGGGGAACCTGTGGTGGGGCCGCTCGCTGACAGTGGCATCAAGCTTAAAATTCATCCCAACACCATTACGAGCTGGGCAAATTGGAAGGCCAAACATCCTCGGTCCAAGGTCCTTTCAATCGATACGGGCTTTATACGCAACTATGCTTCCGGATTTATCTATCGCGAGTATTTTGCAAGCCCGGATCTCATGTTCCCCGCAGTTGTGGGCGATGAGAGTGCGATTAAGCGCAAAGAATACGTGTTTGGCATTCAGCAGGCTGGTGCTGCCAAAGCCTGGCCGGTTGAAACGTTCCGGGATCGCAGGGTCATTAACGACACGGTTGGTGGCGTGGATGTGGTCCTGATTGGCGATGCGGCTACCCGTACTGTGCGGGCCTATGAACGAGAAGCGAGTGAAGTGTTCAATGAAGACAAGGCTGGTGAGCTGGAAACACCGGGTGAAAGCTGGGCCGTTACCGAAGCTTTTCTTGTTTCGAGAGATAGAAAACACAAGCGGGTGAGGGTGCCCGGTCATGTGTCTTATTGGTTTGCCTGGAACAATTATCACGGTGTTAAGAGCGAACTCTACTCAGAATAAGGCTAGGCAACTGCAGAATTTGCCAATTTAACCCGCTGAAAGGAAATAAGCTTTCAGAAAGGGGTGCTCAATGGAAAATCTGTTTCTTTAAAAAGTCTCATTTTTTGATCAATCTATGACTCAGGTCAAAGACCGGGGATGTGCCATGTGGAATTTTGTACGAGGAAGGCCACACTGCCATGACTCATATTGATGAAGCACATATTCCGAACCCTGCGTTTGCTGTAGCAAGCGAGCGCCCTTGGCGGTCTTTTGCCAAAGCGATCAGCTGGCGTGTTGTGGGCACACTCGATACATTTCTGCTTTCCTTTTTCATCATCAAGTATTTTGGGTCGCTGTTCGGCATGGATGAACAAACGGGTGATCTGGATATCGCCAAGACGGCCAGTTACATCGCCATCACTGAAATCATCACCAAGATTATCATCTATACGTCCCATGAACGCATCTGGAACCGCATCCGGTGGGGTGTTGTCAAAACGCTCAAAGGTGCAAGAAGCGAGACGCATATCCGTTCTGTTACGAAGATGAGTACCTGGCGGGTTCTTGCGTCCCTCGACACTATGTTGTTGGCGCTTATCTTCACCGGCAATCTGGCAACGGCGATTTCAATCGGTGGCGTTGAGGTTTTCACAAAGCTCGTGCTCTATTTTTTCCATGAGCGCATCTGGCTCAGGGTTCGTTTCGGCGTAGATGATGTAGACTAGCCGCTGCGCTGATCGAATTTTCCGGAGCATTCAGTATAGCTGATTGACAAAGCAGTCGTCAGTTTCCTAGCCTCAGAATTTCTGATTGTCACAGAAGAGGTTTCAGGATGTCCGGTTTTATCTTCCGAAATGCAACGCTTGTTGATGCTAACAATCCGTCTGCCCGTGAAGGATTTGATGTGATTGTGGAAGGGGATCGGATCCAGGAAACCTCGGCCAATTCCGTTGCTTCCATTCCAGGATTTCATGAACTGGATCTTCGCGGTGCCACGCTGATGCCAGGGCTGATTGATGCCCATGTGCATGTGAAAGCAACCGATCTTGATCTCTCAAAACTGATGAGCAAGCCTGTCAGTTATCTTTATGCGCAAACAGCCCAGATCATGAAGGGTATGTTGATGCGTGGATTTACGACTGTGAGGGATGCGGCAGGTGCTGATCGCGGCCTTGCCCAGGCAGTGGATGAGGGTCTGCTTGACGGTCCGCGGTTGCGGGTGTGCGGACTGGCACTTAGCCAGACCGGTGGGCATTCTGATGTGAGACCCGTTACCGTTATGAGCCAGGCAAGTCAGATTGAACAGCATAATCTGGTCCAGCAACTGGGACGCATTGCCGACGGGGTCGATGAATGCCGTCGTGCTGCACGGGACGAATTGCGCAAAGGTGCGCATCACGTGAAGATTATGGCCGGCGGTGGTGTCTCCTCGCCGTCTGATCCGATTGAGAACACTCAATATTCGATGGAAGAGATGACTGCCATTTGCGAGGAAGCGGCTGCGTGGCAGACCTACGCGATGGCGCATACTTACACGCCTCAGGCGATTTCCATGGCAGTGCGTGCCGGTGTCCGCACGGTGGAGCACTGTAATCTGATCGATGCGGAAACGGCTGCCCTTGTGGCTGAAAAGGGGGCATACCATGTGCCCACAAACATCACCTATTGGGCGCTCAACAAGCATGGCAAGGAATTTGGTTTTCCAGATGTTTCAATTGAAAAGCTGCAGGTCATAGTGGATGCAGGGCTGAAAGCCATGGAACTTACCAAACAGGCTGGCGTGAAAATCGGGTTTGGTACTGATCTGCTTGGCCCCTGCCACAAATATCAGGCCAATGAGTTTTCTTTATCCGCAGAAGTGCTCGGTAATTTCGGAGCGATCACGTCTTCCCTTAAGACCTCCGCCGAAATCATGTATATGGAAAATGAAATCGGATGCATCGCACCGGGTTATAAAGCGGATCTGATTGTGGTTGATGGCAAGCCGCTGGATGATATCGGCTGTCTTGAAAACGATGGGCAGCAAATTCCGTTCGTCATGAAGGACGGCAAGATTTTCAAAGATACGGCAAAATATCTTTAACGGGTTGTGGATTTTATCCCAATTCGACCAAACAATGGTGCCAATTGTATCCGTACCCTTGAAATTATTCCGATTTCCGCTGTAAAAGCGGGCAGGAGGTTTTCCTGACAATGGAAGTGATGACGCTGACCACAGAAATGACTGTCGTTCTGGGGTTGCTTGGGTTTACAGTATTTTTGTTTGTGTCTGAAGTGGTGCGCGTCGATCTGGCTGCCATACTGGTTATGGTGATGCTCGGACTATTAACCTTCGCTCCCGGTCTTGAAGGGATGATTGATATCAATCACCTGTTCGACGGGTTTGCTTCCAACGCGGTTATCTCAATCATTGCGGTTATGATCATTGGTGCCGGGCTCGACAAGACCGGCGTGATGAGTCGCGTGGCCGCGCTTATTCTGAAATATGGGGGGAGTACGGAAAAACGGATTGTTCCCATTATCTCCGGCACTGTGGGTGTGATCTCATCCTTCATGCAGAATGTGGGTGCTGCCGCGCTCTTCCTGCCGGTTGTTTCCCGGATTTCACTACGAACCGAAATTCCACTGTCACGGTTGCTGATGCCGATGGGCTTCTGTGCGATCATGGGTGGTACGATGACGCTGGTTGGTTCGTCTCCTCTGATCCTGCTCAATGACCTCATCATATCAAGCAATCGGGAATTGCCACCTGATCAGCAGATGGAGCTGTTCCAATTGTTTGATGTGACTCCAGTGGGTATTGCTCTGGTTGCCACCGGCATTTTGTATTTCATGCTGTTTGGCCAGTGGGTCCTGCCTAAAGCGCGTGAAAATGACGGGGCCGCGAAAAGTCAGACCTTGAAGAATTATCTGGAGCGCATCTACGGTTTGCAAGCGGACATCTTTGAAGTGATTGTGCCTGAGGGGCACAAGATTCAGGGGCAGACGCTGGATGATGTGATGCAGCGCGATCATCTCTATATTATCGGTACCTTTTATAAGGGGCAGCGCTGGTTTGCACCGGTAATCCAGACCCGGATTACCACGCCCTGTCGCTTGGCAGTGCTTGGACCGCGTGATGCGGTTGAAGAGATGATGACCGAGGAGGGGCTCACCCATACACGGCGTCTGGAAGTGTTTGCTGAGGATTATGCAGCTACCAAGTCAGGCGTTGCGGAAATGGTTATTCCGCCTGATTCTACATTGATCGGCAAATGCGCACATGATGTGGTTTTCCGCAAGCGGTACGGTGCGAGCCTGCTTGCTATTCACCGTCGTGGTGAAACCTTCAGCTATGTGCAAACGGAAGACCATGTGGGCACGGCCGTGGGTGAAGTGGAAATGCAGGCGGGGGACACGCTGGTTATCCATTCAACCTGGGAAGCGCTCACGCGGCTTTCGCGGGACCGGGATTTTGTGGTTGTCACATCAGACTTTCCGCGTGATGAATTGCGGCCGGGTAAGGTTGGCTGGGCGGTCTTCTTCTTCCTCATCGCCCTGGCGTTTATTCTGCTTACCGACGTGCGTCTTTCACTCTGCCTGCTTGTGGGCGCTGTGGGTATGATTGTGACGAAGGTTTTGAGCATTGATGAAGCGTATGAAGCGGTGAGTTGGAGTACGATCTTTCTTCTCGCCAGTCTCATACCGCTTGGGCAGGCGGTCCAACAAACAGGCACGGCTGAATGGATCGCGCAGCAAATTCTCACCATTCTGGATGGCTGGCCAATCTGGGGTCTGCAAGCCGGTATTGCGGTTCTGGCGACCATATTCACACTTGTCATGTCGAATGTGGGGGCGACGGTTCTGCTCGTGCCACTGGCTGTTTCCATCGCTGTTGCAGCGGGTGGAGACCCGGCAATTTTTGCCATGACTGTGGCGATCTCCACATCAAACTCGTTCTTGATTCCGACCCATCAGGTGAACGCACTGATTATGGGCCCTGCGGGCTATCGTGTGGTTGATTTCATGAAAACCGGCGGGATTATGACCATTCTATTCCTGGTGGTCTCTCTCACCATGATGAACCTGGTGTTTTAAAAACCAGTTCGGTTTGGGGTTTATTATGCTCCTGAATCATGTATTGATTTTTGAGGAAACCTTGTGTTGCAGGTTTGAGAATAATTTGTGTGGGACTATTACTTTGTTTGAAAATACTTATCTAAAAATCCTCAACGTTGCGGTTGTATTGATCATGTCTATTTTTCTGGTTGCTTGCACTTCCAGCAGTTCAGACGCACCCAAAAAGGAAAGTCCTTTACGGCCTGCAGCTATAGCACTCACAAATGAAGCGTGGAATGATTTTAATCAAATATGTTTACCACCGCAGGACAATTACAAGGTTAGGGAAAAGATTGCGCTGGGTCTAGGGTACGAAGCCGGCAGGCGCGGTGACACTACTTGGTCATTTAAAAGAAGGGATTTTAGTTTATCGTTTGGGACAATTTTCGGCGAGGCGAGAGTCAAATTCAAGAGATGTGGGATTAGATTTCCGTTGGTGGCGTTGGATGTAAGTTCGGGAAAAATCGAAGACTATCTCAACGAGAATTCGTTAAGTTTTGAGAGGAAGGCTTATAAAGTGGATGGCATTAGGTTTATTGATTACCAAGTCAATGAGCAGCCACTTCTTCGCAGAACCGTTGACAGAGCAATTGTCATATTCAACCAAGCAAAGTAGCAGTTAAAACGCCTTGAAGGTCAGTGTGGTTAAGGTACGTTCCACACCTTCGATATCCATAACATTCTCATTGAGGAACTTGCCCACGTCTTCATCCTTGGGTGGGTAGATTTTGGCAAGCAGATCCCATTCACCACTGGTGGAATAAAGAGAAGAACAAATCTCACGTTCATAGAGCACATCGGCCACTTGGTAGGCAGTTCCAGGTCTGCATCTGATTTGCACAAATACAACATTCATTAGGCCCTTGCTCATGGTATTCTTCCTTGCTTTTCTGAGCGATCGTTTGTCGGTCAGATTATATGGTGATGGGGGTGGTGATCAATGGGTGAGCGTTTAACTCCCCATAATCCTTTTGCGCCGCTCTTTCATTTTCTCATGCGCGGTTTCCGTGCCGTCGTGAAAGGTCTTGAAAAGCTTGTCCCAGGGCATTTCCAGATTGCCGTAGTTGCACTCGAAATAGCGGTGATGCATCTGGTGGTGAAAGCGGCCCAGTGCCAGACGGTTTTGGTCTTTGACCAACATGCCCTCAAAACCAGTGTGGGAAGTGGCAGCGGTCAGCGCCTGGTGCTGCATATGGAACAGGATGTGGATCGGGTGGGAAGCGATCACCCAGTGAATCAGGACCGATGAGAAGAACAGAACCGTTTCAATCGGGTGCATGGATAATCCGGACCAGGGGCCCACATTGGTGTTTCGATGGTGAAGAGAGTGGGCGATTTTGTAAAGTGGTGGCCAGTGAAGCCAACGGTGGATCCAGTAAAAATGGAACGAAATCCAGATCGGAGTGAGGATCAGCAGGGCGACGAACCAGATCGGGTTTTCAGCCCACGGTAAAATTGGAACGTAACCGTTTGCCATGCCCCAGAACATCACCGCCTCATAAACCGTCCATAGGGTGACGCCGCTGGCGAGGGTCCAGAACATATTGTCGTAGAGCTGATTGCCGAAGGTGTATGTGCGACCTTTTAGGGGCACGTCTCTTGCGTCGAATTTCAACTCGTCCTTCTGCTTCTTGCCGGAATGGAAATACCAGTGCAAGCCGCCGGCGACGATGAACATCAGTATAATGTTGCGGATGAAGATCTGGAATATCCAACCCAGTTCGAAGCTTCGCATCTCCTCCATTGCCGGCTGGAAAAAGAAGTAGCAGACGCAGGCTGCTCCGATGAGCAGAATGTTTTCGCTAAGGGTGAACCAGCCCGAAGCAAGCCACTTTGCTGCCTTCACCGGTTGGGGCGGCCAGGCAAACAGAGGCGAGGTTTGAATGGGTGTGGCGGGTATATAGTTCCACTGTCTTTCAAAGGCTGTTTTAGCTGAGTTTTCCTGTTCCATCGTCATGCGTTGAGCCTGTCAGAAATTTCATATTTTGGAAAGAGCCATTTGCGACGGACGGTCATGAATTTGATTTAATGTCCGATTAAAGAATAAACTCCATTTGGATAGGTGTTTTTGCTGGAGGAGAGAAAATGCTGGATAAAAACCACAGTTTAGAAGTGACGAATATTTTAGATCAATTAAATGAAGCTTTGAGTAAAGGTGACATAGAGGCAGCTGGAGACTTGTTTCAGGATGATTGTTACTGGCGTGACCTTGTGACTTTCACTTGGAATATCAAGACGATGGAGGATCGTGACAGCATTAAGAACATGCTGGAGAACCAACTTTCAGCCGTGCAACCCTCAGAGTGGAAAATTGACCCCAATGAAGTGGTCGCTGAAGAAGGTGGCGTTATCACTGCCTGGATCACATTCGAAACCGCTGTGGCAAGAGGGTATGGGCTCATCCGCATCATCAATGGCAAGATCTGGACGCTTCTCACCTCAATGGTGGAGTTGAAAGGTCATGAAGAACCGCTTGGCTTTGAACGCCCGCTGGGCGCCAAGCATGGTGCGGGAAAACACCGGCCCACCTGGAAGGAAGAGCGGGAAAAGGAAACGGCTGAACTGGGGTTTTCCGAGCAACCCTATGCTGTGATCGTAGGTGGTGGGCAGGGCGGCATCGCGCTTGGTGCGAGGCTCCGTCAACTGGGTGTTCCCACCATCATCATTGAGAAGAATGACCGGCCGGGTGACAGCTGGCGCAACCGGTACAAGTCGCTCTGTCTGCATGATCCTGTCTGGTATGACCATCTGCCGTATCTTCCGTTTCCACCAAACTGGCCAATTTTCTCACCCAAGGACAAGATTGGCGACTGGCTTGAAATGTACACCAAGATCATGGAGCTGAATTACTGGACCCAGACGGTCTGCAAGTCCGCCAAGTTTGATGACAAGTCCAAGGAATGGACTGTTGTTGTGGAGCGAGACGGCAAGGAGATTACGCTGAAACCGAAGCAGTTGATCCTGGCAACCGGCATGTCTGGTAAGGCGATTGTTCCTGAACTGCCCGGCATGGACAGGTTCAAGGGTGATCAGCACCATTCGTCACAACATCCCGGTCCTGACGCCTATAAGGGCAAGAAGGCTGTTGTGGTGGGTTCCAACAATTCGGCCCACGACATTTGCGCAGCCCTTTGGGAAAATGATGTGGATGTGACGATGGTTCAACGCTCCACGACCCATATTGTGCGTTCTGATACGCTGATGGATATCGGGATTGGTGCGCTTTACTCTGAACAGGCTGTGGCGGATGGCATGACCACGCAGAAGGCTGATCTGATCTTTGCCTCGCTTCCCTACAAGATTTTGCATGAGTTCCAGATCCCGCTTTATGAGCAGATGAAGGAAGTGGACAAGGACTTCTATGCAGGCCTTGAGAAAGCCGGTTTTCAACTGGATTGGGGGGCCGATGAATCCGGTCTCTTCATGAAGTATCTGCGGCGCGGATCAGGCTATTACATCGATATCGGTGCAAGCCAGTTGATCATAGATGGTGAGATCAAGCTTGCCCACGGCCAGGTCACGGAAGTGGTGGAAGACGGCATCATCCTGGATGATGGCACCAAACTGGAGGCGGATCTTATTGTTTATGCAACCGGATATGGTTCCATGAACGGCTGGGCTGCTGATCTCATCAGTCAGGAAGTGGCTGACAAGGTTGGCAAGTGCTGGGGTCTTGGCTCAGACACACCGAAGGATCCGGGCCCCTGGGAAGGTGAGCAGCGCAATATGTGGAAACCCACGCAGCAGGAAGCGCTTTGGTTCCATGGTGGCAACCTGCACCAGTCGAGGCATTATTCGCAATTCCTGTCTCTGCAGATAAAGGCTCGCATGGAGGAAATTCCGACCCCTGTGTTCGGATTGCAGAAGTCTCATCACAAAAGTTGATGGACTGGCGCAATCGTGTCGCAAATGTCGCCACAGCGTGATTGAAAACGGAAGCAAATTCTGGGAAGCTGGTGAAAAGAATACCAGTTTCGGAGATAGCGCTATGGTTGACGTCAAAGTGAATTCTGAAGGGCAGGAATTGGCCATTTCCAAGAATGGAGATTGGGTACGGTTTCATGCCATTTGGTTGAGAGATAATGCCTGGGATGAGGAAACACGGGCACCGGGAAACGGGCAGCGGCTGATTGCCTTGCGTGACATCCCGGCTGACACGAGGATCGGGTCAGCTAGTGCGGACGGGAACAGCGTCAGCATTACGTTTGAACCCGAAGGTCGGGCAATCGAATTCGATATCAACTGGCTCATGGAACATGCCTATGACAATCAGGCACAGCACTCGAAAGGCTGGGTGGCTGAGGGGCGGGAAACCTGGGACAGCACTTTGTCTGACCACATTCCGGAAGCTGATTTCGAGGTGGTGAAATCGAATTCTGAGGCACTTCGGCAGTGGTTGTTCGGTGTGGCACGTTACGGGTTCGGCAAGCTGACCAATGGTCCGGTGGAAGATCAGGCATTAATGCAGGTGGTCGATCTCTTCGGCTTTGTGCGGGAAACAAACTATGGCCGCCATTTTGAGGTGCGCACGGAAGTAAACCCCACCAATCTTGCCTTTACGGGGCTCGGACTTCAGGCGCACACGGATAATCCGTATCGTGATCCCCAGCCCACCGTTCAGGTTCTTTACTGCCTGGAAAGTTCTGCTGCCGGTGGTGAAAACATGGTGGTGGACGGTTTTCGTGTGGCAGAGCGCCTGCGCGAAGAGAACGAAGAATGGTTTGACGTGCTGAGCCAGTATTGTGCCCGGTTTGAATATGCCGGTGAGGCGGGTGTCCGTCTGCGCTCACGGCGTCCGATGATCGAGCTTGCGCCCGACGGTGAATTGGTAGCGGTGCGTTTCAACAACCGTTCTGCAGCTGCGATTACAGATGTGCCATATGACAAGATGCAAACTTACTACAATGCCTACCGCCGGATGGGTGAAATCATCGATGATGAGGCGATGGAAGTGGCTTTCCGGCTTGAGCCCGGAGAGAGCTTTCTGGTGGACAACACCAGAGTGCTCCATGCGCGCAAAGCCTATTCAGGAACCGGAACCCGTTGGTTGCAAGGGTGTTACGCTGACAAGGACGGGCTTCTTTCCACGCTTGCAGCTCTTGAATCCCCAACGGGTGTGGCAGCGGAATGAGCAAGCCTGACTTTTCGACCCTTAGCCAGGACAACATCGTCGCATTTATCGGAGATATCTTCGAACGTTGCGGGGATGAGGAATATCTGGGCGAACCGGTGACCATGGCTGAGCATATGCTGCAGGGTGCCACAATCGCCGAACAAAACGGATTGGCTGAGGATATTATCGTGGCGGCTCTACTACACGATATCGGTCACTTTACCTCCGAGTTCGGCACTTTTTCCATGGAAGACACGGAAGACCGTTTCCACGAAGAGGCCGGTGCAGAGGTGTTGCAGGAGTTTTTCCCGACAATCGTCACCGATTGTGTGCGCTATCATGTGGCGGCTAAGCGGTATCTGTGCGCCACCAAGCCTGAATATTTCAACCGATTGTCTGAGGCTTCAGTCCACTCGCTCAACCTGCAGGGTGGGCCGATGAACGAAGCGGAAGTGACGGAGTTTCAAAAGAACCCCAATCTGGAGAAGATCATTCAGGTGCGCTATCTGGATGAAGCGGGAAAGCACCCAGACATGGAAACGCCGGACTATTGGCATTTTGCCCCCATGGTTCAACGGATCGTAGACCAGCATTGCGGCAAATAAGACCATGACACGTGCGTTGATGTTTCAGGGAACCGGGTCTGATGTGGGCAAGACCGTGCTGGTTGCCGGTCTTTGCCGGGCTGCGAAACGCCGTGGGCTGAACGTGGTTCCCTTCAAGCCGCAGAACATGTCGAACAATGCTGCTGTTGCGAAGGCCGGCAATGGCGAGGGAGAGATCGGCAGGGGACAATGGCTGCAGGCGCTGGCATGTGGCGTGGAACCCACGGTCCATATGAACCCGGTACTATTAAAACCGCAAAGCCAGATTGGCAGTCAGGTGGTATTGCAGGGCAAGGTGTGGGGAAATGCCAAGGCACGGGAATATCTTTCCCTAAAACCTCAATTGCTAGAATCGGTTATGGACAGTTTCAAACGTGTTGGTGAAGGGGCTGATCTGGTGCTTGTTGAAGGTGCCGGTTCGCCCGCCGAGATCAATTTACGTGCCGGAGACATTGCCAATATGGGTTTTGCCGCTGAAGCGGACGTTCCGGTTGTTCTGATCGGAGACATAGATCGGGGCGGGGTGATTGCTTCAATTGTCGGCACTCATACGATCCTGCCGAAAGAAGATCGGGACATGGTGGCGGGTTATCTGATCAACAAATTCCGCGGTGACATTTCGCTCTTTGATGATGGTCTCTCATCGATTACGGAGTTTTCCGGCTGGCCTTCCTTTGGCATCCTGCCTTGGGTGGAAGCGGTTAAGCGGTTGCCAGCTGAAGACAGTGTGGCGCTCGACAAACTCAACGGGCAATTGCCCGAAGGGTTTCGTGTTGTAGTTCCGGCTATGGGAAAGATCGCAAACTTTGATGACCTGGATCCCCTGAAAGCAGAACCGGGCGTGGCGTTGCAATTTATCCGCAAGGGTGATCCGTTTCCTAAAAAGGTAGATATGATTGTCCTGCCGGGTTCCAAATCCACTATCTCGGACATGGTGGAGTTGCGTGAAAACGGGTGGGAGCAGCCGATCAAGGATTTTGCAGCCAGCGGTGGCTTGGTGATCGGCGTTTGTGGGGGTTATCAGATCCTCGGCAAGCGGATTTCAGATCCCAAGGGATTGGAAGGTGATATCCCTGAGATTGAAGGGCTTGGTCTCCTCAATGTGGAGACAGACCTCTTGCCAGAGAAAACAGTGCAGAATTTCGAACCGGTTTCCTGCGAGTTTGGCTGCGAGCTTACAGGCTATGAAATTCACATGGGCTATACGGATGGGCCGGATTGCTCACGACCCATGGTGAATTTTGATGGTCGCTTCGATGGTGCCATATCTCAGGCGGGCAATGTGCGCGGATGCTATCTGCATGGGCTCTTCAATGCTGATGTTTATCGCAAGGCGCTTTTGAAAGAGCAGGGTTTTGAAGCGGATGAGACGCTCTCCTATCGTGAGAATGTGGAAACTGCGCTCGATGAACTGGCAGAAGCTATGGAAGAATATCTCGACGTGGACGGGCTGCTTGCACTTGCCCGTGAGGGTTGATTAGCATTTGTCCTGATCGCTATCCAGCAGTCAGTTTTGCAATGTCGATGATGAAGTAATGGTTGTTCTTGAAGGCAATCGCATCTTGAGGCGGATTTGCCAGGAACAGCTCTTCAGGTTGTGAATCTTTCATGATCGCAGCAATTTTTTCATCAAACGGTTTGAAGTGGATGATTGCTTCAGCGTTGGGTTCGAAATGTCTGCGGTCCACAACCAAAAAATCCACGCCCCATTTGTCGCGCAGGTCAGCGATCGCTTGGTGATCCTTGCCTAGATAGGCTGAGATCAGGGCATTCACGCGGGAACGCATTTCCAGCACATAGTCCTCGTGAAACGTGTAGTGGGCTTTGTAAGAGGTGAACAAAGGCTGTTTTGCGAGATAAGGAATGTAATCAACCGCATTGCCACCAGCCCAACCGGCCACCAGCGTACCTTTAGGCTGGTTTTCCAGATGCTCCAGCATTTGCCAGCTTGTGGTTTCAATCTGAGTGGAGAAACCACGATATTTCGGGTCCTGGATCGAATAGGGGAAGACAAGCGCGAAGCTCAATAATGAGGTAAAGATAATTCCCAGATTTCTGTTCCGTATGACATTTGTCGAAAGGGCATAAATACCGATTACCAGAACAATTGGGATGATTGTAAAGAAGGGATAGAGCAGAAATCTGTAGGACTGGTACTGGATGAAGGTGAAGATAAACAAGAATATGGCAATGAAAGAAACAACGAAGATGTTGATGCTTCGCTTGTTCTTGTCACTGCTTATTTTTGCAAGCCCATAAGCGCCAATTGCCAGAATGAAGAATATCGCGCAGAGATAAATTAACGGTGGCAGTTCGAAACCAAGGCCATAGGCATAACGATTCAAAACATAAAGCAGGGGATTGGACCAGCCAGGGAACAGCCTGCCGTCCTTGCTGTTTTCCGGATAGAGGTCGGTTTGTGTATTGGGCTCAATATAAGCACCAAATCCTGTGATGGGATCCAGCTGCATCCAAAGCAGGAACAGGGTGATTGATCCACTTACTCCCAATAGAAGGATCGGGCCCGGCCATTGGCGGAAATCAAACAGGGATGCGCGACGATTCCAGATAACCAGCAACAACAGGGCAAACCCCAGGATTACCGCTGCCGGGACATAAAGCAGGCCGGACAGAATAACCATTGCGGCAAGAGACTTTTCCCGTTGCTGGACAATGCATAGGAGGCCCAGCATCAACAGGGGAAAGGCGAAGGAATGGCTGGTACCTGAATTGATCTGGTAGGCGTAAACCGACTGGGCATTAAGCAATGCAAAAACCGCGCTAGCCGGTAGCAATCCAGCCAGGATGTAGGTGCAATAGGCTCCCGCGGTCACGAAAGCTATGGCGCTTACCGCCATCACAACGCGATGGAAGGTTATGAGGTCAAGCCCTGACCAGGAGATCAGGTCAGACAGCAGGGTATATAGAACCGGGTGTTTGAAATTGGAGACATATTGCGAGATGTAATCGTTTTCCAAGTTCCAGTTTTCGAAAAACACGTAGAGATGGCGCTGTTCTTCGTGGAAGTTTGAGTAATTGAAAATGTGGGCAAGGCTGAAAAGCAGCGCGTATAAGCCGTAAAGGAAGAACAGGCCGGAGACGCCGGTGGAAATATCAATTCGGCTTTCAACGTCCGCTGTGAGCGTTTGATCCGCACCTTGCATTTAGTATCTCCGGGTGAGCCTTAACAACCTGAAAGAATTGGGAGAATCCTAATCGGAAATCAGAAAGAAGTGGTTAATTTGAGGGGTGGTCGAATTTTTGATTCAACAAAAATGGGTAACTATCAGATTTATTAAAGCTTTTTCGGGTGGGAAAACGCTTCCTTATTTCCTTGCTTCCTGACCGTCAGCGTGGGTTATTGCGCGATGAAGGCAAGGGCAGCGTCCAGGAACTCCGTCATGGCTGGTTCCCGGTCTATCAAAGAATGATGTTCGCTGTTGAGACCGAGAAACTGTGCATTGGGAATGCATGAAGCCAATTCTCTTGCCTGATGGATCTCCACGATCTGATCATCGTTTGAATGGGTCACAAGGGTAGGGACACTGATCCGAGATAGCTTGTCGCGCACATCTATGTCACCGATTGCTTTCATGAACATCACCACGTTTTGGGCTGAGGTGGTTTTTTTCTGGAATTCATTGAACCAGTCGATCTCTTCATCATTTGCACCGGGCATGAAGGTGGTGGAAATCAGTTGGCGCATGCTTGCATTCTCAGATCCCCACTGGCTCACCAACAGAGTTTCGAGGGCATTGTATTCCGCAATCTTCTGTTCGGGGCCTGTTACGTTCCAACCGGATGAAAAGCCACCATGAAACACAAGATGTGTAACCCTTTCTGGATGACGGACTGCATATTCAATTGCAACCGCCACACCTTGAGACAAACCCACTAATGGGAAGCGCTCGCAACCAGCTGCATCCACAACCGCTTCAAGATCATCTACCATGTGCTCAAATTTCAGGTCAGAGATATTCCAGTCAGAAAGACCATTGCCGCGGCCATCATAGCGGATCACCTCATGGTTTTCAGAAAACCTGCGTAGCTGTTCACCATCCAGTGGAGAGGTCCAGTCCAGATCAAGATGGGTAAGCCATTGGGCTGCTTTCACGATGGGCGGGCCATCACCAACCCGCGCCCAGGCGACGCGTGTTCCATCGGAGGCCTGGCAGAAGCGTACCATTTGATTGTGAGGTGGCGGCGCGGATGGAATTGAAGTGCCGGAGTTTTCTGCGGCATTCAACTGACCCCTGAAAATGAGGCCCTGTCCGTGAACTGTCTTGATATAGCGCTGCTGTTTGCCGTCATCTCCAAGGGCTGAGCGGGCCATGCTGATACGACTTGCCACGGCTGCCTCTGATATAAAGCGGCCTTTCCAGACGGTTTCGATAATTTCGTCACGCGAAACCATTCGGTCAGCGTTTTCCACCAGCAGATGGAGCAATGCAAAAACCTGCGGCTCAATCGCTACAGGATTGCAATTGCAGCGTAATTCCACCTTTGCAGTGTCCAGTTCAAATTCATCGAACGCGTAAATCATACGGAAACATAGCAAAAATCCACGAAATCTAAAGGTTATCTAAAGGTTTCCAAAAAGCTTCGATCTGCGCTGTGGCTTATACCAACTGCCAAGGTCGGCACATGAAGAGCCCGATCAACAAGAACACTAAACAAATCACTCAAAGGCGCGCGGGCCGTAAATGGCCTCATTCGAAAGGAAACTCTGATGAATGCGAAATATAGAAACGATCTGCCCCAGTTAAACGGAAAGCAGTTTTTGACCGATGGTGGTCTGGAAACCTGCCTTATCTTTCATGATGGTTTTGAGTTGCCCCTGTTTGCAGCCTTTCCACTTGTGAACAGCGACGATGGTAGCGCTGCGATAGACCGGTATCTGAGACGTTATGCGGAGATTGCGATCCGTGACCGCAAGGGATTTGTACTGGATACACCCACATGGCGTGCCAGTAGCCGGTGGGCCAAAGAGCTAGGCTATTCGACAGAAGCTTTGCGTGATGTGCATCGGATCTGTCTGGAGCGTGCGACTTCGCTTCGTGAAGAACTGGAGACCCCAAATTCTCCCTTTGTGATCAACGGTGGGGTAGGGCCGCAGGATGATGGTTATAACCCACAGACCTTCATGAGCGTTGAGGACGCTCGGGACTATCACGCAGAGCAGGTAGGTTGGTTCAAGGAGTTTGGCGCTGACATGACCTCTGCCATTACCATCTGTTATGTGGAGGAAGCGATCGGATTTTCCCTTGCTGCCAAGCAGCTTGATATGCCGGCAGTGCTTTCCTTCACAGTGGAGACGGATGGGAAATTGCCATCGGGCCAATCTCTTGGTGAAGCGATTGAGCAGGTCGATCAGGAAACGGGTGGCTCACCTGCCTATTTCATGATCAATTGTGCTCATCCCGATCACTTCACATCCGTATTGGCAGGAGACGCCAATTGGAAAAACCGGATCATGGGGTTGCGTGCAAATGCATCCCGGATGAGCCATGAGGAGTTGGACAATGCGATTGATCTTGATGACGGCAATCCGGCCGAATTGGGAGAGCAGTATCGGGATTTGAGAAAGGTCCTGCCAAACCTCAATGTGCTGGGTGGATGTTGCGGTACGGATCATCGACATGTGGACTGCGTCAGCACCGCCTGTGGTGTGGCTTAGTCCGAGCGGAATTATGGAAAGAAAAGAGGATGAAAACGACATCAAGCAATCGGATTTGCAATCGGGCAAATCCGAGGAATACACGACCCAAAAAGGCAGCCGTACTGGTCGTTGAATATGAGATGAACTATGCGGCGAACTTTCGAAGAGACTTTAACAAGATCATTGATAATTAATTGAAACATTTAAGAAAACCCCCGCTAATTCAGTGGGGGTTTATTTTTTAGGCTGCATTCTGCCGCTTAGTTTGAGATCGTAGATGAAGGATCCACTTGTTCTGCAAACTTTGTTGTATGTTCGGGCTTGGTCAGAACGATAAAGTCTGTTGCCTTTGCACCTGTCTCAATGCTCAATCCATTGTCTGAAATGGTAATCGATGATCCCGGTGTGAGCAGGCGTGAAACCTGAGACTTAGCTCTGACGCTCATCTCTATGCGATCAAGCGCTTCAGAAACTGAGCGACGGGCAGTTGTCTGCTCAATCTCCTGCACAGTTTGCAGGTTGATGCGGCGATGCACGCGATCTTCCAGGCTCACATGAAGCCAGCTGGTCTTTTGGCTGGTTTTGTCAAATCCTGTTGCTGTGACAAGGTGAGAACCCAGTGGCAGTTCAGGATTGGTGATGGTTACCTGAGCCTCGTAAATTGGCAATTGACCCTGGCGCACCAGAAGTCGGCCATTGGCGGGTTTTTCCTCATTGGCCTTTTCATAAAGTGATTTGAGCAACTGACCATCAATTTTGCCGTTCGGCTTGTTTCCCTGTGCCTTTTGAAATTCCGTTATGGCATTCCAGGTAACCGGACCCATATAGCCGTCCACGGTGCCGGCATCGAATCCAAGTTTGTTCAATAATCTCTGGACTTCGAACAAATCTTCCTTGTGCGTGCGTCGAGTAATATGCACGCGGACCGGCTCCTGCGACTTTGCGGCGATGAAGCCATAGTTCGAATTTTTGATATGCGCATTTACCCAGGGATCATACTCGCTATTCTGCTTCCAGGTGATTTTGGGCTGGAAGAGTTTGTCATGCGATATCAGTTGTGGGGTTACCGCATTTTCCTCGATGATCACATGCGCTCCCCGGGTTTTCATTCTGAAGAGTTCGCGTGCGAATTCATGGGGCAGGCGGACACAACCATGAGAGGCTGGATGATCCGGCACGCTGTTGGAGGCATGCAACGCGATACCTGACCAGGTTAGACGCTGCATAAATGGCATTGGAGCATTGCTGTAAATGTTTGAACGGTGGTGACGGTTCTTTTGCAGGACCGAGAAAATTCCTGTGGGGGTTTCGTTGCCGCGCTTGCCGGATGAAATATTGGATTGCGCAATTTCCTGCGTGCCTTGATAAACCCGCAAATGCTGGTCTTTAAGTGAGACAATTATATGAAGAGGTTCATTCTTCTCAGCAAATGCTGCTGTTTGAAAACTCATGAAAACTATGCCGAGAACCGAAGTTATACCGGCAATACGTAGTCGACGCATGCAACCCACCTTTACGAAATACTATTTAGCCGCGCCCGAATTCACGATAGCATAGATGCCAAAGGGGGAAAATAATCATAACTTGGTTATGGTTAAAACGGCGGGTTCTTACTCGCCTTTTGATTTACTGAAAGATCCGTACTGCCGAATGGCGACTGCATGTTGAGTTTCTCGACGCGGCCTGGTCATTCGAACAGATCAATAGTGTGTTGCTGATCGCCTGAATGTCATCAATAGCCTGATCCGCCAGAATAAAAGCGTGATCAGAACGCACAGAACAAGAAAACTGGTTGTGAACAATTGCCAGTCGAAGGCAAGTCTTTGGAGCAAAGTTTCAGGGAACATGATTTGGGGCCAGGACCTGAAATACAAAAGCTCGACTTTTTCATTTTCCTCAAACAAAAATACATTGTGCCAACGTTTGGTTTCCGGATCCTGTTTCTTGTCATTTTCAAGGGTCACGCTTGTCTGGATGGTGTGGCCGTCAAAATCGTTGAATACGAACACGTAGTCTGAATGAAAATGTGCGGCTCTGGAGTTGTGCAGGAGTTCACCTGTTGTGAAATTTCCATCCGTTATCACATTGATGACGGTGCCTTCTGTTTTTGTCCCGTAATTGGTGAGTATCTTGTATTTGATGCCGGTGAAGGAAGTGGACCAGCAGAACAACCCCACGATCGCTGAAATGATCAGCAAGACGCCGATTGTCAGATAGTGGAAATCCTTTTTTGCAGCTTGAGGGTCATACATGGGTGCTAGATTATCTGTGTTGGAAACAATTTCCAGTTATTGCTAACGGACAGGATAGCATTTTAAGTTGTTTGTTCTTGAAGCTGTGCAGCTATAACAAACAAGAACTGACAAATATACTGACCTTTGGAGTTGTTTATTGGTTAAATGGATCAAGCGGATTTTTATGGGGCGAGGAGTTTATCAAAACGATGAACTCATAGCCAAATCGGGGGAGGCCGGAAAATCTGCGCGGTTTGAACTACCGCCTGAGATTACCAAGGATAATTGGCGCGATTATTTAATTCGCATGGCAAGCCCGATTGAAGTGGGTGGGTTCAGGCCAACGCAAAGCCCGATTGCATCAGTGTTTGGTGATGTGCGCGTAGCGCTTAAAGGCGAAAAGTGGCCCAGTTTTGAAGACGTGCTGCTCTGGCCACTTTGTCAATTCAATCTCACTGATGCTCCTCTCTTGCCGAAAGAACTTTCGGACGTAAAGTTCATTTCGATATTTGTGCATCCGGATATTATTCCCAAAGCTCAGGACATTATCGATACATCTGACACGGAAACCCCGAAACCCATGGTCATTCGTGTTTATGAGGACCTGTCAGATCTAGCTGAGATAGAACGCCCGTCAATGGAGGTTCCTCTCAAACCGTTTGAGGTGAAATGGCTGGAGCCGGTTCCCGACTACCCAAATCATAACTGTCTGCCGTTCAATTTCGACCTGCTCGAAATCGGTGATTATTACGATCAAACAGACATAGAAAATGTGCGGGCGACGAAATTCGGTGGATATCCCGGTACGGTTCAGTCCGTACCATGGTGGGACTATAAAAGCAGTGAGCATGATTTTGAATTTGTGTTGCAGATAGAGAGCGAGCCAAAATCAAACTGGGGATGGGGTGACGGCGCTGCATTCTTGGCGAGATCGAAGAAAAATCCGCAACTATGGGCGCTTGATATCCAGTTCACATGAAACTGAAATTGAATGGGTATCCTAGTTTGTTGGTTGGTGGACTGATTTTGCGCAAATCCCTGTATTTCTCAAGATAAGAAATATTAAGCCAGGGGTATCCTTGGATAAGATTACTTGGGTTGATGCGGATAACCATCACGGCACTGATTTCATTTGTGCTTCATACTTCGCGATATGATCAGGAAACAGGGTTTCATATGAGGGAGATCGAATGCCGAGACAGGACAATTGTAGATAGAAGTCCGGCTCTGAAGGTGTAAGCGAGATGTCGTATTCGGCTAGTGAAACCCCATCACATACCAATGTTTCTCCGTCTGGTGTTTTCACCGTTGCATTGTTCCAACAGCGGGTATCCGCGTTTTCCCGAATTGCCAAATCATCACATTTTGCGAAATTTTCCAAGGGAACAAATTTTCCTATCGCTACTCCCATTGGTGGGTCACCGCTCTCCAGACTGGAGTAGCCGATAAAAACATCATTTATATAGACCTTAAACATCAGGACATAATGTTTGTGCTGTTAGTGCTCGTCAAGATAGGGCACAAAGCACTGGCGGTGTCAGCTTCAAACGGTCCACTAGCTGCATCACTGTATATATCTCAATTCTGATACTTGACATTGAACCCGCGTTGCGACTTCGTTCCTGTGGACGTTCTAGATCGGGAAACAGACTGAGAAACTGGTGAGGATTATGAGAGTTTTGGGTTACATAGTGGCGTTGTTAATAGCAGCCGGTGCGATCACTTGGTACGCGATCGGGCCGCAATGGCGGACGTTTCTTTCCAATCCGCCTCTTGATGACCGCGTTCTTCAATGGACCCAAAGTCAACGGGATTCCGGTTTTGCCCTTTCTGACAAGCTGCCGATTATCAACTCGGTTCGTATCGAGACGAACGACAACATACGCGCTCTTCCAGACGGTGAACCGCTGGAGATCGACCTCGATGTGGAGGCATTTATGAGCAGCCAGAACAGCGCTGCTGTGGTTGTGGTTCATAACGGTCGCGTCCGGCTAGAGAAATACGGACTTTATCAGGACCGTGACAAGCGCTGGACGAGTTTTTCTGTGGCCAAATCGTTTACTTCCACACTTGTGGGGGCGGCCGTAAAGGATGGCCACATCAAAAGCCTGGACGATAAGGTTTCTGATTATGTGAAAGCGCTTAAGGGATCCGCTTATGATGATGTGAGTATTCATCAGCTGCTGACCATGACATCAGGAGTGCGCTGGAACGAGAATTATCAGGACCCGCAATCGGATGTGGCGATGTTCAATGAAACCGAGCCTGAGTCCGGTGAAACCGCATTGCTGAGTTATCTCAAACGTCTTGAGCGCGCGCACCCGGCAGGGACTGTTTTTAATTATTCGACCGGCGAAACCAATCTGGTAGGCGTGCTTGTGGCGAGCGCCACCGGCAAGCCTCTGGCGGATTATCTTTCAGAGAAAATCTGGAAACCATACGGGATGCAGCAATTTGCGACCTGGGTCACTTCCAAGTCGGGAGAAGAAATCAGCGGCTGCTGTATTCAGGCTGCTGCGCTGGATTATGCCCGTTTCGGCCAGTTTATGCTGGATGGAGGCGTTGCAGGCGGTCAATCGGTTCTCCCTGACGGCTGGATTGAAGAGGCGACTCGCACCCAGGTCCAGGTGGGCCGTGAAGGCGTTCGTGACTACGGGTATCAATGGTGGACCCTTGCCGAGGGTGCCTATATGGCCGGTGGCATATTCGGTCAGGCTATCTTTATCGATCCGGTCCGCCAATTGGTGGTTGTCACCCATAGTTCATGGGATGATGCGACCGGTGTGTCAGCCAATCAGACTGCCGAACGCTACAAGTTCTTTGAGGCTGTGCAGAAGGCGGTGGACGCAGAATAGGTCAACCGGCCGACTGCAAGCCAAATTCCAAACTCAATCGAACTTAATGCCCGACCGGTTGGATTACGTCTGATCGGACTGGCTAATCTTGCTGTTGATGCTGAACAGGCAGATGGCGAGTAGCAAAGTTGCAAGCACGCCAGAGCCACCAGCAATGGGAGAGGGGAGAAACCCGCCCAGACCAAACATCATGACTATTGTGTTGGCGACTATTGCCACGGCACCTACCAAAGCCGCGGCACTGCCCAGCAAAGTGTTGCCTCCATTCTTTACAGCGATACCAAAGACCACAGCGGCGATGCCGAGAAGGACTTTTGCTGCGTTATAGATGAAGAATGACATTGCAACGATTGCTGAGGCGATCCCGCCAAAATCAGGGTTTGCCGCAGCTGCTGCCGTGAATGGGCCAAACAGTGTGAAGCCTGCGCTCACCTGGACCACATTGAGAACAGCGCTTGAGGCAATTGCTGCAAAACCAAGCGTGTAGCGCCCGGTCATCACCAAAGCGGACCCGGCAAATGGGGCGATCAGCAAGAATAACAACCCTTCCGTCCCCCAAATGAACTGACGGTTTATGTCCGGGGCGCCAACATAAAGTGCTGTGTAAATGGGTTGTGTAATAGCGGTTAGCAGCAACAAAACAGCGAGTGTTTTAATAGTGTTACTTTGTGTCAATTCCATAATGATTTCTCTTCTATAAGGGGACGGTTGGTGATCAATATATTGCCAAATAAACCGGCAGCTCTGGAAGTGGAAATAAAATTATCTTGTATAACGAGTTGCGCAATTTCCCTGCTCGATTGAACAGAGGGCAAGCGGCAGGTATGCAGTGATACTGACAGACATATGGTTGAGAACGTAAGACCGTTTCCAGTTCGCCAACAGTGTTGCTTTTTCCCTTAGAGTACGGGCACACGAGCGGATGGTGGGGTGGAACGTGAGCGGCCTGTGCGGATTTTGCCATCGATCATCACCGCAGCGATGCCTGGGATGTTGCCCATCGCCATTGCGCCCAGCACATCATCACCCTCTGACCCACCAGGGCGGTCCATAAATACCAGGTCCGCTGGTCGGCCGGGTGCCACAATTCCCTGATCCAGTTTACGGCGCTTAGAGTTGTTGCCACTACCACAACACCATGCCTGCTCTGCTGGAAGTCCTCCAAAACTTGCAAGCAGTGTTACCATTCGGAGCATACCGTTGGGCTGGACACCTGAGCCGGCTGGCGCATCTGTTCCGATCAGAAAATCATCCAACCGGTCCTCTGCCATAGCACCCTCAAGCGCAACGAGTGCCGACTTTTCATTACCGTTGTGAACTGCCTCCAATGCACCGGTGGCGTTACGGCACAATTCGCGTATCGCCTCATGCGGGATGGAGGTCGGGCCACCATTGATGTGACTGACCACATCGGGTTGTGCCTCAAGCACATCTTCTTCTGTTACGTGGTGAGAGCCTGCAATGGAGGGACCACCAGTGTGCATAATGGTTTCAATACCTAACTCTCTGCACCAACCGGTTACCCGGGCTGCATCAGGTCCTTTTGCAACTGTGCCAAGCCCAATTTCTCCAATGTGTCGAATGCCCGCTTCTTTTATTCCGGCATAGAAATCGCGATCAAAGTCCAGTTCAGGTACGGGTGCACCTGCAACTACTTTAGCCCCTGCAGAGCGGAAATTTGCAAAACACCGTTGCGCCACCATCGCCAGTGCCTTGACGCCTTCAGCATCTTTCGGACGTCCAGGAAGATGTACTTCGCCAGCGGACACAAAGCTGGTGACCGCACCGTTTACGTTCATCTCTATCCAGCCAATCTGGTTTTGACGTGGAGTCCAATCACCAAAAACAGGGTGGCAATGCCCATCAATGAGACCAGGCGCGACAGCACAACCAGCAGCGTCAATTACACGGTCCGCTTCTGCGTCCTCGAAACCGGCGATTACGCCGTCCTCGATAAGCAGGCAGTCGCTATCTGCCAAGGGGGCCGAAAGCTCACCTGTGAGAAGTAGGCCAATATTTCGTATTAGTGTACGACCCGGTTCCGGTAGATCTTTTGGTGCATCGGCCATGTGATTCCTCTACGACTTGTGAATTTGTGTTGCTGAAACCATTATTTTGTGGTGCCAGAAAGAGCTGCCGGACCACGGTTGGTTCTCTTGCTAGGGCAAAAGTCAAACACCTTTTGATCAAGTAATCAAATCCTTATTCCGATTTTTGGTGGATTGTTCTGTGATTACAAAAGGGGCGTAAGAGCTGTAGGACAATGTTCGCCAAGCTTGAAACTGGTGTCGCAATAACCTCAATGCGGATTGATCAGAAATGCCATTATTTTGCTGCTGGCAGCTTGTCAGCGTTGGTAATTGCCCACTCATGCATGGACTGCAGCAAGGGCATCAGGCTTTGTCCCAGTGGGGTCAGGCTGTATTCAACGTGCGGGGGAATGGTTTTGAAGTCTTTTCGGGAGACAAATCCGGCTTCCTGCAGTTCAGTGAGCTGGCGTGCCAATGTGCGGTGAGTAATGTTGCCCAGGCTCCTCTGAAGCTGATTGAAGCGGCACGTTCCCTGCGAAAGCCAATAAATTACCAACAGTTTCCAGCGCCCTGAAATTGCTGAAACCAAGGGCTCTATCAGGCAATCTTCACCAGGATCGAAATGGCTCATTACAGTATCCTTTGTGACCGTACTTGTTACTTTGATCTTGTAAAACTAAATAGAGGCCAATCCACACAAACACAATGGAGAGCAAATCAATTCTTTTTGGAGAATGGACAATGATGACTATCGATCTACCAAAATTCCCAACTCGTCATGGTTACATGAGTGAGAAAATCCAACTTGCCTACATTACCGCTGCGGTCGAAAAAGGATTGCTGCCAGTGGATGCCCATCGCATGCCTGAGGTGCTTTCTCTGACTGCGCCCAGCGACATGTCGAAACCCATTCAGTTCTGGCAGCTTTATTCTGTGCTTGGGCAAGATCCAATCGTGGGCATCGTGCAACGGTTTTACGAACGGGTATTTGCGGATGAGCCGTGGTTTAAGTCTGTCTTCGAAAATGTGGGTGGGCTTAATCACCATATCAGCACCCAGGCATCGATGTGGATCGATGTGATGGGCGGTGGCCCCTATTACCATGGGGCTGAGTTTCGGTTGAACTTTCATCACATGCACAACGCTATGGCACTGATGAATGACCGGGGTGCTGAAAGATGGGTCAAGCTGATGCGGGAAACACTCGATGCCTCATCAGATTTGATGACAGACGATCCTCGGGTGCGGACAAGCATCAACACGTTCCTTGCTCATTTCATGACGAAATATGCTGATGATTTTGCTTTTGAGGATCGGCATATTTTCGGTGAGACGAACCCGCCGCTTAAACGCCGGATCAACTTCATGAAAATGACTGAAGCGGCGATAGAGGCATTGAGTGAGGAAGAGCTTAGTGACGCTTTGGCGGAACTCGGTGTGGATGTTTCGCAATATCAGACCAAAGAAGCCATGGTGAACAAGGCTTTGATGATCTAAGCCCGCGTTTGGGTCTAAACCTTAAAAAATAGTAAGTGCGGCCACGATCGGTTATGCCGACCGTGGCCGTTCTGGATTTTGAGTAGCCTTTGGAAATAATGCAATGAGTGCTTATCGGAAGTTGCAAATGTCATTCAGAATTAGCTCTGAGCCTGAGCAAATTGAATGTCAGACTATCGAGTTAGTTTTAGCGAAACCGATACGCGGTTGTTCGTGTAGCTGTTGCTGTCTGCACCATCATCGAAATCTGTATATCTGTATTCCACTGAGCTGAGCACGCCTGGCTGGAATTCGTAGTCCACACCCACTTTATGGGTAAGTGAATAATCATCAAACGGGCCGCTGACACTTTCTTCAAATTCGTAACGGGAAGAAGCATTTATTCTCAAATTATCAAGCAGATAATGATAAATTCCACCTTCCACGGAACGCGTTAAGGTACCAGCCCTGCTGGAGACGGTTTCCTCTTCAAACAAGGTATCGGCGATCAGAATGACTGATGTGGAATCGTCCAGTTTCCAATCCAGCCACGCATCGAACGTGACAGCTTCCAGATCTTCAAATTGTGGGGCAGGGAAGCGCTGGTTGCGATAACCAACGGCAACTTCACCACTGATCTGGTCAAGCTCGAAGTAAGAGCCTATTGCGGCATGATAACCTTCTGACCCTCTTTGAATGCCGTTCCGGTCGAGGGCGTTGTCGAACCTCCAGTCGGCATACCCAACTTCTGCAAAGGTTTCTAAACCTTCTGAATGGCTGATGCTGCCGCGTATGGCGGTTTCCAGCAATGTGTGATTGGCATCGGAGCGTTCGAAAAACAATCCGTTGTTCAGCAAGGTATCCTCATTCAACTCCCTTTTAAGGCCGCCGGAAACGGTTAGACCGAAATCTCCTAGAACGTGGCTCACAAACGCTTTCGAGCTCACCTCCTGATCTGCCACATCCTGTACGAAATTCTGAGGGATGCGTTCGTCTTCTCTGGCTTCCTCGTCGTAGATGTAGCTGCTGATAAACTCGACCTGCGTATTCTCACCAAGCTCAAACTGCGTAAAGTTGAAGGCGCGCAGGAATACTTCATCAGCTTCGTCATTCGCGGGATGATGGCTCGTGCTGCCCCTGACTGAAGAGAAGGTCTGAAAGCCGTCGCCCTCTTTGTTTGCGGAAGCAAAAACATCGGCTCTCAGGAAAGCGGAACTTTGTTTATTGGTCTGAGATCTGAAGATGTTGTCATCATAGCCCACAGAAAGCCGTAGTGATGATTTGAGATCAATGCCGTTGATCGTTACTTTTTCACGTTTGGCGGGAGATTTGAATGCGGTGGAGTAACGATCTGAAAGTTCAACTGACTGTGCAGCAACGGGTAGAGTCGTACTCAATACACCCACAACCGTTGTAACAGTTGCGATAAATTTTACCGCGATTGGCATTATTCTCTCCGTAAGATCGCGGTGAGTCTAGTAACTTATGGTAAATAATCTCTTACTCCGACCCCCTTGTTTTTCGGGTATTCACTTAAAAATTCGATAATCCCCTTATGCTAAAATGCCTTTTGAATGTAGGGACTTATCATGATCAATATCAATCGAGTTTTAGCCGCGATTTGCTTCGCTGTACTGCTGACTGTCACACTGAATACTAAAGCAGCGCTAGCCGCTGATTGGTTGATCAAAAGGACCAACTCGTCTGTTGAAATCCTGGTTTCCAAGAACCAATGGGTCATTGCAAAAAAGGGAATGAAAATCTCTGCAGGCAAGACTGTCAGATCAGGGCGTAAAGGCCGTGCAATTCTTGTTTCAAGGCATGGTTCCATTTCAATCAGGCCTAATACGACTATTCACCTGCCGAGATCCAAGAACTCAGCTTCAAGAACTGAAATCCATCAATATTCCGGTAGTGCAGATTACAATGTCCGCAAGAAGGGCAAGAAATATTTTTCCGTGCAAACGCCTGTTTTGGCAGCTGTGGTGAAGGGAACAAAGTTCACAATCAATTCCTCATCCAGTGCGTCTTCGGTGAAGGTGGGATCAGGTCTGGTTGAAGTGAGAGACTATGATTCCGGTGAACGCGCTGATTTGAGACGTTCCGGAGCAGCCAGTTCAAGCAACCGTGGTGATCGCTTGCGCGTAAGCGGTTCTGCGAAAAAGCTAGAGGGTGTTTCCAGGGGCAGGACAAGTCCAGCAGCTCAAACGCTCAGAAGGCTTTCTGCTCAACTGAAAAAAACCACCACTGCTTCTCGTAAAAGCGGTGCCAAGAAATTTGCAACGGTCGGGTTTAATGGATTCTCAAAGGATGACGATGATACGCGCGACCGTAACTCACGCAGAAATCAGGATTCAAAGACAGAGCTTGCCAGTGGTTCATCTGATCCCACTTCGCCAAGTGGTGACCCAAGCGGTGATCCAAGCGGTGGTACGCCAAAAGGTGGCGGCACTCCAAAAGGTGGTGGTGGCCCGAAAGGTGGCGGCGATGACGATGATGAAGATGATGATGACGATGACGACGATGATGACGATGACGATGACGACGATTAAAGCGGCATAGTTTTAATTATCTTGGAACGGGGACCAAAGGGTAGTGAAAATAAGTTGGCGGGGAACAAAGGCAAAGTCACTGTACATTACAGCGATCATGTTCGCTGTAATCATGATATCTGCTATCGGGGTTTTTAATCCATTAGATCGTGGTTTGCGTGATTTGCGTTTCTATACAGACGATGTACCGGTTTCCGGTGATCTCGTTCTGATCGATATCGATTCAAAGAGCCTAGCAGCAATTCCAAGCTGGCCTTGGGACCGGAAAATCCATGCTGAACTGATTGAGCGTCTGTCTGATGCCAATGTGGACCTGATAGGCTTTGATATCGATTTCAGCAGTTCTTCAAACGAAGCTTCAGATAAATCCTTTGCTGAAGCGATCAATTCCGCTGAGCCGGAGATTATCCTGGCAAGCTTCGGGCAGTTAAAGTCCGTGGATGCCGGGGCGGGATCAAATAGAATTCATTTTAACAGACCTCTGGATATGTTGGCTGAAAACAGCTGGATTGCTTCCGTCAATGTGACCCTCGACCCGGACAGCAAAGTCAGATCACAAGGATTTTCGAACACGATAAATGGTGAGGTGCTTGAATCGTTCGCCACCGTGTTGGGGGATCATGCTGGTGATTTGTCCGGAGGATTTCTGATTGATTACAGGATTAATCCGGACTCTTTTGAGCGCTATTCCTATGTGGACATCATACGGGGAAATTTTTCGCCGGAGATGCTTAGCGGAAAAAAGGTTCTGATCGGTGCAAGCGCACTTGAGTTACGAGACTTTTTTGAAGTTCCTAAATACGGCTTCATTACCGGTCATACCCTTCAGGCTATTATGTCCGAGACCATTAGCCAGGACCGCTTGTTGCACACTTCAAGCTGGAAGGTCGAATTTGCAACGCTCTTGATGTTGGGTGCGGTGATCATCATAACATCACTGGCTTTCAAACTGGTCGGACAACTCATGTTCCTGACTGCACTTGCGGTGCTGCTGGAGTTGACTGCGATCCTGCTGTTCAATCAGTTCAATCTGCTCATGAATACCGCATCAGCGTTGATTTTTCTGGTCTTGTCAGGGCTCTACTTTGTTCTCAGAGAATTCGACATCAACAAACTTCTGATTTCGATGCTGGACAGCAAACGCCGCAATGCTGAGCGTCTTCTCACCAGAGTGGTTACAGAGAATTTTGATGGCATCCTTGTGCTGGATAAGAGCCTGAAAATCATTCATGCCAGTAGCTCTGCAAAGACAATCCTGCGATCGGGAAAAGAATTGGCCGGGATGAAGCTCGATGCGATTTCCACACCGGCTCGGATTATCAATGAGACAAATGAAATGTTCTCCCATGAGCAACCAACGACAGTTATCAATCCCACGCCTTTGGAGATTGATGAGTTGCTGGAGAACGGTAGCAGACGCGTCATTGAGTACACAATTACAGACATTGTGCTGGATGGAGACAAGGACTGGAAACGCAGGCCGGTCAAAAATGTCAAATATGTTTGTATCAGTTTCAGAGAGATCACGGAGCGGAAAATTGCTGAAGAGCAGCTTTCCTATGTTGCGCATTATGATTTTGAAACCAATTTGCCGAACCGAAATTACCTGAAACAGTATATTGATGGCTTGGCAGAAAAGACCAATAAAGGTCAAATCGCACTGGCACGTATATCGATTGATCGCTTCGATATCGTCTCCCATACCCTCGGACATCAGACCAGTCTTTTGCTGATCAAGAAGATTTCAGAGCGGATATCGGCCTGGCTTCCGGATGAAGCAACTTTTGCTCATTTAGGTGGCCGTGATTTTGCGATCTGCATCAACGCCTTGGACGATACCTCCAGGGTATTGCCAAGGATGGAGGTCCTGATCAGGGAGCTTGAATTGCCGTACAGTCTGGAGAATGTGCGAGCTGTAATCGGCGTTTATGCAGGTGTTCAGGTGGCGCATATGGGTGAATTCCCTTCGGAAGTGCTGATAAGTCATGCGGGTACTGCGCTACAGTCCGCACTGCACCACAAGAATGCCAAGACGGTTATGTATAATCATAACCTTGACCTGGAGATACAGGGACGCCAACAGCTTGAAATTGAGCTGTCCCAGGCACTTCAAAACAATCAGCTGCATCTGGAATATCAACCCCAGGTGAACCTTGAAACCGGGCAAATGTCAGGAGCCGAGGTGCTGATAAGATGGTCGCATCCTGTCCATGGCATGGTGTCACCGGAAACGTTCATTGGCATTGCGGAGCAATCCGATCTCATCCTGAAACTGGGTGAGTGGGCTTTGATGGAGGCGTGTCATGCGGCACGCAAATGGCCGGAAGATCTTACCATCGCCATCAATGTTTCGCCGGTTCAATTGCAGCGGGCGGATATTCTTTCCAGTGTTCAAAAAGCCCTTAATGAAACGGGGGTGAACCCTGAACGCCTGGAGCTGGAAATTACAGAAAGCGCTTCCATTGAAGCATATGCCAATACTGTCGAAGTTCTGAATGATCTTAAGAAGCTCGGTGTAAAAATTTCACTCGATGATTTTGGAACAGGTTACTCCTCCCTAAACCATGTACAGAAACTCCCGATAGACAGCATCAAGATCGACAAGTCGTTCTTTTCCATCCGTGAAGAACCGGAGAAATCCGCTGCCATCATTCAAACCATTTGTTCTTTTGCGAAAACTCTGGGTTTGCCAGTGGTTGCCGAAGGTATCGAAACGAATGAACAGGAAATTCTGGCTGTTGGTTCCGGTTGTGCAATAGGGCAGGGATATCGCTACGGTCGCCCAATGAAATTGCCCGCAATCGAGGCATTGATCGAGCAAGATCTGGTCTACTTTGCCTAAGACGGTTTGACATGCTCGCTGATGCCCGGTTATCTTTTCGCATCGGCATTGAGGATGCCATCGGTCCGCGAAAAGGGTTGAACCCACCTTAGTTACTTGACTAACAACCAACCTTTTTTCTGCTTGAGGACGCGGGCGCCAAGCTTGGATGGAAGAAGGTGGAATATGTCAAAATCCCTCCCAAAATCAGCCAATCTGGAGTGGCTGAAAAAGACTGCAAAACAAAAGTTGCGCCAATGGCGTTCTGAAGACAAAGATGTCCAACTCGCAGATGCTCAGCTTGCGGTTGCCCGCGAATATGGTTTTTCGAGCTGGCGTTCCTTGAAATCCAGTGTCTCTCCCAGCCAACTGGATGAGGGAAAAACGGTTAGCGATACATTGGGCCCTTGTTCTCCCTTTTTTATCGTAAATGACCTTAATGCTTCCATTGAATATTACACCGGAAAGTTGGGCTTCGAGTGTCGATACAAAGGACCCGAGGGAGATGAGTTTTTCGCGATCCTTGGACGAGGCTCTGCCCAGATAATGATCAAGGAGATAGGAGAGGATGTGAGGCCGGTTCCAAACCATCACAGACATGAATGGGCGCGGCTGGATGCTTTTATCTATGCACCTGACCCGGATGCACTCGCGGACGAATTCGTGGCTCGCAATGTGGCTTTCAGGAAGCCGCTTCATGATGATGCCGAAGATGGATTGCGCGGGTTTGAAGTTTCTGACCCGGATGGATATGTCTGCTTTTTTGGTCGTCCACATTAGGTGCCTGGCACGGCTAAGAACAGATGTTCGGGCTTAAGTCAGATATTGAATTTGTGTATAGAGCAAAGCGCAAAAGGGAGCCAAGCTGGCGGTGCCATTATTCGAATGTGTATTCTTTGTCATTTCATCTTCCTTCGTTATTCCAAGCTTGGGTATTCACACGAACCAATTGGCACTGCGTTATGGATTGCACATTCCTTATTTGTTTCCGTTAGGTCTCCGACCTAACGTCCGTTCACTGGCTGGCACTTCGGCTAGTCGCCTCAGCTTGCCCTGCCAACGGAGGGGATTCTTTTCCCCTTTCTTACAAACATGCGGGGCTTTCTGAAGAAAACCTCTAATGAATGTATGTGTGGCTCTCGTCAGAAAGCCCCGCGTGAGGATTTTTAGAACCGCCTCCCGATATAGGCTAACGGGGCCGGCCTTCAAGCAGTGGAACAGCCCGAACCTGTTCCAGCATACGCCTCACTGTCCCTGTCCTCGTTTGCATTCGGTAAACAAACTGAGCTTGCACCGAACCCTGTGTGGTTGCTAGGCACGGCGGGTTCAACGAACAGGCGATGGATGAATAATACTATGGCCGGAATGTGCGGGGATAAGTTTTTTTGAAAAAATATTTTTTTATTATGGGTGCATTTTGGCACCCTTGGTAATCTTGTCGACGATCTTCTTTTCAGCCCTTAAAGCCAGGCCCACAAAGTTGAGCTGATCGGTTTCATACTGTTTGACAACGGCACGGTTTGCCTCGTCATTGCCGGTGGCGAACATGTCTTCAATGTAAATTGCCATGTCCACACCACGGCTCAAACCGCGGGCATGGATTTTGGAGAGGCCTTCACCGTCTGTTGTCAGCACGATCATTGGCTGAACCATCAGCGGGTTGTAGGTGATACCACTTGCGTCTTCGTAATTCTCGCCGATCAGTTCCTGGTTAGCGCCCAAAACGCCACTTGTCAGAAAGGCCGTTACATTGAGTTTCTGCCAGACAAGGAGGTCATCGCGTACGACGATTGCAATTTTGGTATCAAACATGATTGCCTCATAAAATTCGACTAATTTAGCACTTATCCGTATTTATGGTGAAATATGAATGATTTTCAGTATAATATTAGAAATTCATTGCGGCAAACGAAGATAATTCCTTGCGGAGGGAAAATGGTGAACCTGGACCGAACCGATCAACGTATTCTGGCATTGTTGTCGAAGAATGCACGGATGAGCAATAAGGAACTGGCAGCTGCAGTGGATCTTGCACCCTCCAGCGTGCACGAACGCACGAAGCGGCTTTTCGAAACAGGCATAGTGGCTGGAGCCCATGCGGATGTGAGCCTGGAGCGGGTCGGACTGGCAATCAAGGCCATGTTACTGATTCAGCTTTCAGAACACGAAAAGGGAAACCTGAAACGGTTTCTGGAAGAGGTCTCACACATTCCGGAAGTGCGGGCTGCATGGATGATCACCGGCCGTTTTGACACGGTAGTAGAACTCGTGACTAAGGATACCGAACATCTGCACCGGGTCGTGGTGGAGCAGTTTTCCTCGCGCGAGGAAATTCACCGGATCGAAACTTCGATTGTATTTGAAAGCATCAAGCAGCAGGACCTTTCCCGGACGCTGGCGCTGGTGGAGCAGGGTGGGTGAGGCGTTATGCCTTTTGTGAGTTCCGTCAATTAAGCACGGTAACCGCTCTCAACCGGTCCTTTGCAAGATCGATGAATGAGCGAACCTTGGCGGTTGCCCGGCGTCCTTCCACGTGCACAAGGTGAATGGGCAGGGGATCGGGTTCGTATTCTTCCAGCACAGATTTAAGCGCGCCCGATTGAAGGTCAGGGCCCACCTGATAGGAGAGCACGCGGCATATGCCCCAACTGCGCTTTGCAACGGAGATCGCTGTGGCCACGCTGCTGACGGTCAGGCGCGGGTTGATGCGGATCATTTCATTCTGCTTTTTGCCAAAACGCCATTCGGTTGAGGGACTGACTGTGGCAGCGGAGATTATTTGATGCGATGGTAGATCGTGAGGAGTTTTGGGTGTTCCATGTTGCTCCAAATAATCAGGTGTTGCACACAAAACGCGTCTCACATGTCCCACCCGCACCGCTGTGAGGCCCGAGGAGGGGAGCTCTCCTATTCGCACTGCCAGGTCAAAACCCTCTTCCACCAGGTTCACCACACGATCCAGCATGATCACTTCGGCGCTAACCGAATTATGGAGATCGAGGAACTCCGTCAGGATGGGTGCCACATAAATCCTGCCGAACTCATTGGGGCAGGTGATGCGCAATCGCCCGACAGGATTTGCTGAAGCGCCAACAGCTGCGTCATCTGCAGCCTGCATCTGGGCAATAATGTGTCTTGCGTCTTCAAGATAGGTCTGGCCCACATCGGTCAATCGCACACGACGGGTGGTGCGGGTGAAAAGCCGTGTCCCCAATCTTGCTTCAAGAGCGTTTATGCCCCTGGTGGCAGATGGTGCGCTGAGGCCCATTTTGCGGGCACCCTTGGCAAAACTTTCAGCCTCCGCAACGGCTATGAACACTTCAAGGCTCTGGAGTCTGTCCATCGTTGGTATCTCTCCAATTATATTCATTTTACAAAATAATGAGTTTTACTTTTACGATATTCATTCGTTTGTCAAAGTAATTTATTGTGACACTCATCAAATGTGATGCAAATCAAACCCCCGGCGCTACTCCCAAGACCAAGCTGCCCGACCCATTCAAACTTGAAGAAACACTTAGAAAGAACTGGAAGAACTGATGAACCCGATCAAACTCTATCGCAATCCAAAATCCGGTCATTGCCACCGTGTGGAACTGATGCTGGCCCTGTTGGGTCTTGACTATGAAACCATTGATCTCGACATGGCCAATGGAGCGCACAAAGCGCCTGATTATTTGAAAATCAGCCCGTTCGGACTGGTCCCTGCCATTGATGACAACGGTTATACGCTGGCAGACTCTAATGCGATCCTTGTTTATCTCGCTCAAACCTATGCCAAGGGTTCGCACTGGATGCCGGAAGAGCCGAAAACAGCTGCTGAAGTGCAGCGCTGGCTCACGGTTGCTGCAGACAATATCTACTCCGGCCCCTGCGCTGCGCGCCTAGTGAAACTCTTCGGTGCCCAGCTGGATCACGAGGCTGCTGTTGCCAAGGCACATAAGCTCTTTGTTTTGATGGATACCCATCTTGTAGATCGTGAATGGCTCGCTGCAGACACGATTACCATCGCTGATGTGGCTGGTTACAGCTATATCGCTCACGCACCTGAAGGTGGTGTTGATCTTTCACCTTACCAACAAGTGCAAGCCTGGTTGAGCCGCATTGAAGCTGAGCCAAACTTTGTGGGCATGGCGCCTTCCCCCATCCCTGAGCTGGCCTAACCTCCCCAGCTCGCTTCAAGCTCACCGGTCCCCCCATTAAAAGGAATAAAACAATGTTGAATACTGAAGTTCAAAACCCCTTCCATGCCGGTGAGCTTGAAGCACAAACGCGTGCTGGTGTGGGTAATGTGGCGCAGTGGGCCGGTGGTTTCATTCGTGATTTCCTGCCTGCTCAGCACCGAAACTTTCACACCTCACTGCCGTTTCTGGTCATGTCCGGATCTGATCTGGAAGGCCGCACCTGGATTACGCTGGTGGATGGCGAGGAAGGATTTATCGGTTCCCCCGATGTGAGGTCTTTGACACTCAACACTAAGATTGATGATCAGGACCCGCTTGCTCAATCTTTCACTGCCGGAACTGATGTGGGTGTGATCGGTATTGAAATGGCCACACGCCGCCGTAACCGGTTCAGTGGACATGTGAAAAAGAGTGACACCGGCTATGCAATTGACATTCGTCAGACCTTTGGCAACTGCCCGCAATATATTCATGAACGCGAATGGGAGAGGGTGGCTGATAATAAACCGGCAAAGGCTATCAATCGTTCAGACCTTTCGCCGTCTCAGATCGCACTCATTCAAAAATCTGACACGATGTTTATCGGCTCCGGTCACCAGAAGGGGGAAGATGTGCCTTCCCGTGGCTATGATGCGTCGCATCGTGGTGGTGCACCCGGTTTTGTGCGGGTTTCAGACAGCAAGACCCTGCATATCCCCGATTATGCCGGAAACAATTTCTTCAACACCATCGGCAATCTGATCACTGATCCACGTGTGGGGCTTGTCTTCGTTGATTTTGAAACGGGTGGTCTGCTGCAAATCACTGGAAGTGCCAACATTGACTGGAACCACGGTGGTGAAGACCCTGCTGCATGGCGCACGATTAATGTGGAGATTGATGCGGTGGTTGAACGTCCTTCAGCCCTTGCGCTTCGCTGGAAGGTTCAGGACCAGAAGCTGCGCCGGTTGAAGATTTCCCGCAAGGTGAAAGAAGCCAACAATATCACGTCCTTTTACCTTTCATCTGCAGATGGATTAGCGTTGGAGCGATTTGATGCGGGTCAGCATCTGCCGATTGAAGTGCAGATACCGGGACAAGCCGAAACTACAAAACGAACTTATACCCTGTCCGGTTCGCCGGAGGCCCGGGATGAATATCGCCTCTCCATCAAACGTGAGGAACATGGTGTAGTATCGCGCTTCTTCCATGATGAGATGGATGAGGGCGCAATCCTTGAAGCTTCAAAACCGTCGGGCAATTTTGTTATTCCTGACAGCGATAGCCCGTTGGTCCTGATTAGCGCAGGTGTTGGTATTACACCGATGATTTCCATGCTGCATGCCACCGTCGACGAAAAGTCAGAGCGTCCGGTCTGGTTTGTGCACGGAACGCAGAACGGCAAGGAGCATGCGCTTCGCGAAGAACTGGAACAGGCAATCTCGAAGCATTCCTCAGCCGAACAGCGCATCTTTTACAGCCGCCCGCTCGAGACTGACAAGAAAGGTCGCGATTTTGATGAGGACGGGAGAATTACAGTTCAGGCCTTGATCAATATGAATGCAGGGGCGAATGCTCAATACCTGCTGTGTGGGCCGGCGCGATTTATGTCCGAGATCCGAAGTGGTCTGGAAGCCGCTGGTGTCTCGTCAGACAACATCCATATGGAAGCATTCGGTCCATCTTCGTAAGCCAAGCGGTTACCGCTTCATAAGCCAGGAGCGTTCCAGTTCCTCGGTGATTGGTATATGCTCCGAAGTGTCCCCCGGTGGCAGGCTGAACTTGCCATCGAGCCAATCGGCTTCTTTCCAGGCTTCCTTGGCTTCTTCGATGCGCTCTTTGGATGAGGAAACGAAATTCCACCAGATATATCTAGATTCATTCATCGTCGCGCCGCCAAGCAGCATCAAGCGTGCGCCCCGTTCGGCGGCCAAAATGGTAATTCTGTCGCCTGGTCTGAACACCATCATCTGCCCAGCTTCGTAGACGTGTCCGTTGACGCTGATCGAGCCTTCGGTCACATAAATCCCACGGTCTTCATGGTTGTCGGGGAGCGGGAAGCTTGATGAGGCAGCAAGGGTCACATCCAGATAGAAGGTTTCTGACTGCATGGTCACCGGGCTGGTTTTGCCATAGGCGGTCCCCAGGATCAGTTTCGCTGAAACACCGTTGTCTTCGATGGTCGGCAGGGCTGCTTCCTTGTGATGCTCGAAATCGGGTTCCATTTCTTCCCTGTCTTCGGGTAAAGCGATCCAGGTTTGAATGCCGAACAGGCTGTGTTTCGTTGCTCTTGTTTCAGCGCTTGTGCGTTCGGAATGGGTGACACCTTTTCCGGCGACCATCCAGTTGACTTCACCGGGATAGATCATCTGATGGGTGCCGATGCTATCACGATGCTCAAACTCGCCATTATAGAGGTAGGTAACGGTGCCCAATCCGATATGTGGGTGAGGGCGCACATCAATGCCGCCATCCGTGATGAATTCTGCGGGACCCATTTGATCGAAAAAGATGAATGGGCCAACCATTTGTCTTTTCGGACTGGGGAGGGCACGGCGGACTTCAAACCCACCCAAATCTCGTGCCCTTGGTATAATAAGGGTTTCAAGCGCGTTGGCGTCCGTATTCGGACATTCTGGCGATTGGGTCGGGTTCCAGCTCACAGATCAAACTCCCTCTTAACACACGGAATATATTTCGCGGTCCTGTTACAATTTCAAGACAGGGAAACGTTAATTGCGTTGTTGCTCTATGGCCCATTTGACCAATGGCAGCTGATCATTGCCGAAATAAAGTTTTTCCCGGTTGCCGAACGGGATGAAAATGCTGGGAGATCCGAAAGCGCCGCGGGATATGGCTTCATCCGTGTTGGCGCGCAGATGGTCCTTGCAACTTTGTTGCGTGGAGCGTTGGCGCAGGTCTTCTCCATCAAAGCCGTTTTCATTGGCCAATTGGGCAAGCACGTCCGGGTCATCCAGATTGCGTTGTTCGGTGTAGTAGGCGTCGAAACCAGCTCGAGCAAACTTTTCCAGCAACGGCTGATCGTCCTCCAGCAGACAGCAAAAGCGCATGGCATGCACGGATCTGAGGGGGTGATATCTGGACGGGAAGTTCATCGTGACACCGGAATAGGCTGACCAGTCCATGAGCGACTGGCCAAGTTGCAGCCATTTCGGCTTGGAAATATCATTCGCCCTTGCTTCCACATAGGCGTTGTTAACCTGGTTATGAATGCCACCGACGAGGAAGGGACGCCAGATAATCTCAATCCCGAGCTCATCTCTGATGGGCTGTATGTTATGGAAGGCAATGCAGGTCCAAGGTGAGGACAGATCGAAAAAGAACTCAATTTTTTCTGGCATGTGATTTCTCAATATTCTTGTGTTTGGGCTGAAAATAGACCGAGAGGAACTCCACGTACATTACAATCTAGGCTTTGGCAGTGGTGGGAAGAAGCTCTTTAAGGGTTTGATCATCAAGCACTTTCAGGAAAGCATCTCTTGCGCGACCTAGGGTTTGGCGAAGTTTGCAACGGGGCAGGAAGGTGCAACTGGATTTGCCGTTTTGCATGCATTCCACGATGGCAAAGTCAGCTTCTATCGCCCGGACTACCTGACCGACAGATATTTCTTCAGCAGGTTTTGAGAGCGAAATGCCGCCGATACGACCACGCTGAGTCTGCAAAAAACCCGCCTGCCTGAGTTTGGCGGTTATCTTCATGATGTGGGATTTCACAAGTCCAAGTTCGGTCGAAATTACATCAATCGTGACTGGCTCTTTTTTCGTGGCCAGCAGCATCAAAATACGAAGGGCGAAATCGCTCGCCTGATTCATTCTCATGGGCTTATCCAAAAACATTCATTTTATATGTTGTATTTATCATCATCTTGGACTAAATAAAAGATGCAAACGAAATGAATGATTAAATTATGTCTGATCAAACACTCCGACAACACCTGGCGCTTCACCCATCAATCAGCCCTGAGGATGTCTCTTTGTTGGTTGAGCAGTTCTACAGCCGTGTGCACGAGAACGATCTTTTAGGGCCGGTATTTGCGGAGCAAACCACTGAAGACTGGAATTTGCATCTGGAGAAAATGAAGACCTTCTGGCGCTCGGTTCTGCTGAAGACCGGAGAATACAAGGGTAAGCCGGTGCCGGTTCACCAGAAGCTTAAGGGTGTTTCCACACAGCATTTCCAGGAATGGCTGGAACTGTTTTCGCACACTTGCAGAGAGGTATTTGAGCAGGAGGCGGCTCATTTGGTCATTGCGACCGCCAGAAATATAGCCACAAGCCTGTGGCTTTCGCGTTCCGCAGATCCCTTTGCCAGTCCGCCTAACTGGTCTCCGGAAAATCAGATTGTCTCTCCTCCCGAGACGTTTAACAAAGAAAGGTAAGTCAATGAAAAATCTGCTTAATCTGCTGGTTCAGGGTTTCTTGTTTCCCGGAACGCTGGTTCTCAACAAGATCGGTGTGAGCATCGAAGATGATGGTGGCATTTTGCGTTCTTTCATCAATATGTGTTTTTGGGGAACGTTCGGACTTCTGTTTGCGCTCAGCATTTACGGATAATTGGTTATGTGGAGTGTCCTTCTAATGTCCGGTATCGGACTTTTGTGGGCGGGGTTGTCTTTGGGTGGAAACCTGATTGCTGCGCCCGCCAAATTTCAGGTTTCCGATCTGGGGCTCGCCCTGGCGTTACAGGTGGGCAGGGCACAGTTCGCCTGGCTTGGTTATGCCGAATGGGTGTTTTTGGTAGTCTTGTTGGTAGCCTGTGTCACGGTGCGCCTTCCGGTTTACGCCTTCTATCTCATTCCCGTGGTGCTTTTCCTGATTCAGCAATTCTGGGTCATGCCAAGGTTGAACGCACGCAGCGATATTATCATCGCAGGAGAGATGCCGGTTGAGAGCAATCTGCATGTGGTTTTCATAGTTCTGGAGATTTTAAAGTTTCTAACGCTTGCCGGAACGGCATTAGCCGTAATTGCGGCAAGCACCAGAACTGTGGTGGCCAGCTAGGCGGAACTCTTGCCTTGCAAGCGAGCGCTGGTATTTTCCTTGTATTCAGCGTTCTGCTTCTTGCGAAACGATTCCTGCCAGGCTTCAGAAATTGCCGGGAGCGATGCAATTGCTTCAGCTTCCTGCTGATCAAGCCTTGGGTTGAACCGGGCTTTTGTCACCCGTTCCACACTCCAGTCAGGGCATGATCTTTCAATCAACTTAATCTGATCTCCGGCTTTCACTTCACCATTTTCCAAAACGCGGTAGTACCATCCCGTCTTTCCAGTGCGCTGAAAAGCTGCTGCCATGGCTTCGTTTTCCATGTGGGCATTCAGCTTCCAGCAGGGTTGGCGGCCCTGGCAAATCTGGACGGTTGCGGTTCCCATAGTGAGGACATCACCCAGGCATAGATTTTGTTCGTTCAGTCCGACCGTGGAGATGTTTTCTCCGAAGCAACCGGGTACGAATTTTTCAGCATGATCGGGGAATTCCTGCCGCCAGAATTCCAGATGATCAGCCGCATAGTGGTGGACTGCTTTTTCCAGGCCGCCATGCACTTCCAGATCGGCCTGACTGTCCTCCGTAAAGCCCGTTGATTGAAGGTGGAGGACGGCATCGGTCTGTCTTTTGCGAATGGCAGAAGGTGGTTTTCCGGGCCAGCGGTCTTCCACCTTGCCTATGAACAGGGCGGTAATTTCAGCAGATAAATCAGGAAGCAGGGTCATCATGCACTTTCCGTGTGCTCATGGCACAATTGTTTGATTTCGTTTGACTTTAGAGGTTCCTGAAGCAAGTCACAGAACCATCCATTTGTTGACTTTCGATTGTGAGCGCAGGTTTCGCAAACGCCGAACGGACGTTGCCCTCGTTTTCTGAGCGCATTGCGCACAAGTGTTTCAAGACCCTGAACAAGCGCAGTGGCCAGAGCTTCATCCGGCAAATGGAAAGCGTCTTCCAATGCCTGGCGCTGCTCTACAAATTTCTTACCTTTCTTGGTAACGGTGTAAGAAATTGACCGTTTGTCGGTGTCTGATCTCACCTCTTCGATGAAACCCTTCCGAGCAAGCGTTTTTAATGTCTGTGAGACTGTGCCTCGGGTTGCGCTCATATATTCCGCAACCTGAGAGGGCGCTCGCGAAAAGCGGTTTGCTTCTGCCAAATAGGAGAGGGCAGCCCATTGTGATGGATTGATTTCATCCTTCCATTCTTCTGCCGCCATGATGCGACTGATCCGGGCGATCAACTCTCTGATGCGTGCATTGTTATTTTCTGTCATGGGAAAGTAGTAGCGACTCGAAATAATTATTGCAATGAAAAAATTCTTCATCTATATAATAGCGAGTCGATACTAAATATGAGTGATGAAAAACCCCCAATACAGTTTGAAGGAGATGAAAATGAAAAAGTTGCTTCTAACCAGTTCCGCAATCCTGTTGTCTGCGAACCTTGCTCTGGCAGGCGGAGACCACAAAGATACCCATGCCATTAGTCAGGAAGGGGCGATCAAGTCAGGCGCTGACACAACAAAAGTGGCTTCGTTCGATATTCTTGCAGCTCATGTTCACCGGAAAGGCAATACGGTTACCTTCCACATGACCACAAATGGCAAAGCCGGAGCTGACAGGCCACAGGCTAAAGGAAAAGTCGGGGGAGCTGACGTATGGTCCTATGTATGGCCCACTTCTCTTGATCCTTCCGTCGTGGGGTTTGATGAGGGGGCGGGTATTCTGGCCATGGCTGCCACAAGCCATCCTGACTTTGATGACACACCGTTGTTTGATGAAAACCGCAATGGTGATACGGGCGATGATGGCGCGGTCTGGCACAGCCACTGGGTGGTGCTAGTGCCCATCGAAGCATGTGGGCCCGGCGCGCTTGCGGTAAAAGATATTCCGGAAGGTTCGACACCTAATCTGCCAGTTACCTGGCCGGGTTTTCCCATATTGCTGGACAGTCCAGGATTTACTCCGGTTTTCGATGGCCCAGAAATTGTCATCAATGCTGCTGTTGCAGGCGGTGCGGAAGGAGCCTCTTTTGACGGGGTTACATCAGCCCTGCGGGTTAATGAAAGCGTGCATGCGCCCTTACTCTGTGTGACAGATGTGTTTGATATGGCGTCCGGAGACTTAAGTTTGCCAGGAAAAGTGGACTGACAACCGTGGGTTGGCAGGGAGCAGCTTTCCTGCCAGCTCTCTCTTATGATCAATTATTTCAACAGGTTATAATTCAATGCAAGAATTAGTCATGGCTCCAGAGCTCAAAGTATCACGGTGGTTCAATGCCAAAGAACCGATTTCGCTCGAGACGTTGAGAGGCAAGGTCGTTGTTATCGAAGCCTTCCAGATGCTTTGTCCCGGTTGTGTTTCGCACGGTCTCCCGCAGGCTCAAAAAATTGCTGCACTATTTCCGCCAAACAAGGTAGCGGTGATCGGATTGCACACGGTGTTTGAGCATCACGAGGCGATGACACCAGTTTCTCTTGAGGCATTCATCCATGAATACCGGTTGAAGTTTCCAATCGGGGTAGATGAAGCCGGGCCACAAGACATGCCAAAAACCATGGCTGCCTATTATATGCGCGGAACACCTAGCATAATTATCATCGATCAAAAGGGGTGCTTGCGAGCAAACCATTTCGGGCAGGTGCCAGACATGCAGATTGGTGCCGAGATCGCCACTTTGTTGTCAGAAGTTTCGGAAAATCCAGTCGGTGTTCAATCCGGGGATCAATCGAAGCAAGGGTGTGATGAGAACGGTTGCCCGGTCTAAATCTATTTCGGGGTTGGTAATACCGCTGCCACGCTGGAAGCGATCAGTTTATCAGTTTCAGACCATCCATATCCCGGGATGGTAATGATGCAATGCATGATCCCGTGAAGCGCGCAGAGGAGTTGATCGGTTTTCAGCTTGATCATCTCTCCGGAGGGATTTTCACGCCAGGTTTCACCGACTAGTTGAAAGAAAATCTCGAATTTATTGCTGGTATTGCTCTCAGTCATGAAGCTTTCCACATCTTCCCGTGAGAGCCCCGATGACATGAACACCAGATGATAATTCTCACGGTTCTCCAACCAATAAGACACATAGGCAGAGGAGAGGGTTTCCAGTTTCGCTCTCGCGCCCAACTGCGGCTCTAATTCTGGCGTGATTTTCTCGAAAACTTCATCCAAGATTTCATTCCAGAGCTTACTCAATATGGAAAGTTTGGATGGAAAATAAGTGTACAGGGTCATCGGAGTTACACCCAGTTCCTTTCCCAGACGCCGCATGGAAACAGCGCCATAACCTTCACTCTTAAAGAGTTTGCTCGCCTGATCAGTGATCCGATTGCGCATTTCTTCCTGACGTTTCGGGTCCAGTCTGGGGCGGCCGCGTTTTCGTTTTTCTCCGGAATTTTTACTCATATGTTATTGGACTTCCAATCTTGACATTATTTAATTATACGCGTATAAATAAATAATGAAAGGTGAGTATGATGTCAAAGAAAATACTTCGTACGGTTCTGTTTGTCACAGGTTTGGTGGTGGTTGTGTTGGGTGTCAATGTAGGATTTGGCGGCATTCCCACACTTGGTCTTCAGGGGCAGACCAATTTCTTCGCGGTTACTGATCAGGGCGCATTTGACGTGCGTGACAATCATGTGCGGTTCAGTGGCGGTATTATCCTGGCTATCGGGCTGATGATGATGTGGTCAGCGTTTTTCCTGAAAAGGGCAGTTGTTCCAATAACGCTGATTGCTGTGACATTCGTGTTCGGTGGTCTTGCCCGTCTTAGCGCATCAGACGTTTCTTTGTTGTTCAGTGCAGATATTTTCCCGTCATTGATCATCGAACTTGTTGGTTTCCCACTTCTTGCCATTTGGGTTTGGCGTGAGGCGAGGTCAGACGCTGTGACTGGTGAGTGTTATCGTTGATGGTTTCCCCACACAAGCGATTGACCTCAAAAGAGTCGAATCAGTTGCAGGGAGAGGCAAGCGGAATCACGAATCGGTTTGGCGGAACCGCATCCGATAATCGTTGGGAGAAACATTGAGCCTTCTCATGAATGCCCGTCGCATGCGTTCATCGTCCATGAACCCACATTGGATTGCTACAGAGGTAATGGGGACGTCTGTGTCTTCAAGCAATCTGCGGGCATTTTCAGTGCGCAGGGCCTCCACGGCCTTTGCGGGTGTCTGTCCGGTGTGGTTCACGTAAGCCCGGGCAAAGTTTCTCGGGCTCATGCCAGATTTATTGGCCAGTTGCTCAACGCTCAAATTCTTTTCCAGATTGCTGGCCATCCATTTGTGAAGCGCTTCAAACCGGCCGGAAATATCCGTTGTTTGCATATCCAGAAAAGAGCTGAACTGTGACTGGCCGCCCGGTCTGACCATATAGGACACAAGGGATCTGGCCAGGTTAAGGGCATTAGTTCTGCCCAGATCCTCTGCGATCATGGCCAATGCCATGTCGAGCCCGGCCGTTACTCCCGCCGACGTCCAGACGTTTTCCTGTTTGATGTAGATCGGATCGGTTTCAACTTTAACAAGCGGGAAATGTTCACAGAGCCTGTTGCAGGATTCCCAATGGGTGACAGCACGTTTGCCGTCTAACAATCCGCAAGCGGCCAGTACGAATGCACCGGTGCAAACAGAACCCACGCGGTCTGATTTGCCGGCAAGCTTAGAAACCATGTTCAAGAGCTTTTTGTCCTTGCAAGCTGCCCGGGCTCCGCTTCCGCCTGTTATCATGAGCGTATCAATGTGCCGGCGTTTCCAGTCCTCAAGGCGGTCGCAGGATATGGCGAGAGGCGTGTCGCTCTGTACCTCAGTAACATCAATGGATGCCACTGCGGTTTTGTAAGCCGGTCGGCCATCATCAAAGGTTGCATCATTGAAAGCCTGTAACGGGCCTGCCAGATCAAGCAGCTTCACGTCTGGATAAACCACAAACAAGATTGTTCGACGGGTGGGGTGGCTGGATAATTGTTTGGCAGAAAATGAGGGCATGGTGCTTTTATGCCATTTTGTCCTGGTTTAGTCCAGATGCACAAGGATGATTGAGGATATTGTATCTTTTGAAATTATTTTCTTGACGACAACAAGATGTGAGATTTACATGGAATGACTTGGTGCTTAAAAGCCAAAGGCTGAAGCATAATAGGGAACCCGGTGCGCTGTACCCATCAGGGGGTAAGTCCGGGGCTGTACCCGCAACTGTGTATGGTAGGGCGTGCTCACTAAACGCCACTGGGAAATTCCTGGGAAGGCGAGCACATCAAGTCCGATAACCATGAGCCAGAAGACCTGCCAAGGAAAATGAAATCCACTACCAGGGCGGGTGTCCCTCAGGGAGTTTTGTATGTCTTTGGAACCAATCAGAGCCGAAAACCGGCCAGAGTTGAACCTCACTTCTGCAAGCACATTAAAACATTTGATAGGTGTCGGACTGACATGTGCGGTCCTTTGGATGATTATTGCGGCGACCATCGGCGCCTAAGCACATAATAATCCAATGACAAATTCCACCTTGCTGTCTACAGCCGGACTGACCATCGGCTATCGTGACATACCCGTTGTTCGAAACATTGGTTTCGAACTTAATTTCGGGGATGTATTCGCGGTTGTTGGCCATAATGGTTCAGGCAAATCGACACTGATCAAAACGTTGTTGGGAAACCTTTCGCCATTGGCGGGAAGGCTCGATTGGGTTGCCAAAAAGCCAGGCACAATTTCGTATCTGGGACAGAGAACCGAATTTGACAGTCGATTTCCGATCCGGGTTCGTGATCTGGCTGCCATGGGCGCGTGGGCAGGTCTTGGCCTGTTCGGGCAGGTGGATAAACAATGTCAGGTCCGGATTGATGCGGCACTGGAACGGACCGGCACTTCCGAGATTGCTGATATGCCGCTTTACAAACTCTCTGCCGGTCAGTTGCAGCGGGCTCTGTTTGCCCGGACGATGGTGCAGGATGCTTCCCTGATCCTGCTTGATGAACCCTTTACGGCTGTGGATCAGACAACGGAAGCAGAGCTCCTGACATTGATCGATGACTGGGCGAAAGAGGGACGTTCAGTGATCGTGGTTTTGCATGACCTTTCAGCCGTGCTTCAGCATTGCAATTCCGCGCTGTTATTGGGTGAAGGGCAATCTCTGTTCGGTGAACCGCAGCAAACCCTTTCTCCTGACAATCTGATCCGTCTTGGATATCTCTCCCAAAGTCAGGCTTCCTGGATTGAGACCATGTACGCCAATCAGGAGGGTAAGCATGTTTGAGTGGCTCGAATATGATTTCATGATCCGGGCGCTTACGGCGACGATGGTATTGAGTTTTTCGGTGGCCCCTGTGGGTGCGTTTCTAGTTCTCCGCCGTCTTTCACTTGCGGGTGAAGCGATGGCGCATGCGATCGTGCCGGGCATTGTGATTGCGTTTGTGGTGGCCGGATTGTCCGTCGCCTCGATGATTGTGGGTGGTCTGGCGGCTGGTATCACAGTAGCAGTCTTAACAAGCCTGCTTGCGCGGATGACCATTATTCGGGAAGACGCCAGTCTTGCGTCTCTTTATCTCATCGCCTTGGCGCTGGGAATTTTCATACTCTCTGCTGCCGGTTCTGCCGTGCCGCTGAAGAGTTTCCTGTTCGGTTCCATTCTGGGCATAGATGATGAAACGCTCATTTTGATCGGGGCTACGGCCACGATAACCCTGGTTAGTTTTGCGCTCATTCTAAGGCCTTTGATCACCAGCACGATTGATCCGGTATTCTATGAAAGCCAGTCGAAGCGGCCCGGGTTCGTAACCCAGTGGTTCATGCTCCTGGTGGTCCTTAATCTGCTCGGGGCATTCAAGGCGTTAGGCACGCTCATGGCGGTGGGGCTTATGATCTTGCCGGCGACTGCAGCCCGGTACTGGGTGTCGACGATCACCGGTTATTTGCTGCTGACCTTTGCTTTTGCGCTCGTTAGCTGCTGGACCGGTTTGATCGTATCCTACTATTTGCCCGAAGTGCCATCGGGGCCCGCAATTGTTCTGGTGGCAGGGGTGATTTTCTTCATCAGCCTCATTCTCGCACCGCAAGGCTTTCACGCCACGGCGCGGCTTAATCCAAGGCGTCGAACCGTCTCTTCGAGCGCCCAATCAAATTCAAATCAAGGAGAAGAAACTTATGAGAAGACTACTTAGCGTTTTGGTGGTGGCTGGCCTTGCCATTGCCGCAATGCCCGCACTGGCTCATGACAAGATCAAGGTCGTTGCCAGTTTTTCTATTCTGGGTGATATGGTTACACAGGTGACCGGAGATCTTGCAGAAGTAACAACAATTGTAGGACCAGACGCTGATGCCCATGTCTACACACCGAATACGGCTGATGCTAAAGCAGTTGCTGATGCGGATATCATCTTTGTAAACGGCATGGGTTTTGAAACCTGGTCTCAGACACTGATTGAGAATTCCGGAACAAAGGCCAAGGTGTTCGTTGCAACCGATGGTGTGAAACAGGTCAAAGTGGATGGAGAAGTTGATCCACATGCCTGGAACAATATTCCCAATGGCATCGTTTATGTGGCCAATATTGCTAAACATATGGCTGAACTGGACCCAGATCACGCGGCGACCTACAAGGCAAATGCTGAAGCCTATACCAAGCGTTTGAATGCGTTGCATGAGCGTGCTGTGAGTGATCTCGCCAAGCTGTCTGAAAATCAGAAAACTGTTGTTACAGCACATGATGCTTTTGGATATCTTGAAAGTGCTTATGGCCTCACCTTCCTTGCGCCAGTGGGGATCGACACAGAAGCTGAACCTTCTGCCAAGGAGTTAGCTGCACTTATCGATAACCTGAAAGAAGTGGGGGCAGGTGCACTCTTCGTGGAAAACATCACCAGTCCTGCACTAATCGAGCAGATCTCACGCGAGACCGGTATCAAGATTGGTGGCAAGCTGTATTCCGATGCGCTTTCGGAGCGTGGTGGTCCGGCAACCAGTTATGAGAAGATGTTTGAGCACAATCTTGGCACGCTGATTGAGGCTCTAAGTAAACAGTCCTGACCAGGATAGGAACTAACAGGACGCCTTGGAAATATCTCCAGCGGCGTCCTGTCCCAGAAGATTGATTGGAACGTACTTCTTTCGGTGAAGTGTTTCATCAATTCGATAAAATGAGAGATTATTGTTGAAGATTACGTATAAGGTGATATTTTAAGTCAAGTTTATTTCGCCTTCACAAACCCCTAGCCAGTCTTTGGAGTCAAGGACATTCAGATCGACGTTTTTATGAACAGTTCAACAAACAATTCAGATGTACCCTCAGATATCAAAAGTATGGCAACACCATCAAAAAATGTCGTTCCAAACTTTGTTAGCGAGCAATTGTTTGGTGACTCAAAAGAAATCACAATAGAGCATGAAAATTCGACCTACCGACTTCGAATAACGAAGCAAGGGAAACTGATTTTAAACAAATGATTTGCCGGGTATCCATGTGCTCAGATGAGTGGCCGCTGTTGTAAAAATGGACTGTTGATCCGAAAGTGTTGCAAATTTGCATATGTTATAAAGTAACATGCAATTATGATGAAACAAAACTTGACCAAACCACTCCTATATAGATAACTGACGCCATAAAGCGTTCTCCCAAGCGCCCAATAGGCAGCCAGTATTTCATTTACAAGCAACCGAATCTTTTCGCGGGAAACTCGTTCTTCGTTGGACGGGTTCAATCAATTATTGAGTAATTCAAAACATCGAAAGGAAACAGGATGTTTAAACGAATGGGGACAGTTTTGTTGTCCACCACAACACTGGCTGCCTGGTCTGTAGTCCAGTCAAACGCCGCTGATGCTGTGGTGGTAGAACCGGAACCTGTAGAATATGTGCGGGTCTGTGATGCGTATGGCTCAGGCTTCTTTTTCATTCCAGGCACTGAGACATGTATTCGCCTAGGCGGTTTCGTTCGCTCCAGTTATGAAAAGGTTCACCTTGATGGTCAGCTTGCAAGCGGTGCTGCGTTAGCGGAAGATAATCTGACCGCATGGACCAACCGTGGACGGTTAAACGTTGATACACGCAATGAAACTGAATTCGGTACATTGCGAGCCTTGTACCGTCTCGAAGGTGGTGATTCCAACACTGATGCTGACGTGGACATGGATATCGCGCTCATTTCACTTGCCGGTTTCAGAGCAGGTTTTGCTGGTTCCACTTACTGGTCATCCAACACAGACTGGGCGAATTTCACTGGTATTGGTGGCTTGGGTCCTGGTGGTCTGATCGATGAAGGTTGGATCAGTTTTTCCGACGCAACTATCTTCGACTACACTTTTGCCTTTGACAATCTGACAGTGACTGTGGGTGTTGAAGATCCACGTATTGATTTCAGCCAAGTGACAATCGGTGGTGCAGAAGGTGGTAACGCAACTAACAATGGTGGTACTGCGGGCGAAGTTAATTTCTATGCAGGCTTCAACTATGCAGGTGAATTTGCAACCATTGCCTTTACTGCTGTACACGACTCACTGGCAACAGAGAGCACAACCCTAATTGCAGGTGGATCAGCTGCAGAAGGTGGCTGGGCATACCGTGGTAACATTGCCATCAATCTGGATAGCTTTGTACCCGGTGGTAAGCTTGTTGGCCAATACTCATACGACGGAAACTACAGAACCGCTTATGTGCACACGGATGGTGTGACATTTGATCCGGAAGCTATCTGGGGACTCGCATTCGAGGCTGACCTGACAGACGAATTGCAGTTCGTTTCACAGTACATGAAAGCTGAAGCCGATCCGGATGAGGGTGAAGGTGATGCTTATATTGCTGGTGTTGGACTGAACTGGTTCCCGGACGCTGCACCAGGCTTTTCGCTAAGAGCTGCATATTTCTTCGGCGAAGTGGAAGATTCACTCGGGTTCAATGCAGTTGGTGCGACTGTTGCTGCTGCAGACCGTGCATCTTACGATTTTGACGGTTTCTTTGTTGGAGTTCGCCGCGACTTCTAATTGAAAATCGTTTTATGAAATTTAAACCCGCCTCGGTTGAGGCGGGTTTTTTTGTTTTAGACAACCAGTGGGTTGTTGCCTCGTTCCCAGGCGAGGGGACGTACAGGTTCATCAAGTGGGGTTTCGGCCACATGATTGATGTAATTTGACATTGTCTTCTGTGCCAAACCCAGGATCACATCCAGAACAGCTCTATGGTCGTATCCTGCAGCAAAAAATTCCTGCATCTGCTCTTCAGTCACGTTGCCACGGCTTCTGACAACACGCAGTGTAAAGGTACGCAGAGCTTCCAGCTTTTCTGATGGCAGTGGTGTCTCATTGCGCAGGGCCTCGGTGATTTCGTCTGCCACCTTCATGCGTTTTGCGATGCCTGTATGGGCTGGAACGCAGTAGTGACACTCATGCTCCACATTGATCGTTTGCCAGACAACAGTCATTTCATCAGCATCGAATGCGGTCTCTGTGAACAGTTTATGCAGCAGCTGATAGCCTTCCAGTGTCTGTGGGCTTTCAGCCATTACCCGGTGCAGTCCGGGCAGACGGCCAAACGCTTTCTGACTGTTTTCAAGTAGCGGTTTGGAGCCTTCAGGGGCTGATTCAATGTCGTGGGAGGGGAATTGTGTCATTGTATGTCCTTTGGGGTTTTAGAAAACAGAAGCTAATTGGCATACAAATGGTTGGTGCACCAGTTATTGGTGTTCACATTGTTGTTATGCGGTGGAATTTCCTATGCTTCTTTTGAATTCATCCACTGAGCGATGGTGGATTTGATGCCATTCATCTCATCGATGATGCGGTCAGAATTCTGATTGTCCAGACCAGTCGCTTCGCCTAGTCCATGCGGCACGGAAAGTGCCTTTTCATAGTAAGCCTTTCCCTTGTCCGTCAGATAAACGCGCACGCGGCGTTCGTCCTGGTCGCAGCGGATACGGGTTACTAGTTCAAGTTTTTCAAGGCGTTGGATGAGGGGAGTGGCGGTACCCGCATCAATTTCGAGTGCTTTTGCGATTTCGCTTACCAGGATGCCATCGCCTTCCCAAAGCATCAGCAATGCAAGATATTGAGGATAGGTGACATCCAACTCGTCCAGCAAGACACCATAGGCTTTGGTGATTGCCCGGGAAGCGGAGTACAGAGCGAAACAAAGCTGGTCGTTAATTCGAAGCTTGTCTGCCTTGTCTGTTTTTGTGGACTGCATGAACTTATCCATTGGTTGCGGTATGTAAGTCTAGATAGAGACGGATACGATTTTAGCCAGTAAATATTTGGTGTGCCAAAAACTTCTGCACAAGGCAAATGTTACACGATCATATTTATTTTGATTATCTCAACACAGAAAAATCATATTGCCAGCCAAAAAAAGACCTTATTCTGCTCTAGGAGCCGTAGTCCGAACAAGTTCGCGGGAAGAAGAGTGATGTTGCAAGAAGCTGTTATCGTAATGACTGTGTTGGGTTGTGGTGATCAGTCTATGAGTTGTGATCTGGTTCCAAGGCCTGACAAGACCTGGGAAACGCAGGCTGAGTGCAATGCTGCCATTCCACAGGTTCTGACAAATATCACTGATGCCTCCTATCCGGTGTTGACCGCATATTGCGAAATCAAGTTTCCACCAGAACCAAAGCAGGAACTTGTGGTGGAGCCAGGGAATAATCTGGAAGAACAGATTTTCACTGAAGATGAAACGGTGGCAGAAGGAACCCCGGTATATGTGAAGGTGTTTGACAGCATCCGAACAGGCGGTTCAGTTATCAATTCCGAGCTGCGCGCATCGTTTGATCGTTTGTCCGATTCCACAAAACGGCTTGTTGGCAAGATCAAGAAAGTCGTCACAAAATACTGATATTCCAACCTCAAACCGTAAATGCTGGCAATGCTAATTGCGCAGCATTGCCCATCTGACAATAAAGACAGCGACGACCAGTTCGATCCATGCAAGCGGTAAGGCCGTTAGCAGGATCTGCGGTGTGGCAAGGTTCATATTAAAGAGCCCGAGCCAGAGGATGACGAAGATCGACGCCCAAATTCCCGTTCCGATTAGAACTGTGGATTTGATAGATGTGCCGAACTTGTCCAGCGACAGCCAGGCAATCATACAAACCGACAATACCAGTATCGTATCCCAGATGCCCCAGACCAGAAATACAGGGATGTTCATGGGGGCCACTTCCGGCAGAACGGGAAATGCGTCCCGCATCATCGGCATAACAAAGGCAAAATAGCGGAAAACCTCTGATAGATTTATCCAAATCATGTTGAGGCCTGTGGCGATCAGGAGTGGTTTATATGAAAAATTCGATTGTGTTACATCCGTCATGGTCATGATAAGTTTCTCCTGATCAGTGTTAGAAAATTATTGGCCGCATCGCGGAGTTCCTGGCCATTGGAAACACGCCTGGAAAGTGACCAGAGGCCGTTTGTGAAAACGAGCATGATCTGCGCCAGCTGTTCAATTTCAGCGTCAGACTTACTTTCGGTTGAATTAACAGAGTTCCGCAGTGCGCCCACAAATCCCTGCTTGAGCCGCCCATTATGTGTGTCGACAATTTTTTGAACTTCAGGGTCCTGGGGTGCCACTTCGGTCATGGAATTGGCGATGAAGCATCCGGGTCCGGGGAGCCCTGTCGCTTCAGCCAATGTGATCTGTTGTTCGAAATAATCAGATACCGCGTTCAGGTTTGCATCCGCTTCCTCAACTCTTGAAAAAGCAGGGGTCACGATGGTTGCGCTGTAGTGATTGAAGGAGGCGAGGAACAGTTGCCGCTTGCCGCCAAATTCCTTGTAGATGCTGTGACGATTGACACCAGTAACCCGGACCAGGTCATCCATGGAAGTGGCGAAATATCCGCCTTCCCAAAAGGTGGTCAAAGCCAAGTCTGCCAGATTTTCACTTTTGTATTTCTGAGGTCTTGCCATAGGAGAATGTTACAGAACAAACGTTCTGTAATCAAGTAACTTGTTTTTGATGCCCCGAAAATCCGGGTCGGGTGAGAGAATTGGGTTCTCCAATTTTCGATGTTTTGTGCCAGCAGTGGCCTGTAAAACCTTGATAAACGGGGCAGTCCCAAGGTTTGCACAAGGAACAGGTGAGAAGCTGGAAACGGAACCGGGTTTGCACAGAAACGCGTAGTCGTGCGCCAAGTTTGGGCGGTTTTGATTGCCACTGTATCGAGCTCATTCAAATGGCTGGGAAAATTTTTAGTTGGTTTTCGTTATGTTGCGACCAAATAAGTTTCTGCTTGAGAAAAGACAGTGTGGGAGTGCCGGGAAGGTTGCGGCAAGAAGCATTCTTTCTCTGTCTTACGGATTGTCACTAGTGCTGGCCATTGCCGGAAACAGTTTTCTTTCACCTTCTCAGGCACAGGCAATGCCCCGCTGTACGGGTACGGATCTCATCACCAATGGTGGCTTTGAATTGCCGACGCATCCCCCCGGCACCAACTTCTTCAATGAACTGGAGGCAGATGTGCCCGGTTGGAGTACGACTGACACGGTGATTGAAATCTGGCAAAGCGGACATACTGGGGTTCCGTCCCATACCGGTCTTCAGCATGCAGAGATCAATGCGACCGATGCGGGAACTCTCACCAATACACCGATACCGATCCAGGAAAATGCTGAAGTCCTGATCTACTGGGTCCACCGCGGACGTGGTGGTGTGGATGAAGGAGCACTTGCGGTTACCGATGACGGGGGAGGGGCGACAAATCCTCCGAACTTTCTAACCGGAACTGCCGATTGGGTCGAGTATTCTGCGATCCACCTTCCTGCCGCAGGAAGTACCACCATGACTCTTGCTTTTACAGGGGTCGCTACCGGTAGTGGTGATCTACGGATCGGTAATTTTCTTGATACGGTTGAGGTTTGTCAGACCTATCTGGACTTTGACAAAAGCTTTGTTTCCATCACCGACGTGGATGGAAGCGGGACTGATTCAATCGATGATTTGGTGAACTATCAGTTCTTGATAACAAATCCGGCGGGCAATGAACGAGGATTGACCAATGTGCAGATCCTTGATGATGTGATTGGCAGGTTTGTTGCTGTACCCACTTCGGGCGATGATGGTGACAATATACTCGAGCCCGGTGAGACCTGGGTGGTAAACCGGTCTTACGCGCTCACCCTACCGGATCTGGATGCTACGGTGGTGACCAATATTGCTCATGCGGAGGGTGATACGGGCGACAATGTCCTCATTTCTCCGCAGGATACTGTGACGGTTAATCTGACCTCTGCACCCGCGCTTTCGATTGATAAATCTGCAAATGATACAACGGATGTGGTTGCGGGGCAGGTGATCACCTATACCTATGTCTTGACCAATACGGGAAACCAGACTGTGACCAATATCAGCATCTCTGACAGTCATAATGGTACTGGCACTCCACCGGTTCCGTTACCAGATTCAGCTATTCTCACAGACAATGCGCCATTGGGAGACTCGTCCAACCCCGATGCGGCAAACGGGGTTTGGGACAGGCTTGCCCCGGGTGACTCAGTGACGATGACAGCCAATTACACTGTCACCCAAACGGATGTGGAAACCTTGCAGTAAGTTGAAAGCTTCACCAAGAGGGAATCATTCAGAGTTTTTACCGAAGGCCTGGCTCATTCCATACATGCTGGCTGCGATCGCCGGGCCAATGCCGAACGCGAACAGCACAGTGCCTATGCCCACAGATCCGCCAAGCAGCCAGCCGATTACGACCACTGAGATTTCAAGCCCTGTTCTGACCCAGGCGATCGGCATGTTTGTGATCATCTGCAGTCCGGTCATCAAGCCGTCTCTGGGGCCGGGCCCAAGATTTGCAATGAGATACATGGCACCGCCAATTCCGGTAACAATTACGCCGAGGGCGGCTTGTCCCACTTGAAGGACAAGGTAGTCAAAGGTGGGTAGAAACGGAAGCAGATACTCCAGTACCAGGGCCACTATGATTGCATTCAATATTGTGCCGATGCCTGGAACCTGTTTTAGCGGCACCCAACAGATGAGAACACTCACACTGATCACGAAAGTGGCAAAGCCGATGCTCCAACCTGTTATGTGGGTAATGCCCTGGGCGAGAACAGTCCACGGACTTACGCCTACCGTTGCGGCAATGATCAGCGCTTCACCAAGGCCAAAAATGGTAAGGCCGATCACAAGAAACAGCACTGAAACGCCGGGAGGTCTGATCGTGAGCGCTTTTGGCGAACTCCAGAACAGCTTTGGCACGGCTTTTACGGATAGAAAACGCAACTGAACTCCAGCGGAAAAGTTTGAGGGCAGATAACGTTCATGGATTGGGAACGCCATTCGGGAGACCCAAATTGATTAAATGATGCGCAAAGGTCAACCGCTATTTTGCTGATCCTTGTGGTTCTTGGAAACAGGATGTCAGCTCTCCGTAGGCCTTGCCAAACATTATCGAGAATTGCTCTTCTATTACCCCGGTAACCGTGCTTAAATCGCCGTTCGAATCCAAATCTCCCATCATCGGATTTACACTTTGTCACAATCGCCATCTTCTGATTTGCAGCAGACCCTGAAGGGTATTGGCTGGATGATAGCAACCGGCATGCTGTTTGCCGGCGTGACTGCGATTGTGCGATATCTGGGTTCTGATATGCCGGCGATTGAAGCAGCGTTTATCCGCTATCTGATTGGTTTCATTCTGATCCTGCCGATATTTATCTCAGCGCTCTCCTCGCAATCCTACAAGAGCAATCTGGTGCTTTATGCCGTGCGTGGCCTTGTTCACGGTGGAGCGGTGATGCTCTGGTTTTATGCGATGGCTCGAATTCCCATGGCTGAGGTTACGGCGATTGGCTACACCGCGCCGATTTTTGTAACCATCGGGGCAGCCTTGTTTCTGGGAGAAAGATTGCACATCCATCGCATATTGGCTGTGGTCGTCGGCTTGATAGGGGTGTTCATCATCATCCGTCCTGGATTTCAGGAAGTGGGGCTTGGTCAATTGGCGCAGCTTTCTGCGGCACCACTTTTTGCCACCTCGTTTATTCTGGCCAAAAGGTTTACAGGCGAAACATCACCCTCGGAGATCGTAGCCTGGCTTTCTTTTTTCTGTACGCTCGTTTTACTCCCGGGAGCCATTTGGCAATGGCGTCACCCGACACTCGAAGAACTGATGTGGCTTGGTCTCACAGCGGTTTTTGCGACCATTGGCCATTATACGCTTACCAAAGCATTTGCCTCTGCACCCATTACAGTGACACAGCCGGTCAGTTATCTGCAGCTTGTGTGGGCAGTATTAATCGGGATTGCGCTTTTCGGTGAACCGGTAGATCCGTTCGTTTTGCTAGGCGGAGCGGTGATTGTTTCAGCCATCACCTACATCTCGCATCGCGAACTGCGAAGAGCGAGAAAACGCGTAACACCAGCGGCAAATGAAACCAAGATCTGACACGTTTGTTTGATCTGTTTCCCTAACTCTATTTTGCGCTCAGCCCGTCCGTGAGTTTTGCCAGCAGTCGCTGCAACTCCTGAAGTTCATCAAACTCCAATGATGTACCTTTCACCATGCAAGCCGTAATTTCTGGGGCAGTTTTTTGTTGGGCACGCCCTTGTTCAGTCAAGGTCACGACAGTTTCGCGCCCATCCATTTTCCCCCGGCTGCGTTTGATATGCCCCATTGTTTCGAGCCGTTTCAGCAGCGGTGTAAGCGTGTTGCTTCCCATTTGCAGTTGTGCTGCCAGTTCGGTCACCTTTTGACCATCGCGTTCCCACAAGAGTGTTAGCGTAATGTATTGCGGGTAGGTGAGGCCTAGTTCTTTGAGATGTGGTGTGTAGGCTCGGTTGACCACATGAGATGCGGTGTAAATGCCGTAGCAGAACATGTCTGCTGCCTTTGTCGGTAATTGGTTTGCTTTCATAAATCAGTCTTAATTTAGATCGTGTGCGATTTATTTCTTGACATACTCTATCTGTTTCTTCAAGTTGTGAAAATAGATCGTGCACGATATAAATAGGAGAGATAAACTATGTGCTGGTTACCGAGTTTGAAAACAGATACGCCTGAAGCTGGATTTGAGTTGGCGATAAAACTATCGCGCATGGCCGTTAAATTTACGCAGCCGGATGATGACGCCCGGAACAGGATGAGGCCTGACTATGCCAATAACGCTGACAGTCTGACTATGGCTTCCCATGTGGTTGCGACGAATTTCAATACGGTTGCTCAGGCGAATAATTATTGGCAGTGAATCACATAGACGGTTTGCTTAAGGCTTAACGTTCACAAAATGCTGATGTATCGTTACTCGCGGTATTGGGATTTACGAGTAAATTTGCGTCAATCCGGATTGCGCCTGAATTCCCGACCAATCAAAATGACTGCGCGAAACGGGTGGCACGGGCTTTTATTGCGTTAGCTTGTGCGTCTGAGGTTCAACCGGCATGTGAAAGGTCCTTCAATGGCATCGGCAATCAGCTTAAAAACCCGTATTTTTTCCTTATTCCTTGTTCTTATAATTTCTCTTCTCTGGATTGATGCTTTGCGAGCACAGGAAGCAAAGCCGCTGCCTAAATATGTGATTGAAAAGTTTGGTGAACCACCAGCAATTCCGACCGGTCCGTTATCAAAAGAACTGCAAGATGCGGTGAAAGTGGCGTTCATCGACAGTGTCCAGCAGTCAAACTGGGGCAGGGACCAAGGGCTTGCCCTGGACCAGATTGCTGAATCAAAAGACCCCAGACTGGTCTGGATTATCAGCGACTTGATGCGCTTTGCCTCCGGCATTGAATTGGACACAGTGCTTTCCGGTGCTGCCTCTAAACTGCTTGGCAAAAAGGTGCCCGCCGGCAATGGCTGGGGTGTCGTAACTGATCATCTGATCGCATGGGATGTGCCGGCTCCTCCAAACTATCTGGAAGCCAAACGGGCCATTTTTACGAACATTGTACCCGGTTGGGAAAAGATTTTTGTGGAAGGCAAGATTGACTGGCGCCATGTTTCCTGGGGGGGTGTGCTGATTGATGCCCGCGAATACGACACGACCGATGAAGTGTGTAACTGTATCCCTGCCGCAGATAATCCGCAGGTGAGTACCGCAGAAGAAGCGACCTGGCTTAAGGACGATGACATCGTCTTTGGTGTGGAAGTGAATGGTGAATTCCGTGCTTATCCACGCCGTATTATGGAAGTGCGCGAGATGGTCAATGATACGCTCGGTGGCAGACATCTCGGCATTCCATACTGCACTTTGTGTGGTGCTGCGCAGGCTTATTTCACAGATCGTGTTCCCAATGGTGTAGAGCGGCCGATCCTGCGTACTTCCGGCCTTCTGATCCGCTCGAACAAGGTCATGTATGATGTGAGAACGTTCTCTGTATTTGATACGTTCCTGGGTCATGCGGTAACCGGTCCGCTTGAAAAGAAAAACGTCAAGCTGGAACAGGCAAGCGTGGTTACCACTGACTGGGGAACATGGAAAAAAGAGCATCCTGAAACAACGGTTCTCCTTGAAAGATATGCGCTTGGCCGGGATTTTGATTTCCGCAATGGCCGCGATGCCAATGGACCGATCTTCCCAGTGGGTGATGTGGATCCGCGTCTTTCCGTTCATGAGGACATCATCGGCGTGACCACCGCGTCCGGTAAGCCGGTTGCCTTCCAGCGCAGCAAGGCGTTTCTCGCATTGAAAAAGGGTAAGGAAGTTGCCTTTGAAAACGTTCGCCTGAAACTTGATGCCGGTGGTATTCGGGCAGTGGATGCAAACGGTGCTGACTTAGGTAGCCATCAGGCATTCTGGTTTGCGTGGTCACAGTTCCATCCTGATACTGAACTCTGGTCTGGTTAGAACTTCGACGGCGCTTCGTTTTTCTGATGTCTTATTAGCCTTGCTCGCCATCCGGCGAGCAGCATTGTACGTTTTAACTTCCCCTGCCTCTCGAGAGCGGTTTAGGGTGTTGGAATACGATTTTCACATTCTCAATGATTTCAATCACTACACAATTTTCCCATCTCCATACCTTAAAACTCTAGTATGGGCCTGCGGGTTGGGGGGAACGGCAGCTCTGCGGACAAAGCTGCAGTTTCAGCTTCAAGGTTGAGCCACAGCTTCAGGTTTCATCACTCAATCTCGGTTCGAACATTAACGCTCTGCTTGCACGTTCTCGCAAATCAAACTTTGGCGTGTTCTGCCAATAAGTTGGCGGGAACGGCAGAAGTGGTGGTGCTATTTGATGGTCAACCGAAATTACAGCGTTGAAACAGGAGAACATTATGACACTCACAGCTGGCAAAAACTCAGTAACCTTTAAATCCTTTGGCGTGGATCTGATTGGCGATCTCTACCTTCCCGAAGGTTTTGACGAGAGCAAAAAATACAAAGCAATCGTGGGAGCCAGCCCGTTCCCTCAGGTCAAAGACCAAATCCCTGCCACCTATGGACCTGAAATGGCCGCACGAGGTTTCATCTATCTTGGCTTTGATTACCTTGGCATGGGCGACTCCCCGGCACTACCAGGCGAGTTCAAGCAGTCACGCTACATGTTTAGGCTGATTGAGAACACTTGGGACGCAGTCTCATATCTAGGCACTCTTGACTTCGTTGATGAAATCTACGGACTTGGTGTTTGCCAGGGCGGTTCAATCATCGCATCAGCGGCTGTGACCGACCACCGTATCAAGAAGATTGCAATGGTGTCTGGCATGATGGCAGCGGATGGCTTCCAATGGACCGATCGCAATATGGTGAACCAGCAGATCGCGGCATCAAACGCCTCCATGCAAAAGATGTACGAAACAGGCGAGCCGGATTACGTTGCTCCTTTCCTCCTAACCGATGAAATGTCGCGTGATGAATTTATCGAGGTTGGCGGTAACCCAATGGTTGGCGAAACCTATGACTACTATGGTAGAGATGGAGTCAAAGGGCCAGTGGCGGTGCCGAATTTCACTAACGCACATATCGGCGACCAAGGCATGCAGTCTTTGATTTCCATCGGTGAGGCCTATGCTGACAAGATTGTACAGCCGTCGCTGACCGTCTACAGCAGCACAGCATTCACAGCCCCTTGTTCTACTCAATTTGTCGCAAAGCTGACGAACGAGCATGAAGAGGTGGCCTTTGATGAATTCAGCCATGTGGACTTCTACTACAAACCGGAAGCTGTAAAAGCATCGACTGACGCGGTGGCAGAATTCTTCAGCAGATAAACCTAATGGCAGAGATCACATAGCGGTCTCCGCCAGCCATCAAACGTTGGGGCTGAAATAATGGCGGCTTTTGCGATAAGATTGGCGTGATTTGCAGGATAATATGTCTATGTTGCAGAATGACGAAACAACTATTTTAGAGAAATCAGATGATGCAAGATCGTGTAAAATGTGGAGGTGAGTTTTGGAACGCCGCTGAAGTGATCGGCCTAAAGCGGTCTGAAATTCTGCAAGAAGCAAAACTTCCGCTTGGTGTTGCGTCACCGGATGCCACCATGACAACAGATCAGATGTTTGGCTTATGGCGTGCTGTAGAAACTCTTGGTGGACCAGACGCGGCATTTGACTTGGGCGCAGCTATGATTACCGGCGCACTTCCACCCAACTTCGTTCTCCTGTTTCATGCGAAAAATCTAGGTGATGCCATCCACCGGATGGCCCGGTACAAAGCGTTATCGGCACCCGAGGTGTTTGAACTCAATTCCAAAGGTGATGAGTTTTCTATCTCGATATCTTTTCCATGTTCGAAGTCAGCCATTCCTGATGGTGTGATAGACTCTTCTTTTTTGTTTTTTGTGAACATGGCGCGTACATGCACTGGAACGAATGTAAATCCTAAAAGGATTGAATTCTCGCGGGAACACAGCCAGAAGCTTGAGGAGTGGTTTAACTGTCCCATAAAGTGGAAGGCGCCAAAAGCCCGACTTGTTTTTGCTTTGAGTGATCTTGACTTGCCATTCACGCAATACAACCACGAATTACTTGATATGCTTGATACGGTTCTCGATGGGCAGTTGTCTGAACAGACAAGTCAGAAAGGTTCGTACACAGAGCAAGTTCGTTGGCATCTACATCGGCGCTTATCAAGCGGCAAACCCAATCTGGCCAGTATCGCCGAAGAAATGGCCGTTAGTGAACGGTCGTTGCAACGGCATCTTCGTCAGGAAGGTCATAGCTTTCAGACAATCCTTTCAGAGACCCGGCATGAAGTTGCCAAAGAATATCTGGCCAAACCTGCATTAGAACTATCGGAAATCGCATTTCTTCTGGGTTACGAAGATCAGGGGTCATTTTTCCGAGCTTTCCAGAAATGGGAAAATCAAACACCTTCAGACTGGCGAGATTCCATCAACGCGCAACCAAATAGTCAGTGAGAAAAACCTGACATTCGTTAATGTCACGTTTTAATGCATCTTGGCCCCGGCTGACTTTGTTGCATCTTTGGTAATACTTCACCATCGGTTGCAGCTCTGCGGACAGAGCCCGTTGAATAGTCAATATGGCTAACTGTTTTTTAAGGTTAACATGGTGAAATCACGCCGACGTTTTATGTAATTTTATCCGGGTTTGGCTGGGGGTGGCTGTGATGGAACTCAATCAAGAGGTATTCATCAGCACGATTGATGAGCTTTCGGAAGCAATAGTTATTTACGACAAGGATGATAACTTTGTCGCTTGCAATCGTGCTAATCATAAACTTTATCCGCAATTGTCGCCGCTGTATAAGCAGGGCAGCAATCTGAAAGACATTCTGGCTCACGCCTATGCGCAGGGCCAATGGAAATCAGAATATGAAAGTGCGGAAAAATTTGTTGAAGAGCGCATAAAACAACATTGGGTTCCCTTTCATGAAACAGAGCAACATCTTGCAGATGGCAGGTGGCTACTGGTTCGAAACAAGCGGCTTGAAAGCGGCTTGTTCATCGGCATGCGCACGGATATTACCGAATTAAAGCAACGCGAGATGGAACTTGAAGAGGCCATGCGCATCGCTGAATCTGCTGAACGGGCAAAGTCAGAATTTCTCGCCAATATGTCTCACGAGATACGCACGCCCATGAACGGTGTCATGGGAATGGCGGAACTACTCTCAACGACGGAGTTGGACGCGAAACAGGCCATGTTCACGGATGTGATCCTAAAGTCCGGTGCGTCCTTGCTTACAATCATCAATGACATTCTTGATTTTTCAAAAATCGATGCAGGACAGATGGAACTGGATCCTGCACCTTTCCATCTCGCTGAAGCTATTGAAGATGTGGCGACGCTTGTTTCTTCCAAAGTGGCAGAGAAAGATCTGGAACTCATCGTACGTGTGGACCCGAAATTACCAGAGATGATGGTTGGTGATGTGGGTCGTATTCGCCAGATCGTGACCAATCTGATGGGCAATGCGGTCAAATTCACCGAGAAGGGTCATGTCTATGTGAATGTGACTGGTGAAGTGATTGAAAACGTTGATGCCAGCTCAGTTAAGCTGAAATTCTCAGTCGAGGATACCGGGATCGGCATTCCTGAAGAGGAGTGCGATAAGGTCTTCCAGAAGTTCTCGCAGGTTGATACTTCCGCAACGCGGAAACATGAAGGGACCGGCCTTGGTCTTTCCATATCCTCATCGCTCGTTAAGCTGATGGAAGGCGAAATCGGGGTTGAAAGCACGATTGGCGAAGGTTCCACATTCTGGTTTGAAATAGAATTGCCGGTTCATGGTGAAATGGCTTCCGAACGCGTTATCCCGGGCGATTTATCCGGTGCACGAATTCTGATTGTGGATGATAACCAGGTTAACCGCTCCATCCTCACGGAGCAGATGACAGCCTGGAAGTTCGACAGTGCTGCGACCACCGGTGGTGTTGAGGCGCTTGCAGTCATGCGGGCCGCTTGTGAAAACGACATCAAACTAGATCTTGTTATTCTTGACTATCAGATGCCTGAAATGGACGGTGCGGAGGTTCTTCGCATAATGCGGGAAGACCCAGCCCTGAGCCATTTACCCGTCGTGATGCTGACTTCTGTGGACAGCGCGGAAGCCAACAAGAAACTGAACGGGCTTGGAGCAGAGGCAAACCTAACCAAGCCGACGCGTTCCTCGCATTTGCTTGAGACCATACTCCAGGTGATGGCTGATAATCAGGCGAGCATAGTCTCCCGCAACGAAGCTGCGCAAAGGGATGCTCCACAAGTTACAAAATCGCAGTTTGCCACCGTGGTCTCCGAACCTCAACAGCTCGACATTCTGGTTGCAGAAGATAATCAGGTGAACCAGATTGTTTTCCGTCAGATACTGGAAGAGACCGGTCTCAACTACAAACTTGTAGAAAATGGCCGTCTTGCGCTCGCTGCGTATAAAGTTCAGCAGCCGCGACTGATCCTGATGGATGTTTCCATGCCGGAGATGAACGGCAAGGAGGCAACCGTTGCAATTCGCGAATTTGAGTCCCAGAAAAATCTGAACCGTATTCCGATCGTGGGTGTTACGGCACATGCGCTCAAGGGTGATATGGAAAGTTGTATCGACGCGGGGATGGATGATTATCTGTCGAAACCGGTTTCGCCAAAAAATCTGGTTCTGAAGGTTCAGCAGTGGTTGAAGACTGAAACTGCCGGGTCAAGTCTAGTCCTGTGAGCCATCAACACCGCTTGTGTGAGCTTTGGGGCTGATACAGGTTTTGTTGCAGTTTGACATCCTGAATATACGGGCCGTCTTCAGGCGGTTTTGCCCAGTTTTTTCAAGACGATTTCGCTGGCTTCTTCCCATGCCTGGATTGCTTGCGTGTTTTCCAGATGCTGCAGACCCGCTTCGGTGATACCGCCGGGAGTTGTGAGGCTTTTCAGGATTTCTGCCACTGGCTGATCTTTTTCCGCGATGATTGTACCGGCGGATATGAAGGTCTGGGCAAGCAATTGTCTTGCCTGATCGGCATTCATCCCATTCGTTGCTGCCCAATCATTTGAATTCATGATGAGAGCCTGTGCCCAGCCGAATATAGCAGCACTGACAGTACCCACTTCAAACTGATCTTCATCATCAAGTACGTATGATTTTCCGAGCGCCGAAAAGAAGGTTGCCAGTTGTGGCTTCTCAGGAAAGACGAGGGTAGCGCTTTCACCAAATTCAGATGCGATTGTCGGCATGATCCGGACGACTTTCGCATCTGCCACAGAAGGGGACAGTTGCGATATGGAAACGCCTGCACACGCAGTCATCAGCACATGGTCTTTTCGCCAGGGTAGACCGCTCACCGCTGAAACAGCGTCTTTCGGTCTAACCGCGAGCAATATGATGTCGCATCCTTCAACCAGGCTGGCATTGCTTTCTGCCAAGTCAAACCCGTACCGCTTGCTCAGGTCTTTACTGTGGCCTCGCGGTGACAGGACGATATCGCCCGCTGGTATAAACGCAGCCCGTAAGAGGCCTTTCAGAATTGCGGTGGAGAGATGTCCAACTCCGATAACTCCCAGCTTCATTTATCGTTCCCCGGTTTTACAGTGGCTGCAATCGATCATGATATGGTAAAACTGACAGGAAAGTACTGCGCAGACAATCGGGATAATCACTTTCCGGCTTGCTAATGGTGCAGGCTTCGACGCAGACTGCGCTTTACAGTAACAATTTCACCCAGGTCTTTGATGGATAAGCCTAGTTTGACAGACCCTTTGTTGACGCCCGGCACAACTTTGTTGTTGGAAGGGCAGGCGATGGCTAAGGACTGGAAGCTCGAGCGTTGCTTGTTCCTCGAAGCCAATGATGTAGCGTCCGAAGTTGAATACAAACGACGCAAGATGTCTGAAAAATCGATCATGCAGCATGCCCATATCGGATTTCGCAGTGTCAGCCGAACCATTGATGGCATGTCTTATCTTTACGAAAAAGCCGCGGCAAAGAATGTCAGTATTGACCGGTTTGGGGTCACACTGGACTGGTCCATGGGCTATCCACCGGATCTTCGTGCGGACAGGGTGCGCGGAACCGGCATTGTACTCAACGGGCCTGAGGATTTTGCCACCATCACGAATGCGACGCCGGCAGCAAGTCATTTCGGTGACTTTATGCTTGGTCTTCCTGGTGCTCTGCACAACACCAAGGCCGCGCTGGCAGCAGGTGCCACGTCAATCGGCAATATGGGGCAGTATTTTACATTTCGCCTTCCATACTGGGATGATGATGTGGCGACGACCGAAGCAACCGTGAGGGCGCTTGGTCTTATTGCTGCCCAGGATGCGGAGATACTTGTTCACTCCAATCTCGATGATGGATTTGCCGGGTTGTTTGTGGATATGACCTCGGCCCTTGGGATGGTTATGATCGAAAAGTACATTGTTGAAGACCTGATGGGTGCGCGTTGTTCTTTTTGTTATGGACACCACTTCTCAAACCCGCTGACGCGCACTGCTTTTCATGCGGCACTTTCCAGGGTTAGCGATACGCCGGGCACTATGATTTTCGGAAATACTGTTTCATATCAATCGGATGCAGCGGCAAATTATGCAAGCCTTGCAAACTATCTTCTGGCCGATCTTGTGGCCTTGGGTCGCAACCATACCGGACATGCTATCAATCCAGTGCCGGTTACTGAAAACGTCCGCATACCGGATGTGGAAGAGATTTTGGATGCGCAATCCTTTGCTTCCCGGCTTGGCGAGCACGCTGAGGCTCAATCCGCCATCATGGATTTTGACGAAGTTGATCTGGTGGCAGACAAGCTTGTTGAAGGGGGAAGGGTTTTCGCAGACAGGGTGTTTAAAGGATTGGGTGAGCATGGTGTTAATACATCCGACCCCGCTGAACTCATGCTCGCGATCCGCCGTCTGGGTGCAAGAAGAATGGAGTTCCTTTGGGGAGAGGGAAGGGGACTTGAAGAAAGTGCCAACGCGAAAAGCAGTGTTCAGGTTCCCGCTGATTGGGCGCACGAGCTTGATGAAATGGCGGCCAAGTGGTCTGAAGCTAATCGTCATCTGATACAGAAGCCCGGTTCAATCAGAATTGCGCTTGGAACCACGGATGTACACGAGCACGGTGCTTATCTGGTGCGCAATGCGGTTGAAAACATAGGTATGGAAGTCATTGACGCTGGTGTTGCCGTGGATGCGGAGAACCTTGTGGAGATGGCAATCGAAGGTGATGCACATGTGATTGCTATCAGCACTTACAATGGCATTGGTCTCCAATATGCGAAGTCCGTTCAGGCCGCCTTGCACCAAAATAACAAAAGCATTCCGGTTCTGATCGGGGGGAAACTTAATCAGGTGTCGGAAGGTTCCAACTCTGATTTGCCTGTTGATGCATCTGACGAGATCCGGGCAACGGGGGCAATTCCCTGCGCGGATCTTGATGACATGATCCCTATTCTGAAAAGCCTGACTGACTGAATTGAATGACGGTATTCCGAGCGTTGGTGATTTGCTTCATTTAACGAATTTGGAGGCAATACCGTCATTCTTGTTTTTGTAAATCTATGCTGCGCTAGGCTGCTGATCGGAATTGCTTCCTGCAGCTGATCTTGCCCAGATGATGAAGGGTGCCATCACAAAATACATGGTGATGCCATACACACCTGACGGTAGAGCAAAGGCTGGTAGTGAGCTTGATGCCTGACCAACGATGAGACTGCCGATTGCAATGCCAAGGGTTGCATTTTGTACGCCGGTTTCAATGGCGATGGTCTTGCTTTCTTTCATATTTAGGCCGCCCGAGCGGGAAAGAATAACACCAAGAACCAGCAACACTGCATTGAGAATGATCAAGATTGGACCAAGTGTTGGTAGATTTTCCAGGAACAGAGACCAGTTGGAAGCGATTGCACCAACTACGATAAGAGCGAACAGTCCAACAGCGATCCGACCTGTCCAAGGTTCTGCAATGTCAGCGAACCGTGGTGCGATCGCTCTCAGTGCAACACCGATGCCGACGGGCACTGCTGTCAGCAGGAACATCTGGATGCCAAGTTTGGTCACATCGATTGCTGGAGCGGCAGCGCCCAGGAAGTAATCATTGGACCAGGAAACCAATAGCGGCACAGTCACTACAGCCAGCAGGCTCATGATGGCAGTCATGGTCACCGAAAGGGCAACCGCTCCATCTGCCAATTTGCTGAAAATATTGGATGTGACCCCGCCAGGGCAGAAGGCCAGGATCATCACACCGACAGCAAGCTCTGGCGGCAAGCTGAAAATGTGCAACATTGTAAAAGCAACAATCGGGAGCAAAATTATTTGTGCAACGGCGCCCATTGCGAAGGCTTTGGGAAATTTCACAACTCTTGTGAAGTCCGAGATTGTGAGCCCGTAACCAAGTGAAAACATAATAAATGCGAGGGATAGTGGTAAAAAGACCTCAAGTAACATCTTAATTCCTCCATTGATGTTGGTCGCAGCTGGATATCTTATTTTTCTGCGATTTCTGGATTAATGGAGCGTCTATAATCTCAATTCAGATGTAGAAATGTCACATTGTTTACAGTTGTGAGTAGTTTCGCCTGATCAGCAAGATTTGGCGGCACGGGCTTCAAGTGCATCTTTGTCCACTATTTCAAATCCCCTGTATTGTCTCTTTATAATACCTGCAGTTTCCAGTTTCTTTAAAATACGGTTTGCGCTTTGACGGGAAATACCTATGAGGCCCGCAATATCTTCCTGAGACATGGAGATGGTTGAGCTACCGCCTTCACCCAGTCTTTCACAAAGCCTGATCGCCAGAAGTCTTTCCGGTGTCATGAAGAGGAGTTCATCGACGGCTGCATAAAGGCGCCGTGTGTGAGAAGCCAGTAATTTCACGAGCCCATCGCGCAGACCAGGGTGCTGGCTTACCAGTTGACGCATCTTTGGTGCGGGTATGACTGCGAGAAGTGTGTCACCCACAGCATGTGCGTCATGCATTCTTGGTGCCCAATCGAGAAAGGCTAATTCACCCACCCAGGTTCCGGCTCCCACTTGAACGAGGGTAGTGCGGCGACCGTCAGAGGAGGTTCGCGTAAACCTCAATTCACCACCAATTATGCCATAAAACCCTTCTGCATCTTCATCCTGTGCATAGACAAGAGACCCAGAGGGATAAAGACGGGGTCTTGCCTCTGAAATGATTACAGACCGGGCCGTTGGCTCAAGGCTGCTGACCCATGGATCGGCTGAAAGACGGTATGACAGGGGTGAGTCCATGGAATAATTCAAGATGACCTGTCCAAGATTGTCAACTATGTGACATTCTCAATCTCAGGCCGCAGGTACAACTCTGCCAGTTACAAACACGGTTTCAAGGAGATGATCCCATGGCGAATGCAAGTGCAGCAACGGTTTCAGCAGGTTTTGATATTATTGACCCGCTTACTCTTAACAGTCTTGAAGGTAAGGTTTCTGACGCAGAATGGAAAATGCGTTGTGAACTCGCAGCGACTTACAGATTGTGTGCCATTTATGGTTGGACCGACCTTGTGTTTACTCACATTTCAGCGCGCCTGCCTGATGAGCCAGGTGAAAATGGCGAGATGGAAGAGCGCTTCCTGATCAACCCTTACGGCTTGATGTTTGAAGAAATTACAGCTTCATCCCTCGTCAAGATCGATGTGAACGGCAAGATCTGTCAGGAAACACCTTATTTCATCAATCCGGCTGGCTTTACCATCCACTCTGCTGTGCACATGGCACGCGAAGATGCTGGCTGTGTGATCCATGTCCACACCCCTTATGGTGTGGCGGTTTCCGCTCAGAAAGACGGTCTGAGACGCTATACCCAGTTCGCTATGCAGGTTATCGATGATCTGGCCTATCATGATTATGAAGGTATTGCGCTGGAACTTGAAGAGCGTGAGAGGATAGTTCGGGATCTGGGTGACAAGAACCTGCTGCTCCTGAAAAACCACGGCACACTGACCGTTGGTCCAAACTGTGCAATTGCGTTCCTGCGGACCTACTTCCTGGAAAACGCTTGCAAAACCCAAATCCTGGCACAGTCTGTGGGTGAAGAGGGCAAGCTTCTCGAAGAACCGGAATCAATGGCACACACTGTGGGTAAACAGGCAGCACCTGCTTTCCAACCGGGCATGGGTGACAATCTGATCTGGCCTGGCCTGATGCGTAAACTGGCTCGTTCCTACCCGGGATATGACCACTAAGGTCTGCGCCAAACGCGTATCATTCAATAAAAGTAAAATGTCGGCGAACTACATCTGCTCGCCGACATCAAATCCAAACGCATGGTCTTTACCGATGCAAGACTATCCATTCACTACTTGCAATTGACTGCTTGAATGGGAATTTTCTCCGCGACCCAGTTGAAACTTCTGGACCATGTTCAAGAGTTCTCTCGATTCAGCTGTCATGATATTGGTAGTAGCTGACGCTTCTTCAGACATCGCCGCGTTTTGCTGGGTCATTTGATCCATCTGCGTTACAGACGACAGAACCTCCTGAACACCGGATAATTGTTCGTTTGCCGCGACAACGACAGACGACATCTTGTCATTTATTTCGGCAACATCGGTTGAGATTTCGGATAGGGCTTCTCCCGCCGCTTTCACGAGTTCCGCTCCTTGCTCAACTTCGTCAGAAGAGGTGTTGATCAGAGCTTTGATGTCCTTAGCAGCGTTCGTTGATCGCTGAGCCAGTTGACGCACTTCAGAAGCTACCACCGCAAAACCGGCTCCTGCTTCACCAGCTCTGGCAGCCTCAACACCAGCATTGAGTGCCAGAAGATTGGTCTGAAACGCTATCTCATCGATAATAGAGATAATATTGGATATTTCTTTCGAAGAGTTTTCAATATTGTCCATCGCTGCCACTGCTTTGGAAACGATTTCAGAAGACTTATCCGCATTGTTTTGTGCTTTGGACGCAATATGCGTAGCCTCGTTGACCTTATCTGTAGCGAGTTTTGTCGTTGAAGCGATTTCCTGAACCGAAGCGGATGTCTCCTGCAGTGAATAAGCCTGTTTTTCTGTCCGTGCTGCGAGTTCTCTTGCTGCGGATTGCATCTCTGCGGCTTTTTCATCCATTGAACTGGAGTTTGAAGAGATGCCCAATAATGTCTCTCTCAAACTCGACACAGATTGATTGAAGTTCATTCTTAGGGTGTCCAGTTCTGCATCAAACGGTTCGTGAATGGTGGCCGTTAAGTCACCGAGAGCAAGCTTATCAAGCCCCTCTGCAAGGGATGAAACTGCGTTCTCGATTTTTTTGGCTTCCAGTGCTTTTTCTTGCTCACCTTCGGCTCTCTGTTTCTCGTTGAGCGCGCGTTGTTCTTCGGTTGATGCTTCAAGCTTTCGCTTTTCTATTGCTGATTGCCTGAAGACTTCAACCGCTTTTGCCATTTTGCCTATTTCGTCTTCCCCCATTTCTGATGAAAGATCGAAGTCAGTTTCTCCATCAACCAAGCTGGACATGCGATCCACGATATTGTCGATGGGACGTGTGATTGTTTTCGCAAACCAGTTGGATATCAAGAGCGCTCCCACAAACAGTATTACCGATATGATCAGGATTGTATTTCGCATTGAGGAAACACCTGCGAGTGCTTCATCCTTTTTCATGATGGTAGCCAATGCCCAATCCACGCCCTCAAAGTTGATGTGAGTGACTGAGGCGGCTGCTTCAATGTCCCGGTATCCGGTAATATATCCCGTAGAAATTATATCATGATTGGAGCTACCAATCAGATCAGTTGTTATTGTGGTCTTGAAAGAATCGTCTTCAGCTGTGAAGTTTGAGTCCAGGATAAACAGCCCATCAGGCTCCATGAGTATGGTTTCTCCTGTTTCGCCCAGGCTGGTTCGGTTGCTCACGATTTCCTGGATAACATCTGTGGGCATTTGATAAACGAGAACACCGTTTATTTTTCCATTCTGAACGATCGCTTTACCCATGAACGAAGCATAGGCGCCATTTGACGGGCCGTATGGTTTGAAATCCTTAAAAAATACTTTGTCGGGGTCGTTGGCTTCGATCACATTGCGATAGATGTTCCCCAGTTCGCTGTTTGCCCATTCCCCATCAATAAGGTTCGTTGCGAAATCCAATTCCTTAAAGACCGTGTAGACAATGTCGCCTTTCATGTTGATGAGAAAAACATCGTAGTATTTGTTTTGTTGTTGAATATCCAACAGCTTGCCGTGAAATGCGTTATGCGTGGCATCATAGCCATCATTCTTTGCTGTATGGAGGTTCTGCTTTTCACCGATCGGGTGAGGATTTTCATGAATGTATCGACGTTGCAATTCTTCAGTTGGTTTGTCTCCAACGAATATCCAGACATCTGTGAAGGCTTTAACCGCATCCACGACATCGCTGCGTTCCGAAGTTGTAATCAAATCGTCTTCGATATTTTTGAGATAAAGTTCAATCTGATTACGTCTTCCATCGGCAACTGCGCTCAACGTACCGAAAGCGGCATGTTCTAGGCTCCTGGAGCCAATGAGAATTCCGGCGGTACTAGCAATTGCAATAGAGATGATCGTGAGAATAGCTGCAGCTAGTGGCAGCTTGCGCGATAGAAGCATGACTTGGCCTCGGCAATTTATAATAACTGGAGAAAAACATGCACGAGGCGGTCATTACAACTTCATGTACTGCGCATATAAACGCATGACACCTAAGACCTAGGCCAGTTTGGATAATAAAGGGTTAAACTAGGAAATACTGATTTTATGAGGAGTTGTTTTTGATCACTCATACTGATTGCGGATTTTTTCGCGGAATTCTTTCACAATCTGACGGTATTCTGTCATCTGCTGCGGGTTAAGGACTTCAGAGAGGCGTCTTTCTGTTTCGGCCTGTGATTTTCTCATTGGTTCGCGCACTTTAAGCCATTGGCTGAGGGTTGGTTTTTTGCCTCTCTCAATACCGGCGTCTTTAAGGATTGCCATGCGTTCAGTGACCCCTTCGGAAATGATGGGCGTGGTGGAAACGCGCTGGGCTTCCGTAAGGTTCAGGCGTTCTCCCATGGCCTCAATCTGCGCTTTATCCAGGGAATTGGCATTTGCTGTGGTGATGGGCACAGCAACAGAAGCGAGCAGGGCGAAAAGGAGGGTCGGGAGTTTTCTGGTCATTGGGAGGGGCCTTTTTGAATATCTGACAACGGGTGACGAATTCAATCTAGGCGCTTTGCAGACCGTGCGTAACCACGTTGCCAAAATTTAATATTTTCGTAATGAAAGCTAATGGCGTATGATCGGTTCCGTGCTCGGCATATGACTGGCGGTGAAGGGGAGGAATAATGGCGAGATGGTTCAAGCGAAACTTTTTGTGGGTGTTTTATGGGGCCTTTCTTGTTCTGGCATTCTTTGCTGGTGGAGAGGAAGCACTCTTTTCACTTGATGTTCCCTTTGCCGGTGGAAAAATTCTGGTCTGGCTGATCTTCATAGCTTTTCTGGCCTATTCGCTGGTCAGCCATGTCAAGGAGAGTTTCTTCAAGACAGTTCGTATCGTGAACGGCTTATGGTGGGGGCGGCAGATCGGGATCGATCTTTATATCAGCGTTACCCTGTCTCTTTGCCTCATCTATCTGGTCGAGGGTTCATTTCTGGTTGTGCTGATATGGTTTGTGCCGATCCTGATCTTCGCAAATCTGGCAATCCTGCCTTACATTCTCGTCAATTACAGTGCGATTGTTGGCAATTTTCTGTAATTAAAACAAAATCTTACAGCTATTCGTTGAGTGCCTTTTCAACCACCACATCGCAATGGATGGCAGCGCAGTCGATCACCGGAAACTCCGAATGATCTTCCGCATAAACGAGTGCGAGGTCAGTGCCACCTAACATGATTGCCTCAGCACCTGCCTCCAACAACGCTTCACATGCCTTTGCGAAGACCTGTCTTTGTTCATCATTCACGTGACCTGCGGATGCCATGGTCACATAGGCTTCGTGCACGGCATCGAGGTGTTCACCTTGCGGGGGCATCACTTCGGCTGAGGAAATCCCGCCATAAAAGTGGGATTCCATCACGGTCTTTGTGCCTAGAATGCCGATTTTCCCGAAGCCTTTGGCTGCAACCACCTTGTTTGTTTCTTCGATCATGTCGATGACGGTCAGCGGTGAAATTTCCTTGAATTCATTGATGCAGAAATGCCCAGCAATTGATGTGACCACCACGCAGTCTGCGCCCGCTGCTGCAAGGCGCTTCGTCAGGCGATCATAGATTGCCAATTGTCCCTCAATATTATTAGCGGCCAGGTTTGGAAGCAGTGTTGCGGATGAAGCATGCACTGTGGTGAGATCAAGCTCTGTCTCCGCCTTTAAAAACGCTCTGATGATCCGCTGGTAGTAATAATCCGTGGCAGCTGGGCCGATGCCGCCGATGAGACCGATATGCATGGGATGACCTTTCTGGCTAAGGTGCGGAGCGAAAACTCTCTCAATTATTCGTATTGGCTAATTGAATGTTTCGCAACATGCTCATTGCTTCAATTACCTCAAAATTCTGATTGATCTTTTATGATTTGTCCTGAAAATGGGTCTTCCGAAATTGAAACCTGCGGCCGGGAGCAAGCCCATGGATTATGAAACGATAACCGCGAATGATTTTGGCAGATCGCTTGAAGGATTGGGCATCAATCTACTGGTGCGTGATGTGCAGGGTCTGGTGAATTTCCTTGAGATTGTTTTCGATATGAAAGGGCATCAGGTGACCGCAGATTTTGCGATCATGACCTACGAAGAATCAGTGTTTCAGCTGCATGCCGATCCGACCTATCACAGTCATCCGCTTCCATCGCTTTTGCCGGAAAGCGGGCCACGAGGCGGCGGTATTGAAATCAGACTTTACAATACGGATCCGGATGAGGCTGTGCAAAAGGCGTCTGAGCATGCTCATCATTCAAATGTTTTGCAGGATCCGGCGAACAAACCTCATGGTTTGCGCGAGTGTGTAATCCTTTGCGAGAACGGTTATGCCTGGTCTCCAAGTCGTAAATTGACAGATGAAGAGATTGCTGCGGTCGGCTAAGCTCAAATGAACTAAATGCGCATTGCCCTGTTCATTTTTTATGGATAAAACGCGAGTGAAATCAACCATTGGAAGGTCCCATGAAACCTGAAACCACTTTCGTGCTTGGTGGAGCGCGGTCGGGAAAAAGCGCCTTTGCTGAGGGGCTTGTTCTGAAATCCACTCTGAAACCCGTTTATGTGGCAACGGGCAGGGCCTTTGATGATGAAATGGTCAGCCGGATCGAACAGCATCAGGAGCGGCGTGGAGATAGTTGGGAGACCGTTGAAGAACCTTTGGCACTGGTGGATGCGCTTCGGCAATCCTCCCATGAGGGACGGATGATCCTCGTGGATTGTCTCACCTTCTGGATCACCAATCTGATGATGGCAGAAGCCAATGTGAAAAAAGAAGCTGAACAATTGGCAGCTTTTCTGTCAGAGGCAACGGTGCCGATGGTGATTGTTTCCAATGAAGTGGGTCTTGGCGTGGTGCCGGAAAATCAAATGGCGCGGGAATTCGTGGATTTGTCGGGGCTGGTACATCAGAGGGTGGCTGAAGTCTGCGATCAAATGTATTTCGTAACAGCCGGGATTCCACAAAAGCTCAAGTAAGCAGGCCGGATATTAACTCAGGAGGGGTACTCACCATGGACGCGCAGAAAATTCCGGCAACGGTCATTACAGGTTTCCTTGGCGCTGGCAAAACGACGCTTATCCGCCATATGCTGCAAACGGCAAATGGCAAGCGTATCGCTTTGATTATCAATGAGTTTGGTGATCTGGGCGTCGACGGTGATGTGTTGAAAGGCTGCGGGGATGAGACCTGCACCGAAGACGATATCGTAGAGCTTAACAATGGTTGTATCTGCTGTACGGTGGCCGATGATTTTGTGCCCACAATTGAAAAACTTCTGGAGCGTGAGGATCGTCCTGATCATATCGTCATCGAGACATCCGGGCTTGCTTTGCCACAACCGCTTGTGAATGCCTTTAACTGGCCGGAAATCCGCGAACAGGTAACAGTGGATGGTGTGGTAACCGTGGTGGATAGCCGCGCTGTTGCCGACGGGCGTTTTGCTGATGATATTGATCGCGTCAACGCACAGCGCGAGGAAGATGAGGCGCTCGATCATGAGAGCCCGTTGGAGGAGCTGTTTGAAGATCAGCTTACCTGCGCAGACATGATCGTGTTCAATAAGGCGGATCTGGTTGAGGGCGATGTGCTTGAAAAAGTGCAACTTGATGTGGGTAACAAAATTCCAAGGTCTGTGAAACTGATCAAGTCCTCCCACGGATCGCTGCCAGCGGAAGTTCTGCTGGGCCTCGATAGTGCATCTGAAACCGATGTACACAATCGCAAGTCACATCATGAACTTGAACATGAAGCTTTTCACGCTGAACATGGAGACGATGCAGAACATGATCATCACCATGACCACGATCATGATGAATTTGAAACCTTCGTGGTTTCCGGTGAAGCCATTGAGGATCGAGATGCGCTCATATCCGGCCTGAAATCAATCATCGAGGATCATGATATTCTGCGCCTGAAAGGATTTGTAGCAGTGGCAGGTAAACCCATGCGGCTTGTGGTTCAGGCCGTGGGTAACCGGGTGGATCATTATTTCGACCGTGAATGGACAGAGGCGGAAACGCCCAACTCACGGTTGGTGGTTATTGGCCTTGAAGGTATGAAGCAGGACGAGATTTCTTCATCCATCAAAGCGCTCATAGGCTAGTAGATGCATCTGCTCCTGGCCCAGAAAGGTGCGATAAACGAAAGCGACGAGGCAATTGATCTGGGGCAGTCGCCGGCAGAGGTCCTTTTTCTTTCTGCAGCAGACACGGAATTGGCCTCTCTTGCTGATGCACATGCCTGGCTTGGCGATGAAGCGCCCGGATTGCGGGTTGCCAACCTCATGCAGCTTTCACACCCCATGTCTGTTGATGTGTATGCGGAGAACACTGCCAAACACGCAAAGCTGATCATTGTACGTGTGCTGGGTGGTGTGAGTTATTTCCAATACGGTTTGGAAAAACTTCTGGAAACCGCACAAAGCAACGGCATTTCACTCGTCGTTTTGCCCGGCGATGACAAGCCAGATCCGGGGTTAGCGCCGTTTAACACAGTTGAAGGTGAATTTGCTGAACAATGCTGGGCTTATCTGAAGGAGGGCGGGCCACAAAACATGGCGAGCCTTCTCAACCTGGCCAACCATCATCTGGGAAGAGGGCCAAAGCCAGTTGATGCGGTTCCTCTCATGAAAGCCGGGATCTGGTATCCGGGTGAGGGTGTCTGCGATATTGAAGCGATACGGGCGCACTGGTCAGATGAAAACCCGATCGTCGCCATCTCATTTTACCGGGCATTGGTTCAATCGGGTGGTTTGCAGCCCATAGAGGCTTTAGTGAATGAACTTAAAGCCAAAGGTATCAATCCGCTACCGGTTTTTATCTCAAGCCTGAAAGATCCGGTCACTGTTGAAATCCTGCGAAGTGTATTTGGTGACGCAAAGCCAGATATAGTGCTCAATGCGACGGGCTTTGCTGTTTCCTCACCAACGGGTGACCATGTGCCGACGGTTCTTGAGGAGGGAGGCGCCACCGTCCTCCAGATTGTCTTGGCAGGCGGTTCAAAGGAAGCTTGGGAGGGATCTCCACAAGGCCTCTCTGCGCGTGATCTGGCAATGAATGTGGCCTTGCCGGAAGTGGATGGCAGAGTCTTTACCCGCGCTGTTGCGTTCAAGAATGCGGACCAGTTCAACCAGGATGTGGAAGCCAATATTGTGGTTCACGAGGCAGAGCCCTCGCGCGTGGCTTATGTGGCTGAGATGGCTTCTCGCTGGGTGCGATTGCGCGGCAAACAGACGGGCGAAAAACGGGTTGCATTGGTGCTTGCAAACTATCCCAATCGCGATGGCAGGCTTGGTAACGGGGTGGGGCTTGATACACCGGCAGGCACGATCAATGTGATGAATGCTCTGAAAGAGGCTGGCTATCAAACCGGAGAATATCCTGACAATGGTGACGCGCTTATTGAGCACTTGCAGGAAGGTCCCACCAATGCTGCAACTGACGGTCGAGTGATCAGAGAAGCGATTTCCTTGAGTCAATACAAGGAGTTGTTTGGCGGGCTTCCCAAATCGATTCAGGCTGAAATTTTGGAGCGTTGGGGAGAGCCAGAGGCAGATCCGTTCTTTGTGGAAGCGCAAAATTCCATCGCATTATCCCTTTCTGTGTTCGGAAATCTTGTGGTGGGTATCCAACCTGCGCGTGGTTACAACATCGATCCCACAGACACTTATCATTCGCCGGATCTTGTGCCGCCGCATGGTTATCTGGCGTTTTATTTCTGGTTGCGGGATTCGTTTGATGCGGATGCTATCATTCATATGGGCAAGCATGGCAATCTGGAGTGGTTGCCGGGAAAAGCACTGTCGTTGAGCGAGACCTGTTACCCGGAAGCGGTGATGGGAGCGGTTCCAAATTTCTATCCTTTTATCGTGAATGATCCTGGAGAAGGCACGCAGGCGAAAAGGCGTTTGTCCTCTGTGATCATCGATCATCTCACACCTCCGCTCACACGGGCAGAGAGCTATGGACCCTTGCGCGATCTGGAAGCATTGGTTGACGAATATTACGAGGCGAGTGGAAACGACCCGAGACGGCTGAAACTACTAAAAAAGCAAATTCTGGAGCTCATTGAAGACATCGGGCTTGATAAGGATGCGGGCATCAGTTCAGGCGACAGGGATGATATGAAGCTAGAGAAGCTGGACGGATATCTGTGTGAACTCAAGGAAATGCAAATTCGAGACGGGCTGCATGTGTTTGGCACATCACCAGAAGGCCGACTACATGATGACCTCATCACAGCGTTAGTTCGGGTGCCGAGGGGTGATGGTGAAGGCGCAGATCAGAGCCTGCAAAGGGCGATTGCCAATGATCTGGCGCTTGATTTTGACCCGCTTGATTGTGAAATGGCGGCAAAGTGGGAAAATGCGAGACCTGCGCTGCTCCTAGCCGTTTCCGACGATCCCTGGAGGACCTGTGGAGACACGGTGGAGCGCATTGAAATCCTTGCAACACGATTGATCAACGGGCTTACGGATTGTCCCGATGGTTGGAACGGTACGAAAGAAGTGCTGAATAACATCGCGAGCGTGGTCGAACCCGCCGTCCGTGACTGTGGTAAGCGGGAGATTGAGAATATCCTGACGGGACTTCAGGGAAGGTTCGTTTTACCGGGTCCTTCCGGTGCACCTACGCGCGGTAGGCTTGATGTGCTACCGACCGGGCGAAACTTCTTTTCAGTGGATAGTAGAGCAGTTCCCACGCCGGCTGCATGGGAGCTTGGTCGTAAATCCGCAGAACTTCTTATCAAGCGGTTCAGACAGGATCACGGTGAGTGGCCTACCTCATTCGGGTTGTCAGCCTGGGGTACTTCCAATATGCGTACAGGTGGCGATGATATTGCCCAGGCGTTAGCGCTTATTGGTGCGAAGCCCAAATGGGATAATATCTCCCGCCGCGTTACAGGATTTGAAGTGATAACGCTCGCTGAACTGGGCAGGCCGAGGGTTGATGTGACGCTTCGGATTTCAGGATTTTTCCGAGATGCTTTTCCATCTCAGATTGAATTGCTTGATAAAGCGCTGCGGGCAATTGGTTCACTGGAAGAGGATCCGCATGAAAATCCAATCGCTAAGCGGATGGGGGATGAGCAGAAACGGCTATTGGATGAAGGGGTTGCGTTCGAAGACGCTACCAGACGCGCAGGTTTCCGGATTTTTGGTTCAAAACCAGGAGCTTACGGAGCGGGCTTGCAGGCGCTGATCGATGAGAAGGGATGGGAGAACCGAAGCGATCTTGCTGAAGCTTACCTAACCTGGGGCTCGTATGCTTATGGCCAGAAGGAAGAGGGACTGGCTGACAGGTCCAGTTTCGTGGAACGGCTTTCAGGCATTGAAGCGGTGATCCACAATCAGGATAACCGCGAACATGATCTGCTGGATTCCGATGACTACTACCAGTTTGAGGGTGGTATGACTGCTGCGGTTGAACAGTCGGGTGGTATTCGTCCGTCGGTTTATCACAATGATCATTCACGACCTGAAAAACCTGTCGTTCGCGCATTGGAAGAGGAAATCGGACGTGTGGTGAGGGCCCGAGCAGCCAATCCGAAATGGATCGAAGGTGTGATGCGCCACGGCTATAAGGGTGCGTTTGAAATGGCAGCGACGCTTGATTACATGTTCGCCTTTTCAGCGACCACAGGTGCTGTGGGTGAACATCATTTCGAGATCCTGCACAATGCCTATTTGTCTGATGAAACTGTTCTTGAATTCCTGAAGGAGAAGAATCCGGAAGCCTTGAAAGAAATGGCAGACCGTTTTCTCGAGGCGATTGAACGGGGAATGTGGACACCGAAATCAAACTCTGCAAAGTTCAGTCTGGAAGAATTGGCAGGGAGATCATCATGACGGTTGTTACAGCAGATGGTGGGTGCCTGTGTGGTGCTGTGCGTTACTCTGTAAAGGGCGAATTGCTGTGGACCGGATATTGCCATTGTGAGAGCTGTAGACGTCATACATCATCTCCCGTGGCAAGCTTCACGTGTTTCTGGGAAAAAGACGCCATGTTTCATGGTGACAATCTTGGCGTTTATAAGTCATCGCCTGAGGTGGAGCGGACTTTTTGCAAGGTATGCGGTACTCCGATCAGCTATATGATCAGTTCACGGCCCGGCGAACTCCAGCTTTACACCATGACCCTGGATTTTCCGGAAAAAATGACACCAATGGAGCATGTTCATTGCGAAGAACAGCTCCCCTGGTTTCGCGTGGATGATGAGTTACCGAGGCATAAAGGCAGTGCGCTTGACGACGAATGAGTCGCTGCGCATCAGATGTACCGGGAAACCGGTGCTGAATTTAAACATTGAGGAATACAAAAATGGCTGAAAAATCTGACCGTATCAAAAACATGTCCGAGGAAGAACTCAATGCCCGTCATGCCGAGAAGATGAAGAAGAAAAAGGCAGCTAGGGACAAGATCATTGCCACGAAGACGATCGAAAAGGGGCTGACCATTATTCACACGGGCAAGGGCAAGGGTAAATCCACTGCGGCCTTTGGTATGGTATTCCGGGCGCTGGGAAATGGCATGCGAGTGGGGGTAGTCCAATTCGTGAAGGGTAAATGGGGAACCGGTGAGCGAGCTGTTCTGGAAAAGTTTGACGATCAGGTTGAAATGGCAACCATGGGCGAGGGATTTACCTGGGAAACTCAAGATCGCCAACGTGACATTGATGCGGCAACATCGGCCTGGGAAAAAGCCAAGGCAATGATCATGGATGAAAAACTCGATATGGTTCTGTGTGACGAACTCAATATTGTGCTGCGCTATGACTATCTCGATGTGAATGACATCATCGAAACGCTAAAATCCAAGCCGGAAATGAAGCATGTGATTATTACAGGCCGCAATGCAAAAGACGAACTGATCGAGTTTGCAGATCTTGTAACCGAAATGGAAATGGTGAAGCACCCATTCAGATCCGGAGTAAAAGCACAGGTCGGGATTGAATATTAATTCGTTTCAGCGCCTTTGGGTTTTCCGTGAGTGAATTTAACACCCAGATGATTATTGCTGTACCAAACGCGTCGTACTGAAACGCCACCTTCATACTGTTTACAATGCACCTGAAATACGGATGGTATCCAGCTCGAGGAGGGGACATATAAAAGCATGCCGCTTTGTGAGATATCTTTGATTACTGCATCGCAGACAAAAGTGTCCTTCAAATGCAATTTTGCGCGGAAGCTACAACGCAAGCGATTATTCTTACGTTTGGTCGGACGATTTTCCGGTTCGACAACACCTAATTCTGCACTGTTGCTCATCATATCTGGCTCAGTCCCACAAGTTCACCCTGTTTAAATCTAACAGCCGGATTGTACTGCTTTCAGGTTAGCGTTCAGTAAATTTCTCGTGGATGAAAATTAACCTGTCCTAATTGTCGAATTTGTTTCAAAAAATTTGAGGGCTTGCAGATTTCGGCAAGAGCCCTTCGATATTATAATCATTTAAAAACAATAATTTAGAGGGAAGTTTCCAAGTTTATAAACCTGCTATTACATTTGTTAACTCAATTTAACTTTTCGCTGTGAAACCCACAAATATTTGCCCCCTGTTAACCATATTTGTTTAGAGTCTGCGCAATTGAATGGAGATTGACTATGGAAATTGCTGCTCTTGATGCTGTTGAATGCGCATTGTTGCATGAGAACTTTGCACCATTATCAGGGGAAATCATATTTGACCGTATCGAGGAGATAGCCCGCGGTATGGGGTTTGAGGGTAATCTGCAGCCGTTACCATCTTCTACTGAAAAAGATGTGCATGTAATGGCGGGTGAGTATCGCATCATGGTCAGTCAGAACGAACAAGCGCTTGCACCGGAGGGATTTGCTCAAGCCCTGAAGCAGCCATTTGTCCAATCTGTATTTCCCGAAGCACTGAGCATTGTTGAAAGCCACACGGCAAATAGTTTTGTTACTATTGCAAAAGGTCAGCCGGGGGAGGAGCCCAGGCCTGAGACCATGATTACTCAGTGGGAAGAAGCGCAAGGCATGATGGAGTTTGCCGTTAAGCTGGCAAGTTTGATCAATTCACATCATCCAGCTTCGCTTGTGCATTGGTGTCCGAGCGATTTTGTCGTTTCACCTGCATATTTCCAGGAGGTGGCGGGGGCTGAGAAGTTCACTGCTCTTTATGTGTGCCCATTTGCTTATGCGCCCGATGGGGAAGCAGCGGAGGGCGGTGTTTCCGGACTTGTGGCGAACGGTTCTCAATGGCTGATTGGCAAGCTTCTCATTTTCCAGGCAAATGATTTGCCGTTGGACTGGATGCATTCGAGAATCATCGGTTTTATTGAACAAGTGCAGGAACAGAATTCCATTCCCGACCATGGTGTTGAATTTGGAATGGTTGACGGTGAAGTGATCCGTGTTGGCCATCAGAACGGACCGGATGCGGAATTGCAGCAGATTGTTTTGACTTTTGAATCTTCACCAGAGGTGTCTGTTGCACAAAGTGAAGAAGAAGTATCGCAAGTTTCAGAGCCTGAACCAGTGACTGAAGCGCCGGCTCAAGAAGCCACGGCAGATGAGGTTACCAGCGAAGCACCGGCTGAACCTGCCATGGAGCCGCATGATGAAGCAGATCACACGCCAGCTGATACGCAGATGGTTGAGCCTGGCGAAGCGGTAGTGGCTTCAGAACCAGATCAGGAGGCCGCCTCCGCGATTCAGGAATCGGTCGAGCCGGAAACACCTGCAGCCGCCGTAGCTGAACCAGGAGAAGTGGTTGCGGTAGCCGAGACAACTGAAGTTTCGATGCCACCGGAAGCACAACCGGAGATGCATCCAGAACCAGCGGCAGAGATGCAATCAGAACCAGCGTCTGAAGTTCATGCAGAACCGGCAGCAGAGTTACAGCCAGAACCACAAACAGATGCGGTGCCTCACTCTGAGCCACGAGTCGAGCATCAAGCAGAACTACAGGCAATGGATGAAGGTGAAACTTCTGAACCAGTAGAGCCGCAACCAGAGCCAAATGTTGTAAAGAACCCGGTGGCTGCCAGCTTGAAAGATCTTGCTGAAGAACTGAGAACCGGAGGAGTAGGGAATGCTGCTCTCGGTACGAGTGTTAACCCGGCACAGCAACAGGCCGCTCCGACGCCTGCTACAAGCTCTGTCGAAGCGTCGCCGCAAGACATGCAGAATATCAGCATGAACGATATTGTGGCATCGGTCTCCACAGGCCCAGACAATGGCATGGAGTTAGCAGATCAGACACAATCAGCTGCGATGAAACCAGATGATGCGCCGGTACCTGTTCAAAATGAGATGCATGCGGGTGCACCGCCGGTAGAAGTGCATGACCCTGCTGTAGAAAGTGAATTTCAGGAGGCATTGAAAGAAGAACCTGTTGATCCGAATTCACAACAGCAAGCGCCGATGCCATTGGTTCAACAGGCTATGGCTGATGCAGCACTTCAAGCAGAACAGCAAAGCAATCAGCCTCAGAGAGGTGTGTCAAATCTTGATAACTTCCGTGCACTTGCGCAAAGAGGAAACGCCAGGGTTCGTATGGCTGAAGCCGCTGAAGAGAAGAAGGAAAGCTTCTTTCAAAAAGCGGCGGGGCTGTTCTCGCGGAAATAACAGATAATTCAGGGCACTTTACCCACAAAAAGTAATTCGGCTGCTCATTGTGATGAATGAGCAGCCGTTTTCATTTTAGCGATTGGATAAAGTGCTAACCGTTCTTGGCTTCTTCAAGATCAAGCTTCAGCCACTGCTCAACTTTTGTGATTAGTTTGTTCGGTGACACTGGTTTCGAAAGATAATCATCCATTCCCGCATCAATACAGCTCTCCATATCTCCTTTCAGAGCATGGGCGGTAACACCAACGATCGGTGTGTGTGCAAGTTTCTTGTCTCTTTCAAACGCACGGATTGCTCGTGTTGCTTCCTTACCGTTCATTTCAGGCATGGACACATCCATCAGGATCATTCTTGGAGATCTCGCCTGGAATTCCGCGAAAGCCAGTCTGCCGTTTTCCACGATCATGAAGTTAAGGCCGGTGCTTTCCAGTATCTGTCTGAACACGATCTGGTTCACCTCATTGTCCTCCGCAACAAGAATATCAAGTTGCTGATCTTTTTGCTGCGCTTGAGCATTCGCCTCATGTTCAACTTGAAGGGCAGGTGAACTTGTCTGGATCGGGTCTGCTACCGGTTTTGGTGCGATCCGAACTTTCAGGTTTGCCCTGCTGTTAGCGATTACCTGAAGAATTGTCTCCAGAAGCATTGATGAGCGGGTGGGCTTGGTCAGATTTGCCTCGGCTCCAAGTTTTGTCAGACGCTGGTTGGTCTGGCTGCTGTCCACTGAGGTGAGCATGATTACCGGAATGTCTTTCAACAATTCGTCTTCACGCATAGTTTGTAAGACTTCAGCGCCACTCATTTCAGGCATCTGATAATCCAGAATCACCAAATCAAGCTTAATGCCCTGTTCAAGGGCTGCGCGCATGACACGTAACCCTTCCATGCCGGTGCGGCTGGATGCGCTGTCAAAATTCCAAGAGTTGAGCTGTTCTGTGAGGATCGAGCGATTGACTTCGTTGTCATCGATGACCAACACGGTTGCGCCTGACACATCACCCGGAATGATTTTTGCAGGTTCGGCGGATTCGTGTGCAGGCAGACTTACATCAAATGAGAAGACGGAACCTTTGCCCACTTCACTTTCCACCTTCATCTCACCACCCATCAAGCGGATCAGTGAGGTCGCAATCGAAAGCCCCAAGCCGGTTCCCTCATGCTTTCTTGTGGCGGAAGTATCAACCTGGCTGAATTTGTTGAACACCTGTGCCAGCTTGTCTTTCGGGATGCCGATGCCTGTGTCTTCTACCTGAACTTCCAACTGGACAGTATTGTCTTTGCTCACATAGCCGTCCACGTTCACATACACATGGCCTTTTTCAGTGAATTTGACGGCATTGCCCAGTAGGTTCGTCACAATCTGTCTGATGCGTCCCACATCACCTACGAGCATTTTTGGCAATTTCGGATCGACACGTACAATCAGTTCCAGATCCTTTTCCGCCACTTTGGCAGACACCAGTGTAGCCACGTCTTCAATCGCTTCGGCCAGGTTGAATGGTGCAGGGTCCAGCTCCATCTGACCTGCATCAATTTTCGAGAAGTCGAGAATGTCATTGATGATGGTGAGAAGTGAGGCACCGGACTTAACGATCACATCGGTGAACATTTTCTGCTTTGTATCCAGTTCGGTCGCGGCTAATAGTTCCGCCATACCCATAACGCCATTCATCGGAGTGCGGATTTCATGGCTCATATTGGCTAGGAATTCAGATTTCGCACGCTCAGCTGATTCAGCAATGTTCATCGCTTCTTCCAGCTCATTTTCCCGACGCTTGATGTCTGTTATATCGCTGTAGGTTACAACCAGTCTTCCATCATCTCCGGCAACAGCTTCTACAAGAAGCATATTTCCGTTTTTCATCGTTCTTTCAAGCTGATACGATGAATTATCGGAAAAATTTCCAGCTATTTCAGAGCGGTATTTTTCTCTTGTTTCTTCGCTTTCGTACTCGCCCAGTTCAGTCTGCAATTGCAGAATTTCTTCACTGGTCATACCAATGTAGACGCGATCTTCTGGTGCACCCACGAGTTCGAGGAATCTCGGATTAAAATATTCGAGTTTCTTTTCATGGAAGAAAAGAATTCCCTGACGCATCACATTTGTGGAAGCGGATAGGATTTGTGAAGTCTTCTCCACATTCTCCATTGCTTCCTTGAGTTCAGCTTCGCGCTCCTTGGCGGATGTAATGTCTGTAAACGTTATGGTGAGACTGCTTGTCTTTTTATCAGGTACACCATCAACACGCAGCTTCTTGCCGCTCCTTGTGTTACGTTCAATCTGATAAGGCTCATATCTTTCGATTACGGACTTGTGGCGATTGACAAACGATTTGCCGGTATCCACATCGCCGAAATAACCCTGTTCTGCCTGGAGATTGAGGAAATCTTCGATATTCTGACCTTCGAACAGGATGGATTCCGGCACCTCGAGTAATTCAAACACCTTCTTGTTGAAAAACACGATTTTTCCATGCTCAAACATGATGACACCCTGTGCCATTGCTTCAGCCATGTCGGTTTGGCGCTTGAGTGCCTTGGACATCTCCAGACGGGTTTCTTCGATCTCGATTTCCCGTTTTTTCACTTCTGTGATGTCGGTGTAGGTGATTACTAGGCTGTTCTCATTGTCTTGTGGAACCGTATCCACGCGGATGTGTTTTCCTGTGTCCAGCGATCTTTCAAGGCTGTATGCCTCACCAGAAAGTGCCATTTCGAGGATTTCATCCAGTTTACGTTTGCCTGCAGTACCTTCGCCCAGATGTCCTTTTTCGAGCAGCAGCTCCATGTAGTTACGGAACGTGGTAATATTCTCAAGCTCACTCTCGTCTATATCCAGAACCTGGGTAAGACGCGGGTTGTATAATCTGAGTTTGCCCTTTTCAAAGACAATCAATCCCTGGACCATCACATTGGTCATATCTTCCATCAATTCGGTGGTCGATTGAAGATCGTTTTCACGCTTCTTGATGTCGGTAATATCCGAGTAGGTGATGATCATGTTGCCATTACCATGCGGGATTACATCCACGCGCAGATATTTGCCATAAGAAGTTTCGCGCTCAATGCGGTGTGTTTCACCACTGAGCATCATTTCCTTGTTCTTACGAATTATCTCATCACTTTCGAAGTGACCCTTTTCCTTCAAAATCTGCAGGTAATCGTCGTAACTCATGCCTGATGACAGGTCTTCTTCCGAGAGTTTTAACAACTCAATGAGGGTTGGATTGAAGAACTGGAGCGTCTCGCGATCAAAAACGGCAATTCCCTGAACCATTGAGTTAGTTGTTTCTTCCAGAAGGCTTGATGCCGCTTCCAACTCTTCTTCGCGTTTTTTCAACTCTGTGATGTTGGCGCGAATGCCTACCAGTTCACCGTTATCTGTTCTGAAATCATGCTGGCGGATCCATTCACCATCATGGCGCTGGAAAACTTTTACGAAACCGGTATCGCTCTTTCGCTGTTCGATAAGTTGGTCTACGAATTCGCGTTCCTTGCCTTCGATACCAGGAATAATGCCTGATTTGGCGATGTTCATGGTCATGTCATCGTAGGTTTCACCTTCGATCACAAATTTTGCCGCTTCACCGAACTGTTCGCGAAACGCGTCGTTGCAAATCGCCAGGCGATCTTCCTTGTCAAATATGACAAAGCCTTCGTTCATGGCGTTAATCGCGCTGGTCAGTCTGTTTTGAGCCTGTTCCGCATTGTCTTTTGCTTCTTCCAGCTCATGTTCGCGCTGTTTGAGCTCGGTTACGTCGGTTCTGAGGCCAACTAGATTGCCGCTCTCTGCGCGGCTGTCGCTTTGCTGAATCCACTTTCCGTGGTCCAACTCGATGGTGTTGAGAAATGTCTCGTTTTTCTTTCTTTGCTCTTCAAGCTTCGAGATGTAGTCATCCACGTTTCCATCGACACCACGAATGTGTCCACTGGAAACCATGTCCCGGGTGATTTCAGAATAGGTTCGGCCCTCTTTGACGAATTTGTTTCCGTCACCAAGTTGTTTTTTGTAGGCGGAGTTACACATCAGGAGCTTGTCGTCCTTGTCGTACAGGACAAAGCCATCCTTCATCGCCTCAATAGTATCTTCTATTGAAATTTCAGCTTTTTGCAGATCACTGCTATTATCGTCTTTTGCCATTTAGCCATTCCAGAACTGCGTTTTTGAGATGCAAAAACGCAGGCACCCGAAGCCCCACCCTCTTCAAAAAATAGAGAATCAAGAGAAATTTGAATTCTTTGGCGAGTTTCGTAAAAATTGGTATACAGAAGGTTACCAAAGGGGGGGTGAGATGATCATTATTGACCAAATTCGGCAATGGATTGAGCAGGATAATTCCGTAAAGAGAGTTGCTGAGGATTTGCAACTCACTTCAGAGTTGATCCTTTTGGTGCGAATGATTTTTGCTGATGGAATCTTGCGTCCGGAAGAACTTAGTCTTTTCAAGCAGTTATGCCAAACGGCCTTTGGTATACCTGAGGCCGAGGTGCCGAATGTAATCAAATACCTTCAGGAGTTTGGCTATGAAACATCGGTCAGTGATGCTGCTGCCATGTTTGCTGATATGGACCTTGAAAGAAAACAAAAATTAATGGTGCATATGCTCAGTATCGCTAAGGCGGACGATGTTATTCGTCCACAAGAGGCAGAACTGATTCGCAATGTGGCGAATTTACTCGGTCTTTCTGCCGATGATTTCACAACGGTTGAGCAGGAATAGGATTCCTGATTGATGTCGTAATTTATGTGTTGAGCGGCGTGAAAAGGTTTGACCATATGCCGCATCCTCATTACTGCTAAATGACGATAGTGCTCTGGGCAAAGAGCTGAGAATAATACCGGTGCGGTTGACCCAAACAGGGGACCAATACGGTGACTGTCAAACGGGTGGTGGGTGTTCATGGATCCGCCGCTGCGCCTCGATTTTTGCCTGAGACAGCAAATAAAACCAAAGGCAAGAATATGAGACTCAAACTTTTCTTCACATCTGCAACACTGTTTTTGACAAACGCTGGTGTATCTCATGCGCATGTGGGCCATTTGGGAGAAGTGGCTGGACATGCTCACTGGATTGGTCTGGGTGCTGTTGTTGTGGCAGGGGCAATTGCTGTCGCCGTCGGAAAATTATCAGATAAAAAGGGTGATGCCGAAGAGCAGGAGCCAGAGGCAGAGACTGCAGAAGAAACTGTAGCGTAGGAGGTTTGAATGACAGAGAAACTGGGCATTATGGTGTGTGGCCATGGCAGTAGGAACCAGAACGCTGCTAAGGAATTTTCAAAGGTTGCTACCGGATTGAAAAACCTGTTTCCGCATCTGCCGGTGGAGTACGGTTATCTGGAATTCTGCAACCCCGTCATTCATTCAGGCCTGGACAAACTGAAAGAGCAGGGTGTCACAAGGGTGCTGGCTGTTCCCGGAATGCTGTTTGCCGCCGGGCATGCAAAAAATGATATTCCATCTGTGCTTAACACGTATCAATCCCAAAACCCGGGCATGAAGATCGATTATGGACGCGAACTGGGTGTTGATCTGAAGATGATCAGAGCTGCCGGTGAGCGTATTCAAGAGGCGATTGACAGTTGTGATGTAGACGTTTCCCCACACGAAACACTTTTGATGGTAGTGGGACGAGGGTCGTCTGACCCGGACGCAAACTCCAATGTTTCCAAGGTCATGCGCATGGTCTGGGAAGGCATGGGATTTGGCTGGGGTGAAACCTGTTATTCCGGCGTTACTTTTCCGCTTGTGGAGCCGGGCCTCGAACATGCTGCAAAACTGGGATACAAGCGGATTATCGTCTTCCCGTATTTTCTGTTTACCGGAGTTTTAATCAAGAGGATCTACTCCTACACGGATGAGGTTGCTGCACGCCATCCCGATATTGAATTTGTGAAAGCTGGATATCTCAATGACCATCCACTGGTGCTTGATACGTTCAAGGACCGGGTCAATGAAATCCTTGAGGGAACTGCGGTAATGAATTGCCAGATGTGCAAATATCGCGACCAGGTGCTTGGATTTGAGGATCAGGTGGGACTTGCGCAGGAAAGTCACCATCATCATGTGGAAGGTATTGGTGGCGGACTTGAGAACTGCCCGTGCAACGGCGACTGCGATGCCTCTTGCCGGGATGAGGAGTTCTGCAAGAAGCATAATCTCCCATGGACACCGGTTCATAGTCATGATCACCACCACCATCATCATGACCATGACGATCACTCCCATGATCACGGCCACGATCATCACCATCATCATGACCACCATCACCATCCGTATCCACATGCTGATCACCCGCACGGTCCGGAAAGCATGAAGAAAAGCTAATGAATTCTGAAGGTTATAAGTATGTGCGGGATCCTGCGGAAATTTATGCACAGTCCTTTGCCACGGTTGAGCGTGAGGCAGACCTAAGCAGGTTGCCAGCAAATATGCGCTCTGTGGCTACACGGCTTATTCATTCCTGCGGGATGATTGATATTCTGGATGACCTCGATTTTAGCGAAAACGCAGCAGCTTCAGGTATTGACGGATTTCGAAACGGCGCGACTGTGCTTTGCGATGTGGAGATGGTCAAGGCTGGTATAATCCCGGGCTTTCTTCCAGCCGGGACAAAAGTGATTTGTACTTTGAACGATGAACGCGTGCCGGAACATGCCAAGATAATTGGTAACACACGATCAGCAGCGGCGATAGATTTCTGGAAAGAGGATCTTGAAGGTGCAATCGTCGTGATCGGTAATGCGCCCACTGCATTGTTCAGATTGCTTGAGCTCATTGAAGCAGGAGCACCAAAACCAGCATTGGTGATCGGAATACCGGTGGGTTTTATCGGTGCGGCTGAGTCAAAACAGGCACTTGCCGAAAATTCTTCAGATATCGAGTTCATCACAGTTCATGGGCGTCGAGGCGGTTCAGCCATGGCTTCCAGTGTGGTCAATGCATTGGCGCGGGAAGTGTCATGAGTGTCTGGCTGGACATCATCGGGATTGGTGAAGACGGTGAGGCGGGGCTTTCTCAGTCAGCGCTTCAATGCCTGGAAAAGGCTGAGGTTATCGTGGGCGGTGATCGTCACCACAAGCTCACACGGAACCAGGATGCAGAGCGCATTGCATGGCCATCACCTTTTGATGTGATGATCGACGCGCTCAAGTCTCATAAGGGCAAGCGGATTGTGGTGCTGGTGACCGGTGATCCACTCTGGTACTCGGTCGGTGCGAGAATACTGAAGTCCATACCGTCAGATGAGGTCCGGTTTCATCCGCAACTTTCTGCGTTTCAATGGGCTTCTGTGCGTATGGGATGGAGCCTTGCTGATCTCGACACAGTGACCATCCATGGTCGGGCGAACAGCCAGATTATTCCTTATCTTGCTCCGGATGTGAGGCTTCTGGTTTTAACGCAAAATGCTGATAGCCCCGCAGAAGTGGCCAAGATCTTGTGCGAAAGAGGGTTCGGTGAGAGCAAAATGACCGTTCTTGCCGCATTGGGTGGTCCCAATGAAGCTCGGTTTGATGCAATTGCATCAAAATGGGCACATGAAGTCCCGGATTTTCACACGCTTGCCATTGAATGTGTTGCCAGCAAAGAAGCAAGTTGGCACTCGAGGGTCGGTGGCTTGCCGGATGATGCGTTTGTCCATGATGGTCAACTGACCAAGCAAGTGGTGCGGGCGGCTACGATTTCAGCTCTTTCTCCTTATCAGGATGCCCTGTTGTGGGATGTGGGTGCCGGTTGTGGTTCCATTGCGATTGAGTGGATGCGGGCAGCTCGAGGTGCGAAATCGGTTGCCGTTGAACATCACAGTGAACGTCTCGATATGATCCGGCAGAACGCCATAAATCTTGGAACCGAGAAAATACAGATTGTGGAAGGAAAAGCGCCAGAAGCCCTGCACGGATTGGGAACCCCTGATGCAGTTTTCATTGGCGGTGGGTTGAATACGCCGGATCTCTTTGAAACCTGCTGGGAAGCTTTGCGGGAAGGAGGGCGTCTCGTTGCTAATGTGGTGACCCTGGAGGGAGAGGCAGCAATTTTTGATCTTCAGGAAAAACTGGGCGGTAACCTGACACGCATTGCAGTTCAGCAAGCGGAACCTGTTGGCCGCTTCAAGGGTTGGAAACCTTTTATGCCGGTTACCCAATGGAGTGTGGTCAAGTGAGCGGGAAGCTTTACGGAATTGGTGTGGGGCCCGGTGACCCTGAATTGTTGACGCTGAAAGCGCATCGTATCCTTCGTGAATGTCCAGTGGTTGCCTATCCGGCGCCTGATGACGGCGATAGTTTTGCCCGCTCCATCGTTTCCGAATTCATTTCAGACAATCAGACGGAAATACCAATCGTGATCCCCATGCGGGTTGAACGGTTCCCGGCAGCACAGATCTACGATGAAAAATCAGCAGAAATTGCCCGCCATCTTCGCAAAGGTGAGGATGTGGCGGTGCTGTGTGAGGGAGACCCGTTTTTCTATGGGTCATTTATGTATCTGTTCGAGCGGTTATCCGGGGATTTTGACTGCGAAATTGTACCGGGAGTTTCGTCATTGATGGCTTCGGCCTCTGCTTTGAAACGTCCGCTTGCTGCACGAAACGATGTTTTGACTGTAATTCCGGCTCCTTTGAGTGACGAAATCATACTTTCCCGGCTTGCTTCAGGTGATGCTATAGCGATTATCAAGATCGGCAGGCATTATTCACGCATCCGGAAGCTTATTGAAGAAGCGGGTCTTATCGATCAGGCTGGTTATCTTGAGCGTGTTACGCTTCAAAACCAGAAAATTTCACCCCTTTCCGAAGTGTCGGAGGAAAAGGCTCCGTATTTTTCCATGATCCTGATTTACAAGGGCGCGGAAGACTGGATCCAAAGCCTTGAGATGCCGTTGGAGGAGAATTCTTGAATATTATCATTTTGTCAGATTCCGGATTTCCGCTCGCCAGTAAGATCAAATCTGAATTTGGCGGGACAATTCATGGACTTCAGTCGCGGTGTTCGAAATCTGATTCAACTTTCGAGGACACCGGGCAAAAGTTCAAAGAGTGCTTTGGCGCTGGCGAACCGCTGGTTGCAATCATGGCATCTGGTGCCGTAATCCGGCTGCTGGCAGATGTCCTGGATGACAAACACTCAGAACCGCCGGTCATTGCAATTGCAGAGGATGGTTCAAGTGTTGTTCCTCTTCTAGGAGGGCATCATGGTGCGAACGAGTTGGCATCAAAGATTGCCAAGTTGTTTGACAGCCATGCGGCCATCACAACTGCTGGTGATCTTAGATTTGGTGTGGCGCTCGACAACCCGCCGGAGGGCTGGGTGTTGGCAAATCCTGATAATGCAAAAAACGTTATGGCAGCCATGCTCAACGGTGAGGAAGTGCGTTTGCAGGGGCGATATCTCAATGGGGCAAAGTGGCTTATGGAAGCCAATCTGCCATTGGATGATGACGGGGAATGTGTCTTGAGTATTTCTGAAACTGATCGCGATCATGCACCGCTTGAATTGATCTATCATCCACGTAGACATGTGATTGGAATTGGATGCGAGCGCGGTACGGATGCATCAGAAGTTATTGAATTGACTGAAAAAACTCTGAAAGAATTTGAAATTCCACCAACTTGTGTAGCCGGAATTGCCTCTATCGATCTTAAAGCCGATGAAACAGCCTTACACGAAGCTGCAAAGCACTTTGGTGTTCCGGTCCGCTTTTTCGATCCGGCTACTCTGGAGAAGGAAACACCACGACTGGCTAACCCGTCGGAAGTGGTCTTCAATGAAGTTGGTTGCCATGGGGTGAGCGAAGGGGCGGCACTTGCTGCTGCTGGCTCGCAAGCGGAGTTGGTTGTTCCGAAAGTGAAGTCCAAGCGGGCTACCGTTGCTATCGCCCAGTCTTCGGAGCTTGTGGATATGAGCACGAAGGGGCGGTCTCGTGGGCAATTGTTTGTGGTTGGAATTGGACCTGGTCAAAACGAATGGCGGTCGCCGGAAGTGACCCGGATGATCGGTGCTTCCACTGATCTGGTTGGCTACTCTTTATATCTCGATCTGATATCAGAAATCTCGGCGAAAAAAGTCCGTCATGATTTTGATCTCGGGAAAGAAGAAGACCGCGTTCGCCATGCTATGGAACTGGCTGGGGAGGGAAAGTCAGTTGCGCTTGTCTGCTCTGGTGACGCGGGGATTTATGCCATGGCAACGCTGGTGTTCGAACTGCTTGCCAATGGGGGCTTAAGCGATGGAGCGCAGCGTATCAGTGTTGAGGTCTCGCCAGGAATTTCAGCGTTGCAAGCTGCTGCGGCAAGGGCAGGTGCACCACTTGGACACGACTTCTGCACGATTTCACTTTCTGATCTTCTGACCCCATGGGAAGCCATTCAGATGCGCGTCAAAGCGGCTGCAGAAGGTGATTTTGTAATTGCGTTTTATAATCCCGTTTCGAAACGACGCCGGACGCAACTGGAATATGCCAAAGGTGTTCTGCTTGAGCACAGACCTGCAGATACGCCAGTGATTTTGGCTACCAATCTTGGTCGTGAGGGGGAGAGGATCAGGATTGTTCCCCTGAGCGAGCTTGATATCAATGAAGTGGATATGTTGACCGTGGTTATTGTTGGCTCTTCAGAAACTCAAACTGTCACGACTGGTGATGGCAGGAGTTGGGTTTATACACCGCGTGGATATTCGGCAAAAGCCGGGACAGGAATTTCATCATGACTGTATATTTTATTGGTGCCGGACCTGGCGCTCCTGATCTGATAACTGTGCGTGGCCTTCGTTTGATCGAAAAATGTCCGGTATGCCTGTTTGCAGGGTCACTTGTGCCGGAGGAAATCGTCCAGGCAGCACCGCAGGATGCGCTTGTCTGTGATACCGCGCCCCTGCATCTGGATGAAATCATAGAGATGATTAGGGAAGCCCATAGCAAAGGTAAAGACGTGGCCCGCGTTCATTCCGGTGATCCGTCGATTTATGGAGCAACGGCTGAACAGATGAGACGTCTTGATGCTCTGGAAATCGATTATGAAGTGGTGCCCGGTGTGCCCGCATTTGCAGGTGCTGCTGCGAAACTGAAAACCGAGCTCACATTGCCCGAAATTGCGCAGACTGTGATTGTTACCCGTACGGGTATGAAAGCGTCTTCAATGCCGGAGGGCGAGCAGCTTGAAGTGCTTGGTAAATCTGGAGCAACCCTGGCAATTCATTTGTCTATTCGCAATCTGGTTTACATTCGTGAAGCGCTTGAACCCTATTATGGTGCTGATTGTCCCGTCGTGATTGCCTATCGTGCCACCTGGCCAGATGAGCTTTATATCCGAACCACACTGGCGGAGATGAAAGACGAAGTTCGAAAGCACAAGATTACCCGCACCGCCTTGATCCTGGTGGGACCGGTGCTGGGTGAAGTCAGTTTTCGCGATAGTGATCTGTACAATGCGGATTACGCCCATGTGCTACGAAACAAGGGCAAGAAGAAAGAACGCGCTTGAACTGAAGATCGCCTGAAACAGGTGTGAATTTATCCATAAAGCTCAAGAGCTTAGGGGCCTGTTAAGCATACGGGTTGTGTGTTTTTTAGACATTTTTGTTTAAGATTGTAGTTTCGGGCAGGCTTTTTGTTCCTGCTGCATGATGCAATACCGGCCTCAGATGAACTGAGACATAGATTGGTGGTTTCAAATCACCAAATCGCTCTTTTCATTGAGGTAAATAGTTTAAATGAGTATTGCAGATTTCAAGACATCATTGAAAAATTCAGTCGAGAAAGTGTTCTCCAACGGATGGGCACCCTATCTGCTGACTGCACTCATGATTACGGTTCTGGTCGTTTTGTCAGAGGAGCAGAACAAGAAAATTCAACTCCAGGAAATGCGCGCGCAGGTTTCCCACGAATTGAGCCTTGTGCGAGCACGTCTGGAAGGCAACATTCTCAGTAATATTCAGTTGGTTCGCGGTCTTGTTTTCACCCTCAAAACCGAACCTGATATGAGCAAGGAACGTTATTCAGAGCTTGCAGAACAACTGTTTAAGGAAAAATCACTGATCAAGGTGGTTGCGGCTGCTCCAGGTCTGATCAACCGCTATGTTTATCCGGACAAGCAGTACAAAAAAATCCTTGGCATGGATTACAGTAAAATGCCTACTTATCTGTCTGCCGCACTTGAAGCCCGTGACAAAAATACGGTGGTGATTGCTGGACCACATAAACTGCAGGTTGGTGGTGGTGAAGGCTTGTTGGTTCGCTATCCGGTGTTTGTGGAGAGTGGGAACTTCAGATCGTTCTGGGGTATCGTTTCCGCGGTCATTAATGTGGAGAAACTCTACAAGCAAAGTGGCATCAATGGTTCAGAAATGGCGATTGATGTGGCAATTTTCGGCAAGGACGGGAAGGGATATTCCGGAGAGCAATTCTACGGTGACCCGGCGATGATGGACGATAATCCAGTTTATGCTGATGTGATCCTGCCAAATGGTTCCTGGCGCATTGCTGCAACTCCAAAAGACGGATGGGTCATTCCTCCCATCGAGCTGTGGAAGGGCAGGTTGTTCACCTTGTTCCTAGGGGCGTTGTTCTCCTTACCGATCTTGATGATGGGAAGGCTGGCAAGTAGGCGACGCCAGCACGTTAAAGAATTGAGCGAGGCAAAGTCCCAGATTGAGCACATTGCATTGCACGACGCGTTGACCAATCTTCCGAACAGGCGCTTCTTTGAAGACACGCTTGCAGAGCTTGAATTCAATGGGAACGAAGAGTTTGCCCTGATTGTGGTTGATCTTGACCGGTTCAAGGAAGTGAACGACACCTTTGGGCATGCAGCGGGAGACAAGTTACTGCTTCATAGTGCGGATGTTCTAAGGTCGAGTGTAAGTTCGGGTGATTTTATCGCCAGAGTGGGTGGTGACGAGTTCATGATCATTTCCCGCAGTCAAGACGTGAAATCACATGCCAAATTTCTTGCTGATCTGATCATCGAAAGAATGGAAATTCCGTTTCTGTATGATGGCCATGAGTGCCGGATCGGGGTTAGTATCGGTATAGCCACAAACGACCAGGAAGATATTTCGAAGGAGCAGTTGTTGGTGAACGCTGATCTGGCTCTGTATCTGGCAAAAAGTAAGGGCCGGAACCGGTACGAATTCTTTACCGAACAATTGCACGAACTCTCTGTCAGCAAAAAACAGATTTCGGATGATCTGTTGCGCGGGATCGAGCAGGGTGAATTTATCGCATTCTATCAACCTCAGCTTGATGCCAGAAACATGAATGTTTGTGGTGTGGAAGCGCTGGTGCGCTGGATCCATCCTCAGAAGGGAACCATTACGCCCGACAGGTTTTTACCGATTGCAGATGAGTTGGGTGTCACTTCGAAAATTGACGAGATTATCTTCAAGCAGGCTTTGAGCGATATGGCCCGATGGGATCGCCTTGGGCTTGATATCCCGAAAATCTCTGTGAATGTCTCTCAACAACGCCTTTACGATGAACAGCTGATCAATACGCTTGGTCAATTGGCGATTGTTCCAGGGCGCCTATCGTTTGAACTGGTGGAATCAATCTTCCTTGATGAAGACGATGGCGATGTGCTCAACAACATTCAAACGATCAAGGATATGGGTATCAGCATTGAGATCGACGATTTTGGGACTGGATACACGTCTCTTGTCAGTTTGTTGAAAATCAAGCCTGCAAGGTTGAAAATTGACCGCCAGTTGATCGGTCCTTCCGTTGATGCCGGCGGTCCACGTCAGATGGTGAAATCCATTATCGAGATCGGCAAGACGCAAAATGTGGAGATCGTGGCTGAAGGTGTTGAAACCTTTGATCATACTAAGCTGATGCAGGAACTGGGTTGCGACATATTACAAGGCTATGCGTTTGCCAGACCCATGCCGGCAGTTGAGTTAGAGGCGTTTGTTTCTGAACAGTTCAAAAAGGCTGTCTGATCCAGCCTATTCCTGACAGAATTTTATACCGCATCCGGACTTAATCCTGGAGAGCCTGCGCCTACTTTTTCCGCTTCCTTGATGCGCTCCATCACCCTTCGGGTGACTTGGGTAGGAACGTCGTGCTTTTCTCCAAGTTCTACAATCACGCCCTGCAGTTCATCAACCTCAGTGGTGCGGCCTTGCTGCAGGTCTTCCCACATGGACGAGCGTGCTGATTTATCAATGCTCAGCATCTGCTTCGCCACGATCCGGAACAATGTCGTTGGAAGCTTGAGAATATAGGGGATAACGCCTGCTGAAACCGGACTTGGAGGTGTTGCCTTGATGTTTGCAGCTTTAAAGACGTTTAGTGCTTCACTGATTTGATCCGCGTGTAAACAACGCCAATTACGGACCCCAAGCTGCTCATGCAGTGTCAAGCCGGAGAGTGCGTTCAGTGCGTTGTTGAGGTTAATCAGGAGCTTTCCCCACTGTACAGCCTGCATATCCTCCGCAGTCTGGAACTCAAGTTCTGAGCTGGTCAATAAAGCAGCTAGATCAGTTTTTCCTTTTCCGAAGACGATGTGTCCACTGGTGCCGCGGTGGAATTGGTTTTCGCCCATTTGCACCACATTGAAGGGCACCATCCCTCCAAGGGTCTCAAACTCAGGGAGATTCTCACTAAGAACCCGGGCATTGTTGATACCGTTCTGCAGGGAGATGATTGTTGCATCACTTTTGGCATGGTTTGCGATTGTACCAGCGATTTCTGCTGTGGCTGCGCTTTTCACACAGACCATAATGATGTTTGCTGAACCCAGAATGGCTTCATCCGTTTGAATATCTAAAGTTTCTGCCGGAAGATGCACATCAACGCCATCGAAAGATGTCAGCCTAAGGCCGTCCTTCTCCAGCCGTGACTTCATGCGTTCACGGGCAAGAAAAGAAACCCTGTGTCCATTATGGAGCAAAAGTCCGCCAACGAAACATCCAATGCTGCCAGCACCTGCGATCACGATATTTAGCGGATTTTCCATGGTTTCAGTTTATCTTTCTATCATGATGACCGGCAATCCCAGATTACGGGCAGCCTCGATTTTTGCAAAAGCTCCCTTACCGCCGGAATTCCTGCACACAATGTGCGTTATCTGTTTGTTTTGCAGCAGTTCTTTTTCCTCTTTCCAATCGGATGATGGTTTGCCGAGTATCAATTCATATTGCGCTAGATCCGGTTCCTTTTCCGGTTGATCCACCATGCGCACAATAAAAAACACATCATTGCGTTTCGAAAAGCTCTCCAGATATTGGCGTCCTAGAGCCAACAGCACGCGGGCGCCAGTGGGAATGGCGAGACTAGCTGCTTCGAGACTTTCAGCCGATTGCCAGTTGTCGCTTTTCTGTTTTTCCCATTCAGGCCGCGTGCGCGTTTCGAGCTTTATGCCAGTTAGACGTGTTGCTTCCACGGCGTTGGCAGAAATCTGTTTTGCGAAAGGGTGGGTACAATCGATTACCCGGTCTATGGCATTTTGGCGAATGTACTCCGCCAGACCTCTGGAACCGCCGAAGCCGCCGACGCGTAAGTCACCGGCAACCGGTTCGGGTTCTTTGGTTCTGCCAGCCAGCGAAGTGATCACCGTATGGCCTTTGCTCACCAATTCCCCGGCTAATTTAACAGCTTCTTTGGTGCCGCCCAGAAGAAGAATTTTTTCCATCACTTCCACCCTGTTCTGGCGAGCTGTTTGCCATCGCGGGAGAAAATCATTACTTCCACTTCAACCGGTGCGCCGCGTAAAATTTCCAGCGCTTTCAACTGAGCTGTTTCAGCTATAATCTGGGGTAAATCAATCGAAATTCCTTGAGTCAATTCAAGAACTTCAAGGGCGGAATTCGCAGATTGAATCCGATCGATGGTTTCCTGGTTGACGTGTTCTTTTACTCTGTCTGCAAACCAGTCAAAGTCCACCTGGCTTCTGCCTGAATGGAGGTCCATTGCTCCCTGCGCCAATTTGGAAAACTTCGCAAATCCACCGGCCAAAGTGATCCGCTTTACCGGATTGTTGCGGAGATATTTGAGGAGACCGCCAGCGAAATCACCCATGTCCAACATGGCAATTTCGGGAAACTTATATATTTCGCATGCTGCTGTTTCGGAGGTGGAACCTGTTGCTCCAAGCACATGATCAAGGCCTTCGGCTTTTGCCACATCGATGCCCCTGTGAATTGAATGGATCCAGGCAGAGCATGAAAACGGGTGAACTACGCCAGTGGTTCCCAGAATGGAAATCCCACCTAAAATACCAAGTCTGGGGTTCCATGTGCGTTCAGCTATTTTTTCTCCACCCGGGACCGAGATTTTGATCTCAATATCAGCAGGAATTCCATGCTCCTTGCAAAACGTTTCAACCACTTCAGTCATCAAGTGACGTGGGACGGGATTGATCGCTGCTTCACCTATTTCCAGTGGTAACCCGGCTTTGGTTACGGTGCCAACACCTTCTCCTGCATGGAAGGTGATTCCTGCCCCTTTTTTTCCGAAAGACACATGTGCGATGATAGTGGCGCCATGCGTCACATCGGGATCATCGCCTGCATCTTTTACAATTCCAGCCTGAGCAAATCCGTCGCCTGTATCCTCACGGGCGAGTGCGAAGGAGGGCGTGTCGCCTTTGGGCAAGCTAATTGTTACGGGATCAATAAATTCACCCTTCAAAAGTGCGTTTAAGGCAGATTTGGTAGCGGCAGTTGCGCAGGCACCTGTTGTCCAACCCCGACGCAGGGTAGTCCCTTGACCATCAACGGTTTTTTTTGGTTTTTTGTGACGTGCGACCTTGCTCATTTCTGCTTTATAAGGGAAATTATGCTTATGCAGAAGCAGGATTTCATATCCGGATTGCCGGAGTTCGAAAAAGGTCACGTTTGGCTTGTGGGAGCAGGTCCGGGCGACCCTGGATTATTGACCCTGCATGCCATCAACGCGATTCAACAGGCGGATGTGATTGTCTATGATGCGCTGGTGAATGATGAGATCCTGAACCTTTCAAATGACGGGGTAGAATTGCACTATGCCGGCAAGCGCGGTGGCAAACCTTCCCCAAAACAGAGAGATATCTCAATACGTCTGGTGGAGTTCGCCAGAATGGGCAAACGGGTGCTGCGCCTTAAGGGCGGTGATCCTTTCGTCTTCGGGCGTGGTGGGGAAGAAGCCCTCACCTTGGTCGAGAACGATGTGCCCTTTAGGATCATACCTGGCATCTCTGCCGGTATCGGTGGATTGGCCTATGCAGGGATTCCGGTTACACATCGTGACATCAACCACAGTGTCACATTCCTTACAGGGCATGATGCGAGCGGTTTGGTTCCCGATGCTGTGGATTGGGAAAGCGTTTCGAAAGGTTCACCGGTGTTGGTCATGTATATGGCGATGAAACACTGGGAGAATATCCGCAATCGTCTTCTGGAATCAGGTCGGGATTTCAATCAGCCGATGGCCTTTGTGTGCGATGCCACGACTGATAATCAAAGGGTTTTGGAGACTACCATCGGGGCCTCGCTTGAAGATCTGGAGAAAACAGACATCAAACCACCGGCTATCGTTGTAGTGGGAGATGCTGTCCGGTTGAGAGCTGCGCTCGATTGGATCGGTGCGCAAGATGGCCGTGAGCTTATGAAAGACCCACTCGGCAAAAACCTGGCTCAGAATGCGGGATAAATCTGCACTCCTGATTGCGGCACCCTCATCTGGAAGCGGTAAAACTGTCTTCACATTGGGTTTGTTGCGCGCACTAAAGCAAAAAGGCGTTGATATTACATCTGCAAAGGCTGGCCCGGATTATATCGATCCGGGTTTTCATGCTGTTGCCAGCGGTACCACTTCGGTAAACCTTGATCCGTGGGCCATGAACCATGATCGACTGTCCATGCTGGCGGTGAGGCAATCTGGAACCCACCTGTTGATCGAGGGTATGATGGGTTTGTACGACGGCGCAGCAGACGGAACGGGCTCGGCTGCTGAATTGGCCAAGACGCTTGGTTGTCCTGTTCTTCTGATTGTGGATGCGGCCAAACAATCCCATTCGGTGGCTGCGCTGGTTCGAGGCTTCCGTGATCATGATCCATCAGTCAATTTGGCAGGTGTTATTCTGAACAAGGTTGGCAGTGAGCGACATGGCAAAATACTGACCAATGCGCTGGATGCGATCGGGGTTCCGGTCCTCGGGATAGTGCACCGCGATGAAAGGTTGGAGTTGCAGGAACGTCATCTGGGACTGGTAATTGCCGAAGAAGTCGAGGAGATTGAAAGCCAGATTTCTCAAGTGGCAGAATTGATCGCTTCAAGTTGCGATCTTGATCGGATTCACGCCTGCTTCCAGCCTCTTGCTGATCATGAGGAGAGGGACAATTTCGTGCCGCCGCTTGGGCAGAACATTGCCGTCGCGCGCGATGAGGCGTTCACTTTCATCTATCCGCATTTACTGGAAGATTGGCGAGATCAAGGTGCTGCCATTTCGTTCTTCTCTCCACTCAATGACGAAGTCCCGGAAACCGGAGTGGATGCCATATTTCTGCCCGGCGGTTATCCGGAACTTCATGCCGGTAAGCTGGCACAAGCGGAGGATTTCAAAACCGCAATGATCATTGCCCGAAATCGGGAGACGCTCATTTACGGTGAGTGTGGTGGCTATATGGTGCTGGGTGAGGGGCTGATTGATGCGGAGGGTAAACATCATGAGATGACCGGTCTCCTGCATCTGGTTACCAGTTTTGAAAAACGAAAACTGCATTTAGGTTACCGGAAAGTAGAGACAGAGCGTTTTCCATTGGGAAACCGGTTAACTGCCCATGAGTTTCACTATTCATCGGTCATCGAAGAAAATGGTGAGTCTTTCCTGAAAGCAAGTGATGCACTGGGCAATGATCTGGGTCAGGCAGGCCTGCGCGAAGAACATGTTATGGGTTCCTACATGCATATTATCGATGGAATCGTCTGATGGCGGGAGTGGTTCACGGCGGCCGGCTTGATGCGGCGATTTCAATCCACGGTGGAAAGCCGGAGGATTGGATTGATCTGTCTACCGGGATTAACCCGCATGCCTACCCAGTATCCGAGCTCGATGATCGGGTTTGGCAGCGTCTGCCGGATGAACATGCTCACAGGAAACTGGAGGAGGCTGCAAGGCAATATTATCGGGTGGGTGAGAGTTCTGCGATCGTGGCGGCAAATGGAACGCAGGCCATCATTCAAATCCTGCCGCAACTGATTTCTTCCAAATCCGTGGGTATTGTTTCTCCAACCTACGGGGAGCATGAATATTGCTGGCGCAATTCCGATGCTGCAGTCGAACTATACATTTCGCTGTCAGAGGCACTGGGGAAGTCCGATGTGGTTGTGGTGGTCAATCCAAACAATCCTGATGGACGAACCTACAGACCAGATCAACTTGAGGAAGCAGCCGGCATTCTGGCATCAAGAAGCGGTTTTCTGATCGTGGATGAAGCTTTTGGTGATGTGATGCCCGAGCTTTCGATTGTTCCTCATTTGCCTGGAAACACAATCGTGCTGCGTTCATTTGGCAAATTTTTCGGGCTTGCCGGGTTGCGTCTTGGTTTTTCCATATGTGCAAGGGAAATTGTAGATCAAATGGTGAAGGCCTTCGGGCCATGGAGTGTTTCGGGACCAGCGCTCGCAATTGGATTACAGGCCTTGTCCGATCAAGACTGGATATCGGGCATGAAAACGAAGATTGAAGTGCAGTCTTTGAAGCAGGCTGACGAAATTTCTTCCTGTGGTTTGAATTTGGTAGCAAACACCTGCCTCTTCATGGAGTTTGAGGTCGAAGACGGTATGGCACTCTCGCAGTCGCTGATGACCGAGCATATTCTGGTAAGATCTTTTCCGGACAGGCCCAACCGTTTGCGTTTTGGATTGTGCAAAGATGATTTAGAGTTGGATCGATTATCATCTGCGCTGAAAAAACATGTTTGATCCTCTTTTTCTACTGCTGATCGCTTTGGTGATTGATTGGTATCTGGGTGAACCGGAATTCCTGTGGAGTCGGCTACCACATCCAGTTGTGTTTTTCGGCAAGGTTGTGACCTATCTCGACAAGGCGCTGAACCACAAAGAGCATACTCCGCAGCAACAGTATCGTAACGGATCGTTGGCCTTTGGGCTGATGATGGTAGTGGCGCTTTTCGTCGGTTTAGGTCTGGCGCATCTGGTGGATCGTCTGGGAGTTTTTGGTTTCATTCTCGAAGTCTTCGTGGTGTTTGTCCTGTTGGCCCAAAACAGCCTGGCCAAACATGTGATTGCGGTAGCGGACGGACTGGATAATGAGGGGCTAAAGGGTGGCCAAACTGCTGTGGCCATGATTGTAGGACGCGATCCCGAACTGCTGGATAAGCCGGGCGTTTGTAGAGCGGCGATTGAAAGCCTTGCAGAGAATTTTTCCGACGGTGTTGTGGCACCTGCCTTCTGGTATCTGGTTTTCGGGCTTCCGGGAATAATCATCTACAAGATGATCAATACTGCAGATTCCATGATCGGCTATAGAAACGAAAAATATTTGTGGTTTGGAAGATCTGCAGCCCAGGTGGATGATCTCGCAAACTGGATCCCTGCGCGTATTTCATCGTTGTTTATTGCCTGCGGTGCCGGACTGTTGGGAGGTGGGAAAGCCTTCAAACATGCAATGTTGGTCGCGTTGAGGGATTCTGCACTGCACCGATCTCCAAATGCCGGTTGGCCAGAGGCGGCCATGGCGGGTGGCGCTAACATCGCCCTTGGTGGACCTCGGATTTATCAAAACGAAATTGTACAGCAGGCCTATTTGAACGGAGCAGGCAAACGCCTCCTGAACGCCAGCGACATTCGTGAAACCGTCGATATCTTCTCGATGGCTTGCTTTACCATTTGGGTGGTTATTGGTGTTCTGGCGGTAATATTCTAACAGGTTCTGCAAAGGGTGGCATTTCAGCGAATACTTGCTTGAAGGTTTTACCTTCCCAGGCCATCTGTGTCGCCCGGATCACACCTGCATGGCAGACGATTGCAGTTTCCAGATCAGCGTGTTGTAACGCTTCAAGAACACGCTCTTGAACGTCAGCAAAGCTTTCACCGCCTGGTGCCTTATTATCGAATGGGTTTTCGAACCATTTGGCAGAAACTTCCCGATCGATATCCGCCCACATCATTCCCTCGAATTCACCCATGTTCATTTCCCAAAGGCGCTCATCATAGATGGGTTCAAGGTCATGCCTGGCAGCGATCGAAATTGCAAGCTTCCGGCATCGCAGGGCAGGGCTGGCAATGACTTTCTTCACGTGAGGTGTGATTTCTATGGCCTTCTCTATCTGGGTATGACCGATTTCAGCGATGTCCAGATCGGTCTGGCCGTAGCACATGCCGGTCGGAACATCAGGAGTTGGGTGGCGTAGAAATATCATGACCAAAGTCCAGACAGTGTAATTAGGATTGTTATTTCACATAGTTGCTGCATGGCACCAAGTCCATCACCCGTATAACCACCGAGGCGATGAATGAGGTAGCGCAGAAATAGAGTTGTAACAGCAAAGCCAGCAATCAAGGCCAGAAGCCCAAGAAATTCTCCGAAGATGTAAGCAGCTGCGGCAGCGATCACAATAGTGAGTAGGAATTCTGTATTGGATATCCGGCCGGATACCTGATCGCCAAGGCCGGATTGTCGAGCATAGTCTGAAAATTTCATGGCCATCGAAATTGCGGCTCTGCTTGCTGTATGTGCGATAATCAATGCGTAAAAACCACTTGCGATGCCCAGAGCAGCCAAAGATACCCATCTCAATCCGGTTGTAGTGATCAAAGCGAGCGTGCCATAGGTGCCAATGCGGCTGTCACGCATGATTTCAAGAGCTCGGTCCTTGTCTACAACCCCACCAAGTCCGTCTGCACAATCAGCCAAGCCATCTTCGTGCAGCCCGCCCGTAATTACGATGCCGCAAAGAATAGCCAGCCCGGCCGCAACCAATGGCGGCAGAAACTGTGCGCTCACATACCAAACTGTTGCGACTAGTAAACCAATCAGAAGCCCGGCTATCGGAAAGAAAACAACTGCATCTTTAAGCTTTGCATCAGGACTTATTTTTGAACCCAGAAATTCCGGCAATCTAACCTTTGTAAAAAAGCCCAGAGAAAGCGCAAATTTTGCCAGAATTTGATCCAAACTATTCTTCCTTACCGCTTACACCGGCGCTTTCGAAGGTGGCCATTTCATTTAACATGGCACAAGCTGCTCTTAATAGTGGAAGAGCCAGTAGGGCACCAGAACCTTCTCCCAGGCGCAGTTCAAGGTCGATCAGGGCGCTAGCATTAAGTTTCTCAAGCATTGCCTTGTGGCCAGGCTCTTTCGACTTATGAGCAAAGATTACGTTCTCTGCAAACTCCGGATGTATCTTAAGAGCCACCATAACAGCGGAGGTCGCAATGAAACCGTCCACCAGGACCACTGCCTTTGCACCGGCTGCACCCGCCAGGGCCCCCGCCATGCAGGCGATCTCAAGGCCGCCAAATGCACACAAGGCTTCAACCGGAGAAAGTTTTTCTTGCTTCCGCGCGGCTGTACGTTTCAGAATTTCGAGTTTCTTTTCGACACCCTGCGTGTCCAATCCGGCACCTGGTCCTGCAAGAACATCAAGTGGAATGCCTTCAATGGCGTGCGCTAGCAATGCGGCGCTCGAAGTGTTGCCAATGCCCATTTCGCCCAACGCGATGACCTTGGCACCTTCACTCACGGATTTTTCCGCTAGTGCCTTGCCAAAGTTAACAGCAGCAATCGCTTCTTCCTTTGTGAGGGCGTCTTCCTTCAAAGCATTCCTTGTGCCTTTACGGATATTAGCGCGGACAAGATCCGGGTGGTCGGGCAGGTCTCCAACCACGCCAGCATCCACCACAGTGATTTCCACATTGTTTGATCGGGCAAACACATTGGCTGCTGCTCCGCCAGACAGGAAGTTCAACACCATTTGGGCTGTGACTTCGCTGGGCCATGCAGACACACCCTCTTCCACAAGTCCGTGATCTCCGGCAAAGAGCAGAAGTCTGGCAGGATCTGCCAGCGGGCTATCGCTTTCCTGCGCAATTGCCATTTGAAGCGCCAACTCTTCAATGCGCCCCAAAGAACCCGGAGGTTTTGTTTTAATATCTATTTGCTGCTGAATGTTATTAGCGAATTCAGAATTTCGTGGAGTGTCTATCATTTGGTACAGATACTGGTTTTGTTTGAATTGAATATCCATTAGACGGTTTATCACGCAAAGTCAGCTAATTGTTGCTTTGTCCAAAAGGAGTTAGACATTTGGGTGCAAGCCAAAATCTGATCATTCGATTTGCTCCGGTGATTTTTGTATTTTTGTGGGCCACAGGTTTTCCGGCAGCAAAATTTGGAACAGCTGCATCCGGACCGTTCATTTTCCTGCTAGTCCGGTTTCTTGCTGCTTTCGCAATACTGGCCATCCTGGTGTTTCTGGTCTTCGGAGCAACCAAGTCTGACCGCCGACAGGTGCTGCATTCCATATTTGCCGGTACAATGTTGCAGGGGATTTATCTGGGAGGTGTTTTCTTTGCCGTGTCCAAAGGAATGCCAGCCGGAATATCCGCGCTCATCGTTTCGCTGCAGCCGTTTCTCACAGCGATTTTTGCTTTTTTCATCCTGAATGAAAAACTGTCTCTCGCTAAGACCTGTTTTTTTGTTTTGGCTCTGTTTGGCGTGGTTCTGGTTCTGTTTCCTGAATTGGACCTGTTAAAAGGCATTCCCGGCATCACGCCGCTCACACTGGGTGCTGCAGTCGCCTCGGCGTTGGGAATTGGCTATGGCACAGTCCATCAAAAAAGATATGTGACGGATCTGGATTTATGGGTTTCCACCATGTGCCAATTCATCGGTGGTGCCGTGGTCATGGTGCTTGGCATGTGGGTTTTCGGTGCCGGAGAATTGTCCTGGGATTTGCAGTCGGTTCTTACACTCGCCTGGCTGATTTTCGTGCTGTCAATTGGAGCGGTAGCTTTGTTGATGTATCTCATCAGGCGGGAAAGCTCTGCCTCAGTCGCGTCCCTGTTTTTTCTGGTTCCCGTCGTCGCAGCCCTGATGAGCTGGGTGTTGTTTGATGAAACCATGAATGCTGTACAACTGCTTGGTGGAGCAATTGTAGTGATGAGTGTTGCCATAACGTCAAAAATCTAGGCGCAAAAACAAAACCCGCCTCCAATCGGAAGCGGGTAGTGAATTGTTCTGTATTGTTGTTTCTTATCTGGAAAGACGCAGTGCTGCGATTTCAGACGCAATACTTGCAAAAGCGTCATCAAGCTCGTTGTCATCCACATCATGGTAGAATGTACCCGTTGGTGAGATGTCTGCCAGACGCTCATCAGGAGTGCCTTCAGCAACCAGGATGCGTCCAGAGCCTGCACAACCTTCCAGCAGATCGCGAACACCACCTGAACTAGGAACTTCAAACGCGATGGTGTAAATCGACACGCCATCATCCTTGATGTTTTCACAGGCTTGGGCTGTGTGAGCGTTCATGATGTTTTCAAAGTCGTTGTTACTTTCCGGGGTGTTATCAAACTGGTTTGATCCACCGCCAAAAGTTCTGCTTGCGTAAATCGTTCCGGCCAGGTCAGAAGTTTTCAAGCCATCCAACCAACGGTTGTGAGAGTCGTCACCAGTTACAGGATTTGCAAGCCTGTTTTGCTCACGGGCATAACCCCAAGCTCCATATCCAGAGCGGTTTGGTGTATCCCAGCCATTGAAATCCGCCTGATAGAAGTTGTTACCGTCAGTCAGGGCAACGATGAATTTCAGGTTGTTTTCAGTGTCTTTCGGACGGCCTTCAGTGAAGGGTTCACCTGGGCTCAGTGTACGCCAGCCCCAAGTCAGACCCTGCTGAATATTTGTAGAGCCACGAGCAGTCAGCGCATCAATAGCGTCAATCGCATCCTGCTTATCGGTTGTCAAAGGTGTGATAGGCAGTGTTGTACATGTGCTGTTTGGACCAAACGCTGAATTGTTTGATGGATTAAAGGTCGTGTAACCCCAGAAGTTCTTTTTCACATGGTTTTGATACTTGAACATCCAGTTTGTACGTTTGACCTGGTCATTGCCACCCGTAAAGTCATTGACATTGTTGTTGCCCAAGATGTTGTTTGCCTTGGTCGAACCCAGTCTAAAGCGGTTTCCGTCCTCATCAACGAAGTCATCCACATATGTATTCACATAGAAGACTTCACCGATGTTGAATCCCTGGAACGGGCCACCTGAAGTTGTGTAATAGTCAATATCTGGCTCATCCGGCGCAAATGTCGGCGTAAACAATGCGGCAAGGCCACCATGGTCGTTACCGTTTGAATTATGGGAAGGCACAGCTGCAACATCGGCGAAATCACCGGTGTTCATGTTGCGAAGCGTAGTCTGTCCGAGGCTGTTGTCCACAACTGTATCAAGAACGTTATGTGGATATGGTCTCATTTCCACACAACCACCCCAGGATTCACCGAGCATGTTGAATACATCATGACGTGTCATCCAGCGGCCGTTAATCTGATAGCCGTTGCCAACTGGTCCGCGTGCCGGGTTTGACGGGAATGAGTCGTCAGCTGAGAAATCGTCATTCGTGGTGACCTGGAAAGTGTCCCAATCGAAGTTCTCATGGTGGCTCGGAGACCAGCCGTTCACATCCATCCAGCTGGCATTTATGTGAGTTGTACCCACGTTGACCATTCCTGAAAACGGAATAATCGAAAACTTAACCGGGTCATCGGTTCTGGCTGAGTTTCCGTCAGCGTCATGGATATTGTTCACCAGTTTCTTGGCTTCTACGATGAGTGTATCAATCCGATTTCCGCTCATGGAACCTGAGTTATCCAGTACCAAAGCGATTTCCACGGTACGGTTACCCAGAATAACCAAAGACTGGAGCTCTTCGGAAATTTTGTCGATGCTCAGGATTTCGATTTCACTGTCACCCGGGAAGCCGAAGATGGTGTCGTAGGTGATGTCTGCTCTCAGGTCCAGGCCTGGTGCTTCATTTCCGACTGGTGGAATGTAAGTGATATCTACCTCGAAAGCTGAATCCGGGATTACAGCGTCCACATTTGCGCGCATATAGTTGTTCGTAAATGTTTCCAATTGTTGTTCGACGTAAGCTTTTTCTTCTTCAGGCGTGTCGACTTCTGGAGGGAAGCTGCTTCTTACCACGTTCAATTCTTTGGTCGCAGCCAGCGCTGCTGCGTCGAGTGCCGCATGCACTTCACTTCGCATTTGTGAGTAAGAAGAGTAATCGATTGCCGCACCAATGATGATGAATACTGGTACTGTCATCACCGCAAAAGTGGGCAGAATACTGCCTGATGTATTCTTGAGAAACTTTCTTATCGACTTCAACATTTTCAACCCCCCGGGGCTCTTCAGGTTTGCTCGTTTCCAGACACCATGCCTGTAACGGGGGGAATAGTTTGAAAATGTCAGAGCTCTCATCGAGCCCAGGTTTTGAGCCTACCTCAAAACCGTTTTCTATCTTCCGCCCGTCATGATCTGTGAGGCCAGCCGCCTTACACAGTTCAACGCATTAATCTTGCGACATTAATGTCTAAGTTTTTAAATTAGCTAAAATAATTAGGAACAATTTTAGCTATTGATTGTCTTCTCCAGCAGATGGATATTTCCTTGAATTTCTTCCAAATGGGGATCCAGGCTTTGTGCACGGTTCAGCAGACGGCGCGCATTTGCATAATCACCGCGAAGGAGATTGGAATATCCCATATTGTTCAGAACTCTTGCGTTGTTTGGCTTCAAATCAACTACCTGTTCGTAAGCCACATCCGCTGAACTAAACTGACCCAGATGGTCCAACGAAGCAGCAAGTCCCAACCATGCACTGGCATTGTCTGAACGGATTTCCACTGCCTTACGGAAGTTTCTCTCAGCAAGTCCGAAATTCTTTTTGATGAAATGTTCTCTACCCAGCGCCATAAATTCACGTGACTGGTCACCTTTCAGAGAAACTGCATAAGCTTTCCTGCGGTCTATGCTATCGCGTCCATCTGCATGAGTTGCTGAAAAATTTGTAGTGGTAGCAAAGCTTGCAGAAGGGTCGCCATTGATGCCTGTTGCAGTACAACCTGCCAGGATTCCGGATGTAAGGGTAATGGCTAAAATGGCCTTGATATTGATCGCCATGATCGACTCCCCAGATGTCGTTTTATTATTATTATCAGGGAGATGATAACCGAAATCTCTTAATACAAAGCTCAGGAAATTGGTTAAATTATTCCTTTGGTTTTACGCTTCGGTAACTATGTAAATCTCTCCAGCATGCGAAATCGCCAGAAATGCCGGTGAATTGGCGATGGGACTGGATTAGCTTCCGGTTGAGATTTTTACCACGGTAGGCAGTACGGCGATGCCGATAACGATCGGCAGGATGAATGCGGTCACCGGTACAGACATCTTTGCGGGCAGGGCATAGGCCTTTTCCTCTGCAAGCATCATCCGCTTATGCCTCATTTCTTCAGAGTAGACACGCAGTGCATCCGATACGCTGGTACCCAATTCCTTGGCCTGCTGAACCATTGTGGCAAAGCCCTTTACCTCATCCAGTTTTAGACGTTCACCGAAGGCTTGGAGGGCCTGATCGATCGGGCGACCCGCTCTGATTTCCAAGGCGGCCATGTTCAACTGAATGCTCAGGTTTGGATAGGTATGAGAAATTTCAGCTGAAATCCGTTCTATTGATGCTTCCATAGTAAGGCCGGCTTCAGCGGAGACGACCATCAGGTCGAGGATATCAGGGAACCCTTGACGGTTCGCCAGTTCCATCTCAGCCACTTTGCGGTTCAGGTAAATGTTCGGCAGGAAATAGCCCAGAGCCGAAGCACCGATAACCACACATAATTTATAGGCTGTAGACTGGTCGCTATAGTAGGTGAGGGCAAGAAGGATCCCAAGAAGTGCAAACACGACTGCAGAAATAAATCTGGATGCAATGAAGTAGCCAACGGCTCCTGGTTGCATATAACCAGCCTGCATCAATGTTAGACGGATTTTCTTGATCTTGTCGGGATCAGAACCTGAATAAAAATCGTTGGCTCTCTTGGCCACCTTGTTTGAGATCTTGTGGTTCTTAGCCTTCTGCTTAGGCTCGATCTCCTCGCTTAGAGGTTTTTGTACGATCTCCTCGCGCGTAAGACGTTTCTTGATCTCGGTACGAGATTTGTTCTCGTTGAAGAACTGATTTGTGAAATAGGCGATCGCGAACAATACCAAACCGCCAACGCTGCAAATCAGGAGCAGGGGATCAACTGTTTCGAATATCGCTTCCATATCACTTCCACCAACTAGAACTTGAATGAGATCATTTTAAAGATCATCAAATTGCCAACTGTGAGCCAGAAACCTAATCCAGCAAACATGTAATAGGTCAGGTTTTCATCCCATATCCCGGAGTAATATCCAGGTGCGATGAACTGTAGAACGATGAACAAGCCAACTGGCATAGCTGAAAGGAACATTGCAGACATGCGTCCCTCAGCAGAAATGGCCTTCACCTTGCGCTTCATCTTGCCGCGATCGCGAATGACCTCGGAAAGACCTTCGAGAATTCTGCGCAGATTACCACCTGTCGTTGACTGAATTGATACGGAAGAGATCAGAAGCGGAAGGTCCGGTTGATCAACCCGGTCATACATGGCGTTGAGGGCGGATACCAGGTCTGAACCATAGGTAACTTCGTCCACGACCATGCCGAATTCTGTGCCAATTGGGTCCGGCATTTCGCGCGCAACCATTGAAATCGCAACAGGAACCGGGTGTCCGGCCTTCAAGCTTCGTGTAATTAGATCAATGGCTTCGGGCAGTTGCTCTGCAAATTTGGCTATCTTTTTCTTTGCCTTGCTTCTGAGCCACATATACGGCAATGCGAAGGTAAGAATGGGAAATACTGCCAAACTTGTAATTGGTGATCTGAAATACAAGAAGACTGCGAAATTAATGAAGATCACGTAGAGAAGGTAGTACAGACCGAGTTTTTTCAGTCCCAAGGTGAGGCCAGACTGCACAATAAGCGAGTTTAACCGCCTGAGAGGCAGGGCCATTTTACCTTCTTCGTCCAATCCGCGTTCTTTACGCAACTGCAGCAGGATGTTTTTCTGACTGATCTTCTTATCCGGATCAATCGCATTCATCCGCCGGTTAATGCGTTTCTTTGAATTGCTGTTTGGATCAAAGATCAGAAAACCGAGTTCCACGACCACGACTGCAAAAAAGATCGAGGCGACCAGTAGCGCGTGAACAGGGGTTAATCCGTTTTCGAAGAATCCACTCATGACAACTCAAACCCTGGCTCGAAGTAGTCACTTGGAATAGAGATGCCCATAGCTTCCAGTTCTTCCAGGAAGCGTGGACGAACGCCTGTGGCTTCAAAGTGGCCGACAATCTTGTTTTCAGCAGTCATTCCAGTGCGTTTGAAGCGGAAAATCTCCTGCATCTGGATGATATCACCCTCCATGCCGGTAATTTCAGAAATACTGGTCATTTTCCGTTGGCCATCCGAGAGGCGAGTGAGCTGGACGATGAGATGTACCGCACCTGCAATCTGGCTTCGGATAGAAGCAACTGTCATTGGCATGCCGGTCATACCAAGCATCTGTTCAAGACGCGCGATAGCATCGCGGCAAGTATTGGAGTGGATTGTGGCCATTGAGCCTTCGTGACCCGTATTCATCGCCTGAAGCATGTCGAAACACTCTTCACCACGAACCTCACCTAGAATGACGCGGTCAGGGCGCATACGCAGGGCGTTCTTTACGAGATCACGCTGCTTGATTTCACCGATGCCTTCGTTGTTTGGCGGTCTGGTTTCCATTCTGCCCACATGAGGGATTTGCAGGGTCAATTCCGCAGCATCCTCGATGGTCAGGACCCGTTCCTTAGGGTTGATAAATGCGGACAGCGCATTCAGCATTGTCGTCTTACCAGTACCTGTACCGCCCGAAATAATGGTAGTTTTCCTTGCAGAAACCGCATGCTGCATAACTTCAGCCATTTGCGGGGCAAGAGCATTAAAACCAACCAGTTTGTCGAGTGTTAACTTGTCTTCCTTGAATTTCCGGATGGAAACCAGGGGTCCGTCGATTGCAATAGGGCGGATCGCGGCGTTAAAGCGGGAACCGTCCGGCATGCGGGCATCACACATGGGATTGGATTCATCGATGCGGCGGCCCACATTTGCGACGATCTTGCCAATAATTCGAACCAGATGTGCTTCATCCTTGAAAGGAATAGTAATCGGCTGCAAGACGCCCTTGATCTCGGCGAAACAGTTGTTCGGACCGTTTATAAGAATATCAGAAATGTCTTCATTGCGCATAAGCGGTTCGAGTGGTCCAAGGCCGGTCATTTCGTCCACAACAGTGCCAACGAATTCTTCAAGTTCCGCATTGTTCAGAGCTAGACGTTCTTTCGCCACATAGTCAGAAACGAAAGTATGGATTTCCTTTACAAGCTGATCGCGGGGGAGTTGTTCAAGTGCAACAAGGTTGAACTCGTCCAGCATCTTGGTGTGCAACTTGATTTTTGCATCCAGAATTTTCTGCTTTGCGGGTGTGACCTCTTCTGATTCCAGTTCATGAACTGAAACGGGCTTCTTGTTTTTGACTTCCTCAGGAATCTCGCTGGGTGAAAGCGGAGCAGGGGAGGCATCAACCTCAGGTGCTGCAGACTGACTTTCCGATGGAGCGTCCACCGGAGCGAAGTCCATATCGTCTTCGAAGTTCTGAAGTGCGGAAAAACGGTTCTTCATACCAAGCGCGTCCTTATCCTGCTTTCCGTTTCAGGAAATTCCGCCCTATAGAGAGCAATCCATTTTTCTTTTTCTTGATTTCCTCTTCGTCTGCCTCTCCGGCAAGCACGAGTTCGGAAAGTGCTTGTGTCACGTTATTGTCTGCTTCGATTTCACGAAGCGTAACGCCGCGGTCCACCGCATCACGAACAAGACGATAATTGTTTGGAATCCCGCCACCGAAATGCTCTCCCAGGGCGCCCTCCACATCTGAAGCGTTAAGACCGGTGGCATTTTTGCGGAAATCCATCCGGTTAACAATGACTTTTGGTGAAACCTGTTTGCCGATACGCTCTTCAATCGCTGTCACCAGTCTGTGCGAATGGCGAATGGATGGAACGGTCATGTCGGCCACGACGAAAACCTTATCTGAGCCAGTCAGAACAGTTTCTGTCCAAGGGAACCAAGTACGCGGCAGGTCGATTACAACATTGTCGAAGTAGGCGGACACCAGATCAAGCAAACGCACCACAAGAGCACCTTTAAATGAACGCATTTCCGTAGGCTGGTTCGGTGCGCTGATTACAGACAGACCACTGTCATGTTTGGACAACATCACATCAAGCAGCTGGCGGTCCAGGCGCTCTGGTGCGTTTTCGATCTCGGAGATATCAAAACGTGGTTCGATATCGAGGTACTCCGCACAGGAACCATGCTGGAAGTTAAGGTCCACGATACAGGTCGTGCGGCCCAGTTTCTGTCCGTGGGAGTTCAAGATTGAAGCTGTTTCAATTGCCAGAGCCGTGGTGCCAACACCGCCGGAAGCGGGCATGAAAGACATGAACTGAGGTTCAACAGAGCTCTCTTCTCCGTTTACTTTCAATGCGTTATTGCAAGAGCGAACCAAATCAGATGTCTGAACCGGCTTCACAAGGAAGTCTGCTACCTTGAGCTGGATCAGGATTCTTGCTGCAGCAGGGCTGAAATTTTCAGAGATAACGATGATCGGCACGTTCGCGCTGATCATACGCTTGATCTTTTGAAGGTTCTCGAAATCTTCAACAGCACTTGCGTCAATGTCGATTATGAAAGCATGGGCATTGATGTCCCGTACGTTTGACAGTACCTGGGAGAGCGGCTGCTGAATGATCTGCATTTGCTGCTTATCAGTGTTCGGCAGCGCGCTTTTTGCCAAATTAATCAACTGGTGGTCCGTGGAAATCAGAACCAGTGTGTTGATCAAACCGCCTTTTTCTTCATCAGACATTTCTTTTTCCCCTACCGGAATAACCGGATGCAAATAATTGCGTTCTAACGTTAGTTGCCGAGTTGTGAGCCCAGACCTTTCGGACTTTTTGTTTCGCCTTTTCTGTAACTCTCAACAGCATTTCCAAGACGCTTGCTATCACCGTTAATCTGAGTGTTTTCAGATTGTCTCTTCCACGGATCCTCAGCCATTTTTGCGTTGTTGATCGCTTGAGCATCGCCAACAAAATCAGAAACCGTATCACTGCGCTCTGAAGTGTATTGGTAACTCTGACATCCAGCCAGAAGGGCTGTGAATAAAGCAGCTGCAATCTTTAAGTTCATGATATTGTTCATTTTTTACTCCAAATCGATCACGTGGCCGCTTCTCAGAACGCCTTCTTCTGAGTCTGCCAGTTGGCGAAGACGAGCCTTGCTTACCTCGAGTGTTCCGTTGGCAAACAGTTCGCCTTCGGTTGGTGGAACTGTGCTATCAAGTGGGGTCGCAAGCTCATCGCCTGGTCTGACAGGCTTGACGAGTCGTGGTGTCACGACGATCACCAGATCAGTTTCGTTTTTCTGAAAGCTTGTGCTGCGAAAAAGGGCGCCCAGAATTGGTACATCGGCAAGCCATGGCAACTGTGCCTTGTTGAATGATGAATTCGACTGAAGAAGACCAGCCAGAACAAAGCTTTGCCCATCTCTCAGTTCTAAAGTTGTTTCAGCACGTCTTACCGTAACCGCCGGAACAGAAATGCCTCCCGCAAGTGTTACAGCATTAGCATTGTCAATATCACTGACTTCCGGAGCAAGTTTCAGGTTAATGAGACCATTTTCCAGGACAGTGGGTGTGAATTGAAGGCCAACACCGAATTGTTTGAAAGTAACTGTAATTTCGCCATCTCCACCAGCGATCGGAATAGGGAATTCACCACCAGCAAGGAAACTTGCCGTATCGCCAGAGAGAGCAACCAGATTTGGTTCAGCCAAGCGTCTTGCTATACCTTTGTCTTCAAGTGCACGAATGGCCACGTCAACGGATGTGCCACCTTCTATGATAGAAGTGAAGAAATCACCGAAAGGAACTGCACCAGATAGAAGGCCCGGCAACAAACCTCCGCCAGGGAAGGGTGCGCCGCCTGAAGCCTGAGAGACACTAGAACCGGTTACGCGGGAGCCACGCACTGTTATTCCCAGTTCTTTGTTTTTCGCACGCTGTGCTTCGATAAAGCGAACCTGTAACTGGACCTGCTGAGAACCTTTTACCTCAACTGTATCAACCAGGTTTTTGTCAAACTTGCTTGCAATTTCACGAGCGCGAGCTGCTGCAACTGCGCTTTTTGCTTTACCTTTCAATACGATACCACCTCTCGCACTGGTGGCTTTTACATTTGATCCGGGTAGTGCCTGTTTAAGTGTCGTATTCAACTCTTTTGTATTTGCACGCACCTCAATGTCCATCACTCCAACAATATTGTTTTCCTGGTCATAGATAGCGATGCCTGTTGTGCCCGGCTTTGAGCCAATCACATAAAAGGATCTGTCCGTAAGAGGGCTTACTGTGGCAACGGAAGGGTCACCCACAACAATCTCACTGAATGAACGGTCCATCCGGATTGTCTTGGGTTTAGCGCGAACCACTTTCACGAGCTTAGCCTGTGAAGAGGATGTCAGGTGAATGACACCGCTTTCGGCCATGGCAGGTTGTGTCGCTGGCAATTGAATTGCACCGGCAGCTGCAAACAGGCCCAGTGCAAACAATGCGGACCCGATGGCCGACTTCGTTTTATTTGCAGTTTTAATCATTCTTTCCCCCAATCCGGTAAACAAGTTGCAATTGTTTACGATTGTTATGCTGTCGCTTACTCGCTAACTTTTTCCTCAACTTTTTCGTCTTCACCCGGCTCGGCTTCTGGTGGCACGAATGCAGGGTTAGGCTTCGAGGAAATTACGCGTCCAGCAGCCCCGTCAGCTCTAACAGGCTGATTTTCTACGTTTTCGATGTCGACCACGTAGTTTGTGATTGCTCTACCGGCAATTACAGTTACAGAAGTTGTTGTTGGTTTTTCTTCTTCAAAACTTAAGAAGCTGTCTGTGTCGTCGCCGTCGATGTTTGAGGCGTTTACACCTCCCGCATCAGCGCTGCTTGTATCGCCAGCGCTACGCAATAGTAATGAAAGCGAACCAATGTTAAGTGCCAGCGCAATGCGTTGGGCACCCTTGGCATCTGTTTCCAGTGTTACGGAATTTGCAAGAACCGCTGTGTTTGAACGGTCACCAGCTTCCTGGTCCACACTGAGAACCTTAACGTTTTCGAGAATAATCTTTGATGCTGTTTCGGTTCTTGATCTCTCATTGGCAAGTTCAACACGCTGTTCGCGTGTTAATATGATGTCGACCCGGTCACCTGGCAGAATGAAGCCACCCACGCCGTTAATCGTGTCGACGGGAATAGTTACCGCACGCATGCCCTCAGCAATCACGCCGGCCAAGCCGCCGTTTGCTCCGTTTCCGCTAACCTTACCGAGCAAAATAGGCTCACCCACGGACATTCCGTCCAGGACACGGCGACCGCCATCTTTCAACATTTCTTCAACAGAGGAAAACGCGCCTTCAGGATAAGCATTCTGTGGCCAGTCGATGACCTTCAGCATGCCCGGCTCCAGAAGTTGTCCGAACTTGAGTTCTTCGTTGGCTACAACAACCTTGGCAAGCTCGACCTCCTGTACAACAGTACGGTTGCTTTCCAATTCGTTGAGACGCGCTTGTGTTAACGCATCTGCCTGACTTTCAAGATAGTAGTTTCCGCCGACATAACTTGTCGCACCGAAGGCGACAGCAAGCCCAGCCATAATCATTAGTTTCGCGGTCACTTGAGATTCCCCTGCACAGTTTTCTCATTATTTTATTTTTGCCGACAATAGCTCAGGGGATTTAATGAATTTGTTAACCGTTTGGGTCTCAGAGGCATATTTCTTTATATATTACGGTGTTTTGGCTCATGTGGTAAACAAACCCTTTCAGAAAGCTGGTATTTGAATAATTTTTAAACTTGTGGGTAACCATGACTTCGTGCAAATACTGAAATGCGGAGTTTTTCTTACGTAACGTGATGGGAATTTTTCATGCTGGAATTGTTTACAATCGACAATTTTCTGACGTTGTTAATGCTTGTTTTGCTTCAGGCTGTGCTTGGTTTTGACAATCTTTTGTATGTGGCAATCGAGTCCAAAAAGGCTCCGGCTGAAAGTCAGCGTCGCGTGAGACAGATGGGGATCGGAATGGCGATCGTTTTGCGGATCATTCTGCTGTTTGTGGTGATCGAAGCCATCGGATTGTTCCAGGATTCACTGTTTAAACTGGAATATAAGGGATTTGTGGAAGGCGATTTCTCAGGTCATTCGTTAATAGTTCTTTTCGGTGGTGGCTTCATTATGTACACGGCCGTTAAGGAAATCATGCATATGTTGTCGGTTCATCAACTGGAAGGAGACAGCAGTGAGGCGGGCTACAAATCCGTTGGAAGTGTGGTGTTTTCCATTATTCTCATGAACCTTGTTTTCTCTTTCGATTCCATTCTGTCAGCTATTGCTCTTACTGATGTGTTCGCAGTTATGGCGATTGCAATCGTCATTTCCGGCGCGCTGATGATTATCATGGCGGACCGTGTGGCAGAATTCCTGAAGAAGAACAGAATGTATGAGGTGCTGGGCCTCTTTATTCTATTCATCGTTGGCATTTTGCTGGTATCGGAAGGCGGGCATCTTGCTCACATCAAGCTTATGGACCAACCGGTTGAAGCGATGTCCAAGTCCACCTTCTATTTCGTGCTGGTGGTACTGATCTTGGTGGATGTGGTGCAGACCCAGTATCAGAAGAAATTACAGAGACGCCAGATGCGTGAGATCAACGATCCCGCAATCAAGGCTGAATAACTACTTTGAGAAGCGTTCATCCAGCCAACTGACGAAGTCATTCATGTGTTGTTGGCGGTTGGTTTCGTTGAGCGTCTCGTGACGGGCATCTGGTACGACGATGCTGGTGATGTCCGTCAGACCTGATTTCCGTAATCTTTCAGCCATCTGGTCTGCGGCTTTGCCATGCGTTGAGCAGGGGTCCAGTTTGCCTGCAAGGATATGAAACGGCAGTTCGGGCTTCAGTTTTGCGACTTTGTCCTCACTTGCCAGATCCCGCATGCCGGTCAATAGATCAATCCACATGCCGATCGTGGCGGGAAATCCACAATCAGGATCTGCCACATATTTATCCACTTCCGCCTCATCTGAAGACAACCAGTCAGATTCTGTTCGGTTGGGTTTGAAAGCCTTGTTCCAGGCTTGGAACGTCAACCCATCGGCAACAGTGCTCGCCACATCGGAACCTTTGAACATGCGCTCGACCTTGAGCAATTGCACCAACAAATTAGGCAAGAAGCCTGTCATGGAGCCATTCCACATGGCAACGCCATCAACCTTGTGAGGATGGTTGAGCACATATGCTCCGGTGCAGCTTGATCCCATGGAATGACCGAATGCGATAATCGGTAGCTTGTTGTGCAAAGACTTGATGTGATCGTTGATGGAATCCATGTCAGCCAGCACTTTGCTCCATCCATCCTTCTCGGCAAAACTGCCCTGAAAGGAGCCTTCAGCCTTGGTTTCACCATGACCGCGATGGTCATGCGCGTAAGCGTGATATCCGTTGTCTGCCAGATGGTTCATGAACCTTTTGTATCGTCTGGCATGTTCACACATACCATGAGCGATCTGAACAACACCTTTTGCATTGGGCACGGATATCGTTGCGTAAAGCTTTAACTGTGCTCCAGTGGAGCTGGTATATATGCTTTCAGAGATGTTCGACATTTCAATTCACTAACAGATTTTCTTAAACTACAACTTTAGTATTTCGCTGCCTCAATTTTGCAGCCGATTGAAGCTTCACACACCAGCTGAAGCGATTATGTCTTCTATTTCATTTTCCGAAAACCCGAGAGCGGATCCGATTTCCTGAATGCGGTTTTCTTCCTGATGTACGATCTCCAGATCACTGACCATGACCAGGTGGCATGACTGAATTATGACGCGTTTCATGGTAGGGCCGATTTTGCTGCGGTTTCTGGAGAGGCGTTCCTTAATATCGAATTCGGGACCGAATTCTGATAGAATTTCACGTACTTCCAACTCGGATATGGATACGCCGAGCATTTGTTCGTGAATGCTAGAAATCACGGCGATTTCCTGGTCGCGGATGCGTTTGTCTGCGACTGCCACCACCCCCATGGACTGAACAAGCGCTCGAATTTCCACCTGAGCCTGATCACCATTTGACGGTTCCATCTCTTTCAGGGGATCAACAGGCTTTTCGACGGCGGGAGCAGGTGGTTCGGTATCACCGCGTTTGGTAAGCCCCAACATGGTGATAATCGCGCCGAGAATTAAGCCACCCCAGGAAATGGCAGCTGACAGGGGTTCTTCGCTGGAATAGGCGTTATAAAGGCCTACAGCGCCTGCTGCCAGTAGTGTGGCACCGATGATAGTGATGATAGACCCGCGCATTATTCCCCCCAAAATGTCTTTCGCAAATACTACGCTTGAATTTTCAATGTTCAAGGCGTAAATCGAAGGCCGGTTCGTGTTCCCTATCCCAAGAATGGAGTAATGCCAAATGGCCCGCCAGTTTATTTACCACATGTCTGGTCTTTCCAAGAGTTATGGCTCTAAGAAAGTTCTGGAGGATATACATCTTTCATTCTATCCGGATGCGAAAATCGGAATACTTGGGCCGAACGGTGCCGGTAAATCCACTGTTCTGCGCATTATGGCGGGTCTTGATAAGGAATTTACAGGTGAGGCCTGGCTCGCTGAAGGGGCAAGCTGTGGATATCTGCCGCAGGAGCCGCAGCTCGACAAATCCAAGACCGTTGCTGAAAACGTCATGGAAGGTGTGGCTGACAAGAAGGCCATCCTCGACCGGTACAACGAACTGATGATGAATTATTCTGATGAAACCGCTGAAGAGGGGGCGCAGCTTCAGGATCAGATCGATGCGCAGAACCTTTGGGATCTGGACAGTCAGGTGGAGATGGCGATGGAGGCTCTTCGTTGTCCGCCTGGAGATTCAAGCGTTGAAAACCTTTCCGGTGGTGAAATTCGCCGCGTAGCTCTTTGCCAGCTTTTGTTGTCTCAGCCGGACCTGCTGCTTCTTGACGAACCAACCAACCACCTTGACGCTGAAACCATTGCCTGGCTTGAGAAGCATCTTCGTGAATATCCAGGTTCAGTGTTAATGATTACGCACGATCGCTATTTCCTGGATAATGTGACCGGATGGATCCTCGAACTCGATCGTGGCCGCGGTATTCCGTACGAAGGCAATTATTCTGCCTATCTTGATGCGAAATCGAAACGGATGGCTCAAGAGGGACGGGAAGAAGCCGCTCGCCAGCGCGCTATTGCTTCAGAAAGCCAGTGGATTGCATCTTCACCAAAGGCGCGTCAGGCAAAATCCAAGGCACGGATCAAAGCCTATGACGAATTGGTCAAGGCAGCGAACGACAGAACACCACAAAATGCCCAGATTGTTATTCCTGTGGGTGAACGCCTGGGTGACGTGGTGATCGAAGCCGATGATTTGAGCAAGGGCTATGGCGATAAACTCCTCATTGATGATCTGGAGTTCAAATTGCCTCCCGGCGGTATTGTGGGCGTTATCGGGCCCAACGGTGCAGGTAAATCCACACTGTTCAAGATGATTACAGGTCAGGAAGAACCCGATGACGGGACCATTCGGGTTGGCGATACTGTCGACCTTGGTTATGTGGATCAGAGCCGTGATGCGCTTAATGGTGACAAGACCGTCTGGGAAGAAATTTCTGAAGGTAATGACATCATCAAACTGGGTAAGCACGAGGTCAATTCCCGCGCTTATTGCTCAAGCTTCAACTTTAAAGGCGGGGATCAGCAGCAAAAGGTTGGTACGCTTTCAGGCGGTCAACGTAACCGGGTGCATTTGGCGAAGATGCTGAAATCCGGTGGCAATGTTATCCTGCTCGACGAACCGACCAACGACCTTGATACGGAAACTCTGGCTGCTCTTGAAGATGCGCTCGAAGCCTTTGCAGGATGCGCTGTGATCATCAGCCACGACCGGATGTTCCTTGACCGTCTGGCAACGCATATCCTGGCCTTTGAAGGCGACAGCCATGTGGAGTGGTTTGAGGGTAACTTTGAGGATTACGAGCAGGACAAGATACGACGTCTTGGACCTGACGCGGTTAATCCGAAACGGGTGACTTACAAGCGCCTGACGCGTTAGTAGGCGATGCGCTAGTACTGCTTGCGCGGTCCTCTTGAAGGATCAGTTTGTCTTTTTGTTGAAAAACAGTAGTTTGTCCCGAATAACTGTCAGTCTCAACAGGAAGTAAACCATGTCCCTTTATTCCATGCTCCTTTCCCGCCAGTCCGCCAATAATCCCATCCGGGTGGGAGTGATTGGAGCGGGTAAGTTCGGGTCCATGTTTCTGTCGCAGGCAATTCGGATCCCGGCAATCCATATTGTGGGGATTGCTGATCTGAATGTGGAACAGGCCAAATCAAACCTCGCCAATGTGCATTGGAGCGAGGAACAGTATTCAGCCAATTCACTCGATTCAGCCGCTACTAATGGGACTACGTTCGTATGCGACTCCTATGAGGCTGTTGTTCAGCATCCGGCCATTGACATCATCGTGGAAGCGACTGGCAATCCAGTGGTTGCTGCGGACCATATCCTGGCTGCGTTTGCCAATGGGAAGCATGTGGTGAGTGCCACGGTTGAGTTGGACTCATTTGCCGGATTGGCCGTTGCGCGGGAAGCTAAATCTGCCGGTGTTATCTATTCCATGGCCTTTGGTGATCAACCCGCCATGACGTGTGACCTTGTGGATTGGGCGAGGACTTGCGGTTTTAAGGTTGCAGCTGCAGGACGGGGACATAAATGGAAGCCAGAGTTCAGGTTTTCAACGCCTGACACAATCTGGGATCACTGGGGTGTTCCCCGCGATGTGGCAGAACGCGGGCGCATGAACCCGAAGATGTTCAACTCGTTTCTGGATGGGACCAAGCCTGCCATTGAAAGTGCGGCAATTGCCAATGCCTGCGGCTTGGATGTGCCGTCCAATGGCTTGACGTATCCTCTTGGTTCTATTGACGATATTCCTTCACTCATGCGGCCGCATAATCAGGGTGGATCACTTGAACACTCAGGCATGGTGGAAGTGGTCAATGGTCTCAAGCCAGACGGAACGGAATACAATCACAACATACGCATGGGTGTGTTTGTGGTGGTTGAAGCGGAGACTGAATATCAAAAGAAGTGCCTTGAAGAATACAAGGTGAAAACGGACGACACAGGTCGTTTCATGTGTCTCTATAAGCAATGGCATTTGATTGGTCTGGAGTTGGGCATGTCAGTTGCCAGTGTGGCTTTGCGGGGAGAGGCAACCGGTGTGGCGCAGGAGTTCCGTGGCGATGTGGTTGCCGTTGCCAAGCGTGATTTGGCCGCTGGAGAAATTCTCGACGGGGAGGGCGGTTACACGGTTGCAGGACAATTGCGGCCATCGACGTCTTCCCTTCAAGGGAAGATGCTGCCTTTGGGGCTTACCGGAGAAGCGCGCATGAAGCGTGATGTGAAGATGGATACCGTCCTTACTTATGATGATGTGGAACTGGACGAGACCCTTTCTGCGATGAAACTGAGACGCAGCATGGAAACGTAATGATTTAGCATCAGGTTTTCACTTTTTTTAATCTTTTTGGGTTATTTCAAGCCAACTTATTGCGTAAGGGGTTTGAAATGAAAAGAAGCTGGAAACCGGCTATTGCGGCTCTTGTTGCCGCAGGCGCTTCGATTGCCGTGAGCAATACTCATGCAGTGGAAACTTCCAACAACATCTACCAGGCGTCGGAAGAATATCGGGTGGGGGCTTTCTCTTCGGTTCCGCAAATTGACCTGAACTGCAAGGCTCTGCATCCTGAACTGGACTCCTTCGATATAGTCGGAAAATGCATGGACCATAACTGGCGCAAGGTCCTGGGTACGCCTTTACCCGAAGAGGAACTTCGTAAGCGCCTTACCAATTCGACGACGATTTCATACTCGCCGGAACATGGTACCCAGGCTTCGTTCAACGCGCCCGATGGAACCAATTATCTATGGTATCCCGGTATTCCACAAATCGTGAAAGGTGAGTGGAAAATTACCAATGAAAATGAAGTCTATGCAGCAGGCGATGATGCAGACACCAACACCCCGAGTGATTTCGTTTGTTTCAGATACCCGGCGTCCGAGTTGAAGCCGCTCACAAATGTGGTCGGCGATGTATGGACATGTGGCCGTGGTGGTGAAATATTGTGGCTTCAGGACCAGATCGTGCTGGAAGGCGATGTGTTGGGTCTGGAAGGAAAAACCCAAGCGCCATTCATTACGAAACCGCATTTGGGATACACAGTCGGGGAATTGAAACAGGAACAATGACAACCATACTGATTACCGGAGCAGGACGTGGAATTGGCTTTGAACTGGCACGTCAGTCTTTGGAAAAGGGTTGGAAGGTTGTGGGTTCGGTCAGAACCGTTGAGGCGCAGCGTGAACTCGCGCAAAAATTACCCCAGATGGCTGTTCTTAATTTTGATGTGACAGATCATCCTGCGGTTGAGAAAGTGGCGAACGCGTTTCATTCTCCTGTGGATATCTTGATAAACAATGCGGGCATTATTGGCCCTGCTGAACAGTCCACAACCCAAATGGATTTTGATGGTTTTGCAACCACAATGGCAGTGAATGTACTGGCGCCACTGCATGTTACTCAGGTCTTTCTTCCCCTGCTTAAGGAGAGTGAAAATCCACGTATCGTCAACATATCTTCCAAGATGGGACGCATGGAATTTGCCACTTCTGATCGCATAGCATATCGGGCGTCGAAGGCGGCATTAAACAAGGTAACACAAGGGCTTGCCACTGATTTGCGTGGTGAGGGAGTTAGTGTCGTGGCGATGCATCCTGGCTGGGTCCAGACAGATATGGGTGGCTCTGCAGCGGACATCACACCGGTTGAAAGCGCGGCGGGTATTCTGTCGGTTGCAGAAAATCTGACGCTTGACCAGACGGGCAGTTTCATAGATTGGGACGGTGTCGCCAGAAGCTGGTAATTCCGCTTTAGTGCTTCAATCAGAATTTAAAAAAATTCCCTTACGGAATGTAGCGTTAACCGTGCGCTAATTGTATGATCGTCTGCGGGCGTTAGTACGAGGCTTTTTGTTTTGAAGCAGCGGTTTGTATTAAAGACTATTGTCACTGTAATCTTGTTGACACTTTCGGTGGGTCTATCGAAAGCGCAAGTGGTCAATGGTGATTTTAGTGCCGGGGCAACCGGCTGGACAGATGTATCGCCCGGCACAACTGACAGCAATGTGTTCACAGGCGGAAATCTCACATCCACCAGCAATGATATCGGTCCAACGACAACGGGGCCTAATCTTCAGACATTTGCTTCTCAAACCTTCATTGCCCCGGATCCGGGGTTCTTGACCTATACTCTGGTCAGTTACACCTCCACTGACATCACAGATTTTGACTTTCCAATCGCTGTGATTGACGGGACGAGTTTCCGGATAGCGCTGGATGGCAGTCTTGTTGCCGGATTGCCAGCGGTAAACAACGCCAATCAGGTGACGACGCCGCTTTCCGGTGAAACTGTCTTGCTGGGTGGCTCGCGGACTATCGGTTTTGGCGTGCAGACAACGGATTCCGGATTTGGACCGGGTATTGCCGTTTGGGATGATATCGAGTTTCAGGAAGTCACCCAATCACCGGGTGCTCAAAGCACGCTTGAAAACAACTCGCTGACCTTGTCTGGTGTAAATGCACCGCAAACCGCCACAAACACATCGGCCACCATCACCGTTACGCTGAGTGTTTCAAACGGCATCATCAATCTCGGTTCTCCAGGGTCTGTCACCATAACCGGAGGTGCTGATGGAACCGCTACGGTGACGTTTACCGGTACGCCAGCCCAAATCAACACAGCGATAGACGGGCTTGTATACACCCCAAATCTGGCTTTTGACGGGGCCGAAACGCTGGTGTTCACCGCAAGCGGTGGTGGCGCTACCGATACGGACAATATCGCGATCACTGTGATTGACGGTACGCCTTCGCTTCAGGTGATCAAAACCGCTGATGACACGACGAATGTGGCGGTGGGGCAGGTGATCACTTACACCTACCGTGTCATAAATGATGGTGACCAGATAATAAACAATGTGAGTTTGAGCGACGCCCATGACGGGCTTGGTCCTGCTCCTGTTCCCGCCAATGAAACACTGGATGTGGACACTGTTCCTGCTGGAGATTCTACCGATGCTGCATCTGACGGGGTCTGGGATGTTCTGGCACCCGGGGATGAAATTGTATTCACAGCCACATACACGATTACGCAGAACGATATAGACTTAAGACAGTGAATCAGTAACCATTAGTCAGTTTGAGTGATAATTTATTCTTTTAGTCACGGGGGGATGTATTATGGCATCCGCAAATACGCAAACTACCTTTGGAAAACTTGGACGCACCGAAAGCAAGAGCTTTTCTTTCAAAGGATCTGCCAGCGAATACTTTGGAATTTGGATCGTTAATTTGCTCCTTAGCATTGTCACGCTTGGTATATATACGGCTTGGGCGAAGGTGCGACGGCTACGCTATTTTTACGGGAACACATGGCTTGATGGGCATAACTTTGAATATCATGCCAAGCCGATCCAGATTTTGATCGGACGCATCATTGTGGTGGTCGTTCTTGTGATCTTCAACATATTGGCCGAGGTTGCTCCATTCATAGCGCTGGCGCTTCTTATCCCTTATTTCCTGGCATTTCCCTGGCTGATCAACAAAGCGATTGCTTTCAACGCCCGAATGACCAGCTACCGGAATGTGCGTTTCAGTTTTGATGGCAGCTATGGACGGGCATTTTACGTGTTTGTTGTGCTCCCGCTTTTACCGGTTATTATTGCTTTGGGACTGGGTGCTGCAATGTATTTTTCAGGTGCCTTCACCGATAACTTGTCAGCTACGAACATCACCATTGTTTCCGGCTTGTCCATCTTATACGTACTGCTTCAGGTTCTTTTCGTTCCATATATTTCCAAAAAGTCATCAGCCTATATCGGCAGTGGAACTAGTTTTGGAAATGCACGATTTACAACAGATCCTCCTCTGGGTGCTTTGTTTGGAAACTTCTTTACATCCATCGCTCCGGCATTCATCGCTCTGGCCATAGTCGGATACGGTGTATCGCAAACTTTAAATCCTCCTTACAACCCAGAAAACCCGCTTTTGGTTGTGGGCGGAGTCTTATTTTATGTCCTACTTATTGCCTCTTTTTTGGCGTATTCAGCCGGTGTTAGAAACATCTCGTTTAACGCGACTGAGTTAGAGGGAGGTCACAGCCTGGAATCGGAAGTTCCCCGATTTGGTTATGCGTGGCTAATCATTACGAATTTGATCGTAACCGTACTGTCGATTGGTTTGATGAGTGCCTGGGCCGCTGTTCGGACATGGCGTTATCTGACGGATCATTCATCCATGAATGTTTCTGGTGACCTGGAGAACTTCATCTCGCAGCAAAATCCAGAAGGTAATGTGGCAGCTGCGGAATATCTCGATATCGAAGGCATTGAGCTTGGATTGTAGAAATTGGACACTACTTCGATAAGTAAGCTTGAGGGTAGGTACTTCCCTGCAGGTATATCGAAAAGCGATGACGCGGAATTGGTGACGATCGCCAATACCTATTCGGTTCAATTACTGGAAACCCGCGAGAAAATTCCGGTAGAGTTTTCCAGCCTGGGTGACCGGTTGGGGAACCTGCCGCGAAAGATTTACTTTCAGGATGGCAGTGTTTTTGAATGCAATGACAATGATGCCGTCGATGAGATGTTTGACGCGGGCAAGGGCTTCTTCTCCAGACTTGCTATCATGGAAGGGTCTTTCAGGTTCGCGCTAATCGCAGTGGTCTTGACCGTGTTGGCATTGGTCGGATTATTCCGATACGGACTTCCCGCAGTTGCAAATCTGGCTGCCAGTGTCACACCAACTCCCGTTATTTTGCTGATTGATGACAGTGCACTTGAAACGGTCGATACGGTCTTGTTTGAACCATCTACTCTGGGTGAAACGCGCAAGGCAGAACTTTCGGCAATATTTGACGAGTTGGTGATTGCTTCGGAACATACCAGTCCGCCTTTGAAAATGTTGTTTCGGGACGGGGGACGGTTAGGGGCAAATGCGGTTGCTCTGCCAGGCGGTACGATTATCCTTACCGATCAACTTGTGGCACTTGCCAAGAACGATGATGAACTCGCCGGGGTGATGGCCCATGAAATAGGGCATGTCACAGAACGCCACTCCCTGCGGCAGATTTATCGCGCACTTGGAATAGCGTTTATGGCTTCTGTGATTGTGGGGGATAGCAGTCAGTTGATTGAAGAGGTGGTGGCACAGGCTGCACTTCTGGACACGCTTTCCTATTCCAGAGAGTTTGAAATACATGCAGACATTGAAAGTGTCAGGATCATGCACAAGGCTGGTCGTGATCCGATTGCCTTTGTCGATTTGCTTGACCGGTTGCTGGAAGAATACGGAATTGATCCGGAAAAAGACAATTCAAGCTGGATATCCACACACCCCGGCAACAAAGACAGACGTGCGGCTGTTCAGGCCGAGATAGATGCACTGAATTCCAGATAGGAAGACTGCCACTTCACGTCATCGCGCCATGGAGTGATACTCATCATTAGGTTGTTTGTCTGTGGCAGCGCTCATCCGGTTTGACATGTTATAGAATGAAGCAACGGCAGCAATGTCCCAAATTGCCCGGTCACTCCAGCCGGCATCGCGTAAAGCCTGTCTATCCGGCTCATCAATTTCAATCGGGTCTTTGGTCAGTTTCCAGGCAAAATCGAGCATGGCACGCTGCTTGGGTTCCAGTTCTGCGGTCCGGTAATTCATGACCATCTGCTCACCGAGTTTAGGGTCACCGGAAATTTGTCTGACGGCGGCACCATGCGCGGTCAGGCAATAATAGCAATGGTTGGCACTTGAAACCACAACCGCGATCATTTCACGTTCAAGTTTCGAAAGATCAGAATCTCCCAGCATCAGATCGTTGTAGAGATTGGTAAAAGCGTCAAACTTCGTTGAATGCCAGGCATAGGCCTGTAGCACATTGGGAACGAATCCGAGCTTTTCAACACAGATATCCAGATACTTTTCCTGGCGCTCTGTGAGTGGTTCCTCTGACTTAGGCATGTTGAGTGCAACGATAGGCTTTTGGGACATGATGATCTCTGAATTACTGGTTAAATTGATTGAGCTTCATGATAACCGCGAATAGGCTGAAGCCGCAATCAAAAGGAGCTTGATCTGATGAAAATCACACCTGCCAAAAAGCTGACCGGAAAAGTGACACAAGTCTTGAAAGCCAATGGAGATCACTTTGTTTCCGAGCCCGTTGAAGCGCTTGAACTTAGCTATGGCGGGATCAAGGGTGATTATCATGAAGGCCTGACGCGTAACTCCGGTGCGCGAGAGCCTTGGTATTCTCGGGGAACGGAGATGCGTAATGAAAGGCATCTATCCATTTTGAGTGAAGAGGAACTGGCTGCAATCGCAGACGGAATGGCAATTGATCATCTCAATGCAGGTTGGATTGGCGCTAACCTTGTCTTTGAAGGCATCCCAAATCTGAGCTACCTGCCACCGCGCACGCTCATCTTGTTCGAGCATGGGGTTACCCTGCGTATTGATGGCTTCAACGCACCTTGTCGATATGCCGGAGGGGAAATCTCCAAAGCACTTGGCGAAGAGATGGAAGATCACATGAAATCCCAAACCGCTTTTGATTTTGTGAAAGCCGCCAATATGAAACGAGGCCTTGTTGCCTGGGTGGAAAGAGAGGGGAGTATCCGTGCAGGTGACGAATTCACAGCACGAATTTGGGATCAATGGATTTATGAGTAACGCATAATAATATGTGACCATATTGACACGTTACTAAATAGTAACATATAACATTTACCATGGATGCTATTTTCAAAGCATTGAGTGATGACACCAGGAGGCAACTTCTGGACATGTTGAGAGAGAAGGATGGCCAGACCCTGTCTGAGCTTGAGGGCAAACTCGGCATGAGCCGCTTCGGCGTCATGAAACATCTCAAAATTTTGGAAGAAGCCTCCCTCGTGGTTACGAGAAAGTCCGGACGCTTCAAGTACCACTATCTGAATGCGGTGCCGCTTCAGACTGTCATTGACAGGTGGATCGACCCGCTGGTGCAAAAACCGATGTCCCGCCTTGTGCTGGACCTCAAAACCGAACTTGAAGGAGATGATCCGATGTCTGTGGATACAACTAAAGACAGACCTGACCTGGTTCTCGAGACCTTTATCAAGGCGAGTGTCGAAAGAGTATGGGATGCTCTTACTAATCCCGAAACCATTGTTAAACATCACTATGCCGCGAATGCCGTCTCGGGCAGTTTTTCAAACGGTGATCGAGCAGAATATCTTGACCAGAAAGGGGACTCGTTTCTGGCTTTTGAAATTCTTGATGAAGAGCCTGGCAAACGGCTGGACATGACCTTTGAGCCTGGTTTCTTTGGTCCCGGTGCCAAGCATTCCCGATGTGTTTATGAGCTGGAAGAGCAGGGTGCCTTGTGCAAGCTGACTATCCTGCATTTCAATATTCCCGAAGAGCAGAAGGATACTGGGATTGGATCAGGATGGGCCTCGGTGGCCTCCGGTCTTAAAACCTGGCTTGAAACAGGCGAGAATCTCTTTAGCGGAGGTGCGTCATGAGCACTGAGCTATTCTTTCTTACTCTCACCGCCTTGCTCGCTTCGGCCATGTGGATCCCCTATGTGGTGGGATCAAGTATGCATCCGAGCGAGAGTATCAATGCTGATTTTACCCACCCACGGGATTTAAAATCCGTTCCTGAATGGGTACACCGTTCGCATCGGGCACATCTTAATCTGCTCGAACAGTTTCTTCCAATGGCTGCCCTTGTGTTGATCGCAAATCAGCTGGGCGTTTCAAATACGATCACCGCTACCTGCGTCGTTGCGTTTTTCTGGGTGAGAGTGGTTCATGCTATCGGAATGATCTCCGGCCTGGCACGCTTTCCTGTGCGTCCGATGATATTCTCTGCCGGTTGGATTTGTATTCTTGTGTTTGCCTGGCAGCTCCTAGTGGCATAGATTTCGGGCTCCGAATAATCACCGTCCCAAGTGTTATTGGGGCGGTTTTTGTTTAGAAATCCTTGCACAATCTCAAGGCATCATAGATTGCAGCATGGATATTTCGTGAAGCGACTGCATCGCCAATTCTGAACAGTTGGAATTCTCCATCGGGATTAGTGGAGATTGTTTGCGCTTTGCCCATCTTCAATGCGGCATAATCCACTTCTCCACGATTTGTGGATAGCTCCTTGAGTTCAAAATACAGATCATCCAGTGGCAGTGTGGCGTATTCCACAATCACCTGATCCACAAGGCGGGTGGCAAATTGTTCTTCGGTATAGGGAGAAACCAGTTTGGCAGCGATCTTGTTGCCCTCGCGGGTGAGTTCATCAATGCGCATCATGGTGGTTATGTTCACGCCGTTCTCGTGCAGTTTCTGCACATAGGGCACCAGGTTCAAACCACCGATTTCCGGTGCAAAGAAGCGTTCTGGCGTGACCACTTCAAACTGCCCGCCGGCCTCAATCAGCATTTCGCTTGCGGCCATGCCCGGGTGTGCACCATTGTCATCGTAGAGCAAAACATCATTGGCTGGTGCCACATCGCCTGACAGGATGTCCCAACTTGATGTGGCAAGTTCCCCACCTTTGCGGATTGCTCCCGTGGAGGGAAGCCCGCCGGTGGCAATCACCACAATGTCCGGGTTTTCGTTCAAGACGTCGTCTTTTTCAGCCAGCTTGTTGTACTGAACGTTGACGTTCAGCTGTTCAAGCTGGGAAAGGCGCCAGTTCACAATGCCGATGATTTCGGCTCGACGCTTTGCCTGTACTGCCAGCCGGATTTGCCCACCTGCTGATGGTGCCGCTTCGAACAGGGCGACCTCGTGACCTCGTTCAGCGCAAACGCGGGCCGCTTCCAATCCGCCCGGTCCAGCACCTATCACCACAACCTTTTTGCCGGGTGTTGAGTTTTTTTCAATCACATGCGGCATGGTGCTTTCGCGCGATGTGGAGGGGTTGTGAATGCACAGGGCGCCATGGCCTTCATAAATCCGGTCCAGGCAATAGGTAGCACCCACACAGGGTCTGATTTCATCTTCATTGCCAGCGGCTATCTTGTTGACGATATGGGGGTCGGCGATGTGAGCGCGTGTCATTCCAACCATGTCTAGCTTTCCCTCGGCCACGGCATGGCGGGCCGTTGCCACATCGTTGATGCGATTGGCGTGAAATACCGGGAACTTGGTGGCGGCTCTGACCTCTCCTGCAAATTCAAGATGCGGGGCAGTGGGGGTGCCTGTGACCGGTATGATCTTTGAGAGCGGAGCATCGTGATCAATTGTGCCACGGATGATGTTCAGAAAATCCACATTGCCGCTATCGATCAGTTTGTGTGCGATTTCGATGCCTTCCTGTTTGGAAATGCCGCCTTCCACATCCTCATCAGCCACCATTCTGCAGCCGACGATAAAATCATCGCCCGTGGCTTTTCTGATTTCATCGAGAACCTGCATGCTGAAACGCATGCGGTTTTCCAGTGAACCACCATATTCATCGTCTCGATGATTGGTGCGGGGTGACCAGAAACCATCCGGCATATGGCCGTAGCACTCAATCTCAATGCCATCGAGGCCTGCTTCTTTCATGCGTTGAGCTGCGGATGCATAGTCATCGATCACACGGGCGATGTCCCAATCTTCCATGACTTTGGGGAAGGCCCTATGCGCTGGTTCGCGGACCATGGATGGGGCGATAACCGGAAGCCAGTCGCCCTTGTTCCAGTTTGTTCGCCGACCCAGATGGGTAATCTGGATCATGACCGCGCAATCGTGCTCATGGCATTCGTCCGCCAGTGCTTTCAGGTGCGGGATGATCTCATCCTTATAGGCATGCAGATTGCCAAACGCTTCGGGACTGTCTGACGACACAACCGCTGATCCGGCCGTCATTGTCATGGCGATGCCGCCCTTCGCCTTTTCCACGTGGTAAAGACGATAGCGTTCCGTCGGCATACCGCTTTCCCCGTAATTGGGTTCATGGCTGGTGGACATCAGACGGTTCTTCAACGTCAGATGTTTCAGCTGAAACGGTTGTAAGAGGGGATCGTTTGCACGGTAGACAGTTGCCATGTCCTAATTCTCCTGGTTAGACCAAGAGAATATGGTTGCACGGCTTTATCCGTCAATTGAAACGTTTGGCTTGATCGTGCTGAGTTCTCAGCTCACCACGATCCACAAATTCAAGAGTGCCAGGCATATGATGGCAGTGAAGGTGGATAACATGCCACCCACACGAAACGGAACGTTGCCCTCGGTAAAACTGAGGGCAAACCCATGCGCAAGCCTTCCGCCCACAAGCAGCAAGGCCAATACACCCAAAACAACGGCATTGGCAGCTTGAATTTCAGCAAGACCAAGTAAAATAAGTCCAAATGGTCCATATTCAGCCAAATTGCCATGGGCGCGTACACGGCGCTCCAGCATTTTGCTGTCACCCATGCCAAGTGAAACACTGTCATTGCGACGTTGGCCGATCACTCTGACGCTGAGTACCACAAACCAAAGTGCCAATATGCCTGCTGCCAAGCTTGTGATGGTCAGTGTCATTGTTCTAATCCCTTGCTGGTATATTGGTCGCTTTCTCGGATGCAGGTCGTTCCATGCACTTGTTATACCAGATATTTACGGCTTCGAATTTTTCAAGTTCAAGTTCTTCGGAAGCTTCGTAGAAGCCACCCAGTGTGCGAACCCATGGCCACAGAGCTATGTCAGCGATTGTATATTCGTCACCGGAGATATATTCGCTTTTCTCAAGTTGACCATTCATCACGGCTAGCAGACGTTTGGTTTCGTTCTGGTAACGCTCGTAAGGGCGCTTGTCCTCGATTTCACTGCCGGCAAATTTGTGGAAGAAGCCGAACTGTCCGAAGATCGGTCCTGCACCGCCCATCTGGAACATCAACCATTGAAGGGTCTGATATCTTTGTGTGGGCTCTGTTGAAAGGAGCTGGCCGGATTTGTCCGCCAGATAGATCAGTATTGCTCCGGACTCCCACAGACCAATTGGTTTGCCGTCCGGACCGTTTGGATCGATGATTGCCGGGATCTTGTTATTGGGATTGAGTGACAGGAATTCCGGGGTCATCTGATCGTCAGTTGCGAAACTCACCAGATGTGGCTCATAGGCGAGCCCTGTTTCCTCGAGCATTGCAGACGCTTTAATGCCGTTCGGTGTAGGCAGGGAATAAAGCTGAATGCGGTCTGGATGCTGTGGGGGCCATTTGTCAGTAATCTTGAAATCGGTGAGGGCGCTCATGGGGGGATCCTTTGGTTGGAAGTTTTTTTAGAAACTATAAAGGCAAGCGTCAGGTTTGCCAGTGCCAATCTGGAAACACTTTGTCAAATTTCTTCGCTGCTAATCTGTCTTGAACATCCCCATTGGGATAATTTCTCGTTCATTTCTTCAAGGACAAAATGAAGGGCTGCGTCTTTGTCATAGCCTTCATCCATCATGTCATCGTATTCTGTGTGTGCGTGGCGAACACGGCTGGTGGTCGCCTGCCAGGCTGCAATGGAAGGGGGCAGGTGCCTCAAGTGACCGCTTTTGGCGATTTCCTCGATGGCCAGAAAGTCCTCCATTGGCACCATGGGTATAAGTTCACGCAATAGGCGTTTGATTTCTTTTTCTCTTGCAATCGATTTCATGAAACCTTCAAATGAATCTTTACGTTACTTTAAGTGATAGTCGTTTCGTCCAATCCCGATTTAATGGACCAACACAATGGATACGAATTCTGAACCTGATGCAACATGCAGTTTTGTTCAATCACTGCCAATTCTGGAAAAATTCCGGGATACATTTCCGAAAGAAAACTATGTGCCGCTGCCACAGGACTGGTTAATCGCAGTCACGGATGTGGTTTCATCACGCAAGGCTATTGGTGAAGGCAAGTACAAGGAAGTGAACATGGCCGGTGTCGCCATGATTACCGCGATCATGAATGCGGTAGGGCATCAGTGTTTGCCCTATAGTTTCGGCGGTGATGGTGCAGCGGTGGTTGTGGCACCGGAACTGGGTGAGACTGTCGCCAAGGCGCTCGGTCAGACTATCTCCTGGGTTCGTGATGATCTGGGCCTGGAATTAAGAGCGGCACTTGTTCCTTTAAGCGAAATTGTAGGCAAAGGGACGGAGGTTCATATCGCCCAGGTGCGCGTCTCCGATGCCATTACGAATTTTGCCTTTGTGGGTGGCGGGATTGGATATGCAGAACAGCAAATGAAAGATGGTCACTACCGGATAGCTGCAAGTGAAGATGGTTCTCATCCGGATTTGTCGGGGCTTTCCTGCCGTTGGATGCCGATCAAGCAGGATGATGGCAAGATCATCTCTTTAATCGTGGAACCGGCGGAAGGGGATCATCAGGTTGATGAGGCGGTCTTGTTGGACGTGCTCAAAATCATGAATGAGGAAGCTGCTGAAGGTCACCCCATCGGTGGTGCGGGACCAACCTTCAAATGGCCACCGGAGAAGCTTCAACTGGAAGCCAGAGCGACCGGGATGAGCATGTTTGCGCTTTATCTGATCACTTTGATTGCCTGGATTTTGGACCGGACAAAGGTGAAGCTGGGGGAGTTCGATCCGGTTCATTACAGAAAGCAAACCGGGCTCAATACGGATTATCGTAAAATCCAGGACGGTTTGCGCATGACCCAATGCGTGGACAGCCAGACACTGGAGCGCTTGAGAGTGTTTTTGGAGGATGCCCGCGGGCAAAACAAACTGCGGTTTGGCATCAGCGAGCAGGATCAGGCGGTTTTGACCTGCTTTGTTCCGTCCATCACCTCTGACTCTCATTTTCACTTTCTGGACGGGGCAGGTGGAGGTTATGCTGCTGCTGCCAGCGACCTGCATTAACCGTTTATTGCCTGTTTCATTGCATAATTTGCTCGAAAGATATAAGCATATCTTTATGTTTGGGGGAATTTTGGGCTTTAAGCATTGGTGAGCGAGAATTTAATATCTCTGGATCAATCAGTGAATTTGCTGCGGGCTGCGGGTGAAACCACGCGCTTGCGGTTGCTAGCCCTGTTGTCAGAAGCTGATCTTACGGTTTCTGATCTAATCGAGATTTTGGGCCAATCCCAGCCAAGAATATCAAGACATCTTAAGCTGTTAACGGAGGCAGGCCTTCTGGAGCGCCATCAGGAGGGTGCGTGGGCTTATTTCCGTTTGGCTGATCATGGGGTGGGGTCCGGCCTTGTGAACGCAATTCTTGCTGAATGTTCACCGGAAGACGTCAATCTGACCCGCGACCGGGAGCGGCTGGATTCAGTACGTCGCAAGCGGGCCATGCGGGCAGCGGAATATTTCAGCCAAAACGCCAATGACTGGGATACGATCCGCTCGCTGCATGTGGATGAGGAGCAAGTTGAGAAAACCATGCTCGAAATGGTGGGTAACGAGAAATTCTCTGCCATGCTTGATCTGGGCACTGGTACGGGCCGGATTTTGGAGCTCTTTTCAGGCCTTTACGAAAAAGGTGTTGGCATTGACGCAAGCCGAGACATGTTGGCTGTGGCGAGATCCAGGCTGGATGCGGTAAATCTCTCGCGGGTTCAGACCCGGCAGGGGGATTTGTATATTTTGCCCACTCAGGCAAATTCGTATGATCTGATCACCATTCATCAGGTTTTGCACTACCTTACAGACCCCCAAATAGCCATCGCTGAGGCCGCAAAGGCTCTTGCGGCAGGTGGCAGACTGCTGATTGTTGATTTCGCGCCCCATGAGCTTGATTTCCTCAGGGAGGAATATGCTCATTTACGGCTCGGGTTTTCCGACGAGCAAATGAAAGAATGGCTAAACGAAGTGGGATTGGAGCTTGACCAGGTTAAACATCTCAAGCCCCAAAGTGAACAAACCAGAGACGCACTTACCGTGAGTCTCTGGCTTGCCTCAAAAACCTAGTAACCTGAGGGTTACGGGTACGCATGAAAGCTCGTGCTATCCTGCTACTCCCAGTACGATGGCACAAACGAAGATAAACGCTGCGATTGTAATGACCAGATTTGCTTTCTGTACAAACTCCATTGTTACTCTCCTATGAATGTCATCCACCCATGTAAAAATGTTATAATAAAAATAAGAACATTCAAGGGCCGTATTTCAACTAAAGTCTAACGTGCTTAACGGCCAAAGGGTAAGCGGTTGGAAATGTTGATGAAAATTTTGAATTTCATTAGAAAATTATTTCAAAAATAGTGGGGATAGCGCCGAAAATCAGGACATTTTTGCTATCCTGAGCACTCTGCCATCGATGATTAACAGGCCTACCAGGATGCAAATCATGCCAAGGATATTGCTTGTTGTGAGGCTTTCTCCAAGCCAGATTATGCCTAATATTGTTGCTGTGACGGGTACAAGAAACGTGACCAGAGAAACGTTTGTGGCGCCAGCACTGGCTAAAATCTTGAAAAACAGCACGTAGGCGATCGCAGTACACAGGATTGCAAGACCCAGTATGGAAACCCACATTTCTGCGTCCGGTGAGGACAATGAAAACGGTTCTTCAAGTAAAAAAATCAATGGAAACATGATGATACTGGACGCGGTCAATTGGCCTGTTGAGATGGCGATCGGGTCATAATCCTTGAACCTTTTGCCCCAAACCCCGGCAAAGCCATAGGAAATTGTGGCAAATAGAACCGCAACCTGCGCCCAGGCTGATTTTTCGAGGCCTTCGAATAAGTCTCCCCCGATCAGAATGCCCACGCCCACAAAGCCAAACACGATGCCCAGTATCTTGTTGAAGGTGAATTTTTCGTCCGTTGTGAAGGCATTTGCGATGATCAGGGTCCAAATAGGTGTCATGGCATTGACGACGGAGGCAAGGCTTGAACCGATTTCCTGCTGCCCGATGAGGATCAGTGAGAAAGGGATGACATTGTTTATGATCCCCATCACCAGGATGCCGAAGAGCAAATGCCTGTTGGTTGGCATTTTGCGGCCGGTCATGACCAGAAACGCCCAAAGTGTGATGGCTGCCAAAGCAACGCGCAGAAAAACTACCGTAAAGGGTGGCCATTCCAGCATCAGGATCCTGCCGAAAAGGAAAGAGGAACCCCAGATCGCGGCCAGGGTTACAATCAAAATCCAGTCACGGGTACTGGCGGAAGGAGAGGCGGTGTTTGTCATGTGGATAATAAAACTGAGATATCCGGAGTTTGCCACCCGAAACTTGTCTTATTTCCAGATTAATCCTGATTGACATAATGGACGGTGCCTGATCAGGATAATCCGGGTTGAGAGAAGAGAATAAGAGAACCAAATGGCGGATCAAAACAGCGATCAGGCGCTACGCACAATACTGAAATCAACGAAGACAATCGCCATGGTGGGAGTATCCAGCAATCCGGTGAAGGCGTCCTATTTTGTCGCACGATACCTCAAATACAGGCGTTTCAGAGTGATCCCGGTTAATCCGGTTTATGCGGGGCAGGAAATTCTGGGAATGCCGGTTTATGCGTCATTTGCTGAAATTCCAAAGGATATTTCCGTTGATATGGTCGATATATTTCGCCGGGCTGAGTTCGTGCCGGATCTTCTGGATGAGGCGCTGGAACACTTGAAGCCAGGCTTCAAAACACTCTGGATGCAGCTTGGCATCACCCATGATCAGGCAGCACAAAAGGCGAGGGATAACGGCATAACGGTGGTGGAGGACCGTTGCCCGAAAATGGAATATCAAAGACTTTCTGGGGAGCTAAGAAAAGCTGGGATCAATACGGGCATAATAACCTCAAAAAAGGAACTCTGGACAAATGAGTGAACAATCAACTTTCGGTTTTGAAACCCTGCAAATCCACGCTGGTGCAAAGCCAGACCCCGCCACAGGTGCACGTCAAACGCCGATCTATCAGTCAACAGCCTTTGTGTTTGATGATGTGGAACATGCCGCCGCGTTGTTTGATCTCAAAGAAGTGGGTTTTATCTATTCAAGACTTACCAATCCCACGGTTGCCGTGTTGCAAGAGAGAATTGCCACACTGGAAGGGGGAGCCGGTGCCGTCTGTTGCTCTTCCGGGCATGCCGCACAGATCATGGCTCTTTTTCCGCTCATGCAAACCGGTTGCAATGTGGTTGTTTCGGACAGGCTCTATGGTGGGTCTATCACGCAGTTTTCCCAAACGATCAAGCGCTTTGGCTGGACCGCGAAATTTGTTGATTTTGATGACCATCAGGCCGTTGCTGCAGCCGTCGATGATGATACAAGGGCGATCTTCTGTGAAAGCATCTGTAATCCGGCGGGCTATCTGCTTGATGTTCCGGCGATTGCTAAGATCGCAGATGTTGCCGGGCTGCCTCTGATCGTTGATAATACGTCGGCAACGCCATATCTCTGCAAGCCCATTGAGTGGGGTGCTACTCTGGTGGTTCATTCAACCACTAAATACCTCACCGGCAACGGTACTGTGACCGGGGGATGTGTGGTGGATAGTGGCAAGTTTGACTGGTCCGCATCCGGCAAGTTTCCATCCCTAAGCGAGCCGGAACCAGCTTACCATGGCTTGAGATTTCACGACACATTCGGCCATCTGGCGTTTACGTTTCATGGTATCGCGGTGGGTCTGCGGGATTTGGGAATGACCATGAACCCGCAAGGTGCGCACTACACGCTGATGGGTATCGAGACCCTGAGCCTGCGCATGCAACGCCATGTGGAGAACGCGCTGAAGGTGGCAGAATGGTTGGAAGGCCATGAGGCGGTGGAAAGCGTGAGCTATGCGGGCTTGAAGTCTTCTCATCTCTATGATCGGCAACAATCCCTCTATCCCAAAGGGGCAGGTGCGTTATTCTGTTTTGCCTTGAAGGATGGCTATGAGGCATGTGTAAAAACCGTAAACAGTCTCAACCTCATTAGCCTGGTGGCAAATCTTGGAGATGCACGGACGCTGATCATCCATTCTGCTTCCACCACCCACCGGCAACTTAGCGAAGAGCAACAGGTAGCAGCAGGGGCGGGCCCCAATGTTCTCAGACTCTCTGTGGGAATTGAAACAGTAGAAGATATTATTGCAGATCTTGAGCAGGCGATTCCTTAAACAATAAGCAATTTTTAACATCTCATGGCCAGTATTCCGGGCCATGAGATTACTACAGGCATTTTCACTCATTTTTATGTTCCTGATGGTTGCTAGCTGCAGCCCGTCATCGATTTTCGGTGAAAATAAACCGCAATCATCTGTAAATCCGATCGATGACCGGCCGGTTGAGTTTAATCTCAACACATCGATCAAGAAGATCAATGATGTGCGCCGCAAATATTTTCTTCAGCCGATCAAGCTTGACAATCGTCTGCTGCAGGCAGCGGAAAATCATGCTGAGCTGATGGGCAGAACCGGCAAGTTCGGTCATGAGTTTGGCCCTTCCACCAAGTTCCAGCGGCGCATTTTCTCTGTGGGATTCAAGAACAGTGCAGGAGAGAACTTGGGCGTGGGATATCGCTCAATCGATGCGGCTATTGCAGGATGGCTCGATTCTCCCGGGCATCGGAAAATCCTGTTAAAGCGCAACTATTCTCTGGGAGGTGTCGCCTATGCGCCGAACCGCTCAGGCAAGAATCCGCGCCTCAATCATTTCTGGGTGCTGATAGTCGGAGCAGAGGACTAGACCCACTCCAGCAGATGAGTGCCAGGGGTACCGCGGCCCAGTACCTGATCCAGGAAAGGCATTATGATTTTGAGCTCGTCCACCAATACATAGGGTGGGTTGATGATCACCAATCCTGAGGATGATAGGCCCTGATCTGCTTTCACCGGCGCAACCGTCTGCTCAACCCGCAAAACTTCGCCCAGTGCTGCTGCTTTGAGCAGGCTTACGAATTTTGAGACAGATTGAGTGTTTTTGACCGGATACCAGATGATGTAGGTGCCGCCAGACCATTTTTTATGGGCTTTGGCCAAATTGTTGATGATCGTTTCAAACTCATTCACCTGCTCAAAGGGTGGGTCAATCAGAACAAGGCCACGGCGTTCTTTAGGTGGCAGGTGAGAGCCAACAGCAAGCCATCCATCCAGATGGTAGACACGGGTTTGATAATCGTCAGTGAAGTGCGTCTTGAGAGTTTGAACATCTTCAGAATGCAATTCGTACAGCGATAACCGATCCTGTTTGCGCATAAGTTTGCGGGTGATGCATGGGGAGCCAGGATAGTGAGCGATTGAATGGGGTTGTTGATCGTTAAATGAAGCTACCACTTCTAAATATCCGGCGAGCAGTTCGCCGACTTCTGCTGGCAGTTCAGCGGTGACCAGTTTTTCTATCCCGTCTTTCCATTCACCGGTCCGGCTGGCCTCGTCGCTTTCTAGGTCGTAAAGCCCGATGCCGGCATGAATGTCAAAAACACGGAATGCCTTATCCTTCCGCTTCATATATTCCAGCACCCGGCACAGGACGATATGCTTGAGAACATCTGCAAAATTTCCAGCATGGAAGGCGTGTCTGTAGTTCATGGATGCAAAATTACCTCGTAAAACCGCGGTCTTAACAGGCAATGGCAAGAAAGTAACCATTTCTCAACCCTGTTCGTGCACGATTTATGAACCATAAGTGCCAGTCCGGCATCACAATTGATCTTTCAGCAGAGGTAATTATGTTTCGCGTTCTCCTCGGTACCACAGCAATCAGCATTGCTGCGTCTCTTTTCACTTTTCCAGCACAAGCCGTAGAGGTTTATATGTTTCGAGGGGCAGGGGATTTATCCTTTGTCGCAAAGAACCTGCATTTCTCACGTGGGCTCGACAAGATGGTAGACCAGCTGAATGCAGAGGGTATTCATGCGGAAGTCAGAATGTTTCAACAAGTTGATAGCGCTCTTGCAACGATCAGACAACGCAGGCCTGAAAGTGTCGCTTTTGTGGGTCATTCCATGGGAGCGCTCGCATCCATGGCGATTGCAAAGAGCCTGAAGAAAGATGGTATCAATATTGTCTATATGGGGCTGATCGATATTCCAGGCCCTGTGGGTGTTGCCGGTGACAACATTGCCAGGGTGGACAATTATTATTCAATAAATCCGGTTTATGGAAAACTCACCAATACGGGGAGCCATCCAAGCGCCAGGAACATCCATGTGAGCGGATATATGCATAACCGCATGGATGATGCGCCTGAAATCCAGAATGGTATCCTTTCCGCTATCAGAGAGATCCACGCGCTGGAACAGTTGCAGTATCAGCAGCTAGAGAACCCTCAATATGTGGAAGTGCCAGCGACCGTAGATCCTTTGACCACGGGCAGTGTGCCTCAGCAGCTTCCGCAGGTGCAGCCTCTGCAGCCACTACAGCCTGTTCAACTGGTGCAGCCGGTCCAATCTGCTCAGCCGCTGGAACCCATTCAACCTGTGCAGCCAATTGGTTCTGAATTTGGTGCGCCGGTTCCACAGGTTGATGTGCCAAACACGCTGGTAAATGTGCCTCAGTCTCATTCTGTACAGCCGGTACAGACGCGACATTCTTCAGTTTTGGGACGGGTGGAGCGACTTCTTGGAGGTCTCAGATCTAACGGTACTTCAAAGAAAAGATTGCCGCAGCCGGATAATTCTCGCTGATTTATTCTATCGGGCGATGCTTTATCTGAATTCGCTGATTTGATCAGTTTTCCGGAATCTTGAAGCAATATCAGTTGTTTATCGATGCGATCATTCTATTCTGAAGTTTCAACATAGTCATCAGAATGAAATATAGCTTGATTAAATGATCTCTAGGCGCGACAGTGGCGCTGTTCGGGCATATTGCGAACATGAAGAAGACTGGAATACCGGGCTCGGTCCGGCGGCGGCAAAGTACAGTAAAAGCCAAAAAGAAATGGCGATAGCTTTTCACCTTTCCTCGACATTCTGCACTGCCTGCATGTGGGGTGACTCACACGACAAAGCGATCGATGAAAGGAATATTTGATCATGTCACAAACAGGAACTGTAAAGTTTTTTAATACTGAAAAAGGATTTGGATTTATCAATCCAGATGAGGGCGACAAGGATATTTTTGTACATATTTCTTCCGTACAGGCCTCTGGTCTTCAGGGATTGAGCGAAAATCAGAAAGTTACATTTGAGCTTGAAGAAGATAACCGCGGCAAAGGTCCAAAAGCCGTCAACATCGCGATTGCGGAATAATTTCAGGCAAAGAAAAACCCGGCTTCAATAAGCCGGGTTATTTTTTTGGTAAATCCGGTAGATTTACTAGTTACCTACAACGGACAGTTTTCTGACACTTTCAGCAGACTTGCTGCTTTTTGCGGCAGTCTTTTTCTGAGGTTTTGATTTGCTCTTTTCAATGAGTTCTTTCATCTCAGCGATGCTTTTATCGTGTCCGATTTCAGCAAGCATATCTTCAGCGAGAGACATTTTTCTGGTCAGAACTTCGATGTTCTTCTCAAGCTTGAGAATTCTCACATCTTTCAGTCTGATCTTCTCTTCAGTGCTGGTGACTTTGGAAGCCAGCTCATACTTGGCCTGTTCCAGCTCTGACTGTGTCTCAGTGAACTTGCTGCTGAGTGTTGTGTAACGATTTTGAATGTCGCTCATGTCAATCAGTGTCTGCTGATTTTCCTTCTGCAACGCATCGTACTGCATTTTCATCTTGGCAATTGATTTTTCCTGATGAGCAGTCTCTTCGGTAAGTAGAGAAAGCTTGTCTTTCAATTCCCTGTTTTCTGCAATCAGATCATTATTGTCCTGGACCAAAACTTCATATTTTTCAGTCACATCCAGGTTTTTATCTCTAACCTTGGACATCTCGATTTTGCGAAGTTGAAGCTCTGAGTCCTGCTCGTGTGTCTGCTCGGTAAGGCGGTTGATAGTAACCTGAGCCTCATCCAAAGCTTCACGATCGCGGAGCTTTTGACCTTGCAGGATCTGTGTCTGGTTTTGAGCTTCAGAAAGCTTAGCAAGCAGAGTTCTATGGTCACGAGCAAGCTTCTCAGAAGCCTGTTTCAGCGTGTCATACTTGTCTTCGATTTCTTCCAGCAATCCAAGCTCATGCTCAGTCTTGCTCAGGTAATCTGACAATTGAACTGATTTTGAAGAAAGCAGTTCCATGATGCGGCCGCTTTCGTCAATCTCTTTCTTCATGTCTGTGATCGTGGAACGCTTGCGCTTAAGTTCCAGGATACGCTCAGAAACCTTGGAGTTTACCACAAAGGCCTTCTTGTTTGGCTTGTCTTCGCCTAAGGGCTCAGAAAAGTCGATTTCGCTTTCCATGGACTCTTGCAGGCTTGCCTCTATATCTTCAGCAAGTTGCGAAACAATTGCCTCTTCAATTTCAGAGGAGAGGGCCGCTTCCTCGATCTCATCTGTTAGTCTCACGTGCTTGTCAGCAGCATCAATCACTGAATTAATTCCTCTTCTGCCCAGCTCCCTGTCGTCACTGGTTAAACTGTCACTCATCTCTGATTTCTTCATCAAAGACTTCATAGTATCCATTGCGGACATTGTAGTTGCTCCACTTAAGATTTATGCCCCGTGCTTCAGCATTCTGCACCGATTTTCATAAAAATAAACAAAATGTTAATTTGATAGTTAATATTGATAATTAATTGGAATGATTAAACGGTAACCTTCATTTATAGGTACATCTGGGTAGGTGTTAAGTTGTCGATTCTGGTAAGTTCATTAAGATATTGAAATATAAAACAAAAATACGATTTTGACGTAGCGCTTCATGCCTCATTTGAAGCTGTATTTCCTGGATTTTATCGGAAAAACAAAGGGTTCTGACGGCCGGCAAGAATAGTTAACAAATCGCCGCGTAATCAAAATTGATTATTTAACGATTACCAATTAACCATGTGTATTTACTTGTTGAGATAGCTCAAGCATGACGAATTCAGGCCGTCCGAGCGCTTGAAAAGGGCCTGGTGGCGATTGATTTAAGCGTCCGCTTCGTTCAGGATTTTGAAGGTATCCATTTCATCAACCATTTTCTTAATAAAGCTGATGAGGTTTTGCGTATTCATGTCGAATGTACGTGAATACAGAGAACGGATGGTTTTGATTGTTTCCGGGTTGATCAACTCAGGTGTGTCCACAAAGAATGTGTCCATTGACCAATCCGAAAATGACCGTTTGGTTATGGGTGTATCAACAAGGGTATTGATATTGGTGTGACGTGGGTCGTTACCAATCTTCTGATACAGCTCGCGGAGCGTTGCTTCTTCACCTTCCAATGCCTGAAGAAAGTGTCCATTTTCGAAAAATAGCACACCGGTTATATCTTGTTTCGCATTGTGGTCTTGTGCGGTGGTGGCAATATTAGCCATTTCCCTCTCAACTTCTTCCTTAGAAAGGGTGGTGGAGCTCATATATACAATCAGATGCACAGTTCTTCCCTAGATACCCGTTTGATTGTTAAAACATTTAGACATTATCAGGTGTTTTATACGCTTACCAGTATCTTTTTTGAAACGTCACATTCGTAAAACAGTGCGCCTCTATCTTCCAGCGCCTGTTTAACCGCCAACAAAGTGCTGTGACGGACGGGCATTCCAGCCTCGATACGGACAATCGTAGCCTTGTTCACATTAGAAATTTCCGCCAAGTCCCGAACCGTAAGATTCAGTCCTGAACGAGCCATCCGTACATGGCGCGCGTCCAGATCTGATGCCGGATTTGGTATTGGTATTGCGTAATTCAATGTGCTCAGTCTTTATCGTTGTGTTTGTTTAATTGAGTCCAGACGTACTGACTCTTTGTATAACTAGGCCAAAAAAGCACTAAGACAATGCTAAAATGCGTCAAAATATACACATTTCCGCAGATTTTAGCAGATTCGGATCAAAAGGAACCTATGAATTGGTTTTTTCACCATATCCTCCAGCTGCAGGCGTGTTCAAAATGACTGCTTCGCCGGATTGAATTTCCGTTTGTTCACAGTGCTTTAATTCCTGCATGCTGCCATCCAGCCGTCTTACCCAGGTTGATCCTGGTTCCCCATCGCCGCCGCCAAGCAAGCCTCTGGGAGGATTGTAGCGGGAGGAGGCGAGGATAGCGCAGGTCATGTCCTCCTCGAAACGCAGGGTTCGCGAAACTGCATCGCCGCCCGGGAATTTGCCTTTACCACCCGAACCGCGACGGATCTTGAACTCTTCCACAACCACCGGATACCGCATTTCCAGAACCTCGGGATCGGTGAGCCTGGTGTTTGTCATGTGAACATGAACTGCACTGGCGCCAACGAAACCACGACCGTCATTCATTCTTCCTGCCGGTGCACCGCCGCACATGGTTTCATAGTTCTGATATTTTGCGTTGCCGTATGTGAGGTTGTTCATGGTGCCAGGGCCATTGGCAAAAGCACCAAGCGCCATCAACATGCAATTGGTAACTTGCTGGCTTGTTTCCGTGTTGCCTGCGATTACAGCAGACGGATAGCGTGGTTTCAGCATGCAGCCATCAGGAATGATAATGTTGATGGGTTTCAAGCAGCCCGCATTCATCGGGATATCGTTCTCAACCATTATCCTGAACACATACAGGACTGCTGCCCGGCAAACGGGTTCGGGCGCATTGAAGTTGTTTTTCTGAATTTCAGAAGTGCCGGTGAAATCAACCGTTGCTTCCCGGTTATCATGGTCGACCGTGATTTTTACGCGGATTTGCTGATCATTATCGGTGTGCAGCGTGTATTCGCAGTCGTTTAGTCGATCGATGACCCGGCGTACGCTTTCTTCGGCGTTGTCCTGAACGTGTTGCATATAAGCCTGGACCACAGGCAATGTGAAATGCTCGACCATTTTGCGCAGTTCAATGACACCCTTTTCATTGGAAGCGATCTGGGCGCGGATGTCTGCCATGTTTTCATCAGGGTTGCGAGCCGGCCAGGGGTGTTCTGTGAGGATTTTTCGCATTCCGGCTTCATCAATTACACCAGCTTTGACCAGTTTGAAGTTATCGATCAGAACGCCTTCCTCGTCCACATGAGTGGCAAGGGGAGTGGCGCTTCCGGGCGCCATGCCGCCAATGTCTGCGTGGTGACCACGGGCGGCCACATAGAACAGGATATCTTTGTCAGCTTCGTCGAAAACCGGGGTGACCACATTGATGTCAGGAAGGTGGGTCCCGCCATTATAGGGGGCGTTTTGAATGAACACGTCCCCGGGATTGATATTTCCCACATTGTCCTTGATAACCGATTCCACGCACCGGTCCATTGAGCCCAGATGAACCGGCATGTGCGGTGCATTGGCAACCAGTGATCCATCTGCTGCGAAAATTGCGCAGGAGAAATCAAGCCGTTCCTTCATGTTCACCGAGTAGGAAGTGTTTTGAAGGGTTACACCCATTTGCTCAGCAATTGTCATGAAGAGATTGTTGAAGACCTCCAGCATTACCGGGTCGGCGTTTGTGCCTATCGCTGAAATGCGTTCCTTTGCCTTGGCCCGTGACAGAACAATGTGATCAAGTGCATTGATGTGTGCCTGCCATTCGGGTTCAACCACAATGGTCTGGTGCGGTTCGATGATCAGGGCAGGGCCTTCGACCTTGTTGCCTGGCTTCAGGTTTTTTCTGAAGTGCACACCGGTATCATGCCAACCGCCATCAGAGAAAATCCGGGTGGTTTCATCAGCGTCATGCGTGTCCGTATCAAGCGGGTTTGAGGTCTCGCTCAGGCCGGCGCCACCACCAACGGATTCCACCTCGACAGCCTCCACGATCATGCGTTTGTTTTCGAAGACAAAGCCGAACTGTTTGCGGTGATTTGTCTCGAAGGTTTTGACCATGGTGTCCACATCAGCAAAGGGAACTGGCAGCGCGAGATCTGTGCCGTCGTAGCGAATATGGATTCTTGCGAAAGATGAAATATCTGAATCGCTTACGCCCTGTTCTGAAAGTTCTGATTCAGTTTCATTTTTCAGCCCCGTTTCCTCTGACTCGAGCTTTTCAAGCAGGGCTTCTTCCAGCGGTTCGATCAGTGCCCGCGACCGGGAAGATCTGACCTGGGCGAGCCCCATGCCATAGGCCGACAAAATTCCGGAAAACGGATGGATGAGAACCGTTTCCATACCGAGTGCGTCCGCCACAGCACAAGCATGCTGACCGCCAGCACCGCCGAAGCAATTAAGCGCGTATTCGGTCACATCATAACCGCGCTGGACCGAGATTTTCTTGATGGCGTTTGCCATGTTCTCAACCGCGATCTTCAGGAACCCGTCGGCCACTTCCTCGGCGGAAGTTCCCACTTGATCTGCAAGGTCGGAGAATTTGTCCCTGACGGTTTGCGTGTCGAGTGGTTCATTCTGATTGGGTCCGAAAATGGACGGGAAATGCTCAGGCTGCAATTTTCCAACCATCACATTGGCGTCCGTTACGGCAAGGGGGCCACCTCTGCGGTAACAGGCCGGGCCTGGATTGGCGCCGGCGGAGTCCGGGCCTGCCTGAAAGCGACCATCCTTGAATGAAAGGATCGAGCCACCACCGGCTGCAACGGTATGAATGCGCATCATGGGAGCCCGCATGCGTACTCCAGCGACTTCGGTTTCAAAGGCGCGTTCCAGTTCGCCATCAAAGTGGGAGACATCGGTTGATGTGCCACCCATGTCAAACCCGATCATCTTTTCAAATCCGGCCAGTTTTGAGGTTTCAACGGCTCCCACAACACCGCCGGCAGGTCCTGAAAGGATTGCGTCCTTACCCTGGAAAATGTCCGCCGCTGTCAATCCGCCGGATGACATCATGAACATGAGGTTTGGGTCTTCACCCAGTTCGGAAGATACCTGTTCCACATAGCGGCGTAGTATGGGTGACAGATAAGCGTCCACTACTGTTGTATCGCCGCGACCGATCAGTTTGACGAGGGGAGAAACCTCATGGCTTACCGAAACCTGTTTGAAGCCCATGGAGCGTACTAATTCTGCGGCAGCTTTTTCGTGATCTTCATATTTCCAGGCATGAATGAGCGTGATGGCGATTGAATCGATACCATCGGCTTTAATGCCTTCAAGCTCCGATTTGAGTGCCTCCAGATCCAATGGGCGTTCCAGCGTTCCGTCTGCAAGAACCCGTTCGTCTACCTCCACGACTTTTTCATACAATAATTCCGGCTTGATAATCTCTTTTGCAAAGATATCAGGCCTTGCCTGATAACCGATTTCCAGCATATCGCGGAAACCCTTGGTGATCAGCAATGCGGTTCTGTCACCCTTGCGCTCGAGCAGGGCATTCGTTGCCACGGTGGTTCCCATCTTGACGTTGCCAACACGATCTGACGGGATTTTTTCTGCCGCTGAAAGGCCGAGAATATCCTTGATGCCCTGAATTGCAGCATCGCGGTAAGCCTCCGGATTTTCCGACAAAAGCTTGTGTGGATGAAGAGAGCCGGAGGGGGAACGGCCAACAATGTCTGTGAAGGTGCCGCCGCGATCAATCCAGAAGTCCCATTTTGTCATTCTTATCTGCCTGCCTGAAAATTAATTGGAAAGAAAACTCTATCAGAATGGTATGTTACTGAGTTGAAAAGTTGAAACAAGTTCACACAATTTTTTCCGCCGGAAATTGGCATCTTCCAAGCGGTTTGGAAGTTAGCATTCTATTTACCTTGTTTTCACACGGCCTGTTAATCCTGATCCTTTAGAGTGGGTAAAGCTTAATTTTTTGTGCGGAATGTGTATCCATGAATTTCGATAACTCTAACTCGTCAGAGACAGAAGCAGCGTCTGGCCGTGATGTGGCGGCGCCAAAGGCGGCTATTGATGTAATTTCCAAGGAAAACGAAGAAGCTTTAAAGCTTGAATTGGAGCGGGACCGTACGCATGGATATGTGATCCGATGCGATGGGGAGCACGCTATCATTTCTGCAGGCGCAAAGCGTGGTGCCCAGAACCAGGAGAACTACTGGACGGTTGGCCAGCTTGTATCCATTAAAGTGGGCACCAGCCGGGTGGTGGGTGTTACCTGTAAGGTGGAAGCCCCTGAGCATACATGGGATATAGATGGTGCAAACCACATTGAGGTCACGCTTGAACTCGTGGGTGAAATTGTCGACGGCGGTGGTGAAGGAAATCCCGACAAGTTCAGCAGTGGTATCGCAAACTATCCGCAAATGGGCTGTATCGCGCACCGTATCCGCTCAGCAGATCTGGCAACGATTTACCGTAGTGATGGTGATTCCGTTGTAAAAATCGGTCAGCTGACTCAGGACCAGTCCATTGAAGCTAAAATTGATATCGACAAACTGCTGTCACGACACTTTGCAGTGGTTGGAACAACCGGTGTTGGTAAATCCACATCTGTTACGCTGATCATGCGGAAAATTGTGGTTACGCGCCCTGAAATCAGGGTTCTGATGCTTGATCCGCACAACGAATTTGCTTCAGCCTTTCCGAACAATTCGATTGTGGTGGATTCATCCAATCTGGTGCTGCCGTTCTGGTTGTTCAAACTGGATGAATTTGCAGAAGTGGTGTTCCGTGGTCAGGAAGGCTTTGATACTGAAGCTGAAATTCTGCGTGATATCATACCGATAGCGAAAGAAATCTACAGATCTGAAGCTGAGAAAAAGAATGGCGGTCTGGTGCGCAAGCAGCAGGGCAAGACCAATCTTACTGCAGATATGCCTGTGCCATATCGCCTGCCGGATCTACTGAAAATCATTGATGACAGGCTCGGTCTACTGGAAGGCAAGGCGGACAAGCCATTCCTGAAATCACTGCAATTCAAGCTGGAGAGTATATCTACCGACCCTCGTTTCCGCTTTATGTTTGATGCGGGCCAGGGTGGGGACATTATGGAAAGTATCATGTCGAATATTTTCCGTGTTCCGCAAAATGGCAAGCCAATTTGCGTGCTCGAAATGTCAGGTCTGCCTACTGAGGTTGTGAACTCTGTTGTTTCTGTGCTTTGCCGTATGGCGTTTGAACTTGCCATGGCCAGTGATGGCGGTATTCAGACCCTGGTGGTTTGTGAAGAGGCGCACAGATATATTCCGGCTGACGAAAAGGCCGGTTTCTGGCCCACAAGAAATGCGATTGCGAGAATTGCGAAAGAGGGACGTAAATATGGTGTGTTCCTGAGTATTATTACTCAGCGTCCTGGTGAACTTGATCCAACCATTCTCTCTCAGTGTAACACTTTGTTTGCCATGCGTCTTGGTAACCAGAAGGACCAGGAGATCATTCGTGGTGCTGTGTCAAACGGTGCGAAAAGTACGATTAGCTTCCTGTCTTCTATTGCCAACCGCGAATGTATCGCCTTCGGTGAAGCGATCCCGACACCAATGCGGATGACATTTGAAACCATGCGTGCGGAAGATCTGCCTGGTGCCCATATTTACGAGCAGCAGGAGAAGGTTAAGCAGGGTCTTGATATTTCCATGGCTGCCGTGCTGCGTCGGATGCGTCAGGAAGATACGAAGACCAGTCTTCAGAGCGATGATCCATATGCAAATGCTGATGTGGGACTGGATGCACCTCCGATTTCAACCGAGCACGCGACACCAGCGGCTGGGCCACAGCGTGAATTGAGTTCATCAGGCGGTGATGAAATTAATTCAGTCCTTTCTGCAGCCTATTCCGGTCCTAATGGCTCGCTTAATCCGACTGGAAATGGTCAGGCAGCAATGTCAAAGGAACCAGCAGCAAAATCTGCTGCTCCTGCGTCAGCACCCAAATCGAAGCCTGCTGGTGGGTCCAGCATTCTGAAATCGTTCCGCGGATAAAGCCGAAGCTTCAATTTCAGACTTTTCTTGTGATTGCAATTATGGCCGTAATCAATACGGCCGTGATTGTTGTCCAGATGTCGAGCACTTCCCCCAACAGCAGAGATGCGAAGATCAGGGTGACGAAGGTCTGCAGGAGTTGGATCTGACCAATTCTGGCAATTCCACCCATGGCAAGGGCCATGTTCCAGGCACAAAAACCCAGATACATGGAAAATGCACCCAGATAGGACAGGGCCATAATTCCTTGAAGTGATGGAGTTTTTTCCAGCGGTGTCCAGAACCACCAGAGGCCTGCTAAAGTGATCGGCAGATTGAGGATCAAAGCGCGCGAAATAACCTCCCAGCCGGGCGTTTTTCTCGAAACCTTGCCAAAAAGCACGTAGCCGGTTGCTGCTGCGAGACCGGCTGCGATCAACCACAAATCGCCTATGGAAATGCCATGATTGCCCACGTCATCGACCTTCAGGAACGTGTAAATCGCGACAATTGAGCATCCAAGCAAGCTGAAGAGCCAAAATGCGAACGAAGGTTTCTCCTCAGCAATCAAGCTAGCCATAATGGCAGTTGCGAGCGGAAGAAAACCCAGCACAACCCCGCCATGGGCAGAGGGGACGGTCTGCATGGCTATTGCCATGCCGCCGGGAAATCCGAAAATCAGAAACAGGCCCGCAATGAATATGGTGCGGTCTTCACAATGCCGGAACGGTTTACCTGCAGCAAAGATCACGAGACCAGCCAGCACCGTAGCGATGAAAGCCCGGCCAAAGGTGATCAATGCAGGATCAAAATCAGCCAGGGCAAGTCTGGTCACTGGCAGGGTGGCACCAAATACCAACACACCGAAAGCACCCAGAAGATAGGCATTGAAGAGATTGGGGGTTTCCTGATTTGTCACTATACGCATTTTTCCGGTTAGGCAGGTTGTGACCCTAGACGTAAACCTACTGATTGGACAGTCAGAATTCAGAAATTAGCAAAAATGGGACTTTCTACGCTGAAGGGACTCAATTAAGGTCGCCACATGTCGATCTGGTCTCAACTTAGCGAGTTTTTGTCTGGCCTTGCCATGGATGCGTTTTCCGCTGTGGTTGAGGCTGTGCGCACCGTTTTTGAGGGTGATCCGGACACGCGCAGGCAGGTGGGATTTTCCGTGGCGATCATTGCGCTTTCCGCCAAAATGGCAAAAGCGGATGGCATTGTAACACCGGAAGAGGTGACAGCATTTCAGGAAATTTTCGAAGTGCCGGATGAGGAGTTTGATAATGTGGCGCGTCTTTATAATCTGGCACGTCAGGATGTGGCCGGATATCAGGCTTACGCGCAAAATGTGAAAGCGCTTTTTCCTGATGAGCCGATCATTCTCGAGGATGTGATGAACGGGCTCTTTCACATTGCCAAGGCTGACGGGCTTTATCATCACGGTGAGATGGGCTTCATGGATACAGTGGCGAGGATTTTCGAGATCGAAGGACGTGACTACGAACGCATAAGATTACGTCACATGGAACCGGATGGCGGTAACCCGTATATTTTGCTCGAAGCCAATCCGGACTGGGATGATGAGACACTGAAGAAGCATTTCAGGAAACTTGTGGCGGAAAATCATCCTGATCTGATGATTGCACGTGGGGTTCCCAATGAGTTTCTGGCCATTGCCAATAACAGGCTGGCTGAGATCAATAATGCCTGGGACAAGATCAAGCTGGAGCGCGAGCTGTGACGTTCAAACCGGATACGCTCTGTCCATGCGATGTCCGCGAAGCGGTGAACCATGGTGATCGCAATCCGGATCTGAACATCGATATCCTGTTATTGCACTATACGGGTATGATATCCGGAGCGGATGCCGAAGACTGGCTTTGTCGGGAGGAAAGCGGTGTTTCCTGCCATTATCTGGTGCATGAGGATGGCCGTATCGTGCAAATGGTGCCTGAAGCGCTTCGTGCCTGGCATGCGGGTAAGTCCAGCTGGCAGGATGAACCAGACACCAATTCAAGATCCATTGGAATTGAAATCGTCAATCCGGGACATGACAACGGGTATCCTGATTTTCCGGAAGTACAGATAGAAGCGGTGGTGAATCTAAGCCTCGATATCATCGGTCGCAGGGGTATTCCTGCACGCCACGTACTTGCCCATTCCGATGTGGCACCTGGTCGCAAACAGGATCCGGGTGAAAAGTTCCCCTGGCGTTATCTGCATGAGCGGGGAGTGGGGCACTGGGCGGAAGCTGGGGCAAAACAACCATCCGGTTTCTGGCAATTGGGAGACAATGGCGAGCTCGTTGCAGCACTTCAGGCAATGCTCGCTCTATATGGCTATGGGATCGAAATTACAGGCAACTATAATCAGAAGACCATGGATTGTATAAAAGCCTTCCAGCTGCACTTTAGACAGAGTAATACTGATGGAATTGCTGATGGAGAAACTATCGCAATACTTGACGCGCTGATCCAATCCTAGACGCTTTTTCTAAGCCTCTAATCCCATTGTATTATTTTGTAATATTACTTTACGTAATAAAATGTGACTTGAAAATTAACCTAAATCGGATGTTTTACATTTTGCGGCCTAATTTGGTTAATACGAGGCTCTGATCATGCCGACTTAATTGTCGGGTTTCTGTTGTTATGTGTTTGTGGAAGCCATGTTCAGGGATTTAAGCCTGGCTTCTCAATTGTCAGGGCTTGTTTAAAATGTTTCAGTCTTTCGTTTCTTCCGGTCGCCTGGTTCCGGTCATTATTGTTTGTGCTTCCTTATCCGCTTGTCAAAGTTCCAAAATCAGCAATGAAGCTGGTACAAAGACAACGTTTGCGGTGAAAATGGAGGCAATCCGCAAAGAAAACATCCAGACATTTCGTGTTGCCAGAGAAAACCGAAAAGCACGGATAGAGTCATTGCGCGAAAAACGGTTGGCCCGCATCGCAGCTGCTCACGAGAAGAGGGAAGCCCGTGCAGAGAAGCGGGAAGCCCGTCTGGAAGAGCAGCGTGAGAAACGCAAGGAGCGGATGAGAGCTAATCTTCTGAAGAAGAACGGCAAGAAAACCATAGAGGCCAAGGCGAAGAAACCGGCAGATGCTAAAAGAACATTTGTGATCTCACATCGTCTGGATGAAACAGGCTCGGAGACTTTTTCTGCCCGTCTGAAAGAAGCGCATAAGCGTGTGAAAGAAAGACGCGAAGAAGCGCGTAAGAAATCAGCCAATTCAAAAACAAAAGTCGCGAAGAAATCCAACAATAAGAGCAGCCGGAAAGCTTCTGGAAAAGGCAAATACGGTAACCTGATTGCCAAATATGCAAGTCAGCATGGTGTGCCATATGCATTGGCTCGTGCTGTTGTTCAGGTGGAAAGCACATTCCGTCCGAATGTTACGGGCGCTGCCGGTGAAATCGGCTTGATGCAAATTCGGCTCGCAACTGCCCGCGGCATGGGGTATCGCGGTTCAGCCAAGGGTTTGTACGATCCGGCGACCAATCTCTATTGGGGTATGAAATATCTCGGTAAGGCTCATCGACTTGCAGGCGGTTCCACTTGCGGAACAATCCTGAAATACAATGCGGGTCATGGCGCAAAGCGCATGAACCCGATCAGTCAACGTTACTGTAACCGTGTGGCAAAGATCCTGGCTTAAATCGGCCAGGATTATTTTACAGTGATCTTGAAAGTGATTGTGGTGAATTTCAAACCCCAGTCACTTACAGCATCGCGCTGAGTGCCAAAAGAAACGCGCACCCGATCAACACCTTTGAAGCCAGGATTGGGTGTGTAGTAAACATCGGTTGATTTGAGCCGTTTACCTTTGCACACGCCATCGTTCCCGATAAAGCTGCCTCTCGAGTGCGTAAGCTTGCCGTTCTTGGTTTTCTTGGCCTTGAAGATTGGATACTCGCTGGATACGCAGCCGCTGCCCTCATAGGTGGCATACGAATAAATGCGTGTCTTTTGACCTGCGTTGACCGTGACGTTCTCCGCTGCAACGGATGGACCGGTAGCCAAGAATGGAACAAAAGCGATTGCAGCCGACTTTAAAACAGTATTGTAGATTTTCATGATTCCCACACCCTGATTGCCTATTGATACTTCAAAGCTAATATCAACTTAAAATCTTCGCAACAGTATTTTGATAATCGTGATCGCGCCCGCCGGGCTTTTGCTTTTTTTTATTCTGTGTTTCAGGAATATGTATTCAGCTTGGTTTGCAGGAACTGATCCACCGCAGCCGTCAGACGACCTCTTTCCTTGCCCATGCGACGGTCAATGGAAACGTGATTGTATTGCCTGCTGCCATCATAACGATGCACTTCCGTACCTTCATATTCGAGCACATCCGCGAAATGTTTTGAAACGCGGTCGCGACCACTGCCGTTTGACCAGGCAACCAAAGTGGGTGGTTGTTCTTTAAGGCCAGCATATGAAATGGGTGACCAGGCCGACCACATGGAACGACGGCGGAAGGGTGATGCGTATAGTGCAGGCAGGCTGCCACCGCTTAAACGTGCCAGGAAGGGCAGGTCGTAGGCGCGGGTGTCATTGCAGACAAGCGCCTTAACGTGCGGTGTTGCACCGGTCAGTGTTGCCAATGAAGACAGATGACATCCGGCGGAGTGCCCCATCAACGCGATGCGGTTTGGATCGAAACCAAGCCGGGCAGAATTTGCATGTAGAAAGTTTACCGCTTCACCCACTTGCAAGGCCTGTGTCTGGGCGTTAGCCCGTGGGAAGAGCGTGTAGCTTACCGAAGCAAAATGGTATCCGTTACTCGTGAAGTGACGGGCCTTGCCGCCCACTTGTCTGCGATGTCCAAGAGACCATGCACCACCATGCACATAAACCAGCAATGGGGCACCGCCTGCATTGGTGCGAGCAGGGTACCAATCCAGCTTGTTAGGGCCGTAATCAATGGTGCGCTTACGGGAAGCTTCTGCAGGTGACAGGATTGCGGCAGGCAAAGCGAGACCGGCAGCGCCCACTAGCGCATGTTTGGTCAGTTCCCGCCGTGTAATTTTGTCGCTCATCGAGGTACCTTTCCCGTTAACCCCATAAATTGCAACATATTCATTAAGTTGTGGTTAAGGATAACTGTTAGTTACGCACAAGGGTAGGGGGTTGGCGAGATTATTTGAGGGCAGTTTGGGTGCCGATTAAGGGTCAATAATCGTGATAGCGGGCTTTGGTATGATTGCCTCAAAAATGACTTTACTGCCGCGGGTGACAACTGTGCTGTTCACTGCGACGCAAATACCTATTCTTTGGATGTTACCTGATAACAACCCCAGCCATCGTATGATCCGCCCAGTCTTTCGGCTAACTCCTGCAATTCAAAGGTGATTGGATCGAGTTCAGCAGGTGCATTCTCCCTTTGAACGAGAAGGTCATATTCTTTTTTGAAAAAGCCTGTTTTATTGATCTCCACGGTGAAGCCCTTTTCCAATGCGGTTTTTTCAAACTCTTTCATTTTCTTTTTGTCGTGAAAAATGATTGAGTGATCAATTGTGCGAGGGATGTTTAAATCGTCGCCGCCTTCCTCCAACCGAAAACAGACAGCGCGATTTGAAATTTCATTCCAGGCCATGGCATTCGGATACAGGTCATCGAAATATGTGGTCCACCTGCTGTCTTCAAAACTGAACGTGCTCTTCTCATAAGAAGGATAAGCACTTCCAAGACTTTCGACCAAAGAATTAAAGTCAGCCTGCGGGGAGCTGTAAAAGTAGAATTTGCGTTTGTTATCTCCGGTTTGACGCGCGATGTATTTCAGCTCCGTGTTTTGGTTTTCAAAGATGAAATCCTCCATCTCATACAGGACCTGATATTCATCATCTGTTGTCATGCCATGTTCTGGATGCGGGAATTTCAAATCGACCGCGATACAATGAAACACGCTGAGTTTGTCTATGGGTGCATCTGAAAACAATGACAGGTTCACCATTGTTGAGTGTGGTTTCCCATCAATGCTGCAAGAATAGAAGTCCCAGCGTTCATCAGACATATTGGTCGACTCATTTTCCGGTGTGCTTTACCACCTTAACAGGTTGATTGATGCAATCAACAGACCCAGCCAGTACTCCACTTTCCAGGTCAGCTTGCGAGCCGCCTTGTAAACGACCCTTGATTGTTTCGGTTGTTGATTGTGGTCTGCGATTATCCTAAGAGATCAGTCATGACTATTCGTGTTGGCATTGTTGGAATCAGTGGATTTGGTGGTGGTGAGGCCATGCGCCTGATCGCCGGTCATCCGTCATTTCAGCTGGTTTATGCAGCAGGCGAAGGTAGTGCCGGCAGCAGGCTTGGAAGCCGCTTTCCAGGATTGCCAGCAGAGCTTGCTGATATGGTGATCGAGAAGTGGGATCCTGAAAAGTTGCTGCAGTTGGATGTGCTGTTTGCTTCGCTCCCAACCGGAGCATCAGCTGAAGCGCTGGCACGCGTGCCTGATGCGGTGAAGATCGTCGATATTGGCGGTGACCACCGTTACGTGGACGGGTGGACCTATGGTCTTGCGGATATCTGGCCGGAGCAGATCAAAGGGCAGACCCGCATTGCCAATCCCGGCTGTTTTCCCGCTGCCACGCTCACAGCGCTTGCGCCGCTGTTGGCTGACAAGTTGATTGAACCGGGTAAAATCGTGGTTGATGTGAAGACCGGAATTTCCGGTGCGGGTAGAGGTGGTGCCAGCAGCAAGTTCGGCTATGCGGAAACCAACGAGAACCTTCAACCCTATGGCCTGCTTAAACACACCCATATGCCGGAACTGGCCACCACGATTGAGCGACTGAGTGGTGGCAGTTCGAAAGGTCTGGTGTTTACGCCGCATCTGGTGCCCATGACGCGAGGTATCCTTGCGACCATTTATTGTCGCGGAAACACTTCAACTGAAGCCTGTTTTGATTCCGCTCGCCGCTACTATGAAGGGCGTGCGTTCGTTCGAGTTACAGATGAGCCGCCACAAACCAAATGGGCGTCCGGATCCAACCTTGCTTTCATCAGCTATGCAGCAGACCCGGAACGCGATCTGGTCATAGCACTTGGGGTGGTCGACAATCTGGGCAAAGGTGCAGCCGGGCAGGCTGTGCAGAACGCAAATCTAATCTGCGGCCTGCCGGAAACCGAAGGGCTCGAAGGTTTAGCAATTTGGCCTTAAGCAATTAGAGGCGAAACGATTACCAATCTCCATAGTCACGGGCAAACAAAAGGCTTTAGCTCAACTGGTTCAAATTGACCGGCATAAGCATGAATGGCTGGAGACCCGCCCAAATGCATCAGCAGTACTTTTTCATTTGGCGCGAAACGGCCGGATGCGTTCAAGTCTATCAAGCCTCGTATCGCGCGTCCTTCATAAACTGGATCTGCAATGAGGCCTTCTCTGGTTGCCATCAGTTGAATGCCTTCCTTAATGGCTTCGTCCGCAAATCCGTAATCCGCATCATTTGACGCGATGACCTCCACATCATCGGCCTCCACAAGGTCAGGCAAATTCAAGGTGTTCAAGGCTTCATTGGCCAGTTCCCGAACGCGTTTTGTCTTGATTTGGGTTTCGCTATCGTCTGCGACGCCTATCACATGTGTCTCAATACCCAGCGCCTTGAACCCGGCCAGTAAACCCGCCTGCGTACTGCTCGATCCGGTTGTATGGATGAGATAGTCAAATTCAATTCCCAACTGCTCGACCTGATACGCCAGTTCCAAAGCGCAATTTACATATCCCATACTGCCGAGAGGATGCTCGGATGCTCCACCAGGGATCAAATAAGGCTTATGGCCTTGCCCAGTGAGATGATCCATAAACTCTTTAAGGGGGCCCTGGTCTTCAATCGGGCGGACAGTCTCATCCACGTAAAGTTCAGCGCCCATGAGATTACTAAGCAGGATGTTCCCGATCTCCCGATAGTGAGGACCGGCGTCTTTCGTCCACGCACAGTGCATAAGAGCGCACTTCAAATTGGCCTTTGCAGCCGCAGCCGCCGTCTGGCGCGTATGGTTTGACTGGATTGCACCGACCGTCACCAGCATATCGCGATTTTGTTTTATGGCATCGCCGACTACATATTCCAGTTTTCGGGTTTTATTTCCTCCGCCTTCCAGGCCAGACAAATCATCGCGCTTCATCCAAAGATCGAGGCCACCCAACGAGGCGCCGAGGTTTTTTAACGGTTGAAGTGGCGTTGGTAATTGCGCCAACGAAAACCTTGGTAGCGAACCGAGCCGGTTTGCCAAGTCTTCCTTTGATACAGTTTGGTTCATGTTATTCTTTTTGCCTGTGAGGATTTCTGATGTCACGGAAGCAGACATTGGATCAAAGCAATGCGCCGGTCAATTCTGGAATGAAGATGACTCTAGTCAGATGTTGGTGGAAGATGTTGCCAGTAATTGACGATCCTCTGTTTGCAGCTTAAGCAAAGCCCGCTACCGGTGCGGACTGGCTGAAAACCGGCCGTCGCGCTGCAATTGCACGCTGAGCTTCATTTGTGTGCCCGGATTTTAAAAGCAGGTTTATGTAAGTCAGTTCCAACAAATCGCGTTGAGCCCTGCTTCCACCCAGCCTTGCATGATCTGCCATGATTGGTGTCAGTAGCTTTAACCCTTCAGACCAGTCCTGCCTTGCAATCGCACCCCATGCCTGAGACACCGGTCGTACAAGATCCGCTGCAAATCCTGTTTTGGTTTCGGAAAGTACAGCCAAACGATCTCCGTCACCGGCCATTGCGTGGGCCAAGCTACTGTGAATATCGGCAAAACTCATTCCAGGGTTGGGAAAAACGCGTGCTGCGTATTCACTGAGTGTTCGCCACATTTCACCTGAAACTGAAAGTCCCGCGATCTCCGCTCTGTGGAGCAAGGCAGCAGCATCCGTCAGCACATTGATTGGTAGGGAATGGGAAACATCCGGTGCTATTGCATTTTCATAGATTTCCCAAAGTTCTGCTTCATCACCTTGTTCCAAAGCCCACAAGGCACGATGCCAACTAAGATGCCCGTGCAACAATGACCGCTTGTCATAATCATCGATCCAATCAGCGAGGTAGGTACGGCCTACATCGCCTTTGCCTTGCTCATAAAGAGTGTGGGCTTTGAAGTGTGAGGCGTTCGCATTGGCATTGTTGATTGCCAACGAGTCCTCCATCATAGTCATTGCTTCATCAAGACGGCCCACTTCGCATAGTGCCTGACCATGAACACTCATGATCCACCAGTCAGGGCCAAGAGCATTAAATAACTGCGTGGTATATGCCAATTGCACGCTTTCACGTCCCGGTTCTCCTGACATTCCAATCAACCCGAATATGTTCGTGAAAATCTGGGCCACAAGAATGTCTCCGGGATGTACTGCCGTATGATCAAGAACCGCTTTTCTCGTGACAGCCGCATTACCCTGAAATAACAGGTCAAATATTGCCAAGTGTCCTGCTTCGCGTTCGGTGAGGGATGTCCCGTGTATCAAGGCAGTTGATATTGCTTCCTTTGCGCCGGGCATATCGCCATCATACATTCTGGCTCGTGCGAGTCCCACATAGCCCAATGCAAATTCCGGATCGATGGATATTGCCCGTGTAAACGCTTCGCTGGCCCCAAATGTGGCTGCGAGAATGTGATTGACACCTGTCACATAGGCGTCCCTGGCATCTGCGCTTTGCGTTGAGATCGATAGTCCGTACTGGTCTGTCAGCATTGTAAAACTCCCTTGAAGACTATGAATTTGAAGCGTGATTTGGCAATTTGTGCCGCACTTCATCGGCGTTTTTCGTAATGAAAACCAACTGTAACTCAGTTGTCTGGTATTGTCATTTTACCGTTCAGGCCAGTTGCTCAGCCAACATCTTTCAACAGCGCTACGCTTGTTTGCCAGCATTTTTGATCCGCCGCCGCTCTTGCCGTTCGCTTCCCCCGCCAAACAGCAACCGCTAAGCTAACTCAGGCCGATGAGGGGGATAGCTCCTTATCTTTCCGTTTCTGCAGGAGTCAGTTTGCACTCGGGCGAAAGGTTTCACCTTCACTCCGCGAGGGCGCGCTGTGTGGCGCGGTTGGCCTATGAACTAACGACGGCGCTTCGTTTATTTTTCTAACTACAGCGGCGCTTCGCTTGTCTTGCCTCCCGGATCCATGCTCCGGTATGATTTCTTCTACAAACAACGGGCTGCTCTTTTTAGGTAGAGTAGTCTTTGCTTGATCGTCGTGGTGCTCTAAAAGAGCAGCCCGGTGAAAGATTTGCTGAGCGCCTTTCGTTCCCGAAAAACAAAACTCCTCTTTCACTCCCTGTTCAAGCTTAACTTCGGTGGCCAAACTGAGTTTGCAGCGAACCCTGTGTGGTGTGTCAATTCACGGCGGGTTCAATGAGCAGGCGATGAGTGGATAATATGGCCGCTCAGAAGGGTGGGGATAGGAATTTTCGTTATTGCAATGATTTCAATCGCTTAACAATTTTCTCATCCCCACACCTTAAAACTGTGGTATGGGCGTGCGGTTTTGCGGGAAAACCACCCATTTGAACTCAGTTATTTTTTGCTGACCTTGAACATGACATCAGTTCTCAAGACATATTTTTCACCACTCAAAATCGGGTCACCGCGATGGGAAAGCGGGTGGTGAAAAAGTAGTGCCTTGCCAGTAGAAGGGGTAATTGTGAAATCCTGGAAGGCGAAAGGCGAAAACACATCTGCAAATGTTGTTCCGCCACCTTCATGTACTTCATTGAGGTAAATCATGAGGGTGAATTTGCTCACAGAACCATCGCTGTTGGCGAACTCTCCATCCTGATGCCAATCAAAGAATTGTCCGACTGTGTATCGATAAATACGAAAGCGTTCATTCAGGCCGATGGCCTCGAAACCTTTAAACGGCTGTTCAAAATAAGACGACACTTTCGGCCACAATTTCAAAGCCAAATCCATGTCGTCCAATATTATACGATCGTTGTTGCGAATATCGGGTTCTACTGCTGTTCCGTCCTGTGAAGTTATGGTCGCTTGTTCAAAGCCTCCACCCTTAGCCAAGTCAATTATCTCTTGGCAAAACCGGGGGTCAACGAAGTCAGAAATCTCAAATACTAGGTGTTCCACCACCTGCGGTATGGTCATCATTCATCTCCTGAAAATTATAATCATTAAGTCTATTCAGTGAATACGACCTATCTATCGGTGCAATGACCGAAGGAGTGTCCAATAATTTGGCAACAGAGAGATGTGTAACTTTTCCATACCTCTTATTGTTCGATTATCTTGAAGAAATCAAGCGTCCGGAAAATTGATCCTTGGTGTATGAAGCACTTCACGTAGGAGAAGACTTGTCCCGTTCTATAAACGCTCCTCAGCAAATAGCTTTACAAAAAAGGCCCTGTTCGAATGACGGTGATTGATGATACGTGCGGAAATCTTATACAGTTGATCGAGATGTGGAACTGAGAACAGGTTTAATATGGCGAGTGATGACCCCGGAAAAGCAATTTGGCCACTTGCCCCTCTCATCATTTCTTTGATCCTGGTGGTAGTGGCGGTCATATGGACGATTATTCAACCCTCGGTCGGGGTTTATGTCCTGATGGCGTGTTTTGCTGCTCTTGGGTTGAGCTGGTGGTTTGCGCTGGCAAATTTTGATCAGGAAAATCAAAAGACCGATAGCTTAGATGAATAACTGGAACGCTGAAGCAAACTCTTAGAAAGCATGGTTCAGTGGTTTATCCGATTTTCGTCAACTCATCACGGATTTCCATCAGGATTTTGCCTAGCATGTTTTTGCCGGATCCATCCCCACCATCTGCCCAATAGCGGTCATTTGCGGTGTGTTCGATTATGGTTGCGTTGCCGGTGGAAAGCAGCGTTTCACGCACATCTGAATGCTGATCGACCTTGGCTCTGACAGCAGTTCGCATTACGTCGTCCTTGATTGCATCCCAGTCCGGGCGAAGTGGCCAATCGCGATTGCGGCCCATCTTGGCAACCTTCATGGGAGATAACTCGGACTGGATCTTTGATCTCAGCTCTTCATCCAGAAATTTTTGCGCCTGAAAATAATGCTCGCTGGTGGGCCATGTGGTTTCAATCAGGATCGGATGGGCAGAGAAATTGGAGAAGCAGCCGTAAGGATCTCCTGTTCTGTAAAACTTGATTTCGTCTGACATGTTTTCCTCCACACAAATTCAGCATCATATTCAGCAGGCAGGCCGAAAATTCAACTGTATTCCAAGAAAAGGTTATTCTCTTTCGGGTCAAGGGGCACTTTTCCAGCTGAAGCGGAGCCCTATGCCTCTTGTGAAGACGGTAGAACATCGGTGCCATGGGATGGTGCAGTGTTGGCAATGGCAAGAGTACTAAGGCTGTTAGAACAAATGTTAATCCGCAATTGGATGATAAAGCCAACCGAGTTGTCTAAGGGTACTGTTGAATGCAGGCAGCAATTCATTTGCCTCTATTGTTTTCGACCATCGCTCATTAACGTTCCTTCCTTGTTCAAAACGAAGGGTGATCCTGCCATCTGACTGCGGGTCTGCTACTAGCCATTGGATTGTTGGGTGCGGTGGATAAACAGTTTCAATTTGAGCAATCCGCAATTGAGATATCGATGTATGACCAAACAGAGCATCTTTTGCGCTGCTTTTTGAAATAATTTCACATAGATCTGCCAGCGAATTGACAGCGTTCTGCAAATTTGGACCGCGCACATGCATCGTCTGATAGAACTTGGAGAGCTCATCCCAGCTGCGGTGAATTGAATCTTTTTTACCCATGAAGCAAACGATAGTTGATACGTTTGAAAATTCAACGTCGGATGCGGTTTCAATAGGGTCACAATCGTGTTTAAGAAATTAAGATTTTTTCATGGGCGTATATCTCCGCAAGTGATGTGACAGGTCTAACACGGTGCTCAATGCATCAATTGCAAAACCAATTCGCGGATGATTGGGGATAGCTCGGAGAGATTGATGCGTTCGGGAAAATGCAGTGATAAAAAGCTGAATACGTTCATAGCGGGGCACAATGGCAAAACTACATTTTCATTATTCTGCGATGAACAGCGGTAAATCCACGCTGCTGTTACAGGCCGCGCATAACTATTCCGAGCGCGATATGGTCCCATATCTGCTGAAGACCGAACTGGATGATCGCGATGGTGTGGCGATTATCGGCAGCCGGATCGGTATTCAGAAAACCTGTGACACGTTCAATAACAGTGAGAACTTGCTCGACAAGATCAAGACCCGTCTCAAGGACGGGCCGGTCCATTGTGTGCTGGTGGATGAGGCGCATTTCATGACAGCCGAACAGGTGTGGCAATTGGCCGAAGTGGTGGATGATCTCAACATACCCGTAATGGCCTATGGGCTGAGAACAGATTTTCAGGCGAAACTCTTCCCCGGTTCTGCCGAACTATTGGCGATTGCTGATGTGTTGCGAGAGGTGCGCACAATCGATGAGAGCGGCAAGAACGCGACCATGAACCTGCGCATTGATGCGCAGGGCAATGCCGTGACCGAGGGGCCTCAACAACAAATTGGCGGGAATGAATCCTACAAGTCTGTGAGCCGCAGGGAATGGCGAAAACGCATGGGGCGGTGAGGGGGCTGTTTCCGGATGCTCTTTGGCCGATTCTGGGTATGAGCTGATAGAAGCTGCGCCAGGGGTAAAAATCTGGTATCAGTTGCTTCATGGTAAAAATTTCTGATCAAAGTGGTTTTGAGGGCGGTTGTTTGTGCGGAGCCGTCCGTTACCGGAGTGACGCTGCACCGGTCGCTACGGTACAATGCTATTGTACTGATTGCCGCCGCATTGGTGGTACGGGACATGCGACGCACACGGTGATCCCGGAAAGCGCGTTTCACCTGTCGGGTGAGGTCACAAGCTACGAGAAAAAGGCAGATAGCGGAAACTTGATTAACAGACGGTTTTGTCCCGTATGTGGAAGTGCCATTTATCATACCCGCGATGGTATGGAGGGCATGGTCGTGGTTCGCACATCTTCGCTTGATGATCCGGAGTTGGCGCCACCGGATCGGGCGATCTATATGGACAGTGCCCTTTCTTGGGACCCTGTGGACCCTGATCTTCCATCTTCCCCAAAAATGACGGTGAAGCGTTGAATAGAGGCGGGCACAAGCTTGTTTGAAACTTCATTCGTTTGACCGAATGGTTTCACCGCTCACTGGTTCACCTCATATACTCAATGTAATTGAAATTGGGGTGCATCGTCTATTCAGCTGGTTGTATTAATAATACCCCGGAGAGCCCGTGTGCTCTGCTCTCCGGGGCGCGGCTGCACATAAGAGGATTTTGTGGACGGGTATGTGTGTGGGAACGTCCATATCCTCTTCCGCTTTAAGTTTGCGCTCACGCGAGAGGTTTCACCTCCGCTCCGCGAGGGCGCGCCATGTGGCGCGGTCAGCATTTGCTTCCCGGAGCTTCGCTCCGTATTTTTCCTTCCCTTCGCGGCAGCACCAGCAAGGCGTCTAGCTTTGTGCCAGTGCGTGAGCGAGCGCCAGCTGGATAGCTGGCAAGACTAAACAAAGCCTCGCCAACGTCCCCACAATGGGGAGGTGGTTTTTCCCATAATTCCTCATCCTAACCCTCCACCTCCCGCTGCTCTCGACCAATCATCCTTTCTTCCAGTTCTATATAGGACTGGGTGACTGTGGGAGTGGTGGTTTCGCGGGTGTGATGGTGTGAGGGGTGGGGGTAGGGTGCAGGGCGGGCGTGAGGAAAGGGCGGTGCGTATGCTTGGCGGCTGCCCAGATCAAGCACATACCGCTCAACCGCGCGGCGTTCGATCTCTGCCTCCAGCTCTCTGCTTTGTCGTTTGTGTAGCAGCCAGGTTGCAAACATCATACAGATGAAGAGAAACGGCATCACCAGCCAGGCCAGCTGCATGAATGTGGACAACGACTGGTAGGTGTCAAACAGGTTTTCGAAGAAGTTGTAGTTGGTCATATATGATCTCAAAAATGATACTTATAGTATACACTCAGGGTTGAAATGCAATAGAATTGTGACTCATAGTATGTAGACCAAAAAGCTACATTCCTGCCGTATGGCGGCATGGATTCCAGAAAGTCAGTCGGGAAAAATGTTCGCAAATTCCGCGAGGCCGTGGGCCTGTCGCAGGAACAGCTGGCCTTTGAGACAGACCTTCACCGCACTTATATCAGCGGCGTAGAGCGAGGCGTGCGAAACCCCACTGTTTTGGTGCTCGACCGGTTAGCCAAAGCGCTAAAGGTGAAGCCCTATCAGTTGTTGAAAAGTGATTGAGGTGGGCATTCGCGAGACCTCGCGTGGCTTCACGCTTCGGCCGTTCGAAGCTAAATTTGATTTCATCAAATTTCCATTAAGGTCACTTCTCACCCCCGACGGATAAATTGTTCGAGGAGGTGCGGTTGCGGCTGCACCCGCCGCTTTGGGTAAGGTTTCTACGCCCCGGGGCCTGAACGGTTCTTGTCTGAACGATTGCTATGCAGACAAAGCAGACCTTGCAACTCCTAACGAACCTAGAAGCATTGAATTCAGTTGAGGCCTGAAGCATAGTATCTCTATGTCGCATATTGAGATTACCATTGGTGAGCTGCTCGAGCAGATTCAACTGCATGAATGGAACCATTGGGTTTACGTTGTCGACCCTGATAATGTATCTCCAAAGACCGTTTGTTTCGTAATCGACGTGGACAATGCTGACCTAGAAGATGATGATTTTACTCCATCGATTGCTGCTCTAAACGGACTGAGTGAATTTCTGTCAGTCCAAGATTTACAAGATGTACGCGGGTATTTGGCGAACGTCAGTGTTTTGGAAAATCCGAAAGCGGAACTATTTGCTGTTCAGTATTACTTCAAATGGGATGCTTACCCTTCAGAAAGGGCACTTGCAGAGCTCGACTAGTCCATAGGAAGTTGGAAACTTTGGGCTCGAACTCGCAATGAAATCGGTGGCTTATTACTCAAAATACTCACCTTCAGACTTCATTCTGGTTATAAGTTTTGATAGTTTGAAATAGACTGCAGCTTCTGCGACCAATCAACGAAAATCAGCTATGACAATTACACACTCCAACGAACAATTGTTCGACGCCGAAAGTACTCGCGATCGTGGCAGCCTTTCTAAAGAAAAATTTGCTGAATGGTGTCAAGCCAAGGAAGAAGCTGATCTCCAATTCCGTAAATTTGATATGGATAAGTGCAATACTTCTTCGGAAAGGCGGGCTTATGAAAAAGCAAAAAATCTTGAGGCAGAGTTAAGGCGTCGAACGATTTTTCTTGGACATAAAGCCTATTGGTTGGCAATAAAATCAGACGACGTTAGAGCTGTTATCGATTGGCTTGGTTTTGATTGGGTAGAAAAGACTAAATGGGATTTATATACTTTGCCTTCCCATCAAATGTCGAAAGCAAATACTGAGCCCTGGAGCCTTATTACGCCACCATGCGATGGCGTAGTTTATGTGGATTGCAAGTATTGGGGGCTTGATCATAAAAGCCTGACATCACTCATGCAGGACATTGATGAACCATTGCGCAAGCTTTCTGGGTACGGGTCATCAGTATATTATCTTTGGTCTGAAAGAGTATCTGGCGAACATGGTTATGCATTTTGGCAGGGCGGTGACTTGAAAAGAGCAGTACTTTCGAGCCAGCGTGAGTTTTCAACTCTCGGTCAGCCATATGATGATGAACCAGAGTTTGATTTTTTTGAAATCAACAATGGAAAGCCCAAAAAAATCTGATCAAAAACAACCCGGATTATTACTTTTATCTAAGTGAGCACCACATCTTTGAGCTGGCAGATAGATGGGGTGTCAACCAGCTCAGAATTCCCCCTTTGGAACCCAACGAAATAGCACATTGCTGGATTGCTGATTTACCCTTTTGGCTTCGCCGGAAATGACCTGTTCATTCCACAAAACATGGACTCCAATTTCAGTGAACGACAACATTATTCACTAACCGAACCAAAAGCGGGAAAATTCATTAATATGTCCGCTATCGGGAAAGCTACGGAAACAATAATTGATTGTCTCTAATAACCGGTACGGGCCGTTTCCGCATCCAAATCCAGCGGGGTTATTTCACCGCTGTCAGAGGTGATTTTGATTTACAGTTTTTCGTAAGGGTTTTCGGGCGGGATGTGCTGGGGAGCCAAAGCAGCTGTAGCGAGACCATCTGGGTATAGAAGATATAGAAATTGCGCTTTCAGTTTTAGTTGCATAAGGTTTTTTCAATGACCGAAGCTACTCACTCCACAAAAATTTTATTGGTTCTGGATTTGGATGAGACGCTGATCCACAGTTGTGAAACACCACTCGAAACAGAAGCGGACTTCCGGGTTTCGAAATTTTACGTATACAAGCGACCCTATTTGGAGGAGTTTTTGAGCGCCTGCTCCGAATGGTTTGAGCTTGCTGTTTGGTCATCTGCTTCAGACAATTATGTCCACCAAATTGTGCATGAAATTTTCCCAAACCCGAAACAACTGCAATTTGTATGGGGTGCAAGCCGTACAACGACAAGGCGCACTCAGATTGATCACTATCAGGAGTATGGTGGGTCAATTGGGGAATATCATGATGAAAAACGACTGAGGAAGCTCAAGCGCTTTGGATGGTCAATAGAGCGCATACTGATCGTCGATGACTCGCCTGAAAAGTGTAAGCAAAATTATGGGAATGCTATTTATTCCAAAGCGTTTTTCGGGGAGCATGAGGACAATGAATTAAAGTATCTAGCAAGTTACCTTGAGACGCTGAAAGATTGCAAAAATGTTCGATCGATTGAGAAGCGAAGATGGCGTGACTCTGTGGATGTGAAACAAAGGTGAAGTTATCAAGCCCTCCCGCCCCCTTAATGCCGGTTATTAAGCGCATCGAGATCGAGCGGGGTTACTTCACCGCCGTCTGAGATGATTTTGATTTCCAGTTTTTCGTATGGGTTTTCGCGCGGGTGTTCGTCGCGGTAGTCATAGATCAGTTTCACAGCCGTTGCTTCAAGCGTGCCCTTGGGGCCCGCGGCACAGCGCTTCTCCCACACGTTGCCATTCACGTATAATGCAACATACATGTAATTTTCCCAGCCTCGTATTGGGCGGACCGTAGTTGATTGGTGAACCTGAGGCCAATCACACTTTGTTTTAGTTTGTTAGGCTGGCTGTGCATTGATGCAGGTCAATAGATCCAAGGAAATCCAGCTTTTTGGTACGAATTAGCGTTTTGTGACGGAGGTAAATTGGGTGGGGCGCCTTAACCAAGCTTTTCACCGCTATCTTGCCCCGAACCCCAAAACATGATGAACTCCTCATCGTCGGTTGAGAAGTGAAAGGAATGAGAATGCCCCGTTTGTCTCCTCTTGTGGGATTGGTTGCCATTTCAGCGTTTTGTCTGGAGACTGTGGCCCTTTCTGCCCCCATCAATCCGGCAAATCATGTGCCTGCAGGCAACTCACTGGTTCAGCTGGTGGATGGCTGCCATGCCAACACACGCTACCACTATGTGGATGAGATCGGCGAAGAGGCTCGTCACCGCCACCGGGGCAATAATTGCCGGGTGCAAATTCTGGAGCGGCCGCGCCGACCGGTTCACTGTCATGACAACGGCCAGCGCCACAGCCATCGCGGCTATGGACGCGTGACCCACAGCCACTACCAGGATGATTGTGGTGTGGATGTGTGGCGCAAGCGCGAGGGTGGCGGCTCTTCCAAGGGCTGCATCAAAGTGGGTCCGGTACTCTTCTGCCCTTAACCGTCAATTCATTTCGCCAATTCAGTCTGCTTGCGCTTTGAGGGGCGTGGGCCTATACCCACATCTGCCAGTCGGCCGGGTGATCGCTGCTGCATGTTCTGAAAAGACGCAGTGGAGGAAAGTCCGGGCTCCATGGAAACACGATGCCGGGTAACACCCGGCTGGGGGATGGCAACATCTACCCAAGGGAAAGTGCCACAGAAAGCAAACCTCCCCGATACGTCGGGGGAAGGGTGAAAGGGTGGGGTAAGAGCCCACCGCGCGCGCCAGCAATGGCCGCGGCACGGTAAACCCCATCGGGAGCAAAACCGAATAGGGACAACAGGCCTGCTCACGCAGGCAAGCGCGTTTTCACGCTGGTTGTCCGGGTGGGTTGCGTTGAGGCGGCAGGTAACTGGCGTCCCAGATGAATGATCACCACGTCTTTGGCTCTCGGGTCAAAGGCCATACAGAACCCGGCTTACAGGCCGGCTGGCGTTTCTGAACCAGCATCTCAAATAGGTAATTTCTTAACGATGGGTACCTACAATTATCCGCGCTACGCTTGAGGTGACTCGCCTTGCGATCGGGTGCAGATTTGGCGCAAATCTCCATGAAAATGCAGTAAATCCCATTGACACCCATGTTCGCCCATGATATCCCATATTTACGATTTATTAGTATTTGCGTAACGCGACGGGGGAAGGTTCGTTTGCTGGGGTAGCTTTCTTTTTCGGGTGCTGAAAGGCGGGGTATGGGTCGGTTCCTATCGAACACGATCAACAAGGTTGACAAGAAAGGGCGGGTCTCAATTCCCGCTTCATTCAGGCCAATTTTGGGGGATACCAGAACGCTCTACACACTGATGTCTGTCGATTTGCCCACCGTGGATGCGGGCGGGGTGGAGTTAATCGAGCGGCATGAGGAGCAGCTTCAGCAGATGAATCCTTTGTCGAAAGAGTATGAGTTGTACTCCTTTGTGTTGCATGGGGATTCTGATGAGTTGAAAATCGACGGTGAGGGGCGTGTGCTTATCACCGATACCATCAGAGAGCAGACCGGAATAACAGATCGGGCGGCCTTTGTGGGCCGGGGGCACTTTTTTCAGATCTGGGAACCGGAACGCTTCCTTGCTTATCGTGAAGAGGCAAGGAGAGAAGTTGCAGAAATGCGGCGAGCGTTAAGTGGCGTAAGTAAATCAGAGTAAGAGATGTTCCAGATGCGCCGGAGGGTGCTTGAGATTTGCGGGGGAGCAAGGGGTTGATGAATAGCGATATCAACGGTGATGTTGCAGGCGGACCTGTTCGTCATATCCCGGTGATGCTCAACGAGGTTCTCGCGGTTCTCAAGCCTACCTCCGGCCAGTCTTTCATAGACGGCACCTTTGGTGCAGGTGGATATTCTTCCGCCATTCTGGACACAGGGGCATCGGTAATCGGCATTGACCGTGATCCTGATGCCATAAGAGATGGGGCAGGGCTTGAGCGCAAAAGCGCGGGGCGGCTCAAGCTCGTTTCCGGTGAGTTTTCAAAGTTGGATGAAGCTGTGGAGGGTCAGGTTGACGGCGTTGTGCTTGATATCGGGGTCTCTTCCATGCAGCTTGATCAGGCGGAGCGGGGATTTTCTTTTAATAAAGACGGGCCGCTCGACATGCGCATGGCGCAAAGCGGGGTTTCTGCGGCAGATGTGGTCAATCAATGCGCGCAGGCAGATCTGACCCGCATCATCGGTTTATACGGAGAAGAGCGTAAAGCGTCTCTCATCTCCAAGGCGATTGTTTCAGCAAGGTTGAATCAGGACTTTAACTCCACGCTTCAACTTTCTGAATTAATTGAGAAAACTATTGGTAGAAAGGCGAAAGACAAGATCCATCCGGCAACGCGGACATTTCAGGCGTTGCGGATTTTCGTCAATCAGGAGCTTGAACAGCTCGGTCGCGCGCTCTTTGCGGCAGAGCGGATTTTGAAGGCAGGCGGGCGTCTGGTGGTGGTCACATTCCATTCGCTGGAGGACCGGATGGTCAAATTATTCTTCAAAGACCGTCTCAGTATGGAACAAGGTTCGCGGCATTTACCAATGGTAAAGCATAATGATGCAACATTCGAGATACGCGGAAAAGCTTTGCTGAAGGCCAGCGAAGAAGAAGCGACGAGAAACCCGAGAGCCAGATCTGCCAAATTGAGATGGGGTGAACGCACCCAGGCAGAGGCGCGAGGGGATGATATGGCAATTTTCGGCCTTCCGAACCTGGCATCGATTGGTTCGTTAAGACCTACAGGAGTTAGCTGATAATGCGTTTTGCGCCGGTATTTCGCAGTTTTGATCTGGTCATGATCGTGGTGTTGCTTGCGGTTGTGGCCTGGACCTTCAAGGTCAAGCACGATTCACAGCGTGCCCTTGATGAGGTGGCGGCACTGCAGCAGCAGATCAATAATGAGAAAAACGAGATCGATCTGTTGAACTCTGACTGGAGCCTGCTCACAAGTCCGGCCCGGTTACAGGAGCTGGTGGAGCGGTATGGCGGACAATTGGGACTACAGCCGGTAGAACCGGCGCAACTGGCGGATGAGGCTGGTCTTCCGCCAATACGCGAAGAACTTCTACCACAACAGATAATCAAAGAAGACTTCGCCAATGTGGACAGGGATATAAAAACGGGTGGAATTGGGGGTGCTGCTCAATGAGCGAGCAATTGACGATGGCGCCGGACGCCTCAAGACTTAATCTTGATGGGAAGGGCAAAACGGCCGTAAATCAGGCGCAGTCGCGGGTCATTCTGACCATGTTTGTGGTGGGTTTCTTTTATGTGGTGATTGTGGGCCGGCTGGTGATGCTGGGCTTCACAGAGGCGGACGCAAAAATTGCAACTCTCGCTCCTGACATCTCGATTACAGCTACGCGCCCTGACATACGGGACCGCAATGGCGAAATGCTGGCGACGGATATTGTGACGTCGTCTCTGTTTGCAGAACCACGCAGGATTGTGGATGCAGATGAGGCGGTTGAAAAGCTCGTTACGGTTCTCCCCGATCTTGATGTGAAGTCTGTCTATAAGCGGCTTACCAGCAATGCGGGATTTGTGTGGTTGAAGCGGGAACTGACACCGCTCAAGGAAAGTGAAATTCTGGCGCTTGGCATTCCGGGTATCGGTTTCAGGAAAGAAACCAGACGTTTTTACCCCAATGGTGAGACAGCCTCTCATGTGGTTGGCCATGTGAATATCGACAATGTGGGTATTGCGGGGCTTGAGAAATACATTGATGACCGGGGTCTCAAACAGCTTCAAAAGCTAGGATTTGCAAGTAATGCGGATCTGGAGCCGGTCAATCTCTCCATCGATTTGCGGGTTCAGCATTATGTGCGTGATGAACTTGCAAAAGCTATGCAGCGCTATCAGGCAATTGCAGCAGGTGCAATCGTGCTTGATGTCCACACTGGCGAGGTGGTCGCCATGTCCTCCCTCCCGGACTACGACCCCAATCGCCCGGTGGATGCGCTGAAGAAAGATCGTATCAACCGCATCAGTAAGGGGCTCTTTGAAATGGGCTCCACGTTCAAGGCGTTCACCACGGCGATGGCACTTGACAGTGGCAAGGTTACGCTGAACAGTCGGTTTGATGCACGCAAGCCGCTGCGGATCGGTGGTCATACGATCAATGATTTCCATGCCAAGCGGAAAATTCTTAGCGTGCCGGAAGTGTTCATCTACTCCTCCAATATCGGTACTGCCAAGATGGCCGATGTGGTGGGGCTTGAGGGACACCGGGAGTTTTTGCACAGAATTGGTCTTTTAAGCCGAATTCCATTTGAACTGCCTGAGGTGGCCCATCCGGTGGAGCCCAAACGCTGGCGCAAAATCCATTCCGTAACCATCTCCTATGGTCATGGTGCCCAAACAACACCGTTGCAGACAGCGGTTGCCGGTGCAGCCCTGATCAATGGCGGAAAACTCATTCAACCAACCCTTTTCCCACGCTCTCGTGCACAGGCTGATGATTTGGCAAAACGGGTGATATCTGAAGACACCAGCGAGGAAATGCGTTATCTGATGCGATTGAATGTGGAAAAAGGTTCTGGAAAGCGGGCTGAAGTGCCTGGTTTCAAAGTGGGTGGCAAGACCGGAACAGCGGAAAAGGTTGTAAACGGGCGGTACTCTAACAAGGTTCGTTTCAACGCATTCCTGTCTGCTTTCCCCATTGATGACCCTAAATACATGGTTTTGGTGTTCATAGACGAGCCAAAACCAGAAAAAGGGAAGCATAGCGCTACAGCTGGCCTAAATGCTGCCCCTGTTGTCAGTAATATCGTGCGGCGTGCTGCGCCTGTTTTGGGAGTAAAACCGGATTTTGGAGAAATTCCGAATCCCTTGTTAATTGCGCAATAGACAGGCAATGTTTACAAGGATTTAATTTGATTCGTATCGGGATGCGCTTTGATGAAATTGGAAAGGATATCTGAACTGGATTTAACTTTCCCTTCCCAGATTTCTTCGCTCTCATTTTCAGGCATAACAGCTAATTCCAAAGAGGTTGAGGACGGATTCCTGTTTTTCGGCCTGCCCGGTACCAATGTGGACGGGGCAAAGTTTGCAAGCCAGGCCGCTCAAGCCGGTGCTTCTGCCGTTATCGTTTCAGACACATCTGAGGACCTGTCGTTGGATATTCCGGTTTGGCGATGTGCTGACCCCCGCCAGGTTCTGGCCTATGCGGCGGCTCAGTTTTACCCGCGCCAGCCGGACGTAATTTCCGCGGTCACGGGAACGGCGGGAAAGACATCGGTCGCCACTTTTGTTCGTCAGATCTGGGAGCATGAAGGCAAGGTTGCTGCCAGCCTAGGAACTACTGGCGTTGTGGCTCCGGGCCGCGATGACTACGGTAATCTGACCACGCCTGATCCGGTTTCACTGCACAAGCTGCTGGACCTGCTTGCCGGTGAGGGGGTGACCCACGCAGCGATGGAAGCTTCATCCCACGGTCTTGATCAACACCGGATTGATGGTGTCAGGCTGTCAGTCGCAGGATTTACCAATCTTGGTCGCGATCACATGGATTACCATCCGACCATCGAGGATTATCTCGATGCAAAGATGAAACTATTCCGTGAGCGGTTGCCCAAGGGTGCACCAGCCGTGATCTTTGCGGATGATGAGTATTCCGATGCGGCCATTGCTGCTGCGCGTGAAGCGGGTTGTGATGTGAAGTCAGTGGGCCGACGTGGAGACTTTCTAGCAGTCAAGAAGGTTGAGCATCGCCAGTTTAACCAGACCGTAGAAGTGGCGCATGACAATGTGCATCACATGATCAATTTCCCACTGGCAGGTGATTTCCAGATTGCCAACGGACTTGTGGCTGCTGGCATGGCGATTGCGACCGGAACCGATGTGCGAGTGGCATTCGAAGCTCTGGAGAAACTGCAAGGTGCCTCAGGCAGGCTTGAACTTGTGGGGCGGACGGGGGCAGGGGCTCCTGTTTACGTGGACTATGCCCACAAACCCGATGCGCTCGAAAACGTTTTGAATTCTCTAAGGCCGTTCACTACCGGACGGATTTTGGTTGTTTTCGGTTGCGGTGGTGACCGCGATAAGGGCAAACGCCCGATCATGGGAGAGATTGCGGAAAGGCTTGCGGATGTGGTTATCGTAACGGACGATAATCCCAGAACAGAGGATCCCGCTCAGGTCAGATCAGAAATCATGGCTGCCTGTCCTGATGCGATGGAGATTGGCGACCGGGCTGAGGCCATACAAACAGCCTGTGAGATGTTGAATGAAGGTGATTGTCTGATCGTTGCGGGTAAGGGTCACGAACCAGGGCAGATTATTGGTGACAAAACATTGCCCTTTTCGGACCATGAGGTGGTCAGAACTGCGCTGGGGGATAGTGCGGCATGACATATTTATGGGATACGGATGCAATTCTGGCTGCAACCAACGGGCGGCCGATCGGGGAACTGCCGGAAGGCATTACCGGTATTTCCATCGACACGCGGACCATTCAGGAAGGCGAGGCTTTCTTTGCGATCAAGGGTGACCGGTTTGACGGGCACAATTTCCTGCCGGCGGCCATGAGCGCGGGTGCGGCCTTTGCCGTGGTTGCTCAAAACAAGCTTGTTTCTCTGGGCAGTCTGAAAATGCCATTGCTGGTGGTTGAGGACGTGCTTGAAGCCATGCGCAGGCTTGCGGAAGTGGCCCGGCTGCGCAGTAAGGCGCAGATTATTGCGGTAACTGGAAGTGTGGGTAAAACCACCGTCAAAGAGATGTTGCGCACCGTACTTTCTGCTTCTGGCAAGGTTCATGCTTCACTTGCATCCTTCAACAATCATTGGGGCGTGCCGCTGACTTTAGCGCGGTTGCCGGAAGACGCGAATTTCGGTGTGTTTGAAATTGGGATGAACCATGCCGGTGAAATCACACCGCTGGTGAAACTCGTTCGTCCCCATGTGGCGATGATCAACAATGTGGCTGCCGCACATCTGGGAGCCTTTGATTCAATCGATGATATTGCCCGGGCAAAGGCCGAAATTTTCACAGGCGTTTTGCCAGGAGGATACGGTCTGATCAATCATGATGACCGCCGTTACACCCTGCAACGGGATCTGGCAAAGACAGCAGGCATCGAACATCTGGTGTGTTTCGGTACCAAGCGCGGATCGGATTTCTGGCTCAGGGAAGTGGAACAGACTGCTGAAGGTTCCAGGCTTTCTGTACGCCATAACGGCGAGGATTTTACCTACGATATCGGTATTCCCGGTGAACACATGGTGATGAACAGTCTGGGCGTGTTGGCTGCAGCTGTGCTTGCTGGTGCGCCACGCGACCGCACTGCGGATGCCATGAAACGGGTGCAGCCCACAGACGGACGCGGTACGCGCTATACAATCGGTGGTCCAGGCGCCATGGGCATTACCATTATTGATGAAAGTTACAATGCCAATCCGGCATCTATGGAAGCGGCACTTAACGTATTAGGCAATTTTGAAGGTGTAGCAACCAAGCGGAGGATTGCGGTTTTAGGCGATATGCTGGAATTGGGCCGGCAGTCGAAAAAACTGCATGAGGAATTGGCGAAGCCGATTTCCATGGCGAAAACAGATCTGGTAATTTTGGTTGGTTCGGAGATGGAGCATCTGGCTAAGATTCTCCCGAGAGATAAACTTGGCGGTCATTATCCGGACCCAATCGGCCTGGCAGAAAAGTTGAAGGTGATCTTCAAGCCGGGTGATGTGGTTATGTTCAAAGCTTCCAATGGGCTGGGATTTTCCAAGATTATTCAGGAAATGATGGAATGAATTCCGCAGTGATGCGGCAGACAAGGGGTCAAACATGTTATTTTATCTTGGACAGGAACTTTCTTCGGATGTCTCTGTTTTCAACCTTTTCAGATATATTACTTTCAGAACCGGCGCGGCACTTCTGACCTCTGCTTTGTTTGTATTTCTTTTCGGTCCATCCCTGATCAAGGCTCTGAAAATCCGGCAAGGCAAAGGTCAACCGATCCGTGCTGACGGGCCTGAGACACACTTCAAGAAAGCGGGCACACCGACCATGGGCGGGCTCATTATCCTTTCCGGTGTGCTGGCTTCGTCGCTCTTGTGGTCCAATCTTTCCAATGTTTACGTCTGGGTTGTGTTGCTGGTGACGATTGGCTTTGGCCTCATCGGATTTTATGATGACTATCTCAAGGTGAGTAAGACCAGTGCCAAAGGCTTTTCCGGTAAATCGAGACTGATACTTGAATTCATGATTGCGGGCGTTGCCTGTTACATGGTGACATTGGCCGGTGAGGCGCCGTTTTCGTCTTCGCTTACCTTCCCGTTCTTTAAAGACCTTTTGCTCAATTTGGGCATCTTCTTCATTCCGTTCGGCGCATTGGTCATTGTTGGGGCGGGCAATGCGGTGAACCTGACTGACGGGCTGGATGGTCTGGCGATTGTGCCTGTGATGATTGCAGCAGCATCCTTCGGGATGATTGCCTACCTTTCCGGTAATGCGATTTTCTCAAACTATCTGCAGATCCATTTTGTGCAGGGGACAGGGGAAGTGGCTGTGTTGTGCGGTGCCATCATTGGCGCAGGCCTCGGTTTCCTCTGGTTTAACGCGCCGCCTGCTGCGATCTTCATGGGTGACACCGGGTCACTGGCGCTTGGTGGTATGATCGGTGCAACAGCTGTTGCCACAAAACACGAGATCGTACTGGCGATCATCGGCGGCCTCTTCGTGATGGAAGCACTATCGGTCATCATTCAGGTGGCTTCTTTCCGGCTTACGGGCAAACGGGTCTTCAAGATGGCGCCGATCCACCATCACTTCGAGAAGAAGGGATGGACGGAAAGCCAGGTGGTGATCCGTTTCTGGATCATTTCTGTTATGCTGGCCCTGATTGGCCTTGCTACCCTGAAGCTGCGATAGGAGTGCGAACCAGATGATCCCGGTCACAACCAGACAAGGAAAACGCGTCGCCCTCTTCGGGCTTGGCGGATCCGGTATGGTAACCGCGGAAGCGCTTGTAGCTGGTGGAGCAGAGGTCATTGCCTTTGATGACAATCCGCAAAAGGTTAGCGATGCTGCAGATAAGGGCATTCCAACCGGAGACCTTCGGGAACTTGATTTCAAAGCGGTAGATGAGCTGGTGCTTTCACCTGGTGTTCCGTTGACGCATCCAACTCCCCATTGGGTTGTGGATCTGGCGACGGCTGCCAAGGTTCCAATTCTGGGTGATGTGGCGCTTTTTGCGGCTGAAAGAAATGCGGTTGCGCCGGACAGTCCGTTCGTTGCGATTACCGGTACCAATGGCAAGTCTACGACGACGGCACTGGTGGCGCATATTCTCGAACATGCCGGAAAGAGCGTCGAGATGGGTGGCAATATCGGAAAGGCTGTTCTGTCGCTTGAACCACCAAGTGAAGAGCGTTTTCATGTGGTGGAATGTTCGTCTTATCAGATTGACCTTGCACCGCAGATCAACCCCTCCGTTGGCGTTTTGTTGAACCTGGCGCCGGACCATCTGGACCGTCATGGCACGATGGAAAACTATGCGCAGATCAAATCCCGACTGGTGGCTGGTAGTGATATGGCGGTGATCGGTGTTGATGATAATCACAGCCGGGCGATTGCGCGTCAGATAACTTCTGATGGTGGCAATGTGACCCGTGTTGCGGTTCATGAAATGCTATCGCCGGGCGTCTATGCGTTGGGTGAGAAAATTTTTCTGGCTGAGCCGGACAAAGATGCCGTTACGGTTGCCTCTCTTGCCGGTATCATGACCTTACGTGGTATTCACAATGCGCAAAACGTTTGTGCTGCCTTTGCGATTTGCCATGGCGTCGGCCTGACGGATGAAGATATTCAGGCCGGACTTGAAACGTTTCCCGGTCTTGCACACCGTATGGAAGTTATCGGAAATGCGGGAAAACTACTATTTGTTAATGATTCCAAGGGTACCAATGCAGATGCGGCAGCAATGGCGTTATCAAGCTTTGATAACATCTACTGGATTGCAGGTGGTTTGCCCAAAGAGGGCGGTATCGAAAGCCTCGAACATCTGTTTCCACGTATTACGAAAGCCTATCTTATTGGTGAGGCAGCGCCTGAATTTGCAGCAACCCTTGGTGGGGAAGTGGAATATGAAATTGCCGGGACGCTCGATGTGGCAGTGGCGCATGCGGCAAAAGATGCAGCGGAAAATGAAGCCGGTGGTGTGATTTTGCTTTCACCGGCATGTGCGAGTTTCGATCAGTATGCGAATTTTGAATTGCGCGGCGAAGCATTCAGATCGGAAGTGCATAAAATAGAGAATCTGGTTTTATACGGGGAATAGGACATGATCAGCAGAGCGGATAACAGTCTCCTTGCAGAGTGGTGGCGAACCATCGACAAGCCCCTTTTAAGTTGTCTGCTTATTTTGATGCTGTGCGGTTTTCTGATGTCTTTCGCCGCAAGTCCTCCTGTTGCTGATCGCATTGGCGTGGAGGAATTCCATTTTATCAAGCGTCATGCGTTGTTCCTGCTGCCGGCAGTGGCGGTGCTGATCGGCTTTTCCATGATGAACCCGCGACAGGTGAGGCGGGTCGCTTTCATATTATTCGCTGTTTCCATCGTGGGGCTTTTATTGACCTTGTTTATTGGATCAGAAGTGAAAGGATCCAGGCGCTGGATTTATCTGGGTGGCTTTACCCTGCAACCATCTGAATTTGTGAAGCCAACCTTTGTGGTCATAACGGCCTGGCTCTTTGCGGAAAACACGCGAAGGCCGGACATTCCCGGAAATCTCTTTTCCATCATTCTGTTTGGCATTGTGGCCGCACTGTTGATTGCACAGCCGGACTTCGGGCAAACCATGCTGGTGGCAGGCGCCTGGGGTGTTCTGTTCTTCATGGCGGGAATGCCCTGGATGTGGATTGCGGCACTGGGAGCGATCGGTGTTGTGGGCATGGGTACTGCCTATATGTTCTTCGATCACGTGGCAGGCCGGATTGACCGGTTCCTCACAGGAGAGGGTGACAATTACCAGGTTGATACAGGCATGGAAGCAATCCTCAATGGGGGATGGCTGGGACGCGGACCGGGCGAGGGAACTATCAAAAATATACTGCCAGATTCCCATACGGACTTCTCCTTCGCGGTGGCTGCGGAAGAGTTCGGCATCATTGCCTGTATCCTGCTTGTTGGTCTTTTTGCCTTCATCGTGTTGCGTGGTCTTTCAAAAGCATTGGAAGAAAAAGATGCCTATATCCGCATGAGTGCTGCAGGACTTGTGGTTCTCTTCGGGTTTCAGTCCATGATCAATATCGGCGTGAATTTGCAGCTGCTTCCAGCCAAGGGCATGACATTGCCGTTCATTTCTTACGGCGGTTCGTCCATGCTTGCCATGGCCATCGGCATGGGTTTCTTACTTTCGCTTACCCGCTCGAGACCTGAGGCAAGGCAAAGCCCGTCCATCGGGTTCAGTGCGCCTATGGTTCGACCTGCAGAATAGAGTTTAAAGGATTAATCATGTCCAAGGGTGTTGTTCTCTTGTGTGCGGGTGGTACCGGCGGACATCTTTTCCCGGCTGAAGCCGTTGCTCACGAATTGGTGGCGCGAGGGTATAAGGTACACCTGGCTGCGGATGACCGGGTCGAACGGTTTGCCGGTAATTTTCCTGCAGAGCGAATTCATCAGATCAAGTCTGCGACCGTATCGTCGCGTAATCCGATTGTGCTGCTGAAAGCTGTTTTCACTTTGTTTTCCGGTTATATGGAGAGCAGGAAGCTGATTAAACGATTGAAGCCGAAAGCAGTGGCGGGCTTTGGTGGTTATCCGACCGTTCCGCCTTTACTGGCGGCCAGCCATCTGGGTTTTCCCACGCTTGTTCATGAAGCAAACGCAGTCCTTGGACGGGCAAACAAAATGCTCGCAAGCCGGGTCAGGAAAGTTGCGATCGGTTTCGGCAATACTGATAAAGCTGAAGCCATGAATGTGACCGTGACCGGAAATCCTGTACGGCCTGCCATATTGGAAGCGGCGAAAGATGAATATGCTGATCGGGCCCATTCCGAGCCGTTTAATCTGTTGGTCTTTGGCGGAAGCCAGGGCGCGCAGTTTTTTGGTGAGGTCATGACCAGGGCCTGCGAGTTGTTGTCCGATGAACACAAGTCGCTCCTTCGGATCGTTCAGCAAACCCGTGCTGACGATAAGGAAAGTGTGACCCAGTCCTACAAGACGCTGGGAATTGAAGCGCATGTGGATACGTTCTTTACGGATATAGCCGAGAAGCTCTCGGATGCGCATCTGGTCGTGTCACGAGCGGGTGCTTCCACGGTGAGTGAATTGTCCGTAATCGGGCGCCCCGCCATGCTGGTTCCTTACCCGCATGCACTTGATCATGATCAGGCCAGCAATGCGGCGACGGTAAATGAAGCAGGGGGTGTGGAGATCTTCCAGCAAAGTGCATTGACACCTGAACTCCTGGCAAAACAGTTAACGGCTGCAATTTCTGACCCGAAAAGACTTGCACTTATGGCAAAAAATGCCAAAAACACTGGCAGGCCGAATGCCGCTACGGAATTGGCCGACATTTTGGAAGAAATGATTGCTGGTAATTGAAATTTTCCAACAAGGTAATGTCTCATGAAAATGCCCGATAAAATCGGTCTCGTTCACTTCGTCGGTATTGGCGGAATTGGAATGAGTGGTATCGCTGAAGTCCTGCATAATCTGGGCTATGATGTGCAGGGTTCGGATATGAATGACAGTCCCAATGTGCAACGTTTGCGCGATAAAGGGATCACAGTACATATCGGGCATCGGGCGGAAAACCTTGGTGATGCGGAGGTGGTGGTGGCGTCCACCGCTATTAAACAGGATAACCCGGAACGGATTGCTGCAAGAGAACGCAATCTACCGATGGTGCGACGAGCAGAGATGCTGGCCGAACTGATGCGCTTTAAAAAAGCGATTGCAATTGGCGGAACGCACGGAAAAACCACGACCACGACGATGGTGAGCACACTGCTTGTGGCTGGTGGGCTTGATCCCACCGTCATCAATGGCGGCATCATCAACGATATCGGCACCAATGCGCGCATGGGCGACGGGGAGTGGATGGTTGTGGAAGCGGACGAGTCTGATGGAACGTTTCTTCGTCTCCCCGCAGACGTGGCGGTGGTGACCAATATCGACCCTGAACATCTGGATCACTACGGTGATTACGAGGCAGTGAAGAAGGCGTTCACTCAATTTGTGGAGAATGTGCCATTCTACGGATTTGGCGTGATGTGTCTCGATCACCCGGAAGTTCAAAGCCAGATTTTGCGGATTACAGACCGCCGGGTTGTGACCTATGGCGAAAACCCGCAGGCTGAGGTTCGATTTTGCAATGTGAAGGCGGAAGGTTCAGTTTCTCATTTTGATGTGGAACGACGGGACCGGAAAACCGGAGAGATTGAACATATCCCTGATCTTTCCCTGCCAATGCCGGGTATTCACAACGTTTCAAATGCAACGGCTGCTATTGCGATTGCCCTTGAGTTGGGCGTGACCCATGAGGCTATTTGCGAAGGGCTCTCCTCATTTGGCGGTGTGCGACGGCGCTTTACCCATACCGGTAGCTGGAACGGGGTTGAGATTTTTGATGATTACGGCCACCACCCGGTGGAGATAAAGGCGGTACTCGCAGCCGCACGTCAGGCGAGCACTGGCAAAGTGATCGCGATCAAGCAACCACACCGCTACACGCGGCTTGAAAGTCTGTTTGAAGACTTCTGCTCCTGTTTCAACGATGCGGATGTGGTGATGATCGCGCCGGTCTATGCTGCAGGGGAAAGTCCGTTAGAAGGTTTCAACGCAGAAACATTGGCAGCGGGCTTGCGATCCGGTGGGCACAGGAATGCCACCAATATTGAGGGGCCTGGCGTTATTGCTGCGCGCGTGGCGGAAATCGCTGAACCGGGCGACTATGTGATCTTTCTTGGAGCAGGTGATATTACCCAGTGGGCGCATGCTTTACCCGGTGAATTAGAGGCGCTGTAGATGTCTTCCGGTGAGGCTCTTTTAAAGAAACTATCAACGGAACTCAGTGAAGTTCGCGGTCGGCTCACACCTGACGCGATGATGTCAAAACTCACCTGGTTTCAAGTGGGTGGACCGGCGGATATCCTGTTTCAACCGGCAGATGAAGAGGATTTGTGTTTATTCCTGAATCGCTTGCCGCAAGAAGTTCCAGTGATGGTTGTGGGAGTGGGTTCCAACCTTCTGGTTCGTGATGGCGGGATTGAGGGTGTTGTTATCCGCTTGTCAGCAAAAGGTTTTGGTGAGGTTGAGCAGGTTTCGGACAACCAACTTGTTGCCGGTGCGGCCATTCCCGACAAACGGCTCGCCGCAAAAGCGCTTGAGGCAGGGCTTGGGGGATTTGCGTTTTACCATGGAATACCAGGCGGTATCGGTGGTGCATTGCGCATGAATGCGGGTGCCAACGGCACAGAGACAACGGAGCGCGTGAAAGAGGTTCATGCGGTTGATCGCAGCGGTAACAAATCCATCCTCACACACGCAGATATGGGATACACTTATCGCCATTCAGACGCTTCGCCAGATCTGATTTTTACCCGTGCCCTTTTCGAAGGATTTAGGCAGGAAAAAGATGAAATTCAGGCTCAGATGGATGCGGTCCAACACCATCGTGAAACCGTGCAGCCTGTGAAGGAAAAAACAGGTGGTTCCACCTTTAAAAACCCAGAAGGACACTCATCCTGGAAGCTTGTCGATGAAGCAGGAATGCGCGGGCATATGGTGGGTGGAGCGCAGATGAGCGAGATGCACTGTAACTTCATGATTAACACCGGAAATGCAACGGCTGCCGATCTTGAAGGTCTGGGCGAATTGGTTCGAGAAAAGGTCTTGGCAAACTCGGGAATTTCGTTACAGTGGGAAATCAAACGCATTGGAAGGCATCAGTGATTCGTTTTCCGCGCGTTGAGTAACGACATGATTTCGCTCCATAGATGCGGCAATATCTACGAGGCGAGGCAGTGGGAGTAGAGCGAGAAGCTGGGACAAACCAGACCGCTTTTTCAAAGTAGTACTAGGCAGGTGTAAACTTCAGTAAGGCGTGAGCCTTGCTTATGGGGTTGCTTTACGGATTCGGGCTGGGGAAGAGCTGATTCTGAATAGCGTAAAATAGGTAGTTTGAAAGTATGTCGGGGAAGCATGTTGCTGTATTAATGGGCGGATGGTCGTCCGAGCGGGAGGTGTCACTTTCGTCCGGTAAAGCCTGCGCAGAAGGTTTGCGCAACGCCGGATACAAAGTAACCGAAGTGGATGTGGACCGGAAGGTCAGCTCTGTCCTTCGTCATCTCAACCCAGATGTGGCCTTTAACGCTTTGCACGGACCTTATGGTGAGGATGGTCTCATTCAGGGCGTGCTTGAATATCTTCATATCCCATACACTCACTCAGGTGTGCTTGCTTCAGCGCTTTCCATGGATAAACAGCGTGCAAAGAAGATGGCGAAGCTCGCTGGAATTCCCGTTGCTGAATCGATCTTGATAAATAGGGAAGAGGCTGCGCGTGAGCATGTGATGAAGCCCCCTTATGTGATCAAGCCTGTTGCTGAAGGCTCGTCTTACGGTGTTTTGATTGTGCGGGAGGATGCGCCTTATCCGCCTCAGGAACTTACGCGCAAGGACTGGCCGTACAGTGAATATCTGATGGCAGAGCGATTCGTTGCCGGACGTGAATTAACGTGCTCTGTGATGGGTGATGTTGCCCTTGGGGTAACTGAAATTCAGACCGGAGGCGAAAAGTTCTACGATTATGACGCAAAATACCTGCCTGGCGGGTCAAATCACATAATCCCTGCCGAAATTAAACCAAATATTTACCAAAAAATACTGACACTGTCTTTGAAGGCTCATAAGGCGATGGGATGTCGTGGCGTGACACGCTCCGACTTTCGATTGGATGACGGGCTGATGGGGACGGGTGAACTGGTTTGGTTGGAGATAAATACCCAGCCAGGCATGACGCCCACTTCGCTTTTGCCGGAACAGGCCGAATATGCAGGCCATTCCTGGGAAGAATTGTTGAGTTGGATTGTGGAGGACGCCTCTTGCAACCGTTAGGCCAGAATGAAATCCAGTCACCAGCTGGAGATAATGCGGATATGCACACATCCGTAAATGCTGGTCTGTCTGGATTTTTTGGCGTTGGCGGTTTCGTCAAGCGCATGTGGCGCAGACAAACGCGGGCGCTTGCGATTGTCACCCCAATGCAGCTTGTGCGCAGCCGCGGTCTAAAGGTTTTTGTTGTGGGTTTGTTGGCAGTGGGTGCTTCAGGATACTGGGTTGCAAATGACGGACATGGTGGTGTGACAGCTTCTATCGCCAGCAAGGCTGGATTGCAGATAGACAAGCTCATCGTCAACGGTAACCGTAATCTTAACGTAAATGCGCTTCAGGCGAGTTTTGCTGATCAGCTTGGCGGATCCTACTTCCATTTCAATGTGAATGAAGCTCGCGAACAGGTCATGGCCAGCCCATGGGTGGAAGCGGCAACCATCCGCAAATACTTCCCGGATACAGTGGTTGTGGACCTGGTAGAGCGCAAGCCAGTGGCGCTTTGGAAATCTTCCGGCATTGTGAACATGATCTCAGCCGCTGGCGATGTGATTGCTGAAGCGGATGTGCGTCACCTCGGTCTGCCACAGGTGGTGGGTGAGGGTGCTAACACCTCAGCTGCAGAGTTTCTTACAGAAATTGCCAATTATCCTGAGCTCACTTCCCGGGCCAAGGCTTATATCCGCGTGGGTCAGCGGCGCTGGAATATTGCGCTTGGCGATGGTCCTTCAATCTTGCTGCCGGAACATAACTGGCGCAGAGCCCTGGCGGATATCAATCAATTACAACACGGCAAGCGTCTTCTGGACCGCGATATTGTTCAGGTGGATATGCGCCTTGCCGACCGGCTGGTGATCAAGATGGATCCTGAAACAGCCGAAACGCGTAAAACAGTAATCAGGAAAGCCCTGAAGAGGGACTGGCACAAGACATGAGTATGTTGAGAAGAGACGGATTGTTGCCACGGATGAAGCCGCTTTCAGAGAAGCGGCCAAGCGTTGTCAGTGTGTTGGACATTGGTACGTCGAAAATCTGTTGTCTCATCGCAAAGCTCACGCCACGCTCTCAGTCTGAAGCCATTCTGGGCCGGACCCACAGAATTGAAGTTCTGGGTATCGGGCATCAACAGTCCCGCGGGATCAAGTCCGGTGTGATCGTCAATCTGGAGCAGTCCGAGCAGGCCATCCGCATGGCTGTTGAGGCAGCTGAAAAGATGGCTGGCGTTACCATCGACTCCCTGATTTGCAACGTGTCTTCAGGCCGGATTGTGAGTGAAGCGTTTTCCGCTGATATCTCCCTTGATGGTCATCCGGTTGAAGAAAGCGATATTTCGCAGGTGCTGCTTGCGGGTGCGCAACATGCGCTGGCTCCACAACGTTCTGTTGTTCATTCCATACCGATTGGATATTCCCTGGATGGTGAGCACGGCATTCAAAGCCCGCTTAGCATGATGGGTAGTCGTCTTGGCGTGGACATGCACATTGTGACTGCCGAAAATGCACCGCTTCGCAATCTCGAACTATGCGTTAACCGGGCACATCTTTCCGTTGAAGCTATGGTTGCCACGCCTTATGCGGCGGGTCTTGCCTCGCTCGTGGATGATGAAATGCAAATGGGTTGCGCCTGTATCGATGTGGGTGGTGGTACTACTACACTGTCAGTGTTTATGGAAGGACGCTTTGTCTTTTCCGATGCCATTGCAATTGGCGGCAATCATGTGACCATGGATCTGGCGAGAGGCCTTTCCACCCGCTTGACCGATGCGGAACTGCTCAAAGTGAAATACGGCTCGACCCTTCAAGGCACAAGCGATGATGACGCGATGGTCTCCATACCCTCAATCGCTGAGGAAGACAGAGATGCGCCTACACAGGTAAGCCGGGCACAACTTACGCGTATTATAAGACCAAGAGTGGAAGAGACGCTGGAGATGATCCGGGACCGCTTGGCGAAGTCCGGTTTTGCAGAGGCGGTCGGAAAACGCCTGGTGCTCACAGGTGGCGCAAGTCAGCTAAACGGTATGTCGGAAGTGGCGCGGCGCATCCTTTCACGCAGTGTGCGGCTTGGCCGTCCGATGGGTATCGCGTCCATGCCTGAGTCCTGCAAGGGACCGGCGTTTTCGACGGCAGTGGGCTTATTGATTTATCCGCAGATCGCATCAATCGAGAATTTTGTGATGCCTTCGCGGTTTGATGGAATTTTAAAGACAGGAACTGGAGGTCCGTTCGGGCGACTTGGTTCCTGGTTTAAAGAGAGTTTTTAAGGTGTTGATCCTGAAGGGTTAAATGCTTTGAAATTGAGTGCGGCAACGGTGGTAACACCAAACTTTAGGTTCTGGCGGGATTTCCTGTCAGAAAAAATGGAGACGAGGAAATGACGATCAACTTACAAAAGCCAGACATTACAGAGCTGAAGCCGAAAATTACCGTGTTCGGGGTCGGCGGCGGAGGCGGCAATGCCGTCAATAATATGATTCACGGAGGCCTGCAGGGCGTGGAATTTGTGGTAGCCAATACGGATGCCCAAGCCCTAAGTATGTCTTCTGCCGAGAAGATTATCCAACTGGGTGTGGATGTGACTGAAGGCCTGGGTGCCGGTTCGCAACCTGCCGTGGGTTGTGCTGCGGCTGAAGAGTGCCTGACTGAGATCAAAGACTATCTTCAGGGTACGCATATGGCGTTTGTTACTGCCGGTATGGGCGGTGGCACAGGCACAGGTGCGGCTCCAGTTGTGGCCAGAACTGCCCGCGAAATGGGTATTCTCACGGTTGGGGTTGTAACGAAGCCATTTCAGTTTGAAGGCCGACGCCGCATGGCTACTGCTGACGATGGCATCACCGAGCTCCAGAAAAATGTCGATACACTAATCGTTATTCCGAACCAGAACCTATTCAGAATTGCCAATGACAAGACCACTTTTGCTGATGCATTCGGCATGGCGGATCAGGTGCTTTACTCCGGTGTGGCCTGCATCACCGACCTGATGGTCAAAGAAGGATTGATCAATCTGGACTTTGCTGATGTGCGTTCGGTTATGCGTGACATGGGTAAAGCGATGATGGGAACCGGAGAAGCAAGCGGAGAGGGGCGTGCAATGCAGGCTGCTGAAGCTGCAATCTCGAACCCGCTGCTGGACGAAAGCTCCATGCGTGGTGCTCAAGGTCTTCTGATCTCCATCACAGGTGGCCCAGACCTAACATTGTTTGAGGTGGATGAAGCTGCAACCCGCATCCGCGAGGAAGTGGACGATGAAGCAAACATCATTGTTGGTGCCACATTCGACCAAAATCTGGAAGGTGTGGTTCGCGTTTCTGTGGTGGCAACCGGCATTGATCAGGTTGCAGCACTTGCTTCGCAGACCAACAGCAAGTCTGCCGAGACTATGGCAATTACCCGTAATGCACCGATGGCTGCAACGGACAAGGCAGATTTGACAACTCCAGTTCTGAAAAAGCCTGAGCCGGCTGTTGTGCCTGCCACACCTCAGGAAAAGAAAATCGAATCCACCGCAGCCAGCCTTGCAGTGCCAACCAAACCTGAAAAGGTGGAACGCGATGGAGTTACACTTGAGCCGTTCAAGCCTTCAACCGATCTTTTCTCAGACCCGGCTGTGGAGGAAGAGTTCAAGTCCGCTTTGGAAGAAGAGCTTGCTCCTACTGAGGCTGAGTTTATTCCGCCAGCAGCTGAACAGCCCGAGAAAGTTGTAAAACCAGTGGCGATCCCTGACATGCAGGATTTCCAGCCAATGGCTCAAAATGCGGCCAAGGCTGCTGCTCAAACTGGGGGTGCAGCTAAACCTCAGGCGGAAAGCAATAACGGACCAATGGGTTTGCTCAACAAGCTGAAGAGCAGCTTTGCAGGTACAGGCACTCCTCGCGAGGAGCAGAAAACAGAAGCACCTGCACCGAAGGTCGCCAAGCCAGTGGCAACACCGCCACAACCGGCAGCAGCCACACCACAACCGGCTGCGGCGGCAACACCTCAAAAGCCAACACCTGCGCCACAACCTAGCCCGGCTCCTACGCCAGCTCAGGCACGGGTCGATGATAATCCATATGCGCCGAAAAAAGGGCAGTTGGATCCCATGGGTCGCATTGATCCATCAAGCCAGACAACCCAGGAAGAGGATCAGCTGGACATCCCGGCTTTCCTCAGAAGACAGGCCAATTAATTTAGACTTTGTTAACAACCCCTCCAATGTTATGTAATGTAACAAAAGAGGGGTTGTGTTAAATGTCTGATAATAAAAGAAATTTTCTGGGCGGCAATTTCAAAAAAGTAACAAAGCGTAAGAAAGCGTGATTTGGGATTAGTGGTTTGGCTAGCTATAACAGGGCTACAGGAATCTGCCTTACGGCGGAAAGTAACTAGGCCATGATGGTTGGGGAACAATTGTGGTCTGAAACGGGCGAATTGGGGAATAATTTGCTAGGATACCAAACCACACTCAGAAGCAAGCTGGAATTTGCAGGCATTGGCGTACATTCCGGCGAGCAGGTCAAAATGACCTTGCTGCCAGCTGACGTGAACTCAGGCATAATCTTTAACGTGGTAGATCCTTCCAACGAATTGGAAACTGTTGATCTGCCAGCAAATCTAAACACAGTGGGTGCCACAGACCTTTGTACGGTTCTCGGCAATCTGACAGGGCCTCATGCGGCTACGATTGAACATTTGATGGCAGCTCTGCGCGCCCTTAATGTGGACAATCTGATCGTGGAGCTTGATGGTAGGGAAGTTCCGGTGATGGACGGAAGTTCTGCTGTCTTTGTGAACGCAATCCGCTCAGTCGGTTTGACCTCTCAGGAAGCAAGTCGTTGTTATATCCGCGTTAACAAGCCCGTTCGCGTGGATATGGGTGCTTCATGGGGTGAGTTTGTTCCATATGAGGGTACCCGTTTTGAGGTAGAGATCGATTTTGACTGTGAAGCAATCGGTCGTCAGTATTTCGCCTCCGATATTACAGAAGACGTGTTTCGCAATGAATTGAGCCGCGCCCGTACCTTTGGTTTCATGAAAGACGTGGAACGCCTTTGGGCCGCTGGTTTTGCGCTGGGCTCTTCTTTGGAAAACTCCGTAGTGATTGGCGATGACAACAAGGTCATCAACCCTGAAGGCCTACGCTACAAGGATGAATTTGTCCGTCACAAGACATTGGACGCAATTGGTGACCTGGCTCTTGCTGGTGCACCGATTATCGGATGTTTCCGCTCTTATCGCGGTGGACATAAGCTGAATTCACTTGTGCTGAAGGAATTGCTCTCAAACAAGGACGCTTTTGACTTTGTGCAGCCGCCAAAATCACGTCCAAGAGTAATGCACGGAGAACTGGTTACAGTGAGTGCACCGGCATATGCCGCAGTCCTGGCCTAAGGGTTTGCTTGATATAAGTTTTTCAACTTAGCACGGCAAAATGCAGAGCATCATGCGAATGTGATGGGGATTGCCTTAAAATAGCAATAATCACCCTTACAACGGACTGGAAATTTGCCGTATTTTGTAGTATCTAGGCTGGGGTTAAAGAAGCATTGAAGAATGCTGAATGAGGGATGGTAACTGTCATGAAGAACATTTCCATTAAATCGATTGCATTAGTCGGGATGGTAGCGCTCGCTGCCTGTAGTAAGACAGGTGATGGGGACGCGGATTTTGCCGTTGACAACATCATTCCACCGGATGCCCTCTACAACCAGGCTTTGGCGAACCTTGATGCCGGTGATCTGAAAAGCTCGCAGGAGCGTCTTGAGGAGCTTAACCGCCAACATCCTTATTCTGAATATGCCCGCCGTTCCCTGATCCTGGATACTTTCATCAACTACAGAAAAGGCGCCTATACTGAGGCTGCCACTGCAGGAAAGCGTTTCCTGGAGCTTTATCCGGCTGATAAAGATGCTGCCTATGCCCAGTACATTATCGGCATGTCCTATTTCAAACAAATGCCGCATATCACGCGCGATCAGACTGTGACCCGCCAGGCATTCACTGCCATGTCTGAGTTGGTGGAGAAATATCCGGAAAGTGAATATGTGGAAGATGCGAAAACGAAAGTTCGTATCACCAGAGACCAGATTGCCGGTAAAGAAATGCTGGTTGGACGCTATTATCAGGAGCGTCGTGAATTTCTGGCAGCAATCAACCGTTTCAGACGTGTTGTTGAAGAATTTCAGACAACACGCCATGTGGAAGAGGCGCTTGCCCGTCTGACCGAGAGTTATTACTCGCTTGGCCTGATTGAGGAAGCGCAAAATACTGCGGCCGTATTGGGTCACAACTACCCAGACAGTGAGTGGTACAAGGACAGCTACAGATTGTTGCAAACGGGCGGTGTTCAGCCTCAAGAATCTCCAAATTCCTGGTTATCCGGGCTATTCCCCAAGAATACCTAACCGGAAATGCTGGCGCAGCTATCTATCCGCGACATCGTTCTCATAGAACAACTTGATATCGTTTTTAACGAAGGCCTTTCCGTACTTACTGGTGAAACCGGTGCGGGAAAGTCAATCCTGCTCGACAGCCTTGCATTGGCATTGGGAGGGCGGGGTGATGGTTCTTTGGTGCGAAGCGGTGCCAAGGAAGGAAGCGTTACTGCCGTTTTTGAACCGGAAACAGGTCATCCGCTCTTTGAAGTCTTGTCAGAAAATGGAATTTCGGCGGATGATGGTCTGATCCTGCGACGGGTTCAGAAAAGCGACGGTAAAACACGAGCCTTTATCAATGATGCACCGGTTTCTGCCGGGCTATTGCGGGAAATCGGCAGTCGACTGGTGGAAATTCACGGACAGCACGATGATCGTGCAATGCTGGATGCATCCACGCACCGTAATCTGCTCGATGCCCATGGTGGTCTGGAAGTTATCTCCAAGATGACCAATGAAGCCTGGGATGCCTGGCAATCAGCGGAGCAAAGGCTCCGGACCTTGCAGGCAGAAATGGAAGAGGCGCAGCGGGAGGCGGATTATCTCAGGTCCTCCAGCGAAGAGCTGAGATTGCTGGCACCAGAACCCAATGAAGAGGATGAGCTTGCGGATCGCCGTCAGAAAATGATGAAGATTGAGCAGGTTGCAACCGATCTTGCCGAAGCCAATGAAGATCTTTCAGGTAATGCATCGCCGGTTACTGTCATCTCCAATCTGGCCAGAAGGCTGGAACGCAAAAGGCAACAGGCGCCGGAACTGGTGGATGAAACACTTTCGTTTCTCGATACTGCTCTTGATGCGCTATATTCTGCACAGACCTCTCTTGAAAACGCATTTCGTGAGACCGAGTTTGATCCTCATGAGCTGGAGCGGGCGGAAGAGCGATTGTTTGCGTTGAGGGCTGCAAGCCGGAAATATAATGTGCCGGTCACAAGCCTGCCTGATCTGGCTGTGCAGATGGCAGATGATCTGGCCATGCTGGAAGAGGGTGAAGACCGTCTGCAGGGATTGAACACCGAGGTCACCCGGTTGAAGGAAGAATATTTTCGCCTGGCGCGTGAACTCTCCGGCAAGCGCGAAATTGCCAGTGAAGTGCTCTCGGAAGCCGTTATGAATGAGCTTCCAGCACTCAAGCTCGAAAACGCCCGGTTCATGGTGCAGATGGAAACCAGCGACGAGAATGCAGGTCCGAATGGCCTTGATAGTCTTGAATTCTGGGTTCAGACCAATCCCGGCTCAAATCCCGGTGCCATGCGCAAGGTTGCTTCCGGTGGTGAATTGTCCCGCTTTATGCTGGCATTGAAAGTGGCGCTGGCTGATCGTGGTTCTGCGCCAACCCTGGTCTTTGACGAGATTGATTCAGGTGTTGGTGGCGCTGTCGCAGATGCGATAGGAAAGCGCCTTGCCCGGCTTGCTGGCGATGTTCAGGTTCTTTCTGTCACACATGCGCCACAGGTGGCGGCCCGGGCAACGGAACATTATCTAATCGCGAAACATCTGGTTGAGGGTGAAGAAGAGCGGGTCACCACGGAAATCGCAAAGATTTCTGACGACAACAGACTTGAAGAAATCGCCCGAATGTTGTCCGGTGCTACTGTAACCGATGAAGCGCGGGCTGCTGCAGAAAAACTCATGGATCAGCCCGTCATGCAATAATGGCATATGCCGCAGGACCCAGATCGTGAGTAATGCAATCAGTTTTTCAGATGTATCCAGTCTTGATACGGGGGCCGCTGCCGGTGAGCTGGAAAGGCTTGCCAAGGAAATAGCCCGCCACGATGAATTGTATCATGCGCAGGATAATCCGGAGATTTCTGATGCAGAATATGACGCGCTACGCCGTTTGAATCTGGCTATTGAGCAACGGTTTCCTGATCTGATCCGTGAAGATTCCCCGTCAAAACGCGTGGGGTTTGTGGCGCTCGATAAGTTTGAGAAGGTGACGCACGCAATCCCCATGCTTTCGCTTGAAAATGCGTTTAACGATGAAGATGTGCATGATTTCGAAAAGCGCATGCGGCGGTTCCTGAATTTGCCGGAAAGTGAGCCTTTGAGGTTGACCGCCGAACCCAAGATTGACGGGCTTTCCCTCGCGCTGCGCTATGAGCAGGGTAGATTGGTTGTGGCAGCCACGAGGGGAGATGGCACAACCGGGGAAAACGTCACGGAAAACGCCAAGACCATCACCGATATTCCTGTTGTGCTGGCCGGTGACAATATCCCGGATGTGGTGGAAATTCGTGGCGAAGTCTACATGACCCATTCCGCTTTTCAGGATCTCAACCGGCGCATGGAGGAAGAGGGTAAGCCCACTTATGTTAATCCACGTAATACGGCTGCCGGATCCTTACGGCAGTTGGATAGTTCGATCACCGCAACACGGCCTTTGAACTTCTTCGCCTATTCATGGGGCGAGATGAGCGAGATGCCTGCGGACACTCAAATGGCCATGGTTGCCTGGATGGAGCAGTGCGGATTTAGAGTCAATCCGCTCATGTATGCTTCTGAAAAGGTTGATGAAATCCTGAATCATTACCGCAAAATTGAGGAAGATCGACCAACTTTGGAATATGACATCGACGGTGTTGTTTACAAGGTGGATGATCTTGGGTTGCAAGACCGCCTGGGCCTCAAATCGCGGGTGCCTCGCTGGGCAATTGCACATAAATTCTCTGCTGAAAAAGCCTGGACAATCCTGCGGGATATTGAAATTCAGGTGGGCCGGACCGGTGCGCTAACACCGGTGGCGCGCCTCGAGCCGGTCACTGTTGGTGGTGTGGTTGTGACCAATGCGACGCTTCACAACGAGGATTATGTGAAGGGGATTGGCAGCAAGGGTGAAATCCTGCGCGATGGCAAGGATTTGCGCGTGGGTGATCATGTGATGTTGCAGCGGGCAGGTGATGTCATTCCGCAAATACTGGATGTGGACCTCTCCAAGCGGCCTGAGGATGCGGTTCCGTTCGAGTTTCCCGATACCTGTCCTGCCTGTGGTAGTGCTGCGGTTCGTGACATTAACGAGAAAACCGGGAAGGCGGACTCGGTCAAACGGTGTACGGGTGGTTTTGTGTGTCCTGCCCAAGCGATTGAGCGGCTGAAACACTTCGTTTCGCGAGGTGCGCTCGACATTGATGGGCTTGGTGACAAGCAAGTCGAAGCCTTTTATGAGCAGGGGCGCATTGCTGACGCAGCAGATATCTTCACTTTGCGTGAGCGTGATGCACGAAGCCTGAAGAAACTGAAAGATGTGGAAGGGTGGGGGGCGACCAGTGCCACTAAGCTCTTTGATGCGATTGACGCGGTTCGGAACATGGAGTTCTACCGCCTGATTTTCGGACTCGGTATCCGCTATGTGGGTGAACAGACGGCGAAGGACTTGGCCAAAAACTACGGTGACGTGGAAACGTTCAATACAGCCATGCTCCGGATCAACGAAGCTGAAGTGGTGGATGATCTCCTGGCAATTGACGGGATTGGAGAAACCGTTGCCAATGCGCTGAAAGAGTTCTTCTCAGAATCGAGAAATCTGGATGTGTGGAACCGCTTGCTTGAACAGGTCTCCCCACAGGAAGTGGAGCAGGCCTCGACGGATTCGCCAGTGGCTGGAAAAACTGTTGTCTTCACAGGATCACTCGAACAAATGACCCGGGATGAGGCAAAGGCAATGGCCGAGCGCCTGGGAGCTAAGGTTTCCGGTTCTGTTTCCAAGAAAACTGATCTGGTTGTGGCCGGGCCGGGTGCCGGGTCGAAACTCAAGAAGGCGCAGGATCTGGGCGTTGAAACAACCGATGAAGACGGCTGGTTCAACTTGATCGGGCGTAGCTAATTCTTCATTTTGGATAATTATCTTTTCCTGCAGCATAATTCTTCGAACCCAACATTGCATAGTTTTGAAAAGTGGTTATCTCAAATAGATAATACTTCTCTTAGAGACTTTTCATGAACAACAAATCTGAATTTATTGAAGGCTTTCGGGATTCGCTCCCGATCATGTTTGCAGTATGTTTTTTCGCCATGCTGTTTGGCGCAACAGGCGTCAATAACGGGCTGACATTTGGTGAAACAGTGCTTTCCAGTGCGGCTGTTTTTGCTGGTGCCAGCCAGTTTGTTTTTCTCGATCTTTATGGCCAGCAAGTGCCGGTCTGGTCAGTCTTACTTGCTGTTTTTGCAGTGAATTTTCGCCATGTGCTTTATTCTGCGTCGGTTGGACGCTACATGGGCGAATTTGGTTTTGTGAAGAAATACGCCTCCTTCTTTCTGTTGGCTGATCCCATGTTCGGTGCGAGTGAATTGCGTGCGGCCAAACAAACCCTGACACCGGCTTACTACTGGGGCTATGCGTTCCCGCTTTATCCTGTCTGGGTGGGAATGACGGCGATTGGAGGCACGTTTGGTTCTCTCATTGAAAACCCGGAAACCTACGGGATGGACATGCTGTTGTCGATCTACTTCCTGAGCCTCTTGATGGGATTTCGGCATCGGCCTAACTGGCTTGCAACAGTGCTTGCCAGCGGTGTGGCATCTGTAATCGTGTTCCGCACAATGGGCGGACCCTGGCACATCATGCTCGGATCACTGGCGGGGATTTTCCTCGCTGTGATGATCGGTAAACCGGAAGAGGAGGGAGACAAAAATGTTTGATCTAATCCTCTCCGCTGCGACGCCTGAAAATGTCTGGATCGTCATTTTGCTAACCGGTGTGGTCACCTATTTCACCCGGTCTGCGGGGCATATTATCCTGGCCCGATTTGAAAAACTACATCCCCGAGTGGAAGCAGCATTGGAGGCTGTTCCTGGTGCGGTTCTGGTGACGATTGTGTTGCCGCCGGCGCTTGAAAACGGAACGGTGGAGATTGTTGCCCTTATCGTTGCCATGTTTGCCAGTTTGAGACTTTCGCCCATCAGTGTATTAGTGATCGGCATGTCTATTGTGATCGGGGGGAGAGCCCTCGTCGGCTAGGAGGGGCAGAGTAGTGAGTACAGATATGATAGGTCGTGTTCAATCACCGCGGATCATCCGGATCGGTGGCGGTGTGGTGCAGGAAACTGCGGATGTTTTGGTACAGCTCGGACTTTCCAAGCCGCTGATCGTGACGGATCAGAAACTTGTCGAACTGGGGCATGTGCAGGTTTTAACCGATGTACTGGATGCTTCTGGCATGGCCTGGGGTGTGTTCGATGGCGTGGTGGAAGACCCCACAGATGTTTGTGTTGATCAAGGGCTTGAGGCTCTTCGCAACGGTGACTTTGATTGCATTATCGGATTTGGTGGTGGTAGCCCCATGGATACGGCCAAGGCGATTTCATTCATGGCGGTCAATCCCGGTCATGTGAGGGACTATAAGGCTCCCTTCAGCATTGATAAGGCGGGTCTTCCCACAATCCTGATCCCCACAACGGGAGGGACGGGTTCTGAACTCACACGCTGGTGCGTGATCACCGATACCGAACGCGTGGAGAAATACAATCTTTCCGGACTGGCCTGTGTGGCGATTGCAGCGATCATTGACTGGCAGTTCACAGTCACCAAGCCATGGCGGATCACAGCGGATACAGCAGTGGACAGTCTCACCCATGCAATCGAATCCTATGTGAGCCGAAAGGCTTTCGCCTACACAGATGCATTTGCGCTTGCTGCCATGCCAGCGATTGCCGCCCATGTACGTACTGCGTGTAACGATCCTGAAAACGGTCCGGCACGTGAAGCGTTGATGTTGGCAGCCTCGCAGGCGGGTATGGCGTTTTCCAATGCTTCTGTTGCTCTGGTACACGGTATGAGCCGCCCGATTGGTGCGCATTTCCACGTGGCCCATGGCCTTTCCAACGCGATGCTTCTACCAGCCGTTACCGCTTTCTCAGTGGATAGTGCGCAGGAACGTTATGCAACTTGCGCCCGCGTGATGGACTGGGCATCAGATAAGGACAGTGACGCGGTTGCCTGCGGTAAACTGGTTGATGGACTAGTGAGGCTTAACGACGATCTTAAAGTGCCTTCTCCCAGCGCGCAGGGGCATGATCGGGACACTTATTTTGGCAAGCTTGAACTGATGGCAGAGCAGGCGCTTTCCTCCGGTTCACCGCAAAACAACCCGCGTATTCCCACCGCCGAGGAAATTGTAGAGCTCTACGAAGATATTTGGTGATGCTTGGAACTTTCATCGAAACGTCATCTGTTTGACATGTGACTCATGCCATTGGTCCGGAAAAGGCAATTTCAGGACCAAATATATTATGAGCGAGGCAACTGTCGTTAAGGAACAGCTCAGCGAAGCTGTTCATCAAAACCGGGCATTTTCCATCACAGGAATTCTGGAACGCATCTTTTCAACCACATTTCGGGGTCTGGTTTACCCGCAAATCTGGGAAGATCCGGTGGTGGATATGGAAGCGCTGGATATCCGGGAAACGGACCATATTGTTTGCATCGCTTCAGGTGGTTGCAACGCCATGTCCTACCTCACCAGGAAACCTGCTTCGATCACGTCAGTGGACCTTTCACCAGCCCATGTGGCGCTTAACCGGATGAAGAGTGCTGCTGTTCAGCATCTACCCAATCATGATGCCTTTTTCCGGTTTTTCGGCCTGGCAAATGTGGAAGGAAACCGGGAGGCGTTTGAAACCTATATTCTGCCGCATCTTGATAGCAAGACTGCTGAATACTGGACGGACCGCAAGGGTTTGTTCGGAAAGCGGATTGATGTGTTTGAAGAGGGGGTTTACCGTGGAGGGCTATTGGGCCATTTTATTGGGGTCTGCCATTTCATGGCACGTATCTCAGGCATAAACCTCAAGACCTTTGTGCATTGTCAGACAAAAGCAGGGCAGGCGCTTTACTACAAGGACAATGTGGAACCGCTGCTCGACAAGAAGCTGATCCGCATGTTGATCAATAATCGCGCCACGCTGTTTGGGCTTGGCATTCCACCGCAACAATATGAAGCCCTGGCAGGATCCGCTAACGGCGATATGCACGCGGTGTTAAAGGAAAGAACCCGGGCGCTGATGTGCGATTTTCCCCTGTCTGAAAACTATTTCGCATGGCAGGCATTCAATCGATCTTACAAGCAAGATGGTTCGGGACCGCTGCCACCATATTTACAGGCCGAGAATTTTGAGACAGTGCGGGCGCAGGCGCATAAATATGAGACCCTCAACCGCTCGCTGACCGATTATCTGGGTGAGCAGGGTGATGGCTCAAAGGATATCTTCATTCTGCTTGATGCGCAGGACTGGATGAATGATGATCAACTCAACGCCTTGTGGTCTGAAATAAACCGCACAGCCTCGCCAGGAGCACGGGTAATCTTCAGAACTGCGGGGCTTGAAACCATATTACCGGGGCGCGTGAAAGATGAAGTTTTGAGCAAGTGGAACTATCACAGTGAGCGCTCAAAAGAACTCACCAAACAGGACCGCTCTGCAATCTATGGCGGGTTCCATCTCTATACACTGGATGGCTGAACATGTCGGTCGCAAGCAAACACGATCATCAGGACCTGATGGACAGTGTCTATCAGTATCAGCGGCATATCTATGATCTGACCCGGAAATATTATCTTTTCGGGCGGGACCATCTGATTGAAGACCTGATGCCTGACGGCGGCTCGAAGGTTCTCGAAATTGCTTGTGGAACCGGGCGTAATCTGGCGGTTGCGGCTAAACGTTATCCAAAAGTGAAGTTATACGGCTTTGATATCTCGGAAGAGATGCTCAAATCAGCGGAAGCGACGATCAAACGGTCCGGTCTGCAGGGTAGCGTTACGTTGAAACAGGGTGATGCCACAGTCTTCGATCCGGAAGACATATTTGGTGAGCAGCAGTTTGACCGGATTTTCATCTCCTACGGGATTTCAATGATACCGGTCTGGAAAGAAGCGCTGCATCATGCATGTAACTTTCTTGCGCCAGGTGGCAGTCTGCATGTGGTTGATTTTGGTCAACAGGAAGAAATGCCTGCATGGACAAGGTCCGTTTTAAGCTGGTGGCTTGCCAAATTTCATGTGACCGCGCGCTCTGATTTCGATGAAATCATGCAGGATGTGGCGGAAAAACTGGATGCCAGTTGTGTAGTGGAGCAACTATATCGCGACTATACGCGTTATGCGGTAGTAAGGCGAAAGTGATCCTGAGGGCCTAAAGAGCAATAGACAGTAGGCGATCTAGCTGGCAATCTTTCCATAAATCGAGATTTGTGGAACCAATGCTGAATTTGCTAAAAAACACATTGTGGAAAACAATCATAGCCGGTCTGGTTGTGTCCACCGCAGGCAATACCATCGCTCAGGCGCAGTCGGGGCCGGGTTGCAATGAAGATGCGATGTTGATCTTTGATGGTTCCGGGTCAATGGCGGAAGTGGGTTTCAACGGGCTTGATCTGCCCCGCATCATGTCTGCACGACAGGCGATGAGACGGTCTATTCCTAACATCACTCCTTTTCGCAGACTGGGTCTAATGGTCTATGGTGCCAGCAAGGATGGGGAATTGGGTTGTAAAAACATAACCCTGCATTTTCCGCCAATTCCGGAAGCTTCAAACCGTGTGTTGAATACACTTGAGAGATTAGCTCCATCCGGCGCAACACCTTTAACACAATCTGTACTTCAGGCTGCACGCGTTCTGGATTATGAGAACAAACCGGGTGTGGTTGTTGTGATCACCGACGGTCAGGAGAATTGTGGTGGGCTGCCGTGCCAGCTAGCGTCGAAGTTTGCGGCCACAGCGTTTCAGCTCACAGTGCATGTGATTGGTTTTCAGGTGCGGGGAGATTTCTTCAGCTGGCAAAACCAGTATTCAGGCACGTCACAATATTCAAACGGCAATACGGTTGCCCGCTGTTTGGCAGATCAGACTGGCGGGCATTACGTTTCTACAGAAACAGTGGATGAACTAACTGCTGCTCTACAAAAGACGCTGGGCTGTGCGGTGGTGGGGCAGACGAACAGTTCATCAAACAGAACGCGTCACCCGTCCTAGCCAGTCTTTTTCTTCTTCTGAAAGATGTGGAGATACTTCTGCAAAGACGCGCGCGTGATAGGCGTTGAGCCATTGCACTTCCGCTTCAGTGAGCAGGGCCGCATCAATCAAACGCAGATCAATCGGAGCAAGCGTAAGCGTTTCAAACGCGTGGGTCTTGATATTTCCGCCGGTATCCTCCAGCGGTGCCACCATTTCCAGGTTTTCAATGCGGATCCCGTGTGATCCTTCCACATAGAAACCCGGTTCGTTGGAGACAATCATGCCTGGCACGAGTGGTTCCATGCTTCTGCGATGGATGCCTTGTGGCCCTTCGTGCACATTCAAGTAAGAACCAATGCCATGGCCGGTGCCGTGGGCGTAATCCTTACCGTTCTGCCAAAGTGCAATGCGGGCCAGAACGTCCAGATCAATGCCGCGCGTTCCTTTCGGGAAACGGGCGAGGGAAATGGCGATATGGCCTTTCAGAACCAGCGTGAAATCTTTGATCGCTTCAGCCGGTGGCGGACCGATGGCGACCGTTCGCGTGATATCGGTTGTGCCATCCACATATTGGCCGCCGGAATCGCACAGATATAGTTCTCCACTTTCAAGCTGGCGATTGGTATCTTCATTGACCCGGTAATGGACAATTGCACCATTGGGGCCGCTGCCTGAAATCGTATCGAAGGATATTTCGACGAGTTCGCTGTTCATGGCTTTTGCATTTTCTGCGCGGATTTCTTCGAGCTTCTGGGCAATGATGATTTCGTTGAGCGAAGCGGTTTCCTGCCCGTCGAGCCAGCACAAAAATTTACAGATGGCGACGCCGTCACGAAGATGAGCATTTCGGGCACCTTGTTGCTCGACTTCATTCTTGATGGCGCGGGGTAGAACAACGGGATCGCGCCCCATTTCAATCTTGCCGTCCGCTTGCTTGATTGTGTCTGCAATTGCAGTTGCTGTGAGATTGCCATCGCAAAGGAAAGTTTTGTCATTTGCCAGTGTTGCAATCGTCTCCAGAAGCGTGTCCGGTTGTTTGATGTCAGCAAGTTCCGAGAGATAGGCCTCAACCTCGGTATCAAGCTTGGCGCGTTCCATGAAAATTCGGGGTTTCCCCTCTGCCGGTACAATCGCAAAACCAAGGGGCAGCGGATTATGAACCATGTCACTGCCGCGAATGTTAAACAACCAGCATAGGGAAGCCGGATCGGTCAGTATGGTGTAATCGCAGTCTTTTTCTGAAATGAGTGACTGAATTTCCGAAATCTTGTCCTTTGCCGCCTTTCCGGCAAGTTCAATCGGGTGGATCTTCACAGGTTTAACGGGCGCAGGTGGCTGATCATCCCAGACCTGATCAATCAGGTTGTCCGTTGCAATAAGCGAAAATCCGGCCTTTTCAGCAGCCTTTTCGTAGGTTTTTAGCTGGTTTACCGTGATCAACCATGGATCATAGGCAACTTTGTCATTCTTGCCCAGATTTGTCTCCAGCCATTTGGCGGGAGGATTTTCGGTCAAACTTTCGGATGTGAATGCATCAGCGCTGATCTGTTCTCTTGCCTGTAAGGTGTAGCGTCCATCGACGAACACAACGGCTTCTTCATGCGTAATGACAGCAAACCCTGCCGAACCGGTGAAACCGGTGAGCCAGGCCAATCGCTCAGCGCGTTCGGGCAGATATTCATTTTGATGTTCATCGGCGTGGGGTACCAGAAAAGCGGTGACGCCAGAGGCATTCATCTGAGTGCGGAGACGTTCGAGACGAGCTGGACCTTTGGACGAATCTGAGGGGGAAACAAAACTTTGAAACATGGGTGGTAATATAGATTCTTGACAATAGTTTAACAAACTCTTTCGCGAGCTATGCAAAAACTGCATGGCTCAGATGTGGCTACCCACCTACCTAAACATTTTCGAATACGTCATATTCCCTTTGTACTTGATGACAAGACGACATCAGGACAACAAAGGAGAAAACAATGTCACTCTTCGATAACATCCTTCGCGCACGCCAAGAGCAAGCTGAACTCAGCGTTCACGCATATCTTGCAGGTTTGGATAACAAAACACTTAAGACACTTGGTGTTAACCGCAAGGATCTCAAAAAAGGTGGACGTATCAATCACTTCCTGTGATTCATACCGAAACCGGAGATACATCAAAAAGGGCAGCCATCGTGGCTGCCTTTTTGTTTTGGATGAATGAAATATTCATCTCCGGTTAAGCGTAAAGGTTTTATTTCCATATTCGTGGGACACTAGTTCAAACCTTAAGTTGAGTAATTCGAATCATGGATACCGAAAACAGAGTTCTGGTTTTTGATGTTGATGGGACTTTAACAGGCCCTCGCAGGCGCATTCAGGAAGACTTTGCCCGATTTTTCCGCGCTATTGTTCAACGAGAAACGGTTTATCTTGTATCCGGAAGTGATATGCCGAAACTCCAGAATCAACTGCCTGAATGGCTGTTGGATGGGGTAAAGGGTGTTTTCCCGTGTTCCGGTAATGAAATGTATGAAAACGGCGAAGTCGTTTATCGGCATGACCACGAGTTTCCTTCTGAATTGAAAGACTTTGCTCAATCGCTGATTGATGCCAGTGCCTATGAAGAACGCCTCGGCAATCATATCGAAAAGCGTACTGGTATGCTCAACATCTCGGTTGTAGGCCGCAATGCCGGACCGCTGGAGCGCGAGCAATATTCTGAATATGACCATATCAAGCATGAACGCTGTGATATGGCTAAGAAGATTTCCAACAAGTTTCCGAACTATGATGCAACCTGCAGCGGGCAGATATCCATTGATGTGGCGCCTAAGGGTTTCAACAAATCCAGATTGTTTGATGAAATGAAGCGGCGCCACCCTGATGCGGTAATCTGTTTCTTTGGTGATAATATCGGGGAAGAGGGCAATGATCGTCCTCTTGCAACCGCTCTTCTAAAGGCTGGCAAACCCCATAAAGTGTTTGGAGTGCGGGACTACACCGAGACCTGGAAAATCCTGGAAGAGGATTTTACACCCGATTTCCAGCTGGCCAGTTAGGCTTTTCCAAAACAACCGTCAGCCAATTATCCCTGATGTGATAATGATCAAGGCGCAAGCCGTGCGAACGGAAGGTGGCCTGTATTGCTGCGCGCTGATGGGGCAGGAGGCCTGAAAGTATGATCGTGGCGCCGCTTTCTGCGTGTTCGGCCAGGTCACGGGCCATGGATTGCAGCGGTTTTGCCAAAATGTTCGCGATGATCAGATCAAATGGGGCCTGTTCACCAAACCGCCGATGATTGAAACCGGTTGAGGTGATGCATTCCACATAATTGCGGCAGCCGTTGAGCGCCACATTGTAGGTGGCCGTTTCGGTGGCTACTGGATCGATATCCGTTGCCAGGACATGAGCTATGTGGGTTTTTGCTGCAGCGATCGCCAACACGCCGGAACCTGTACCGAGATCCAGAATGTTGGTGAACTGGCGCTTTTTGGAAATCCGGGTCAGCATGTCGAGGCAACCCGCTGTGGTGCCATGGTGGCCAGTTCCGAACGCTAGTCCGGCATCGATGCAGATGGCAATGTCGTTGGGTTGGGGTATGCGTTTCTCATGGCTGCCGTGAACGATGTAGCGGCCAGCCCGAACAGAAGAAAGCTCCCGCAAGGTTTCTGCGACCCAATCAATATCCTGCAGATCTTCTCGGGTGAACACCACCTGGTGACCCGCTTCTGACGCCAGTTCAACCAATTTCTGACGCACCGATTCTGCCAGTTCCGTTTCCACATATACCGCCAGTTCCCAATTCACCGGGTTGTCCAGATCCTCGAAACTTGAAATGGGAAAGCCGTCATCCTCGAAGGTGGATTCGAAAATTCTCTGTAATTCCAGCGCAATCGACTTTTCAGTTTCGGTGCGGAGACAGGTTTGAGGCATTTGTGATCCGTTCTTTCAGAAAATAGCTATTATAATCAGTCGGTTATAACCTTGATAGCGATCTGTGAGAAATGGCACAGATCACGATTTGGTGAAACGATAGTGTGAGCCTCATTAACAACAGGAGACAAAAATGTCCAAGTCCAAAATTCTAGTCGCGCTTGCTGCAACACTATCTGTCGCGACTCTCTCTTCAGCTTTTGCAGGTAACTTTGTTTTACCGAAAGAGCCAACCAAATTGAAAGTGGTAAAAGCACAGCTTGCCATTAAAAGCCCTGGCGAGGGCGCATGCCCGATGCCGGCGAAAATGACCGGCTGGATTTTCACAAGCAAGCCAGGAACAGTGCAATATATGATTGCCAGAAAAGGTGGCTCCGTCAGCGGTCCTTACACTGCCAATGCTGTGAAAGGTTCAAACGGCATTCACATTGCGAGTTTCTCTCGTAACTTCGATGTGCATCATTCAATCGATGCAGAGTACCGTATCCTCATCGGTCAGAAATACGGGAAGACCCTCAGCAACTGGGCTCCGCTCACAAAATCCTGCTAACAAAAAACCGGAGTGCATTGCACTCCGGTTTCTCCACTCTGGTCGGTTCGCGAACTGATCAGAGGGCTTCGTCGCCCGCTTCGCCCGTGCGTATCCGAATTGCGTTCTGGATGTCGAAGACAAATATCTTACCGTCACCGATTTTAACTTGTCCTGCAGCCTCACGAATAGCATCAGTTGTCTGAGCTTCCATGTCGCTGCTTACCGCGACTTCCAGTTTGATTTTAGGAACATAGTGGATGGCATATTCTGTGCCACGGTAAATCTCCGTATGGCCCTTCTGTCTGCCGTAACCCTTTACTTCCGAAACGGTCATTCCTTCCACACCGATCCCACTCAGCGCTTCGCGAACTGCGTCCAGCTTATGGGGCTGGATAATTGCCATGATCATTTTCATGATTTTTTCCTTTCGCGTTAGCCATTAAAGACGATAGGCGGTTTCGCCATGGTGGCTGAAGTCAAGTCCCTCTGTTTCTTCATCGTCTGTTGCACGCAGTCCAACAACCGCCTTCGTGATAAGTACGATGATGAATGTAGCAACCGCTGAGAAAATCGCAACACTCACTACACCTGTGAGCTGTACGATGAACTGCGACCCGGCAGTAACACCTTCACCCAGGCCAGCAGCGCCAGAGCCTGTGTTTGCCAGGAAGGCCACCAGAAGTGTACCGGTTGCACCACCGATGCCGTGCACAGCAAGAACGTCAAGGGAATCGTCGATCTTCAATTTGTGCTTCACGATGTCCACTGCAAAGTAACAGATCAGACCGCCGGCAAGGCCCAGAATAACGCCGCCCAATGGGCTGACGGTTCCTGATGCCGGAGTGATTGTGGCAAGTCCGGCAATTGTACCGGTAACGAGACCCACAAGGCTTGGCTTGCCGAATTTGATCTTTTCTATGACCAGCCAAACGATGGAAGCTGTTGCCGCTGAAAGATGGGTAGCGATCATTGCCATGGCTGCGGACTGGTCTGCTGCCACAGCTGAGCCTGCGTTAAAGCCGAACCAACCGACCCAAAGAAGACAGGCACCCACCATCACCATCCAAGGTGCATGTGGAGGCAGAACTTTTTCCGGGAAGCCTTTGCGGGTTCCTAGCATGATTGCGATTACCGCTGCTGAAACACCTGCAGTGATGTGAACCACGATGCCGCCGGCGAAATCGATCACGCCCATGTCGGCAAGCCAGCCACCGCCCCACACCCAGTGTGTCACTGGTGCGTATACGATCAGAAGCCACAGGCCCGAGATCAACATCACCGCACCAAATTTGATGCGCTCAACAAAAGCACCCACCATCAGGGCAGGGGTGATTACGGCGAATGTCATCTGGAACATGGCAAAAAGGGATTCAGGTAAAGTGCCTGATAATGTTTCCCGGTCGATGCCAGCCAAGAACAGACGGTCCATCCCGCCGATCCAGTTTCCTTCGCCGGTAAAGGCGATGGAATATCCGATTACAAACCATAAAACTGATGCAAGGCATGCAATCGCAATGCAATGCATCAATACTGAAAGGGCGTTTTTCGCCTGAACAAGACCTGCATAAAACAGTCCCAGCCCCGGCAGAGTCATCAACAGCACCAGGGCGGTAGCTGTGAGAATCCAACTCGTATCTGCAGCGTTCATTTTTAGCTCTCCAAGCTTTTTCAAAAGTGCGAGCTAAAATATTCGGGTGTTCCGGAGCGGCAAGTTTGAGCCTGGGGAAAAACCCGGAAATTCTCAAAATCAATGGGTTAATGGCTGTCTTGCCTAAAAAACAGTCAAATCGCAAAAATGAAAACGCTTAAATTTTAGGCAAAAACATAGTCTTGGTCATTTTTAAGCTGTTCACCAACCTTCTGTTAACCACAGCGATTTACGCTGGTTCATTATGAAATACGATCTTTCGACACTATCCAGGGTTTCAACCGGCTTTTCCGCATTTTGTGCGGCAGGGTTTCTCATGGTTGCTATTTTGCATGAAAATGGCGGTGTCGAAAATCATCAGGGCCAGTGGCGCGAGGCTTCGTCACGGACGGTGGCAATTGACCCGGGCAGGATTAATGTGGCGACCTCTTCGCAAGAGGAGAATACACCATGGCTCGACATGACTGTGACCGGTTCCATCCGTAATATTGGTGATGAAACCCAAAAGAGTGACGACATACCCGAGCCACCAAAAGCGCAAAAGGAAGAATTGTCCGTACTCGCGCTCATCCGCAAAAACTCGGATGTGGTTCCCAGTGTCTCTTCAGGCACCGACCGGGTCAGTGTGACGGTGGAGAAGGGGGATACTCTTTTTGCGATCGCACGGCGACATGGGCTGACAGTGCCGCAGTTAGCTGCGCTTAATAATATTCCGGAACCCTACGATAATATCCGTATTGGCCAGACCCTATACGTTGCCCGATAGAGCAACACCTTTTCAATAAATGACACAAATGTGAGTGTGGAAGCGTCTTTGTTTATTCGCTCATCGCGCCTTTGCGGGCGTATTAAACGGTATTGATCTGTTTAATTGTAGTTTTGGTCATTGGAAGAATTCATGAAGGCGGAACCCTCAAAAATCAGAGGCACAGGGCGAGGCAGTTATGCGCAACAGGCGCGTTTGTGGTCCGGTTTCATTTTATTGCTCTATGTGACGGGGCATTTCATCAATCATGGGCTTGGTCTAGTTTCCCTCAATGCCATGGAGCAAATGCGTGAGGTGATGTCTTTCATCTGGGGTTCGTTGCCTGGTTCTGTGGCGTTATACGGCGCACTTGGCGTGCACATTCTGCTCGGTTTGTGGACTGTCATTAATATAAGAAGCCTGAAACAACCGATCTGGCGCTGGATCCAGATTGGATTGGGACTTGCAATTCCGTATTGGTTGATTGGGCATATTATTGCGACCCGCGGGACAGAGATCATTCAGAATACCGACGTGGTTTATCTGCAGGAGCTGGCATTGCTTTGGCCGGCGGCTGCGATCAAGCAGAATGCGCTTCTGCTGATCGTCTGGTTTCACGGCATGATCGGGTTGCACTTCTGGTTGCGGCTTAATGAGTGGTATCGCAGCTTCTTTGGTTTCTTCCTGTTTGCCATGTTTACGGTGCCGTTCTTTGCGATTACCGGCTGGATTACTGCTGCTCAGCGTGAGCTGATGCTGGTGAAGCTTGATCGTACCGGTCAAAAGCAGTTTGAAGTTGATTCACTGGTTGCCAATGCAAATGCTGTAACGAGCCAATATGTGCCCGCAGCGCAAATGGCCGTTCTGGCTTTGCTGGGTGCCACGTTGTGCGTATTACTCGTTTTATATTTCAGCCGGAATTTCAGAAAACGGGTGACGGTAACTTACGGGCCTGGGCTTAAGGTCGAGGCAGCGCCCGGTTCCACCGTGCTTGATGTGAGCAGGCAGGCCAACATTCCCCATATGTCAATTTGCGGTGGCAGGGCGCGTTGCTCCACCTGCCGGATCATGGTGGTGTCTGATCCTTCCACGTTGAAACCGCCGGGGCAGGCTGAGCGTCGACTGCTTGAAAGCATTGGCGCTGATGCGAATATGCGGCTCGCCTGTCAGGCGAAGATCGTCTCTGACGCGGAAGTGCGGCCTATCATTCAACCGGGCAGCAATGAAGTGGCGCCGATTAAGAGCGATCCATATGCCTGGGGTGTGGAGCGGAAAGTGGCCATCATGTTCCTCAACATCCACGGCTTTGCAAAGATCGTAGATAGCAGTCTGCCCTATGATGTGGTGTTCATCCTCAATGAATTCTTTGATCAGATGACGGCGGAGATCGAGGGGCAGGGTGGTTATGTGGACAAGTTCATGGGCGATGGGTTGATGGCGATCTTCGGGCTTGAGACCAATGCGCGCGAAGCCAGCATTGCCGCATTGACTGCTGGTGCAAGATGCCATCAGGCAGCGCAGGAATTGCGCGGAAACCTGTCTCAGTATTTCGATGAGCCGCTTTCAATCGGAGTGGGTGTTCATGTGGGCGATGCCATTGTGGGGCGCGTGGGCAAGACTTCCGATCAGGTTGATCAAAGCCGGGTGACGGCAATCGGCCATTCGGTCAACATTGCTTCGCGGCTGGAACGAATTTCCAAAAAGGCTGATTCCGGTGTCGTATATTCCCGCGATGTACATGAGGTTATCGGGCTTGGGAAAGCAGAAATGCTTGGCAAGCCGCTGCGGGTTCAGGTGAAGAACCTTGCCGAACCCATTAGCATTGTGATCGTCAATAACAGCAGGGCATTGCTCGCTGCTATTATGAAGGCGCGCAAGAGAGTAAAGGCGACCGTGCCCGGTTAGGCTTTGAGTGCAAGTGCTGCCCGCAACTCGGCCACTTCCTGTTCCAGCTCCTGAATTCTGTCCACTTGTTTTGCCGTGACTGCACGAACGGTCTTAATAGAGTAGTATTCAGGCAGATGCTGATTGCAATTGATGTCCCAGCCCTTGATGTGAAACCGGATTGCACGGCCTGAACTTTCCAGATTGAGGATTTCAGCTCTTGTCCAGATCTTGACCCTGGTTTTGGTTTCATAATCGATCATGAACAGGTGTGCGTTCGGATTTTCAGATAGATTGCCAAGGGTGATGTATTGCTGATTGCCAGGGTAATCATCGATCAGGAGCGTCCGATCATCCGGGATCCTTATGAAGCCCTCAGGCCCGCCGCGATGCTGCACATAGGGCTGTCCGTTCTTGCTGGCTGTGGCCAGATAGATGGATGTGCGTGCTGAAATGAACATCGCCAGATTTTCATCTATTGCGTTGCGTTGATCGCCCAGACTTTCCATGCGGGACATCATGTCCCGGCTGCCTAATGTTTCCTGTATTGATTTTACAGATTCCGAGAATGCCGCCCCGGTAAAGGCTCTTCCTTTTTCGTCGGTCATGAACAGGCCTTTGATGCTTCTTCCTTAAAATCAGGATGCCAGCGGGAGAGGGGTGGCCGGTTCTTGGTTATGTCTTCGGCACCCCAGATGATCCGCTTATTGTCCATTTCGGTGGAAACTTCATCATCCGGGCAGATGATATAGAAGGTATCTTCAGCAAGTGCATCGAACATGAAATCGGCAACCTGTTCTGGCAACCAAGCGCCTTGTTGGTGTTCTTTGCCCTGGGTGGTGGTCCATCCGGGAACAAGCAGATGAGCGCTCACATTGCTGTCCTCGTGTTTGGTTCGCAATTCATGTTGCAGGCTTTCGGTATAGGATTTGAGCGCAGCCTTGGTAAAATTGTAAACCGGATGACCAGGTGGATTAGTGATTCCCTGTTTGGAGCCCACATTGATGATCCGGCAAGGTGTTTTGGAAGCCAGCATGTCTGGTAAAAATGCATGGGTCAGGGCAATCGCGCCCCATAAATTCACTTCTGTTAGGGCACGCCACTCATCGAGGCTTGCATCAAACCCGCGACCGATGCGCGTAGCGGCGTTGTTAATCAGCATGTGGACCGTCTTGAAATGATCCTTCTCATCAAGCTTCGCTTTCAACGCGCTAATGGCTTCTTCGCTTGAAATATCCAACGTTTCGGCAATTATTTGCCCGGGTCCTGCTGTTTCACACAGGTTTTGCGTGATGGTGAGTTCATCCGCGTTCACATCCACCATGCAGATGTGCCAGCCGTCTTTTGCCAGGCGATGGCACAGGGCGCGGCCAATGCCCATAGCTGCACCGGTTACAAGAGCAGTTTTGTTAATCGGTTCCATGAGGGCTCCCAAATTCTTTTACAAAATTTACAACGTGACATCGTTAAGTATAACATTTTGTCACAAATTTACACGAAAGGTGTCGGTTATTTTCTCGCCGCCATTGTTAATAGGAGACGGTGGGAGTATTCACCATCTCAACGCGGTTTGAAGCTGGAGATCAGCAGTTAAAGCGTTACAAACCAATCGTCTGATGCCAAGTAAAGATTTTTTTATCTGCCGGAGCACGCGCCCGGTGATTGGCAAACTTGAAGGATACCGAAATGTCTTACAATGATGAAATTAGCGCCGTAAGCGGCTTCATCTCCGATCAGGGTTCAGCATGGGATGCAATCAGCCCTGAAAACGTGGCTCGCATGCGTCTGCAGAACAAGTTTAAAACAGGTCTTGATATTGCTCGTTACACAGCAAAGATCATGCGCCGTGACATGGCTGCATATGATGCGGATCCATCTCAATACACCCAGTCATTGGGTTGCTGGCACGGATTTATCGGCCAACAGAAGCTGATTTCCATCAAGAAGCATTTTGAAACAACCAAAGGCCGTTACCTGTACCTTTCAGGTTGGATGGTTGCAGCACTTCGCTCTGAGTTTGGTCCTCTGCCAGACCAGTCCATGCACGAAAAAACTTCTGTGCCTGCACTGATTGAAGAGCTTTACACTTTCCTTCGCCAGGCTGATGCCCGCGAGTTGGGTGGTTTGTTCCGTGATCTGGATGCTGCCCGTGAAGCTGGTGACAGCGCTAAGGAAGCAGAAGTAATGGCTGCAATCGACAACCACGAAACACACGTGGTGCCTGTTATTGCTGACATCGACGCTGGTTTCGGTAACGCTGAAGCTACTTACCTGCTTGCCAAGAAAATGATTGAAGCCGGTGCATGTGCACTGCAGATCGAAAACCAGGTTTCTGATGAGAAACAGTGTGGCCACCAGGATGGTAAAGTGACTGTTCCTCATGAGGACTTCCTCGCGAAAATCCGTGCATGCCGTTACGCATTCATGGAACTGGGTGTTGAAGACGGTGTGATCGTTACCCGTACAGACTCATTGGGTGCCGGTCTTACAAAACAGATCGCATACTCACAAACACCAGGCGATATTGGTGACAAGTACAACTCATTCCTTGATTGTGAAGAAGTTACTGCTGAAAACGTGCAGAACGGTGATGTGATCATCAACCAGGGCGGCAAGATGATGCGTCCTAAGCGTCTTCCTTCAAACCTTTACCAGTTCCGCGCTGGCACAGGCGAGGCACGTTGTGTTCTTGACTGTATCACTTCACTGGACAACGGTGCTGATCTGCTCTGGATTGAAACCGAGAAGCCACACGTTGGTCAGATCGGCGGCATGGTTGATGAGATCCGCAAGGTGCATCCAAAAGCCAAACTTGTTTACAACAACTCACCATCATTTAACTGGACCCTGAACTTCCGTCAGCAGGTATTTGATGCGTGGACTGAAGAGGGCAAGGACGTATCTGCATATGATCGTACCAAGCTGATGAGCGTTGATTATGATGATACCGAATTGGCTGCAGAAGCTGATGAGCGTATCCGTACGTTCCAGGCTGATGGTTCACGTCTGTGCGGTATTTTCCATCACCTCATCACATTGCCAACTTACCACACAGCTGCGTTGTCAACTGACAACCTTGCCAAGGAATACTTCGGAGACCAAGGCATGCTCGGTTATGTTGCTGGTGTTCAGCGTAAGGAAATCCGTCAGGGTATCGCATGTGTGAAGCACCAGAACATGGCTGGTTCAGACATGGGTGATGACCATAAAGAATACTTTGCTGGTGATGCTGCACTGCTCGCAGCTGGTGAAGACAACACAATGAACCAGTTTGCTGCTGAGTAATCAGACACAAAATAAATTTCTTGGAACGGGCTGCAATTTGCGGCCCGTTTTTATTTCCACTGGTGAAATATTTGAAATCATTTTGAAATTTCAGATGTCCACATTCCTCCACAGGCACCGATTCGACAAATCCGAAAATTCGGTCCAAACTTTTTTCATTGAACAGGCGAGGCTTGGTCAAGGCGGGAGGGAAACCGGAACGCTAGGCGGAAAGCAGGTCTGATCAAGACGGGAAGCGAGAGGGCATGTTTTTTTAAACGAGCCTTGCGAGCTGAACGGTAGCGAGAAGGGTTGCGCGAGCAATCTGGAGCGCGACGATTGAGGAGACCTGTAGCAGCAGCTGAGGCGGACCTAGTTCGAATTGGCAAAGCGTACAAGGATGCTGCGAGTGAAGCTCCGGGGTGACCCGGGCGGTGGAAAGCGCAGATAGGGAGCCGAAATCACCTATAGGCACAAGTGCTGTTTTGATTGGCGGCGCATCTTTCGGGAAGCGACACAAATGAGACGGGATATGTGCATATAACAGGGAGGCATCGGGCCGTGGCTCGATGTCTTTCTTTTTGTCTTGCTGAAAAATGAGAATATGGCGTTTGCCTGAGCCCCGCGTGATCCTAGTCGTCAGGATTGCCGAAACTGACCGATTCCGGTTGCAACACCACAATGCGTGGTGACTGGGGCAAGGTGTTCAACGACACCACAATCCGGCTTTCCGTTTTGAATTCTACCGGAAACTTGTCTGCTATCATCGTTGTGAAATTGTTCAAAGAGAATGAGCCAAACCAGTGCATGGGCAGGATCAGGCTGGAATTAAGCCGGCTTACCACTTTGGACATGTCTTCCACGTTCATGGTGTATCCGCCGTCGACTGGCACCATAAGTATGTCCAGCCTGCCGATCTGAGCGTAGTGATTGTCAGTGGGCAGATGATGCAGATGGCCAAGATGACCGATGCACAGTCCGGCCATTTCGAAGATGAAGATGGAATTGCCATCCCGTTCAAAGCCGACCCAGTGATTATCGATGTTTGTTGTGACGTTGCGTATTACCGCGTCTCCCACCTGCAGGAAGTGGCGGGCGGGCTTTCCTTCGCTACCCCAGCCTTTGAGCACATGGGGAATGGCAGGATCGGGTGCGATTGTATAGTGCGTCACATGGGCGTGGTTCATGGTGACCACATCGGGCACGACACCGGCGCCAGCAAAACCGGCATAGTCCGTTGCAATGGTCAGGCCCTTGGCATCTTCGATGCGGAAAGTGGAATGTCCCACATAGGTGATGGACACATCATGTGGTGACAGGGTGTTTGCCAGCTGAAGATTTGCCTTGATGACCGGCACTTCCCCGGGCCAGCCGCGTTGCCACTCGTTTTCAGCGATGGCCTGACACAGTGATCTGGGTGTCTCGGAATTTTCCTGCGCGGGTGCGGTCTGGATAAAGAGAGGCGTTGTCAGGAAAACTGAAGCAAGCAATTTTCTGGAAAGTTTTCTAACGTTGAAGGTCACGCCGACTAACTCCTCTTGGAAATCAGTTTGGCGCTCATCAATGATTATGGCAAGGCCTGTCAATAAAATTTGAACTTGTCAATTAGTTCACACTTCCGCCAGTTCTTTCATGTGATCAGCCAGCACCGAATTACTGGAAAAGACGGGTTTTCCCGTTTCTTTCCGGATTTTATCAGCAATATCAATGGTTTTCAGGTTGGTGCAGGAAAGGAAAATGGCGTCCACTTCATTCGTTTTCCCCAAGGATATGGCAGCATTGTAGATGCTCTCACCATCGATTTGCGCGACCTTGGCTTCTTCCGCTTCATTGAATGTGCCGAATACAGGCGTCTCAATTCCGTTGTCTGCCAACACGCTGCGAAGTCTGTCGCTCACACTTTCGATGTAAGGCGAAAGGAAAGCGAGCTTTTTGACGCCGTGCCTTTTGCAAGCTGCGATCAATCCTGAAACGGGTTCGGTAACTTCAGAGGTTTCGCATCCCTCCTTGGTGAGAGTAGCGATTTTGTCGACACCAATGACCGAGGTGCCGGAAGTGCAGCCATAACCCACACAATCGAACTTCATGCCGCGTGGAAACAGTTTTGCGGACTGGGTCAGATCACCAGCCATCTGGGCAAGGGTTTCCTTGGTGACTTCCAATCCGCTTGGAATGCGGCTTACAAAGAAATCGTATTGCTCAGGTGAAAAATGCTTGCGGAATTCCGGTTCAATGGTCTGATCTGATTGCAGAACTATCAGGCCGATAACAGGGCGGCGCGCGGTTTCGTCAATCGTTTTGTATTCAAAGACTGTCATCCGATCACCTCCATCTCTTTAGCGTATGGAAGGGTAAGATATTCGCTTCCGCTCGCCTTTACCACAATGTTTTCCTCATGAACCAGCATAAACTCATCGCGAGTCTGGATGCCGGGCTCCAGCGTGAGGACCATGCCATCTTCAAGGACAGTGTCATCAGCCGGGATCAGGGAAGGCCATTCGGTCAATTGTATGCCAAGGCCGTGGCCCAGTCTGCCCACATCGGATTTTCCGGTTCCGCCGGTAAGAACCTTGTCCATGGCATGAAAGAGATCAGCAGCTGTGTTGCCCGGTTTTGCTGCTTCAAAACCTGCCTGTGTGGCTTCAATCAGCTTGCGGTGTGCATCCTTGTTCTCGCGGTTTGGCGGGCCTATAGCGAAATTGCGGTCAAAGTCACAGAAATACCCATCACGCACAGCTCCAGTGTCAAGCATCAGCACGTCACCGCGGGCAAGAGGCGTGTCTCCAGCTGGTGAGATCACATCGTCATAACCATGGGGACCTGCACCTCCGGCGAGGTAAGGCACCCAGTCAGCGCCTTCTTCAAGCAGCAAACGCTGAAAATTCCGGAAGACGCTGGCATGGCTTGCGCCGATCTTTGCGATTTCGCCCATGCGTGCGAATGCTCTTTCCGCGATTGTGCAGATGTTCCGGATTTTCCCTATTTCAGCAGGTGATTTCACCATGCGCAGGGCGCGGACAATTCCGGCATCGTTTGTGAATTCAATGCCGGAAGCCTTCTTCTTTAAGCGGTCGAAATCCTGGAGTGGCATCCGCAAACTGGTTTCGTGGCCAGAAGGAATGCCAATACGGCCTTTGCCGATGATCTCGTCCAACGTATCTGCCAGAAGCGTAACGCCATCATCCTGCAGATTTGGCGCTGACCAGGTGCGGATATCATCGATCCAGGTTTTTGCCATCAATGCAGCACCAATGCCTGGAATGACGGCTACAGGCATGCCAGATTGCTGTAGGATCAAAAACCAGGGCCGGCTAGGGCTCTCCCAGAACCGGGTGAGGAAACCTGTAAAATAAAACAGATCGGGATGAGTGGTGAGGAGAATTCCGTCCAACCCGGCATCGGCCATTTTGCCTTGTGCCTTTTCGAGCCTTGCCAGAAATTCTGCCCGGTCGAACACTACGCTTCAGGCCCTTCGCTAACGATCGCCAGTACGATGGAATCCGCACCCAGGCCCAATTGGTGTGCGTTTTTGTTAAACGCTGCTGCCACGCCTGCTATGCCGGAAGGCGTGCTTTCAAGATCGTGGGCCTTGAGTTTCTCAACCATAGAAGAGGCTTCGCCATCGCTGATGGTCATGAAGAAATCCGCGTCACGGGCAAGGCTTTTCAGTGCAATGAGAGAGGCTTCCTTGCAATCGAGACGTCCCATATTGGAAACCGGGCCATCTGCCTTGGTGAACTCACCCTTGGCAATGCTTGTGAGGAGGGCCGGTGCAGCATTGGGTTCCACGACAACGATGTTCGGTCCATCACCCCACACATGGCGGAAATAGGCAGCCATGGCACCGGCCAATCCGCCGACGCCAGCTTGCAAGAAAATATGCGTCGGGGTCTGGGGCATCTGGTTGGTGGTTTCACTTGCTGAAGCGAGATAACCCTCCATCAGGCGATGGGGCGGGTCGAAATAGTCTTCCCAGGAACTGTCAGACAATAGGGAGAGGCCTTCGAGGTTGGCAGCGTTCGCCGCCGCCTTCATGCTGGCTTCGTAGTCGTCACCTTCGTAGCGGACGATCGCGCCCTTGGCCTCCAACCTCGCACCAAAAGCTTTGGGCACCGTATGGGCCAGATAGATGATGGCCTGCGCGCCGAAAACCGCAGCGCCTGCAGCAACCGAAAGCCCATGATTGCCAGCACTTGCAGTGACAAATTTTTGCCCTTTCAATGCAGTGGACATGTCTTCCGCATTCGTGTTCGCTGCTTCCCGCGCAATCACATAGGCGGCCCCGAGCGCCTTGAAACTTCCAAGGCCCATGCGGCTGCGTTCATCCTTCAGGAACATCTTGGCCACACCGGCTTCAGCAGCAAGTGTCTCTGCGTCCACCAGTGGAGTGGTTTCATAAGCCGGACACTGCGCCAAAAGCGACAAGGGTGCCTCAGCATTCACGCTGGGTGAGGGTACATCGGTGGGCATCACAAAGGAATCGGTGCCCCGGAAACGGTTCTTTGCAATAATCATGGCGAGACGTTAGCCGAGCGAGCAGGTGAATGAAAGTAAATTTGAAAATTGTGCTCTGGAATGTTGGGTGGGGGTGGTGAGGGGCTGCAGATGAAAGATACTTACATTATTGTTGTTGTTTCTTTCTCCCCAAATAAAGCCGGAGTTGAAAGTTATCTTAGATCATAGATTAACTCAGGTAACTCGATCAGGGATGAAATCTCATATTCTGCAGAAGATAAGTCCAGGGAAGGGAAATCCGGGTTTCTGATCGCAACCACTTGTATTCCTGCGCGTTGCGCGGAAAGAATTCCTCTTGGAGAATCTTCCACAACCAACGTTTCGGTCGGGAGAATGTTTAACTTTTCTAGGGCAGCCTCATAGGCATCGGGTTCCGGCTTTGAGCGATCATAATCCTCCCGCAGGATCATGATGTCGAAAAGTTCAAGCAATGCGCTAGCGTTCCAATGCAACGACTTGAAATCATCACGGCCTGTATTGGTTACCACTGCGAGTCTGTAGTTTGGTTTGAGTTCTTTCAAAACCGGAAGAGCATGTTCATCGGTCACATCCAGAGAAGTGATTTTCTGCTGCCAAAGGGCATTGCGTGCGGTGAAAAAATCCTTGATTGTTTCTTCGTTACACCCTTGTCGCTCAAGCCAACCGCGAGAACCCCAACCTTCCTTGAAGGTGTGAGTGATGAAGTCTTCCTTTGTGTATGGAATTCCCATTTTTGAGAGAACTTTTTGGTTGGCATCAACCCAATGCCGCTCTGTGTGGGCAAGGACACCATCGTTATCAAACAAAATGGCTTTCAGGAGAGACATTGCACCAATCTACGGTGTTTTTGTCATGTCGGCAATTGATCCAACATCGCGAAAGGGTTTTCTCACGCAAAGAGATCAGTTGAGAGATATTTGAGGCCCGAGTCGCAGATGATGACAGCGATGGTCTCACCCCTATGGGCGCCCTTGAGCAGTTGGATTGCGCCAGCAACGTTTGCGCCGGCTGAGAAGCCTGCAAAAATCCCCTCCAGCTGCGCCAGGTCCCGGGCGGTTTGGCGGGCCGTCTCGCCATCCATCTGTAGGAAGCCATCCCATGCCATGCCGCGCAGGAACTCCAGATCAGTCATGGCATAGCCGCCTCCCTGGATCGGATGATCCGGATTGGTGGCGTCCTTTCCGGAAATGACGGCAGCGCCTTCCGGTTCAACGGGATAGCATTTGATGTTTGCGTTTTGCGCCCGCAGATATTTAGCTGTGCCAGCCAGAGTGCCGCCTGAACCCACAAAGTCACAAAAGGCATCAATTGTCCCGCCGGATTGTTCCCAGAGTTCCGGGCCTGTGGTCAATTCATGAGCGTCCGGGTTGCCAGTGCGGCGAAACTGATCAGCGCGGAATGCGTCACGCTCATCCGTGATCTGCCTGGCCACGCGGTCCACTTCCGCGAGATCAGCGCCGGAGACCTCGCCAACACGGCTTTCGGGCAGTTGATCCACAAGCACAACCTCAGCACCCAGGGCTGTCATCATGCGGGCGCGCTCAGGCGAATTGCCCTTAGACATGACTGCAACAAATGGATAGCCCTTGATGCCGCAGACGATCGCCAGTCCGGTCCCCATATTGCCGCTGGTCAGTTCAACAACAGTCTGTCCGGGTTTGAGTGATCCGTCCTTTTCCGCAGCTTCGATCACGCCAAGGGCGGCGCGATCCTTTTTGGAAAACCCGGGATTGAGATAATCAAGCTTTGCGAGAATGGTTCCTTCGCAGCCATAGTGCTCAGTCAGCCTGTCGAGCCTGACAAGTGGTGTCTTGCCGATTGTGTCGAGTATGGAGGGAAGGGGTGTCTCGTTCATGCCGGAGGTCTCATTTTCAAATCAAGACACCCTATAATTCAGTGGAACGAATTGTCCATGATTAATGGTGGCTTGAGTTGAACGGTATTACTGATAGCTCATGTTCGGCCAGTGATGCGGGCAATCGTTCTCGACAATTTACCCGTTAGTGTTCCCAGGAAATGCCCGAGTTTATATGAAAGGGTTTGTTGGTTTAACAAGTCTCCCACAATTCCGAATTCAACAATCAGTTGCTCCTTTTCTCCGTGTTTGAAGACATGTTTGAAAATCTCACGGGTAACTTTGGAAGCGTCCTGGTGTCTGTGATCAAAGTTGGCCTGATAAAATGTCAGGCTTGACCCCTGCCAATGCAGTTCCTCCTCAAACCATTTTATCTCGTTTTGATTCAATATTGCGAGCATATCTTCTCGATAGGGAGCATTGATTTCCACTTTTGGAATACTCATTTGCAAGACTTTTTGATCATTTTCATCAGCAATCAGCCTGAATTGGACGATTTTCCTATCATTTCCACTTAAGCATAAAATGTCTGAAAAATCATAATTTTTGAAAAAATCAAAAATATTATGATCTATATCAAGTATTTTAATTTTATATGTTTTTTTTCATGCTTCATATATAAATATTAAATTATCTATTACAATTCTGTATTTCGTAATTATATCTAATCTATGTTTTATGTTAGAGGGAATTTGGCATTCTATTCAAGTGTTATAGTCAGTAGCACATTTGCTGAAGCAGTGGAGGGAAGGTCACAGACTTTTTTCAATGATCTTTTAATTCGATGGTCCGGTTTTGGGGGAAGCTATGAAGGCTGATGTTGAATCAAGTTTATCGAAACTTACTACCAGGCTGAAACAAGGCCTGATGACTTTCAACAGAGATATCATCGATCAGGAATCCATCAATCTGGTGGGTATGGGAGCGGTTGCCGTTCCGGAGATTCTTGAGGAACTTCGCAAAATTGATCTTGAGAAGGATTTCAGCAGAGAAAAACTCTCTCTGGTTTCGGGGCTAACCATCATATTGCGGGATATTGATGAGGAAGCAGCTGAGCATTTTGTTCAGAAGGCTTTAAAGGGAAATGCGAACCCGATCATCCGCACTGAGTTGAAGCACACACTCAGGTTCAGCCTTAGAAATTACAGGCAATCTTATTACGGCGACATAATGGTTCTGGAAGAAAAGACTATCGACCCGAGATACGATGCATCAACCCATGTGAAAAACTGGCTCTCGTCCGTTCCTGAAACTGATCTGCAAGGTATCACTAGAATTTATATCCTGAAGGATGATGAAGCCTACAGTTTCGCTGGGAACTATGCACCTGGTTTTGCCAAGATTAATGTTGTCTGGGACAGTGTGTTTCATCCCGTCAATCCATTGATTGGATTAACAAGGTATTTGAACCGACATACTCTTTATCATGAAATTGGTCATCACCGATTCCGGCATAATTATGGACAAGATCCCTTTCAAGAACGTGTGGCAGACGAGTATGCTGACGAACAATTGAGGATTGCTCTTCCGAACGTAAGGCTACTTGCGAAGTTTGTAAACTTTGTGCTGAGTCGAAAGGCTGAGCTAAGAACTTTCTACCTGTTGCTGAACGAATATGAACATGGAAAAAAGGAAAAACAACTGACTGCAGAAATCGTCGATTACACCGTTGCGAAGGCTATTGCCCAATTGATGGATCACCGGAAGCTGCTGCATGTTGAATTCTTCAGGATAGAATTGCTTGATGAGGCCAAAGTAGACATTGTTGGCGAAATCAAGCCGGGCATAATTGATGTTTCATAGTGAGGGTTAGCCATAAACCTCCGTCACTTGCGATTTTTGTAAGCGTCGAGATAGGGCGATCCATCCAGTTCGGGAATTAGCTGGCTTAACTCACGACCAACCGTCATTAATTTATCGGCGTCTTCTCGCTTGCTTCGTTCTCCTATGATCACAGGATAAAACTCATTGTTTGGTCTTCTTAACCCAACGAATGCGTTGAGTTCAGGTTGTACCTGATTGATCTTGATTGCGGTTCGTTTTGCGAAATCTTCGTCTTTTGTCGACAGCACAATGACCCAGTATTTTCGCCTGTCCGCGGATTTTGGAGACTTCCCGAAATATCGCTTTACGTTGTCTGCAAAACCAATGTTGATTACCGGCAATCCATTATGGACATTCTCGGAGGCATTTGCGCTGGTGACAACGGTGATGGGTAGTGATGCCCTGAGATTTGAATCTGATGGGGCTCCGTAAACAGCAGTTTCAGCTGACATATTTGAAATCAACGCCGGTGCGCTCACAGCCAACATGAACAGTTTCATTCGGTCTGTTTCTTTTGAAAGATAACACATCACGGCTGCAAGAAACACGAGGCACAATGCGGTGCTGATATAGATGGAGTACAGTTCCTCGATCGGGGTACCGCTATCACGTGCCAGATATTTCGTTGCGATGGGGGAAATGCCGGCGAATACCGAGATGAGTACTCTATCCACAATTCCAAGTCTGCTTCTAGGTTCTGAATTTTCTTCTAATGTGGGAGTCATTGAACTAAATCCATTATTAAAAATAGACTTGGACAATATCATATTTCCATATCCATAACTATGTGGAACCTATGCCTTTATCAAAAATGCGGGTGTTTAATCTTTTTTCTTGGAGGTTTATTTTGACCCTGATACGAAAAAAATGCGCGTTCTCAAGAATTTACGGATTTGGCAATTTCCGTGATGCGCATCTGAAAGATTATTCTACGGTGCGATGTAAGTGGCAGGGTTTGAGGCTGAAGATGGCCAGTTGACCACCAAATCATACACTGTGGCATAATTCTGGATTACCCGCTCAACACGGTTGCGATATTTGGTGTTTCATCATAGTTCTTAAACGGGTCTTCTAAGTGGATAATCAGGTGTGGGGAATTCAATGAGCTCAAGTTTCTGGATGCAGGTCAAAGACGAAAACACTGCAAGAGAAGCCACTAAAATGGGTGGACTTCCGATATTTATGATGGGCATCAATATTGCAATAATTTCCTACAATCTCAGCGGTTTGAATTTCATTGTGAGCCTGGTTCTGTATTTTGTATCAGCCGTCTTCATCATCTTTTCTTTCAGAATTCGCTCCGGGAAAGTTGCTTCCCTGTTGGCGCTGAACATTATTTTTATTGTGTTTTTGTTCCTGAACCTTTCGTTGTTGATTTACCTGATTTATTTTCATGAGTTGCTTGCGGTAAGCAGGGGCGCTGTCCTAGCCGGCATACCCATTAACATTCTTCTTCTGCTGTTTTCCATCAGTGGGATAAGAGGTTGGTTGTGGTTAAAAAGAAACAACTTTGAGATGAGTATGTAGGGTTTCCTGATCCTTGTTGAACTGATGCAAATCTCATTTTCAGAATTTTCTATTTATTGGTCAGAAAGTCATTCAGCTGCTTGATGCATTCTTCGTCATTGCAGAAGTTGTGGAACCCGTCCGGGTCGGTCACCATGACCGCATTTGGAAAGTGGGCAGCGACTTCTTCGGCATTGGATATGGGCGTTCTGTAATCCAGGGCACCGCTGAAGAAAATTGCCGGTACATCAGATTTCAGTGCTGAGCGGTAATCAGGGGGTAATTGATCCAATCCCAGATAATCGCAGACCTCAGGGAAGGGGAAGTTTATGGCTTTGCCAAGAATTGTGTTTGTGGCCTGTTCGCTAATTTGTTGCAGCCGTTGTTCTGAAGCGCCCGACGCACAATCCATCGCGAAATACATACCATTGAAGCGTCCGCGTTTGAACCAGCTATCCGCCCACCTTTTCACTCTCTTATAATCCCGGTCATAAAGCACGTCATAAAGGAAGGACTGGTCTCTCTTTCTGCTGACAGTCCGCAGGAACTGACGGAACTCAAACAACGATAACGATTGCTGCTCGGTTTTGAGCGAGCGGGCAGAAAGTACATCAAATGTAATTTTTTGCTCCTCGCCAAATGTTTCGATCCATTCCGTAATCAACGGGTAGAATTTCGGAAGGCCTCTTTGGTCCCGGTAAGCGTCTATCTGCGCGACGGCTTCATCAAATTGCTTGGGTAGTTTGAAGGTATGGTCCGGGCCTTCGACCAGGGACAGGATAGCCCTTTCCACATGTGCGCCATGGTATCGCAGGTAACTAAAAGAAAGATGCGTGCCATAACTATCACCAAACAGGATAATCTTGTGTGCGTTTATGGTCTGTCTGAGCAGCTCTAGATCGTTGGCGTTCTCCACTGAGTTGAGCGCTTTCATTGCCGGTTCAAAGTCTGCAAATTTGCTCTTGCAGTGGTTAGCGATCTCCTTACTTTTTGAGAGATAATCAGCCTCGCTGCCACCTTCGAAATCTGCCAGGATTTCGGGCGCATTGCACCTCATATTTGGTTCGGAGTTTCCTGTGCCTCTTTGGTCGATAAAGTAAATGGGCCCTTGTTGGAGAACCAGATCCATAATGGGTGGTAGCTGGCCTCTGGACTTATAGCGTTTTGCTAACCCTAGGGCACTGTTTCCCGGTCCACCTGCCAGATAGAAAATGGGGGTTTTATTGGCACTTTCCGGTCTTTCGATTTTGGCATAGGCGATCTGGATTTTTTTGCCATCCGGTTTGTCGTGGAACAGAGGAGCCTGCAGGAAGCCACCGGTCAATTTGATTAGCTCTTCACCATTTGCCATTTTGGTATGTGTTCCGAAAACTATGATGGAAAAAACAAATAATATGCGTTTGATCATGTTGTCCCCTCAAGTATTTCCTGAAATAGAAAGCCGAAAATGTGTCTGTAGTTTGTTTAATCGTCAAGTGATCAACAAGTCGACAGATATGGCATGCCCAAAGGTTGTGTGAAGAAGAGGCAGGTTTACATGTGTTTCTAGGTCTGCCCCATTGACGGATGAATCTGGATGTTACACCAATATTTTCATTTAGAAATTCATTGATAAGTGATTATGCCAATCAAAATTACAGAAACACTTGTGGTCTCACTTCCTTTAGATACGGAACGCAGAGCCCACATAGGGGCACATTTTCCAACCGTCGGTATTGAACGCCATCAGTTTGTGGATGCACTCAATCCTCAATCCGAAGTCGTCAAGCACAAGTATAGAAGTGGTGGCGTAAAACTCTGGCCCAATTGCTTTCGTTGCAATCGTCCTTCATGTGCATGTCCAAACAACATCATCATCCCGCACCAGGTGGCAAATTGGCTTTCATTTATGAGAGCATTCTCCATTTGCACAGAAAGGCCGAATGAATATTTCATGATATGCGAAGACGATGTGGCTTTCCATCATGGTGCACGCGATATTCTGGAAGATTTCTGCAGGTCCTTTGAGCCAAAGTCCGACAAAGTTCTTGTGCGTATGTGCCAGTCCGGAGAAGTCCCGTTCAGGGATCTGACATCGGTCGACTATCAACTGACTGACCGAGTTTGCATGAGCAACGCAGCATTTATCCTAAGCGGTCGTATGGCCGAACTTCTGGTGGACAAATTTGGGAAGATCGAGACAACATCTGACATTTGGATACACCGGGAGATTGCTGCAGATCCTTCCGTGCATGCAGTCACCATTGAGCCATTGTTGGCGACTGATTTGTCATTCAATTTAGATCACGCACAATTTCCTTCCAGAATTCACCCAAAAGGTATTGACGAGGAGGACAAGCAACGTGTGCAATCGCATGTGAAGAGGGTTGATGATAAGGAGACCTATGCCGGATTGTTGGAGTCGTGGAAGCAGTAAGCAGGTAGAGTATCCGTTTATCAGTTCAAAAAGGACTGGCTGGAATTCGATCCTGGAACACTGGCAATTAGTCCGGTGGTCTGATACTAAAACCAGGCATATTGTGATGGTTGTTTTTATTCCTTTGCCCGAGAAATTTTACCTTGTGCCGGTCACCGGATGATCACCTAATTCATGAAAATGTTTCTGATAATAGAGGACCAGGACAATCAGAGTGACAGATAATCAGAAAGCTACACCCACGTTGGTGGTTCAGCCAGAGGAAGTGGCGATATTTCAAAAGTGTATTTCTGAGGGTGACGTTGTTTTTGATATCGGGGCCTATCATGGTGAGTGGTCACAGAATGTACTTTCCCAGAAAAACTGTTCCTTGCATTTGTTCGAGGCGTCGCCTGAAGCCTATAGCGAACTTGAAAAGAACATGAGCTCTTTCCAAACGCTTAATCACATGGCTGTGGCACTTGAGACCGGAAGTCTGACGTTTCATGTTTACCCGGACAAGCCACGTCTCAGCTCGATTTATCGCCGGCGAAGCGTGGAGCACCATCTGATGCCGAGTGGTTTCAAGGCTATTGAGGTGCCTTGTATCAGCCTTGATGATTACTGGCCCAAGGAGAAGGGGTTGGTAAATTTCATCAAGATTGATGTGGAGGGCGCTGAATTTGATGTTTTGAGAGGAGCCAATGATTTGTTGGCCAGGGGCGGTGTGGACTATATTCAGTTTGAGTATGGGGGGACCTTTGCCGATGCAGGAACCTCTCTCAAAATGTTGTACTTCCTGCTGCGCAGGCAGCGGTATCATCTGTTTCGTGTGACAGGTGATCAGTTCACTGAAATCACTGATTTTGAAGACGATCTCGAGGACTTCAATTATGCAAATTTCCTAGTGGTCCATGAACGTCATTTGTCCCGTTTCAAGGGTGAAAAACCCAATATCAGAGTACATTTTGAAGATCTTGAAGAGTTGAACATTCCGATTACTGGCGTTGTTCACATCGGTGCGCATGAAGGTAAGGAAGCTATAAGTTACCGTGATCGTGGTATAAATCCGATTATCATGATCGAAGCCAATCCCAAATATGCAGAACTCTTGAGAGCGCAATATGAGGGTGCCACCGACATTACTGTTATGGAAGGAGCAATTTCGGATCAGGTAGGTAGGGTCGAATTCAACATCGCATCCAGTGATCAAAGCAGTTCATTGCTGCCGTTAAAAACCCATTCTGATCTTTATCCGGGAATTGTCTACACGGACCGGATTGAGGTCGAGGCCTTCACACTGGATCAATGTCTTCAGGATTTCAGAGCAGGAAACCCGGAACAGCCTCTGGTGAACATGATTGTCATGGATATTCAGGGTGCCGAGCTTATGGCGCTTCGGGGCGGAGCGGCATCACTGGCCCATATTGATGCGATTCAGCTTGAAGTGAATTACGACGAACTATACGAGGGTTGCCCGCTCATCTGGGATATCGATGAATTTCTTGGTGAGCATGGTTTCCTGCGTTACCGGACAGACACGCCTTTCAGCCGTGACTGGGGCGATGCGCTTTACGTGCGGTGTCCGACTGTTGCCAATTCGACTGTTGGTACGCTGGGGCGTTTTGGAAACCAGTTCTTCCAGTATGGATTTTTGAGATGCTATGCTGAAGATATGGGATATCGCTTTGAAAACTCGCGTTGGATTGGCGATCAGATGTTTAACGTGTCCCCGGGCATCATTGATGCGGGGAAGGGGTTGCGGACGATATCACAAAAGACATTCACCACAGACGGGTGCGAAATCCTGAACAATACGGACTTTCTTGGCAATGCCAATATCAGTGGCTTTTTCCAGTATGATACCGTTTACTACAACCGGCACCGCGAGCTGTTGCGGAATGAATTTTCGTTTAGGGGTGCATACGCAAAACGGGCTGAGCATATTGCTGCCAGGTTCTGGAACCGAGGCGGCTTAGTCGTGGGGATACACCTGCGGCGTGGTGATTATGGTGAGCGTTTTTTCTTTATTGCACCCACATCATGGTTTGTGGACTGGTTGAATGAGCTGCGACAAGACCATCCGAACCTCACCGTATACATCGCGTCGGATGAGTTCGAAAAGGTTGCTCCGGATTTCGCCGACTTTGATGTTCTCAGCGCTGCAGACCTTGAACCGGAAAGTGGTGTCACTCCAGATTTCTTTGATGATTTCGCCGCACTCACCCTTTGTGACAAAGTTGCCATCTCAAATAGTTCGTTTTCCTTTGCAGCTTCAATGTTGAACCGCCGTGCGGATGAATTCATGCGGCCCGTGCTCGATGTGAAAAAGCTCATGCCTTACGACCCCTGGAATGCGCCACCATTATTGAGATCTGAATTGGCAGAGGATCACGGACCGGAATATATGAGATAGGTCAGATAAGGTTGAATCCCCGGGTCCAGGAGCCATCTAGGCTGTGTCAATTAGTGACTGAAGATATACTTGAAATTGATTGAATTTACTTTCGTCCAAAACGTAGATTACATCTTCATAAACTATGACCCTGTAGTGAACCGGCAGCACGCGTATGATCTGGTCCATCGTGGGCCAGGCAGAATATTTATGTGGTGAGGGCGGTGGTGCAAGAAACAGCCGGGCGTCGTCTATCAAGATTGTTGTCTTGTCTAATATGCCGAAAATAATCTCGAGTTCTTCGAGCAGGGGGCACTCGTCATCTTCACCATATGTGCCGACGCCACTCCAGTGGGCATCCAGCCAGACAAGACAGTCTGAATGCTTGCTTAAAACTTCCGGCAAATGCTGCCGTGTATCTCCCTTGAGATATTCAATGTTCTCGTGAGGAAACCTGGACTTTGCTTCGCGGAATAGTGTTTCATCCCTCTCAATGGTCACGACATGCGAAAAAACCGATGCCATCCGATTAGTGGTAACACCCTTAAATGTCCCGCCTTCGACGAAGGTTTCACAGCCGTATTTTTCCTTCAGCCAGGTTACTTGTTCGAATGGAACTCCAAAATTCACAATTCCCATTTTCTTATCTCAATTGAATTTTGATTTTTATCCTCTTCGGTGCAAACCGAATTATCAGCATTATCGAAGGATCGTTTCCGGTTGTGAATCCCGCAGGCATTTGATCCACAGAAACGGCGAGACGATTTTCTATAAGGGCAGTCACGTACGACATTTCCCGGCACCTCATCATTCATTTGATAATCTATTTAATCTTGCTCGTCATCCGACTGGTGCGCAGCTTTGATGGTTTCTGCTTCCCCATTGGGAAAGCGGCCATTCACGGGCAGGCACTTCGGCTAGTCGCCTCAGCTTACCTGCTCCTCGAAGGCGCTACGCTTGTCTGCCGTCCAACGGCTTCGCGTAGCTCATCTCGGCCACGGGGGATTCTGTTCACATTTCTTACAAACATTCGGGGCTTTGTGAAGAATACCTCTAATGAATGTATGTGTGGCTCTCGTCAGAAAGCCCCGCGTGAGGATTTTTGGAACCGCCTCCCGATATAGGCTAACGGGGCCGGCCTTCAAGCAGTGGAACAGCCCGAACCTGCTCCAGCTTACGCCTCACTGTCCCTGTCCTCGTTTGCATTCGGTAAACAAACTGAGCTTGCACCAAACCCTGTGTGGTCGTAAATCACGGCGGGTTCAACGAACAGGCGATGGACCAATAATACTATGGCCAGAATGTGCGGGGATAAGTTTTTTTTAAAAATTTTTGTTGATCCGTAATCATTAGCGCCACTTGGTAAAGCCCGGAAAATTGGTAATTTTCCGGGCTTGGCCGATCAAGATCCGAAGCGATACTCATCCGGTACCCAAGCATAAGCAGGGCCACTTCTGTCCACATAGCCGAAGCTCGGGAATGGGCAGTGAGCGGAGGCAACCAGGATCTTTTCGTTCGCGGCCATGTCCAGCAACCGGGCACGGGTTTTCTTACCCGTTTCTCCATCCACGTCGAAGATGAGACCAGCTTCCGGATGTTGGAACTGAACAGATGCCACGCCGCATGCATCACCCCAGATGAGTAGTTCTTCGCCATCGAAACTGAAGCGGTAACCGGTTTGTCCGGGCGTGTGTCCAGGCAGAGCCATTGCGCTTACACCGGTTAACAACTCCGGTTCCCCAGTAAACACATTCAACCGGTCCTTGTAAGCAGCCTTTACGTTGAGGGCTGCCGTATACCAGGCCTTTGCGTTGTCTGGCGCAGAAGCCTGATTGGTTTCTGATGCCCAGAAGTTCAGCTCATCCTCGTTCACATGCAGTGCTGCGTTTTTAAACGTTGCTTTCGTTCTATCGGTCAAGGCGGCGATATGATCAGGATGCATGTGGGTGATCAGGATATCATCGATCTGGTCGGGGCTGTGTCCCGCGTGAGTCAAAGTATCCAGAAACTCGCCTGCTGTAGGACCAAAAAGATCAGCAGAACCGCTGTCCACCAAGATCAAGCGGTTACCGGTATTTACAAGATAGGAGGTTATGCCGATTCTGATTTGACCGTTATTTGGCAGGAAGGCACTGTTGATTGCCTTTTTCAGTTCATCTTCTTCGATGCCTACCCAAAGGTTGTGTGTGATATCGAGATAGCCATCGAGAAGTGCAGTTACTTCCGCACTTCCAAGTTTTCGCCGGTAAAAGCCAGGGGCTTGTGTTCCAGCCTGCGGTGCGGCTGCAAGAGCAGTTCTTGTGCTTTGAACAAGCCCAGCAGCGGCAGATCCGGCAGTAGCGGCAAGGCCTCCTGCCAGCAGTGTTCTTCGGGATAGATCGATCATATCATGTCTCCAATTTCGGGTGGGTTTTGAACAGGCAATTCACCGAAAGTCGATGTTCAGTTTTCAATGTGTTCTGGGCAATCCGTGTTGGGAGAACAGACCTCGCCAAGGCAGTTGCTTTTGTTTCTGGTCTCATTTGATGTCATCCATTCGTGAATTGATCTTGGATGCCAGTAGGGTATGTATATAGAAACCAGCGAGGAAGTACGCACTTTTTGGTAACCATGGATTTGGAGGTCACAAATGAGTGAAGTTAAGGCAAACCCCTATGTGGCTGCATGTCCCTCACGAGACCTTATTGCCGTCATCGGGGACAAGTGGTCGCTGCTGATCATTCCGTTATTGCTGAAAGGGCGCATGCGAAATTCAGAGCTACTTCAGGCGATTGAAGGTATCTCCCAGAAAATGCTCACACAAACGCTTAAGCAACTGGAATCATACCAACTTGTCAAACGTACGGATTACGGTGAGGTGCCACCACGAGTCGATTATCAATTAACTGAGCTTGGGCAATCGCTGGCGAAAATTCTTTCTCCGGTTGATCAATGGGTTGTCGATAACTTTGACAGGACAGTGGCTAAACCGGAAAGCTAGTATCCTATATTGCAAGATGCGTATTGAAACGTTCAGGCTATGATGGATCAGCGTCAGCATCTTCAAGAAACTCAGCCAACTTAGGCATCTGACCAAGCCTTGCCTGATCAAAGTAAAGGGTAAGGATGCCACCAAAATCAGTTTGCCAATGGCCGCCATGTTCCAGCACTTCTTCGAGCATATCCTCGCACTCAGACTGCTCCCCCAATATAAACTGCTTGCAAGTATGCGCATTACGTCTAATCACTTCGACAAATTCAAACGTTTGTTTGTCTTTTTGTGTTAGTCGTACCACGTCGCCAAAACCGGTGATGCCCTCAGCGCCCAATGGATGTTCGCACAGCTCGTAATGGTCTGCATTTATGTGTTTTATCTGGCACGATGTATCCATATCCAGGTCTGGGAATGAGAGGAACGTCACAACTTCTTTACTGAGTTTATCATTGAAGAATATACTCTTTAACCAGGACACTGGGTTAAAGGGCCTCTTGGATGTAAAAATGATTTTTGTCAAAACTGACATCCTTTGTTCGGCTTTGAATAATCAGCTAACCATACTTTGAGGCAAGTCTAGGGCTTTTTCAAAAATCCCTCAAAACCTGCGATGTCGAGTTTGCGGCCGATCATAACAATTTTCGTGCGATTGTCTTCACTCGGCCACTGGTCCAACCGGTCAATAGGGTAAATCACATGCTGGATGCCGTGCGCCACAACGGGCTTTTCCTCATCATCACTGAGCTGGAAAATGCCCTTGATCCTCAAGAGATCTGTTCCCGCGCTTGATTTTACCAATTCCAGAAACCCGACGAGCTTTTCGGAGGCGATTGGCTTGTCATGGAATATCACATGGCTGCAAATGTCTTCACCGTGGCGGTTAACATCATGATGATGATCGTGGTGATGATGATCTCCATGATCATGGTGGTGATGATCATGATGGGAATGGCCGTTGGAATGATTGTGCTGAGGCGGGATATTCTCGGCATCGAGCCAGCTGATTACGTCTTCATCTCTGCCGTGAAGATCATAGGCGGTGGGGTTAAGCAACTGCTCGCGTATCAAAGACCAGTCCTGCTGCCGATCCAGTAACCTTGCACCCTGATTAATGTTTGAAAGCCGGATCTTGTCCTCTTCCAAGTCGCGGAGCGTGGCAGGGTCTTTCGCCAGATCGGTCTTTGTGAGCAGGATGGTGTCAGCCAGAGCCACCTGCTTCAGTGCCTCTTCACCCTGATCCAGGGCCATGGGTCCGAAGATGATGTCAAACAGGGTGATGACGCGTGAAAGGACAAATTCCTTCCTGACCGTTTGATCAATATTGTTATCTTCCGGGGGGATCAGAAGCGAATTAATAACGGGGACCGGGTCCATCAACCCGGTGGTCTCCACAATGACCCGTTTAAAGGGCGTGGTTTTGCCTTCCTGGCGTTTCTCCCACAACTCAAAAAGCGATTGTTTGATGTCGCTCGAAGCGGTGCAACACACGCAGCCTGTGGTGGTCATGACCAGTTCATCGGTGAAATTAGCGACCAGGTCATGGTCAATTTGAACTTCTCCAAATTCATTGATCAGAACTGCTGTGTCAGCAAACTCAGGATCCTGCAAAACAGTGTTCAGTAGCGTGGTTTTTCCAGCGCCGAGAAAGCCTGTAATGATGGTTACGGGTAGGGGGGCAGTCGTCATAGTAATGTTATTACATATGTCACTGTTTCCGCATAGTCACGTAATGTCACACTAATATGTGATTGCGATTGTTGGTGAAAATGCATTCCGGCCGGGTTTTGTATTGTTCCGTGAATGGTTGTAATTTTATATAGGCAACACTTGAACAATCGTTTAAGTGTTAGAAATGAATAATGATGAGCTGGGCCTCGATCAAGCATCGCAACTTGCGGAAACCTTCGGGTTGCTGGCGGACACAACGCGCCTGTCGATTGTGATTGCCTGCATGCCGAAAGAAATTGCAGCGGGTGATATTGCTGACAAACTTGGTCTATCTGCATCATTGACGAGCCACCATCTACGCTTGCTGCGTGCTGCACGCATATTGAGAGCGGAGAGGCGCGGAAAACAAGTGTTCTACTCAATGGCGGATGCCTGTGTGGAAGACGTACTGAAAATCATGATCAATCATGTTCTGCACGAACATGAAGAACACGAAGACACTTAGAGCGGAGAGTATTATGCCAACAGTAACTCAACAAAAATGCGCTTGTACGGACTGTGTATGCATCGTCGACATCAAGGATGCGGTGGAAAAAGATGATCGTAATTTCTGCAGTGAAGAATGTGCAAACGGCCATCCGGGTGGATCAGGCTGCGGACACAAAGGTTGCGGTTGTAAAGGATAGTCCGGCGAACACTGGGCTGGGGCGAAAGCTGTCGGTGACAGGGGGTCACCGGCAGCTATTTTTTTGGGGCTGGAAAAACTCCGGATTATAAGAGGCTTGTCCTTCCATATGGCGATGGCCTAGGATCGTCAGAAGGAGGATTTTGATATGGTCGATGTCAAGAAAATTACCCCTGCAATTGGCGCTGAAGTCATGGGAATTGATTTCTCCAGGCCGATTTCACCTGATCAGCATCAAGAGATTTATCAGGCACTCATCGATAACCTAGTCATCTTTTTCCGCAATACGTCAATTTCATCGAAGGCACATCTGGAATTTGCCCGCGGGTTTGGCCAGATAGATGAGCCGCATCCGCTTTATCCGCATGTGGAAGAGTTTGAAAACATCGTTCTGTTGGAGAACGATAGCAGTGCACCTCCGGACACAAATAGCTGGCATACGGATTTGACGTTCAAGGCTGAGCAACCTTTCGCTTCAATTCTTGTGGCCCGTCATATCCCTGAAGTGGGTGGTGACACCATGTGGTCGAGTTGTTACGCGGCCTATGACCGCCTTTCTGGCGGGATGAAGAAGGATCTGGAGGGCCTCGAAGCCGTCCATGATATGGGCGATTTCCGCAATAGTTTTGCCGAAGAAAAGCATGGCAAAACGGGTGTGCAACGCCTGAATGAGGGGATGGGTCGGTTTGGCCATAATATCCGCCCATTGGTCGGTACTCATCCGGTAACAGGTCGGAAGTTTCTCAATTTCAATGAGGCTTTCACCACCCATATTGTGGGCCTGACAACCAATGAAGCCAATGCTCTCAAGACGTTTCTCGCCAATCATATGAACAAGCCGGAAGATCAGTTGCGCTGGCGCTGGCAGGCGGGTGACATTGCAATGTGGGATAATCGGGTCACCATGCACTATGCGGTGGCGGATTATCTGCCGCAATACCGCTGTATGCACCGGATTACGGTGGTTAAAGATGCGCGCGATATGAAAGCAGACAAGGTCGCCTGACGAAACACCCGCGCATCACAGCTGACTATTTCTGGCTGATACGCTCATTGATATAGCGCAGGAGATCATCGCGTTCTTGATGATCCTGGAACGAACGGGCAGGGATCATCACTGCCTGTAGATTACCGAACCAGAGGAAGATGTTTCCATCCTCGATGCTCACTTTGCGAAAGGCAGACCATTTCCAGATGGTTTTCTGATGCTCCTGTTCGCTCGTCAGTCCCTGATCATCGAAGGTGATCCCGACCGGATCTGCCAGGTGTGACTCTTTGAATTCCTGCTCGCACCTTGCTTCAGCACGGCGCTTCACGAAAAATCTCAGCGCAAATAATCCGCCGAAGATCAGACCGATCTGGACGATGGATTGATATGGGCCGAGGTAACTCCAGAATTGCGTTGGTCCGTTTATCAAGGCGAGAACAACCAAAGTGGATACAATGATTATCAGGAGGTTCCGGTTCAGCAGCCGGTTGGATTGGGCAATCCTGTTGAAGGTCCGCTGATCGGCTCTGGTGAGGGCGTATTCCAGTTTCATTATCTTATCTTTCTGCTGTCCTTAACTCGCTTCTGACGGTCATCAGAATTTGCCCCAGCTTGTTGAGGCCCTGTCCGTCCGGTCCGCAGCCCCAGTAAGGGTCAGACGGTGCGTTTTCGACAATTTTCTCGTCACCGGTTGAGAGTAATAGTTGTCTTGGTTCCGGATGGGTCTCAAACTTCTTGCGTACCGCACGCAACATCACGTCATCCTTGATCGTTTCCCAATCTTCACGAAGGGGGATGCTGCGGGTCCGCCCCAGATTGCTGGCGTCCTTTGGCTTGAAGGCACGACGGATTTTCTCGCGGTATGCCTCATCCAGGAATTTCTGGGCTTGAAAGTAGTGTTCCACGGTTGACCACCAGGCGTCATCCAGTTCCACTCCGTAGGGGGCGAAGTTGGAAAATTCTGCGTAATCGTCGGTCTGGGAATAAAAGTAAATGGTCATGGTATTGAGATATTCTGTTTTGGGGGAAGGGCAGCCCGGAGGCTGCCCTGATGATTATCCGGCCGGGCGGTAGCACATGAACTTCCGCTTGCCTGTTTTCTTGCGAAGGTAACCCTTGCTGCAGCCACATTTGTTGCCACGGATTTTGCCATCTTTACAAATCAGAGCCACCCTCTTCTTTTTCTTGTTCGGGTTAGTTCTGACAGGCTTGGCTTTGTTCGGGTTGGTGCGAACACTGAAAGCCTGTTTCTTTTTAGGAGGCTTAGCCACCGCGATGCACTGGAAGCGTTTTTTCGCAACTTTTCTCACCAGTTTGTTCTTACCGCATGCACACTTGTTTCCGCGTACCTTACCACCCAGGCATACCAGCTTACGCTTCTTGGGAGGTGATGTGCGAACCGGTGCTGTCTTGATGTCAGGCTTGGAAGGCGTTGCGATACGGTCCATCTTACATTTGTATTTGGCTGTACCGATTTTCACACGCTTGGTGCCTTGCGGACATTGGCAGACATTGCCGTAACGGATTTTGCCACCGAGACAAATCTGAGCATAACCATTGGTGCGTTTTGGTGGTGCAACCTTGGTGCCGATCTTGCCAGAACCTGTGGACGCGTTGGTGGGCTTGCGGCCACCTGAGGTGAGACCATCCACACCACCGGCAACTTCCGGGTTCACGCGGCCCGCTTCAAAGCGGAACGTCGCTTTGTCGATACTCTTCTTCTTGCCATTGGCTTTTACCTCACGCAGGCGACACTGAAGTGCCATTGGACGCGTCTGGTTGAAGTTGTGGGCACCGAAGGCTTTCCATTTGCCGCTACCGGACTGGAAGCTGTTTGCTGAACCCTGGAAGGTACGACCATTGCTACAAGAGATATGGTAGTTGAAGTTTCCAGATGTTTCGCTTTCCACGTTGAACACAACCTGGGCAGGACGGGGGAATTCACCCTTGCGAACGTTGCCATCCGCAATTGCGATATCACCACGCCATTTGGCTACAGTCGGGTTGATTGGATCATCGTTTGATGTGTCATTTAAAAAATTACCATCTGACTTTGGCGTACATAGGTATTTTAGCTTTGTCAGCGTGGATTGAGCATCTTCAAAACCTACAGGAATTGCTTTCATGTCCCACTCAACCGCTTCGGTTGGGGAGAATGTGCGCTGAGCGACGGCCTTGTATTTACCGTTGCTGAAGAGCTTTGATTCCACTTCGCCGGTTTTAAATACAATGCCACCAGAGTGCTGGATCTTGTACTTCACTTTGCCAGGACCGTTTGTGTGGAAAGTAGCAGTTTCCCATACGGTTCTTGGACATTCACCGTTTTTCACGAAGTCATATCTCAGGTTAGAGAATGAAACCCGGAAATCAGGACAATGAACGTGATAGTAAGCGGTTGGACCAACTTTGCCGCCCTTGATTTTGGCGTGGACACCATTGGGGCCGCCGGGCAGTTCAATCTCTGACTCTTTGACGATCTTGTACTGCTCTTTAAACGGGTAGGCTGGTTCACCCAAAGGTGTTGTGATCAGGCCCTGTTTCTTCGCAATGGCAGAGAAAGTCTGAAGTTTCTTGCCATTTGCCTTGATATGAAACGTGGTTGAAGCAGGACGTGGGTAGATGATCTCGGTGCGCTGGATGATCTTGCGCGGGCAAGAATCCTGCTGATTAAAACCGGCAGGGTCTTCCAGTGTGGTCTTGATCTTCCAAGGTTTAGCATCAGCCATCAACTCGTTGCGCGGGATACAGTTCACTTTTACCAGGAAGCTTGTGCTGCGACCCCAGTTGCCACCTTTGTAGAAATCTGAATTGTGAAATCCATCAAACTCGCCACGATAGTGCAAATCCGTATTCATGCTTAGTGAAATGGGAATTGCCACATTAAAGCTGTGAGCGGTTCCAGGCCCCCATGAATCCAGTTTCTCGTTACATCCCCGCACAATCTGGTCACCCACTGGATTTACGCTGATGCCAGAGGATGAAGAAACTAGGATTTTAGAGGTGGGAACGTCGATTACGCGGTCGAAACGCCAATTCTTCCGGTCTCTGAAATGGATGAAATTTGCATGAAGAACTTTGGCGTGAGCAGCGTCACACTCGGCCCTTACCCGGCAATTGCCCAGGAAGAAACCGGCATATTCCAGTATGCCGCGTCTGGGGTCCACATGTCCGTTAATTCTGACCTTCAGGTTTCCTGCCTGAATGACGTCCCATTTTTTACCACCGGTGGAGAGAACGTTGATTTCAGATTGCTGATAAACACCGCTGGCTGAAAAGGAACTGGATTTAATTTTTGCAGGTTTTTGCTTGGCAAGCGCTTCACCGTATGCACTCATGCCAATCAACAATGCGCTACCGGCCAGGATCGAAAATTTCGACAGGCCATGTAACTTGGAGCGATACGAATTTCGCGTCTTTTCCGGTTTGAATTTATGAACCCAATGGATTGGATCCGACTGACACTTCTTGTTATTTTTTGTGAGAGACATGATTTCCTCCATGGATCTCCATCTTCCACCCCTATGCAGACCATAGTGATAACGAAATCTTGAAGTAGTGCTGAATTACACATTCAGCTGGCGTTCAGGGAAGCCAAAAAGTCAGAGAAAGCTCAAATAAAACAATGTCTTAAAATGGCAGAAATTTGGTGATCTGGGAAATTGCGCTGTGACTTTGATCACATTTCAGACCGCCTTCGGGTAGGGAATCACTACCACTGACCGATGATTTGGTCGAGGAATGACAATATGAAAACCGGTATAAAGGACAATAAGGATGCAATCACAATGGTTGCGTTTCGTTTGTCAGGAAACCGCCAGCCGGACAGGGCGCTGATGGTTATGATAATCATATGAATCAGGAACCCACCAAGCATGGTATAAAAATACCAGACAAACAAAATTGAAGTTATGATGCCTCTTTCCCGGCTGACTTCAAAAATGCCGATTTCACCAAATGGACCTGCATAGCCAGCGAATGGAACCGGTATTCTGTAGGCAAAGGCGAAAACGAATGTCCAGAATATGCTGGCAAGAAGCGTGGAAACCGCAGCTAACAGTATAATGGAGAATTTGCTCAAACTGCCTCCACAAATGAGTCCAGAACCCGCTTTTGTCCGGCCTTGTCAAAATCAATGGTGAGCTTGTTGCCGTCGATAAGCGCTATATTGCCATTGCCGAACTTCTGATGAAAAACCCTGTCACCGACACTGAAGTTCGATGTGCCCTCATTGATGGAGGAAGCCACAAGCTGGCCTTCGATGGTACGGCCACCCCATTTGCCGCCAGCCTGATGGCCAGAGCGGGAACCCCAATTGTTGTCACCGGCATTGGAGCGGGATTTTGCCCTGTTCCAGCCCGGGCTTGAATAGGTGCTATCAAACGTGTCCACATTATCAAAGCGGCTTGAGCCGTATCGGCCACCGGCGCCGGCAGCACCATATCCGCCGTAAGAATTTGACTGTTCAGCCACCTCTACATGGGCAGGCGGTAGTTCATCGATAAAGCGGGAGGGGATTGCCGATTGCCAGAGCCCGTGGATGCGGCGGTTTTGTACAAACCAGATGAAGCAACGCTGACGGGCTCTTGTGATGCCCACATAGGCAAGGCGTCGTTCTTCCTCGAGGCCCGAACGGCCGCCTTCATCAAGGCTGCGTTGATGAGGGAACAGACCTTCTTCCCAACCGGGGAGGAACACGATGTCGAATTCCAAACCTTTGGCTGAGTGGAGTGTCATGAGCGAAATCGCATCCATGTCCTCATTGTTGTCCGTATCCATCACGAGAGAAATATGCTCGAGGAAACCGGGCAGGTTCTCGAACTCTTCCATTGAGCGAACAAGTTCCTTCAGGTTTTCAAGGCGGCCTGGCGCATCAGCTGAACGGTCGTTCTGCCACATTTCGGTGTAGCCGGATTCTTCCAGGATCATTTCTGCCAGCTCAGTATGGGGCAGGGCTGATAGTTCTTCGCGCCAGCGGTCAAAGTTATCGAGAACGGATTTGAGGGTATTGCGTACCTTCGGTTTCAGCTCTTCGGTCTCTGTTAGCTCTCGGGCAGCGATGGTCAGTGGAACTGATCTGGCTCGTGCATTGTCATGAATGATGCGCAAGGTTGCGTCACCGATGCCGCGCTTAGGCGTGTTGATGATACGTTCGAATGCAAGATCATCGGCTGGTTGGCAAACGACGCGGAAATAGGCGATGGCATCGCGTATTTCCATACGTTCGTAGAAACGCGGACCGCCGATAACCCGGTAATTGAGGCCCATAGTCACAAACCGGTCTTCAAACTCCCGCATCTGGAAGGAAGCGCGCACCAGGATCGCCATCTCATTGAGTGCGAAGCCTTTGTTCTGCAGGGATTCCACTTCGTCACCAATTGACCGGGCTTCTTCTTCAGAATCCCAACCCGCTGCCACGGTTACCTTGGCTTCGTCGGGGTCAGCTGCTTCTGTGAAGAGTGTTTTTCCGAGCCTGCCTTCATTATGCGTGATCAAATGAGACGCTGCGCCGAGGATATGGGCAGTGGAGCGATAATTGCGTTCAAGGCGGACAACCTTGGCGCCCGGAAAATCCTTTTCAAACCGCAGGATGTTATCCACCTCTGCACCCCGCCAGCCATAGATGCTCTGATCATCGTCACCCACGCAGCAAATGTTCGGATTGTTAGTCTGGCTGGTAAGAGCGGTTCCGTCCCCTTCATCCGGTGATGGATGTTGGGCGTCGGACCTTTGAGCCAGCAGGCGCAACCACATATATTGTGCGATGTTCGTATCCTGATACTCATCCACCAAAATGAATTTAAACTTGTCCTGAAACTCTCGTAATACGCCGGTATTTTCCTTGAAGAGACGGATACATTCCACCAGCAGATCCCCAAAGTCACAGGCATTGATGGTTTTCAGACGCTCCTGGTACTGGCGGTACAAATCCCGTCCGCGGCCATCTGCGAAAGCACGGGCATCGCCTTCAGAAATCTGATCAGGGCCAAGTCCTTTGTTTTTCCAACCGTCAATGTGCCCGGCCAATTGCCGAGCAGGCCAGCGCTTGTCGTCGATGCCTTCAGCGCGGATCAGTTGTTTCAGCAGGCGTATCTGGTCATCGGTATCAAGGATTGTGAAATCGGGGTGTAATCCTACCAGTTCGGCATTTCTTCTCAGGATCTTGACGCAGATTGAGTGAAAAGTGCCAAGCCAGGGCATGCCTTCCACCGTATCACCCACATAACGACCGATGCGTTCGCGCATTTCCCGGGCTGCTTTGTTGGTAAAAGTTACCGCAAGGATCTGGCTCGGCCATGCGCGTCCGGTGGCCAGAATATGAGCAATGCGTGTGGTGAGAACCCGTGTTTTTCCGGTGCCTGCGCCTGCCAATACGAGCAGGGCCCCATCCAGGGTTTCCACCGCATCGCTTTGCTCCGGATTGAGGCCATCAAAATAAGCTGGTGTTTGAGCTGCGCGCTTTGCCGCCATTGCCTGTGCAGCAATGCCTGATGGGCCGCCACCGGTACCGGAATCAGCTGATTGAGCAGGTACAAAATCGTCGGGTATGGAATCAAACGGGTTCGACATTTGTTCTATTTAACGTCTTTTGGTCCGTTTTGCAGCTTTTGAGCGGGTTTATTTCACACAAATCATATGGATTGATTCTCAAAATGTGGTAAAATTATTACGTTGAAGATATGGAGAATACTTAATGAATTTATTGAAGGTTGGTATTGCTGCTTCAGCAATCATAATCGCATCAGTTTCGGCTAGCTATGCGGGCAGTGGCACATTCAAGCATAGTAATGGTTCGAAAGTGAAATTATCTTGTAATAACAGCGGTTTTTACCAAACGCAGTATGATGCGTCAGGAAACAAGGGTAAACGCACGCGCATAGGCCCGGGTGGTCGATCAAACTACAACAAGCATAAGAAAACGCTGAAAACCAAAGGTTATCAGTAGTAAATATACCACAATTATTTTCTAAAACCGGCCTCTGGTCGGTTTTTTTATTTTTTTGCCAAGGAATGGCCGTTCTCATGCGTCTAATGAATTGAAACGTTTAAAAGAGAAGCATGCTTTGGACGGAAATGTGACAGATAGCGAACTGGCTGAACTGGCAGTCAATGGCGATAGCGGTGCCTTTCAGGCTCTGCTTGAACGGCATTATGACGCCATTTTTCGCATCGCCATGCGTTTTGTCAGACATCGCGAAACTGCCGAAGATGTGACCCAGGATGTTTGCCTGTCTTTGAATTCAAAACTCAAGTCCTGGCGGAAAGATGCGAACTTCAAAACCTGGCTTTATCAGGTGGTTCTCAATCGCGTTCGCGATTTGAAGCGCAGGGAAACAACAGGGGCGCGGGTCTTGAAGGACTACAGCGAACTGGAAACGCTGCGTCATGGTGAGGAAGCAGAAACAGAACGGCAGATCGACTGGCTGCACGACATGCTTTCGAGAGTAAGTGCCGATCTAAGAGAAACTGCTGTGCTGGTAGTGGGTGAGGGGATGAACCATGCAGAGGCGGGGGAAATTCTCGGTGTGAAGGAGTCCACGATTTCGTGGCGGATGAGCGAATTGAAGAAGGCTTTGCGGGAAATAGCAAAGGAAACATCATGAGTGACGAACTAAAAGCATTGGAAGAGGCATTCCGCGCGCAGGACAAAACGGTCTCTGCCGGTTCGCAAGCCAAGGCGGATACGATCGCGCTCGCCATGAAACAGTTTGAAGCAGAAAAAAATTCAACCGTTCACCAAGGAAATGAAGCTGACGCACGTCCAATCAAACAAGGGAACACCAAAGGAACCTTTTTTGATTGGAGAAATTTGATGAACAGTTTGAATAACAAATTTACATATGGCCTGGCAGGAAGCGCAAGCGTTGCGGTTTTGGCGATGCTCGTGGTCGGGCCGAATATTAATGAGCTTTTGCAGCCGGAAACCAGTGTCACTGTGATTAAAACATTGCCGGCGCAAAAGCCTGAAAGAATTCAGGAGGAAGTGGATAGCAGCGTTGCGGGACGCTCCCAGTCATTGAGCGATAACAATGCACTGGTAGACCAAGTTCTGGAAAGTGAAGCGCCTCAGCCCGCGCCAAGCGAAAAGGCGAAAGTGTTAAAAGAAGCAAGACAGGAAGCCTCGCAAGCTGCTCAAGGTAGAGCCCGTACAAGGTTGCTTTTGGCGCCAAAATCTCAATCTCAGGAAAATGGCGTCAGTATACACGGATTAACGTCACAAGATTCTGCCTTTGGTGCCACGCCACGGATTTTGCCTGCTCCCAGTGATGTGGTTCAGCCGCATTATCAGGATCAGGGACGCGACAAGTTCGAAGAGATCAAGACCAATCCGGTCAAGGTGACAACGGAAGATCCTGTTTCCACGTTCTCAGTGGATGTGGATACGGCGTCTTATGCGTTTATGCGATCTTCTTTGAACAATAATGTGCTACCGCAAAAAGATGCGGTACGGGTAGAGGAGTTCATCAACTATTTCGATTATGCTTACGAAACGCCAGCGGATAAATCAGAGCCGTTCAAGGCAGATGTCTCAATCATGCCGACACCCTGGAACGATGGTACGAAACTTCTTTCCATCGGGATCAAGGGCTACGAATTACAGCAGGATGAAACGCCTCCTTCCAACCTGGTGTTCCTGATTGATACTTCCGGTTCGATGAATGCGCCGAATAAGCTGCCTTTGTTGCGTAATTCTTTCAAGCTGCTGCTTTCCAACCTCAAGGCTGACGATACGATTTCCATCGTCACCTATGCGGGCAGTGCCGGTACGGTTCTGGAGCCCACAAAAGCCTCTGACAAGAACAAGATCCTTGCTGCCTTGGATAAACTGCATGCGGGTGGTTCAACTGCCGGGGCGGAAGGCATCCGTCAGGCCTATGCCCTTGCTGAAGAAAGCTTCAAGGATGATGGGATCAACCGGGTGATCCTGGCCACCGATGGTGATTTCAATGTGGGCATTTCTGACACCAATGAGCTCAAGAGCTATATTGAAAGAAAGCGGGAAACCGGTGTGACGCTCTCTGTACTCGGGTTTGGTCATGGAAACTACAATGATGAGTTGATGCAGACGCTTGCTCAGAATGGCAATGGTAATGCTGCCTATATCGATTCACTTTCCGAAGCACGCAAAGTGCTGGTGGAAGAGGCGGGTTCGACCCTCTTCACCATTGCCAAGGATGTGAAACTTCAAATCGAGTTCAATCCGGCGCTGGTGGGTGAATATCGCCTGATCGGGTATGAAACCCGTGCACTTGCCCGCGAAGATTTCAACAATGACAAGGTGGATGCAGGCGATATTGGCGCTGGGCATACGGTCACCGCACTTTATGAAATCACGCCAGCAAACTCTGATGCGCGATTGGTGGATGATCTCAGATACGGACGAAACACGGACGCACTTGCAGGTGATGCAAATGAATACGGCTTTCTGAAAATCCGCTACAAGCTACCGGAGAGTGACACGAGTACGTTGATTACCCGACCGGTAACCACAGCGGATGAAGTGGCCTCCACCGGATCAGCGTCTAATGATGCAAGGTTTGCCGCCTCTGTTGCCGCATTCGGCCAGATTTTGCGCGGTGGCCAATATACAGGGTCATACAGCTATGATGATGTGATTGCGCTTGGGCAATCTGCAAAGGGTGAAGATCCATTCGGATACCGTGCGGAGTTCCTTAACCTTGTGAGACTGGCAAAGTCAGCTGCCGCGCTGCAAGCTCCCAAGCAGTAGAGATGATCGAAGACACAAAAAACCGCTGGGAGAATTTTCTCTCAGCGGTTTTTCGTCAAGTCCGGGAGCACCTTACTTTAATTTTGCGTGTCCTAGAGGCACGGAAAACTTGCGGCACCAGATCACAACGGTGTCGTAATCCTTACCAGCCAGTTTTGCAGGGATTTTGTATTTTTGCTTGCCAGCGTTTTTCTTGAGCACGGCGAAATCAGTACCTTTGATGTACTTGCCACGCTTGCCGAGGCCAACGCGCGGGTCTGGAGCGCCGTCAAACCAGAAGCTGTTTTCCAGCGTGATAACCCCGTCTTTAACAGTCACGGCACCCTTGGTAACGTGGTTGCTGTCACCTTTGAATTTGCCCTTCAGGGCTGCGGCATAGGATGGGATTGAGAAAGCTACTGTTGTGGCCAGTGCTGCAGCTGAAGCAAGAAATGTACGACGTTGCATGGAATTAAGTCCTCTCAGAAGGCGTTAATCGGGTTTAGGTCTTTTCCTAATGGGTGCGACAATAATGCGTGTGCAGGCTGAATGTTAAATGAACAGCGGGACACGTGAGATCACGTTATTGGGAGGAAAATCGTTTGTTTTGTGAGCGTTATGATGATCGATGCTCTTCCCAGGCCTTACGCAGCCGGTGCAGTGAACGCCAAACAATAAGCAGCACAAAGGGAACGCTGATCGCTGTCAACATGGTGGCTGACAACGGCATCCATGCCTGTTTCGCCAAGGCCTTCAGGAGGTAGGAGATCAGGCCTACTGCGTAGTAGGTGATCGCAACAACCGATAGTCCCTCAACGGTTTGGGATATCTTCAATTGCTGGAGATGACGTTTGTCCATGGATTGAAGCAGGGCTTGGTTGCCTTTGTTGAGGTTAAGCTCAATACGGGTACGCAACAGGAGTAGGGCACGGGAAAGATCGTTGGTGAGTGTTTCCTGTCGCTTAGCCGTACTTTCAATGGTTGCCATGGCGGGCTCCAACCTTGAGCGTAGAAAACCGCTCATAGTTTGCACATCGCCCACTTTTTCTTCTTCGAGCGATTCCACCCTTTGCTGAAACAAGGCGAAATATGCGCGGCTTGCAGCAAAGCGATAACGGGTTTCCGTTAGCAGCATGTTTGTTTTTTCCGAGAGGTCTGAGAGGTTGGCAAACACTTTCTCGTCCTCTTCTGGTGTGGAATTGTTGTTCTGTTGCAGAGAGGTGGTCAATTCTTCCAGTTCCTCTTCCACAGTGGAGAGTTCAATGCCGACCCTTCTGGCAACGGGAAGCCCAAGCAGGCTCATGGTCCGGTAGGTTTCCATCTCCAAAATGCGTTGTAACCGGCGGCCGAATTCTTCGCTGGTTAGACTTTTGCCAAACAGGGAGAAGCGGATTGCTCCGCTTTCGTCCGGGACAAAAGTGGATCTCACATCAATCCCTGACCGCATGCGGCCGCCATAAATTCGCTGATCCAGGGGCATGATTTTCAGCATCGCGCTGGCTGAACGAACCAGAGACAAATGCAGCAGGACCAGAATTTCCACTTCAGCTACCGGAAAGGCATCAAAAACCATGGAGGCTATGTCGCCTTGATCTTTCCTGCCTTCAAGTTCCAGAAAGACTGTACAGGACATGAATTCTGTGTGGCGCTCCAGTTTGACCTTCAACTTGTCGACCATGCCGGTGAGGTGTCTCGGGAAACTCTCAAATTTCTGACCCTCAACGATTTCAAAGAATTTATAGGCGACGGCTTCCTCACAGCGGAAGGCTAGATGCAGCACTTCTGCGGGAGAAGAAATAGCGGAAGCAGGCCGAGCATGGGTTTCAGCGGTGATCGCATCACGTTCGGGGTGAAAGTTCCAATCGGGGGCAGAATTGGTCTCAGTCATGAAATCAGAAAAACTATTGCAATTAAATATTATAACACTTAATCGGCTAGCATATTCAAAAACACAATGGGAGAAATTTCCATGACCGCCCAATTAACAGAATTCGATACGCTCACATTCGACTGTTATGGAACCCTGATTGACTGGGAATCCGGGATTTGGGACGCTTTGCAACCACTGCTGATGACGAATGGTGCAGAAATGGAACGCCAACCAACGCTTCAGGCCTATGCCCGGACTGAAAGCGCACAACAGGCTAAAACTCCCGGCATGTTATATCCGGAAATTCTGCTCAATGTGCACAAAGACCTGGCAGCCGAACTCGGTCTCGAAACGAACGATGCATTGGATGAAGCGTTTGGAAATTCAGTGCAGCTCTGGCCCGCATTTCCCGACACGGCTGATGCGCTGCGGATTTTGAAAAAGCACTACAAGCTGGTGATCCTATCCAACGTGAACAGAGACGGGTTTGCCGCTTCAAACAGAAAGCTGGGTGTGGAGTTTGACGCAATCTACACAGCCCAGGATGTGGGAAGTTACAAGCCAACCATGGCTAATTTTGATTACATGCTGGAGCATTTGACTGCTGATCTTGGGGTGCAGAAGAATACTATCCTGCACACAGCACAGAGTTTGTTCCATGACCATGTGCCAGCTGTTCAAGCGGGCCTGGCCACATGCTGGATCGATAGGCAAAACCTTGCCGGAAGTGAAGATTGGGGTGCCACTGCGGTGGTGGATGAGCGCCCGGACACGGATTTCCGGTTCACCAGCATGATGGAAATGGCAGAGGCTGTTGCGGCAGCCTAGTTTGCCTTGGCAGCCTCAAGCTCAAAAATTATCTGAACTGCTTCACCCACTGGCAAGCTTGAACTTGGTTCTGGTCCCACACCAAAATCCATGCGATCCAGATCCGTCTTTCCGCTGGCTTTTGCCGTGTCGCCGTCCACATCTAGAATAAAATTGAGTGTTACCGGGAGAGTTGTTTCCCGAACAACCAATTCACCTTCTGCCACATAGCCATCACCGGATTTAGAAATGGAAGTGGATTTGAAGACTGCCTGATTATAGTCAGTAATTGCCATCCATTTTGCACTTTGAACCAGATTATCGCCCTGAGGGTTGCCGGTTGTGATTGTTGTGGTGTCTACCACAACCTCAATACTGCCATCTGATGGATTTTCAGGGTCCAGTTTTATTGTGGCATCGAATGCACCGAACCTGCCCTTGACATCATTGTTTTGAACCTTGAGCTGGAACTCCAGGGAACTCTTTTCTTTGTCGATCACCCAATCTGCTGACAGTGCTGGGGATATGGAGGACATGCTCCACAACAGAGCGCCCATGGATAATTTGAGTAAAGTGTTCACGGCATCATCCTTTTAATAAGTCCGTCTTTCAAAACAACTGTGTGCATGATGGCGGCGCCAATATGTCCAAATAGCAGAAGCGTAAGAGCAATTGCGCCCAGTGTGTGCATCCATCCGCTCAATTCACGCCAGAACTCTGGATTGGAATTCAGGAAGGATAGATGCGGGATTTCAAACAATCCGAAATAAAGCGTGGGAAACTGAAGTTCCGCCACTGAAACTGAAATCCACCCGCTGAGCGGTAAAAGCAACATCAAACCGTACATCACCCAGTGAACCGCTTCTGCTGCGCGTTCCATAGAAGGGGAAAGCGGGGTGGCATATTCCGGCGGTTTGTGAGTGAACCGCCAGAACAGTCTTATGAGTAAAAGCGCCAAAAGAGTGAAGCCAACGGATTTATGGAGTTGATAGAGCTCAAACTTGAAACCCAGATCTTCTTCAAACCGTCTCATCCACAGACCCACTGAGAGCAGGCCGAAGATTAACAGTGCACTCACCCAATGAAGGATGACTGCCAACTTTGTGTATTTGGCGCTTTGCATTTTTCAGATCTGAAGGCAGATTACTGCTTCTTCTTCAGCTCCGTGTTGATTTCGATAGCAATTGGACCGGTAGAGAAGTTACCAACCTTGAAGGCCATATGGTCAATCTCTGTGGTGGCTTTGAAAGCAACCCAGTCGCCTTTGTAGTAGTCAAGAAACTTGCCGACCGGATGTGCACCCAAATGGGTAAGCTCAGCCTTGAGTGTTACAGGAAGTGTCACACCATGAATGGTCACGTCACCTGTCACATCTGCAGTCTTGTCGCCTGTCTTCTTGATTGAAGTGCTTTTGAACGAAATGTCAGGATGTTTTTCCACGTTCAGATAGTCAGAACTTTTCAAGTGGGTATCCAGTGCTTCAAATCCACTTGAGAGGCTGCTCACATCGATATTCACTTCGATAGATGAATTCTCCACATTGGCTTCATCCAGTTTCAGGGTGCCAACAATCTTGTCGAATTCAGCATGCTGCTGGGATACGCCGGCATGGCTCCAGCCAAACCTGACTTCTGTATGTCCAGGGTCCATTGCATAGGTATCTGCAGCCAGGGCTCCTCCCGCAAATGCCAATGATCCGGCCAATGTTGCTGAATAAAGGGCTTTTTTGACAATCTTATTCACGCCAATTCTCCTTGTATAAATTCGGTAGCTTGAAAATAAGCTACACAAAAAATTTTAAAAGCCATGTTTGTGAAACAGACTGTTCACTCAACACAACTTGTTGAATTATGATTGTTAATCCCAACGCTAAACATGGGATATAGTGATCCTAGCTTTATATTTGTATTTTGAGGGTAAAATGATGTTGATTGCCAGGTTTTTTCAGAAATTTTTCAATAAAATCAGTTTCTTGGCTTTGTTTTTAGTGTTTGCAACAGCGTCTGTTGGCGCTAATGCAGGCGATCGGCATGCGGGATATTACTATCCGGCACCGGCAACTGAGGAAACCTACCAGTCGCCGCTACCACCGTTTCCAGATGTCACGCGCCACTCCCGCGTGGCCTTCGTGACCCAGCTCGATAAATTACAAAAACAGAAAGTATACGCGCCCACATATCATATGTTTGCAAAGGGTGGAGATGCTGAAAAGCTCATTATAGTGGCAACGGAACAGGGGCGGTATAATACCCTGTTTCAGCTCAGAGGGCTGCTTGCCTCCATGACCGCTGACGCGCGCACATCGCCATTATTCACAAAGCTGGGGAATGTGGCGCAGCTCAATTTCTTCGATCTATTGCGCATGGCAGGCTTTAAACAGCTCACCATTACCAATGGCAATGACATGGCTCATCGTGTTTATTTTGAGTAAAGTCGCGGTTTAGCGCAAAAATAATCAAAATTCCGCATGGCGTATCGCGCTGAAAAATAGAGGTTTTCTTCTTTGATTAAGGGAAGAGATCCGGAAAATTCGTTTTCCCACTTGAAAATAGTTTAACGTTGAACTAAATTAGTTTAACCTTAAACTAAATAGGAATTTTGATATGCCCAGTAAATCGCGCAGAAATTTTTTGAAGATTATTGGCGGAGGGGTAATCACGGCAGCGGGTGCGGGTACACTGTTTGCATTTACCAGAACGCCACATGCTGCAATTGAGCCCTGGCGTCTGGCGATTGCGCCCACAAACGAAATAGATGTGCGGAAGGTCGTGCTCTCTCACGCAATCCTTGCACCTAATCCGCATAACAGGCAGCCTTGGATGGTTGATCTGGTGGGTGACAACGAAATTCACCTTTATTGTGATTTAAATCGGCGTTTGCCGGAGACAGACCCCTATGATCGCCAGATCACCATCGGACTGGGTTGTTTTCTTGAGCTTGCCGATCTTACCGCTCGAAAAGCTGGATACCGTATGACAACAAAACTCTTTCCGGACGGTGAGGGTGCACCAAGACTTGACGAACGCCTTGTAGCCAGGATGACGCTTGAGCCAGACAACAGCGTGAAAGCGGACAGATTGTTCGATCAGATTTTCAATAGACGTTCCAACAAGGACCCGTTTGATACCAGCAAATCTGTTTCAGTGGATACGGCAGATGCTATCGTGTCGGTTGCGGATAGTTCAGTTATGGCTGCGCATGTGCTGGATCAGACTCAGATCGGCCGTTTGCGCGATTTGACCTGGGATTCGCTCGATATCGAAATGCGCACCTATAGAACTGCCAAGGAAAGCATTGATCTGATGCGCATCGGAAAGTCAGAGATTGAGGCTAATCCTGATGGGATTGATCTGGGCGGCGCATTCATAGAAACATTGGCTGCATTGGGTCAGCTAAGCCGGGAAAAAATGCTTGAGTTTGATTCCGTGATGTTCGAACAATCGCAGGCTGCCTTGCGCCCCTATACACAGACTGCCATGGGTTATGTGGCGGTCAAAACCGCAGGCAATTCCCGCATGGACCAAATTCAGGCTGGCAGGAACTATGTGCGCATGAACCTCAAGGCCACAGAACTGGGTATTGCCATGCATCCGCTTTCTCAAGCCTTGCAGGAATTTGAGGAAATGGAGCCTTTCTATATGCAAATGCGCACCGAACTGGGTATAAAGACCAGTGAAACCCTGCAAATGTTCGCCCGTATCGGATATGGTGAGACACCTGCACCCAGCCCGCGATGGCAATATGAAACACGCATCAGGAACAGCGCATGAACGATAAACCGGAAATTTCTGCCGACCAGGGAGCGCAGTATTTTCGGTTTTTCAACGAGGTCGGCATCATCAATCAGCTTTCAAGCACGAAGGCTGAGCGTGTGATGCCGCACGGCCTTACCATGTCGCAGTTCGGGGTACTTAATCACTTCATGCGGGGGTTGCCGCCAAAGTCACCGCAGGATCTGGCGGCTGCTTTTCAGGTTACCAAAGGTGCTATGACCAACACGCTGAAGCAGCTCGATAGCAAGGGCTTTGTAAACATCATTCCAAGTGAGACCGATGGCAGGTCGAAAATTGTTTCCATCTCAGAGCGGGGGCGAGCCGCTCATGTGGATGCACAGGCGGCACTCGCCGAAGTATTCCAGGACTTTGTGGCGCATTTCAGCTTTGAAGACGTCAATTCCCTGATACCCGGACTGGAAAAAATCCGAATCTGGCTCGACGAAAACCGTTAGGTCATCAGTTCTTGTAGTCGGGTTCTTCGCGGTCGAGTATCTCTTTCAGATCAGAAAAATGATATCCGGCCTGATCATCATATTCTTCGATTTCTCTGGCGGTCTTTTCAGCAATCTCTTCTGAAAGAACCCGTAAAGGTTGACCGGTCCAAAGCGCCTTGATGTAGGTTTCTGCTGCTCTTTCAAAATAGAACAGGCGGTTGAAAGCATCGGCTACGCTATCTCCGATCACCATCACACCGTGATTCCCCATCACCATGACCTTGATCTTCGGATCTGAAAGGAGCTGTGAACAGCGTTCGCCTTCTTCTTCAAAAGCCAATCCGCCATAATTCTCATCAACCACATGGCGATTGTGGAAAATAGCTGTGTTCTGATCGATTGGCTTCATGATCGAATCTGCAAGACTGGCCAGCACTGTTGCGTGGATTGAATGCACATGCAGGGCACAGCGGGCGTGCGGACAGTTGCGGTGCAAAGCACCGTGCAGACCCCAGGCTGTTTCATCCGGCGCGTCCGGACGATCCATGGTTTTGGGATCATTCGCATCCAGCAGCAATATGTCCGATGCCTTAATGAGCGAGAAATGCCGTTGATTGGGGTTGATGAGGAACTGGGTACCGTCATCGTTCACTGACAATGAGAAATGATTTGCCACGGCCTCATGAAGGTTGAGACGCACTGCCCAGCGAAAAGCTGCGGCGAGATCTTTGCGTTCTTCGTAGTAGGGAAGATTTGAAAGATTGTCTGAATGCAATGGTTCTACTGACATGGGCTTTCCTCAATGCTTGGACGTTTAGGAGAAAACTGTCATGGAAACCGGATTTGGGCAAGCAGATTTTGCTGAATTTTGACTGGAAACGACCGCCCGTTTGAGCGTTGTTTTTATTGAATAAACAGGGGCGTTAAAATTTTTCACGCTGGTTTCACGGTGAATGCTTTTAATGGCACTCAACTAAGACGAAGAGATTTCATGTTGATTGAAAGCCGATCTCACATCGCCCCTGGGATTGAGTTTTCATTCTACACCCGGATACCGGCAGGTATCCGGGCTTTTTTTTGCCTGCATAAGAATCTAATTGAAATCTGCAGAGCAATGCCATCTGATCGCCAAATGTTTACTCAATTTTTCACCCATTCTCGTTTAATGGATTGGTTATGAGATAATGGATTGGTTATGAGAAAAATTTTCGTATTTGTGCGCAGGCTGGTGCTTTTCTTGTTGTTTGTTTTCGTTCTGCCTGCACTCATTCATCTTGCTATCTGGCAGGCTGACGCGTCGCGCCCTGAAAGCTGGAACCGTGCCAACTGGTCCAGCAGCGATTTATTGCCCTCGGCAGATGAGGACCGGGAAGCGGTTGTCTATGTGATGGCTGCGCGAACCGGTAGATGGAAAGGTGGCTTTGCGGTTCACAGTTGGATTGTAACGAAGAAGCAGAACGGAAGTTCCTATAACCGGTATGATGTGGTGGGGTGGGGTAATCCCGTTCGCCATAATGCCTATGCGCCTGATGCCAGATGGTATTCCAACCAACCGGAAATCGTGAAATCCATCCGCGGGAAAAAGGCAACTGAACTAATCCCAAAAATTGAAAATGCCGTTCGTACCTATCCGTTTGCTGATCGGGGTACCTATCAGGCATGGCCTGGTCCCAACTCCAACAGTTTTGTCGCACATGTCTTGAATGAGGTGCCGGAAATCGGAATTGTTCCGCCCGCAGCAGCGGTTGGCCGGGATTATCTGAGCAATGGAAGATTATTCAGAATAGATCCTGACTGGCTTGATCTGCAGGTCAATCTAGGAGGATATGCCGGATTTGCTATGGGGCGCAGAAGCGGATTTGAATTACATTTCCTGGGTTTAGTGGCGGGAATTGATATTTTGAATCCGGCAATTAAAATTCCCGGATTTGGACGTATCGGTGCTTCTTGAAGCTGAATGAGCCTCAAGTTCACGATTAGTTGTATGAGAAAATCAGCCGTTAATCGAATTTGTTTGTTTTTTCTTCGAATAAATATCCCTCCTCAAACGTAATAGCTGTTGAAGTAACCCACTCCGGTGCTCTTGCACCGTGGCCGTGTCTCGTGATCTAGCCCATCTAGGCACAGCTCCAGGAAGATGAGTTGCTTCGCGGACATGATCGCTATCGGGGGTGGTCATGACCACGAACAGCGCCGGGTTTATCCCGGGCGCTGTTCTCTGACTCATATGGGGATTGGGTCACCCGCGGGCTGGGGCACCCGCGGGTTTCAATCATCCGCGATGCTCTTCTTCACTTGCTGCGCATAATTCACTGTTGAAGGTCCGTAACGCATCGTTTTGGGTTGCGGTGGCGACTACCTGCAACTTCTGTCCTTCAAGGACGGGTAGGGAGGGGATGCCACTCTCGTCAAAGCTGCGCAATGCCGTTTCAAGGTTATCAGTGCTTTTCAGGTGTTGAGGCAGGTTGCCTTCCTCATCTGCTTCCAGCGTTTGAACTTCGCTCTGTTCATCGGGTTTGACCATGAAGTCAGAAACCTTGATGGAGCGCATGAGGTATCTGTGGGGGCCGTCGCCTAAGAAAATGCCTCGCATTTCCAGCTGCCATTCGAAGAATGAATGACCGTGGATTGCCTGATTGATGCCCGTTGAAATGGATACGGCCAGCAACAGGGCGATGGTGAGGGTGTAACCGCCGGTCAGTTCAAACACGATCATGGTTGTGGAGAACGGAGCGCCCAGAACAGCGGCTGCTACAGCGCCCATGCCCAAAATCGCGTAAAGGCCATCACTGGATGAAAGTTCCGGGAACATGCCTGTGGCAATCAAACCGAATGCGCCACCAGTCAAAGCCCCTAAATAAAGTGCCGGTGAAAACACTCCACCACCGAATCGAGAGGCCAGGGTGATTGCGGTTGCAGCGATTTTTGCAACAATCAGGCTGATCATGAGCCAAAGGCCAAGCTCGTTTTTTAATGCTTGGTCGGTTGCTTCATATCCAACACCCAGTATCTGCGGGTACATGAGCGCAATGAGGCCGATCAAGAGGCCACCTATGATGGGTCTGTAGAACAGATCAATGTTTATGTTACGCGCCACATAGTCTGTGCCGACGATTGCAAACTGGAAAATCACTGAAATAAAGGCGCAAACCAGGCCCAGCAGTGCGAAGGCAGGAAACTCCCAATAAGACGTGATTTGATATTCAGGAACGATGAATGCCGCCACATCCCCAAACCAGAGGCGGGAGAAGATCGTGCCACCCACCGCGGCAATGACAATGGGCACGAACGATCTGCGTGCGTAATGTCCCAGGATAATCTCGTGGGCAAACAGGACGCCAGCGATTGGAGCGTTAAAAGACGCAGAAACCGCTGCTGCCACGCCACTGGCCAACAGGGTGTTTCTGGACCAGGAAGGCAGGTTGAACTTGCGTATCATGGCGGTAGAGAGACCTGCCGCCAGATGAACCATCGGACCTTCGCGCCCGGCACTGGCACCAGCTCCCAGTGACACGGCTGTTACCGCTGCTGACATGAGTGCCGGTTGCAATTCCACGTCCTTGCCGTGAACAACCCGGGCTTCCATCACATCGGAAACACCGCCAGCACGCCTCTGGGGCAACAGATTCTCGAGCATCCAGCCGACGATAGCACCACCAACTACAGGGGCCAGGAGGACATAATACCAGGGAACTTTTTCAACCGCGCTCAGGACATTTTCTGACCGTTCCATGAGCCAGGTCCATTGGACAAGGCCTATGAGTTCACGGAACACAATTGTTGCAATGGAAACTGCGAAACCCACCAATACGGCAACAAGCCATACCTGCAACTGCCGGTCAGTGTTGAATCGGGCGAGATTGGGTTCTACCCATTGATAGATCAATCTCAGCAGATCTGATGGGTTTTTGAGCATAATAGTGCGGTTTCTGAGACTCACTTATCTCTTTGTTTCATATACCTCTAACCCACGCAAGGAAAGTTCGATTGTTAAGTAAAACTTGAACATTGTCGCTTTCTTTATTTGCAACCCCATGAGCCATTGATTATCTTCCCTGCAACGACACAGCAAACGGGAGGAGAACGTCTCTGTGGCCCTTACGGATTTGGAAACGCTTGAACGCAACAGCGGTGGAATTGAAACAGCGCTGGCTGTCTTGAAACAACGCTTCGGGGAACAGTTCAAAACATCCCAGGCACTGCGTGAACAACATGCTCACACCATGACGTATATTCCCGCGCAACTGCCGGACGGCGTAGTGTTTGCTCGCTCCACTGAAGAGGTACAGGAAGTGGTGCGTGTTTGCGCAGATCACAAGGTTCCCATCATTCCGTTTGGTACCGGTACTTCTCTTGAAGGAGGTGTGAATGCACCTGCGGGTGGTATCTCAATTGACCTCAATGAAATGAACCAGATCCTGGCTGTGAACGCGGAGGATCTGGATTGTGTTATCCAGCCGGGGGTGACCCGTGAAGCGCTCAATGATTATCTGAGAGATACGGGTCTGTTTTTCCCGATTGATCCCGGCGCCAATGCGTCTCTGGGCGGCATGGCTGCCACACGTGCGTCAGGAACAAACGCTGTTCGCTACGGCACGATGAGAGAGAATGTGGTCAATATGACCGTGGTAATGCCGGATGGCCGGGCGATCAAGACCGCTTCGCGGACCAGGAAATCTTCTGCGGGTTATGATCTGACTAAACTGATGGTTGGCTCAGAGGGCACTCTGGGCATTATCACCGAGCTCACATTGCGCCTTTACGGTATTCCGGAGAAGATTTCATCGGGCGTTTGTCAGTTCGATACGGTGGAGGATGCTTGCAACACAACCATTCTGGCGATGCAAACAGGATTGCCTATGGCGCGTATTGAATTGCTCGATGCGCTGCAAGTGGAAATGATCAACAAGTATTCCGGTCTGGAATATGAGGCTAAGCCAGCACTGTTTCTGGAATTCCATGGAACCCCGGCCGGGGTAGACGAGCAGGTTGAGGCGTTTAATGCAATCGCATCAGATTTTTCTGGCGGTAACATTCAGTGGGTTGATACTATTGAAGCGCGTAACAAGCTGTGGAAAGCGCGCCATGACGCGTATTACGCGATGCTTGCCTGGCGTCCGGGCTGCCGGGGTATTGCAACAGATGCTTGTGTCCCCATATCAAGATTAGCCGAATGTATTGCGGAAACCCAAGCGGATGCCGAGGAGCTACAACTGGTAGCACCGGTCATCGGGCATGTGGGGGACGGCAATTTTCACATCACGCCTCTTGTCATGATGGATGACGCTGATGAGGTGGAGCGTGCAGAAACCATGATCGAGCGGCTCAACATGCGCGCGATCGCAATGGAAGGAACGTGCACTGGGGAACACGGTATCGGTCAGGGGAAAAGACGGTTTTTGAGGTTAGAACATGGGGCAGGGGCAGACATAATGGCGACAATAAAAAGTGCCATTGATCCAGACAATATCATGAACCCTGGTAAGGTCGTTGGATTTAACGGGGACATTTGACAAACCCGGTGTGCTGGCACCTAAAAGGCGGATGGCCGGGCTTTGTAACGAGCAAGCGATAATATGAATTTTTTGTTCAAGCTCTTTTTGTTTTTGGGAAGCCTGATCGTCATCGGGTTGTTCGCCATATTGATTACACCATTCTTTGTGGAATGGGAGAAATACACTGGTGACTTTGAACGGGAAGCTTCAAGGGTAATCGGGCAGGAAGTGAGGGTGGAAGGCAAGCCATCACTTAAGATTCTGCCACTGCCTTCTGTCAGTTTTGAAAATGTTTCCGTTGGCCGTAATGATGATGGGTCAGCGCTTATGATCGTGGAGCAGTTCCAGTTTACTGCTGAGCTGCTGCCTTTTCTTTCCGGTGAAGTTAAGATTGTGGATCTGTCCCTGATCCGGCCAAGGGTTAATCTTCAGGTTTCTGAAACCGGCACAATCGCATGGACAAAGCCCACCTACGATCTGGTTGACCCTGAACAGGTGAAAATCGAGAACCTGACAGTGGAAAAGGGCAGTATCGCTGTTTCAGGGCTGACAGGAGGAAGAACGCTTACCCTTGACAACATCAATGCGGAAATCAGTGCACGTTCATTTGTCGGACCGTGGCGGATCGATGCTGATGCAGATGTGGAAGGCGTGCCGTCCCAATTGAGAATTGCGACCGGTACTTACCAGAAAAGCGCCAAGTCCATGCGGGTAAAGCTTGAGGCCAATCAGCGTGATCGCCCTTACAAGATGATCCTGGATGGCCCTGTGATATTGAAGGGGGAAACGCTGGCCTGGGATGGTGATTTCAGCCTGACACCGTTTTCTGCTGCCCGCGTTCAGGAGATGCTGACACCCATAGAACCACTTCCGGTCAGAACGGAAGGTGTGTTTAATGCCTCGCCAAAACTGATCACAATACCTGAATACCGGTTGGATGTGGGTGATCCGGCAGACCCTTATACAATCACGGGTTTCGGGACGATCGACATATCGGAAGAGATCACTTTCCGGGCAAATGCAGATGGACGTCAGATTGATCTTGACCGCTTGCGGGAAGCGCAAGGGGAGACATCCAGCGAAGGGAATATCCGTACCCGGCTAACCGCTCTCAATTCTGTTTTGCAACGTATCCCGGTGCCGACCGCTAAAGGGATTATCAATGTTCAATTGCCTGCGATCGTTGCTGGTGACACCTTCATCAGGGATGTTTCAGCAAGAGTGCGGCCATTCGGGAAGAGTTGGGATATCGGTGGGCTAAAAGCTTTGTTCCCGGGTAATACTTTGCTTGAAGCAACCGGACGAGTTGGTCTTGGTGATGATTTTGGCTTCAGCGGTAAGATGCTATTGGCATCACGTCAGCCTTCAGGTTTCGCATCGTGGTTTTCGGGTGATGTGGATCCGGCGCTGCGCCGTTTGAAATCATTCGGGTTTGCTGCCGATGTGGTTCTGTCAGAGCGGCAATTCAGTTTCGACAATCTTGAAATGCGTCTCGATGATGCAATCCTGAATGGTAAAATGCAGCGTCTGACACCGGACAAGGGGCAGCCGGCCATTATCGCAGAGCTCAATGGTAACCGGGTCAATGTGAACGACCTCCGGGCTGTCTATTCGCTAATTGGTAATTCGGATGCTGAGGGTGGTGACGTTCACGATCTTAATGTGAAGGTTAAGGCTGATTTGCTACAGGCCCGGCTCGACACGGGTGACGTGGACGCTGAACAGGTTGATGCCCATGTGCGGGTGCGTCAGGGCACCATAAGCGTGGAGAAGTTTGATGCGGCCAACATCTTTGGTGTGCAGGTTTCCAGCATCGGACGGGTAGAGGATGTTCTGACCAAACCAAACGGCAATATGAAACTCAAAGTTTCTGCTGGAGATCTTTCAGGCCTGCTTGGTTTTGCGAAACTCTATGCGGGTGAAAACCGTTTCCTTAATGCTCTTCTTGCGAGTCCCTCTCTCACAAAGGATTCCGAAATCGAAGTTGAACTGGATACCCGCGCCACCGATGACGGGGCAAAGGGGCAGGTGCTCGCCAATGGCAATTTCGGGGGCAGTGACTTCAACATCAAACTTGGATTTTCCGGAGATCTTTCCAAGCCGGCTGATGTTCCTTTTGTGTTTAATGCTTCGCTTCAGAACGAATCTCCCTCCATCTTGATGCAACAGTTCGGTGTGGAAGCGCTTCCCCTGGACCTGCTTGGTCAGGTAGAGGGGCCGATGAAGTTCAATGCAGACCTAACAGGCCGGACATCCAGCAGTTTGACCTCAGTTATCGGACTTACGGCTCCGGGAACCATCGTCTCTGCGCAGGGTGATATTCTGACCGACAACTGGAGTGAGTTCGACGGTGAACTTGATATAACCGTTGCATCTGATGATCTTGCTCCACTGCTGGTTACGGCTGGTCTGCAGGTGCCCGGATTGAGTATTTCGGATCCACTGCTGGTTTCGAGTAACTTCACTCTGACAGCCTTAAAAGGTGAGTTTGATGTGGTTGATCTCAAGGGTCAGGTGAACGGAAACGCTTTTAGTGGTGATTTGAAACTACAGCGTGACGGCTTTGTGCGGCCGAAGCTAACCGGAAGTTTGGATATGGACACTGCAAGCCTACCGGTTATTGCGGAAAGTGTGTTTGGCCATCCTTCCGGACTGCAAAATCTTGTGCAGCAGGATACAGAGAAAAACTTTGGCGCTGCCTATTTCGGTGGGCTTGATGGCAATATCAGAATTAAATCCGATAGTTTCGAGTTTGGCGGCGATGTCACTGGTGATGACGCAAGGACTGAACTTGTTTTGCGCGATGGTTCGCTCGATATCAATGGCCTCACAATGGGGCTCTTTGGTGGAAACTTCATCGGCAGTTTCAACTTGAAAAACAATGAAGGTATTGTGCTTGCGGGCATGCAGCTTGGTCTTACCGGTGCAAACGGCAAACTGATTGCTGATAAACTGTCAATGGGTGGGTTTTCCCAAGCGATTGTAAATTTGAATGGATCAGCCGAAACCTCTGGTAGGAGCCTCCAGGCGCTTGTGGCCAATCTGACCGGCAACGGGATCATGGATTTCGAGAATGTGGGGATTGAAGGGCTAAATCCCACCAACCTTGATCCAATTTTGGTGGAAACCGGAGCTGAAGATTACGAAATCAAGACTGAAAACATAAACGCATTGGTTGGGCAGTATATTCTCAATTCCGGATTTTCACTTTCAAAAATCGAAGCACCATTTTCTATCAATCGTGGTCGCGTCAGGGTTCGCAACCTCACCCAATCTGTGGGGACAACTCTATTGAAAGGTGACCTGGAACTGGATCTTTCTGCCCGATCAGCAAAGTTGATGACAGAACTGACATTTGATCCAGGGCGCAGGGAAAGAGTGAAAGGTGTGGAACCGCAACTCGCTTTGGTCTGGGAAGGGCCGGTTGGAAATTCAGAACTTGAAGTTGATACAGATCGGCTGGAAAGTTTCCTTTCCTTGAGAGCTTTTGAAAGCAGCCAAAGACGGGTTGAAACGCTTGAAGCGCAGGTCATAGAAAAGCAACGGCTACAACGCCAGATTGCGTTTGCTTTTGCACGAGAGAAATTTGAAGAACGCAGACGTGCAGAGGAAGTATTACGACAGCAGGAACTGGAGCGATTGCGCCTTGAACAAGAGGAAGAAGAAGCACGCCTGAAAGCCGAAGAGGAAGAACGTAAGCGCCAGGAAGAACAGGCCCGCCAGGAAGCAGAGCGCGAGCGTCAGGAAGAAGAAGCGCGCCTGAAAGCCGAAGAGGAAGAACGCAAGCGCCAGGAAGATCAGGCCCGTCAGGAAGCTGAGCGTGAAAAGCAGGAAGAGCAAGCCCGTCAGGAAGCGGAACGAAAGCGCCAAGAAGAGCAAGCTCGCCTAGAAGCGGAACGCAAGCGTCAAGAAGAACAGGCGCGCCTTGAGGCGGAACGTAAGGAACAAGAAGAGTTGGCACGTCAGGAAGCTGAACGGCAACGTCTTCAGGAGCTTGTTGAAGAACAAACAGAGGCTAATTCCGTTCCCAGCAACAAATTAAAGCCTCTTGGTGAGCCAGTGGCGGTTGGAAAACACAGAAACCGTATTGTGGTGGGAGAGCCGGGTCAGCCAGGTGTTATCGAAAACATCGAGAAATTCCTTGAAACCAATTGAGCTTCGATTTCAAGCCGACGCCTGTTTTTTCACTTCAGCCAATACAAACAATCGAATTGCGGATGAGAGGTTGGTTTCATGTTCTCTTTCCGTATCAATAGATCGGATGAGACGGGCAAGTGGTATGTTTTTCCGTTCGGCGGCAAGTTTCAATTCAGAATAAAATTCATCCTCAAGTGAGAAACTTGTGCGGTGTCCCTGAATGCTAATGGAGTGTTTCCTCAGCAACGGAATTATTCTCCCGTGTCAGGTTTGATGGAGGTCAGTTTCTGACCATCAAGTTTAGATGCTTCTATCTTGTTTTCGGTTTTGGCCTTTTTGCGCAGGGCAGTGGGGATGCCGTGCAACTTGCGATTTGAGTCGGCCTTTTTCTCTTTTTCCTGCCGCTGCTTACGCTTGCGAAACTGGCGTAAATTTATCGGCTCTACCATGATTTTGTTCTGACCGGATTATTGGTTTTTCCTGAACTGATCCAGTGAAACGATTTCAGCCGTTTCTGCATTTTCTTCAGAATCGTCTTCAACCTCTTCATCGGCCTTCTTCGGCTTCTTGTCTTTGGTTTTTGTCATCTCGCGGGTCTGTGCAAGCTGGGGCAAGTTGTCAGGATTTCCTTCTTCCTCAATTTCCACATCGTCGTTCGCAGTTTCGAGATATTCCGCATCAAACTGAACCCCGAACTTAACATGAGGATCGAAGAAGCCTTTGAGCGATGCGAAAGGAATTCTCAATCGTTCCAGAATGTCATCAAATGACAAATCGATCTCAAAATGACTATCGGTCACTTTGAGATCCCAGAATGAATGCTGAATCACAATGGTCATTTCTTCCGGGTAACGTTCACGCATTCTGGTGGAAAGGCGAACGCCGGGATGATCAGTTCTGAAGGTAATAAAGAAATGATGCTCGCCGGGCAGGCCAGCAGCAGAAACTTCTTCCAGTACTTTTTTGATCACATCACGAAGCGCTTCCTGTGTGAGCACATCATACCTGATCAGGTCTTCTGGTTGGGTTTCGTCTATCATTTTTAAGCCTGTGGGTCCCGTTAGCAAGAGTGAAGGCTTCTGTTGCCAGGTGCCTTCCAACCCCGCCTGACAGAGCGATCTATCAGGAGTTCAGTGTGAAGCAGTCGCGCTTATGCAGCGAGACGAGCTTCCGCGTAGTTGTCGTTTGCAACTATTAAGTTTAGCCCGATAACGGTGGTACAATACCGAACGAAAACACAGTCTTTACACCCTCGTCGATCCTATTTCGCCCCCGTCAAAAGCCATTCTATTGCGGTAATCATCGAATGGTTTGTGGTGGAGGCGCCGGGTACCGCCCCCGGGTCCGAATGGTTTATTGCACAGGCAATTTATCGTCATAGTCAGCAAGCTGACAATTTCAATATAGGTGATAATTGTAAACATTTAAAGATGTTTCACGGGGTTAGGGTTACCTCTCGGTGAAGTGAGGATTGCTCCACAACAAACAGTTGTTTTTTGCCCAAATTGCATGAATATGGGGGTTGGTTCGCAATTTATGAAAGTTCAAGCATGTTTCCACTCTCCAATCTGATGAAAACCTTTATCCAGAAAGGTTCTCTGACCGTAATTGATGCTGACAACAATCGGCATGTTTTTTCGGGAACGGAGGGGTTGAATGTCACCATGAAGTTACATGACAAGACGCTTTACCGCACGCTTGTGACCAATTCCGAGCTGGCAGCGGGTGAAGCATATATGGACGGCACCATGACCTTTGAGGATGGTTCCACCTTGCGTGATTTCCTTCAGCTTTTCTCGCATAACCGTTTGTCGCTTGCTTCCCACCCAATTCAAAAGTTCCTGCGTGCTATCCGTATGAAAAGCCGGAAGAAACAACAGTCAAACCGGCGCGGGCAGGCGCAGCAGAATGTTTCCCACCACTATGATCTGGGCAATGAGTTCTACAAATTGTTTCTGGATAAAAACATGCTTTATTCGTGTGCTTATTTCAGAAATGAGGATGAGACACTTGAAGAGGCGCAGCGCAACAAATTGCGGCTTCTGGCCTCCAAGCTTGATCTGCAGCCCGGAATGAAGGTTCTGGACATTGGTTGCGGGTGGGGTGATCTGGCGCTTTATCTGGCAGCGTTGAAAGACGTGAACGTGGTTGGTGTGACGCTTTCAACGGAGCAACAGCAGCTTGCAACGGAACGTGCCAAGAAAATGGGGCTTTCAGAGAAGGTTGAGTTCCGTTTGCAGGACTATCGAGAGGTGCCCGAAAAATTCGACCGGATCGTATCGGTTGGCATGTTCGAACATGTGGGCGTCACGCATTATGACGAGTTTTTCAAGAAGCTGAATGATCTGATGCCAGATGATGGCTTGGCTATTATCCATTCCATCGGGCATATGTCCCCGCCAGGAATGGCCAGCAAATGGCTGCAGAAATACATTTTTCCGGGTGCTTATTCGCCTGCGCTTTCAGAAGTGTTTGAGGTGATAGAACAGAACCATCTTTGGTGCACGGACCTGGAATTCCTGCGAGTGCACTATGCCACCACGCTCAAGCACTGGGTTGAACGCTTTGAAGCAAATCGCGACAAAGTGGTTGAAATGTATGACGAACGCTTTGCCCGGATGTGGGAGTTTTACCTTATTTCGTGTGAACTAATGTTCAGAACCGGAAGTCAGTTGGTGTTTCATATGCAGTTGTCCCGCAACCGTGATGGAGCTCCGATTGTGCGGGATTACATCACCGATACGCAAAGGGATCTGGAGAAGCTTGAAAAGAAACTGAAGCTGGAGTTGTGAGGCTAGATGAAGCTCCTACTGCGCGTATTCCTCACAGTTATATTGGCATTACCGATCGCTACTTCGCCAGTTCAACAGGTGGCGCATGGTCAGCAAAGATATTGTGATCTTGCTCTTGTCCTGGCGATGGATGCTTCTTCCAGCGTGAACTCCCGGGAATATGAGTTGCAGCTCAAAGGCATGGCTTCAGCATTGCTGGATTTCAAAGTGCAGGAGGCAATCGTCTCGCTGGGAGGCATGTATATGGCCGGCTTTGAGTGGAACGGCAGGACGAATCAAAAATTGTTGTTTAATTGGACCTGGCTTGAAACGCAGGCTGATATTTTTGCAGTGGCACAAACGCTTGCGACCCATCAGCGAAATTCTGATAAATCTCCCACAGCGCTGGGGGCTGCTTTAGGTTATGCGCACAGGATGTTCCCGAAACTACCTCAGCCGTGCCAACGCCAGGTGATAGATGTTTCCGGTGACGGGATAAACAATGACGGGTTACAGCCGGCAAGCATCTACAAACTTTGGGATTTTGCGAACATAACCGTTAATGGTCTGGCCATCAAAGGTTCGGACCCATTGCATGACAATATTCATCCAGATGTGGAAGATTATTACCGTCAGGAAATATTAAGAGGGGCAGGGGCATTTCTGGTAATCGCAGAAAACTTCGAGAGCTTCGAGGAAGCCATGACTCAAAAGCTTCTCAAAGAAATCGTACCCGGACCGATCGGCTCTTTAAGCCAATAACCTATTTCTTAGCTTTATTAAGCGGAGCAGCAGGTTTGGCTTTGTAAATTGTTGCCGCTGCCAGAGCAGGGAACAGAGCTTTTTTAGTGCGTTTTTTTGGCATAGGTCACCTCACTTACATCTTCATGATGGGTATAATGTGGTTAACGGTTGTTTAATAAAGCATGTTTGATTGGACTTACCTTCATGGTAGGCCGAATAAAATTCACAATCTGAAACGATATAGTGAGGAATTTCACAATGCCAAGCCAAAAAGACAAAGCTTCACACTTTCATTCTCTCCATGTGAAAGGGGATCCGGTTGTTCTCTACAACATCTGGGATCCGGGGAGTGCAAAGGCTGTGGAAGGGGCAGGTGCCAAGGCATTGGCAACGGGTAGTGCTCCGGTTGCAATGGCGCAGGGTTATGGCGATGGCCAGCAACTGCCAATGGACGTTTCACTGGCCAATGCAAAGGCAATTACCGAGCGCACAGATTTGCCGCTTTCCCTAGATTTTGAAGGTGGTTATGCGGTTGAACCGGCCGAAATTCAGGCAAATGTGGCCAAGGCTCTGGAAACGGGAGTTGTGGGTTTCAATTTTGAAGATCAGATTGTGGGTGGGGATGGTCTCTACGACATGGATACACAGGCTGCGCGTGTGGCTGCGGTGCGCGCGGCGATCGATGCAAGTGGTGTTGATGCCTACCTCAATGCAAGGACAGATATTTTCCTTAAAAACAAGCCGGACACTCATAATGAAGCGATGCTTGAAGAGGCGATTGCTCGGGCAAAGGCCTATGAGGATGCGGGGGCAAGTGGTTTCTTTGCGCCTTTGCTTATGGATGAGGCAATGATCGGGAAACTGTGCGAAGCTACCAACCTGCCGGTGAATATCATTGCGTTGCCAGGATGCCCGCCGAAGGCCAGACTGGCTGAATTGGGTGTTGCGCGGTTAAGTTACGGGCCGGTTGCCTACAAACAGGCTATGGCTGGTTTAGCGCAAGCAGCAGCCGAGGCTTTTGCCTGATCCGCTTGTGCATTCCAATAGTGGAAAGTTTCAGGCGAGAATTTCTTTGCCGACCAAAACTGTTTATGGTGGGTTGATGATTCAAATGCGGACACTCGGATGAAAGCCTATCTTGATTTAATGAGCCATGTTCTGGAAAACGGAACCGATCGTGGGGACCGGACCGGAACTGGAACGCGCTCGGTTTTCGGCCATCAGATGCGATTTGATTTGTCCGACGGGTTTCCCATGGTGACAACCAAAAAGCTGCATCTGCGATCTATCATCATTGAGCTGTTATGGTTCCTGAAAGGGGATACCAATATAGGCTGGCTCAAGGAAAATGGTGTTTCCATCTGGGATGAATGGGCAGATGAAAACGGCGAGCTCGGTCCGGTATACGGTTATCAATGGCGATCCTGGCCAACACCGGATGGCCGTTCGGTGGATCAGATTACTGCGCTTGTTAAGTCTTTGAAAGAAAATCCGAATTCCAGGCGTCACATCGTTAGCGCCTGGAACCCGGCACTTGTGGATGATATGGCCTTGCCGCCTTGCCACTGCCTGTTTCAGTTCTATGTGGCAGACGGAAAATTGTCCTGTCAGCTTTATCAGCGTTCTGCGGATATTTTCCTGGGCGTGCCGTTCAACATTGCATCCTATGCGCTGCTGACCATGATGCTGGCGCAGGTTTGTGACCTTGAGCCGGGTGATTTCGTACACACATTTGGTGACGCGCATCTTTATCACAATCACTTCGAACAGGCGCGGGAGCAGATTTCGCGAGTTCCCTATGATTTGCCTACCATCAAAATCAACCCGGATGTGAAGGATCTCTTTGCCTTTTCGTATGAAGACTTCGAGCTCGAAAACTACGAATTTCATCCTCACATCAAGGCGGCTGTAGCGGTATGATAGATCTGCCAGTAGCTTTGGTTGTGGCCGTTGCCCAAAACGGGGTTATCGGAATGGAAGGCGGAATGCCATGGAAACTTTCCACCGATCTCAAGCGCTTTAAACGTGATACAATGGGCAAGCCAGTCATCATGGGGCGGAAGACCTTTGAGAGCATCGGCAAAGCGCTGCCCGGTCGGCTCAACATTGTGGTTTCACGATCCGATTTTGTGGCAGATGATGTGGTGCATGCACAAAGCGTGGACGCGGCACTTTTCCTGGCTCAAGGATGGGCGATTGAAAATAGTGCCGATGAAATTTGCGTGATTGGCGGCGGGCAAATTTACAAAGAAACCTTGGGCTCTGCGTCAAAGCTGTATGTTACCCATGTGCTGGCTGAACCGGAGGGAGACACTAGATTTCCCGAGATTTCAGATGCCCATTGGCGTCCGGTAGAGCGTGAAGAGGTTCCCAAAGGCGAAAAAGACACCGCAGAAACCCTTTATGTGGTTTACGAGCGGATCTAGAATTTGATTCCGGTTTTGGCTGCAAACTCCTAATTTTGAAGCGTTTTGTGGGGATTTTAAGAGGGTTTTCAGGAAAAATGACAGTCTTGTTTACTCTTGCGTCATATTCACGCATCAGTGACATTGAAAGCATGGCCTTGCATCCCTATAACGTAGGTAACAGAATCCCGGTTAATCAACCCGGAAAACAAGAAGGATACTAAATGCCCTGGAGTAATCAGAGCGGAGGCGGTGGCCCTTGGGGCGGCGGCGGAAACAACGGAAAGAATGGAGGCGGTGGCGGCCCCTGGGGAAATGGCGGCGGTAGTCGTCCTCCCGGCGGAGGCGGCGGCGGGGGTGGTCAACAACCACCGGATCTCGAGGAGATTATCCGCAAAGGTCAGGATCAGATACGCAGAGCCATCCCAGGTGGCGGTGGTTTCAACGCCCTGACACTTGGTATCGGTCTAGTGGTGGTTGCAGCACTTTACCTTACTCAGGCATTTTACACGATCCAGGAAGACGAGCTTGGTGTGGAACTCAGATTTGGTAAGCCCAAGCCAGAGGTTTCCGAAGCGGGTCTGCATTTCCATCTTTGGCCTATCGAAACTTACGAGATCGCAAAAACAGCGGAGAACCAGATCAACATCGGTTCAACCGGCGGGCGCTCAGGTGCATCCGGCCTGATGCTTTCCGGTGACCAGAACATCGTGGATGTGGCGTTCTCAGTTCTGTATCAGGTTACTTCGCCTAACGATTTCCTTTTCAACGTCAGTGATCCTGAAGGTATGGTTCGTCAGGTTGCGGAAAGTGCGATGCGTGAAGTGGTGGGCAGAAGCCCGGCGCAGGATGTTTTCCGGGACAATCGTCAGGGTATCGCAGATGAAGTTCGTAATATTACCCAGTCAACGCTCGATAGCTACGGTGCAGGTCTACAGATCAATGCTGTAAACATCGAGGATGTGGCGCCGCCGCGCGAAGTGGCTGACGCGTTTGACGAAGTGCAGCGTGCTGAACAGAATGAAGATCAGTTCATCGAAGAAGCTAATCAGTATGCCAACCGTATTCTGGGTGCTGCCCGCGGTGAGGCTGCTCAGATTGGTGAAGATGCGGCAGCTTATAAAAACCGTGTCGTGGAAGAAGCCAAAGGTGAGGCTCAACGGTTCATTCTGGTATATGATGAATATGCAAAAGCACCAGAGGTGACACGTAAGCGTTTGTTCCTTGAAACCATGGAACGGGTTCTGGGTGATTCCAACAAAGTGATTGTGGAACAAGGTGGCGGACAAGGTGTTGTACCTTACCTCCCACTTCCAGAAATCAACAATCGCCGTAACCAAAACACAACAGCGGGAGCACAATAATGGGAAATAAACTACCAGCCCTTCTTATCGTATTGGCGCTTGCAGTTTATGCGCTCTTCAGTTCACTCTTCGTGGTGAATGAGCGTGAGCAGGCTATTGTTCTTCGCTTTGGTGAAATCAAGCGGGTTGAGACTGAGCCAGGTCTCTATTTCAAACTGCCATTGGGCATGTTTGGCCTAGATACGGTTCAAATCGTTGAAGATCGCCTTCTGCGTTTTGATCTGGATGATATTCGCGTACAGGTTTCCGGTGGTAAGTTCTACGAGGTGGACGCGTTCCTGACATATCGTATTGAAGATGCCAGAAAGTTCCGTGCTCAGGTTTCAGGCAGTCTGCAACTGGCCGAACAGCGTCTTCGTACTCGTCTTGATGCTGCATTGCGCCGTGTTTACGGTCTGCGTGGATTTGAAGCCGCTCTATCTGCTGAGCGTCTTGAGATGATGCGGGAAGTGCGTGATGCGATCCGTCCAGATGCAACGTCACTTGGTCTAAAAATCGACGATGTGAGAATTCGCCGTACAGACCTTACCGCTGAAGTTTCTGACCAGACCTTTGCTCGAATGAATGCGGAACGTCTGGCTGAAGCTGAACGTCTTCGTGCCCGTGGTCAGGAAGCTGCCCGCCGGATTCGCGCGAGAGCGGACAGACAGGTTGTGGAGATCAAGGCCGCTGCTCAAAGAGATGCAGAAATCCTTCGCGGTGAAGGTGAAGGTGAACGTAACCGCATCTTTGCCGATGCCTTTGGCCGTGATCCTGAGTTCTTCGAGTTCTATCGTTCGATGACTGCTTACGGTGAGGCATTGCAGGAAAATGGTACAACCATGGTTCTGTCGCCGAACTCCGACTTCTTCAGGTATTTTCAGGATCCAAACGGTGCGCCCCGACAGTAAATTGTTGGGGGAGCATCAATTGTGTCGGATCTAGTCGTTGGTCTCGCATTAGTTTTAGTCATTGAGGGGGTGCTGTACGCAGTGTTCCCCAATGCCATGAGGCGGATGGTGGAGGATCTGGCAAAATTGCCCGACAACAGTTTGCGTATGGCGGGATTGGTTGCGTTGGTAGCCGGAGTTTTCATAGTCTGGTTAGTACGAGGGTGATCTGACGCAATTCTCACAGGATGTTTTATTGTCATTGCCTGATGAGAGCGCTAAATTTCCTGATGAATCGACATTGTTGTAGGCTAAGATTTGCCGGATTGACGATGTAGGAATGAATTAAACAGAAATCATATTGCATCCTTATTTTTGGAGGAAATACAATAATGAAAGCCGGAAAATTTCTAGCAAAACTTTTCAAGACCAATGTGGCTGCAATAGCCATGGTGGCAGTGGTTGGGGTAACCGCGCCTGTGGCTGTAACACCAGCATCCGCTCAAGGTCCAGCTTCAGTGGCAGACTTGGCTGAAGGTTTGATGTCTGCAGTGGTCAATATTTCCACATCGCAAAACGTTCCACAAAGAAGAGGGGGCAATAACATTGTACCTCGCGCTCCTGAAGGTTCGCCTTTTCAGGATTTCTTTGACGAATTGTTCCCTCGCGGCGAAAACAACGAAAACGGAAACAACAATAACCGCGCTCCACGGACACGTAACTCCTTGGGTTCAGGGTTCGTACTTAACGCAAAAGAAGGCATTGTGATCACAAATAACCATGTGATTGCGGATGCTGATGAGATTACTGTCAATTTCAGTGATGGATCCAAGCTGGTGGCTGAATTGGTTGGAACCGATCCGAAAACAGATATCGCGGTCCTGAAAGTCAAACCTGAGGCCCCGCTTACTGAAGTGAATTTCGGCGATTCTGACAAATCCAGAATTGGTGACTGGGTGATGGCAATTGGTAACCCGTTCGGTCTTGGTGGCACGGTTACACTTGGTATTGTTTCAGCTGTGGGTCGTGATATTTCCTCTGGCCCTTACGACAATTACATCCAGACAGATGCATCTATTAACCGCGGTAACTCCGGTGGTCCGCTGTTTAATATGTCCGGTGAAGTGATCGGCATCAACACTGCAATTATCTCTCCATCTGGTGGTTCGATTGGTATTGGCTTCTCCATCCCAGCAAATCTTGCTGTGCGTGTAGTGGATCAGCTGGTTGAGTTTGGTGAAACACGCCGCGGTTGGCTTGGCGTGCAAATTCAGACGGTGACTGACGAAATTGCTGAAAGCCTTGGTCTTGATAAGGCAGCTGGCGCGCTTGTTTCCGGTGTGGTCAAAGATGGACCGGCTGAAAAGAGCGGTATCCTTTCAGGCGATATCATCCTGACGTTTGACGGAAAAGATGTGGCTGAAATGCGTGATCTGCCAATCATCGTTGCTGAAACCGCTGTTGAAAAAGAGGTTGATGTGATTGTCCTGCGCAAGGGTGAACGCAAGACGGTTGGCGTGACCCTTGGACGTCTGGAGGACGGTGAGAAAAAACTTGCTTCACTTTCAACCGGTAAGCCGAAAGAAGATGACAAACCTGAGGTTAAGAGCTTCCTTGGAATGAGCCTTGCGGAATTGAATGAGAAAATCCGCGAAGAGGGTGATATCAAAGAAGACACAAAAGGCCTGATCATTACGGATGTGGAAGGTGGCTCCGCTGCTGAAGACAAAGGAATTCGTAAAGGTGAGATCATCGTACAGATTGGTCAGGAGCCTGTGGAAACGCTTGCGGATGCAGAAAAGCAGATTGCGAGCCTAAAAGATCAGGGACGCAAGAATGCGTTGCTCATGGTTGCCACTGCGGCCGGTGATATCCGCTTTGTTGTGGTTCGCATTGAGTAGGTCGTCCACCTTCAGAAAATGATTCAAAGGGGCTTTCTAAGCCCCTTTTTTGGTTGGGTTATTGATAAAATATGTAAAGTGTCTCTTAAGGTGAGGATGGCTATCAGGTACACCTGCGTGGTCGAAGTCACGGGAGGGGTCGCGTGTCATTCCAATACGTTCCATGACTGACAATGATCGAACGTTGTTATGCACCGCGAAGGAGACGATTTCTGGCAGATTCAATTTTTCGAACCCGAACTGTAGTAGCCGTTTGGCGCTTTCGGTAGCATAGCCTTTTCCCCAATATTGGGGAGCAAGTCGCCATCCTATTTCGATAAGCTCTCCAAACATCTCATCTCCAGCAGACGCATCGCTTAGGCCACAAAACCCGAGTACTTCTCCGGTTTGCTTCAATTCTATGGCGGTAAAGCCAAACCCAACTTCTTCGATGTTTTTGCGAATACGGTCCATCATTTGTGATGATTGATCGTAATTACGTCTGAACGGAAAGAATTCCATCACCGTATCATCTGAGTTTATGAGGTAAAACAGATCACGATCTTCATCTTTCCAGTTGCGGATGATCAGGCGATCGGTTTCCAGGTGAAACTCAGCCATGAACAAATTCTCCTTCCCTGTATCCCTGAAGATAGAGGAGGGATGTGAGATCACCGTGATTGATTTCAATTTCTGCTTCGGCGGCCACTGCGGGTTTGGCATGCAGGGCAACACCGGTTCCCGCCAGTTTGAGCATTGGCAGGTCGTTTGCGCCATCTCCTACAGCGATGAAATCGTTGGTCGTCAATCCTTTTGTGGCTGCGATGTCGTTTAATGCATCCACCTTCGCTTCTGCTCCCAAAACAGGCAAGCGGACCGTGCCGGTTAGAGCGCCATTTTCTTCTTCCAGGATATTGGCCCTGTTTTCATCAAACCCAAGCATTTCAGCGATCCTGGACGTAAACATTGTAAATCCACCGGAAACGAGGGCGCTGTATCCGCCGTTGGCTTTCATGGTCTGCACAAGTGTCTTACCGCCGCTTGCAAGTGTGATCCGATTTTCAATGATTGTATCGACAACTGACAGATCGAGACCTTCCAGAAGCGCTACGCGTTCATGCACGGCAGGCTCGAAATCGATTTCCCCATTCATGGCTCTGGCTGTGATTTCCGAGACTTTTTCTTTCAAACCCACTTCAGCCGCCAGTTCATCAATGCATTCCTGGTCGATCATGGTGGAATCCATATCTGCAATCAGGACTGATTTGCGTCTGGTGGCGGCCTCTTGAATCGCAAAGTCGATCGGCTTGTCTTCAGTTATTGATCGCAGCGCATTTATACACATGCGTTTGCTTGCGCCTTCTGCGAGCGGTAAATCACAGGAATTACCCTCGCCAAGCCAAACGATTTCTGTTGCGCCGACACTTGCTCTTGCCATTTCCACCAGTTCAGGCGACAGAAGGCGTGTTTGAGGATTTGCGATGAGTGTTGCAACAAGTGTCATGGGTTATGCCAAACATGGAAATTGAAGAAGATATTGTGTTGATAGCTGGCCCGACGGCCAGCGGCAAGACCTCAAAGGCAATTGAAATTGCAAAGAGCAGTGGTGGCGTGATCATCAATACCGATTCCATGCAGGTTTATCGGGAATTGCGGGTGATAACTGCTCGGCCAACGGCTGAGGAGGAAGCCATGGCTCCTCATTTTCTGTTCGGTCATGTGTCCGGCAAGGAACCTTACTCAGTGGCTCAGTGGTTGGCAGATGTCTCAAACCTGCTGGATGAGCCGGAAATCAGCAGTGGTAAAATCATATTTGTGGGTGGAACGGGGCTTTACTTCAATTCTCTTCTGAATGGAATTTCACCGGTTCCAACAGTTGATCCGGATATCCGCACTAAATGGCGTGAGGCTTCCCAAAGCCAATCAAGTGAGCTGTTGCACAGCCATCTCCAATCCGCTGATCCAACAATGGCTGAGCAATTGAATGCCAACGACACTCAAAGGATTATCCGTGCACTGGAAGTGATCGAGAGCACCGGCATATCTCTGCTTGATTGGCAGAAAAAGAAGGGGAAGCCGGTATTGGAAAAGGATAGATCAGTCCATAAGTTGCTCATAATGCCCGATAGGCCGATCTTGCATGAGCGGATCAATCAACGGTTTGACCGGATGGTTGAAGAGGGTGGGCTGAAAGAAGTGGAGGACTTGCTTGAACTCGACCTGCCGGAAGGGAGTTCTCTCATGAAAGCGATCGGTGTGCCCCAACTTGCTGCTCATCTGAGGGGGGAACTGACGATTGAAGAAGCGATAGAGCAGGCGAAAGCAGCGACCCGCCAATATGCGAAACGTCAATGTACGTGGTTCAATAATTCCTTCGATGAGAGCTGGAATCTGATCTCATAACTTTCATTCGACTGAATAGATTTGAAATTTTGCGCAATTTGTATTCTTCTATTGAAGTATATCGAAATGTTGCTGGAGGAGTTTTATGTCTGTACGTCAAACAATTGTAGACTGTTATGACGCCTATTCTGCGCGTGATCTTAAAACTGTAATGGATTCTTTTTCCGAGAATGTCTGTTATGAATGGACGGCAAGTCCTGATCATTCGAAATGGTGCGGCTGTTATGATGGCAAGGAGCGCATGGTTGAAAGGCTAGGTGCATTGGCCGATGAATTTGATTATCTGGAGTTTGAGCTGATTGATCTTCTTGTGGACGGGGATAAAGCCGCCAGCCGTGTACGAATGAAGTTGAGGAACAAGCAGACCGGTAAGGAATTCACCAATCACTCCGGCCATTTCTGGACGTTTGAAGGTGATAGGTGTGTTCACTTCATAGAGTACTATGATTCAGCGCTGGTGATGGCTCATACCAATTAGCCAGTGGGCTGCTACTTTCTACGGGAAGAAGAGGCGTTGCTGCCGGAATATTTCCCACATTTTCTCGCCGATCAGGCAGTCGTAATCCGGATCGTTGATCTTTTCCGGGCTTACGTCTTTTTCGTTGGTTTCCTCCCGATAAGCCAGTTCAAGCACAAGCTTCTGTCGTACTGCTTTAGGGAATTGTTCCCAGCTTAATACCGGTATGACAAAGGCGCCTGGACCACCAATGACACATTGGCGATAGTATTCATCCAGATCATCGAGGCTGAAGAAGCCTCCAGCTCCATCTCTGGTCATCAGGGGAAGGCCATTGATCACAATGCCCTTTGCCAAAGTATCCGCCCGGGCTGGCAAAACAGGTCTGCCCTGATTGTTCGGTCCATCCCCCGAAACATCAATGATCATGCGATTGGAAATGAAGCCGTTTTGTTCAAAAAGAGTGGAGGTATAATCAAGCGCGCCGGAAATGGATGTGCGGCGCAATCCATCATCGAAATGGGCGGTCAATTTGTTGGCGAATGCCTGGGCTTCTTCCAGATTGCTGATCACCGTCCAATCCACAATTGTACGCTGGGAAAACGTGCCAGCCCATTCCACATAGGTAATGGCTACTTTACCGATCAGCCCGCTTTGGATGGCTCTGATCACATCCTTGCTGACCAATGCTTCTGCGTAACCACGTCGCTGGATCTCAAGTTCGTCGGGACTCATGGAACGGGAAACATCCACGGCAAGGACGAGTTCCACATCCACTTCCATTTCATTAGCGTGTGTAAAATTACCCGCTGCAATTGAAGCAGTGAGCAGGAGAAGGGAGGCGATCAGGGACCTCAAAAAACGGATCGACAGTAACTTTGCTGCAAACATCTCAAGTCCATCAAATTTTAGCCGACCTTGACCAGCTTAACGAAATTCCGAGATGGTGCAAATACAATGAGTGGTGATAATTGACGCGGTTACATTTCTTGAAGGACAGCGGTTTCTTTGACAGCTTCCATTGAGACATAGGTAGACGTCTGCGCCACATGGGGCAGTTGAGAGATGGTTTCACCCAATAATTTGCGATAGTCGGTCATGTTATGTGTGCGAACCTTCAAGAGGTAGTCAAATCCTCCTGCAATCATGTGGCATTGTTCTATCGCCGGTTGTTGCCGTGCTGCCGCATTGAATTCACCTAGGGCTTTTGCGGTTGTGTCTGACAATTTGACCTCCACGAAAGCGATGTGTTCGAGGCCCAGTTTGACCGGGTCGATCAATGCGCGATAACCGAGGATGTATCCGGACTTTTCGAGCTTTTTCAGCCGGCTGTGGCATGGAGTTTTGGATAGTCCGATTTCGTCCGCCAAATTAGTGACAGAAATGCGAGCGTCACGACTCAGTGCCTCCAAAATCTTGATATCGAAGGCGTCTAATTCTTCTACTTCCAGTGATTTAAAGTCCATTTCACTACTTTCACTATGTAATACGGAGAATCTCACTTTAACGGGCTGAAAATACGGAGAATAGTCTAATCTGTCTATGGCAAAATCACAGTAACAAGGAGCGTGACATGAATTATTCTGCTGTGTTGCCACCGCTTGACCCGGAAGGTGAAGTTCTCAAAAGACTGCTTGATTCAACTCAGATAGGACCTGAAACGCGTAAACGCATTCAGGCGAGGGCGATTGATCTGGTTCAGCGTATCCGAAATGACAGTTCACCTGGCATGATGGAGCTTTTCCTGGGTGAGTACGGGCTTTCAAGCGATGAGGGCATTGCGCTGATGTGTCTGGCAGAAGCGTTGCTGCGCGTGCCGGATGGTGAAACCATGGACGCGCTCATTGAAGATAAAATCGCGCCCAGTGTCTGGGGTCAGCATCTGGGCAAATCGAATTCGTCGCTGGTGAATGCATCCACTTGGGCGCTCTTCGTAACCGGTAAAGTGCTGCAGGAAGATGAGGGTAATTCGATTGCAAGCATTTTGCATTCGGCCATCAAGCGCCTGGGAGAACCTGTAATCCGGCAGGCTGTTTCGAGAGCTATGAAAGAGATGGGGCGGCAATTCGTGTTGGGCGAAACCATCGAATCCGCCATGGAACGAGCAGGGGATATGGAGGAAATGGGTTTCACTTACTCCTATGACATGCTCGGGGAAGCGGCGCGCACTGAAAAAGATGCCCACCGGTATCATCTGGCCTATAGCGAAGCGATCAGCGAAATCGCCAAAGCTGCCAAAAGCGATGACATCCGGGAAAACCCCGGGATATCGATCAAATTGTCAGCGCTACATCCTCGTTATGAAACGCTACAAAAACAGTCTGTCATGGACGAGCTTGTGCCCCGTGCGAGGTCTTTGGCCGTTTTGGCCAAGAGTGCGGGGATCGGATTGAACATTGATGCAGAAGAGGCAGGGCGACTTGATCTATCTCTGCAGGTGATTGAAACTATCCTGCAGGATCCGGTCTTTGCAGGATGGGATGGGTTTGGCGTTGTGGTCCAAGCTTATGGTTTGCGGGCAAGTGAGGTTCTGGATTGGCTTTACGGTCTTGCTGAACGTCTGGACCGGAAGATCATGGTTCGGCTGGTCAAAGGTGCATATTGGGACACGGAGATCAAGCTTTCGCAAGTGGAGGGCCATGATCATTTCCCGGTATTCACCCGAAAAGCATCTACCGATGTGAGTTATATGTGCTGTGCGGAAAAGCTATTGGCCATGACAGATAGGATTTACCCGCAGTTTGCCACACACAATGCACATACAGTGGCAGCAATCCTGGAGATGGCGGAAGACCGCTCCGCATTTGAATTTCAGCGCCTTCACGGGATGGGGGAGGCCTTGCATAACACGGTGCTGAGACGGCAGGGAACCCGATGCCGGATCTATGCTCCTGTGGGGGCGCATAAGGACTTGCTTGCTTATCTGGTGAGGCGATTGCTCGAAAACGGTGCCAACTCATCCTTCGTCAATCAGATTGTGGATGAAGAGGTGCCACCTGAAGTTGTCGCCGGAGACCCGTTTGAAGAGGTGGAGCAAATTCAGGGTGATATGGAAAATCCGCTTATCCGCCAACCGAAAGATTTGTTCGCACCGCAGCGTGAGAACTCACAAGGGTGGGATTTAACCGATGCCAAAACCCTGGATGCACTGGAAGCAGGCATTCGCAAGTTTGACGGGCACAATTGGAAGGCAAAAAAACTTGGCGGAGAAGAGGTCGTCGTCCGATCACCGGCAAACGGCGAAAATGTGGGTATATTATATTTCGCCAGTGAAGATGATGTGAGAGAAGTAGCGGAAAATATCAGGAGTTGGGATGATACAACGCCTGCGAAGAGAGCTGAGATATTGAGAAAGGTGGCCGACCTCTATCAGCAGAACGCTGTTGAGATTTTTGCCTTATTGATGCGGGAAGCAGGCAAAACATTGCTTGATTGCGTGGGTGAATTGCGCGAGGCGGTTGATTTTCTTCTCTACTATGCTGCGCAATGTGAAAAACTAGATGCGGAGCCCGTTGGCGTATTCACCTGTATTTCACCCTGGAACTTTCCCCTGGCGATTTTTACAGGTCAGATCAGCGCAGCACTGGCTGCTGGCAACGGAGTATTGGCAAAGCCCGCGGAAACTACCGGATTGATTGCAGATTTTGCCATTAGCCTGTTCAAAGAAGCAGGTGTTCTCGAGGACGTCCTTTATTTGTTACCCGGTCCTGGGAGAGAGATTGGCCATCTGCTTACCTCGCATGAAACGGTTGGGGGTGTTTGTTTTACCGGCTCCACTGGCACCGCGCAGATCATTAACCGGAACATGGCTGAGCACTTGTCTCCTCAGGCTCCATTGATTGCTGAGACCGGTGGTCTCAATGCGATGATCGTGGACAGTACAGCATTGCCCGAGCAGGCGGTGGTTGATGTTTTAGCGTCTGCTTTCCAGTCTGCCGGACAAAGGTGTAGTGCCCTACGTGTTCTCTATTTGCAGGAGGATATTGCTGAGGATTTTCAGCAGATGCTCTTCGGGGCCATGGATGAGTTGAAAGTTGGAAATCCGCGTGATTTTTCAACCGATGTGGGTCCAATCATTGATCTTGCTTCAGCGGAGCGAATTCACAATCATATCGAGCAAGCTGAAGCGGATGGTCGTTTGCTTAAACAGATTTCTGCGCCTGAGGAGCGGATTTTCGTTCCACCTACAGCCATTCGCGTTAATGGCATTGAGGACCTTGCTGAGGAAATCTTTGGGCCGGTGCTCCACATCGCAACCTACAGGGCTGAAGATATGAACAAGGTGATTGAAGCCATCAATAGCAAAGGGTTTGGCCTCACATTCGGATTGCACACCCGAATTGATGACAGGGTGCAGCACATCGTCGATATGGTTGAAGCCGGAAATATTTATATCAACCGGAACCAGATTGGAGCGGTTGTGGGATCTCAACCCTTTGGCGGTGAGGGGTTAAGTGGCACTGGGCCAAAAGCTGGAGGGCCGCGATATTTGAACAGGTTTGTCAAATACATTTCAGGCGCCAATGGACAGCAGGTGGAACCACTAGAACTGCCTGGCCCTACTGGCGAATCCAATCAATATTCCACTGTGCCACGTGGACGTGTGCTTTGCCTGGGTCCGACTGACGACATGATTTCAGAGCAGATCAGGCTGGCAGAGGAGCAAGGCTGTGAGGCGATTACAGGTGAAGGTCAGTTGAGCGACGGTGAATTTGAAGCGGTTGTCAGCTGGGCTGATGATGTTGGTGAAACGAGAAACCTGCTTGCTTCCCGGCCTGGTCCAATCATTCCGCTGTTGACGGGATCAGATTTTGACTACTGGCTGATTAATGAGCGCCATATTTGCATCAACACCACGGCAGCTGGAGGAAATGCTGCATTACTCGGTGGAGAAGGGCATTAGAACTACGTTAAGAAGGGGCATGTTAGTTTGATTTTATATGTTGACGGTCATGGCTGGTCCGGTTATGTTCCGTCACGAATTTGGAAGAGGAAACTGTTCATGTTGAACAAAATCGTGGTGGTGATGGAGCGTACACGCGTGATGGATCGTTAGAGCTATCGCGAAAGCAGCGTGTACGCCGAAGACAAGCTCCCTAAGGGGGCTTTTTTTATGCCCCTTTCACCCTAAGATTTGCGAGAAAGATTTGAGAATACAATGAGTAAGAGACAGGAAATGACCGGCGCGGAAATGGTTGTACAGGCGCTGAAAGATAATGGTGTAGACACGATATTCGGTTACCCCGGTGGTGCGGTGTTGCCGATTTATGACGAGATTTTCCAGCAGGAAGACGTCCATCACGTGCTTGTACGTCATGAGCAGGGTGCGGGGCATGCGGCTGAGGGTTATGCTCGTTCTACCGGAAAAGTGGGATGTTTACTGGTGACTTCCGGTCCTGGTGCCACAAATGCCGTGACGCCGTTGCAGGATGCTCTGATGGATTCAATCCCGATCCTTTGTATCACCGGTCAGGTGCCAACTGCTTTGATTGGTTCTGATGCGTTCCAGGAAGCTGATACTGTGGGCATTACGCGTCCTTGCACGAAGCATAACTGGCTTGTGCGCTCGGTCGAGGAATTGCCGCAAGTGCTTCATGAGGCGTTTCACGTGGCCATCAACGGCAGACCGGGGCCTGTGCTGATTGATATTCCAAAAGACGTACAGTTTGCGACTGGTGAGTATTTTCCGCCTGAAGAAGCTGATTTTTCAAGCTATTCCCCGCAGACTGCAGGGGATTTGAACAATATCGAAGCAGCAATCGAACTACTATCCAAGGCCAAACGGCCTGTGATCTATTCCGGTGGTGGTGTGATCAATTCTGGTCCTGACGCAAGCCGATTACTGCGTGAACTTGTGGAACTTACAGGGTTCCCGATCACATCCACGCTGATGGGGCTGGGTGCGTATCCTGCAAGCGGTGACCAGTGGCTCGGCATGCTTGGCATGCACGGCACCTACGAAGCCAATATGGTGATGCATGATTGTGATGTGATGCTGTGTGTGGGTGCACGTTTTGATGACCGTATCACCGGGCGCATTGATGCGTTCTCGCCTTATTCAAAGAAAATTCACATCGATATTGATCCGTCTTCCATCGGCAAGAATGTTTCGGTTGACGTACCGATCATTGGCGATGTGGGGAATGTTCTGGAAGAAATGGTTCGCTTGTGGAGAGGGGTAGACACTCCGCCATCTGATGCAGATCTGAAACCATGGCGGGATCAGATTGATACCTGGCGCGCCAGAAACTCACTTGCCTACAAGAATTCCGGCGATGTGATCATGCCGCAATATGCGATTGAGCGTTTGTATGAGCTCACAAAGGATCGCGAGACCTATATTTCAACTGAAGTGGGTCAGCACCAGATGTGGGCTGCTCAATATTATCATTTTGAAGAGCCCAATCGCTGGATGACTTCCGGTGGTCTTGGAACCATGGGCTACGGATTGCCATCTGCGCTCGGTATTCAGATGGCTCACCCGGATGCGCTTGTTATTGATATTGCTGGCGATGCTTCAGTGCTTATGACCATTCAGGAGATGTCTGCTGCGGTTCAACACAACGCGCCAATCAAAATTTTCATTCTGAACAACCAGTATATGGGCATGGTTAGGCAATGGCAGCAGCTGTTGCATGGTAACCGTCTTTCCCATTCTTACACCGAAGCTCTGCCAGACTTTGTGAAACTGGCTGAGGCCTATGGCTGTGTTGGTATCCGGGCTGAAAAGCCGGGCGAGTTGGATGATGCGATCCAGCAGATGATTGAAACGGACGCGCCTGTGATTTTCGATTGCCGCGTGGCCAATCTTGCCAACTGTTTCCCGATGATCCCGTCAGGTAAGGCGCATAATGAGATGCTGTTGCCGGATGAAGCTACGGATGAGGCGGTAAGCACAGCCATTGACGAAAAAGGCAAGCAACTCGTTTAACCGTTGGAGTAAACCCATGCATCTGATTATCGCAAACAAGCTCTATTCATCCTGGTCTTTGAGAGCCTGGATGCTGCTTAAGGCGTTTGATATCGAGTTCGAAGAAACGCTCATTGCCATGTACAAACCCGATACCAGAGATCAGATGTTGAAATATGGACCTACTGGAAAAGTTCCGGTGCTGGTTGATGGTGAAGCGACGGTCTGGGAAAGCCTTGCAATTGTCGGTCATGTTACGGAGCGATTTCCAGATAAGAACATTTTTCCTGCAGATCCGGTTGCAAGACCCCACGCGCGTTCGACCTGTAACGAGATGCATGCAGGGTTTATGGGATTGCGTTCTCAATGCCCGATGAACCTTACGGCACGTTTCGAGTACAAGTTTCGTGGTGAGGAAGTGGAAGCGGATGTGAACCGTCTTGAAGCAATGTGGGCTGATGCCAGAAGCCGTTTCGGGCAGGGTGGTCCATTTATGTATGGTGAATTTTCCTGCGCGGATGCGATGTATGCTCCCGTTGTGACGAGGCTTGATACATACCAGATACCGGTGAGTGATCAGACCCGTGAATATATGGATGCGGTATTGAACCATCCTGCTTTCCTTGCCTGGAAAGAGGAGGCGTTCAAAGAGCCGTGGTTCGTCGACCACTATGAAGAAGGTGAGACAGTCAGCGAGCGGTTTTATTTGCCGGAAGAAGCCAGTGCATGAGTGAGGGAACCAAAAAGCTTGCCGCTGATTATGGATTGCTGACTTTGTTGGCAGCCATCTTTGGCCTTGCCTTCATGCTCACAAAAGTGGCTGTGGCGGAAGTGCCGCCGGCAACAATCGTGTTCATCCGTTTGTTGGTAGCTACCATTTTTGTCGGCGTTGTCATGCTCTGGGCAGGGCAAAAGCTGATGCCGTTATTGGCGCACTGGAAGGTGATCTGTGTGGCGGGGTTTTTTGGCAATGCCATGCCATTTTTTCTGATTTCGTGGGGACAGGAAAGAGTGGATGCAGGCCTTACCGCAATTTTGATGGCAGTAATGCCCTTGATCACACTGGTGATGGCGCATTTCATGACTAATGATGAAAAGCTGAACGTTTTCAAAGTGATCGGGTTCTGTTTAGGCCTGCTTGGCGTGGCTGTGTTGATCGGATTTGACAAACTCGCCACACTTGGTGACGAAACCATCCGGCAATATGCCATCATGGCCGCGGCGTGTTGTTACGCGGTACACGCGATTATTTCCAAACGCTTGACCGGTATGCCGAGAATTGCTGTTTCGACTGCCGTTCTGCTGGCGTCAGCACTCATGCTGTTGCCTTTCAGCTTCTATCTCGATTCCCCATGGAATTTAACAATCTCAGCCGGGACATGGTGGTCTCTGATTTTGCTTGGAGTTGTACCCACGGCGATTGGCACACTGTTGCTCTTTGCCATCGTCCAAAGACAGGGTGCTGGCTTTCTGTCTCAAATCAACTTTCTGGTTCCCGTGTTTGGTGTTCTTTGGGCGATCATCTTCATCAATGAAGTCCTGCCATCAAATGCAGTCTGGGCCTTGCTCATTATCCTTGCGGGCGTCGCTGTTGCCCGTATCAACCTGAATTCAAACAAGTCATATTTGGAGAAAGCGTCATGAACGCACAACAACAACCAACCGGTTCGGCGTATTTCATCGTCGAAAACAAAGAAAAGCCGCGCACCCATGTGCTTGCCGTATTGGTGGATAACCAGCCGGGCGTTCTGGCGCGAGTGATCGGTCTGTTTTCTGGACGCGGATACAATATTGAAAGTCTGACGGTTTCCGAAACCAGCCATGACAAGCACTTGTCGCGTATCACCATCGTGTCTTCCGGCACATTGCAGGTGCTTGATCAGATCAAGAAGCAGCTGGAGCGCATGGTGCCTGTCCATCGGGTGGTGGATCTGACTTTGAATGCTGAACTTAACGGTCACGACAAGCCATTGGAACGCGAACTTGCGATGGTCAAGGTCGCCGGCACGGGCAACGATCGGGTTGAAGCCATGCGCCTTGCGGATGCTTTCCGCGCTCAGGTGATTGATGCTTCAACCGAGCACTTCACATTTGAGATTACTGGCCGGATTTCCAAAGTTGAGCAGTTCATTTCCATCATGGAGCCGCTAGGTCTCGTGGAAGTTTGCAGAACCGGTGTGGCAGCGGTCAACCGCGGTAAAGAGGGCATGTAAGTGGAGCTGAAACCGGGCACCTATCGTCTTGAAGGTTATATCGATGTTCCCCTGGAGCGTCTTGAAGCCATTGAGACGGCCTTAAAGGAACACATTCGGCTAACCAGAGAAGAGCCAGGATGCATCTATTTTAATGTGTATCCATGTCCGGACAATCAGGGGCGTTTCATTGTCTCTGAAGCATTTGTTGATGAAGCTGCATTCGCGTTTCATCAGGAACGCGGCGGGAATTCACCCTGGGCGGAAATCAGTGAAGGCATTCCCCGTAACTTCAAGAAATGGGTAGTTGAGGAGCGTTAAGCTACTCCACAGCGTTGTCTGATTTCCTCATCCCTGAGGCTCACATCATCCCCATCAAATTCCCGAGCATCTTCCGTGGCAAGCCAGCAAATAGCTTTTGCCACCCACTCAGCAGGGATATGGACGCTCGGATCAAGTTCGCTGACAGGATTTATGCCGGAAGCCTTGATCTTAACCTGCATTTCGGTGGCCACAGTACCTGGTGAAAGGCCCACAACCCGGATGCCCTTGGCCGCATACTCCAAATGCGCTGCACGGGTGAGCATGCGTGCAGCAGCTTTTGAAGCGCAATAAGCGCTCCAGCCTTCCAGTGGTTGGTTTGCCGCACCTGAGGAAATGTTGATCACTACACCTGATTTTTGACCTTCCATCTGGGGAAGGGCGTTGTGTAGTCCGTTGTAGACACCTTTCAGATTGATATCGATGGAATTTCCCCAATCTTCAGGGTCAGACTCCGTCAAGCGCGAAATCGGGTCGATGACGCCGGCATTGTTGACCAGAATATCGATTGATCCGAATTCGTTGACACAGGTTTTAACCGCAGCAGTCATTGCCGCATGATCTGATACATCGCAGGTAATTGCGATTGCTTTCCCGCCGTTAGCTTCGATTTCCGCAGCCAGCTCTTCGATCGCATTGGCTGAACGGGCAACCAGGACCAGTTTAACGCCGTGCTGTGCCAGCTCCCTGGCTGCTGCTGCACCTATCCCTGCGCTTGCCCCGGTGATAAGGGCGGCTTTACCTTTTAATTCTGACATAAAATTCTCCATTGTCTCTTGCGTTAAAAGAGTAGGGCTAGTGTTCTTGATATTAAGAAATCTGGTCTGTTTCGGTGGTTTCTTGTTCGCTCAATTCGGGTTCCAGACCTTCTTCATCTTCTTCAGAATTTGATTCCGAATCTAGTTCCATATCGTTGTGATCGTTATCCTTTTCCTCGTCAAGCTCCACCTGATCAACCTCCTCGTCCGGTGTGATGAAATCTTCAATCAGATCTTTTGCCGTTTCCAGAGGTTCTGATGGTTTCAGAAAAGAACCTTCGTATAGAGGTTTGGTTGCCTTGTGCAAGCCGTAAGCGTTTGCCTTTGCTGCTACAATGCCGTTTTTGATCAATTCCTTTTTGAGTGCTTCAGCCACCGTTACATCAACCTGCAAGGAGCGTTGAAGCAAGCCTAGATTGCACTTGTTGTGGGCTCTCACAATCATCTCAGCCCATTGATAGGTATGGGATGTGAAAGCCGGTGCTGTGGCAACCGCGGCGGCCGGAGAAGCGGCAGAAATAGCGGGCATCGGTATAACTGGTAACAGGCTTGCTGCACCAATTGATTTCAGGAAATTTCGTCTGTCCATAACAGGGCATATATAGGAAAAATTCCATGTGCTTTAAAGAGCAGTTGACAGTTGTCAATGAATAGGTCAACAATACTGACCTATTGGAGGTACGCATTATGCCGCTGGACGTTTTTTTAGCCCTGATCGGGTTTTCGTTCGTTTCATCCGTTACCCCAGGGCCCAATAACATCATGCTTTTGGCTTCCGGTGTTAACTTCGGATTTAGGAGAACAATCCCTCATATGTTCGGGATTGCATTCGGATTTGGCATCCTTTTGCTGGCGACCGGTTTCGGATTGCAGCAAGTGTTTGAGGAATTCCCGCAATTACAACTGATTATCAAAGTTCTGGGTGGGGCATATCTGGTTTATTTGGCTTGGAAAATTGCCAATTCCGGCCCGGTGGAAGCGGCGGAAGGTGCAGGAAAACCCATGACCTTCATGGCAGCGGCGTTGTTTCAATGGGTCAACCCGAAAGCGTGGGTAATGGCAATCACGGCAATGACCGTTTACACAGGTCAGCCGGATTTCATTTCCAGCGTATTTATCGTGTGTGCAGCATTTGTGGTTGTGAACTTTCCCAGTGTTTCCATATGGTGTGGGTTCGGGGTTGCATTGCGGGAGTTTCTTTCTGATCCCAAGAAGCTCAAGATCTTCAATATTTCGATGGCATTGATGCTCATCGCAAGTTTGTGGCCCATGTTGAGATAAGGGTTTGCCACATGCCGGAATCGTGGCATGGAGAGGCATGAAATTTTCTCCACAACAAGATCAGGCACTGCTGGAAGTTGATCGCTGGTTGAAAAAGGGTGACCGTCAGGTTTTCCGTTTGTTCGGCTATGCGGGTACCGGAAAGACAACGCTTGCAAGGCATCTGGCTGAGGGTGTGGATGGTGACGTTCTGTTTGCTGCCTTCACCGGGAAGGCGGCCCAGGTTCTCAGGTCAAAGGGTGCCACCAAGGCTTCCACCATTCATTCGATGATCTATCGTCCCCGCGGAGAAGAAACGGTAGAGGATGAGGAAACCGGGAAAAAAGAGGTTTTGCCGATGTTTTCCCTGAACCGGCAGAGCCCGGTCTCTCAGGCAGCGCTCATCGTCATTGATGAGTGTTCCATGGTGGATGAGGCCCTTGGGCAAGACCTCCTTTCTTTTGGTACTCCCGTTCTGGTTCTGGGTGATCCGGGACAGCTACCACCTGTATCAGGCGGTGGATTTTTCACCGAACATGAACCGGACATCCTGCTTGAAGAAATTCACCGGCAGGCACTGGATAATCCTATCGTGGACCTGGCAAGGCAGGTGAGGGAAGGCAACCAGGTCATGATTGGTGACTATGGTTCCAAAACCCGGGTTATTTCAAAAGCTGATGTGAATGCGGAGCTGGTTCTTGAAGCCGATCAGGTTCTGGTGGGAACCAACCGGACAAGGCGCCGCTACAACGAACGGCTTAGACAATTGAAAGACTTTGAAGGTCCTTTACCAGCTGCGGGGGACAAACTTGTCTGTCTTCGTAATGATCCGCAAAAGGGCTTGTTGAACGGTTCGCTTTGGCAGGTAACAAGTGCCGCTCGGACGGTGAAACAATTCATGAATGTGCTTATCCGAGCAGAGGACGAGGGTATTGATCGTCATTCAGCAAAAGTGAAGCTTCTAAAGGCTGCATTTGAAGAGCCGGACAAGGAAATTCCCTGGCAGATCAAGCGGCGGCATGATGATTTTGATTACGGCTATGCCCTTACGGTTCACAAGGCGCAGGGTTCGCAATGGGACAATGTGGTTTTGTTTGATGAGAGCTATGCTTTTCGTGAGCACCGGGATCGCTGGCTCTACACCGCAATTACGCGGGCTGCAGAAGAGCTCACAATCGTTAAATAGTCTGGCATTTGGCGGCCTCATTTTACCATTCATTAAGCATATTTGCTTCATACTTCTGTCACTGGCTTTCGGCTGCATTGCTGAGAGCCTTTTGGAATGGGCAGGGATATGTTTCAGGAAAACAACGACATCAAGCTCTCCGGAGTCCGTATCAGATACTTGTTGGGTCTAGGTCTGATAGCGGTATTGAGTGGGATTTTCAGCTTTCAATTTACTTCGGGCAGCAGGTATATTGGCGCGCTTAATGATTTCAAACAATCCCTGGTTCAGGTGAACAACACCGTTGATTCCGTGGCTGTAGTAGCCGAACGACTACAGGTGCAGTTTTTGGATGCCCAACAGAAATCTGCCATGCAAAATCTCGAGCTTCTTCAAGAAGAGCTGGTCATAAATCTTGAGCAGGTCAGGGAAGACTTCGTCAAGCTCGGGCAGCGCTTTCAAGACGGGTTTGTCAGTGTTTCATCCCTAAAGGGTGATCCGTTCTGGATGTATGAGGATATGCTTCTCCGGCTCCAGGAAATTCAGGATATCAATACGATCTATGTGCCCAATTTCATTGAATCGTTCACGGATGATCGAGGTTATCAATGGGATATCAATTATACGCGCCCTCTTGTTGATCCTGCTATTCGGATTGCGCATCTGAATAAAGTCATTATCACGCCACTTGATCAGGAGCAGAATGATCATGTGGCCGAACAATTTACCACCTTTACCAGCTTTCTGGAGCTGGAAACGATTGTTTACATTGCGCTGACGGTTGCTTTGCTTATCTGCATTGGCCTGTTTATTTTCCTGCCGATGGAGCGGGTTATACGACGCCAGTTCCAGAGCCTTGAGTTTGCCAACCGCAAAGCAGAACTCGCCGACCGTGCGAAGAGTGAGTTTTTGGCGAATATGAGCCATGAGATCCGCACTCCGATGAACGGTGTGATGGGGATGGCTGAGTTGTTGATCAAGACTGATCTTGATCACAAGCAACGTACCTTTGCCGATATCATCGTGAAGTCCGGTGCAGCTCTGCTCACCATCATCAATGATATCCTTGACTTCTCCAAGATCGATGCGGGCCAGATGGAGCTCGACCCGGCTCCGTTCAAGCTGGCTGAGGCAATCGAGGATGTGGCCACACTCGTATCCTCCAAAGTGGCTGAGAAGGATCTGGAACTGATCGTGCGCATCGATCCGGACCTGCCGGAGATGTATGTGGGTGATGTGGGCCGTATCCGCCAGATTGTGACCAATCTGATGGGGAATGCTGTGAAGTTCACCGAAGAGGGCCATGTGCTGGTGGATGTGAATGGTGCAGTGGAAGGTGAGCTTGAAGAGGGTAAGGGTAGCGCCACGCTGAAGATTGCGATCACCGATACGGGTATTGGCATTCCTCAGGAGAAATGCGACCGGATCTTCGAGAAGTTCAGCCAGGTGGATGAAAGTGCTACCCGCAAGCATGAGGGAACCGGGCTTGGTCTTGCCATCTCCTCATCGCTGGTGAAGCTGATGGATGGAGAGATCGGGGTTACATCCGAGATGGGTGAAGGGTCCACCTTCTGGTTTGAGATTACCCTGCCGGTACACGGTAACCGGGCCAAGCGCCGTCATGTGCCGGTGGATGTGTCGGGTGCCCGCATTCTGATCGTCGATGATAATGAGGTTAACCGCTCTATCCTGACCGAGAACATGACTGCATGGAAGTTTGACAGTGCAGCAGCCTCATCAGGGCCTGAAGCGCTTGCGGTGATGCGGGCCATGGCCTCACGCGGTATCCAGCTTGACTGTGTGGTGCTTGACTATCACATGCCGGAGATGAATGGCGGTGACATGGCGCTTGCGATCCGCCGTGATGAGGCAATTGCCAAGACCCCGATTGTGATGCTGACCTCTGTGGACCAGACTGCGGAAGGCAAGAACTTCTCATCACTTGGCATTCAGGGCCATCTGGTGAAGCCTGCGCGTTCTTCGCTATTGCTTGAGACAATCATCAATGTGCTGCAGGATGCACGCAGTGAGAACTCCGAGACCCTTGAGGGGATCGCCATGGCACGCTCCATCGGCGCCCAGGATGTGGGTGCACCGCTGATCGGCAGCAGCAGGCATGCAGAGCGCGAAGTGATCCCGCATCATGACGAACCAGAACAGGACACCGTAGAGCCGCAGGATACACAGGCGATACAAGAGGTAACCGAGCCCCAGGACCAGGCGGTTGAGGATATCCAGTCGCAGGCCGAAGTGATGACATCCCTGGCAGCCGATACATCGCCTCAAACCCGGGAGCCTCAGGAAACACGCAATGCTGCCAGCTCCCTTGCTGATATTGCAGCGCTGATGGGTCAGGATGAGGACAAAGTTACTGAGGATAAAGTTACTGGGGACAAAACTACCGAGGATGAAGTAGCGGAAGAAACTCAGGCTGAGCCAATCCTTGAGGGTGTGGCAGACGCAAAGCCATCCACATCCGATACATTTGTGTTCAACACCCTAAAAGAAACCCCCGCTGCACAGCCACAAGAAGACGAAGCTGAAGCTGAAGGCGAAACTGCCGCAGAAGCAGAACATAAAGCCGATGTCTTCCAACCTCATACCACACCAGCGATTGCACCGCGTCCATCCCTGGCGGGTCTTGCAGCAGATATGGAAGCGCGTCAGCAGGCTGATGCCACACCGGATGACACGATAGAGGCTGAACCTGCACAGGCTGCAGCGGCAACAACCGCAGCATCATCAACATCACCAACTTCTGTGGAAGCAGAAACGTCAGATAATCACAATGAGCAAGCTGAAGCCCCGGCACCAGCAGCTAGTGAAGAGGAAGATCCGCTTCATCCGGTTGATGCAGGTTCCAGGATTGATGTGCTGGTTGCAGAAGACAATGAGGTTAATCAGATTGTGTTCCGTCAGATCCTGCAGGGTGCAGGCTTCAACTTCCTGATTGCCAACAATGGCAAGCAGGCGGTGGAACTCTATCAGAAACATGCACCCAAGGTGATCTGCATGGATGTGTCCATGCCGGTGATGAACGGGCTTGAGGCCACAGCCGAGATCCGCAGGCTTGAAGCGGAAAGCGTGCGTCACACACCGATCATCGGGGTCACAGCCCATGCGATCAAGGGTGACATGGAAAACTGCATCAATGCGGGCATGGATGACTATATGTCAAAACCCGTATCGCCAGACATGTTCGAAGAAAAAGTAACCCAGTGGTTTAACGGAACGGCTGAGCGTCTGGTTGTTTAACTTTCAGGTCTGATGGCTTACCGCCAGTTTGGATGCCAAATCCTTGTTGAACAGAGCAATCATGGCGTTGTTCAGGTCAGGCTTTTTGGCCATCATTTTGCGAAGGCTGGAAAAATCCCAGGCGTAGAATTGTGACTGGGGATTAGCGCTCACATCCGCAGAATATTTGCCATCCAGAATGAATGCGATCTCTCCGAGAAATATGCCGGATGGAATCTCAAAGTTTGCTCCGTTCTTGGAAACCGTCGCACCTCCGTTTTGGAGGAAATACAATTTGTCTGCGGTTCCATTTTCATTGCAGAGGAGAGTGGGTTCTTCAGCCATATGGCGCGTGCCAATTTTGTAAATACTCCTGAATTGGCCCGGGGTAAGGGTTGAGAAATGCTCATAAAGCGATTTCATGTCATCTGTCATGCCGAGCGTGGTGCGCTCCAGAATAACCCTTGAAATGATAAACAGATTGGCTGAGCCCAGGATGCAGGTGGTAATGATCGCATCCCACAGGGGTACATTTGGAAACAGGAAGTAATAGAGAAGATAGAATATGGTGCCCACAAGAACCAGCAGGCGCAGCGCCAGTTCATCTCGAACCAGAAAGCCTACGATGTAAAAAAAAGCCCCCACATGTACCAAAATGGCTGCTGACAATAGATCCATTTGCCGTCCCCCGACTGCACTACCCGGGAAACAGCATAGAAAATGCAATTCATGTCGCCAAGTACAAAATGTCATGGTGACAAGATTGCAGCTATTTGTGGTTCTCAACTTTAAATCCGGATGATAGGGAAGGGTGTTAAGTACTTTGTACAGGAAGCGAAAATGACTGCCAAACTGTCTGTAAATCTCAATGCCGTGGCGCTGTTGCGTAACCGCCGTGATTTGCCATGGCCGAGTGTAACGCATCTGGGCAGAATTGCCCTGCAGGCAGGGGCTGATGGTTTGACTGTGCATCCACGGCCGGACCAACGTCACACTCGCTTCTCTGATCTGTCGGAATTACGTGCCTTGATTGATGATGAGTTCCCGCAAGCTGAGTTTAATGTGGAGGGGTATCCAACCGAGGAATTCCTGTCACTTGTCGAGGAAAATCAACCGGAACAGGTAACACTGGTTCCTGATGACCCAACACAAGCCACTTCCGATCATGGTTGGGACTTTGCCGGGCAGGAGAATTTTCTGCGCGACTGTGTGCAGAGATTGAAGCAGGGTGGGTTTAGGGTTTCATTGTTTTGCGATCCCGATGCGGACAGGGCAGCTATTGAAAAAGCTGCTGCGACCGGTGCTGATCGCATTGAATTGTATACCGGGCCTTATGGCGCCTGCCATGATGACCCACAGGCTGCAAGCGAAGCTGTGAATTCCTTGGCAGAGACGGCTAAACTCGCTTTGGAAGCCGGGCTGGATGTAAATGCCGGTCACGATCTGACGGTTGAAAATCTGCCAGCACTTGTTGAAAGTATTCCACAACTTGAAGAAGTGTCCATCGGCCACGGGATAACAGCGGATATGCTGGAATATGGCATGGAAAACGCCGTCAAACGCTTTTTGAACGCACTAAAGTAAACCTCCCAAAACCTTCGTGAATCATATATGGCATCTGTAAGATGTTGATCAATTGAGGTTTGGACTGGATGAAACGTATCATCGCAGCATTTTTTAATTCCCTTGCTGGTTTAAGGCACGGTTTCTTGCATGAAAAAGCTGTTCAACAGGAAATGCTTCTTTTCCTCGTTTCCATTCCTGTGGCACCCTTTATTGCGAAAGATGTTTGGCATTTGATTCTGCTATGGGGGATTTTGCTGTTGCTTCTGGCCACCGAACTTTTGAACACCGGTGTAGAGCAGGTGGCAAACCGTGTCACACTTGAATATTCCGATGAAATCAAGTTTGCCAAAGACGCGGGTTCAGCTGCGGTACTATTAGTGGCCTTGATCGCTCTAGCGGTATGGAGCGTTAGTTTTTATCAGTTTTGGAATGGATAATTTAGCCGTTTGAGTTTGAACTGTTGGACGCACTTAGGTATCGCTGTACAGGATCGCGAAGGCTCTCGGAAGTTGCTTTGCAACGCTCCTGCCGCTGATAACTAAGCATATGTGGGAACTTCTCACCATTTTCGCGGTAGCGAAAATGGCAGGGGCAGCAGGGTTCGAACCCGCGACCTACGGTTTTGGAGACCGTCGCTCTACCAACTGAGCTATACCCCTTCACCGGTAAAGTGAACAGGAGTGTGTAGTAGTTGGCTTGAACTGATTTTTCAAGCGGAAAGTGAAGCTTTTCGATATTCTGCCAATGAAGCGTTGAACTCTGCCCCAAACAGGATCAGAACCGACAGGTAATAAAGATAAACGATTACAATCATGATACCGGCCAGACCCGCGTAAATTGCCGTATAATCGGCAAAACTGGTCAGGTAGAAGCCAAATGCTTTTGAGCCGATCAATATTCCGGCAATAGTAATCCAGATCCCCCATCGTATTTCCCTGATCTTTTTTCGCCCGCAGGGGAGAAAATAATGGAAGCAATAGAGGATGATAATCAGAATTCCGAATGCCAGACCGTATTGAATGAGAACCACTGAAAAGCCCAAAGGTTCCAATTCGTCAATCCTTGAGACTATGAAGTTCCAGGCAATGGGTGTGCCGATCAGTATGAACGCTGTGAGTATAAGACTGAGAGCGCCTACAAACACAAAGAATGTTCCCTGAAGCCTGCGCCACATGAAGTTTCTACGCTCCGTCAGCTTGTATGCCCGGTTAAGGCCATCCCGGGCGCTTTCCACACCATTGGTCGCCAGGAAGAGGGCAATGAGCGTATTGATGGAGATAAGCTCGCCACCAGCCTGGCCCAGCACTACTTTCATTTCAGCGGCAATGGGGGCGGCACTTCCAGCAGGCCAATGACTGAAAACCAGTTCAAGGATTTGCTCGAGAAGCTCCGGTTCTCCCCAAATATTGACCAAAACAGCGATCAGCAACATGAAAGGAAAGATTGATAACAGTAGGGATAATGCCACATTGCCCGCATTAGCCAGCCCGCCATCATAGACAAGCCGGATGCCCGCATTCCAGAAAACAGAAAGAATCCCCTTCATGCGTGCATTTTGAGGTCATTCGTTTTCAGTTCAAGTAAAAAGTGATCCAGCGGAATTTTTGCTCTGATTTAACGCACTCTGGATAGTTGATAATCGGCTGCAGTATTGTCCAGCACATCAATCAGGGACCGGTCTGGCTCCAGGGAACAGGTAAATTGAACATCACCTTCCACGGATTGGACTTTAGCAAATTCATCATCATTTAAATCAAACCTGGCCCAGAACGCATCAAATGTGATGCGAACGGGGTCGTTGTAGAACATAGCACCAATGCCGTGTTCCTGAATATGAAGAACAAATGCTTCGCAAGTACCTGCCAGTAGTTTGTTTGCATCGATTTCTTTCATGCCCCAGTTCCGGGAATTTGTATTCAAACGCAGGTTTGCTTGTGACTGGGCGATTGCCTCCGACACTTTTTTATCTGAATTACCACGACAATAGGTGATGAATTCGATGATGAAGCCAGTCCGTAGCCGATCAACAAACTCTGTTCCCAATTCGGAAAAGACATCCGTCATCAACACATCAATGGGCCCGTCCGGTAATGCGAAACGCTGCCCTTGATCTGGATCATCCTGAATATTGCTTGCTGAATAGGCGAGGTCACTTTCCAAGAGTTTCGAGCAACTAAGATGATGAAGCTCATCGGCATAAGCATTTGAGGATATGCTCGCCATTAAAGATGCGGCTGCGCACACTACAAATATGAAATCCTGCCATTTCCTCATGGTGTTCATGCCCCGGTTTTTTCATCAGGAAATATTTCACAAAATCAGCTTTGGTCAATTTCCGTATCAATCTTGAGTTTCAGTGCATCTGAGATTGGCAACAATGGTAGGCGCACCTCGGCACTTTCTATCAAACCTTGTTTTGCCAGCCAATATTTTAAAGGCGCTGGACTTGGCTCTGCAAATAACAATTGCGGTATATGCGCTACTGCATTCCACTTTGACAGGGCTGCTTTTTGCTGACCATTTTTGAGACTGGATATGATCTCCAAATGTGTATCCAGCAATATGTGAGCACCTGTAACGATTGCACCCGGTGCTCCATGTACGATCGCATTGTAAAAGAACGGGTCTTCACCAGTTAAGACAGAGAAACCTTCAGGTGCCGTTCTCATGAGTTCGTATGATTGTGCAGCGTTTGCACCGCAATCTTTCACGCCGATGATATTCCTTATCTTTGATAGCTCAAGCATTGTATCATTATTGATGTTAACTCCTGTACGATAGGGAATGTTGTACAGAATGATCGGTTATCGACAGTTCCTGCCACAAGACTAAAATAGGCGATCAGACCTTCCTGTGACGGGCGCATGTAATGTGGCGCATTGAGCAGATAACCATCAATGGGCCATGTCTGGAGTGCTTCCAACTGGCTAATTACACTTTTAGGATTGTTTCCTGAAACACTTACAAAAGTGGGGATGTCACCTCCGATATCGGCAAGTTCATGGACGCAGGTTTCAACGAGTATCTCCAATTCCTGGTTGCTGATTAATTGGCCTTCACCTGTGGTTGCTGCAAGTATCAGGCCGGCAATTCCTCTTTCAGCATAGTGCCTTACCAGTTTCTGGGTTGATTTCAGATCCACTTCACCATCTTTGAATGGGGTTATCAAAGGTAACCAGATTCCTTCTATGTTGGTTGCTTGTGTCACAGTTTTCTCCTTTTTTGTCGCCGGAGACGGGCAATAAAAAACCCCGTCCTAACCGGCGGGGTTATTTTCATTTCTGTATTTGCTACGAAATCACATACGGAAACACACCCCTGAGAAGAAGATCCGTTTCGATTTCAGTGTATGGGTTCTTAGAATAGCCATGGCGTTACGTTACAAAAGCTCAGCATCAAGTCAACTGGCAAAAGAAAAGCCGCTGACTTTCGACAGCGGCTCTCAAATTTGGTGTATTGAGTTATGATTACTCAATAATGCTTGATACGATACCAGCACCGACGGTACGGCCACCTTCACGGATCGCGAAGCGTAGGCGCTCTTCCATTGCGATTGGCACGATCAGCTCGACTTCCATCTCCACATTGTCACCTGGCATAACCATCTCAGTGCCTGCTGGCAGCTGACATACGCCGGTCACATCGGTAGTGCGGAAGTAGAACTGTGGGCGGTAGTTGGTGAAGAATGGTGTGTGACGGCCACCTTCGTCCTTGGTCAGAATGTAAGCTTCTGCCTTGAACTTGGTGTGTGGTGTCACTGAACCAGGCTTCACAAGAACCTGACCACGCTCAACCTGATCACGGTCAATACCACGGATCAGACAACCGATGTTGTCGCCAGCCTCACCGCTGTCAAGCAGCTTGCGGAACATCTCAACACCTGTACAGGTAGTCTTCTGTGTGTCCTTGATGCCAACGATCTCAATCTCGTCACCCACATTCACAATACCACGCTCAACACGGCCGGTTACAACAGTACCACGACCGGAAATCGAGAACACATCCTCAATCGGCAACAGGAACGGCTGATCAACAGGACGCTCTGGCTGTGGAATGTAGCTGTCAACTTCTGACATCAGTGCACGGATTGCGTTCTCACCAATCTCGGTGCCGTCTTTCTCAAGGGCTTCAAGCGCTGAACCCTTCACAATCGGAATGTCATCGCCTGGGAACTCATAAGAAGAAAGAAGCTCACGAACTTCCATGTCAACAAGCTCAAGAAGCTCTTCGTCGTCAACCTGATCAACCTTGTTCAGGAACACAACGATCGCTGGAACACCAACCTGACGGGCAAGCAGAATGTGCTCGCGGGTCTGTGGCATTGGACCATCAGCTGCTGAACAAACCAGAATAGCACCATCCATCTGGGCAGCACCGGTGATCATGTTCTTCACATAGTCAGCGTGGCCAGGGCAATCAACGTGCGCATAGTGACGCGCTTCTGTCTCATACTCAACGTGTGCTGTTGAAATCGTAATACCGCGAGCACGCTCTTCTGGTGCACCATCAATCTGGTCATACGCCTTGAACTCACCAAAATACTTGGTGATCGCTGCCGTCAAAGTAGTCTTGCCGTGGTCAACATGGCCAATCGTGCCAATGTTACAATGGGGCTTGTTTCTCTCAAACTTCTCTTTTGCCATGTTTGTAATCCTGAAATATGGTCAATCAAAATAAAGGGCTCAAACCCTAAACTTATGCCCGCCCTGATATACGGGGCGGGCATGATTTTCAAGTGATTAATTTTAGCTAGTTGCCGCACTATGCAGCTGAACTTGAATAGATAATCAATTTAAGTGTCAGATTATCAGCTATCTCTCTCTGCCAGTGAAGAAGCGGCTTCATTCACGGTCTTTGGTGGCTCTGGGCGTTGGAATTCGATGTCGCAACCCTTTTTGATGGAAACTTTCTCCAAAGCATCCATTTCACCCTTTAATCTTGCAACTTCGTGTTCGTTGGCACCTTTACCTGAAACGAAAAGCGCAGCAGGCCAGAACAATACCAGTGCAACGCCAACTTTAACCGCGTCACCCTGTGCTTTTTTCTTTTGGATACCGAGAGCCTGTACGGCGCGATCCGATACCCGACCAGCTTCCTGTGCTATTTGTTCACAGCTGTAATCTTCATATTGGATTGGTGAAACGTAAGCTGCTTCAATTTTGTTTGGTGGCGTAGCACATCCAGCCACGAAAACGGTTGCTGCAAGGACAGTTGAAGTGATAGTTCTCATTTTTATCCCATATCACACGATTGTTATTATGTTTTACTGGGTAATAAAGTAATGGCATTCTGTCGAGTGCATAAATGCAACAGTTCCTAAGTTTTGCCATAATTCGTTTCAGTCAGCGATCACTTTTTTCCGTGAGGGGCTGTTCTTGCCTAATCATTTGATTTCGGGCGCAAAAACCTAACGTAAGGAAAGCCAGCGATTCATTTCTTTCAGAAATTTATCTCGAATCGTGACGACCTGCGCGGAACCTTCAGTTGCATTGCGGTTTTCAATAAAACTGGCAACTGCACCCACAGGAACGCCACCGATTACTGTGCTGTTCCGGGCCGCCGCATCTGATGCAGCGATCTTGCTCTGTGCCACAACTCTTCCGTCTTCCAGATCCGTAATCTTCACGTTTGCGATCACATTGCTGCCTTCACCGGATAATTGTCTGCCTGCAGCACTCGAAATACTCACAGTTTCCAATCTGATTTCAACTTTCGCAGGTTTTTGACCCAGCAGATTGAACCTCAAATTTTCCGGTAACTCGTCTTTCAACAGATCTACGAATTGATCTGCGAGGAAAGCTCGTTCCTCTTTCAGAAATGGAGATGCACCAAGGTCCAGTTTTTCCGCTTTCCTGACCTCTATTTCCTGTGCAGTGTATTGCCTGACCACGCTGCTTGAAATCGGTGTCTGCTCAGGAGTTGACTGACATGCTGCCACACAGAATGAAACGGCAATCAAAATTACCCATCGAATTGAATTTTTCATCTAAATCCCCACACACAAATTTTCTTCAGCATGATCTGTAAGAGAAATTTATGTGGGATGGCAACACTTAATTTTGACTAAAGTTCCTTTGCACGTTCTCTTAGTACAAATTTTTGGACTTTACCTGTGGATGTCTTGGGTAATTCCTCAAACACGTAGTTTTTCGGTATTTTGAAAGCCGCCAGATGTTCACGGCACCATTGTTCAAGATCATCCAGGGATGGCTGCTCCTGGCCCTGATTGAGTTCGATGAAGGCACAAGGAGTTTCTCCCCATTTGTCATCGGGTTTGGCAACGACTGCGGCGGCTGCAATCGCAGGATGTTTATAAAGCGCATCTTCCACCTCAATAGATGAAATATTCTCACCCCCTGAGATGATGATGTCTTTGGAGCGATCTTTCAGCTGGATGTAACCATCCTCATGCATGACACCCAGGTCCCCGGTATGGAACCAACCACCATCGAACGCCTCCTTCGTTGCTTCGGGGTTCTTGAGATAACCCTTCATCACCACGTTGCCTTGCATCATGACCTCACCAATGGTTTCACCATCTCTGGCAACGCTTTCCATGGTTTCAGGATCTTTCACATCAAGGGCTTCAAGGGCGGAGTATCGAACACCCTGACGCGCTTTCATGCCAGCCTGGGCAGCGCTATCTAGCTCGTCCCATTCTTGGTGCCAGTCATTTACCACTGCAGGGCCGTAGCATTCTGTAAGGCCATAGAGATGCGTCACATTGAAACCGGCATCTTTCATGGCCGCGAGAACTGCTTCTGGGGGAGGGGCAGCTGCGGTGAAAAACTCAACCACATGCGGGAGTTCGCGTTTATCTTCATCTGAAGCGGACAACAATGTGGACATCACGATCGGTGCGCCGCACATATGTGTTACACCGTGGTCAGCGATGGCATCCCACATGGGTTTCTGGCGAACCGCGCGCAAACATACATGCGTGCCAACAATTGCCGAGAGGGTCCATGGGAAGCACCAGCCATTACAGTGGAACATGGGCAAGGTCCATAGATAGACAGAGTGTTTTGGCATGGACGCTGTCAGTGCATTGCCCTGGGCCAGTAGATAGGCGCCACGATGATGATATACCACGCCTTTTGGATTGCCGGTCGTTCCGGATGTATAATTGAGAGATATGGCATCCCATTCATCAGAAGGCATTCTCCAGCTGTATTCCGGATCACCATCCTTGATGAAATCCTCGTAGTCCGTTGAATCCAGCGATACGCCATCCCCATCATATTCGGGGTCATCATATAAAACTACCTGCGGGGAAACGCTGGCAATTTCGAGGGCTTCTTTCATGGTTGGGGAGAATTCACGATCAACGATGACAATTTTGCTTTCACTGTGATCCAGCTGAAACGCGATAATTTTGGCGTCCAGTCGTGTATTCATGGAATGAAGCACTGCACCGGTCATGGGAACAGCATAGTGGGCTTCCAGCATCGGTGGGGTGTTGGCCAGTATCACGGAAACCGTATCACCGACGCTAATCTGATTTCGGGTCAGTACAGATGCCAGTTTACGGGAGCGGGCATAAAACTCGGAATAAGTGCGCTTCAGGCTGCCATGAACAATTGCTGTGTGTTCAGGAAATGTGCTCGCTGCTCTTTCCAGAAAGGTGAGCGGTGTAAGCGGCTGATGATTGGCCGGATTTTGATTAAGGTCCTGATTGTATATATTTGTCACCGAAAATTTCCTCCCAGTTGCACTCACACTTTAGGCCTGAAGCGGTTTTGCCCGTCGTTCTGTGGACGGATAGCAGGCTTGTTATATTAGCCTGACTTATTCATCCTGCCATTCGGGAGTGCGTTTTTCGATAAATGCGTTGATACCTTCCTCTGCATCACGCTTCAACATGTTTTCGACCATAACGCCTGCACAGTATTCATAGGCCTGAGCGAGTGGCATTTCCGCCTGTTTATAGTAGGCCTGCTTACCGATTTTCAGTGTCATGGCTGATTTTGATGTGATGGCGTCAGTTAGCTTACGTGTGGTGTTTTCCAATTCGTTTTCAGCTACGCTGTAGTTGATCAGTCCAATTTCAGAGGCTTTTTGTGCAGAAATGCTTTCACCAGTTAAGAGCATCTCCATCGCCTGCTTGTTGGTGACGTTTCGTGAAAGGGCGACCATAGGGGTCGAGCAAAACAAGCCGATATTGACGCCAGGCGTGGCAAATTGGGAATGCACGCTCGCCACTGCCAGATCACAGCTTGCGACCAACTGGCATCCGGCGGCAGTTGCCACCCCATTTACCTCTGCAATGACGGGTAGGGGGTGATTTACGATGTTCTGCATCACCTTGGAGCATAGAGACATGGTCTTTTCAAAGAAGGCTCTTCCACGATCCTCATTGCTGCGAGCCGCGGTCATTTCCTTCAAATCATGGCCTGGGCAAAATATATTTCCGGTTGCCCCGATGACGATTGCTCTGGCGCCATTGTCGCGCGCAGCATCCAGTGCTTTATTGATTTCCTCGAGCATTGCAAGCGAAAGTGCATTTCTACGCTCGTAGTGGTCTAAAGTGATACGGAATATGTCATCTTTCAGCGATGTATTGATTAGTGCAGACGCCATGATATCCTTGTCGACCAAAATTTCTGTTTGCTACAGGGATATTACGAAACAAGGTTGATGTTATCAAATGCGATTTTTTCCGATTAGCTTGTTCTTGTTGATAGCGGGGCTTGGAACCTGGAGCGCCTATCAATTCGGGTATGAACGATTTGAAAAATCTGCACTTGTCACATCAGCTGAACGCCTGTCTCTTTATCAGGCGACACTGCGTTCCACGCTTGCCCGTGTGTCGCATTTGCCCAGAGTTATGGTGATGCATCCCCATACCCGTGATTTGATAAACGGGACGACAGATATCGAGGCGTACAACAAATATCTTGAGAGTGTAAGCGATTCAGCGGGAAGTGCAGCTCTTTACATTCTGGATGCAGACGGCACCACGATTGCTGCCAGTAATTATGCCACTGACGAGAGCTTTGTGGGTAACAATTACAGGTTTCGCAAATACTATTCCGATGCGATCAAAACCGGCAATGCTGATTTCTTTGCAGTCGGAGTGACTACCGGCCGACCGGGATATTTCCTGTCCGAAGCGGTGATCGACAATGGACAACCGATTGGTGTGGCCGTTTCCAAGGTGGAATTCATAAAGTTGCTGGAAGACTGGCGCAGCGGTGGTGAAACGGTTTTGATTACCAATGAAGATGGCATTGTGGTTTTAGCGAGTAATGAAGCCCACCTTTACAAGATGACCCGCGCGGTTTCCCCAGAACGCATCTCTGAAATGAAGGAGACACGAAAGTTCTCGAACTTTGAACTCGAACCTTTGGACTTCAGGGCAGATAACGCGCTGTTTGAAGGTCGGATTAGTCTGGGCGGTGATGACTTTGCGGTTTCAACCGTTGATACAGCGGCTCCTGGCTGGAGGATGCATTATCTGACGCCGCTCGCTTCCGTACGCAGCTCATCATATGTGTTTGCCGGTATTACACTCTTGTTGTTCGGCATACTTGCAATTGCTTTGCTTTACGTCAGAGCCCGCATTGAGCGAACAAAGCTGCAGGTAACTGCTACTGAGGCAGAACGGGTCAAAGAGGCCAATATTCGACTTGAAAAGGAAATCTCCGAGCGGAAACGCACAGAAATCCAGTTGCGTGAGACTCAGGCTGAGCTCATTCAGTCAAGCCGGTTAGCGGCCCTTGGTCAAATGTCTGCAGCGATTGTGCATGAGGTCAATCAACCGGTTTCGGCGATCAGAACCTTCACTTCCAGTGGAGAGTTGCTCATCAAGGAGAAGCGCTTGCCGGAAGCCAAGGATGTGTTCCATCAGATCAAGCTGATGACTGAAAGGCTTGGCTCGATCACGTCTGATTTGTTGATTTTTTCCCGGAAACCGGTTTCGCAACCTGTACCGGTCAATCTGAATGAGGTCGTTAATACTATTGCCGGTCAGAACCGACCGGAACTGGGGATGCTGGAGATAAAACTGGATCTCGATTTGGCTGAAGAACCTGTTCCCGTGCGTGGCAGCCGCGTGCGGTTTGAGCAACTGATCGGAAATCTGATCAAGAATGCAATGCAGGCCAGTGAAACTGCTGAGAATGCGGAAATTCATATCCAAACGAAAACGGTTGAAGACCGTGTTATGTTGACAGTGAGCGACAATGGGTCCGGTGTCCCGCCGGAAATCATTGATCAGCTTTTTGATCCGTTTTTTACCACCAAGGATGTGGGGAAGGGCGTAGGGCTAGGATTGGCGCTATGTTATGCGATTACAGATGAAGCGAGCGGCAAGATACGTTGCGAAAACAGAGCTGAGGGTGGCGCAAGTTTCATTGTGGATCTGCCATTAGCGGATGAAACCAAGTCATCAGTTTCCAAAGAGCTGGAGCTCGAAGATGGGTAATCATTCGCTTCAACAAGAAACTGACGAATGCAAGGTCTACTTTGTCGATGATGACCGGGGTATGGTGCAATCCACGGTTCAATGGCTTACCTTGTCCGGTCTCAAGGTGAAAGCGTTTGCCGATCCCGTATTGCTCCTGAAAACAATAAGGCAGGGTGAAGCTTGCGTAGTGGTTTCTGACATCAGAATGCCGGAACTCGATGGCATGACGCTGATGCGTCACATTCAGACGCGGGACAAGGAAATTCCTGTTGTGCTCATTACTGGACATGGGGATATTCCACTCGCCGTCGAGGCGATGAAAAAAGGAGCTTTTGAGTTTCTTACAAAGCCATTCTCGCCTGAAAACCTTCTACAGGTAATTCGAAATGCACAAGCACGGCGGCTGGAAGTTTTAAAGTCGAGAGCCATTCCCGTGGTTGATACCAGCCGTTCCGAGGCCGCACCTGCCAGTGTCGTTGCAGATAACTCGACTGAAGCTGGTCCGCTCAATGACCGGATTGATGAGTATGAAAAACAGGTGATTGTATCAGCTCTTGCCAAACACAGCGGGGATATAGCCTCTGCTTTGGTGGAGCTTGATTTGCCGAGGCGGACGCTAAACGCGAAAATGAAGAAATATGGAATCAACCGTCGTGATTTCAGGTGACTGAAATTTCTTCTATTGGCAGAATTTTGCCGATTTGATTTTGACAGGCAAAGTGTTAGATTTTCCGTGAAATTCACTCGGGAGGAGATTTCATGTTTAAAAAATACACAAAACTTGCACTTCTTACAGCCGCCGCAATTTCTGTGAGTGGCCTTGAGGCTTTTGCAGCTTCAACAACTTGGAACGTTTCACTTTGGGGTAAGCGTCGTGCTTTTACAGAGCATGTTGAAAAGCTTGCTGAGCTTGTTGACAAGAAAACCAATGGCGATTTCAAAATCAACATTTCTTACGGTGGTCTATCCAAGAACCGTGAGAACCTTGATGGTATTTCCATCGGTGCTTTTGAAATGGCGCAGTTCTGTGCTGGTTATCACCGCGATAAAAACCCGACCATCACCGTGTTGGAATTGCCATTCCTCGGTGTTTCCACACTGGAAGAAGAAGTGAAGGTTGCAACCGCTGTCTATAACCATCCAGCTGTTAAAAAGGACCTTGCTCGTTGGAATGCTATTCCGTTTATGACTTCACCAATGCCTCAGTACAATGTGGCCGGTGTAGGTGATGCGCCGAAATCACTGGATGACTTCAATGGCATGCGTATTCGAGCAACCGGTGGTCTTGGTAACGCATTCAAGACAGTTGGTTCCACACCTACTTCAGTGACCGCTACAGAAGCATATACAGCACTTGAATCAGGTGTTGTGGATTCAGTTGCATTTGCCCAGCACGCGCATCTGGCTTTCCGCACAATCGATATCGCCAAATGGTGGACGTCTAACCTCAACCCAGGAACTGTGAACTGCCCTGTTGTGGTGAATACTGATGCATACAATGCTCTTTCTGACGAGCATCGTGCTGCTCTTGATGGCTCCAAAGACGAAGCGATCCAGCACTACCTCGACAATTACGCAAAGCTACTTGAGAAGTGGGAAGGCGTATTGGCAGAAAAGGGCGTGCAGAAAGTTGATTTCACCGATGAACAGATTTCAGCTTTCCGCGAAAAAGCTGCTGTGCCGGTTCGTGAAAAATGGCTTGCTGATATGAAGGCCGCCGGTGTTCCAGGTGAAGAGTTGTACAAACTGGTCACAGATACGCTCGGCAAATAAGCCACGATGACAATTATGCCTGCCCCTTACCGGGGCAGGTTCTTTCTAAAATAATTCAGGGGATATTCAATGGCCGGATCATCATCCGTCCTTGAGGACAATTCTAGTTACAGTTCAGTAGATCGCACGTTAGAGAAACTGGAAAAGTTCATGTGCCTGCTGAGTGGGTTTGCGATTTTTTCGCTCATGATACTGGCGGTTGTCTCTGTGGGGGGACGAAATACAATTGACCAACCATTGCCGGGATATGTGGACTTTATCGAGCAGGTGCTTCCGATAATCGCATTCCTGGGTATTTCATACACCCAGCGCGAAGGTGGTCATATCCGCATGGATATCCTTGTGGGCAGGCTCAAGGGGCGGATGCTCTGGCTTGCTGAATTTATCACTGTGTTTTTCATGCTCGTCCTTATGGTTCTTCTTGTCTGGGGTTCATTCGAGCATTTTCTCAGAGCCTTCAATTGGGATGCCCCATTGTGGAGTAACGATAGCTCCGTTGATCTCAATATACCCCTGTGGCCCGCAAAATTGCTGGTGCCGGTTTCCTTTTCAGTTATTTGCATCCGCCTCGTGTGGCAGCTGATTGGTTACGCGCGTGCCTTCAAATCCGGTGAGCTTAGTCCTGTGGGGTTGCCGTTGCCGAAGAGTGCTGCTGAACAAGCTGCGGAAGAGGCTCAATCTGTTTCCGGCGCTGAAGTTGATAAGGAGATCAACTGATGGAACCGATTGAAATTGGCATCCTCGTCTCCTGTGGACTTCTGGTCATGGTTGTCCTGGGCATGCGTGTGGCGTTTGCCGCCGGCCTGGCCGGATTGATCGGACTGATCTGGATTTTCTGGTCCAAAAAGGGATATGACCCGAGCGCATTTATCTGGGCACTTACCGTCGCTACAAAAACCGCAGGGCAGGTGCCGCACTCAAAAATCACCACAAATGCATTGTCGCTAATCCCTACCTTCATTCTCATTGGATATCTTGCCTACCATGCTGGTTTGACCAAAGCACTCTTTGAAGCTGCCAAACGATGGGTGGGATGGTTGCCGGGTGGTCTCGCGGTTTCGACTGTTTTTGCTACGGCCGGATTTGCGGCTGTGTCCGGTGCTTCTGTGGCCACATCTGCTGTGTTTGCCAGGATTGCCATTCCCGAGATGTTAAAGGTTGGCTATGACAAACGATTTGCTGCCGGTGTGGTGGCTGCAGGTGGAACGCTTGCCTCTCTGATCCCGCCATCCGCAATTCTTGTGATTTATGCAATCATTGTGGAGCAGGATGTGGGGAGATTGCTACTCGCGGGCTTCTTACCAGGTGCTTTCTCTGCGGTGATCTATGGCGGGCTGATTGTGGTTATGGCGCTTGTTATCCGTAACTTTGGTCCACCTGTTGGCGGATATTCCTGGAAAGATCGTCTGGTATCCCTGCCACCCACATTTCCGATCGTGTTCGTTGTCCTGATCATCATCTCATTCATCTACAATCCGTTTGGTGGTGACAGCTGGGGTACGCCGACTGAGGGTGGTGCGCTTGGTGCATTCGTGGTGTTCTGTATTGCCATGATCAAAGGTATGAAGTGGGGCCAGCTCAAAGAGGCTCTCATTGAAAGTGCAAAGCTCTCCGTCATGATTTTCACAATCATTTGGGGTGTTTTGATCTATGTGAGGTTCCTCGGGTTTGCTGATCTTCCAAACGCATTTGCGGATTGGATCACATCGCTGACGTTCAGCCCGCTGGTCATTTTAATTTGTATCCTGCTTGCCTATGCAATCCTCGGGATGTTCATGGATGCGATTGGCATGCTTCTGCTCACGCTTCCAGTTGTATATCCGGCTGTGATGGCTCTTAACGGTGGTGAATCTGTTTCAGCAGCTGACAGCGCATTTGGTTTGTCTGGTGCGGAATGCGCCATATGGTTTGGAATATTGGTGGTCAAGATGGCGGAGCTCTGTCTGATAACACCACCGATTGGCCTAAACTGCTTTGTGGTGGCCGGTGTACGCGAAGATATCAGTGTGCAAGATGTTTTCCGCGGTGCTTCACCGTTCTTCGTAGCTGACGCGCTTACAATCGCCGGATTGGTGGCATTCCCGGGGATCGTGTTGTTCCTGCCTAGATTGCTCTTAGGCTAATCAGGCTGCTTTGAAGAATTCCGCTATTTGAACGGCAAATTTCGAAGCGTCGTTTTCCTGTTCCAGAGTGGTCAAAGCTTCTAAAGCCTGATCTTCTGGAACCACGGTTCCTATTCGCTCGTTGATGAGGTCTTTCATGAACGGTGCGGTAAATTCCGGATGGGCCTGAATGCTGATGGCCTTGCCGGAATAGGCAAAACCAGCATTTTTACAATAGTCAGCGGTAATCGTAACTTTGGCTTCTGGAGGTCTTTCGATCACTTGATCCTGGTGCATGGCAAGCAATGTGCTTTTTGACCCGTCATTGTGCGTGTATTCGCGGTTTCCGACACCCCATTCACCGCCGAACCACTCCACAGTTCCGCCCAGTGCCTGGGCCATGATCTGATGCCCGAAACAGATGCCACACATGGGAATGCCTTTGGCATAAGCTTCACGGATAAACTCTTCTAATGGTGGGATCCATGCATGATCTTCATAGGCTGCATGTTTGGAACCGGTGATCAGCCATCCGTCGCAGTCGTTGACACTTACCGGGAAAACCTCTTCGACCACGCTGAAAATCTCATACTCGAACCCGTGTCCTGCCAGGAACTGGCCAAACATATGTGGATACTGACCATGTGCGTCAGCCAGATTTTCCGGAACGATTCCTGTCTGCAAAATTCCGATTTTCATAGCAATCTCGCTTTTACTGCTTTGGATCTCCATTTATGGTTGAAATGATGATTTGGCAAGGAGAAAGCGGAAATGTTGTCCAGTGTGTGTGTCGGAAGTAATGATCTTGAGGCTGCCGGCAAGTTTTATGATGAAGTTTTGGCAACGATTGGCATGTCCCGCCAGGTGAGCATTGAGCAGGAACTGGGTTATGCTGGCAAAAATGGTGAAATCTGTTTCTGGGTGGTCAGCCCCTACAATAAGCAGCCAGCAACCTATGGGAACGGAACACAAGTGATCTTTTCTGCGGAAAACAGGGAAGCTGTTTCAGCGTTTCATTCCAGCATTTTACGGATGGGTGGCAGTGATGAAGGTGCGCCCGGACCACGCGATTACAGTGAAGGGTATTTCGGTGCATATGGACGGGATCTGGATGGCAACAAATTGCATGCTGCGGTCATAGAGGATTAATGGATTATTAAAACAATCCAGCTAAGTCTTAATTCAAGGGTAATTATGTTGATGAGAGATTTATGTTACAGAGTTCTCAAAGCGAAATTCAACTACGGGCGCAAAAAGTTCAGGCTGAAAAGCGGATTGCTGAACGGGTGAAAGCCACATTTTCTGGCGCGGTTTCTAAAAATAACGAATTTTATTGTCATTGTGTGATCAAAGATGTTTCCAATACTGGAATGCAACTTGATGTCCCGAAAAATGCAACTCTTCCTGACGAGTTTGATGTGAAAACACCTGCTGTCAAAGAAGCATTTAAAGTACGTCAGGCTTGGCGTAAGGGCACAAGAATGGGCGTCACCTACGTCAATATGGATGAAATCTGATCGTCGCATTCATCCGTTCAAGGTTTGATTGCTAACGCTTTTTCCTTCGTTTGCGCAAAGTTTACGACCACGCGCGCTACCCCGATACCAAATTTTGAAACTCTTGCGGTGTTTTTCAGTGTGCCATCCTTTGTCAGGATCAGGGTATCATTGAATCTCACCAGATTTTCTTTTGGTCCATTGTCCAGATCCACCACATAGCTGAATGTTGCTTTGTTTCCGCGAACTTTGACCGTCGTAGCGCCCTTTACATCTTCCCTGGTGCCGGAATAGGTGTTCTTACTAGTCTTGGTAAAGCGCCAGGTCTTTGTGTCCCTTTCACCATCGGTGTAAAAGAAGTCTTCCCGGAGCGTCAGTGTTTTACCGTTCCACTTGCCGTTCAGATCTACCCGAAACTCACGCTTCTTACCGTTTATTGCTGCGAACTTTCCATAGGCGTAGGTTTTACCTTTAAAAAACTCTTCCAGCTTGAGATTTGCTGCAGTTGCAGTGAAGGTTGTGAACATAAAAGCTGTGAAAAAAGAAAGCAGTAGGGTTATGGAAGCGCGGATCATTAAGGTTATCTCCAAAGTCGTTAGGTGAAAGATCAACTAATGGAGGTGTGGGCATTTTCAATGCTCAATGATCAGGGAAGCGCTTAAAGTTCAAAGCCGTGAGCAGACAGATCCTCCAAAAATTCCGGAGAACTGAAATAGGTGTATTCGTTTGGTCGGTGCAGCGCGATGGGATCTTCGGGAAGATCAATGCCATAGTCCACCTGTCCGGGATGGCACATGAATACAACAGGGCCATCAGTTTTTGCAGCCGCCTCGAGCCATTTTTGAAATAACCCGCGGTAATCACTGATGGGATCAAATTCGTTGATGCCCCAGAAGTGATGGTTTGTATCAATGTTATTTGCGATCAGATGTCTTTGTAGTTGCGAAGACAATCGTGAAATGAGAAGGGTACGCGAAAGTGCGGTGCCGGTCTTAATTGAGCTGGAAATGGCCTGGTGGCAAGAACGAACCCAACCGCCGGGCGCCAATCTTTCAACAGCTATTTCAAGGATCATTTTTCTGATTACCGGCAAAACATGAACATGCTGATGGCCATCGATGAAATCTGGCGCAAAGCCGAAAAGCTCTTGGAAACTGTCTATTTGTGCAGTGATTTCCTTTTCAAGTTCCTGCTTGTTCAACCGCCGTAAATGGCTTTTGACGAGGATGGTTTTTATGGACGGGAAACCATTGGGAGCAAAATCTGGCATCTCAGATAGGGGTGAGTATTCAGACAGAGTCAGATGTAATCCGATCTGAGCATTGCTGTTTTTGTGGACAGCTTTGGCCAGTTGGGTAGCTGATTTCTTGTTGCCGGCAAATATGCTCATACAACTGATTGCATTTATTCGTTTTTTGCGAACAAGCTCTATGATTGCCTGATTAATGCCACCATTAAGGCCAAAATCATCTGCGCATAAAGTGAAACGTTTCAAAGTTGCCCCCCTGATTGCCGTAACAGTGATCATGTAAGTTTGAACACCGAAACGGAAATCTAACTTGTTTTTTCGCCTGCAAGTTCGGATAACATACTACCCGACCCGGAACTGTAGATGCAAAATCTGCTAAAAAATTGGCTAGAATGTATGAATTATCTTCCTGACCCAGAATTCTCAAAGCTGCTCATCACTCCATCTCCCACTCTGTCTGTTGTTGTTCCTGCCCACAATGAAGAAAACAATATCCTGTCATTGTTGAACAGTCTCTATAAAACACTGGAAACGTTAGATAAAAGTTTCGAAGTGATTTTTGTTGATGATGGCAGCACAGACAATACAGTTTCAAAGGTCAAGAAATGCAGGGCTGAGTATCCCGAGGTCAAACTTATCCAACTAAGTCGAAATTTCGGAAAAGAAGCAGCGTTGAACGCGGGCATGCAACATGCTCAAGGCAAAGCTATTATTCAGATTGATGCGGACTTGCAACATCCCCCGGAACTCATCGCAGATTTTGTGAAACAATGGGAGAGCGGGATTGATATCGTTTATGGTGCACGGCGAAGCCGCAATTCTGATGGATTTGTTCGTAGCAGTCTGACGAAAGCATTCTACAAGGTATTTTCTCATCTTAGTGATGTGAAGCTGATGGAGGGGCTTGGAGACTTCCTTTTGATGGATCGCAAGGTTGTTGAAGCCATGAAACAGCTCAACGAAAGGGAGCGGTTTACAAAGGGTCTTTATGCATGGGTTGGTTTCAGTCGTATTGCTGTGCCTTTTGATGTGGTTCACCGCGAAACGGGTTCATCTAAGTTCGGGTTGGTTAAACTGTTCTCGTTTGGTGTGAGCGCAATCACATCGTTTGGTTCAATTCCCCTGAAAATATGGACTTACCTTGGGCTGGCGCTGGCTGTTCCTTCACTGGCATACGGATTGTATACGATCTTCAAGACCATAACATTCGGAGTGGATGTTCCCGGTTATGCCTCTCTTATGGTCGCAGTCTGCTTTTTCTCAGGAATACAACTCATCGGGCTTGGGATAATCGGTGAATATCTGGGGAGGGTGTCAGCAGAAGTAAAGCAGCGGCCGCTTTTCCTGGTTAAGGAAAGACTGGGGTTTAATGAGGTAAACGGGATACCTACAGAGGTAGATAACTCATTCAGGGAAAAGACCAATTGAGATGGAAAATCTGAAACAGATCATCTTGTTCCTTGGGGTAGGGGTGATTGCAACGCTTTCACACTACGCGTTGCTTATCACTTTGGTTGAGGCTTTTGATGCAGATGCGGTAGCTGGTTCTGTTGCTGGTGCAGCGCTTGGGGCTCTTGTGAGCTATGTTTTGAACCGCAATTACACTTTCAATTCAGATTTGCCGCATTCAACTACCATGCCGAAGTTTTTTGCCGTTGCTGGTCTGGCGATGATTTCCAATTTTGTTATGATGAAAGTCTTCGTCGATTACCTGCTTCTTCCCTATCTGGTTGCACAGGTCATAACCACTGTGATCCTAATTGCGATCACTTTTGGCCTCAACAAGATCTGGTCATTCCGTAATCCAGCCAGGGTTGGGAAAAATTGAAATCCAATACAGTGCTACAGTTTCTAAACCGCAGTTTTGAACCAAAATATACGGTCTGGGTGTCTGTTTCGATTTCCTTCTTTGCTCTCTTTTTGATGGCACTTAGTCGCGAAAAGCTGAATTTGTGGGACTTTAATGTTTATCTGACAGCAAAAAATGCGCTTTCGGAGAGTGGTAGCCCTTATTTTGAACGGGAAAGCCTTCGATATATTTACCCCCCTTCATCCATTCCGCTCTTACACTTGATAGGGGACACAGACACCTACAAAACGCTTTATTTTTCAATTATTGGCGCATTCTGGCTGTCCATACCTGTTTTCTTTTGCAGGACAATTGTTCAATGGGCAGTCGCGATTTTAGCGCTTCTATACGTCTTTGGAAGCCATGGCTACATCACGCTTTTTACCGGCAATATAGCGCCCTTGTTATATTTTGTTGCAGCGGGTATTGCACTTGCCTATTGGATGGATAAAGTTTCAATCAGTACGTTTGTGCTCGTAATTATTGCTATTTCTCTAGTTAAACCATTTTATTTAGAATTTCTGATATTTATCTGGTTTAAAAGGAATTTCTTATCATTTATTCTAGCTAGTTTGATATCTACAGCCGGCTTTTTCGCAATCAATGCTGTTTTCTATCCAGAGCTGTTTTCCCAGTTTGTTCATGCGCTGAAAGTGGATCGTTATGATTCAGAGATTTTTGGCATTACGCTGTTCAGCTATTTAACATCATTTGGGCTTTCGTCCTTCATAGGGTTGTTTTTGCAGCTCTTATGTATTGGCGTTTTGTTCATTTTGTTCATTCAGCGTGCACCGGGGATGAATGTGGCAAAGCAATTTTCTGCACTTTTCATACTTGCGGTGTTCATAAACCCAAAACATATCAGCTATGACCTGATGGTTGCCGTTCCACCTTTGGTATTCATGCTACTGCAAAGCCCCAAACTGGCTGCATTTAGCGGGTTTTTTGTGCTTATGGCGGTCACTGCCGTTGATTTGGAGATTGCAAAAGAACCGTATTTTCAATGGTGGTTGGGTTATTTGGTTGCGCTTTCAATCGCACTATTAAGTGTGCCCGCTCAGATACCTTATCGGGATTTGCCGAAGGCTGTTCTTTCGCCCTTAAATCAACGCTGGATTACAAAACCTTGAAGGCCAGATCATTGACCCTTCATCTTCGTCGCCTATAGTTTTTAGTAACGTTGGAGGATTTTATGTCGGACACAGCATTGAACAACCCTGAAAGCGATCAAATTCAAAGGAGGGGATACGCACTTCCGATGCGGATCATTCATTGGCTGATGGCTGCCATGATGCTTTACGTGATAATTGTGGGCATTTTGATGGGTAACGGTTTTAAGGTTGGGCCGCACTACGATTATCATAGGGCGACCGGTTTTCTCCTGCTAATTCTGGTGGTTCTCAGGTTCATTCTAAAATGGATTTCACCGTCACCAATTCCAAAACACACGGGTGACCCAGGATTCCAACAAATGGCCGCACGCGTCGTTCATGGCCTGCTTTACACTATGCTTGTGGTGCAACCCATTTTAGGTTGGTACGCAACCAATGCTTGGGGCGTGGCAAAAATCCCGTTTTTCGGTATCACACATCTGCCGAGAATTGCTGAAAAGGATAGGGAATTAGGTAATATGTTGCTTGAAGTGCACCATTATATGGGTTTGTTTGTCGCCGCTTTGGTGCTCATCCATCTAAGCGCTGCACTTTTCCACCATTTCATCAAGAAAGATGAGGTGTTGATGAGGATGGTTCGTGGGTAATCAGTCTTGATTGCGTCTTGCTAATACACAAAATGAAGGTCCGTTGGGGTGATCAGGCATTTCCTGATCCACATCAATCTGGTTATACCCTAATGCTCTGAGCGCTTTGAGGATATCTTCCTTTTCAATCCAGTAATGTAGATCTTCTGGACCTCCGCAGAAATTCTGGAGTTCCCAGGCATTGTAGTAGCTACGAGGGTACATTCTGATTTTTTCGCCGTGAAACTCGGAAACAACAACATTGTTCATAATCGCTGTGCGTCTTGAATCATCAATCGGCATCTCCTCATCACTGAAATAGTGCGTCCAAAGGAAGACCGTGTCGGCATTTTTTGACATCAGTTCCAGGAGGTTGAGGGGATCTTTCATATGATACAGCACCCCTGACGCAACGACCAGGTCATACTTGCGGGGCGGGTTCTCCATCCATTTGATAAAGTCACCAAGATGGAATTGTGCACGGTTGAGGTGACAGGCATTTTTCACAACGAGGCAGCGCATGAAGGCAGTCTTGTGTGCTTCTACTGCATCAATCAGCTTTGCACCCGCATTCTGCAACATTCGGGTGTGCCAGCCTTCCAGGGGGCCGAGTTCGAGGACCTGCATGTTTTCGAGCGTGCCCAGTTCGTCTATCAACCATTGGATGCGCGTGTCTTTTGAAAGCGCGGAGTGACCAGCTGATATTCCCATTTCTGGCGGAAATGCATGGTTCCAACCCGGTAGAGCATCAACAGCATTCTGGAGTATTGGGTAACTTGTTTCGTACTCGCTAAATTGTTCCGGTGGAGATTGTTGACCTAATTTCGGAAATCGGATTTTTTTCAATAATTTCATGAAGTCTCTCATCTCAGGCAATATTTGGAGATTTCCGAATTAAAAGCAACGAGTGATAGATTGGTGTCTCTACATGACAAATAATCAAATCCGGGGCCCCTTATCATTGCTTATCGATGCGGCCAACTGCACACAAAGAGGCCTAATACACACACATATGTGTTGCATTAATGGTGGAGCTAAGCGGAATCGAACCGCTGACCTCTTGCATGCCATGCAAGCGCTCTCCCGACTGAGCTATAGCCCCGTTTTAATTGCCGAAACATTTTAGTTCGACCGGAGTAATGCAGCCCATGGGCTGCATAGTTCGTGTTGTTTATCCAGCGACCAACAGAATGGCAAGAAATTTGTTAGAAAAATTTCTAGCTTTCGTCGTCACCGTCATCACTGCGGACAATCACATCAGACAAATCATCATCTTCGTCATCGTCTTCGAGGAATGTGTCATCTTCGGAAACATCGTCGTCTTCATCCACGTCGATTTCCGGAATGTCTGGAATATCAGGGATTTCATCACCATCCACATCGTCATCGGAATCCTCGTCCGCGTCCTCAAGACTGATGATTTCCGGTGCATCATCGTCCAGCTCCACGTCTGTTTCCTCTTCTTCAGATGTTGCTGCAGCAGCAGCCTCTTCTTTCGGAGCAGCTGTGTCCTCTGGTTTGGGAGCAGTGATGTTTGCCTCTCCCTCAAAGAAAGATAGTTCGTACTCTTTTCCTGTATAAGGAGAAACGATCGGATCCTTGTCGAGATCGTAAAACTTTTTACCTGTTTCAGGACATACTCTTTTGGTACCCAATTCAGCCTTGGCCACAATACACCTCATTTCGTGAAATTTGGCGTTTGATAGCTTCGAAAACGTCACTTGTCAAAAGCATTTGTTTGGAAATCGCTATACGGTTGAAAAGGCTTGTGATAAGCAGGCCAAAAATATCGAATTTGTGAGTTTTCAAATGTCCGAGGCCCAGGGCCAAAACCCCGTATGTTCATCTAAATCAAATCCGCTGACTGGAACATGTCGTGTCCCGGGAGATAAATCAATTTCCCATAGAGCCTTGATGCTGGGTGGACTTGCAAGCGGTGAAACGCGCATAAGGGGATTGCTCGAAGGCGAAGATGTGATCAACACCAAACGTGTGATGGAAGCAGCGGGCGCGCTTACCTATCAAGATGGTGATGACTGGATTGTCAGGGGAACCGGAAACGGGTTGCTTCTTGAACCGGAAACGGCTTTTGATTTTGGAAATTCAGGAACCGGGTGCCGTCTTTGTATGGGGCTCTTTGGCGCCTATGACTTTCCTACGACCTTCACGGGTGACAGCTCGCTTTCTTCACGTCCCATGAATAGGGTTTTGAATCCACTCAGGGAAATGGGTGTTCAGGTATTGGCTGAAAATGGTGATGGGAGGCTTCCGATCACATTAAGAGGTGCCTGGCAGGTTGCACCAATTGAATACCATGTGCCGGTTCCATCCGCTCAGGTGAAATCTGCAGTCTTGTTTGCCGGATTAAACGCACCTGGCATCACCACTGTCGTTGAGCCGCATCTTACCCGCGATCACACTGAACGGATGTTCAAGGGATTTGGTGCGGAAATTGATGTGGAAGTGGCAGCAGATGGCTCCCGAAAAATTTCTGTTGAAGGGCAGGGCAAGCTATTGGGACAGGACGTGACAGTGCCTGCTGACCCATCCTCAGCGGCTTTTCCCATTGTAGCTGCACTTATTGTCGGTGATAGCGAAATTACAATGCCGGATGTTTTGTTGAATGAAGCGCGGACCGGTTTGATCATTACACTGCAGGAAATGGGTGGCGATATTGAAATTACCAATCGGAGAAAATCCGGCGGTGAGGATATCGGTGATCTGGTTGTAAAAAGCTCTGAACTGAAAGGTATTACGGTTCCAGCTGAACGGGCAGCCTCAATGATTGATGAATATCCGGTGTTGAGTGTTGCCGCTTCCTTTGCGAACGGACAAACCCATATGCCGGGCCTGCATGAGTTGCGGGTCAAGGAATCTGACCGACTTGCAGTAATGGCACACGGACTTCAAGCAAACGGAGTTGATTGCGAGGAAGGGCCGGATTGGCTCAAAGTGAACGGTCGGCCTGACGGAGCAGGTTATGGTGGAGAAACTGTTTCTACACATCTCGACCACCGGATTGCCATGAGTTTTCTCGTAATGGGCATGGCAAGTGAAAAACCGGTCAGCGTCGATGATGGCAGCGTTATGGAAACAAGCTTTCCAGGATTTGTGCAGCTGATGAACAATATGGGAGGGCGGATTGCATAATGTGATTGCAATCGATGGTCCTGCTGCATCGGGGAAAGGTACTCTTGCTCGTCGATTGGCAGAACACCTGGGCTTTCATCATCTGGATACCGGTTTGACCTACCGGGCTGTGGCCTATGCCTTACTGCAGCAAAATGTGGAATTAGACGACGAAGCGCGTGCTCTTGAAGTGGTCAGCCAATTGGACCTTTCAAATCTTGACAGGGAAACTTTGTCCGCACACGACGTAGGTGAGGCTGCCTCCAAGATTGCGGTGATGGGTGAACTTCGTGAGGCGCTGGTTGCATTGCAACGTAAGTTCTCTGAAAAGTCTCCGGGTGCCGTCTTGGATGGGCGGGATATCGGAACAATTGTTTGTCCTGATGCGCCTGTAAAACTCTATGTCACAGCATCTGCCGAAGTAAGAGCAAGGCGTCGAAGCACAGAAACCACTGAAAAGGGTGGAGACGGTGAGTACGAACAGATCTTGGAAGACATTATCAGGCGTGATCAACGTGATATGAGCCGCAGCGACAGTCCTCTGAAACCAGCTGAAGATGCCCACTTGATTGATACGTCAGAAATGAGTATAGAGACTGCATTCCAGACAGCTCTTGCTCTTGTGAAGCAAAGTTTGCCTGGTTAAGCGATCCAATCCATTTCCTTCGCGCTACAAAATTGGCAACAGCACGTTGCCCACGGAAACCGATTGGATATTGATGAAACACTAACCCGTAGCGCTTTCGGGACTGGAATTAGAAATATCCCTCCCGATCAGGAGTATCCATGACAGCAAGTGCAATGATGGAAGAGTTTGAAGCTCTTCTGGAACAGTCGTTTGAAACACGTGACGTTATTGAAGGCGCCGTGGTCAAAGGCACAATCACAGGTTTTGAGAAAGATCTCGCTGTGATCGATGTGGGCCTCAAAGTTGAGGGCCGCGTAGCAATGAAAGAATTCGGAGCAGCTGGCCGTGACGGCAGCATGAAAATCGGCGATGAAGTCGAGGTTTATGTAGATCGCGTTGAAAACGCGATGGGTGAAGCTGTTCTTTCCCGTGAGAAAGCCCGCCGTGAAGAGAGCTGGGTTCGTCTTGAGAAGCAATTTGATGCAGGCGAACGCGTTGAAGGCGTTATCTACAATCAGGTTAAAGGTGGCTTCACAGTTGATCTCGATGGTGCAATGGCATTCCTGCCACGCTCACAAGTGGACATCCGTCCTATCCGTGACGTGACACCACTGATGAACAATCCGCAGCCATTCCAGATTCTGAAAATGGATCGTCGTCGTGGCAACATTGTTGTTTCACGCCGTTCTATCCTTGAGGAAAGCCGTGCGGAACAGCGTTCTGAGATCGTTCAGAACCTTGACGAAGGTCAGGTAGTAGAAGGTGTCGTTAAAAACGTAACAGATTACGGTGCATTCGTAGATCTGGGCGGTATTGACGGTCTTCTTCACGTTACAGACATGGCATGGCGCCGTGTGAACCATCCAAGTGAGATCCTGAACATTGGACAAACTGTCAAAGTACAGATTATCCGCGTAAATCAGGACACACATCGCATCTCACTGGGCATGAAGCAGCTTGAAAGCGATCCTTGGGAAGCTATTGAAGCTAAATACCCAATCGAGGCAAAAATCACCGGTCGTATCACAAACATCACTGATTATGGTGCGTTTGTTGAGATCGAGCCTGGTATTGAAGGCCTGATCCACGTTTCAGAAATGTCCTGGACCAAGAAAAACGTACATCCGGGCAAGATCGTTTCCACTTCGCAAGAGGTTGAAGTTATCGTTCTTGAGGTGGATCCATCCAAGCGCCGTATTTCACTCGGTCTTAAACAAACTCTCGACAATCCATGGAATGCTTTTGCTGAGCAATTCCCTGTGGGTGCTGAAGTTGAGGGTGAAGTTAAGAACAAGACTGAATTTGGTCTGTTCATTGGCCTGGACGGTGATGTGGACGGCATGGTTCACCTTTCTGATCTTGACTGGAATAAGTCTGGTGAAGAAGCGATCGAAGACTACAATAAAGGTGACATGGTGAAAGCGGTTGTTCTTGATGTTGATATCGAGAAAGAACGTATTTCCCTTGGCGTCAAACAGCTTGGTGGTGATCCTGTTGGTGAAGCTGCTGACTCAGGCGCGATCCGCAAAAACGGTATCGTTACATGTGAAGTCCTCGAAGTTAAAGACGGTGGTCTGGAAGTTTCAATTGCTGATACTGAACTTACCACATTCATCAAACGCTCTGACCTTTCCCGTGACCGCGATGAGCAACGCCCTGAGCGTTTCTCTGTTGGTCAGAAAGTGGATGCACGCGTAACTCAGTTCGACAAGAAGAACAGAAAAGTTTCTGTTTCGATTAAAGCGCTGGAAATCGCTGAAGAGAAAGAAGCCGTTGCACAATACGGTTCAACAGACTCAGGTGCATCACTTGGTGACATTCTTGGAGCTGCTTTGAAAGAACAAGGCGACGAATAATCGTCTGACATATGAATGATTGAGAGCCCGTTTCTTCTGAAGCGGGCTTTTTTTTGGTTACCAATAAATGACTGATATGCCAACGATTCTGCCTGTGTGAACAAGAACTTTTAAAGTCTGTAAAATTTTAAAGTCTTTCGATAGAGAATGTTAAATGGGTATGGGGTATTTTGTTATCTGCAAGTTAACCCTATGGAGGAAAACATGGGTGGTCTCGGACTGGAAATTGCAGAAAATTACACCAAATTAACGACTGTGGCTGAGGAGCCGAAAAAAATAAAAAAAAGAAAGCAATACGCTTTCAAACAGGAACATGAAGATACCCCGTTTCAGAAGTTCCTGGCTTACTGCAGTTACTATCAGCTGGTGTTTGTGGCAATTGGAATGATGATGCCTACCAAGGTAACTGCCGCAGCCAAGACGGTAGAAAGCCTCTTTTAAGTTAATTGCCATTAACCAATCCAATTGGTTTTACTCTTTGTAACCTTCGGCCTGCTCAATTTCTGGGTGGGCCGAAATCTCTACTTTTTCCAATATCCACCAAACAATAGGAAATACCCGCCTGGCACAAAGAACAGGGTGAGGAGTGAGGAAAAGGCGAGTCCTCCAATCATCAAGGATGCCATCGGTTCGAACAAGGCTCCTCCACCAATGGCCATTGGTACCAGTCCCAGGATTGTTGTGAGGGAAGTGAGAAGGATAGGGGTGACGCGTTTCTTGGCTGCTTCGACGATTGCTTCTTTGAGATCAAGCGTTTTTCGCTCAATATCGATCTGGTCGATCAGTACAATCGCATTGTTAATGATGATCCCGGCCAATGAAATCATGCCCAAAATTGCGAAGAAAGAAAGGGGACGATCAGAAACGATCAAGGCCAGTGGTGCCCCGATTATTATCAATGGAATGGTCATGAATGTGAGTAAGACCCTACGGATTGAGTTGAACTGATACATCAACGCTATCAGCATAATTGTGAGGGCTGCGGGCATTCCGCCAAGCAGCAGATTGTTTACGTCTGAAGAATTTTCCGTCTCACCACCGATGGTTAGAGCGTAATTTTCCTCTAATTGTAGCGCATCCAGTGCAGGTTGGATGAGGGAAACAACTTCATTGGCAGCGAGTGTGTCACTCTTGCCGGAGATTTTTATCTGCCTGACCTGATTTTCACGCCTCAGCTGAGAGTATTCCAGCCGTGGCTCGAATGTGGCTATCTGATCCAGTGAGATCAATTGACCGCCAGCCGGGACTGATAAGTTTGCAAGATCCTCAAGGCTATCCCTGAAACTTTCACCTGCGCGGACAACAATCGGAATGGAGTCCGTACCTTCACGATAGGTGGAGTAGGTGGTGCCAGAAAAGAATGTGTCCATTACGTTGGAGATGTCTTCCGAGGTCACTCCCAGTTCTCGTGCTTTATCCTGCGCGATGTTGATGACCATCTTCAGGGTTTTGTTGCCCCAGTCATTTTCGTTCTGCACGATGCCCGGGACGTTGGCAAAGGCCACTTCCACATCTTCAGCATATTGCAGCAATTTTTCAGCATCTGGTCCTGTGATCTTGATTTCCACGATGCCGGATTCTCCGCCACCCATAGAAAGGCGTTTGACTTTGAACCGGGCTGAAGGATGGTTTTCCAGTAAATAGCCGAAAGCTCGGTCTGCAGCTGTGACAGCACCTTCGAAGGTTTCCGTATTCACCAGGATGAATGCGCTGGCCGGGTTAGTGTCAGCCGGATTAAGTGCAAGGTAAAAACGCGGCCCACCATCGCCTACGAAAACGGTGGTGTTTTTAACTTCCGGATTTGCTGTGGGATCCAATAACCATTTTTCCACTTGAGCTGCTTCTTCAGCTGTGCGGGTAATGGAGGTTCCCTTGGGCATATCCAGATAGATCAAATATTCTGCCCGTTCAGCAAGTGGGAACATCTCGGATTTGGTGTATGAAAACAGCGTTGTTGCTGCCACCACGGCACCATAGGCGCCAATCAAAATCAAAGGAGCCAGCACCAGCGATCTGGTGATTATGTTGCCATATGCGCGAACAAGAAAGCTCTCTTTCTTCTCAGCATCTGAATTTGTGTTTTTGCTGGCAAACCAGACACACAGGGCAGGCAGGATGTAGAGCGCTGTTAGCCAGGAACCCAAAAGCATCACGCCCACTACGGCGCCCAGTGAGAAGGCAAATTCACCTTCAACACCATCCAAAATGAGCATTGGGACAAAGGCCGAAACAGTGGTGATAGAGGCGACCCCTAAAGGCGTGAAGAATTGCTGGCCTGCAGCAAGAGCCGCTGATCTTGGTTCTTCACCATTTGCCATTCGTTTCTGGATATCTTCCACCACAACCAGTCCGTTATCGACGAGTAACCCCAGGGAGATGATGGCTGCGGCGATGGAAATCTGCTGGAGTTCTATGCCGAGATAGGACATTCCCATCAGGGCAAACATCACCGTAAACGGTACAATACACGCTATGATGAGGGCTGGTCTGAAACCCAGGAACACGAGCATCACAAGCACAACAACTGCAAAGGTTTGCACCACATTGGAAAGTGCGTTGTTGATGGATGAGGTTACGTTAGTTTCCTGAAATGTGGAGAATGCATACGAAATGCCGATCGGCTGCTGTTGCTCAAATTGCTTTACTGAGTCTTCCAGTAATTTGCCGATCTTCTGAATGTCTTCTGTATCGGCCATTTCAATGCCGACGATTATCGATGGCTTTCCGTTGAAGAAAACGGGTTTGTTTTGAGGGTCCTCATAGCCCCGCCTTACGTTCATGAGATCTTTGAGGCGTATGAATCCGGCAAGACCGTCGACTTTCGTCAAAATGTCACCGATTTCTTCGACCGTTCCCAGATCGCCATTTGCTTCCAGAATCAATGTTGTGCCATCTGCATCCAGTTCACCGGCTGGCAAAATTACATTCTGAGATTGAAGGTCGCTCAGAACCTGTTGCAGTTGAACGCCCGTTGCTGCCAGTTTTCGAGAATCGATTTCCAGCCAAATTCTTTCTTCCTGCTCACCGAACAAAGTGACTTTTGAAATGCCGGGGACGGTATAAAGACTGGTTCGCAGATCATCAGCAGCATCCTTGATTTCTGCGTATGTGAATCCTTCACCGGTTACGGCAACCGTTGCAATAGCCACATCGCCATAGTTGGTATTGACCTGCGGCCCCCTTGTGCCTTCGGGCAGTTCATCAACCACTTCTTCCATTCGGTTGCGAATATCCTGGAAGATTTGGTCCAGGTTCTCTTTTGGAATGTAGTCATGGGCTGTTGCGGTAATGACCGTGCTTCCAGTGGTAATGAGGGACTCGATGTCCTCAATTTCTCCGATCTCTCGCAATTTACGTTCGATTGGAACCACAATAAGCTCTTCCATCCGGTCAGGAGACATTCCGGGGAACTGAGCACTTACAATAGCGTTGCGGATGGTAATGGCAGGGTTTTCGCGCTTGGGGATTCCCGCATACACCAGCAGGCCCTGAATAATAAGGCCAATCATTACCAGGATTGTCATGCGTGACTTGTTAAGTCCGAGGCTTGTCAGAAAATTCATGAACTTTTCCCGCTATTGTGCATCTGGAAGAAGTTTGACCTTCTGACCTTCACGAAGGAAGGAAACGCCGGCCGAGGCCACGCGCTCACCCAATTCCACACCGTCAATAATGATGATGGAGTTTTCCCTTACACCTCCCACAAGCACATCCCTGCGACTGACGGTACTGCTGTCTGGATTGTAGACGAAAACTTGTGTCTTGCCGGGGTCGCTCGGGTTTCTTGGCGGGTCCAACTCACCATCAAATGGCAGAACGGAGAGGGGCAGGGTAAAGCCTTCGCCGGAAGGAACTGTGAATTCGATGGAAATCTCCACCGCCATTCCCGCTTTGATTGAGGGATCTGTTTCATCAAGCTTTGCCACAACCGGGAAGGATGAAACGGTATCAGCTCTCGCACCCAGTTCACTTATATGTCCGTTGAGGACGATTTCCGGGCTGTCAGCAAGCCGGATCTTCACTTTTTTTCCGACGGCCAGTCTGCTGACCACGTCGAAGCTTACGGAGAAGTTGGTTTCAAACGATTCTGCTGCATAAACCGTGGCAACGGGTGTGCCCGCCGCGACATTGGAGAAGGATTGCACTTCCACGGAATTCACGATCCCATCGAAGGGAGCCATCAACTCAGCCTTGTCCAGGTTTTCTTCAGCGGTCTCGAGGCTACGTTCAGCCTGAACCACCCTTGCGGCGGAAGTTTCCGCATCTGTGCGGGATTGGTCTGCAACGGCCTGAGATACAATCTTCTTTTCGAGCAGTTCAGCTTTTCTTTCCGCGTCTTCAGCGGCATTTTTTGCAAGTGATCTGGCTTCAAACAAAGCTGCTTTTGCGCTTTCAACCTGCAGCTCCAGTGAACGGGTATCAAGCGCTGCAATCACCTCGTCTTGTTTGATGAGCTGCCCCACATCCAAAGACACCTCCTGCAACCGGCCTGCCACCTCAAACGACAGAGTAGAGATGGAACCAGGTTGAATCACGCTTGGATAGCGACGGGTGGTTGTCTGTTCAACCTCCTTAATCAGGACTGTCTTTAATCCGCGGACTGGTGCTTCGGTTTCAGCTGTTGGTTCGCTGTCGCTACAAGCAGCAAGAACCAAACACATTGTTGACATGAGAAGCAGCCTATACATTCCTAGTTCCTTTATCCGCAAAGTCTTAGTATCAAACAACACTAGCAGTATGAATGTGACAATGTATAGAAGGTTTCAACGATGTTAGCGCAAATATTTTGGGGCAGTTTGGTGCTCGGCCTCTGCACGATGGTTCACCTTATTGTGCTTATGGGATGGGTCAAGTCTATGCGATGGTTCCAGGGATCGAATGCTGCTCCATTCATCAAGAAAAGCCAGGTAATTCTGATCGCCAGTGCGTTGGCAGGCATCATATTTGCGCACACGTTGCAGGTATGGATGTGGGCGGCTTCCTTGATTGCTTTAGGCGCCTTGGAGAGCTTTTCTGATGCAATCTATTTCTCGCTTGTGACCTATACAACTGTTGGGTACGGCGATTTGACCCTTGGTCCGGATTTCAGGATTTTCGGTGCCATGGCTTCTGTCACCGGCTTGTTGGGTTTTGGGATCAGTACGGCTTTTCTGGTGGGCTTGCTGGAGAAGATTTTTTCAAGTGCTCTTGCTCGTTCGTAGCGCAGGAATGCTTTAAACGCCTGCATGGCTTGGGAAAGACCGGAACTGGAAGGGAACACGTCCCTCAATCCGGTCACGGCTGGGCGCGATACCAAAACGTTTCTTGTAGGTTCTGCTGAATTGGGCATTAGTACTGAACCCGCATGCGACCGCCACATTAAGAATAGGGAGCTCGGTCTGAGTAATAAGACCACGAGCCCTGTCCAGCCTCACATCGAGATAATAGCGGACAGGGGAGACGCCGGTATGTTTTTTGAACAAACGATCCAGTTGGCGCTGTGATATGGCAATTTCATCTGCAATAGCGCCAATCGGGACAGGTTGTTCCAGATTGCGCTCCATCAGGATAATGGCCTCACGCAGTTTTCTGGGAGCAGAAAATCCTACCGGTTCTGTTGTTTCGGGTAGTTGTCCCTCATTGCCATCGCGTAATCGCTCATGGAAAATGTACCGGCCAGCGGCATTGGCAAGCTCCAAACCCTGCTGCAAACGTATGATTTCAAGCGCCAGATCTGATGCAGCAAGGCCGCCACAACAGGTCAACCGTTCTCCATCGATGATGAACATTTCCTCGCCCATGGTTATTTCAGGAAAGAGTTCTCTGAATGCAGCGATATGTTCGTAGTGAACGGCTGCGCTGCGCCCTGTTAACAGACCTGCAAATGCTAGGGGAAAGGCTCCCGTATCCAGCCCACACATGGTTGTTCCCTTTGCGGCCATCTCCCTAAGCCAGTTTAGCAGCTTTGGCTGTCTGAATTGTTCATTACCCCAGCTTGCATTTACAACAACCAGATCATAACCCGGATCCGCCTGTGTGATGTTTCTCAAACTTGAGATCGGGAGCCCGTTGCTCGCTTGAACAGCACCACCTTCAAGGGTGATGAACTCCCATTTGTAGAGAGTGGCGCCCCTGAGATAATTGGCGGAACGGAACGGGTCTACAAAGGCGTGCATGGCCATCGAATTGAAGCCATTCAGCAGAAGCATCCCGATGCTGAACTCGTTAAAGGTGGGTCGTGTTTGTTTTTCCATATGGCGAAAAAACAAAAGCATATGGCTGAAAAAGTCAATCTAGTGATCATGTTATTTGAGACACTTGTCAATTAGGAGGTTTGCAAGGCGATGACAAAACCCAATATTTTACTCATTATGGCTGATCAGCTTGCTCCGCATTTTACCGGCTGTTACGGCCATCCGGTTGCAAAAACACCTAATCTGGACGTGCTTTCCGATCGTGGTATGAGGTTTGAGGCGGCTTATTGCAATTCACCGCTTTGTGCACCCTCAAGATTTTCCTTTATGTCCGGTCAGTTGATTTCGCGGATCGCGGCGTATGACAACGCTTCGGAATTCAAGGCGACGGTTCCCACCTTTGCGCATTATCTAAAGGCGCTTGGATATCGCACATGTCTCTCGGGCAAGATGCATTTTGTTGGCCCTGACCAGAAACACGGATTTGAGGATCGTGTGACCACGGATATCTACCCATCTGATTTTGCCTGGACACCGGACTGGGAAGCACATGATGAGCGTATCGACAAGTGGTATCACAATATGCAGACCGTCAAGGAAAGCGGTTTGGCAAATGCCACATTCCAGATAGACTATGATGACGAAGTGGGTTTTGCCGCCAAGCGCTGGTTGTTTGACTATGCCCGCGACAAGACACTGGGCAAAACCGAACCCTTCGCCATGGTTGCAAGCTTTATACATCCACATGATCCATATGTGGCGAGGCCGGAATGGTGGAACCTCTATTCCGACGATGAAGTTACCATGCCGGAATTCGTGCTCACCCCAGAGGAGCAGGATCCGTTCTCCAGAAGGGTAATGGATGGTATCGAGGCAAGCTACGTTCCTCTGACTGAAGAAGAGGTTCGCCGTGCGCGTAGGGCATATCTAGCCAATGTGAGTTACTTCGACAGCAAGATTGGTGAACTGGTCCAGACACTGGAAGAAACCGGTGAACTGGACAATACTATAGTTATCGTGACTGCAGACCATGGTGATATGTTGGGCGAGCGCGGTCTTTGGTACAAAATGAACTTTTTTGAGCATTCAGCGCGCGTGCCACTCGTCATGGCAGGTCCGGGGATTGTGAACGGTGTTGCTGAAAACGCCTGCTCGCTGGTGGATCTGCTGCCAACATTCCTGGAAATAGCGGGTGCAGATGATGAAATGGTGGGTGAACCTATCGACGGTAGGAGCTTGATGCCGCTAGCAAAGGGCATGACAGATCCAGTTGATGAGGCAATTGGCGAATATTGCGCTGAAATGACACCTTATCCAGTATTCATGATCCGACGCGGAGCCATGAAATACATTCATTGTGATCCTGATCCGCCACAACTTTATGATCTTTCGGTAGACCCGCTGGAGAAGAACAACGTGGCGACCGATCCCGCATACCACAATTATGCTGTGGCTTTTGCTGAAGAGGTTTCACAGCGTTGGGACAGTGAAAAACTGCGTGCTGACGTAATGAAGACACAGAAATCGCGCCATGCCCTTCACGCGGCTATGGAAGCGGGTGCTGGCGAGAGTTGGGACTATAATCCACCTTCCGATGCTAGCCATCAATATGTGCGCAATCACATGGACTGGACGGTTGCGGCGTCCAGATATCGATACCCACCGGTCAATCAGGGAGATGATTAATCATGAAATCTGTACTCGACCCAAAAGACTTTGAACGCCTTTCTGGTGGTTACCATGAAAATCCCAAACGCTCTTTGTCACTCAAGGCGGAAGCCTATACGGACCAGAACTGGTACAAGCTCGACAATGAGGCTGTGATTGCCAGCAGCTGGCAATGGGTTTGTCATGTGGAGAAAGTGCGTGAACCTGGCTCTTATATCGCGCTGCAGGTAGCGGGAAAGCCAATTGCTGTGGTGCGAGACCGGGACGGGGAACTTCGCGCGTTCTATAATGTCTGTAAGCATAGGGCTCACGAGCTCCTAAGTGGGGAAGGGAACACCACCCGGATCATGTGCCCGTACCATGCTTGGGTTTACAAACTTGATGGACAACTCGCTCGGGCTCCGCATACGGAACATCTTGAGGGGTTTGATTTATCTGAAATCTGCCTTGATCAGGTTCAGGTGGAGGAATTCTGCGGTTTTATCTTCGTCAATCTGGATATGAATGCTGCTTCTTTAAGCGAGCAATCCGGTGATCTGGAGACGGAAATCCGCCACTGGGCTCCAGACATTGATAAGCTCACATTCGGCCATCGGTTAACTTACGAGATCAAATCCAACTGGAAGAATGTGGTCGATAATTTTCTCGAATGTTATCACTGCCCTACGGCTCACAAAGACTTCTGTGAGCTTGTTGATATGGACACATACAAGGTGACCACATACGGCATTTATTCCAGCCATATGGCGGATGCTGGCAATTCACCTAACAGCGCGTATGACGTTTCCAATGCCACTGTGAAAACCCATGCGGTCTGGTGGTTGTGGCCCACCACATGTCTGATGCGTTATCCGGGCAGGTCATCCATGATCGTCCTTAACATCATTCCGGCGGGTCCGGACCTCACATATGAAACCTATGACTTTTATCTGGAAACACCTGAGCCGGATGAAACCGAGAAGGAAGCAATCCGCTATCTGGATGAGGTCTTGCAGGTGGAGGATATCAACCTCGTTGAAAGCGTGCAGCGTGGCATGAATACCCCGGCCTTTGATCAAGGCAGGATTGTCCATGATCCGGATGGTTCCGGTAAGTCTGAACATGCGGTTCATCATTTCCACGGTCTTGTTCTGGATGCTTACAGGAAAGCAGTTGCGTAATGGGCCTGTTGGACGGGAAAACCGCCTTCGTGACCGGAGGCACAGGGGGCATCGGCTCTGCGATCTGTGAACGCTTTGAAAAAGAGGGGGCCCAGGTAGTAGCCGCCGACTTGAGCGACAATGGTGGTGCTGGCGAGTTCATCCGATATGATGTGACTGATGAAGCTGGCATTATCAGCACGTTTGATGATCTGGCAAAGCGCTGGGATAAGCTCGACATCCTCGTCAATGCGGCGGGTATCGAGATTGAGGAAACAATCGAAAATACGACGCTTGAGCAGTGGAACCGGATATTTGCGATCAACGTCACGGGCATGTTTCTCACTTCGAAACACGCACTTCCTTTGCTGCGCAAGGCTGCAGAAAAGAACTCGAATGGTTCTTCCGTCATCAATTTCGGATCCTATGATGGCTATATCGCTGACCCGGGTCTAGCAGCCTACTGCGCCACTAAGGGTGCCGTTCATGCGCTTACCAAAGCAATGGCCTGTGATCATGGGCCTGAGGGTGTGCGCGTGAATGCCATATGCCCGGGATATGTGGATACACCAATGCTTCAGAGCTTCTTTGAGGGCGATGGTTCCGGCGGTGGTGGAGGAAATATCGAAACCCTGCAGCAGGCAGTGCGGGACGTTCATCCCATGCGCACTTATGGAAAGCCTGAAGACATTGCAAATCTCGTCAATTGGCTTGCTTCTGATGAGGCCCGTTACGCGGCAGGACAGCTATGGGTGATTGATGGCGGCCTGTCTGCGCAAGTTCAACAGATGAAGCTATAGGATTTTCTCATGGCCAAACCAGTAATCATCACATGTGCTCCGACCGGGGGAATTCATACTCCAACCATGTCACCGCATTTGCCGGTGACGCCGAGTGAGATTGCGACTGCAGCAATTGATGCGGCTGAAGCGGGTGCCTCTATCATCCATCTGCACGCGCGTGATCCTGAAACCGGGAAACCTGATCCGAGGCCTGAAACCTTCATGCAGTTTCTGCCGATCATTAAACAATCCACCAATGCGGTGGTGAATGTTTCTACCGGCGGTGGGCTCGGCATGACAATGGAAGAGCGCCTGCGTGCTGCCACAACCACCAGCCCGGAAATGGCTTCAATGAACATGGGTTCCATGAATTTCGGAATTTTCCCCATGCTGGAAAAATACTCTGACTGGAAGCATGACTGGGAAGAACCGTTCCTGGAGATGACGAAGGATTTCATTTTCCCCAACACGTTCCGCACAATCGAGTTTGCACTGAAGGAACTGGGTGAGGGGCATGGAACACGGTTTGAGTTTGAGTGCTATGATCTAGGGCATCTCTACAATCTTGCCTATTTTGTCGACAAGGGGCTGATCAAGCCGCCTTTCTTTGTTCAGATGGTTTTCGGAATTCTGGGCGGTGTGGGTGCTGACCTTGATAACCTGATGCATATGCACACAATCGCGAACAAGCTCTTTGGCGATGATTATGAGTGGTCTGTCCTTGCTGCCGGACGCCATCAAATGCCATTTGCAACACAATCCGCCATGCTGGGTGGAAACCTTCGGGTGGGTCTTGAGGATTCACTTTATATCGGTCCTGGAGAGCTGGCTAAGTCCAATGCAGATCAGGTGCGAAAAATCAGATCAATTGTAGAGAATTTGGGGCTCAGCGTGGCCACGCCGGATGAAGCGCGTGAACGTCTGGCACTTAAGGGAGGTGATCAGGTGAAGTTCTGACTTTATCTGATTTCAGTTCTGTAGGGAGGAAAACATGCAAACAAAAATGCTGATAAACGGTGAATTGGTGGAAGGAGCAGGCGTAGCTCTTCCGGTGATTGATCCAAGCACTGGCGGGGATATCACTTCTGTCAATGAAGCAAGTGATGAGCAGGTTGATGCGGCTATCAGGGGTGCGGAAGAAGCGTTTGAAACCTTCTCGCGAACCACACCTGCTGAGCGGTCTGCACTGCTACTGGAAATTGCAGACGTTCTTGAACAGAACTCAACGGAACTGGCAGAACTTGAAAGTCTTGACGTGGGCAAGCCGTGGCCATCAGCCCATGATGATGAAATGCCGCTCACGATCGATACGTTCCGTTTCTTTGCGGGAGCAGCGCGTACCATGTCGGGCTCAGCCGCCGGGGAATATGTGGAAGGCCACACATCGATGATCCGTCGTGATCCGGTTGGGCCGGTTGCGGCAATCGCACCGTGGAACTATCCGCTTATGATGGCTTCCTGGAAGCTGGCTGCACCTCTGGCTGCTGGATGCACCGTTGCACTAAAACCCTCTGAAGTGACGCCACTTTCTACCTTGCGGGCAGCAGAATTGCTTGCAGATGTCATTCCAAAAGGTGTGCTGAACGTTATCCATGGACGGGGTCCATCTGTCGGCGAGCGTCTTATCAATTCCCCGGAAGCAGAAGCGATTTCTATTACAGGATCACCTCAAACGGGCATGGCTGCCATGAAGGCTGCCTCAAACCAGATACGCCATGTGCACCTGGAGTTGGGTGGCAAGGCGCCAGTCATCGTATTCGATGATGCAGACCTGGATGCAGTGGCTGAAACAATCCGTTATGGATCCTTCTTCAATGCGGGTCAGGACTGTGCTCAGCCGTGCCGGATCATGGCTTCTGAGGGAATATACGACAAGTTGGTGGCTGCCGTAGAAGCTCAGGTGAAGCAGATCAAGACCGGCAAGCCCAAGGATGAAGGTACAGAAATGGGGCCGATAGTCAGCGAAGTGCAGCGCAATCGCGTGGCTGGCTTTGTGGATGCAGCCCGGTCAGGTGGAGAAATAGTCTGCGGTGGGGTGGTAGGCAGCGATGGTGGCTTCTTCTACGAGCCAACCGTGGTGGCGAATGTGGACAATGATGCGGAAATTGCCACCAATGAGGTTTTCGGACCTGTTGTTACAATTTCGCGCTTCAAGGACGAAGAATCCGCGATCAAGACCGCTAATGCCGGGAGATACGGGCTTGCTTCCTCCGTTTTCACCGCGGACGTGGGCAGGGCTATGCGGGTAACGTCAGCACTTCGATATGGCTTCACCTGGGTGAACACCCATGGTGTGGGAACGCCGGAGATGCCTTGGGCTGCCATGAAGGGTTCGGGAACCGGGTGTGACATGTCTGTCTATTCCCTTGATGCCTACACGGCCATCCGCCACGTTATGTTTGCTCACTGATATGTTGCTCCAAGGAAAAAAAGCGCTGGTAACTGGCGGACGGCAGGGGATTGGCCGGGCAATTGTTGATGCATTGGCAGCAGAAGGTGCGACTGTGATCACCTGTGGGCGCGGGGGAAGGCCAGACGATTTGCCCGACGAAATCGCCTGGCATCAGATTGATGTGGCCGATGCAAATCAGATAAACGCCTTGGCCGAAAACGTGGGTAGCTGCGATGTGCTCGTTAATAATGCAGGTATTCAGGTGGAAAAAACCGTTCCTGACAGCACTGATGAGGACTGGGATTTGGTCATGGGAGTTAATGCGAAGGGTGTTTTCAATGCCTGTCGCGCATTCATCCCCACCATGAGACCCGGGGCATCCATCATCAATATTGGCTCCATCTCAGGCAATGTGGCAGATCCATCCATGGCGTTATACAACGCTTCCAAAGCCTTTGTGCACGGGTTAACCCGATCCATAGCCGTAGATCATGGCCCCGATATCAGGTGTAACGCTATTTGTCCGGGCTGGATCGAAACCGGCATGCTTGATGCGGGCTTTGACTTGGCTGAGAACCCTGACAATGCCCGCAAGGACGCCATTAACCGCCATGCGGCGCGTCGCTTCGGCAAACCGGAAGATATTGCAAAAATGGCTGTTTGGCTTGCCTCCGACGCTTCAGAATTTGCTACTGGGCAATGCTACGTCGTGGATGGCGGTCTGACAGCTGCATCTCCCTTGAATCCAGGATTATTCTAATGACTACCATAAATAAAACAGCAGTTCTCGGTGCGGGAGTTATCGGTGCCAGCTGGACGGCCTTATTTCTTGCAGCAGGCATGGATGTGAACGTCTATGATCCTTCTCCATCCGTCAAAGAGGATGTGGAGGCCTATGTGGCTGACGCATGGCCCACACTGGTGAAGCTGGGTTTGGCAGTTGATGGGCGTAAGGGAGCGTTAAATTTCTTCGATAATGCCGGTGAAGCGGTTATCGGTGTGCAATTTGTGCAGGAAAACGTGCCCGAAAGGCTGGAAATAAAGCATGCTGTTTATGCTGAAATAGAGCCGCATCTTGAGGCGGATGCTATTGTTTCTTCCTCAGCGTCGGGGATCATGGTGAAGGAAATGCAAGAAGGATGGCAAGATCCATCCCGATTTATCCTTGGTCATCCCTTTAATCCTCCGCATCTAATCCCGCTTGTGGAATTGCTTGCCAATGACAAGACTGCTGATGGGGTGCTTGAAATTGCAGAGGAATTTTATGCGAAGGTTGGTAAAACAACCATCCGGGTCAACAAGGAAGTGCCCGGTCATGTGGCAAACCGTCTGCAAGCAGCCTTGTGGCGCGAAGCGATATACCTGGTGAATGAGGGTGTGGCCTCGGTAGAAGACGTGGACAAGGCGGTTTGGGCTGGTCCCGGATTGCGTTGGGCTGCAATGGGTCCAACAATGTTGTTTCATCTGGGTGCAGGAGAGGGTGGCTTGAGCTCGTTCTGCGAAAGATATACCGACAGCTTTAATCGGTGGTGGGACAGTCTTGGTGATCTTCGACTAAATCCGGAAATCGCGGAGAAGCTGTGTCAGGGAGTGAATGCCGAGGCGGCTGGTCAGGATGTGGGCCAACTGAGTGCAGAGCGTGATGAATTAATATCGTCAATGCTGTCCTCGACAATTTCAATAAGAAGAAAATAATTTTTTTACAGTATCTTATTGCTATTTTTTAAACTAAATTATGAATATTAGAAATTCATGCCTTTGGCTTAATCCACATAGGTCTGAATTCAAATTATTGATAAAGCTCTGTGCCTGCTTCTGTGCGAAGTGGCAAGTGGACGTGGCCGTGCGTTCATCGGCGCCGAATTCCATATCGATCAGTGCTATGTAAGCAAGAAAACCTTGGATATGGCATTCATGGGTGCCCTTTTTCAAGACTGTCAAATTGATTGATCAGCAGAAATCTTGTGCCTCTTTTAGATTACAACGCAAAGCAGGTCGGGTGGAAGAACTTGCTTTTAATTGTCTCATTGCAAGGCCACACCAAAATGAACTAGGGTTATATTTTAAAGTAACTTTAGGAATTTTGAATATGGACAAAGCTCAATTCAAGTTCAGGCCGCTGAATGTGGAGGATTTGTCCCACATCTCAGGTTGGCTTGAAGACTTTGATGATGTTTCATGGTTTGAGCGGTCCCTTCCTGTTCCCGTGAGCAAGGAATCAGTCACCGAAAACTGGAAACCTGATATTGAGTGCACTGATCCCAGAAAATCTTTCTGGTTTTTGTTAGAGGATAATTATGGCAATCCGGCTGGAATTTGCGGGCTTCAGGGTATCAATTACATACATGGCGATGCGGTAATTCCTGTCTTTGTTGCAAAGGAATACCGGAATAAGGGGCTGGCTGTTGCCATGATTATCTTGCTTTGTGACCTGGCGTTTGGGCAACTTCGTCTGCATCGGTTGTCTACGCTATACAGGGCCGGGCATGAAATTACGGAAAAACTGGTTTCCTGCTCCGGGTTTGTGGAAGAGGGGCGTGTGCGAGAAGGCTGGTTTGCGGGCGGCAAACACCATGATATAGTCCAGGTGGGTATGTTGAAAACGGAGTGGGAACACCAACGTCCTTTGATGTTAAAAAAGCTATCAGAACGTGCTTTTACAGTCTCAAATGACGTTCTTGCGATGCACTGATGGTGTTGGGTTAGGCGATGAGTAAAGAAGTAGGCTTCAAGCGGAGATTGGCTGCGATCGTGTTTGCTGATGTGGTTAATTACAGCCGCATGATGGGAGCCGATGAAGTGGGAACTGCGGTTGCGGTCAGACAACGGGTATCCGAATTTGCAAAACTGGCTGCTGAACATTCCGGCGAAATCGTAAGCACAGCAGGTGATGGTGTTTTTCTGTTGTTTGAAAGTGCGGTTGATGCGGTTGCATTTTCCGTGGAAATTCAAAAGCATATGCGTGATCTCAACGAACATCTGCCAGAGGAAAAGCAAATCGTTTTCCGGTTCGGGATAAACCTCGGAGATGTGTTGGTTGGGGATGGTGATCTTTCAGGTGAAAGCATCAATATTGCTGCACGGTTAGAGGGTTTTGCCAATCCCGGACGCATTTGTATCACCGGATCAGTCTATGACAGCGTCAACCACAAGATGTCTTTTGGATATGAATATCTGGGGGCACAGCAATTCAAGAATATCAGGGAAGAGGTTGACGTATTCCTGATCCATGAAAACCCAACCAGTGCAGCCATGACAGCAGGCCTGCGCAGGGAAAGGAAAGTGGAACCCACATTGGATGGGAATCCTATTATTGACCAATCTATAGTCGTTCTTCCATTTGGTTTTCAGGGGAGCGATGGCAGTGACAGCTGGTTTGCTGATGGCCTGACCGAAGACATTACGACGAGCCTTTCCAGGTTCCAGCAGTACTTCGTGATTTCCCGCACATCTGCCTATGTCTATCAGGATCAGAAACTCTCACCGCAACAAATCGCCAAGCAATTGGGAGTTCGTTATGTGGTGAACGGTTCTGTTCGGAAAGCTGGGAACAGGATCCGTATCACCATCCAGCTGATTGACGTGATCCGGGATCGCACAATCTGGGGAGAGCAATACAATCGGGAGATTGAGGATCTGTTTGATCTTCAGGATGAAATTACCCAGACAATAGTTTCGGCTACGGCTTCAAAGATTGAAGCGTCGGAGCTTGAGCGTTTACGCCAGATGCCACCGTCCAATATGGCGGCGTATTCTTACGTGCTTCAAGGGCAGCGGTATATATTCAGCTACACCCAGGGTGGGGTGAGCCATGCCCGAGAATTGTATGATTCAGCGCTGTATAACGATCCGAATTATGCGCGTGCGCTGGCAGCAAAATCCCGCACGCTTAACCTTGATTGGCGCTACAACTGGACACCGGAACCGGATGTGGCGCTTGATGGCGCCCTAAACCTTGCTCAGGAAGCCATTGGAATTGATACGCTCGATGCCAGAGGCTTTGGTGAGCTGGGATTTGCCCATTTGTATCGCAAGGAGCATGATGCGGCTATCAGTGCATATGAGCGTGCGTCTTCGCTCAATCCGAATGATGCCGATTTGATGTCTGATATGGCGGATGCACTGGCGCATAGTGGCCGGTCAGAAGAGGCGGTGGATTTGCTTTTGAAAGCGATGCGTCTCAATCCGTTTTATCCCGATCAGTATATCTGGCATCTGGGAGGTGCTTATTTCAATCTCAAGGAATATGAAAAGGCAATCCGTACCATCAAGACCATGCAAAATCCAACAGAAGGGCGGCGGATCCTTGCCGCAAGCTATGGTCACCTGAACATGGAGGCTGAGGCTTCAGCAGAGGCGCGTCGGGTATTGGAGGCTCATCCAAATTTCAACGTGGATCATTGGGCGTCTGTTCAACCTGACAAATTCCAGGACGATGTGGACCATTTCGTGGATGGACTACGACGGGCAGGCCTTTGAATTTATAGCAAATACTAAAGCGTTAGCCGGATTAGTCGCTTGCGTCTCCGCGTGCGCCGCTCAGCCGAGCACCGGAAATTCTCGCACCCGAAACGCGTGCGCCTGAAACCCTAGCACCTGAAACCCGGGCACCTGATACACGTGCGCCTGACATGCCAGGGCCGCCATCACCTAATCCTTGCAACAACACCTGCTCAATCGTGCCAGAGTCGTAGTCCAGACGCATGGTTTTGTCTGAACGTTGATAAGTCCAGGATTTTAGAGATTTATAGAAATTGTCATCATCATCCAGGCCCGGGCCTGCGACTTCTTCATCCATGGCTCTATCACCTGGTCCATGAACCAGCAGCAGAGTGGGGGTGTCCATCTCGTAGTATGCGCCCTCATAGCTGAAACCATAAATTCTCGCCAGATTTGGTTTCTTAGTAGATTTCTTGTTGTCTGCCTTTATCTCGGTCTCAGTAACCTCCAGATCTTCAACAACCTTACCGAAAAGCACTACGCTCGAAAGACTCTTCATTGTTTCCGCCATGGATTCCTCCCAAAAGGATTATTTATCAAGCGCCCCTACCAGGCGTACCTTAGAACGCGAACCCAAATTAGTCTATAGGCATCAGTGTTCTAACAGAATTTGCATGGCTGTCTTTTTGCAGTGGCTCCAATTGCGGCCCCACGTGCACCCAGCCAATATCTCTGATGTCAAAGTTACCTCTGATGAGTTTCTGGAAACGCCCACCAGTATGTTGATGATCGACCGCTTCAAAAACCCTGGCCACATCCACAAAATTCAAATCCTTTTTGTCCAACAACTGCCAGGTGTCAGCTAGATAAGTGCCCATGATGTCACGCGCATCAATGAGGGCGAGTTTGAAATTGTCGGCATGGGCTGCGTAGGCATTGTCAAACAACTCCTGCATGACAACGGCGTATTCGGGTGTTGCTAGAAGCTTGTCAGACAGGTCTTCCATTTCAGGAGCGATGCAGCCGTAATCAACCAGGCACTCGTGGAAAATATCAACAAGAATATCAAAAAAAGCGCCGGTCAGGGGTTGAGACAGTTTGTGCTCTTTAATCCAGCCCTTGGCAAATTTTGACAGCCTCACATCATTTGCGGCAATGCGGATTTGTTTGTTGCCGGACAATTCTGCCATGCGGTTGATGGAATTCAGCACGTAGAGGTTGCCATGAGTATTTTCGAGCAAATGATCAACCAGAGATGAGAAATGGAGCGAGGAAATCAGTGCCACAAGATCTGCAGCACTTTCATGAAATCCGAAGTATTCTCCGGTTACATGTTCGGGATCAGGCACACCCACTTCTGAGTAAATGATCGAATGGCCCACTTCATGGGCTATTACGTCGAAGTTCAGGCTGAAAGGCTTGTAACGCCCGTGTTTGCGGTCACCCCCCATTTCCAGAAATCCGTATCCGGAATAAGCATTTTCCAGAGACGGCAGGATAGTGAGCTCAATACGATCAAAATGCTTTTCGCTGTGCCAGGGGATTCGTCTTCCGAAATACTCCTCCCAGATATCGAGCACAAATCTTACGGTGCCGAATAAGTGAGCTGCCTCAAACTGTTCAGTTCCCGGTTCCAGATGGTCAAAATGACCTTCCGCGTCCGGCATGGCAGGAGGATGGATATCTCCTTCCCAGGGTGGAGACAGTACATCGCCGCCGCTGGCGGGGCCGGGAGCTATTCCATAGGGGCGGGGTTTGCCGACTGGAAAGATCGTGTACATGCGGTCATCGGCCGGGCCTGGATCAAGGCTTCCTGCTGGGCTTGAAACGACAATGGTTTCAGGTTCACTAAAGTCCTCAAGAAACCTTGGTTGCGGATACAAGCTGAAACGAGTTCCGGTCATGATAAACTCCCTTTGCCAGAACCTTGTTTCAATTCATGAAGGAATTCAAGGCTTTCTTTGGTACTGGAACGATGCTCAATCGAACAGGCGAAATCTCTCGCTCTCCCGGTTTTCAAGATTTTCTGTGTTTTCATTGGCTGATGTTTGTGTCCAGGATTTTGTGTTCTGGTACCAGAATTCAGTTTCCTCAAATATGAAATCCGATTGAAATGGTGAAGAGAAGTCACCTTCCACAACGAATTGGCAGAGGTTCTGAGCGTCGATCGATTTTTGATCGAAGCCGTGATTTTCAATGAATGTTTTGAATGATGCTATGGTTTGTTCCTCGAGCTTGGTGTCTGCCAGGCCTTTGAACAAGGTTTGCCATGTTCTTTCCTTGTAGTGGATTTGCTGCGCCGATCGCAGAACTGTCTCCTGCTCGGATGGTGTCAAAACTCCATTACTCAACGCTTTTTCACAGCATGCACGCACATTTACGGTTGCAAGACTGAGTGTAGGATATCCAAGCTCCAGTGGTCCGTGAAGGATGGCTACCTCTTCATCATCCTCAATTTCACCTGACTTGTACCACTCAAAGACCTGACCCAAACCAATCATTCCGAACTTATGAAGTTCCGCTGCTCGCAATGCGCCCATGCTGGCAGAGCCCACCACATGAATGCCCTGATCCAAAGCCCATAGAATTTCCTTGTGCCACACAGAGGGCATACCATCGAAATAGCCGTCAATGACGCCAATTACAGATGGTTTCTGCAGAGTTGCTCTATAAACATCGCCTTGCTTACACGGTGGTCGGAAATCAATCCCCTGATAGCCCGTTGTTCTATTGCTTAATGAGGGGCCCGAAAAAATGATCCTGTCACTAGCCATAAGACGCCACCTTTCTAGCTCTGGGGCCGGCTACATAATTGGCGTCATCATGGGGGGCTTCAAGGCCCGGAATAACTACTCTTGCCACCGGGATCTGAAGATCTTCACGACTCAAATCAGTCCAAATTACCTCTTTGATACCGACTGAAGCCAGGTTTTCCAGGAGCAGTTCAAGATCGCTTTCCAGATTTGGGTTTATCCATGTTTCGATCGAGTTAAAGGTCAGCAATGGTCCATCGTGATGGAGATACTCGATTGCGTACTGAAACTTGGAATTGAGTTCTTCAGTTTGGTATTCGGACAACAGAAGATCATCACGTGCACCGCTTATGTAATTCAATCTGGTTTGTGCTGCCTCCGTAATGGCCCGTCTCAACGCAATGGCACTTGAGGGATGGCAACCTGAGCCTAATCCAATGTGCTCATCGCTGTTACTCGCGTTAACGATCGTGCAAACAATGCAGGGAATTTTGGTGTCGGTTGTGATATCCCATAGAAGGAAGCCCAGACCCGCATCATTGAGCTTCTTCAGTAAAGATTTACAATCCAGGTCTTCAATTGACTCAGGATCGATGCGTCTTGTCAGGCGATTTTCAGGGCTAGTGAGATGCCATAGAGAGAGCGCATCGCGTTCCATGATCTCGCAGATTGCATGACAGACAGCCTCCAATTTCGAATTTCCGGATGCAAGACCGTTTGTGCTAGCGGGGAAAAAGCCCTGTCCAGGGGGTATCGGGCGCGTATAGTCCGCATGCACCATCTCATATGGAAGTAATATCTGTTCATCTGTAAAGAGCTCAATCCCTCTCACCCATAGGGTTTTCACGCGGTCGGAAAAGCTGTCCTGCGGCGTTTTTGGTAGATGGTCGATGTCAACTATCCTGAACTGCTTTTTAAGCGTTTGAACATCGCCATATAGAACCGGATTGTCCATATTTTCCGCATGCCAGATTTCGATGGATTCCATCAAAGCAGAAGCGCGGGCATAGTCTTGGGATATGCCTTTTCCCTGGGAAACTGCCACGGATTTGGAGTTTGGTCTAATCGCCAGACTTACGGGAATGCCGATCCGGTCCAATCCGGTGATATCTGCTACGCGAGTGATTCCTATTTTTTCCGCAATTGGTGCAATAAGCGAAAGGGTTTCCTTCACTGGCAAGATTCGGTGAGAAGCCAAGTCCAATCTCTTGCCGCGCTTGTCGTTGAAATTATGAACCATCTCGCGGTTTTACCAGTCAATTGCCCTTCGACGGGCTTTCCAAATTGCAAATAAAAACAGTAATCAAAGCTTATCAGCCGATATTTCACAGAATGTGTCAATTGGGTAACAGTCGAATTTCACTCAGTACGATACAAATTTATTCAAATTTTACAATAATATAGGTGTGATCGAGGTGGTTAACGCTAATAAGGTATTAATCCGACTATCAAAATCAGTTAACTAATAGATACAAAACATTACATTCGCTGTTTACAAATTTCTTGCCACTAATTATCATAAAATCGCTAGGGCTTTTCTTCAATGGAAGCGGACTCAACCGACTTCCGTGGAAAGTGTTGTGTACGGGGAAGCTTAATGGAATATCGCAGCCTATCAAAGAAATTTGCATGTCTTGGCGTTGCTCTAATGACAACAGCCTTGGTCTCCAATTACAGTTACGCTCTTTCGTTGAAAGAAGCCGTTTCTGTCACTCTAGACTCAAACCCTGATATTGAGCAGGCAATCCAAAATCGTGAAGCTATCGAGTTTGAATTGCGCCAGGCAAAAGGCCTTGCACTGCCATCTCTGGATCTAGAGGCCAGCTCAGGTGTGCGTAAACTGGACAGCCCGTCGAGACGTGGTCTTGGCATCGATGATGATCCGCTTTATCCGAACGAAGTGGGCTTGGTTGCCACACAAACACTTTTCGACGGTGGTAGAATTCGTGGTGCGATAGACAATCAGGCTTCTCGGGTCGACAGCGCCTCTTTCCGCATTCTTGAGAGATCAGAGACCATCGGCCTAAACGTGGTCCGGGAATACATCGAATATCTCTTGCAGGCCGAAATCCTGCAGCTTTCTATCCAGAACCTGCGTGTGCATGAAAGCATTACCAGCGATATCCGCTCCAATATTTCCAAAGGCACGCTAACAGCTGCTGATGGGCAACAGGGCCGTGAACGTTTGCTGGCTGCGCAGACCAGAGTTCAGGAAGCAGAAGAAAATCTTTCAGCGGCAGCTATCCGCTTCAACCGTTTGGTGGGTGTGCCAATCACTGGCGCGAGAACTCCGCCATCTGTGGCATCAAAACTGCCTTCCACTGTTGAAAAAGCATTGGGAATTGCACGTCGCAATAACCCGCTTGTTAAGATCGCACTTGCAGATATTGATGCGCAGGACGCACAAGTGGATGCAGCGAAAGCAGATTTTCTTCCTGAAGTTACACTTGAGGGCAGGGCTCGTACAGGTAACGACATCGACAGTGTTGATGGGGAAACCAATGATCTACAGGCTCGCGTGATCCTGCGCTGGAACCTGTATCGTGGTGGCATCAAGAAAGCCAATGAGCAAGAGCAGATCAGACGGGCGAGCGAGCAACGTATGATTTTGCATCAGGTTCATCGCCAGATTGAAGAAGCCGTTCGTATTTCCTGGGACAGAAGAGTACGTCAGTCCCGGATTGCTGCAACTCTTGGAGCTCAATCCAGGGAGAACTCAAAACTGGTAACCTCTTACCGTGACCAGTTCGCGGTTGGACAGCGTTCGCTTCTCGACGTTTTGGACGCTCAAAACACTCGCTTCAATGTTGATGTGCTCGAGCGGACCGCTAAGAAAGCATCTTTGTTTGCCGAATATAGGCTATTGGCAGCGACAGGTCAGCTGTTGAAGACACTTAAACTCACTCCACCTGAGCAGGCAGAAGCCTATGCAAGGGCCGAGTTTGATGTGCCAGAAACACTTCCAGCTGAGACCTATCAGCGTGTTCCTACAAGACAGGTAAATGACCTGCCTATGGACCTGCTGGCTCCAATTAGGAGAAAAAACTAAAACCAGCCGATTAACCGATTGGTGGCTCAAAAATGACTACTCGCTTGGAAATTGGAGTGGAGGGTACTCCCAGCGATTCTGGCTTGGTCGATGAAGTAAAGTTGGGCGCAAAAGACTTCACCAAGGCATTTGAGGTAATCGCTGCCTTTTATGGTAGACCAAGCTCGGAAACTGTTTTGTTTTCGGGCCTACCACTCGATTTGCCACATCCTTCTCTCCAGCAAGTGGAAAGGGTCGCCGCACGGATTGGCCTTGAGGTTGAGTGGCACGAAAAACTCCCGACCGTCCTCACAAAGCAGGAATTGCCAATACTGGTTTACATGAAGTCTGGCAAGGTTGTCCCACTGCTTGAGGAAGTGGGCAACAACGAATTCACAACTGACACGAAGTCCGCTGACAGTGCCCATAGAGTCAATCTCGGGCAGTTTCACAAGAGCGATATTGCCGGTGTGGTCAGCTTTTCCGTCGTTTATGTCAATTCTGCTGACCGTGCAAACGTAAGTGCTGCACAAAGCATTGAAAAGAAACACTGGCTTAGAGCGACGCTTGCGACCCTTTGGCGACCCTATTCCAACGTGGCGCTGGCCGCTCTGTTTATCAATTTTCTGGGTCTCGTAACGCCGATCTTCGTTATGAATGTGTACGATCGAATATTGCCGAACCAGGCCATTGCCAGCCTTTGGGTCTTGGGGATCGGGGTTATGGTAGCGTTGTTGTTCGATCTGTTATTAAAAACTGCGCGATCAGCAATCATTGATCACTCGGGCAAGGAAGCGGATCAGAAGCTCTCATACTTGTTGTTTGAGAAAGTGCTAAACTCGAAACTCAGCAGTAAACCGGAATCCACTGGAGAATTCTCCAGCCGGATTGGACAATATGAGTTTGTGCGGGAATTCTTCACGTCAAATACACTCAGTTCGCTGATTGATACGGTCTTCATTTTCGTATTCTTTATCGTGATCTACATCATAGCCGGTTGGATTGTGATCGTACCGATAGTGGCATTTTTTGCGACGCTGATCATCGGTATCATTGCGCAGCAGCGGATCAAGTCAAAGGTTGCAAGAGCTGCAAATGAGTCTGCACAACGCAATGCTTTGCTGGTTGAAAGTATTGGTGCCCTTGAAAACATCAAATCCATGCGTGCCGAGACACAGTTGTTGCGCAAGTGGACTGAACTTACAAAGAACGCGTCGCGTACCTCTGAAAGCATCAAACAGATTTCAGCGGGTGCTGCGAACTCCACTCAGTTTGTTCAGCAACTGGTGACTGTAGGACTTGTTATTTCCGGTGCTTACGCTTTCGCCAATGGTCAAATCACAACAGGTGCAATTATTGCGACTGTTATGCTTTCCGGTAGAGCGGTTGCACCATTGGCACAGATCACCATGACCCTTTCTCGGCTTCATCAGGCGATGCTTTCATTGCGTATCCTGGATGAGATCATGAGCCAGCCCGAAGACATTCCGAATTCTGCAGGCTTTGTGAACCGTGAGGTTACCAGCGGTAGCCTTGAAGCAAAGTCACTGGAGTTCATCTATCCGGAGACCGACCACAAGGTCATCACCGATATGAACTTCTCTATCAGACCCGGTGAGCGGATTGGTATCATTGGTAAAATCGGCTCGGGGAAGACTACGTTTGGCAGGCTTGTCTGTAACCTCTATGAACCCTCCAATGGGCGCCTGCTGATCGATGGCGTCGATATGCGTCAATATCATCCGCATGAGGTTAGAAAGGCCGTTTCCTTTGCTGGCCAAACGGCCGAGTTGTTCATGGGAACCTTGAAGGAAAACCTTCTGGTGGCCAAGCCTGACGCGACCGACAAAGAGCTGATCGAAGTGGCAAGGAAAACAGGCCTTGATGATTTTGTTTCCAGACACCCAAAAGGGTTCGATATGCCAGTGGGTGAAAGGGGAGACAGGCTCTCAGGCGGTCAGAAGCAATCCGTCATCATTGCACGGCTATTATTGACTGATCCAAAAATCGTGTTCCTCGATGAGCCATCCGGTTCCATGGATCTGGCCTCGGAGCGCACCCTGATGAAAACCCTGGCTTCATCTTTCTCCAAGGAAACGACTTTGATCATTTCCACGCATCGTTACAGCATGCTTGAACTGGTCGACCGGTTGATGGTTCTGGACAATGGACGTCTAATCGCAGACGGACCCAAAGACATTGTTCTCAAACAACTTGCTGAACGTGCTGCAAAGGCTGATCCTACCTTGAAGCCGAAAGTTGCAAGGACAACAAGCCCACAGCCAACGGTAACGGAGCGTGTGTCATGAATTCAAAAGCACCATTCTTCGCCAGATCCGTAATCTATGTTGTGATCCTGCTGATATCCTCAGGCCTTGTATGGGCATCTTACGCAGAAATTGATGAGATTACCCGCGGTGAGGGGAAAGTAATCCCTGCGACAAAGACCCAGTCTGTACAGGCCACTGAATCAGGGGTTGTGAAAGAAATTCACGTTCAACTGGGACAGACCATCAAGAAAGGTGATCTGATTGTCAGGTTGGATGATACAACGACCACCTCATCACTGGGTGAAACCGTGGCACGCCAGATGGCACTTTCTGCCAAGATTGCTCGTCTTGAGACCGAGGAGGGTGGTGATTTCAGTGCCGGTTTCGTGTGTCCTCCGGATATTCTGATCCGATCTCCCGAGATTTGCGAAAACGAAGCGAGGCTTCTCGCCGCTAAGCGCGTCAATTACCAAACCAAGCTTGCGGTTCTGGAGCAAAGAAAAATTCAGCGGGAAAGTGAACTGAACGAAACCCGCGCAGAGGTGGAGCGTCTGGAAGGTTCTCTTGAAATCAGTGAGAATGAGCTTGCTCTGCTTGCTCCACTGGCACGCCGCCAACTGGTTGCAAAAACCGAAATGATCAGAACAGAGCGGGCCGTCAATGACGTGAAAGGTCAGCTAAAGCTTGCCCGGGAATCCATTATCAAACTGCAGGGTGCCGTAAAGGAAGCGACGCTACAGGTTGAAGAGCTCGGTCTTCAATCGCAACAGGAAGCCTTGAACGAAAAGACCACTGCCTTGGCTGAATTGTCTGTGTTGAACGAGACTGTTCGCGGCAATGTGGACCGGGTTGCAAGGACCGATATCCGTTCTCCGGTTGATGGTGTGGTGAATACGCTTGCTATTAATACAATCGGTTCATTTGTTCAGCCGGGAACTGTGATTGCCGAAGTGGTTCCCACATCCGATGAGTTGCTGGTCGAAGCCCGAATTGCACCAAAGGATATTGCCTTCATAAGGCAGGGACAGCCTGCGCTTGTGAAAATCACCGCCTATGATTTTTCGATTTATGGTGGGCTCGACGCCGATGTTTCCACGGTTACAGCCGATAGTGTGGTTGACCAACAAACCGGCGAAGCGTTTTTCCAGGTGATAGTTAAAACCGACAAATCCTACGTGGAAAATAATGGCAAGCGGTATGAAATTACACCTGGCCTGATCAGCAGCGTGGACATCATCACTGGCCGAAAAACCATTCTTCATTATCTGCTGAAGCCAATCAACAAAGCCCGACAAGAGGCGCTGACAGAACGCTGATATGACGCAGAGTGTTGAAGAGATGATTGGCGACAGTTTTTCATTAGACGCATTTGAACCAAGGTATCGGGCGGTGGGAACCGGCAAAGCTCGCAAGGGTTTGCGGCTGGAAAACACATATTGGAACACGCTTAAACTGATTGCGGATGAGCGGAATATTGCTCTGGCATCGCTGATAGAGGAGGTGAGCCAATTTGAAACGGGTCACCGAAATCTCGCTTCTGCATTGCGCGTTCTGTGTCAAGAATGGAGCCGGCGCAAAATCGAAGAACTCGAGGGTGTTACTGATGATCAGATGATCAGAAGCATCATCTATGCAAGTGCTTCTCCGGCTCTTGCACTCACTTCAGACAAGCGCCTTCACTCGTTCAATGAGAGCTTTTTGCGGTATGTAACTTCAAAGTTTCCTGCGCTTGCTGGCGGATTTCCCATGAAAGGGCTTCGTCTCACATTGGATACGCAAATGGATATTCTGCTTGCTCAATTGGAGCAGAATAACAACCAACCCATTCAGGTGGGTATAGCCATCGGAGTGAACGACAAAAGGGTTCGAACGACCATTAAAGTTGTTCGTGCTCCCTATCTGAATTACCAGATATTGCTCGCTTATGTGGTTCCCTAATAGGGATTATGAATTGACCAGTGGCACGGGCAAAAGGTTATCAAGCGCGTCATTAAACGATTGATCAATCTCGATAGACCTCACCTTACCGTCACCACCTGGAAGTATGGAACCTGGTTTGGCCAGGCTTTTTCTGGCGAGTAACTTTCTCGGACTGTCCTTATGCCAACCATGGAGATATGAGCGGTTTTCGTTAAAGGAAAACAGTGGCAGATATTGCGGTAACTGGCTGTCAAACACCACATTCTGGTTAAGGTTGTCCAAAATGAGCGTGCCTTTGTTCGTATTGATACCCAGCACGGCATGGTAGAGGTTTCTGCTCGTGTCGCGTAGCACGATCATGGACATTGCCTTTGTTGGTACACCCATCTCCTTCAACAACGCCATTTTCAGGATTACATAGTCCTCGCAATCGCCAAACCTGCGTTTGATTGTTTCTGATGGGCTCGCCCAATAATCCATCCGGCCATACAGAATTTCATCGGAAGTGTAAGTGATCAGGTCGTTGACACCTGAATTTACCAGATCAAGCTTTTCGAAGAATGATAAATCATCAGCTTTTGTCGGATTAAAGCCAACTTTCGTGATCTTCCCAGCGCCGTAATTCTGGATCTCTGCATAGACCTTTTTCCAGTTATTCAATGAAGATATGGCATTGAACGGTATGGGTGTGGAGCCAAATGCTCCAGTATTTCTGGTCCGCTTTGCGCTATTATCAAACGCGGTTACAGTCTTGGAGGCCCTGTAATGCGGACGTTTTGTGGGTTTGGCGAACCTGTTTATATCAAGAAATGCATAGCTGCGTGGTTGACCCAGGGTCCGAAAACCACGAGTGAACCCGAATCTTTCCTCGAGAAGCCGTTCATGCTTCAAATAGCTTATGGTACTAACCTTTGGTGGCGCCTCTGCAAACGCAGGCTGCGTCATGGATGCTGCGCCCAAAAAGAGTGCAACAAGCGCCGGAATTACCGCTTTCATTATTATTATCCGGTTGCCGTTCCCTGTTGAAAAAAAACGGTACCGGAAACAAATAAATATGCGGCTAAGCAGGGTGGTTAGTGCGAGTCTAAGCGATCCGATAAAATTTTAGGCAAATTGTGGCTATGGCCTGTGCCAAAAATGGCGGAAAAGTGGCGCTGTATATTATATTATTCCTAAATTTTAAGCTTAATTTTAAAGATTTCCACAAATGCATACTATATTATTCCTAAGTATGAATTGTTAATTGATAAATTCCCTAAAATCGAAAACTCTGCGGTTTGGAACGCTTTTTGCATCTTCGGTTTCCGAACATGTTTAAGCTATGCAGGTAGAGGGTATAGGAATGGCTACTGATATTCGTGGTGAACAAAACGTTCACGAAAATAATGATGTTTCCGAAAATGAAAACTTAGTACTGGCGCAAGCTGATACCGGCTCAGAAGAAATCGAACCGGTGGAAGTTTCGCAAGAGTCAGGCGAAGCAGAAAATGCGCCGAATGCCGGGACAGAGATCAGGTTACAGCCCAACGACAACAATGAAGTGAGCCTGCCGGCTAATGCTTCTTTGGAAAATGCAGAGATTGTCGGTCAGGATTTGGTCCTAACTCAGCCAGATGGTTCCGTAATCATTATTGAGAACGCTGCTCTTAACATCCCGACCTTCCTGATTGGTGATATTGAAGTACCCCAGGAGACGCTGATTGCTGCGCTCGCTCAGAATGGCATCAATGTAGCGGCTGGTCCTGATGGCAGTCTGTCTGTTGTGTCCAGCCCGGAAAGCTCCGGTAACAACTTTTCCGAACCTGTACCTGGAATTGGTGACCCCGGACCCTTTGTAGAACTGCTTCCTTTCACTGAACTTCAGTTCCCAGCCTTTGAAATTCCTGACCTGACACCTGAACTTCTGGATGAAGATGATCCAGATTCGCCGCTTACAATTATCAGCATTGCTCCGCAGTCTGAATTGGGTGACGGTTTCGTCGAAGACCCAGACCTTGACGGCACAGCCTCTGCGCCTCCAGGGACAACAAGTGGTGAAGACGGTGAGGTGGATAACTTCATCATCACAATCCAAGCTGGTTCCACAAATGTAACCAATGTGGTGTTCAATCCTTCTAACGGATCATCCGGTCCGCTTTCTGAAATTGCGCCGGTTCTGGAAGGTGCATCAGAGACCGCAGTTTTCACATACACACTCAGCCCTGACGCAAGAACGCTTATTATTGAAGCTGATGGTGTTCCTGTTGTGCAGTTGGTGATTTCATTTGACCCAGCGACAGATTCAATTCCCGCAGGTGATTTGAGTGATGTGCCACTTGAAATTACCCTGCTTGCAGCTTTCCCGCATCTGGATGCATCAGATGTGGATGCTTTGATCGGTGATATTTCTATCCTGGCAGAAGATGCAGCCGGCTTTAATGACATCGGTGACTTCCAGTTTGGCGTCATTGATGATGTTCCAACCGTTACTCTCGATCCCGCCGATAATGGAGATGAACTGGCTGCTCTGTCCCTAAATGTTGATGAGACAGACGATGCAGGTCACCCAGGTGATGATTATGGTTATCCAGATGATGGTGTTGTCCTCTTCTCAGATTCCCTGATCGATTCATATGATGGCGGAAAAGACTCCTTTGTGGGTGCCGACAGGTACGCTGCAGGAGAAGCCCCGGATGATATGAACCCGGATGGTAACGGAGCCGAACTCGGACTTGGTAGTGTCTCTACCATGATTGATGCTGGAGATGGTGGAACCGGTATTCTCAGCCTGTTTGGAATCGGTGGAGCATTTGGAGCTGACGGTCCTCGGTCTTCTTCCGTTGAACTGAATTTTGTTGGTGTTCCTGAAACTGGCCTTGCCACCACGCTTGTGGCCACGGATGGTGGACCAATTTCCCTGTTTGATAATGCAGGTGTAATCGAAGGTCGTGATGGTGATGGCGACATTGTATTCACCATTGCTGTTGGCGGCACAGAAGCCGCTCCTCAACTGGTGCTGACCCAGTTTGAAGCGGTCGTACACCCAATTTCAGGAACCGGTTCTTTCGACGAAGAAGTATTTCTTGAACTGACAGGTGATGAAGTTCTTCAGCTGGAAGTTACGGTTTCCCGCACGGATGGTGATGGTGACACAGCCACAGACGGTGCCACGATTGATCTTATTGGTGGCAATACGGCTGAATCGCCATTGTTCTCGTTTGACGATGATGGTCCAACGCTTGAAGTGACGGCTAATCCTGTACCTACGGAAACACCGGAAGGTGAGGAGGTTCCTGTTTCTGTTCTTGCGCTTGAGGTTGATGAGACGGTTGGTGATGACCGCGGTCCTGATGCGGATGGCAATGAAGATGATATTGTTGGAGCGCTTGGTCAGGATGAGACTTCTGTCAACATCGGTGATGCGGGCAATGGCTTGTTTGGTCTGTTCAATATCACTGGTGATGCGGGTTCAGATGGTGAAGAAAGCCTGACGCAGACGCTTGGTTTTGTTGGTGTTGATCCGCTACCTGCGGCTGGTGGTGATGGTAACTTCCCCGGTGGTTTGGCGACGACATTGTTGGCAACGGTTGCCGGTGGCGATGATGAGCCGATCAGCCTGTTCCTGAACGGTGGTGTTATAGAGGGCCGCGCAGACGGTTTTGCGGGTCCGATCTTCACGATTGCAATTGGTGGTACTGCGGATGCACCACAGCTTGTGCTGACGCAGTTTGAGGCGGTTGTTAATCCGATCCCTGGTACAGCCAGCTTTGATGAGATTGCAGATCTGTTCCTTGCACCTTCAGAAGGTGAGGAAGCTCCATCCGTTGGCTTGGAACTGAGTGTGACACGTGTTGACGGTGATGGTGATGAGATTACAGATACTGCTGTCATCGATCTGATCACGGTTGAGACTGATAACGGTCCTGATGCGTTGTTCTCGTTTGACGATGATGGTCCAACGCTTGAAGTGACGGCTAATCCTGTACCTACGGAAACACCGGAAGGTGAGGAGGTTCCTGTTTCTGTTCTTGCGCTTGAGGTTGATGAGACGGTTGGTGATGACCGCGGTCCTGATGCGGATGGCAATGAAGATGATATTGTTGGAGCGCTTGGTCAGGATGAGACTTCTGTCAACATCGGTGATGCGGGCAATGGCTTGTTTGGTCTGTTCAATATCACTGGTGATGCGGGTTCAGATGGTGAAGAAAGCCTGACGCAGACGCTTGGTTTTGTTGGTGTTGATCCGCTACCTGCGGCTGGTGGTGATGGTAACTTCCCCGGTGGTTTGGCGACGACATTGTTGGCAACGGTTGCCGGTGGCGATGATGAGCCGATCAGCCTGTTCCTGAACGGTGGTGTTATAGAGGGCCGCGCAGACGGTTTTGCGGGTCCGATCTTCACGATTGCAATTGGTGGTACTGCGGATGCACCACAGCTTGTGCTGACGCAGTTTGAGGCGGTTGTTAATCCGATCCCTGGTACAGCCAGCTTTGATGAGATTGCAGATCTGTTCCTTGCACCTTCAGAAGGTGAGGAAGCTCCATCCGTTGGCTTGGAACTGAGTGTGACACGTGTTGACGGTGATGGTGATGAGATTACAGATACTGCTGTCATCGATCTGATCACGGTTGAGACTGATAACGGTCCTGATGCGTTGTTCTCGTTTGACGATGATGGTCCAACGCTTACGGTTACTGTTGAAGATAATGCAGACGAACTTGCAGCAGCACTTTCTCTGGAAGTTGACGAGACCGACGATGCTGCTGGAACGGATCGGTATGGGGAAGGTGAAGCTCCTGATGATATGAACCCTGACGGTGATGCACCTGGTCTTGGTTCTGACACAACAATGGTTGACGCTGGCACGGATGGTGAAGGTCTGTTCAGCCTTTTTACAATTGGTGGTAATGCGGGTTCAGATGGCGAAGAGAGCCTGACGCGCAGTTTGAGCCTTGTTGGTGGTTCTGGTCTTACCAGCGCTAGTGGTGTTACAACGACCCTAGCTGCTACGGATGGTGGAACAATCTCACTTTTTGACAGTGCAGGTGTAATCGAAGGTCGTGATGGTGATGGCGACGTTGTCTTCACGATTGCGATTGGTGGCAAGGCTGATGCGCCGCAGCTTGTTCTGACACAGTTTGAAGCAATTGTTCATCCTGATGGTGGTACAGGTTCATTTGATGAGAACCTTGGTTTGTTCCTTGCTGGTGAAGAGGTTGAACCTATCCAGCTGGAGCTTACTGTCACACGTGTTGATGGTGATGGTGATGAGATCACGGAAACCTCTGTCATTGACTTGATCGGTGAAGATAATGAAGGGGAAGCATTATTCTCATTTGATGATGATGGTCCAATAGCCAATGCTGATATTGGTGGACCAGTTATCGAAGGTGCTGAGATTTCGGTTGGTGTGGCCGATGGAATTCTGTCCAATGATATGTTTGGTGTGGATGGTGGAATAATTGCCGGTGTCCGCGCGGCAGATGGTGACCTCACAACAGAAGTCGTAGATGGTGTGTTGGAGGTTGCAACTACGCTTGGAACCCTGACAGTCAACCCAGATGGTTCATATACTTACAATGCAAATCCGAATGTAGTCTCGGAAGACACAACAGATGTGTTTGTATACTCTATTGTTGATGGAGATGGTGATATCGCAACAACCACACTAACTATCAATGTTACAGATGTTCTGATTGCTCCCGATAATCAAACGCAGACAGTTGATGAAGCTGCTCTTGATACAACCGCATTGCCTGATGGTGATGATCTTGCACCTAGCCTGGTGACGGGTTCCGATCCTTCATCTGCGGCTGAAACTGTGACTGGTGTGCTAAATGTGGTAGGCGACGGTATCACCTATACACCAATTAGTTCCACAACAGCGAACGGTGTATTTGAACTTATTTCAGATGGTTCATACACCTATACTCTCACAACACCGGTTACCACTAACCCGGCAGCTGACAACGGTACGAACACTGAACTTGCAGTTGATGTGTTTGCTTACACAGCTACTGACATAAATGGAAACTCGGTTATGGGCACAGTCACTATTGATGTAATTGATGATGTGCCTTCAATTTCCGAGAATGATGTTAATCAACCCATATTAATGGTGGATGAGACACTTTTGTCCACAGACACGGATTCCGGTGACTTTAGTACAATATTCACTGGCATCACCGGTGCTGACGGTCCGGCTGTTCCTGGTCCATCTGATGGTATTACCTATGCGCTTGGTATCTCTGCACCGGATGTGGATACAGGTCTTGTTGATACGCTTACGGGTGAGGCGGTTACCTTGTCGATTGTGGGCAATGTGATTACTGGTTCATCTGCTACGGGTGGTGATGTGTTCACGATCACACTGAACACGGATACGGGTGTTGCCGAGCTTGATCAGCTTCGTGCTGTTGAGCATGCGGATGGTGATGAGGCAACGGATCAACCGTCTGCTGCTATCCCTGCGGAACTGATCACGATCACTGCAACTATCACGGATGGTGATGGTGATGATGAAGAGGCGACTGCCAATATTGGTGGTGCGTTCATCTTCAAGGATGATAATCCGGCGATCTCTGTTGATCCTGAGGGTGTCCAGCCAATGGTGATGGTTGATGAGACTGATCTTGGTACGGATGCGACGGGCGACTTCTCTGCTCTGTTTAATGGTGATGAGGGTGCTGACGGTCCGGCTGTTCCTGGTCCATCTGATGGTATTACCTATGCGCTTGGTATCTCTGCACCGGATGTGGATACAGGTCTTGTTGATACGCTTACGGGTGAGGCGGTTACCTTGTCGATTGTGGGCAATGTGATTACTGGTTCATCTGCTACGGGTGGTGATGTGTTCACGATCACACTGAACACGGATACGGGTGTTGCCGAGCTTGATCAGCTTCGTGCTGTTGAGCATGCGGATGGTGATGAGGCAACGGATCAACCGTCTGCTGCTATCCCTGCGGAACTGATCACGATCACTGCAACTATCACGGATGGTGATGGTGATGATGAAGAGGCGACTGCCAATATTGGTGGTGCGTTCATCTTCAAGGATGATAATCCGGCGATCTCTGTTGATCCTGAGGGTGTCCAGCCAATGGTGATGGTTGATGAGACTGATCTTGGTACGGATGCGACGGGCGACTTCTCTGCTCTGTTTAATGGTGATGCGGGTGCTGACGGTCCGGCTGTTCCTGGTCCATCTGATGGTATTACCTATGCGCTTGGTATCTCTGCACCGGATGTGGATACAGGTCTTGTTGATACGCTTACGGGTGAGGCGGTTACCTTGTCGATTGTGGGCAATGTGATTACTGGTTCATCTGCTACGGGTGGTGATGTGTTCACGATCACACTGAACACGGATACGGGTGTTGCCGAGCTTGATCAGCTTCGTGCTGTTGAGCATGCGGATGGTGATGAGGCAACGGATCAACCGTCTGCTGCTATCCCTGCGGAACTGATCACGATCACTGCAACTATCACGGATGGTGATGGTGATGATGAAGAGGCGACTGCCAATATTGGTGGTGCGTTCATCTTCAAGGATGATAATCCGGCGATCTCTGTTGATCCTGAGGGTGTCCAGCCAATGGTGATGGTTGATGAGACTGATCTTGGTACGGATGCGACGGGCGACTTCTCTGCTCTGTTTAATGGTGATGCGGGTGCTGACGGTCCGGCTGTTCCTGGTCCATCTGATGGTATTACCTATGCGCTTGGTATCTCTGCACCGGATGTGGATACAGGTCTTGTTGATACGCTTACGGGTGAGGCGGTTACCTTGTCGATTGTGGGCAATGTGATTACTGGTTCATCTGCTACGGGTGGTGATGTGTTCACGATCACACTGAACACGGATACGGGTGTTGCCGAGCTTGATCAGCTTCGTGCTGTTGAGCATGCGGATGGTGATGAGGCAACGGATCAACCGTCTGCTGCTATCCCTGCGGAACTGATCACGATCACTGCAACTATCACGGATGGTGATGGTGATGATGAAGAGGCGACTGCCAATATTGGTGGTGCGTTCATCTTCAAGGATGATAATCCGGCGATCTCTGTTGATCCTGAGGGTGTCCAGCCAATGGTGATGGTTGATGAGACTGATCTTGGTACGGATGCGACGGGCGACTTCTCTGCTCTGTTTAATGGTGATGCGGGTGCTGACGGTCCGGCTGTTCCTGGTCCATCTGATGGTATTACCTATGCGCTTGGTATCTCTGCACCGGATGTGGATACAGGTCTTGTTGATACGCTTACGGGTGAGGCGGTTACCTTGTCGATTGTGGGCAATGTGATTACTGGTTCATCTGCTACGGGTGGTGATGTGTTCACGATCACACTGAACACGGATACGGGTGTTGCCGAGCTTGATCAGCTTCGTGCTGTTGAGCATGCGGATGGTGATGAGGCAACGGATCAACCGTCTGCTGCTATCCCTGCGGAACTGATCACGATCACTGCAACTATCACGGATGGTGATGGTGATGATGAAGAGGCGACTGCCAATATTGGTGGTGCGTTCATCTTCAAGGATGATAATCCGGCGATCTCTGTTGATCCTGAGGGTGTCCAGCCAATGGTGATGGTTGATGAGACTGATCTTGGTACGGATGCGACGGGCGACTTCTCTGCTCTGTTTAATGGTGATGCGGGTGCTGACGGTCCGGCTGTTCCTGGTCCATCTGATGGTATTACCTATGCGCTTGGTATCTCTGCACCGGATGTGGATACAGGTCTTGTTGATACGCTTACGGGTGAGGCGGTTACCTTGTCGATTGTGGGCAATGTGATTACTGGTTCATCTGCTACGGGTGGTGATGTGTTCACGATCACACTGAACACGGATACGGGTGTTGCCGAGCTTGATCAGCTTCGTGCTGTTGAGCATGCGGATGGTGATGAGGCAACGGATCAACCGTCTGCTGCTATCCCTGCGGAACTGATCACGATCACTGCAACTATCACGGATGGTGATGGTGATGATGAAGAGGCGACTGCCAATATTGGTGGTGCGTTCATCTTCAAGGATGATAATCCGGCGATCTCTGTTGATCCTGAGGGTGTCCAGCCAATGGTGATGGTTGATGAGACTGATCTTGGTACGGATGCGACGGGCGACTTCTCTGCTCTGTTTAATGGTGATGCGGGTGCTGACGGTCCGGCTGTTCCTGGTCCATCTGATGGTATTACCTATGCGCTTGGTATCTCTGCACCGGATGTGGATACAGGTCTTGTTGATACGCTTACGGGTGAGGCGGTTACCTTGTCGATTGTGGGCAATGTGATTACTGGTTCATCTGCTACGGGTGGTGATGTGTTCACGATCACACTGAACACGGATACGGGTGTTGCCGAGCTTGATCAGCTTCGTGCTGTTGAGCATGCGGATGGTGATGAGGCAACGGATCAACCGTCTGCTGCTATCCCTGCGGAACTGATCACGATCACTGCAACTATCACGGATGGTGATGGTGATGATGAAGAGGCGACTGCCAATATTGGTGGTGCGTTCATCTTCAAGGATGATAATCCGGCGATCTCTGTTGATCCTGAGGGTGTCCAGCCAATGGTGATGGTTGATGAGACTGATCTTGGTACGGATGCGACGGGCGACTTCTCTGCTCTGTTTAATGGTGATGCGGGTGCTGACGGTCCGGCTGTTCCTGGTCCATCTGATGGTATTACCTATGCGCTTGGTATCTCTGCACCGGATGTGGATACAGGTCTTGTTGATACGCTTACGGGTGAGGCGGTTACCTTGTCGATTGTGGGCAATGTGATTACTGGTTCATCTGCTACGGGTGGTGATGTGTTCACGATCACACTGAACACGGATACGGGTGTTGCCGAGCTTGATCAGCTTCGTGCTGTTGAGCATGCGGATGGTGATGAGGCAACGGATCAACCGTCTGCTGCTATCCCTGCGGAACTGATCACGATCACTGCAACTATCACGGATGGTGATGGTGATGATGAAGAGGCGACTGCCAATATTGGTGGTGCGTTCATCTTCAAGGATGATAATCCGGCGATCTCTGTTGATCCTGAGGGTGTCCAGCCAATGGTGATGGTTGATGAGACTGATCTTGGTACGGATGCGACGGGCGACTTCTCTGCTCTGTTTAATGGTGATGCGGGTGCTGACGGTCCGGCTGTTCCTGGTCCATCTGATGGTATTACCTATGCGCTTGGTATCTCTGCACCGGATGTGGATACAGGTCTTGTTGATACGCTTACGGGTGAGGCGGTTACCTTGTCGATTGTGGGCAATGTGATTACTGGTTCATCTGCTACGGGTGGTGATGTGTTCACGATCACACTGAACACGGATACGGGTGTTGCCGAGCTTGATCAGCTTCGTGCTGTTGAGCATGCGGATGGTGATGAGGCAACGGATCAACCGTCTGCTGCTATCCCTGCGGAACTGATCACGATCACTGCAACTATCACGGATGGTGATGGTGATGATGAAGAGGCGACTGCCAATATTGGTGGTGCGTTCATCTTCAAGGATGATAATCCAATTGCCGAAGATGTTGCCGTAACAGTTGGTGGAGGTAATGAGATTGATACCAATCTGCTGCTTATCCTGGATGAATCTGGAAGTACTTCAGATCCTTCTGGTTTAACTAACCTGGACATTCTTGAAGTCATCCAGGCCTCGGCTATTGAACTCATTGAACAATTCAACAGCTTGGGTGATGTGACAGTGCAAATTGTCGCCTTTGATGGTAATGCGCGTTCATCAGGAAATCTGGTGCTCAATGCTGATGATGCTCGAACCTTTATTGACGGTTTGGTTTCAGGTGGTGCGACTGATTTTGATGCCGCAATTGAAGAAGCAATCGACATCTTCAATAACCGTACCGGTGAGATAGACCCGGCTACTAATGGCGGCACGCCTGTACAGAATATTTCTGTCTTCATCTCGGATGGTGACCCGACAGATGATAACGGTACAGGTTCAGACGGAATTGTTGGCGGGGAGATTACAGCTCTCGAAACCTTCTTGGATACCAACGATATCACAGCTTTTGCGATTGGTGCAGGGGAGAATGTGGAAATTGCAAACCTCGAGCCTCTGGCATTTGATGGTGCTGCAGATCCGAATGAACAGATTGATCCAATTATTGTGGAAGACCTGGCACAATTATCTGATGTTCTTACTGACATTGCAATCTCAGACAGCGTTACTGGCAATCTTATTTCGGATGGAACTCCGACTGCTTCCACATTCGGTGCAGACGGTGGTTTCCTTCAGTCGGTGACTGTTGACGGTGTCATCTTCACCTTTGATCCTGATGCGGGAACTGTCAGTGAGAGCTCTGCTACAACTGCTGATAGTTTCAACAATGTAGAGAATATTCTGACTGTAACAACGACTGCTGGCGGGATATTCCTTGTTGATTTCGACAACGGGAACTATGAGTATGTAACGCCGTCAGAAGTAACTGCCGCATTTGATGAAGTGATTGGTTTCACCTTGATAGACAATGACGGCGACAGTGCATCTGCTTCTTTGACCGTAACGGTTAATGAAGATGTGATTAATCCGATTGTCCGCGATGATAATGTGATCACCAACATTGATGATGATGCAGGTGTCGAGAATATCGTAATTCCTGATTATGCTTTGTTATACAATGACGAAACACCTACAGGACAAACGTTGAATTTGACACCAGTAGCGGGCAGTGAAAGTGCATTGGGCGGTCTCGTAACACAGGATGCAGATGATAACTTCATTGTACCTGATGGTACTGGCGGGGGCAGTTTCTCCGTACTCGGAACAACAAGTCCGGCGCCCGCACTTACTGATACCGGCCTTGTTTCAATAGATCGTAGCCAAGAAGGTAACAGTATACTCAATGGTACCGGACTAGGCGAAATCCTGATTGGACGGGATGGAGCTGGTGACACGATCAACGGATTTGAAGGTGATGATGTGCTGATCGGCGATCAAGTAACTACTCCGACAGACCCGGTTCCAGTTGTAACCATCACTGCGACGGGTGATTTCGATGACGGTGATGCTAGTGGGCGCCTTACCTATAACTTCGTATCTGGTATAGTTGCTGCATCCTTCATTCAAAGTATTTCGATTGATCTGCAGGGCGGTATTGATGGCGATGCAATCTTTGATGTTCAGGGTGGTGGTAGCCGTGATGTGGAATTCTTCAATCTGTCAGGAATAGCAGAAACGGATATTTCCGGGTTCCCAACGACAACGGATTCTTCAGTTTTGACACTTAATTTTGCTGCCGGAACATTCGGTGTGGGCGACAGTCTGGAATTGTCAGTGGATATTGACAATCTCAGTGGACAGCAAGGAGAAGACTTCGGTGGGCGCGGTGTTACAGCAACGGTCACCTTTGAAGGTGGTCTGACACAGAATATCACATTTGTGACCACCAGCACCGCTGGTGATGGCGTTTCTGTAGCTTCAACTGCCGCGAATGCAGGCAATGATGATATTCTAAACGGTGGTGATGGGGATGATCTTCTCGTTGGTGGTTCAGGCGATGATATTCTGAATGGTGGCGAGGGCGATGATATCCTCGCCGGTGGCCTGGGCGTTGATACGCTTACGGGCGGTGCCGGTGAGGATACGTTCGTTATTGATGACACCACAGCAGTGGATATTATCAATGACTTTGAAGCGTCGGTGGATGAGATTGATCTAACCGCACTTCTAACGGTCACTTCTGGAACAGATCTGGAAGCAGACGGATTTGTTCGCTACGATGGCGGCACAGGCGCCTTGTTTGTCGATACGGATGGAACCGCAGGCGGTGATGCTGAAACACAGGTTGCTAGCCTTGACTCTGGCATTGCAAATGAAACAATCCGCATTCTGTTTGATGATGGTAGTGGCGGAACTGGTTCAGATAATGTATAAACAGCTTTGGATTAGTGATATCGGGAGTAGTACGATGAAGCGATTGGGATGTGGCATGTTCTTGGCAGGGTTTCTCCTGTCCAGTCAGGTGGCAATTGCAGCAGATGCAACAGGGGATCCTAGAAATATCTGTATCCCACTGCAGCCGGCTCAGATCTTGGCCATTGAAAGCAATGCAGATCTCACCAATGAGGTGGTGAACCTTATGAATGAAGCTGTTTCTGTTGCAGATGACCCAAGTGTCATTCAAAGCAGCCGGCCAGCATTCACATGGGCCAATGAAGCGAAAATCGCTTGTGGCAAAGCATATGGCTATCTTCAGTCTGATCATCGTGATGAGCAGTACATCAATAAGTGCGAGTGTTTCTACGAAAGAATGCAGGCTTATCTGAGATAAGATAAGCAGGCTGGGATTAAATCTCATGCTGGGCAACGTCTATCTTCGTATTACAGCAATAATCTGCGTATTATTGTGGGTAGCGGGCTGCCAAAGCGTGCCTTCTGCTGACAGTCTGGATGATGGTCTAGAGACGACTGCTGTTCAAAGGCCTGTTGAGAAACTTGGCAATGGCCCTGTCAAAGTGGCCATGATTCTCAATTTTTCTGCGGATATATCAAACGGTGGCATGTCAAAGAGCTATCGTGATGGTGCAGCGCTTGCCATGGAAGATCTTGGTAATGAGCAGCTCACGCTTCATATTTACGATGTGGCCAACAATCAAAAGAGCATCAAGGGGGCTGTCGACAAGGCGTTTGCAGAAGACAGCAGGCTCCTGATCGTTCCCAACAACAGTACAGTTCTTCATGCAGCGGCGGTGCCTGGAAACAAATCAAGCATTGTGGTTCTGGGTGATAAGCTAAGTACCAAATTTCCCAGAAGCTATGCTTTCCTACCAGATGGTATCAGCAGCTTGATCGCCGGTATTGAGCATGTGGCCAAGCCTGATCGCAAGAAACTGGTGTTGATATTGACGGAAGAACAGATACCGGCAGATGTGGATCGTATCAGCAAGGCAGTCTCCCGGTCAGCCGAATTGCATGCTGCGCTTGTCTATAAACCCAATCAGAATATCAGGAAACTGGTCAAAGACAATCAGCAGAAGTTGATTTCAGCCGATATCATAGCCTTCGCAACGAATTCCCCTGATACGCTTAAGATTGTCAAGGAAGTAGTTTCCCAAACAGGGAAGGGTGGGAAACAGCGACTTGTGGGTCGCAATGACTGGAGCCAGGCAATCAGGTCTGATCCCGCAGTTTCCGACGTTCTGGTGGCAACACTGAACCAGGAGGGGCTAGGCATTGTGGGCGGCCGTTTCCAGGAAAAATATTCAAAGCCGATCAATTCCCAAGCCGGTTTCACCTATGACCTTATTGCCATGGGTTCAGGCCTTACCCGGATCAAAGGAAATGACGGCATTTCAAAGAGCAATCTGGAAAACAGTTCGGGCTTCAGAGGTACGCTTGGTAATTTCCGCTTTAAGAGTGACGGTTCCGTGGAGCGCAGTTTCCAACTTTCGCGTTTCAGAAACGGGCGGATTGAACAGGTCCAACCCGCACCCAAAGGGTTCTGATTTTGAGGGCTATACCGATTATCTGAGTTCCTGCGTGGCCGTAATTTCACCCACAATTGCGGCGTTAAACGCATTCAGTTCTTCAGCGGGAATCCAATTCCAGATGATCCTTCCCACCTGCATTCTGGGCATCATAGTCGTCGAGGTAGGATTTAAGCACCTAAAAACACGTGACTTATCCTAAACCGTTCGCTTTAACGTTCCAATCGCGGGCTATTTTGACCGCGTAGTCCTCAGTGAATACCGGGTAAAAGATAGGCTGTTCCGGCAGGCGTGGTGGAAATTCGTTCATGACGGTTTGTTTGAACAGTTCAAGCTCTTTAGGGCCAACCGGCCGCCGAAGGTCAATAGTGTCTGTATTCTGTTCCATAATGCTTGTTGTTTAAATTATTGGACAAATTATTCAAACTTCATTCTGGTTTAAATGTATTTTACTTGGTTGCTCCAAACTTGATCATTGGCTTGAGGTTGTTTGGCATTGCTCACCATCTGGCGAGCGTCTTTTCTATGGCACTGCGCTTGTCTATCTGGCTGCACATTCTGCATCCGTGAAGATTGTTCGCAAGAACAAATTCATGAACTGACAACTCCATGCGTCGGATATCCGACATTGATCAATTGTCTGCTAAGGATTCAAAGCTGACCATCGAACAAGTTTAGACTGTTTCTCATATCCTTGCGGCAGGTTTGCGGGCACGATACACTTATGACCTATTCAAGACGCGACAAGGGCGATGTCGCGTCTTCACAAAAAAACGGCATTTCCTCCGGTTTAGACTAAAGTCTAATCATTCAGGGAGAGAGTCATGTCAGTCAAACCACCGTTTACTGATCTTGAAATCAAGACAGAAAGTTCGGGATTTTACAAAAATAACAGTCTGCCAATTGCGATGCTCAGTAAGGGTATCATGGTTGCATTGGTATTATGGGCGCTCATATGGCCTGGTAATGCCAACAGTACGCTGGGAAGTTTTAACGGGGCATTGCTCGAAAGTTTCAACCAGTTCTACATCATAATAGTGGGGCTGTTTGCCTTCTTCCTGTTTGTTGTTGCCATATTACCCTATTCCGGCAGGAAGGTGATGGGAACGCCGGGAGAGGCGCCTGAGTTTTCGAACTTTTCGTGGTTTTCCATGATGTTTGGTGCTGGTCTTGGTGTGGGGCTCATGGTTTATGCCACGGCCGAGCCGATGGGGCTTTGGGGCTCCAACCCGGTTGTTGTTGCCGGTGAAGTGGTGGGAAGCTCTGAAGAAGCTGTTCAGTCGGCATTCCGCTATACGTTCTTGCATTATGGCTTTCACGCCTGGGCGATCTACGTGATTACCGGTCTCTCACTTGCTTATTATGCCTATACCCGCAATATGCCACTCACAATCCGCTCGGCATTGACGCCACTTCTGGGACGGTATGCGAATGGGTTTCTGGGGCATATTGTCGATGTGCTCGGCGTTGTGGCCACGATCCTGGGTGTTTCGGTAACGATTGGATTTGGTGTTTCGCAATTTGTGGACGGTCTTTATGCCGTAACAGGCATGGGATGGTTGATGAACACGGGTGGTGATGTGCCAACCCCAAGTACAGTCGGGCTCATCGCAGCGCTCATGGTGATCATGGGTCTGTCGATCATTTCGGCAGTTTCCGGAGTGGGTAGGGGGATTAAATATCTTTCCAACCTGAACATGGTGTTGTCGCTGATCCTGCTCATGACATTTGTGGTGTTCGGCTCATTCCTGTTTGCCATGACCACTTATGCAACTGCGATGGTGGACTACATCCTGCATTTCATTTCACTATCCTTTGAAGCTTACGGGCCTCAGTCTGCAGCGCAATTTGCCGCTGCGCTGCCGGAGGCTGCAAAACCATTGGCTGACGATCTGATCGGTGGGGCTACCAATGCCTGGGGTAGTTTCGATGGTTTCAAGAAAGGCCTGGAAGGGGCAGCTGCGGAGTTGGATGAAGCGACCCTCACAGCGGTTTATGCTGCAGGTGCAGATGGCAGATTGTTTGCCTGGCAGGCGGGCTGGACCACATTCTACTGGGCGTGGTGGATCGCGTTCTCACCTTTCGTGGGTCTGTTCCTGGCACGCATTTCAAGAGGCCGTACGGTTCGTGAGTTCATCCTTGGCTGTGTTATCGCACCGGCGCTGGTGTGCTTTGCCTGGATGACGATCCTGGGTGGTACAGCGGTCAACCTGGAAGTGCTGGGTGTGGCTGATCCATCTATTGCCGCAGCATCAACGACCAACAAACTGTTTGTCGCTCTGGAGAACATTCTCAGCTCCGGCTTGTATGGCGCAATCGTTGTGATGTGTGTGGTCCTGATCCTGACCTTCCTGGTGACATCAGCTGACTCAGGCATTCTCGTGATGAACACGATTATGTCCGGCGGATCGCAGGAAACCGGAATAAAGCACCGCATTATCTGGGGCCTTATCCTGACAGCAGTGATTGGTGCGCTCATCATAGCAGCTGGCGAACAGAACCCGCTGGATGCCTTGAGGAATGCAATGATCATCGGTGCGTTGCCGTTCACCATGGTTATGGGGTTGATGATGGTGGCGCTCGCCAAAGCGCTTTATCGTGACAACCTGCGTGAAAAAGCCGGAGCTGATGCAGTGGATGCCCCGAGCGCGGCTGAATAAGCCCACACAAAATTTGATTGCAAAATAGCTGGTTTGCAATCCTAGAGCGACCGGGCCCCTACTAAAAAAGTCCGGTCGCAATCACGTTTATAGACACACAGCCAGCTATTTTCATTTCAATCATGCTATTTAAGCGGCTGGCAGTCGAATTTTCCATCGACAGGCTGCATCATGGTGTCGCAACGCGGTACCAACGGGTTCAAATATGGTATAGGTGATTCTGCAGGGGCTGAAGTATTTGTGTTTGTTGGCTTGCGCACGAAAGCCAGGAACCTAGGGAGATTGAAATGACTTCAAAACGGGTCACACTGCGGGTGGTAACGTTTGTTGCCACGTCATTGCTGGCAACACAGGTTTGGGCAGCATCCTGCATCACCAATCAGGGTAAGTTTGAAACCTACAAGAAGCAACTGGGCAAAGAGGCTTCTTCTTCCGGTGTAGGGCAGCGAGGTCTGCAGGCGCTCAAGCAGGCCCGGCTTTCACGGATAACCTGGCGGTTTGAGTCAAAACCGGCTTCACAAACCGGCACGAAACATCGAAGTCCAGAAAAGTTTTTGAAGAGCCGTTTTTCTAGCGTTAAGTCATTTGTGTCCGGCGCCAAAAGAAGGCTTCAGAAAAACGCAGGATTGTTTCAGTCCATTGAAAAGCGCTATGGCGTGCCCGGTTCGCTTCTGGTGGCGATCTGGGGTTATGAAACCAGTTGGGGCGGCTTTACGGGTGACACGCCCATTGTGAACGGTGCCGTGACGCTTGCTTCTTATTGCCGTCGTCATCCGCGTTTTGAAGATGATGCGATCGCAGCGCTGAAACTGGTGGATCGGGGTCTTATCTCGGGCAAGAGCCGTGGTGGCCCCTCCGGTGAGCTGGGCCATATGCAGTTTCTCGCCGGCAATTGGGTCCGGTTTGCCGTTGATGGCAGTGGTGATGGCCGAGCTGACCCAAATAATGCGGCCGACGCCCTTGCTACAGCAGCCAACATGCTCAAGCGCAATGGCTGGAAGCGCGGTGGTTCATTCGCCCAAGGATCTTCCAACTTCCGTGTGCTCGCAGCTTGGAATGACAGCGGCAACTATCAGCGCGCGATTGCTTATGCAGCAGGTTTGATCGATCAGTAGGGGAAGTCGCTTATTGCGGGCTTGGTTACCTCAAACAGCGGGAGCGTTTTCCAACTCCGGTAGATATTCTGTTTCTACGCGAACCTGATTGCGGCCGTTGTTTTTTGCGCGGTAAAGGGCATCATCAGCGCGTTTTAAAACGTCCTTGATCTGCTCGCCGGGTCTGCGTGACGCGATACCGATTGAAACCGACAAGGGTATGCTGAACTCACCTACAACCATTGGGTTTCGGGAGATTTCGGTTCTGATCCGTTCAGCCACAATCTGAGCTGTGTTGATGTTTGTATCCGGCATATAGACGCCAAACTCTTCACCACCCAGGCGGGCGACAACGTCGCTTTTCCGGCAATTGAGGGAAATCTGCTCTGAAAGATGTCTTAGCGCCTCGTCACCCACATCATGGCCGTATGTGTCGTTGATTTGCTTGAAACGGTCAGCATCAATCATCAGGGTCACCGCAGAACCGTAAGGAGGGTCATTATAGGCCACGTCAAAAAAGTAGGATCTGCTGTGCGCATTGGTTAGTGGATCATGGTTGAGCAGGTTTGCCAGTTGTTTGTTCAAGACCGCGATTTTGTGCGCCTGGGTAAAGCCCCACAAAGAGGCGAGGGGAGCTACGCATAAGGGGACAACGATTGACGGGATAAGCGTGGAAGGTTCATTCAACCCACCACGAATGATGCCGGTGAACATAACGGAGAGAATGACCGAAACCACAGTGGTGATTAGCACCCCGATATATACTTTCAGCTTGGAATCAAATAGCACGGTCCGCCCCTTTCTGCCCGAGTTTGCTACACGAAACTTACGCGGGGATTATTCTTTGATGGAATACCGGCGAAAACGATGGGCAAATTAGCGGCAGGGTAGAACAATCTGTCGCAGGGTTCGTGATTTACAGTGTCTGAACCGTTTGCTAAGGCGGCGGCACATGTAAAGCGTCATCGGGAGCAAGTCAGCGCATGACCAACCAGCCTAATCCGTGCCTTAGAGACTTTCCCGACTGGATTTATCTCTTACAAGAGTTTGATGTGCTGTTTCGGCAGGGATCAGCCGGGGGTAGTACGGCAATCCGCGGTCACCGCAAGAGGGTGCGTGACCGGTTATCTGCGGCGATGACGAAGAACCCGGAAATCATTCAACGCGAAATTGAAGCGAAGCCAGTGACGGCTCATTTGCCAAGGGCGCTGGATCTGGGTGAACGGGCTGCGATGCAGGGCATGGCGCGGGCATTGCGGGAAGTCAAAGATATGCTGACATGGGAATATGGCTATGAGCGGATTTCCAAATCATTGAGCCAGAAATATGCCTATTGCGAAGTGCTTGGTCCGCATGGTCCGGTGTTTTGCGACAATCTGATCTTGGGCTTCGTTTTGTTTGCGCCGAACACCACCTATCCTCAGCACAGCCACAAAGAGATCGAGGAAAGCTACATCTCAATCGCCGGGGCTTGGTCGGAAAACAATACGGCCGTTTATGCGCCCGGATCGTTGATCCTCAACCGTTCCGGGGATGAGCACCGGATAACCACCGGCGAACGCGATCCCTGCCTGTTGGCTTATGCCTGGACCGGTCCGGCAGCGCGCTTGGCTAAGCCTGATATGAAGCTAACGGGAAGCCGCAAGTCCAATCCTGCGTGATTTTGGCTGTCCCTAAACCTTCATCTCAAAGTCTTTGCGACCTTTCAAAAAGTTTTGTAATAATAGATTAGTTGTGGGTTTGTGCGGAGAAGAGAGTGTTCTGGTCACGTTCGTCAATTTCTGATGACATGCGTTATTGGATACTTGATTGCTTTGAATGGTTTGACGAAACGTTCGAGCCACCGAAACTTCCGATCCTTCCAACAAAATCTTTTTTCAGTGCACCCGGTGGCAGAGACCTCGCCACTGCAAAACTGGTGCTGGAAGAAATCAAAGGGCATATGAATTTGGAAGAAGAAGTTGATATGTATCCCATAAACAACGTTCCTCCAGAGCATCGACATGAGTATCAGGCATTGTCGTCGATTGCCGGAACTTATGAGAAAATCGATGGTAGTTCCGTTATTCGATATGATCCGGAGCTCATGCAAAATCCGATCATTTTCATAAATATGCTCGCGCATGAGTTGATGCACGCCAGACTGAATGGTCTTGAAGATGAGATACCTGGAGGGGAGGAGGCACACGAACTTGCGACGGATTTGGGGTGTATCATCGCAGGATTTGGTGCGTTCCAATTGCAGGCGGCCGATGACGCTGGATGGTTCGGGTATTTGAGCCAACCTTCCCGAGCCTTCGCTCTTGCCGTTTTTCTGGATCGGAGAGGTTTGGGTATCGACGCTGTTGAGAAGTATCTGTCTTCAAGATGTAAGAAATATATGCGCCGGGCCTTCAAAGACCTATAGTTTTATTTTGGAATGGGTCATTTGTGATCAAAGGGAAACAGAAGCTCTTCAATCCAAGGAGACGTCCCAAATGCGGTTGCCGTCCAAGACTAGCGTCCAATAAACTCTGCAAGTTTGTCGAAGGCCTGGTTCCAGCCGCCACCGCCGGCAGAACCTTCGGGTACTCCCACATGGACCATGATCATGATGGTCTTGCCGTCTTGTTCCTTTAGCTCAACGATCACTTCGGTCACATCCGGATGGCCTTCCGGCATTCCCATGCTCTGGGGAGAGATGATGGTGCCATCGGCATCACACATGCTTTCGGTATAAACAAGCCGGGTGGGGGCTGTGATTTCCTTGTATACGCCGGTGAACCACATGCTCATGGTGCGCTCGGGGGATTTCATCTCCATGCAGATTTTACGCGTGCCGCCCACGACCACGTCCATTTCGGCTGTGGGAACGCTCATACCCATGGGGCCGTACCATTGTTTGAAGAGTTCAGGATCTGTCCACATATTCCAGACAGTGTCGATGCTGGCCTCGAATTCACGTTCTATTCTTACCCACTTTGATTGGTCATTCATCGGCTTTGTCCTTCATAGCTTGAATTACGTTATTCATCACATCAAAACGGGCATCCCAGATGTGGCGGTATTGATCAGTCCAATGAGCCACTTCCTCCAGGGGCTTGGGTTCCAGCTTACAGGGGCGGAACTGCGCATCCCTCGTGCGGGTAATGAGGCCAGCGCTTTCAAGCACACGGATGTGTTTCGAAATGGCGGGCAGGCTCATTTCAAAGGGTTCGGCTAAAGCATTTACAGTGGCTTCTCCACGTGCCAGATGCGCAAGAATTGCGCGGCGGGTGGGGTTGGCAAGGGCTGCGAATGTGGCGTCGAGTTGATCTGAGTTCATACTTTTAGTATTAAACCAAGTGGTTAATTAATCAAGTGGTTTAATATATATTTTTCCGAAAGCCACTCAAACCGACGACCCGGTGATTGATCGGGTTGAGCTAGATCATTACGTTGAGGGTGAGTTATTGAACAAGTCGAGGTGTTGCGGATTTTGATGGAAACGATGCAGAATATGGCTATTTCCCGTTTTCAAACCCTTTTACATGGTGGGCTTGTAGTCGCTCTACTTTTCCTGAGTTTGCTGCTTGTTACTAACCCTGCATTTTCAAGCAGCGAAGCTGAACTTCAACTTCATCAAACCGTCAAGGAACTGGAACAAAAACTCGATGCACGCATTGGAATTATGGTTTCAGACGGCCAATCGGATTGGCGGTGGGGGCACCGCGAGAATGAACGCTTCTTGATGAACAGCACGTTCAAATCGCTTCTTTGTGCAACTGTTCTTGACCGGGTCGACCGGGGTCAACTATCACTGGAAGAGACGATCAAGATCAGGAAAGACGCAATCCTGGACTATGCTCCGGTTACTGAAAAAAGGATAGGGCAGTCACTATCAGTTAGTGATCTCTGCCTTGCCACGCTTGATCTCAGTGACAATACGGCTGCAAACCTTCTGATTGAGCGCCTAGGCGGGCCGCGGGTGGTCTCAACCTATATTCGGGGTATTGGAGACAACGTCACCCGGCTTGATCGCATGGAGCCTGAATTGAACAATTTCAACGCCGATGATCCGCGAGACACCACATCTCCCGAAGCTATTGTGTCTTCCTGGAAAAAAGTGCTGACCGGGGATGCTTTAAGTTCGAACTCCCGCAATACTCTAAAGGGTTGGATGAGCCGAGGTGCAGTGACGGGGAAGTTTTTTAGAGCCATTTTACCTGCAGACTGGAAGATTTCTGACAAGTCCGGAGGCGGGCGCAAGTACACCAGAAGCCTTGTGGCGATGATCACGCCTCCGAACGGCGGGGCGTATTTTGTGGCAATTTTCGTGTCGGATACACCAGCAAGCTGGTCTGACCGGAATGCGGCGGTCATAAAACTGAGCAAAACCATATTTGACGTGATTTCTGCTAAAGAACAGGTGCGCTAGCTGACCTTATCAAGATCGATAATTGCTCCTCGTGCCTGGATCACTTTTGAAGCGAGCGCATGGCCCTTAAGCATCGCTTCACGGCCGGATTGCCCTGCCATATGGGCAGCCAGATAACCGGCATTGAAACTGTCGCCTGCAGCGGTGGTATCCACCACATTGGTTACTCTTTCGAACGTCATATCGCCGGTGCTTTCACCGAGTGCCAGCGGGCCTTCGATACCCCGTTTGAGGGCGCCGCTCGCGACACCTGAATCTGCCAGTCTTTGCAAAGTTTGTGCCTCACTCGCTTCACCAAACAATGCCATCTCATCATCCAGAGATGGGAGGGCGATATCGGCAAGTGACCACATGGTCATGGTAACTGACCTGGCGGTTTCCACATCCTCCCAGAGACGTGGGCGATAATTACTGTCAAAAGCAAGTTTCCCGCCTTTATTCCGGAATTCTTTAAATGAATCAATTAATTGAGCGCGTGTCTCATTTGGCAAGATTGCCATGCTGATGCCAGATATATAGATCAAATCAAAGTCGAAAATTGAATCGAGTCTGATTTTACATGGCTCCTGAAACAAGGTTTTAGCTGCTGATTGACCCCGCCAATAGGAGAAAGTCCGTTCTCCGTCCTCATCGGTTTCAATGGCGTAGAGGCCTGGCATGAGGTCTTCGCGCAACTCAATATGGTCGGTGGAAATTCCGTGATGTTTGATCTGTGAAATGATTTTTTCAGAGAAGGAATCCTCACCCAATGCGGTCACATAAGAAACATCCAGCGTTTCATCATCAGATATCTTGCGGAGGTAGACAGCCGTATTATAAGTGTCTCCAGCAACGCCGATATTAGCCTGTCCATTGAGCCCGGTGGCCAGCTCGATCATAACCTCGCCAATACAGGCAATTTTTGTGGGTCTCTGCATCTGGAATTGTTTCTCTTGCACCAAAGGGTTTTTCCCAATAACTCCCTGTGATTATTGCATATCGAAATGGCTTTGGATATAGTTTGGTCATACCAAAATAGATTTAACGGGCATCTCATGAGTGAAATCCAAAGCGTTGACGTTCAGCTGTTCAATGTCCCTTTGGATGAAGTTCTGACGGATGCAAAGCATGGTGATCACACGCATTTTGAACTTATCACGGCAACGGTCACACTCAGCGATGGTTCGAAAGGAACCGGCTACACCTATACGGGTGGTCGGGGCGGTCGGGCCATTGAAGCATTGATCAAGCATGATCTGGCGCCGTTTATCATTGGTAAGGATGGTTCACAGGTCGAAGCGCTTTATGAAGCGATGCAGTGGCATGTGCATTATGTGGCCCGAGGGGGTGTCGCCTCATTTGCAATTTCAGCGGTTGATATTGCTTTGTGGGATATTCGCTGCAAAGGGCAGGGCAAGCCGCTCTGGCAGGTTGCGGGCGGTGCTTCTGACAGGTGCAAGGCTTATTGCGGTGGTATTGATCTCAATTTTTCCCTTGAGAAGCTGCGGAAACAGACAGAGGGCTATCTGGCGCGCGGCTTTAACGGGATCAAGATCAAGATCGGCCAACCAACGCTCGAAGAAGATATTGAACGGGTGGCCGACATTCGTGCGCTAATTGGTCCTGACATCGCTTTTATGGTGGATGCTAATTACTCAATGACTGTGGAGCAGGCGATTGAAGCGGCCAATGCATTTATGCCCTATGACATTCTCTGGTTTGAAGAGCCGATCATCCCGGATCACTATTTCGGATACAGGCAAATAGCGCAGGTAACGGGCATGCCGTTGGCGATGGGTGAAAACCTTCATACCATCCATGAGTTCGAATATGCTTTCGAGCAATCAGATCTATCGTTTATCCAGCCGGATGCATCAAACTGCGGGGGTGTTACGGGATGGTTGCAGGTTGCGGAACTTTCCCGGGAACATGGTATCCCGGTATGCAGTCATGGCATGCAGGAACTTCATGTGAGCCTTGTTTCAGCGCAGGAAAATTCCGGATGGCTTGAGGTGCATAGTTTCCCCATAGATCGATACACGAAACGGCCATTGGTAGTGGAGGATCATCTGGCCGTTGCTCCGGGAGAACCAGGCATAGGTGTGGAATTCGACTGGGAAAAACTGCGGTCTGTCCATACGGACAGCCACTAGAATTTTTGAAGCAAACAGAGTTTGGACAGATAAATGATTGAACGCATCAGAGAGATTTGCGGAACAGGTCCGGTCATTCCGGTTATTGAGATCGATGATGCGGCAAATGCCAAACCGCTGGCAGATGCGTTGCTTCGCGGTGGGATCCAGGTGATAGAAATTACCTTGCGCACAACCGATGCTCTCAAGGCCATTGAGGTGATCGCAAACGAAACCAATATGTGCGTGGGAGCAGGGACAATCCTGACGCCCCAGGATCTTACGAATGCTAGAAATGCAGGGGCAGCCTTCGGGGTTTCTCCTGGTTCAACGCCAGCGCTTCTTGATGCATGTGTGGAGACAGAGATGCCGTTTTTGCCTGGAGCCGTGACGCCCAGCGAGGTAATGGGTTTATTGGATCGTGGTATCAGGGTTCAGAAGTTTTTCCCGGCACAGGCGGCAGGTGGGATCGCGATGTTAAAGTCTTTGGGTGGGCCATTTCAGGATGTGGTTTTCTGTCCAACCGGTGGAGTTACACCACAAAATGCTAAGGATTATCTGGCGCTTCCAAACGTGATTTGCGTTGGTGGCAGCTGGGTTGCATCCAGAAAGCTGATTGTTGAAAACGCCTGGGAAGAGATTGAAAAGAATGCTCGCGAGGTCAGTGCCCTGGCTTAGGGTCAGGCGCAATAGGGCGCGTCATTTCCCCAACGGTGCTGGTCCACATGGGGCATCTGGCTCAGTTTGACCTTTGTGTCATCCCACATCTGTTTCCAGTCTTTCCAGTCATGCAGCACAGAAGATGGGTCGTCTTGCGAGCGCACGACAAACTCCGGGAATTGGCTGCGCCCGGTTGCCTCACCCGTCACGTTATAGCGCAGATCAAAAGACCAGCGGTAGTGCTCGCTTTTGTTCGGTAGGGAACAGTGCGGTGTAAGCGGATGAAACAGTACCGCTCCACCAGTCTTTACGGGAACTGGAGTGGGTGAGGCGCTTTCCAGGAACTGGGCCGGGATTGTTACCTGATCTTTCAGGCAATGGGGCAGCATCTCGCGAAACTCGCCATCTGCCACCTGAAGACATCCATTCTCAATCGTTGCATCGGTCACCGCAAGCCAAACCGTGATCATGTTGGTTTGATCTGCTTCGGGAAGTGTCACACCTTTGTCCTGATGCCAGTCCGTTGCAATGATGTGTGCCCGTTTTTCATGCGTTTGCACCGCATCCTGCGGTGGTTTGATGCGCGTGTGCTGGATCGGGTTCGACGTGATCTCAGGTCCGATCAATTGCTCGATCATGTCCACAATGTTTTTGTGGCGGATCAGATCAAAAACCGCGGGACCGATATGCATGGGAGTGTCCGCTGCAATATCGTGGTGGGGCAGGCTGATATCCATTGGTTGATACCAGTCGAAGCCACCTTTATAGGCCCGATCGAGTTTTTCCCAGAATGACATGTCCGATGAAGCAGGTTCCACCAAACCTTCTGTTTCCCACTGGCCATAGAGGCGGTCCATGAGTTCAGCATATTCATGGCGCAATGCTTCCAGCGTCCGGTCATCGACCAGATTTTCGACAACCAGATATCCCTTATTGTGAAAATGATCGAGTTGTTCGCGAGAAAGCATGTTTTCCTCCTACAGCAGCAGTGTAACAATTGACGGCCAGATTAGCAAAACAGACAGCGCCAGCAGCTGAACCCCGATGAATGGCAGGAAGCCGCGGAAAATGTCTGTGAGCGAGATATGGGCCGGTGCCACGGATTTCAGATAGAAGGCGGCTGGTCCAAACGGTGGTGACAGGAAGCTCACCTGCATGTTCATACAGAAGAGTACCCCGAACCAGATTGCCACATGTTGCGGTGACAATTCGCCGATGAAGCCGATTTCCTCAATGGGCAAACGCTTCACGATTGGCAGGAAGACAGGGATGATCAGAAGAACGATGCCGACCCAATCCATGAATGCACCCATGAAGAGCAGGATCAGCATCATGATCAGGATAACGGACATGGTTGGCAGTTCTGCGCCAACAATAAGCTGTGCAATATAAGCCGGACCGCCAGCAAGTGTGTAGGCCCCAGCAAGGGCCGCAGCCCCGACGGTGACCCAGATGATAGTACCGGTTGAACGAAGTGTCCGCATCAGAGATACCCAGACGAGATCGACGGATGCTTCACCACGGAAGAGAGCGATCATGAAGACTGCGAGTGCGCCCATGCCAGCAGCTTCGGTAATACCGGTGATGCCGCCGTAAATGGAACCAAGAACTATGCCGATCACCACAAGTGGAGGCACAAGACCTTTGCCGTGATGCCAGCCGTCCTTTGATCTTTGAAGTCCAAATACGAAGAAGATCAAGGCAAAACAAACTGCGATAGTTCCGAGCATGTAAGGTGCGTGATATAGCATGCCCAGGCTCGGGGCTTCGAAGTCTTCTCCTGTGCTCACATTTCTGCCGGTGAGGGTCAGAAATCCGATGCGCAAGAGCAAAGCCGCAGCAGCGCCAATCACAAAGATAGAGATAAAGCCGCCAAACATGCGTGCTTTTTCAAGCCCCTCAGGATCTCCTTCCTTGGATTCTGGAAGGGGTGCCTGCGACGGGTCAAGCTGAGTGCGGATAATAATGTAAAGAATGATGAAACTTGCGAGCATAAAGCCTGGCACAAATGCACCGGTGAACAACGCTTTGATCGATGTCTCGGTAATCAAACCATAGATGATCAGAACGATCGAAGGCGGAATCATGGTGCCAAGAGAACCACTGGCACAAATGGTGCCGATCGCCAGGTTCTGGTTATAGCCAAGACGCAACATCTGGGGGAGGGCAATCAGGCCAAGAAGTACCACTTCACCGCCGATGATGCCGGACATGGCTGCCATCAAAACCGCCATGAGTGAAGTGACGATCGCAATACCACCGCGTACCCGGCTGAGCCAGAAGTCCAATGAATCATACATCTGCTTGGCGATGCCGGATCGCTCTAGCAAGGCGGCCATGAATATGAACAAGGGCACCGATATGAGCACGTATTCCGTCATCAGATCGAAAATCTTCTGGGTCAGAATATAAAGCGCACCGGTGCCGGGATTGCTGGTCAGCATGCCCGTACCAAAACTGAGCGGATCTGTAAGCAGAGTGGGCTCGAACTTCATGACCATCACGAGTGCGGCCAGAACTGCCGAAGCGAACCCCAACGGCATGCCGATGCCAAGAAGGAAGACCAGTCCTACTACAAGGACAATTGAGATAGTACCGACGTCCATTATTCTGCCCCCGCGCTTTTTCTGAGTGCTTCCAACTCTTCCTTGTCAATCACATCTTTTTCTTTGAGTTCATTGGGGTCCTTGTCCCAATCCGCAATCAGGTTTGCGATTGCCTGAACAGCAATCAGGCAGATGGTGATCAGGATCATGGGTTGTATTGTCGCCGGAATTGGCGGGTCGAAGGCCGTTCCGAACATTTCCCAACGGTAAAACTTGATGGCGAACACCTGTTTGTAACTTCCAAACACGAGGAAGAAGGCAAACACACAAAGCAGGAAAACCCATATGGTATCGCAAATGTGCTGAGCCCAGCGGGGCAGGTTTTCATACAGGATAAAAATACGGATATGGCTGCGTTGCTGCATGGCGTAGATGCCTGACAACATGAAAACAAATCCGGCGATCCAGAGTGTCAGTTCATTCGCCCATAGGGTAGGTGCTTCAATCACATATCTGAGGAAAACTTCATAAAGCATGACCATTGTCATTGAGATGATCAATATCATGGTGATGCGGCCGATAAACATTGCGAAGCGGTCCAGTTTGCTCGGCTGCTCAAACTCCATCGGTGCGATTATCACGTTGCGCATGCCAAAGGCGAAGGTGACGGGAACCATGACCAGCGCTATCCAGTCAATCGGGTCGGTAAATCCGCCGAACAGGCCCGGTAATCCAGGCACCACATCCTTGCGCTGATGCAGGTCTGTCATTTGGGCGATCATGCTTGGATTTTCATGGGGAATGAAATCAAGGATATAGGCTGGTCCATGCCAGATTACCCATCCTGCACAAAACACAAATGCGAAAGGAATAATCCATTCCTTCAAGCCGCCGGATTCATCCTTCTTCATGATATCTCCCCTATGTCACCTCATAATGCCTGATAAACTCAGGATCCGGTTCAACTCCCAACCCGTCTCCTCCGGGAATTGCCACCATGCCGTTATTCTTCTTCACTTGTGCCTGAATGTCCAATGGTTGTGTCAATAAATCATCGCGAAATTTGTTATCGGTCGTGTCAAATTCCAGCATTGGCTCAGAGGGGAACAGTCCGCCGGGCAAAGGGGGCATGGCAGCCAACAAATGCATGTTGGTTGCGACCGCTATTGCCGATCCCCATACGTGATTGATCACAGGTGTGAAATGTGCGTGGCAGAGCGCCAGTACACGCAAATATTCTGATATGCCTCCAAGGGCACAGACCTCAGGCTGAGCGATACTCAAGCCACGGCTTTCCAGCAGATTACGCCATCCCCAGCGGTTGAACTCTGCCTCGCCGCCAGCGATGTTGACCTTCAATCCGGCTCTTAATTCCCTGTAACCGGAATAGTCTTCCGGTGCGATTGGTTCCTCAAACCAATAGGTATCCAGTTCTTCAAGAGCGTGGCCCACGTAGAAGGCGTCAACCGTTGTATAACAATGGTTGGCATCGACCATGAATTTATAATCTTCACCGACGCCTTTTCGAACAGCTTCAGCCAGTTTTACGTCGTCCTTCGGGCCAAGCCCCACTTTCATTTTGGTCGCCGTAAAACCCATTTCCTTGATTTGCAACGCTTCCTCTTCAAACCGCACCACCAGCTCTCCCACTGGCTCCGGTCCCAGCATCATGCCGTATCCGTAAACCGGGATTTCGGTGCGGTGGACACCGCCTATCAAAGTGTGAAGTGGAAGATTGGCTACTTTTCCCGCGATATCCCAGAGGGCGATATCAACCCCTGAGAGTGCCTGCATGGACATGCCTTTTTGACCGTGGTCGCGCAGAAGGTTGTAAACCTTATGCCAAAGTGCATCGCGGTTGAGCGGGTTTTCACCCACAAGCATGGGTTGGATGACCCGTTCAACAATCGTTTTGTTTGCGATTGCCACATTGCCCGGGCCGAAACATTCTCCCCAACCCGTTATGCCCTCGTCGGTTTCGATTTCCACAAGATGGGCCGTGCGTTTGCTGTAGTATTGCTGAGAATATCCCAATACTTCAGGCAGGTCATACGACAACACATGGCTGGAAATGCGAGAGATTTTCATGGGTCAAAAAAACAGCGGCAGACCTGAGCGGCCAGCCGCTGCATTCATTTAAACTTGCCGCTTAGCGCTGCATTGCGCCCATGCCAACAAGGAAGTCCACATGGCTTTCCAGAAGTGCTTTTGCTTCAGGTGTTGTGGCAAATTCTACCCAACCCTTCTGAACAGCTTCGCGGAATTTTGAAAGTTCTTCAGGAGACCACTCATAAAGGTTTACACCTTTGTCCCGCAGAACCTTTGCGTTCTGAGCGTTCTTCACTTCGTTGATTGAAGCGTTGTGCATAGCAAGACTGTCCATAGCCACAATCATGATGCGCTTGTGAGCTTCCGGCATAGCGTCCCAGATATCCTTGCGGCATGCAAGGTGGTCAGCTGGCATTGAGTGGAAGCCAGGATAGTTTGTGTGCTTGCCAATGTCATAAAGACCAAGACCGATATTGTTGGTCAGGTTAGCAGCATCAGCACCGTCGATGATGCCTGTCTCAAGCGCTGTAAAGATCTCGTTGAAGTCCATCACGATTGGTGATGCGCCAAGGTTTGCGAAAACCTTTGTGGCAAGACCTGGAGGTGAACGGAATTTCCAGTCTTTAAAGTCTGCAACACCGCGGATCGGGCGTGTTGATGTGAGTGATTCCGGACCAGGGATCCACCAGCCGACAAATTCCATGTTGTGCTGGTTATAAAGGTCATTGATCTTCTTGCGTCCATCCGCATGAAGCAACCAAGCCATCTGCTGATATGGATTGGAGTAACCACCCATCAGGTCACCGGTGAACTGGAATGCAGGGTTCTTACCGGTTTGGTAAGCGCCACCTGTCATGTCGCAGTCCAGAATGCCAGTCGCAGCAGCGTCGAAGGTTTCAGCGGCTTTCACCACAGCACCTGCGTAGAACATCTCGATCTGGATATCACCGCCAGACATGGTTTGAATGTCGTCGATAAATTTAGCGGCCATCTGACCGGAAAGTGTTTCCTGGCTGAAGTGCGTCTGGATGCGCAGTTTTGTAGTTTGCGCAGATGCACTGGTTGCAATGCCAAAGCACATTGCTGCAGCCGAAGCGGCCAGGGTTAGTGTTTTCAATATATTTTTCATTAGCTTCCTCCCAAATTACCAAGTCAGTTGAAGACACAAGGGTACTTGTTGTCGTTTTATTTCACGTTTTGGTCTGACCAGATTAACCACAGGTGCTAACCACGTCAACAACTGAAAGTGAATTGACAGAGGTAGAATGCGCTCTTGTGTATTAGTGGCTATGATTTACGCGGAGGAAGCATAAAAAGAGGTCTGAATTCGCTATTATCCTGGAAAAGCGGTGCAAAAAGCTAATGCTTGCAAAATCTGGTTTGGTATGACTAAAATTGACAAAGGCTTCTGACCAGTGAAGTTTACATAATTGCTGAAAAACATGGATGTCTGACCGCATGAGTAATGCAGATATGAAGCAGGAAAGACGCGCAGCTGATGAATTATTTTCCAAGTTTGAGAAGATGATTCACTCCGGCGAATTGTCCAGTGGTCAGGCATTGCCGCCTGAACGGGAGATTGTGGAAACTTTCGGTGTCAGCCGCACTGTGGTTCGAGAGGCCATCCTAGCGCTTTCAAACAAGGGATTGGTGGACGCCAAGCCACGTTACAGACCTGTGGTCAAAAAACCGGATTTCGATACAGCCCTTGATACAATTGGTAACGTTGTGAATCGTCTGCTGGATGATGGTGAGGGTGTCAAAAACCTTTTTGATACACGTATTATGATTGAAGTGTATCTGGCCCGTCAGGCATCAGTGGAAGCAAAGCGTGATGACATTCAACGGCTGAAGACTGCTTTGGATGAAAACGGTGAAGCCATCGACAACATGGAATTGTTCTTCAATACGGATGTGAAATTCCACCGAGTGCTTTACGAGATGGGTGGTAATCCAATTCTTCCTGCAGTGCATCGCGCCTATATTGGCTGGCTTCAGCCCAATTGGATAAAGATGCCCACTTCGTCGGCGCGCAATCAGTTAAATTTTGAATCCCATGAAGCTATCTTTAATGCCATATTGATGAGAGACCCGGACAAGGCAGAAGCAGCAACACGCAAGCACCTCGCCGATGCCTGGGATCAGATAAACAAAATTCTTTCGGAATCCACCTAAATGAACTTTATCCGCCTGGACGCGCAAGACAATGTGGTGACAGCGTTGCAATCCGTTGTTGCCGGTGAACAAATCGATGGCATAGCCGCCAACGAACCTATTCCCAGGGGGCACAAATTCGCGACCAGCCCGATTGAGGAAGGAGAGGTTATCCGCAAATACTCCCAGATCATCGGTTACGCCAGTCAGGCAATCAAACCCGGTGATCACGTGCACACGCACAACGTGGAGTTTCGCAATACCAGAAGCGATTATGAATACTCGACAAATCTGCGTCCGGCCGCGATGGTTAGTGAGACAAGTCGCGATACATTTATGGGATACAGACGGGCTAACGGTCAGGTGGGTACCCGCAACTACATCGGTGTTCTCACGTCGGTCAATTGTTCTGCCACAGCCGCGCGCATGATTGCCGATGCCTTCGGGCCGGAGGAGCTGGCACAATATCCGAATGTGGATGGAGTGGTGGCGTTCGTCCATGGCACCGGTTGCGGCATGGCTGATTCAGGTGATGGATTTGATGCCCTGCAGCGCGTGATGTGGGGTTATGCAACACATCCCAATCATGCGGGTATTCTGATGGTCGGTCTCGGTTGTGAGATGAACCAGATCGACTGGTTGCTGGAAGCCTATGGGTTGAAGCACGGTCCGCTCTTTCAAACCATGAATATTCAGGATGTGGCAGGCCTCGCCAAAACGGTGGAAATCGGTATTGAGAAAATCCGCGAGATGCTGCCTGAAGCAAACAAGATAGAGCGCGAACCGTGCCCCGTGTCAGAATTGACTGTGGCGCTGCAATGCGGAGGATCTGATGCCTGGTCCGGCATCACTGCAAATCCGGCGCTTGGAAATGCCTGTGACCGGTTGGTGGCACAGGGCGGGACCGGTGTACTCGCTGAAACACCGGAAATCTATGGAGCAGAGCATCTACTGACCCAACGGGCCATTGATCAGGAGACCGGCGAAAAGCTGATCAGCCTGATCCGCTGGTGGAAAGATTATACGCTTCGCAACAAGGGCACGATGGACAACAATCCGAGCCCTGGAAACAAGAAGGGTGGTTTGACCACAATCCTTGAAAAGTCGCTTGGGGCAAGTGCCAAAGGCGGCACGACACCGCTTACGGGTGTTTGCAAATATGGTGAGAAGGTTCACTCAAAGGGTTTCGTCTTTATGGACTCACCTGGTTATGATCCGGTCTCTGTCACTGGTCAGATTGCGTCGGGTTGCAACCTTGTTGTCTTCACGACCGGTAGAGGTTCAGCGTTTGGCTCCAAACCGGCACCGTGCATCAAGATTGCCACCAACACACAGATGTATGACCGCATGACAGATGATATGGACATCAACACCGGAGACATGCTTACCTCCGGGGTCACGCTCGAAGAAAAGGGGCAAGAAATCTATCAAAAGCTGATTGCTATTGCTTCTGGCGAAGAAAGCAAATCAGAAGCTCAGGGGCTGGGTGATTTTGAATTCGTACCCTGGCAAATCGGAGCGACAATGTGAACTCGGCTGAGACGCTCGTGAAAATTGCAGTGGTGGGAGCCGGCTTGATTGGAAAGCGGCATGTCAGCCTGCTTCATAACGCACCGGATTACAGTCTTTGCGCGATCATAGATCCGCAAGATGGCGCGAAGAAACTGGCTGAAGAGGTTGGTGTTCCACACTTTCACGAACTAGCAGACTTCCTATCGAGCGACGTCGACTGCGATGGTGTGATCCTGGCAACTCCCAATGAAACGCATCGGGAGTTCGCGCTTAACTGCATTTCCAAAGGTCTGCCATGTCTCATCGAGAAACCGCTTGCTTCTAACAGTGAGGATGCTTTGGCGATTTGTGAGGAAAGTGAGAGTTCCGGCGTGGCCGTATTGGTTGGGCATCACAGACGTCATCATCTTGTGAGCCGCGCCCTCAAAGAACGGCTGGAAAAGGAAACATTGGGCAAACTGGTGGGTGGCCAATTGACCTGGATGTTGAACAAGCCGGCTGAATATTTTGCAAACGGTGATTGGCGGACCAAAAAGGGCGGGGGTCCCATCTGGATCAATCTGATCCATGAAATCGATTTGCTTCGCTATTTTCTTGGAGAAATCATCGAAGTATCCGCGATGGTCTCCAATGCGGTAAGAGGTTTTGCGGTGGAGGACACTGCCATCATCAATATGCGCTGCGAAAACGGAGCTGTCATCTCAGCCATTCTTTCAGATTGTGCGCCGTCACCCTGGCATTTTGAGGGTGGATCGGGTGAGAACCCGAACATCAGTGAGACCGGTCATGGCGGGTTGAGAGTTTTCGGGACAAAGGGTTCAATCGAATTTCCGTCACTCACTGAATGGCATCATAAGGACGAAAATGGTCATTGGGGAACACCGATATTCAGTGAAGCTCATCTCGGTGACCTGCCAATGGGCGATGAGGTAGCTCTTACTGAGCAGATGAAGAATTTCGCGGAAGTGATCCGCGGCAAAGGTCAGCCATTGGTTGGCGCACGTGATGGATTGCAAAGCGTGCGTGTGGTTGAGGCAATCCATAAATCAGCTTCCTCGGGTTCGACCGAACAGATTTTAACAGCATAACTAAAGGAGTGAGACAGATGTCAAAACCTATAATCGGATTTATTGGGCTCGGGCTAATGGGCCGCGCCATGTGTGATCACATGATGGATGAGGGATATGACCTTGTGATCATGGCAAACCGCTCGCGTGAAGCTATTGATGCCGCTGTTGCGCGTGGTGCCACGGAAGTCTCAACTCCGAAGGAAATTGCTGAAGGAAGTGACATTGTTATGCTGTGCGTGGACACTTCTCAGTCCGTCGAGGGTCGCATGTATGGTGATGATGGCGTTATCGCCGGATTGAGTGAAGGTAAGGTGGTGATTGACTTCGGCACGTCGCTTCCTTCATCCACCACAAAGATTGGCGCGGATGTGGCTGCTGTGGGTGCCAGTTATCTCGACTCTCCCATCGGTCGTACTCCGTCGCACGCCCGTGACGGTTTACTCAATCTGATGTGCTCAGGTGAGCGGGAAGGGTTTGAAAAGGCTGAGGAAATTCTGAAAGTTCTGGGTGAAAACGTATTTTATCTGGGTGATCTTGGTTCCGGACACACGATCAAACTCATCAATAATTTCTTCGGCATGACAGTTGCCAACGCCATGGCCGAAGCCTTCGCGATGGCAGATAAAATGGGTGTTGAACGCCAGCAACTTTACGATGTTATGTCCGCCGGCCCACTTCACTCCGGGATGATGGATTTCGTGAAAGCTTATGCGGTTGATAGTGATCCGAGCATGCTTGCCTTCGCAATCAAGAACGCGGCAAAGGATGTGGGATATTATGCCCAGATGTCTAAGGATGCAGGTGCGGATTCGATCATGTCCCAATCAACACTGAAGGCGCTCAAATCTGCAACGGACGATGGGAGCGGGGATGACATGGTTTCGCAGATGTATGATTACTACAAGAAAGCGCTGGGCTGAGGCCTTTAACAACAAGGGTTTTCCATGGCCATACTGACGGCAAAAGCAAATGAAGATAAGCCGCTCTTAGGCATTATTCTTATGCTCTTTGCGTTCTTTTCTTTCTCTTTGATCGATGTGAACGCAAAGTGGCTTGCCGTCCTCGGTTTACCGGCACTTCAGCTGGCGTTTATGCGCTATTTGGGCCATTTCCTGATCTCATTCGGATTGATTGTACGTGGTGGGGCAGAACTCTCACGCTTTGGTACAGACCACTGGTTTTTGGTCATATTGCGTGGTTTCCTATTGATGATGTCTACGGTCTTCAACTTTATCTCCGTGCAGTATCTGCCGCTGACACTCACTTCCACCATCCTGTTTTCTGCCCCCATTATGATTTGTGCTCTTTCCTGGCCATTGCTCGGAGAACGCGTCGGGATTTGGCGGTGGACGGCAATCATGGTGGGTTTCTGCGGTATCCTGGTTGCGATACGTCCATTTGATGATGAGTTTCATTGGGCTGTGTTGCTATCGCTCAGCGGTGCCTTCTGCTTTGCTCTTTACTCACTGCTCACGCGTAAACTTTCCGGTGTTGTGGCGAGTGACACCATGCAGTTTTATTCCGGCCTTGTGGGGACCGCGGCATTGTTGCCGATTGCGTTGGTATTGTGGGAAAATCCTGCAACCACATTTCAGTGGGCACAAATGATCTGTCTTGGTTTCTTCGGGTGGGTTGGACATGAATTTCTGACCCGTGCGCATGGATTTGCACCAGCGAGCATGTTGACACCATACGGATACACTTTCATCATTTATATGACTATCTGGAGCATGCTTGTGTTTGATCATACACCTGATTTCTGGACCATCATCGGTGCGTTGATCGTTGTGGGTGCAGGACTGATCATCTGGTTCCGTGAATTGAAACGGGCAAAGGAACCCTTGGAACAGGAGCCGTTGAATGCTCCATCCTGATCGCATATTTCCAGCAGAACCATCCGTCAGGGCTATTGCGAAGCGCCTCTTTCAAGAGGTGGAAACTCTGCCGCTAATTTGCCCGCATGGCCACACCTTGCCGGAATGGTTTTCGGAAAACGAAAACTTTCAGAACCCGGCACAACTACTCATTGTGCCGGATCATTATATCCTCAGAATGCTTGTTTCTCAGGGTATTTCGCTCAATGCATTGGGTCTTAAGTCTGCAGATGGTGCGCCTCATGAAACCAATGGCAGGAAAATCTGGAAGCTTTTCGCGGAACATTATTATCTGTTTCAATCCACACCCGTTCGTTTCTGGCTTGATCACACGCAAGAAACGCTTTTCGGAGTGGAAACGAAGCTCAACGCGGAGACTGCAGATGCGGTGTATGACAAGATCAGCGAATGCCTGATATCGGATGCCTACAAGCCCCGAACGTTGTTTGAACAGTTCAATATTGAGGTGCTCGCCACAACTGATGCCTGCACAGATACGCTTGTCCATCATGACAAAATCAGAACCAGCAGTTGGGGAGGGAATGTCATTCCTACCTATCGCCCTGATGGGGCGGTTGATCCGGAACATGAAGGCTTTGCCGATGCAATTGAGAAACTCGGCGAACTGACCGGAGAAGATGTTTCCTCCTGGCAAGGTTATCTGAATGCGCATCGGGCTCGTCGTGAGTTATTCAAATCTATGGGTGCAACGGCAACTGACCATGGGCATCCGAGTGCCTTCACTGCCAATTTGAGTGAAGCTCAATGTGTGGGCCTATACGAAAAAGTGCTGGCTAAAAAAGCCAGTGCGGAGGAGAGCGAACTATTTCGCGGCCAAATGCTGACCGAGATGGCAGGCATGAGCGTTGAGGATGGTTTGGTGATGCAGCTTCATCCCGGGTCTTATCGCAACCATAATCAGGATGTGTTTATCAATTTTGGAAGGGACAAAGGGTTTGACATTCCAAAGTCAGCTGATTTTGTCGCTAATCTGAAACCACTACTCGACAGGCATGGCATGGATCCAAGACTGACGCTGGTCCTCTTTACGCTGGATGAGACAACCTATTCGAGAGAGTTAGCCCCGCTGGCTGGTGTTTATCCCAGTCTGAAACTCGGTCCGGCATGGTGGTTCCATGACAGTCCTGCCGGGATGATGCGTTACCGAGAGAGAACAACGGAAACGGCTGGATATTACAATACAGCCGGGTTCAATGACGATACACGGGCCTTTCCTTCCATACCAGCGCGGCATGATCTGGCGAGACGGGTGGATTGTGCTTTCCTTGCAAGACAGGTTGCTGAACATCTTCTGGATGAGGATGAGGCTCATACAATTGCCCGCGAGCTTGCCTATGGCCTTGCAAAACGTGCGTATCGCTTATGAGGTGATTTGATGAGACACACCTGGCGATGGTTTGGTGAACATGATGTGGTGCAGCTTGAGGAGATCGAGCAGTTGGGGGCACAGGGCATCGTTACCGCTCTGCATCATATAGAAAATGGTGCGGTATGGTCTGTCGAGGAAATACAGAGACGTAAGCAGCAGATATCCCGACGCGCTAATGGTGAGGCAACCAGGCTCACATGGGATGTGGTTGAAAGCTTGCCTGTGTCGGAAGACATCAAAAAACAGGATGCGGACTGGCGTGAGCACATAGAGAACTACAAGCTCAGCCTTGAAAATCTCGCATCCTGCGGGCTGGAAGTTATCTGCTACAACTTCATGCCGATCCTGGACTGGACACGAACCGATCTCAAATGGCGACTTGAAAATGGTGCCACGTGTATGCGGTTTGACTATGTGGATTTTGCCGCTTTTGATATTTTTATCTTACAACGAGTGAATGCGGAAGCCTCTTTCAGCGCTAACGTAGTTGAGGAAGCCCGGTCCAGACATGCGACCATGAGTGAAGCGAATATCAAACAGCTGACCCACAACATTGTTGCCGGGTTGCCCGGCGCCAACCAAAACCTCACTTTGGATGACATCAAGACACTGCTTTCTGCCTATGGGCATATCGATGCGCAAAAGCTCCGGGAAAATCAGTATGCATTTCTGGAGCAGGTGGTTCCCACGGCTGAAAAACTGGGGATCCGTCTTTGCTGCCATCCTGATGATCCGCCGTTCTCGCTTCTTGGTCTGCCACGCATCATGTCTAATGAGGAAGATTACACCAGTTTGATTGAAGCTGTGGACAGTCCCGCCAATGGTATCACGCTTTGCTCCGGTTCACTCGGGGCGCGTGTGGATAATGACCTCCCAGGTATGATGAAGCGGTTAGGTGATCATGTGCATTTTCTGCACTTGAGGAATGTGGCGCTCGATGAACCATCGTCGCCGGGCTCATTTTATGAAAGCGAGCATCTGGACGGCAATACGGATATGGTCGCGCTGATTGATGCTATCCTTGCTGAAGAACAAAAGCGAAAGGCAGCGGGGAGGAAGGATTGGAATATACCCATGCGACCGGATCACGGGCAGGATATTCTTGATGACCAAAACCGCAAAGCGCAACCGGGCTATCCCGCAGTGGGACGGTTGAAAGGCTTGGCCGAGTTGAGAGGCGTGGAAACCGCTTTGAGCAGCATCAGGCTCGGCTTCATGACTGTTGGTGTTAGTGATTGCCGGAGTAACGAGATTAGCGGAGCCAATGCTGACCTCAGTGATTGCCTGGTGGGTATCGTCCATTTCGGTGTCGGAGCTTTTCATCGGGCGCATCAGGCTGATTATACGCACGACGTTCTGGAAAAGAGCGGCGGTGACTGGCGGATCATGGGTGTCAGTCTGCGCAGCACCGATCTGGCAGATGATCTGAACGAGCAGAATGGTTCCTATACTTTGATGATCCGCGGGAAAGAAGAGAGCAGCCTTAAAATTGTTAAAAGCATCAAATCTGTTGTCGCGGCAGTGCGTGGCATGGACGAGATCTATCAATACCTGTCCGCGCCTGAAACAAAGATCGTCAGCATGACTTTGACCGAGAAAGCCTATGGCATTGATCAAAATGGCGCGTTGGATTTGACGCATGAGGCAGTTGCGCATGATCTTTCAAACCCGGATACGCCTAAAGGCATTATTGGTATTATCACGAAGGGTTTGCAACTTCGCAAAGAGTTAGGTTTAAACGCGTTTACGGTTTTGTGTTGCGATAACCTCTCTCAAAATGGGGATCTGGTGCGTGGTGGGGTCCTGAGTTTTGCCGATAAAATTGGTGAAACGGAACTGGCAGCCTGGATTGCTGACAATGCCACATTCCCCAATACGATGGTTGACCGGATTACACCTGCCACGACGGATGCGTTAGTAGGCGAAATCGAGCGTTCTTTTGGTGTGCGCGATGCTGTGCCAGTTGAAACCGAAGCGTTTAGCCAGTGGGTAATCGAAGACAAATTTGCTGATGGGCGACCTAATTGGGAAGACGCGGGCGTACTTTTTGTGGATGATGTGAAGCCCTACAAACACGCCAAACTTCGGATTCTCAATGGCTCCCATTCGCTGATTGCCTATGCAGGTTTTTTGAGCGGCAAGAAGTATGTGCGTGATGTGATGGCTGATGATCTTTTCTGCGATTTGGTTCGTTCTTACATGAATGCGGCTGTTGGGACGCTGGAACCGTTGGAGCAGCTGGATTATCAGGATTACGTTGAGCAGTTAATCGAGCGCTTCAAGAACCCGAACATTGCACATGAGACCTATCAGATCGCAATGGATGGTAGCCAGAAAATGCCTCAGAGAATATTTGCTGCAGCTGTTGATGCCTTGGCGGGTGGAAATAGCTTGAGCCCGTTTGCCTTTGCGACCGCTGCCTGGATTCGATACTGCTCCGGTGTCAGTGAAAATGGCGAGGGGTATCAATTGCGGGACCCTCGGGAAGAAGAGCTGATGCAGGCCTTTGATGGCGGATCGAACAATGCTGTGAAAATCGTAGAGAACTTTCTGGCGATTTCATCCTTGTTTCCAGAAACACTCATACAGTCTGAAACATGGAAAAATGAGGTTGGCCATCATCTCAAATCGATGATTGAGCAGGGGGTCTATGCCTCAATTCAGCCAAAGCTCAGGTAGTCTCACCTTCGCTTGGGAGCCAGCCATCATACATGGGATGCTTTGCATCAAGCGGCAGTTCGACCTGCATCCCGGTACTGAACGCGGAATATATGGCTGTGACAAGCTCGATGGATCGTCGTCCGTCCTGTAGCGTCACCACGCCGGACTTGTCATGGTTGAGTTTATCAGCAACCGTTTCAAAGAAACCTGCAAAGCCACTTCTACGAACAGGCAACCCGTTGAGGAATTCGTCGACTTCTTCCTGAGACATTGTGCTCCCTCTGACCTTGAAGGTCCAATTGCCTTCAGCTGGTGAATAGGGGAGCAGATCACTTTCAGCGGTCAGATTTTCAAAACAGAAGCGCAGCCTTGTGGTATCAGTGTGAGCTCCAAGCGTGATGGAACTTGTGGCAAGCGCTCCATTTTCCAGCTCGAAGGAAATGGCTGCACAGTCTTCGGTCTCAATCGGGTTTACGCGGGTTGCTCCAAACCCACTCAGTCTGCGTACGGGGCCCATGATCGCGCAAAGGAGATCATGGTTATGAATTGCGTGGCCGAGTACGGCTCCGCCTTGCTCACCTTTCCATGTGCCTCTCCAGGGATTGGCGTAATAGTCAGCTTCCCTGTTCCAGTGTGTCTCAATGCTCGCCAGTAGCGGTTTTCCGGTGAAGCCGTTTTCTACAAGTTGTTGCAGTTTGAAGATTGCCGGACCGTAGCGATACTGAAAAACCGGGAACACATGACGATTTTTGGACTTTGCGCTTTCAATCAGATCATCCGCTTCCCTCAACGAACTGGCCAGTGGTTTCTCGCAGATCACGTGTTTGTCTGCTTCAAGAGCAGCTTTTGTCATGGAAAAATGCAAATGCGGTGGCAGGCAAATATCAATAAGATCAATCCCGTCGTTGCCGAGAACGTTCTCAAAACTGCTTTCCACGGCTGTCACATCTGGGTCTGCTCCGGTTTGCTCAATGATCTCCGAGGCTCTGGCTGTATCGATGTCGCAGATACAGCAAACCCTGAACAGATCTGCCAACTTCAAGTAGGCCTGAAGGTGTTCGCGCCCAATGCCTGCGCCTATGATGGCCACATTGATGGGGGTGCTCATGTGCCTTGTCCATCTGCGAGCATTTGGGCTTTGATCGCCAATTCCATAACCTTGAAACAATGGGCCTGTGGCATGGCGGTTTCGGTCCGGTTGCGGATATCATCTGTCAAATTCTGAAAATATGGATATCCAGCGTCAGAAGCGTCGATGTATTCGCATCGGGTGCCGTTCACCAGATAGAGGTGATCAGTGCCTTCGCTGCGTGCCACATCCACATATTTGCGCAGTTCGATATAGCCTTCGGTACCGAGAATGGTCAGTCGTCCGTCGCCCCATGTGGGGAGGGCGTCCGGGTTGTACCAGTCCACGCGTATGTATCCATGCGCTCTTTCCGCTCTCAGTGACAGTTCGCCGAAATCCTGCAATCCGGTATCACCGGGATTTGCGTAATTGTCGGCAGAAGCCATGGTGATTTCTGCGTCCTTGGACTTTGTGAAATGGAGAAACTGGTCAATCTGGTGAGAGGCAATATCGGTAATGATGCCACCGTATTTGTCTTTGTTGAAGAACCATTGTGGACGGGTATCGCGGTTCAACCGATGGGGCCCGAGGCCGACCGTTTGGATCACTTCTCCAATCTCACCTGCTTCTATCAGCTCGGCAGCTTTGGTGACGCAGGCCACTTCAAACCGTTCCGAAAAATTGACCGACCAGATGCGACCGGTCCTTTCGACGCATTGTTTGATCTCTTCCAGCTGCTCAAGCGTCGTGCAGCCTGGTTTGTCCACCATCACGTCTTTGCCGTGCTCCATGGCCTCTATGGCGAGCTCAGCCCGGTCAGACGGGATTGCGGCGATGACGAAGAGATCAATATCAGGGTTCTCCAGCAGTTCTTTGCGGCTTTCAATCCTGGTGACGCCAGGAAATCGCTTTTCAAAGCCGGGCAGGGTATTGGGCTCACCTTCAGTCCAGTAGCCGCTTAGTTCAGCGCCTGTCCTGATCATGTGTTCGCATTGCCCGTAGATATGGCGGTGATCCAGCCCGATTGCCGCGATTTTCAGAGGTTTAGTCATTCAGGTTTCTATTTCTTCAAGTTTGACGGATTGTTTGGTGTGAGAGGATTGGATCAGGGCTTTTATGAGTGCATGGACTTTCAAGGCATCTCGGCCGGTAATCAGTGGGTCGCGGTTTTCATGAATACTGTCCGAGAAGTCTTCTATGATGCCCCGATGCCAGTCATGGGTGAATGCCATCGGGTCTGCTCCGCCGCCGGTTGAAGCGCTTTCGCCGAAGCTTTCTGAGCGTCCATCCCGCCAGTTCAAGGTGAGTTCTCCGGATTCCAAATGCGCCACGCAATTGGTGAAGTGAAGGGTGATGCTTTCTGCGTTTCCCGGAAAGCTTGCGGTTGAAGCGACGAGAGTGCCAGCAGCGCCATTGGAAAATTTCATGCCTGCGGTCACGTAATCCTCAGCCTCCAATCTGTGTAGGCTGGTGGAATGGGCCATGGCCTGAACTTCCGAGACTGGACCTGTCAGGCTCAATAACAAATCGAGTGAGTGTATTGCCTGAGAGATGAGTACTCCGCCACCGTCACGTTCATATGTACCTCTTCCGGGTTCATCATAATAGGATTGCTCCCGCCACCAGGGCACGCACACCTCGGCAATTGCCTGTTCTCCCAATGCGCCATCGTCAATCAGTTCTTTCAGTTTTTGGGATGAAGCGCGCATTCTGTGCTGAAATACAACGCCTAGGGATACTTCACTTTCTTCGCAGATTTGTACAATTTCGCGGGCAGCCTCGAAGGTCCGTTCCAGAGGTTTTTCGCTTAAGACTGGTTTGCCAGCATTGGCGAGCGCATTGACGATATCCTGTCTGGCATTGGGAGGAGTTAGAACGATCACCCAGTCAATGGTCTCATCGTTGCATATGTCTTTAGTACTGGCATAAGGAATGACTGGATAACCCGTCAAATCTTCCGCCTTTTTTGCGAAGCTTTCAGTGCTTTTCGTACTGCTTGCCAATACGCCCCAAATTTTGATTTTGTGTTTGAGATCTATTAATGCGCGGAGATGGCTCTCGGCCACCATGCCACCTCCCACGAGCGCAATTTGCTGCGTTACTCTTTCATTCATAGACGCGATAGTGTCCCTTCAGAGTATTATTTTCAAGCAAAATTGGACTTGGGAAATGGAGTGGCGTTTCATCCGTTAGCCTACAGACTTTGTGTTTTGCAATCGATTTCTATTGTATTTGACATTCTCAAGTGCAAATAAAAATATACAAAGGTATTGCGCGACTATTAGTTTGTATGAATTTGCTTTTGTGTGTCTATTCAAACCGTATAGAGATTTTGTGTCGTTGTAGCTTAATAGTTGAGAAGATTTTGGGTATATCTTTACTCCCATTTGATTGCTTGCTTCTCGTACATTGTACGAAGTACTTGAAAAATATAAGCTTTTTCTAAAAAAAATTTGAATAAAATTAAATGGATCTCAACTGGTTGAGCAACGAATTCAAGATAGCATTCTGAGAAGAAATTTTGAGAATTGTAAGATTTTGAATCTAAAAGTTTTTTTAGAAATCATGTCCCCTGGTGGTTTTGAACGACACTGTTGAAGGTGATTGAAAGCCAGTGGCAAATCACACTCCAGAATCGCAGAACATGATTTTTGTGGGGCTTGTCAATTCACAAAATATAAATGATAATTTCTGAATAAATTAAAAAATAGATTGGAAACGTGGCATAACCGGGGGCTTTTGGGAGGGTGCTGTGTCGGCAGGGAATCAGGCAATCAATGTTGCCGTGATCGACGAGCAATGTTTGTTCAGGCAAGGTATTTGTAACGCCCTTTCAGGGTTCAGCAAATATAATATCATTGCAGAAGGGGATAGTTTTAACTCCGCGATTGATATTGTCGAAAAACATAAGCCGCAGGTAATACTGTTAGACTATGATCTATCAGGTGGCAGCCTCAACATCCTGGAAAACATCAAGAGAAAAACTATCGAAACCCGTTCGATCATTCTGGCCAATTCGGCAAATGAAGACGGTTTGACGCGTGCATTCAAGGCGGGTGCTGCCGGTTATGTGTCCAAGAATGTTGCACCATCAAAACTTGATGAAATTATCTACTCTGTTCATCGCGGTTCAAATTATGCAGAACCGTCTTTGGCAACATCCTTGTTGGTTCAAACCATTCAGAACGAGAACACGGAAGAAAATCCATTCGCTGCCCTTACGAAGCGAGAAGCTGATATTCTGTCATGTGTGGCAGAAGGTATGACGAACCGGGAAATCGCAGCTTATTATAAAATCGCTGAGAAAACCGTTAAGCATTACATGACTGGAATATTCCAGAAACTCAGCGTGCGAAACCGTGTGGAAGCTGCGTTGGTTGCCCACATGCATTTGAAGCATCAGGAGACCATTCGCTCGAATGTTGATGCAGTTCAAATAAATTTGAATCGCGCCCGCGCCTAGCGCCATAACCTTTTAAAAACATCGCTAATCAATTCAGCCTGACTTTGCAAAGAGTATGGTTGATTTCACTTGGGTTTGCTGAGTTTTAGCGTCTTTTTCGGCTGATCAGACCATGGTCTGATGAAATCTTCAGACTTATGTCTGAGTGATTTCAGACTAAGTACGGGAAAAGGTCGCACACAATGGTCTTATAAATTCGTCAGACTTCTGCTTCTAGGCGCACACTCCAATCACCTTATAGAATGACGGAAATGTGAAGTGGCGTGAACTGTCCGTATTTTTGGTCAGTCACTCACACAGTACTTAGTGTGCCAAACAAGGGGATCAAGACTCATGGTTGCTTATACAAAACACGACTTACAGTTTATTTTGGGTGGAATTGAGGTTTCGGAAACGCATGCCGAAATGACCAACACTATTCATCTGGATATGAATGGTGACCGCGTCTGGACAGTTGCAGACCTAGAAACAAGTCGTCAAACGCTGGTAGATCTGGTGCCAAACTCATTGGAGCCAATTGGTCTTAGAACCATTACTGGTGAATTGAATAACCTTGTGATCGGGCAGGGCGAGTTTGGTGCGACCGGGCAGTTCCCCAGATTAACAGATCCTGATTATCGCGATGATGGGCTCACAGGAAACCCGGACGACGCTGATGGTCTAGCATTTGGTCCTCCTGGTTCTGGCGCTCCGGTTCTTGACAATACAGACTACTCACAAAGTGACGGTCCAGGCTTCAATGGACCTCCAGGTCCTTTCAGCAATGGTGATGTGGTAGATTCCGATCCAAGGATCATTTCAAACCTGATTGCCGACCAATCTGTAAATAACCCAGCCGCAGTTGCTGCTGCAGGCGCCGACGCTGGCGCTGATGGTATTTTCGGTACTGCAGATGACACGTTCAATGACGGTGTAACTCTGATTAATCCTGAAGAAACCATCCGCATTCAGGCTGAGGATCTCTCTCTTGCAAATGGCTTCTTCATTGACAATCATGGTTCAGCCGACGAGGACCATGCAATCCGCACTGTAGCCGGTACACAAGGTGCAACCGCTTCACTCACCATAGGTGAAGGAGCAGCGTCGACAATCATTCCAGGTGAAAGCGATATTTCGATTACATTCTTTGATGAGTCGGATGGTGTCAGCACGTTGCAATTGCAAGTAAATGGCATGGATGTTGGAGCACCGATTGTCTTCGATCAGGATGGTGGTGGCAACGCTGCGCAGGCTCAGAATCTACGAACAGTTACGATCCCTGACATTACATTATCCATTGGTGATGAATTGACGATTGTTGGCAACGCTGAAGCTGGTGAACTCCTTCGAATTGATTATCTCGAAATCACGTCAAGCAACGGTATTGCAGGCAGCGGTGATGAGTTCTTTGAAATTCCAAACACGGCTCCAGATGAGGGGCTTTCCGCGCAGTTCAACACCTGGTTTGTTTTGTTTGGCCAGTTCTTCGATCATGGTCTGACACAAACAAAAACAGGTGATAGCGGAACAGTTTACATTCCACTTCAGCCAGATGATCCGCTTTACGTGGAAGGTAGCCCGACAAATTTCATGGTGATCAACCGTGCTTCGGTTGATCCTGGTGCAGATGGTGTTCTAGGAACGGATGATGATGGTCCAAGCGTACAAAACCTCACTTCTCCTTTCGTGGACCAGAACCAGACCTATACCTCCACACCATCAGCACATATTTTCGTTCGTGAGTATGAACTTGTGGGTGATCCAGCCCGCCCAGCAGCAACCGGTTACTTGATAGAAAATGCTTCCGGTTCGGGTCTTGCCACTTGGGGAGACTTGAAGGCTGAAGCTGCAGCCAAACTTGGTATCGAATTGACTGATGAGGATGGTCTTGAGCTGCCTCTGTTTGCCGTTGACCAATACGGTGATTTTATTCCAGGTCCGAATGGCTTGCCACAGTTTGTGATGTCAGATGGAACACTTGTAGAAGGTGATCTGGACAATCCGGTAAGCGTAGCAGATGCAGAAGCAATTGCTGGCGTTTCAATTGCACCAAGAACTGGACATGAATTCCTGTCTGATATCGCGCGTACTGCACGTCCGGTATTCGATAGTAATGGTGACCTTGCACCGGATGCGGATGACGTAGCCGGCAACGAAGACTTGGCCACAGACATGCGTGGCAACTTCCTCGAATATGACAATGAGCTGCTTGATGCACACTTTATCGCTGGTGATGGCCGGGTAAACGAAAACATCGGTTTGACAGCAGTTCACCACGTGTTCCACCAGGAGCATAACAGACTGGTTGAGCATACTAAGGAAGTACTTCTTTCAAATGCAAACAATGGTGATCTGGGAACAACCGGTGATGAAGATGGTGCACAGGCTGCACTGGATCTTCTAAACGGCTATCTTCTGCAGGATGTGGCCACATTCCCGACTACGGAAGAGGAAATCAACAACCTGGTCTGGGATGGTGACAGATTGTTCCAGGCAGCCAAATTCGGTACTGAAAACCAGTACCAGCACCTGGTGTTTGAGGAATTTGCACGTAAAGTGCAGCCGCTTGTCGACTTGTTTGCAAGCTATGAAACAAGCATCGATGCGCGGATTGTGAACGAGTTTGCCAACGCTGTTTATCGTTATGGCCACTCACAGCTTACTGAAAATGTGGATCTGATTGATCAGGACGGTAACCTCACTGAGCTTGGTCTGATTGAGGCCTTCCTGAACCCGCTGGGTTTCCACCAGGATATTCAGGAAGATGGTACCGTTATCAGCACAGCACCACTGGACTCCAATGCAATCGCCGGTTCGATTGTACGTGGTGTATCCCGTGAGGCAGCTAATGAGATCGATGAATTTGTAACGGAAGCGCTCCGCAACAACCTGCTCGGGCTGCCGCTCGACCTTGCTGCAATCAACATTGCACGTGGTCGTGAAACCGGTGTTCCGACACTTAACGATGCCCGCCGTGATTTCTTTGAAGGTACCGGTGACACCAAACTGAAGCCATATGACAGCTGGTTCGAGTTTGCTCAGAACATCAAGCACGAAGAATCTATTGTCAACTTCATTGCTGCCTATGGCCAGCATGAACTCGTTACTGACGAAGAAACTGTTGTGGGTAAGAGAGCCGCAGCTTTAGCGCTTGTAACTGGTGATGCGCAAACATTCGAAAATCCTTTGACTGGGTTGATCGAAGTCATTCAGAGTCCTGATGAAACTGATCGTCTTGACTTCCTCAACTCACGTGGCAGCTGGGCAGGCCAGGAAACAGGTCTCAACCTTGTAGATCTGTGGATTGGTGGTCTGGCCGAAGCTATTGAACCATTTGGCGGCATGCTCGGCTCCACATTTAACTTTGTCTTCGAGCAGCAGCTTGAAGATCTACAGGATGGTGACCGCTTCTACTATCTTGGTAGAACAGCAGGCCTGAACTTCATCACGCAGCTGGAGCAAAACTCATTTGCCGGTCTGATCGAGAGAAACACTGATATTGGCGACAATGGTGCAGACCATCTGCCAGGTGATATTTTCTCCGTCCCTGCCTACATTCTTGAAGTTGACCAGTCACGTCAGCTAACCGGCATGGGTCCGGATGGCAGAGGTGATCCGGAAGGCGACAGTCTGCTAGTACCGCTGGTCATTCGCGATGATCCGAATACCACGGAAGTGGAAACCAATTATCTGCAGTTCACCGGTGGTGATCACGTGGTTCTCGGTGGTACCGAGGACGATGATACCCTGATTGGTGGTATCGGTGATGACACGCTCCATGGCGGAGGTGGTGACGATAACCTGGAAGGTGGCGACGGTGGTGATATCATCCTCGGTGGTGACGGTGATGATGTCATTACTGACATTGGTGGCCCGAACAACCTTCAAGGTGGTGCCGGTAACGACGCGATTTTCGCTGGTGGTGGTGAAGCACTCATTCTGGCTGGTTCAGGCCAGGACTTCGTACTGCAAGGACCTGATCTGGCAGAAACCTTCGGTGGCTTGGGCAATGACTTCATCAATGCCGGTACAGAGTCAAATATCATCTTTGGTGGTGAAGGCGATGACTGGCTAGAAGGTGGCGGCGGTAACAACCTGCTGCAGGGTGACAATGGTGACCCATTCCTGAACTCTACCGTTGGTGGCAACGATATCTTCATCTCCGGCCAAGGTGATGACGACTACGACACCGAAGGTGGTGACGACATCATGGAAGGCGCTGATGGTGTTCAGCGCTTCGAAGGTGGTATCGGATTTGACTGGGCTACCTACCGCGATGTGGATGTGGGTGTGAATGTGGATATGCTCCTGCGTGCATTCGATGAGACACCTATTCCGCCTTCCAATGTTTCGATCATGGATCGCTTCGATATGGTTGAAGGCCTGTCCGGTAGCCGGGGTGGCGACATCCTGCGCGGCAGCAACCAAACTTCGATTGAAATCGAAGCGCTGAACAATGGCAATGACAGTATCTTGCGCAACTTCAGCCTGATCCATGGCCTGCGTGCAGGTGATGATCCTGGTACAAGCTATGATGGTCCAAATACTATTTTCGCCGCTGGTGTAACCGAGTGGGGTGAGGGTGATATCATCCTTGGTGGTGCAGGAAGCGATCTTATTGAAGGTCGTGCCGGCAACGACATCATTGATGGTGACCTTAAGCTGGATGTTCGTATTCTTGTCCGTGATGAGATGGGTGACCCAATCGGGACTGCTTACACGATGCAAGGTCAGCTATATGCGGTCAATGCTGATGGTTCAGTTGCTCATGATGGTGATGGAAACCGTATTCCGATCGAAATCGACGGACATTCACTGCTGCACTCTGCTGTCTTTGCAAGAGCAGTAAATCCAGGCAATCTGGAATCCTTCCGTGAAATCATTGATGAAACTGATCCAGCCGCGAACGACTTTGATGTGGCACAATTCAGTGGTGATAGAGCCGAATACAGCATTGAAACAGATGATATGGGGAATGTGGGCGATGGCGACGGTGATGGTTTCATTACCGTTAGCCATCTCGCCGGCGCCGGTGCTGACGGAACTGATCTTGTTCGCAACGTCGAGCGGCTAATGTTTGCCGATCAGTCGGTTAATATTTCTAATGCCAATGCTATTGCAACCGGTATGCCCACAATAGTGGATCCGGACACGGGTACTCCTGTAACCGATATTGCTACAGGGCAGTCACTGAGAGCTGACCCGAGCATGATCATGGATGCTAATGGTGTCCAGGATGCTGTCTTTGAGTTTACTTGGCAGTTTGAAGAGGAACCAGGCAGCGGTGCGTTTGCTGATTTCGAAATTACCAATGGTTCCGGTGAAATTGGTCCGCTTACAGGTGAAGTGATTGAGGTTCCGGCATTATTGCCAGGTACAGCAATTCGTGTTGTGGCAACTTTCCGCGACGACGAGGGTGTGTTTGAGACAGTTGCCTCAGCGCCAACTGGTCCTGTAGCCGGGGCTGGAGTTCAAGAAGCAACTACCGGTGATGACGTGCTGAATGGCACTCAAGGTCCTGATGAGATTGACGGGCTGGCTGGTGATGATGAAATCTTCGGACTTGGTGGTAACGACATTCTGACAGGTGGCCCAGGTAACAACATCCTTGATGGTGGAACCGATGGTGGTGGCCTTGGTGATATCGCCGTATTTGACGGGAATGCTGCTGACTTTGAGTTCCTGACAGATCCTGATGGCAATCTTGAAGTGGTCAATATTGCGACCGGTGAAGAGAACCTGCTGCTTAACATCGAAACACTGCGCTTCGATGACGGTGATGTATCAGTTGCCTCTATCTTTGCAGGTGAGGTCATTACCGGGACTAACGGCGACGATGAGCTGGAAGGTACTGCTTTCGGCGATACAATTCTTGGCCTTGACGGTGACGACGGTATTTCAGGCGGTGGTGGAGATGATATCATTCTCGCTGGTGCAGGTGATGACACGATCGAACACCGCGCTGGAGATGGTCGTGACGTTATTGACGGTGGATCTAACACTGCAGTTGGCGATACGTTCGAGTTCCGCGGACAGGGCGGTGTTGCTGAGACCTTCAGAATCTACGCTGTTTCAGGTGTAAGTGCAGCAAATGTTGCAAACCTAGCTGATATAACAAACAGGCTAGGCGCTGTGAATTCCGATACTGAAATCGTCATTACAAGTGATGATGGTGTCAATGGCGAGATCATTGTAGCTGAGCTCAACAACATCGAGGAAATTGTCCTCAAAAACACTGTTATTGATCCTGCCACAGCGACCGGGATGGAAGATGGAGACACCTTCCAGATCATCGGTAACTTTGACGAGACATCACTGGCTCCAAGTACCATCACAATCGAGGGTACTGACGGTGATGATATGGTTGATATTTCTGAAATTGAATCAGCGCACAGAGTTGTGTTCAATTCAAACGGCGGAATGGATACTGTCATCGGCAAGCGTGATCAGGATGAAGTCAATGGTGAGCCTGGCTCTCAGGTTAGCGATGATGGCAACGGCAATGTTACGATTACCAATCCGGAATTCGGTCTGACAGGCAATGACCTCACCGAGCTCAAGAACCTTGTCAATGGGTTGCCATCCGATCGTGCCGAGCCACATGCTACAGGTCTTCGGGATCTTGAAGGCACTGGAAACAACTTGGCTAATCCAAACTTTGGGTCTGCAAATGAGCCGTTCATCAGACTTACTGATGCCAGATACGGTGAGTTCAATCCAGATATTGGTGAAACCGGAAACCGTGAGCTTAACCCGATCTTTGATGGGTTGGAGCCAAGAGACATCAGTGACATTCTCGGTGATCAGGAAGATGGTTTGCCCACTAGTGAGGAGGGTGTAAACAGCCTATTCACTGCCTTTGGTCAATATTTCGACCACGGTCTTGATTTCCTACCGAAAGGTGGAAGCGGTACCGTGTTTATTGATGGTGAGGATGTGGGCCATGGTCAGGGTACGCCTAACTTTGCGGATTTGACCCGCGGAAGCGTGGACTCGTTCGATGGTGATGGTATCCCGCAACATCTGAACCAGACTTCCCCGTTCGTTGATCAGAACCAGGCATATGGTTCAAACGAACTGGTTGGCATATTCCTGAGAGAATCCGATGGTAATGGTGGTGCTGGTGCCCGGTTGTTGACCGGTGGTGATGATCCATCCAATCCGGACTTCAGCCTGTTGCCGACCTTGCGTGAGTTGATCCTGCATCATTGGGACAATGATACGTTCTTTGTTGATCCTTCGACAGGATTGCCCGGTCAGACCTTCCGCGAGTACTTCACAGACTTGCCTTATGCGGAAGATCCAGACAATCCAGGCGAATTCCTGCGGGCAACTCTGGTGAGTGATACAGGTGAGATTCATCAGGAACTTGCTGAATTCCTCAACAGTGACTTCATGGGTAGCGGATTTATTCTCGTCGGTGACGCCAATCCGTTTATCAATATTCTCGACCACTATGTGGCTGGTGATCTGCGTGCAAATGAAAACGTGGCTCTGACTTCCATTCACACAGTTTGGGCGAGAAACCACAACTATCACGTCGATAACCTGGAGAAACAGGGTTTCGATGGAACTCCAGAGGAGTTGTTCCAGGCAGCTAAAATCATAAATGAAGCTGAATATCAGCGTGTGGTATTTGACGAGTTTGCGGATGCCCTGATCGGCGGTATCAAGGGAAGTGGTGAACATGGGTTTGATGATTATAACCCCGATGTAGACGCGCGAATTTCCCACGAGTTCGCTGCCGCCGTTTATCGTGTTGGCCACTCTCTCATTTCTGATACCGTCCGTATCCTGGATGGCAGCGGAAACGTGCAAGATGTGCCGTTGGTAGATGTATTTCTTAACCCCACCAACGACAATGATGCTTTCACTGGACCGCTGCCACCAGGATATGTTCCTCAGCCAGGTTTTGAGCAACTCGGTGTAAATGGAATTATTGACGGTAACGCTGGTCAGCCAGCGGAGGAAGTCGACTTTAATATAGTTGATGCCGTTCGTAATGACCTTGTTCGGGTTCGTGCTGACCTGTTCGCCTTCAACGTGGCTCGCGGTAGAGACGTGGGACTGGGTACACTAAACCAGGTGCGTGCTGATTTGCTTGCTTCAGATGATCCTTATGTCAAAGAAGCACTTGATCGGTCAGGTGAAGACTTGTCTCCGTATAAGTCCTGGCAGGATTTCCAAATCAGGAACGGCCTGAGTGCCGCAGTGATTGCGCAGTTCATCGCTGCTTATCCAGATCTAACTCTGGCTGCAGATGAAATCTCCGCTTTCCAGGATATCAATCCAGGTATCGAAATCACCATCAACCCGGATGGTACAGGTAAAGTGAAAGGTATTGATCGCGTTGACCTTTGGGTTGGTGGTCTTGCTGAAGAACACATCAATGGCGGTGTTGTTGGTGCCACCTTCTGGGTAGTGCTGCATGAACAGCTGGATCGTCTTCAGGAAGGTGATCGTTTCTATTATCTGGATCGTGTGGATGGCTTCGATTTCTATGAGCAAGTCGAAGACCAGACATTCGCAGATATTATTGCGAGAAACACCGGTATCGAAGGACTGCCATCAGACATCTTCTTCGCTGATGAAGATGATGATGATGATGACCAGCAAGATGGTGATCAGCAGGATGATGATGATCAGCAAGATGATGATGGTGATCAGAGCGATGGAGGAGATAACCCGACCCCACCGGTTGATGGTACACCGCCTTCAACTCCATTGATCCTTGTTGGTGATGAAAACGACAACGCTCTCGTTGGGGCTGCTTTCGACGATACCCTGGCTGGTGGTGATGGTAATGATGACCTCATCAGTGGCGATGGAGACGATATCGTTCTTGGTGGTAAAGGAGATGACCTGGTTATTTCCGGAGACGGTAATGACACTGTCTTCACCAATGAAGGCGAAGACCACGTTATCGCCGGTGACGGAGATGATTTCGTTAACGCCGGTGCCGACCGCGATGTGGTTGATCTGGGAAGTGGAAATGATACCTACTTTGCAGGCGTCAATGACGGAGATGATGTGGTTTCCGGTGGTGAGGGAATTGATACCCTCGACTACTCAGCTCTAACCGATGGAACGCGGATTGATCTGGGTGGTGCATCTCATGGCCAAGTCTCTGGTTCACAGAGCGGCACTGATCAGGTCAGTGGGTTTGAGAATGCTGTTGGTGGCCTTGGTGATGACACCCTGGTTGCTAACGAAGTCGCCAACTTGCTAACCGGCGGTCTAGGGAATGACACGTTTGAATTTGGCTCCATTGCGGCTGCCAATAATGACCACGTGACTGACTTTAGCATCGGTGACCAGATCGATCTGAGAGGAATATCCTCCTCACTCGGTCTTCAAAATGGATTTGATCTTCTGGATACACCAACTTTCACAGGCGAGGCCGGACAATTGATTGTCCGTTCGACAGACGAAGGTCTGTTTGTGGAAGGTGATGCGACCGGAGATCAACAAGCGGACTTCTCTATCAAGGTGACTGGCGTCTCCGAATTGGAAGAGAAGGATTTTATAAGCTGATGTAAAACAGCTTAGTCAGACGGAATGGTCAGTGGGGGCGAATAACTGACTATTCCGTTTGATGAGGCATAAAGGGAGTGGAAAATGAGTTCTCGTGGGAAGAGGCAAGAAAATTCGCCAGCCAGTGCTTTAGCCGAGATGCGGATAAAGTCGACAGGCATTTTTATTTTTGTATTATCTGGATTTGTAAATGTTCTGGCGCTAACCGGCGCTATTTATATGCTTCAGATCTATGACCGTGCTTTGACAAGCCAAAGTGTACCAACACTTTTGGCTCTTTCTGTTTTAGCGATTGGATTGTATTTATGTCAGGGGGTATTGGACATAATTCGATCTCAGATCCTAGTGCGTGTCGGTGCCAAGTTTGACAAGAAGCTGGCACCTTTGACGCACAAGGTCACAATCGACATGCCGCGTTACGGTTTCTCCATTGCAGAGGCAAAGCAGCGTAGTAGAGATGTGGATATCGTCAGGAACTTTGTGGCCGGGCAGGGCACACAAGCACTTTTCGATCTGCCGTGGATGCCGCTCTATGTGGCGTTTATCTACATGTTGCATCCCATTCTGGGGCTGCTGGTCATTGCTGGTGCCACGGTGTTGGCTACTCTGGCTCTGATTACAGAAATCGTCACTCGCAGAAGAGCATCTGCTGCCAGTCAGGCAGAGTTGGCCCGTATGAACATGACCGATGAGCATGTGGGCAATGCAGAGATGTTGCGCGCTATGGGGCTCACGTCTCGTGCTGTAGAACGTTTTTCTGAGGTGAATGACAAGCATCTTGACGTTCAGACTAAGGCTAATGATCTTGCAGGTTCTTTCGGTGGATTGTCGAAAGTACTGAGAATGATCCTGCAGTCCGCCGTTCTGGGTCTGGGTGCGTTCCTTACTATTCAGGGTGATCTGACTGCCGGTGCAATTATCGCCGCTTCTGTAGCTGCTGCTCGTGCACTTGCTCCGGTCGATTTGGCCATTAGCAAATGGAAAGAGCTGGTTTCTGCAAGAAAGAGTTACAAGCGTCTGCATGAAACATTGAACGCTATCGACGAAGAAGAGGATTACGTTGATCTTCCGCCAGTTAAGAATTCTCTCAGAGTGGAGAAAATCACAGTGGCTGCGCCTTCTACGGGAGCCGTGCTACTGGCTGATGCAAGTCTGGAGCTGGAAGCAGGTTCAGCGCTAGCTCTGATTGGACCATCTGGCAGCGGTAAGACCACCTTTGTACGAGCAATCACAGGGATCTGGCCATTGGTCAGAGGTCATATTCGTTTGGATGAAGCGGACATCAGACAATGGCGTATTGAGGATCTTGGAAAGCATATCGGCTATCTGCCTCAAGACGTATCTCTGTTGGACGGTACGGTTTCAGAGAATATCAGCAGGTTTGACCCAAATGCGCAAAGCGACAAGATTATTGCTGCCGCGCAGGGGGCTGACGTTCACGAAATGATTGTTCGTCTGCCAAATGGATATCAGACCGAGCTTGGACCAAATGGATTGGCTTTGTCTGCTGGTCAGAGACAGAGAATTGCCCTAGCGCGAGCTCTCTATGATAATCCGTTCCTTGTTGTGCTGGATGAGCCGAACTCAAATCTTGATGCGGATGGTGATCAAGCGCTCAACAAAGCAATTGAATCTGTCAAAGCAAGGAAAGGGATCGTAGTCATTATTGCACACAGACCAAGTGCAATCACGTCATGCGACTATGTTGGGGTGGTCAATAAAGGCAAATTAACTGCGTTCGGTCCGAAGGAAGAGATCTTACAAGATCAGCTTGCCCTTCAGAGGTCGAAAAGAAACAGACCCAATGCTCAACCCCAACGCGCCGATAATGCGCCTTCCGTAGCGTGAGGAGTGTCTCAAAATGACTGATGTGAATACTGTCACCGCCGATCAGTTAGATGAAACAGGTAGAGTTCGTCGCAAATACGATTTACCTGAAGAACAGGAGTCTAAACAGTCTCGGCTTATGGCGATCGGATTGATCGTCTCCACGGCATTTTTCTTAGTGAAGAAGACGCTCTTTGGATTTGCCAAGGAGACAGAGGAACCTTCTGCCGGCAACAATTTTGAAGATGCGATTGCTGAAGAAGAAGAAAATTCCGAATTGCCGCATTTGGAAATTGTGGAAGACTCCGGCAGTGAACTGGAAGTCCTTCACGGTGCACAAGAGTATTTTTACGCGACTGATGACAGTTCGCGTGCTTCTCGTTTTAGTTTGGGATTAGATTTCGATGTGGATGTGAACTCTTCGTTTAATTATGAAGGCAACGGCGCATTCGTAAACTTTCCTTCACCCTTTTCCGGCGTGTTTGATCTGTCAAATGTAATAGTATTCCCGACACCTCCAACACGACCGGATACCGCTAATCCAGGTGGCGGAACCGGCAATACCACCCCTGGCGGGCGTGGCAATACAACACCAGATCCAGACGAGGATGGTGACCTAACCGGTGTTGCTGATGCGCCTGAGGATCATGATGAAGAAGAGTCGGACAGAGTAAACAATGCTCCCTATGTTCAAGGACCGCTGGCACTGAGAAATATCTACATCAATCAGTCCATTTTGATCAGTATCGCTGCCTTGCTGGATGGTGCACACGATTCTGATGGTGATCCGCTGGTCATTGAGAACCTAATGGCAGACTCAGGAGAAGTTACTTACCAACAGGATGGTTGGGTCTATACTCCTGATGACGGATATACGGGCAGTGTGACGTTTACTTATGATGTGAGTGACCTGGATCTGCATGTTACCCAGACTGCTTCGTTTGATGTACTCGAAGTGCCTGGCGCTGAAATTACTGGAACCGATGACGATGATAGGCTTGTGGGCTCCCCGGGCGATGATCGAATTGATGCGAAAGCAGGTGATGATACGGTCATAGGTAGAGAAGGAAATGACGTTATCCATGGCCGTGAAGGTGATGACCGGATCGTGGGCAATGAAGGTGATGATGTAATTTATGCCGGTGCCGGAAATGACGTGGTCTTCGGTGGTGCTGGTGACGACTTTATTTTCGGAGAGCAGGGTGATGATTTCCTGTCCGGAGATGAAGGGAATGATACTGTCTCCGGTGGTGAAGGGGATGATACCGTGCTGGGTGGTGATGGTGATGACCTTGTTCTTGGTGATCAGGGTGATGATACGCTCTCCGGTGGTGCGGATAATGACGTGCTGATTGGTGGTGTCGGTGAAGATACGGCTCATGGCGATGATGGAGACGATGTTTTCATCGCCGAAGTATCTGATGGAGATGATCATTATGATGGTGGTGAAGGAGCCGATACATATGTTCTTTCGGCGACCACGGCACCCGCAACAGTTAATCTCGAAGCCGAAGAGGCGACAAGCTCAGTTACGGGTACAGATGAACTCATAGACTTTGAAAATGTTATTGGAAGTCTGGGTGATGATGAAATAACCGGAAATGATGAAGCCAATGATCTGAATGGTTCATTGGGTGATGATGAAATCAAGGGCGGTGAAGGTGACGACACACTTCAGGGCGATGAAGGAAATGATGAGCTCGAAGGCGAAGCCGGCGATGATCTATTCGTTGCAACTGTCGGAGATGGTGATGACACTTATGACGGTGGTGAAGGGGAAGATACTTTTGATGCCTCTGAACTCACTGAACGGGTCGAAATAGACCTGGAAGCGGGAACAGTTACGAGTACCCAGTCCGGTGTTGATACGGTTCATGACATTGAAAACGTTATTGGTGGCGAAGGTGACGACGTCATCACAGCCAATGAGTCAGCAAACAAGTTGTTTGGTGGCCACGGCAATGACAAGTTTGTTTTCAAAGGAAAGAACGGAAAATACGACGGCATTCGCGACGTAATCGAAGACTTTGAAATTGGTGACAAAATCGACTTCACAGAATTTGATGGCAATGATGATGACTCCGGTTTTCAGAAAGTCACCTTCCAATTTGGCAAGGCTAAATTCGATGGGATCGGTCAGGCAGTGTTTATCTTTGAAGATAAAGAAGAACAGGCATCCACACTCATCAGGTTCAATCTAAGTCGAAGTGAGAATGATGATGAAGACGACGAGGCAGAGTATGAAATCAAAATTCTGGGTATGGAATACGTAACCTTTGACAGTCTGATCACATAGCGGGAATAGAAATAGTAAATTAAGAGTACATCGTGGGAGGTGGAAATGAATATAGAGAAGAAGGATGAGTTGCCGGCTGCACCAAAAAAGCCCGGTAATTTGAAGAAGAAGGAAAATAACTACTCAATCAAAGGACGAGTGGTTTTCGGCACGCTGATGATATTGGGGTTATTTGGTGGTGTCGGCGGATGGTCTGCTACGGCAAAACTCTCCGGAGCTGTGATTGCTCCTGGGTCTATTGTGGTTGAGCAGAACGTCAAGAAGATCCAGCACCGCGATGGTGGTGTTGTGAAGAAAATCTTCGTTCAGGATGGGGATCGTGTCACGGCCGGTCAGACCATTTTTGAGTTGGATGACGCTGAAATTCACGCCGAGTTGCGCGTTGTGCAGGCGCAGTTGACCGAGCTTAAGGCTAGAAGAGAGCGTTTGTCAGCGCAAACTGTTGGCTCGGAAGAGCTTGTTTTTTCTGATGAATTTCTGAATTCCAACAAGCATGCGCCGCAAGTGGTTGAAGGGGAGTTGCGACTGTTTGCAAAGACCAAAGAAAACCTTGTCGGTCAAAAAGAGCAGCTTAACCTGCAAATTGATCAGTTGAGTGAAGAAATCACCGGGATTGAAGCTCAGCGCGAAGCAAAGAGTGAGCAGCTGAAAATCATCAAAAGTGAAATCAGCCGTATTGGTCCCCTGGTGGAGCAGCAGTTGGTGCCTCAAACACGTTTCACATCTCTCCAGGGAGACGTGAAAGTGATGGGTGGTGAACATGGTCGACTGACGGCGCAAATCGCCCGCGCAAAAGGTCGCAAGAGCGAGATCGAGCAGCAAATCCTTTCACTCGAACAGACTGCAAGGTTGCAGTCCGAACGCGAACTTCGTGAAGTCGAAGCAAAAATACTCGAATGGTCAGAGAGAGAATTCACAGCCAAAGACCGCTTGAAGCATACAAAACTTTACGCCCCGTACTCAGGCTTAATTCATGAACTGACAGTTCACACAATCGGCGGTGTGATCACGGCTGCTGAAACGATTGCTGTGATTGTGCCTAAGGGTGACAAGCTGTCCATCGAAGCAAGAGTTGCTCCGGTTGATATTGATCAGGTTACTCTTGGTCGATCAGCTCAGTTGGTATTTTCTGCCTTTAGTCAGGAAAAAACACCCACTGTTTATGGTAAAGTGGTGCATGTTTCGCCGGATATATCCCAAGATCCGCAAACATCCCAGAATTACTATATGGCCCGGATTGAAATTGACGATGAGTCAAAGCAGGAAATGAAGGCGATTGAGCTTGTTCCAGGCATGCCTGTGGAGGTTTTTATTTCAACAGCTGAGAGAACTGCTTTGTCTTTCATTGCCAAGCCGATCATGGACCAGGTGAACAGGGCATTCAGAGAAGAGTAGGGTTCGAAAGCTACGAGCCTTATTTGAAAGGACCAGCAGTGAAGGAAATAGTAATTGCGTATAGTGCTTCAAAAGCTATAAGCTATGAGTATTCATTGGCATTGCAATGGTTTCCAATTTTGATGTTGTTTCTGGCCACTGTGCTGTTCAGCTCCGGTGTTTTTGCAAATGATGTGCGATACAAGAAATCATGGGATTCGATTTGTGGTATCGGTGAATCCATAAGTGCGGGTTGCGATATCATTCGTGAACGCAAAATTATGGTTTCAAAAGCCATGCCCTGGCGAGCAATCGGACAGGTCAATTATTCAGGCTACCAGCACAGTCAGCACTGCCCTGGAACTTTAATTGGACCAAAGCATTTAATTACCGCTGCATACTGCGTGTTTGACCAAAAGCGCAAGAGGTGGATTGCGCCTGGAGCCATCAATTTTCTGGCGGGATATGGCAAGAGTGAATATATCGCTGCATCTAAGGGGTGAGCTATATTTTATCGGACTCTCATCTCATAGGTGCAAGTGAATTTGAGCCGAAGCCCGCCGAAGACTGGGTCATTGTGGAACTGAAGGATGAAATAGGTTCTATTGCTGGATATCTGGATCTACATAAGGCTGGCGAGCCCGTTTACGGTTCACGCTTTATTATCGCAGGCTATCCCGGATCAGAAAATACGTGCTCTCTTCTGAAGACAAATGTGGCAAGTTGAGGCTGCTGACCAAGAATGGAGTGTACTATCACGACTGTGCCACCATGAAGGGTGACTCAGGTGGCCCATTGTTAGTACAGGCGGATGACAAGTTTATTGTTTTGGGCGTGACGAGTGGTTTGGGCGTGATCAAGAAGAAAACCGCTTCGCTGGTTGTACCTTCAAGCTTTATAAGCGCTAGAAAGCTCAGTTTCTGCTGCAAGGCAAACAACTAACAAGCATAGGTATTTGTCTGGCGACTTTCTTCAGGAGCTATTCTTAAGGTACCAGTGTATATTCCCACGCGAGAATTCCAGCGCAAATAAACCAGATCAGCCATTGTGGCAGGATCAGGAAAGACACTTTGGTGGGCTTGAGCCAGATCATTTGGCCAATCCGGACCACGCCCCATAGTATATATTATCCAATAGCTGCCAGCCGAATAACAGCTTCATCTCTAAACCTTTTCGGACATTCTCAGAAATATTGGGAAGCAGGTATGGTGCCCGGGGGCGGAATCGAACCACCGACACGCGGATTTTCAATCCGCTGCTCTACCCCTGAGCTACCCGGGCATCGGGTATTGCTGAAGAAAATCAAATCAGCATGGGCTTGCGGTTTATAGGACTAGCTTTGCCGTCTGTCCAGTAGTTTTAGCGGATAATCTTAATGAATTTTCCGCAGGTAATTTGCTGTTTGGCTTTGATTGAATGAAGCTCGAGATTAACCGAAACTTGGTGCCTGTGGTTCGTGGTTTAGTTCAAATTCGTCTTCGTCTTTTGCGGCAAAGGCATAATTTCCGGCAAACCATTGGTGCAGGTCCATATCTGCGCAGCGTTTGGAACAAAACGGATAGTGTTGGCGACTGGATTTCTTGACTGTGCAACTCGGACACTGGATAGGCTTGCGCAGGGGTTCAACGGAAGGTTTGTCGTTCATTGCCTGGTCAAACCTTGTTAATCCAGTTGAAATGAACCGGGTAACCTTCACCCGCAATCATTGAAACGGTCTCATATAGAGGTAAACCAACAACATTTGTGTAGGAGCCTGTAATTTTTACCACAAAGCTGCCGGCAATACCCTGAATGGCGTAGCCTCCAGCTTTGCCACGCCATTCACCTGATGCGAGATAGGCTTCAAGTTCATCACGGGAAAGCCGTTTGAAACGTACCCGTGTCTCCACCAAACGATGTCTGAACGCTCCCTTCGCGGTCACCAGGGTCATCCCGGTATATACGCGGTGGTTACGTCCGGAGAGGAGCCGCATGGAAGTGGCTGCTTCATCCAGCATTTCTGCCTTGGGTAATATTCTTCTGCCAAGCGCCACAACGGTATCTGCTGCAAGGATCAGGGAACCTTGCATGTCTTCGTTACGCTTGACTTTTTCCAGAGCCAGTTCTGCTTTCTCGCGGGCTAATCTTTTTGCCAGGGAGCGGGGGACTTCACCACGGTTTGGTGTTTCGTCAGCGTCAACGGGACAGAGAAACTCCGGGTCTATGCCCGCCTGTTGCAACAACTGCAACCTTCGTGGTGACGCAGAAGCCAGAACAAGTTTCGTGTTGGAAGCCATGGGCGCAAAACGCCTATTTGAACCGGTAAGTGATCCGACCCTTGGTCAGGTCGTAGGGTGTCATTTCAACCAAAACCTTATCTCCTGCAAGGACACGGATACGGTTTTTTCGCATTCTACCAGCGGTATGCGCAATAATTTCGTGGTCGTTTTCCAGTTTCACCCTGAATGTGGCGTTCGGAAGCAATTCCGTCACGACACCAGGAAATTCAAGAACTTCTTCTTTTGCCATTCTACCTCTTTGATCTTTTGAACGGAGGGTTACTCCGTCAATCCGCGCGAACCTATATCAGTCTTTGCCTCTTGTGAATACCGTTTAAGGGCTAATATTCATGTTATTTCAGGTCAAATCACCGTAGGTCAGCTTCTCAGGTGTTTATGAAACGATCACGAATTCTCTTTTCAAGCTCTTTACGGGTTTTCCTATAGGCCGCCAAAACTGCTTCTCGATTGCCCAATGTTATTGATGGATTTTCTGTTTCCCAGTGTTCCAGCTGTACAGCCTGATCGCGGAAAAAGTCTTCGCAGCCATCTCTGGCCTGTTCGGTCAAGGTAATCACGAGATCAACAAAAGAATCTTCCAGTTCATCGAGACTTTCGGGAATATGGGAGCTCACATCGATGTTTCGTTCAGCCATAATCGCCTGCATGAACCCGTCTTCATCGCCTGTATAAAGACCGGCAGATTGAACGAAAACCTTGTCACCCAACAAATCCCGCATCAAAAACTCTGCCATGGGGGAGCGAATCTGGTTCATGTTACAGACAAACAGCACAGATTTTGGAAGATCCGCCCCGCTCATTCTAACCCCGCCAATGAAGTACGCATATCAGGGTGAAGAGGCGCCGGGCCGTATCAAAATCGATCTCGATCTTTCCGTCCAACCGGTCATTCAATGTCTGAGAGCCTTCGTTGTGTAGACCCCGGCGACCCATGTCGATTGCTTCAATCTGACTGGGGGAGGAGGTGCGAATTGCCTCGTAATAGCTTTCACAGATGAGGAAATAGTCTTTTATGACCTTTCTGAAGGGTGACAAAGACAGGACATGCATTACTACTTTTTCGTCATCTTCCCGCGAGATATCAAAAACCAGTTTGGAATCGACCACTGATAATACGAGTTTGTAAGGACCACCCGCTTCATCGCCAACGGGACGGAAGGTGTTTTCTTCAATCAGATCAAAGATTGCAACAGCACGTTCGTGCTCCACATCCGGTGTCGCACGGCCTATTGATGCGTCATCCAGGACCACATCAATCAATCTGTTCTGTTTGTTGGCCTCATCAGCCACTTTAGTCTCCATTAATATACCTGACCGACAGCTCAGACAGGTGTATTACCTCTGATCGATACAGACTTGCGATGGGCTTCCAAACCTTCAACCGTTGCAAGCTTTTGTGCCGCCGGACCAATGGCATCCAACTGCTCTGGTCCACAACGCAGAATGGAGGTTCTTTTCATATAGTCAAGTACTGATAGTCCAGAAGAAAACCTTGCCGACCTTGAAGTGGGCAAAACATGGTTGGAACCACCCACGTAATCACCGATTGCTTCCGGTGTATAACGTCCGAGAAATACAGCACCTGCATTGTGGATATCGGCAAACAAGTCATCCGGGTCGCTGGTCATGATCTCCAGATGTTCCGCTGCGATGCGGTTTGCCAATGGTGCAGAATTATTGATCTGTTCCACCACAATCACTGCGCCAAAGTCGTTCCAGCTCTGGGAAGCTATTTCTGTGCGCGGTAAGGTTTTCAATTGCGCTTCAACGGCTTGCTCAACGCTGTCGGCAAATTGTGCGTCATCTGTGATGAGAATGGATTGTGCCGAAGGATCGTGCTCTGCCTGAGCTAAGAGGTCTGCCGCTACCCAGTCGGCGTCATTTTCAGCGTCTGCAATCACCAAGACTTCCGATGGTCCGGCGATCATGTCGATCCCCACGGTGCCGAATACCTGGCGCTTTGCTTCCGCCACATAGGCATTGCCGGGTCCAACGATCTTTGCAACCGGTTTGATCGTATCGGTACCGTAGGCAAGGGCTGCTACAGCCTGTGCGCCTCCGATACGGTAGACTTCATCTATGCCAGCCATTTTTGCAGCAGCGAGCACCAGCGGCTGGATGAAACCGTCAGGTGAGGGGACCACCATCACAATTCTCTCAACGCCTGCAACTTTTGCTGGAATTGCGTTCATCAGAACCGAGCTTGGATAGCTGGCGGTTCCGCCAGGTACGTATAACCCTACGGCTTCGATAGCTGTCCAGCGGGAACCCAGTTCCACACCGATCGGGTCTGTGTAACGATCATCCTTGGGTAGTTGTCGCGCATGATGCGAGTGGATGCGATCATGGGCCAGTTGAAGGGCGCTCAGGGTATCCTCATCTATTGAGGACATGGCGGCTGAAAGCTCATCTTCACGAACCTGAAGCGTTTCCGTTTTTAGGTCCAGCCGGTCAAACTTGGATGTATATTCGATCAGGGCAGCGTCACCTTCGGCGCGGACCTTCTCGATGATTTCACGAACGACTGTGTTCACGTCCATGGAGGCTTCGCGCTTCTGGTTCAAAAGAGCAGTAAACTGATCCTCAAAATCAGCGTCGCGGTTGTCTAGTCGCAATGTCATTATGTTTCTTTTTCATGATCTGGTCTGGAGCCGGTTTGCCATGCTGCCGGCATGTCGGTGAGAAGCGCTTCAATGCACTCCACCTCCAGTTTGATAGCGCCGTCGCCAGCAAAAACAAGCTCTATGTGTCCGCTGGGAGCCTCTGCTTCTTCAAACAAAACGGCCAGCATTGATAAAACGACCTCTTTGTCGTTTGCCGGCAGACCGGAAATCTGCACATTGTTGACCCGTTCGAAGTGTAAGATTGACTGACGTCTTTCGTGGGATGAACCTGTTTCATTTTCCCAGACAAACCGGTTTAACATCAAAATGAAACGGTTTTCTGAAGGAATGTATTCCATGGTGCCCATCTTCAGAACACTGTCCTGACAGCAGCTGGAAATCACCTTCAGATCATCGGCATCTAGTGCCAGTAGTTTCAAACGTTCCATTGGAAAATCCGTTTTGGTTCACGTATCTTCCACTAGGCCTTATTCAAGAAAAATTCAAGCAATCAAAGCGGAAACTGCTAACCGGAAACACGCTGAATATCGGCTCCGCAATTGGAAAGTTTCTCTTCCAGGCGTTCAAACCCGCGGTCAAGATGGTATACGCGACTGACGGTGGTTTCACCCTGTGCCACCAAGCCGGCAATAACCAGGGAAACGGATGCTCTCAGATCGGTTGCCATTACGGGTGCGCCAGTGAGCGTTTCCACACCGGTAACCTCAGCTGTATTGCCTTCAATGCTGATTTTTGCACCTAATCGCGCAAGTTCCTGCACATGCATGAAACGGTTTTCGAAAATGGTTTCCTTTACCTGAGAAACGCCATCGGCCTTTGTCATGAGTGCCATGAACTGGGCTTGTAGATCAGTTGGGAACCCCGGGAACGGATCTGTAGTAACGTTTACAGCCTTTAGCGCTGAACCGTTTCGGGCGACCCTGATCCCATCGTTCTTTGCCTCAATGGTAACGCCGGCTTCAACCAGTACATCGAGGGCATTTTGCAGAAGGGAAGGTTCAGCACCTTTGAGGAGCACATCACCACCGGTCATTGCAACCGCCATGGCATAAGTGCCGGTCTCGATGCGATCGGGCAGGACCCGGTGTCTGGCACCATGGAGATGGTCAACACCTTCGACCGTGATTGTCTCTGTGCCTGCACCAGAAATGTCTGCACCCATGGCAATCAGGCAATTTGCCAGATCAACCACCTCTGGTTCTCTCGCAACATTTTTAAGAACGGTTGTGCCTTTGGCCAGAGTGGCTGCCATCATGGCCACATGAGTGGCACCCACTGAAACCTTCGGAAACTCGTAAACTGCGCCTTTGAGACCTCCCGGTGCATTGGCGACCACATAACCGCCGTCGACGTTTATGTCCGCACCCATAGCTGTGAGGCTGTCTATGAACAGATCGACGGGACGCGTTCCAATCGCGCATCCACCAGGCAAGGAAACCTTGGCGGTATGCATGCGTGCGAGCAGGGGACCGATTACCCAGAAGCTTGCCCGCATTTTGGAAACCAGCTCATAGGGTGCGGTGGTGTCTACAATCTCATCGGAGAAGAAATGGATGGTTCGTCCATCCTGAGAATCTCCATTCTTCTTCTTGCCTTCAACGCGATAATCAACGCCGTGATTGGTCAATATTCTCACCAGCGATTCCACATCCGCCAGGTGCGGTACGTTCTCGAGAATCAGTGGCCCGTCGCTCGATAGCAAAGACGCAATCATCAGGGGCAGAGTTGCGTTTTTGGCGCCGGAAATGGGAATGGTTCCGTTTAGGCGATTGCCGCCCTTTACGATAATACTATCCATCTGTAGTTACCCAATCTTGTTTTTTCAGATGTATGCAACCCAGCCACGGTGCAAGAGGTACATCTGAGAGTTTATCGTTACTAAATTATTAACACATGATCGTCAAAGACAAAGCCGATGCAATTTTAATGCCAAGAATTGAGGCCATTACGTGTCAGAAGAGCGTTTTGCAATTATGTCTTTTTTTCGCAATTTTACAGCAAATTCCGCCTGATCCGAATCCTGACCAAGTTTTCTTGCCTGTGACTTCCGCTTTTTCAGGTTTTCCCGCAATGCAGATCGAAGCTTCTTTCCACGATCGTTCTTTTGGTTGTCTGTGTTTTTGTTCATGTGTCGGGTTTAACGAGGTTGTTGTGGTGTATCAATTAAAATGTCCGGCGGACCCATGTTTTATATCTTGCACCACCATCGCCCTTATGGCAAAAGGCTTGGCGTCAGCGACAAATGCTTGTGACATGCTGCAGTAGCTCAGTGGTAGAGCACCTCATTGGTAATGAGGAGGTCGAGAGTTCAATTCTCTCTTGCAGCACCATTTTCCTCCAGGTTTCATTGAAATTGTAGATAAACGCTAGTTCTGTGGCCATTCCTTCGACTGAGGCGAAGGGCATGAATGTCAGCTTTCGCGAAACGATGACTGATAGCCGGATGGAGAGGTGTGAAGGTGTCTGTGGAATGCTCTTCGCATTTTTTCTTGATCACCAAAGCCACATTGATTTGCGACGGTTTTGATGCTGTGATCCGTTTCAACAAGAAGATTTCTTGCAGCGTCCACTCTCATCTTTTCCAGTGAATTGGCAGGCGTCAGTCCCACTTTCGTCGCGTAGCGTCGGGTAAAGCTGCGCAAGCTCATGGAACATCTCTCGGCCATGTCGCCAACGCTTATGCGTCTTGGCAGGTTTTCTCGAAGCCAGTTATGTAGCTCAGCGAATTCGCCTGCTGAATCTTGAGTCTGGCGGGCAAGATCGGAACTGAATTGAGACTGACCTGCAGACCTGATCATCGGTGTCACTAACGATCTGGCCAAGTGTAGCGCGGGACCCGGCCCCAGATCCTCCCTTACTATGGCCAGCGCCATATCGGTGCCGGATGTGATGCCAGCCGACGTCCAGATTGCACCTTCCTTTATATAAATTGGGTCCATCTCTACATTGACCTTGGGAAAACGACTGGCCAACAGTTCGCAGTCTTCCCAATGTGTCACTGCACGGCGACCATCCAGCAGCCCGGCTACCGCGAGAACAAAAGCGCCGCAACAAACAGAACAAATCCGTTTTACCTTTTTTGAAAGTGCGCCAACATACGCCACCAGTTCCCTGTCGGTCTCGGCTACATTTGCCCCATCGCCACCAACAATCACCAGGGTATCAATCTCAATGCCCTGGTACACGTCGCACAGCTCCCGAAGAGGCACGGTATCGATCTGAACGATTGTATTGGTTTGAACAGGGCCGCCACTGACTGACGCAATATGGGTGTTGTAGGCCAGTTCAGCTGTTCCCTCCACGCAAGCGCGAGAAAAGACATGTAGCGGTCCCACAAGATCAAGCAGGACAATGCCGTCATAGACCAGAAACACAACATTGGGTTTGTCTGGATTGGGCCTGGGTGTGTTGGCGTGAAAAGAGGGCATATTGTCATTTATGCCATTTATCGGGTCTGCTATCCAGAGAAAAAGACAATTCAGGAGATTTGAGATGAGAACTCTTGCCGCCCTCGTTTTCCCGGGTTTCCAAACGCTGGATTACTTTGGTCCGATTGAAATGCTGGGTGATCCAACCTATGAGATTGAGGTGATCACAGTTGCAGCCACGGCCGATCCAGTGAAGAGCCGTCATGGTCAAAGGATCGTTCCAGATATCACGATGGCAGCACGGTCTGACTATGATTTGCTCTTCATACCCGGTGGCGACAGCGCATTGAAAGAATGTACAACGCCGCAGTTCCTGCAGTGGATACGTGATGTGTCAGCGGATGCGGAGCGGATCATGGCGGTTTGTACGGGCACGATCATACTTGGAATGTCGGGCGTGCTTGATGGGAGGAAAGCAACGACAAACAAGTTGGACTTCACATCGACAGTTCATTTGGTGCCTAAGGTGGATTGGGTAAAGCAGGCGAGGTGGGTGGAGGACGGCAAGTTCTTCACATCGTCAGGCGTCTCAGCAGGCATTGACATGGCGCTTGGTGTTCTGGCGAACCTTTACGGTGAAGCAAAGGCGGAAGAAACTGCCATAGGATGCGAATACACCTGGCACCGTGACCCGAACGAAGACCCCTTTGCAAAACTAGCGGGGCTGGTGTGACGAGTAAGTAATTCGACAGGCTCGAATTAAAGCCGGTCTTGTGGGAATAATCATGATTTGGTCAAACGGTAGGAAACTGAAAAATGACAGTGCAGACACCAGAAACCTGCTCGATGTTCGGAGCTTTCAACCTGCAGCCTGGGTGCGATCTGATCACGTTCAAGTCTGCATTCTACGCTTTTTGCGATCATCTTGAAGAAGCAGGTTATCTCATGTCGCGCAGGCTTTGGCAGCGCGCTTATCACGAAGGCTATGATACACGTTTTCCAGATGCTGGTATCGTGATCGAGATGTGTTTTCGCTCTCATCAGGCATCTCTCGATGCTTGGGATTATGTGGAAAGTGGAACCGAACCACTAAGAAGCTTGCATGTGGCAATGAATAAACAGGTTCGGGAAACATATTTTGTTTTGTTGAATTCGGAAAGTTAAGCGGACGGGCAGTCGTGTGATATTGCTGGTACTTGCTTCAGCGCCAGCAAAGCGTCAAGCTTTGTGCCAGTGCGCGAACGGACATTAGGTCGGAGACCTAGCGGAACCAAATAAGGAATGTGCAAAATCATAACGCTGGCGAGAAACCGGACGAGTGAATGATGAGGCTTGGAATGATGAAGGAAACGACATTGAAAACACATTCAGAAATGGAAACTTGTGTGGAAGTGTTTCAGTTTTACAGTTGAGGGTTTGTTGCCCAAAGCCTTTAGACGGGATCGTCCAGGTCTCAATCAAATTGGAAGCCGTCGCCAACGATCCTGACACTTTTGGTGTTATCTCGAGCATCATTCTCTGACCGTTCAGCAGCGGGTTCGTTCTCAACGTCTTGCTGAACAACCTTCCTGGTTTTTTGTTGGTTAAGCAGATCTGCTGTGTTCCTCACGATTTGTGGACCAGTGCTCTTCGCCTTAGGGTTCACCGAAATGGGCGGGTTCACCGAAACGTTTTGTACAAACTCCCGCTTTTTTTGTTTCGTTCTCGTCTTGGAAACAAGATTTACCGGGGGGTTGGTTTGAGTAGAAACTTTGACCGGTTTTATCAAATTAACGACGGGCTCTGGTTCATCCGACTTTTGAGTGTTTGCTGGTTCCGTGGGTTGCTGAGCAAAGGGCTCATCATAAGCTTCTTGCGTGACAAATGCTGACTTCTCAAGCTCATCATAGGGGTTTTCTGCCGGTAACTGATCGGCCACAGAAACATGGTCGAGCGGTGGCGTCTGATCGACCTCTGACAATTGGTTGGCCGCCGCAATATTCTCATAGGCCGGTGCCTGGTCGATATCCGGCAACTCACTGGCACCAGAGATTGGGGTAATGTTTTGCGCTTGGTCAAACTCTGATACTTCATTGATCTCTGAGACTGGCGTCAGATCTTGAGTTTGTTCAAATTCTGTGAGCCCACCTGCGTCTGGGATAGTGCCTAAATCTTGTGCTTGCTCAAATTCTGACAGCTGATTGGTGTCTGGAACAGTGCCAAAGTCTTGCAGCTCATTGAAATCTGACATTTGGTCAGTGGCCGGCATCAGATTTTCTGCCGGAAGTTGACTCATGCGTGGCACTGGTATTACCGGTTTCTGTTCGGCCAGGGAAATCAGAGAATTGCACAGATTACTGCTTATGATTGCACTCACAACTTTTCCGTGGACATTCCGGCATTTCACAACCTTGTTGGCCGAGGCAGAATTCAGGAACTGAATCACCATGGACTTATCGTCCTGATCCACCTGAGACAGGGTTATCTGCGAACTGAAATCCTGTTCTTCAGATGTGGGTTGCATGTACTGAAGAAGTATCGAAGCGTTTTTGCTGTGTTCCGGCCCGAGGGTCTCAATGACCTTTCTGACACCTTTTGAGTATTCGTTTTCCAGTTTGCCTGTTGCTCTTGAGGAAGCAGATACTTCACTGAGGAATTCAATCAACTCCGAACGGATGTGATAGGTATTTTCGTAGGCGGGGTCAGGTTTTGCAGCACCCAGAATTACTGCGGCATTGATCAGCTTTTGAAGCTGTCTTGCTGAATGCGCATGCTCATTGGCGAGAGACATTTTGTGGCTCCAGCCTTGAGCGATCAGTTTTTCATGGAGCGATTCAAGTGGTTGGATTGTTTCAAGAGCTAGAGACGCATTCACACTGATGTTCGGCTCGAGTGAATTGGCCAGGATCTGATTGATTGTTTCTGCGGTCCTGCCGGTATTATTCGGAATGGTCGCCAGTGGAGATCTCAAAACGTTAGCGCCGAAAACACCTGAAGCGAATACCAGGGAGTCAATTGCGATGGCGATTGCCAGGGTCAGCAATGCGAGCTTGTTGCCATCACTGAAGGAATTAAGCGTGACCACAAACCGGTGTGCCTTGTCGTCGCGATTGCGGTCAAGAGAAGCGATCCTGTCACGAATGTCTTCACTTTCAGAGTAGGACAGGTTTGAGGCTTTCAAACAGTTGCTGATTTGATCGAGTTGCTTTTCCGGTGTTGAGGCGAGGGTGCTTGCATTTCCTCCAACACAGCTGGCCTGAAGATTTTTCATTCCCTGATTGAGAGAATATAGCGGTGCTGCAGCCAGATGCAGTCTGCTTGTTTCACAGGACGCTCCACCATCTGAATTACCTACAGATGATCCGGCGAGGTTTCGGGCTGCTGCGCATTGCGCCTGCAACTTGTCCGCCAGTGCCCGGGAAGGCTTTTGCTCAAAAGCAAGGACAGCTGCGTTGAGAGAGGCGATGCGTTGGTCGTAGGCCTCGCGTTCCCTAGTGAGCGTTTCAAATCTTTCAGATGGGATCTGATTCTCCGTTTGTGCAGGGTTCTGCAAAGAAAAGAGCTTGGTTTCCAACTCTGAGAGCTGGATGTTTTGCGTCTGCAGTGTGCTTTTGAATTCGTTCAAGCGTTCGGTAAAAAACGGCAATTGACCTTCAAGATTAGCCCGTTTTGCCCGTATCTTGTTCGTATCGGCAATAATCTTTTTATATCGAGGGCCTTTGCCGGGTTGCGAACCTTCATTCAGTCCTTTTAATTCAGCATCCGCCAGGCTTTCCTGATTGATGATCTCCAGATCCAGCTGCAGTATCTCGTCTTTCAATTTATCGGTTTGCGTTTCCAGCTTTTCGATATCTTCACGGGTTGCGGCAATTTCTGCTTTGATGCTTGCTTCGGCTGCAGCGAGGTTTTTACGTGTGCCTTCATTCTCCAATTGCTTGGATTTAATATCGGCCAGAGCGGCTTCCTGATTTTTCCGGATAGCAGCCAATTGCTGTTGATTGTCAGCTATCAGGCTACGTATATCCTCGCTGATGATGGCCACATTGCTGCGATAGGCTTGCCAATCATCACCTGCCAGAAGGGTTGAACTATATCGTGCTTGAGTTTGCGCGGTCAGTTGAACAAGCTCATTTGACAGGCCAACAACCTCGGAGTTGATCCTCACATCAGCAGCGCGAGCTCTCTCTTCTGCCGGAAAAATCTTGGTGAACAGGGAATCAAACGAAAAGAAAACAGAAGCTGACATACAAGCCAGAAACATGACCCAGAGAGTGGAGTTTCTGAATATGGTTTTCGAAAGCCAACCCGTGTAGCTCAAGACATAGGAAGTGTTTTTGATAACAAACTGGATGAGCAAAGTGGCGATGACAATCGTCAATATGATGTTGTTTGTCAGGAAGGGCATTCCCAATTGGCCGAAGAACGCATTGGCGGTTGAACCAAAATCCAGAAAACGGGCAACAAGTAGGAGAGCCAGGCCGACTACAATCGTTCCGCACAGGATGTCTATTATCCTAAAAAAGCCGCCTTCCAGTTTGTTGGCGGAACGGGCGACAAATCGATTTATGCCGAAACTCTCACCTATCAACCATGCGGTAACCAGCATAATGCCCTGAATGCCGAAGGTAATCATCAAGGAGAGTACGGGTTCATCTGTGAAGTTCTGGATGCCGTCCCAGGTTGTCCAACCAGATGCAATAGAAAGCACGAGGCCGGTCAAACCCAAAAGAAGCAGGCGCCAGTTTAGGAGCTTTCCCCAAATGCCCCTATTGGTTAGAACAGTTTGCACAGCACATTTGCTGTTGTAGTTATTGTCCGCATCTTGAATTGCGTTGCGAGTTATTTCTATGACGCAATTTGGAATTCGTTACTACAACCGCAACCTCCCAGATATTCATTACACAGAAGCCAATTTTGCTCACTTATTGACGGGAATTTTGAGTTTCAAAATTCCAGCCGGGTTTTTATATCAAGCAGAACTGGCCGTTTTTCTTATATTACCAGCAATCCGGGGCATTGATAATGATAAAAAATTTATTTTTTAAGATATCGTTAACCTTAAACTTCCTGGAGTTGTTCACGCAAAAACACGATCTGGTTAAAACACGTTCTGATCAGGCCAATTGAAGCCAGAAAAACCACCAAAATGTGCCCGTGGATGCTTGCTTAAGCTATCTATTTGGCTATACGTCGCAAAAAAGATTTTGATATGGCGTTTTGTATTTTGCCTGATCTGCATAAATCTGTAATGTCGGCGCAGTTAGAGACAGGCATATCCCGGAGAAAGTTAATGTCAGCCAAGGTTATTGATGGCAAAGAAGTAGCAGCAGAGGTTATTGAAACAGTAAAATCGGCGACCCAGAAGCTGATTAATGACACCTCGGTAACACCAGGCATCGCAGTTGTGATTGTTGGTGAAGATCCGGCAAGTCAGGTTTATGTGCGTTCAAAGGGCAAAAAGGCAACAGAATGTGGCTTTCATTCGGTCACTCATACGTTGCCGGAAGATACTTCTGAAGCTGATTTGCTGGCCATGGTGGAAAGCCTCAACAATGACGCTGCTATTGACGGTATTCTGGTTCAGTTGCCGCTGCCCGACCACATCGACGAAGGAAAAGTTATCCAGACAATTGCGCCTGAAAAGGACGTGGACGGTTTCCATTTTATCAATGTGGGTAAATTGGGTACGGGTGAGACAGAAACCGCTTTTGTTCCCTGTACGCCTGCCGGGTCGATGGTTCTTCTAAGGAAGGCGCTGGGCAAATCTGATCTTTCCGGTCTCAATGCCGTTGTCGTAGGTCGGTCGAATATTGTTGGAAAACCGATGTTAAATCTTCTGCTTGCGGCCAATGCCACCGTGACAATTGCTCATTCAAGAACGCAGGATTTGCCGGGACTATGTCGCACCGCAGACATTCTGGTAGCAGCTGTGGGAAGACCTGAAATGATCAAAGGCGACTGGGTTAAGCCTGGTGCTGCGGTGATTGATGTGGGTATCAACCGAATTCCTGCACCTGAAAAGGGAGAGGGCAAGTCCAGACTTGTGGGTGACGTTTCCTATGAGGATTCAGCTGAAGTATCGGGAGCGATTACACCGGTGCCAGGTGGTGTGGGACCTATGACAATTGCAATGCTGATGGCAAACACCCTGACCAGTGCATGTCGTCGCGCTGGTGTTGAAGCTCCGACTTATTGATTTTCGCAACATAGCTCTCAGGATTGGTGAGGAACTCAGATATGGATCCACGTTATATTGATGGGCGGTCCGTTTCTGCACGCATATTGGCTGAGACAAAGGTCGGGTTTGAAGCGTTAAATGGTGCCTCCGGCCGGCTGGTATCGATCTCAATTGGTGATGTGGAAGAAATCGCTGTCTATATTCGCAACCAGGCGAGGGGCGCGGAAAAAGCCGGCATTCCTTTTGATGATCAGTATTGGTCTGCGGAACTAACACAGGATGAGTGTAAGGCTCGGATTGTGGAGATGAATGATGATCCATCTGTCATCGGGATCATCCTTCAAAGGCCGGTTCCGGATCATATTAATGTGCGGTCCTTGCAATCAGCCATCCACCCACTGAAGGATGTGGAGGGCATGAACCCGGCTTCCATTGGTAACATTGTCTATAACGACCTTGCTTTGACCCCTTGTACGGCAGCAGCTTCTGTTGAATTGATCAAGGAGACCGGCCTTGAATTGAAAGGGCTGGAGGTTGTTATGATCGGGCATTCGGAAATTGTCGGAAAGCCTGCAGCCTTCATGCTTATGGCAGAAGGGGCAACAGTTACGGTCTGTCACCACATGACGAGATCGGTTGCGGCACATTCCAGACGGGCTGACGCTGTTTTGGTGGCAGTGGGCATCCCAAACTTCCTGAAAGCGGATATGGTGAAACCGGGTGCTGCTGTAATTGATATTGGTATCAATCAAATTACAGATGAATCTGGTGAAACAAGGATCGTTGGAGATGTGGATACAGAGACAGTGGTTGAAGTTGCCAGCTGGGTCACGCCTGTTCCGGGTGGTGTGGGGCCAGTCACAGTATCCATATTGATGCGTAACGCGCTCACAGCCCAGAAGCGACAGATTGCGGCCGGGTGGATCGCAGGATAATCCACACGGTTTCTCAAATTTGATCACGATTACCTTTGGTCACCTGCCGTAATGTTGCCTAACTACATCTTACGTTATAGTAAGAATGATCAGATACAGGCCATTTACTTTAGATGGCCTCCGGGAGGTGCAACATGATTTTTGTGGCGGAAACAGCTGACGGTGAAAAAGTAGTCTACAAAGACAAGAAGCGATATCTTTGGATACTATCCATTCTGTCTCCATCGATACCCGGCATTGCATCCCTGATATTGCTGACAGGCGGGCACGTTATCTGGTCTGCATTTCCCTTGCTCTATTACTACGTTTTCGTGCCGATCATGGATGTTTTCTTCGGTGAGGATACCTCAAATCCACCGGAAGCAGTGGTTGAGAAACTATCATCAGACAATTATTACCGGGTTTTGCTACATCTCTCCATTCCAGTCTTTTTCTTCAGTTTCTTCATGTCAGCCATTGCAGTCGGCACGCTCGAAATGCCCATATTGGCGATCATTGCACTTACGATCGGTGCTGGTGCAGCTAGTGGTGCAGGCCTGACGGTTGGCCATGAACTTGGACATAAACATTCCGCATTGGATCGCTTTGGCGCCAAGTTAATCACGTCTCTCACAGGTTATTCGCATTTTTGTATTGAACATAACCAAGGACACCATGTGATGGTGGCAACGCCAGAAGATCCCGCATCTGCCCGGTTTAATGAAAGCATCTACGCGTTTGCGATGCGTGAATTGCCTGCTACGGCCACGATTGCCTGGGATCTGGAAAAGAAGCGTCTCGCTAGAAAGGGACTGCCGTTCTGGCACTGGAAAAACGATCTGCTGCAGGGCTATGCGATCACTTTATCCATTGCTACCGGTCTCATCGTTGCTTTCGGTTGGATCATGATTCCATTCATTATCCTGCATCACATTGCAGGCTACTCTCAATTGACACTCGCCAATTATGTGGAGCATTACGGCCTGCTGCGGGAGAAAAAGGCAGATGGCAAATATGTTCCGTGCGATCCTATTCATTCCTGGAATACCAATCACATCTTTTCGAACCTGATGCTCTTTCACCTGCAACGTCATTCGGATCATCATGCAAATCCGATGCGTCCATATCAGTCTCTGAGAGATTTCAAGGAGCTTCCCAGATTGCCAAGTGGTTATCCCGGCTCATTTGTGCTTGCAGTTATCCCGCCGCTTTGGTTTGCTGTTATGAACCCGAAGGTTATGGCTTGGACCAAGGGAGATATGAGCAAAGTCAATACTGGTTAATTTATAATAATTCAGGGGGAGAACAATGTTAAAAGTCGGCCTGCCAATTGCATTGGCATTAATTATGTTTGGGATGGGGTTAGGCTTAACGCTTGCTGATTTCACACGGGTTTTCAAAAAACCAAAGGCATTTTTGTTGGGCGCATCCATGCAGGTCATTGCGCTTCCAATCATTGCTTTTTGTGTCTTGTTGGTTTTCCCCATGCAACCGGCATTTGCTGCTGGATTGATGATACTGGCTGCTTGTCCAGGTGGGGTTACTTCTAACGTTCTTACTTTTATTTCGCGCGGAGATGTGGCGCTTTCCGTCTCACTGACGGCCATAATCAGCATGATCGGCTTTATCACGGTTCCGCTTATTACCAGTTTCGCATTGTCTCATTACATGGGTGAAGGGGCTCCAGAACTGCCAATTGCGAGCACGATGATAGGGGTTCTGGTCATAACTGTGGTGCCGGTTGCAATCGGAATGGGGGTAAGAAGAGCCAGTGCATCATTTGCTGACAAAGCGGAGAAATTCTTTGGTCCATTCTCAATCATCATTTTTATCACCGTTGTGCTTGCTGCGATCTTCCAGGACCGTCAAAATGTCATCCCGTATTTCCAGCAAACCGGAATACCCACGCTGGTTTTGAATTTAGCAATGATGTTTGTGGCAATTATGGTCGGCAGAATGTTCTTGCTGCCCAAAGACCAGCGTACCGCCATATCTTTCGAATGCGGCCTTCAAAACAGTACACTTGGCTTGACGATTGCCTTGACAATTCTTGACCAAACAGAGATTTCAGTTCCTATTGCCGTTTACGGCCTAGTTATGCTGATTACCGGCTTCCTGTTTGCCATGTGGCTGAGGTCAAGGTCAGCACCAGAAGCAATGCAGGGCGCTTGAGGAAAAGGATTTGACCAAGAAAAACCAACCAGATCCGGCCACGCTTTTGGCGCGTGCCGGTGGCTTTACTGATGCTGGCTCTGGAGGTGTAGTACCTCCTATGCAGCCGTCGACCACCTATGTGCGTGATGAGGCGTATGAACTGGTGTTTCCTAACAACAGTTATGGCCGCGATCAAAACGATCAGGTTCGTCTGGCGGAGAACATTATCTGCCAAATGGAGGATGGGGCAGAAAGCCTGTTGTTTGCTTCGGGAATGGCCGCAATTTCAACGGTTATGGGTTACCTTAAAGCAGGGCAGAAGTTGCTCATTCAAAACGAAATTTATTGGGGCACAACTGCGTGGGTGCGTAGGTCCTGCGAGCATCACGGTGTTGCTCTGATTGAAGCAAACAGTGCGGATACAGAAACGTTTTGCGCGATTATTGCAGAGGAAAAGCCTGATCTGGTTTTCATTGAAACCCCATCCAATCCATGGCTGAGAACCAGTGATATTCCAGCTATCTCCAAGGCTTCTCATGCTGTTGGTGCTGTCTTTGTAGTGGATGCAACCGCTGCTACACCAGTACTATCGCAGCCATTGTTGCTGGGCGCTGATATAGCGATGCATTCGGTGACCAAGGCAATCAACGGGCATTCTGACGTTATCGCCGGAGTGTTGACCTGCAAAGACGACCAGTCGGCCATATGGGAGCATGTGAAAACTGTGAGACACGGGGCAGGGGCAATTCTGTCCCCCAATTCAGCCTGGTTGCTCATACGTGGTATGCGTACATTGCCATTGCGGATCGAACGCATGTGTAGCAATGCAATGGCGATCGCGCAACATCTTGAAAATCATAAGAAAATTGAGGTGGTTTGGTATCCAGGACTGAGTTCTTTTGAAGGGCATGACCTTGCCGCACAGCAAATGAATGGCGGATTTGGATATCTGATGTCATTTCTGGTTCATGGTGGCAAAGCAGAAGCACTGAAGTTCTGCGGGGAATTGAAGGGTATACACCGGGCAACTTCTCTTGGAGGTGTGGAAAGCCTGGTTGAGCACCGACACACCATAGAAGGCGATGTTACAGCCTGTCCTGAAAATTTGGTTCGTTTGTCTGTGGGAATTGAATCAGCAAGTGATTTGATTGCAGAACTGGATGGCGCGCTCAGTCATATTTGATTGGTATGCGCAAACAAAAACGGGCGCAATTGCGCCCGCTTCGCATTAAGTTTGGACAATTAGCCGCCTTGTTTTACGATAACAGGGGTAAGCAGGTCGCCGAAGTTTCCGTTACCACAATGGTGGCGTGCGGATCTAATTAGTTCAACAGAAACACCAGCTTCCACAGCTTTCATAACAGATTGGTTTAAGCGGTGTAGGTCGTTTGCTACCATTCGGATTGCAGCTTGTTCATCCATTGACATGGAAGAAGACATTTCTTCTGAACGTTCTTTTACCGGTGGCTTGGTGCTCATTTTTTGCTCCTTTTTGTGCCTGTGAGACACGTACCAAATTCATTTGCCTAAAGCTATGTCATTTTTTTTACAACGTAACTAAAAAAACCGAAATTTCGCGTTCAAATTTTTGAAATCAGGTTTTTCTGTCTGTTTTTTTACCAATTCTCGTGTAAATTAGTAAAAATTGTAAATTTTTTAGGACGATCTTAAGCATCTTCTCTGTAATTCATTCTTGAACGAGACCGGAGTTAAAAACAATGGCTGATCAAAAGATTTTTGCAGGTCCACGGATCAGGCGGATTCGTTCGAATTTGAACCTGACACAGACAGCAATGGCAGAGGAACTGGAGATATCTGCCAGTTACCTCAATCTGATCGAGCGTAACCAGAGACCGCTGACCGTCCAATTGTTGCTGAAACTGGCTTCCACGTACAAACTGGATCTGGATGAACTACAGGGTGCGGGTGATGAAAACCTTATGGGACAGCTGAAAGAAGCCTTTTCTGACCCATTGTTGGTAGGGGAAATTCCGGATCGGAGCGAGTTGATCGAATTTACGGAAGCAACGCCGAATGTGGCCTCTGCCATGGTGAAACTTTATCGGGGTTACCGGGAATCCCTTGAGCGGCTATCCGGCCTATCCAGCATGATGGCCAAAGAGGGTAGCGATACGGTCAAAACGGCTGCAAGACTGCCTGTTGATGAAATGCGTCAGGCCATAGAACAGAGCTCACCCTATATTCCTGCCATTGAGCAAGCTGCTGAGAAGCTTCTGTCACAGCTGGATATGAGCGATGGTCTTATGACCGGGCTCAAGCGCTGGCTTACCAGGGAGCAAAGTGTTGTCGTCCAAATCATGCCTGTTGAGGCGATGCCGGATTGGCGTCGTCGCTTTGACAAACATTCAAACCGTTTGATGATTTCAGAGCGTTTGTCTCCCGCGGATCAGTTGCAGGAAGTGGCACTTGAAGTGGCACTTTTGGCGGAAAGCAAGCTGATAGATGAGGAAGTGGGATTCCTGAAACTCACCTCTGATGAGGCGCGGCGCCTAGCAAGGTTTGAGTTTGCCCGTTTACTCGCATTGGCAATGATCTTGCCGTACGAACGGTTTTATAATGCCGCCAAGAAATTACGTTATGATATCAATGTATTACGATCCCGCTTCGGCGTGACTTTTGCTCAGGCTGCATGGCGGCTAACGATGTTGCAGAAAAGCGGTGCCAGTGCGGTTCCATTTTTTGTGATGGAAACAGATTCCGCTGGAAACAGGTTGAGACGGGCAGGGTCAAATGGGTTTCCGGCCACGCGTTTTGGTGGCGATTGTCCAAAACTTGTTGTCCACCAGGCTTTCACCAGCCCTGGGCAGATTTTTGCAGAAACGGTAGTAACGCCGCAGGAAACGGAGTTTGTTGTGGTGGGAAGAACCGTAGAAGGGTTGCGCTCTGGTTATTTCGACCGTCCTCAGCGCACAGCATTGCTGATCGGGTTTGAAGTGCAACATACTGAAATGGTGGTCTATGGCGACGGTCTGACAGGCGAGAATGCACGCGAACCGATCAAAATCGGCCCGGGATGCAGATTGTGTGAAAGGCCGGGTTGTATATCAAGAGCACATCCACCGCTCACAAGGCCATTGGGACTGGATGAAATGGTGCGTGGTGTATCAGCGTTTGATTTTCAGTAATCAGGCTATCCGCGCGGGGGTCTAAACAGGTAGACGACCAACCAAACCGGTACGATAACCATCGATCCGAGTATCACATTGGGTAAAGCCCAACGAAATCCAACCTCCAGCTGTTCCATTACTTTTTCGGGTGTCAGCCCCATTTCCAGGAGGATTTGTTCGGCCGACAAGTCAAGTTTTGTTAGCGCCACCCCAGTAATAAGGGAAGCAATTGCGATCTTGATTAAAGTGGACAAAGCCCTCAACATTGAGCCGTTGTACTTCCTCTTACCCAGTTCCCTTATTAGCGGAATTCGCAAAACCACGTTCTCGATTCGAAGTTACCCGATTTTCAATGCCAATGGAATACGACGTGAATTCCACTTGGTTCGTACTCCAAATGTTTTGATCAATTGGAGATGCCATTATCCGTCTCTTGCTGATCCGTTTGAACCTGCGGTTTGGGGCCTTCTCTGAGAGAAATCAAAGGATTTGCCATTGTTCCACCAATGAACAGCCGGTCAGGCCCCAACCCCTGTTCCGTTAGCTTTTGAGCCCGGATCGCCAGTCCCCCACGAACCAGATCCGCATCTCCGATCAATTGAATGCTGGTTTCATTTGTGGTGATGATCGATCGCGTCAAAGCTGCGGTACCATTGCTCAGGAAGAGTTTCAGGTTGAAGGACTCAAATGGTGTTGCATCCTGATCAGTTATTTCTCTTCTTGTGGTGTTAAATGAATTCAGGAGCTTGGGTAAATTGATGCCAACGATCTGCCCACTTTGGATTTCTGCTTCAACAGAACCGTCCAGGCCAGACAAGGCAAGACCTTCTTCAAAAGCATCAGTTTTCAAAGATGCGGTGATGTTGGTTTTGCCAGTCACCTTGATGAATTGTTCATCCATCATATTGGTGATCTCACTTAGGGTTACGTCAGAGGCTCTGAGTTCAAGAAACTTGAACTGTTTTTCTTCTTCCTGCCGGGACCCGAATTTCGCTATCAATTGGCCGCCAAACGCAGAGGATTCCCCAATATCAAAAATCCAATTGTGATGATCTCCATTGATCGTTGCAGCCACATCTTCCAGAGTTACGGGACCTGTTTCTACCGTTTTGGCTGATATCCTCAAATCCAGTATCAATCCACCATCATCTGGGGTGGCATCAGTCGTTGTGGTGCCGGCACTCCAGCCTTGCAAATAGGAAGTGGCATTAATCTGATCAAAGGCAAGTGTACCGTCCAAACGGGATTGTCCCAGTTCATTCTTGCTGAGTTGGAGGACGCCTGTAGCTTCATTGCCTGCCACATTTATTGTGGCCTGGGTGAGCTTTATTCCATCCATTGTGGCTTCTATGGAACCAGATGCCTGCCATTCACCCAACGCACCCAATCCATCCAGATCTATGCCCGCCAATTCCGACAACCGCATTAATGACGGGGATTGTGCGGATAGATCTCCGGCAACGAAGAAATTTGACAGCTGATTTGCTGTTCCTTCGAAGCTGAAATTTAGTGGGGACGATGCAAGCTCGACAGATAGTTGGCTTTCGCTTCCAGCAAAAAGTTTGGCAGTCTCATCAATTGAGGCCTGGAAACTAACGGCCTCTCCGTTCCAGACAAGGCTCAAGGCCAAATCAGTGTCTGAAGATGTATCAGGCCAGATGAACGTACCATCGATGTCAGTGAATTCCTGAACGGTACCATCAATCATGTTTTCGTAGTGAACCTGGCCATCCACAATTTGGAAGTTTCCGAGCTTTTCTGCGCGCGTTGAATTATTGTTCGCCTCGGTTTCAGGCGCGAATACCTCGCGCAGTGATCCTTTTTCAAATTCCCAGTTTGCTTTGCCGTGCTGGTAAATCCTCAGATCGAGTTCTGGTCGTACCAGCTGATATTGGGTAATTTCCACGTTTCCAAGGAGGGCAGGGAGAATGTCCAGTTGTGCATTGACCGTTTCCACTTTGAGCAATGGGGTCTGGTCGCTTGCATCCGGCAGTCCTGAAACGACAAGCTCGGAAATTTCTATGCCCAGGAATGGTTGAAATGAAATCGTCGGATTTCCGCGGAATGTGACGTTTCTACCAGTCAATTCCTTGAGGTTGCTTAACAAGCCAGCACGTACAATATCCGATGAAAGGAGGAATGGAATCGAAACGACAAGGGCTGAGAGAAGTAACACTACTCCAAGCAACAAGTACACAATCCGTTTCATATTCTGGCCCCTTCAGAATCCCCAACAAAACAACCGGTGTCAGAGGACTCTTATTCAATATACAATAAAATAGCAGATAATTCCGGTTTAACACTAGTCTTTATGGTTCAAGGTAAATGGGTGTCGAAATGGACAGAAACTTTCCCAAAGACCCGAAATCTGGAATTCTGCATTTGTATTGCGTTTCTATGACCGCAGTAATAGCTCTGCAGCCTTAGTGGTTAATAAATCACTAACGACAAATTAACCTTGGGTTGCAAAGCTTCCCGATTTAGTACGAAGCAATGCTAAAATTAACCACTTGTTAACTTTTCACAGGCATTGTGACCTTAACAAAAGACTAACACTCCACTGTTAGAACTTTAACTGAAATTTAAACGTGCATGTGCTCTCACACTTTAAATCTCAAGGCCTCAGTCTTTCTGGACTGAGGCTTTTTTTCTTTAACATCAGCCGTTTAGCAGCTTACTAGTCTGCAAGAACCCTTTGAGTGGGGAAGCGTACATGCGCTATCGTGCCATTACCTCGTTCGCTCTCAAGATCGAATACGGCGCGATTAGCTTCAATTAAGGCTTTTGTTAACGGTAGACCCAGCCCGGTTCCTTCACCGGATCGCTCGCTGACTGAGTGAACCTGATGAAATGGCTTAAGCGCTTCTTCAACTTCACTTTGTGTCATTCCCTCGCCAGTATCGCGAATTCTCAAGGTCACTTCACCATTGTGGTCGTAAACCGTTGAGACAATAACCTGACTGTTGGGGTTGGAAAACTTGATCGCATTCGACACCAGATTAAGCACAATTTGTCGAATGCTGCGGATATCAGCAACGACTTTTGGTACCGCGCGCGACAACGAAGTGCGAATGATGATTCGGTTTGAATTTGCTTGTGGTTGGAGCAGGGCAACGGTTTCCGCAATGATCTGATTTAGATCTACTGCCTCAAATGCGAGCTCGAGTTTGCCTGCTTCGATCTTGGAAAGGTCAAGCAGATCGTTGACCAGTTCAAGGACATGATTACCCGATCTGTTAATGTCACGAAGGTACTCACGGTAACGCTCGTTTTCGACCGGTCCAAAGCGCTCTTCAATCATCACATCCGAGAAGCCGATAATGGCGTTGAGTGGCGTGCGGATCTCGTGGCTCACATGGGCAAGAAACTCGGACTTCTGTTCGTTTGCATCGACAGCTGCCTGGCGTGATTGGTTGATTTCCTCTTCCGCCTTTTTCCAACTGGTCATATCTCTGACCACCGCACAAAGTTTTTGATTGCTTTGCATTTTGGTGATGTTCAGGAAAATAGGGAAAAGACCGCCGTTTGCTTCTCGCGCAAGTGCTTCGACACCTTCGTTCAATAGGTTGCCAACGCCAGTTTCTGACAAACTGTCTATGTATTGCTGAACGTTCTCGTGGGACTCTTCAGAAAGTAAACTGCTGATATGATCCGTTGTATCCGGATTATAAGAGTATCCAAATAGAGCTTCTGCTGACGCATTTGCTGAAAGAATGTTACCTTCTGCATCGAGCAATAATATGCCATCGCTTGTTGTATCAAGGATATTTTGAACTTCAGAAGAGTTGTTGATTTCCAGGGCCAGCGGTTCGTCAATATGCAAGTCGCTGTCAGGCGCAAATGAAAGCAGTAAAGCCTTTTCACCCTTCCAGGGTACAGTCTGCAAAATCGGGTTCACATTCAGCTCGTTGCCTGATTTTGTAAGAATGGTTTGATCGGAGGTGGCGTTTGCAGAAGAGTCCATTTCTGTTTCAAACAATGCATCTACACCACCGGCTTGTGCCAGCTCATCAGTGCTTTCGTATCCCACAGCATCCAGCATTTTGCGATTGGCATAGAGCGTTTCACCGCTGCGGTAGATTACTATCGCCACTGGAAGATTATCCATAATCGAAGTGTCGATGTGTGGTGTGTTGTCTTCAACCTCTGCAGGGGTGTCTTCTTCATCAGAAACCGTTGTGTCCTCGGATTGTTCATCCTCAACCGCTTTTGTTTCCTCTTCAGTTACAAACTCAGGCTCATCCACTTCTGGTTCAGCAGAGGATTGGGTCCTCAGCGTTTCACCTATTTCGCTGAATGCAGATGCTTCCTTATCGGTCAATCCATCCTGTTCGACAGGTGAGGGGCGATGGTTTGCGAGCTGAACAACGTTTTCACCACTCAATCCTTCGAGCGCTTCTATATCTTCCTGTTCATCTTCATTGAGTTTGATGCGTGTTTCCGGCTCGGAATTGATATCATCCGTATCATCTTCTTCGGGCTGCGCCATTGCGAGCCCTCTGGCGCTTGGGTCAACAACCACGTCAGCGGTCCGGATCACGCCAAAGCCTTTAATTCCCTGGAAAGCTCGTTCTGCATTGAAAATGGGCAAACCGGCGAGGTCTACCGGTACGGACATGTCGGTGTTTTGAATCGGCCAGAGAACTGTCTTACCAGACCAAGTGTCCGTGGAACCGAGCAAATCACCGATTTCATTGTCCGGATCAATCTGTAATTCAGCTGAAATGTCAGCCCAGTTCTTTCCTACAACGTCGGCTGCTTGTGGGCCGACCACATCGGCAAGGTCTTGAGATACGGATTGAAACACACCCAAATCATCCACAGTCCATGCAAAACGCACATCTGTTTCGACGTTTTCAAATTCTTCTTGATCGGCTGTGTCCACATCTGCTTCGTCGGATGTCTGGTCTTCATTGCTTTCGAGTGCGTGTTCGTCCAGTGTTTCCTCGTCCATATCATGGGCGATTGGTGCCTCCGCATCAATATCGTCACCACTTTCAGCCTCGCCTGATGCTTCCGGTAACACTTCAGGAGTGGATTGATCAGGCTTGCTTTCATCGACTTCTATCGTTTCAGAGGTCTCAGCCGGTTCAAAATTCTGGATTACTTCTAGTATTTCATTATCAAAACTGTCGTCTTCGAAGGATAATTCGCGAGCATTTTCCTCTGCAGAATTGTCTTCGTCGCTAGTGATAGTCTGTTCATCTGGTTCAGCCGTATCATCAATGATTGGGCTAGTCGTTTCCAGCGCTGTTTCTTCGTTCTGAAGCTGTTCTGTTTTGGCAAGAACAATGAGGTTTCGGCCCGGCTTATCGGTGAGCCTAGCTATTCCCACAACCACGGTTTCACCTGACAGGCTTGTTTCCGGTCTTTTTATCAGACGATCTTCTTCTGATTTCAGACTTTCAACCAGGCCCTGTAGCGTATCCTCCTCAAGTCCCAATTCACCAAAACTTTGCGAAGCTGCCAGTGGTAGACCATAATCATCCAAAATAGCGGCTGCATCTGCAAAGCCATCCAGGCTTTCCACCGCCATATTTGCGAGGCTGTTTTCGCTTTTGCTGGTGATAATCTTGTCACCCTGACTTGTGACCATGTAGCCCAGGTCATTGCCGGGTAAATCGATTTGCCGGATTTCGAACTGCAGCAGGATTGATCTCACACCCTGATTAATTCGCACTCCGCGGATGATGGGTTCGCCATCGTGAACCTGTGCAATAGCATCACGCAGTTGCCTGATTACCGATTGATTGTCGGAAAGGGTAACATTGAGGAGATCCGCCACACCCTGGCCACCAAATAACTTCGCGCCAGCAGCATTTGCCCATAACAATGAACGCAGGTCTTTGTTGAAAAGAACGACCGCTTCATTCGACAAGATGCAATGCCGTAATTCGGGAAGTACCGAGAGGTCCAGATATGAATGTTCGTGCCCTTGCATCGATGTGCTACTCAAACCCTAGAACTGGTGCCGCTCCAGTTCATTTCCTGCCGTAGGGGACCTCGCTTAACCGTCCGGAAAAATATCATTAATATAGAGTTAATACCGCTCATTGCAGAAGGGGTCCAGTGACAAGTGCCCAAATAGGGGCATAGACTGAAGTCAAGGTTAACAATCCGGCATAAATCAGGTTATAATAAAATTTCAGAATGGGTAATGGATTTCGCTTGCAATATGTTTGCAAAATCCTTATTCCACAGTCCCACGACGATTGTTGTGCGGTTGTAGCTCAGTTGGTTAGAGCGCCAGATTGTGGCTCTGGAGGCCGGTGGTTCGATTCCTCCCAACCGTACCATTTCCCTAAAATCCTTATATTCCGGCGTTGTTCGGCATGCATTTGCGTGTTGCGCGGGCAAGTTTATATCCGGTTGAATCAAAAATTTATATCCGGTTGAATCAAAAAACCCCGGAAGCGGCACCGGGGTTTTTGATCTGGGGAATCGGCAGAACGTAGCTATGTTGGGTTGCTGAAAAGCCGGCTAGGGGCAATTAAACCGGTCTTCAAGGGTTTTGCTACGCTCTGCCGTCCCCAAATTAGGGCAGTGAGGCCCGTTCTTAATTCCAAGGTGAGTTACAGCGACGGCGTGGACCTCTGTAAGGTTTGAAGCTGTCTGAGTACTCATCGTAACTTCTGTAGTTGGCGTAACACCATCTCACATGGCGGTCGTAGTTAGAGTGACGTTCCACATAAACTGTACGTGGCCGGCGTTCCACATAGACCACATCAGGTTCACGGTAACGGCGATGATGGGCTCCTACGATTGCTCCGGTAACAACTCCGGCTGCTGCGCCTGCCCAGAAGTCACGGCTTCCGGCTTGTGCATCCTGTGTTCCCATTACTGTGCTTGATGTTGCCAATGTGGCCACTGCAAGTGTTGCCAACATTGTCTTCTTAACTGCGTCCTTAACACCGTTCGTGTTCATCTTTTTGTACCTTCCCAATCAAATTCTGTTTCAGGGCGGGTTGCTTGGTGCCCTTCGATGAAACAAACATAGTCAGGGGTGATCCAGAACGATGTGCATTTGGTCACACAAGCGTGAGGACGCTGTGATAAATCAATTAAGTGATTGAATTATAGTGTGAAAATTATTTTCATTCTTGTGTAAAACAAGAAAAAAGCGCCAGATACAGGACCGGACGCTTATTAAATGATTGAAAGAGTCAGATCAGGATTCGGGATTCCATCCGCCAATTGCCTTGACTTCAAGGAATTCCTCCATGCCCCATTCGCCACCTTCGCGACCATTGCCGGATTGCTTGTATCCGCCGAAGGGTGATCCAGCAGAGCGTGCCTGGCCGTTCATATCGACCATGCCGGATCTTAACTGACGTGCCACTCTATTTGCTTTTTCAGCATCTGTGGTCTGGATATAGTTGGTGAGGCCATAATCCGTGTCATTTGCGATTTCAATCGCCTCTTCTTCGCTGTCAAATGGCATCATTGACAGTACCGGACCAAATATCTCTTCGCGCATGATGCGCATGTCATTATTACAGTCTGCAAATACGGTCGGTCTTACAAAGTAGCCACGATTGAGGCCTTCCGGACGTCCTAGACCTCCGGCCACGAGCCGTGCGCCATCTTCCTTGATTCCAGCTTCGATCAAGCCCTGTACTTTGTCGAACTGCAGTTGACTTACCAACGGACCGATATGCCGGCCTTCTCTGGACGCCAAATCAACAGCGGTGGCTTCCGCTGCTGCCTTTGCTTCTTCTACCGCCTGATCATAAAGTGAGCGCTCAACCAGCATGCGGGTAGGGGCGTTACATGACTGTCCGGTATTGTTGAAACAGCGAATAACTCCCTGTTTCACGGCTTTTTCATGGGCATCAGCGAAGATGATGTTCGCACCTTTACCGCCCAGTTCAAGGGAAACCCGTTTCAATGTGTCAGCGGCATTCTTGGTAATTGCTGTCCCGGCACGTGTTGAGCCGGTGAATGAGATCATATCCACGTCCTTGTGACCGGAAAGTGTGGTACCCACGCCCGGTCCATCACCATTGACCAGATTGTAGACACCGGCAGGTACTCCGGCCTCATGGAGAATTTCAGTGAACAACATGCCTGAAAGAGGGGATTGCTCTGATGGTTTCAAAATGGATGTGCAACCCGTGGCAATTGCAGGAATAACCTTCAGGGCAATCTGGTTCATTGGCCAGTTCCAAGGTGTGATCAGGCCGCATACACCTATTGGTTCGTGGATAATACGGTCATTAGGTGTGTTGGGACGCAATTCTCTTTCGAACTCATAGCTTTTCAAGGCATGGATGAATGCCTTGATATGGCCTGAACCCGCACCTGATTGCTGGAGCTTTGCCATATCAACAGGTGCGCCCATTTCTTCCGATATGGTTTCACCCATCTCATCAGATCTTTTCATGTAAATGTCGAAAATCTGCTCAACAAGTTCAACGCGTTCAGCTTTTGAAGACTTGCTCCAGGATGGAAAGGCTGACTTGGCAGCAGCAATGGCTGCTTCTGCATCCTCAACGCCACCTATTGAGATGACGGCATATGGTTCCTCATTAGAAGGATTAATGACTTCAAAATCAGTCCCGTTTACCGGGTCAACCCATTCGCCATTGATATAGAATTTGCGCATATTTTTCATGAAAACACCTGCTTTGATATTTTGGTTTTCGGGACTTTAGTTAGGAAAAATGAGAAGTGCCAGCTTCTTCTTGAGAATTTTACCAAAACGATTTGTCTACGCGGGCTTTTCAATTATAGTTCCCTTAGGGAATAATTGATCTGGGAGGAAGTGCGATTATGAGATTTTATAGATTCAAACAAGAAAATTTGCTGTTCTTGCTGTCAGCTCTCCTAATCGCATTATGTCTTTCCACAACGGCGAGAGCGCAAATCAGCATCAACATTGGCATATCTTCCGCAGAGGCTAACCGAACTCTTGTGGATAATGGATACAGTCAGATTGAGCTCTATCGCAAAGGCTTCAAGACCGCGAATGCAAGAGCCTGCAAGGATGGCATCCGTTATGATGTGAAAGTTGACAACAAGCGCAGAGTAAAGAGTGCAAAGAAGATCGGTCATTGCAGAAACCAGGTGACGCAAGATCAGGTGCGGCAGAATCTCGTCGCCAACGGCTTTGACCGTGTGCTTATTGAAGAGCAGAACGGTTACTATGTGGCGATAGCCTGCCGCGATGGAAAACGCAGCCGGATCATCATTACCCGTCAGGGCAGAATTGAGCAAAACCGGAATATCGGACGCTGTCAGGATGCCTTACAACCCACCGATGTGGCCGAGCAGTTGCGTCAACGCGGATATGACCGTGTGTTTTTCACAGACAGGCAGTTGCCGAAATATGTGGCTGAAGCCTGTCTGCAAAACCGAAAGTTCGAGTTGGTATTAAATCGATTTGGAGAAATCCGGAGTGAACGCCGTATTGGCAGATGTGAGCCGCCACTTGATCCGAAGAACCTCGTTCGTTTTCTGCAGGATAAAGGATATGACAGAATTGATGTGATCAATGCTCGCCTTCCCAGATATCGTGTGGAAGCTTGTTTGAAGGAACAACGTTTGGATGTTTCTCTTAATGAATACGGACAAATTATTGATAGAGAGGTTATTGGCCGCTGCAATGCACCCGTTTCTGAAGAAGAAATTGCTAATATCTTGAAGGAAGAAGGGTTCAGCCGTATCAATATTAATCGGAACAATCGCAGTGTTTTTGACATCAGCGCATGCCTGCAAGGAGCTGAAAAGCTTATAAAGTTAAGCCGCTTTGGAGAATTGATCTCAGAGCGTGATAACGGTGTTTGTGAAAGCCGATCAGTCAAGGAGATCAGTGACAATCTTCGAGGGCGTGGTTTTGACCAACTCAAGTTTTACTCGGAAGGTTGCAGAAGAGGCAGATTAGTCCGCATCTATTTCAATGAGTTTGGAGACCGGGTTGGGCGGGAGCGTCTTGGTAACTGCTAGGGAATGCTTACTGGCAACTGGTGTTCGATCCTTACCGGAGGATAATGCATTCTCCGGGTCCTGATCAGATGTTCCCCAATATTCAGAGAGAATAGGGCCGTCTTTCAGGAAGCTATCGGTTATGAACTCCCACACTTCACTCAGCCATACACGGCGGCCCATTCTTGTATACCATTTCATGCCATGGCGGACTTCCCTGTCACGATGAAACAGCACTCTACGTAGCGCCTTGGGTCTTGCCTGAACCAGGACTTCGATGATTTTCACCCAAAGGAAGATTCTCCAGGCAGGTACTTTGTTGGTTTTCAGGACTTGGTGCTTGTAATCCCATTTGCGCAGATCATTACGAATGACTTTTCGATGTTTGGAAACATTGAAAAATGGCGTCCATCTGTGTGGCGTTGCATAAATCGACATTACCTGATCCGGATCATATTTCAGTAACTGCCGATAAGTTCGCCAGAAATCGAAGTCTGTCTCCTCCTCAAAGCCTACTGCCCATGTGCATAACGAGATAATGTCATGCTCACGCAGCAATTTGATTGCCTGCATGTCTTTGGAAACGGAGCCACCTTTCTGAATTGCGGTCAGAGTGTTTTCATCTGTGTTTTCAATTCCCATCAGGAAACGCAGCACACCTGCTTTTTTGTAAAGGTGAAGGATATCCGCATCCCGTACAATGTCATCTGCCCTTGTGGAGCCGATGATTAACAGTTCGGGTAAGTTCTCTTCGATCAGCGCTTCCAGGAATGATTTCCATGCCCGTTTGGAAGAAGTGGGGTTTTCGTCAGCGAAGTTGATAAGTTCCACACCGTGTTCACGATGTAGCCAGGCAATTTCCTTTGCGAGTTTATGTGGATCCCGGTAGCGCCATTTGGTCCAGAATCCACGTTGACCGCAATAGGTGCAAAGATGTGGACAGCCACGAGAAAATTGTATGACCACCGCTCGTTTGCCACCCCAGTAGCTGTAATCTTTGAAATTAATCAGTTCCCAGCCAATTCGGTAATCATCCAGATTTTGGATCATTGGAGCAGGCGAGGTAGCGAATGGTTTATCTTTTTTCAGGTAAGCAATGCCATTGACTGTTGAGAGGTCCTTATCGCTCTCGATGGCCGCTACAAGACTTACGGCTGTTTGTTCACCTTCGCCCCTAACGATGACATCTATATTGGGGCTCTCGCTGAGCACATCTTTCCAATGATAGGTTGGATAGACACCACCATAGATTAGCGTGAAGCCGTCCAAAGTCTGCTTCAATCTTTGAGCCAGTTCGAGCACTGTCGGATGAGCAGATGTGGATCCGCTGTGGCCGATCAGTATAGCATCCGGTTTATAACAATGTGCCTGACGAACCATCTCTGCCAGATGCAATGGGCCGGGGTCTCCATTTATCAGTTTTACTTCATGACCGGCATCGATAAGTGGACCTCCGATAGCTAATAGACCGAGCGGTGGCAGGTTTTCTTTCGGTATTCGGCTACCAATGGCTGTGTGGGGAGGGTGTAGTAATAAAATCCGCATTGCAATTCTCCATCAATGATGAATGAGAAATGGAAAATGACCGTGCATTTAGCTTCGCGGTTTTGTGCATTTACCGTTCAGATCACCCGATAATGTGACTTTTGTCACATCATGAGCGAACGAGAAATATTTCCCAGAATGTTGGTTTCTATGGGTTTTTGGCGAGGGCGATCGGTTTCAATCGCAAAAATAGGGAATGAAACGCAAATATGAATTCAAACTGAATTTGTGGTTCAGCACTGTTTCAAAGACAGCCCGTCAATATTGTCGACATAGGGGTCATCAACATCGCAATCCATGGAGGGAAAGATGTTAAACATGTCGGCAAATACTCTCAAAGAGGGTGCCAATTTCGTAAACCCCATTAGAGGTTGGAAAAACTTCTTACTTGTGGGGACAATTTTAGGAGCATTCACGCCTGCACTGGCAAATGCTGAAATCACTACAGAAGATAGTCCGGTAGAATTCTCGGTGGAGCGTGTTGGTGAAACTGACCAAAATGCAATCACTGTCAGTTCTTCCGATGGCGATTTTTGGAATGTGGTGGAGGACGGTGAGTTCAAGATCCGTATCTCCGGCAGCACCGATACAGAGAAACTTGGTGCCATATCCAGCATCAATCTATATACGGGCATGTGTATTACTGACCAATGTAATTCACACCATCCGATTTGGTACACACCAGCCAATCAACCCGTCTACGAATTTGATACAGAAATCGGTTTCTCCAGTGACGATATGATGACGCATTCGGATGATCCGAGAATTAGCCCTGCTTCATTGTTGGGTGGCCAACTTGTGGCAGAATGTAACGCTACTCTTGATGAGCCCGGCGCACAGGTGAGCCGCAGCATGATGGTGAAGTTACCGTTCACCGTGGTTATGCATTCTGAAAATGCTGGAAGCGTCGCCCAGACCGCGACGGCAGAATTTTTGCTCAACTGTGCTGCGTTCGAAGAAGATATCGCTGAAGCTGATATGGAAGCAGAACCTGTTTATCTAGATCAGGGTGAATCCAATCCTGCTTATCCTGCCGAAGAAGAAGTTGCAGGTCTGGAACCCGACTTTAATGATGAAAACGACGGTGGATTTGAGGAAGACCTTGATCTGTTGCCAGAGGATGAAGGTGAAGAACCCCCAGCAATTGACCTTGGTGATTTGTTCCCTTTCCCATTGCCGCTGCCTCCAGTAGGCCCGGAAATTCCTGAAGTGCCAGAAGTGCCTGAAGAACCGGTTGATCCAGTGGTGAACCCTGGTTTGGGTGAATTACCAGATGATTTGATCAATCCGGATGATAACGGCCCTGATCCAGGACCTGACCCGGCGCCGGAAATTCTGGTTCTGCCAATTCCACCTCAGCCTCCGGTGGATCCGAAAGTGAACCCGGATCTCGGTAAATTGCCTGGTGATCTTAGTGCAGGAATTAATCCTACGCACTCGGGCAATGACAAAGCTGACGAAAAAGCAAAACAGAAAAAAGCTATTCGTGACGCTTTGAAGAAGAAAGCTAAAAAGAAAAAAGCCGAGAAGAAAAAGGCTAAGAAAAAGAAGACAGTCAAGCGTGTTACGCCTGTAGCCAAAAAGAAGAAAAAGAAAGTGGTGCGGGTTAATCCTAAGCCTAAGAAGAAGCTGAAAAAGAGAGTAACCAAGAAAGTTGCCAAGAAACGCGTGAAAGTCAAAAAGGCAAGGATTGTCGTTAAGAAAAAGAACAGGCCTGCCAAGCGAAAGGTCGTGAAAGTGAAGAGAACGAAAATCAAGGTAGCTCCGGCACCAAAGAGAAATCGTACTCTCAAGGCAAGCAGAACGACAACGAAGAAAATTCGCAGAAACTAAGAGATTGTTTTTCTCTGAATTGGCACGGGTTTACTCACCCGTGCCTTTTTTGATTCCAGATCATGGGTCGGCTCCTTTTAAATTCAGCTCTAGGTTTCATTTCGCTTGACCCGAACCGTACCGTACGGTACACCAGCGCCCATGAATGAACTGACCAAAATATCAGCTGCGGAAAATAGCGGATCCGATACGCCTTCCAAGCGCGAGCAGGAGGTGCTTGCTGCTGTCCTCGACCTCATGGTTGAAGAGGGGGACGGGTTTTCAATGGCGTCTGTGGCGAAGAAAGCAAGTTGCTCCAAGGAAACGCTATACCGTTGGTTCGGGGATCGCGATGGTCTTTTGACCGCTACCGTCAAATGGCAAGCATCAAAAGTTATTCTGCCTTCTTTTCAGGAAAGAGATTTAACCCTCGAGGACTACGTGATTGCACTGCGCGAATTTGCTTCGAGCTGGTTGACGGTACTTACAGGTGACGTGTCGATTGCACTTAATCGCCTTGCGGTTTCCCATGCCGGCAATGGGAAGTCGAGCCTTGGAAGAATTGTCCTCGAAAACGGACCATTTGCGATAAAAACCCGATTAATCCCGGTATTCCAACTTGGCAACGAGGCAGGTTTTATCAATTGCGATCCGGAAGAGGCCTTCAGAGACTTTTTCGGTCTTGTGGTAGCAGACACTCAAATTCGGGCGCTGTTGGGTGAAGCCCATCGTCCATCAGAACCGGAAATCCAGAAATTTGCGCAAAGGGCGGTAGAAAAATTCCTCACCCAATGCGGAAACCCAAATCAAGAACAACGAACACACAATTAGGAGAGTTTTTATGCGTGTTTATTACGATAGAGATGCCGATCTCAATCTTATCAAAGGGAAGAACGTACTGATCATTGGTTACGGATCCCAGGGTCGTGCTCATGCCATGAACCTGAAGGATTCAGGTTGTGAGAACCTTCGTATCGCTTTGCGTAGCGGTTCTACAACTGCCCTTAAAGCAGAGGCAGATGGCTTTCAGGTGATGACTGTATCAGAAGGTGCAGCTTGGGCGGACCTGATGATGATGGCTACACCGGACGAGCTACAGGCTGACATCTACAAGGATGAGATCGCTGGTAACATTCGTGATGGTGCAGCTATTGCTTTTGCCCATGGTCTGAATGTGCACTTCGGTTTGATTGAGCCGAAAGATACTGTTGACGTGTTGATGATTGCTCCAAAAGGACCTGGTCATACAGTTCGCGGTGAGTATCAAAAAGGTGGCGGTGTGCCTTGTCTGATCGCTGTTCATCATGACGCTTCTGGCAATGCTCATGATCTGGGCCTTTCTTATGCCTGTGGTGTTGGTGGCGGCAGATCCGGCATCATTGAAACCAACTTCAAGGAAGAGTGTGAAACCGACCTGTTCGGCGAGCAGGTTGTGCTTTGCGGTGGTCTGGTTGAATTGATCAGAGCTGGTTTTGAAACTCTTGTAGAAGCAGGTTACGCACCTGAGATGGCATATTTTGAATGCCTGCACGAAGTGAAGCTAATTGTTGACCTTATCTATGAAGGCGGAATTGCCAACATGAACTACTCAATTTCGAACACAGCGGAATGGGGTGAGTATGTTTCCGGTCCTCGGATCATCACAGATGAAACCAAAGCTGAAATGAAGCGTGTACTTTCTGATATTCAATCAGGCAGATTTACCTCTGAGTGGATGCAGGAATATCGTGCAGGTGCTGCTCGCTTTAAAGGTATCCGCCGCAACAATGATGCGCATCAGATTGAAGAAGTTGGTGAAAAGCTTCGGGCCATGATGCCTTGGATTTCTGCCAACCAGTTGGTTGATAAATCCAAGAACTAAAAGTTTAAAGGGCTGCTCGATTGAGCAGCCCTTCACCATTGCGTCCAGATGGGGCGAGTTAGCAATAGAAGAATTCGGGACAGTTAAGTCCAGAACCAAGGTTTATTGTTTGACCGAACACCACACCTGTGGGGCAAGCGATACGGATTCGGTCTCACATGCACAAACCTTCCCCACAATTTGCCGTTGATACAATGTTTTTGTCTCAATAAAAATCAGGTAATCACCCCATTTTTGAGTAAATCACAGATATATTTGTTTATATTTGAGATAAATTGGTTTGTACTTAAACGTCGATTAATCCCTGTTTCATTGCTTTCACCAGTAAAGCAGCAGTTGAATTTACTTCCAGTTTTCTCATTAGACTTGTTCTGTGGCTGTCAACGGTCTTCGGACTGACGCCCAGCTTTTCGCCAATCTTGGTATTTGAGTAACCTCGGCCGATGGCATGAAGCACCTCGATCTCCCGTTTTGAAAGTCCACTGGTGTCTTCTGAAACTGAAATGATTTCCTGCACTTCATCTGAAAACACCTTTTCACCTGCAAATACTCGCTGAATTGCATCAAGTATGACCTCGGGATCAGTGTTTTTCAGAATAATTGCATCAGCATCAGCTTCCTTGAGTTGTCTGAATTGCTCAGGCGAATGGTTTCCAGTGACGATTACAATTTTTGTATCCGGTGCCCAACGTTTCGCCTCGATGAGTACCTCCAATCCATTGGCGCCCGGCATGGCCAAATCCACAATCGCGCAATCTGGTTGAAGCTTTCGGATCAATGAGATGGCTGAAATCCCGTTGTTGGCGACCTCAAGAATTTTTGTATTGTCATGCCGTTCAAGAATCGCTTTTATTCCCTCACTTGCTAGTGCGTGGTCATCGGCGATCACAAAGGTCTTAGGCATCGGGGGGTGTATTCCAGACTGAACTATGGTTTTCGGTGTATCAAATTTCGTAAGACGGTTGGCAATTGTATTTCTTACAATCGCATGTTTTGTTTCCTTTAATCCAATTGGGCATGGCTTTGCAAATCCCCTGGAGCTTGAGGGGCCGAAAACACCTGCGCAAATTGTTGGGAATGTTGAGTATTTCCTCGATGATACTGGAAAGATCACAATTGATGAGATTGCAACTGACAGTTTCATAAGCAAATTCAAGCCGGTGGAAAGCGAATTTATCAATTTCGGGTTCACCAAGTCGCTAATCTGGCTCAAAGTTCATTTGCGCAACGCGTCAGAAGATAACGATCGTTGGATGCTGTTTTTTCGGGAGAATTTTTTCCAGAAATTCAGCGCCTACCAGATTAACAGCAAAGGCAATATTCAGGTAATTACAGAACAGGACGAGGCAGCGGTTTTCGGTGATAGGCCGATCAAGTATCCGTATCTTGTCGTCCCAGTGAAACTCAGGCCGGGTGAAGAAACAGAAGTATTCGTCCGTTATTGGTCAGGTGGGTCTTCGGAAGTCCGGTTTTCAATTGAAACGGACGCCAGCTTCAATGAGAAAGCCAGTAGTACCGTTTTCAAGAACTCTCTCTATTACGGGATGCTGGTGTTGATGTTGATGGTCTCGGGAGCGGCGTTTCTTTACTCCCGAAAAACCCTGTTTTTTGCCTATAGCGCGAGTACGATGTCCAGCTTGCTGTTCATCATGCAGGCTGATGGTACTGCATTCCAGTATCTGTGGCCCAATTGGCCCCAGTTTAACGGGTTTGCCTCACTGCCCATTGGAAATGGCTTGATATTCTTCGGGGCATTGTTTGCACGGGAGTTTCTGCAAACAAAGCGTTATCACAAGATCGCTGACAAGATATTGATCTTCTTTATGGTCCTCGCTGCGGTTGCGACGTTGAGTGCGGTTGTGCTGGATACTCAACTCCTCAAGCAATTCATGCTCTTGATATCCCTGTTTGCATTTCTGTTTTTCTTCATGGCCGGCCTTTTGGCTGCAAGGAAACGATTTAAGGAAGTGCGATTTTACGTCCTGGCTTGGGGTAGCATCATGGTTGTGAGTGTTTTGCTCACATTCCGGGAGAATTTCGGGTTGGAGATTTCTGAAGAACTACAGTTCGATCTGATGCGGATGGTGATGGTTGCCGATGCCGCGTTCATGGGATTAGGGCTACTGGATCGGTACAATCAGATCCGGGTTGCCAGCCAGCAATCCATGAAAGCGAGCCTCAAACAGGCGCGCCGCAATCTGAAGCTCACCCAACGGCTCAGTGATCTGGAGCAAAAATTCTCAGCTGTATCTGAACTGGCGGAAAGCCGTGATCAGGAGATGAAAAATACGGTTCATGATCTCCGGCAGCCTTTGCATGCACTGCGTCTGAAAGTCCATGATCTTATGCAAGGTACTGATTCAGACGAAAAAATAACCAGCGACGTGGCGCAGACATTCACCTATCTGGAGAAACTGGTTTCCACGCAACTGGGACAAGCAGCGGAAGACACTAAAATTGTCTCTGGGGAAAACCTGGCAATTCGCGATGAATCTGATGATCTGGACAATTCAAAATCGCTAACGACAGATGAAATTCTGTTAAGTGTCCATGACATGTTTCAAAATGATGCAATTGAGAAAGGCATAGAACTTAAATATCTCCCATCAAATCATGACCTTGATATTGAAAATCTTGTGCTCATGCGACTTGCCACAAATCTTGTTTCGAATGCCATAAAATACACGGATCAGGGCAAGGTTGAGTTTGGTATAGTTGACGGAGAAGAGGGCTTACGTCTGCAGGTGGCTGATACAGGTTCAGGTATGACAGAAGCTGAATTTTCAGCGGTTTTGGACGCAAATATTCGCCTTGAAGAGGGAGCCAAGCGTGCAGATGGCATTGGTTTGGGCCTGTCGATTGTAAGGGAAATCAGCAATAAGCACGGGTTGAAGTTGTCTTTGGGGCCAGATCGCGAGTTTGGTACAGCGGTTTGGGTTGATTTTCCCGCATAACTGCAAGCTTGGCACAGTTCCTGCATTGCATATCGCAAATAAGTTACGAGGTGCAGAATGGAACAGGTACAATCTCGCTACGCGGCTCTTCTTGCGCAAGCAAAAGCTGCAAATGATGAAAAACGTAAGCAACATCGTCGCAGGGTTTTGAAAGCCGGTACGATTTTGTTCAACAACGGTTATTCAAGTTTTGGTTGTAAGATTCGGAATTTGTCGGATGAAGGTGCTTTGCTGATTTTCAGCGATACAACTGGTATTCCTTCCAACTTTGATTTCAAGTTGAGCGATTCCAAAGATACTGTGGCAGCAGACCGGGTGTGGCATACGCGCACCGAGATGGGAATTCGTTTCGCCTAAACACCCACAGCTCCGAATTGCGCTATTGTGATTAATTTGCCCTTGCGGTTATTGTCTTCACTGAAGAGGATTAACCCGGGGGCAAACTCATGTCTGAAAGCACGGTATTATTTCGTAAGGATGGCAGGATAGGACGTATCATCCTGAATCGTCCCGAAGTCATGAATGCCATCAATGACGAATTGCCCGTTGATCTGGCTGATTGCATCGAAAAAGCCAATGACGATGATGACATCCATGTAATTGTTCTTTCCGGAAGCGGGGACGCATTTTGTGCAGGCTATGATCTTGCATATTATGCGGAAAAGAACGGCGCCAACGAAGTTACGCAAAAAATGCCATGGGATCCTATGAAGGATTACCGCTTCATGAAGCGAAACACAGAATATTTCATGAAGATCTGGCGTTCCTATAAACCCGTTATTGCAAAGATCCATGGATTTGCTGTTGCTGGTGGCAGTGACATTGCAATGTGTTGTGACCTGATAATCATGGCAGAAAACGCCCAAATCGGTTACATGCCTGCACGTGTTTGGGGGTGTCCCACAACTGCCATGTGGGTTTACCGGCTTGGTGCTCAACAAGCAAAACGAATGCTGTTTACCGGCGACAAGATCAATGGTGTTGAGGCTGCAAATCTTGGTCTCGCCCTTGAGGCAGTGCCTGAACGCGAGCTTGATAGCCACGTGGATGCGTTGGCTGAGCGGATGGCAAGTGTGCCAAGAAATCAGCTTATGATGCAGAAGCTCATGATCAACCAGGCCTATGAAAATATGGGGTTGGAAACCACCCAGATGATGGCAACTGTGTTTGACGGGATCACACGCCATTCACCCGAAGGCCTGAATTTCAAGAAGCGTTCCGAAGAAATGGGGTGGAAACAAGCGGTGAGAGAGCGTGATCTTGGAACCTATGACTGGACGCAGGATCGACCCATCAATTCACCCGGCAAAGAAGATTGAAGTGTCCCAATTGCCAGGAAAAACCAGATAACAAAAGAGTGAGATTGGGATGTCGGTTCGTGTAGCCACTTTTAATGCTGAAAACCTGATGCAGCGTTTTGACTTTTCGGGGTTTAAAAACATTCAGCGTATGGATCGTGGTCTTCAAATGCTCGATATCAAGGACCGTAGCCATTTTGAAACGCTTGAGCGGGCGAGGGTGGTAGCCCACACCGATGACACGTTGCAGCTGACGGCTCTTGCTATTGCTGACACCCGCGCGGACATTGTTTGTCTGCAGGAAGTGGAAAACATGGCGGCGCTCGATGCGTTTGAAAACGCATATCTTCATCGGATGATCGGCCGCGGTTATAAGAACAAGTATCTAATCGAAGGCAATGATGGTCGCGGTATTGATGTTTGCATCATGATGCGGGAAGAAACTGAAACCGGAGAGAAGATAGAATTCATAGCAGCCAAGAGCCATGCAAAGCATACTTATGCAGATTTCGGATTGCATAATGCTGCTCTAAACGAAGTTGGCAGCGAGGCAGATGAAAAGATCTTCCGACGGGACTGTCTGGAAGTGGATGTGAAGGTGGGTAATCGCAGGCTCACCTTGTTTGTGGTCCATTTCAAATCCATGGGTGCACGAAAAGAAGATGTGGACGGACGAAGCTGGACGATGCCCATTCGGATCGCTGAAGCAAAGGCCACGCGTCACATCATTGAGCAAAAGTTTGGTAAAGGAAAAACCGCAAACAAGCGTTGGCTCATTTGCGGTGACATGAACGACTATTTCTCGCGAATAAAGGTGGATGGCTCTCAACACAGTGGCTTTAGTTTTGAATATGAACTGACGGAAAGTTGCGGTATTGATCCACTGGTGGCGGGTGATTTTTCATACAATCTTTCCAACCGCTTGCCGGACATGGAACAATGGACGCTTTATCACTCGGGAAGAACTGAACGACACTTGTGCCAACTGGATTACATCTTGGCTTCACCTGCGCTAGCGGATCGCAACCAAAAAGCGGTTCCGGAGATCATCCGTAGCGGACAACCTTTCCGTACGCCATTTCCACCGGGGCAGGAGAGTGTTCGATATCCGAGAACTGGGTGGGATCGTCCGAAGGCATCAGATCACTGTCCTGTTGTTGTAGAGTTGTCCATTTGAAGTTTTTCTTTCAGTGAGTTGCCTGCTGACCTAGACTGAGCCCTGAAACTGAAACGGGGATTGTGAAAATGATAGTTGTTACAGGAATAGCTGAGATAGCACCGGAGGATGTGTCTCAGATCAAATCTGCTGCCAAGATCATGGCAAGTGCTTCGAGAAGTGAAGAGGGATGCCGGAACTACGCTTTTTACGAAGATATCGAGCAAGAAGGGCGTTTTCGTATCTATGAAGAATGGGAAACTGCAGAAGCTTTGCGTGAGCATTTTACCACTCAACATATGCAGGATTTCAATCAGATATTGTCTGAAACCAAAGTGCTGAAACTGGAAGTGGATCAGTTTCTTCGAGGTGATGATATCAAGGTAGGATAGGACACAAGAACCAACTAACTTCATGAATTCTGTTGTGCCATAGATCCTGGCACACATTCTGACAAAATCTCGATGTGATAAGGGGAAACATCAAGCTTGAATTAGGCTTTCAGATTTCACTGACAAATCGTGGTGTTCCTGTGTTAAGCCTGAACTCAGAATATTCGGGGGATTCGTCATATGCTTTCTATCTTTGAAATTGCGGCACTGCTGCTTGCGTTGTCTGCATTTTTTGGCTGGGTGAACCATGTCTTCGTGAAGTTGCCTCACACGATTGGCCTTGTCATTTTTGCATTGTTAGCTTCGCTCAGCTTGCTGGCCGCTGAGAAACTGATCCCATCTCTGGGTATTACGGATACATTTCAGGATGTAATCGGGCAAATAGATTTCTATTCAACGGTGATGGAAGGCATGTTGGCATTCTTGTTGTTCGCCGGTGCTTTGCATGTGAACTTTGAAAAGATGGCTGATCGGAAATGGATCATCACATTGATGGCGACTGTCGGTGTGGTGTTGTCCACCTTCATTGTGGGTACCGGCTTTTGGCTGCTTGCCGGGCTGTTCGGGATTGATATTCCATTCGCCTGGGCATTGGTATTTGGTGCGCTCATTTCACCCACCGATCCCGTTGCTGTGCTCAGCCTCTTGAAGTCGATCAATATTCCACCTTCTCTGGAAGCAAAAATTGCCGGTGAATCGTTATTCAACGATGGTGTCGGTGTGGTGGTTTTTACAATCGTTGTGGCAATCGCTGTTGGTGGCGGAGGAGGTCACGGTGGTGGAATAGATTTTCTGCATATTGCGGAGCTGTTTGTGGTTGAAGCTATCGGCGGTGCGGTGCTTGGTTTGATAGCCGGGTGGATTGCATATCGAGCGATGGCGAGCATGGATGAATACACTTTGGAGATACTGATTTCTCTCGGTATTGTGGCTGCCACCTATGCAATTGCTTTGCGTTTACATCTGTCCGGACCCATAGCCGTTGTGATGACAGGGCTTCTTTTGGGCAACCGGGGACGCGCTGTGGGGATGAGCGAAAAGACTGCGGATCATTTGTTCTCATTCTGGCATCTGATTGACGAAATCCTCAATTCTGTTCTGTTCCTGCTTATCGGGCTGGAAATCCTGATTGTAGCGATTGATCCTTCGTTCGGTTGGTTGGCTGCTGCAACCATACCGCTGGTCTTGTTTGCCCGAATGTCAGCGGTTTCGGTTCCAATCCTGCTAATGTCCCGGTTCCGGGTTTTCACCTCTGGTGCAATTCCAGTGCTCACATGGGGTGGATTGAGAGGTGGTATTTCCGTTGCTCTCGTTCTTTCCTTGCCTAATAATGACACCAAGCCGCTGTTACTCACAGCCACATTTGCGGTGGTATTGTTCTCCGTTATCGTACAGGGTTTGACCGTGAAAAAGGTTATCAGTGCCACTGTCGATGAGAAGCTATTGCAGGAATGATTATGGAAAGAAGATTTTATACGCTTGATGTGTTTACAGACGAGGCTCTATCCGGCAATCCACTTGCTGTTGTGTTGGATTCGGATGGATTGGATGAGGCTGCAATGCAGACAATTGCAACGGAGTTCAATCTGTCAGAAACAGTTTTTGTTTTTCCACCTGACAATGCTGAGAACAGAGCGCGTATTAAAATCTATACACCGGTTCATGAGCTTCCCTTTGCGGGTCACCCCACGGTGGGAACGGCTTTTTTGCTCAGCCATTTGGATGGTTTGTCAGACGGCGCTGAGCTTGTGCTTGAGGAAGTGGTCGGGCCTGTGACATGCGCTATTACAGACGAGGGTGGAAAAAGAAAAATCAGGTTTGAGCTGCCAAAAATATCCGAGCGAATTGATTGGAGCGTGGGCGCTGATAAGCTGGCTGAAGCGATTGGACTTCGGCCGGACGATGTGGGTTTTGATGATCATGAGGTTTCGATTTGGGATGGTGGTGTCCCTTATATGCTGGTTCCGCTTGCATCCATGAGTGCTGTCCAGAATATTGAGATCAATTCTGTTCTGTTGAAAGAAATTGAACCTGTGATCAATGGGATTCATGCGAACATTTATGCCTATTGCCGAGGTGGCGAAAGTTCGGATGCTGCTTATCATGCGCGCATGTTTGCGCCATTCCAGGGAATCCCGGAAGATCCCGCAACCGGAAGCGCCGTGGCATCATTCAGCGGTCAAATTGCTCAGTACGACATGAAGGATACTGACACGGGGAAATTTCTGATTGAACAGGGGTATGAGATGGGTCGCCCGTCACAGATTGTGCTGGATTTGACCAAGGAAAACGGAAACACGACTGTTGCCGGTATATCCGGTGGTGCGGTGATTGTCAGCAAGGGCGAATTGCTGATCTAATGTTTCGAATTGCACTTCCGGCCATCTCCGGATTGGCTGGGGGGCATATAAGATGGCCGGAAGGCTTGCAGGTCAGTTGAACGCCCCGTGACAGATTTTGGGGGGCTCTGCCACTTTGATACTGACCCGGTCTGGGCTTATCCGTTACGGATAATTTGTTTATTCAATGCCAAGCAGGGCACTTGCTTGCTGCAGGTCAGCCACACAACCTTCTGTGTCGCCTGTTGCCTGTTTTTGCAGTGCTGAAAGCCTGTAGTTTTCAACCTGTGTGGCATCTGTATTGGACAATTGCGCTGTGCTGATAGCTTCTGTCACCTTTGTGATCATGTCAGAGCACTCATCTGCCGCGGCAGGTAAGGTTGCTGCTGATGACAGGGCCAGTGCCAAAACAATAGCAGCAGGCGTTTTCGGGATTTTTGAAAAAATTGTGGTTTTCATAATCATCTCCTATCAGGGACTGGTTGTTTCGCACTATCGCGAAGATGTCCCTAAGCTGAAACCGAAAATGGGCTTCAATAAGTGGAGAAAATGAAATGTTTGCGTTCACAATTTGGCAAATCCTGCCGCTATGCTTCCATACATTATAAGTGGTCGCAAATCACACTTGTGCAGTCTCACGTAATATTTCGGGAGGTTTCAATAGGGAGATGCATAAAGGTGTTTGAAATCGCCATAAAAATCCTGTTAGGTCGGTTTCAAAGAAAATGAGAGGGAAAATTCCATGTCGGATTTCTATGACCTGGATACATTGGCGCTTCATGCTGGCCATGTACCGGACAGTGACCATGGTTCACGGGCTGTACCAATTCACCAAACTACGTCCTACGTCTTCAAGGACGCACGTCATGCGGCCGCACTTTATAATATGGAAGAGGGTGGGCACCTTTATACTAGGATTTCCAACCCGACTGTTGCTGTTCTAGAGCAACGTGTGGCGGCAATGGAAGGTGGTGTCGCCTGTACAGCATGTGCTTCCGGTATGGCAGCTCTGCATTTGGTTACCAGCATACTGGTGAGCGCTGGTGATCATATCGTTTCGACTGCACAATTGTATGGTGCAAATATCAATCTTTTAAAGAATACGATGCCACGCTTCGGGGTGGAAACCTCATTTGTGCACGGCCGAGATTTGGACGGTATTGAAGCTGCTATTCAGGAAAACACCAAGTTCATTTTCTGCGAACTGATCGGTAACCCCGGCCTGGATGTTCTGGACGTGGAAGCGCTGGTCAAGATTGCTGAAAAAGCGGGAATCCCGGTTGTGATGGATGCCACATTCTGCACGCCTTACATTTTCAAGCCGTTTGATTTTGGGGTGAATGTGATTACGCATTCCTTGACCAAATGGATGGGTGGTCATGGTGTTGCGATTGGTGGAGCCGTCGTTGATGGCGGTAACTTTAACTGGGGCAAGAGCGACAAGTTTCCTACACTCACATCACCTCACTATGCGCTGGATGGAATTGTGTTCTGGGAAGAATTTGGTCCGGCGGCGTTGACACAGCGCATCCGTGCAGAGGGGATGTATAATTTTGGTCCTGCGCTTTCTCCTACAAATGCATTTCATATTTTGCAAGGCATTGAAACCCTGCCACTGCGTATGGAAAAACACATCGAAAATGCCAGGAAAATGGTTGAATTCCTAAGTGAGCACGAGATGGTTAGTTGGGTGAAACATCCTGATCTGCCAGATCATCCTGACCATGAAATTGCAAAACGGATTTTCACAAAAGGCTCAACGCCAATGATTGGTTTTGGTGTAAAAGGCGGGCGGGCTGCCGGTGCTGCTTTTATCGAGAATGTTGAGGTTGCTTCACATCTTGCAAATGTGGGAGACGCCAAGACATTGGTTATTCATCCGGCTTCGACCACTCATAGTCATATCTCTGCTGAGGATATGAAAGCAGGGGGGCTAACCGAAGATATGATCAGACTATCTGTAGGGCTAGAAAGTTTTGATGATCTGAAAGCTGATTTCAATCGCGCATTGAAAGCAGCGGCGAGGGCGGTGAAATGAAGTTTGAAATTGATGGGAACGAGGTTTACGCGTCCACTGGGGGAAGAGATCACGTTGAAGGACAGGCTTTCATCTTCTTCCTTCATGGTGGCGGTAATTCACACCTGACCTGGTCACAACAGTCCAGATCATTTGCGTATGCGAACTACAATATTATGTCGGTTGATTTTCCGGGGCACAACCTCTCAGGCGGCGAGCCGATTGAGAGTGTGCAGGACCAGGCGGAGTGGATCCTTAAGGTGATGGACCATGTTGGTGCTGAAAAGGCCACTTTCGTTGGGCACAGCCAGGGTGGTCTGGTCAGTTTGAGCCTCGCCAATATGGCACCTGAGCGTGTTGAGAAAATTGTGTTTGTGGCATCTGCTGCGGCTATTCCGGTGAATGAGGTTTTGATTTCAACGGCTGAAACCAAGGAAGAGCGCGCCAAGTCTTCAATGACCAGTTGGGGGTTGGGGCCGGATGCGCATCACTTTGAGAACAGTGTTCCCGGATTTTCCCATGCAGGCGTTGGTTTGCGCATAATGGACCTCAATGTTGTGGGTGCTTTGGCTACCGATCTAAAAGCCTGTGACGGATTTGCTGATGGATTGGAATTAGCTGCAAATGTGAAATGCCCGACCATGTGTGTGCTTGCAGCGAAAGATCGCATGACACCGCTAAAAGCGGGTATGAAACTGGCAGAGACCTTGCCTAACAACACTTTGCACATACTTCCAAACTCAGGACATACAATTCCCACCGAAAGACCGCATGAGTTTAACGCTCATCTGCGCGAATTCCTGGCTCAATAATCATACTGGATACAATCATGAACGAAATTACTTCAGCTGACATCAAGACTGTTTGCGTAATTGGCGCTGGTACTATGGGCTCGGGCATTGCAGCACAAGTGGCAAATGCGGGTTTGAAGGTATTACTCCTGGATATCGCTTCTGAAGGCGACAGGGATGCGGTCGCCAAGGGTTCGATAGAACGGATTGTAAAATCTGATCCTCCGCTTTTGATGCGCAAGGAAAATGTCGAACTGATCTCCACAGGCAACATCGAGGATAATCTTGCTGAAGCGGGTCAATGTGACTGGATTTGTGAAGCGATTGTGGAACGTCTCGACATCAAACGCCAGCTTTATGCCAACCTGATGCCGCATCTGAAGCCAACTACTCTGGTATCCTCAAACACCTCCACAATCCCGATCAAACTGTTGATGGAAGAAAGCCCGCAGGAGCTGCGCGAAAGGTTCTGTATCACTCACTTCTTTAACCCGGTTCGCTACATGCGGCTTCTCGAACTGGTTCGTGGTGAAGAGACGAGAGACGATGTGATCGATGCGCTGGGCGACTTCAATGACCGCATGCTTGGCAAGGGTGTTGTGAACTGTGCTGACACCCCTGGCTTCCTCGGTAACCGGGTAGGTGTGTTTGCGCTTCAAGCCGCCGTTCATGAGGCAGTGGAACTGGGCCTAAAGATTGAAGAAGCTGATGCGATTTTTGGCCGTCCTATGGGCATTCCGAAGACCGGTGCTTTCGGGCTCTATGATCTCATCGGGCTTGACCTGATGGGAGACGTGGTCCGCTCGCTGAATTCAATCCTTGAGCAGGGTGATCCGTTCCATGAGATTGGCGGTGAAAACAAGATCGTAAACGATCATGTGGCGCGCGGGTACAGAGGAAACAAAAGTGGTGAAGGTTTCTACCGCGAAGTCGATGAAGACAAGCAAGCCTGGGACCTTCAAAGTGAAGATTGGCGTCCGCGTATGCGTGAAGTCCCTGAGCTTGCTCAAAAGGGTGAACGGGAAGGGATCTCTGTGTTGCTGGAAGGCGACGACAAGTTATCTACCTTCGCGTGGCGTGTTCTTGCCCGTATTCTCACCTATTCCGCAAGCCTGATCCCGGACGTCACTCATTCTCCTCAGGACATCGATGATGCCATGAAGCTCGGTTACAACTGGGTACAAGGGCCATTTGAAATGATGGATGCAATTGGCTCCGGCAAGTTCGTGAGCCGCCTGGAAGCCGAGGGATGGCATATTCCTGAATTTCTACGGAATAACGCCGGCAAGTCGTTCTACGAAGCTGAAGACGGGGTTCTCAAAGTCAGACATTGGGATGGTCAACTTCATCCGGTAGATTTGCCTGATGGTGTTGTGCGTTTTCATATGACCAGAAAGACACTTCAACCGGTTAGTGAAAATGCAGGCGCCAGTCTGTTCCATCTTGATGGTGGTGTCCGTTTGATCGAGTTTCATACGAAAGCCAATGCACTGGATGCAGATTGTATGGCGATCGTGCAGGAAGCGGCTAACGATCCGGGACCAGGTATCATTGTTCACAACGACGCCCAGCACTTTTCTGCCGGCGTGAATCTGGAGCGTTTCCTCGCGTTCATCGAGGCTGAAGACTGGGATGGAATTGATCAATTCCTGATTGGATTCCAAGATGCGGTGGAAGCACTTCGTTATTGTGATGTGCCGGTAATCGGTGCTCCGTCCGGCCTGGCAATTGGTGGTGGCTACGAGGTGCTTGCGCATTGTGATATGCTCGTTGCGCATTCAAATTCTGTCCTTGGTTTGGTTGAAGCCAGTGTTGGTCTGGTACCCGGTGGTGGTGGCGTGAAAGAAACCTATTGGCGTTGGTTCCAGGATACAGGCGATTGGGCAGTGGCTGCGCGTAATACCTTCAACCAGATTGGTTATGCTCAAACGGCTACCTCTCCTGATGAAGCAATTCCGATGAAGTATTTTGTGGAAGGGCGGGATACTCAGGTCATGAACCGTGACCGGTTGATTGAAAGTGCTTTGTCAGCGCTGGCGGGGATAAGCCAAAACTATAAACCAAGGCAGAAACCGGAGTTTCATCTTGCCGGCTCAGATGCCCATCAAGCAATGGTGGACTTCCTGGCCAAGGGGCAGGAGAAAGGGCATTTCTTCCCGCATGACGTGACTGTTGCAACAATCATTGCGGAGATTGTAACGGGTGGAAGTTCTATGGAGAATGGTTCTACAGAGGTGTACAGCGAAAAAGACCTGTTTGCCAGAGAGCGTCAGGCGTTTCTTAAATTGGCGAAAACACCTGAAACCCTGGAACGCATCACTCAGTTGTTGAGAAATGGTAGGTCAATTCGTAACTAATCCTGTATAACTATATGATATATATGATTTAATCAGGATTCGTTTACGTTGTGGTTAGATGCAATTTTTTAAAAAAAATTGTAGAAATATTTCATTTTTGTAACTATTATGCCCATGGCAGAGGTTTCCCACACACCTCTGCCACGTCGCAAGCATTCTGAGTATCAACCCACACACGATATGCAGAGTGTTTCTACAGTCTGCCTTCAGATGCTTGCGACACCTTTCATTCAATGTATGAAATTTAACAACGGTGTATTCGCACGAGTAGTGTTGGCTGTTCCGGCGATTTATCTAGTCTGAGTGAATTTTATTTCTCCATTCATTCTCTGTCGAAAATCCTGTGTTGATTCACAAAACAGGTGGATTAAGGTGTGCGAGCAATTTGGAGAATTATGAAATGAAACTTTGGTATGCAGCGCCTTCACCGTTTGTCCGCAAAGTGCTGATGTTGGCACATGAGACAGGACTTATCGATCAGATTGAATTGATCAATGTTACCACGACTGTGGTTTCGCCTGATCAAGATTTGGCGAAGAATAATCCACTGGGCAAGATCCCGACACTGGAACTGGACGATGGGCACATTCTATTTGATAGCAGGGTTATTACCGAATATCTGGATGGGCTCCATGACGGAGACAAGATGATCCCGCTTGAAGGTATGGAGCGTTACAATACGCTGGTTACGCAAGCTATGGGTGACGGTATCATGGAAACCGCTGTGGGTATTCGCTATGAGCAGGCACTACGACCTGAAGAAAAGCAGTGGGATGTGTGGATGAATGCTCAACAGACCAAAATCATTCAGGCGCTTGATGTGCTGGAGACATGGCGCCCGGCTCGATTGCAGGACATTCATGCAGGCTCGATCTCCGTGGCTTCTGCGCTTGCTTACCTTGATTTCAGACAACCGGATTTTGACTGGCGTGAAGGGCGTCCCGTCCTCACACAAATGCTGGCGACCTTCTCCGAACGCAAAAGCATGAAAGCTACGCCGCCGGATTAATCCTTCAGAAGTTGCCTTGCGATCCAGCCATGGAAATGGTGCGTTGATTCATCCATGACGGGGGAGAAATGTCCGCCGTCAAATCCATCCGCCTTGCGGCCTTCCTGCATGGCTTCACAGACGCCGATGTCTTCGCTGAACACGTTTTTCCAGAAGCCGGCATTTGTCTCGCGCATATGCTCACAAGGTTCTTCCGTGGCATCTTGGGATGCGTAGTAGATTTCCACGTGCTCAAGTGTTTCCTGTGCGCTTTGCGGTTCCAAGATGATCCCGAAGGTGTGGTCCTTGTGAACACCAAGCAGGACGTTCGGATAGAAGGCCAAATATTCTGCCTCCTTGTTCCAGCGCGCTGAAAGCCCATCAAAAAATGCAAAATTCTTTCCGTTATCATCCGTAAAAGCAGTGAAAGCACGGGTAAGCTGACCAGCAAAAGGACCGGAACTCAGAATATTTTCGTGGTCCTCCAACTTGGAGACCTCATTGAGGCCCGGGTGAATGAATGGCAAATGGTAGGATTCGCAGTAATTCTCCACTGCAAGTTTCCAGTTTGTATTCACTTCAAGTTTGAACGATGACTCTGGGCCACCGTGAAAAATCGGTTTTTCGAACTCTTTCCACCTATCCAGCGCTTCTTCGAAGTGTTTTTCAAATGGTTCAGAATCGCCTGAGATGTTGATGAACACCACATCGAGATAGGTATGACTGCGAACCTCAATCAGACCTAGTTGTGACTTGTCAATGGCCGGGTGCGAATGTACTCCCGGGCCGCCCACATGCGGTGTCTGCTTCAGATCGCCTTCAGTGGAGTAACACCAGGCATGGTACGGACAACGTAGTAGACCGGTAGTTTTGCCGGCTTCCTGAACGAGCTTTACGCCCCTGTGACGGCAGGCATTGTGAAACACCCGGACTTGTCCATCTCTTCCGTGAGCAATGATGAATGGGTCGCCCAGAAACTCTACCGGCTTCACATCACCTGGCTGTGGTACATCCTTGGCAAAGCCAATGCCGACCCAATTGGGAGCAAAGATTTTGCGTTTTTCCTCTATTACCGCGTCCGGTGAAGTGTAAAACCAATTCGGAATTCCACTTGCCTGATCAATGGGAAGTGCTGCGTTTTCTATCTCGGATTTGAGCGGAGCTGACATCAAACGGTCCTCGAAATTTCCATGTTTCGGCAATCATGACATCTGAAAATTCGCAGATTAATGTCCGTGTGCGACATGCATGTCGCGTGACTTTTCAAATATCCGTCAATTTTTTGCCGACTAACATTTCTCTTTTCCTGCCAAAGCCAGGAACCTTTTGCACTTGAAAACCAGCGGTTTGTAGGTTGCGGCGAACGAAACCGGCCGCGCTGTAGGTGGAAAAAGTGCCGCCTGCAGCTGTTTTGTCAGCGACACTGTTCATCAAGGCTTCATTCCAAAGTTCCGGGTTCTTTGCTGGCGAAAAACCATCGAGATACCAGGCATTTGCTTCGAATTCGGCTGATGGCAGAATCTCGTTTGCGTCTCCGATGTGAACACTTAACCGAACTTCTTCAGTAAAAGCTTCATCAATGGCATCAGAGTCCGGGTTCCAGATTTCTCCCAGATTGATTGCTAGTTCATTCAGTTCGGGCCAAACGGCAAGCGCGCGTTGTATCTCGTCAAAAGATAAGGGAAACCTTTCAAAGGATACAAAGTGCAATTTGGCGTCTTTCGGTCTTATTTGTTGCCATTGACGCACAGTCTCCAGAAAATTGAGGCCAGTCCCAAACCCCAATTCAGCTATGGTGCACTGTGTCATGTTTTCCCAGCGTTGGGGGAGATCATTTCCCTTGATGAAAACATGATCACATTCAGCGCGGCCATCGGACCTTGAGTAGTAAGGATCATCAAAACGGGTGGAAACGGGCAAAACATCATCCCGCCATTCGATTTGAGACATGAAATTACCCTTGTTTTGAATCGCTTAGCGGTACATTTTCACAAGATGATTCAATCATCAAACCATTTCGATATTGCCATAATTGGAGGCGGAATTGCAGGTCTTTGGGCGGCAAGGCATGCGGTAAAACGCGGTGAGCGGGTTGTCCTGATTGAAAAAAGAACGATTGGGTGTGGTGCTTCAGGTGGATTTCTGGGTGCACTCATGCCGCATATGCCGGACAGCTGGAACAAGAAGAAGCAATATCAGTATCTGGGACTTTCCACTCTGGCTGATACAATTTCTGAGCTTGAAGCTGATACCGGTTTGAGCTGCGGTTATCGCAGATGCGGCAGGATCATGCCCGTTGTTAAAGAAAAACATGCGGAGCTGATTGCCAGACGCAGTGAAGGCGCTTCCCAGAACTGGGATCAAAGCTTTACCCTTACACATTCTGAGCCAGTGGGATTTCTAGAGTGGATCAATACCTCTATCGCCAAGTATGGGGTGCAGTACGATACACTGGCTGCGCGCGTTAACCCGCGGATGTATGTGAAAACTCTCGCGGCATATCTAAAATCCCGAATTGAAATTGCTGAAGGTGTAGGCGCTGAAAATATCCAGATGTCAGCGCATGGGGGCACTATTCAACTGTCCAATGATAATTCGGTTTCTGCGGACCGGATTGTGGTGGCCAATGGATATGAGGCCTATTCATTGCTGCAACCGTTTATGGGTGGATTGAACCGGGAAAAACCGATCGGGCGCGGTGTGAAGGGGCAGGCGGTCCTGGTGAAGTATGTTCATAAAGATGATCTGCCCATCGTCTATCACGATGGAGCCTATGTGGTGCCTCATACAGACAATCTAGTGGCTATCGGCTCCACCTCTGAAAATGACTGGGAAAAAGGCGCTGAAAGCAAGTTTGATCCAGAGAACATGGACTTTTATCGTCGGGCGATTGATCTTGTTCCTGCGCTTGAGGATGCCCCTATAATTGAACGTTGGGCAGGGGTGAGGCCTCGCAACACCTTGGAACAAAGGGGAACGGATCCATTTTTTGGACCTGTTCCAGGTCAAGAGAATTTGTATGCTTTGATTGGCGGTTTCAAGATCACCCTTGGGTTAGCCCATCTGGATGTTCTTGGTGGAGAAATTCACAATGACTGGAATGTCTAGAACTTCTCAACCCAAGGGCGTAATTCAATTTCCCATGCCCAGCTGGATCTAGGTTGATCCAGAAAATGCAGGTAGTTATCAGCGATTGCTTCCGGATCCAGCATGGAATCTGGATTTTCAGGCGGATCAATCCGTTCCGGTCTATTTGTATTTCTTATGCCACCGTCGATCACAAAATGTCCAATGTGAATGCCTTTTGGATGAAGTTCTCTTGCTAGGCTTTGGGCAAGACCCCTTAGAGCAAATTTCCCCATGGCAAAGGTGGATGAGTTCGGATAGCCCTTCACTCCGGCAGAAGCGCCGGTGAACAATATACTTCCGCTTGAATTTGGTAACATGCGTTTGGCAGCCTGTTGAGCCATCAGAAACGCTCCATATCCGGTTATCAAAATCGCATTCCGTACCTGATCCGGATCCAGATCGACAACCGAACCCCGAACTCTTGCTGATGGATTATATATGGCAATATCAAGCGGTTCACCGATTTCATCCGCCTTTGCAAAGACGTTTGCCATTTCAACGGGGTCAGAAGCGTTACAGGAAACCAGCAATGCATCAGTTTCCTTTTGCAAATCTGCCAGTTTATCCGTGTTTCTTGCTGCAAGAACAAGCTTGTGACCTCTTTTGTGGAGTTTTCTGGCAAGAGCTGCAGATAAGCCTTCGCCCGCTCCAATAATTACCGCTGAACCCATATTTACTCATTCCCTGGCAAAGTTGATTGTTTTTTCGAGTGTAATGGAAAAAGGGCACATGCGGAATACAACTAATCTCTGGAAAGTGTTTTGGATAATGTCCGTCCCTAAATTGTCGCACCGAGAACAGTTTAACTGCAAAAAATCGTTTGATAGTCTGTTGGAATATACAGGTCGTTAACCGGAGAAAGCACGTGGCAGAGTTTCCGAAAAAGGCAAAAGTTGTAGTCGTTGGTTTGGGTGGCATTGTAGGCGCGTCTGTGGCGCATCATCTGATTGAACGTGGTTGGGAAGATATCGTTGGAATAGACAAGTCCTCAGTACCTACTGATATTGGCTCCACATCCCATGCTTCTGATTTTTGTTATGCGACATCGCATGATTTTCTTTCTTGCTGGACCACGCTTTATTCAATCGACTTCTTTGAAAAGATGGGTCACTACGCCAAAACAGGCGGGCTGGAAGTTTGCCGCAAAGATGACGATGACCGCTGGATTGAACTCCAAAGGAAAGTGGCTTCGGGAAAAGCGTTTGGTACTAGGGCTTCCATGATTTCAGCTGCTGAGGCCAAGGAGAAATTTCCGCTTCTTGAAGAAGACGAAATCCGTGGAGCGCTTTGGGATCCTGATGCCGGTCTGGTTACACCTCGCTCTCAAACAGTGGCTGGCATCCTGGTGGATAATGCCGTTGCAACTGGCAAACTTCAGAGCTTTCCAAATACGCCTGCAACTGAGTTGATCATTGAGAATGGCCGTATCAAGGGCGTAAAAACGCATCGCGGTATCATTGAGGCTGAGTATGTGGTCGTCTGTGCTGGCCTCTGGGGGCGTCTGATTGCCGAAATGGCAGGTGAAGACTTGCCTGTAATGCCGGTGGACCATCCGCTCACATTTTTTGGTCCCTACAATGAATTCGAAGGTACGGGGAAGGATATCGGTTTCCCATTGCTTCGCGATCAGGGCAATTCTGCTTATATGCGCGATACCGGTGACCCGAAGACTCCAGAAGGTGGGCAGATAGAATGGGGTTACTACGAAACGGATAATCCGCGTCTTTGTCATCCCAAAGATATTCTAGAAAAGGCTGAGGCTCGTCTTTCACCCTCTCAACGGGATCTGGAGATGGATCAGATCATCGAGCCTTTGGAACGTGCGATGGAACTCACGCCCATTCTTGGTGAGTTGGGATATAACGAAAACTACTCTTTCAATGGCCTGTTACAGGTAACAACTGATGGTGGCCCTTCAATCGGGGAATCGCAGAATGTCAGAGGCCTTTGGTATGGCGTTGCTATCTGGGTGAAAGATGGACCAGGCATGGCTAAATTGCTTGTTGACTGGATGACCGATGGCCGGACTGAAATAGATCACAATCCGATCGATTATGCGCGTTTTTACAAGTTCCAGACAGATAGCGATTTCATCCATGCGCGCTGCACGGAAACCGCTCAGAAAATCTATACGCCAGCAGTACATCCTAGAGAACCTTTTGCGGGTGGTCGTGGAGTGCGCAGATCTCCGTTCTATGAGCGTGAAAAGGAGCTTGGCGGATATTTCATGGAACTGGGTGGCTGGGAACGGGCCCATGGCTATGCTTCTAACGAACATCTTTTGGAAAAGTTCGGCAACCGCGTTCCTGTCCGTGAAAATGAGTGGGATAACCGTCACTTCTGGCGTGTTTCCAATGCTGAACATCTGGAGATGTCAGAGAATGTGGGCATGGTGAACCTTTCGCATTTTGCGATGTATGATGTGACTGGCCCTGATCATGTGGCCTTCATGGAATATCTTTGCGTTGCCCGTGTTGGAGCTGACAATCAGGTGGGCAAGGGGATCTATACGCACTTCCTTGATGAAAAAGGCATGGTGAAAGCGGATTTCACCGTCTTCCGGATGGAAGATCGTTACCGCTTCGTCGATGGTGCTGATGCAGGAAATCGTGATTTTGTCTACATGAAGCGGATGGCAGAAGATCATGGGTTTGATGTGGAAATTACAGATGTATCTGAGGATTTCACCACAATTGGTCTATGGGGACCGAATGCGCGTGAAACCTTGATGAAGGTTGTGGAAGACCCCGATGCGCTTACAGCAGAAAATTTCCCGTTTGCGGCAATCAAGCAAATTCGCATCGGTGGTAAAAACGTGAGTGCGTTCAGGATTTCCTATGTGGGTGAACAGGGCTGGGAACTGCATATGAAGTATGATGACGGTCTTGCTGTCTGGGATGCAATTCGTGCTGAAGGTGTCATGCCATTTGGTGTAGAAACCTACGCGAATACCCGTCGTATGGAGAAAAGCCTGCGGTTGCAAAACGCTGACCTTCTGACAGAGTACAATCTGTATGAAGCTGATCTTGCGCGTCCAAAGGTGAAAGATGCTGACTTTGTCGGTAAAGCAGCGCACCTAGAATATCGGGCGCGGGAACATCAGCCTGCTACACTGTGTACATTTGTTATGACTGAGAACGTCGATGGAGACGGTACTGCCCGCTATCCGGTAGGGATTCTGCCAATTATGGATCCGAACTCTGGTGAGACAATTGTGGATGAGCTTGGGCGGCGGTCATTTACTACATCGATTGCTTACGGACCGACTATCGGCAAGAATATTGCGCTTGGTTACCTGCCACATGAAATGGCAGTTAAGGGCAATGAGTTCCACGTAGAATACTTCGGTGAAAGGTATCCGGTTGAAGTTGCCGGCGTAGGTTACGAGCCGCTTTATGATCCGGAAAACCTAAAGCCAAGAAGCTGAGGTTGCGTTTCATAACACTTTGAAGCGAAACACAAAATTGCCATCTATGTTAATTTTTCAGGTGAAGTTGTTAATCAATTTCACCTGCCGTAACAATTGAAATAAAGCGTGTTTTTGGCGACACAATTCAAACACTTTTAGACGCAATATCGCTCCCATATCGGCAGAGCTATTCTGCTGATGGGCGTCTTAATGAAGTGGTTTTCGGGAGAGGCCTGCCGCGCAGCAGGTTGGGAAAGACTGATGCTTAACAACGTCAAATCTTTGTCGAAATAACTTGGGATCAATACATTGAAGAGATTTCTTAGCGGATTGCGAGGTATGCTCGTAGTCACAGCCACGGCTTTTGTCCTTTCCAATCCAATTAACATGGTTGCCTCCACCACAGCTGAGGCCGGGACCTATAGTATCGCGAAGCGTTACCTTGGTTTGCACGAGAGGAAACATACAAGCAAGTTGCGGAAATATATGGGTGTCAATCCACGCAGTACACCGTGGTGTGGTGCGTTCGTCGCAACTGTTTCAAAACGCGCAGGCAAGACTGTGCCAAAGGGGCATCTGAAAGCAGCAAGCTGGAAGAGGGTCGGCAAATCCGTTCCACTGAAAAAGGCCAAAAAAGGCGATCTCGTAATTGTCCGCACGAAATATGGAAATCATGTGGGCTTTTATGCAGGTAGGAAAAAGGGACGGATTGAAGTGCTCGGCGGCAATCAATCGAATATGGTCCGTGTCTCAAGCTATCGAATCAGCAACATCCACTCCATCAGAAGATACTAGGTAACATTCTCGTTGTTGCCCTTTTGGAACAAACTAACTTCCCAATTTTCCCACAATTTGTCTTTAGAATCAGGATAATTGTTGCCATTTGCTTGTGAGCGGATGTGCAAACAGTTATCCTGTTTACAAATGCCGGAGAGTAAAGTTTGCTTCGTTTTTTTGGTTTCCTGCTGACGACTTTTACCCTTTCACTGGGATTGGTTGTCTATGGGACTGCTCAAAATTCCGGTTCTCCGAAAAGAGCCTTTGATGTGGTACAGGCGTTCCAGCAAGCCCAGTGGATGGAGATTGAACCTGGTCTGCAAGTCATTCGCGCAAATACCCAAACCGGTACTGTAGTTACAGCTTTCAGAATATCTCAGGAGAATTTTTCGTTTTCTGTTGTGCAGCAGAATGACCAGCGAGGATCAAAGGCCAGAGATATTGGGGAATCCGAAGGCGCTGTTCTGGTTTCAAATGCCGGTTTCTTTGCCATCAATGGCAGTGAAACGCTCTATCCAATCGGCTATTTGAGGCTAAATGGGGATGTGAAATCCAAAGGTTGGGCAGATGCTGGCGGTGTTGTTTCTCTCAAACCAGACGGGCTTGAACTTTCCCCTTCACATGCTGGGTTGCCGGATGGAGAGTTTGATGTGGTTCAATCAAAACCGATGTTGATTGAGCCCTCTGGCAAATGGGCAATGGGAAGTAACTCAGGCGATATCAAAGCGAGAACTGTTCTTTGTACAATGGCAAACGGAGATGTGATCCTTGCAACTGTAACCCGGGTAGGGCTCACGCTCTATGAAGCGGGTTGGGTTATGAGAGACCCACAACAGGGCGGATTTTTCGGATGCGATGCAGCTCTTGCATTTGACGGCGGACGCTCAACGCAGGTTTGGTATTCGGGCGATGAACAATATTCCTTCAACGGGCTCACGCCAGTACAGAATTTCTTTGTGGTAAGACAACGCGAAGAAGGCTAAAACCCTTTTGTCAGCGGGGTAAGAGACAAAGAGGGTTTGCCTATATGAGTACACTTTTTTCACCTTTTCAGCTGCGTGATATATCCTTCAAAAATCGAATTGCAGTTTCACCCATGAGCCAGTACAGGGCGATTGATGGTGTCGCCAATGACTGGCATATGGTGCATCTGGGCCGTTTTGCCCTGGGTGGCGCTGGTCTTGTTTATGCAGAAGCGACTGCGGTTGAACAGGATGGTCGCAGGACCCATGGTGATCTAGGTATTTGGAATGATGAGCAAGTGGAAAGCTTGCGTCCGATTACAAAGTTTCTCGAGGCTGAAGGTGCAGTACCTGGTATCCAACTGGCTCACGCCGGTAGGAAAGCATCTGAGCGTCGTCCGTGGCACAATGAAACGCCTGTTGATGAAGAAGACGTTTCAGAGCGTGGAGAGCATCCCTGGACGGCAATTGCGCCATCAGCCATTCCTTATGCAGATGGTTGGCCAACACCAGAAGCAATGTCTGAGGCTGATATAGCTAGAGTCATCAGTTCTTTTGGTGATGCAGCGAAAAGATCAATGGAAGCCGGGTTCAAAGTCATTGAAGTATATGCGGCACATGGTTTTCTTATTCATCAATTCCTTTCTCTAATTGCAAACCAAAGAACCGATCAATGGAGTGGCAGTCTGGAGAACCGGGCGAGGTTTGCCGTTGAAATTGCCAAGTCCATTAGAAACAACTGGTCAGACGCCTATCCTCTGGCATTCAGATTATCTGCCACAGATTGGCTTGATGGTGGTCTGGAGGTCGAGGATACAGTGGAAGTGGCAAGAATGCTGAAAGCTGCCGGTGTTGATATGATCGACTGCTCCACGGGAGGTGTGGGTGGTAAGGAACGCCCCCGTCGGATGGTCATTGAGCAGGGGTTCCAAGTGCCTTTTGCGCAGCAAGTGAAAGCGGATAGCGATATTTCCACCATGGCTGTGGGGTTCCTGTGGGATGCGGAAAAATGCGAAGAAATTATAGCCTCAGGACAAGCTGATATGATCGCATTGGCGCGAGAGCTTCTGGATGACCCAAACTGGGTCTTACATGCGGAGCAAAAGCTGGAACTCAATGAGAACCACAAGAATTGGCCTATCGAAGCTGGTTGGTGGTTGATGAAAAGAGACCGCCTGCTGCAGAAACTCGGGATACGATAGGGTTCCACCAAAGCAGATCTGCTAGCACTCAATTGCCGACTTCCCATGTTGCAACTTATGCATTTAGCGATTTCATGGCTGTGTGTTAGCATCAAACGATGCGTGGAATTTATCTACTTATTTGTGTGTGGGCGGTGGTCTTTACAATCTACACCCTCCCACACTCAACTCAGCCGGCTATGGCGCTTGGTAAACAATGCAAGAAGCAAGAACGCTTCAGCTTTGCTGTGCATGGTGGCGCGATTTGGGGCAGCCAGTCTCATGAGGTCAAAGAGGAAAAGTTGCGTGAAGTCCTGCTAGCCGGGCGTGAGCAGTTAAAGAATGGTGAGTCTGCGTTGAACGTCGTGGAGTTTGCGGTCAAATCGATGGAAGATTCAGGGCTGTTTAATGCAGGCAAAGGTGGCATTGCAAACCAGGCAGGAGAAGTGGAACTTGATGCTTCTATTATGGAAGGCAGGCATTTGCGTGCAGGTGCTGTTGGAAGCGTGAGGAATTTGAAGAACCCGATCTCTGCTGCACGGTCAGTAATGAATGACACGCCACATGTGATGATGGTTGGACCTATGGCTGACCAGCATCTGACTGAACTTGGCAATGAGAAGGTGGATCAATCTTACTTTTCAAATTCCGGCAAGGACTTTTCCGATTTGACGTTTCCGGAAGGACTGGAAATTCCCGTTGCAAACAAATCTGTCCCTACTGAAAAGGCGCGGTTTACGGGCGTCTGGGCGGGCGTGCTCCAGGGACGATTGAGACACGTGGCTATTATGGAAAACATAGGAACGGAAGAAGGTACAGTTACCTTGGTTTTAAGTCGCAGTGAAGAACTGGGTATGCCGCAACCGACTACAGTAAAGGTGAAAGCAACGTTTCTAAATGATTTTCTGGTTGCAGAAACAGATCAAGTAAGAATGGCCTATCGGCTTCGAAAAGACGGCAAGCTGGAAGTGCGCTTGTCGAACTGGAAAGGAGGGCGGGCTTCTGGCCACCTGAAAAGGAATCCGGACATTATCGGCAAGAGTGGAACTGTAGGAGCTGTTGCATTGGACCGCTGTGGCAATTTAGCCGCTGGTACCTCAACGGGTGGGTTCAACTCAAAAATTCCAGGGCGAATAGGTGACTCTCCCATAATTGGTGCGGGAACTTATGCAGATAATCGCGGTGCTGCCGTATCTGCGACCGGACACGGGGAGTATTTCATACGTCATGCTGTGGCTCATGAAATTGTGGCGCGTATCCGCCACGGAGGACAGAGCCTTGTTAAAGCTGCATATCAAGTGATTTTCAAGGAGTTGGGTAAAAACGGTGGACAGGGAGGTATCATCGCCATTGATAAGGATGGTGAAGTGGTGATGTTGTTTAATACGGATGGTATGGTTCGTGGACGCACAACCCATCTTTTCAGGCCCAAAGTGGATACCTATGTGTCAGATTGAACGTGCCTATTGCAGCGTATCCACATCTTGCTGGGTTACGACGTAACTCGCCAGAAACTGGATAACATCGCCCGGTGCAAGCGAGTCCCAGATACCATCGCCAGACACTGCATCGTTTGAATCATTAATAGGCCCATTATCCAAAAAGAGCGTTTCAGAACCTGGCGTTGGTGGCGTACCAGATCCCCCATGTGCATCGGAGAGGATAATTGCTGTGATTGTTTGGTTGCCGGTATTGGTAACGCGATAGGTGTAGGTAACTGTTTGTCCGACACTTACATTTGTGTCTTGAGAAGCTATTTTGGTCACTTGCATGGCTGCGCTGACGCCAATCTGATCAACAGTCGGATCGTCAACCGTATTGCCGTCAGCGTCATCTCCATCATCTGATACATCCGCCACGCTGCCGCCTGTAAAGGGCGTGGCATTTGCCGTCACAGTGTTGGACAGACTGGCGCTGTCGATGTCGGTTTGCAGCAGGGCATATGTGAAACTGTATGTAGCGGTTTCACCGACTATGAGTGATCCGACTGGTGAGCCTAGCGAGGAAGAAACAAATGTGGGAGCAGGGGGTGAAAGTATGGTTCCACTGCCATTTGTAAGGGTGTCTGATAAATTGATGCTGTTAAGGTCGACGTCACCAGTGTTTGCAACCGTTATGGTGTATGTGATCGTTTGTCCTGGCAAAGCTGGGTTTGTGAAATTGCTCGCATCTGATGTTTTTACAGCTTCAATCGATGGATTGAATACGATCGGTGCAGGGAAGGTTGTTGTGGTGGGATCATCCTCATCAAGTGAGCCGGCAACACCACCGTCACCGGCATTGGAACTGTCAGAAATATCTGTGACCTCGCTCGTGCCAATCGTGCCACCATTTGGAAGAGCCGAGCCGGTTCCCTGATTATCAATGGAGCCGGCAAGGAGATCTGACGCGGTTGCCGGATAAGAAGCCGTATATGTGAGAGCTTCACCTTGCGGCAGGTTTGCTGGTGTTGCTCCATTAGTGCCTGAAGAAAACGCCGGAATGGGTGTAGTCCCTGTCCCGGTAAAGCCTGTTTCTGTAAGGGTGACATTCGCTAAAGGGACATTGCCATTGTTGGTTACAATGTAGGTATAGGTGACGATGTCACCCACGTTGGATTCGCCATTGCCACCCTGAGAAAATGAGGAGGCTTTTGTTACACTTATGTCAGGCCGTGCCCAGGCGAAATCCGTCAGGATTAAGGTGACATTGCCATTCGTACCATTATTCTTGCCCGTGGTCGTAAACCGAACCTCGTCGACGGGCACGTTCAAAGGCAAAGCGATTGAAAACCCCTCTTGCAGTCCGTGAATACCAATACCACCAGTATCGTTGTTGCCGTCACCATCAGCCCGGAAACCGTTTCCTGATGGATCAATATCGATATTGGTTCCGGCAAAACTAATGATGTTTCCGGCTCGCGGAACCGTCACCGCTCCATTCACATACGTACTGACAGTGACCGGTACCGCAGCTCCGTTGTTGAAGAATGTAATTGTGGTTTCATCTGCGAAGTCTAAACCGCTCATTCGAAATTGCAGGCCATACACTTCGTTTCCCGGGAAGGTAAGAGTGTAATTTACCGGGCTTGCCGGAAGTGGAGTTAGGTTAGCCTGGAATTGCAGTATGTTTGCGTTTAAGAAGCTGAAGCCACCATTCCATTGCCCGCCGCCAGTTGGTTGCCCTGAAAAGGTGAAGGTTTCTCCCTGGTTGGCACCAAGGCCTGCTAGTGATCCGAAATTCTGAGTGCCGCCGGTTGTGCCGCCCAGGTTGTTCACTCCAATGGGGTTGCCCCCATTTATGTTCGGGGGCGTTGTCACTTGCGCCATTGTGTTTGAAGCGGCAAGTAGGCACGCCAAAAACAACAGGCACACGAGGGTTGAAGACCGCCGCGCCCGTTCCAAAACTCCGCACACATTGTCCTTAAGCAAAACAATACTAACCAACTGAACAAGATCCCCGTATCTAGTTCAAAGTGCACCTTACCTATAACCAAATTTGAATGATTCTACCAATCGCAACAATAAGGCATTGAAATTGCTGTATAAAATTAGAATGTCTATGTATAAATTAACGGATTAAACGCGTTCCTGCAGTGGCGATTTTCCATACATTTCACGATAACATTTTGAAAAGTGAGAGGCAGAAACAAATCCGCATGCAATCGCCACATCAACCACAGCCATTGTGGACTGCATTAGCAGGTGTCTGGCTCTGTCCAGACGAATCTCGAGATAATAGCGGGCAGGGGAACGGCCCATATGCTGCTGGAACAACCGTTCAATCTGACGCCTGGAGAGACCGACAAATTCAGCGATTTCTATGAGCTGCAATGGTTCAGCAATATTGGCTTCCATGTATTCAATGATAGACAGGACTTTTGCGTTTTGAACACCAAGACGAGCTCTTAGAGGCAGGCGCTGGCGGTCATTGGGATTTCTTACCCGATCTGTAAGAGCTTGCTCACAGACCCTGTTTACCAATTCCTCGCCCAAATCAGACTCGATCATGGAAAGCATCATGTCCAATGCGGCAGTTCCACCTGCACATGTCCAAGTATTTCCATCCATCTCGTAGAGATCAGCGTAGACTTCCACATCCGGAAAGTGCTCCGCAAACCCCGGCAAGTTTTCCCAGTGAATTGCACAACGCTTATTCTTCAAAAGGCCTGCTGCGGCGAGCAGAAAAGCTGCTGTGCACAGGCCGCCGACGGTTACGCCACTGTTCTTGTTCTCGCGGATATAGGCGAACAGGGACTTGTTTACAGCCTCTTCAACACCAATGCCTGAGCATAAAAACATGTTTGATGGGCGACGTGAGGTTGCAAGTGCATCCCGTTCCTGTTTCAAGCTGCTTTCCACTGCAACTTCAACGCCGTTAGAGGCAAATACGGCGTCGCCATTCATGGATGCGAGCCGCCATTTGTAATATTCGTCACCCAGCATCCTGTTGGCAATACGTAAGGGCTCAATCGCGGTGGCGAACGCTATCATTGAGAAATTTGGTACCAGAAAGAACACAATTGTACGGCTATCGGAGTTTGCCGCTTTTTCTATGCCCCTTGGCTGCAGATCGGACTCAACCATTGTAAAAACCCGCAGAAAATTATCGTAGCAGCGACACTGGCAGAAATTGTACGGAATGCAAATGAAATTTTCAAGGTCGGACAAAAATTATTCATGAGAATGTCCGATAGGTGCAATCGGAAATCTAGATGCTAGCTAATTCACCAATTGTCTCAACAACATAATCCCAATTGCTGTCGGGTTCCAGGTCTATGGACTGGCCTGAACCATACTCGGTTGGTCTTGGAATAAATGCGGTTTGCAAGCCGCATTCCCTGGCTGCGTGCAGGTCACTGTTGTGTGCTGCCACCATGACAACATCTTCAGGTGACAGAGAAAGGGCGGCAACCGACTTCAAATACGAATCAGGATGTGGTTTGTAGTTCCCCGCAACCTCCGCTCCCAATATGCAATCCCAAGGCAATGCGCCGAATTTGGCAAGCCTTGTCATCAAGGCAATGGAGCCATTGGAGCAGGGTGCAATTATAGCGTTTTCCTTGATTCGAGTCAGGCCATCCACGCAGTCTGCCCAGGGTGGCAATTTTTCCCAGGCTTTGTTCAATTCGATCCGGTCATCTTCGCTGAAGCTTTCCTCAAGATGTAGATCTGCCAACAACTCATCCAGATTCTCACGGTGCAGAGTGTCCAGTTTCACGAACCCTCTGTTTCCTGACCTCACATTCTCCATGGCTGGTTGGTATTTGGCGCGCCATGCATCTGCAAAACTGAGGGGGTTTTCATCCAGGTTTTTTAGGTCAAAAAACTCACGGGCGACCGTTGAGACGCCGCTTCGCCAATCCACGATCGTGCCAAACACATCAAATAAGTAGGCTTTTGGTTTTTGCATGATCAGTATCCCATATGATTTCACTGCAGATTGAACTCAAAATTTATCGCACTTCTTGATCGAAACGCAATTACACGATAGCCAATATTCTGAAACAAGCGGGAAAAAAGTATGGCGCAAGATAACCCCACCCAGGCTGATGTGAATGCACTTATGGTTCTTATGCAAACCGGTAAGTATGCCGAAGCTGAAAGCAAGTGTCGCAAGTTCATAAAACGGTTTCCAAAGGTGCTTGGATTTTATGACACAATGAGTAAGGCGCAGATTGCACAGGGCAATTTCCGTGGTGTTGCCAAGACGCTTGAAAAGGCGATCGAGATAAATCCGGCTTTTGTGGATGGCGAGTATAATCTGGGTGTTGCCTATATGAACATAAATCGCCTGGATAAAGCGCTCGCCACGTTTTCTAGTGTGGTTTCAAAGCGCACGGATTTTTTTGATGCCTATAACAATCTCGGGGCTTGCTACATCGAATTGCAACGCTTTGATGAGGGATTGGAAGCCTATGAAAAGGCCGTCGAACTCAAACCTGATTATGTGCCGGCCCTTAGGAATTATGGTGCTGCTTTGAGAGACGTCGGACGTCTTGACGAAGCAGAAAAAGTGCTCGAGAAAATCCCTGAGCTGCAACCGGAGTTTGCTCTTGGTTTCCTGAGCCTTGGCGCTACGAAAGCCAAATTGGAAAAAATGGACGAAGCATCAGAATGTCTGAAGAAGGCGCTTGAGCTGGATCCTGAGATGCGGGAAGCGCATTACGAGCTTGGTAAAGTATTCAAGCATCAGGGAGATATGAACAAGGCGCTGGAACACTTTGAAAAAGTGGACAGTATGATTGCCAGAGTGCAGGTGTTGGAATTGCTGCACGATATGGGGAATAGAGATGAATTGCTCCCTCGCCTGAAAAAATTGTGTGATGCGGAACCCAAAAATCTGCGTGCGGCGGCATTCAGTGCCTTTGCAAGTCATCAATACGATATGGACAATATGCATTCCTTCGCGCGAGACCCTATGGAACTTGTTTCGGTAAGTGACTTGTCTGACAGGCTTGATTACACCCCAAGAATGCTGACCGAATTAATGCTGGCTGCCGATGACCTGACGACAGTTTGGCAACATGCAACAACGCGTGGCGGCACGCAAACTCACGGGAACCTGTTTGATCCTGCGTTGCAAAATGAGCAGTTTTCGAAGTTGGAAAAACTCATTCGCAAAGAGTTGCGTGGGTATCGGGAGAAGTTCAAAGACTGCTCAGACGGGATAATCAAGGAATTTCCACGCGATTTCACGTTAAAGGGATGGCGAGTAAAGCTGATGAAGGCTGGCTTTCAGAAGCCACACATACATTCCGGGGGATGGATAAGCGGTGTTCTCTATCTGAAGATCCCGAAACAGATCAAAGACAATAAGGGTTCTATTGCCTTTTCCCTGCATGGTTATGATTATCGCAAAGAGAAAGACGATATTCCCTACAAGGAACATGCGCCAAGCGAAGGAGAGCTGATACTATTTCCTTCTTCACTCTTTCACTGGACTATTCCGTTTGAAAGTGATGAAGAGCGGCAATGCATAGCATTTGATGTGGTGCCGGCCTAGATCAGTCTTTTCTAGACAATTTTGATGTCTTTGACCCAGTCCTCGTCATTGGTCGCAACAAAATCATATCCAATGTGAGAATTGGTTTTGATTTTTTTCACTTCGTCTATCGACTTTATTTTTCGACAGCCTCCGGGGCCCGAAAAATAAACGGCAAGGCCTAGTTCTGTCATGACGTAGTCAGAAACTTCACTGGATTTGTCTTTTGCATGGTCTTCATACATTACCAGCGTTTTATAGCTGAGAAGATTTTCAGCACCTTTCAGAGCATCAATTTCCACGCCTTCAACGTCCAGTTTGATGATCAGGCGGTCTGTTTTTTGCTTCTTAACCCACGGTTCTAGATCGTTCAGTGCAAGCGTTTCCACATTGCCATCTGAATGTTTGCCTTCTGCATTCAGAATTGAGCGCGCCTCGTGTTTATGACCGTGAATATTCACCATCTCACCACTCTTTGAAAAGACCGCGTTGTGACGGATTTCAAATCTGTTGTTGTTCAGTGCAGCATTGCGCTGGAGTATGGAGAAAGTATTGGGATCAGCTTCAATGCTGATCGCAGGTTTTTGCCCAAACGTTTTGCTGGTTACGATTGATGACATGTATCCGTAGTTTGCTCCGCAATCGATAAATGCGTAGTCCACGTCCTTAAGTGATTTAAGGAAATCTTCTTCCTGACGCGAATAGACATCGCCGTTGTACACCAGTCTTGACCAGTACCCGTCACCGTATGGATATTCAAAAAGCGTATCCTCAAACAAAGTCGTTTGTATCGGGTTGTTGCTTGGGAGGAAGGTACGTACTAACGCAGCAGCTTTAGAAAAACCAACATATTCAATTGGTTTGGTCATAATTGCAGCAGTTTTTAGGGCAAACACCCCGATACGTTCGTGTAGTCCGGCGTTGTCAATATTTCCAGTTTGGAACTGGTGCAGGATCGGAGAATCGGCAGTCATGTTTGGGTATCCTAAATTTCCTTTGATTTACCCGAACATGACTGACCAATCGTTAAGTGAGACATTTCGTTTGATTGTTGGTTAAAGAATTATAAAACCAGAAACTCAGCGATACTTGCGGGATTTCCATCCGGTTGTCGCTATATTGTGGCTCCGGATACCATTCAGCGCTTCTGATGCATTCTCATGTAATGGTAGCCTGGAAGCCCACAGAACATCATCTCTGCTAATACCCATGTCTCTCAGCGCTCTCTCATCAAGCCTCAGCATGTTATCAAATGCCTGACGGTCGATCTTCCGCTGACGTTGATCTTTTCGATAAGCCAAATAACTCTTCCATGTGTTCAGAATAATCTCTTTCAAACCTGAAGAAAAAGAGTTTTCTTTCAAAGCCTTAACTTCAGACGCATGGAAGCGATTTTCGCAGGTACATTGTACAGTCATTTCGATTGCTCCTTTGAGTTATAGCCTTAATTGGCTTGCCTCTGGACAATGACGGTAATACATGTTTCAATCAAACGAATAAATTTAACTGTATCTATCAAAAAAATTGAAAGATAAAAATGAACGCTCCACATACACCTTCGCAACCGTTGCTGGAATTGGATTTGTTGAAGACGCTGATAGCGATTGCGGATACAGGAAACTTCTCGACGGCAGCAGAATTGGTTCTTCGAACACCCTCAGCAGTTTCAATGCAGGTCAAAAAGATTGAGGAAATTGTTGGCAGGCCAGTCTTCAAACGGGACAGCAGATCAGTTTCCCTTACAGCTGATGGCATTATGTTGCTGGAACATGCACGCCGCCTGATTGCGCTTAATAATGAGATGGTTTCCCAGTTTGTTACGCCAAATGTTGCTGGTGAGATCAGAATTGGTGCCGGTGACGATTTCGCGGAAAGACTTCTCCCAAGCCTGCTTCGCGATTTTAACCGAACTCACCCATCAGTTGTTGTGGAAGTGGTAATGGAAAATACCAATGAGCTGATTTCTAAAGTAAAAGCTGGAGAGATTGATTTAGCCGTCATTGTTTGCGGTGCTGGCTACAAGAATGATCATGAAGCAGAAATCCTTGCTACCGAACCGCTTGTGTGGGCTGCAAGGAAAGGTGGCATCGCGGCAGAGCAGGATCCATTACCAATCTCAGTATGGGAGGAAGGGTGCGCATGGCGTAATGCAGCTCTTGATGCTCTTGATACTGCCGATAGAGATTATCGCATCGCGTTCAGGAGCGCATATATCGGTGGGCAGAAAGCAGCTGTTTTGTCTGATCTTGCCGTAGCGCCGCTACCGATTTCATCTTTGAGTGGCGATATCGTGGAAGCCTGTGCTTCCAAAGGAATGCCCAAACTGGCGGAGTATGCTTTAGGTCTGCTAGTAAGGGAAGAACCAAATGATGCGGTAAAAGTTGCTGCTGATCATCTGAGAGCCAGTTTTGCCATTTCAAAAATAGATGCAGATTAGACCCTGAACTGACATGGCTTGTGAAGCTTAACTACCAGTTGGACATACTCTGGAACTGTTTGAAGTGTCTTCGTAAATGATCCGCGACGGCTAAAACTTCGGCTCCGGGATTTTCACACACTTTCATGCCTAGTCCATAATCATGTATCGGAGGCAGGTTATGTTCTTGGGGTACAATTTTCAGCTTCTCGTTCAATTGAGATTGAGGCAAAGGCCCGACAGCCAAGTCTGCTTCAATTGCTGACTTTCGTCCGGTTACATTTTCGCATTCCAAGATGATGTTATACTCAATTCCGTTGTCACTCAGAGCCGTGATGATCGGTTCATGCGAAGCCCAGCTTTTGTTCCAAATGGTGATGGGAATGGGCCATTTTTGCGTTGCAATTCCATTGGCAGCCATTGCCCATATTTCCGGTTCGCGCGTGAGCCTTTCGCATGCCTGAACGCCCGGTATCCTGGGAATGTAGGTAATGATTGAGAGGGCCAAGACACCATCATCAACCTTCTTCATCAGGGCCGGAGTGTGATCCACATGTATACCCAAGCCAACATTGGGGTATTCGTTCATAAACGTACTGAGAACTTCCATCGGAAAGCGTTCGACCACATCATCAGGCACACCAAGTTCCACAGAACCCTGAAGCGGAGTCGTCGTGAACTCTGTTTTAAGTTCAGCTTCAACTAACATCATACGTTTTGCATAAGGCAGTAGTCTTTCACCGTGAGGTGTCAGTTTTGTTTCTCGCGCATCACGTTTGAATAAAACATGTCCGACTTCTTCCTCAAGTTTCTTGATTTGCATTGAGATAGCAGCTGGGCTGCGGCCAACTACCTCGGATGCTGCCAGAAAACTGCCTTGTTGGGCTATGGCTACAAAGGATTTCAGCAATGAGAGTTCAATATTCATGATTCAGTATATCGAAATTATAGGTTAAGATAATTTAGTTTGATTAAATCATGAAATTTGAGCAAATTCAATGCATCTCGAAAACATCATGCAGAAAGGAAATCACCATGACTTTTGAAACATTTGGGAGACAAGTTGATTTCGTGCTCGCCAGAGTTGCTTCCTTGGTTGCCGCGTACACAAATCAAGCCTTTGACAATTATTCAGCAAGATCGATTGAAGGAAAGAAGCGCAATGAGATTTCGGGTTTGTTGAAACTCAGTGATGGTCAACTGCAGGATATGGGAATTTCGCGTGACGACGTGCGAATGGCGCTCGCCAAACCTCTTGAATTCAACTCAGGCAGATATCTTGAAGGTGTTCGCCGTAGTAAAAGTAGGTCTTAGCTTCGCTCACGGCGGCGCCTTCTGCGTCTGCCGCCAGTGTTTTCCGCGTCGGCATCGGATGCGGCTTTTTTCTGTGGCAGATTCACTTGTTCACTTAGCTTCGGGAATGGATCAGTCTTGTTTGGCATGGCCATGGCGTTGACAAAATGCTCTTGAAATTTTGATTCAAGAGCTGTCTCTATCTTCTCGATATTCTTGACTGTTTCTTCGATCTCACGACGGAAATCGCGGTTGAGCAATGCCATCTTGGCACCGTAACCCGCTGCATTTCCGACCGCTTTCACTTTATTGAGGTCACAGTCGGGGATCAGGCCCAGAACCATCGCATATTTAGGGTCGATGAAAGTTCCAAATGCGCCTGCGAATGAGATTGAATCTACTTCTTCAATTCCAAGCTTATCCATCAGCAGCTTGATGCCTGCATACAGTGCTGCCTTCGCCAATTGAATAGCTCGCACATCGTTTTGCTGAATTGCCAGCTTTTGCTTGCCTTCCCACAGCAAATAGGAGTGGGTTCGACCTTCTTTAAATATCCTGTCAGACTTTTCAGCCAGAGATCCGTCCACAACTCCGTCTTCAGAAATAATCCCTGCCAGATACATTTCTGCGATGACTTCAATGATTGCTGATCCACAAACGCCGGTGACGCCGATCTGTTCAACTGCGGCTTCAAATCCTGGCTCATCGGACCACATTTCTGCACCGATAACCCTAATTTTGGGTTCAAGTGTTTCAGGATCAATGCGGACCCGTTCGATTGCGCCTGGAGCAGCGCGCTGGCCGCAGGAGATTTCCGCACCTTCAAAGGCCGGTCCGGTAGGAGAGGATGCCGCCACAGTGCGCTGAGCGTTGCCGAGCACAATCTCTGCGTTGGTTCCCACATCTACCACGAGCATTTGGCTATCTTGCCTGTGAGGCCCTTCACATAGAGTTACGGCAGCAGCGTCTGCGCCCACATGGCCAGCGATACAAGGTAACACATAGACGCGTGCCCCTTTGTTTACGATCAAATCAAGGTCAGATGCCCAATTGTGAACGGCGCCTGAAACCGCTAGCGCAAAGGGCGCTCCACCCAGTTCTGTTGGGTCGATACCAAGGAACAGGTGATGCATGATCGGATTTCCTACGAAAACCAGATCCAATATGTCTTTGGGCTCCACCCGAGCCTCGGTGCATACGTTTTCGATAAGCGCATTCAGAGCAGCCCGAACAGCTACAGTCATGGCCTCACGCCCGTCTGGATTCATCATCACATACGACACACGGCTCATCAGGTCCTCACCAAACCTGATCTGTGGGTTTGGTGCGCCGGAGGAGGCGATGGTTTGGCCAGATAGTAGTGATACCAGATGCATCGCGATGGTGGTGGAACCGATATCGCATGCAATGCCATAGGCTTCGTTCTTAAGCCCGGGATGAATTGCAATGATGGATGGGCGCGATGTATCCAAGTCTTTATGGATTGCGACGGTAACTTTCCATTCGCCTTCACGCAGTTTCTTTTGAATTCTGGGCAGTAGATGACTGTCGACCATCAGATCCTGCCAGCCCCAATCACGCTCAAGTGCTTCCTTCAACCTGTCCAGATCACCCAGAGGCTTGTGCATGTCGGGTTCTTCTACCTCGACATAACAAAGCTGAACAGCGGGATTTCGTTCGATGACGCGCCCATCATCCACTTTTCTCACAACAGCAGCGTTGATCTGACCATCCTGAGGTATGTCGATAACCAGATCGCCCTCAATTGTGGAAGAGCAGGAGAGGCGCCGGCCTTCCTTTAGTTCGCGTTTTTCTGCGTAACGTTTTTCTTTCGCACCAAACGCTGAGATATGGTCGTTTGACGACGTTATGCCGTGCTTGGCAAACTGACCTTCCTGAACCTCAACCTGACATCTTCCGCAGATGCCGCGACCACCACAAACGGATTCGACGTAAACGCCCAGGTCGCGGGCAGCATCAATTACAGGTGTACCTTTTGGAAATCGCCCACGTTTTCCTGAGGGCATGAAGAGTACGAGAGGCTCTTGGGAATTGCTCATATCAGACTGTTATCACGATTCGATTTGTTACGCTGCATCACCGCGTCTAGCTGCGCGGCCGCCACGACGACCCCCTTTACGGGCACCTGGCATTGAAGGTTGAGCTGCGCCACCCATGGTCGCTGGGATGGCGCCTGGTGCGACGTGATCGCGGTAAGTCATGATCCAATTGGAACAATCTTTGTCAGTTCCATTCAGAACGTTGGCGCCGTGCACGGCTTCCATTTCTGCTGGACGGCATGGGTTCATGATTGCGGAAGTCATACCAGAAGCAATGACCATTGGAATGAAAGCAGCGTTGATGCCATGACGATGCGGCAAACCAAATGAAATGTTGGACAAGCCACAAGTTGTGTTCACACCAAGCTCATCGCGAAGACGCCTAACAAGTCTGAATACCTGCTGGCCGGCTGTTCCCATGGCGCCAATTGGCATCACAAGAGGATCAACAACGATGTCGTGTGCAGGAATGCCGTAATCTGCCGCATGTTCTACAATTTTCTTTGCAACGGCAAAGCGCACATCCGGGTCTTCGGAAATGCCGGTTTCATCGTTTGAAATCGCCACAACAGGCACATCGTATTTTTTGATCAGGGGAAGGATAGCTTCCAGTTTCTCTGGCTCACCAGTTACAGAGTTAACGAGCGGGCGACCCTTTGCCACTTTCAATCCGGCTTCAATTGCTGATGTCACAGATGAGTCGATTGATAGAGGTGTGTCCACCAACTCCTGAACGATTTCAATCGTTTTTACTAGCAGTGGAGGTTCGGTCTCGTTTGGGTTAACCGCTGTCACACCAGCATTAACGTCAAGAATGGTTGCGCCAGCGGCAACCTGTTCCATGGCGTCCTTCCTGACCGTATCAAAGTTACCTTCCTGCATTTCAGCAGCAAGTTTTTTGCGGCCGGTCGGGTTGATACGCTCACCAATCACGCAGAATGGTTGGTCAAATCCAATAACTACTTCTCTGGTAGCTGAAGCAACAATTGTGTGTGTCATGACATTAACTTTCCAAAAAGACCCGGTGTGGATAAGCCACTGAAGCGGGATAGAAAAACTGTTTTAAAGACCATTACCGTTTATGCATTTTGGCCCGTTTATTCTCGCGACATGGCCTGACCGGAATACGACTTCGCAACCGATATGGGACATCCAAGACAAACTTTTGCTAGACGCATTCGCAAATAAAATCAAGATATAAAGATATCTTTATATTATTATTTACAACCGTGATTTATTCCTGTATGTGTTAACCAAACCTCACAACAGGAGACCCTTATGCCAGAACTCAGCTTTGAATATTTTCCAGGACGTACAGAGAAAGCCAAAGACCAATTGGCTGAAACAGTTTCAATCCTTTCGCAATTTCAACCAAAGTTTCAAAGCGTTACTTATGGAGCAGGGGGCTCGAACCGAGATGGTACATTTGAGGCGGTAACAGAAATTCAGGCCAAAACCGGTTTGCCTACGGCAAGTCATCTGAGTTTTTCAGGCTCATCGGTTGAAGAGGTGAAACAGTTTGCCGACGAGCTGTGGGATGCCGGGGTCAGGCAGATTGTAGCGCTGAGAGGTGACAGTGAACATGAGGGTGATATCAACTCCTTTGTGGATACGCCTGAGTTCATCAGGGCTTTGAAATCACAGCACGATTTTGAGATTGCTGTTGCCTGTTATCCAGAGGTTCATCCGCTTGCTGCTTCCGAGGAATCAGACTTGAAAGTGCTTAAGGAGAAACAGGAGGCAGGTGCTACGCAAGCCATTACGCAGTTTTTCTTTGACAACTCCAAATTTTATGAGTTTACTACTAAAGTAAAAGACGCGGGCATAACAATTCCCATAATTCCGGGTATATTGCCCATATATAATTTTGATGCTGTAAAACAGATTGCGGGGAAGTGTGGGGCAGTTATTCCGTCTTACATAGAAGACGCTTTCTCAGATACTGGTATATTGAACCGCAGTGACCAATTGGAGGTGGCCGCAGAAATATTGAAATCGCAAGTGCATGATTTGGCTTGCGCAGGATATGAAGCGATACATATATATACTTTGAATCGTGTGGAATTGGCGAAATTAGCCGCCGAAACATTTAATGAAACACACGAAAAAAACAGAATTCACCGTAAGGTCGCTTGAACACGCCCCATCAGGTTCGCGATTGGTGAATATGGCCTTGGGAGGGTTAAGGCTAAGCCCCTCATCCCCCAAACTTAACTCTCCCAAGTGCCTCTTTCTCTTAGCCAATCAGCAGACTTTTTAACGCCGCCAAATGGAAATACATGGATTTGGGCAATTGGTGAGTTTTCCATTTGCAGCGCGCGAGCTTCAATTGGGTTTACAATTTCATCCGGATCAAAGCCTGAAGCTAGGGTAAGGACGGCGCCCATACGCTTTTTCAGGAAGGAGATGGAATTGCCGACACCACACATGGCGGCGAATTTTACGAGGGTGGTCAGTTTTGCCGGCCCAGCAACACCAAGGTGAACTGGCAGATCTATGCCGCTGGTGCTGAGACCTTCAGCCCAGGTGGTGAATTTTTCAGCATCGAAACCAAATTGCGTGACAATGCGCAGTGAAATATCACTACGTTCACTGAAGTCTTGCTTGAATTTCAAAGCTTCCATGGCAACTTCGTCCGAGAAATCCGGTGAACCTTCAGGATGACCGGCTACGCCCATGTGTTTGATGCCATATTTGTCAAAGAAACCGGTTTCCAGAACCTTCATGGTGGAATCAAACTCCCCGGCTTCTTTTTCCAGGCCACCACCGATTACGAGCACATCCGTAACGCCGGCTTCACCTGTCATCATTTTGATGCGCTCTTCCAGTGCTTCTTTCGTTGTCAAACGACGTGAAGCAAAGTGAGGTACAGGTGTGTAGCCGAGATCTTGCACGCGTTTCGCACCAGCAGTCAGAGTTTCTGCAGTGTCGGTACCCACATCTGTGATATAAACCCGGGTCCCCCTCGGAAACAGTCCGGGAATATCAGCATTCTCAACAGCCTGTTTCGGTGAAATCTCGATAGACGCAGCTATTTTTGAGGCCATTGTGTTGCTCCCAGATGAGGTGTTTTTTGTCTCGTCAAAACTCTTTGTATCTATGATGTTCATGGGTTTTCCTTCCCACCAGCATTGACCAGTGCGACCAGTCTCTGCTTGTCATACTCTGTTTCTATCTGATTAGCGGCCTTTTCAGCTTCCGCTTCCAGATCATCACTTACTTCGATCGGGTCGGCGCGACGCCATTCTTCCAGGTAATCGTCTGTTTCAGCTGCGCCTGTTCTCATGGCACACATGTCAATGGCCTCGGTAAATCGCAGGGACAATTCACGCTTGGCAACGTTCCTGCGACCAGCCTTCACAATGACCTGTGCCGGAATGTCTCGCCAATAGACTATTTGAAGCTGAGCCATGATTATTCATCCTAATTCGGTTTTCGATATTTGTTTTACAGTGCAAATTTCTGTGGTTTTAGGCGCGACGCATGGTGTGTGAAAAACGCCAGTCAATTACCATTTAATGAAAACGCTGCTGATGAAGCTCATGACAAGCTCATTATGCTGGTTCTCACCAATACTTTTCTGGGTGAGGACGTTCCATTCTGGTCGCGAATTGCTTGTGCGTGCAGAAAGAATCTCATTTGTATACGTGATCTCGTCACCTGGAAGCACATCTAGTGGCCAAATCATCTCTGTCATGCCAGGTGAGGGACCAAATTTTGGGATTGTGGTGCCGGCTTTTTTAATGGCTTCAATCTGTCTGGCCACATGCGATCTTTGCAGTCTCATCCAGATGGACGTCACATGCCAATGCGCGGCCAGAATTGGTCCGATTGCCAGTCTTTCCGGGTCAAAGTCTCGACAGAAATCAACAATTTCATGTTCACTGAAGGTGTAGCTGCCAATAATCATTTTCTTGCCAGGTACCAGAAATTCCGGGGTCTCATTCACTTGTGGCTGACCTTTCTTTGTTTCCCAGAACGTATTCAGCATCCAGAAGTGCTACTTTCTCCTGTTTTTGATTACTAACCTCGTGACGTATTTGAACAATGACTGCACCTGGCCAATCTTCAGTAGGTACTGTGTCCACAATAGTTGAACATCCACTCAGGATGTCAGCCGGTCTCACAGGCAAAAGCCATCTGCAATCGTCGTATTTTGGCGGTTGAAGCAGTTTGAAACGTGACAAATATGCATCACTGACCATCCTGTGTGTCAATGCGCAAGTGTGAAATCCGGAGGCTGCTAACCCACCCAGCATGGATGACTTCGCTGCTTCCTCATCAAGATGAAAGTAGATAGGGTCGAATTGTGTTGCAAAATCAATGATTTCTTCCTTCGAAACACTAACATGCCCGAAATCGAGTTTTTGACCCGTTTCAAAGTATTTAGCAGGGCTTAATGTCATTTGTGAAATGCAAACCTTCTTCACAATATCCCGTTAACCATTTATTAATCTATTGGTTTGGCGTTCTATCAACCTGCCATTGGCTAAGTTATAATGTTGTTATGTAGCGGACATCGGAGCGGGAATACAGGGGAGCTGATGCGATTTTCCGGGAAAAAGACAATCAAATCAGTTTTTAAGACAAAGCTGATTGCTTTGAGTTGCCTTGCGGTGATTTCAGCTTGCGCATCCCGTCCGCAAGAGAACGCGGAGATCCGTACACTTGTTCCCACGGAAGCGATTGATCCGATTGGCCCGCAATTGCCTGTTGCCAACCAAATTGATGACGATAACCATCATACCGTTCTAGCGCTTTCAGCGGGCGGTGCGGATGGTGCATTTGGTGCGGGTGTGATGGCTGGTTGGACAAAAAGCGGTACACGGCCAAAATTTGATGTGGTGACGGGTGTTTCAACGGGATCATTACTCGCGGTGCTGGCCTTCCTGGGACCGGAATATGATGGGCTCGCGAAGGAAGTATATACCACACAGACCAATGACAGTATTTTCCGCAGCAGGGGGCTGGGTGGCGTATTTGGAGATAGTCTTTATGACAATGGTCCGCTGAAGGAGCAAATCGAACGGCATGTGACGAACGAGCTTCTCGCCAAGATCGCTGTTGAGCATCAAAAGGGCAGACGCCTTTACGTGGCCACTACAAATCTTGATGCAGGACAACTCGTAATCTGGGATATGGGAAAGATCGCGCTTGGCGGAAGATCAAATCCTCTGCAACACTTTCAGAAGATACTGCGCGCTTCCGCGGCAGTTCCGGGATTTTTCCAGCCCGTATACATCAAACCAAAGCGAGGTGTTCAGTTGCGTCAGGCCCACGTGGATGGCGGTGTGAAGGAACCTGTGTTGTATTCAAACTTCATGGCTCAGTCTTCTGCTAGCAAAAAGAGCCTTTATATGGTTATCAATGGCACAACCAAACGCTTCAATGCATCTGTTCCCGTCAAACCTAATCTTGCCAGTATTGCGCAGAAAACGATTTTTGAACTGATGAGGGAAATTCAGTCAGATACGATTTTTCGGCAATACTCGCGTGCCAAAAACAACAATACTGAATTCTATATTACATCCATTCCGGACTCATTTCCGGTTCCTCAGCAGTCTTTGAATTTCGATCCGGTCCGCATGAACAGTATCTATGCAGCGGGTTTTGAAATTGGCTCCAAGGGTGTTGATTCATGGCAACGGAAGCCAAGATCGCTGCAACGGGAAGAGGGTGCCCGTTTGGCGGAAGTTCAACAGTAATTTCAGTCTGTTAGCTGTTTTAATGCTTCGGTTAAATCGCCGTAACCGGTGAATTTATACTCGTAAGTCAATCCCATGAATTCAGCAGCTTCTTTTGCTTTTTCCTGAAGCTCTGGATCTTCTGTCTGTGCCAGATACAAAGCGCGTGTGTAATTACCGAAATACATTTCCACGAGTTCGGGATGTCTATCCATCCCCAGCGGTTTTTTCATGAATGTATCAAAGTGGCGAGCTAGAAAATCGGTGATGAAGAATGTTGTAAGAAAATCGCCATCAGCTTCAGAAAATGTCTGATTTCCCATATAGAATGAGAAACAGTGAGGACCCTCGATACGCTCAACACCATGCTTTTTGCACACCTTGTCCAACTCGCCTCCAGTGCCGCAGTCTGCATAACCTACAAAGATATTCTCGTAACCCTCCTTGCGGGCTCTTTGAATCGCAATATCCATTGCAGGGGCGATGTGTTCGGGGTGATGATGGAACGATGCAGGTAAGCATTTGAGGTCAATATGATCAAAGCCTAGCTGCTTGTTCACGGCCATCACTTCACGTGCGATCATTCCGCATGCAATAACCCTGAGTGTTGATGTGGGCTTTTCATCCAGCATAAAATTTTGCTTCTCATACGTCACTTCAATAAAATCTGATAACATATTGTTATCAAATAAAAAGGCGCCCGAGGCGCCTTCAATATTCAATCAAGAACTGCAGATGTTAGCCAGCTGCAGCCTGATTGTGCTTACGCGCCATAAATTCTTTTGCTGTTTCCACAGCAACAGCCGCATCACGGCAGTATGCATCAGCACCAATGGCCTCACCAAATTCTTCGTTCAGAGGCGCACCCCCAACCAGAATAGTGTAGTCATCGCGCATGCCTTTTTCGACCATAGTATCGATAACCACCTTCATGTATGGCATTGTTGTGGTCAGAAGGGCTGACATACCAAGAATGTCCGGTTTGTGCTCTTCGATTGCATCAAGGTATTTGTCCACATCAGAGTTGATGCCAATGTCGTGCACGTCAAAGCCGGCACCTTCCATCATCATACCAACCAGGTTCTTACCAATATCGTGGATATCACCTTTAACTGTTCCGATTACCATGGAACCCAATTTGGGAGCGCCGGTTTCAGCGAGGAGAGGACGCAGAATATGCATTCCGGCCTTCATTGCATTTGCAGCCAAAAGCACTTCGGGAACAAACAGAATACCGTCCCTGAAGTCGATCCCAACAATTCTCATACCCTCAACAAGCGCTTTTGTCAGAACATCGTATGGTGTCCAGCCGCGCTCAAGCAGAATATTTACACCTTCTTCGATTTCCTCTTTCAGACCATCGTAAAGGTCGTCATGCATCTGTGCGACCAGTTCGTCGTCATCTAGTTCCGCCAGGATGATTTCTTCTTCGTCAGACATGGCTTTCTCCCAAAGCATTCCGGGTATACCGGATGTCCAATATCCAAACGATTTCCGGTATTCCAAAAACCGTAACTCTTTACTTTGTCGCATTTATTGCTGATTCCAGCAAAGAAAAACGACAGCAAACCGTATTTTGCTTCAGATTCCATTTAGCAAGTGTAAATGGAATTACAATTCCAGTTTTGCGACTTGCGCAAGAGCGTTTGCGACTTGCACTAAATGCGCTGACAAAGAAGTGTGATCCAGGGTTCCATGTCACCAGTCAGGCTTGCCTGTTCACCTGTCTGAACTGAAACGACGTCAAATCCGTTGTTTTCCAACAGATTTACGATTTCTGGCTCTGAATAATATGTGTACATGCGGCCCAGCCGATCTCTCTTTTCAGCCTCTCCCAGTTTAAGAGCGATATGGAAAACTCCATTTGTCTTTAGCGCTCTGTGAATAGCCACCAGATGTTTAGGCATTTCGCTTTTTGGAGCGTGTAAAAGGCTGAAGTTTGCCCAAACTCCGCCGTAAATGTCCGTTGAATCAATTTCATCAAATGTGCCTAGACGCGCACCTATGCCGTAAGTGGCATTCGCAAGCGCGACCATTTCTGATGAAGCGTCGACCGGATCAACTTTAAAGCCTTCCTGACGCATGAAGTTTGATGAATTCGCCGGCCCGCAACCCAGATCAAGAATTGGATGTGCCTGCAGTGCTGACTGATTTATCAGATTTAGGAAGGATGATAACGCTTCACCTGGCTCTTCATTCCGAGTGATTTCCATATACGCGTTCACTTCACGATTGTAGGCTTCTATGGTTTCGTCATCTGGCATGTGATTTGTTCCATTTCACTTCATTTTGGCGCGTATTCATGGCGTTCAGATGCTAAATTGCGCCAGCGGGTGGCGTTTTGGGACCGACTGAAACAAGTCTAGGACATACATATGAATGTCAACGATAATCATGCTATGTCTTTGAGGAATTGATCATGAGCGTAGAAGAAATGTCTGCTGGAAAACCTGCCAGAGCTGGAAGACGTGGACGTTCTGGCGGAGGTGCATCCGGACGTCGCCAGGCCAGAAGCGGTGTGAAGTTGCAATCATTGCCTTATGTGCATCGGCAATTGGAGCCTACCGATATATTGAGCCAGGAAGCTGTCGAGATTATCGAGGCTAACGCTGACACACTGATGGAAGAAGTAGGTATCATCTTTTCAGAGGATGAAGAAGCATTGCAAATGTGGCGCGACGCAGGCGCTGATGTGCAAGGCGAGCGTGTTCACTTTCCAAAAGGCCTGTGCCGTGAATTAATGAAGACGGCACCTTCTACTTTCACTCAACATGCGCGCAATCCTGAAAGAAATGTGGAAATTGGGGGAAAGAACACCGTGTTCGCCCCGGTCTATGGGCCTCCATTCGTTCGTGATCTTGATGGTGAGCGCCGGTATGCGACTATCGAAGATTTTCAGAACTTTGTGAAATTGGCCTATATGGCTCCTGCCATGCATCATTCAGGTGGCACAGTATGTGAACCATGTGATGTGGCCGTAAACAAGCGCCATCTCGATATGGTTTATTCTCACATCAAATATTCGGACAAGCCGTTTATGGGCTCTGTGACTGCGCCGGAAAGGGCGGAAGACACGGTCGAAATGGTCAAGATCCTGTTTGGTGAGGAGTTTGTCGATCAGAATTGCGTACTTGTCAGCTTGATCAACTGTAATTCGCCTATGACACTCGATGGCACAATGTTGGGCGCTCTCAAGGTGTATGCTCGGGCAAATCAGGCTTCGATCGTCTCACCCTTTATTGTGGGTGGTGCCATGTCACCTGTGACCGTTGCTGGTACCCTTGCGCAAGTGCTTTGTGAAGCGACAGCCGGTATTGCTTTCTCACAGCTATGCAGACCGGGGTCTCCTGTAATATTTGGTACCTTTGCCACATCAATTTCCATGCAAACCGGTGCACCGGCCTTCGGCACGCCTGAACCCGCTCAAGTTCTGATGGGGGCAGCACAATTTGCACGTCGTTATAATCTGCCATTCCGTTCAGGTGGTTCATTGACTGGTTCCAAGGTGCCCGATGCTCAAGCTGCATATGACAGTGCCAATACGCTAGGACCTGCCATGGCTGGTGGTGTCAACTTCATGCTGCATGCTGCGGGATGGCTTGAAGGAGGTCTGGTTTCTTCATTTGAGAAATTTGTCATGGATTGTGACCAGTTGGCTGCACAGCAAAAAATGGCTGCAGGTGTGGATATGAGTGAAAACGGGCAAGCGATGTCCGCCATTCGCGAAGTTGGTCCTGGAAACCATTTCCTGGGTTGTGAACATACCCAATCAAATTTTGAGACAGCTTTTTATGCTTCAAACATTGCTGACAACAATTCCTTTGAGCAGTGGGAAGTTGAAGGCAAACTTCGGGCAGAAGATCGGGCGAATAAGGTAGCACGGGCGTGGTTGGAACACTACGAAGCACCTCCGCTTGATCCTGACATCGACGCGAAGTTAAAAGCCTTCATTTCTGAGAAGAAAGATTCCATGCCCGACGCGTTCACCTGAACTAGGGGACCAGCCCTGGAATCACGTACCAGGGAGATCGTGGGCAATACAATCGTTCACAACACCTGGAGACTGAATGCTGATGGCAAAGTCTCCAAGTGAAAACTCGTCTCAAGAATCGGTGACACAGGAACTCTTTAGTGAGTTCCTGAGCAGATTTGGCCTTACCTCTTTTGGTGTGTTTGAATTCTCGGAAGATCTTTTTCGTACTGCAGCGGATGCGGAGCTGGGACAATCTGCGATTTTGATCGGTAATGTGGGCTCTGAGATGTGGTATCCATTTGCCCGGTCAGCCGAATATGCAGACGGTAGGCCTGATCCTATGAACCGTTGGACTTCAAGGATTGTCAACGAGTTGGCAGCTACCACCAATTCCAAGGCTCTTTATCCCTTCGACGAGCCATATTGGCCATTTAAAAAATTTGCAGGCAAGGCTTTGAATGTTCAACCATCCCCGATGGGTATTCTCATTCACCCGGACTACGGTTTGTGGCATGCTTTCAGAGCAGTTTTAGTGTTTGACGAACCGATGGAAGCGTTGAGGTCGTTGGTATCTGCGCCAAATGAAGCGGAAGCACAAGATCACCCTTGTGATAGTTGCGTAGACAAACCCTGCTTATCAAGCTGTCCTGTTGGTGCAATAGATAAAAACGGGTTGAATCCCACGAGCTGTTATTCACATCTAAAAACTGGCTCAGACCCTGATTGCATGAAAACCGGGTGCGAAGCCAGGAATGCATGTCCCGTTGGCGCCGCAAATCGATATTGCACCGAGCAAATTCAATTTCACATGAAGCATTACTACAAAGGCAGAATGTGAACGCTTAAGCGCGCCTACGGCGTCCTCTTTTTCTCCCCGCACCGGCCTCGTCATTAGCGGTTGCCGGTTTATTTACAAGTGGACCTACTCGTGCCTCTATTGAATCAATGTCCGGACGAGTTTCAGGTGAATGGGTGTCTATTGCTTTACGCATCTCAACCAAGTGCTCGCATGAAGTGCCGCAGCATCCTCCAATTATTTTAGCGCCCGCGTCGATAGCCAGTTTCACATAGTCATGCATTAGTTCGGGAGTGCCTGAATATTCCACACTATCCCCCTTAACTTGAGGAATGCCGCAATTTGCTTTGGCTACGATGACCGCATTAGGATCTGCTTCTGTCATATCCAGGACAGATGCCAGCAAGTCTGAGGCACCCACACCGCAATTAGCCCCAACCGCAACTGGTTTCGAATTCTCCTGAACCACGCCATGAATATCTCTTGGTAATAAACCCATCATTGTTCGACCGGCAGTATCAAATGATGCTGTGACCACGTAGGGCAATTCTAGCGAGTTTGCTGCTTCTGCGGCTGCCTGAATTTCTTCGGTTGATGACATGGTTTCAATCCACATGACATCAGCTCCGCCATCCCGCAATCCCTCCATTTGCTCTTTAAAGGAGGTGACGCATTCCTCGTAAGTCAGTTCACCCAATGGTGCCAGCAGCTCACCGGTTGGGCCAACTGATCCAGCTACAATTATCTGCCGTTCGACAGTCTCTCCCACTTCACGGGCTATTTCCGCTGCTCTTTTATTCAGTTCATACACCCGGTCTTGCGCGTCATGCAGTTTGAGACGGTGACGTGTACCGCCGAATGAGTTCGTAATGATGACATCTGATCCGGCATCGATAAACCCCTGATGGAGCTGGCGTATATTGTCCGGTTTATCGACGTTCCATAGTTCCGGTGCAGCACCTGCTTCCAATCCCATTCCAAACAGGTTGGTCCCTGTGGCGCCATCGGCGAGGAGAATTCCCTTTTCATTGATAAGGCGGGTTAGGGGATCGCTCATTTATACCGTCCTGAGTAAGATTCTTGATTATATTACGATATAAAGATTTCTTTATATTAAATTTTCAACCTTGAAAAGAGCTCACCGGCAGTTCACGCGGCTTTTGTCTATTTTTTGGAAAAAATTTTGAAAGAAAGGGCAAAAAAACGCGAATCTTAAGTTTTGAGTAACTGATTTCTAACCGGGTGTTTACAAAGTTTGGCTAATTTCGCTCCAGGCAACAGCTGAATGCCTAATATCCCGGAAAAGGTATTGCGTACCGGGTTCAGTTTTTTACCAAATAGTTTGGTTTTTTTCACAAAACGACCTATCATGTGGATTGGTCGTTTTTTGTTACTTGCATTATCCAAAATATTATCTTACGTAGGGGCAACTGGGCAAGTTGGGATGATATCAGTGCTTGTATGACCGTTGGTATAGGTCGTGCACTATTAGGGGCGAGAGTTTTGTATTCAGACGCGGGCAAATTTCTAAATATGCTTGGTAGCGGGGGCGATCAAAGCATTCGGTTGGATGTTGATGAGTCGCGTCTTGCGATCGGCGTATTACTTTACAAAGTAATTCAGGTTGATGGTCGTGTGCGCGATGAAGAGATACATGTCTATCGCAGCATCATTGAAAAGTATCTGGGTGTCAGGGAAGACGAGCTAAACAGCTTTGAAGAAAATGTGCTCTCTGCGTTCAAAGATCCCGTATATGATGCATCTATGATGAAGCTGTTGGGAAGCCTGTCACTGGAACAGAAGCGTGATATTCTGGCGTTTATGCAAGACATTTCGCTGAGTGACCGTGAATTTCATGAGTTTGAGTTGAACATGGTAGCCAAGACGTCGAAAATTCTGGGTCTGGATTAGACGCTCAGCTTCACATCGATGTCTAAATCTCGAGATTATCTATTAGGCGAACACCGCCCAACCAGGCTGCTGCGAACAATCTAAGCTGCCCTTCATACATATCTGCAAATTCAAGATCATATTCATTACGGACTTCGAAATATTCAACCTTAAAGCCGTGTTGATCTTGCAATCCATTTATAGCATCAGCACAGGTTTTCTTAATGTCGGCACTGTTCCTGATTGCTTCTGCCGTTTCCTTCATCGCTTTAAACAGTTCTGGTGCTATCTTCCTAGCTTCCCTGTCCAGGTTCAGGTTTCGCGATGACATGGCAAGTCCGTCTGGTTCGCGAATTGTTTTAGCAGGAACAATTTGTATTGGGATGTTCAGGTCATTTACCAGTTTCCTGATGATGAAAAGCTGCTGGAAGTCCTTTTCACCGAAAACGGCATAATCCGCTCCAGTTTGCAGGAATAACTTGCTGACCACGGTTGCAACACCATCAAAATGACCTGGCCTGTGGGCATCACATAAAATATTGCTCGAAGCATCTACCGCCACATTGGTGGCAAATCCGGTGGGATACATTTCTGTATCGTCGGGTGCGTAAATGACGTCTATCCCGGCCTTTTCCAATTTGTCGAAATCATCCATTTCGTCTCGGGGATAATTTCTCAAATCATCGGCATTATTGAATTGTTTGGGATTGACGAAAACAGAGGCAACAGCTTTGTCAGCTGTTTTCTTTGCAATTTCCACAAGGCTTAAGTGGCCCGCATGGAGCCCTCCCATTGTTGGTACGAGTGCAGTCGTTTGGCCATTGCGGCTGAACCGGTCAACTGCCTCTCTTATGTTCTGAACAGTTCGATAAACCTTCATTGTCATGCTATTGAATTACTCACTAGTCACCGGCGTAGTCATATACATGCTCGGGGGCAGGGAATTTCCGCTGTTTTACTTCCGCGCTGTACTCCGCAGCCATCTGCCGGATTTGCTCACCCAGATCTGCATAACGTTTCACGAACTTTGGCTTGAAGTCCGTGAACATGCCAAGCATATCGTCAATCACGAGGATCTGACCGTCACAATGAGCAGATGCACCGATACCAACTGTCGGGATTTGTATCATGTTCGTAATTTCCCGGGCGAGGGGATCAGGGATTTTCTCACAGACAACGCTGAATGCGCCTGCTTGTTGGACAGATAATGCATCATTTTTGATGCGGTCTGCATCATCACCTGTGCCTTGGGTCTTGTAACCGCCAAAACTGTTTACAGATTGGGGTGTAAGACCGATATGCGCCATAACCGGAATGCCACGATCTACCAGGAAGGAAATGGTGTCGGCCATCATTTCTCCACCTTCGAGCTTTACTGCGCCACATTCGGTTTCACGCATCAACTGCTGCGCATTGTGAAAAGCCTGTTCCTTGCTAGCTTCATAAGAACCAAACGGCATGTCCATCACCAGGAGAGGGCGAGTAAGCCCGCGACGGACGGCTCTACCATGCAAAATCATCATGTCCATTGTGACACCGAGCGTATTTGGCAGTCCATGCATGACCATACCCACACTGTCACCCACCAATACCAACTCAACGCTTTCATTGATCATTTTGGCAACCGGCGTTGTATAGGCGGTGAGGCATGAGATGGGCTCATTGCCTTTCATCGCGGTAATGTCGGGAGGGGTAAAGGCTTTAATCTTCTTGGATACGCTCATGATTTGTTCAAACCGTAATATTTGGGTCGTAGAGTGCAAGCTATAGCGACAGGATCAGGTATAAACAAGGCTCAGAAGCATCTGGGATAAGCTTTGAGATATGCGGTGTTCAGGCTCAAGTATTAATCATGTTTAGATTATGCATAGCGGGAATTGATCTTGGATTTTGAATAATCATGCAACTTGTAATAGAATTACCCTCATAATTATAAAAACCGGGTAGTAAGGGAGTTCAAAATGAGAGTTTTTATAATGGCGGTTGCACTTGTAATGGGTGCGATGATTTCGAATGCAAATGCAGCTCGAATAGAGGCGAGGATAGATCTGTCTCAACAGAAAATGAGGGTTTATCAAGGGGGAAAGCTAAGATATTCGTGGCCAATTTCTTCAGGTAGAAGTGGGTACCGAACACCCACCGGTCGCTGGGGTGTGACGCGCATGCACCGTGAATATTATTCCAAGAAATATCATGGTTCACCTATGCCTCATTCGATTTTCTTTTATCGTGGATATGCCATTCACGGGACAAATTACGTGAAGCGTTTGGGCAGACCAGCATCCCACGGTTGCATACGTCTGGCACCAGGCAATGCGAGAGCCTTGTTCAATCTTGTTCAAAGGAATGGTCGAGGTAATTTCCGTGTACATATTGTGCACTAGAAATGCTTATGCCTTATAACATTGCAAAGCGCTCCTAAGTTGAGCGCTTTTTCTTTTTCAGCTTTTCAGCCCGTTTGGCCATGAAGTTTGGGCGCCATCTTTTGTGCAGCCACAACCATTGCTCTGGGTTTTCCCGTACCCAACGGGCAACGCAATCATTGACGGATTGGGTCAGGGCCTGAACGTCTATACTGCCATCCGAGTTCTTTGGTATATCCAGAGCCGGTTCGATTTCGATGCGGAAGCGACCTCCAGGCAAGCGCACGCAACGGGCTGGATGAACCGGGCAATCATATTGCCTTGCCAATTTGGCGAGTAGGGGATTGCCCATAGTTTGGCGTCCGAGAAAATCTATCTCCACCCCTCTGGAAAAGAACTGATCTACCAGCATGCCAACTTTATGCCCTTCATCCATGGCACTAGCCAGGGCCCATGATGCGCCTGCCTTTGAAGGAACAAGGTGTCCCATGGAAGTGGTTCTAGCCGACAGAACCCGTTTGGCCATGTATTTGTTGTTTGGCGGACGGAAAAGGGCAGTGATATTCAATCCATAGGCTGCAGAAGCGATTGGCAAGATTTCCCAATTGCCGGTGTGTCCAGTGAAGCAAATTGCTGGACCCTCATGATCTTTCATCGCATGAAAGTTCTCGCCGCCGGTGATTTCAACACGCCCCTTGCTTTGATCGTCTTCATCAATATCGAATATCTTGTCGAGATATACGTATTCAGCTGCCACGCGCCCGAGATTTGCCCACATCTCGCGGAGGATTTCTTCAATCTCTTCATCGGATTTTTCTGGAAAGGCAAGTTTCAGGTTTTCCCGTGCCATCTTGGTTCTGGGATACCACATCCCCAAACCCCGAGCGGCTTCTGCGCAAAACCAGATAGCGCTGTCGGCAGGAAATAATTTCAATATGGCTATGAAACCAAAAAACAGTTGCGCAATCACCCAATCTCGCAGGTTGCGAAACAAAACATATGTTTTTCGAATGAAAGGTTCCATATTGATCGTTAGCCAGACCTCTCAGACTGCAGCATCAATCATCACTTACCCGCATAATGATCTTACCGAACACCTTCCTGCTTTCCATGCGTTCAAGCGCTGTTTGGATGTCCCCAAACTCCAGTTCGGTATCTACCACTGGATGAACAATGCCTTTTGCCATTTTTTCCATGGCATTGGCTAGGTTTTCCATCCGGCAGCCAAAAGACCCGATCAGGCGCAGTTGTCTTTGAAACAGCATCATAAGGTTCGTATCTGCAGAAACACCGCTGGTTGAACCACAGGTAACAAGCCGTCCGCCAGGTCTGAGGCTCAATAGCGATCCGGCCCAGGTATCTTTCCCCACGTGTTCAAACACTACGTCCACACCCTTTTTGCGGGTGATTTTGCGTACAGCACCTTCAAAGCGGTCTTCCCGGTAATTGATTACGTGATCGGCACCCAGTTCCAGGCATTTCTCGATTTTCTCATCGGAACCCACTGTAGTGATTACTGTACAGCCGATTTTCTTAGCCAATTGAATTGCAGCAGAACCAATACCCGATCCACCTGCGTGAATTAGGACCGTTTCACCTGATTGCAGTTTGGCGTTGTCAAAAAACATATGCTCAACAGTTCCGAACGTGACAGGTGCCAGCGCAGCACCGACCTCGTCGACACCAATTGGCGCTTTGATCAAATTACGCGCAGGCATATTTGAAAGCTCTTGCGCATAGCCATCCAGATGGAAACCGTGGACACCTTTGGGATGCTCACAATGATTATCCCATCCCGCGCGGCAAGCACTGCAGACACCACAAGTGGGTGCGCCGTAAATTGAAACCAGATCACCAACTTTGAAGCCGGTGACACCGGGCCCGATAGCAGTCACCTCTCCGGAGGCTTCAGCGCCAACTGTCATGGGTAGATTGCGCTTGGCAAATGCCATGCCGCGCCAGCCCCACACATCAATGTGGTTCAAGGCAACTACTTTGGTTTTAAACTGGACTTCACCCATGCCAGGAGCTTCCGGCTCGGGTACATCCATGATTTTTACTTCACGTTCCGATACAAGTTGAAGTGCGCGCAAAACAGTCCCCAGAAATCAATTAGTGTTGGGCAGTGGTTAAGCTACTTCGCGTCCGAATACAAGACATGCGTTTTGCCCACCAAAACCAAATGAATTGGATAGGATGGTTGACACATCCGCATCACGTTTTTCATTTGGTACCACGTCCAGTGGAATATCCGGATCTGGCGTATCATAGTTGATAGTAGGTGGTATCACACCTTCCAGCATGGTTTTGAACGAGAATACCGCTTCTATGGCACCGGCTGCTGTCAGTGTATGGCCAATCATGGATTTATTAGAAGAAATCGGCGTGTTGTGGATTTCGTCACCGAATACAGCGTGTAGAGAATTGTACTCCATGCGATCATTCTCAGGCGTGGAGGTGCCGTGAGCGTTGATGTAGTCGATTTCTTCTACGTTCACATCAGCGTCTTTGATGGCATTCGAAATGGCTGTAATAACTGGTGCGCCGTCAGGGCTTGAACGGGTTCTGTGGAAGCTGTCTGCCTTTTCTCCGACACCGCGAATTATTCCAAGAACATTGGCACCGCGATTGGTGGCATGCTCAAGAGATTCCAACACAAGTGCCGCTGAACCTTCTGACATTACAAACCCGCTTCTATCCTTTGAAAACGGTCGTGAAGCTTTTTCAGGTGCCTCATTGTTTGCTGTAGTCAGCGCAGACAACAAAGAAAACCGGATTAAGCCCTCGGCAGTTACAGACCCGTCAGATGCCACACAAAGGGCAGCTTCTGCTTCGCCTCTGCGGATAGCTTCTATTCCTTGTTGAAGCGCTGTTGCGCCAGATGCGCAGGCTGTAGAAAGAGAAATTGGAAGTCCACGGGTTTCATATTTCTCAGCCAAACGGAAAGCGATTGTGCCCAATTGAATGAGGCTGTGCATGTTTTCCTGTTTGTGTTCCTGAGCAGATGTGAGCAGTCGCTCATAACCCATTTCACCGTTTTCCGAGCGGCTTACCAACTCAAAACGATGTTGCCATTCAAGTTCCACCGGAGGCGCTGCAAAGAAAAGTGGTCCGGGAAAGCCATCTTTGCCGAAACCCGCCTGTGCCACAGCTTCCTCTGTGGTGGCATCTGCCATTGCGAAGGAAATGCCAGGTGCAGAAATTTCTTCCGGCTCCATGAAATCCACGGTGCCTGCAATGCGTGTGCTGAGGCCGTCGGTTGAAAAACGTTTGATCTGATGGATGCCGGATTGTCCGGAAGTCAAAGCATTCCAGTTATCTTCCAATCCTCGGCCAAGTGAAGAAACCGCACCCATTCCAGTTACTGCAATAATTGGCCGGCCTTTGTGATCTGTGTATTTTGTCATGTCTTTACACCTATATCTTTTCAACCATTGCAAATCCTTCACCAAAACCATGGCCAATGGATGTCACAAGAATCTTGGAAACGTCGCCTTCAGCTGCAACTTCCTGTTCTTCAAATGGGGCGTAGAACCCATTATTTTTCAGAGCTAAGGCTGCTAAAGCTACACCTGTGGGGAAACTGGCTTCGAGCGGATGCCCGATAAGGGTCTGATAAGCACGAATAGCCATGTCTTCACCAAACTTCGACCTGATGTAGTCGAGCTCGAATTCTGTTGCGGCTGGAACGCCTGTAGCTCCGGAGATAACGGCATCTGGTGTGCCATCCAGATTTTCCATCATACGATCCATGCGTGATTGGGCATTCTCGCCATCGCGCTTGCCAAGGTCAGATGAAACTCCAGTCAATTTGGCATACCCTTGAGCGCCTCGGGCCTTTGCGTGTTCGGCTTCTTCCAACACCAGGAATGCGCCGACGCTTCCCAATCGCATGCCGCCGCCATTGGAAAGTCTTGCCTGAATACCTTCGTCACCATCCTGATAGAGGAAATGACCCAAGACATGTGGAAGAAGGGCGTCAGGTCGGTCAGCATTGTAGGACCCGCCGATCAGCATGTGCGTGCTTGTGCCGGATGCGATACGAGCCACGGCGTTCTGTATTACTGTTACACCGGCAGACTCTTCACCCATATAGGTGCGCGAAGAACCTGTAACCTTGTGCACGATCGAGATATTGCCAGCCAGCAGATTTGAAAGCTGCGCCAGGAAAAGTGTGGGGCGTAAATCAAACGGCAGGCGATCCAGAAGAACCCGCTCACGGTCATTGCTTGCTACTGCATCCTGAAGAATGGATTCATCAGTTTCAATGTCACGTTCACCACCGCCAGCGGCCACAACAAGATCCATTGTGGAAACCATGTCCTCATCACCCTTGAGACCGGCATCATCAAGAGCCAAACCCGCGGCATAGGTTCCCAATCTTTGCCAGTTTTCCATCTGGCGTTGATCTTTGCGTGGAATCTGCAGCGCCCAGTCCATTTCCGGAAGCGGATGCACACCATAGGGCGGTACTGTTTCGTGGGCTACAATCGGGGCAGGGGCTTTGTCACCCCCCAACAGGTTCCAGTGGTTTTCTGCACCTTCACCGTAGCAAGACACTAGTCCGATGCCGGTGATTACAACTTGTTTTTTTTCTGCGGACATAATCTGCATATCCAAATGGTTAGGCGTTAATTTCAAGCCTTAGAATCTTACGATATAAAATAGGCTTAACGTTTCATCTCCGCAACCTGAGCCTTGATAGTATCCTGTAGTTCAGGGGCAGGGAACGGCATAATGGTAAATGTGAGCTGCGCATTTGCAACGCGTTTACCCTTTGAGCGAATTTCAGCTTTTGTTACTGCAAATCCAGAACCTTCATGCTCGATCTCTGCTTTAATTTCCAGTTCTGTTTTTGGGCCGACAAAATCGCGTAACTTTCCTTCCTTTACACCTGCTAGAAGTGGGATTTTGGCAAAGTCAATTGTGTGCATGATAAGGATGCCGGATGCTTGAGCCATAGTCTCGATCATGAGGACGCCAGGAACCAATGGATGGCCCGGAAAATGCCCCTCAAACACCGGGCTTTCATCGGGAACCACTGATGTGGCATTCAGCACTTTTGCATCAAGATCAACCGAAGGAATTTTGTCGATCATCTGAAAATATTCAAGCTGCATTTCTTTCCCTTAAAATACGCAAAAACCCCCGAATTCGGGGGTTGGCAAATTCTATGATAGAGCAAATTAGCCCTTGGCTTGTACAAGGTCGTCGATTTTGCTGCAAAGATTTTTCATGACAAAATATTCTTCGGTAGAAGCTTTTCCGTCATTCACTTCCTGAGTCCAGCTTTCTAGCGGAATCTTGATTCCGAACTCTTTATCAATAGCAAATACGATGTCCAGAAAATCAAGGCTATCAATGCCTAGATCATCAATTGTGTGGCTTTCCGGTGTGATGTCTTCACGTGGGATTTCACTGGTATCAGAAATGATATCTGCGACTTTATCAAAGGTTGTCACGCTGTTGCCCTTTATTACTGTGTCTGATTGACTGCGGATATTTCCGGCTTATGCACAAGACGATTTTTATGGTCGAATTATGTTTGACCCTCACTAAATTGCGCTTTTATCCAGAGTCGACCGAATTGTCCAGTATTGGTTTGCATCTCAACCCCTTGAAACTAAGGTTTTGGGTGGATAATCGCCTATCCTCGCCCTCTATAGGTTGGTACACCCTGTTCAGGCAACCAAACATCGGGCAGCGGAGCCCCGGTTTGCCAGAAAACATCGATTGGAATACCGCCCCTTGGATACCAGTAACCGCCTATTCGCAACCAGCGTGGCTCCAGTAGTTCCACCAGCTTTTTTCCGATCCCGACAGTGCAATCCTCATGGAAGGCTCCGTGATTTCTGAAGGAGGTCAGGAACAATTTCAAAGACTTGGATTCCACCATCCATTGATCAGGTACATAGTCTATCACCAGATGGGCAAAATCAGGCTGTCCAGTCATGGGACACAATGAAGTGAATTCGGGTGCTGTAAACCGCACCAGGAAATTGGTTTCACCTTGTGAATTTGCAACCCGTTCAAGAACGGCCTCTTCAGGGGATTGCGGGATTTCGGTGTTAGAACCTAGTTGAGTAAGGCCTGAGGTGTCTGTCTTTGTCATTCTGGTAACTGGTATCCTGTGTTCATGCGGGACCTAGCATGGAATGAATTCAGCGTAAATCGCAAGAGACCGACTATTTCAAGTCAAACAAAAGCCCCCGGTCCATTGCTGGAACGGGGGCTCTTTAGATCGTCAGAAAACTAGTTGTTTTCGAATATTGTATACCCGAAGAAACCGACCTCACTTCCGGTGGACAGATAATCCGGTAACCACAGAGCGATGCCTGGTATCAGGAAGATGAAGATCAAGCCTATTACCTGAATTACCATGAACTGCATCATGCCAAAGTAAATGTCTTTCAGATCCCATTCCGGTACTACCCCTTTCAAGAAGTAGGCCGATAACGCGACCGGTGGAGACAGCCAGGCAGTTTGCAGGTTCACCGCCACCATGATCGCGAACCAGATCAGGTTGATGTTCAAATCAACGAGGAGTGGGACCAGGATCGGGATGATGATCACTACGATCGGCACCCATTCCAAAGGCCAACCCAGCAGGAAGATCAATGCCATAATCAGGATCAGCATTGTGATCACCGACAGATCGTAGCTCAACAATACTTCAGTCAGGAATTTAGGTGTTCCCAGTTCTGAGAAAACCGCGCCGAAGTAGTTGGATGCTGCCACGAGGAACATGATCAACACTGTGATTTCCAGAGACTTGATTAGTGCATCATAGAAATCCGGTATGCTGAACTTGCGGTAACCTACGGACAATACGATTGAACCAAACGCACCACAGGCTGCGGCCTCAGGCGGTGTTGCCCAACCGGCAAGGATTGAACCCAATGCAAATGCAATCAGGATTGTCGGAGGCACCAGACCCAGGAAGAATTCAGCCCAGAGGTCTGAGAAGTAGAAGCCACCTGGCTTATTTTCGCGAACCCAACGGTACACGAAGACCATGCCTGCAAACCATAGAACGGGTACAAATAGACCTGCCAGCGGTATGCCGAAGAAGCCGCTATTGGTTCCTACAAACATCAGCCAGATCAACGCAATGATTGCACCGAGCACAGCCAGTACTTCAATGAGATAATATGGTGATGTATCCGGTTGTTCTTCCGGCGGCAGAATTGGGCCGAGAGACGGATTGATCATGCAGCGGCCGATTGAGTAAATCATGTACAGGACCGCAAGCATGATGCCCGGAATAATCGCTGCCTGGAATAGGGCGATAACATCTTTCTCAAGAACCGGGCCCATAACAATCAGCATGATTGATGGCGGGATCAAAATACCCAATGTTCCGCCAGCTGTAATGGTGCCGGCTGCCAGTCTCACATCGTAGCCTGACTTGTTCATGGTGCGGGCAGCCATAATGCCGAGAATTGTCACAGATGCACCCACAATGCCCGTTGCGGCAGCAAAGATCGTGGAAACGATCAGTACCGCGATGAACAACGCACCTCGTGTCTTGGACATCATCATCTGGATGGAATTGAACAGCCTCTCCATGAGCCCTGCCTTTTCCATCATGATACCCATGAAGATGAAGAGGGGCACAGCCACAAGCTGTGTACTCAACATGGTTTCATCGGTTTTCAATGTCAGTAGATAGCTTGTCAGTCCAGAACTACTGCCCCATGAGCCGAACACGAAGCCCAAGAAGACTAGTGTGAACGAGATAGGGAAACCGACGAAGATTGAGAATAGCATCGCCGCCAGCATTAACAGACCAATTGTCGGCTTGGAGATGTCCAGGAAACTGAACATGCTGCTGCCGGAAAATGTGCCTTTCAGTGACAGGGCCAGGGACTGCATCATTGTCAGTTCCTGCTCACGACGCAATGCCCGTGCTGCCTCTTTTGCAAGATCGGCCTGGAAATACACGAAGTAGAACGCAACAGCCAACGCGATGAAATAAGGTATCAGAATTCTGACAAACTTGGCCTCGCGTTCCTTGCCCATCTGATGGAAGCAACGGAAAAGCTCCGGGAAACCTTGCAAGAACAGCAAGAATGCACCGACAGGCATTGCCAATCGGGCAGGCCAGAGTATAGGTGCCCAGGTTGAGTCACCGGCACGCTCGCCAGATTCGAAAGCACCTAGCCAGAAATCAAACGCTGCCCATGAGAAGAACAACATGGCGGGGAAATAAAACGCCAGATAAAGCGTTGCATCAACGGTTGCCTGTGTTTTGGGGGTCCAGTTTCGATACAGGAAGTCAGCCCTGATATGAACACCCCGCATCAAGGCGTAGGCTGAAGCCAGCATAAAGAACACACCGCCAGACATTCGCGAAATGTCGAAGGCCCAGAGTGTGGGACCTAATCCAAGAGATCTTGCCACATCGTCCATGCCATAGCCCGCCAGAACACCGAATGCCTTTCGGGATACAACCTCGTAGATCATAACAAAGATCAAAGGAACCAGGATCAGGCAGGTAATACGACCGACCCAATGGTTCAGAACATCGATGGCCGCGGTTATCGGACGCTGCCAGGAGGTCATATCTTCAGGCGTTTCACCCGGAGCTTCGGCTCTCCTTTCAGCAATCGACTCGTCTGTGATATCCAAATTCTCTGGAATCTCTTCTTCAGCCATGATGTACCTCCCCTGATGTTTAAGTTATTTGCTTTATTATTCTTCCAAATACAGAATTACCGGAGAACCTACCTTATTCCGATAATTATGAATGGGGAAGGAAACGGTGGCAGATGAACTGCCACCGCTTGAAACAAAAGCTTATTTTACTGAGTCAGCAAATGCTTTACCCAGTGAAGCGTTTGATGCCTGAGCACCTGCCCAGAAAGGAACTGCGATTGCAGCAAAGTCTTTCTGTGACTGCCAAACCTTAGCAAAGAATGCGTTTTCGGCAGCGTTTTTCTCAAGAGAAGCGCGTGCAGCATTCATGTATGCTGGGAAGTAGTCAGCTGGTGTGTCATGAAGAATAACACCATGGTTTTCTGTCAGGTCTTTAAGCGCTTTACCGTTTTCATAGATACGGTAAGAGATTGCTTTTGACAGAGAAGCGTTAGCAGCAACTTCGATAGCTTTTTGCTGCAGTGGTGTAAGTGCATCATATACATCACGATTGAGGTAAAGGTCCGCATTCACAACAACCTGGTGCAAGCCCTGAAGGTAATAGTGCTTAAGCACCTTCTGGAAACCAAACACAGAGTCAGGCTTCGGGCAGCACCATTCAGCAGCATCGATTGTACCGTTCTGAAGCGCTGGCAGGATGTCACCACCACCCATAGCAACAGAAGCAACACCAATGTCTTTATATGTCTGACCTGGGATGCCTGGAGGTGTGCGGAAGCGATACTTGCGGAAGTCGTCCATTGAAGTGATTGGCTCTTTGAACCAGCCCAAAGCTTCTGGACCCACTGGCTGTAGCATGAAGCCTTTCACATTCATGCCCATTTCGTCCCAAAGCTGGTCGTAAAGCTCTTTACCACCACCATACTGGAACCATGACAGGAACGCGATGTTGTCGATGCCAACGCCGGCACCAGCAACAGGTGAACCAAACAGCATAGCTGCTGGATGCTTACCTGACCAATAGTGTGTCCAAGCAAAGCCAGCTTCCACAAGGCCTTTGTCTACAGCGTCAAGAATGTTGTTCTTAGCAGCAACCGCCCCATCAGGCAGTACTTCGAACTTCACTTCGCCGTTTGTTAGTGCGGCTACGTCCTTGCCGAATTCATTCAGCATGAACACCTCATCAGCCTTTGCTGGAAGCACTGACTGGATGCGGATTACTGTTTCAGCAAAAGCTGCTGACGCAGTCAATGAAAGTGCCACTGCGGAACCAGCAGCAAGTTTCGTTACTTTTGATAGAATAGACATGGTATTCCTCCCTTTTGTCTTTTCCCTTCGAACTGTTTGTAGTGACACCATATAACCCCCACCGAAGGCGTGAGGATGATGCTTGTTCACCACAATTTCATGACAGGAGTACCTGCCAAATTTCACCCGATTATCCCCGAATTGGTCAGGTAGCCGAGTATCCCGTTTGCCTCATCAAAGATACCTCGATAGAACATCTCGGCGGAAACGTATAACAACACTATCAGTCCCGCCCAGGAAATCCATGGATATCTGGTCAAAAGTTTCATGATTAAGGTCGCAGCAAAGGCCATCAGCAAAATTGCCAAACCCAGACCAACAACCAGTTTAGTTGAATCGCCGTCTGCAATCGCTGCCACTGCAAGCACGTTGTCCAGAGACATGGAAACGTCAGCGATGGTGATGGAAATAAGTGCCTGCTTCAAAGTGCGTCGAGGTTTACCTTGATATCCTTCTTCAAGGTTTTCGGCGACCTCCATTGCGTCAACAGCTTCTTCTTCCCGGTGTTCGCGGATTTCCCGGTAGAGGCTCCAGCACACATAAAACAGAAGAAGCGAGCCAACCAGCAGCAAGCCCGGAATCCCGAGCAGTTTTGTTGCGATGACCGCGAATACAATTCGCAATACGGCAGCGATGACCATGCCAAAAATAATGGCGCGTTTTCTAAGTTCTGGTGCAAGGCCAGCTGCCGCCATGCCAATAATGAGTGCATTGTCACCGGACAAAACGATGTCAGCAATGATGATCTTGCCGTAATCTAAAACGGTATCAATAAGCGGGTATTCCGCCATTAATTCAAACATTGGTCTCCAAGCCCCCATTTTTATGCTTTGTATTACCAACAGATTTGTCGGTCTTAATCAAAGTAATTTTTTTCATTGTGCATCCTCCAACATCATGGCGGAGCATTTCTCGCCGATCATAATTGCGGGTGCATTAGTATTTCCGGATGTGATAATCGGCATGATTGAGCAGTCAGCTACTCTTATTCCGTCAAGCCCGCGTACTCTTAGTCTTTCATCAACAACCGCGTTTTTATCCTGGCCCATTTTGCAAGTGCCGGTAGGGTGATAAATTGTGGTAGAGTTGCTCCTCGCCCAATCCAGAACTGCGTCATAGTCGTCATAATCCAGTGCGCCATCAGGGCTGTGATGACCAATAATGATATCTTTCAACGGTGCCTGCTTGGTTATTCTGTCCGATATTCTCAGACCTTCCACCAAAGTGTCGCAATCCAGCTTGGTGGCGAGATAATTGGGGTGAATTTTTGGATACACCCTCATGTCATTCGAAACGAGCTCAAGGTGACCCGCACTTTCAGGGCGCATCTGGAGTACGGACGCTGTGAAGCCCGAAAACTTATGTGTTCCCTCAGCAGGGCTATCGGCGCTCCATGGCTGGATATGGAATTGAATATCCGGCGTTGCCAGATCTTCGCGGGTCTTCAAGAAGCCCGTTCCCAGACTTGCGGCCATTGTCATTGGACCTGTCCGGAACAGGAGGTACTCAAGACCAATCAGACCCTGCTTGAAAATGTTGCCCACTTCTGTGTTGATAGTAGGCACGTTCACTTTGTAAACCGGTCGGGCCTGGAGATGATCCTGAAGGTTCTGTCCCACACCAGACAACTCGGTCACAACGTCAATGCCATTATCACCAAGCTGGTCGGCAGGACCAACGCCTGAAACCATTAGTAGCTGTGGAGAACCGATTGCTCCAGAGGATAAGACAACCTCATGACGGGCTGTAATATCGATGAGCTCACCTTTAGGTCCACCTTGACGAATCTTTACGCCCTTGACCCTTTTCCCATCCAGAATGAGTTTCTCGGCTTGGGAATCGGTGAAAATTTTGAGATTTTCTCTGTTACGGATGGGTTTCAAATAGGCAACTGCAGAAGAACAACGCTGACCATTTTTGGCAGTTAGTTGGAAATATCCAACGCCTTCCTGGTCTCCGTTATTGTAATCTTCGTTTTCCTTGTACCCGGCCGCAACTGCCGAATCGATCCACGCATCGACAATTTCGCGCTTCAAACGGGTAGGGGACACATTCAATGGTCCATCAAAGCCACGGTCTTCGCCGCTTTTTTCTTCCCAGCTTTCCGATTTTTTGAAATAGGGCAGGACATCGTCCCAACCCCAGCCGGCATTACCCAATTGACGCCAGCCATCAAAGTCCTCTGCCTGACCACGCACATACAACAAACCGTTGATTGAGCTTGATCCGCCAAGCACTTTGCCCCTTGGCCATGGAATTGAGCGCCCGTTTATTCCGTCATCATTTTCAGTCTGATAACACCAGTCGGTTCTCGGGTTACCCATTGTTTTAAAGTAGCCGACGGGGACATGAATCCAGGGATTTGTGTCCTTGCTGCCTGCTTCCACAAGCGCAACACTGTACCGGCCATCCTCAGATAACCGGTTTGCCAATGGACAACCGGCAGAACCGGCTCCAACTACGATAAAATCAAATTCCAAACTTTTTAACCCCTAAGCACTGGACAAAACGATCAAAAAATGAGACTTTTTGTCCCGTTATTCAATTATGAGCATGAATTTCGTCAGTGCGCAAGGGACATTGGGGAGAAATGTTTCAATTTTTTGACGAAACAATTGTTGTTTTTGAATATCCACAAGTGAGAATGTAAGGTTTGCTAATACTTTATGTCATTTGATCGCTTGTGCATTGGAAAATGTATTTGGAGGGTAGTTTGAGATGGAAAATGGAGTGCGAATTCCAACAAACCTCAGAACTTTGATGATTTTAGAAGTGCTTGGAAAATCCGACAAGCCGATGACGCCGACAGAGATCAACGCCCATATTGGTCTTCCCAAGCAAACGATTCACAGACTGTGTAACACGCTTGAGGCAGAGGGGTTCATAATTCAAGAAATTAAGGGCAAACGACTTCAAGCCAGTCCGCGACTGAAGAATCTTGCCTCCGGCATACTCTTTAACGCCAGAAGCCAGAGTTCTGTGCGTCAGGTGTTGCTGGAGGTTGCCAGGAATGTGGGAGAGACTGTCAACCTGGCAATACCTAAAGATGACGGCATGGAATATTTCGACAGGGTGGAAACGGATTGGCCGTTCAGAATACAATTGCCTGTTGGAAGCCATGTTCCATTTCATTGTACTGCCAGTGGCAAGACCTTTATTGCAAGTATGAAGCCATCTCTTCGGAAGGCTTTTGTGAAGGGCCTTACGTTGCACCCGCTTACACCAAATACATTTGATAACAGTGATGACTTCCTTAAGGAGCTAAATCAGATATCAAAACAAGGATACTCAGTAGACAATGAAGAATTCATGCAGGGGATGATAGCGGTCGCAGTACCTGTGACTGATGAATTCAACCGGTATTGTGCTTCGATTGCTTTTCATGCGCCAACACAACGACTGAGTATGAAAGAAGCACTGGAACGGCGTGATTACCTGATATCAGCTGCCAAGAAAATGGGACCGGCATTTTTCAACTGAACACCAGATTCCAAGGAGGAGAATATGACTGAGTTGAGCGGATCGTGTTTGTGTGGAGAAATTACCTATAAGGCAGACACAGACATCAAGATGATTATCAATTGCCATTGCAGTGATTGTCAAAAGGCAACCGGATCAGTGCATGGCAGTATGATTTTCATTCCTGAGGATGCGCTGGAGATAAACGGATCCACGTCGAGTTTTCAACATCCTGCTGACAGCGGTTCGACGTTGACAAAATTGTTTTGCAGCAATTGCGGTTCACAGGTTTTCGGGAAAAACACGTCAAGAGAGGGTGTGATTGGTGTGCGTGCAGGGACCCTGGATCAAAAAGAACTCATTCAACCGCAGGTCAACGTATTTTGCGACAGTGCTGTACCGACAACACCAATGGATGATTCATTGAAAAAGTTCCCGAAAATGCCAGGATAATTCAGTGAAACATGTTGTAGTCAGCGTGTTTGTACTATTGCTTGCAAATTATGGGGATAGGAGTAACGTGAGCTTCGCTTGAGTCTCAACCAAGCAATGTTTCTCAATGAATAAAGGCACGGTACCGTGCGGCTCATAATTTCACTGTCTGCGCTTCTGGTTTCGGTCTTGTTTGTACAGATCGGGTCTGGGTCGTTAGGCCCGCTTGATGCGCTTTCGGGTCTGGTGCTCAATTTTTCACCTACTCAAATCGGTTACCTGGGTTCCGCGCATTTTATCGGATTTTTTCTTGGATGTGTGTTGAGCCCATACGTGGTGGTGCGGGCAGGTCATGCCAGAGCGTTTGCTGTAATGGCGGCAATTTCCACAATCGGGATTGTCTTGCATCCGGTATATGAGCAACCCTGGTTCTGGATGATATTGCGTATTGGTTCGGGCTTTGCTGTTGCCGGCGCCTACACCGTGATCGAGAGCTGGCTTCAATCGAAACTCAACAACGAAAACCGCGGCACTGTTTTTTCTATTTACCGAATGGTGGATATGAGTGGAACGTTGTTGTCCCAGCTGATAATCGCCGGACTTACGCCTGCCCACTACATATCTTACAACATTATCGCCGTGTTGGCCTGTCTGGCTCTGCTGCCACTGGCACTCACACAGGCGACAATGCCTGCCTTGCCGAAAACGCAGAGCTTCAAGCCGTTTTTCGTTTATACGCTTTCACCCCTTGCAGCGCTTGGAGTGATAGTCGTTGGCGTAACCAATGCCTCATTCAGGATGGTGGCGCCGGTTTATGCTCAGCAATCAGGACTTACAAATGAAGAAGTGGCGATATTTTTAGCGCTAGCGATCGTCGGGGGACTAGTTGCCCAGATGCCTGCTGGTATGATCGCTGATCGTTTCAGTCGAAGACTCACATTGATCGGATTTAGTGTGCTCGCGATTATCATCTGCGGAGCAATTTCACTGGAGGTGATAGATCAGATTGCGGGGATCCCTTTCGTCTTTTGGGGAAGTTTTCTCTTCGGGTTTGCCACTTTGCCGATTTATTCAATCTGCGCGTCTCACGCGAGTGACTTTGCAAAACAGGATGAGTATCTGGCAATGAGCGCTTCCCTGATTTTCTTTTATGCTGTTGGTGCGGTGGTTGCACCGACGGTTGCTGGTTCACTGATTGAATCCTATGGTCCGCCGGCCATGTTCACCTTCATCATGGTGGCCCATGTGCTTCTCATTATTTACAGTCTGTGGCGAAGCCTGTTCGGACGCTCTGCTGGACAACAAAAACCTTACAAATATACACCGCGCACTACGTTATTTATCGCTCATCTTGGTGGCCGGAAGAAGCGAGAGAAGTCTGAGTAATGCTGGGGTTTGAATTCTCGGTCGTTTTGGCAATCTATACGATTTTTCTACTGGCAGGTTTTGTCAAAGGTGTATTGGGGTTTGGATTGCCCCTGTTCACCATGTCCTTTTTGCCGTTTTTTGTTCCGGTAGAAATGGCAATTGTTCTTTCCACATTGGTCCAACCAATCACCAATATTGGTCAGTTGATCGGGTCCGGGGGATTTGCTGGAGCGTTGCGCACCTCATTTCCAATATTATTATGTCTTCTGCCAGGTGTGGCTGTGGGTGCCTGGTATCTGACTTCGCTGGACAATCAGACCTTGCTATTTATTCTTGGCATCGCTGTCGTCGCATTTTCGCTTTTCAACTTATCGGGCTACCAGGTAACAATTCAGGAAAATGTTAGATTTGCATATGGTTTGGTGACTGGTTTTCTTGCCGGTGTGACCGGAGCGCTTACCTCGATAAATGGGCCGGTTTATATCTTCTATCTTCTTGGCATCGGGCAATCGCGTTCCGAGTTTCGTTCCACGATCGCACTTCTGTTTATTGTGTCGGGAACGTTGATCAGCTCAGGGTTTTGGGTAATTGGTATTGTCACGGCCAAGGTATTCGTTTTCTCGATAACAACGCTATTGCCTGCATTTGCTGGGATGTGGATCGGTAATTTGGTGGGTTCGCGAATGCCTGCAGAGGCTTTTCTCAAGCTTGTCCTGTTTGCACTGATTGCCATGGGATGCGTATTTATGTATCGCAGCTTCCAATAATCTTCTAAAGTACAGGGTGCAAGAACGCTCAAACGTGATAGATACAAAGAAAACCACTCACTGTTTCTGTAAAGGGTAAAAGCTATGGAATTGAAGGATGAAATTGTAATTCCGGCATCATTGGAAACCGTTTATGCCGGTTTGAATGATCCAGAAATACTGAAGGAGTGTATTCCAGGCTGTGAGGAGATTATCAAACACTCAGACACGGAATTGGAAGCGAAGGTCGTGCTCAAAATCGGGCCAGTGAAAGCAAAATTCGGCGGAACGGTGCAACTCGACCGGACAGGGGCTCCTGAGCGTTTTTCTCTTACAGGCGAAGGCAATGGTGGCATGGCCGGGTTTGCCAAAGGTGGCGCTGACGTGGAACTCGCCGAACAGGATGGTGGTACTGTCCTTAGATATGAAGCGAAAGCTGATGTGGGCGGTAAACTTGCTCAGTTGGGAAGCCGGCTGATCACAAGCACTTCGAAAAAGCTTGCCGGTAATTTCTTCACGAAGTTTGCTGAAGTTGTTCAGCGATAAATCGGATTAGGTTTCTGCCTCGTCATCAACCTGATGCACCTCTATGACATTGCCGTCGGGGTCATAGAAAAATAGTTGATGCCAACCGGCAACAGCTATGTCGCCGAAATCAGAATATGAAACATTATTCGCTTCAAGATGTTTCTTGAACGTCTCGATGTCATCGGTACGAAACGCAATGTGACCTCGGTCAACCGGGTTCACTGCGTGGCCGGTGCGAAAGCCTACTTCCAGATCCTTTTCGGCAAGGTGAAATTGAATGTCACCGTCTGTCAGGAATGAAACATCGCCTGGATAACCCTTGTTTTTCTCACGAACAGGTAGTCCTTTGGTTTCCGTGCCCATGCCCAAAATGTCACGATAAAACTTATCCATGCGCGAAACGCTTTCGGTCGCAAAATTTACATGATGCAGTGTAAGTTTCATACAGTCGCTCCTTGATTTGGTAAAATGGATCATGGACGATTGATTCAGACAAAGTCAAACAGGATAGACGAGATGCCCGAACTAAATGCACAGGAAGACAATTGCCTCGATTACATAGAATTTTCTGTTTCAGATATCGAAAAGTCGAAGGAGTTTTACGGAGGTGTGTTTGGATGGACATTTACAGACTATAGCCCTGATTACTGTGAGTTCAGCGATGGCCGCATGAAAGGTGGTTTTACAACTCAGGGTACGGCCCAACCAGGTGGGCCACTTATTGTAATTTATCACAATGACCTTGAGAGTATTCTAAACAAGACACTGGCCGCTGGGGGGCTCATAACTGTGGAGATATTTCAGTTTCCAGGAGGAGAGCGCTTTCAGTTCACAGATCTTGATGGCTATGAATTGGCGGTATGGCGGAAATTGTAGGCACGTCGCATTCTGATCTTTCAAAGTTTCAAGCACCATGAGAACCTGCATGAAACATTCTGGAGGTTGTGATGACTTTGGATTTAGACAAGCTGAAAACGGAGTATGATGCGCAAGGCTATCTGTTAGTTGAAAATCTCTTTCCTGCCGATTTCGTCGAAGAACTTCGGACTGCTACTGCAGATTATGTGGGGCAGGTGGCAAGTGGCTCTCTAAAGCATGATTTACTGGATACCTTCGAGAATGCTGACGGTGTGCCGCAACTGAGGAGAATTATCGATCCAGAGGCCTTTTCAGAAGTTTATGACAAGGCAATGCGATACGAGCCTTTGATCGAAATTGTCAAAACTCTGTTAGGTGGCAGCGTCCGTTTTGATCATGGAAAGCTCAATTTCAAACCGCCTTCGGGTGGCGCGGCTGTGGAATGGCATCAGGATTGGGCGTTTTACCCGCAAACCAATGATGACATGCTGGCAGTGGGGATCATGCTTGAAGATTGTACCTTGGAGAACGGACCGTTGATGGTAGTACCAGGTTCGCACAAGGGGGAAGTCTACGATCACCATCAAAACGGCAATTTTGTTGGGGGAATTGATTCAAAGCTTTTAGGCAGCAGTTTGAATGATGCAGTTCCGATTACAGCAGCTGCCGGATCCATATCCATCCATCATGTGAGAACGCTTCACGGTTCAACGACTAATAGATCTGACCAAAACCGACCATTGCTTCTATTCAACTATGTGGCGGTTGATGCGTTTCCGATTTTTCATTCCTATGATTGGGAGGAGTTTAATTCCAGGATACTGTCCGGAGAGCCAACTTTTGAACCCAGGGTTGAGCCAGTTCCGGTGCGCGTGCCAAATCCCACACCGAAGCCAAAAGACAGCTATCTGACTGGTTCTCTTTTCGATTTGCAAAAGGAAATGGATGGCGCGCTTTATTCAGATGAGAAACAGGCCGCGACCTGATTTTCCAGGCTTATCTTAGAAATGCGGGAATGTTCTCTTCGCCACCGAATGCATGACCGGTATCACTATGTATGATCTCGCCGACCTGATCATAGGTGTCCCGCTTTGATTGCCTTTTAGTGTCTCTGGATTTTGGCTCTTTTTTCCCAGATTTTGCTTTGCTTGGTTTACCGCTGGTTTGACGCTCGCCGGACTTTTCATCTGAGCGTGAACTTTTGCGTCTTCTTTTCCCGGCTTTTTCGTCCCACTCGACTTTTTCATTGTTAAGCCAGTCAATTTTCATATCAATCAGGCTTTCGATCGCTTCGTAGCCTTTTTGATCTACCGGAGTGACAATCATATATGCGGTTCCTTCGCGGCCAGCCCTACCTGTACGTCCAATGCGATGAACATAGTCTTCCGCATTTACAGGCACGTCAAAATTGAAAACATGGCTCACATCAGGAATGTCCAAACCACGCGCTGCAACGTCGGATGCCACTAGCAATTTGATTTTGTTGTCCTTGAATGCTTTCAGGGTTGCCATGCGACTGCTTTGATCCATGTCTCCATGGAGCGCACCGGCCGAATAACCATGACGATCCAGGGAGCGCCAGAGATTTCCAACATCGCGTTTACGGTTACAGAATATGATCCCGTTTTTAAGGTCTTCACATTCATTGATCAGCTCTCTTAAAACCGCCCGCTTTTCGTAATCTTCCACTGGGCTGGCTACTGAATGCTGTGTAATCGTTTCAGAGGTGGAGGCGGCTCTTGCAACAGAAATCTGGACTGGATTTTGAAGGAACTTATTTGCGAGGTTTTCAATCTCGGGAGGCATGGTCGCCGAGAAGAACAGCGTTTGTCGGGTGAACGGGACCATTTTACAAATGCGTTCAATATCCGGGATAAAACCCATATCAAGCATTCTGTCCGCTTCATCGATGACCATAATTTCCACGCCTGTCATCAACAATTTTCCGCGCTCAAAGCAATCCAGAAGGCGGCCAGGTGTCGCGATCAGTATGTCGGCGCCACGATCCAGAATCTTGAACTGGTCTTCGAAGGATACGCCACCGATCAAAAGCGCAATCTTGAGCTTATGATTTTGGCTGTAGCGGTTCAGATTTTCCTCGACCTGGGCTGCCAATTCGCGCGTGGGCTCAAGAATCAAAGTCCTTGGCATTCTCGCTCTGGCGCGTCCTTTTTCCAGCAATGAAAGCATGGGAAGGGTAAAAGAAGCTGTTTTGCCGGTACCGGTTTGGGCAATTCCCAAAATATCACGGCGTTCCATAGCATGAGGAATCGCCTGCGCCTGTATGGGCGTAGGTTCAGTGTAACCCGATGCAGATACTGCATCTAATACTTTCTTACTCAGTCCAAGTGAATCAAAACTCATATATTTGAGAATTCTTTCAATTATTTAGCACGTCGAAATCAGATATTGCTGTTTGCACAATCGCTTCGAGCAGCACAGCCCCTCAGGCAGGCTATATTTCTAGCCGATCTATGCCTTGCGGAATATGTGAACAGGGCATCAAAGTCAAGTAAACTGATGTTGTATCCGCTTAGATAGTTAACTTTTCCAAGAAAACTACCGTGTCATTGAATATGTTACTAATCCGGCGATTTATGGTTTGCGAGCTACCACGGTCACTATGGCATAAGATGGGAAACTTTTATTCCAACTCTTGATTTGTTCATTATCAAGCAAAATGAAATCTGGAGGGATAATTCTGGTTCGACCGTTGTATTCTGCTCGCTCTACCACAAAACCCGCATCTTCGAAGATAAGCCGTAGCGCATCTTTCGAGAAGCGAAAGAAATCACTTGGATAACCGTGCAACGGAAAAGTCTGGTGCGTGATGATTAACACTAAACCACCTTTTTTCATTACACGAGCCATTTCCTTTGCAGCTATCCAGGGTCTTTCCAAATGTTCGAAAACAGCACCGGCAATGGCTATGTCGAAAGAATTTTCCCAATCCTGTGGTAGTGCATGTAGGTCTTCCACGACATCAACATCAGAACCTTGCTCCACATCAACCATAATGTAGTTTGATCTTTGAACGTTTTTGAAAGCATGGAAACTGTGAGTGGATACTCCTTCAACAGACTGCTTTGTTCCAACTTCCATTATTTTTGGATCAGCGAACTTCCCGGCCTCCTCAAAAAAATACTTTGATGACGAAGACTGGAATGGCTTTCCCTGAGGCAGAAAACCTTTTGCTCTGCCTATCTTTTCATAGTGAGAAACCGGGTCCAGGCCAGTCTCCAAAACTTCCGGATACGCTTCAATATAAGCGTTGGTGTCGAAGTCGGCGTTTGGATTTAGACCTTGCTTCCACCCTTTGGTGCGATAGTGCTCAAGGGGGTCAGTCTTCTCATCATTGTTGGCCAGGTAATTTTCGTAGTACCAATGACTGTCAAAGGCTTCCAGATGTTCGGTTTGACCACTGAGCTTTTTCGCCTTCTTTCTTATGAAGAGGCTTAATTTTTCTAACATCCAAGGTTCCCATACTCACATTTCAAGTTACAAGTCTAACAAATCATCTTCCGCGAATTCAGCATTTTCCTGAATAAACTGGAACCGCGCTTCAGGTTTGTTACCCATCAACTGTTCTACGGTTTCCTTAGTGGTGTTCTCCGCTAATTCTGGAATCTCAACTCGTAGCAGAGAACGTTTGCGTGGGTCCATGGTGGTTTCTTTCAATTGCTGCGGCATCATTTCACCAAGGCCCTTGAAGCGTCCAATGTCGATCTTCTTGTTAGCGTTGAACTCAGTGGCCAATAACTCATCCTTGTGGGCGTCATCGCGAGCATACATGGTCTTGCCACCCTGGCTGATCCGGTAGAGAGGAGGGATGGCCAGGTACAATTTCCCATCCCTTATCAGATTGGGCATTTCCTGAAAGAAAAACGTTATCAGCAGAGAAGCGATATGTGCGCCATCCACGTCAGCATCCGTCATAATGATGATGCGGTCATAGCGCAGGTCCTCATCGCGGTATTTCGAGCGTGTTCCTGCACCAAGGGCCTGGATCAAATCTGATATTTGCTGGTTAGCTGCAAGTTTGTCTCTGCCTGCGTTTGCAACGTTCAGTATTTTTCCCCTAAGCGGGAGGATCGCCTGTGAAACCCGGTCACGGGCTTGTTTGGCAGAACCGCCTGCTGAGTCACCCTCAACGATGAAAAGCTCAGTTCCGTCTTTTGCTCCAGCGGAACAATCCGCCAGTTTACCTGGAAGCCTAAGTTTTCGGGTAGCTGACTTCCGGTTGATTTCCTTTTCCTTGCGCCTGCGAAGACGTTCTTCTGCACGATCTACGACCCATTCCAGCAACTTGTTCGCTTGCTGAGGTGAACCAGCCAGCCAGTGATCGAATGGATCCCGAATGGCGCTTTCTACGATCTTCTGAGCTTCGACAGTGGCAAGTTTGTCCTTTGTCTGGCCGACAAATTCCGGTTCCCTGATAAAGACCGATAGCATGGCCGCTGCCGATGTCATCACATCATCAGTCGTGATCATCGAACCCTTTTTATTGCCTGTCATATCAGCGTAGGCTTTTAGCCCACGGGTCAGTGCGATCCTGAAACCAGCTTCATGCGTCCCACCTTCAGGTGTCGGGACCGTATTACAATATGAATTCATAAAGCCGTCATCACCATGCCAGGTAACTGCCCATTCCAATGCACCATGGCCGGAGGTTTTGTCTGATTTCCCGGCAAAGGGTTCTGCAGTAACCTTGTGAGACTTATTAAGCGATGCTTCCAGATAATCTTTAAGCCCGCCCGGGAAATGGAATGTTGCTTTTTCCGGGGTGTCAGAACCTTCCTTGATCAGGGAAGGGGCACAACTCCATCGGATTTCCACACCACCAAAAAGATAAGCTTTCGAACGAGCCATTTTGCAAAGGCGGGCAGGGTCAAATTCGCAGTTTTTGCCGAAGATTTCCGGGTCAGGCTTGAAAGAAACCTTAGTTCCGCGCCGATTGTGAATATCACCGGTGTTTTTCAGTTTGCTTTGCGGAATGCCCTTGGAGAACTCCTGCGTATAGAGCTTCCGATTTCTAGCCACTTCCACAACCAAATGCTCGGAGAGGGCATTAACGACGGAAACACCAACACCATGTAGACCGCCTGATGTTTCATAGGCGCCTGAATCAAATTTACCACCCGCATGCAAAGTGGTCATGATTACTTCCAGAGCAGATTTGTCCTTATATTTCGGATGAGGATCAACAGGGATACCACGGCCATTGTCCGTTACACTGAGATATCCGTCTTCGTTAAGCTCCACTTCGATCCAGTTTGCATGACCAGCTACGGCTTCATCCATGGAATTGTCGATAACTTCTGCAAAGAGATGATGCAGTGCCTTATCATCCGTGCCACCGATATACATGCCCGGGCGCCTGCGAACAGGTTCAAGTCCTTCGAGCACCTCGATATCTGAGGCGGAATAGTCTCCATCAGACTTTGTCTTGGGAGAAGGCTTTGGCTTCGAAATCTTTGTGTCTGCTTCTTCGTCTTTTGAGGAATCAGTTTGATTTAACGAAAAGAGATCGTTTGTATCATCCATTGGATTTTCCGAACCTTGAAAGAATCATTTCGTTAAAAATAGTATGTATGACTTGGAAAATCGACCTTAGCATGGTCTATATCTGCTTATATCCAGTGTTTTGAGGAGTGTAAGATGTCGGACGCTGAAAAAATCAGATTTACTCAGGTTATTCAGGATTTACCTGTATCAGTCCCATTCGTAGGACCCGAAGCTCAGGAACGCAATACGGGAATCGAATTTAAAGCTCGGGTGGGCGCTAATGAGAGTGGGTTCGGCCCGTCTCCCAAGGTCATTGATGCTATGGTTGCGGCTGCCAGCGAGACTTGGAAATACTCCGACCCGGAAAATCATATTCTGAGAAATGCGATTGCCGAATTTTACAACATCAGTCCGAAGAATGTGGTGGTGGGTGAAGGAATTGACGGGCTTTTGGGTTGTACGGCGCAATTATTTGTGGAACCCGGTGTGCATGTGATCACCTCTTTGGGGTCTTATCCCACATTCAATTTTCATATCAATGGCAGGGGCGGGAAATTACATCTGGTGCCATACAAGGATGATCATGAAGATCTCGATACATTGCTCGCCAGGGCTCAGGAAACCGAAGCTTCTCTCTTGTATGTGTCCAATCCGAACAACCCTATGGGTACATGGTGGAGCAGTGACCAGATGGAGACCTTCATCGGAAAGTTGCCTACAGGTACGGTATTGGTGCTTGATGAAGCCTATATCGAAACAGCTCCTGATAATGTTTCACCGGCGATTGATCTGGACAATAAGCAGGTGTTGCGGTTCAGAACATTCTCGAAGCTTTATGGAATGGCGGGTGCACGAATTGGTTATGCGATTGGAAATGAAGAACTAATTAGCGCCTTTGAAAAAGTCAGAAATCACTACGGAATAAACCTTTCCGGCCAGAATGGTGCGGTCGCGGCAATCAAGGACCAGGCATATTTGGCCGAAGTAAAAGATAAGGTGGAAAAGGGTCGGGATCGTATCCACGCGATTGCGAAGAAATATGGGCTGGATTCCATACCTTCGGCGACAAATTTTGTTACAATTGACTGTGGTAAAGATACTGAGTTTGCACAATCCGTGCTGGCTAAGATGCTGGAAAAAGGAATGTTTATCAGGATGCCCGGGGTCGCCCCTCAATCAAGGTGCATTCGAGTAAGTGTCGGACATGATTGGGAACTGGATATGGTGGATGAAGTTCTGGGTCAGGTTTTAGAGGAATTGAAATAAAGATGGGGCGTAGCCGCCCCATCATTTAAGTCTTGAAATACATTAGCCGTTTACAAGAAACAGAGAAGCCATGGCCACACCAACCATAGCAACTGAAACAATTGCTATCCGGGTTGAAGAGTGTTCGGGTTCTTTAGGCTCGTAATCATCGAACTGTTTGTGTTTGCTAGACATTTGCATCTCCTACGAAGGAACATCCTTCACAACCTAAATATGGCAGCGATTGTGGCTTAAACCATGTCTACCGCTTCACGATTTGAAAACATTCGTGTGAATAGGTCTTGTAAAGTATTTGCTACAAATATCGTTTTACGCCTGGCTTTGTCTGTTCCCAACTTCGCAACTAGAGTGCAAACATCAGGAACAGGGACATGAAGGCTAGAAATGTCGAGATAATCAAAACTTTCGAAACAGCATGATGCTGACTGGTTTCGCCTTGTCTTGCGGCTTGGGATTGAACAATCATGTTACTCTCCTTTCTGTTTCAATTAATATGATCGCTAGGGAGTAACTTTTGAAATCAAGCTGATTCAAGGTGGTGTGAAACTTTGTAATATCTCGCTTAAAGCCTTGTTATATATGAAATAAAATTTTATGGACTTAAAAGAAAACGCTGCAAAGCTCGAACTTTACAGCGTTTACCTTGGATGGAATGTGAGGAGGGGGAGTTCCATCCAAACTGTCGTTTTCGACTATTCTAGTTTTTTGGAACACAGAAATGATCGCGTCCGTCATAACCACGAAATGTGCCGGTTTGGGCATTGAAGCTGCGATATCTCTGGGTGCAGTAGTCATACCAACCCTGGGTCCAAGGCTCCAATGAAACCGTATCGCGGAAGGTGATCACATCCGGCTCACCGTTATTGGTGTTGTTGTACTCGTCCAGAGTAACCGGTCCGCGTCTGTTTGATGTGTTTCCATACGGATCATAAGTGGGTTGCGGTTCCACATGCCTTCTATGTGCTTTGTTTTTTGATGCTTCGCTGGCGATAATCGCCCCAATAGCCAATCCAATAACTCCGGCTGCAATCAGGTCACCTCTGCTTGATTTGCGTTTCTTGTGATGACGGTGGCCGTTGTATTGATTGTGGTAGTTGTAAACTCCATGCTCACCGCGCCCGAAATGGCGGTGAAACTTGCGATGATTATGCTTGTGCCAATTTTGATAGGAATACCCATGCTTTTCAGGGTTATGGCGATCGTGAGCATATACTTCAGTGATTGGCATCGCTGATATGGCAAGGCTGGCAGCAATTGCCACGGCGGTTGCATTCTTAATTCTTGAAAACATGACAAACTCCTCAAATTCCAATTCAAACAAAAGATAATTGTAGATCTTGAGGGTACTTTGACATCAGTGGACTGAATGAATGCTGAGAAACTCGTTTATTTTCTGTTCAGCTTTGCAGGAAGTCTCAAAATGTCATTGCTGACAAAGCGTTACATGCTTATCTATGTATAGAAACACATTGAAAGTACGCATATGACCAGTCAGCCTGATATTCTTAGAATTGCATTAGCGCAGCTCAATCCCACACTAGGGGATATTGCTGGCAATCTTGAGAAAGCCCGTAAAGCACATCAGGATGCAAAGCGTCAGAAAGCCGATCTTTTGCTCCTGACTGAGCTTTTCATATCCGGTTATCCACCGGAGGATCTGGTTTTAAAGCCCGCATTTGTAGCTTCATGCATGGCAGCTGTCGAAGATCTGGCATCTGAAACAGGAGACGGCAATCCCGGTATCATCATTGGCTCTCCTTACAGGGATGATGAGGGGCTGTACAATGCAGTTGCTGTACTGGATGAAGGCAAAGTTCAAACCTGGCGGCTGAAGGTTGATCTTCCAAATTATGGTGTTTTTGACGAAAAGCGCGTTTTCACAGCGGGACCCATGCCCGGGCCTGTAAATTTTCGTGGTGTGAGAATCGGTATTCCCATCTGTGAAGATATCTGGGGTGATCTGGATGTGTGTGAAACGCTTGCGGAAAGCGGCGCTGAATTGTTGCTGGTACCCAACGGGTCGCCTTATGTGAGCGAAAAGATGGATGTGCGGTATCAGGTTGTTATCCGCCAGATCATCGAGAGTGGATTGCCAATTGCCTACCTCAATCAGTTGGGAGGGCAGGATGAATTGATGTTTGATGGCGGTTCTTTTGTTCTTAATGCCAATCACAGTCTGGCAGTCCAGCTCAATCAGTTTGAGGATTCTGTGTATCTATCAACCTGGCGCAGGCAGGATGGCGGAGATTGGGCTTGTGATGATGGTGTAAAAGCAAATCTTCCCGATATTAACGAAGCAAACTGGCGTGCCTGTGTAATGGGGTTGCGGGATTACGTGAACAAAAACGGGTTTGCCAATGTGGTCCTCGGCCTTTCGGGAGGGATTGATTCCGCAATTTGTGCGGCCATGGCGGTAGATGCGCTTGGAGAAGAGCGCGTTCGTTGCATCATGATGCCATATGCCTATACCTCCGAGGAGAGCCTGAAGGATGCCGCGGATTGTGCCAAAGCACTGGGTGTAAGGTACGAAATTGTCCCGATTGAGAAGCCCGTAAATGGCTTTAGTGAAGCCTTGGGGGAACTTTTTGAAGGCACGAACGAAGGTGTGACTGAAGAAAATCTGCAGTCGAGAGCCCGGGGCACAATTTTAATGGCTGTTTCCAACAAGTTTGGCTCTATGGTTGTTACAACGGGAAATAAGTCAGAAATGTCTGTGGGTTATGCTACTCTCTATGGCGATATGAACGGCGGATATAATCCGATCAAAGACCTTTATAAAATGCAGGTTTACGAACTTGCTGCATGGCGTAACAACAATGTTCCACCGGATTGTCTCGGCCCATCAGGTGAAGTGATCCCACAGAACATTATAGACAAAGCACCGTCAGCAGAACTTCGTCCTGATCAAACCGATCAGGACTCGTTGCCACCTTATCCGGTGCTGGATGATATTCTTGAATGTCTTGTAGAAAAAGAGATGGCTGTAGCTGATATTGTGGCCAAAGGTCATGATGAGGCGACAGTCAAAAAAATTGAACATTTGCTCTACATAGCTGAATACAAGAGGCGCCAATCTGCTCCGGGCGTGAAAATTACCGGAAAACAGTTCGGGCGTGACAGACGTTATCCGATTACCAACCGCTTCAGAGATAGATAAAATGATTCCGGGACTAAAACAGCATCCGAAAGTGGATTTAGGGTTAGATGCCACTCCGATACAACGATTATCTCGTTTGGGTGAAGAACTTGGAGTTGACTTGTGGGTTAAACGGGATGATTGCACATCTTTGACCTTTGGTGGCAACAAGGTGCGTCAGCTGGAATATTATCTGGGACCTGCAGCAGAGCAGGGGGCGGACATTGTGGTGATCACAGGAGCGGTTCAGTCGAACTTTGTCAGAACCTGTGCCGCTGCGGCCCGAACACTCGGTATGGACGCCTTGGTGCAGCTAGAAGACCGTGTGCCAAAGAACGACACCAACTATCGCGAGTCCGGGAACGTCTTGCTGAACAAGATGTTTGGCGCTGACATTCGTTATTTCCCTGAAGGTGAAGATGAAGCAGCCGCAGATGCAAACCTCGATAAATTAGCTGATGAGCTGAAAGCTGAAGGGCGAAATCCATATGTGGTGCACTTGGGATTGGAGCATGCGCCCATTGGTGCGCTTGGTTATTGCAATGCTGCTGTTGAGAGCAAGGCGCAGATGGAAGAGATGGGATCTCTGCCCGATCATGTGGTAATTCCCACGGGTAGTGGCTTAACGCACAGTGGATTTCTGGTCGGGGCCAGAGCAATCGGCTGGGATTTGCCAATACATGCCATCTGTGTCCGGCGCAATGCTGATCTTCAAAGAGATCGGATCACTACGCGCTGTGCTGAAACCCTTAAGCTCCTTGATGGAGACTTCTCGATTTCGTCAGATGATATAAAGATCTATGATGACGTGCTTTTTCCCGGTTATGGGCAGTTGAACGAACATGTGCAGGAAGCAATTACACTGGCTGCACATCTGGAAGGTTTATTGGTTGATCCTGTTTACAGCGGAAGAGCATTAGCTGGTCTCATAAAACTGGTGCGTGATGGTGTTATTCAACCCGGCGAAAGACTGTTGTTCATTCACACCGGTGGTCTTCCAGCGTTATTTGCATATCAAAATGACCTGGTGTCCTGATCAGTTCACTCCAATAATTGCCCACCAAGGCGCATAAGTTTGTCACATAGTTCTTTTTGAAAAGCTTCAATCATTAGAGATGCAGGTCGAAATGCGGGTCTAAGAATAGAAATTCTGTACCCGACGGATGGATAGAACGGTTTGAAACTGATTGATGTACTATCAGACCTGTACGAGCGGTAACTATCCATGGCGATAGGATCAACCATGCCATAGGCAAGTCCTTTTTCCACATATGTGAAGTGGGGAATGAAGTAACGTGTCTTGAAACGAACGTTCAGGTTGGCTCGAGATTCCTGAAATACCCTAGTGATATTTTCAAAAGCTTCATGTCCTGAATACAGGGTTGCGACAGGCTTTCCGCTCAACAACTCTGGCGTAAGAATATCGTACTGATTTAGTGGGTCATCGCTGGGGATGGCAGCAACGCAATCAAATTTGAAGGTCTGTGAATTTATGAGCGATGTATCTTCTGTTTTTCCCTCCATGTGGTCGGCAATGCCTAAGTCGAACTGCTGGGCAGCAACCAGTTGATAAACCACCTCTGAACTGCGGGACATCAACTCACTTTCAAATGCAGGTTTGTCAGCAGCAAAGTTCGCAATCAGTTCAGGTAACAGGAATACAGAGGGGCCGGGCATGGTAACAATTTCCAGCTTACCGCTTTTAAGAGCCTTGATGCCCTTCATATTCTGTCTCAAGGTGTCCACGCGACCCAACAATTCTGAACATTCCTGCAGCAGGTAATGTGCTTCGGGCACAGGGTGTAATCGCCCGTTCCTGCGTTCGAAGAGTTTCATCTCCAATTCATTTTCCAAAGTGGCAATGGATGCGCTGATAGCAGGTTGGCTTCGATGGAGATTTCTGGCGGCTTCTGAAACCGAACCAGTAAGCATTATCTCTTGAAAAGCCTGCATCTGATTCAACTTCATAACTGTTCCTTATAGGAAAAATTTATAGATTTAAAAATTATTACAATTTGCATCAATGGAATGCGAGTCATAATCTTTTTGGAGATGCTGAAAATGATATCAAACCAGGGAGGATATTATGAATAAATTCATGAAATTCATGGGTGTTTTTGCTTTGGGTGGCTCCATGCTTGCAGCCAGTGTTGCCCAAGCACAAAACCCCACATTTTTTAGGATTGGGACTGGCGGCGCCGGCGGTACTTACTTTCCAATCGGTGGTACAATTGCAAACGGTATTTCTGCACCGCCAGGATCCAGACCTTGTGACAAAGGCGGTCAGTGCGGTGTACCGGGTCTGATTGCGATTGCGCAGTCCACTACGGCTTCTGTTTTCAATAACGCTGCGGTTCAAAACGGCGAACTTGAAGCTGGTTTGGCCGCTGCGGATGTGACCCGTTCAATGTATCTGGGTGAAGGAAAGTTTGAAGGTAAGGCACATCCGAAACTTCGGATTGTGGCAAACCTCTACCCGGAAGATCTGCATCTGGTATTGCCGAAAGGTTCATCAATCAGTAACCTCGGCGATCTTAAAGGCAAGCGCGTTGGGATTGCGCAGGCTGGATCCGGTACACAGGTTGCTGTGCTTCAAATGCTGGATGCATGGGGTGTGAACCGCGACAATATTGAAGAGGCAGAACTGAATAACAGCCAAAGTGCCGAACGCCTGGCTGACGGTCAGCTGGATGCATATTTCTACGCAGCAGGCTGGCCTGTATCCGCGATGGTTCAGCTTTCAAATACCAAGGGTATGAGCCTTCATTCATTCAGTGAAGATGATCTGAAGAAAATCAACGGTATCATTCCTGCTTACATTCCATCCAAAATTCCAGGTGGTGTGTATGAAGGTGTAGATGCAGATACACTCACACCTGCTGTTAGTGCTCTACTGGTTGTTTCTTCTGATCTTGATGAAGAACTAGTTTATGGCATCACCAAAGCATTGTGGAACGACAATACACGCAAGCTGCTTGATAATGGTCATGCCAAGGGCAAGCAGATTACGCCAGATACAGCGTTGGACGGCGTTGCTGCACTGGGTGTTCCGCTGCATCCAGGTTCTGAGCGCTTCTACAAAGAAGCTGGATTGCTCAAATAATCCAAAAAAGTCCAAACAAAATTTGACTGGTGGGCATTCCCACCAGTCTAGCTGATGACATTGTTCCCGCCGGGAGGGCAACATGGAACGGGAAGTCCAAAATCAGGCTGATGATGTGTTGTCAGCTGAAGAACTTGCTGCAATCGAAGAAAAGTATGATGAAGGTGCCGCCACGCGAAAAGTATCCGTGGGTGCCGGGTATGTGTTGCGCGGCGTAGCGCTGATATTTGCCATATATCACTACATTACCGCAGGGTTCGGTTTGCCGGTTGATCACTGGCATATGGGTTTCCATCTCACGGGTCTATTCATACTGACCTATGCATTTTTCCCGATTTTTAGATCTGCTGGTGCATTTGATCTTCAAACCAGCAAATGGCGACTGGGAAATATACCTTATTATGATCTGGTGCTCATGGTCCTGGGTGTCAGCTCAGCGCTTTACCTTGGCTTTGCTTGGCGCGGCGTCGAATGGCTCGGGATTGAGGAACAAACGTTCCGAATGGGTAATCCCAATCAATACGATATGATTTTCGGTGTCATTATCATCCTGCTTGTGCTGGACATTGCGCGCAGAACGCTTGGATGGGTTCTTCCGCTAATCATTTGTATTTTCATGTCCTATGCGCTTTTGGGACCATATTTCCCGGGCATCCTTCAGCATCCAGGCGTCAAATTCAATACGTTCGTATCAAGCATGTACTTCCCGCAAGAGGGGATATTTGGCGTAACGCTTTGGGTGGTCTCCACAATCGTATTCCATTTTGTTCTGTTCGGTGTGATTGCTCAGAGAACCGGCCTTGGACAACTATTCATAGATAACGCCACAATTCTGGCCGGACGTTATACGGGCGGGCCAGCAAAAGTTTCCGTCGTCTCTTCGGCTTTCTTTGGCACCATATCCGGCTCTTCCGTGGCTAACACAGTATCCACCGGCGCACTTACCATTCCGAACATGAAGCGCCTTGGATATCCAGGACATTTTGCGGGCGGGGTTGAAGCAGCATCTTCTGCGGGTGGCCAGATTACACCGCCAATTATGGGTGCGGCCGCATTCATCATGGCTGAGTTTCTTGAGATCCCTTACACAACGATTGTGATTGCAGCGATCTTCCCGGCAATTCTGCACTATGTGGGCGTCTTTACGGTTGTGCACCTGATGGCCCGCCGTCTGAACCTTCAAGGGCTGGCTAAAGACATGTTGCCCAAATTCGCTGAAGTATGGCGTGATGGATGGGCAAACATTATACCGCTGGTAGGTCTGCTATTTGTCCTTTTCTCTGGCTATACGCCGTTCATGTCAGCTTTCTGCGGCATTTCACTCTCTATCATTGTAGGTATGGCGAGGATCAAAAGTCCTGCCACATGGGTATACCCGGCGGCGTTCATAGCATTTGTCCTGTGGAAATATTCTGATGGAGGATTTGAATTGGGCATGACCATATTGCTCATCTCAGGCTCTCTGATTGGAACGCTAAACCCGCAAAACCCCATCAAGTTACCTGAAATGACGGATGCTATGGAACTCGGCGTGAAATATGCGCTTGCTGTGGGTGCTGCGTCAGCCGCGGTGGGTATCGTTGTCGGTGTAATCAATACCACGGGGGTTGGCTTCCGCATCGGGTTTATGGTGACACAGGGTGCCGGAACGCTCGCGATCAGTCTTTATGATTTTGTTTCGCTTGGTGGCATCTTGTCGTTCCTGACCGTGGAGGACCTGCAGTTATTCTTGTCTCTGGTGTTTATTGCAGTCTCATGCATCTTGATGGGAGCAGGGATTCCGACCACAGCGCTCTATATCATGCTTGTTTCTGTAGCGCAGCCTGCTCTTGCCCAATTGGGTATTCCACCGATCGCAAGTCATATGTTTGTGCTTTATTACGGTGTTGTCTCTGAGATCACGCCACCGGTTTGTACGTCTGCATACGCGGCGGCTGCGATTGCGAATTCCAATCCGTTCAGGACCGGAATATCAGCATTCACATTAGGGCTTGGGAAGATCGTGGCTCCGATGGCATTCGTATATGCGCCAGTCCTGCTGTTTGTCTCCAGCACTGGTTTCGATTTCGTGGAATTCTCCTACACCGCCACAAGTTGCATTATGGGCGTGGTGGCACTTTCAGCTGCTGTTGTGGGATACTGGCTTGCTCCGATGAATGCTTTCGAAAGGATAACCTTCGGGTTTGCCGGTTTGATTTTCATCGCACCAAGCTGGCAGGCTGACCTGTTCTCGCTGGCTGTTATGGCTCCGGCGATATTGACGCAAGTGCTCAAACGGTCGTCAGCAAGCACGGAACAATTGGCTGGTTAAAGATAGCCAGACAGATTCTACTTGCTTCCTGTGTCGACTCTGATAGAGCGGATGAATGTCCTACGTTCAGTTTTTAACACAGAACGCCCGGTGGCTTACGGGAGGGTTCCTCCTCACTTTTTTCTCTTCGTTTGGTCAAACGTTTTTCATTTCACTTTCCGGTGGTGCAATTCGGACTGAATATGATCTGACGAATGGAGAGTGGGGGACACTCTACATGCTAGCTACGCTTGGAAGCGCCATGACCCTGCCATTTCTTGGCAGGATAGTGGATCATGTTTCGGTTGCCAAAACCGTTCTGATCACCATTCCCGCGCTTGTGCTGGCAACATTTCTGATGAGTGTTTCACACTCGATAATTTTACTGGTGGTGATCCTCTATGCTCTTCGTCTTTTTGGGCAAGGGATGATGACGCATATTTCCATTACTGCAATGGGAAGGTGGTATTCGGCTCAAAGAGGCCGGGCTGTTTCGGTAGCTGTTGTTGGGCATCAGGCGGGTGAAGCCTTGCTGCCGATCGTTTTTGTATATGCATTGCTTGTCACAGGCTGGAGGGGAACATGGCTCATGTCTGCGGTGTTTATTGCTGTGGTGGCGTTGCCTGTCATATATGCCCTGATGCGTGTTGAACGGGTTCCAAGCCAGCAGGAAATATCTGATGAAGCGCGAACCAGTTTACGGCAATGGACCCGGGCTGAGGTGATGCGGGATGTGCTTTTCTGGAGCATCTGCATTGCTGTTCTCGCGCCTGCTTTTATCGGGACAACGCTTTTCTTTCATCAGGACTATCTGATTGAACTGCGCGGATGGGACAAACTGCAATATTCGCTGTCGTTTACCGTTATGGCGATTATGACTTTTTCGTTCGCCCTGATTTCCGGCTATACAATCGACCGGTTTTCAGCAATTTCGCATTTGCCTTTTTTCCTTATTCCATTGGCCGCAGCCTGTATTGCCATGTGGGCAATTGAAAGTGTTGTTGGTAGTTTTGTGTTCATGGGACTACTCGGGATTTCATATGGCATTTCATCGACACTGTTCGGGGCTTTATGGCCGGAAATTTACGGAACAAAGCATCTGGGCTCTATTCGTTCTATCATTATCGCTTTAATGGTATTTGGTACTGCGCTGGGGCCTGGTTTGACCGGGTTCCTGATTGATCTAAATGTGTCATATCCCGCTCAAATATTGACTATGGGCATTTACTGCCTTGCAGCCAGCGCAATTATGCTGTTTGTATCGCGTCAGGTTAAACAAAGACTGCAACAAGAAAATAATCCGGAATAATTCCATGACAGTAAGAGTGCGTTTTGCGCCATCTCCAACCGGCAACATTCACATTGGTAATGCCAGACCGGCATTAATTAACTGGATCTATGCGCTTCAGAATGACGGTGAGTTTGTGCTGAGGTACGACGACACAGACAAAGAACGCTCCAAGCAGGAATATGCTGATGGTATTGCCAGAGATTTGGATTGGCTTGGCATCAAGCCCCATATTGTGGAACGTCAATCTGACAGGGCTGAACAGCATGAAGCAGCAACGCAGAAACTGAAAGATCTGGGTCTGCTCTATCCTTGCTATGAAACTCCTGATCAGCTGGATCGCCAACGCAAAAGGCTTGCTGCGCGCGGTAAACCACCGGTATATGACCGATCTGCACTGAGACTGGATGATGAACAACGTAAGGAACTTGAAGCTGAGGGCCTAAAGCCCCACTGGCGCTTCTTGCTGCCGAACTTTGAGAGTGACCCATTCACTACGCAGCGGACGGAAGAAACCTGGGACGATATCATCAGAGGCCAGCAAACCGTTGATCTTGCTTCCATGTCAGACCCGGTTTTAATTCGTGCTGATGGTACCTGGCTATACACGCTTCCAAGTGTGGTTGATGATATCGATCTTGGCATCACCCATGTGTTGAGAGGTGATGATCATGTGACCAACACCGGAGCTCAAATCGCGATCTTTAAGGCCCTTGGCGCAACACCTCCGCAGTTTGGGCACCACAACTTGCTCACAACACAGGATGGGGAAGGGCTTTCCAAACGCCTTGGATCGCTTTCCATACATACACTGGCAGAAGAAGGCTATGAAGGCATGGCTGTCGCTTGTTTAGCAGTGCTGACCGGAACTTCCGGACCAGTGGAGGCGCTGGCGAAAATGGCTGACCTTGTTGGCACGTTTGATCTTAAATCGGTTACGAAATCTTCCGCTAAATTTGATCCTGCAGAACTGGGCAGCCTCAACCGACGTATTGTTCATCAGTTGACCTTTGACGATGTTAAAGATCGCCTCGACGCAATGGCAGTGAGTGGTGGCGCTGCATTTTGGGATGCTGTCAAAGACAATCTGGAGAAGGTTTCAGAAGCTGCAGATTTCTGGAACCTGATTGAGAATGCATCACCAATAATAGATCAGGATGATAAAGAATTCATCTCTACAGCCGTTTCTGTGTTGCCAGGGGGAGATTGGGACATTGAAACCTGGGGTCAATGGATCAGTGCTATAAAAGGCGTTTCTGACCGGAAAGGCAAAGGCCTTTTCATGCCTTTAAGAAAGGCATTGACTGGCATGGAGCATGGACCTGAATTGGATAAGTTATTGCCGCTTATTGGACGGGAAAGAACGCTGGCCCGACTATCCTGATTTTTCGCTTGTCTTCTGAAAGCAAACGATCTTCAGGGTTGAGTTCCTTCGGTTTGCGAGCTTCAATCAGATAGCTCTTTGCATATTCACTGGTAATGCCAAGTTTAGCATTCACATATCCATCCGGTGATAGTGCACGATCTTTCTGAAATTTAGGGGTGCCGATCAGCTGACGCTCATCTTCAGCATTTGCAAATTGACCTTGCGCGCTGGTGCTGACGCTCACATCACGACTGGCAACTGCAAATCTGCATGTGTTTTCAGGGTTATGAGACTTTCTGTAGGCAAATGCAAAAGGCTCTGAAGCGTATTCCTGTTCAGTGCCGTAAGCAATCATGTCCTCGCTGTCCTGGCCAGGCATGCGGTGGTAGTAAAGACCAACTTCTGATCCAGGGCACATCGCCTGACAGACAGCGTCGTCTTTAGCCAGGTTGTCATAACTTGTTTGAAAACTGATGGGGAAATAATAGCCGTCAGTCTTTCTCACACAAAGACTGCGGAACTGGCCGCCGCGTCCCAAGCCTTCCGCATCTTCGTCATATTCATAAGCGCGTTGACCATTTTCCCGGTAAGTCCGCACCCCAAAGATTTGTTCCAGAAGTGTGCGTCGACGTGATTTACGTTGAGGCTGAAGGTCTGCTTGACGTGTTTCCGAACCAAGGGTGTTACAGCGATTGCGTCCCAGCTCACGAAGAATACGATCACGCTTTCCCGCATTCCTCAAGCCGCTTGGTGCAAACTGAGCTTGCGCGCGTCTCAAACTTCTTAGATTTGCGTTCATCTTGTTCAAACTTGAGGTGATGCGTCTGCATTGGCTGTTTCGGTTCTTTAGTATGCCAATACAACCCGATCGTCTGGCAGCACGTTTGGTCTTGTTGATCTGGACCTGCTGCTTGCGCACGGCGTTAGAATATTGCCGGTATTTGGCGGAGTTTCCGCTTCTCGAACCACCGGAAGTCAAAGAGGCAAGTTGCTGGTTTAGAGCGCGGCATATTTGCGCACGCGACTGCGCGTTAGCATCATCAGGTGTGGAGACATACACACCAGATGCAAACAAAATCACTGCAACGCCAGAAAGCGCTGAGTAATTGAGCTTGAAAAAGCTATTATTTTCTAATGCCTTACGCAAAACTAACCCCGTCAGGTCAATGGACTCCCATATCCATCGGCACAAATAGCATATTTCTGATGAATTTCAGATTAACACCGGTGTGTGTTGCATGCCATTGCCGACCATATGGGAGCTAAATGGCCCGAATATGGTGATCAGGGTAAATATTCTATTATCAATTAGAATCCATCTGAATTGCCTGTACAGCTGCCAATGCAGTCATATTCAACACACCCCGTGAAGTAACAGCCGGAGGCAGAATATGTGCCGGTCGCTTTGTACCCAGAATGATTGGTCCCACATGAAGTCCATCTGTAGTTGCTTTCACAGCATTCATGGTGATGTTAGCTGCATCCAGATTAGGGAAGACAAGCAAATTTGCCTTTCCTTCGAGCCGGGATAATGGGTACACTTTTTCACGCACGCTCTCATCCAGTGCAGTATCGCTATGCATTTCGCCATCCACTTCCAGGTCAGGATCTGTTTTGAATAAGATCTGTGCAGCTTCTCGCATGATTTTTGATGTGGGCATGGGACGCGAGCCGAAGTCTGAAGCTGAGAGCAGGGCGGCCTTTGGTGTGATGCCGAACCGCTCAATTTCCTTTGCAGCCAGCCTTGTCATCTCTGCAATTTGCTGAGCATTAGGATCTTCCGCAATGTAGGTGTCAGTCATGAACAACGCTCTTCGCTGGTCGATGAGCAAACTCATCGCATGAAGTGAGCTAAGCCCTTCCTGACGACCAATGATCTGGTCGATATATTGTCTATGACGGAAGAACCTTCCCTCCAGACCGCAGATCAAGGCATCGGCATCATCTCTAATGATTGCCAGAGCGCCAATTGCCGTTGTGTTGGTTCGCACGATTGTTCTTGCGGCGTCCGGTGTAATCCCGTCTCTGCCAGCAACTTCGAGCAACGTGTTCACATAGTCGCGGTACCGATCATCACGCTGAGGGTTGATTACCTCAAAATCTTTGCCGGGGCGGATACTAAGACCAAATCGTTCAAGCCTGTGTTCAATCACCTCTGGTCTGCCGATCAATATCGGGCGACACAACCTATCCTGTATTGAAATTTCCGCGGCTCTTAGAACCCGCTCATCTTCACCATCAGAATAGATTACGCGTTTATTGCAGTTTGTGGCCTCTTCAATGATCGGCTTCATGATCAGGCCGGATCGGAATACGAAGCGGTTCAGCCTGTCATAATAAGCGTCAAAATCATCGATTGGACGGGTGGCCACACCTGTTTCCATTGCAACTTTTGCAACGGCAGGTGCAATCCGCAGGATCAGGCGCTGGTCAAAGGGTGAGGGGATCAGATAATCCGGCCCAAAACGCGGTGTATTGCCACCATAGGCGCCGGCAGCCGCCTCTGAGGGCTCTTCACGTGTGAGTTCCGCGATCGCCTCCACAGCGGCGATTTTCATCTCTTCGTTGACAGTGGTTGCGCCCACATCAAGGGCTCCACGGAACATGAACGGGAAACAAAGCACATTATTCACCTGATTTGGATAGTCTGAGCGACCAGTGCAGATCATTGCGTCCGGTCTTGCTTCACGGGCCACCTCAGGCATGATTTCAGGAGTAGGGTTAGCAAGCGCCATCACGATGGGATTGTCAGCCATCTCTTTCAGCATTTCCGGCTTAAGCACACCGGCAGCTGACAGACCGATGAACACATCAGCACCAGGCATGAGTTGGGCCAGTTCGCGAAGCTCAGTCTTCTGTGCATAAGCCTGCTTGTAGCGGTCCATGCTTTCATTTCGACCATCCCAAACGACACCTTTTGAATCAGACACCCAGATGTTTTCTTTCTTGGCTCCCATAGAGACAAGCAAGTTGAGGCAGGCGATTGATGCAGCACCTGCACCTGAGGCCACGATCTTTACGTCTTCAATCTTTTTGCCGGCATGTTCCAGGCCGTTTCTCACGCCAGCTGCTACAATGATGGCTGTGCCGTGTTGATCATCGTGAAATACAGGGATTTGCATACGTTCGCGAAGTTGCTCTTCAATCAGGAAGCATTCGGGTGCAGAAATATCTTCCAGGTTTATGCCGCCGAAAGTTGGTTCCAGAGCTGCAACCACGTTACAGAACTTGTCCACCTCAGTTTCACTGACTTCGATGTCAAAGACATTCACGTCGGCAAATTTTTTGAACAGTACAGCTTTCCCTTCCATCACCGGTTTGGAGGCAAGGGGACCAATATTGCCGAGACCCAATACCGCTGTTCCGTTAGATATGACAGCAACAAGGTTTGCACGTCCGGTATAGTCTGCAGCCCGTTCAGGTTCAGCCTCAATATGCAGGCAGGGAGCTGCAACACCCGGAGAATACGCAAGTGCGAGGTCGCGCTGGTTGCCCAGGGGTTTGGTTGCCGTGATTTCCATCTTACCCGGCTTCGGGCTCATGTGATAGAAAAGTGCTCCCTCTTCCAGTTCATTTGAGGGTTTGTAGGTTTTTTTGCTCTCAGACATTTCTGTTTCCGGCCCGTCGATTGTTCAATTGATTGAGAATTTTAGAATGCGTTCTGGTTCAGCCCGCCATCTACCAGGATATTGCGACCTGTAATGTAACCTGCGTGTTGTGAGCAAAGGAATGCACAAAGTGCGCCAAACTCATCTGCATTGCCAAAGCGTTTGGCAGGAATGGATTGAGCTTCGATCTTTCTCACTTTTTCCAGTGAAATGCCTCTGGCTTCAGCACTTGCTTTCATTCCGCCTTCAAGACGAGCTGTATCCATCTTGCCGGGTAATATCTGGTTGATCGTGACATTCTTATCGGCAACCGAACGGCACACGCCAGCCAGGAAGGAAGATAATCCAGCTCGTGCACCCGATGACAGATCCAAGCCTTCAATTGCGGTATAAACTGAAAGGGATGTGATGTTCACAATTCTCCCGAAGCCACGCTCACCCATACCATCGATCACGGACTGAATAAGTTCAATCGGTGTGACCATGTTTTGGACGACACCTTCCAACATGGCTGCCCGATCCAATTCCCGGAAATCTTTACGTGGTGGTCCACCATTGTTGTTCACGAGTATATCCGGCGCTGGGCAAGCTTCCAGCAATGCTGCCTGTCCTTCTGCCGTTGAAACGTCTGCCAATACGACAATTGCCTCATGCTTTGCGTTTTTTGAAATTTCTTCGGCCGTCATTCGAGTGGAATCCGGGTCGCGTCCGTTCACAATCACTTGGCAACCAGCTTCTGCCAGGTGTTTCGCACATCCTTTTCCCAAGCCCTTGCTTGATGCACAAACAATTGCTTTCTTGTCTTCAATACCGAGATCCATTGAAATTCCTCATCCTCCGATTGGCATTCTTAATGTTTATCGCGATGGGGATTGTATTACCACAGCTAAATATGGAAATAATCCTATGACAAATCGAAAGGAATAAAGCATGCAAGTGCCAACAATTGATGATGTAAATAGGGCTGCTGAACGTATCAGGGGCGAAGCGGTTCGCACTCCTTTGTTGCGGAGTGATGCTCTGGATCAAATGGTTGGCAAGAAGGTGTTTCTGAAACCGGAATGCCTGCAACGCACTGGTTCGTTCAAATTTCGTGGTGCCTATAACGCGATATCCCAGCTCAGCAAAGATGAGTGCAACAAAGGGATTGTCGCCAGTTCTTCAGGTAACCATGCTCAGGGTGTTGCTGAGGCAGCCAGGTTATTCGGGGCAAATGCCACTATCATCATGCCGTCCGATGCACCTAAAATGAAAGTACATAGAACGCAAGCAAGCGGTGCTGAAATCGTTTATTATGATCGAGCTTCGGAAGACCGTGATCTGGCGGTGGCCGAGTTCATGAATGAGAAGGGAGGTGTTTTCATTCACCCCTTCAACAATCCAAATGTGATTGCCGGGCAGGGCACTGTGGGCCTTGAAGTTGCGGAAGATCTCCAAAACATGGGTCTGGAACTGGATCACATGGTGATTTGTACGGGCGGTGGCGGACTGACCAGTGGTGTTACGCTTGCAATCAAACATCATTTCCCGGATGCGAAAATTTACTCAAGTGAACCAGCAGGTTTTGATGATTATGCAAGATCTCTGAAAAGCGGAACAATTGAAACAAATGATTCCACAGCTGGCTCAGTTTGCGATGCCGTAATTTCTCCGTCACCAGGCCCGATTGGCTTTGAAATTAACCGCAAGTATCTTTTCGATGGATTGGTCGTTACTGACGAAGAGGCGCTTGATGCAGTAAGATTTGCCTTTGAAGAGCTGAAACTGGTTGTAGAGCCTGGCGGTGCCGTAGCACTCGCGAGCGTGATCAAATATGCCCGAGATTGGGATGGAACAGTGGTTGCCCTAACGCTTTCGGGTGGGAATGTGGACCCGGCCATGTTCGACCGGGCCATATCAAATTAGTTCACGCTCAAATCAGCTGCGCATCGCGCTCTGCAAAATTGTGTAAACCTGACCGGCTTCGGTCTGCATTTGTTTTTGTACAGCAACACGCTCGACGCCGTTACGCGAAACCATTTTTACCAGCGTGTCAAAGTCCGCAGAAAAACGTTCCATCAATGCACGCGCTTCACGGTCATTGCTAAACTTGTTTGCTAGCAGAGTTTTTGCCTGATCCGACTTCTGAGATGCAAGCCAGCGTGTGAAGATATTGGCTTCACCGCGTTCGTATCTGCTCCACAATTCTGCGGATACTCTCGGATCAAGAAGGTTTGCAATATCCATTGAAATTGCATTCAGAGACTCTGATAATTGTGACGCTGAACGCGGATCAGGCCGTGGTTGGTCAGAGCTTTTGGATGTATCGTCCTCAGATGCTCTTCTCAGCAAATTGCTCACCCAACCCTCATTTTGAGTAATGCCTGGATTTTCCGGCTGGCTAAACGCAGGTTTACTGCCTCTAATGGTATTTCCAATTGCCGGTTCACGGGTGGGTGCCACGCGTGGTTCAGGTTCAGCAGAAATGGTATCGACTTCCGGTTGAGCTACAGCAGTTGCAACTGATGTCCGTACCGGCTCAGCATAGCTTGGTTGCAGCGATGGTGCAGGTGCTGTCGCCGTTGTTCTAACCGGACTTGAGTCCAGAACCTTGCCAGAGCGCTGTACAATAGCCGACAGGTCACGCAATGCAGCAATCTGGTCAGTAACAACCCGACGCATGGCAATTGTGTTCTGTTCAGTCTCGTCTGGGAGCTCAAGCACACCGCGGCGCATCTGCTCGCGTGTTTCATCCAATTCCTGGCGAATGGTAGCTGCAGCGCTACGCATGGCGTTTACAGCGTCATTAAAGCGCGAGGTTGCATCATCAATGGCCGCAGCCATTTCAGCAGCAACGGTTCCGCCAAAGTCTTTGCTTTCTTCACTGGCGTTCTTCACCATGTCGCCAATCAGACCACCGAACGAATTCATATTGTTGTTGATGGTCTCGCTGTGGGATACCAAGCCGTTAGCGAGCTGAGAAAGGGCTTCTTGCTTGCTTTCCAAGGTGGTTTCAAGGCCTGATTGAGCTGCATCAATGATGCGAGTAGCATCCTGAAGTACAATGCCCTGCGCTTCCAAACGCTTGGCTGCAGTCGTAACGTTTTCAACAAGTGTTGTTGAAACATTCTCCATGCGTGAGCTCAACTCAGTAGAAATAACTTCGGTTTTCTCGATGTTTTCCTTGGTCAAGTCTGCTGCATTTGCAAAACGTGTGGTTTGCTCATCCAGTGTGCCCTGCAATGAGGTCAGGCTGTTTGATGTCTCATTAATCAGCTTGCCAAGCAATTCACTGGTAGTACCCAGATTGCTGAACAGAGTATTGGCTTCTTCAGAAACCATTCTTGAAAGCGTGGTGAGATTTTCACCGATCAACGAGCCCGCACTTTCAAGCTGTTTGGCAATAGGTGATGCTTTGTTTTCAATTACACCACTCAATTCCTGCGCTCTCTCGGAAAGCAGGTTGTTAAATTTGCCGTAGCCTTCTTCAATCATACTTGCATGGCGTTCCATGCTTTCAGAAATCATGCTGCTGAGTGTATCGCTCTGACCTTCAAGTGAACGTTGAGCTTCGACCAGAGACTTACCAAGACTATCATTGATAAGTTGCGCACGTTTTGTCAGCAAATTCGACAACATTTCAGCTTTGTTGTCGATCGCTGATCCCGCGCTGTCCACGCTTCCTGCAATTGCGTCAACAATTGAGTCAGTACCTTCACGCATGCGTTTTTCAATCATGTCACTGCCATCAGTGAACTGATTGCTGATGTTGTCAGCGGTACGGATTAGTTGTTCCTCAATGCTGGATGTGTTGGAAAGAAGACGTTTTTCCAATGCGGTGACATTGGCTTCCATGGCATCAGCGGCTTCTCTCGTGCGATCTTCAAGGCTTGAATTGATGCGGTGCAAGCCCTGGTTCAGTTTGGAAGCAAGATTGTTTGATTTCTCATGTAGAACAGAAGAAATTGCTTCTGCAGAGCCATCCAATACACTTTCAAACTGCTGACGCTTGAGGTCGATTTCAGAGGAAATGAAATTGTTGCCTTCGGCCATTTTCTCATCAATTGCCAATACAGTCTTCTCAAGTGTCTCACCAATGAGTTTGGTATTTTCGTAAACACGGCGATCAAGGCTTCCGGCTGTATCTTCAAGCACGGAGTTGATCATATCTGCCTTGTCTTGCGTTGCCTTCAGATTCTCTTCCATGGCTTGTGCAAACTCAAGAGTACTGTTGCGGATTGCCTCATCAACCTTGGCAGTTTGCCCAATGATGATCTCGCTGGCAGAGTTTGCGTTCTTGCTTAGTGTTGTCGCTTGTTCATTGAGTTGGGTAACAGCCACATCAACCTGCTTGCTCAGATTTTGCCCGAAGCCAGAAAGCTTGTCAGTGATTGTCGTGCCCATTGCCTGAGTGCGTTCTTCAAGCACTTTGCCCAGCACTTCAGTGCGCATGCCGATAGAGCTCAGGAGCTGTTCTCCGCTGGCGGTAAGATTGCTTTCAATGCTGCCAAAACGCGTGTCGAGCTCAGACAGAATTGACGTGCTGGCCAGTTCCATCTTTTCAGAGAAATCACCAGTACGTGCTGAGAGGCTGTCTTCAAGTCTCTTGGCGATACTGGTGCCACTGGTTTCGAAATTGGCAATGCCATCACCGACACTCTTCACGATGAGATCACCAGCATCAGCTACCAATTTGCTCAATCCACTGGCTTTTTCCGCCAGGTCGCTGTTCAGAACATCGCGGTTTTTCTCAAACTCGCTGACGATGTTAATGGTTTGCGTGGAGAGATCATTTGATGATGCTTCAACAATTTCTTTCACGGCTTGAGCTGTGGACTGCATTTGATCAGTGATCTGCTCTGTTCTTTGAGAAAACTCATTATTCAAATGAATTCCGTTCTCCTGGAACTTGCCCAAAATCGTCTGTGCATGCTTGTCAAACTCAGAGGCTGAGGCAGTCATGCTTTCCGTGATCCGCTTACCAGCTGCGTTTGCAGAGGAAGCGATGTCTGCAGTCTTCGCGTTCAGTTCAGCATTGAGCGAAATATAACTCTGCTGGAATTCCTTCAAAATGCTCTCTGATTGTTCGTTCAGGTCAGAGGTTCCAATGCTCAGGGCATCCTTAACGGATTCGCCACTGGCTTCTATGGTCGCCTTAATCTCCAGCGCCTGACCTTCAAGGTCTGACCTGAAATTCTGGCGGTTAGCTTCAAGGTCCCGAATGGTTTCATTACTCAGCTCTGTAAGTTCGGCTGTGCTTGACTTCAACAGGTTTGAGACCGTTGAACCAGCTGCTGAAATCACCTGATTCAGGTCTTGCGTCTGTTTTGAGAATGTGAGGTCAAATGCCTGTTTTCCGGCTGACAATTTGCGTTCTACAGCTTCACCAACCTCAGCAAACTGCGTTGTGCGCGTTTCGAGAAGGGAGGCTACAGCATGACCCGTCGTGGAAAGGGTTTCCGTCAGACTTTCTGTTTTGTCCGTAATATCCTTTTCCAAAATGTCCTTGCTGAGTGAAATCTGAGTGCCGAGTTTTTCTCCCGTGTCACTCAAAACGGTGATCAGATTTTCGCCCGTGGTTGAAAACTGATTTGTGATGTTGTCACCGGCAGTCAACAAAGACTTGGAAAGCTGAGTAGAAGCTTCCCGGACTTTCGTTTCAATGTTGTCAGACGCGATTTGGAGTTCCTGCGTGAAACCAGCCTGAGTTTCATTGATTGACTGGTGAAGCTGCTGTGTGTGATTTACAATTTCACTGCGTTCGTTACCGATGTCTTCAACAAGACGGCGCAGGCGAACTTCTGAGTCACTGTAGGAGCGCTCCAGGTTCATGACTTCTTTCTGAACCAAGAATTCCAGCTCTCCAGCACGGGCTATAGCGCGTTCCACGCCATCGCCGATAGCTGCAACCTCACGGCGGATCGCATTTCCAACCGTAGCTACAGAGTCGCTAGCGACAGTTTCAGGTTGAAGCAGTTTTACCGCAGCTGCAGTCATTGAGTTGGCAGCATGGCGCATTTCAAATGCGCGGCGCAACATAATGGAGAATGCCCAGATCGGTAGAAGTGGGACCAGAGCAATAGCCAGCAAAATCTGCGTATTGGTGTTGTTCAGAATTGAATCAATAGAGAAGCCGTCACCGCCGGGCAATATGCTTTGATAGGCGAGGAAACCACATAGTGCTAACCAGACCACTGAAATGATCGCGGTGTAAAGGAAGATGTTGCTTTGAGGCTTCTGCTGAATTGAATAAAGAAGACTGCTCAGTTCATTGCTGTGAGCATCGTTTGCGGGTGCTGGTGGCGAAGATGGAAGAATTGCCTCTGTACTGGCGACTTCCACTTCGATTTCCGGTTCTTCGTGGGTATCTTCCAGCTCTTCGATTAATTCAGACTCGCTAACTGCCAGATTGCCGCTGCTCTGGCGAAATTCGTCTGCAGCCTCTTTCAGTTGTGCTTCAATGCTGTCGATTTCACTGCTATCGGGTGTTTCATTGAAGTCAATAGAAAGTGCTTCTTCAACAGCGCTTAGAGCTGTTTCATTTGTCGTATCAGATTTGGCCTTACTCGCCATACTCGCCTCGTTATCGCTCCTACCCCTCAAAATGGGCGTTTTGTCCCGCTCATCGATCCGTTTTGGCACACATTATATAGCAGGACAAGGAATCTAGGTGGAAACCCACGCATTTCTTAAAATAAGGTTAACGCCAAAATATCTGGAAAATGATCTTATTTTGTCGCGTATCTGTCAATATTAACCCAATCTTCGGTAAATAGCTCTAGAATCAGAGCAAATAATATGACTAAGGATACAAATTCTATGGGAATGGCGCTTAAGGAAGATGTGATAGAAGCCTGCCGGGAGGCGGGGACGCAAAAACCCATCGATTTGGTATTTCTTTCAAGCGCTACTCTGGGCGATCGCACTCTTGAAAAAGAGATTTTAGGTATGTTTCTTGCCCATATTCCTCAGTATCTCGAAATGATAGGCGAATGCTCTGATCCCGATGAGGTCAAACGAGTGGGCCACACAATTAAAGGTGCTGCGAGAAGCATCGGTGCTCTTCCACTTGCTCGATTGGCTGAAATGGCTGAAGAAGAAGGTCAGTTTCAGTTAGAAGCTATTGCCGGCGAAATGGAAAAGATCCGCTCCTATATTGCTGACCTAACCAAGAAATCATAAAAAACTTCTGTTTATGCTTCATGGTCCTTCTCAGGAAGCACTGCTGAGGCTCGCATTTGAGCAGATGCGACCACATCTCTGTTTTTAAGGTTTTCCCTGTAAATCAGGAAAATTCCACCAGAGAATATGAGTGCAATTCCTGCCCAGGCATATAAATCTGGCCAATCTCCCCAAAATATGATGCCCCAGAAGACTGCCATTGGCAGAGCTACATATTCAAATGGTGCAACCAATGCCGCTTCCACATTGGAATATGCATTCGTTGACGCAAATGCCAGGTTGAGAACAATTATTGCGGTAACGAGGAAGAAAAAACTCTGTTGAAGGTCTGGGGCCTCCCATCCGCGGAGCAGGAAAGCATATACTCCCGTCTCGGGAACCGCGGGAGCGATAGCCAATATTGCAATCACACCAAATAAGCCAACAATGAAGTAAACAAAGTTCACGACAATAACCATGCTCAAGACATCGGTTTCATTTCTCAAGTATCGCGTGAAAAGCTGGTAGGCAGCATAACAGCAGGCTGATCCCACCGGCATTATGTAGGCAGTCTGAAATCCCTCTGTGCCTGGTTTAACGATTAAGAGAACGCCACATATACCGATCAGGATCGCAAAAATTCTATAGGGTCCGAGCTTTTCACCCAGAAGCGGTACGGAAAACACAGATATCAGCAACGGAGCCAGGAAAAATATTGCAGTAGTTTCCGCCAGGTTTAGTGTGGCTAATGGTAGAAAAAACAACAACATAGCGCCAACGAGGCACAGGGAGCGGAGAACCAGTTTTACTAATGTTTTAAAGCGCAGGTTTTTGATTGCTTTAAAGGTGCCAGGGAGAATTAGTAATATTATCACCGCCGTCAGAGCACGCAACGCCATGATCTGGAAGATCGACATCGAACCACTCATGAGCTTAATGATCGCATCATTTAGTGGGATTAATCCCATCGCAATGACAAAAAAGCTTATGGCAACACCTGGTTTAGCTAGTGCTTGCAAGACAAGACCTCAGATCAGACTGTTTGGAATCAAGAAATCAGAACGTTATTGTGACAGAAAATTTTTGATCTTGCTCGAGAGTATTGCGTCACCAACGCAGGAAAATCCGTCAAATTTTCAGTTTGAGCTTGCGTGATTGGATCGTTTCTTCCTATGAACTGCCAACCGATGGAAGCGATATATGTCTGGCACAAACAAAAATCTGGATTTAATCACGGGCGGCCCCGTAATCATCCTTGTTGAACCTCAATTGGGTGAAAATATCGGGATGGTAGCCCGTGCGATGGCTAATTTTGGTTTAAGTGAGCTGCGCCTTGTGAATCCAAGAGACGGATGGCCTAGCGAAAAAGCCAGAGCTGCTTCAAGCAGAGCCTATCATGTGATTGATGCGGTGGAAGTCTATGAAACACTTGAGGATTCCATTGCTGACCTAAATCGCGTTATGGCAACAACGGCCCGGCCCAGAGATATGATAAAAACTGTCCTGGAACCAAGAGAAGCAGTTGAACTGGCTAGTTCTTGTGTGGATGAAGGGCAAAGGGTCGGCATTCTATTCGGTCGCGAAAGATGGGGTCTGGAAAACAGCGAAATTGCACTGGCTGATGAGATTGTCACTTTTCCGGTTAACCCTGCTTTTGCTTCTCTGAACATTGCTCAAGCCGTGTTGTTGATGGCGTATGAGTGGATGCGTTTATCTGAGACAACCAACAGGCAGAACTTTACGAAGCCAAAGGACATTCAGAATTCTCCAGCCACCAGAGAAACCCTGGTTGCCTTCTTGAATCATCTGGAAGGCGCTCTTGATGATGCGAACTATTTTTTCCCACCGGAGCGCAGGGAAAGGATGTTGGTCAATCTGCGTAGTATTTTTGTGCACGCTGGTTTGCAGGAAGCTGAAGTGCAATCGCTTCATGGAGTGGTCGCTGCGCTCGAAAGGCGCTGGAAAAAGAACAAAGAAAACAATCCCTGACACGATTGAACAGGTGAGGTGGAACGGACTGATCCTAGTTTCTCTCAGGATTTCCGGATTTACCAGTCTGTTACATATTTGTCATATTGTTGAAATCAAACATGCATAACTGATCAGCAAGGTTGCAAAATGCGGCGTAATCTTGCAAAAGGTTATTGGGTTTTTTTAATTATACTTTTCGTTCGGGGGTCATCATTAGCATTTGGTGGATGTCAGTTTTAGATTATTTCCACTTTGTGGCTGCCCGTCGTGTTGCAAAGACGCATGGTATATTGCCTAATTTCAGGCTGTTACTTGCTATTTTTCTAACCACTGCTGTTGTCGTTTCCCTGCTGCATATGTTTGCAGATCCGGTATTCATGAAATGGTACGTGGCCGGAAATGCTGACAAGTCCGGTTGGTTTGCTCTGACCACTGATTTGGGTAAATCAAACTGGATCCTGATTGCCACTGGCAGTGTCATTCTGTTTATGTCGCTCTACAAAGACGATCGGTTGAGCGCGTCACATATGGTGAAATGGCACCATGTTTTCCTAAAATACTATTTTGTTTTCTCAAACATAGTATTGAGTGGATTACTGGCCGTGTTCCTCAAAAACCTGTTCGGCCGTGCGCGTCCGTTCCTGTTTGACGGGACTAGCCTATGGGAGTCGATCCCGTTTGAGGGTGTATACAAGTATGCAAGCTTCCCATCGGGCCACTCCACTACGGCAGGTGCTTTGTTTGCAGCCCTGTTCTTCCTCAAGCCAAAATGGGGCATTATTGTTGCACCGATTGCGGTTTGGGTTGCAGTCAGTCGGGTAGCAGTGGGTGCACACTTCCCGAGTGATGTGGTTGCTGGCTTTACTCTTGGTGTGGTATTTACTTGGCTGTACGCTCGCTCTTTTGCACGCAAGAGGTTGCTGTTTGAATTCTCATCAAGTGGTCGGCTAAGGCTTCGCGATCTTGGCGCAAAGAGAGCAAGAAGAAAAGTACGTAGAAAGCGCAACCAAAATGTGTTGCCGGAACCAACTTACGGACCAAGGCCTGCGGAAAAAGCGTGAGCATTCTTATTTTCGACTCTGGCATAGGGGGGCTGACTGTGCTGCGTGAGGCACGTGTCCTCATGCCTGACAGGCAGTTCATCTATGTGGCTGACAACGAAGCTTTCCCATATGGTGACTGGAAGGAAAGTAAACTGCTTTCCCATATGCTTAAGCTGTTTGGAAACCTCATAGATAAATGGTCACCTGAGCTGATAATTATCGCCTGTAATACCGCTTCTACGCTGGCAATTCATGCGCTACGTGAGCGTTTTCCTGATCAGAAGTTTGTCGGTACCGTACCAGCTGTAAAACCTGCAGCTGAGCGTACGCGATCCGGATTGGTGTCCATTCTTGCAACGCCTGGCACTGTGGAAAGACAGTATACCCGGGAGTTGATTGAACAGTATGGCAGACAATGCCATGTGCGGCTTGTGGGGAGTACAAGGCTTGCTGAGTTGGCTGAAAACTATATGCGCGGCGGGTTTACTGATGAGGCTGCTGTTCGCGAGGAAATCATGCCTTGCTTTATCGAACGAAACTCTCAGCGCACCGATATCGTCGTGCTTGCCTGCACGCATTATCCTTTCCTGGTAAATCGTATGCGGAAAATGGCACCTTGGCCTGTGGACTGGATTGAGACGTCGGAGGCAATTGCCAGACGTGCTTTGAGTCTTCTGCCCCCAAAAAAGGCGGGCATGCTTCAGAAAGACAGCCGTGACGAGGCCTATTTTACTGGTGGAATGCCAGATGCTTCTACCTCTAATCTGTTGCTGGGTTTTGGTTTGAAGCCCGCATCCAGTTAGTAATTTTTTCGACCAAACCACTGTTAAGCGATTTTATTCATTCACAATTTCTTTTTGCGTTGTGAGCGGGAATTGAATCGTCGATTAACCAATCATTTCATAAACACATTGCACCGTTCGACGGAGTTAGGAACTCGCCGGGAACCTACAAGATTCCTGAAAAGCTCCACTCATTGACACTCTGATTCTGCAGATCTCGGTATTGATAGGATTTACGGGGCAGGGACGGGAAACTGAAAAACTGGAGAACTACAAATATGAAACAACTCACAATAGCGGCGGTAATTGCAGGTATTTCCTTTACCGGTGCAGCACATGCGGCAGATGCCGTGGTTCCGGAAGAGGTCCTTCCGGTTTCTGCAAATGAACATTACATTTCGATTTTTGCCGGTGGCGTTTTTCATACGGACAATGTGGAGTACACCAACGGTATCACCGTTGTGGACACGGACTTTGATGCCGGATACACGATCGGCGCAGCCATCGGTAAAAGACTGCCTGAACACTCTTTCAACGATTTTACACCACGTCTCGAGCTGGCATTCAGTTATTCGGAAAACGAGGTGGATACAATCAATTTCTCCGGTAATGGTCCCGGTCAGGAAGTGGTGACTGCAGGAAGTCAGGCTTCTGCAGTGACGTTCCTTGTAAACGGCTTCCTGGATGCTGACGACGCGTTTGGGGAGGGTATTACACCTTACTTTGGTGGCGGCATCGGCCTCGGACTGGTTAATCACAACCTGAACTACAATGGTGGATTGAACCTCAACGATAACAATGATGCTGTATTTGCATGGAACGTGACAGCTGGTGTGAGTTTTGAGATCAACGAAAATGTAGATTTCTTTACAGATGTTGGGTTCCACCAACTGGTTGATACTTCGAGTGTGCGCAGAAACGGTGCAGTTGCTCTGGCTGGAGCCGGTGGCGGAGAGTTTGAGGATGATATCAACTCTATCGTTGCGCGTGTTGGCTTGAGCGTCTCATTTGATGGATTTTAATTTCCATCATTCTTCATCAAGCAATTGACTTTCTGAAGATGATTTTATAAAAGCCTCTCAACCCGTCGTAAAACTTGCGACGGGTTTAACGTGTCCCGTGGTCGGTTTTTTACAAAACGTGCGTAAAACGACCTGTCAGCAAAGCGATTTCGAAAGAAACTGTCTTTGAAAAGGAGGGTTGCGTTTCCTTAATCCAAGACATGAAGTTTTGGATGTAACGCTTTGTATTGAAAAGGAAATGTGATGAGCAAGCGTATTTCAACTAAATATAAAATCGACCGCCGTCTTGGCGAAAACATCTGGGGACGTCCAAAGTCACCTGTAAACCGTCGCGAATACGGTCCTGGTGAGCATGGTCAGCGCCGTAAGGGTAAACCATCAGACTTTGGTATTCAGTTGCGTGCCAAACAAAAGCTGAAAGGCTACTACGGGAACATTTCTGAGAAGCAATTCCGCCGTATTTATGCGGAAGCTGTTCGCCAGAAAGGTGATACCTCAGAAAACCTGATCGGTCTGCTTGAAAGCCGTCTGGATGCTATCGTGTACCGCGCAAAGTTCGTATCTACAGTTTTCGCTGCGCGTCAGTTTATCAACCACGGTCATGTTAAGGTGAACGGACAGCGCGTAAACGTCCCGTCATACCGTTGTAAGCCAGGCGATGTTGTTGAGATTCGCGATCGCTCGAAGCAATTGGCATTTGTTCTGGAAGCAATTCAGCTGGCTGAGCGCGATGTGCCTGACTATATCGATGCTGATCACAGTAAAATGACTGCTACTTATGTGAGCAAGCCAGCTTTTGGTGATGTTCCTTATCCTGTAATGATGGAACCAAACCTGGTTGTCGAATTTTATTCTCGATAAAACAACCACTTATATTAAATATAAGATATCGATGCCCGTTGTTTTTAGCGGGCATTTTTTATGCTCAATCCACCCTGATCACATATTGAGACATTCTTAACACAATTGGCACAATTTTGGGTTTGGATATTCTTTTTTTAAGGAATCTATGCTACGCTTCCCCTAGGTAACAGCCTGTTATGTTATGGGGAGTAGTTTAATGAAGTTGCGGATACTGGTAGGTGTCTTGCTAGCAACGAGTATTGTTGCAACACCTGCACTTTCAGCCAAGCGTAAAACGCTTTTCCAGGTTTTGTTTGAAAAAAGCCAGGAGAGAAAGTTCAAGAAAAGACAGGCGAGGATTGAGGCACAACGGGCAGCTCAGGAAGCTGCTGCTGCCAAGAAGAAACGTCCTAAGGTCAAAACCAGCAGGAATTACGCTTACCGAGTGACTAAGCGCGCTCCCATACTTCTTGTCGCTGCGCCGGTGGAGTTTGCGCTTGCGGACAATGTGGTGAGTGAAGATGGTTTGCTCACAACCGGTAGCCTGAATGTATCAAGGCTCACAAACGATATCAGCCTTGCCGGCAAGCAACCGTTGAAGGTGGAAAAGCATCTTGCTAAAGCGATTTCCGATTTTTATTCAGAGCCTGAAAAGCAGCAATATTACTGGATTGATGAGCAAGGGAACTGGAATGCTAAAGCCCGTTCTGTGATCAGTATCCTCAATGCTGCAGATGATTTTGGACTTAAATCAAGCGACTACCAAATTCCTGAAATCTCCGTGCCATTGGACGCTAGCAATGAGCAGATGGCTGCAATTCGCATAAAGAAAGAGATTGCTCTCTCAGCTATGGCCTTGCGATACGCTATGGATGCGAGTTTTGGCGCGGTAAATCCGAACAGACTTAGCGGATATCATGATTTTCCGGTCAAGTATGGTCAATCGAGATCAAAACTGGAGAAAATTCTGTTTGGCGGGCTTCCTGCTAACAGTTTGAAATCCATGCATCCAAACAATGAGAAGTTTGTTGCACTTAAGCAGGAACTGGCATTGCTGCAGGAAGCTAAAGATGATCTGGTTGATTTGAGAACTGATATCTTTATCAAACCGGGAAGAGCACATGACGAGCTGCCAAACGTGGTAGCAGCGATTAAATTGCGTGCTTCAGAGGATCTACGCGCGAAGCATGACGAGTTTTTCGCAAACTATGCAGGCAGTGTTGAATATACAAAAGATATTCAGAAGGTTGTGAAAGATTATCAGAAAGAAGCAGGCCTCGGGCCTGACGGTATAATCGGACCAAACACAGCAACAAAGCTTGCGGGCTTATCATCGAACAAAAAGACCACGCAGGTTAAGTTGGCGATGGAACGACTGCGCTGGCACCCGCATGATCTGGGAAATCGCCATGTGTTCATAAACCAGCCTGAATACCGTGCGCGCTACATCTCGAACGGTAAAGAAGAGCTTTCAATGCGTGTGGTTGTGGGTAAAAAATCCAACCAGACAAACTTTTTCTATGATGAAATCGAGCATGTGGTCTACAACCCATATTGGGGTGTGCCTCGTTCGATTATCGTCAATGAATTTGCACCAAAATCTCTCGGTAATCCAGGATACCTGGATCAGAAGGGTTACGAGATCACCAATGCCAGTGGGCAGAAAATCTCTTCAAGCTCTATCGATTGGTATGGCGTAAGTGAATATCCAAACTTCAACGTGCGTCAGCCTCCGGGCAGCAAGAATGCGCTTGGTGAACTGAAAATCATGTTCCCGAACAAGCATGCTATCTATATGCACGATACACCGGCCAAGAGCTTGTTTAAAAAGCAACATCGTGCATTCAGCCATGGATGTGTGAGACTGCATGATCCTCGGGCGATGGCTGCTGCGGTTCTGGGTAAAACCAAGAAACAGATTGCTGCAAGTATTGGCAAAGGTAAGAACGAAACCGAAAAACTGTCAGCGAAAGTACCGGTTTATGTTTCGTACTTTACTGCGTGGCCTCAGCAAGACGGATCCGTGAGTTACTTCAAAGACATGTACGGTCGTGATGCGCATCTTCTCAAGGCCTTTGACGCAGTGCAAAAGGCGCGACAAAAAGATATCGTACTGTAAGGACAATAAAAAAGCCGCTTAGAAGCGGCTTTTTCTTACTATCTCTGTGTAAACTTGATTGTTCCCACTTTGAAAAGTTTGCCGCTTTTCGGATCGGTTCTGGTTATCTGAACATCAAATGACTTGTTGTTTTTGCTGTTCAGCAGAATTCTCGCGCTAATGTTTTGTTTTGAGAGACGATCTCTTGCGTTAAAGGAAAAGTTGATTTTTGTACCACTGCGTTTTCCGGAGAAATTATTCTGTTTGATGTTAGCGAGAGATCGAAACATCGAGGCCGTATAAACACTTCCTTTTTGTTCAATAAAACCACCTAGGCTGAACACAAAACCACCGACGGCACAGTTGCCGCTTGTATTGACCCGGCTGTCACCTTTTGGCTTGGCTGTCATTCGGCATCGAATGTTTTCTGCTTTCGCCTTTGGTCCCGCTTTTACGGTTCCCCGCCCACGCCATTTGCCGGACAGGTTTTCAAATATCTGGGGAGATGCCTTAGCTGGAGTGACCGTGCGTGTGTCAGTGACGGTCAGAGCTAGAATAGCTGTTGTTGCTAATGCGAATTTCCTCAACATAACAGATCCTTCGGTTTGTTATCTCACTGCTTTTCATCCATTAACAGGAGATAGGCAGGTAATTGGAATATGTCGGCCAAAAAGGCAATTACAAGTGTCATCATCACAACCACAGCAAATACTGACATCGCTGGCAGTGAACTGAAACACATGATGAGTAGTCCAGCAGATAAAATCAAGGTGGTAGAGAAGATCGCTGGAGTAACTTCTTTGATAGCACCGGATACTGCTGCGCTAGCGTCATGCTCCTGCTTATTAATCATATACTGATTAAGCATGTGTATAGAATCATCCACTGCGATGCCGAATGCCACGGTGAGCGCCACTGTGATTGACATGTTTAAGGGAATGCCGGCTGCGAACAGTATTATCTCAACACCCACAATGGGCAGCAGGTTTGGCACCAAACAGGCAAGTCCAATTCGCCAGGAACCAGACGCGACCGCAACCACAATGATTGATAAAATTACCGCGATCAGCAGGCTGATCCGCAGATTGTCCATAAGCCTTGGGGCAACGACGCCTGAGAGCACTGGATAGCCAGTGATACTCACAAACTCTGATACACCCCTTTCCTCAAAAGCATTATTCAACTGCGACAGGCGATCCTGGATTTCACTTGCAGAAAGGTTTGCAGATGCAAAGATTGTCACCAAAACTTTGCTCTTATCTTCCGAAATGAAGCGGCTTGTTAGAAACCGTGGTAATTCGTCGATCAATTTCTCGTCGATTTTGCCACCGGCTTTCTTCACCTCATCAGCAAAGTCGGCAAGTGAATAGAACGAAGCCGACGGGAACCCATCCACAATGCCGCTAATTGTGTCATATACCCGTTGTTCATTTTTGGGATCATCAAGCTTCAGGTTTTGATCCATGTCGACAATTGCGAACAGCGGTGTAGTTCCACTGTATTGACTGTCGATGTAGTTTTCACTCTGACCGACTTGTGATTGATCATTCAGGTAATCAATCAGACGGAAGCGACTATCAATTGCAGTATGTGCATACAAGCCCACAATGCAGATTACCAAACCCACCACAATCGTGGCTGTGCGTCTACCAACCACTGCCATGGCTGGCTTCGTGAATATGGCAAGCCGGCTTGCGGTAGGTTTCTTGGGGATGAAGCCAGACTTGATAGCCCAGCAGGCGGATACCGGAAGGGCGATGATTATCGCAGTAAATCCTGCAAGAACAGAAAGTGCGCCCACAATACCCAATTCAACCAATCCATGATTGCCACTTGCAAGCAGTGAGAGCAATGCTACGGCTGTAGTTATAGAGGAAATTGCGCAAGCGGGTCCGATCTCTCTAACGGCGATCTCCAACGCTTTTAGTGGGTCAGACTTGGCATCGCAGTTTTTCTGCCACTTAAGGTAAAGATGAAGCGTGTCGGCGAAAACAATCACAATAAGCAGGACTGGCAATATGTTGGTGAGGAAGTTAAGTGGCGTTCCTGTCAAACCTGCAACGCCCAGGAACCAACCAATTGAAAGAAACGAGGGCAGTGCGCACAGGATGATTGCAATCGGATGTCGGAATAAAACGAAAGCTAGAAAAGCACAAAACGCAAATGCGAGCGGTGCCAGGTAAGTTAAATCATCGACGATAGAGTGGATCAAATCCGCTCGAATTGCGGGCTGGCCAGCCACCGAAACGGAAATTGTTTCTGAATTGAACTCCGAAGCCAGTTCCTTCAATCCCTCGATGGTTTCCCGGACATTTTCATCCTTTGTGGCTTCAGCCTTTGTGTAGACCACCATAACTGCCGAATCATAATTTGCACTGAACAGCGATCTGGAACTGGGGATGTCTTTTGCTAGTTGCTCAAGCGACTCCAGTACTTGCTCGTCATTTTCGTAGGAAGCGGGCAGGGAAGTTTGCCATCCAGCGTCCGGTCCGCCGTATCTGACAAGCGAAAAGATAGACAAAATACTCTCTACGCGCTCATCAAGCTGGAATTCGAAATTCAGATCTCTGAATGTCTCGATGCCCTCAACCGTTGCCAGATTGTCCACTCGCATCAGGACAACGGCATCATTGTTAAAGTTTCTGAAATTTGTCAGTAGTTCATCGTAATCAGCAAGTTCTTGTGAGCCGTCACGCAGAATCTCAATATTCTCTCCGGAAAACTCAAGCCGAGTAATACCGAACGCTGCAACAATTGAAATCAGCGTTAGAAAAAGTGTGGCAAATACCGGTTTTCTAATTGCAGCAAGACCGAGTTTTTCCAGTCCAAAACCGTTTATCATTAAAGCCTAAATCCCAATAACTGATTCATGCTACTTCTATATGAGTCATGTTGTGATTTCGACCCAGAAATCAACAATTTCAGTGCAAATTATTTCAAGAAAGAACAAGCATATTATCAACTTAGTTTGATCTATTTCTTAAAGTGCGATGCGTTCTGGTTAAACAGAACCGAATTGGTTTCCGCTGTTTGTCCGTGGTTTTGTACCTTGCGATGCAGATCCACTGCTTTGCGCACAGCCGGTCGTTCCTTAATCGCTGCACGCCAGCGAGTAAGATTGGGGAAGTCATCCAACGGGCAGTCAACAGCCTTTGCAATCAACACCCAAGGGAACGAGATCATGTCAGCTATCGAGTATTCTCCCACAATGAACTCACGATCTTCCAATCGGTTATCGAGCACGGCCAGACATCTTTGATATTCACCCTTGTAACGGTTCAAGCCGTATTCCTCAGTCTTTGGGGCATAATTTCTGAAATGACTGTATTGGCCAGCGAGCGGTCCGAGGTTGCCCACCTGCCAAAACAGCCATTCCATCATTTCTTTCCGGAGCATTTCATCGGTTGGAGCAAACTTCCCGGTTTTCTCAGCCAAATAGAGTAGTATCGCACCGCTTTCGAAAACAGGGGTTTTTCCATTTTTGCCTGTATGATCAACAATTGCTGGCATCTTTGCGTTTGGGCTGATTTCGAGAAACTCAGGCTTGAATTGATCTCCATCTACAAGGCTCATCAGGTGTGTCCGGTACTCCAGGCCACACTCTTCGAGCATGATGCCCACTTTCCAGCCGTTGGGCGTTGGTGAATAGTAAAAGTCGATCATTGATGAGTTCCTAAAACAGTTGCATGCCCTTCATGCTAGCATGCCCATTTTTCGCGATAATTATATGGTCGTGGACAGTTATACCCAGTGATGCAGCAATCTCACTAATTTTCTTCGTCATCTCTATGTCTGTTTTTGACGGGGAAGGGTCTCCGGAGGGATGGTTGTGAACAAGGATGATTGCTGTTGCTGAAAGTTCCAATGCGCGCTTCACCACTTCTCTTGGGTAAACCGGGGTGTGATCCACAGTACCCACCTGTTGCACTTCATCCTCTATGAGTTTGTTTTTCTTGTCCAAAAACAAAACCCGGAACTGTTCCTTTTCTTCAAAGGCCATTGCTGCCCGACAATAGTCGATAACAGTCGACCACGATCCCAAGAGCGGTTTCTCCTTAACCGCACCTGCGACGATCATTTCTGTGGCAGCTTTCACGACCTGGAAATCAACTATGATTGCTTCGCCGACACCTTTTACCTCTCGCAGCCTGGCGGCAGGTGCTGACAAGGCTTCCGCAAACGAACCAAAGGTTGCAATCAAGCGTTTTGCCAGGGGCTTGGTGTCTCTACGGGGTACTGATCTGAAAAGCAGCAGTTCTAGCAATTCGTAGTCTGCTAGCGCATCTGGACCCTTTTTTGAAAATTTGGCTCTGAGGCGAGCTCTATGACCTTTTACGTCTTCAGCAACTGTTCCCAGTTCGCTAAACCCTTGAGATTCATTCATCATCTCACCCACCTGATCTGAAACCTTACGTATAGGGAGGTAGTGTATATCCTGCGGGTGATTGCGTAAATATCTCGCATCCAGTTTCTGTAATGCCGATGCTGTGTTCAAACTGAGCTGTTAGTGATCTGTCTCGAGTGACTGCAGTCCAGCCATCACCCAGAACTTTAACGCTCGGGCGTCCCAGATTAATCATCGGTTCGATGGTGAAGATCATTCCCGGACGCAATTCAATACCTTCGCCGGCACGACCATAGTGTAAGACGTTTGGCGCATCATGGAAAAGCTTGCCGACACCATGCCCGCAAAACTCTCTAACGACAGAACATCTTTGTGCTTCTGCGTAAACCTGAATGGCTTCACCGATATGGCCTGTGGTATTGCCTGGTTTGGCTGCTTCAATTCCAAGCATCAGAGAATTGTATGTGACTTCGATCAATCGTTCTGCAGCCCGTTTAATCTCACCAACAGCATACATCCGACTTGAGTCTCCATGCCAACCGTCCACAACGTAGGTAACATCCACATTGACAATATCACCTTCCCGCAATGGTTTATCGTTGGGAATCCCATGACAGACGACGTGATTGATGGATGTGCAGCATGATTTTGTGAAACCACGATAATTCAGAGTTGCAGGAACCGCATCGTGTGCTTTGCCAAATTCAGCGACAAAATCGTCGATTTCCTGCGTGGTAATACCTGGTTTGATCAGGTCCGCAAGCTTATCAAGACAGGTTGCCGTGATTTGTGAGGCATGTCTCATGCCATCGAAATCGGTGGCATTGTATAATTTAATCGCACCTGTGTTTTTCATCGGTGCTTCAGCAGCTTCAATATAGGCAGTCATTTTATATTTCTATTCTTACCAATTCCATTGCTTCAATGCCGACTGGGGTCACGTCACAGCGAACGGCATAAGCCTCCACACCGGCTTTACTGGCCCTTTCAAACGCGTCCGCATACTGAGGATCCAGATCTTTTGCAAGTTTGAATACATCGCCGTCATTTCTTTGTATCACATAGAGCATGGCGGCGCGACTACCAGCATTCACTTCGTTAGCCAATTCATCAAGGTGTTTCGCACCACGCGCTGTGACACTGTCCGGAAATTCATGTATTCCCTTGTTTCTCATATAGTGAACGTTTTTCACTTCTACAAAGATGTCTGGACCTTCATTCGTCTCCAGTAAAATATCTATCCTCGAGTTTTTCCCATATTTTACTTCTGTTCTCAGATTGTCGAACTCGGCAAGGGCAGGGATCCTGCCTGCTTCAATTGCTTCGCGAGCCAATTTGTTAGGATGACTGGTGTTTATACCCACCATAACTCCATCCACCTCCAACATTTCCAGAGAAAAACGGAGCTTCCTTTTTGAATTTTCACTGTCGGATATCCATGCCCGGTTACCGGGTTCTGTTAGGCCCTTCATGGAACCTGAGTTTGCACAATGGACAGTTATTATTTCACCATCTGGTAATTCCACGTCTGCAAGGAAGCGCTTGTAACGCTTCACAAGCCGTGTCTCAATAAGAGGTGGAGAAAATTTCATTGCTCAAACTGCATGGAAATCAGAAGAAGCCACCGCCGCGGTTCCACCAAGATGTTTTCTTTGGTTTTTCTGAACCTTCCGAATCCGAAGCGTCATCGGTGTCACCTTCAGCTTTTGCCGGAGTGCTTTCGTTATCTGAAGCTTCAGTTTTCTTCGAAACTCTTCTTGTTGTCCGTCGCGTACGCTTTGGAGTTTCCTCCGTAGCGGCGTCTGGTGTTTCAGATATCTTGTCAGCAACGACTTCCTCAGCTGCGACTTCCACATCATCTTTAACCGGAGCCTTCTTGCGGCGTGTATTTCGCCTTTTCGGAGCAGCTTCTTCTTCACCAGTTTCCGGCCGTGCCTCTTCGACTGATGTGTCTGTAGCGCTTGCTTCTTCGGTGTTTTCTGCAGCTTCCTCGGTAACAGGCGCTTTCTTGCGGCGAGTGCTGCGGCGTTTTGGCTTTTCTGTTTCAGCGGCTTCATCGCCGGCGTCAGTGTCCTGTGATGCATCAATTTCTTGATCATCCTGACTTTCTATGGCGGCTTCTCCGCTTTCCAACTGAGTAGCTTCCTCGCCGTTCGAATTACGCTTTCTACCGCCTCTTTTGCCGCGGCGTCTCTTCTTGCGTGGACGATCGTCGTCTTCTGCGTCACCGTTTTCGGATGAATTAGCGACTGCTTCGTTCATTTCTTCCGCTTCAGCTTCTTCGTTGCGTTTACGGTTACGCTTGCGATTTCTCCTTTTGTTATCGCCTTCGTCACCCGCATCAGCACTATCAAAGGATCCATTGTTCTGGAGGCCAACCGCCAACATTTCAGGCTCTCCCGTTGCAAGATCACCTTTACTGATTGCGAAGTCCTGACCTTGAACCATGTGATCTGACTCGATCAGCACTTTCAGACCGTATCGATTTTCCAAATCCAATAGCGCTGCTCTTTTGTGGTTAAGCATGAACATGGCGATTGACGGTGTAGTCTTGACCACGGCGTTGAATTTGTTGTGGCGCCCAACATGTTCTTCGATTGCGCGGAAGACATGGAGTGCAATCGCGGAATCTGAACGTATATAACCGGTGCCTGCACAGTGAGGGCAGACATCCATGGTGCTTTCCAGGACACTTGCTCTCATGCGCTGACGTGACATTTCCATCAATCCAAAGTGGGAAATGCGGCCGACTTGAATCCGTGCGCGATCATTTTTCAGACATTCCTGAAGTTTTTTCTCAACTGCACGGTTATTGCGCTTCTCTTCCATATCGATGAAGTCAATCACGATAAGGCCAGCCAGGTCGCGCAACCTTAGTTGTCGGGCAACTTCCTCGGCAGCTTCCAGATTGGTTTGCAATGCAGTGTCTTCAATTGAATGCTCGCGGGTAGAACGCCCGGAGTTCACATCAACAGCAACCAGTGCTTCTGTCTGGTTAATGATCAGGTATCCGCCTGATTTCAGCGTGACTTGCGGAGTAACCAGTTTATCCAGTTGAGTCTCGACGCTGTAACGGGAGAATATTGACTGACTTTCGCGATATTGCTTCACCTTCTTGGCGTGACTTGGCATGAGCATTGTCATGAAGTCTTTGGCTTCTTTGAATCCATCCTCTCCGGAAACCAGGACTTCTCCCGTATCCTTATTGTAAAGGTCACGGATTGAGCGTTTGATCAGGCTTCCTTCTTCGTAAACTAGACACGGTGCTGAAGATGAAAGTGTGAGACTGCGGACTTGTTCCCAAAGACGCATCAGATATTCGAAGTCTCTGGTAATTTCGTCTTTCGTACGGGCAGCACCTGCTGTTCTAAGGATCACACCCATTCCCTGAGGCACATCGAGCTCATTGGCGATGGATTTCAATCTCTTGCGGTCAGATGCATTGGTGATTTTTCTTGAGATGCCGCCACCGCGCGCGGTGTTAGGCATCAAGACGGAATAACGACCTGCCAATGACAGATAGGTGGTTAAAGCTGCACCTTTGTTGCCGCGTTCTTCTTTTACCACCTGCACCAATAAAATCTGGCGCCGTTTAATAACTTCCTGAATTTTATAGTAGCGACGCATGCGTCGTGGAGTTTCCACCTCTTCAAGTGCATCTTCCTGCCCAACGGACTCGATGTCTTCATCCGCTGTCGGTTCTTCTGGCTCTTCACTCGCTTCTGCTACGGCTTCCGCATCTTTAGGAGTTTCCTCTTCATCAGCATCAGAGGCTTCCACCTCAGCCTTTTTCTTTCGAGTTGTCCGTTTGCGAGCAGGGCGCTTTTTTGGTTTTTCTTCTGAAGCTTCTTCTTCCGCAGTTTCCTCTGCTGCCTCGTTTTGAGGTTCATCTTCAGATTTCAGGACTTGTTCTTCGTTCTCGGCTTCGTTGTCTGCTGTTTCCTCAGCTTCCTCCACCTTCTTCTTTCTTGAAGTGCGGCGGGTTGTTCTACGCTTTGGTTTTGCTTCAGCAGCAGGCTCCTCAGATGCCTCAGCGCCTGAGTCTTTCGATTCAGCATCTGCATCGGCTTCATCATCATCGTCGCCTATCTCCGGAAGCGGTTCTGAAATTGAATCAATTTCAACAACAGCTGCCATTGTTTGGCCGCCGTCATCATCAGAATTGTCCGTGTTTTCAGAGTTTTCTTCAGGATCAGCCTTCGTAGACTTTCTGCGAGTAGTTCTGCGTTTCGGCTTAGTTTCAGCTTCTGCTGTTTGTTCCACCGTCTCAGCTTCAGCATCCGAAGATGTTGCTCCCTCAGACGCGTCATCTTTATCGGCAGTCGCAGCCTTCTTTCTTCTAGTAGTCCTGCGTTTTGGTTTTTCCGCTTCATCTGCCTTTTCGTCAGCAGGTGCATCGGCTTTAACTGCTTCTGTTTCAGATTCCTCCGTCGCCGCTGTTTCTTCTGTTTCAGCAGCCTTTTTTCGTCTCGTATATTTGCGTTTTGGTTTTGGCGCTTCTTCTTCGGGAGCCTCTTCTACGGCTTCAGAAGTCGTTTCAGTTGTCTCAGTACTTTCGGCTGATGCTTCTGTCTCTACTGCCTCTTCAGTGGTAGCTTCGTCAGCGTCCTTGTTGCGACCGCGTCGTGAGCGTCTCCTGCGAGACCGTTTTGGCTTGTCTTCGTTTTCTGCAGAAGAAAGACTTTCTTCGTCTTCTCTTTCCTCTTCTTCACGAGACGCGCGGGCATCTTCAGCTTCTGCCTCAAGCAGAGCCTGGCGATCAGCCATCGGAATTTGATAATAATCAGGATGAATTTCGGAAAAGGCCAGGAATCCGTGGCGGTTGCCACCATAGTCGACAAAAGCGGCTTGAAGGGATGGTTCTACCCTTGTCACCTTTGCCAGATATATATTTCCTCTTAGTTGCCTTTTCTCCTGTGATTCAAAATCGAATTCTTCAATTCGGTTACCACGCACCACCGCTACCCGGGTTTCTTCCGGGTGGGATGCGTCTATTAGCATCTTGTTTGACATTAATTCTTATCTCCGCAGGCCGCTGAGAGACATCAAACGTTAGCAAATCGCGACAACTGCTCAGCAATGAGTGTGTTGTTCGGGCGATATTTGCCAACTGGATAGAAATCAATCTGTGACCTGGTATGTGTCGAGGGAAGAACCGGTGCAAATCCAATAAAGGTCGACGCAAATAATTCCGGGGCCGCTTGGCTGTCAAACCATTGCTGACTTGGGATTGTATTTGCCGGACCATGTTTGTCACGTATTCTTCCGCATCTATTCGTTGTGATCGGTTTTCCGATCGGCGAAGCGTTTTGGCTACCTTGGGATGGGCTCAAACCGCTGTATTACAGTAGTGTGACGGGGCGGTTCCAATAGGGTGACGGCTCAAGTCAAAGCTACGCAAATCTTTTGTGTTGGTTTTCGGTACATGGCCTTTTGGCGCAATATCAAACCGTTGTTTCAAAATGGAATCTGAATTAACCAACTACTCCTTGATAAGCAAATCCGCGCTATTCTACAAGAAAATTCTTCCAGTAGATGGTTTTACTGTTAATGTTGAATTTTGCAGGTGACGAATATCTCTCAAATCGCAGCTTATTGAATATGGAAAAGCCACATTTTTTGCTAGATTAGTCCAATGAGAATCATCGACGTTTTGCGAAATTACTGTTTATCCTACATTTTTCTTGTTCTCGTTTCTGCGTTGCTTGTTACGCCTGCCCAATCCACAACCAGTGCGGATGTGGCAGTTGCGTTTTCCGGCCAAATAGCCGGTGACACTGCAAGCACCCGGTTTTTCATGGATTTTGACAAATCTGTCTCCGTGAAAACATTTTACATGGATCATCCAAATCGCATCATCATTGATTTTGATGAGGCGAGTTTCAATTTTGGTGAAGATAGTCGCCCGAAACCTCGTGGCTTGATAACCGCCATACAGTTTGGACGTATCTCTGAAGGGCATTCAAGGATTGTTCTAACTCTGGCTGCGCCGTCTGAAATTATCAAAGCATCCATGCAACAGCGACTGGATGAAGAGACCTATCGATTCTTGTTGGATATTGATTCTACGGATGAACAGACTTATGCAAAGCTGCTTGAGCAACAACGACAGACCATTGGAGATACGGTTCAACCCGGTATCAAAGAAAAAAAACTATCACCAGCGATCAAAAACCCAAATCGGTTCTTGATCGTGCTTGATCCGGGGCATGGTGGGATAGACAGTGGTGCAGTTGGTCGTAAAGGCACGCTGGAGAAAGAGGTAGTTCTATCTTTTGCAAAATCCCTGAAGGCCAAGATTGCAGAAAATGGCCCCTTTGACGTCAAAATGACCCGGTCGGATGATACGTTTTTATCTTTGCGTCAAAGGCTGGACTACACAAAGGCATCGAAAGCAGATCTGTTTATTTCCATTCATGCAGACTCTGTGAGGCAGCGCTTTGTACGCGGCTCAACGATCTACACACTTTCGAAGAGAGCTTCTGACAAGTTTTCTGAACAGTTGGCAGAACAGGAAAATCAGGCTGATTTGGTCGCCGGCGTTTCTCTAAAGGAGGAATCGGCTGGAATTAACGATATTCTTTCAGATTTGACAGCTCGGGAAACAAAACGATTTTCCAAGCGGTTTTCCGGGTTAGTGGTCGAAAATATGAAGAGTGAAATCAGGCTGATTAAGAATCCACAAAGGTCAGCTGCGTTTGCGGTTTTAAAGGCGCCTGATGTGCCTAGCGTGCTGATTGAATTGGGTTATTTGTCAAATACAGAAGATGAAAAACTACTGAGATCAAAGGAGTGGCGAAATAAAACTGCCAATGCGATTACGCAAGCGGTGAGTGATTTTTTCAAACCGAGAATCATACAGTAGAGCTTTGAACGCGGTCTTATTGGGTTGCAAATCTGCAACAAGCGTTTGAATTACTAAATTGAAAACGAAAGTGAATTCAATTTTGACACATTATTTGTTAGTAGCTACTTAAGGTAAGGTTTTCGGGTCTGTGATTCTGGAAGTAGGTAAGCGTTAAAACTGAATCTGCTTCTATCGGCAGTAAAGAAATGGGTGTTGGTATATGCTTTTAAGAATTTTCGGCTATTTGGTTGGAATGGGTATGTTGGCAGCAATACTCGTCGTTGCCGGCGTGGCATGGTTTATCCATGATATGTCGAAAGACCTACCTGACTACGAAGTTCTAAACGCTTATGAGCCTCCAGTAACGAGCCGAATACACTCCAGCGATGGGGAGCTAATGGCCGAATACGCCCGTGAACGCCGGTTGTATCTGCCCATCCAGGCCGTACCAGAGATGATTAAAGCTGCATTTCTGTCAGCTGAGGACAAGAATTTTTACAAGCATTCCGGGATTGATCCCTTTGGTATTGCCCGTGCGGTGGTAACCAATTTCAAGAATTACGGGACAGGTAGACGTGCTGTTGGTGCGTCGACGATTACCCAGCAGGTTGCGAAGAACTTCCTTTTGACCAATGAACGTTCCTATACCCGTAAGGTAAAAGAAGCGCTTCTTTCGATGCGTATCGAATCCGCCTATTCCAAAGACAGAATTCTCGAGCTTTATCTCAATGAAATTTACCTGGGCCTTGGTGCTTATGGTGTAGCCGGTGCTTCCCTGACTTATTTCGATAAATCAGTTCATGAAGTGGAGCTTCATCAGGCCGCATATTTGGCAGCTCTTCCAAAGGCGCCCAGTAACTATCATCCGTTCCGGGATACCGAAAAAGCTATCGAGCGCCGTAACTGGGTAATCGATCAAATGGTTCGTAATGGATATGCGACAGCTGAAGAGGGCAAAGAAGCAAAGGCGAAAGGTCTTGATGTGAACCCAAGACGCGGGTCTACCTACCTTGCAGCTTCTGAATATTTCTCCGAGGAAGTTCGCCGTGAAGTGGTGGAACGCTACGGTGAAGATGCTCTTTATGAAGGTGGCCTCTCAATCAGAACAACCCTTGATCCCGATTTACAGCGCAAGGCTCGCAAGGCGCTTCATCATGGCTTGCTTAAGTTTGACAGAAAACGTGGGTTCCGTGGTCCGCTGGAAAAAGTCGAAATCGGTAGTGATTGGGGTGAATCAATCGGTGCGATTGAATCTTTGACAGATGTGAAAGAATGGAAGCTGGCTGTTGTCCTTGCTGCAGATGCAGAAAAGGCAACCGTTGGCATTCAACCTGGTAAAGAAGCTTCCGGTAAACTCAAGTCAGAGCGAAAGCTTGGAACCATATCTCTTGAGGATATGAAGTGGGCTCTGAGATACTGGTCTGAAGGCCAACGCCGGACAGCAAAGGGCGTTGATGGTGTTCTCAACGTCGGTGATGTTATCTACGTGGAAAACAAGACCGGTGAGGGGGCGGATCAAAACAGTTATAACCTTAGGCAGAAACCTGAAGTTTCTGGCGCATTGGTAGCCATGGATCCCCATACAGGCCGGGTTCTGGCGATGGCTGGTGGCTTCTCGTTTGCGGATTCTCAATTCAATCGTGCTACTCAGGCTTATAGACAGCCCGGTTCCTCGTTCAAGCCATTCGTTTATGCTGCAGCACTGGATAATGGCTACACGCCATCTTCAGTTGTTCTGGATGGCCCGATTAAAATTGATCAGGGCGCAGGGCTTGGCGTGTGGGAGCCGAAAAACTACGGCGGAAAGTTTGCCGGACCTTCGACTTTAAGATTGGGTATTGAACGTTCCAGAAACCTCATGACAGTGCGTCTGGCCAAAGATATGGGCATGCCACTGGTCGCAGAATATGCGGAACGCTTCGGTATTTATGACAAGATGCTGCCGGTATTGTCCATGTCCCTTGGTTCTGGTGAAACAACTGTATTGCGCATGGCAGCTGCATATTCTGTGCTTGCAAATGGTGGTAAGTCGATCAAGCCTTCGCTAATTGACCGCATTCAGGACCGGTATGGTAAACCATCTTCAAGCACGAAGAACGTGTTTGCGTAGATTGTAACGCAACCAGTTGGCAAGGGCAGGAAGAGCCTATCCTTGAAGATGACCGTCAGCAGGTTCTTGATCCGATGACAGCCTATCAGATGACATCGATCATGGAGGGGGTTGTACAGCGCGGTACGGCTCCTGTCGTCAAAGAGCTTGGTGTTCCAGTGGCCGGTAAGACGGGTACAACGAACGAAGAGAAAGATGCATGGTTTGTGGGTTACACTCCTGACCTCGTAACCGGTGTCTATATTGGATATGACAATCCAACACCGATGGGTAAGGGAAATACCGGTGGTGGGATTGCTGCCCCTGTCTTTACAGAATTCATGCAGGCAGCCCTTTCCGGCAAACAAAAAGCTGATTTCCGGGTGCCGAGAGGCATTAAGTTGATCCCAATTAACCGCAAAACAGGTCTTCTGGCGCAAGCGGGCAATCCTGGCGTAATCCTAGAGGCTTTCAAACCTGGTACAGCGCCGCCAGATCAATATTCAGTAATTGGTGGATTTGATGGCGACAGCGGAACCGTGAGTGTTTCTCCGGCTGCTAGCCGTGCGGTCACATTGGGTACAGGTGGCTTGTACTAAGCGATCGTTTTCAGTTCAACTCTAAGACTGGAAGGGCTGAAATGAAGTTCGATGATATCGTAAGCCCCGAATATGATCTTCAATCAGAGACGTTTATGAAGCAATCCAAGGATGCTTTAGACCTTGAGGGCGTGCTTGTACTTAAGAATTTCATCACAGCTGAAGCTATTGCCAGTGTGAAAGAAGATGGTCAGGCAGGGCTGGATCAAGCCTATTTCTGTGTCTCAAACCACAATGTGTATCTAGAGCCATTTGATGAGACTTTTGACGCTGATCATCCAAGGAACAGAGAGGTTATCTCTTCCAAAGGATTGATCGGTGATGATCAAATCCCGGATAGGTCAGCTCTTAAAACGCTCTCCAATCACGACTCCTTCAGAAACTTCATCAGCCATGTGGTTGGAGAGGATGCGCTTTACGCCTATGCCGATCCATTGTCCGCAGTGAACATTCACTATGCGAATGAAGGCCAGGAACTGGGTTGGCACTTCGATAATTCTACGTTTGCAATAACATTGCTTATTGAAAAGCCCGAAGCCGGTGGAGAGTTTGAGTATGTCAAAGATATGCGGGATGCTGAGCGCAATGAGCTGAATTTTGATGCGGTGGGAAATCTTCTGGATGGCGTGGTTGATACATCCGTTTTGACCATTGATCCAGGCTCTCTGGTGCTGTTCCGCGGCAAAAATTCCATTCATAGGGTTAGCCCTGTTAAAGGCAAGAAAACACGAATGATGGCTGTGTTGGCTTACAACACCAAGCCTGGTGTCCAATTGTCAGAAAGTGCACGAATGACTTTTTACGGGCGGTTGCAATAGCCTGTTAAACTGCGTGCTGCAAAAGAAAATTTTGCCTCTTTGGCCTCACTTGATTGCTACCCATCACTTGAGCTTCGCGTAGTGCTTTATTCGCCCGTTGCAGCATCAGATCGTATGTATCAGCATCAATCAGAGAAGCGACGCCGAGGCTTGTGGTCAGGGAAAACTTCTGCTCACCGTGTGTGAATTCCTGCTGCTCCATTGCCTGCCTGATGGTTTCGGCGGCAAATCTTGCCATTTGCAGGTCAGCCATATCCAACATTATGCAAAGCTGCTCCCCGCTTACCCGTCCAACCAGATCACCGTTGTGAATGCTCTTCTCCATAAGATGGCCAACAGTTTTGAAAACGTCATCACTGAAAGCATGTCCGAATGTGTTGCGGATCCAATCCAGTTGGTCGACCTCAAGAAGAATGAGGGAAACCGGCAGGTTGTTGTGGTGCGCCAATTCGATTTTTTGGTGGACTTCCCGTTCAAATGCAGTCTGATTAAGTAGTTGGGTGAGAGGATCTGAGTCTGCGTTGTTTTTTACTTCAAGAACAGAATTCAGGCCGAAAGCCATGCAAGCACAAACAGCCAATATCAGCGAGAATACAGCGACAGAGAAGTGCAATCCAATCGCAAAAATAGACTGTGAGTAATTCGTATCGGTTAGCGGTTCGCTTATGAAGAATGCGCTTAATCCGGTCCGTAGTGTGAACTGGGCTGCGGTGATGGCAATTATCCAGAACAATACTGTGTTAATGAGATGTCGGCTTCTGTAAGGCACCACCAGCAATGCGCTTCCCATGAAAAATGTTGCTGCAAAATTAGCCACAAACGCTCTTACACCCACATCTGGTTCAATAAATATGAAGTAACTTAGTGTTGCGAATTCAATTATCGCCACGCTGGTCAATATTTTGAAAGGAGGCGGTCGGCCAAAATGCTTAGCGAAGGCGATGACAGTCAAACAAAGTGTGGCTGAATACAGAATATTTGTGAGGTAGGCTATGAGGATTGGATCAAAGTTTAGTCGGAAAATATCGAACATAAGAGCGATAGATCCGACCAAATAAGCAATTGACAAAATGGCAGGCGCGTCTTTGCTTCTATCGAGCAGATAGATAGCAATAAAACAAACTGCAAAGGTCATAGAAATGACCGGTGTCAGAAGTTGAAAGATCATTGCCCCTAATCTCTCAAGATTGTTTAGCCTGACGATACGATAGACAAATATGTTTAAGAAACATGTTATTTATGGATAAAATCGAAAAGCGCGCATTAATCGGTGGCTAACCGGAATAATTAACCCTGATTTTCCCGGAATTGGGCATCAATTGCTGTACTTCGCCAGATGTGGGTCGCAATTGAAATAGCAAAGACCAGTAACACCTTTACGCCAGCGCCAAATCTGGTAGAGATTTGGGTGAACAAAACAGAGCTATCAATGTCAGACAAACAATATCGGGATTAGTCAGTTTTGATTGATATCGTGAGCAAATAAAAAGTGTCGGTTTCCGACTTGAATATATTGTTAAGTGAATTTGACGTTGGGCGATGTTACTAGCAGATGAAATACTAGAAAATTAGAGCCTTAATTTTATGACTGAAATTGTTGATACCCGAACTCCGGATCCAAAAAGATTTATCCCCGGTGCTACTGATGATTGGGAAGTGATTATTGGAATGGAGGTACATGCTCAGGTTACTTCCAATTCAAAATTGTTCTCTGGTGCGTCAACTGAATTTGGTGCTGAACCGAACAACAACGTATCGCTGGTTGATGCTGCGATGCCGGGTATGCTTCCTGTGATTAACGAGGAATGCGTAACACAGGCCGTGCGCACAGGATTGGGATTGAATGCGCAGATCAATTTGCGCTCAGTGTTTGACCGCAAGAACTATTTCTATCCGGATCTACCGCAGGGGTATCAGATTTCGCAGTTCAAAGACCCAATCGTTGGTGAGGGCACGGTGATTGTATCCGTTGGACCTGACAAGAAGGGAAACTTTGAAGACATCGAAATCGGGATCGAGAGACTGCATCTTGAACAGGATGCCGGTAAATCCATGCATGACCAGCATCCAACCATGAGTTTTGTTGATCTGAACAGAACTGGTGTTGCGCTGATGGAAATCGTATCCAAGCCCGACATTCGTTCTGCGGATGAAGCAAAGGCCTATCTTACAAAGCTCAGAACTATCCTCAGGTATCTGGGAACCTGTGATGGGAATATGGACGAGGGTTCAATGAGGGCTGATGTGAACGTTTCGGTTCGTAAACCCGGTGGAGAGTTTGGTACCCGGTGTGAAATCAAGAATGTGAACTCCATTCGTTTCGTTGGGCAAGCGATTGAGGCTGAAGCCAAGCGGCAAATCGCGATCCTTGAATCAGGTGGCGAGATTGATCAGGAAACGCGTCTGTTTGATCCTTCAAAGGGCGAGACGCGCTCCATGCGGTCAAAAGAAGATGCACATGATTACCGGTATTTTCCGGATCCTGACCTGTTACCGCTGGAATTCAGTCAAGCCTATGTGGACAGTCTGAAAAGTGACCTTCCTGAGCTTCCGGATGCAAAACGCAGCAGGTTCATTAATGAAATGGGATTGTCGGCCTATGATGCTTCCATTCTGGTGGCGGAAAAGGTGACGGCTGACTATTTCGAATTGGTGGCAGATGGCCGCGAGGGCAAGACGGCTGCCAACTGGGTGATCAATAACCTGCTTGGCAAGCTGAATGAAAATAACCTTGCGCTCGAGGCATCTCCGGTTTCGCCAGATCAGATTGGTAGCATCATTGATCTGATCAAAGAAGGAACCATTTCCGGACAAATCGGGAAGGACCTTTTCGAAATCATATGGGAAGAGGGTGGTGATCCCGCCGAAGTGGTTGAAGTTCGCGGTATGAAGCAGGTGACAGACACTGGTGCTATTGAGGCAGCGGTGGATGAAATTATTGCCGCTAACCCAGACCAGGTTGAAAAGGCCAAGGAAAAACCGCAGCTTGCCGGTTGGTTTGTGGGGCAGGTGATGAAAGCCTCAGGCGGAAAGGCCAATCCGCAGGCTGTACAGAAGATTGTCAAAGAAAAATTGGGTGTTGAATGACCGAAACGCACATTCGTGAAATGAAATCTGAAGATGCTGAAGCAGTTAGCGAACTGCTCACATCATCCTGGCTCTCTACATATGTCCCGGTCTTGGGGGAAGAGCAGGCTGGATCAATTGCTTCCACCATGTTTTCGATTGAAAAACAGGCAGAACAGGCACAAAATCCGGATTTCATTACACTGGTTGCGGAATGTTCCGAAGGCAATATGTGCGGTGTGGCCATGACATCACTCGATGCAAATGGCAAAGCGTGGATCGATCAGATCCACGTGGCTCCTGCTTATTTCGGTACCGGTCTTGCTGACAATTTGCTGCTTGCGATTTTTACAAAGCACACGGGTTTGCCATCCATATCACTCAGCTTTATCAAAGGTAATGGCAGGGCTCAGCAATTTTACGAAAGACATGGGTTCGTAGTGGCGTCAGAATTGCCTGATTGGGGATTCATGAAGGGGATACCTTCTATTGTCATGACAAAAATACTCACAAGGGTCTAAACAGAAGATGTTTTTTATCAGAACAGCTTCTGAGGCAGATCTTCCGCGGGTTCAAGAAATACTGATTGAAACCTGGCATGCCACTTATGATGAAATTTACGGTGTCGAGAAAGTAAATGAGATAACCGGTAGATGGCACTCGCTTGAAAGATTGTCAGATATGCGGATACAACCGAACTCTGAATTTCTTGTTGCGGATAATGGTCAGGTTATTGGCGGCATGGCGTTTGCCACGCAAAAGGACAAGACGATACATCTCCATCAGTTGTATGTTCATCCAGACTTTCACGGTGGAAAAACCGGCTTGCATCTCATGATTGAGATTGAGAACTCTTTTCTTGATGTGGAAAATATTCAACTTGAAGTTGAAGAAAAGAATGTTCGAGCCATAAAGTTCTACGAAAAATACGGCTTCAAGAATATTGGAAATGTGCAAGATTGCGGAGAAGACGGTTCCGGAATTCCCGCTTTATTGCTGGGAAAGAAAATCCAATTTGCCGAGGATGATGACATCTTCTGAATAAAAAAGGCTCCATGAATGGAGCCTTATGAAAAAATATTTGAAATTCAGCTTAGCCGTATACGCTCTCTTTGCCGAAGTGCTTTGTCAGCATGTAGTAAACAACTGCACGGTATTTGTTGCGGTTAGATTGGCCGTATTGCTCCATAACCGAACTAATTCCACCATCAAGATCGTCGCTCTCAGAAAGGCCCAGTTTCTTGATCAAGAAGTTGTTCTTTACGGTTTCCAATTCAGCTTCATCGCTTCCGGAAACAGTGGATGCATCATCATTGTAAATCGCCGGACCGCATCCGATGGTTACCTTTGTCAGCAAGTCCATGTCAGCACTGATGCCGCACTTTTCTTTCATGTCTGCTGCATATTTTTCAATTAACTCTTCGCGCTTTCCCATTATAACCTCCAAAGCCTTCATACGGTTATCTGACTTATCAGCCAAATTGACGTTACGCAACCTATTTGTGCCCTTGGTAGCGGCTTGAAACATGGTGAGAATTTTCAAAATATGCGTAAGTTTGCGGAAAGATGCAAAATATAGACTGGAAATTCAATTTGTAGAGCGTAAACTCGAATTTCAACGCTCAAAATACGTCAGGAGTGACCAATGTCGGCCGAAAATTCCCAAGAAGCCAGTTTTAGTGAAAGTGTGAACACCCTTTTTGACCAAGCTATTCAGCATATGGATTTGTCAGAGGGGATGGTTGAAAAAATTAAAGTGGTGAACTCCACATACACTGTTCGCTTCGGCGTTAAGCTCAGAGGTGATATCCGAACATTCACTGGATACCGGTCTGTTCACTCTGAACATGCAGAACCTGTGAAGGGTGGAATAAGGTTCGCTCCAAGCGTGCATCAGGATGAAGTTGAGGCCCTTGCAGCGCTGATGACTTACAAATGCGCCCTGGTTGAAGTTCCGTTTGGGGGTTCAAAAGGTGGCTTGCGCATTGATCCGCGCGAGTGGGAGCCGGATGAACTGGAAAGAATCACCAGACGCTTTGCATTCGAGCTGATCAAACGTGATTTGATTCATCCGTCTCAGAACGTTCCCGCTCCTGATATGGGCACAGGTGAACGTGAGATGGCATGGATATCTGACCAATATCACCGCATGAATACGACGGACATTGATGCACGAGCCTGTGTGACGGGTAAACCACTTAACGCTGGTGGTATCCGCGGGCGTGTGGAAGCAACGGGCAGGGGAGTTCAATACTCAGTTCAGGACTTCTTCCGATACGAAGATGATCTGAAGATAGCCGGTCTATCATCTGGTCTGGCAGGTAAGCGCGTGGTTGTGCAGGGGCTCGGTAACGTGGGCTACCATGCAGCTAAGTTTCTTCAGGAAGAGGATGACTGCAAAATTACGGCAATCATTGAATATAACGGGTCTCTCCACAACGAAGACGGTATTGATGTGGAAGCCGCCAAGCAATTTATGGTGGAGCACGGTTCTTTCGAAGGCTTCACAGGTGCCACATTTGTAGAGCATGGCGATGCATTGCTAGAAATTGATTGTGATGTGCTTATCCCAGCTGCATTGGAAGCAGTGATTAACATGCAAAACGCTGATCGGGTTAAAGCCCGATTGATTGTGGAAGCTGCGAATGGGCCAGTGACTGCTGGTGCTGACAAAATTCTCCGCTCTAAGGGTGTTGTGATTATCCCGGATATGTTTGCTAACGCTGGCGGTGTGACGGTTTCGTATTTTGAGTGGGTGAAAAACCTCAGCCATATCAGATTTGGCCGGATGCAAAGACGCGAAGAAGAAGCAAAACATCGGATGCTGATTGATGAGATCGAGCAGGCTACCGGCAAGAAACTGAACGAGGAATTCAAGCAGCGGTATATCAGTGGTGCAGACGAGTTGACGTTGGTGCGATCTGGTCTGGACGACACAATGCGGGGGGCCTACGCTGCCATGCGTGAGCTATGGCATCAGAAGTTGAAAGATCATTCTGATTTTGATTTGAGAACCGCTGCTTACATGATTTCGATCGGTAGAGTGGCAGACAGCTACAAGTCATTGGGCTTGTAGGGTTCGAAAGTTTTGCAGGAATGCAAATGAGCGGCAGAACAGGCGACTTGTCGCCTGTTGAATTCTGATTTTCTGTTCAATTTTTCACGCTTATTTTGGTTGCCACCAAAGCTTTGCTGGACTTTTTCGAAAGCGTCGTTATTAAGTGATGTCATAGAGGACAATACAGGGCTTACAGTCTTATGAGATCTTTGCTTCAATTCTTCACATGGTGGAATGGCTCAACATTGAACACCCGCTTCCATATTTGGCGCAATGCCAAGCGAGTTGGTGAAGATGAATCTGGTAATGTTTACTATGAAAGCAAAGACGGGAAGCGTTATGTTCAATATGCTGACCAATCAGAGGCAAGCGCCATTCCTTCAGGATGGCATGGTTGGATGCATTATCGCACGGACACACCGCCGAGCGCGGAAGAGTACAAGCCCAGAGCGTGGCAGAAACCGCATCAGGGAAACCAGACTGGTACAGCAAACGCGTATTTTCCTAAGGGCTCGTTGCAAAACCCGGAAGAACGTCCCAAGGTTACTGGCGACTATGAAGCCTGGTCTCCTTAAAGCTACACTTTAAGCTCAGTTCATTTCAATAGCCATTCAGATTGCTCATTTAACTGCCAGCCATCGCGATGCAGTTTTGGAGTGTCGTCCTCATTTTCGGGATATCCGATGCAAAGATAGGCTGTGAAAAGCCAGGACTGATCCACACCCAGAAGCTCATTAATTTGTTCTGGCTCCAGAATTGAAACCCAGCCTACTCCGATATTGAGGGTTCTTGCCACAAGCCACAATTGGTGGATTGCGGTGATTGTCGAATATACTAGTGTCTCCGGCATAGTCTGTCGGCCCAACCCGTGGCCGCTCACCGGGTTAGGATCTGTGAAGATTGCAAGTTGCAGTGGGGCTTCCCTCAGGCCTTCAAGTTTGAGTTTCTGATATTCCTGGCGTTTGGCTTCTTCATATATTTTTTTTGCGTCTTCGTTGGCTGTATTATGATTTGCGACAATCCGTTCTCGCAATTGGTTGTCGTTCACCTGGACCACACGCCAGGGCCGGCTGTTACCGACTGACGGTGCCAGATCCATGGCTTCCTTGAGTTTGCTAACGGCATCATCTGGCAAGGGTGTTTGATTGAACTGACGGACGTCCCTGCGCCATTTCAACAATGTTAAAAGCGATTCTGTATCCTGAGGAGAAAATTTCATTGATTTATGCTGTTCACTAATGATACCGCTTCGCGTTCTTACATGGTTTTCAATACAGCAAAGTCGTAACCACGACATGCCTTTTCTGTGCCCGAATCCCATGCTAAGGATTGGTAATTATTAATAATATGAGTCTGTGCGCGGCGACCAGATGGCCTTTGAGCAAACTAAGAGACAGATACTGGCAATTGTCGCCGGTTTGGGGATGATATTGTGCGGGCAGGTTTCTGCGCAACAAATCCAGGGGGAAGAGCTTGCACCCGTGCAAGAAGGGCCGAAGCGTATTGAAAATACCGTCGCAGAGTTTTCCGGCATCGATAAGATTACAGGCCGGATTATCCGCTTTGATGTCTATATTGATGAAACGGTGCAGTTTGGTGCACTACAGGTGACACCGCGTGTTTGTTATTCAAGACCAATCACTGAAAAGCCAAAGACAACCAGCTTTATCGAGGTGGATGAAATCACTCTGGACCGCAAGATCAGAAGAATTTTTACGGGCTGGATGTTTGCTGACAGCCCTGGATTAAATGCTATCGAACACCCGGTCTATGATATCTGGTTGAACAATTGCAAAATGGAATCAGAAGTAGCACCGCCTTCCTGATTGTATTTTTCAGGCTGGAAATAGGCTTCGTCCTGTAAGGCTTCTTCCAACAAATCATGATAATCATCTCTGGGGATCTCCACGACGCCGAAACTTTCCAGGTGCTTAGTTGTGAATTGGGTATCCAAAAGGGTGAACCCTGAATTGATCATGTGAAATACAAGGTGCACCAACGCAATTTTGGATGCGTCGGTTTTTCGCGAGAACATACTTTCACCGAAGAAAGCAGTACCAAGACGAACTCCGTATAGGCCTCCCACAAGTTCATCGTTCAGGTATGTTTCGAAGCTATGAGCATGCCCCAATTCGTGCAGTTCTATGTAAAGTTGCTGAATACGAGGATTAATCCACGTATCTTTCCGGTTTTCACCGGTCTGAGCGCAGCATTTGATTGTGGCTGCGAAGTCCCTGTCAATAAAGACCTGCATGTCAGTTTTACGCAGGGTTTTTCTCAGGCTGCGTGACACATGAAAGTTTTCCAATGGCAGGATACCGCGCATTTCCGGTTCTACCCAGAACATGCCCGGGTCTGATGCTGACTCAGCCATTGGGAAGATACCACAAGCATATGCCTTCAGTAGAACCTGCGGTGTGATTTCCAGCAATACATCATCAATGCCGGTCATGGGGTGAAACCGTATTTAGCTTTGGTGTGCGCCAGCCAGGTATTTTTCCAGCCAATGAATGTCATAGTCGCCCGTTTGCATATCAGGATGATTCACAAGATCACGGAAGAGCGGCAAGGTTGTGTCCACACCTTCAATTACGAACTCATCAAGGGCGCGTCTAAGCCTCATAAGACACTCTTCACGCGACCGGGCATGTACAATCAACTTCCCGATCAAACTATCGTAGTGCGGCGGAATTCTGTAGCCTTGATAGGCACCTGAATCGACGCGTACACCCAAACCGCCTGGCGGGTGATAGTAATCAATTTCACCTGGTGAAGGCACAAATGTGGAAGGGTGTTCCGCATTGATGCGACATTCGATTGCATGACCAATCAAAGCCACATCTTCCTGTTTGACAGACATCCCTTCACCGGAAGCGATTTGAAGTTGCTCATTCACAAGGTCTATTCTTGTGATCATTTCGGTCACAGGATGCTCAACCTGTAAACGTGTATTCATCTCGATGAAGTAAAATTCTCCATCTTCGTAGAGGAACTCAATTGTTCCTGCACCGGAATACCCAAGCCCCTGAATGGCTTTGGCGCAAATGTCACCGATTTTCTTTCTCGCCGCATCATCAAGGGCAGGGGAAACGGCTTCTTCCCATACCTTCTGGTGCCTGCGTTGAAGCGAACAGTCGCGTTCCCAAAGATGAATTCCGCCACCTTTACCGTCACCCAATACCTGAATCTCGATATGGCGTGGTTTTCCAAGGAATTTTTCCACATAAACTGCATCATCACCAAAGGCAGCTTTTGCTTCGCTTCTGGTTGTCTGCAGTGCAGTGACCATTTCCTTTTCGTTGTTAACAACCCGCATTCCGCGTCCACCACCACCTGCGGCAGCTTTGATGATCATAGGATATCCGATCTCAGCAGCAATTTTCATCGCCGCTTCTGATTCCCGCACTTCTCCATCCGAACCAGGAACTACAGGTATGCCCAGATTCTTGGCAGTACGCTTTGCCTCGATCTTGTCACCCATCACCCGGATATGATCTGCCGATGGGCCGATGAAGGTGACGTTATGCTCTTCCAAAATGTCAGCAAACTTCGCATTTTCGGACAAGAATCCGTAACCTGGGTGTATGGCGTCCGCTCCAGTGATTTCGCAGGCTGCCATGATCTCATGGATATTCAGATAGCTGTCACGCGAAGCGGGGGGGCCGATGCATACAGTCTCATCTGCAAGCTTCACATGCATGGCGTTGGCGTCTGCAGTTGAATGCACAGCAACGGTGCGGATACCCAACTCCTTGCATGCGCGCAGGATACGGAGGGCAATTTCTCCACGGTTTGCAATCAATACTTTGTTGAACATTGATAATTCTCTACTCGATCAACAATAACTGTTCACCAAATTCCACCGGTTGGCCATCTTCCACCAGGATCGCCTTTACCACTCCAGATTTTGGAGAAGGGATCTGGTTCATTGTTTTCATGGCTTCAACAATAATGACGGTGTCGCCTTCTTTCACACTGTCGCCAATCTTCACAAATGGATCGGCGCCAGGTGCTGGTGCAAGATAGGCCGTGCCAACCATCGGCGATGGAACGTTACCTGCAGGGCTGTCTGATGCTTCTGAAGCTACCGGTGCTGGTGCTGCGGCCGGAGCAGGGGCAACAGGCGCTGGTGCTGCTGCAGTTACTGGTGCATGAACCTGAACCGGGGTTGCAACTGATGAGGTGCGGGAAATCCGAATTCGAGTTTCGCCTTGTTCTACTTCAATTTCTGAGAGGTCAGTATCTGTCAGAAGATTTGCCAAGTCGCGAATGAGATCCTTGTCAATCGCCTGTTTCTTGCTTGTCATTATTTGCCGGGCCCTTATGAGACACACTTACGATGATGATGTGTTAGTTCTAAACAAACTGTAGCAGAATTAACACAGAAATTTGCTTTTCCGCTCTTAAACAACGTGGAAAATGAGGGATTTGGCTGCTTATACACAGAGTTTCATGGTGTGCAAAGTCAATTTGACGGATAGCGGTCTAAAGTTGGATTTGTCAGTTTGCTTCATTCTGGGCAAATTTGGAATTCAACGTAGTTTGCAGCTCATCATAGCCGACTGCACCAAAAACCACCTCATCTTCAATCACATAGGAAGGTGTGCCGGTAATGCCCAGACTGTCCGCAATCTGATAGGTTCCACGGATCGTTTCTATGATTTCCGGGTTTTCCATTTCAGCTTGAATTTTCGAAATATCCGCACCCATTTCTTCTGCTAACTGGAGTGCTATCTGCGCATCTTTCTGCCCCTCCAGCGAAAGCAAGCGTTCATGAAAGTCAGCATATTTTTCCGGATAAACTTTTGTTAGTGCCATGCTCACCTGAGTGGCTTCTACCGAGCCTTCGCCAAGAACAGGGAACTCTCTAAGAATAAATCGGACATTGTCGTTTGTGGATAGGATACGATGCATGTCATCAATCGCCCTGGCGCAGAATGGGCAGTTGTAGTCGAAAAATTCCACTACCGTAATTTCAGCTTCCGGGTTACCCAGTACTACCTGGTAAGGACTTGAGTACAATTCATCGCGACGCTCAGCCAGGGTCTGTTTTTGCCGCTCCGCAAGTCTTTGTTGTTGTTTTGCTTCAAAAGCCTGCTGAACTTCAATGAGGATTTCAGGGTTTTCAATCAAATAATCCCGGACAATCTTCTCAATTTCTGATTTTGAGAAATTCTTATCTTCTTGTGCAATCCCAGTTTGAATAGACAAACTCAGTGCAACCAGTAGTCCCAACCCCAGCCGGGCTAGGTTTCCAATGAAAGATGAAATTGACAATTTTTCACACATTTCTTCAGGGCTCTGTTATTTGCCCGAATCTAACCTTTCGACAAAGGAGCATATCCAAGGATATCTTGCAAGCGTAGCCACTGAGGCGAACCTTTCTTGAGACCTGGTATGGCTCTTTTAGCAAACTGTTTGGCTTCTTTATGGTTTCCTTGCAGAAACTTCTCTTCAGCTGTCGCTGCTATCGCAAGGACCCGATCTCCCTTGGCAGCGTAAGCGCGTGCCAGATAACCATAGCCGCGTGATGAGTATTTATCTCTGCTCAGTCCAAGTTTCAGAGTTTTGATGGCTTCGTCCAGGTTTGCTTTATTGTTTGTCTGGATCAAAGCATGGCCAAGTTGGATTTTGAGCAAACCGCTTTTCTTGTCGAGCGTGGTTGCTTTACGAAAGGATCTGGCCGCCTCGACTGGCTTGCCCCATCTCAGCAACATTTCACCCTTCATTTCATGAAAATAAGGATTTTTTGGTTGTTTGCTAATGAGTTGATCCATTAACTTGACGCCCTTTCGCGGTACACCGCTAAGGAAATGGGAAATGGCAATGCCATAAGTGCCTGCAGGACCGTTCAGCTTCTTGCCCAACACATTTCTCACAAGGCTTGCACCGCCTGCATATGCAGCAATCTTGGCGCGTGCCAAATCATGTCTGAGCTGCAGGCTTTTTGGGTCCTTCTGCTTGAAATAGGGGCTTTTTTCAACACTTTGCTGCAGTAAAGCGATCCGCTGTCTTGGGAGCGGGTGACTAAGTGTATATGGATCACGTCTTCCAGAGCTGAAAAGTGGGTTCGTGCCCAGTTTCTTGAATGTGGTAAGCATTCCTTTGCCGGACTGCTTGGTTTTGTTCAAGAGTGTAAGCCCTGTTCGATCAGCCGCGATTTCTTCTTCGCGTTGGTATCGCAGAATGCCACGTTGAACAGCGCTGCCTCCACCGGTTGCGATAGCAGCACCTGCTTCCGGAGAACCGGCAGCAGCGGCACCCGCGCCAGCAATCAAAGAAAGAACCGACAGTAATTGGGCTTTTTCCAATCGGTCGCGCAATCTAACAAGGTGTCCGCCAACAATATGACCAGTTTCATGGGCCATTACACCTATGATTTCGTTTGGTTCGTCAGCCTGCATTATGGCGCCCGTATGTAGGAACATGCGTGTGCCTGTAACGAAAGCGTTGAAACTGTTCCTGTTTAGGAGAAAAACTTCAACACCATTCTTTCCCAATCCGCCTGCTCTGAATATGGGGGCGGTATAATCTCGTATCAGATTTTCAATCTCCGCATCCCGCACGAGCGGCAGTCTCCTTTGACGCTGAGCATTTGCATGGTCCAGGAAGGGGACGAGCACAAATGTAACCATCACAAGAAATAATCCGAACAGACGGATCAATCTTGGATTGGAAAAAGAAGATACCGGATTATAGCTCATGGATTGAATCCCTTCCGTCGCATACAAACTGCTCAAGCGCTTGCACATGTCCCAAATCAGCAATCAGACAAAAAATGTTTATTTTAGGGCTGTTGACTGATTTGGATGTCACACAATCTTTATTATTCGGGTTCTGCTTGCAAGTTTAAACAGTTGCCTGCAAATCAACTTTTCGAGCGAAGCCGTTTTGGCAAATCGGTTTCGTATTGACCATATTGGCGGGAATATTGGGAATGAGAGTCAATTCCTCTTTCATATCCTTTTTACAAACACTACAAGTTGAGTCACAGGCTCTTTGTGTCTGTGTCTCAGGTAATGAGGGGTAAGTTCCGTATGAAGAGTTTGGGCTTCGGGCTTGAAAAGATTGGCGTGGCCGCACTTCATCGTCCAGGCATTTTTTCTTTGCTGCTTCTGGCACTTACAGTTTTGGCGATTTCTTTTGCGACCAATGTCCGTTTCAACGGGAACGTGGTCTCAGTGGTTCCCGAAAAATCTCAGAACATGCAGATTTTTCTTGAGCAAAGGGACAATTTTCGTAACTTCAACCGCGATATAGCTGTGGTGGTGAAATCGCCCCGGATTGCCAAAGCTTCTGGCCTGGAAGACCTGCGAGAGATGCAGTTGGAGTTGGCTCTGACTGACAATGTGGGGAGTGCGATAACACTTTTCTCGATCCCCGAACCAGAGCCGGAAACAGGAGCATTACAGCAAATATTTCCGACTACGATAGAGTCTGATGCTCAGGCTAAGGATACCATTGATTACATCCTGAAAGAGTATCCTCAGGCTCAGAGTTTCATCTCGCTTGAAGAAAATGCAGCACTGATGATGGTTGCGTTGGACCTAGGGGTAGACAATGGGACCGATGCCTGGGCAATTGAAGCTTACAAAGGAGTTGTGGAGGCAGTTGAATCTGTTGCACCTGATGATTTTGAGATCTTCTACGCAGGTCTTACCCCCATATCGGTTACCATCCTGGAAACACTAATTCAGGATCAGGTCAAGCTTACACTTTTCGGACTTGCTCTGGGGGCTATTGTGGCAATGCTGTTTTTCAGGAACATGCTCGCAGCAATGGTTTGTGCATTTGCACCTGTTCTCACGGCTATCTGGGGTATCGGTGTGTTTGGTCTGTTTGGTGTGCCAATCAGCTATCTCACGACCGTATTGCCCACGCTTGCGTTGATACTCGCCTATGCTGATGGCATTGTTTTGTATCACCGCTGGAACAAATTGAACCTCAAGATTGGCAATCCAACTAAAGAGGAGCTTACCAATAATCTTGAGGACGCCATTAGGAAGGTTGGACCTGCTTCTGCCTTAACGTCCATTACGACAGCATTTGCAATTTCGTCTTTTGCTTTGTCCACCAGTGAGGCGTTGGTGGAGTTTGCCTGGATAGGTGTTTTCCTGGTTTCACTCGCTTTTCTTGCTGTTATTATTGGCATTCCAGTCCTGGGTCATTGGCTCATTCGATTTAATCTCATCAGATCCAAGGAAAGTTCTGAACCCAGTCTGGCTTTTGGAAATGCTGCCTACAAGGCATTTTCGAGTATACCGCGCTTGATAAGCGTGGTTTCCTGTCTTGCAATTTTCCTGCTATTTTACGTGCACACATTGCTGCAGCCGGATTACCGGATTACGGATTATCTGCCTGACGAATCAAAAACCCTGCAAGCTGAACGTTTGACCAACGATGTTTTTGGTGGACGATCTTTTGTTTTTTTCATGGTTCCGACCGTTGATAACGGTAATATGATCTCACCAGCAAATCGGCAGCGCTTGGGTGAAGTGACCCGTTTGCTGCAGGGTGATTTTGAATCAAACAGCATTTTTTCGCTGGATATTCTCTGGGGTAAATTCGATGAGGAAGTGGCAACCCGGTTAGCTGATACGCTCAATCAGGCACCCGAAGAAACAAAGCGCGGATATTTGTCGAAAGATGGTTCCATGATGCTTGTTTCCATGCGTATCGCATCTAATCAATCTATTGCGGAAACTTCCGTTTTAATTGATCAGATCAATACAAGTTTGGCGAAGCTACCCTATGGCGAAGAGATATCTGTAACCGGTTTTCCCATTTTGCTGGCAACGGAATTTTCAAAAATTATCAATGAGTTAAGGCAAAATTTGCTGATCGCGGTATTGCTTGGTGTTGTTCTTGTGGGTGTGGCGACGCGTTCAGCGTTTTTTGCCTTTGCGGCTTTGGTGCCAAATCTCTTTCCCATTCTGCTCATGGAAAGCATCATCTTTATGCAGGGCGGTGGGATCAATGTAACCGAAGTGGTGGCTCTAACACTTGCCTTCGGAATTGCGATTGATAATGCAGTTCACGTGATAAATGTACTGCATGAAGAGCTGGGATCCGGTAAGGAATTTTCCGATGCTCTGAAGAATGCAGTTATTGAAGTAGCGCCTGCTTTGGGTGCGAGCACGCTGATCATATGTATTTCAACTTCTGTTATCATCACCAGTATTTTGCCAATTTTACCGATTATTGGGAAATTAATAATTGCAATTTTGTGTGTTGCGTTATTTACCAACCTAATCATACTCCCAGCGAATCTACTGACGTTGAGCCGAGTTTGGTCGGATAGGAAGAGTACTGAACGAAATTAATTAGAGTTTGCAGATTGAATATGAATTTTAGAATGTTCTTAATTTCATTGGCACTTGTTTATTCAAGCAGCGCTTATGGACAACAAGCGGCCCTGTCAGAAGACGCATCAAATGACGTAGAAGTTGTTTCCCCATCTGACTTCCTTCAGGAGTTGGAAGGTGACTTCAAAGGTTCCGGTGAAGCAATCGTGGGTATTGCGAGACAGACAGAGAAGGTAAATTGCAAAGTGAGCAACGTCTTTGACGTGAATGTTTCTGCTCTCAGCATTAAAGGCAGATGTGCAACAACCCAAGGCAAAACAAGCGTTGAGGGTCAATTGCAGGTAAAAGACGGTAAAGTCATAGGCTCGTTTCTTTCGCCAAATCCGAATACGGAGATTACAAAGTCCAGCAGCCAGATTGTCGGTGACAAGCTGATTATCTCCACATCCATGGTCGATAAGAATACAGGTAATCTGAGCCGCATGAGGCAGATCGTGACCACAGAAGAAGAGGGTGGTTTCAAGTCGGTATTTATGCGCTTTGATAATGCAAAAGGGTCTTATGAGGAGACCGGCAGTGTGGATTTTGCACCAAGCAGGTAATTAGTATGAACAAATTTGTAAACGCAGATCCTGAAGTCTTCGAGAGCTTAGCTGCGCTTTCAATTGATACACCAATCACAATGCTCAACTTGATCAAGTTAAACGGCACAGCTGTCTACAAAGACGGGACCAGTTGTTCGGGCCGTGAGGCATATGCATCTTACACGCATCAGATAGGGCCCATTTTCAGTCGTGTTGGTGGCAAGATTGTCTGGTCAGGCAGTGGCGAGATGACGGTGGTCGGGCCTGACAATGAATCATGGGACCTGGTTTTCCTGGCTCAATATCCTTCAGTGCAGGCATTTCTGGATATGATTCAGGATCCGGAATATCTTGCGTCTCTTAAACATCGAACTGCTGCTGTGGACACATCACGTTTGATATGCACCCGTGCTAACGAAGATGGTGGTATCTACGGTTAGCTAGATAACCGTTAGCCAACTATCTTCAGGCAGGCGCTTTGTGCGCAGTTCATTCACAGAATGAGTTTCGTCTCTGTAACCGATCGCCATGCCGCAAAACAACATTAGATCATCCGGCATTCCACAGAACTCACTCACCGTTTTCGGGTATTGGCTCCAACATTCTTGAGCACAAGTGTCAATTCCGTTTTCCTGAAACAGCAGCATGATCGATTGCAGATACATGCCAAGGTCAGACCATTGCGGTGGGCCCATCACACGATCAACAAAACAAAAACATGCGGCAGGCGCATCAAAGAACTGGAAATTGTTTGCAAACCACGCCAGTCGCGCTTGTTTATCTTCCCGCCCGATGTCCAACAAGCCGTACATTTCCTCACCTACTTCGTATCTTGCCGTACGATATGGCTCTTTTAGTTTTGGCGGATAAACCTGATATTCCGGGCTCTCACCATCCGGGTGGGGTTTGCCGGACATGCGTTCTTTCATCAATGCTTTGAAGTCTTGAAGTTTTTCAGGGGTCAGTACAACCATATGCCAGGGTTGGACATTGCCACCAGAAGGTGCACGGGCTGCCTTAATCAAGACTTGAGAAATTAGTTCGGTAGGAACCGGATCACTTTTGAAAGCTCTGATCGAGCGGCGGTTTTCGAGTGCTTCAGAGACTTTCATTTGCTTGCCTATGCGTCCGGTTTGATTTGTTTCAGAAATCTGGAAAATACCATTAATCCTTCAGGCCAGGGGCCATGACCGGATTCATGGTTGATGTGGCCTGACTCACCAGCATCCATAAACAATGATCCCCAGTTTGCAGCCATGTCTTCAGCTTTTTCGAATGGGCAGAAATGGTCATTGCGACTGGCTATGGTGACTGACGGAAAGGGAAGGGGGTCTGTTGGTGCCGGCCCAAATGTCAGCAGATGCTTTGGTCTGATATCCCGGTTTTCCACGTCAGGTGGTGCAACCAGAAGTGCGCCTTTCACGGGTTTTGTGAACTCAGTTGCAGCCTGTACAATCACCTGGCTGCCAATGGAATGGCCCACCAAGATAACAGGCTTTGTGGTATCGGCGACGGCATCTATAAGATTTTGCTTCCAGTCTTCGAATACCGGTTTGTGCCAATCACCCATTTCCACACGGCGTGCAGATGTGATGTTACGCTCCCAGCGTGACTGCCAATGATCTTCATTGGCGCCTTTGTAACCAGGCACAATCAGGATTTCTGCTTCAGACGTTTTCATGCGGTCTATCTAAGCGCGGAGCGTCTCATAGACAAGGTGAAAGATTTTCTGAAAATAAAAAAAGCGGGGAGTTAATACTCCCCGCTCATTCTTGCCTCCCTGTTATGTAGCGATCTCCGTTACGCATTACTTGAATGGTTCTAGACCATTGCTTTACGGTCGCGCTACTGGAGCTATTCTGCTCCCGGCAAGATAACGTTCTACCTCTCCCCAGAAGTGAACGCTAAGAAACGGGCACGGTAAATCGAGTTCGTTGGTTTAATAAAACCACGCCATGGGTTTGTTACAAAACAACCAGTCATTGTTTGTTGCACCCCATCCCGTCGTCAGAAGAGCAATAGAAGCACTAATTGCTCTCAAATCTCTGCACGGATGATGTGTATCACGAAAGTTAACTGGCTGATATCCAGATTTTTCTAACCGAATATAAGTCTTAATAGTATGGTTAATATCGATTAATCATAATCATTACTCAATAGAATTTAGAGTGTTGAAAGATAGATGATGGTTAATCGATGCGAATACTATTTAAGAGTTTCGCATTTATAATTATCGCAGTGGCGAAGAATATAGAAGATCACTTAAACACACGAGAGAAAATCGTATCCACATGTTTGGTGTGATAAGATAAATCGAATTTTTCCCTGATTTCCTCTTCGCTCAGTGCTTCCATTACCTCTTTATCAGCAAGCAATTCTTCCATGAAATCTTTGCCTTCTTCCCAGACTTTCATCGCATTACGCTGTACCAGACGATACGCATCTTCCCGGGATACACCGGATTGTGTGAGGGCCAGGAGAACGCGTTGTGAATGTACCAATCCTCTGAACTTGTTGAGGTTGCCCATCATATTGTCGGGATAAACCAGTAGTTTTTCGATGACGCCGGTGAGGCGGTTCAGAGCGAAATCGAGTGTGACTGTGGTGTCTGGTCCGATCATTCTTTCAACGGAAGAATGAGAAATGTCGCGTTCATGCCAAAGTGCCACGTTTTCCATTGCAGGGATAGATGCCATCCGCACTATGCGGGCAAGGCCGGTCAAATTTTCGGTGAGAACCGGATTGCGTTTGTGTGGCATTGCAGAAGAGCCTTTTTGACCCGGTGAGAAATATTCCTCTGCTTCCAGAACTTCGGTGCGTTGAAGATGACGAATTTCAGTAGCCAGTCTCTCTATGGATGAAGCAATTACGCCTAGCGTTGCAAAATACATGGCATGACGATCGCGGGGTATCACTTGGGTAGAAACCGGTTCTGCTGTTAGTCCCATCGACTTTGCCACATGAGCTTCTACCGCAGGGTCGATGTTTGCGAATGTGCCAACCGCACCTGAGATTGCACACGTGGCAATTTCCTCTCTCGCAGCCAATAGCCGTGACTTGCAGCGATCAAATTCTGCATAGGCCTGGGCCAGTTTCACGCCGAAAGTGGTGGGTTCCGCATGAATGCCATGCGATCTGCCGATTGTGATTGTGTCTTTATGCTCATGGGCTCTGGTTTTCAGCGCCTCTAATAGGCGGTCCATATCATCGAGCAATATGTCAGTCGCCTTGACCAATTGAACGTTGAAGCATGTGTCCAATACGTCAGATGAGGTCATGCCCTGGTGTACAAACCGTGCGTCAGGGCCGACGATTTCAGCCAGATGTGTCAGGAATGCTATCACATCGTGTTTGGTTACTGCTTCGATCTCGTCAATTCGATGCACATCAAATTCCACGTTACCTGCTTTATCCCAGATCGTCTTGGCCGCTTCCTGCGGAATAACGCCCAAATCTGCCAGTGCATCGCATGCATGGGCTTCAATTTCGAACCAAATACGGAATTTTGATTGCGGAGACCAAATATCGGTCATTTCCTTGCGGGAATAGCGAGGGATCATAATAGGTGAACCTTTTCAAGAAATTTGAGTTCGCATTAGCACTGCAGAATTCAAGTTTCAATGACATTGGAATGTTACTGACAACTCTCCGCAACGGATGGCAAATAAAAACAAAATGCACAATTGAAAATATGATTTCAGTTGTGGCAATATATTATTTACCAAGTTTGGGCATGTTTTAGGTGAATAGAATTTCTAATGGTTTGGGGACCTATCACGATGAGAACTTTTCGCAATCTAGCGTTGAGCACAGTACTATTGGCTTCAGGATTTGTATCCACGCCGGCAATGTCTGAAGAAGTATATATGATCCGTGGATTTCTGAATGTTTTTTCCAATGGAATGAACCAGATGACACGCCAACTTAAAGCCAAGGGAATTCGCGTTAAAGCAATTTCAAATGGTGATTGGAATGGTGTTGCCAGCGATATTATTGCGCGATCGAAAACAAAAAGGGTTTCCTATCCGATTGTGATTGCAGGGCATTCACTTGGTGGTGTTGAAGCTGTGCGTTTTGCGAACACCTTAGGAAGAGCAGGCGTTCCAACTGCATTGGTTATCGGGCTTGATCCAGGTTTTCCACAGCCTCCTGCGTTCACAAAAGGTGCGCAGCAAGTGGTGAACTACAAAATTCCATCAGGTAAGCATTATCGCAAAGGTGCTGGTTTTAAGGGAAAAATCTCTACCATTGATGTTTCGAAGTACGGCACAGACCATGTGGGTATTGATAAACACCCAAGTGTACAGAAGCTTGTGATCAACCGAATTCGGAAACAGGTGAAAAAGTAACCTTATTCCAAGGCAGTTGTTACTGCCAGATAGCGACCATCTGGACCCTCAAATCCGATTGTTTCCATGCGGATCAGCACCGCCATCAACGGTGCTGCGTCTTCCGGATAATAGGTAATCACATCTGCGAAACTGTATCTGAGCGGGCATCCCCGACTGTCCGGCACACTTTTATCTTCTGAGAGAAGTTTTGTTTGGGAATCAGCGCGCAGGTCTATTTGTAACAGTCTAAATCCCTTAGTAGGGCCAAATCCTGAACAGAGTTCTCTCGGTGTGTAGCTGATTTCTTCCATCCAGAGGATGATTGTATCATCAATCGGTGGGACAACCTGCCTTGGTCTGAATTCCATGCGGTGGGGGCTTGCTGGTATTTCTGCCGCCCGGTTGGTTGCTACAACTTCACCACGTTCTTCGAAACTTTTCATCACAGGGCCAGCAAGTATGCGTGCTTCCTCACGGGCATCGAAAACTGTCTTTGTTTCATCTTTGAGCAGTACACGGAATGGCGAATTCGCGGTCCATTTATCGCTACTGGTGTCGATTACAAAAATGTTGGAATAGGGAAATCCCGAACCATCCTGTACACCATACTCTTCGAAAGCAAAGAGCTGTCCATCAATAGAGAAACCATGGATATGTCGTTGTGCAAAATCGCCAGCCAAGCTACCGGAAATTGTTCCAAGCAGCAGGACGCATGCTAGTGAAATGAGTTTTTGGAAATACATAACTGGCTCCTTAATTGTTGATTTAAAAAGCTTATTTCTGAAATTTTTCCTGATATGATGGGTATGGGTCACCTGCGGTGCCTGTTGCTGTATATACACCCTGAGCAATTGCACGTGCTGTCACGCCTGCAGCGTGTGCTCCCAAATCAATCCAATCACCTGCACCAGGAACAACCCCACTTTTGCCGCTGGCGAGGGCAAAAACGAGATCACCATCCATTGGCGTGTGGGCTGGCCAGATTGCGCGGGCTATACCGTCATGTGCGGCGATTGCCAAACGCTTTGCCTGAGCTTTGGTAAGTACCGCATCCGTGGCAACCACACCGATGGTTGTATTAGCCATATTCGCGGTCACTTCCCTGAATTTGATCTTTATGTCTGATGCATCTGCGGGCAGGTGATCCGGCGCCCCGTGGCCACCAAATTCCTCTCCATGCTCGAACATCGCAGCGTGAAAGTGTTTTGTTTCTCCAAATGTGCAACTGCCGAGACAATTTACGGCAAAGAGTGCTGCTATGGTCACGCCATTTTCGAGAACGATGGATGCTGATCCCAATCCACCCTTGAGGCCTGCAGTAATTGCACCCGTTCCCGCGCCAACGCTACCGGTCGCAAACTCACTGGACGCGTTTTCTGCAGCATCCCATCCGAAATCTCGATAGGGAGAGTGTTTGCCCCAATCCTTGTCGCCACCGTTAATCAAATCAAAAATGATTGCGCCGGGCACAATGGGTATTCTTACCGGACCAATGGCAAAACCGCGGCCATTTTGCCTCAACCATGACTGTACACCTGAAGCAGCATCTAGTCCAAATGCCGATCCCCCGGAAAGGGTTATCGCATCAATGCTCTCAACAGAGTTTTCCGGTTCTAACAAAGCCACATCACGGGTTCCTGGAGCACCGCCATGAACAGCCACAGAGGCAATCATTGGTTCATCGCAGATAATTGCAGTGGCGCCGCTTTTTAAGGAGTCGTCTTGAGCATTACCGATTTTAAGACCTGCGATATCTGCGAGGGAATTGTTTTTGCCTGGAATTGCTTTTCCCGTCATTGTGTCAGTGAGCTTTCAGTGATTGGAATAAGCTCCTGACCATCCCAGCGGCGGACTTCATAGGTGTTTTCTGAATTATTGCCGTTTTCATCGAAATTCACGTCACCGATCGTTGTGGAGAAGTTTTTCTGAGCAAGATTTTCAGTGGTGGCGGCAGGCGTTTTTCCCAGTGAAGCTAGTGCCACTTCAATTGCCGCATAACCCATATAAATCTGCGGGTCGGAGAGGATTTCCTTTTCCGTCAGATAGGCTTCAATATCCTCATCAAAGAAAGGCTTTTCAACAATTACCATTATGCCCGGATCAATAGAATCTGCCTCTTCCATGAATGGAAGTACCCCAAGCGCTTCAGTGGCAATCAGTTTCAGGTTTAGCCCGAGCCGAGAATTATCCGATGCGATGGTAAAGAGGTCTTCAGTTGTGGAAGCCGCGATTAAGGCTGCTGTGACACCTGAACCCTGCAGGCGGCGCAGTAATCCGGCCTGTGTGGACTGAGCTGCGCGAAAAGCGTCTGTGAACTGTGGAGCAAGGCCGGCATTTTCGAGTTGAATTTGCATGGAGTCAGTGAAGTTGCGCCCGTAAATCGTTCCATCATCGATGATCGCGTAGGGTTCTGCGCGCCACAAATTGGTGATGGCATCCAAAGCGATCTTTGCCGGCGCGTCATCACCTTGAGACATTCTCCAAAGGTTCCAGCCTTCACGTTCCCGGTCTTTGATCAACCTGACCGAACGTGCTCCGGCAACTAACAAGGGTATGTTGCTCTCGCGAAATGTGTTTGCCGATATAATGGCAGCTTCATTGCAAAGAAAGCCGGTGATTATCCCTGTACTTTGTGATTGCAGGTCCGCTGCCGCCAGCCTTGCCAGATCAGGGTCGCAACCATCATCGGCTATGAACAGTTTATGTTCTCCATTAGTGAGCCTGCTCATTGCCAAATTTGCACCGGTACGGAATTTTCGGCCCAGTTCGGCAAAAGGGCCGCTGAGCGGAATGGAAACTCCGATTGTTTCCGCTCTTGATTGTGCAGGAGATAGTAAGGCAAGTGACAACACTGCAATTGAGATCATTGCAGCGAATTGTAATTTCGAATTGTGCCAAACAAATTTCATGATGCTATGAATTTAAGGACTGTTTCTGGCAAAGGAAAGAAAATTAAGGGAAACACACATCCAATTTTTCAAAAGCAGTTTCTGAGCTTTTAACATATTCTGCGAGAAGTTATTGGCACTGCTGTTCCTCAATGGTTGTTAGCTAGCTGTGATGACAGCAGCATGGACGAAAGTCCATGCCTCTTTTTATGGCATTGATAGTGAAATTGGATGCAAAAGACGCTACTTAAGAGGCGAAGATGGTTTGGAGAATATAAATGGCTGGCTTACCGAACAGCATAGATAACACCGAAACTTTGCTTTCCAGCGCTGGGTATGTGGCGGACAGATCGCTCGCCACAGTGCTTTATCTTGCGTTAAAGATGGGGCGTCCACTCTTCTTGGAAGGAGAGGCTGGGGTCGGAAAAACAGAAATTGCCAAGGTTTTAGCGAGCACGTTGGATCGTCCACTTATCAGGCTCCAATGCTATGAAGGCCTTGATGTGGCGTCTGCCGTATATGAGTGGAACTATGCTGCTCAGATGGTTGAAATTCGCATGCGCGAAGCTTCTGGAGAAACTGACAAGGCATCGATGCAAAAGGGTGTGTTTACGGATCAATTCCTGATCAAGCGACCTTTGCTTAATGCGTTGGAAGGGGAGCCCGGTCGGGCACCAGTATTGCTGATCGACGAACTTGACCGGACAGATGAAGCATTTGAAGCGTTTTTGCTCGAAATCCTATCGGATTTTCAGGTTACCATTCCAGAGCTTGGTACCATCAAGGCAGCTGAACCGCCGATTGTGATCATTACGACCAACCGGACGCGTGAGATCCACGATGCGCTCAAACGCAGGTGCTTGTATCACTGGGTTGATTATCCTGATGCAGAAAGGGAACTTGCGATCATCAATGCGAAGGTTCCAAACTGCGGAGAAAACCTCTCTAAAGAAATCGTCGCCTATGTACAAAAACTGCGCCAGCAGGAATTGTTCAAAAACCCGGGTGTGGCGGAAACGCTAGACTGGGCAAGTGCATTAATTGAACTCGATAAGGTGGCAATTGATCCGCAGACCGTGTCAGACACGATTGGTGTGTTGCTCAAATATCAGGATGATATCGCGCGGATTGAGACCAGCGAAGGCAAGCAACTTCTGAACGAAGTCAAGAGAGAATTGGCTGAAGCATAATGGTTAGCGTGGCCAATCCTAGCGGGAAGCTTGCAGAAAACATGCTTTACTTTGCCCGTACCTTGCGTGCGGCAGGCATGAAGCTTGGTCCGGCAAGTGTGGTTGATTGCGTGCGCGCTGTTGAGATTGGCGGAATTTCTGACCGCGATGACTTCTATTGGACACTGCACAGTGTGCTGGTTTCGCGGCACGAGGATCATGTGGTCTTTGATGAGGCATTTCGCCTGTTTTGGCGATCAAGAGAACTTGTTGAGAAAATGCTGCAGATGTTTTCTCCGCAAATGAGGGATGACAGCCCGAGAGAGAAAGCAAAGGCTGCAGAGGCCAGGGTAAGTGATGCGCTATTTTCTGGCCATGAAAGCCAAAAGGAGTATCAAAGACCGGAAATTGAAGTGGATGCTTCTTTCACCGCATCATCCAAGGAGGTTTTGCGGGAAAAAGACTTTGCGCAGATGTCTGCATCAGAAATTGCACAAGCAAGGCTGGCTATGGCCAAGATGACGCTGCCAATCAATCTCGTGAAAACAAGACGTTACAAATCAGTCAACCGGGTTGCGAAGGCGGACCCTCGCAGAATGCTTTCCAAATCATTGAGAACAGGTGGCGATTTGATCCTGCCGCAATTTCGCGAAACCCGAAAGATTGAACCTCCGGTAGTTATCCTTGCGGATATTTCTGGCTCCATGAGTCAATATTCACGGATTTTCCTGCATTTCTTCCACGCTCTATCAGAATCGCGGCGACATGTTCACACATTTCTGTTTGGAACGAGGCTTACAAATGTGACGCGGCAAATTCGGCACAAAGATCCGGATGTGGCGCTTCAGGAATGCGCAGACGCGGTAGAAGACTGGTCAGGCGGCACAAGGATTGGAGAGACGATCCATGAATTCAACCGTGTGTGGTCACGTAGAGTATTATCTCAAGGTGCAATCGTGTTGCTAATCACAGACGGCCTTGAACGGGATGAGGATGCCTCTCTAGAGCATGAGATGGATCGCTTGCATCGCTCTTGTCGCCGGTTGATTTGGCTAAATCCGTTGTTGCGGTTTGAGGGATTTGAGGCGGCCGCACGTGGTATTCGTACAATGTTGCCGCATGTGGATGAATTCAGACCGGTTCACTCGCTAGATGCGCTATCCGGTCTTTGCGCTGCGTTGGATGGAAACAACTCGTCTGAAAATGACCCTCGAAACTGGCTGAACCGAAAAAGAGCCGCTTAAGCCGGAAGCGCTTAGCGGATTGATTGGAACAGCCTTAAATTGAGATAATGATATACATATATTGAATGTGGACTTCAGAAGTTCTGCAATTTTGAAAACAGGTGCACGATGAATCAGGTTCTACTAGACGACGAATTGAAAACAGCTGAGAAATGGTTTGAAGAAGGACGGGAAGTGGCACTTGCAACGGTGGTATCCACGTGGGGGTCTGCTCCCCGACCATCAGGTTCACATCTGGTCATCGATCAGGACGGAAATTTTGAAGGATCGGTTTCCGGCGGTTGCGTTGAAGGTGCGGTTATCTCTGAAGCCATGGATGTGATCGAACATGGTCAGTCAAAAATGTTGGAATTTGGTGTAGCTGATGAAACCGCATGGGAAGTGGGGTTGTCCTGTGGCGGAGCAATTCGTGTGTTCGTGGAACGGGTGAATTAAATGAAGCTCGATACTCTGAAAGCACTAAACGCTGCCAGAAACTCAAGAATAGCATGTGTTTTGGTCACCAGTCTGAATGATGGCGATGATACGCTGTTCACTGAAAATGATATGCCTGAGGATCATTTCAAAGAGGCGGTGGAGAAGTGCCTGAGGACGGGGAAATCCGGAACAATAGAAATTGAGGGGAAGGAGTATTTTCTAAATGCTCATTTGCCTCCGGTTCGTTTGATTGTAATTGGCGCGGTGCATATTTCACAGGCTTTGGCTCCAATGGCCAAGATGACTGGTTATGATATGGAAGTGATTGATCCACGCACAGCCTTTGCCACATCAGAGCGCTTTGAAGGCGTGCCGGTTTATGCTGATTGGCCGGAAGATATCCTGAAAGACAGGCCGCTTGATGCCTATTGTGCACTAGCGGCGGTTACGCATGATCCGAAAATTGATGATTATCCGCTTGCAGAAGCGCTCAAGGCAAATTGTTTTTACGTGGGTGCATTGGGCAGCAAGAAGACACATGCCCAGCGTGTCTCGCGTCTTACCGAAGAGGGCGTATCAGACGAGCAGATCAACCGTGTTAATGCCCCGATTGGCATGGATATCGGTGCGGCCTCGCCACAGGAAATAGCAGTGGCGGTGATGGCTGAGATAATTTCTGCCTTTCGTAAGAGAGGCTTGGGGGAAGTTGAGTAGCTTATGAAATTTGGTCCTTTAACACCTGTTGAGGCTATGGGGGGCATTCTTGCCCATAGTCTTGCATTGCCTAGCGGTAAGCGTTTGCGCAAAGGCCTGGTGATTGATGAAGCTACGGTTGAATTGCTCAAAGATGAAGGTGTCACCGAAGTAACTATTGCCATGGCGGAAGCCGGTGATATGGGAGAAAATGAAGCGGCTCAACTGATAGCTGCCCAGTTTGCAGGCATTGATATCCGGATTGACGCGCCTTCGACCGGTCGGGTGAACCTTTTTGCTGCAACAAACGGTATTTTTAACGTCTCTCGCGAAGTTATCGACCAGGTCAATTCCATTGATAGTGCAATTACGATTGCAACACTTCCTGACTACAGCGAAGTAAACTCTGGTCGAATGATCGCTACGATCAAGATCATTCCTTATTGTGTTGCCGGAGAATCGGTTGAAGCTATTCTTTCACTAAATCTCTCCAATGCATTGAGAATGTCGGCATTTGAGCCGCAAAAAGTTGGTCTAATTGCAACCAGGCTCCCACAATTGAAATCCGCTACCATGGATAAGACACGGAACTTGCTTGATCGACGCTTGTCAGCTTCCGGTTCTTCAATCGTGGCAGAAGAACGGGTAGCGCATGACGCAGAAAGCGTGGCTCAGGCAATCGAGAGGCTAGAACCACTTTGCGATATGCTTATTGTGTTCGGTGCATCTGCCATCAGTGACGAAAGAGACTGCATTCCAGTTGCCATTGAAGAGGCTGGTGGAGAGGTAATCCGATTTGGAATGCCGGTGGATCCGGGAAACCTGATGTTACTTGCAAAACTCGGTGAAAAGGCGGTTATTGGGGCACCTGGCTGTGCAAGAAGCCCTGCGGAGAATGGTTTTGACTGGATATTGGCGCGTTTGCTGGCGGGGATGGATATTTCTTCGACTGAGATTGCCGGATTGGGAGTAGGGGGACTGCTTATGGAGACGGGAAGCCGTCCGCATCCCAGAAACCAGAAAGAATTCAATACGGGCAAGATTGCTGCTCTCATTATGGCTGCGGGACAATCTCGGCGAATGGGTGCTGATAATAAGATGACCGTTGAAGTAAACGGTAAGCCCATGCTGCGACATGTTGCTGAGGCAGCGATTTCAAGCAGAGCCCAGTCAGTGAGCGTTGTGACCGGTTACGCCCCGGATGAGGCAAAGAATGTGCTTTCCGGCCTTGATGTGACTTATGTTCACAACGCAGGTTTTGAAGACGGGCTCTCTACCTCGATCAGGTCGGGAATCGCCGGTCTTCACAGCGATGTTGATCACGTGGTCATACTTCTGGGCGACATGCCTTTTGTTACGAGTGAGATGATTGACCGAATGATCGGTGAATCACATAGGCGTCCGCAGAATATTGTTATGGCCACCAACAATGGAAAACGCGGCAACCCGGTCATATGGCCGAAGGCATTTTTCGAAGAACTTCAAGGTATTGAAGGCGATGTGGGCGCTCGACACATCATCGGAGCTAATGCTGAGAGAGTGTCGGAAGTGGAGTTGGGTGACGCGGCTGAACTGGATCTTGATACAAAAGAACTCATCACTCAGTTCAGTAATCAGTAACCCCCAATGGTTAACGCTGATCACGAATTCCTGACCGTTGTTTTACCAGGCGTTAATTGATTGTTCATCATTAATATGGGATTAAGCTACCAGTTAAATTTATCACGACATCACGCAGATGTCACAAAGCCCGAGTTAATCCGATGCAAGCCAAGAAAAGAAAAGCAAATTTGATCTGTGTTCAAAACGACCGGTTCTCAAAGCCGACCGCTTTTTTGGGTTTGGCTAGCTTGGTGCTCGGTCTAAACAGCCCGGTTGCAGAATGCGACCAGATGAATGTTAACGAAGGCTGATTAGTACTTCTCCGGCACATAAAGCTCACCCGGTAAAACCTGACGTTCGTAATCCGGATTGAAAATCCTTTCCGGCAGTTCGATAGGGTCGTGCTGCACTTCCTCATATGGAACCTGACTTAAGAGGTGGTCGATGCAATTGAGGCGTGCCCGCTTTTTGTCATTACCTTCGACGACAAACCATGGGGCTTCAGGAATATTAGTGCGCTCGAGCATTTCTTCCTTCATCTTGGTATAGTCCTCCCAGCGAATGCGCGACTGAAGATCCATTGGGGAAAGCTTCCATTGTCTGATCGGATCGTGGATTCGCATCATAAAGCGCAATTGTTGTTCCTGATCTGTGATGGAGAACCAGTATTTGACCAGTTTAATGCCTGAGCGAACCAACATGCGCTCGAATTCAGGCACATCGTGGAAAAACTGCTCGACCTGATCTTCATCAGCAAAGCCCATCACTCTCTCAACACCCGCCCGGTTGTACCAGGAGCGGTCAAACAGAACCATTTCTCCTCCGGCGGGGAGGTGAGGCACATAGCGCTGGAAATACCACTGCGATTTTTCCCGGTCACTTGGGGCAGGCAGAGCGACAACCCGGGCCACTCGTGGGTTTAGTCGTTGAGTGATCCGCTTGATCACACCACCCTTGCCAGCGGCATCGCGGCCTTCGAACAATACGACCAGTCTGTATCCTGAGTGTTGTACCCAATCCTGGAGTTTGACCAATTCCCCCTGAAGCCGCAACAATTCACGGAAGTAGACTTGGCGCTGCATGGTTGGGCCTTGCTTGAGATCTTTTAATGCCTTAAGCGCTTCCGGAATTTTGAGATCATCTATTTCCATCTCAATTTCTTCGTCATGGCTATCCTGCATTTCCGCTTCTACCCAGCTTCTCAGCAGTTCCTCATCATTCATCAAATTGATTCTCCAGCTTCTGATTCTATTGATCACTAAATCCTGTTAGCCATGCATAAACATTTCAAAAGGCAGATGACATAGGTCAAAGATATTGCACAAATTTTGTTCTCTTTCAGTGCTCAAAAAAGAACAATAAAAGAACAAAATTATTTATTTCAATTATTTCAATTATTTAACGGTCTTGCAAAATAAGAACAAAAGTGGTACATAAAAATACCACAAAGTGAACAAACTACCTGCAAATCGTGGATACATGTTTTAAGGGGATACCCCAGTAAAGGGAAGGGTGATAAAGATGGCGCAAAATTCATTGAGACTTGTTGAGGACAAAAACGTGGACAAATCCAAAGCACTGGAAGCTGCACTCGGACAAATTGAGAGGGCTTTTGGTAAAGGCTCAATTATGAAGCTCGGCAAGAATGAGCAAGTGGTTGAGATAGAAACGGTCTCCACTGGCTCATTGGGTCTTGATATTGCATTGGGTGTAGGCGGATTGCCCAAGGGCAGGATTATTGAGATATACGGTCCGGAATCATCCGGTAAGACAACAATGGCTCTGCATACTATTGCGGAAGCTCAGAAGAATAATGGCATCTGTGCTTTCGTGGACGCTGAACATGCACTTGATCCTGTTTATGCACGCAAGCTGGGTGTTAATCTGGAAGATCTTCTGATTTCGCAGCCTGATACTGGTGAACAGGCTCTCGAAATTGCGGATACGCTTGTGCGTTCTGGTGCGGTGGATGTGTTGGTCATTGACTCGGTTGCTGCACTTACACCACGGGCTGAAATTGAAGGCGAGATGGGTGACTCACTTCCTGGTCTTCAGGCTCGTTTGATGAGCCAGGCACTGCGTAAACTTACAGCTTCCATTTCACGTTCAAATACAATGGTGATTTTCATCAATCAGATCCGGATGAAGATTGGTGTGATGTTTGGTTCACCTGAAACCACAACAGGTGGTAATGCGCTTAAATTTTATGCATCCGTGCGCCTTGATATCCGTCGTATTGGTGCTGTTAAGGATCGTGATGAAGTGGTTGGTAATCAGACCCGTATCAAGGTTGTTAAAAACAAGCTTGCACCTCCGTTCAAACAGGTGGAATTTGACATCATGTATGGCGAAGGTGTTTCGAAAACCGGCGAACTTATCGATCTTGGCGTGAAGGCTGGAATAGTCGAGAAATCCGGCGCCTGGTTCTCATACAATTCCCAACGCCTGGGACAGGGTCGTGAAAACTCCAAGACTTTCCTTTTGGAAAATAAAGAGATTATGGATGAGATCGAATTTGCACTTCGTCAGAATGCCGGTTTGATAGCCGACACACTTCTGGAAGGTGAAATCGAGAAGCCGGATCCTGAAGAAGGACCTTTGGAAAGCGATCTTGATAAAACTGCTGAGGGATAATTTTCCTCAGCCGGGTTGGAATGAACAGCTTCGACCCTAAATTCAAGTTTAACATAATCCAATGTCCATTCCCCATCCCCCCAAAGGACATTTTCTCATGGATTATGTATCACTGGCCGCGGTTTAAACCGCGGCCTTTTTCGTTCTTTGTGTCACCATTGCCAACCAACACTGGACAGCATTCCCGTATAGGCGTAAACGGTAGCAAATATTGGGCGCGTCGCGTTCCTACATGAACTTTAAACACCTTGTGAGACACAGAAACATGACTGGCGTAAATGAAATTCGTTCTGCATTTTTGGATTATTTTTCTAAGAATGGACACGCGGCGATTGATTCAAGCCCGCTCGTTCCACGTAACGATCCTACACTCATGTTTACTAATGCGGGCATGGTGCAATTCAAGAATGTTTTTACCGGTCTTGAAACACGTGACTATAACCGTGCGGCGACGTCGCAAAAGTGTGTTCGTGCGGGTGGTAAGCATAATGATCTGGACAATGTGGGCTACACCGCTCGCCATCACACATTCTTTGAAATGTTGGGTAATTTTTCCTTCGGCGATTATTTCAAGGAAGATGCCATTAACTTTGCATGGTCGCTTTTAACCAAGGAGTTTGGCCTACCGGCTGAAAAGATGCTCGTAACCGTTTATCACACGGATGACGAGGCATTTGATCTTTGGAAGAAGATAGCCGGTCTTAGCGAAGATAAGATCATTCGTATCCCTACCAATGATAATTTCTGGGCAATGGGTGATACGGGTCCATGTGGTCCGTGTTCAGAGATATTCTTTGATCATGGTGATCATATCTGGGGTGGTCCTCCTGGCACGCCGGAAGAAGACGGGGATCGGTTCATTGAAATCTGGAACCTGGTTTTCATGCAATATGAACAGGTGACCATAGAAGAGCGTATTAATCTTCCCAAACCATCAATTGATACCGGTATGGGTCTGGAGCGTATTGCAGCGGTTTTACAAGGCGAACATGACAACTATGACATTGATCTGTTCAAAGCTCTGATCAGTGCCAGTGAAGAGCTTACCTCCACTAAGGCTGAAGGTGACCAACAACCCAGCCACCGTGTTATAGCGGATCACTTGCGAGCTTCTTCCTTTCTGATTGCTGATGGTGTTTTGCCATCAAATGAGGGTCGGGGATATGTGCTGCGCCGTATCATGCGCCGGGCAATGAGACATGCGAGCCTGCTAGGCGCGCAGGATCCACTTATGCATCGGCTGTTTCCAGCGTTGAAGAATGAGATGGGGGCTGCTTATCCTGAACTCGTCAGAGCAGAAGCACTCATAACGGAAACATTGCTCTTGGAAGAAACTCGTTTCCGCAAGACCCTGGAACGTGGCCTTAGTCTGCTTGATGAAGCGACTACAGATTTGGCAGAAGGTGATGAGTTGGATGGCAATACTGCTTTCAAGCTTTACGACACTTACGGGTTCCCACTGGACCTCACCCAGGATGCATTGCGCAGGCGTGGGATTGGGGTTGATCTGGACACGTTCAATTCTGCTATGGAACAGCAGAAGGCGGATGCGAGAGCTGCATGGGCAGGTTCCGGTGATGCTGCTGACGATAGAATCTGGTTCTCCCTGAGAGAGAAATTCGGTGCGACTGAATTCTTGGGCTATGACACAGAAATTGCTGAAGGCGTTGTTCAGGCCATCGTGGTGAATGGTGAAGAAGCGAATAGTGCGGATGCCGGCACAGAAGTTTCAATCATTGTGAACCAAACGCCTTTCTACGGTGAAAGCGGTGGTCAGGTAGGCGATTTCGGCGAAATCCGTTTTGAAGGTGGGAGTATCAAAATTACCGACACCAAAAAACGCGGTGAAGGACTATTTGTGCACATGGGTGAGGTTGCAAGCGGTACCATTGAAACGGGAACTGCTGTGGAACTTGAAATTGACCATCAGGCACGTGCCGGCTCCCGTTCACATCACTCTGCCACCCACCTTGTCCATGAAGCGTTGCGCGAAGTGCTTGGCGATCACGTGGCTCAGAAAGGGTCCCTGGTTGGACCAGACCGTCTCCGGTTTGACTTTTCGCATCAAAAGGCAATTTCGGATGAAGAAATGGCTGTGGTGGAAGAGATCTCAAATGAGATTGTGCGCCAATCTGCTCCTGTGGAAACACGGCTTATGGCAGTCGATGATGCGATTGAACTTGGTGCGATGGCGCTCTTCGGCGAGAAGTATGGCGACGAGGTTCGTGTGGTTTCGATGGGTGTGGCCAATCGAGGCGAGAAAGCCGGAAAAACCTATTCTCTAGAGCTTTGCGGTGGCACACATGTGTCCAACACCGGTGAGATCGGGCTGATCCATGTGCTGGGTGAAAGCGCGGTTGCTGCCGGTGTCCGCCGGATTGAAGCCCTCACAGGCGAAGCGGCACTTCAGTATCTGAGTGAGCAGGAAGCGCTTGTGAAAGATATTTCAGCTGTACTCAAAGTTCCGCCGCAAAATGCAGCTGCTCGCGTCACGCAATTGATGGACGAGCGAAAGAAACTGGAGCGCGAACTTGCAGATGCACGCAAACAACTGGCTCTGGGCGGAGGCGCCGGCGGTAGCCAGGATCAGACAAAGGAAATAAACGGCACCAAATTTATGGGGCAGGTGGTGGAAAACATTGCTGCTAAAGAATTGAAAGGTCTGGTGGATGACGCCAAGCAAAGCCTGGGCTCCGGGGTTGTCGTGATTGCTGGCATTTCGGACGACGGAAAAGCCGGGGTCGTGGTCGGGGTTACTGAAGATCTGACAGATCGTTTCAATGCCGTTGATCTGGTTCGCATTGCATCGGAAAAAGTTGGTGGTAAGGGCGGTGGCGGCCGCCCGGATATGGCTCAGGCTGGTGGTCCGGATGGTGCGCAGGCACAATTAGCAATTGATGCTATCGAGAGCCAAATCGGCGCTCAATAAATTAGAAACTGACTGAAGCAATATTGGTTTGAGCTTCAGTCAGTGCTCAATATCTCTTCATAACCTGGACGCGTCTGGAGGTTATCCCAGCACTTTTTTAGTTTGTGGGTGTCTTCGACCATTGAGCGCCCAGCTTCGGTTTTCATGAAATATGTGAGCACAGGCGTTACAAACAAGTCAGCCAGCGTTATCTCATCCCCTAGCAGGAACTGAGATTTCGGTTTGGCAAAGAATTCCAGCTGATCAACCACAGTTTGTGAGACCTTGATGGATCTGGAATAGTTGGGGCCAAGGGCAACACCATTTTTGCTTTCGTTGAGTGCCACATATACACCCCAAACCATTGCCCGATAACCGTAATTGTCGATGATCGACATAATTTGATTGGCACGAGCGCGGTCTGCCGGGGTCTCCGGCATGAGGGCAGGGCCTGTGAATGCTTCATCGATATAGCGGGTAATTGCGCTCGTTTCATAGACCTTGAGGCGGTTATGGCTGAAAGCAGGAATTTTCCCGAAAGGGTGGCGCTTCAGATGCGCTTCAGACTTGCCATTATCGGCAAATATATCAACGGGTTCGAGTTTGTAGGTGACGCCCTTTTCAAGGAGCGCCAGCCTAACAATTCGAACATAGACACTGTATGGCGAACCGAAAACGGTTACGCGATCCAGATTCACCCCATTGCCTTTTGAAGGTTTTCATCCACCTTATCGAGGAATCCGATTGTGGAGAGCCATGGTTGGTCCGGACCGATGAGCAAAGCGAGGTCCTTTGTCATGAAGCCTGACTCAACGGTGTTGATGCAAACCTCTTCCAGTGTTTTGGCAAACTTGGCGAGTTCTTCGTTTTCATCGAGCTTGGCACGATGTGCCAATCCTCTGGTCCAGGCAAAGATTGAGGCGATGGAATTGGTTGAAGTTTCCTCACCTTTTTGATGCTGGCGGTAATGACGTGTCACAGTACCATGTGCTGCTTCTGCTTCCACGGTTTTGCCATCCGGGCTCAGAAGTACTGAGGTCATAAGGCCGAGAGAGCCAAAGCCTTGAGCAACAGTATCAGACTGAACATCACCATCGTAGTTTTTACAGGCCCATACATATCCGCCAGACCATTTAAGGGCTGAAGCAACCATGTCATCGATCAAGCGGTGTTCGTAGTGGATGCCGGCTTTTTCGAAATCAGCCTTGAATTCGTTCTGGTAAATCTCTTCGAACAGATCTTTGAACTGGCCGTCATAGGCTTTCATGATGGTGTTCTTGGTGGAGAGATAACAAGGGACGCCTCTGGACAGAGCGTAGTTCATGGATGCCCTGGCAAAATCCTTGATTGAGTCATCTAGGTTGTACATGGCCATCGCAACACCGGAAGACGGCGCGTCAAAGACTTCATGCTCGATCGTTTCACCATCTTCACCCACAAATTTCACAGTGAGCTTGCCCTTGCCAGGAAACCGGAAATCGGTTGCGCGGTATTGGTCACCAAAGGCGTGACGGCCAACGATAATCGGTTGTGTCCAGCCGGGAACCAGTCTCGGCACGTTTTTACAAATGATTGGTTCGCGGAAGATCACACCGCCCAAGATATTGCGGATGGTTCCGTTTGGAGACTTCCACATTTTCTTGAGGTTGAACTCCTCAACGCGTGCTTCATCCGGTGTGATGGTGGCACATTTGACACCCACTCCATATTCCTTGATGGCATTTGCAGAATCGATGGTGATCTGGTCATTGGTCGCATCACGGGCCTCGATGCCGAGGTCGTAATATTTCAGGTCAATATCGAGGTATGGATGAATAAGCTTATCTTTAATGAATTGCCAGATAATGCGTGTCATTTCATCGCCGTCCAGCTCTACTACAGGGTTGGCTACCTTGATTTTCGCCATTAAAAACTCTCCAGATTATATTGATGTGCCGGTTTCTTTACCGGCTACGGGGGTATCCTCGAATGTCGTATAGCAAACTGTAGCATGGTTGCAAATCATCCCAAAGGGTGAGACGAATGCTTTATGTGATTTAGGGACGTTAATGACATGAATTTGTTACAATCTTTGGAAAACCGCCGTACCTGGAAAGTGTTGGGTAATGTGGATGATGCGCAGAAAACAGCCAGTATTGAAAAAGATGATCTGGACACATTGATTGCTGCGGCTGGAAATGCGCCGTTTCACTACGGATGTGACAAAGGGCATCAGAAGAACCTCACATCAAACGTTCCCTGGCGGGTGTACAAGCTGGATGCCGCAGAGTGCAATAAGCTCTTGAATTTTCTTGTTAATCAGGGCGATGCCACAAAAGTTCCTAATATGCTTGCGGCAGCAGAGTATCTGCTTCAGGTCACATGGTTGCCGGATATCAATGACAATGTGGAGCCGGGTGAGGAATGCGAGTTTGCAGGCACCAGACGGAATATGGAACATATTGCTGCAGCTTCAGCCTTCATACAATCCCTGCTGCTTGTGGCGGATAATGCCGGGTTCAAAACCTACTGGTCGAGTGGTGGTGCTCTGAGAAACAAGGAAACCTTTGAAAAGCTTTCAATTTCCAGTGATGAAATGCTCTTGGGTTCGATCTTTCTGTTTCCCGCCGATCCTAAAGATGCGGAAATAAAGTCAGGTGGGATGAAAGACAAGCGTGGAAACCTTGATGATTGGACCGTTTGGTGCGAAATAACCTGAATATGACTATCTGCTAGTAGAAAAATCCGAGAAAAGCTTCTAGAGCCAGAACAGAATAATATCTCCGTTGAAGGAAACCACTAAATGTCAAACACCACGCGCACTGAAACCGATAGTTTTGGACCTCTCGAAGTACCCTCAGACAAATATTACGGTGCCCAGACAGCCCGATCGCTAATCAACTTTCCGATCGGAACCGAAACCATGCCAGTGCCACTTGTTTCTGCTCTTGGGGTCGTCAAGCAATCCGCTGCCCGGGTGAATATGAAGATGGGTGTTTTGTCAGAAGATCTGGGCAAAGCCATTGATCAGGCGGCCGGTGAGGTTGTTGAGGGAAAGCTCAACGACAATTTCCCATTATCTGTATGGCAAACCGGTTCTGGAACTCAATCCAACATGAACACCAACGAAGTGGTTTCAAATCGTGCGATTGAAATTTTGGGTGGTGTGATCGGTTCCAAGGATCCTGTTCACCCAAATGACCATGTGAATATGGGTCAATCTTCCAATGATACGTTTCCAACTGCGATGCATATTGCAGCGGCACGTGAAATCAATTCCGACCTATTGCCGGCACTGGACTACCTGGCTTCAGCTATTGAAGCTAAGTCTGAGGCTTTCAGTGATATCGTGAAAATCGGCAGAACACACACTCAGGATGCAACACCGCTTACTCTGGGACAGGAGTTCTCCGGCTATGCAGCGCAATTGCGAAACGGAATACGCCGGGTGAAAGAGGGCCTCGACGGTCTTTATGAACTGGCTCAGGGCGGTACAGCCGTGGGAACCGGTCTTAACTCCAAGGTGGGCTTTGCTGAAGATTTTGCTGCAGAAGTGGCGTCAATTACCGGATTGCCATTCCGTACCGCACCGAACAAGTTTGAGGCTCTAGCCGCCAATGATGCTTATGTTTATGCACATGGCGCTATCAACACGGTAGCGACCTCTTTGTTCAAGATTGCAAATGATCTTCGTCTTTTGGGTTCTGGTCCTCGTTCAGGTCTTGGAGAATTGTCTCTGCCGGAAAATGAGCCGGGTTCTTCGATTATGCCGGGCAAGGTCAATCCAACCCAGTGCGAGGCCATGACTATGGTGTGTTGTCAGGTTGTCGGTAATCATACAACGATTTCTATGGCAGGTACTCAGGGGCATTTTGAACTTAACGTCTACAAGCCGGTCATGGCCAATGCCATGCTTCAATCCATCAAGATTATGTCTGACTCATGCAGAAGCTTCACTGATAAATGCGTTGTGGGCATCAAAGCAAATGAAGAGAATATCAAGACATTGATGGAACGCTCTTTGATGCTGGTGACAGCTCTGGCGCCGACAATCGGCTACGACAACGCCACGACCATAGCCAAGACTGCGCATAAGAACGGTACAACGCTGCGCGAAGAAGCAGTAGGTCTGGGATTTGTCACGGAAGAAGAGTTTGACGCTGTCGTAAGACCGGAACAAATGATTGGTCCGAAAGAATAGGGGGGGCTGATTGATTGGCACTGTCTTCATGTTCAAGTGAGAATTACAAAGAATTTATTTCAGCAGGATTGATGTTTTCAATTCACGGCTTAATTTGGCTGAAACGTTTTTTGAAATTCCACACTCATGTTTTCAGCTATTGATTTCAGACCTATACTCAGTTTTCTCCTGTTGATTTTGGTGATATTCGCTGGTTCGCAGATTGCTCATGCCTGTGGGGCTAAGAGCGATTGCATCATCGGGGATCGCAACTATCGGGTCTTGATGCCAGAAGGGCATGACGGCAAGACCAAGATTGGAGCCATATTCTTCATGCATGGGTGGCGTGGCAGCCCGAAAGGCATCATTCAGAACAGAAATATATCAAAAGCTGTATCCGATTTGGGGCTGGCGCTTGTTGCGCCAAAGGCCGCTTACGATGACTGGGCCATACCGGGGGCTCCGCATGCCAATGTTCCAGTGGAATTGGAGTTTTTCGATGCGCTTGTTGAAGACCTTCCAAAACGCTTTCCAATCGATACATCAAGAATGATGGCCACCGGCTTTTCAGCAGGCGGCATGATGACATGGACTTTAGCTTGTGAGCGGAGTGAGATGTTTGCCGGTTTTGCGCCTATTGCAGGAACCTTCTGGGATCCAGTGCCACAGAGTTGTAGCAGTCCGCCAGCACATTTGTTTCATATTCACGGAATGACAGACACAATGGTTCCGCTAACAGGGCGAAAGATTGCTCATACCAAACAGGGTGATGTTCCCACAGCGCTGTCAATGTATGCAAGACACGGAAGTTTTTCGGATGCGAGGGACACTTGGGAACCGAATTTGAAGTTCAAATGCCGGGAACTTGAAAATGAAAAAGGCAAAGTCCTTGAACTTTGCCTTCATCCTGATGGTCATCTGATGCGTCATGAATACATTACCCGGTCCTGGAACAAGCTTATCCAGGTTGGGGCATTCATGAATTAGGACCTTATCCGTAAGGACCTTTCAATCCCATCTTTTCAATCAAGCTTATGTAAGTGTTTGAATGCTTGATGAGGTCTGACCCATAGCGCTCCATAAGTTCTGCACGGCGCTCTGCATCAGTTGTGGAATGGATGGCCGCCCAATGTGCTGTCAGTGTTTCTGCAGCGTCACGTATAGCCAGAAGTGTTGCTTCTTCTCCAACAGCCTTTGCAAGCTTGTTACGGGTTACTTTACCGACACCGTTGACTGTCACGGCCCCGGCATTTGTATATCCGGCTGGCAGATCACCCTTGAGGTTCATGACGGATTTGTAGCGAATGCAGTCCATGATCTGATCCACTGCCTGCTTGGCACCTTCAACACGTGAAACATGCTCAGTATCAGCAGCTGCATGCGGCAACAATTCGAGCTTTGAGCCATGCTTTTCGTTTAGTGCAAGGTACGGAACCATTGGTCCAGAGAGTTCACCGGTCTCAGCATTCTTGAACAAATCAGCATCGATGCCCGCATAGCGGATTTTGCCGCTTTCGAGCGCTGCATCCAAGGCTTCTGCGTTTACTACTTCACCACGGTCATAGTTGATGATGATGCCACCATCGTTCATCGCATTGAGTACGTCCGCGTTCACAACAGAATCGTTAGCGAATTTGCCGCTTGTGGCATCCAATGGTCCAAGGCCCGTGTGCGGTGAGAGTACGTCTGCACCAGTTGCCGCTTCCTGAGGGCTAGCAGCATAGGTGAAGCCTTCTGCTTCAATCCATTCCTTGTGAGCTGGACGGGCATAGATGCGCACATTCATGCCGAACGCTTTGGCGAGACATGCTACTTCGCGGCCGATGTTGCCGAAACCAATAACCGCAATGGTTTTGCCTTCGATCTTTTCAGTTGGGAATTCACACAGGTTCTTACCAGTATCGAAATCGCCTGCACATGTGCGGGCGTGGAGGGTTTCCACATCCAGATCAGGCAAGACCTTCAGCAATGCTTTCATGGCCATTTGAGCTGTTGCGCGGCTGTTGAAGCTAGGTGTGTTCATCAGCGGCGCTTCGCCACCATCGCCGTTTCCGCCACCCCAAGATTTTGAACCCATATTGCCTGTGCCAGCGCCAATTCTCACGCCACCTTCAGGGAAGCATGAATCCTTTGGCAGGAATGTAGCAGCAACAATGGTTGCATCAAACTGGGCATCCTTGGTGATTGGCAGAAGCTCTTCCTCGCGGGAAAGATCAGGCTGATAGAAGAAATGAATGCCAGGAGTGGATGTGCTTTCTAAGCCCTCCAGTCCCTCATGGAAAATGCCGCCGCTTGCTTCGATGTAGGCCTTAACCTCCGAGTGGTCAGGATTGCCATTAGCATCGAACTTCAGACCAACCAGATCAGCTACAAGTACTTTGTAAGCCTTGTCAGCGTCGTCACAGCGCACTTTTGCGGAGCCAGCTTCCGTCGCTTCAAAGGTGACACCTTGCTCAGCCAGCATCTCTTCGATGGTGACCAGCTTGGCACGTAGGTATGCATATTTGAGGTTATCGAGCAGTGCTGTGATATCCTCTACCTGTCTCATGCCGCCAATCCAAGCGCGATAGTCACCCGGAGTGCCCGGGAAGGCGTTCACGTAACGTGCTACGTCAAGACCTGGCTCAAACTCGCCGTTTGGATGAGTGAGGCCTTCATAACCAAGCAGCTGCTTGGATCTGGCGATCAGCTTGTTGTGCAGGTCAGCGTCTGTGATGTCTGCGTCGTTCACCCTCAAGAGTGTAACTGCAGCACCTCTGCGCTCTACTTCGGAAACACCCAGCTCCAGAAGGTCGTCATTTTCTACCCAGTCATTGATTGCCTGACGGTTTTTAACGGATCTAGCATTCATGTCCTGAACGGAACCAACCAGTCTTTCTGTTCTGAGCAGGCCAAATGTGGTTTCTGCAAATGCAAGTGTTGAATAGGTGTTGATGATGCCGCCAAGCATTTTGTTTTCAGCCGGATCATAAACTGGGCCGAGTTTGGCTGTTTTCTCACCAGACAATGGTTTCTTTGGATCAACCGGTACAACGATTTTCAACTGGCGTGGAATTGCCCAAGCCGGATCCTTCTGGTTAGCTTCGGTCAATTCGAAGCACGCCGGGGTCATCGACCAACAGAAGTAACCGGAGATACCACCGATTGCCTTTTGGAACGGCATAAACATGGAGCATTTTTGGGTCACAGCATCCACGATTGACTGTTCCCAGGGCATGGCACCCAGCATGGATGTGGCGTCGATTACGGCATGGTGATTATCAGGATCACGATCAATCCACTCCAGCAGGTTGGTGATATCCTCATAGGTATAGGTTGTGGCGCCGGTTGTTTCGTGGCCCACGCCGATGAACAATTTGATGTTCATAGCCTGTAATTCATCCGCTGAAGGGATCGTACCTTCATTGCCTGCGAAGTGCAGACGGTTTTCATCACCATTAGCCGCAAAGCGTTGCATTTCAACAAGTTGAGCTCCCCATGATTGACGGAAGAAGCCGCCACCACCAGCTGCTTCAGTCTCGGGAGCTGGTGTATCAATGTATACATGCTGATTTGCGTCATTCGCATTCATCATATGCATTGCGCAAACTGTGAAGCCGGAATGTCCGCCACCAAGACCAACAGCCATTTTGTTTGATTTAGGGAACCTGAAATAGCGATGAATTTCCTTCATCATGTCGAGGAGTATCGCATCAGCAGGATAACCCCGGTGCATGGACCGGCCAATTTCTGCAGACGTGAAGGGACCAAGGTCATTGCCCTTGTCATCGAGTTTTCTATAGGTGTTTTCCAGCCAGCGATCGAATTCGAAGCGCATTAGACGGCTATCTGCCTCGTCAATTGTGATATCCGTAATAGGTCCGACACCAAAAAACTGGTTGGAAGTACGGCTTGGCGGGCCTCCGGCAGTTGCTTTCAAACAGGCTTCGCGCTGCGCCTTCAATTTATCAATGTCAGTCATATTATCCTTCGCTCCCAATACCCAGAAATCAGTTTGTGAAATTTCTTCCAAATTTTTCACGAGATTTCTACGAAAGTAGCGTCAGGTACCGTGTTCTATTAGCGTCGGTGTATGTCTCCTGTCCGTATAGGGATTACGACCAGAAGTAACAGCTTTGGCTGGTGATGGTAATAATTTGGTTTAATAAAATATTTTAACTATGTGAAAAATATCATTAAGAAGGGTTTTTATTTGAAAGTAGGTCATTCAGCTGGTTGGCGAGCCAACCTTTAGCTATCCAGTGCCCACCATTGTGTACATCCAGCTTGACCGTCTTGCCAGAGGAACATGTATCCCACTCATATCGCTTGAAATCCTGACTGGTTTGCCAGTTATAGCTCTTGTCGACTTCGTAGGCGCATCCATTAATTCTCCGCCATAGTCGAACCGGACCTGTTTCGTCCTCTCCTGGGCCATACGGATAGTCCATTACAGTGTCCTTGAGACCATGGACATGGCGGATTTCGACGGGTCCTGTCTCGCATTTCTCACTTTGATCATAAAAAGTACCAGAAATACCTAGGAGAACAGTTACCTGATCACCTGCTTCGCATGAGAAGCGCCAGGCCATTGAGCTGCCCCAGGAATAACCGGAAATGAACAGTCTGGATCGATCGATCGGGTATTTCTTGGCCACATCATCAATAACCGCCTTGGTGAAATCCGTGTCTCTGGAACCCGGACGCCAGAAATCCCAAGATTTACCCAAGCCATTTGGAGCAATCAGTAAAACACCAGCGCTTCTGGTCGCGCCACCGATATGTTTGTGATTTACAGGTACGGGGCCCTGTCTGCCCCAGCCATGATAATGAAGCAATACCGGTAGTTCTGACTGGCCATCCCAACCATCCGGTGGCAGCACATGATAGCTGCGATCTCCCAACTGGCATGCCACGTCTCCAATGCATGGGGTCGTATCGGCCAATACGGTTTTTTCTTCAGCAATCTCAGAAAACAGAAAAAGACCTATTCCGGTTAAGAAGGCCAAGAGTCCCAAGGTTCTAATTCGCATGAATCATAGCTCCGATTTGCTTTGGTGAAACGGACAATAGCTGTTGGATTTCATGATTTTAAGAGCAAACCGTCCGATTTCACGTGGAAGTGTTTCAGCGTTATAGGATCTCTTTTGTTGGCTTCTGATCCAGCTTTCCGGCCCAAACACCGATCCAGCCGGAGATCAACAATACAAACGCACCCAATAGGAAGAAGGCACCTGGCAAGTGGAATGGTGCTGCAGATGACGTGAAATAAGCAAAGCTGTAAGTGGAAAGACCAGGTCCGGCGATTGCAGCCAGGCCTCCGATACTGGTCAGTGCCCCTTGCAGCAAGCCCTGATCCTGCGGGCCAACCTGACGGGAAGCAACCGCTTGCAATGCCGGTGCTGCACATCCCCATCCAAGCACGTAGGGCACTATCCCAATGTATCCCAACAGACCGGATTGGTTGACTGCCAAGAAGGCGTACATCAACGAAGCAAGCAGAAATCCCCCCACTACGGTGTTGATTTCACCAAAGCGTTTGATGATGGGACGCACCAAGAAACCTTGCACAACCACATAGGAAATACCGACGATTGCCAGCGAAACGCCTGCCTCCTGAATGCCCCAACCATATTGGTACTGTGTGAAAATCACCCACATGCCTTCCAGGCCGCGTTGCATAGCGTTGACCAACATCAGGGCGATGCCGAGTAAGATCAGCACTTTGCTTCTTGCAAGCCACTTGATGGTGCGGAAAGGGTTTGCCTTACTGATGTTTTCGCTATTGCGTTTTTCCGGTGGATGACTTTCCTGCAGGAAAAAGTAGCCAATGGCAGCATTTGCAAATGAGACCGCAGCCGCGCAATAGAAAGGCAGGCGCAGGTCAATTTCACCAAGAACCCCACCAACCAGAGGTCCGATGATAAAACCTATACCGAAGGCTGCGCCGATTTTCCCGAAACCGGCAGCGCGATCTTCTTCTGCCATCGTATCAACAATATAGGCGCTGGCGATAACCATGGTTGCACCGAAAACACCACCAAGCATGCGACCCAGGAACATTAGTTCTATGGTGTTTGCGAACGCCAGAAAAAGATTATCAAATCCCAGACCCATTAGGGCAATCAACATGATTGGTCGTCGGCCAAAGCGGTCTGAAAGCGCACCCATGAGCGGTGAGAAGAGGAATTGCATCAAAGAGAATACAACTGCTATGGCGCCATAAATCGCAGCGGTTGAGGAAATCGTGCCGCCTGTTAATTCTTGCACCAGGGAAGGCAATATGGGCCAAATCAGTCCCACACCCATCATATTGATCATGATGGTGAAAAGTACAATCTGAAGGCTTTTGTTGGACAAAAGGTTATCCGTCTTTCAGGCCAGATATGGGAGTGGAGTAAGACAAATCCAGATCCCAAGGGAAGTAAATCCAGGTGTCTTGCGACACTTCGGTCACAAAAGTTTCCACTGTCGGTTTGCCGGAAGGCTTTGCATAGACGGTCGCGAAATGCGCATTGGGTAGAAATTCACGTACCTTCTTTGCCGTGGCGCCGGTATCCGTCAAATCATCAATTACGAGAACACCTTCTCCCTTATTTGTTTTATCAATGATCTCCTGTGAAATGCCTTTCAGGACGACAAGGCTGCCCTGATCCTTATATTCATGATAGGAAGCGATGCAGACCGTCTCAATGTTACGAACGCCGAGTTCGCGAGCCACAATTGCCGCTGGTACCAAGCCACCACGTGTAATGGCGATTACCGAATTCCAACCACCGTTTTCGTCTCCAATTCCGGAGAGTTTCCAAGAAAGTGCTTTGCAGTCGCGATGAAACTGGTCCCAGGATACTGGATAGGCTTTAGGCTGTGACATTGAATTATTAACTGGTTTACTTAAAGTGACGCGCAACCAATAGGCATAAAATTGAGTGAGTGCAAGAATGATCAATCCTGAATATGTGCAAACAATGTCCCGTTATAACCAATGGCAGAACGATAGCCTTTATTCTGCAGCCGATGGCTTGTCTCAGGCTGAACGCCTGAAAGACCAGGGAGCATTCTTCAAATCGATCCAGCGCACCCTGTGTCATCTCCTTTGGGGTGATCAGATCTGGATGTCCCGATTGGCAGAAACACCGCCGCCACCTGCAGGAAATATCCAGGCCTCGGCTGATATGATTTCTGATTGGCCTGAATTGATGGAGACGAGGAAAGCATTTGATCTGGAGATCATAAGCTGGGCCGATACGGTCTCCCAGGAAACCTTGTCCGGCGATTTGTCCTGGTATTCCGGTGCTGCTCAAAGAGATGTGTCAAAGCCTGTCGCGATGCTTGTGACACATATGTTCAATCATCAGACCCATCATCGTGGTCAGGTACATGCCATGCTGACAGCGCTTAACGCAAAGCCTGACGATACGGATTTGTTCCTATTGCAGTGATTGCAGCATGGATTTGATTTCAGCGATCGCCTGATCGATTTTGTCAGTATCTCTGCTTCGCACAACAATCTGAGTGGAGTAACGTTTTCCATCAAATTTTGGATATGAGCCGATAGCTACATCCGGATTGGATTTTTGTATTTCAGCAAGAGGATCCCCAATTGTGCCTTCTCCGAAAGGGCACTCCACGTGTTTTGAAACCACCTTTTGCCCGGTTTCAAGGCTAGGCATGACATTTTCCAACATGGCCTGAAAGATTGACGGTACGCCAGCCATAACATGGACATTGCCAATTCTAAAACCCGGCGCAATGGAAACCGGATTGTCGATCAGATCAGCGCCATCGGGAATTCGCGCCATGCGCTGACGAGCCGTGGTGAATTCCATTTTCTGTTTTTGATAATGCTCAGTAAGAAGTTCCATAGCACGTGGGTCATGATCAATGCTCACGCCGAAGGCCTTAGCCATAGCGTCGGCCGTGATGTCATCATGCGTAGGGCCAATCCCTCCTGACGTAAAGACGTAGTCATAACGGTTACGAAGGGCATTGACCGCATCAACGATGTCATCCTCTTCATCAGAAACAATTCGAACCTCTCTGAGATCTATGCCTTCAACCGTAAGTGTGGTGGCCAGATGGCCGATGTTTTTGTCGCGTGTCCGGCCAGATAATAGTTCATCACCAATTGCCAGCATAGCTGCCGTAACGATTGATCTTTTATTTTCAGTTTCACTCAATTGATGCTCCTTTGGATTGCCGGTCGGCAACTCAAACTGTCTGGTTTTTGTTCGCTACATAAACAGAAGTCCGGGATTTGTGCACCTGGAAATATTGGATGGTAATCCATGCCCATCCAGATTGTTGTCATACTTTGCATAAGTTACTGAAAATATGATTCTATTTTTGGCTGTTGATTGTTTTTGTCAAAAAATTTGACTGTCATTAAACTTTAGTATTACCTTTTTACCAAGGGGATATGAGCGCATCCAACGGATGAAAAACTAATGAACCTTAAGGGAGGATACCATGTTAAAGGCTGTAATGAAGACGTTGCTCGTCGGAGCGATGACTTGCCTGCCATTGTCGGCATATGCTCAAACGGAAATTCAATTCTGGCACGCATTCACAGGACGATTGGGTGAACTTGTCGCTGAACAAGTTAAAACGTTTAACGAAAGCCAGGGTGACTACAAAGTGGTCGCGTCTCATAAAGGCAATTACTCAGAGACACTCAATGCCGGTATCGCGGCATTCCGCGCAAAAGAACAACCACACGTTCTTATGGTTTTTGAGGTTGGCACAGCCACAATGATGGCCGCCCAAGGAGCAATTAAGCCAGTTCATGAGGTAATGAGTACAACTGGCGCTCAGTTTGATCCAAGTGCGTATATCAGCTCAGTGAAGGGTTATTACACAACAACCCAAGGTGATATGCTTTCACTGCCGTTCAACTCTTCAACACCTGTTCTTTGGGTTAACCGCGATGCGCTGAAAGCTGCCGGTGTTGATCCGGACACTGATCTCTCCACGTGGCAGAAAGTGGGTGACGTGCTTGATAAGGTTAAGGCTTCAGGAAGCACATGCCCGCTCACAACTGCTTGGCAGAGCTGGATCCATCTGGAGAATTTCTCTGCGTATCACGACACACCATTTGCATCCAAAGACAATGGTTTTGCAGGCCTTGATACAGAGCTGATGTTTAACAGTCCAACACAGGTGAAGCATATCCAAACCATGGGTGACTGGGCGAAAGACGGCAAGTTTATCTATGCAGGTCGCAGAAATGAAGGTGGCGCAAACTTCCGTGGTGGTGAGTGCGCATTGTTCACGGAAAGCTCTGCTGGTTATGCTGGCATCAAGGCTGAAGCAAAATTCGACTTTGGCGTGCTACCGCTTCCATATTGGGAAGGTGTGGCTGGTGCTCCCCAAAACACCATTATCGGTGGTGCTTCCCTCTGGGTCATGGAAGGTCACGATCAGGCCGAGTATAAAGGGGTTGCTTCATTCCTGAACTTCCTTTCCTCAACCAATATTCAGGCCAAATGGCACCAAAATACCGGATATTTGCCGATCACGGCTGCTGCTGGAGACAAGACCAAAGCTGACGGCTTCTATCAGGCAAACCCAGGTACGGATATTGCGGTCATTCAGATGACTGCTAAGGAGCCGACGCCGAACTCCAAAGGTTTGCGTCTGGGTTCTTTTGATCAGATCCGTGGCATTATTGACGAAGAACTGGAAGCGGTTTGGTCAGGTGACAAGACTGCACAGGCAGCTTTGGACAGTGCTGTAGAGCGGGGCAATAAATTGCTTCGCCGGTTCGAGCAAGCCAACAAGTAAGATAAACCAAGATTAAATAGCGGCACATTCTGCCGCTATTTTTCTTCCTTGCCGGGGCAGTTTCAAAATGGAAAAACGGGTAACTTTCAAAGGTTGGCTATTGCCACTCTTGCTGGTCTTCCCACAGATTTTCATTTCGGGTGTTTTCTTCTTCTATCCGGCGGGTCAGGCAATCTGGCAATCCTTATTCATACCTGATCCATTCGGCCTTTCTTCCCAGTTCGTGGGATTGGGTAATTTCGAATTTCTATTCACTGATGAATTCTACAGAGCCTCTTTTGTAACGACGGCCATCTTTTCGACGCTTGTTACGCTGGCCTCCATGGTTCCGGCCTTGTTTCTGGCTGTGCTTGCAGACCGGTTGATCAAAGGGGCAGGGACCTACCGAACCCTCCTGATCTGGCCCTACGCCATCGCACCCGCAGTTGCCGGTGTGTTGTGGCTTTTCATGTTCAACACCCGCGTTGGCGTGGTCTCCTGGTATCTCGGTCAACTGGGCTATGACTGGAACCACGTATTGAACGAAGCTGAAGCGATGGGGCTAGTGGTTGTGGCATCAGCCTGGGGTAGGATCAGCTATAATTTTCTTTTCTTCTTTGCAGCCCTTCAGGCAGTGCCACGATCGGTCATTGAGGCCGCAGCAATAGATGGAGCCAGATTTTGGCGGCGTTTCTTCACGATTGTCCTGCCACTTCTTTCTCCTACCACATTCTTTTTGCTGGTCGTGAATGTTGTGTACGCGTTTTTTGAAACCTTCGGCGTGATCCACACAATCACGGCTGGTGGTCCGCAGCAGGCCACAACCATTCTGGTCTACAAGGTTTTCTCCGATGGTTTTGTGGGACAGGACCTTGGTTCATCCGCAGCGCAGTCGGTCGTACTCTTGTTTGTGGTTGGCGCCTTGACGGTGATCCAGTTCAAATTCATTGAGAAGAGGGTGCATTACTGATGGCAAATGGCGCAAACACAAATGCAGCCGGGATGGTGGAGAAACAGGGCTATTCGCTCTGGATAACTCATGCATTCATGATCCTCGGTGTGTTGATTGTGTTTTTCCCCATCTGGCTCGCCTTCGTCGCGTCAACAGTTACGCAGCCCGAAATTGTCTCACCACCCATGCCGTTGCTTCCGGGTGACCACTTTTTTGAGAACTACAAGAAGGCACTCTTTTCCGGTGTGAACGTTCCCGTATCGACCATGTTGCTGAACTCGCTGGTCATGGCTATTGGCATTGCGGTGGGTAAAATCGCTATCTCGCTTCTTTCTGCCTTTGCGATTGTTTATTTCCGGTTTCCGGGGCGGATGGCGTTTTTCTGGATGATATTCATTACGCTGATGTTGCCGGTGGAGGTGCGTATTGTGCCCACATATGAGGTAATTGCCGGGTTTGGAATGTTGAACAGCTATACAGGCCTCATATTTCCTCTGATCGCTTCAGCGACCGCAACATTTTTGTTCCGTCAATTCTTCATGACTATTCCCGATGAACTGGCAGAGGCGGCGAGGGTGGATGGTGCACGTCCCATGCAGTTTTTCTTCCACATCGTGTTGCCTATGAGCCGGACAAATATTGCCGCTCTGTTCGTCATCCTGTTCATATTCGGGTGGAACCAGTATCTCTGGCCGCTGCTGATAACCACCGAACCGGAGATGAACACCATTGTGATGGGAATTAAGCAGATGTTCCCATCTGGTGATGATACGGCCGATTGGCCGGTGATCATGGCTACTTCGATCCTGGCCATGATTCCTCCTATCGTGGTTGTAATTTCAATGCAGAGGCTCTTCATCCGTGGATTGGTAGACAGCGAGAAATAAGATGGCAAAGCTGACCCTAAAAGAAGTTAAAAAGAGTTTCGGGAAAACCGAAGTCATTCACGGTGTAAGCATCGATGTGGACGATGGGGAGTTCATTGTTATCGTGGGACCTTCCGGCTGTGGCAAATCCACATTACTTCGAATGGTGGCGGGTCTTGAGGCGATCACCGACGGTGACATTGATATCAATGGTGTGACGGTCAACGACAAAGAGCCCATGGATAGGGACATCGCAATGGTGTTCCAGAATTACGCTCTTTATCCGCATATGTCGGTTCGGCAGAACATGGCTTACGGGCTAAAGATTGCGAAGGTTCCTCAACCACAAATCGAAGAAAAAGTTGCTGAAGCCGCCAAGCTGCTGCAACTGGAACCCTATCTCGATCGTAAACCAAGGCAGCTTTCGGGTGGTCAACGACAGCGTGTAGCGATGGGGCGAGCTATAGTTCGTGAACCTGCCGTCTTCCTGTTTGATGAACCGCTTTCTAATCTCGATGCAAAACTAAGGGTCCAAATGCGTCTGGAAATCAAACAGCTGCAGTCCAATCTTGGTGTCACATCCTTGTATGTGACGCATGATCAGGTTGAAGCAATGACCATGGCTGACCGGATGATCGTTATGAATGGCGGTATTGCTGAACAAATCGGCACGCCGCTCGAAGTGTATGAAAAACCACGGACTGTATTCGCAGCACAGTTTATTGGCAGTCCGGCCATGAATATCCTGAATGGACGGATTTCGGGTAAAAAAATAGAGTTGGCAAATGGCGCTTCATTCTCTTCAGATTCTGAACATGAGGGCGAGGTGATCATTGGGATCAGACCTGAGCATGTGGTGCCGGAACAGAGCGGCCCTTTAAAGCTTGATGTTAGTTTGATCGAACCACTGGGAGCCAACACACTCTATCATTCAAAGCTGGCTAATACTGAGGATGCATTCACCGTAAACCTCGCGGGCGCGCAATTGGATTTGGGTGATGCCAAAGGTTTGTCTGTGGGAGTTAAACCCGCCGACATTCATTTGTTTGATCCTCAAACAATGGTCCGTTTGAACTAGTTCTTTGATGTCCGATGCAGCTCCTTTTACCGTAAATAACGGTTAATTTCTGTCCCAGCCTAATTTGTGGTCCTATTCTTATTGTGGGGCTTTGAATCGGAAGGTTATTCAAACAAGGGATGGGCAAAAAAATCGAACAAGGTGTTCAAGGATCCAAAAATGAAGTTGTTGATCTGAAGGGTCCTGCTCACTCAGAACCTTTGAGTGAGCTTGAACTTGAAATGTTGAACTTACTGTCAGAAGGGTTGAACTGTTCGCAGATTGGTGACGAACTCAATTATTCTGAAACGGTGGTTTGTGCATTTTTGGACAGTGTTATTTCCAAACTCAATGCCAATTCACAAGTCCATGCGGTTGCGACAGCGATGCGTTTGGGGTTGATTAAGTAAGGCCTAAGCTGATTGAAACGCAGCTATCGCCTGGTTTTCTACAGCTTTATGCAATTCCGGGTAGAAATGCTTTCTTCTAATGTGGTCCCGCAGTTGTGGAACCGATCCTATGCCATAGCGTCTCAGCGTATCTTTATGGGCCGGTACCTTGTCAATTTCCCCCATTCTATGGGCAGCAATCAGTTTCAATATGGTAGCCAGCAATGACTCATTCTGTTCCAGTCGTCTGATCGACTGGTCAACCAGCTTATCGTCGCGACCGAGTAAGGACTGAAATGCAGGGGCCAAATAAATTGTGTCTGAGGGTTCGGGAACCATGTGAAATACTCGGTCATGAATATCCAAACCTTCTTGCCATTTCCCCACATGCACCGCGAGACGATTACCGTATTTGATCAATGCTTCCGGATTATCCGGTCTCATCTTCATCTCGGTTTTAGCATGGCGGACAAAGGAATAATGATCTGGAACCGGTTTTGTCAGCTCAAATCGCATTGCTGTTTCAAGGACCACTGGGTTGAGTGGCGCAAGGGACAGAGCTTTATCCAGATATTCCTGAGCCTGTTTCCATGTTTTGTGATCCAGCTGAACATGCTTGTGTTGTTTGTGGAATCTCGGAGTGTCCATGTAGATCTGTGCCAGGGCGGCCCAGGCTTCAGCGTAATTCGGGTTTAGTTTGACAGCATATCTCAAACAGTTTCTTTGTTTGAGATAGTTCTTCAAATCCGGCTGTTTCCAATATTGATACATGCCTATGAAGCAGCGAAAGCACTCAATATCAACCTTGCTAAGCGGCGATTGAGCGGATTTGAGAATATCCACCAATATGCCGTTTTCTGAACCAACTGCTTTGCTTATTTTCTGGCCAAGCCCCGCGGTAACAGCGTCCCAATCACGGGCTTCCTGATTTACATCATATGAACGAGTCCATTTGACAGTTTTTGAAGTGTTTTCAATCAGCCTCATTTGAACACTGATATGACGACTGCTTTTATCAGCGTTTCCTGGTATCCGTGCCAGATACCCTTCCAGCACATAGTCCGGAACCACGTTTGAATGCGTGTCTGCGGAATGGAAGTTATCTGTTTCATTGGCTACGATCGATAGCCAGGGAAATCTGGAAAACTGCCGAAGCAGTTCTGAAGACAGATTGGCTGAGATGCCGTGCAGGACCGCATTATCCCGTTGAAACTCGGGAATCATAACAGACGAAATTGCGATTTTAGGAGGCGAGAAAGCAAGCTCCTGCTGGATATCGTCATTTTCACCGAATGGCACTAACCTGGCTGTGAAGTAAACAATGGCGAGCAAGAGCGTTATAGCAACTGGCTTGAAGTAGGAACCTGCTCTTCCTTCCATTGATTTGATGAACCCGGATAGCCAGGGCAGTATCTGAATGCTTGTTGCTGCAAAATCAGCCGTATTGTTTTCGATGAACTCCGGAACGTAAGTACCCTTAGGAATTTCTATTCGTAGTGCATCTTCGCTGCCATGAGTGGCGTAATACAGCTCTAGTGTTTTTCTCAATTTTACAGCTTGTACGCGTACCAATGGATTGGTTGATGAATCAAAGGTCTCATCTTTTCCCAACGCATCAATGGCGATCGTATAGGCTTTTATCTGATGTTCATTACCTTGAAGTTTTTGCTCAACAATATAGCGCAGGAATGAAGACGACTGGGGTGAAATAGACAGGCTACTGGACAAGATTATTTTATCCAGTGCGGTCAAAATTTCTGAATTTGTAAATTCCCTAGCCATATTGAGAGCCCATTACGAAAAACCGGAACAGAACCCACATGAAAAGCAAATTTTGCTCTCCATCAGAACTTAAATTTGACTTGCAGATTGCATTAAATCAATCGATGAACTAATAAATATCAATGCAAGAATTCGATTATTTAAATCTAACCGGGAAGCAACTTAAATTGTTTCTGGCGATATACGACAAGAATTCTGTAACGCTTGCTGCAGAAGAGTTTAACATCAATCAATCTACTGCCAGTCACACGCTTGAAAAGTTGCGTGAGTGTTTTGATGATCAGTTGTTCATAAAATCCGGCAGAGGCATAGAGCCAACAGAACAGGCCATGATATTGGCACCGAAGGTACGAGAAGTCCTGACAATGATGGAGGGCTTCCATGATCGTTATGAATACCATCCTTCCGATGACAATGACCCAATCACAATTGCCACAAATGTTGAGTTTGCAAACTCTATTTTCTCAAAGATGCGGGAGAATCTTGCACAGGAAGCACCAGACAAGGCGCTTCGGATATTGGACCTGGGTTCCAGACTGAGTTTGCAAAATGCGGTTCAGCGACATGATATTGATGTGGTGGTATCCATTCGGCCACCAAAGCTCGCAAATTCTCTCAATCGAAAGCAACTGTCAGTGGAGGAATTATGGTGCTATTTCGATGGTAACTATCGGGATCCTCCCAAAACTCTTGAAGAATACTGTAGTGCCCGTCATGTGGTGATTGATTTTGGTTCTGATGATAAAAGTGCGGTGGCTGAGTTTCTGGATAAAATGAATCTGGACCGAAATGTTATTCTTTATGTGCCTAATTTTGATGTTATTCCTCTAATGGTAGAGGGGACGGATTTAGTGGTAACCCAGCGGTCTGGCCTCGCAGAAACGACGTTTAAAAATCTCTCCAGATGCGAATTACCGGTTCCGTTTCCCAAAATTTATACAGATCTCATTTGGCGAAGGCGCGATGAGAAATCCGGACGAAATCGGTGGGTGAGAAACCTGTTCGATTGACGGCAGTAGTTCAAGCTACTTTGTCCATATCGTAGATAATTAAATGCCTGACCTTTGTACGGCAATTCCACCAACAAAATGTACCATATACTGTCGTTAAATTTTGCTCTCGACGTGTTTGCTCTGCAAAACGTCTGTCGCTAATACGACGGCAGTAGTTCAAGCTACTTTGTCTTTGGTGCGGGCACCGGGACTTGAACCCGGACGATCTAGGATCGAGGGATTTTAAGTCCCTTGCGTCTACCAATTCCGCCATGCCCGCTTAGTTGTCGATTCTGATATAGAATTTGCAGAACATGGCTAAACGAGCCCGTCGCAACAATCAAGTATTTTACGACGCGTTGGTTGCTGCTTTTACAGCTTCGTATCCTTTTAAAGCCCGTTCGCGAGCAAATTTGTGATCGACGATCGGGAGTGGATAGGTTTCCCCGAGCTTTACGTTTGCCCTATGCAGCTCAAAATCAGGCGCCAGATGGGGTGCATGTATGTGCTCGTTAGGAAGATCTTTCAATTCAGGACACCATTTGCGGACATATTCTCCATTCGGATCAAATTTGGGGCCCTGTGTGATCGGGTTGAAGATCCTGAAGTAGGGTGCAGCATCCGCACCACTTCCGGAAATCCATTGCCAACTGGATGTATTGTTCGCCAGATCAGCATCAAGTAGCGTATCCCAGAACCAGTCCTCACCGTGTTTCCAATGAAGCTGCAGGTGTTTTACGAGGAAACTCCCGACCAGCATTCTAATGCGATTGTGCATGTATCCTGTGCTCCAGAGTTCACGCATACCGGCATCCACCATGGGGTAACCGGTTTGACCTTTTTGCCAGGCATTCAATTGAGTCTCATCCTCGCGCCAAGGATAAGCATCAAACGCCGGCTTCCAGTTTCGATCCGGTATCTCCGGGAAATGGAACAGCAAATGGTTGGCGAAATCCCGCCAGCCGATCTCTGCAATGAATTTGTTGATGTCCGGAGCCAAGCCGGGGTTCTCATCAGCAAAAAACTGAGCCTTGGCACAAATCTGACGTGGGGAGATTTCTCCGAAATGTATATGGGGAGACAAGCGAGAAACATTGGGAAGATCAGGACGGTTTCTTAGTTCTCCATAGTTTGCGATGCCGCTCTGTAGAAACTCGTCAAGCTGTTGTTTTGCTCCCTCTTCTCCTGGTTGCCACATATCTGCCCAACCTGCTGCCCAATCCGGGTTCAAGGGCAGAAAATTCCAGTCTTCGAGGTTTTCACCGAAACCTTCCAGATCAGCAATTGTGAATTCGGGGCTAGGTATGGGTGCGGGGATGCCTGCGGAAAGGTTGGCTTTCCAAAACGGGGTATAGACTTTGTAAGGCCCTCCGGAACCAGTCTTGGTTTCCCAGGGTTCGCGAACAACACTGCCTGTGAAGCTTTCCGCCAAAAAGCCGTTTTCCTTCAAACGGGATTTGAGTGCAGTGTCTCTCTCCACAGAATGGGGTTCATAGGATCGGTTCCAGAATATCGCTTCGCTTCCAGTTTTTTCTGCCAGTTCCGGAATTAGTTCTTGTGGGTCGCCACGGAGCAAAACCAGAACTCCCAGATCAGCCTTCAACGCACTAAGGCTATGATGTAGCCACCATTTTGACGCGCCGCCTAATGCTCGATCTGTCTCATCCAAAATGAAAACGGGAATGATTTCGTCATACTCACTAGCTTTGAGGAGTGCGTGATTATCAGTTAATCGTAAATCTTGGCGAAACCAAAGGAGACACGGCATGGTTCGATCCGTTAGCTATATGTTCTAATTTTGTGGAATGCGAGAATTTCGCAAAAATGTGCGTTGTTTCGTGCGCTTCCGAGCAGGTATATATAGTCTAGGACACCGTAATCCACTTCAAAAAGAAACTTTTAAGCTCCAAGGGGAAGATAATGACAGTGACAAGAATTCAAACCGGACCCAGAATGTCACAAGCAGTGATCCACGGTGGTGTGGTTTATACGGCAGGGCAAGTAGCAGTTGGTGATAGTGCTTCTGAGCAGACAGCGGACATTCTTGCTCAAATCGATGCTCTGCTAGCAGAAGCCGGAACGGATAAGTCGAAGCTTCTCACAGCAAATATCTGGCTTTCAGATATCAAATACTTCAAAGACATGAACCTTGTGTGGGATGCCTGGGTTTCACCCGGTAATACGCCTGCACGTGCCTGCGTGGAGGCAAAACTGGCACGCGATGATCTGCTTGTTGAGATAATGGTCACGGCTGCCGTGTAAGCGAGGAACTATGCGCTTTAATATTTTCACCCAACTATCTACCTTACTGATTTGTTTGGTTGTTTCTCTTTCTGTTGGCCAAGCGACAGCTTATGGACAGCCATTGGTTGATACCGAATGGTTGCGTGCAAACTTGAAAGACGAAAGTACTGTTATCCTGGATATCCGGCCAAACAGAAATTATGTAGCCGGGCATGTGCCTGGTGCTATTTCTGCTCCGTACGGCAGAGGTTGGCGGAAAACCGTAGATGGCGTCATCGGTATGCTGCCGCCGGTGGATGAAATTGAAGCGTTTATTCAATCTATCGGGGTAGATAACAAAGAGCGGGTGGTTCTTCTACCTCATGGTAATTCCTCTACGGATTTTGCAGCAGCCACGCGTATTTACTGGACCTTCAAAGTGCTGGGACATGATCAGGTTAGTATTCTTGATGGGGGCTATAAGGCTTGGATTGCTGGCTCTGGAGAATTGGAAACCAAGGCCACGCTTCCCGAGCCGGGAACTTTCAACGCAGAATTCAGACCCGAGCTTGTTACCTCGCAAAGTGATGTGCGAGCGGCGCTTGAAACGTCTGTTAATCTGGTGGATGCCAGGCCGGCTTCCCAATACAAAGGCGAGACAAAGAGCAGGGTGGTGAAACGGTTGGGTACGATACCAAATGCTTCAAATATGGTTCACTCAAATTTCTATGATGCAGAAAATGCGTTGTTTTCTTCTAAATCAGATGTTGATCAATTGAGTATCACTAGCGTGACAAAGCCGGATGAAAAGACAGTCACATTCTGCAATACCGGACACTGGGCTTCGATCGCATGGTTTGCGCTTAGCGAGATTGCAGGCAAGAAAGATGTTTCGCTTTATGATGGCTCCATGACAGAATGGGCTGCCGATGATGCGAACCCGGTCCAATAATTGTTGCCGGGCTAGTTTTGCCTTTTTTTAGATTGACTGACCTTGCTCTGTCTTAAGCAACGGCTACTTCACCCGCATCAGAAGCATTTTCCTCCCGCTTGGACCATGTGGGAGCGGGCATAATTTCCCGGCTTGCATATAGTTTGGCCTGATCAGCTGGTAGGGCTTTTGAGAAGTAGTAACCCTGCACGTAATCGATCTCGTACTGATCCACGAGGAGATCAAATTGATCCTGTGTTTCAATGCCTTCGACAACAATGTTGAGATCCAATGCGCGTCCTAGCACAGTGATGCCCTTGAGCAGGGTTTTGGAACGGTCACTGGTGGTGATGTCATCCACAAATGACTTGTCGATCTTCAGCTTATTGAGCGGAAGTTTGTGCAAGTAGCTCAGGCTTGAATAACCAGTGCCGAAATCATCAAGAGAAATACTCACTCCCAGATCGCAAAGCGCCTCAAGCACGACAATGGCATGAGACATGTCGTTCAAGACTGCTGTTTCCGTAATTTCAATTTCCAGACGAGAAGGGTCGAGCCCTGTCTCCGCAAGAGCGTTCTCAACAGCTTCAATAACGGAGCTAACCTGGAATTGAACCGCAGATAGATTAACAGCGACACTGGTATTTTCTGGCCAGGTCATGCAGACACGGCAGGCTTCCATCAAAGTCCATTCACCAATGTCTCTGATTATGCCGAGATCTTCAGCAATCGGTACAAAAACGCCCGGTGATACATTGCCGTGGCCAGGACGATTCCATCGAATTAGAGCTTCAAATACGGTTGCCTTACCGGTTTCCACATTAACAAGTGGTTGGAAATGAAGGCTAAGGGATTTGTCTTTAACGGCTTGTGTTAGATCATCTTCCAGCTTAATGCGGTCGTCCAGGGACTCTTCCATTTCCACGGAGAAAGTCCGGAATGTGTTTTTGCCGCTGTCTTTCGCGGCATAAAGAGCCAGGTCAGCCAGTTTAAGCAAGCGGTCGATCGAGGTTCCGTCTTCTGGATAGGATGCAACTCCCATGCTTACACCAAACCGCAACACCTGATTGTTGAAGATCACTTCACGTGAAAGGTCTTCGATTATCCGTTGTGCAACCCGTTCAATCGGTCCGACCATGTCGTCTTCCTGAACTAATGCTACAAATTCATCGCCGCCGTAGCGACCGAGTATCGTGGACTGAGGCATGAATTTCTTGGCCCGGTCTGCAACGCAGGTAAGAATGTAGTCGCCAGCTTCATGTCCCAACGTGTCATTGATGCGCTTGAAATCATCAAGGTCAAAGAACATGATCTTGCAACGGTTTTTGCCAGCAGAACGCTGTAGAATAGTTTTGGACTGCTGAAGGAAATAACTTCGGTTGCAAAGGCCGGTAAGTTCATCAAACCGTGCAAGCTGATTAATTCTGTTCTGGTAGTTGATGCGTTGGGTCACATCTTCGATCACCAGAACGCAACCACCCTGATCACGCAATTTGATGGATAGTTCCACAAATTGAGTGTCCGAGATTTTGAAAACCTTGTCAGCGGAGTGCTGTCTCAACCGATCGGTCAGGCTGTCTTCCAGGATTCTTACCCGGTTTACGCTTGGTTTCTGAGCATCAATCAATCGGGCAATCTGGTGAAGTTGTCGGCTGTAGCAGTTGATCTCTTCACCGATGCAAAGGATTTCGCGGGCTGTTTTGTTGATGATCCGCAGACGCATGTCTTCATCGAACATAATCAATCCATGTGACATGCTCTCAAGGGCTTCATTCAACTGAATACCAAAGGTTTCCTTTTCTAGAGACTGTTGTTCAATGTTGAAGAACAAAGAGCGTAGTCTACCGGAGATGTCGCGCACACTGGTGAACAAAGGCAGGAAGAATGCACAAAGAATGATACTTCTGAAATCACCATAGCTTGTTATGCCTAGAACCAATGGAATGGTAACGGTGCAGAGCTGCATGGTGAGCACGCGCTCATTGGAAAAATTCCGGCAAAGCATGCTTAAGATGTTGCCCAGTGTTATGGAAACACAAAGCAAATGCACAAATACATCATCTGACAACACAAAACATGTGAAGCACCACAAACCCATAAACAAGGTGAAAAATGTGGAGAGAATTGTGTATTGCATCTCCCAGCGATAGAAATTCGAAGATTTGCCTTCAACCAGGCGCTTGTGAGCTCTGATGTTAGCCACATCCAGCATCATAACTCCCATCAGACACAATGACATGACGAGAATTGGGATTTGAAGTGTCAGAACAAACGTGATCAGGGCAGCTGCTGCGGCGCTGATTTTTCCGTAGAAAAACGCAGTATGGTCCTCATAATGAAACAAGGCTTGGTCATGGCTGACTTCGGATAAAGGCGCGCTAGGAGTTACTTTTAACAAGACCGATCTCATATCAGTGGCACTAATTTTTGGATCATGCACAGAATGAAGTTTATTTTTAATGAAGTTTCCGAACCAAATTTAAAAAAAAGCACTTTTATGCAATCGCTTATGAGAGGTGCTTGACTCGTGTTCGTTTGCTGCTAAATCCCTACAAAACGCAGCAACGGGACAAGAATTCAAAATGGCAAAAATTACCTATGTCACACATGACGATCAACGGTTTGAAGTTGATGCAGCAAATGGATCAACCGTGATGGAAAACGCGATCAAGAATTCAGTGCCCGGCATCGAAGCTGAATGTGGTGGCGCATGTGCTTGCGCAACCTGTCATGTTTACATCAGTGACGAATGGCAGGAAGCTGTTGGTGGACCAGAAGTTATGGAAGAAGATATGCTGGATTTTGCGTGGGAAGCAAAACCAAGCTCACGTCTTTCTTGCCAGATCAAAGTAACTGACGCGTTGGATGGTTTAGTTGTGCATGTTCCTGAAAAGCAGGCTTGATTAGACCACAATTGTCTTCTTGAATATTAGAAAATTTGGTTTCAGCGAATCGGGAATTGGTTATGGCTGGCAGTTCCAACTCCCTGATCAATGATTTGACGATCAGGAATGTCGAGATTTTTGATGTGCCCTCCAACAATGGAGTGCCAAACCATCCCTATTTGCCAGCGGTACTGTTTCAGGGGTGTATTTCTTCAGATGCTAATGCTGATGACATAATCAAGATTTATGATTCAAATGGCTGGACCGGCGCGTGGCAGTGGACGGTGTTTGATTATCATCATTTTCATCCCTCATCGCATGAAGTGCTCACCGTGTTGAAGGGGAAAGGTGTATTGCATCTGGGAGGTCAGGATGGCCCCAGAGTAACCGTTGCCCAGGGTGACTGTTTGATATTACCTGCCGGTTTTGGTCATAAAAGACTAATGACAGAAGATGGTTTTACTGTTGTAGGCGCTTATCCGCGTGGGCAGGAAGATTATGAGATCATCAAAGCTGAAGGTGAGGTTGATGGCGCGATCCTGAAACAGATTGCCTTTACCAATGGAAATGTAAGCGACCCGATTTATGGCATTGATGGGTTGCTACAACACTATTGGGTCGACCGTCGCTACCGCTAACTCCCGTTATTGTGACCCTGTTTGATACATGAAAGTGTTATCAAACTCTCATTATGTTTTTGAATGAGAGTTAGGATATGCGCTTAATCTTGGTGATCGTCGTTATTGTCATGGGAATGATCCCGGCATTTGCAGAGAAGGTGAATTTTCCGGCGGCGGGAAACCTGACCGTTACTGCTGATCTGCAGTTTCCGAAAAATAAAAAGGCAAAGGCTGCAATTATCCTGTTTCATATGGCTGGTGCGAGCAGGGGTGAATACCGCGACATCGCGCCAGTGTTGAATGAGATGGGCTATGTGACCCTGGCAGTGGATCAAAGATCGGGTGGTAAGTTTAACGGCATCAAGAATGAAACTGCAGCGCGGTATGGTGGAGATCAAAGTTACGGAAAGGCAGCGCCAGATCTGGCAGCAGCATCAGTGTGGGCCCGGAAAAACCTCGATGTGGAGCGTGTGGGTGTAATCGGGTCTTCCTACTCAGCCTCTCTGGTTTTGGTGCTTGCTGGTCGTGAGCGAAGTTTTGCTGATGCAGTGATGGCGTTTTCACCGGGAGAATATTTCTCTGAACCCAGATTTGTTACTAAAACACTGCCTGGCATCACTGTACCGGTGTTTCTTACCGCAGCCCGAGGTGAAGCCGGACAATGGCAACCATTCGTGCAGAAGATCAAAGTAGACGTTACCGGTTTTGTACCCGAAGGGCGGGGCCGACATGGGGCTACTGCGCTGGTCTCTAATGATGGGGAAGAATATTGGAATGCGCTTCGCGTGTTTCTGAACAAACATCTACCGGCCCAGTGATTTAGGATTGCGAAAACTTCTATTTGTGTTGATATTGTTCCTCTTTACCTGAAATTTTGCAGGTAACTTGAAAAACCGGGGAACATGTAATGAGTCAAGAATTCAAGCTGGGGTGGGAAGAATGGGTTTCATTAAATGATCTTGGTCTGCCTGCATTAAAGGTCAAAGTTGATACCGGTGCCAAAACCTCAGCTTTGCATGCGGCTGAAATCCAACCCTTTGGTACACAAGCACGGCCACAGGTTCGTTTTCTAATCAATCCAGACCCTGAAAATCCGAATCTGGAGATTGTTTGCTCCGCTCCGATCATTGATCGTCGGAACATTACGAGTTCCAACGGTGAAACTGAACAAAGATATGTAATTGGAAGTACGGTGGAAATTGGTGGGCGAAAGTGGCCACTGGAACTTACGCTAACCAATCGTGAGAACATGGCCTACCGGATGTTGTTGGGGCGTTCTGCCATTCCGGAAGATACTATTATTGATCCGAATGTGTCCTGCGCACAACCTGAACTGTCCTACGCAATATACAAGGGATTGCCTAAAAAACGGCCCGTGAAGCGGCCACTGCGGATCGCTCTGTTAACACGTGAACCCAATAACTATTCCAGTAAGCGACTGGTGGAAGCGGCTGAAAAACTGGGGCATGCGATTGAGATCGTTGATACTGCCAGATGTTACCTGCGTATGGGAGATGGCCAGCCCCAAGTCTATTACGATGGTGCGGCGTTACCACGCTTTGATGCGGTAATTCCACGGATTGGTGCTTCCATGACCGCGTATGGCAGTGCGGTGCTTCGTCAATTCGCCAATACGGGTGCCTATTGTCTTAACTCTGCGGAATCCATAATTGCTTCGCGAGACAAGTTATTGGCACACCAAATCCTATCGCGGGCAAAGATCGGCATGCCAGTTACAGCCTTTGCGAAATCACCGAAAGATACCAAGCACCTGTTGGATCTTACTGGTGGTGCTCCGGTTGTGGTGAAGCTGCTGTCTTCAACCCAAGGTAGGGGTGTCGTCCTGGCTGAGACGAAAAAGGCAGGTGAAAGCCTCATTGATGCATTTCGTGGCCTCGATGCCAACTTTCTGGTGCAGGAATTTGTAAAAGAAGCAGCAGGAGCTGATCTGCGTTGTTTCGTTGTGGGCAAACGTGTCCTGGGTGCTATGCGACGACAGGCAGAGGCTGGAGAGTTTCGATCCAATCTACATCGTGGTGGCAAAGCAACCAATGTGCGGATCAGCAAAGAAATACGCGCCGTCGCTATCAAGGCTGTTCGTGAACTTGGTCTCTCGGTAGGCGGTGTGGACATCCTGGAAGGAGCTGACGGGCCAAAGGTTCTCGAAGTGAACTCTTCGCCGGGTCTGGAAGGAATTGAGAAAGCCACCGGTAAGGACATGGCTGCCAACATTATTGCGCATCTGGAAACGAATGTGCGCCCATTGTCTCGTCAAAGGTGAGAATATGTACAAGCTCTTTTATGCTGATGGCAGTGCTGCAATGGGAATACGTACAATTCTTGAAGAGATTGGTGCGGAGTATGAGCTGATTGAAACCAACATTGCCTATCAGACGCAGAGAGATCCAGATCTGCTTGCTCATAACCCAAACGGCTGGGTGCCTGTCCTGATCTGGAATGAAACTTCCATGTATGAAGCGGCTGCGATTACCATTTTTCTGTGTGACAAGCATCCTGAAGCAAGGCTTGCTCCTGATATGGGAGATGAAGAAGCTCGGGGTCAGTTTCTGCAATGGCTCGTCTATTTCACTAGCACTGTGCAAAATGCGTTTCAGATGTCGTATTATCCTGACAGGTTTGCCGATGAACCGAGTGAAGAGCCAAGTGTGCAAGCACGTTCTGTAAGGCGGTTGAGGGAAGTTTGGAGTGTGGTTGATGATGCACTATCCAAACGAAAATGGATAGCAGGGGACCATTTCACAGCTGCCGATATCTATATGTATATGCTGACGACTTGGTTCAGTCCTGAGGAAGGCCATCCGAACCTTGATGAATTTCCCAATGTGTCGAGGGTGGTTAAGTCGGTCAGTGATCGCGACAGTATCAAAACGGTCTACGGGGCTGGTTGAGCATGCCGCTTTCTATTCTCGTGCCTTTGGTGGTTGTTGGATTGATTATCGTAATTTCTGCGGTCCATTTCAGCGGTGGCTCAGCAAAGCAAACAGGGATAAGTGACACACTCGCGACAGAACAGATTTTGAAAGAATACCCGGATTTTAAAGTGGGTGATGTCTTTATTACAAATGATGGTGTTTCTGCCTTAGTTTATTCAGCAGGTAGAGAGCAGGTGGGTCTGGTTCACTCAATTGGCCAGAATTACCTCACCAGATTTATTAATTCGGATTTCATAAGAGATGTGAAAACGGACGGAGAGAAAATTGACCTTTACGTCAATGATGCTACTCTTGGTCGGGTAGGTTTAATGATCGCAGATGAGGGTACACGAACCTTTCTTCTCGAAGATCTGAATAAGAGGAAATCGACCTGAAATGGATTTGATCATTCCCAGCTATCCCGCAGTTACGCAAATGGCGATACCAGCCTTTATCGGGCTGATCTTGCTTGAACTTTTCGTAATCAGGCGATTAAAAACAGCGGAGGGTTTTGAGACCCGTGATACAACCACCAGCCTGTTGATGGGGGTTGGAAATGTGGTCAGCGGTCTCATTTTCGGGTTTGTTGCCTACGGTGTCTTGATCTGGTCCTACGATTTTCGGATCTTCACTATAGGATTTGAATGGTACTGGGTTTTTGTCTGTTTTATCCTGGATGATGTGAGGTACTACTTTTATCACCGGATTGCTCATCGATGCCGATGGGTATGGGCCGAACATGTGATCCACCATTCCAGCCAGCATTATAATTTGTCCACTGCTCTCAGACAGAGTTGGACTGGTACATTCACCGGCATGTTCCTGTTGCGTGTGCCACTGGTACTGATCGGATTTCATCCTGCGCTGATTGTGTTTGTGGGAGGTATTAATCTTCTCTACCAGTTTTGGATCCACACCGAGGCCATTGGAAAAATGCCCAGATGGTTTGAGGCGATCATGAATACACCCTCCCATCATCGTGTCCATCATGCCACCAATCCTCGCTATCTTGATGCGAATTATGCTGGAACGCTAATCATCTGGGACCGGATGTTCGGCACGTTTGTCGAAGAGTTGGAAGAGGATATGCCCAAATACGGTTTGGTCAAAAATATCGGCACGTTCAATCCGTTCAGAGTAGCGTTTCATGAATGGATTGATATGTTCCGTGATTTCCGGCAGCCGGGCATATCAATAAAGGACCGTTTCAAATATCTGATCAAACCGCCAGGTTGGCGCCATGACGCAGAAATTTCTGGCTCGGAAGCCATCAAAGCTGATTTTGTTGCGAGAAATCCGGAAGAGGCGGGCAAACCTGGTCTGCCCACCCATTAACCATTCTGCTTATTGCTTAGGGAAATAGTCCGCCAGATCACCTTCACGGTAAACATCCGTGGTGGCGCAGTGTAGCGCACCGCCAAAGGCATAAGCGTCGCGGAAAGGTATTGGCACAACTTCGAGCCCAAGCTTATCAAACTGTTCCATCTGATTGACTTCAGACGCTTCCACACAAACGGTTTTTTCGTCGATCATCAAAACGTTCATTGATAACCAAACCGAGGAATAACACAGCGGAGGAGGGGTGTTGTGCGCTGGTCTTGCTGCGTCGATGATTTCCCAATCATTTTTATGGAAGTATTCTCTCTGATCATCGGGAAGTCTACGTTCAGGATTGTTGATGATCAAGCCAGGACGAATTGGCGTAAACGTTGCGTCAATATGGATTGGGTACGGATCGCCCGGGAAGTTGACCGCTCTGACACGATGATCAGGGAAATGCCGGCGCAGCCAGTCAATGCCCTTGAGATTGGTGGTAAACCCATGCTGGACAATGAGATCTTTACCGAAACGCAACACGTCAGCTGCATCAAACATCGGTTCTTCTTCAGTGGTCACGAAAAACTTTTCTGCAGTCCACTTCAGTCTTTTTTCCACTCCGATCTCTTCTGAAAGATAATCAGGTCTGTAGGATGCGTCGGTCATGCGCGGTTTTGGTGCTGATGTGTGCCTGAAGCCCGGATCCTCGTCAAAATACTTTTGCATGAGTGGGCGGTAGCACAAATATTCAAAGAAACGGCAGCGATAAGACATGGTCGCTTCCAGCATTTCCTTGCCGACTGTCAAAATAACATCACGCGGTGGCATGCAACCAAAGGAAGATGGGTTTTCCCAGTCCGGTGTCGAAACGGGCTGTGAGAAGTCAATCGGTGTTGGACGATCAACCTTTACACCTCTTGATTCAAGGGTCTTGGCAAAATAGTCGAGCTGTTCATTTGCCTTGTCTACCGTTTCCTGCGTGCGGGGACCCCATTGACCCTTCATGTCGCTGTCTTCAGGAACTTTGGCGTCCAATGCGGGTTCAGAAGGGGGAATCATGCAGCCGTCAGCCACACCAACGATCACGTGCTTTAAGGGTGACCATTCATCCCATGATTTTACGATAGTTTTGCCAGAGTTTTCCATGCCCGTTGTCCCCCCGTGACTTGTTTGGTTCGAGGTCTACTAATGTAATTGGTGGGTGGATGGCAAGTTCGGAGTGCGTCAAATCCATGACGCATTAAATTTACTGCACTATTTCGTTTCTTTGAGCGCGGCTTTGCGCCACAAGTCTGCGAATCCGTATCTTCTCGTCTTCATCGAACTGAAGTTGCTCTTCGTGATGCAGTTCAAAGAGTCTTGAGAAAACTGACTGAACACTCTCACGCATGACGACGCAATTTTCTTCAGGAGAAAGCTCCTTGATTTCCTTCTCCATAAGAAGGGCATAACGGTCAGCAATAGCCAAATGAACTGCCTCGTGAACCCGAGCGTATTCTTCCAGACTGTTCCACGCCGTTGCCAGCTCAGCTTTCAGCTTGTTAACGTTGGAATGGCGAGGCAGGGTCACGCGTGCGCGAACATTTATCCTGGCAGAAGAAACTTCGCACCCCGCGGATGTGACGCCATAACTGATTTGTGGAAGCATACGAAGGTCTGTTGATGCCAGTGCCTTACCCACGCCGGTAACATTTGGGCCGTGAAGCTCGATTTCTCTGTCCACTTCACTGAAGGTCTCACCGCTTACCGTATAATACCCAACGCTCACGGTGGTTCTTTCACCAATAGAGGTACACGCGGCAAGAATCCCTGATGCAGCGAGAGCCACACAACCTGCAATTTTGGAGATCCGCGATCTGAACATCTATTCCGTTACCTTTGCGTGCCACTATAGGTGCGATTTCTTGCGAAAAGGTCAAGCATTCATTTACCAAATCTAAACAAGTGAATACCAGTTATTCCAACAATTATCTAAGTTTTTAGCCCCTTTTCCAGTCACGCATCCAAACAACCTCGTTACCGGCTTCAGGATTAGGTGGGATAAGCCGGGCAAGTATTAGCGATACGAATGCCATTGCACTTCCAGCCAGAAAAACCAGTTCGGGACTCGCAATCCATATCAATCCAAATAGTACCGGGATGAATACGGCAGCAATATGGTTAATCGTGAACGCAACGCCTGCTGTCGGGGCAATATCAGCCGGATCAGCGATTTTCTGAAAATAAGTCTTCATTGCTATGGCTACTGCGAACAGCGCATGGTCAATAAAGTACAGTAACACTGCCATCCACCAATTCGGTACAAAAGCATAGGCAGCGAATACCAAAACCAGTCCGATATACTCGTAGGTGAGCATGTTTCGCTCGCCGTATTTGACTATCCATTTTCCGATGAGAGGTGCTGCAATCATCATAACCAACTGATTGACAATCAACAGTCCCATAACCTCATGGATCGCGAAACCAAACCTTTCTACCATCATGAATCCGGCGAACACCATGAATATCTGTCGTCTTGCGCCACCCATGAAGGTCAACGCGTAATACAGCCAGTATCGCTTGCGTAATATGAGCTTTGTATGTTGCGGTGTGCCACCCTTGAACGCCGGGAAAGCAAGCCATAGTACAAGGGTTGCCACACAGGTGAAGAGGCCGGTGACCATGTATATGCCGTTGAAGCTCATGATTGACCAGGCTCCGACCACAAATATGAACCCAAAAACAGTCAGTTGCGCAAAAGATCCTACAGCAAGAATTTTGCCCATTGTCGCTGGTGCCGTTTTCTTTGGTAGCCATTGTAGCGACAAGGATTGATGCATGGTTTCGTAGTAGTGGAATCCGACGGACGAAATGAAGGTGGTTATGAGAAATCCGGTGAAACTGGGAAACATGCCAGTGACAGCCGCTGCTCCGCCTAAAAACAAAAGTGAAATGTAAGCCCAGGTCTGTTCACGGCCAAACAGCAGCAGAAAGACCGCGGCAAATGATAAAAAGCCCGGAATCTCCCGAATTGACTGTTGAATGCCGATCTCACGACCTGTGAAAGATAGAACTTCAACAGCAAAATTGTTGGTCAATGCCATCCAGGCAGCAAAGGCGATTTGCATGACCGCAGCCATGGCCATCAGCAAAATTGCAGGTGTTTGCCAACTGCGTGTACCGGACGCCGGAATAGGGGGAGAAGTAACGCTCATTGCCCATGCGTATCAGGGGATTATGAGCGAGGCAATTGAATTGTTGAGGTTGTTTGGCTCGAACTGCGAATCGTTCAGAAACAACAGCTGTTTATATATTAACGATTAATTAATTATAAAATTGGCTTGACATACAATTTATGCTAGCGTTGCAGGGCTAATTGTCGGGGCGTCAAGAGCAAAGGGTAGAGGGTTATGCTTGACAAGCCGGATTTCGCACGCCTATTGGGCGAAGGGAGGAATGATATTCTCCTCGATGTTCGAGGTAATGATTCGCCTGACGGAATCACAATTCCCCACGATGATTATCTTTTTTCTGCCGATTTCGATCGCGATGGGAGCGATCTTGTTATTACCGGGACCGACGGCCGGGTAGTAATCCTGGAAGGGTATTTTGCAAACCCTGAAGCTGCTGATCTTGTGACAAATGACGGGGCTGTTCTCAAAGGTGACATTGTAGAAGTTTTGGCGGGGCCTGCTAACCCAGGTGCCTATGCTCAACAAGGTAACGCAGCTGGCGGCACACCAATTGGTCAGGTTGAGACCCTAACAGGTAGCGCCACTGTTCAGCGTGCTGATGGAACTGTGGAGCCACTGCTGGTCGGAACAAAAGTGTTCCAAAACGATGTGGTCCAGACAACCGAAGGTAGCACCCTTTCTATCACCTTCGCTGACAAGACAATCTTTACGCTTGCTTCAAACTCCAGAATGGTTCTGAGCGAGCTCGTATATTCTCCTGACGCGACTGACAATTCCGCCGTCTTTAATCTGGTGCAGGGCAGTTTTGTGTTTGTGGCTGGTCAGGTGGCCAAAACCGGGGATATGACGGTTGATACACCGGCTGCCACAATGGGTATTCGTGGCACGACCGTAAGCGTGATCCTGGAAACCAATCCGGCTGGCCAGATTGTCGTTCGGGTTGCCCTTAATCAGGATATTACCGGTGAAACCGGTACGATTCAGCTCATAAACAAGCTGAGCGGTGAAGTAACACAAATCACCACAATCAACAGCACATATGAGATTGATCCGGCAAATGTGCAAACTGTAGTGCTCGAGAGGACAGCTGCAGATCAAGCCAGTGATCTGGTGATCGTTAACGAGGCATTCCAGGCTATCCGTGCCCAGCAAGCGCGCGAAGCGGCAGGGGAAGACCCGGTAAATAATGATGATGCGGGTGATGACGCAGCACCTGATGATACAAATGATGATCAAGATCAGGATGACGGTGATAACCCTGATGATGCTGGAGACAACGGGGATCAGCAAGGTGATAACACTGATGCTGGCGATGGCGCCGATGATGGCAGCGGTGATGATACTACTGGTGATGGAACCGGAGATGACACCACAGGGGACGGAACAACCGGTGATGGTACGACCGGAGATGGCTCAACCGGTGATGGCAGTGGAGATGGTTCAACAGGGAATGACGGAACTGGTGATGCAACCCCTGGCGATCAGGGTAGCAATAGTACGGGCGGTAGCGGACTAGACTCATCTGCTCCAACTGATGTTGCATCAATTGATGGTACAAGTACTCAGGGCACAACCATTTCTGATCTCGGATCGTCTGCACCTGCACCTTCGACACCGACCACACCAACGTCGTCCGCCCCAATTGTTAATACGCCGCCACCGGATACAAGCACTGACGATCCAGTTGTTGTGGATCCGGATCCAGATCCAACGCCGATTGTGCCGGTAATTGTTCTTCCCGTTCTAGATGCAGATATCGAGGAAGATACCTCCGTTGCGCTGACTGGTTTTGATATCCAGAGTACCAGTGGTGGCAATGATGAGCTCAATGTGACGCTTACAGCTGGTTCAACGATCCGTCTTGCACCGGGTGCAGATGTGGTGATTGATCCAATTCTCAGTGTCGAGAGCGAACTGTTTCCTCCAGGAAGCGGTGAATATGATGTGCTGGTCATTTCCGGCACGGTTGCACAGGTTAATGCTGCTCTAAACACAGCTACCTACACGCCTTCACCGGATGACGATGATGGTGGTACGCTGACCATTGAAGTTACCGAAGTCAGCAGCGGACAATCAGCCACCTCAACCTTGAATGTGGGTATTACACCGGTCAATGATGCCCCTGTCGCGCGAGCTGATGCGATTGTAACCAATGAGACAAACAATACATTTGTAGGTGACTTACTCGCCAATGACTTTGATGTGGATACCGGTGACTTTGTTTCGTTTGTATCCATCATCGACAATGATCAATCCGGAACTTCAGTCACACCGGGGCAACCCTACCAGCTGCAAAATGGTGGTTTGATCATCATTAACAGCGATGGCACGTACACATTTGATCCCGGAACCGCTTATGAAGATTTGAATGACGGGGAAAGCCGAACGCATACCTTCACTTACAACGTTCAGGATCAATCCGGCGAACCTGCGCAGGCAAGTTTTACCATTACGGTCAACGGGGTGAATGACGCGCCAAGTGCTGTCACTACTGACGGTGATTTTGGTACAATTGCAGAACTGCCGGATGGTGATCCGGGCGAGAATACGGCAGACCTAACCGGTGGCACGGTTTCCGTATCATTCAATGACCCGGATAGCGATAATCCGAACCTGGTTGTAACTCCTGATGCGGGCAATGCACCTGGTTTCAACGTTACGTTCTCGACCGAGTTCATAAACAATGGTGGAGTAGGTGACTCGTTTGATGTGACCCCCACAATCAATGATGCCCAGCTTGAAAGTTTGGGTGAAGGTGAAACGGTCAGCCTCAGTTTTGATTTGAGTATTGACGATGGCAATGGCGGCGTTGTGGGTACAGGAACAACATTCACAGTCGTGCTGGAAGGGCGCAATGATGCGCCAACGGCTGTTAATGATGGTCCTGTATCCACGTCAGAAGAAACCCCGGTTTCCATTGATGTTCTGAGCAACGATTTTGATCCTGATGCCAATGATACGTTCGATTTGAATTTCGTCGACAACGGCAATGGGCCGGAACTCGATGCCACGGCAAGCAACGGTACCGTAACGTCTGATGCTGTTGGCAATCTCATTTACACGCCGAATGCGAACTTCTCAGGAATAGACACAGTCACCTACACGATCGTGGACTCATTCGGCGCCACAAGTTCGGCCACTGTAGAAGTAACAGTGACCAGTCAGAATGACGCGCCCGTAAACGCTATTCCTGATGGTGCGACAGCCAATGAAGATATCGAGGCAAGCATTCTGGGATTGGGTGTTTCTGATCCCGACGGCGCTGATTCCATACTCAATGTTACATTGTCGGTTGAGTCAGGCATTCTTTTCGTAAGCGGAGACATAACTGGTGGCATTCCTCCGGGAGGCGTTATCGGCTCTGGCACAAATGTTGTTGTGATCACGGCTACCGTTGAACAGATCAACACGACCTTTGCAAATGTGGAAGGCGTTTCATATCTCGGCAATGAGAATTTCAATGGCCTTGATACTTTCACAATTTCTTCCACTGATCAGGGTGGCCTGTTTGACATCGATTCCTTCGGGATCAATGTAAACGCAGTGAACGATGCACCGGTGGCTGTCGATGATGTGGCAACTACTGATGAAAACACCACCGTTACCATTGACGTCTTGGCAAATGATACGGATGTGGACGGAGATGCCCTTACATTCGCATTGATTAGTGGCTTGCCAGATGTATCAGCTGCCAATGGTTCGGTAGTGGTCAATGGAAACGGCGACCTGGAATATACGCCTAATGCCGGTTTCAGCGGGATTGACACAATCACGTACACGGTTACTGACGGACAGGACACGGATCAAGGCACAGTCACTGTTACGGTTAATGCGGTTAATGATGCGCCGATAGCCGCGGATGCTTCTGTTTCCGGTGATGAAGATAATGATATTACAGGCCAATTGTCAGCCTCAGATGCTGATGATGATCCGCTGACATTTGCCCTCGGGGCAAATCCAGGTGATGCACCTCAAAACGGGTCGGTCATCGTGAATCCGGATGGGTCATTCACCTACACACCGAATGCAAATTTCAATGGTGCCGACAGCTTTACCTATCAGGTGTCTGATGGAAACGGTGGTGTAGATACCGGCGTTGTGAATATCACAGTAGATCCTGTTAGTGATGGATTGAACGCGGTTCAGGACAATGTGAACCTTACTGAAGATGACGTTGATCTGATCACAGGCAACATTCTGACAAACGACAATGATCCGGATGGTAGCGCGATCACTCTGTTGGCAGTGCGTGAAGTCCTTTTTGTGGATAGTTCAGTTGTCACCAATGATCTGTTTTTGGGACAACCGTTTGATCTTGATGCAGGTGGTTCCATTACCGTATTTGCTGATGGTAATTTTGAATTCAATCCGGTTGGTGGGAGTGCGACTACAGGAAACTTCAATCCTTATGATTTCCTCGTATCCGGTCAGCAGCTAACGATCCAGCTTTCCTACGATATTCAAAGTGCTGATGGAGATTTCGCATCAGCTGATGTTCTGATCAATATCACAGGTATCAATGATGCACCGGTCATCATAGGTGGCCTGCAGTCGTCCGTTCAGGAAGGTGCTCAGGTAACGATCACGTTCGCTGATCTTGAGAGTGAGGATCCGGATGATTTTGGTACGGAGTTAGTCTATACGGTAACTAATGGACCGGCGAACGGGCAATTGCTTGTGAACGGTTCTCCAGCAAGCTCCTTTACCCAGGATGAATTGATCGAGGATCTGGTTTCCTATCAGCATGATGGTTCCGAAACCACGACTGATAGTTTTGAGGTGTCACTTGCTGATGGTGGGGAAGATGGTGCAGCCCCGTCTGTAGCGACGTTCAATATCTCCATCACACCAGTTAATGATGCGCCTCTTGCAGCTGACGCATCTGTTTCCGGTGACGAAGATATGGATATTGTCGGTCAGCTTGCAGCAACTGACGCAGAGAACGATACGCTTAGTTTTGCTTTGGGTGCAAACCCAGGCGCTGCTCCTCAAAATGGTTCGGTAATCGTCAATACTGATGGCTCGTTTACCTACACACCGAACGCTGATTTCAATGGTGCCGACAGCTTTACCTACCAAGTCTCAGATGGGAATGGCGGGGTTGATACCGGTGTAATTAGTATAACCGTCGGTGCGATTAATGATGCGCCTGTTGCTGCTGATGCTTCTGTTTCGGGTGATGAGGACAACAATATCTCCGGTCAGTTGTCTGCGACGGATCCTGAAAATGACGCACTAAGCTTCGTGCTTGGCGGTAACCCCGGTGATGCGCCACAAAATGGTTCTGTTGTCATCAATACAGATGGTTCATTCACTTATACGCCGGATCCAGATTTCAATGGAGCTGACAGTTTCACCTATCAGGTTTCTGATGGAAATGGTGGCGTCGATACGGGTGTAATTAGCATTACCGTCAATCCGATAAACGATGCTCCAGTTGCAGTTGATGATACGGCTACAACACAGGAAGACACACCGGTTGTTATCGATGTGCTCGCTAATGATTTCGATGTGGATGTTGGTGACACCATCTCGATCGCAGCTGACACAGGAACAGGTGAGCCGATTGCCTCAGCGAACAACGGCACTGTTACCTTTGACGACGCGTCAGATGGATTGCTATACACACCTAATCCTGGATTTAGTGGAATAGATACAATTACTTACACGATTGTGGATTCCAACGGTGAGAGTGCTGATGCGACCGTCACGGTCAATGTGGGCGCGGTTAATGATCCGCCAGTTAATACTGTTCCTGATGTTCAACAGACTGATGAAGATCTCGGGATTACAATCGACGGTTTGTCCGTCAATGATCCGGACATTGGCGCTGCAAACCTGACAGTTACCCTCAGCGTCAACAGTGGTGTTCTGTTTATCAGTGATCTTGTGTCCGGCGGGCTCTTCAGCACGGATATTGAAGGTAATGGGACAGGAACCGTTGTCCTTACGGGAACCCAGGATCAGATCAATGCCACATTCGGTGATGCAGAAGGTGTGAACTATGAACCTGATCTGAACTTCAATGGTACGGACACCCTGACGATTGAGACCAGTGATGGTTTCCTGACCGATACAGACACTGTTTCAATCAATATTAATCCGGTGAATGATGCTCCTGTTGCTGCAGATGCTTCAGTTTCAGGCGACGAAGACAATGATATTTCCGGTCAACTTACTGCCACTGATGTGGAAAATGATACGCTGACCTTTGCACTTGGCTCCAATACGGGCGATGCACCTGAGAATGGTACTGTTGAGATTAACCCGGATGGTTCGTTCACCTATACACCGAATGCTGATTTCAATGGAGCTGACAGCTTCACCTATCAGGTTTCTGATGGAAACGGCGGTGTTGATACGGGTGTCGTGAATATCACGGTCAATGCGATCAATGATGCCCCGGTGGGAGCGGATGCGTCGGTTTCAGGTGACGAAGACAACAACATCTCCGGTCAGCTTAGTGCGACCGACGCTGACAATGACACACTGACCTTTGCGCTGGGTGCAAGCCCAGGTGACGCGCCACTCAATGGCTCCGTTATCGTCAATACTGATGGGTCATTTACCTATACGCCTGACGCCAACTTTAATGGCTCAGACAGCTTCACCTATGAAGTTACTGATGGCAATGGTGGTTCTGATGTGGCCCTGGTCAACATCACAGTCAATCCGGTAAGTGATGCGCCACTGGGTACCGACAATACAATTACTATTGATGAAGACGGCAGTCACACCTTTACGGCTGCTGATTTCGGCTTCACTGATCCGAATGACACACCTCCTGACACGTTTACTGCTGTGCGCATCGTATCTGGTTCAGGTGCGGGAAGTCTCACACTCAATGGGACTCCGGTGACCGCGGGTCAGGTGATACTGGTAGCCGATATTGTAGAGAACCTGCTTGTTTATACTCCGGGACCTGACGAGAGCGGTAACGGCCTTGCGAGCTACACATTCCAAGTTCAGGACAATGGTGCCAATCCTGGCGAGACCGAAGACCCGATAGCAAATACTATCACTTTCAATGTGACAGGAATAAATGACGCGCCCGTGGGAGCCGATGCTTCTGTCACCGGTGATGAAGATAACAATATCTCTGGTCAGCTTACTGCGACCGACGCTGACAATGACACGCTATCCTTTGCGCTTGGTTCGAGCCCGGGTGACGCGCCGCTGAACGGCACGGTTGTCATCAATACAGATGGTTCGTTCACGTATACACCAGACGCCAACTTTAATGGATCCGACAGCTTCACGTATGAAGTTTCAGATGGGAATGGTGGCACTGACGTGGCGCTGGTCAACATCACTGTCAATCCGGTCAGTGACGCACCACTTGGCACTGATAACACGATCACTATAGATGAGGATGGCAGCTACACATTCCTGGTTGCTGATTTTGGATTTACCGATCCTAATGATACCCCGCCTGATGTATTTACCGCAATTCGCATCGAGCCGGCTTCTGGTTCCGGAACTCTTACACTTGCCGGAGTTCCGATTACATCGAGCCAGGTAGTTCTTGTTGCTGATATTGTTGAAGGGCTTCTGGTATATACACCAGATCCGGATGATAACGGCACCGGCCTAGCAACTTACGCATTCCAGGTACAGGACAACGGTGCCAATTCAGGTGAAACAGAAGACCCTGTGGCAAACACCATCACATTCAATGTGAATGCCATAAACGATGCTCCGATCGCCGTTGATGATGTGGCTTCAACGCAGGAAGATACAACGGTTACCATTGATGTCTTGGCCAATGACATAGATGTGGACAACGATCCGCTAACATTTGCTTTGGTTGGTGGAGAGCCCGACGTTTCGGCAAACAACGGAACAGTAATTGTAAACGGCAACGGAGAGCTGGAATATACACCAGAGGCAAACTTCAGCGGTCAGGACACGATTACCTATACTGTGACGGATGGTGAGTTTACCGACCAGGGCACTGTGACGGTTACCGTTGGCGCGGTGAACGATGCGCCGGTTAATACGGTTCCTGCGTCCGCAACGGGCGATGAGGATGTTCAGTTCACGATTTCTGGTATCAGCGTCTCAGATGATGGCGATCCGAATGTGGACATTCTGACTGTGGAATTGTCAGTCCAGTTCGGCAACATCAATGTGGCGACAGGCCTCGGCGGAAGCGGGGGTGTTCCAAACAGTGGTATTCAGAATAATGGCACGAATTCCGTGACTGTCACGGGTACAGCAAACCAGATCAACACAACGTTTGCTAATCCTGAAGGCATTACTTTTACGAGCCTTATTCATGTGAATCTGGACCAGACCCTTACTGTCAGGACAACGGATTCCGGCGGACTGTTTGATGAGGACACTGTCCCGATCATTGTTAATCCCGTCAATGATGGTCCGATAATTGTCGTTTCAAGCTTGCCAGGTCTTTACGAAGTGGATGAAGACGTTCCGCTACAAGTGGGTGGCATCGTATTCCAGGATGTGGATGCGGGTGATGGTGGGATCCAGGTCACCATAACCGTTGATAGCGGCACGCTTCAGGCCGTTACGGTTCCTGGCGGTGTTACTAACATACAAGTGGTGAGTGCAACTGAGATCATTCTGAGCGGTACTGTGGTGGAAATGAATGCCACATTCGCCAGCAATACCGGTGGCATTACCTTTACGCCTGCTGCAGACTTTAACGGAGATGTGAACCTTTCTGTCTTCGCAGATGATCTTGGCAATACAGGTTCCCCGGGTCCGTTAACGGCCAGCGATAACGTGACCATTACGGTCAATTCTGTGAATGATGCGCCGATAGCAGTGGATGATACCGCATCAACTCAGGAAGATACGACAGTAATCATTGATGTGCTGGGCAATGATATTGACGTTGATAACGATGATTTGACAATTGCAGTGCTCGGCGGCAACCCACTTGTATCTGCTCAAAACGGTACCGTGACCGTCAACGGAAATAACGAATTGGTATATACGCCGGATGCTAATTTCACAGGCGTTGATACCATCAACTATACGGTGACTGACGGCACAACCAGTGACCAGGGCATTGTTTCTGTAACTGTTGGTGCGGTGAATGATCCGCCGGTCAATACCGTTCCCGATGTTCAGCAGACTGACGAAGATCTAGGCATCAGTATCGATGGATTGTCAGTGAACGATCCGGACATAGGTGGTGCAAACCTGACTGTCACCCTCAGTGTAAACAACGGCGTACTGTTTATCAGTGACATAGTGCCGGGTGGACTTGCCAGCACGGACATTGATGGAAACGGCACTGGAACTGTCATTCTTTCGGGAACTCAGGCTCAAATCAATACCACATTCGGTGATGCGGAAGGTGTGAGCTATGAACCCGCTCTTAACTTTAATGGAACAGATACGCTTACGATTGAGACCAGCGACGGCTTCCTGACCGATACGGATACGGTTTCGATCAATATCAATCCGGTCAGCGACGCGCCGCTAGGTACTGATAATACGATTACTATCGATGAAGACGGCAGTCATACCTTTACCATTGCTGATTTCGGCTTCACTGATCCGAATGACACGCCATCTGATACCTTCACAGCTGTTCGTATTGTTTCAGGTTCTGGCGCTGGAAGCTTAACGCTCAATGGTACTCCGGTCACCGCTGGCCAGGTGATACTGGTTGCTGATATTGTTGAGAACTTGCTCGTTTATACCCCGGGACCGGATGATAATGGTGCTGGCCTTGCAAGCTACACATTCCAGGTACAGGACAATGGTGCCAATCCGGGCGAGATCGAAGATCCGATTGCCAACACAATCACGTTCAATGTGAATGCGATCAATGATGCGCCTGTAGCAGCGGATGCTTCGGTTTCAGGTGATGAAGACAATGATATTACGGGGCAGCTTACCGCGACTGATGCGGACAATGACAATCTGACTTATGCGTTGGGTGCAAGCCCAGGTGACGCACCGCTGAACGGTACGGTCGTTGTTAACACTGATGGGTCGTTTACCTATACACCGGACGCGAACTTTAATGGTTCAGACAGCTTCACCTATGAGGTTACAGACGGCAATGGTGGTTCGGATGTGGCTCTGGTTAACATCACCGTTAACTCAGTAAGTGATGCACCGCTAGGCACGGACAACACAATCACGATCGATGAAGACGGCAGTCATACCTTTACGGCTGCTGATTTCGGCTTCACTGATCCGAATGACACGCCATCTGATACCTTCACAGCTGTTCGTATTGTTTCAGGTTCTGGCGCTGGAAGCTTAACGCTCAATGGTACTCCGGTCACCGCTGGCCAGGTGATACTGGTTGCTGATATTGTTGAGAACTTGCTCGTTTACACCCCGGGACCGGATGATAATGGTGCCGGCCTTGCAAGCTACACATTCCAGGTACAGGACAATGGTGCCAATCCGGGTGAAACAGAAGATCCGATTGCCAACACCATTACGTTCAATGTGAATTCGATCAACGATGCACCTGAAACCAATGGAAGCACCGGTGGTTTGAATGAAGACTCTGGTTCTATTGCCATATCTTTGACCGGCACAGACCCAGATGGAAGTGTTGCAAGCTTCAGAATTACTGCTCTTCCAAACGATGGAGTTCTGTATTCGGATGCTGGCCTAAACAATGTGATTGTGCTGAACCAGGTGGTCGCGGCCACAAACAATACAGTCAACGTATTTCTTGAACCGAATTCCAATTTCAATGGCGTCATCAACTTCAACTATGCAGCAATTGACAATGAAGGTCTCGAGGATTCTACACCTGCAACAGCAGTTGTAGCAGTCAATGCGGTCAATGATGCACCTGTGCTGGATCTGGATTTGAATGATAGTTCCGGTGCAGTTGGGGCTGACTATGACGGTATCTTTACGGAAAACAGTAACCCAGTTCCAATCGGAGACAGCATTCAGTCTGATCTGAGCATTTCTGATGTGGATGACACAAATATTGAAAGTGCTACAATTACGCTGACCAACCGTCCGGATGGCGGATTGGAAAGTCTGTTCGTTGATGTGGGGAACCTTCCTACAGGAATCACAGCGAGCGCCTATGATCCTCAAACGGGAACAGTAACGCTGACTGGTTCTGCTTCGCTCAGCGACTATGAAGGTGCGCTTGAGAACGTGCGATATGCCAACACAAGCGAAAATCCCGATCCAGCTGATCGCATCATTGAAGTGACAGTGAACGATGGCCAATTGGACAGTAATGTGGCGATAGCAACCATCAGCGTTGTGCCAGTTAACGATGTACCGATCATTGAAGACCTCGATGATCGGATTGTTCTTGAAAACACAGCAAATGCAGGATTGGTTCGGATAGACTTCGAAGTCTCAGTGATTGACATCGATTCAACAGACTTTAGTGGCGGCAATCTGACTGTCACCTACACATCTGCCGGTCTGTCAGAGGATAATCTTGGCGTAATTCCTTCAGGAACACCGGGTGTTGGCATAAATGTTGATGGAACCAGTATTTTTCTGGATGGGGTTCGGATTGGTGTCATCACATCAACGGGTGTTACAGGAAGTGATCTTGTCATCAGTTTCAACCAGCCTGGTGTACCTGACGCTCAAGCGGTTGAAGCACTTGTCACGTCAATCGGATATTCCAACACAAGTGATAATCCAACCCTTAGCAGGGAAGTTTCATTTACTGTAAATGATGGTGACGGTGGTACCTCTATCGCCGCAAATTCTACCATTACCGTGACGCCTGAAAATGATGCACCATCATTGGATCTTGACGGAAATGATAGTTCAGGTGCTACGGGCAATGATTACAACGGCGTCTTTGTTGAAAATGGAGGGGCAGTCAACATTGGTGATCTGCCGCAATCTGATATTTCCATTTCGGATGTTGATGGCGCGACCATCCTGAGTGCCACGATTACAATTACAAATATCCTCGATGGTTCAAATGAATTCCTGGTGGTTGATTCGGGATCGTTCATAAACCAGAACATCGTAGTTACAGGTAATAATACCGGTACTGTTACGTTGACCGGAGCGGGAACGATAGGAGAGTACGAGCAGGCTTTAGAAAATGTTCGTTACAACAATCTGAGCGAAAATCCGAACGCTACTGATCGTATCATAGAGGCCACTGTTAACGATGGCACTGATGACAGTAACGTAGCGACCGCAACCATCAGCATAACTCAACTGAATGACGCACCTACGATTTCCATCACAGCTGCGAATGACCTTGGTGCGAATATTGTTACCAATGGTGGTTTTGAAAATTCCCCTGATGGTGCCGGCACTGGCGGCGTGGTTGTTGTATTCGCCGGTCAGACCACATTGCCGAATTGGACAGTGGATACAGGAAGCATTGATATTGTTACTAATCTCAGTGCCATAGGGCCTGTTGAGGGTGATCGATTTATTGATCTTAACGGAAATGCGCCAGGTGGAGTATCCCAATCTCTCAGTACTGTGGTAGGTGAGACCTATTATGTGAGCTTCCTGCTATCCGGTGATCCGTTTGATGGTGAGATACCAGGGGGTGTGGGCAATCAGCAGGCGGATGTGAACGTTTCTATCAATGGTGAAGGGCAGTCCTTCAGCTTTGTTAATCCGCCAGGTGCGACACGCGCTGATCCTGGCAGCGTTCTGCATACCTTCAGCTTTGTTGCCACTAGCACAACCTCGGTCATCGCATTTACCAGTGAGGATTTTGCGGACAGCAATTCTGGTCCTTATATTGATGATGTACAGGTTCGTCAGGTTGGAACCCAGCTTAATGCAGGCAGCTCATTGGTCTTGACCGGTCTGACTGTCAATGATGTGGATGCTACTGATCTTACTGTTACATTGACCGCTAATAGCGGCACACTGAACTTTGCCAGCGGTGCAGACACTTCAAATCTCACTACAAATACAGGTGCAGGAACAAATAGTCTGCAAATCCGCGGCCCTCTTGCTGATGTGCAGAACCTGATCAGCAACTTTATTGAATACACATCAGATGCTGGTGGTAGCGGTGTGGCGGAAATCACGGTTCTGGTGGAAGATCTGGGTCAGACAGGTACTGGTGGACCGGCAACTGCAACGGATACCGTCTTTATTGCCATCTCACCAAATACGCCACCAACAGTTTCGGATGTGGGCGAGAAGATTGCAGCACCTGACGGAAGTCTGGGCGGAGTCTTCGGGCAAGACTTCGCGGTTGATGCCAACGGCAATGTGTATGTAGGTGTTCTGGGAAGTAATTTGGACGGTAGTGCTTCCGGTGCTGCGTATGTTTTGAACCCACAGTTTACCGGTGGACTCGGAATTTCAGATCCTATCAGTGGACCTAACCCTGGCGCTTCGCAGCTGTTTGGCAGGAGCGTTGCTGTGAATGACACTGGACTCACCGTATTCGGTCAACCTGGTGCAAATTCCAGCGCCGGAGAAGTACATGTGCTGCAGCATGATGGGGAAGGTGGGCTTGATTTTGTTGCCACACTGACTGCACCTGCCGGTGATAATAATGCGGGTGACTTCTTCGGACGTTCTGTAGCAATCAACAATAGCGAAGTGATTGTAGTCACAGCTAACCAGGACGATCCTGGCTTCCCAACTGCATCGTTCCCAGGTGCAGGTGCACTTTACGTGTTTACACCAACATCACCAGGTGTATATGGCGCTCCTTTGAAGCTTGTGGCGCCGGATGTGGCTGCGGGTGACAATCTTGGTGACAGCGTTTCCATAAACGATGCCGGTGTTATTGTTGTGGGTGCCGTACAAGGCAACGGTAATGTCAATAATTCAGGCACTGCCTATGTATTTGAGCCAGACGGATCCGGGGGATATAACCCGGCGATTGAATTGCCGAGTACTTCTACCAATCCGAATAGTGCTGGATCAAATCAAGATTTCTTTGGTAATTCAGTTGACATCAACAATAGCGGCCAGATTGTTGTTGGCGCTCCGTTTGATGGAAACGGTGAGGGACCAAATGCGGGTGCGATTTATGTTTATGACTCGCCGACAGATACCAATCCGCTGTTCATTATCGGTAATGAGGGTGATAATTTTGGTGCATCCGTAGCTATCAACGATGCTGGTATAGTTGTGGTGGGTTCTCCAGCCACGGATCTCGGTTTTGCCAATTCAGGCGCGATATTCATCTATCGCCCGAATGGCAACGGTGGGTTCCTCAATCCAATTCGCATTCAACCTCCCGATCGCGCTGAGAGCGATAATTTTGGCAGTACCGTCGCTATCGACAACAATGGCAAAATTTATGTCGGGTCCACCGGTGATGATGATGGCGGTTCGAATTCCGGTTCGATCTATACCTATATACCAGACGGTAACAATGGATACTCATTGGAGCTTTCCAATGTGCCGGTGATTGAAGGTGATCAAGCGGCAGACACGTTTGTGGCAACGACCGGTGATATTGGTGTTGAGACCATTGTGGGTGCAACACAGGATGAGCCTGCAATTGCTGCCTTGGACAATGGCGGCTATGTGGTGACATGGGTTTCGAATGGACAGGTCCAGAGTCGGGATGTGTTTGCACAAGTTTTCGATTCAAACGGCAACAAGGTTGGTGGTGAAATTCAGGTCAACACCAATACAGTTGGCGGACAAACTGATCCATCCGTAACAGCTGTTAACGGTGGGTTTGTGATTACTTGGAATGGTGGCATTCTCGGTTTTAATGATGATGTCTACCTACAGCGGTTTGATAATGGTGGTAGTCCGCAAGGTGGTGAAACTCTGGTCAACGATACGGGTGGCGTTTCTAATGATCTTCAAACCCACATTGATATTACAGAAATTGCCAATGGCAATCTCGTGGCAACATGGGAATCGAACACTGGTGATGGTGACGGAACAGCCGTTTTTGCGAGAATTTTTGATCCGTCCGGCAATGCAACCGCAAGCGGTTTCGTTGCGACTGCTACAACAATAGGTAATCAGTCAGATCCTGCTGTAATAGCACTTAATACCGGCGGGTTTGCCATTACCTGGAGAGGCGGCAACGGTAACGCCTTCTATCAGCAGTTTGAAGAATTCGGCAGCACTGTGGGGGGAGAGTTACAGTTAAGTTCAGCAGCTGTTTCAGCACCATCCGTTGTTGAGTTGGCAAATGGTGACTTGTTGGCAGTATGGGCAGATGCGACGGGTCTTGATACAGACGGTGGTGGAATTAGAGGACTCATTTTCCAAAATGGTGGTGCAGTCGTCAAATCAGAGTTCACACTGAACACGACCACAACGGGCGATCAGAGTTTACCCTCGGTCACAGCTTTGGACGATGGTGGTTTCTTCGTGGTTTATCGTTCACCTGACGCAGATGAGATGGGCGTGTTCGGTCAACGCTACAATGCTGCCGGTGATGCAGTTGGTGCCGAAATTCGTATTAATGATGTTGAAACCGGTTTCCAAAGTACAGCACGTGAAAATGGTGGCGAGATCGTAACGCAACTGGAAAATGGTGACATCGCAGTTACTTTCCAGACCAGCGCGACGGTGGATTTCACAGTTGGGGTGGATATCTTTACCCGCGTGTTTGAACTGCCGAGCACAGTGGACATTGAGACTGTAGATATCTCTCAGTTTATCACCTTCAGCGACCCTGATGATACACCATTCATCGATGAAGACAGCATATTCCTGAGTGATAATCAGAATTCAGATGTGAGCAATATTGCCAGATTGTTCAATGTAAACGGCACGCAGATTTCATATGATAAGGCTCTGTTCGACTTCCTTGATGATGGACAGTTTGCATTGCTGGATGTGACCTTCAATGTGGTTTCCGGTAATGACGTGGTTCCTCGTACCATCACAATCAACGTGGCGGGTATCACTGACAACGTGATCAATATTATTGATGACACGTCGTCTCCTGTATCTACAACTGCTGGTAATGACGGAGTTGTAAACGGCACTGATGGTCAGGATATCATTCTTGGTTCTGGAACCACTTCTAATTCATTCCAGGGGGACCAGCTGTTCGGTCTTGGTGGCAATGACATTCTGATCGGGGAAGATATCGGTAGTGAACTGTTTGACGGTGGAGCTGGTGATGACACTATCATCACAGGGGATAGCAATAGCTTCAATGGTGATTATGTCATCGGATCTCTCGGCAGTGACCGGATCAATTATGGTGGTAATGTTTCAGGTTATCAGAGCATTGCCTATGGCAATCTGACTGCCAGCCTGATCGCTATTATTGTGACCATTGATGTGACAACCAACACCGGTACGGTTCAGAAGTTTGAGAACTTAGGCCCGTCTACACTCGTCGGTACTGACACAATCATCGATGTGAATAACCCGATCTTGACTGGCGGTTTGAGCATCAGGGGAACACAACAAGACGACGTTTACAATATCACCTCTTCATCTAACGGCTTTGTCAGCCTGGTAGGTGGACAGGGTAATGACACGTTTAACCTTGAATCCGGACTGATCAGAATTGAATTCCGTGTCGAAGCACAAGGTTTGGAATCTTTCTCCCGTGCAACTGAGGCTGCGGTAGTCGATCTTAGTCTTGCAAGTAATCAGATCAGCAATGATGGTTTTGGTTTCACCGATACAATCAATTTCACTGGTAACTTTGCATCCGGTAGCGGAAACAGTGTTGAGTTGCGCGGTACAGCATTTGCTGACTTGCTGATTGGTGGTGCCGGGGACGATCGTTTCATAGCTGAAGGATCAGAAGTTGATCCAATCACCGGTAGGGTAGCAGACTTTATCGATGGTCGAGGTGGCATAGACCTTTTGCGGCTTGATCGCACTGGTGCAGCCAGCGCTGAAATTGATCTAGGTGCAACAGGTGTCAATGGAACCGGTTTCTTCAGAGATACGATCTTCAACTATGAAATCATCAATGTGGAAAATCTGCGCGGTTCGAACGAAGGTGTTGATATTCTGCAAGGTAGCAGTGGCGACAACCGGATCGAAGGCCGCCGTAGTATTGATTTCATAAATGGTCGCGGTGGTAACGATACGCTCATCGGCGACAGCCCAAGCGGTGCATCCGATGATGTGGATGTATTTGTTTTTGATCCGTTTAATGGCAATGACACCATTGAAGACTTCGTGATTGGTCAGGACAGAATACAGATCGTCGACAGCAGCATTTCCAACACAGCCCAGTTCGACTCGTTCACATTTAATGGTTCAGACACAGTCATCGGGCTCGATGGTGGCGTGAGTTTCATAACAGTCCAGGGTGTGGACCTCACCACAGCCAACGCTGACGATATCTTTGTGTTCAACCAACTGGCTGGGCCAATGTCCGGCACAACCAATTTTGTTGGAACAGCTAACAATGATCTAATTGTTGGTACGACAGGTTCAGATAACATTCTTGGTAATGACGGAAATGATATTATCTTTGCCGGTGGTGCGCCTGATGGGCTTCTGGACGACAACACATTCTTCCGTGATGGTGAATTCCCCGGTGGCGACAAGATTGACGGCGGTGCCGGCGATGATCTGATCATTGCGGAGGAAGGGTTTAACACTGTTATTGGTGGAGCCGGTGATGACCGAATTCAGGGTTCACGGATCCAGTATGTGGGTGATGATGTAAGTTTCAACGATTTCCTTGCGGTCGATTACAGAACCTCGGGAACAGGAATCACCGCCAATCTCACAAGCGGCGTCAACGGCGGGCTTCAATCACAGCAAGTGTCGGATGGCCTAGGCGGTACCGATACTCTGGGTGGCGTTGATGCCATAATCGATAGCGCATTTGATGATCAGATTTTTGTTGATGGCTCCGATCCCACGTTACAGGGGTCGCGCGGTACTCGTGTGGAACTGACCGGAGGCAACGATACAGTTACATTCCTTGGTAATGGTGGTCGCGTTTCATACGGATTGGCTGAAGACGGTATTGACGGCAATCTAACAACGCAGACAGTTGTTGATATCAATCTCTCGAATGGTGATCAGATTGGAACGGACACCTTCCTTGGGGGTGGGGCAACTCAACTATTTGGTTCCGCGTTTGATGACAATCTGATCGGTAACAATCTGGATAACCAGTTCCGAGGCCGCGGCGGTTTTGACATGATTGACGGTGGCGGTGGTACCAATAGCATTACCTTCTTCTCTACGCCTGCTCGTATCCGTGTTGATCTGACGGATGCTGATGGTGATGGTTTTGAGGTCGATCAGGACGGTCATGGTGCGAAAGATGATCTGGTCAATATTCAGAATGTATTCGGCAACTATTCGACTGATACTTTGTTCGGTGATGCAAATGCTAACGTACTGAATGGGTATGGTTCAGCAGACGTACTTGCAGGTGATGCAGGCGACGACAGCTTGTTCGGTGATTCTGGAGACATTTCTCGTGGTACTGCCGGTCTACTTTCTGGCGGAGACGATTTGTTGATCGGTGAAGAGGGTAACGATTACCTCGAAGGTGGAGTTGGTGCTGATCTATTCATAATCAATGCGGACAATAATGACGGTATTGATAATGATGACGGTTTTGATTTCATTCAGGATTTCAACCTTGCTGACGGTGACCGTATCGGATTGACCGACCCTTCCATTACGTCGATCAACCTCGGGAGTGTGTCCTACGATCCAAACTTCAATAACACCTTCATCGGTCTGGGTGAATTTACAGGCGTGACGATTGGTGGTCAGGATCTGACTGGGCTTACGCAAGCAGAAATCGATGCGCACTTTATCTTCGGTATCCAGCAACAGAATGACTTTGATCTGCAAAATCTGTCCGGTACAGCTGGTGATGATTATCTACTGATACGTCCGTCCGAAATCCTGAATGATCCAAACAATTCGTTTGTGTTCACCCAGGCTACTGATGGTAGTGACACATATGACTTTACTGCCACTTATGATGATTTCCAGGTTTTGACCTATCAGAACCTCTCACAAGCGGTAACAATTAACATTGATATTGCTGGAAACACCGGTGATGTGGACAAGGGTGCCCTGGGTTTTGATACATTCCGCAATGTGAGCACACCGGCCCTGGCCGGAGGTGTCACCAATACCGGTGGCCTTGATGTGAGGGGCACAAACTTTGATGACATTATCAATGTTACAACTGAAAAAGCCTCGTTTGTTTCTGTTCGCGGTGGAGCAGGGGATGACACCTACAATCTGGACAATTCCAACCAGGGCTTTGTGCGTATTGACCTGCGCGGTGGTGTCACAGGCGTGAATGTCGACCTAAGTCTGTCCTCCAACCAGATCATAGACGACGGTACGCGGTTTAATGGTTTCGTTGGTACCGATACATTGAACTTTACCGCCGGCACAGATGAGTTGACCAATACGGGTGCTGCACCTGGCGTTATCGGCGCTGAGCTGCAGATCCGTGGTACGGACTTCGATGATATTGTGCGCGGTGGTGCTGGCAATGAGTCATTCATTACCGAACGCGGCAATGATTTCTTCGATGGTGGCGCAGGGTTTGACCGCATACGCTTTGATCGCAGTAATACTGTGAGTGTGGATGTGGATCTTGCAATGGATGGCGTGAATGATGAGACCGCAAGCGGGTTCTTTGAAGCAACACTCTTCTCGCACAGATTGCTAAATCTCGAGCATGTTGAGGGTTCGAATGCTGGTGTGGACGTATTGCGTGGGCGTGATGATACCGGTGAAACCATCGAGGGCAACGGGGGTGTTGATGTTATCTTCGGTCGTGGTGGGAATGACCTACTCGACGGCGGTGCCGATGTGGATCTCTTTGTGTACGATAACCTGACATCAGGTGATGACACGATCAGAGATTTCCAACTCGGTGAAGACATCATTGCATTCCGTAATATTGGCCTTACCAGTACGAATGATTTTGATACCTTTACGTTTGACGGTCAAAACACCCTGATTGTGTTTGGTGGCGGCGCCTCCAGCATCACATTGCTGGGTGTGGATCTGGTCAACCTGCCGAATCCGGAAATCAATTTCGTATTCAATGAGGTTACAGCCTTTGCGGGTACCACCTTGTTCAACGGCACAACAGACAATGACGTGCTTGTTGGTGACATGGTTGACGAGACGCTCCTGGGCGGAGACGGCAATGATGTCATTTTCACCGGTGGTGCAGGTAGCGGATACTTCACGCCTGGTGACTTTGTTGACGGTGGCGCGGGCGATGATCTGATTATCCAGCAAGGTGGATTTAGCCGAATTGTTGGCGGCGCGGGTAATGACCGAATTCAAGGGTCAGAGATTGTGTATGTGAATGATTCAATCAGCTTCGCAAACACATTCACAGTCGATTACAGCACTTCAACCTCCGGGATCACAGTTAACTACACCAATTTTGCACAATTGGGTCTGCAAGCCTATCAGGTGGCTGATGGTCTTTCAGGCATCGATACTCTGGGCGGTGTTAGCAACATTCAGGATAGTGATTTTGATGATACCTTCGTCGTGGATGGCAATGACCAGACAATTCGCGGTGGCACAGGTCCACGGATCGTTTTGGGCGAGGGTGATGATACAGTAACATTCCTGGGTAATGGTGGCCGGATTGACTATGTTGCTGCCACCGATGCCGTGAATGCCAGCCTGGCGACTGGTACCGCGACCGACCGAAATCTGGTTGATCCCGGTGTCGATAATATCGGTACGGATATGTTCACCGGGGCAACCCAATTGCTGGGTTCAAACTTTGATGACCTACTTACCGGTCAGGACGGTGTTAATAACCGGTTTAGGGGCCGAGGTGGTAGTGATACCATCGATGGAAATCTGAACAGTAACAATACTGTCGATCACTTTAATGCGGTGAACAGGGTCTCTGCCGATCTGACGCTCACATCGGGTCAGGTGATCAATGATGGAACAGGTTTTTCTGATACTCTGATAAACATCAATAATATCTGGGGTAATCTGGGTTCTGATGTGCTTATCGGTGACGGATTTGGAAATGAACTTTATGGTTATTCCAACAGTGACATCCTAATCGGCAATGGTGGTGACGATTTCCTCTTCGGTGATTTTGGTGATGTGAACCTTGGTGATGATGGCATTGTTTCCGGTGGAAATGACTATCTTGAAGGGGGCACGGGTAGCGATAATCTGACCGGTGGAGTTGGAGGTGACATTTTTGCCTTTAGCGCTGGTGATGGTTTCGATTTCATCCAGGACTTCAATTTTGCTGAAGGTGACAGAATTGACGTGACCAGCTTTGGTCTAAGCAGCACACTGGATTTCGGAAGCAGTGGCGGTGGCATTACCTTTGATGCTGGTTTCAACCGTACGCTGATTGATTTTGATGGCGGTGGAGATGATGTGAGTATTGAAGGTCGTGATCTGACCACTGAGCTCACGGCTCTTGAGCTGGAAGAAGCATTTATTTTCGATGTGGTCACAAACGCTACTCTGATTGCAAATTTCGCTGGAAGTGCGTCCGATGACTACATTCGGATCAATTCTGCTGCAGGTGCATTGAATGCTGCAAACCTGAGCGTCTTTGCTTCAGGGGGAGATGATATCTACGACTTCACCTTCGCCTATGACTCGATAGTGAGAGTGGATTATCTTTCAGAGGCCAGCCCGATCACAGTGAACATCAACGGTATTGATAATACCGGTAGTGTCATCAAAGGCGCTGGTGTCGACTCTTTCTATAACGTTAGTGTTGCAATGGAAGGTAGCTTTGCCAGCCCGACTGGAAGTTTCATTTTCCTAGGTACTGGTGGCAATGACACGTTCAATATCACCACCAATCCATTGCAGGGAATTAGCATACTCGGTGGTGCAGGTGTTGATACCTATAACCTCCAAAACGAGGATAATGGCGATATCGTCCTGAACCTTTCCAACAGTTCAAGTTCCACAACGGTAAATCTGGGCCTTGTCAGCAATCAGATTATTGATGATGGGTTTGGCAATACCGAAACCGTCAATGGACCTGGAGCTTTCACAACGGTGTTTGGTTCCTCACAAGTAGACACTTACACAGGTTCATCCAAGGCGGAACGTTTCTTCGGTGAAGGTGGCAATGATGTGATCAATGGTGGCACTGGTGACACATTGCTGGGTGGGGCCGACAATGACCTTCTGAACGTACCTGATCTGAGCTTCCGCCTGGCAGATGGTGGAACTGGAATAGACGCGCTTTCCATCGTTGGTGGCGGTCAAGTGCTTGATTTCTCAGGGCTTGCAACGGAAACCATCAACAGTGTGGAACGGCTCGATCTTGGTCTGGGTGACAATAATGGTGGCGGCTTTGGAACAAGCATATCCATTGATGAGAACAATGTGATCAATTTCTCTGAAACACTGGATCCATTCGTCAATACGCTCGATGATGATCCGGTAGGTAACTCGGGTAATGCGCTTGCTTTGTCTAACGAAGCCCTTGTGATCTCCGGTGATGCGAATGACGCATTGGTACTAGCCAGCTCGGGCGATAACCCTGGTGCCTCATGGCAGTTGGCTGGAACTGACAACGGGTTTGAGGTCTATAATTATTCCGATGGTTCGAGCACATTTGCTTCTGTTGCTGTGGATGATGATGTGGTTGTCACCGTTAGCTAATCGTTGAATTTGCCATTCAGGTCTTGTTTTTGTTCGCAATTGGCTGTCTGATTGTGGAAATATCCTTTGAAAACAACGGCGGTCACGATGGGTAAATTCATTTTAGCAATTGATCAGGGTACAACCTCATCCAGAGCTCTGGTTTTTGATCGTAAACAAAAGCTCGTGGGAGTGGCGCAAAAAGAGTTTGCCCAGCATTTTCCAAAATCGGGATGGGTGGAGCACGACCCTGAGGAAATCTGGTCGAGTGTGGTGTCCGTCTGCAAACGGGCGGTGCGAAATGCCAAGCTCAAGATGAGTGATATCGCGGCAATTGGCATCACTAACCAGCGCGAGACCACTGTCATGTGGGACAGAAAAACCGGTAAGGCAGTTCACAATGCGATTGTCTGGCAGGATCGCAGGACTTCGGATTATTGCGCCAAACTGAAGAAGAAGGGTTTGGAAAATACGTTTCGTTTGAAAACAGGCTTGTTGCTTGATCCCTACTTTTCCGGAACCAAAGTCAATTGGTTGCTGGAAAACAAGCGGGGGTTGAGAGAGAAATGTGAAGCGGGAAGGATTTGTTTCGGAACCATCGACACATTTCTTATCTGGCGGCTCACCGGCGGTCGATCGCATGTGACTGATGCGACCAATGCCGCACGGACTTTGCTCTTCAACATCCGTACCAACAAATGGGACAAGGCATTGTGTGGCAGTCTTGATGTGCCCATGTCAGTTCTGCCGGAAGTGCTTGACAGTGCTGCTGAATTTGGAATTTCGGAGAAATCCGTACTTGGTGCGGAAATACCTATTCTGGGCGTTGCCGGAGACCAACAGGCTGCAACCATCGGTAATGCCTGCTTTAAACCAGGAATGGTCAAATCCACTTATGGAACGGGATGTTTTGCGCTGATGAACACTGGTGAAGACCGGGTGGTTTCCAAAAACAGATTGCTCACAACCATCGCCTATCGCCTTGATGGCAAGACTACATACGCGTTGGAGGGATCCATTTTCATGGCCGGTGCCAGTGTTCAATGGTTGCGTGACGGGCTCAAGATTTTGAAAAATGCTTCTGAAAGTGGTGATATGGCAGCGATGTCTGATCCTGATCAGGAGGTTTATCTGGTTCCTGCATTCGTTGGACTTGGTGCACCTTACTGGGACAGTGAAGCCAGAGGTGCGATTTTCGGGCTGAACCGAGGTACAACACGCAATGAGCTGGCCCGAGCGACGTTGGAATCGGTTTGCTACCAGACACATGATCTGATTTCTGCCATGCAGAAGGATTGGAAAGGCAAGGGGAAGACCGTGCTACGTGTGGATGGTGGTATGGTTGCGTCTGACTACACAATGCAGAAGCTGGCGGACATACTAAATGCGCCTGTAGACCGACCAAACATGCTGGAGACCACTGCACTGGGAGCTGCGTGGTTAGCCGCCTCTAAAGCGGGTCTGTGGCCCGACATGAATGGTTTTGCAAAAGGTTGGAGCCTGGACAACCGATTCAAGCCAAAAATGAAGGCGTCAATTCGAGAACAAAAACTGGCTGGATGGTCTGATGCTGTTTCCAGAACACTTACCAAGAGCTGAGCCGGGATCAGGCAAAGCTGGCAGAATTTGCAATCAGGTAGTTTTTGATTGATCATTTCCAAATGGAATCAGTGCGTTTGCGTATTTCAATTTCTGATAATGAGGCTGCTACAATTGAAAGCGTTACTTGCATTTCTGACAGGTTTGTTGCTGCTTGCGGTTAACACGCAGTCTTGGGCAAATGAGAAAATCACGATTGGAGTGATTTCCATTTTGACGGGAAAGTTCACTGTTTTGGGTGAAGATGCTGTCCGTGGATTTGAACTCGCTATAAAGAATATGGATCGGGAAGCGTCGAATATTCCTGAACTTGATGTGGTGATGGGAGCAACTGACGGAACTGCTGATAGTGCTGTAGCAGTTGCCCGTGAACTCATTGAAGAAAAGAATGCTCAGATCATCATCGGTCCTGTGTCCGGCGCAGAAGGTCTTGCTCTGAAAGAACTTGCTGCTGAGTTTGGAAACATCACATTTGTAAACGGTATCGCCAGTGATCCCATGATCACCCTGGAAGACCCGCAGGACAATTACTTTCGTTTCAACACAGATGCGGTGCAATGGAGTGCTGGTCTTGGAAACTATGTTTATGAAACCAAGGGCTGGCAGAAGATTGTCACCATCGTAGAGGACCATGAGTTTGCTAAATCCAACCTTGCCGGATTCACCTATGAATATTGCAAGGCGGGTGGGGAAGTGCTCAGTGAGTTTCAGCAGCAATTGGGCAATACTTCATTCGAGGATCTTATTGCGCAGATTCCAGCGCAAGCTGATGCGATCTATCTGGGTTTAGGCGGTTTTGCAGCCATCGATTTTCTGGAAGCCTATCGCCAGGCTGGTGGAAAAGCGGGAATCATTGGCGGTTCACTGATGGTGGACGGTGCTCTTCTTTCTGTACGTGGAGATTTGGCCGATCTGCTCGAAGGAACTCCTTCTGCCGGTTCACAGACCAATAATCTACAAGATCGCCGGTGGCTTGAATTTGTAAATCAGTACCGCGAAGGATTTCCTGCTGAACAGAGGTTTCCGGTACCTTCTCCATTGGCAACGGGTTACTACAATGCCGCAAATGCCGTTTTACAGTGTGTGGGGCAGGCTGGGACAGATTTGGGGGGAAATCAAAACACACTGCGCGATTGTTTGTCTGCGCTGAAACTGAATGCACCAAACGGTACAATCAGGCTGGATAGCAACCGCCAGGCAATTGGCGAGAACTATGTCTATGAGCTAGAAAAACATGCTGATGGTACTCTTTCCACCCGCATGGTGAAACGCGTTGAAGAGGTTTCACAGAGCCTTGGAGCGGACACTAAAGCGTTTGCAGGGTATCTGACGGGTGAAAGTGGTTTAGCCTGCTCAAATGGCTGATATTATGTCGCGGGCAAAAATTTACTAAAAACAGCATATTTAGGTTGACCGCAAAGCAAGTTCCCCATATGTATCGCGCACTTCTTCCGGAAATCTTGCTCCGGTATGAGAGCCGTTAGCTCAGTTGGTAGAGCAACTGACTTTTAATCAGTAGGTCCAGGGTTCGAATCCCTGACGGCTCACCATCAATCCTTCATATTCGTTTTCCACAAAAACTGATTATCCACATAGGTGAGAATGTACCCATTCCGTTTGCGGGTTTGTTTGGCTAACTTTGAGTCGTGACATCCTCTAGGGGCGTTAAGACGTTGTCATAGATTGGCTGGCCTACCTGCATGACCCACTTTGATCTAAAAGGTCAGCCAATTTCCCTTCCGCAATACTTCTCCGTCAATCCTGCATTCATTGTATAGCAAGCTGTTACACAGCATGTCATGTGCGACTTAAGTCATTCAATTCATGCTCGAATTTTCCAATACATGAAAAAGTTACTTAACGTAAACATGGATGTGTGTTTATGCTGAGATGTTTATTTTAAAGTATTGTGTTTGTTTTTTAATTTTATAATTTTGAATTATTATGGTGGATGTTGTTGTGAGCGTTCGATCTATTGCCAAGAATATTGTTTGTACACCGATGTGGACAGCATCGATCTTCACTGGTGCCAAGTCGTTCAGGGATAATCCGGTTTTGGCCAGCCCAAGTCTCAACAGGATGGGCCTTCATAGAAAGAGAATGGAGTGGGCCGCTGCTCAGACCTTAGGAAGACGAAGAGGGCTTAAGCATCTCATTTCCTCTGATCATCAGAAAAAGTTGGACAGAGATGGCTATGTGGTTATCCGGGATGTTTTGCCCGGTGCTGAATTTGAGCGACTGAGACGGGAAATCGAAGACACCGAGTTTCCGGCCTTTGAGAATCGGCAGGGAGATACGGTGAACCGGTTCTGCTCGATACCGGCTAACATGCTGGAGACCGTGCCGAATCTCAGAAGATTTATTGAAGCACCTTTGTTCCGGGGCCTTATCCAATATGCATCAAGTTTTGAGCATGATCCGATGTTCAATCTCAATACCGTCATTACCGAACCGGGGTCCGGGCACAACGATCCCAATACCGTGCTCCATTCAGACACTTTTTATTCCGTCGGCAAGGGGTGGTTCTTCCTGCGGGATGTGGGCATGGATGATGGGCCGTTTTCATTTGTTCCCGGCTCCCACAAGCTTACGAAAGCACGGCTTGAATGGGAACAGGAAATGAGTATTGGCGCTGCCGCTGATGATGTTCCTCTCAATACGATCGGGTCCTTTCGAGCAAGCTTAAGCGATGTGCGCGAAATGGGGTATCCGGATCCGATACCTCTGGCGGTGCCTGCAAACTCGCTTGTAGTTGCGGACACGCACGGTTTTCATGCCAGATGCAAGAGCACGCGGCCATCAGTCAGGCTGGCGCTGTACGGATCTTTGCGTTCCAACCCGTTTGTACCCTTTACCAGTCTTGATCCGTTTTACCTTCCCGGGCTCAAAGGAAAAAAGGCGGATTTCCTGAACTTTTACCGGACAGCTGAAGCTCGAGTGACGGGGAGGCGTCACGAGCAACCCTATGTGGGCATGGTCAAGCCCGGAGCACCTGCTGTTTGCCCGTGAGGCTGCTTTGCATTTCGGCGATTGTCGGTTGTCGAATCTATTGTGAAATTGCGTTGGGATGCTGCAAGCGAGAAAAACTGTGCTAATATGACTTTCTGTTAACTGGCACCGTATTATTCTCTCGAGAGTGTTACTTTCAATTTATTCGAAAGATCACTATCGGTTAAGGGCATTATTTTATTAGATTGACGCTGTAGTATTCCATGGATGTTCCAATTTATTATGCTCTGTTAGCAGGCGCTATTTCTTTTCTGTCGCCTTGCGTCTTGCCGTTGGTGCCTCCCTACCTTTGCTACATGGCCGGTGCCACTACGAAAGAGTTGGTGGGTTCTGCTGAAGTTGGCATAGACCAGGAACTGCGAAAAAAGGTGGTCTTGCACTCACTGCTGTTTGTTCTTGGCTTCTCGGTTGTATTCATTAGCCTCGGGGCATCTGCAACGGCTATCGGCAAGCTCTTGCTACAGTGGTCGGACGTACTTGCCAAAGTAGCGGGCGTCGTAATCATTCTGATGGGATTACATTTTCTGGGCGTGTTCAAAATGGCGTTTCTCCAACGCGAAGCACGATTTCAGACCAGCGGAACCGGTAAAACCGGTACTTTCGTCATGGGTTTGGCATTTGCATTCGGCTGGACCCCATGTATCGGACCTATCCTTGCTCCCATACTGGGGCTCGCAGGAAGCCGGGAAACGGTTGGGGAAGGGGCTTTTCTCCTAGGCGTTTATTCCGCTGGTCTTGGAATACCGTTTGTATTGTCCGCTTTGTTTGTCGGCCCGTTTATGGGGTTCCTTGACCGTTTCAAAAAATATCTGGGCCGCGTGGAACAGATTGTAGGTGTGTTGCTTGTGGGAACGGGAATTCTGTTCCTCACCGGTGGCATGCAGGCCTTTGCGTTCTGGCTGCTGGCGACCTTCCCAATCCTGGGAACCATCGGCTAGGACGATCTCTTTTTCCTTAACATTGCCAGGGGTGCGGTTGCTATGATCACTCCGCCCAGTATCAATATGATGCCGGTGGCATGATAATCTTCCAGGCGTTCGCCGAGGAACACCCAGGCGTAGAATATTCCCCATGGGGCAAGCAGGTACATAAAGATGCCAGCAATCGACGCGCCAAGGACTGCCAGGCCATGCTGAAACATCAGGAATGAAAATATGGATGATAGAAAGACGATGCAGGCGATTATGATCCACTCATATTGGGTGTTCGGAAAGTTCCCTGTTGTTGCCAGTTCGTAAACCGTGAATGGAGCAAGGGTGATTGTTCCTGCAGCGCTGAAAAGGGCTAGCAGCGGTAAAGTGGAAAGGGTTGAAAACTTTTCAGATTTCAGAAGAACCGAATAAATCGCCCAGCTGATAGCGGCAACGACGAAAAGCAGATCGCCTGGATTGAAATCAAGTGTGGTGAGATTGCTGATGCGGCCATTCAATACTATCCAGCATGCCCCGGCGACGGCCACAATAATGCCAAGCATTTCACGCCAGGAGATTGGTCTTCCACGCCAAAAGGCTTCAATCAGGATGATCAAGATCGGTGGCGTTGTGTAGATGAGGGTGCCGTTTGTGGCAGTGGTGTCATGGAGTGCGAGATAGACGATGCCGCCACACACCCAGAATGCCAGAAAGCCAGCAAAGAAGGTGAGTGTTTTGTTAGCCCGGTAAACCCGGATCATTTCCGGCCAGTCTTTTTTACAAAGCGCAAGCAGTATGACCGTGGCAAATCCCCATCTCAGAAATGCCAGTGTGAACGGTTCCACGGTCACCAACAGTTTTCCGAACAGGATGTTAGTTGTGAAAAAGCCGGGAGCAAAAAACAATGCTGCGTAGGCAAACAGTATGGAGTTTCTAGAGTTCAAGGATGAATTCCATAAGTGGGAGGGGTAGCTTTCAAATACGCTCTTGCACTATTCAAGTCCATGGTAATTCGCTATTCAGACTAAAGAAAATAATACGATTCTGATCAGAGGCTTAAACATGGCACGTGACTGTCTAGCGCTTATACTTGCAGCGGGTGAGGGAACCAGAATGCGTTCCAGTTTGCCAAAGGTTTTGCACCCGGTGGCAAACCTGCCGATGGTTTGTCACGTGATGCGGGCTTCTGCCAAGGCAAACTGTGAACATGTGGCCGTTGTGGTTGGTAGCGGAGCCGAAGCCGTAGAAGACGCAGTGCGGAAGGAAAATCCTTCCACTGAAACCTTTGTTCAAACTGAGAGACTGGGCACAGGTCATGCGGTTCTCGCTGCCAGAAAAGTGGTGGAACAGGGGCATGATATTCTGGTTCTTTTCGGTGACACGCCACTGGTCACTTCTGAAACACTGGATGCGATGCGTTTGGAACTCTCCAAAGGTGCCGCCGTGGTGGTCCTTGGTTTCCGGACTGACAATCCAGACGGATATGGCAGGCTTCTTGAATCCGATGGCAAATTGCTTGCTATCCGCGAACACAAAGAGGCAAGTGACGCAGAAAAACAGGTCAATTTCTGTAATGGCGGGATTATGGGCCTTTCCGGTGAACATGCGCTCAACCTGCTTGATGCAATTGGTAACGATAACGCCAAAGGCGAGTACTATCTGACAGACGCTGTTGAAATAGCGAACGAAAAGGGCCTTCGCGTTGTCGCTATGGAAGGGTCTGAGACAGAGGTTCTGGGTGTGAACACACGCGATGGTCTTGCTCAGGTTGAAGCGCTTTGGCAGGAAAAGGCTCGATCGGCGCTTATGCAGTCAGGTGTTTCCATGCAGGCGCCTGAAACGGTGTTTCTGAGCGCTGATACGGTGATTGAGTCTGACGTGACTCTGGAGCCTAATATTGTCTTCGGTCCGAAAGTGGTGATCGGTAAATCCGCCCAGATCAAAGCATTTTGTCATTTGGAAGGTGCCCAGGTGGGCGAAGGTTCTGTGGTGGGTCCATTTGCGCGCTTGCGGCCTGGTACGCAACTTCATGAGGAAACAAAAGTTGGTAACTTTGTCGAGATTAAAAATGCGGTGGTCGAACAGGGAGCCAAAGTCAATCACCTCACTTACATTGGCGACGCTGAAATCGGCAAAGCTGCAAACATCGGTGCTGGAACCATTACGTGCAATTACGACGGCATGAACAAGCATAAGACGGTTATTGGTGCCAATGCTTTCATTGGCTCCAACAGTGCCCTGGTAGCGCCTGTGACAATAGGCGATGGAGCCTATGTGGCATCTGGTAGTGTCATTACCGAAGATATTCCCTCGCAAGCCATGGGCATTGGTCGAGGACGACAGGCCAATAAGGAAGGTTATGGTGCCCAGATCCGGGAACGGAACGCCAAGATCAAAGCTGAGCGCAGTTCCTGATTTAGATTCCGTTAACTGTTCAAGATTGCGGCTTGGTAACCCTTTTGGGCTATAATACGGAAACAATTGGAAATCTATTTTGAGTGTATTCGGTTTAAGCTTGCCTTTATGAGTAAGGCTGCGGGTAAGGACTGATTCACAGCGTTGCTGTGACAAGAAGGGGAATAGCACATGTGCGGAATTGTCGGGATTGTGGGTGTTGAGCCAGTAGCACCATTGTTGGTTGATGCGCTGAAGCGCCTGGAATATCGCGGATATGATTCAGCTGGTGTGGCAACCATGGAAGCTGAAGGTCTTGACCGCAGACGTGCTGAAGGAAAGCTTGTAAATCTTGCCAATCGTCTGGAAGAGGCGCCTTTAAGCGGGACAACAGGTATCGGACATACACGTTGGGCAACCCATGGGGTGCCGAACGAAACAAACGCACATCCTCATTTTTCCGAGAATGTGGCACTAGTTCACAATGGCATTATCGAAAATTTCCGTGAGCTGCGCGATGAGCTTGAAGCGGCCGGTTATACGTTTACCTCTGAAACAGACACAGAAGTGGTTGCCCATCTGATTGCCCGTAATCTCAAAGAGGGCATGACAACCAGAGATGCAGCTAGCGCCGCAATCAAACGATTGGAAGGTGCTTTTGCACTTGCAGTCATGTTCAAAAACGAGCCCGATCTGATCGTTGGTGCGCGAAATGGTCCGCCATTGGCTGTCGGGCACGGTGAAGGCTCTATGTATATCGGTTCTGATGCAATCGCATTGGCGCCTTTTACCAACAAGGTCTCTTACCTTGAGGATGGTGACTGGTGTGTGATCACCAATGATCGCCTTGAAATCTTTGATTTGGATGGCAAGCCCGTAGAACGAGTCATGCAGCTTTCTCTTGGTACCAGCCTGATGGTGGATAAGGGCAATCATCGCCATTTCATGCAGAAAGAAATTTATGAGCAGCCGGAAGTTGTTTCTCACACGCTTTCTCATTATCTGGATTTCGGCAAGTGCCAGACCCGAATTCAGGAAAACATGCCGTTTGACTTTAAAAATCTGGACCGGATTGCAATTTCAGCATGTGGAACCGCATTTCTTGCCGGATTGATCGGGAAATACTGGTTTGAGCGCTATGCACGCTTGCCGGTCGACATCGATATTGCGTCAGAATTTCGTTATCGCGAAATGCCAATGAGTGAGAAAGGGTTGTCCCTTTTTATATCGCAGTCAGGTGAAACAGCGGATACGCTGGCTTCCCTTCGCTATTGTAAGGATCAAGGCCAACACATCGGCGCTATTGTCAATGTGCGTGAGTCAACGATCGCACGAGAGTCTGATGTGGTATTTCCCACTTTGGCTGGCCCCGAAATCGGAGTTGCATCTACAAAAGCGTTTACATGTCAATTATCTACGCTGATTTCTTTAAGTATTGCTGCAGGTAAAGCTCGTGGTGTGTTAACTGCTGAAGAAGAGCAGAAACTCGTGAGAGAAGTAACTGAAGCGACTCGTTATATAAACCAGGCCCTCAAGAAAGAAGATGAAATCGAGAAAGTGGCGCAGAATCTGCAGAAAGTGCATCATGTGCTTTATCTGGGTCGTGACACAAGCTATCCGCTCGCGATGGAAGGCGCGCTCAAGCTCAAAGAGATTTCCTACATTCATGCTGAAGGCTATGCTGCTGGGGAGTTGAAACACGGTCCAATCGCGCTGATCGATGAAGATATGCCGGTAGTGGTGATCGCACCGCACGACCATATTTTTGAGAAAACCGTTTCGAATATGCAGGAAGTGGCAGCCCGCGGAGGCCGGATTATCCTGATTACGGACGAAAAAGGTGCAGAAGCTGCTTCAATCAAGACCGAACATACTATTGTTATGCCGGATGTACCTGATGTTCTGACACCTCTGGTTTATGCAATTCCTATCCAGATGTTGGCCTATCATACCGCTGTGTTGATGGGTACGGATGTGGATCAGCCACGCAACCTCGCCAAATCTGTGACTGTCGAATAAAACATTGCCGTAATTTAATCTCCATTTGTGCCAAATGAGAATTGAATTTTGCTTGGAATTGTCCCATATCTGAGTTCTAAACTCCGGAAACATTAATGCCAGAAGGTCCTATCCTGCCAAAGAAACGTGCTAGTAGTCTAACCCGTCTCAGAAACTACTTTTTGACGGGCTTTATCATCTGTGCCCCATTGGCCATTACAGCCTATCTCGTCTGGAGCTTTATTGGTTGGGTGGATAGCTGGGTAAAACCTTATATTCCGGAAGTTTACAACCCAGACAATTACCTGCCATTCAGTGTACCCGGCTTTGGGTTGATCGTAGCGTTTTTCATCATCACGATGGTCGGTTTCCTGACAGCGAACTTCATTGGGCGGACCATTGTTTCATTCGGTGAAAACCTGCTCAATCGTATGCCGTTTGTGCGGAACCTATACTCTGGCCTGAAGCAGATTTTTCAGACGGTTTTCGCAGACAACGACACCACATTCGAAAAAGTTGGTTTGATCGAGTATCCACGGCAAGGTCTGTTTGCGCTTGTGTTCATTGCAACAAAAACCCGTGGTGAAGTGAACCAGCGCCTGGTGAGTCAAGGTAAGCATACGGTTAGTGTATTCCTGCCAACCACTCCAAACCCCACATCCGGTTTTCTGCTGTTTGTGCCGGAAGAGGACATCACGATCCTTGATATGAGCGTGGAAGAAGCGGCTAAACTTGTGATCTCAGCGGGTCTTGTTGCTCCTGAAGGCAATGGTGGCGGTGAGGGAGAACCTATTACCGTTTCTCTGAAGAAAGAACCGGAAGACGCATAGGTCTTGCGGGTTACCCAGCCCTGAGTAATTTGATCGCCTGATCCTGTCCAAACAAATACAATAGAATTCGGAGCGCTTCGCCTTGTTCACCCTCAAGGTTGGGGTTTGTAGCAACAATTAACCGGGCACTGTCACGCGCCATCTGCAGTATGTCAGCGTGATATTCCATGAGTGCGAGGTTAAAGCCCGGTGTGCCTGACTGACGCGTTCCCAGAATTTCCCCTTCACCGCGGAGCTTCAGGTCTTCCTCAGCAATCAGGAAACCATCTTCAGTTTCCCGCATGATCTTGATGCGGGCCTGCGCCGTTTCTGACAGCGGTGAGTAGAATAGCAACATGCAGTGAGAGGCTTCGGTTCCACGACCCACGCGACCTCTAAGCTGATGGAGTTGTGCGAGGCCAAAACGCTCCGCATGTTCTATCACCATGATCGTGGCATCGGGTACATCAACGCCCACTTCGATCACCGTTGTAGCCACCAGAACACGTGTTTGCCCATCCTTGAAACTGGACATGGCCTCGTTCTTTTCTTCAACACTCATCCGGCCATGTACAAGCCCGACCTGTCCGCTCATCCGGGATTGAAGATCTGCAAAGCGATCTTCAGCGGAAATCGCCTGCACCTCTTCGCTTTCCTCAACCAGTGGGCAAATCCAGTAGACTTTCTTGCCATTTCCGACCGCACTCATGATCCGGGCAATCAGTTCCTCGATGCGATCCGAGCTGATTGCGTTTGTCAGAATGGGTTGTCGGCCTGGCGGCTTTTCATCAAGGCGGGAAACATCCATATCGCCATAATTGGTCAGAACCAATGTCCTTGGTATAGGCGTTGCCGTCATAACAAGCACGTCGCTGGAGGCTCCCTTATCTCCCAGGCTCAAACGCTGGTGAACACCGAAACGGTGTTGTTCATCAATGATAGCAAGTCCCAGATTGTTGTATTCCACCTTTTCCTGGAAAACGGCATGGGTTCCGATGATCAGTTGAAGCACACCGGAACTTAACATTTCCAGCGTGTCCCGGCGCTGTGGTGCACTGTCCTTTCCGGTCAACAAACGAACCGTGACGCCGATTTTTTCACACAGTGGCTGGAGGCTTGCCAGATGCTGTCGCGCGAGGATTTCGGTGGGTGCCAGAATAGCAACCTGTTCTCCACATTCTATCACCGCAAGTGCGGCCATGAGTGCCACAATTGTTTTGCCTGAACCCACGTCACCTTGAAGCAATCGCAACATACGCTCAGGCTTTGCAAGGTCTTCCGCGATTTCGGATATGGAACGTTTCTGAGCTCCGGTTAAGGCGAATGGGAGATGAGGACCAAGCGCGTTTCTCAGATGACCTTCACCCAATCGCGACTTGCCGGACGCCTTTCTCATTCGTTCCCTTAATAGCGCTAAGGCCAGCTGTCCTGCCAGAAGTTCGTCGTATGCCAAACGCCTTCGATGTGGTGCTTCCGGCATCATATCTAGACTGTCGCGTGGATTGTGTATCCGATTGACCGCGCTATCAAAGGCAGGCCAATGTTCCCGGTCCATCAGGTTTTGATCTGCCCATTCCGGCAATTCCGGCAGTGTGGCGACGGCGGTCCTGATTGATTTCGCCACGACCTTTGAAGAAAGGCCTGCAGTGGTTGGGTATACCGGCTCCAGAAGCGGAAGGTCGCGGAACCCTTCTTCGCTGACCATATGATCAGGATGGACCATGTTCAGTTTGCCATTGAACCATTCCGCTTTGCCGCTCACATATCGAACTTCGCCTTCCGGCATGGCTTTTGACAACCAGTCTGACTGACCCCTAAAGAAAACCAGAGACATTTCGCCGGTTTCATCATGAACCTCAATTTTGTAAGGGATGCGCCGGTTGCCGCGTGGGGGTACCAGATGACGGTCCACATGCACGCGAAACGTTGACACAACGCCTTCCTGAGCTTCGGCAATTTTCGGCTGGAAGCTGCGGTCAATCATGGAATGGGGAATGTGAAACAGAAGATCAGCAATGCGTGCTGGTTCCGCATTTTCAGCCCCGCGGAACAGTTTTGTGAATGCTTTAGTGAGCTTTGGACCGATGCCTTCCAAGCTGGCAACGGAAACAAACAGTGGATTGAGTAGCTCTGGGCGCATTTTCCTGGGATTCAAATCGACAATAATGCTGACTTTTGGTGGGCCTCGCCCTATAAATCAGTCAACACCGAATATATCCCTTAAGCAATCCCTGACCAATGCAAGACACAGAAAAAGAAACCCGTATTAAACGCCTTCAATACCGTGCAAATCATCGTGGTATCAAGGAGATGGATATCATTTTGGGCCGCTTTGCCACGGAAGAATTAGCTGGTCTTGGCGATGAGCAGGTGGATGACTTCGAGCGTTTGATGGAAGAGCAAGACCGGGACCTGCTGATCTGGTTTACTGGCGAGCAGCCTTTTCCTCTCGAAGAACTTCAAGGGGTTTTTGATCTTGTGAGCGCACATCTCAGCGAGCGTGATTTTAATGCTTGATGAAAAAGTGCTGAATTCGCTTTTTGATGGCGATCTGGCAACGACCGTTACAAATGTGGCCAGTGGCCAGGATGGTTTGCTCCTGGCGCAGATCTGCAACTCCCAGCATGTGGGTCGTGGCTTGGTGCATGTGTGCTCCAATCCACAACAACTGACCGAAATTATGGACAGTCTCACATTCTTCGCGCCTTGGCTTGATACGGTCAATCTGCAAGCCTGGGACTGTTTGCCTTATGATCGTGTCTCTCCCAGTTCTGCGACCATTGCTTCACGGATTGAGGCTTTAAGCCGGATTTCCGCGACTTCTGAAACAGACGGACCGTTGTTGGTTCTGACTACGGCGAATGCCCTTTTGCAACGTATCGTTCCAGCGGACAAACTGCTCGGACAGGCATTGAACATTGCTCCGGGAAACAGTGTGGACGTGGATCAGTTTGTCGAACGGCTTTCTGCAGAAGGGTTTGAACGCGTGCCCACTGTTCGCGAGCGTGGGGAATTTGCTGTTCGTGGTGGCATACTGGATGTGTTTGCTCTTGGGGAAGAGGAACCCGTTCGGCTCGACTTTTTCGGTGACACGCTTGAATCAATCCGGAGTTTTGATCCGGCAAGCCAGCGGACAACAGGGCAGCTGAAACATTTTTCACTCCAGCCCATGAGTGAGATTAGTCTGGATGAAGCGGCCATCAAACGGTTCAGGTCCGGCTATATTTCCACCTTTGGTGCTGCCACCCGAGATGACGCTCTTTATCAGGCAATCAGTGAAAGCAGGCGTTTTGCCGGTATGGAACACTGGTTGCCGTTGTTTTACGAAAATCTGCAAACCCTGTTTGATTATGCAGACGGGTTCATGTTTTCTATTGCGAGTGATCTGTTTGAAAGTCTCGAAGCGAGAGAAGAACAGATTTCAGATCACTACGAAGCGCGGATGCAGGCGCTTGATAGTTCCTTTGAAGGTGGGACCCCATACAAGCCAGTGGAGCCGTCATCCCTCTATGTACCGGTGGCAGAGGTAAAGGATCTGCTGCGCGAACTCGATTGCCTGACGCTTTCTCCCTTTGATCAACCAGAGAATTCAGAAACAAGGGTAGTCAGCGGGCAGGGTGCGGCAGGCAGGAGTTTTGCCGTAGAGCGCGCAAGTGGGCAGAACGTATTTGATGCGGTTGTCAAACACATCAAGCAGGAAATTGACAGTGGCAGGAAGGTTCTTTTAGCTGCCTGGTCACAAGGGTCTCAGGAACGATTGTCCCAGGTGATCGCCGAACATGGGCTCGAGACCATTACCAAGGTTGAGAATTTCGAGGGTTTCCGCAATTCGAAATCAAAGGGTGCGCACATCGCCGTACTGGCAATCGAGCAGGGGTTTGAGACCAGCGAGTTTATCATCATTGCCGAGCAGGACATATTAGGTGACCGTCTTGTTCGCAGAAGCACAAAGCGCAAGCGCGACAAGGATTTCATAGCCGAAGCTTCCAGCCTCGCTGAAGGTGATATTGTGGTTCACGTGGATCATGGAATTGGCCGCTTTGTGGGTCTGCGCACGATCGAGGCTGCCGGTGCCCCACATGACTGTCTGGAACTGCAATATGCCGGTGACGACAAACTGTTTCTTCCGGTGGAAAACATTGAGCTCCTGTCGCGCTATGGTAATGCGGACAACGAAGTGGTTCTCGACCGGCTGGGTGGGGTTGCATGGCAATCGCGCAAAGCCAAGCTCAAGAAACGCCTGCTGGAAATGGCGGATCAATTGATCCGGATTGCTGCCGAAAGAGCTTTGAAATCTGCGAGCAGGTTGGTGCCTCCAGAAGGGCTTTATGATGAATTTGCAGCGCGTTTCCCCTATGAGGAGACAGAGGATCAGGCGAGGGCAATTGATTCAGTCTTTGATGACTTAGGTGCCGGCACACCCATGGACCGTCTGGTTTGCGGTGATGTGGGTTTTGGTAAAACCGAGGTTGCGCTAAGGGCTGCCTTTGTGGCCGCCATGGCGGGTAAGCAGGTTGCGGTCGTTGTGCCGACTACTCTACTGGCCCGACAGCACTTCAGGACATTCTCGGAACGTTTTAACGGCTTGCCTGTGGTGGTGCGGCATGCCTCGCGACTGGTGGGGGCAAAGTCACTCTCAGAGACCAAGCAGGGATTGAAACAGGGTACAGTTGATATCGTGATCGGAACCCATGCGCTTCTTGGCAGCTCCATCGAATTTGATCGCCTGGGTCTCCTAGTGATCGATGAAGAACAACGGTTCGGTGTGAAGCACAAGGAACGTCTGAAGGAGCTTAAGTCGGATATTCACGTGCTGACGCTTTCAGCGACGCCAATTCCACGCACATTGCAGCTTGCACTTACGGGCGTTCGGGAACTGTCTCTCATCACCACGGCGCCTGTCGACCGCATGGCTGTGCGTACCTTCATAACGCCATTTGATGTTCTAACTGTGCGGGAAGCATTGCTCCGGGAGCGCTATCGGGGTGGGCAGAGTTTCTATGTATGTCCGCGCGTCAGTGATCTTGAAGAACGGAAACAATTCTTGCTTGAGCATGTACCGGAACTGAAAGTAGCAGTTGCTCACGGCCAAATGGCGCCGGGCGAGCTGGATGACATCATGAATGCCTTTTATGACGGGCAATATGATGTGCTTTTGTCCACCACGATCGTTGAATCGGGTCTGGATATTCCCACGGCGAATACGTTGATTGTGCATCGGGCGGACATGTTTGGTCTTGCTCAACTTTATCAGCTACGCGGACGGGTTGGACGCTCGAAGACACGCGCCTACGCGATTTTCACCTTGCCGATCAACAAGAAGCTCACGGATACGGCAGAGCGGCGCTTACGGGTGCTGCAATCGCTTGATAGCATAGGCGCAGGTTTTGAACTGGCGAGCCATGATCTCGATATCCGGGGATCGGGTAACCTGCTGGGTGAAGAACAATCAGGCCAGATCCGGGAAGTGGGATACGAGCTTTACCAGCAGATGCTCGAAGAAGCGGTTGCTGAACTTAAAGACGGTGATGGGTTCACAGCTGAAGAAAAATGGTCTCCGCAAATCTCGATTGGTACCGCGGTCCTTATCCCTGAAAGCTATGTGCCTGATCTGCAACTGCGTCTGGGTCTCTACCGAAGGCTCTCTGACATTCGAGATGCGGAAGAGATCGATGCCTTTGCGGCAGAACTGATTGACCGGTTCGGCCCGATGCCGGAAGAGGTGGATTATCTTCTCAAGATCGTATTTATCAAGGGACTTTGTTTCATTGCCAATGTGGAGAAAGTGGATGCAGGGCCCAAGGGTGTTGTGATCAGTTTCCGCAATAATGATTTCCCTGCTGCTGCGCAATTGGTTGGGTATCTTGGCGAGCAGGGGGCGATGGCCAAAATCCGCCCGGATCAGAGTATTTTCCTGCAACGCAACTGGGACAGTGCGGACAAGCGGCTAAAAGGGGCTGGTGTAATCCTTTCAAAACTGGCAGGCTTTGTGAAAGAGATACAATAAACCAGGTCACTGGCCATGTTTGATCGGGCCATAATCATTCTTGCTATTGCTCAAACTCTGGTTTGGGGCTGTGTCTTTTATATTTTTCCGGCCCTTTTATTGTGGTGGGAAAGCGGGTTTGGCTGGAGCAGAAGTGTCCTCACCGGTGCTGTTACAATGGCAATTCTGGCAACTGCCTGTTCATCGGTTATCGCAGGACGGTTGATCGACAAAGGCCATGCTCACATCATGATGCCGGTCTGCACGGTAGTGGCAGGGGTGGCGATCGCGCTTCTCTCCCAGGTTATGGAAGTCTGGCAGTTTTACGCATTGTGGCTTGTGGCAGGCATCGCCATGGGCGGGTGCCTCTATGATCCTTGCTTTGCCCTGTTGACACGGGCGAGGGGAAGGCATGCGCGCCAGGGTATTATTGTAATAACGCTCTTCGCTGGTTTCGCCAGTACGATTGCATTTCCTACCGCGCACAGTTTGTCTGACATGTATGGATGGCGGATGGCGGCAGGTGTCTTTGCCGGTGTCACAATCTTTATTACGGCACCATTGATGCGGATTGGGGCGTCGATGGTTGAGGCTGAAGCGCGCAAGGCACCAGAAGTTCAAAGTGAACCGGAAATCAAGGATGTTTCATTTCTGAAACTGCCACAGTTCTGGTGTCTGGCAATCGGATTTTCCTTTGCCGCATTACTTCATGGAACGGTGCTCCATCATCTCTTGCCGATCCTTGCTGACAAGGGAATTGACCGGGAACTCTCAGTGCTGGCAGCTTCGTTCTTCGGTCCCATGCAGGTGGCCGGCCGGTTGATGATCATGGCTACGGGAAACCGTGTGGCAAATCATGTGATGACAGCCATATGTTTCTGTACGCTGATCGTCGCTGTCGTATTCCTTATGGTTTCAGGCGTTGCGCTGATTTATCTAGTTGCCTTTGTGGTGAGTTTCGGTGCGGCGCATGGCATCACCAACATCATCAGACCCTTGCTGGCACGAGACATTCTTGGCCGCTCATCCTTTGGGGCAAAATCCGGTTACCTCGCCATGGCATATATTGGCGGCGGTGCCATAGCGCCTTATCTGGGATCGCTGATCTGGTTGCACGGCGGTTACAACCTCGTGCTCCTGTGCCTGATTGGGGTAGGGGGGATCGGGCTGGTGCTGCTGATGCTTGCCCAACATTACGCCACCCGTGATTTGAAAGAGGCGCTCTAAGCTTCCTTGTTTCTTTCAGCAACCGCGTGTCTGAAGGCAGCCACTAGCTGATCAGCCGGCTGCGCACCCATTACAGCGAACTTATTGTCCACGATGAAGCAGGGTACCCCGGTCACACCCATTTGGCGAGCGTGATCAATCTCGGAATTTACACGATCCTTGTCGTCTTCTGTTTTGAGAAGGCCATCGACGATTGAACCATCCATGCCGGCATGTTCAGCTGCTTTTACGAGTACATCGTCCAGGCCCAGATGTCCGCCTTCCAGGAAGAAGATTTCAAACAGGCGTTCCACCAGCTTGTCCTGAACTTCGGCGCCTTGGCCACCAGCCCAAAGGATAACGCGGTGAGCGTCCAATGTGTTTGGCGAAACTTTCATGTCCTCGAAATTGAAATCAATGCCAAGATCCTGGCCGGCATCGCGGATACGACCATAAATTTCCTGTGCACGTGCTTCACCGCCGAATTTTTCATTCAGATAATCAGCACGACTTTTGCCCTCCTTTGGCAAAGTGGGATCCAGCTGATAGGGGCGCCAGCGTACTTCCACATCAATGTCGTCAGCCATTTCAATGGCTTTGTCGAGATGGGTCTTGCCGATATAACACCACGGGCACATCACGTCGGAGATCACATCGATCTCAACCTTTTCTTTTTCGCTCATTGCGTTGCTTCCTGTTCTACTCTGCCGTCCCACCAAGTTTCCAACCTATAACCGTAAAGAGCGGTTTTGTCCGGTCTTTTGATGTAACTTCTTCGTGCGATCCATTGTTGGTCGATGTGGAACAGCGGGACCAGATAGTCTCCGGAAATCAGCAATCGGTCATAGGCACGAACCGCATCGATAAACTCATCGCGCCCACGGGCCTTGAGCATTTCGTCGATCAGGGCATCAATCGCAGGGTCATTTGCTCCTGCGAAATTGAATGTGCCCGGCACGTTAGTGGATCGGGTTCCCCAGCGCCAGATCTGCTCAATACCTGGTGAGAGGGAAGCCGTGTAGGTCTGTAGGACCATGTCATAGTCGTATTGCTGAACCCTACGTTGATACTGTGCATCATCGACGGTGCGCACTTCAACGGAAATCCCGAGCTTTTCCAGAATGCGACGATAAGAAATCGCTAATTTCTGCTGACGCTCTGAACGGGTCAGAATTTCAAAAGTGAAGGGAACTCCGTCTTTGGAAACAAGCCCTGAGCCATCTCGTGTATACCCCGCTTCTTTCAACAGCACGAAGGCTTTGCGAAGGATTTTGCGATCTCTGCCACTGCCGTCACTTACTGGTGGTGAATAGGTTCCATTCAGCACAGACGGTTTAATGCGATCCATAAACGGTTTCAGCATCTCTTTTTCACGATCGCTCGCGGGTACTTTGTATGAAGATAGCTCAGATCCGTGCCAGAAACTCACGGTTCGGTTATAGGCATTGAAGAACAGATTTTTATTTGTCCATTCAAAATCAAATAACAAGGATAAGGCTTCACGAGTTTTGCTCTCGGCAAAAATCTCGCGTCTTGTGTTGAACACAAAGCCCAGCATCTTGGCCGGTGTATCTGGCTCAAATTCGTCCTTTATCACTTCGCCAGCTTGAACAGCCGGGAAACTGAAGTCTCTACGCCATGCAGCAGGATCATTTTCCGGGAAAACATCAAACAAGCCCTTTTTGAACGCTTCAAAATGCGTAGTGGTAGATCGGTAATACTCAACCTTAACTTCATCAAAATTGGAAAATCCGATCCGGGAGGGCAGGTCTTTTGCCCAATAGTCCGGATTGCGCTTGTACGTTATGAATTTCCCGGGATTGATTTCATCCATCAAATAGGGACCGCTGCCGATCATTGGTTCAAGTGATGATTGGTCAAATGTATCAAAATCGATCGCATGTTTGGGTAAGATCGGGCTAAGGGCAATAATAAGCGGGAATTCTCTGTCTGCTTCCTCATTGAAAACGAACTTGACCTTACGCTCGCCTGTTTTCTCGATACGATCAATGCGCTTCATTCTGGCGTTATACGGCGGTCGTCCTTTTTCCGTCAGCAATTCATAGGTGAAGATCACGTCTTCAACGGTAACAGGCACGCCATCAGACCATTTCGCCTTTGGGTTGAGTGTAAACTCTATCCAGCTGCGATCGTCTGGCCATTCCACCTTTTCTGCCAGCAATCCATACATGGTGAAGGGTTCATCGCGTGATCTAAATAGCAGCGATTCAAACACAAGATGCCCAAATTGATGATCCCAGCTCCCCCGGGCATTGGTTCTCATGCTCTTTAAAATGAATGGATTTACTGAATCAAATGTACCCAGAACGCCGTAGACCACTTTACCACCCTTGGGTGCATTGGGGTTCACATAGGGAAAATGGTTGAAATCAGGGGGTAAGGCGGGTTCACCATGCATTGCAATTGCATGAACCGGTTCTGCATGACTTGCAGACCATATTCCCGAAATGGAACAGAAAATGATTGCCGATATCAACAAAAAGCGAATCTTCATACGTAATTATTACCACAAAGGCCTTATGCAGGGTGGAATTTCTCCTTGAACACGGTTATTTATGACGCCAATAGCGATGATTCACAGTGACGTATTTTTGGCACATTTTCATGGCGAAAGGTGCGACACAAAAACGTAAGACAAGTAAAGGGTGTTTTATGAAAAATATCTACACGTTTGGAGCTGTATCAAGTTTGGTGTTGGGAACCGGGGCGGTTTTAGCATTGGGCGCGATGAGCGCTAATGCCCAGCAATCACAACAAGTTCGATCCAGCGGTTGGTACAAAGCCTGTTCCGACCAGGGCGAAAGCAAAATTTGTAATGTGCAGTTTCAGGCTCTTGCCTCCACAGGACAGGTTATCACTTCTGTAAACCTTGCTGAAATTACCGGCCAGATCAAACGGCGTGTGTTTCAGATCACTGTTCCTACAGGACGTCTGATCCCTCCGGGCATCAAAGTTCAGATTGATGGAAAAAAAGGTGCTGCCATACCATACTCTTTCTGTACGCCAAGAACATGTGCAGCTGAAGTTGCTCTGGATGACACACTCGTCGGTCTACTGAAAGCTGGTGGTGAGATGGATGTGGTTTCCACAAATTTCCAAGGTAAGGAAAATCCGATCAAGATCACACTGAAAGGATTTACCGCAGCTTATGACGGACCTCCGATCAAGCGGGACGAACTTCAAAAGAGCCAGGAAAATCTGCAGAAAGAACTGCAAGAAAAGGCCGAAGAAACACGCAAGAAGCTGCTTGAAGCGCAAAAAGCCGCCACAGAGAATTCCTCTGAAGGAACTGCAAGCGAGTAATTGTAAGTTGATAGAATTAGTGAAAAGCCCGCCTTATGGTGGGCTTTTTTAGTTCTGGAACTGTTCGCGGGTTTTATATGAACCGTCAGATCCCAATACGAATATCTCATTGATATCCGGGTGTCTGAGAGGCTCTCCAGATCCATCTTCCAGCAAATTTTGTTCTGAAACGTAGGCTACGTATTCAGTCTCATCGTTTTCTGCAAACAAATGGTAATATGGCTGGTCTTTGCGTGGACGGATATCGGCCGGTATGGAGTCATACCACTCATCGGTATTGTCGAATTCGGGATCCACATCAAAGATTACCCCCCGAAACGGATATACGCGATGTTTAACAACCTGCCCAATGCTAAATTTCGCTGTCCTGATCATACTGCTACTAGCACCCCAAAAATATGATGATAGCTCCGGATAATAAAATATCAGCGCCAAATTTCAACCACGAAATCATTTATTGGGTGAGATTCCCATTCTCATTGCGGTTTTCCGCAAAGGCGCAATGTTAGCCAAGGCATGAAGCCCAATGCTGCGCGCCAACTGCACGGGAAGAAAATCAGAAAGCAGGCTGCGATTGAGGACATCCACGCCCATTGTTCTTGAATGTACGTCGGAAAGGCGTTTTTGATGATAGTTTTCTCCGATATTTCCTGAACCGGAATAACGTTTTAGCACTTCCGTCAACGCTTCAATATCGCGCACGCCCAGGTTGAACCCTTGTGCCCCAATGGGTGGAAATGCGTGTGCTGCTTCACCAATCAATGCGCAGTTCTTGCCACCAAACCGTTTGGCGATCAGACCGCTGATCGGAAAGCTGACCGGGCTGTCAATAATTTCCACCTTCCCAAGATAAGATTGCATCTTCTGCTCCAGCAAAAGTTGCAGCTCTTCTTTTCCTAACGCGATTGTTTCTTCAACGCGCTCTGGTCTGTCCATCCAGACAAGGCCTGCCTGAGTCTGGTTTTGTGGGACTATTGTAAACGGACCGGCTTCCGTATGAAATTCGGTGCTTGCAAAATTGGTGGGGTGCTGGTGCTTGAAATCCAATACGATTGCGCATTGGGGGTAGTTCCATTGCCGCACACCCAATTCAAACGCTTCCCTCACAACAGAGTTTCTGCCGTCAGCTCCCACGACAAAATCCGGCAAAATGGTGTGGTCAGTGTCAGTTGCAACAACCCGAATTTGATCGTTTTCAACGGATATGCTGGCCAGACTATCCAGCCATATTATATCTGGGTTTGTCTCAACCGCCTTTCCAAGAACTTCGATGAATTCAGAGTTTTTGACGTTGTAGCCAAAAGCGTCCAGTTCTATTTCGCTTGCGTGAAAATCAGTTTGCGGGATCCGGATCAAACGTTCTGTGCCATCCACCAGACGCATTGTCTTTAGCGGAAATGCGTTCTCTCGCATTGTGTCCCAAATCCCAAGATCTTCAAGAAACTCAACCGTACCATTCAGCAAAGCCGTTGTTCTTCGGTCCTTGGATTCAGGTTTTTTCGCACACAGGACGACCTTCAGCCCGATTTGGGCAACAGCAAGGGCCGCTGTAAGTCCAGTGAGACCTCCGCCGAGAATACAAATATCCGGGGTCAATATATTATTGTTTTTGGTATTCATGACTCTGAATTAATCATTTTCTTTACAAAATCCAGATTTTTACCCGTATATCATCCACAATTCTTAGCTAAGATAACAATGACATATTGCCGCAACGGTGATACCCATCTACTGGATGCATTTGGAAGAAAATACATGTTTGGCCTCTCAAAATCAGCACTTTGGGCTTTTTCGGTTCATATTTTAACCGCGACGGGCGCTTATCTTGCATTTTTGTCACTGGTTGCTGCAGCTGAGGGCGATGCGCCAAAAGCGTTTTTTTGGCTGGGAATGGCACTGATTGTGGACGGGATTGACGGTCCATTGGCGCGGAAACTGGAAGTCAAGAAGTGGTGGCCACACTGGTCCGGTGACACTCTGGACAATGTGATTGATTACGCAACTTTTGTCATGATTCCGGCATTTATACTGTATCAGACAGGATTGCTGGACCAAATGGACGCATATGGTGAAAAGCAGGAGCTTTTGAGCAAATTCACCTCGTTTTCTGCTGCTGCAATAATCGTCATTACCAGTGCCATCTACTATGCGGACACCCGTATGAAGACCGAAGATTACGGCTTCAAGGGCTTTCCGGTGTGCTGGAATATGGTGGTATTTGCTCTGTTTGTGGTTTCTCCATCGCCGACATTCTCACTCCTGTTCATCCTGTTTACTGCGGTTCTTACCTTTATTCCGATCATCTTTATCCATCCAGTCAGGGTGAAGTTGTTGCGACCCTTGAACATAGCAGCATGTATTGCGTGGGGTGTGACCGGCCTTTCTGCTGTGTATTTCAGCCTTGATAATCCGATCCTTGTGGATGTGATATTCGTGGCCAGCAGCATCTATCTTTTCTGCATTGGCTTTGTGCTTCAGTTGCTCGGAAAACTGCACTGATCTTAAGGCGTGCAATTTCCTGGGAATGAGTATACGAAACGCTGGATTTCCAAGCCGTTTAAGGCTTTATTGCAGCCATGGATAATGGGCAGCAAGACCAAAATAACGCAAAAACTGATGTGATGCTGGAAGTCCGGGGGATAACCAAGCGATTTGGCAGTTTTACGGCCGTTGACGGACTGGATTTCAAGATTGATGCCGGGGAAATCCACGCATTGTTGGGTGAAAACGGTGCGGGAAAATCGACGCTTGTCAAAATGTTGTACGGCTCTCTTCAACCCAGTGAAGGAGAAATTTTCTGGCAGGGCAGGAGTGTTTCGATCTCAAGCCCTTCAGAAGCGCGTGGTCTGGGTATTGGCATGGTCTTCCAGCACTTTTCGCTGTTCGAAGCCTTGAGCGTTGCCGAGAATATCGCATTGTCCATGCCGCAAGATTTTCCGCTGTCAAATGTGGGCGAGGAGGCGATCAAGCTCTCGCAGAAATATGGTCTTCCCATCGCACCAGATGCAGTTGTGGGAGATTTATCGGTCGGTGAACGTCAACGGGTGGAAATCATCCGATGTCTGCTACAGGACCCGAGCCTGATCATTCTTGATGAGCCCACTTCTGTTCTCACTCCACAAGAGGCAGAGAATTTGTTCAAAACACTGAAAATCCTGAAGGATGAGGGGCGTTCCATTCTGTTCATCACGCACCGTCTGGAGGAAGTTCGCCAGCTATGCGATAAAGCGACGATCCTCAGATATGGCAAGATTACCGGTAAGTGTAATCCAGCGGAAGAAACAGCAGGCAGCATCGCACGCATGATGGTCGGCGATAATGTGGCGGACATTCAACGCAGCAAGCCACCGGCTCACGGCACTACACTCCTTCAATTGAATAATCTTAGCCAGGACGCAGCAACGCCATTCTCAGTCTCACTCAAGAACATCAATCTGGATGTGCATTCCGGGGAAGTGGTTGGCATTGCCGGTATTGCGGGGAACGGTCAGTCCGAATTGTTTGAAGCGATTTCCGGTGAAAGACAGAATGCGCCAGATGCGATTAGACTGTCAGATGCACCTGCCGGTAAGAAAGGCATCAACAAACGCCGTCAGATCGGAGCGGCATTTGTTCCGGAAGAGCGGTACGGTCATGGTGCTGTCACCGCCTTTCAGCTTTCGCAAAACATGCTTCTAGCCAGGCACGGCTCTGACAAGGTTTCCTTTTTGAGGGCAGGCGGCATTTTAGGGTTTATCTGGCAGGAAATGGTCCTGAATGCCACCAGAAGGGTTTGTGATTTCATGGATGTGCGCAAATCCGGTGATAACCCGGCTGCATCTTCGCTTTCCGGCGGTAACCTGCAAAAGTTCATCATTGGCAGAGAGCTTGACCGTAGGCCAGATGTGCTGGTGGTCAATCAACCCAGTTGGGGTGTTGATGCGGGTGCAGCTGCTCATATTCGTCAATCCATCATCGATCTGGCGCGTTCAGGTTCTGCTGTTCTTGTAATTTCGCAGGATCTCGATGAGATATTTGCAGTCTCAGACCGTGTTGCTGTGATCTATGACGGCATGCTTTCCGCTGCTCAGGATGTGGGTGATCTCACACGTGAAAAACTCGGGCTTCAGATGTCCGGTTCTACCTTTGAACCCAATTTGAATGAGACGGACAAGAATGCTGCCTAACTACGAAATTCGCCTGGAAAAACGGCCGCAAAGTTCGGTTTTGTATTCGTTGCTATCCCCGTTCATTGCGCTCGGTGTCACGCTTTTTGCAGGCGCCATACTCTTCACGGCACTCGGGCATAATCCGGTTCACGCGCTGTACGTCTATTTTATCGAGCCTTTGACCGAGACCTGGTCTCTGCATGAATTGGCGATCAAGGCTGTGCCGCTGATCATCATCGCAACGGGGCTTTCCATCTGCTTCAGATCTGGTAACTGGAACATTGGCGCGGAAGGGCAGTTCATCATTGGCGGTGTGGCGGGTTCTATGTTTCCGATTGTCTTTCCGGGTTTTGAGAGCTTTTGGGTTTTGCCGGCAATGCTTGCAACGGGCATTTTGGGTGGTGCGCTTTGGGCAGCAATTCCGGCGGTCTTGAAAAACCGGTTTGGGGCTAATGAAATTCTTACCAGCCTGATGCTGGTTTATGTGGCGGAACTCTTCCTCGACTGGATTGTACGCGGTCCCTGGCGGAACCCGCAAGGGTTCAACTTTCCAGAGTCTCGCGGTTTCACTGAATGGCAAATCTTGCCGGAAATGTTTGACAGCGGACGGACCCACTATGGAGCACTCTTCGCTGTTGTGGGCGTTTTGATTGTCTGGGTGCTATTGTCCAAAACCATGAAAGGGTTTGAGATCGCCGTGGTGGGTGAAGCGCCAAGGGCGGGCCGTTTTGCGGGTTTCGACCCCAAGAAGACAACGCTCTTTGTGTTTCTCGTCTCGGGCGCCTTTGCCGGACTGGCAGGCATTGTGGAAGTTTCAGGCGCTATCCAACAGTTAAGACCATCCATTTCCCCTGGATACGGGTTTACGGCCATTATTGTGGCGTTTCTGGGCAGATTAAACCCGCTTGGCATTCTGGCTGCCGGAACCATTCTGGCGCTCTCATATTTGGGAGGGGAAGCTGCACAGGTGAGCCTCGGCATTTCAGACAAGATTGCCAGCGTCTTCCAGGGCATGTTGCTGTTCTTTGTACTGGCCTGTGACACGCTCATCCACTACCGGGTCAAAATTGCCTCCAGGGTGAAATTTCAGAAAACTTCGGGGGAATTGTCGTGACCATAGCCGAAGCTATCCTCCTGACCATTGTAACGGCCGCAACGCCACTACTGATCGCTGCACTGGGTGAATTGATAACCGAGCGGGCAGGGGTGCTTAACCTCGGCGTGGAAGGCATGATGATCATGGGCGCCATTTCCGGGTTTGCTTTTGCTCAAATGTCTGGAAGTGCTTATGTAGGCGTTATTGGCGCCATCATAACAGGTGGTGTCTTTTCCCTGCTCTTTGCATTTCTGGCAATTACTCTTGTGACCAATCAGGTGGCAACGGGGCTTGCGCTCACCATTTTGGGTCTTGGTATATCAGGACTTTGGGGTGAGGCCTTTGTGGGCATTCCCGGCATCAAACTGCAACCCATTGTTATACCACTCCTTTCAGATCTGCCGCTGATCGGGAAAATTCTCTTTGCCCAGGATATCATATTCTACATGTCCATTGGTTTGTTGTTCGGTGTTTCATGGTTGTTATTCAAGACACGAGCCGGTCTCGTTTTAAGAGCTGTTGGAGACAATCATACTTCTGCCAATGCGCTGGGAATTTCCGTTGCAAAAGTACGGTATATGGCTGTTGTATTTGGCGGTGCGTGTTCCGGCCTTGCAGGAGCTTATATGTCGCTCGTTTATACCACACAATGGATTGAAAACATGACCGCGGGCAGGGGCTGGATCGCGCTTGCACTGGTGGTTTTCGCCTCCTGGCGACCCGCCAGGGTGTTGATAGGTGCATATTTGTTTGGTGCTGTGGGCATTGCGCAGTTGCACATTCAGGCACTTGGGGTAAATATGCCCTCGCAATTCTTGTCAGCACTGCCCTATATAGCCACCATAGTGGTTCTGGTCATAATTTCGCGTAATCGCAGGCTGACACTGATTAATACTCCGGCCTCGCTCGGTAAGGGCTATGTGCCGGACAGATAAACATAGAACAGGGAAGAGGGAATTTATGAAAAAAATTCTAGCAACTATGGCAAGCATTGGACTGGGCGTTCTTGCCAGCACAACCATGATGACACCGGCACATGCTGCCGATAAAGCGTGTTTCATTTATGTGGGCCCGATTGGTGATTTCGGTTGGTCCTATCAGCATGATCAGGGGCGTTTGGCCGTTGAGAAAGAACTGGGCGTTGAAACAGCCTATCAGGAAAGCGTGGAAGAGGGTGCTGATGCCGAACGCGCGATTGAGCGTTTTGCCCGTTCAGGCTGCTCTATCATCTTCACAACGTCTTTTGGTTACATGGAGCCAACGAACAAGGTTGCCAAAAAGTTTCCGGATGTGAACTTTGAGCATGCCACCGGTTTCAAGCGCGAAAGCGATAATGTCTCCACCTATTCTTCGAAGTTCTATCAGGGCCGCTATATCCAGGGTCAGATTGCTGCCAAGGTCTCCAAGACCGGAGTTGCTGGCTACATTGCTTCATTCCCGATCCCTGAAGTGGTTCGTGGCATCAATGCGTTCATCCTGGGTGCGCAAACTGTGAACCCGGACTTCAAGCTGAAAGTGGTTTGGGTAAATACATGGTTTGACCCCGGCAAGGAAGCGGACGCTGCCAAGACCCTGATTGACCAGGGCGTTGATATCATCACGCAGCACACAGACTCTACCGCTGCTGTTCAAGTGGCTGAAGAGCGCGGCATCAAGGCGTTTGGTCAGGCTTCTGACATGATCAAATTCGCACCAAACGCGCAGCTTACTGCAATCATCGACGATTGGGCGCCATATTATGTGGAGCGTGTGAAGGCACAGAAAGACGGTACCTGGGCAAGCCAGGATGTGTGGCACGGCATGGATCACGGCAGTGTGGTCATGGCGCCGTACACCAATATGCCGGATGATGTGGCAGCGCTTGCCAAGGAAACGGAAGCCAAGATCAAGGCAAATACCTTTGAGCCATTCACCGGGCCTATCACCAAGCAGGATGGTTCCGAGTGGCTAAAGGAGGGTGAAACCGCTGATATCGGTACTTTGCTGGGCATGAATTTCTACGTGAAGGGCGTGGATGACAAGCTGCCGCAATAGTGACTTGCAACTTTTTGAGAAAAAGGGGGGCTTCGGTCTCCCTTTTTTGTTTTAGCTCTTGAAAATTCGTTTCGAATGTCGCATAGCGTCTTGACCAAGCCACATAGGCATCTGGAGAGGTGACAGAGTGGTTGAATGTACCGGTCTTGAAAACCGGCGTGCGTGCAAGCGTACCGTGGGTTCGAATCCCACCCTCTCCGCCATTTTTCCATAGCCAATAGTATGTTGTTACTGCTGAACAAGTCCTCTTGTTATAATTCGTAGCGTTCGTATCATCTCTGGATGAAACCTGCCTCTGATCTCGGATTACTATTGCTTCATGCCCTGCCACTCGATCGAGAAATGTGGTCAGAGCAAATGGATTTGCTTCCCGATGCAACATACGCACCCAATCTTTATCAATTCGGTGGTTCAATAAAGAATTGGGCTGCACAATCACTTGCCGCGACCAGTTCCGAAAGACTTGTCGTTGTGGGCTGTTCAGTTGGTGGATCCTGCGCATTGGAAGTGGCTAAACTTGCTCCCGAAAGGGTGTGCTCATTGGTGCTTGTGGGCACAAAAGCAGCGCATGATCCGGACCCGGAATTGTTCAGAGAATCTGTAAGTCTCCTCAAAACCAAAGGCGTTGAAGCTGTATGGGACATATACTGGCGACCGCTATTTCAATTTCCGCATGATGAGAAATATATATCAAAGGCAAAATCCATCGCCATAAGCCAATCTGTGAGTGATCTTGAAAATGGCCTAACTGCTTTCCACACAAGACCAAGCAGTGAGGAGAGCCTGGCCGGTTTTGATTTACCTGTACACGTCGTCACCGGAGAAGACGATGTTTTTCCCGGCCTTCAATATAGTGATGTTATGGCGTCCAAAGCCAAGTATGGGAAACTTCATATCATCAGGGAAAGTGGCCACTATGTCCCGCTGGTACAATCAGAGCAATTCAATGAAATACTGAAGCGGGTTATCGATACAGTTCGACAGTAAGCGGTCGAACCCAAACCCGCCTATAATTCAGCTTAATTTCAGTTATGCAGCAGATTAATACCAATAACCATAATATGAATTTGCTTATAATTCTGACGGCGTTATGTAACGCTTGTGTCGGCAATAACGTGGAGTTGTTGTAGAACATTGGCTAGAAAATTATCACTGAAAGAAAAATTTTGTATCGAAGGCATTTCAAAGGGAAAGACCCTTCATGACATTTCAAAAAAACTTGGACTTTCTGTATTCACGGTGGAGATACTTCTCAATTGTGCTGCCCGGAAATTGAAGGCGAAGAACATTACCCACGCGGCATGTAATGCCATCAGGTCTGGTGTAATTCATTAAAACGCTTTAGCAAAAAACACCCAACGCCACCACCCGAAACAGTGAGGTAACAGGTGGTGGCTGGTGTTGAACCAACTTCTTTTGAGGGCGTGAAATCAGTCCCTTTTGCAGTTGCAGGTATGGATTAGGGGAACCGCAAGCTGCAAAACTAACAATTGCATTTATTTGACAGTTGACTTGTGTGAAGATTGCAAAATAAAACGCCACTGCGAAAATTTCGCAGTGGCGAATGGTGACGTATGTGTGGGTATAGTCACCGGGTAACAGGGGTGTGGGACCCTGCTGGTAAAGAAACTAGTCCAACGGGCAAATTAATCAAGAATATTGTACGATTGGTCTGTGCATTGGCAGATTTGTTCTGCCTGAGAAATGACACGGCGATGTGTGATTATCAGCTGAAAGATTGAAAATTGCCATGAAACCGTTCAACGAAGATATCGAAAACCGATTGCCCGTTTGGGAGGCCTTTAGCGAGCTTTACCGTGATGTTGAGCTCGAACGATCAGACTTTGAGCATATCGCAGCTGTCTGTGCCCGGTCTCCCTATCAAGCAGAAGAGCTTGAAGTAATCCTTTTCAATGAAGTATGGGCGGGGTTTGGTTGGAACTTGATACAGACTGCCGGGGAGTGGACCGGGTGGCCAGAGGAAACAGTGAAAAGAGCGGTGCTCCAGAGATACAAGCCACGATGGCGCCTGCCTTGGCGTTTTCACCCGCTGAAGCGTGTCCTGAAGGAGGATTGGGAAATCGTGATCAAGGAAGTCAGAAGACTTCGTACGCAAGATGAGAATGAAGCCAGGCCTTAGTTTTGACGGCATGGCTTGTTTCCGTTGCCGGTCTGAATTTTTCAAGATGTGGGCGCGGTTGTGTTATGCTGTGGGTCAACAGAAATTGCGCAGGAGGAAGAACTCATGGTCAGCAGTGCAACTGATGAAGAGCTGAAAGCCGGTCGTGGTTATGAAACACTTTTTGTGCCGGCTTTGTTTGCACCCTGGGCGCGCCATGTGGTTGAGGCTTGCGAAGTGGGTGAGGGATCGCATGTGCTGGATGTGGCCTGTGGGACAGGTGTGCTCACCCGTGCAGCTTTTGAACAGACTGGCAGCTCAGGCCGTGTTGTGGGTTTGGATGCAGCGCCCGGCATGATTGCCGCCGCGCATGAAGTTGAAGCTGGAATCGAATGGGTTCTCGGCAGTGCAGAGGCCCTACCTTTTGAGGATGGTTCTTTTGGCTGTGTGATTTCGCAATTTGGTATGATGTTTTTTGCGGACAGGGCAAAAGCAGCCAGTGAAATGTTTCGCGTCTGCAAGCCAGGCGGCAGGCTCGCTTTAGCGGTGTGGCATTCGATTGATCAGAACCCCGCGTACAAAGATGTTGTTTCTATCCTCGAAGAGCACGTATCACCAGAGGCTGCAAATGCGGTGAGCATTCCGTTCTGTCTTGGTGATCCCAATGCGCTTGTGGGTTTGTTTGTGGAGGCCGGATTTGATGATGTGGCCTTTGAAACGAAGCAGGAGCAGGCACAGTTTCCCAGCACACGGACCATGGTGGAAGTGGAATTACGTGGATGGTTGCCGCTTTTTGATATTCATTTAAGTGAAGAGAAAATCTCGGATGTGATGGCGAAATCTGACGAAAAACTATCGAAATATGCCTCGCCATCCGGAACTGCAGAATTTGCCACATCTGCTTACATTCTGACTGCCGGCAAACCGGAATAGGGCTTAGCGTGGTGGTTTTGCCGGGCTAAACCAACTCACTTCTGATCCATTCGAGAACCTGATGTGAGTTAGGTTTTGATTTCCAATGAATGGGTTTGTAAACGCCGAAGCTGTCGGGAATTTTCACATGTTCATCAAAGGGTCTTACCAAATCGCCTGACTCTAAAAGACGCTCGCTGGCGCGCCTCCATCCCAGTGCTATGCCATGTCCTTCGATTGCCGCTTGCATCATCAGAGGGTAGCTGTCGTAAACCTCGTCAGTCGTTTTTATCTCGGCATTGATGTTCATGCGATTGAACCAGTCCTGCCAACCAAGCCAGTCTGGTGGTGACTTGCTGTGGTGGAGCAGGTGATATTGCGGCAGGTTTTTCAAAGACAATGGTGTTGATTGCGCTTCAAGAAACTTCGGGCTGCAGACCGGGAAAATTTCATCGGAAACTGAGAACAGCAATTCTGCGTTTGAGCAATCCCTGCCGACGGTTTGCAGTGCCAAGTCGAAGCGCTCCGTTGTCTGAGTTAACGGACGAGTGGATGTGATGACCCTGACGCCGATATCGGGGTGTTTTTGGTAAAACTCCGAAAGGCGAGGCATCAACCAATACAGGCCTTCGCATAACTGCGACCGCAAGAGGACTTCGCCTCCGGCTTTGTTCTGACGCAGTTCATGGACATGGCTTTCAATTTCAAGCAGAGACCGGCTCAATATCTCGCTGAATTTCCGTCCCTCTTCGGTCAAATGGATGGCGCGGTTCCTGCGCTCAAACATCTTTGCACCCAGGTGCTCCTCCAGCACGCGGATCTGCTTGCTGACGGCTGCCTGGGTGAGGCCCAGTTCTTCCCCTGCTTTTGTAATGCTGCCAAGTCTGGCAGCAGCCTCAAAGGGTAGTAGGGTTGCCAATGGCGGCAGTGACATTCTCAAATTTTGCATAACCAAGAGTAATGCATTGGCGATGATAAGTAAATTTTCTCTTCAATTTATCAGGTGTATAGAGGGGCATATGGCTTAATTTAATGAAGTTCAGGTAATGCAAAACGCTGAAACAATCAGAAAAGACAACACACCGCTTGCGGTGGTGGTCATAACTCTAACGGTGCTGGCGCTCTCACTGGGCGATGCGCTCATTAAATTCACCAGCGGCGAATTCGTCCTATGGCAGATTTTTGTCCTGCGCTCTTTGCTGGTGGTGCCGGTCCTTCTCGTGGTTCTCAGATTGCGAGCACCTGAGGCCTTTGCAATACCACCCGCACTTGGATGGACTGTCCTCCGCAGTGCGATGCTGGTGGGGATGTGGATTGCCTACTATATGGCTTTGCCTCATCTGGAGTTATCGATCGCAGCCGCAGCCTATTACACTTTGCCCATATTCATCACTTTGTTTTCGAGCCTGTTAATTGGTGACAGGATCAGCTTTTCAGGCTGGTTTGCGGTGATGATCGGTTTTCTCGGGGTATTGTTGATCCTGCGACCCAATGCGGAAGACTTCAATTTCTATGCGCTCTTACCGCTCATATCAGCTGTACTCTACGCTTTGGCAATGATCCTGACCCGAACGAAGTGTCAGATGGTACATCCTATCATCCTTTCCATTGCCCTCAATTTGAGTTTCATCGTTGTGGGGACTGTAGCTGCAGTTGGTATTCTGATCATCGCGCCTGAAACCCGTGACGGATTTATGTGGGGACCATGGGCCGAAATGGGAAATGCGGAATGGTTTTCCATAACACTGCTGGCAATCGCAATCCTGATCGGAAGTGTGGGAGCGGCAATTGCCTACCAATATGGCAGGCCCACAATAATTGGCACCTTTGACTTTGCCTATGTGGGGTTCGCGGTTTTGTGGGGTTTCATATTCTTTGCGGAAGTCCCGGATTTGCTTTCGATTGCAGGGATCACAATAATCGTGGTTGCTGGTGTGCTTTCATTGCGTCAATAAGCAGGGTTAGCCGTTTTGCCACTGCGAATGGTGATCTGTATCGCGGATATCCCATTCGTTTGCAGCAAAACGTTCGGCATCCACGTCCAGCAATAGCCATGAAACAAACTTGCCGACTTTTTCCGGCGTTACGAATTCACCGCGATCCATATAGTTTTGAAAGGCCGAACGGGCAGGGAACTCGTCTTCTGATCTAGTGAGGAATCCTTGTACCATCTCTGTATCCACCAGCCCCGGTTTGAAAGCGGAAATTGCAATGTCCCGATCCGCCCATTCTGCCTGTAATGCACGCCTGAGGGTTTCTGACGCTGATTGAGCGACGGAATATGCAGCACCTCCAACGCGGACGTTCCTGCCGGAATCTGATCCCACAAACAGGATCCTGCCACCTTCCAGATGTGGTGCGCAAAGAGTGCTTAATCGCCAGCGTGAAGTGACGTTTGTTTCAAAGGAGTGTTGCCAATCCTCAGCGGAAAGCACGTCCAGCTTGCCCAGTTGAAAATAGCCGGCACCATGGAAGAGCGCGCGAGGGCCGGGGAGTTGAGCGAAACTTCCGGCGAGTTTGTTAAGATCGTCCATATGAGTCACATCAGCCTTGCATGTGGTGATGTTTGGAGATTGGCTGGCAACCGCATCAAGCGAAGATTGCCTGCGTCCCGAAATCAGAACCCGACACCCGCGTTTAGCGAGGTTCAGGGCGAGGCCTGCGCCGATACCCGATCCGCCACCGGTGACAAGAATTGACTTAACCATCTGCAAGGCTCCGTTCTGCTTCAAGCATAAAGTGTGCAACTCTGTTTAGCACGTCGGTCAAAGTTGTAACTAAAGCGCTCAAAAAATAAAATCCGTGACATTTAAGACAGACAGACATTTTTAAGCCCAGCCGCGTGGTCTATCCGTGATTTTGTTATATCGGCAAACAAAAAGTGAAGAATACTTGTAATTCACGTGTATGTACGTGCTGATTTGTGATAACCTCAAATAAAAAACATAGTACTTGATAATCTTCGATTTAAACCGGGGCGGCAAATGCAACAGGATTTGTCATCATGGAAAAAGAACAAGAACTAGAGAAGGTTTTTAGAAACAGGATCAAGCAGACAGAGCAGCAAATGCTCAAATCGCTTGATTGCGTACAAAAGGGAATGCCCGCTGCAGCGGAAGATCAGGATGATCGGATGGAAGCAGCGATTGAGCGTAATTTCCGGGTTGCCCCCCAAATAGCAAAAATAATGAGTGAGCAACTACGCAGCCCCGGTCCCGGACCTGCGGCGGCAGAAAGTCTGACCCTGGGGCCTGAGGCTATACAGGGTTCCACCATCGATTTCGTGCCCGTCGCCTATATGGAACGAGGGCTGCAGGTCGCCAAGGCCGTTTCGAGAATTATTACGCTGGACCGACGGGCGATTGGAACGGGATTTCTGTGTTCAGAGAAGTTGCTGATTACCAATAACCATGTGATCCCCACACCTGCACATGCAGATAGCTTTCTTGCGGAGTTCAATTTTGAGATAGCACTCAATGGCACCGAAAAGGAAACGGCTACATTCCGTCTCGATCCAAAACGATTTTTCTTTACTGATGGTATTGATGGTTTGGATGTGACTGTTGTTGCCATCGGGGAGCAGGTGAGTGGCAATGCACCTGTTTCATCCTTCGGCTGGTGTGGATTGTCTGACTCAGGCACCAAACATGCGCTCGGTGACTTTGTAACCATCATTCAGCATCCCGCAGGCCGTCATAAGGAAGTGGTGCTCAGGGAAAACCGGATTGTCGGTCGGCACGAACTGGCGCTTCATTATGTGGCTGACACCGAACCTGGTTCTTCGGGTTCTCCAGCGTTCAACAGCAATTGGCAACCGGTCGCACTTCATCACTGGGGTGGAACCCATGCCTGGGCAGGTGACAGCTCATATCTACCGCGAACTGTCAATGAGGGCATCCGGATCAGTAGAATTGTGCGAGCACTGCGCGACTTGCAATCGGGCTTGAATTCGCATCAGAGCGATTTGATCGGTGATCTTCTGCAGAAGGGCATTCAGGGATTTCCGGAATTGATCAGTGGACCGGTTCATGTCTCCAGAAAGGGATCTGCAGATTTTGCTTATGGTTCTCGCCCCAATGAAGAAGGTGGGATGACCTGGACCATTCCACTTGAAGTCTCAGTAAATTTGCCTGGCGCCAGTGGAAAGTCGCGAACTTACAGCACAAAGGATGACGTTTCCAACACAACTGCAGTCACTCACAGTCTAGAAAACACCAACGCCACGTTGATCAAGCCAGGCTATCGTCCCGATTTCATCGATGGTTTTATTGTTCCCTTACCGGAGATGAAAACGAGACAACGTGATCAGCTTGCGCGCATAAAGCCGGAAAAGGTGGTGCCGGGCCAGAATGACTGGGAATTGCGATATCAGCACTTTTCTGTCGCGATGAACAAAGATCGGCGGTTAGCTTTTTATACAGCCGTGAATATCCACGGCGAGAGCCTTGTGGGATACAGTCGAAAAACAAATGAGTTCTACGAGTACGACGTGGCATCGACTGCCTTTGCTGAAAGCATGACGGGTGCGGAAGCGGATAAATGGGCCATCGAAACGCGTATTGATCTGGAGCATCAGACATTCGAGCAGTTTTACAAAAGCATGCCCAATAAGCTTGTGGATGCCAATGGTCATGAAAATCTGGACGAGACGCCAAATTTTGACCGGGGACATCTGGTGAAACGGCTCGACCCGTGTTGGGGGTCACAGGCGGATGCGTTGATAGCAGAGCGTGACACATTCCACTGGACAAACGCGGCCCCACAGACAAGTGCCTTTAACCAGGGCAAAGCAAAGTCGCTTCTTGGTCAGAAGGAAGGAAGGCTTTGGCAGGGGATTGAAAACTATATCTTGAGGAATGCCTGGGCGATGGACACGAAAGTGTCGTTGTTCACTGGTCCGGTCTTCAAAGCTGATGATCCGGTATATTCCGACAAAACCGGGGAAATGGAAATTCAGGTGCCGCTTGTGTTCTGGAAGGTTCTGGTCTGGTCTGAAGCTGGAAAACTCAAATCACTGGCTTTGAAAGCAGACCAGACAAAAACCATGCAAAAGAGGGATGGCAATGAATCCCTGGTTGAAGATGATCAGCTGGCGTTGATGGAGCACTTTCTCACAACTGTGGCAAAGGTCGAGGAGCTTACCGGATTTGAGTTTGGAGAAGCTGTGAGCAACGCAGATTTGCGAAAGGGAAGGAGGGATGCGGAACCGGAAAAATTTGATGACGAATTTGGTTGAAAAGGGGTTTGGGGACACGCGAACAAATATTCACTGGTAGCAACACGGAGCAGCAAATTGACCAGCACGATATCTGAATTACAAGCCCTTTCCGATGCGATGTTTGACCCTGAGTTGGCGAAAGAGATTAACGAGGAAATAGAACGGGAAAATTCACCTGAAGCCGGTCCTGAAGGTGCTGAGTCCCTTCTCACATTGTTTGCGGCTGACCGGCTTTATCGAAACACCCAGTCAGGAAGTTTCGAAGGTTTGCCGAATGTGACCTGGAACGGGCTCATGGATGACGATAAGACCCCGAAGTTTCTGTTTGAGCCCAATACTCAAAACCCGTTCCGGTTTATCAGGCATGGGGGGCAGGTGATACAACCGAGATTAATGGATACGGATGGTGGTTCCATCCCGCGTATCCTGCATGGCAGTGCCAGATTTGACCCCTGGCATTATGCTCTTGGCTACATCATTCATGACTGGATCTTTATCGCCCAAAAATGTGGTCACGCACCCGATGACGGGATTTCGTTCGAAGACTCCGCAACGATCCTGGCAGAATGCATCAAGACCCAGATGGAGGTGGGGTTTACCGATGTGGATGGGAGCACAGTCAAGTTTCCGAAGAAAGAAGACACCATGTATCTGATTTACAAGGCCGTTTCCTCTTCTATTGCAAGGCGTATCTGGAATGATCACTCAACGGCAGTCTGCCGCTGAGTATCGGGTTATCTGAATATACACTTTTCAGGCGGTTGGCTTTGATCGTGACTTTCTTTGAAAAAGATACCATCCGCCCCATAATGTGGCGTAAAGGAACAAAACCGCTAAGATTGCCGGTTGTGGGCTCTCGACCGAGCTGATCGAGCCTGCGTAAGATGCGATCAGAACATACGGGATTGTGCTTATTCCGAAAAAAACAAGATACCGAGCGAAAGCCATGTTTGTGGCACCGGCCATGCATGCGGTCACTTCGGGCAGGATTGGTACTGCACGGGAAAGGACAATCATGACGGGACCGTTGCGCTGAAAGCTTTGTGCCATTTCTTCACGTTCACTGGCATCGCGAATCAACATGGCTGTCGGCCGGTCACCCCAGATACGGCTGATGGCGAAACCCACAAAGGCAGCAGAAGACATCCCCGCTAAAGCTGCAGCTGCGCCCAAAGGGAAACCCAGAAAAAAACCAGCCAGTATGGTGATTGTCAGAGTGGGCACTGCCACAAACAAATCAATGAAGAGGAGCAGTATCACCGTTCCTGCAAGCCATAGGGGATCAATGCTTGCTGCCAGTTCCAGCCAGGCTTTTATATTTTCAACGGTCAGAATTCCAAAGACCCGACCAGCAACGAAAGTCATGGCAAAAATTGCTCCCAGGATGAGCATTACCTTGAGAAGTGGTTTCATGGTTCAGGCCGCCTTCATGATTCTGGATGCAAGGGTGGGGGAGAGGCGTTTTATCAATCTCAAAAGCCTCACCTTGCCGATATCGGTTGTCGGACTTGAGGCGGGTAGACCGGCGATGATTTCAGATGCGGCATGTGCAGCGGACAGCTTTCCCTTACCTCTACCTTTGGTCATCGCGGTGTCAACCAGAGGCAGGAACACCTGTTTCACCTCAATGTTGGTTTCTTCAAGCTGATATCCCAGCGACTGGGAGAAAATGTTGAGCGCACCCTTCGTGGCGCAATAAACCGCCGAACTGGTTTTAGGCGCAAGGGCAAGGCCTGAGTTCACATTGAGGATGATGGACGGATCATCCTTGATCAGACCGGGAAGCAGAAGATAAATCAGCGTACAGACCGATGTAAAGTTGATGTCGATTTCGCGTTTGATGGTCTCCAGCCGAAAATCATCATCGAGAAAATGCGGTGTATGTTGAACGGCTGCATTGTTGATCAGCACATCGATGTTTCGGTCAGATTTGATCAGTTGGTCCGCTACTTTTTCAACCGCTCTTAGATCTGCGAGATCAGCTTCGAAGACATTTATACGGCTAAATTCGTCGTGCAATCGGTCTAACCGGGAAGACGGACGAGCGATGACAGAAATGGTGTTGTCGTTGTAGAGTTGCCTGACAAGCTCCAGGCCTATTCCGGATGCGCCTCCGGTGATGATGATGTGTTTATCAACTGGCTTCATATTTGGTTCCTGAAAAAATTTGGTTTTGCACTATTTGAAATCAGGGTAGACACCAATTCAGGTTGAGGAATTAACCCAGGTTAAAAATCATGAATTTAAATGAATTCATTTTGAAAAACGGCAAACCCCTGGTTGCAGAGGCAGATGAACATCTGTTCCGACAAGGTGATTTGAGCCAATCGCTCTACATCGTGAAAAGTGGATTGCTGAAAGCTTACTATCTGTCTGTGGATGGGAAGGAGCATATCAAATCCTTTCTTTTGCCCGGTGATAATATTGGAAGCTTGACCGCGCTTTATTCGGGGCAGGCTTGTACTTTCAGCCTTGTATGCCTGAAGCCGTGTGAGCTTATCGTCCTGAAGTTCAGCGATCTCTATGAGGCCAGTCGCCAAGATGCTGAAATCTCCGCAGCCGTAGTGGATTTCCTGTTGAAGTTCGGCATGAAGAAAGAAATGCGGGAATATGAACTGCTGTGCCTCTCTGCCGAAGAACGCTACCGGAGGCTGATTGAAAATACCCCCGATTTGTTCAAGCAGGTGACACAAAACGAGATAGCCCGCTATCTGGGCATTACGCCGGTGGCGCTGAGCCGTATCAAGAAACGTATGTCGGCGTGAATTTACGGGTTTTGTCATGGTGTGCCTCATCATTGAATAGTCTTGCTCGTCATCCGACGAGCGCTCGACTTTGTTAGCCTTCGTTGGGCCTCCGACCCAACGCCCGTTCGCGAGCTTGCGGTTTTGACTGGTCGTCAAAACCTTGCTCTGCCACGGAGGGAGGGTTGCCCTTTCAGCGATTTCTGTCAATTTCGTTTCTTTCACTATTCCGAGCCTCATCATTCACTCGAGCCGTTCGGCACAGTGGTTTAGGTTTGCACATTCCCTGGACCCAATAACTACAAACATGCGGGGCTTTCTGAAGAAAACCTCTAATGAATGTATGTGTGGCTCTCGTCAGAAAGCCCCGTGTGAGGATTTTTAGAACCGCCTCCCGATATAGGCTAACGGGGCCGGCCTTCAAGCAGTGGAACAGCCCGAACCTGCTCCAGCATACGCCTCACTGTCCCTGTCCTCGTTTGCATTCGGTAAACAAACTGAGCTTGCACCAAACCCTGTGTGGTTGCTAGGCACGGCGGGTTCAACGAACAGGCGATGGACCAATAATACTATGGCCGGAATGTGCGGGGATAAGTTTTTTTGAATTTTTTTTATTTTGGGCTGAACGGCAGGTGTGCGGACAAAAAAGTACTTCGCGGGGATTGTCCAAATGTCTGCATTTTAACCCGTGAGGCACATGCGAGCTTACCAACTAATCAATAGTTTACTACTTCTATCCCTTGAGTAAACGGCAATACTTTTGAGTTTAAGGATATTGAAAACGATGTCAGAAACAAAAGGAAGACCTGTGGATCCAGACTATGTCGTGCCCTATGGAAAACTGATTGACCTCGAAGCAAAAAAAATTGGCCGAGGGGCAATTTTCAGATTGATTGGGGAATGGCCTTATGAGGACATTGTTGACTTTATGTTGTTTGACACAGCAGGGCAAGAAAGAACCTTAGGCTTGATTACCGTCACTGGCTACAAGGCTGGCCTCCAATGCGTACATCTACCAAATGAATGTTTATTTGAAGGTACAAAAATGCTCTCAACTAGTTGGATTATCAATAATTGGGAAAAATGGGTTTACCCCGAATGCCCGGTAGAGGATGTTTTCTACAGAGATTATTATCCTGGTCCCAAGTCAAGAGACTTTTCTGACTAAAAAATCAAACCATTTGTGTGCCTGTTTTAGATGCACAATTGCCATTTGAGATCTAAGGATAAAATGACCACTTTGGGCTCACTGCTGCCATTGGAAAAAATCTCGGCAATTTTCCAATGCGAGCGGCAGTTATTTAGCAAATGCAATAGATCACCGTCACTTTTTCGACTGCCAAAATTCAGGTATGTTCAAGTTGGGAACATGCTTGAAAAGAGTACTTAAATGCAAAACGGTTTTTGTTGTGGCTATGCGGTTCGCAAAGCAACCGATAAAGGTTTGGGTGTTTTCGCTACTGAAAAGATCAAAGAAGGTTCAACCGTTTGGCGGTATGTGCCGGGTAGGTATGAGGTCTTTGATGAACAGTCCTATACATCGATGCTAAAGACGTTATCCCGAGAGAAAGTTGTATATGAACTCACTCACACATTTGGGATGAGGGACTTTCCAGACGCCGTTATCAGAATCCTGGATGAAGGCGCTCTCATTAATCACTCGGAGAGAGCGAACCTTGCAACAAATTTCGCGGTTCCCTTTCTGGGCCAATTGGAGAGCTCTTCTCCAAATTACCTTGAGGATGTTTTCAGGACCCTTCTCCAGGATAGATTTGCATTGGTTGCAACCAGAGACATTAGTGAGGGTGAAGAATTCACCAACAATTATCTCAAAGAGGTTTTTGATCCTCCATTCTATCTTCGTCTCTGCGACGAATATGATCTGGATGAGGACTATCTGGAATAACTGTTAGTTCGCACCGCTAGATTGTTCGAATTCAGGCGAAGCAGACAATACAAATTGCTCTTCAAGCTGCGGTGAAAATATCATAATCCCAGGAAAAACTGGATTACAAAGGCATTTGTAATATCAACAAAGAACGCTCCAACCAAAGGAAGTATTATGAATGCTGTCGGGGCGGGGCCGTGTGATTTCGTAACCGCTGCCATATTGGCAATTGCTGTTGGTGTGGCGCCCAGTGAAAAGCCTGCAAACCCGGCGCTCAAGACAGCTGCCATATAGTCCTTTCCCATGAGTTGGAACAGGATAAAGATAATAAACAAAACTGCCGTCAGAGCTTGCACCAAAAGTAAAATCAACAGGGGGCCTGCCAGATCGGCAATCGACCAAAGCTGCATCCCCATCAATGACATCGCTATGAAAAGGCTCAGTGAGAGGTCTGAAATGACTGCGAGCGCCTTTGTTCGCGCGGGCCAATGTAGTTTGGGAAGCAGATGGGGGACGGTGTTTGAGAGCAATATTGCCACCATCAGGCAAGAAACAAACAATGGCAGTTTCAGGCCTGCCGTATTGATGACCTGGTTGAGGAAGTGCCCCAGAATGATCGCCACATGAAGTGTGAGTATGACTGCCATAAGGCTGATGTGGTTGATCTTTTCCGCGTCTTGATCCTCATGACTAAGTCCCACCACGGGTTTGTCGTCCGTCGTGCCGGATAGTTGGTGACGCAACAGTAGATATTTTGCAATCGGACCACCGAGCAAACTGGCGATGACCAAACCCAGCGTGGCAGAAGCAACTCCTACTTCCAGGGCATTAGGCACACCGTGATTAGCTGAAATTTTAGGGGCCCAGGCAATAGAGGTGCCGTGTCCTCCTATCAATGAGGCAGAACCTGTCAGGACACCCATAGCTTTTGGCAATCCCATAAAAGTTGCCATCACCACTCCGACTATGTCTTGAATGACAATGTAGCCAAGCGTCAAAACCAACAGGATAGCCAATGGCTTTCCACCAGAAACTAAATCGCTGAGACGGGCATTGAGGCCAATTCCTGTGAAGAAATAGACCAGCAATACATCACGCATGGCGAGATCATATTCAAGCTCGGTTCCTGTTAGCTGAAACACAGCAAGAGCCGCGACTGAAGCGAGTATCCCACCTGTAACCGGTTCAGGGATGTTGTATTCTCGAAGGAAGTTAACGCTTCGATTGATGTGCATGCCAGCAAAATAGACCAGAATGCCGATGGTGATACTCAAGAAGTTATCGACGTGAAGTTGCATGGTTTTGAATTGCCGGGCTAGCGTTTGGGAAACTGATAAAATTGGTAGCAGATCTGTGATCTGTTGGCGACTTTACTGATGTTCTTTCATGCAATGGCTAAGAAATTAATATGGCAAGAACAGGTGAGGTTGCGGATTTACTCTATGAAAACAAAATGTGTCGGTTCGCTCAGGTATCGAATTTTATATGAGCTAATGTGACAAACGGATCATGCACAGCTCTTGAACAAATCTTTGTTGGTGTCCGTGTCAAACGAGCGATTTCATAATATCATGCAATTCGAGAATCATATCGCCTTGAGGGGTGTTCAGTGTTTCGGATTGGCTACGCACTACTGTTTTTCGTCTTTCTCGTCTTTTCAGCTGAAGCTGGCATAAAGGATCGGGTTAAACGACTTGCGCCCAACGGACTGGTGTTCGTTCTGGATGAAAAAGGCAAGACGCTAGTTTCCCAGAACGCCAACAAGCCTTTTGTTCCCGCATCCGTCGCCAAGATTGTTACCGCCTGGCTGGCGTTGGAGGTACTGGGAGAAGACTATCGTTTTGAGACGAAGTTTTACATGGATTCCAATCGCGTCTTGTATGTGCGCGGAGGTGGTGATCCGTATCTGGTTTCTGAAGAATTGGCCTTGCTTGCGCCTAAGCTCTTGAAGGCCACGGGCAAAAAACCATTCAAATCTATTGTTCTAGATACCAGCTATTATCCGCAAGGCCTGACGATACCCGGTATTGAAAACAATGATGAAGCGTATAACGCGTTGAACTCAGCGCTTGCGGTCAACTTCAACACGATCCACGCAATCCGGAAGGGTAAGTCTGTGCGCTCGGCAGAGAAGCAGACGCCTATCACGCCGATTGCGATAAGCCAGTTCAGAAAGCGGGGTCCTAACGGGCGTAGCCGTATCAGCCTCACGCAAGAGGACCCAAAGATCAGTTCATTATACGCTGGTGAACTGCTTTCCGCTTTCATCAAACGTTCAGGCGGTAAGGTTGCAGGTGATATTTCAATTGGCACAATAGGAGAGGGGTTGAAACCGGTCTTTGTGCATCGTCAGTCGCGTCCGCTTTCTGAGATTGTCCGCCAAATGATGCTTGGTTCAAACAATTATATTGCCAATCAACTCTTCCTTGAAGCGGGTGCTCATGAGATTGCCGGTCCGGTGAGCATAGAACAATCTCTTTCCCGGCTTGATGAACAGTTGAATAAACATCAATTGAACGATGGCATCAAATTGCTGGAGGGGTCAGGTATCAGCAAGAAAAACCGGCTAACAGCCAAAGGGCTGACCAAACTGCTTGATCACTTTGAATCGCATGCTGAATTGATGAAACGAACCAAACGCGGTTCACGCTACAAAACGGGAACTCTGGATGGTGTCAGCACACTGGCGGGCTTCGCCAAAACCTCCAAGCATGGCAGGGTTCGATTTGTTATTGCACTTCCCGGCCGAACAGGAAAACTCCGCTTCAGCATACTTCGCGCCATAGAAAGAGGGCTTTGAAACCGCTTTTGACGGTCAAAGCCCTCAATTGTTGTCGTTCGGAAATGGGCCTAAGCCGCTATTCCAGATCTGCCGGCACATCAATCTCCCACGTCATGCCGATCACATCACGCAAACTATCAATACGCTCCACGCTATGTGTTGCCCAGCTGAGGATTTTCATGATGCCTGGCAAACCTTCCTTGCCATCCATCAGGGCAAAAGCCGTTTGCTGGAAACGACGATCAACCTTCTCTTTTACAGTCATGGCATAGTCACGACGCTCAAGGTGCCTGTTATCTTCATAGAAGCTTTCAAGCTCAGAAAGTTTGACCATAATCCCCGAACGCACACTGTTCTCATAGGCCTTAAGGCTCTTGGACTTTTCTTCAGACAGCAATGGATGAATATCATCCGTGATGTCTTCAATGATCCACTTCAAGACGTTCTTCTCATTGCCAAGCGAAGACAAAGCCTTGTGCCTTAACGCATAGGCCGAAGTCTTCAACTTCACACGATGCCCGTCTTCGAAGCAGATTACATACCCTTCAATGCCTTCCTGAGACAAAGAAGCCTTGTAGAAATCATCAAAGCTGTCCTTGGAATTCCCCGGAGGAGAAATCTCTGCCACTGAAGCGACGCCAAAACGGTCAGCCTCGTTACGTATCTCACTCACATTGCGATATTGCCCGGAGTGCAAATGACGTGCTGCCAGAAGCGTAATCTCCGGTTGATCGTAAGCAAGTACAATACGGTTCTGTGGCCCGGTATATTCAAAGACCGGGGTGAGCTGACGCTTGATCATGTCTTCGCACAGATCCAAGACTGCCTGTGATGCGTGCTGAAGGGCTTCCTTGGCCTGTGGGCTAATTCCACCTCTCGTCATGAAAACAATCTGGTTGTCGAGCACACAGGGATGAACCATGGAGCCGTCCAACTTGTCGAATACAGTGTAGGGTTGAGCCCAATCAATGTCGTCGATGGATTGGCGTTCGAACAAGTTGAAGAACTTGTGCAATGGACGAGCGATCAGCGCACCATCCTTGTCAAACTTCAAACCACGGCACTCCAGTGTAATTGGATTAGTGAATGTATTTTCCGTCACATAGGCGTAGTCAATCACGGTGTATTTGTCTCTTTCGGAAACAAATATCCCCGTGTCTGGCTCAATATGAGGTAGAACATCTTCTATTGTTTTTATCTCTATCATCTGTCTTCTCGCACAAAAAAAGCCGCTTCGGATGGAAGCGGCCTGGTCAGTTTTGAATATGTGAATATTCTATTCTACAAAACACACCGCCGCGTTCCCAAATCCCGGAGATTCAAGCCATTGCCAAACATTTCTGATTGGCAAATAATCGCAGCAAAGGTTAGTTTCATATTAGTCATGGGCGTGCACATCGCACATTTGTATTCACAAGTCAAAAGGTGATTGAGTTTAACTAACCTATGTATTGCTTCTAAACCCTGCTTTACGAAACCCAGTATCGACTTTTCGTGGTGCCGCCACCAATAGCGTCCGATTCAACCACATCACACAAAACAGCCTGACAGCTTCAGACAAGGTGGAGCGGGTAACCATAGGTCAGGCATTCAATGCAAGTGATCCTGCTAAGCCTTTGGTACAGATCATTTGATAGCTGCCTTGTGCGGTCTCAATCGGGGAGAGGCCGGAGTGTGGTTGTTGTTCCTCAACTTTATCTGGGCAAAAAGTTGGCATTTGACAAAATTAAATCGTTAGCAGTCTCAGCTCCATTGGCGATGGTTGTTTCCGGTTGCTTGTCTTTGTTGATGCCCGGTACTGCACTGGGAGCGGACACGCTCTATCGCTGGGATGACCGGTTTGATACAGATTTTGCAGTGGGTGGAACGGATACCGGCACTGTCGATGGCGTCAGCGTCACGGCCTCAGGATCTATAGCAGGCAGCAGAACTGATGGTTCGTTGGTGTTGAGTTCGGGAGGCAGCAGTAACGGATTTTTTGGTATCCTGTTTTCTTCAATGGATGCGGCAATCGACAATGGGAGTGTTTTCAATTCCATAACGCTGACTTTTTCCGAGCCAGTATATAACCTGCGGTTTCCGGTTATTGATATTGACGGTGGCACAACGCTTACCTTTAATGACCAGATCAACCTGACTTCAAATAACGGGTTTCCGTCTGCGGTGACCGGCACCGGGATTGTCTATAATCCGGCGACCGGCATTGCCAATACCAACGAGCAATTCTGTGATTCCATAAACGCTAATGAATGTCTTCTGAGTGTTGAATACACCCAGCCTGTGACAACAATTACCGTTTCTCACATTGCGGCATCCAACGATGATGGTGATCCGTCGTTTCAGGTAATCGCTATTGATGATTTGCTGTTTAACACACCTCCGATTGCGACTGACAACGCGAATACCACCGATGAAGATAACACCGGTTCCGGCAATCTTATTGGTGACAATGACGGGTTCGGTACAGACTTTGACAATCAGGATGATGCCGATCTGATTGTTACCAGTGTGGATGGTACGCCGATACCAGTAGGGGGCACCACAATCACGCTTGCAAGCGGGGCGCTGCTTACTGTGCAGCCCGATGGAAGCTATGTGTATGATCCCAATGGGGTCCACAATGATCTTGCACCGGGGCAAACAGCCATTGAAACGGTCACCTATGTGATCGCTGATCAGGAAGGTTTGTCTATCAATGATGGCTCTAATACAGATTCTGTCGCTACCTTTACGATGACCGTGACGGGAAATCCTGATCCCGGGTTCAGCGTATCCAAAGCGGTGGACGTGTTGAATGTTACGAGCTTGCCCACAACGTTGAACTATACGATTACGGTGGTGAATACGGGTGGGGCGCCACTCAACAATGTGACCCCTGTCGACGTTCTGAGCCAGAATGGAGCCAATACTCCGATTTCACTAACAGGCCCCGCTGGGGATACGGACAGTAACAACGTTCTGGATTTTGGGGAGACCTGGACGTACACAGCAAGCCATGTGGTGACACAGGCGCAGATGGATGACGCGAATAATCTGGTGAATTCTATTTCCGTAACAACAGATGAGACTGGCGGGACGCCGCAGATATCACAGGTGACCACCACAATCGCTGCAAACCCTTCACTTACAGTGTCAAAAGTTGCCGACAGGACGGTGAACGTGCAAGCGGGTGAAATTATCACCTACACCTACACTGTGACCAATAATGGTAATCAGACCATCACAGATATTGGGCTCTCGGAGAGCCATAATGCTGCTGGGCCTGTTCCAGTTCCTGCAAACGAAGTGATCTCGGTTGATAATCCACCGCTGGGCGATTCTACCGACACTGGAAATGACGGGAATTGGGAGTTTCTGGCACCGGGTGATGCGGTAGTGTTCACAGCTCAATATCAGGTGCTTCAGCAGGATGTGGATACTTTGCAGTAGTATGATTTGTGGCAGAACCGTCCAAACTGCTGACATGTGCGTGGTAGGCGTTTTGATAACTCTTTTCAAATGTTCATTGCAGCCCGAAAGCCTTCAAGGACTGCTTCTTCAATTGTGCGGGGGGTTAGGGCATCACCGATGGTGATTATTCTATCCTGAAATTCTTCCAGGCTACCGAGGTGAGGGGTTTCGGATTTTGGAGCGTAGCATGTAACGACCGTATCTGTTTCATCAAATATGATTGGTTCGCCGTTGATCATGTGCTGGAAATAGGCGGTGTCATCATCCGCGCCAACAAACCGTGCATAAGGGATCATTTTCACACCAAGCTTGTGCAGTTCGCCGATCCAGTGGTCGCGTACGATGCCCTGGATTGATTCACCTGCAACTGTGCCGCCGGAAGCTAGCTGCACCTGGCAACCATTGCGCGCTAGTTGTTCGGCAATTCCCAGTCCTGACCAATCACAAGCCCAGTCTGCGACCACGACCCGGGAACCCACATTGGCCTTTCCTTCAATGACTGACCAGTGATCAACCACATGGGCGTCATCGATTTCTGCTTGCGGGATCTGAGCGCTTGCACCGCTTGCCATGATAATTGCATCCGGTGCTTTGGTCCTGATGAGCTCTGCGGTCGCTTCCGTTTTCAGGTGGACTTGGACATTTTCAATTTCCAGTTCGCGCTTCAGATTGGTGATCACACCTCCAATTTCAGCCCGCCCGGGCAGGGCTTGAGCCAGATTGACCTGACCACCGAGCCGGCCTGATTTTTCATATAGAGAAACGGAATGACCGCGTTGGGCAGCGATTGCTGCTGCCTTCATGCCTGCCGGGCCGCCACCCACTATCATCACATTCAGCGGTGCCTTGGCGGGCGTTATGGTTCCCAATTCCAACTCGCGCCCGGTGACTGGATGCTGGATGCAGGAGACGGGGAAATGGGCAAGGCGGTGACCGACGCAAGCCTGATTACAGCCCACGCAAGCGCGGATATCATCTGTAAGGCCCGAGTGTGCCTTGTTTGGCAATTCCGGATCAGCAATCAAACCCCTTGCCATCCCGATCATATCAGCATGACCGTCGGACAGGATTTGCTCAGCAATCTGCGGTTGGTTGATGCGGCCGGTCACCAACACAGGTGCTTTGACCGTTTTCTTCAGCTTGGCGGCGTCTGCAGACACAAATCCCGGCTCGATTGCCATTGGCGGGAAAACCTTGATCCAACCTTCCGGTGCGGCTGAAGAACCGGAGATCACGGAGAAATAGTCAACCAGGCCTTCATTATCGATCGACTGACAGATCTCCAGCATTTCTTCAGGTGCAATGCTGGTGCTGGTTAGCTCAGAAATTGAAATTCTGATGCCCAAAGTTTTCTCAGTTCCGAGGCGGCTTCGGCAACGCTGGAGTATCTCTTTAAGGAAACGGCTTCGATTTTCCCTCGAACCACCGAATTCATCCTCGCGTTGATTGGTATGGGGATTTAGAAACTGTGAGATCAGGTAACCGAACCCGCACAGGATTTCCACGCCATCAAGACCAGCTTCGGCAATTCGGCCAGCTGCATCCACATAACCCTCAATGATCTCCCAGACCATGGCGTTTGGCATTTCAACGGGGATAGTACGGTATCGTTCATCCGCAACGCTGGAAGCAGAGTAGGAAAGGGGCTTTGAACCATCCCGACTTAACCGGACTGCGCGTCCTGCATGAAACAATTGGCCGAGTACAGGTACGTCGTGAGACTGGCATGCTTTGTGAAGTCGCTCGAGGCCGGAAATGACCGCATCGTCACCGGCATATAAAAATGTATCTTTGTAATCGTAGGTTTCATGGAAGGTCATGCCTTCGATCACAATCATGCCCACGCCACCTTTTGCCCGGGTTTCGTGGTAGGCAATGAGCTCATCGGTTACCTGACCGTGGTGGCCCAAGGTAGTCCCGTGCGGTGGATTGAAGATGCGGTTCTTGACCCTGGTTGAACCCAACTGAATTGGCGAAAACAAATGAGAAAATTCAGTCATTGGATTTCAAGTTCCCCTTTGAGTACTGATTGCTGCCCGGGATCGTTTGAAAATTTCTTGACAGCCGGAGAAATATGACACCAACTTTTCCCCACGTATATACCAAATTTGCAGTGGTGACCGAGGGAGGTGCTCATGGATGCTAAAGCTGCGGATATGAATTTTGTGGATCGTGCGAAATCCATCCTGGGAGAGGAGGGTTACGATCAGGCCTTTGCACCGATTGAAGAAGCATCCGGCCTGCCGAATTCAGCCTATTGGTCACAGGAATGGCTGGAATTGGAGCAGGAACGGGTGTTCCGCAGGTCCTGGGTTTTCGCAGGCGCTGAAGCGGAGATACTGAATACAGGTGACATAAAACCCATTGAAATCGGAGGCGCGCCTTTATTTCTGACCCGTGACAAGGATGGGACTGTTAGGGCTTTTCATAATGTTTGCCGGCATCGCGGCGCAAAACTTGTGCGTGACCCATGCAACAAGTCATCGATCACCTGTCCTTACCATGCTTGGAATTACGGCCTTAACGGAAATCTTCGCAGCCGGCCTCATTTCAATGGGCCTGATACAATGGACAAGTTTGAGAATGGCGGTGGTGACAAGCTGGATTTGATGCCGGTGCGGGTGGAAGTATGGAACGGCTGCATATTCGTCAATATTTCCGGTGATGCAGAGCCGGTCAATGAATGGCTTGCACCCTTGTTGAACCGGACAACCAACTATGATTTTTCAGCCATACGCTGGGCGGGAAAGCTTGATTTTGAAATCCGTTCCAACTGGAAGCTTGTCTATGAAAACTACATGGAAGGCTACCATGTATTTGCGGTTCACCCCAGGCTTTTGAAATTTGCACCCATGAACCTTCGATGGTCAGGTGAGTGGGACAACCATGTTTTCTATAATGACTATATCTTCCCTGAAACGGAAGAGGGACGGGGCGACAACCTCCCGCATTATCCGAATTTGCCGAAGGAAGATGCGCAGCGCGGCCTATGGTTTTTGTGTTTTCCTCATTTCGCAGCCGAGGTCTATCCCGATCAGTTCACACTGCTTGTTTCTTATCCGGTAGCACCCGATGTCACCCGCGAAGAATTGCATGTGTTTCTGATTGGTGACGCTGCAACGTCTGACAAGTATGAAACGGAAAGAAAGTCCGTCATCGAAATGTGGGACAGCCTGAACCGTGAAGACATCGACATGTTGGAGCGCTTGCAGGAAGGGCGGCTGTCTCCGGCTTATGATGGTGGCAGGCTTTCACCTCATTGGGAGGGGCCGACTCACCAGTTCGGACGACGCATTGTGGAGAAAATAGTCTCCATTTAGCTGCGCTACCCATCAAGAATCGCCGAATTGGATTCTAAGCACCAAAGTTACGTGTAACTGGTGAAACGGGGTAATAATCACCGGATTTGAGAACTTGGTCACTTTGGGTGAAATCTTTACATTTTATTAACCATACGGGCGCAGGCTTTTAAAAAAGAAGAAGTCGGGTGGAGAGCAGTTTGAAAAATATGGTGGCTAAGCCCACATTTCTGGCGTCCAGGTAACATTTATTAATATCGCTCCGTTGGAAATGCGCGCAAGCTGGAAACGGAGAAGGTATGAAAAACCTACTGAAAATAAGCATAACATTAGCGGTCAGTTTCACCGCTAGCCTTGCGATTGGCATGCCCAGTTCGCAGGCGGCACTTGCTAAATGTGGTAAGCGGGACAAACTGGCTGAGGTTTTGAAGGAACGCTACAAGGAAGTTCCCATCGGTCTTGGCATTTCGCAAAAAAGTACAGAAGCCTTCGAGATTTATGTGTCTGAGAAGGGCACATGGACGGTGACCATGACTATGTCTAACGGCATGACTTGTGTGATGGCAGCTGGTCACTCCTGGCAGACTTTGCCGAAGCAATTTACCGGTTCAGGCGCCTGATTTAACGGCTTGATACTGAATGGCATCTGAAATGGATTCCCTGAGCGCTTTTGCATCAGCAACCAAGGAATTCTGCCATTTGTGAGACTGCAAGGCCTCCATTGCCAAGAGTTGACGATTGGTAAATTCGCCTTGCCTCCGCCATAAAATCGTGTTGAAATTAAATTCGGTGAGGGTGAAACCGAAGCACGTGGCGGAGAGAAACGATGCAAATGTCTTTAAGTAATTTTATTACCAGAACAATTTTGGCTTTAGCCGTAGCCGTACCGGTTTACACATCCAATGTGACTACAGCTGATGCACGACACAAGCGGGCTGCGATCATTGCCGGGGCGATCATTGGCGGCGCTATCGCCTATGGTCATTACAGGCACCACAAGAAATATCGCAAACATCGCTATCGCTCCTATGGATATCATAGAAGTGGTTACAGATATCGCAGTGGCAGATATTATGGTCGTCACCATCATCGTGGCCACCGTCATGGTCACCGCGACAGATACGGACATATTTATTATCACCGTCACTGACGGGTTGAGTCCGCTAAGACTGACCATTATGGTGTGACTGTTTGTAGAGTTGAGTATTAAGAGCTGAACAGCATGTCACACCAGCAACCACCGGCTTTGGCGTTATCGGTGGAAAATGTTAGCCATTCTTTTGGTTCAAAGAAGGTTCTGCTGGACGTTAGCCTTGACGTGCACAATGGCAGGATTTGCGGTTTGCTGGGTTTGAATGGAGCCGGCAAGACAACGCTTCTGTCACTGATTACCCGTTTGTACGATAACACCAGTGGTTCTATTTCCGTCAATGGATTTGACGTGCGAAAAGAGCCGATGGTGGCGCTCAACCAGCTCGGTGTGGTTTTTCAAAATCGCAGCCTCGATCTGGAACTCAGTATCCGGCAAAACCTACAATATCATGCGAGCCTTTACGGTATCTCCAAGTCGGTTGCGAATGAGCGGATCGAGATTGAGCTTGATCGTGCAGGTCTGGCTGACAGATCGAAGGACAAGGTTCGCACGCTTTCTGGTGGGCAGGTTAGACGCGTGGAAATTGCAAGATCACTGATCCATCAGCCCCGGTTGTTGTTGCTTGATGAACCAACAGTAGGGCTTGACGTGGCTGCGCGGCAGGAATTGATCAAACATGTGCGGGGATTGGTTCGGGACGAGAAGATCGGCGTTCTTTGGACAACCCATCTCTTTGATGAAATCATGGATGAAGATGATGCAGTAGTCCTACATCAGGGTAAGGTTCTGGCAGCTGGAACTTATGGCGATATTCTGAAAATGGGAAAAGCAAAGGATCTTACTTCTGCCTTCCAGAATATCACGAAGAGTGGTGCGGGACTGGAGCTTGCCCCATGACCCGCTTGAGTGCATCAGCTTATTTCATCTGCTTTACCGGCATCATCTGGCGCGAAGGTCTGCGGTTCATCCAGCAACGCGGCCGATTTATCGCGGCACTGGTTAGGCCACTGGTCTGGCTTTTCATATTTGCGGCCGGTTTCCGTTCCGTCTTGGGTGTTTCAATCATTCCACCCTATGAGACCTATATCCTTTATGAAGTTTATATCACGCCCGGTCTTCTGGGAATGATCCAGCTGTTCAACGGCATGCAGTCCTCACTTTCCATGGTCTATGACCGGGAAACCGGTGCCATGCGGTCTTTGTTGATCAGTCCGTTCCCCAGATGGTATCTGCTCATGAGTAAGCTCATGGCCGGGGTTATGATCTCCATTGTTCAGGTTTATGTTTTCCTGATCATCGCTTATGGCTGGGGCGTGGATATTCCGTTCAGCGGTTATGTTACCGTTTTACCGGCGCTTATCCTTTCCGGTCTGATGTTGGGGAGTTTGGGATTGTTGTTGTCTTCAGCAATCCGGCAGCTTGAAAACTTCGCTGGTGTTATGAATTTTGTCATCTTTCCGATGTTCTTCATGTCATCTGCTTTGTACCCGCTTTGGCGTATGAAAGAATCCAGCGATCTTCTCTATCAGCTTTGCGTTCTGAACCCTTTCACCTATGCGGTGGAACTGGTGAGATATGCCATGTACGGGAAGTTTAATCTCGAGGCTTTTCTTGTTGTTTTGGTCTGCACTTCTGTCTTTCTGGGCCTGGCAATTTATGCGTATAACCCATCGAAAGGGTTTCTGGCCCGCAAGGGGAAACCCGGTTAAATAACAACGGGTAATATTTCTAACGTTAGTGTGTACTAAGGTACCCTTTACTCGAAAGCTGAAATGTATAATACTCGTCCTTGGAGTTTTCTTAAGGAGATAATCATGAAAGCCTGGAAAAAACCTGTAATGAGCGGCGTAAACGCTGGTTTCGAAATTTCTCGTTACCTGCCTGCGGAAATCGGTTCCTGCAAGCGCAAGTAACCTTTTAAAAGATAGCACTTGCAGATGTGACGTGGTGACGTTGCTAGCAAGTGCTTTTTTTTGTCCATTTTTCAGATATTTATTTCGATATGCGCATTAAAGTAGTTGGATCAGCAGCGGGTGGTGGATTTCCCCAATGGAATTGTAATGCACCGCTTTCAAGTGCGGTTCGATCCGGTAAGCCAGGTTTCAAAGCCAGAACCCAATCGAGTATAGCAGCCAGTGCTAGTGGCGCGAATTGGGCGCTGTTTAATGCTTCACCAGATATTCGCCAACAGATTGCAGAAAATCCGGAGCTTGCGCCAGCTGCTGGTGCGCCGCTGCGCTCCACGCCCATATCATGTGTTATTCTGACCAATGCAGATGTGGATCATATCGCAGGTCTTTTGACATTGCGCGAGCGTCAGCCGTTTACACTTTATGCAACACACAGGGTCATGGAAGTGCTCGACGCCAATCCGATTTTCAAGGTTTTGAACCCGGAATATGTGGAACGGCGATTGCTTGAGCTCGGGTCAAAGATTGAGCTGGAAGGACCTGACGGAAAGATCGGACTGGAGATCGAGACATTCGCTGTTCACGGTAAAGTTGCTCTGTTCATGGAGAAGGAAGGGCAAACCACAGGCAATTTCGGCACTGAAGACGGTGATACGGTGGGTATTGGCATTCGTGAATCAGGCTCGCATGATACAGCCTACTACATTCCGGGATGTGCGGCGGTGGACGAAACTTTGCTCACCAGAATTGATGGTGCATCGTGTCTGTTGTTCGACGGAACGGTTTATACCGATGATGAGATGCAAAAGACCGGTGTGGGAGAAAAAACAGGCGCCCGGATGGGGCATATGTATATGTCAGGTGAGGGTGGATCGATGGACGCGCTCGCTGATGTGAACCTCGGACAGCGGATATTTGTCCATATCAATAACACCAACCCGGTACTTGAAGAAGGTAGCAGGGAAGAACAGGATGTGACTTCCAGAGGCTGGGAGATTGCTTACGATGGAATGGAGGTGAGGGTTTGACACTGCAACGTCACACCAGATTTGATAGTTTGCTGAGCCGGGATGAGTTTGATCAGGCACTGCGCAATGTGCTTGAGACGCGTTATCATATTCATCATCCGTTTCATAAGTTGATGAATGCGGGTGAACTCACCAAAGCGCAAATGCAGGCCTGGGCGCTCAACCGATATTGCTATCAATATATCATTCCCAAGAAGGACGCACTTATTCTCTCGCGTTCGGAAGATCCGGAATTTCGCAGGGAATGGCGAAAACGGATTATCGATCACGACGGTGAAGAGGGGTCTGAAGGTGGCATTGCCCGGTGGATCAAACTGGCGGAAGGTGTTGGCGTTGACCCGGAGCTGCTGATTTCTCGTAATCAGGCTCTTCCTGCAACGCGCTTTGCGGTGAATGGCTATATCAGCCTTGTTTCTGACTATTCCATGCTGGTTGCCGTTGCATCTTCGCTTACGGAACTGTTTTCTCCCGTTGCCATTGGCGAGCGGGTTCCGGCGATGCTTGCTCGTTATGACTATATTACAGAAGACACGCTGGCCTATTTCAAACCAAGAATGACACAAGCGCCGCGGGATGCTGATTTTACTCTGGAGCTTGTGAAAGACTGGGCCGTTACGCCTGATCAGCAGGCTGAAGCGGTGGACGCACTCATTGCCAAGTGTGATATTCTTTGGGCCATGCTGGACGCGCTTTACCATGCCTATGTGTCTCCCGGGCATATTCCGCCTGGCGCGTATGTTCCGGAAGAGGCTTGAAGCCATGTCCCGATTTCATGCCGGCTTAAGACAAAGACTTCTGATCTCTGATGAGACCAAGCCGCGCTTTGCAGAACATGTGCATTTGAGTTTCAATGAGTTGCGCCAGGCCTGGGTGGTGCTTGGACCGGAACATATCTACTGGCCGGATGAGACCAGTGTCTCCATTTTGCAAAAGTGTACTGGTAGCGATACGGTTTCTGCTATCGTTGCATCACTGGCGGAAGAGTATGAAGCTCCGGCATCAGAAATTGCACCGGACGTGCAGGAGTTTATCCAGACCTGGGCAGATAATCAGCTGATCGTGGAGGCGTTGTGAAGTGAGCGGGGAAAACAACACTGTTGGTTTGCCCGTCGGCATGTTGGCCGAACTCACGCACCGTTGTCCGCTACAGTGCCCGTATTGCTCTAACCCGCAACAATTGCTGAAAGCCAATCAGGAACTTTCGACCGATGAATGGTTGAAGGTATTTGAAGATGCTGCTGATCTGGGAGTGCTTCAGGTTCATCTTTCAGGTGGCGAACCGACACTGCGTCCTGATCTTGATGCCATGATCAAGCTTCTCAACCCTAAAGGTGTTTATACCAATCTCATCACCACGGGTGTGACGACGGATGACAAGAAACTCGAAGCGCTTGCAGAAGCTGGACTTCAACATGTGCAGGTTTCTTTTCAGGGCGTGAACGACGAAACCATTCAGCTCATCGGCAATTACAAAAACGGGCTTGAAAAGAAGCTTGCGACCGCAAACAAGGTGAGGGAACTTGGTATTCCCCTCACGATCAACGCTCCTATCCATCGCCATAATATTGATCAGGTGGAAGACTTCATAGAACTGGCTCAGAAACTGGATGCGGATCGGCTGGAAATTGCGAATGTCCAATATTATGGCTGGGCTTATCTCAACCGTTCCGCTCTGATGCCTGATCGCGACAAGGTGGATCGGCAAGTGGAGATTGTGGAGCAGGCGCAGAAGGATCTCACCGGAATTCTGACGATTGATTTCGTGACACCGGATTACTACGCCGACTATCCCAAGCCTTGTATGGGTGGTTGGGCGAACGATGCCTTTGTGATCGTGCCGAATGGTGAAATGCTGCCCTGTCATGCAGCACAGACGATCAAATCCCTGGACTTTGAAAATGTACGGTCAAAGTCTGTGTCTGACATCTGGTATAATTCATCCGCGTTTAACGCCTATCGCGGAACGGACTGGATGCAGGAACCCTGCAGATCCTGCCCGCGCAAGGAGCTCGATCACGGTGGTTGTAGATGTCAGGCGTTTGCACTTGTGGGTGATGCAGCGGCTACTGATCCGGCCTGCATGTTGTCGCCGCATCATGCGCGTATCGGTGAGTTGGCAGTTGAAAGCGTCGCCGAAAAAGATGCAGAGCTGGTCTATCGCAGGATCTAGGCTGAGGTCTTTGCCGTCAGTATTTCTGTTTCTTCCTCAAACCCTTTGAGAGTTGTCCGGGAAAGAATAGTTGTTTCATTTTCAATGAGGTCTGCAAATTCTCTTGAAAACAAAAGCGGATTATCAAGGGTTTTGCACATGCCTTCCAAACGGGCTGTTTGATTTACAGCCTTGCCCAGGACGGTGAAGTCAAGTCGCGTGGCAGCACCCACATTGCCGTAAAGTACCTCGCCGAAATGTAATCCGATGCCAAATCCGATCTCCGTTAGTTCAGGAACTTGTCCGTAGGTTTCGAAAGCTTTTTGCGAGGCTTTCAATGCATTTTCGCAGGCTTGTTGAGCTGTTGTATTTTCGCCATCAACTGGAAAGATCGCCAACACACCATCACCAATGAATTTCAGGATTTCACCACCTTGTTCGGAAACGCAATTGGCGATCAGTTCAAAGTAGGCGTTTACAAGCGCAAGGGAGGCTTCAGCTGGCAATGTGTTACTCAAGCCTGTCCAGTTGCGGATGTCGCTCACCATGATCGCGGCATCTATTTTCTCGATATGCCCGCGGGTGATTTTTCCTTCCAGAACCATGCCGCCTGAACGTTCTCCAAGGTAGGAGTCTGCGATCGCCTTTGATATCATGCGCGCATTGGTTACTTCTCCAACGGGCGCAAGGGCGTTGGCCACGCGTCTTAAGTGCTTGATGTCATAGTCACTGAAGCCGCCCTTTGTCATGGTAGTTACAGCGAGGATTCCACCCAAATTTCCTGCGTAATGCAAAGGAACGCCAAAATAGTCCGTCATGCCTTGGTCACGGAACTCATGGAGTACTGAGTGGTCATCAGCGGTCAGTGTTTCATCGAGCTTTTTGCGGAAGGGTTGCCCGGTTTTTCCGATTATTTCCAGAGGGCTGCCAATGTAGCCGGTCCGCGTCTCCAGCCCATGGGCTGCACGCAATTGCCGGACTTCGCTTGCTTCACGTTCCCAGATTGCAGAAAAGGCAGTGATCAGTGGGTGAAGGGTTCGCATGGAAAGGCGTAACCGCTCGACTTCAACGCCTGCAGCCAAAAGTCTTTTACCCAGTTGGGTGAGAGTGTCGCCAATATCGGGAAGAAGACGACCTTCTTCCAACAGCCAATCGATGACTGGGCCGGACTTCCACTCGTTTTGCGGTTGATTGTCTTCAGGCAAGCTTTGTTCAAACCCGTTTTACATATTGCATCTATTATAGATGCGTCTTGACGGGTGAAATTCAATAGCCGTTTTGTCAGCTTTTCGGGAGCAGGCTTGCGGTCTGCAGTTTTTCGCGAATGGTAGCGGGCCCATCAACCTGAAAGGCTTTCATGCCGGCACTGATAGCACCTTCCACATTTTCCTTGCCATCATCGAAAAACAGGATTTGCGACGGGTCCACCCGCAAATCGGAGCTGACATAATCATAAATCCTACGATCGGGTTTGATCATGCCGATTTCATGGGAAGCGTAGTGATTGTCGAGAAGCCTGCTTAATCCCACTTCATCAAGCATGAAATCCCAGTGGAGCTGACTTGTATTGCTTAGACATGCAAGTTGGTAATCATCGCGAAGATCAGCCAAAAGCTCTTCCATTCCGGGAAGGGGTCCTTTGATCCAAGAGACAAACATTTGCTCGAACTCTTCGGAGCGCATGGAAATTTCCCATTCTTCCCGAAATATATCGATGAATTCGTGCTTGTTGAGTTTGCCTGCTTCAAAGCCTGCGATCGCTTTTGAGTTGACCCATTTCGATCGCACCTCCAAAGGTGAGGGATTGCCGGGCATAAACTGCTTCACTTCTCGAAGTCCTACGAAATCGATCAGGACACCGCCGAGGTCAAACAGGATAACTTTGATATCTTCCAGATGGTTCATTGAGACTATTTTATTTCGGGCAAAGACATCAATGTTTTAAACGGGATGATTGGCGGATGCTATGGCAATTTGTTCACTTTGTGTTAGCTTCACATTTGATGAGAGGTGCAGGAGGGGATGAGTTAAAATGACGGGTAGTGAAACAGGTAAAACCTGCTGCGGTCCGGGATATGCTTCACCGGCAGAAGCCATGAAGGCGCCGAAGGAAAAATTGCTCTACACAATTGCGATTTATGTGGGAACGGGTATCCAGAAATCTGATTATCTGGCAACGATTGATGCTGATCCGGAGAGCCCCACTTATTCCCAGGTTATCAGTCGTTGTGAAATGCCAGGGATTGGTGATGAACTGCATCATATGGGATGGAATGCCTGTTCCTCCTGTTTTGATGATGCGGAGATGGAGCGCAGGTTTCTGATCGTGCCGGGTGTGCGTTCATCCAACCTGCATATTGTGGATTGTGCGACTGATCCGAGGAACCCGAAGATCCACAAGGTCATTTCCGGCGATGAGATCAAGGAAAAGACAGATCTCTCTGCACCGCATACGGTCCATTGCCTGGGATCAGATATCATCATATCCATGTTGGGGGATGCAAAAGGCAATGCGCCCGGTGGATACCTGCATCTGGACAAGGACTTCAACATTGTGGGCCGGTGGGAGAACTCCATGGGCCACATCAAGTTCAGTTATGATTTCTGGTATCAGCCTCGCCACAATATCATGGTCACTTCCGAGTGGGCTGCGCCTAACACGTTCATGCCCGGGTTTGATCTGGAAGAGGTGGGGCATTTGAAATATGGCCGTGAAATTCATCTGTGGGACTTTGAGAAGAAAGAACCTAAACAATCCTTATATCTGGGGGAGGATGGTCTCGTGCCGCTTGAGGTGCGGTTTCATCATGATCCTGCCAGCTCGCACGGCTTTGTGGGGGCAGCCATGTCTTCAAACATCATCCATTGGTGGAAGGATGAAGACGAAGAATGGCAATGGGAGAAGATCATTGATGTGGACAATGAGCCCCATCCTGAATGGCCCATACCTTTGCCCGGCCTGATCACCGTTATCCTGCTCTCCATGGATGATAAATATCTCTATCTGTGCAACTGGCTTCATGGAGACATCCGCCAGTATGATATTTCTGATCCCCATAATCCGAAGCTGACCGGGCAGGTCTGGATGGGCGGATTGCTTCAAAAGGCGCCGGTTGTGAACGGCGTTGAAATTGCTGGCGGTCCGCAAATGATCCAGCTAAGCCTTGATGGCAAGCGGCTTTATGTGACCACTTCACTCTTTTCCACCTGGGATAATCAGTTTTATCCAGAAATCCGTCACAAGGGCGGTGTCATGTTGATGGTGGATTGTGATACGGAAAATGGTGGTATGGAGATCAATAAGGATTTCATCGTGGATTTCGGCAAGGAACCAAACGGGCCGTCACGTTGTCATGAAACGAGATATCCTGGCGGTGATTGTACGTCAGACATCTGGTTGTGAGGAGAATAGAACATGGGTTACATGAACCATCACGAAGATTATCCGGAAGAGTATCTAGCCTCGATCCTGAAGGAAGTTAAGACCATTGCCATGGTGGGTGCCAGTCCGGACCCGACAAAGTTCAGTTATGGTGTGCTTCGTGTTTTGCATGAACAGGGCTACAATATGAAGCCGGTTAATCCGAAGGAAGGTGTGGACGAAATCCGTGGACTGCCAGTATTCCGCACGATTGCAGATGTGGATGAACCTGTTGATATGGTGCAGGTCTTCCGTGCATCCCACGCTCTGCCGGGTATTGCTCAGGAAGCGATTGATGCAGGTGCCAAGGTTTTGTGGAGCCAGATTGGCGTGTTTGACGAAGGAGCTGCGCGGATGTGTGAGGATGCGGGCATGCGGGTGGTTATGAACCGGTGTCCGAAAATCGAGCTGTTCCGGCCGTTCTGGAAACCAAAGCTTGGACAGACCATTTGATATGACGTCAAAAACCTATTCGGTGAAACTGCAAAACAGTGATGTGCTCCTCGAAGTTGATGAGGACGAGCCGATTTATAAGGCCGCTTTGAAAGCAGGTATTCAACTCCCCATAGGCTGTGATTATGGAGGCTGCATATCCTGTGCTGCCAAACTTATTTCCGGCAAAGTGGTGCAACCCAATGCAACTGCGCTCAACAAGCGTCAATCAGCTGCCGGATATGTGCTGCTTTGTGTGGCGCGCCCCCGAAGTGATTGTGTGATCAGCGAAGGGGTTGAATCCCATGACGAGCTCTATCAAAACCCGTTCACCAAACAGACTGTGAAGATTTAACTTCAAAGACCAGATATTACCTCACTGGCAGTCAAAAAGAATTACTCAGCTGCCTCGGCGCTTCCGCTTTGTGGGCGTCTATCCAACAACTCTTTCAAGAATTGCCCGGTGTAACTGCGTTCCACATCGCAGACTTCTTCCGGTGTTCCAGATGCAACCAGTTCGCCACCGCCGTCTCCACCTTCGGGACCGAGATCCAGAATGTAGTCAGCGGTCTTAATCACCTCCAGATTGTGCTCAATGACCACAACGGTGTTGCCATTATCCACCAGTTCATGCAGCACATCCAGAAGCTTTGCCACATCATGGAAATGGAGACCTGTGGTCGGTTCATCCAGAATATACAATGTGCGGCCTGTGGCCCGTTTGGATAGTTCTTTGGCAAGCTTCACCCGTTGGGCTTCGCCACCGGAAAGGGTAGTAGCCTGTTGGCCCACCTTGATATAGCCGAGCCCGACCCGTTTCAGAGTTTCCATCTTGTCCCGAACGGATGGAACGGCAGAGAAGAATTCTTCTGCTTCATCCACGGTCATATCGAGCACATCGGCAATGGATTTGCCACGGAACAAGACTTCGAGAGTTTCCCGGTTATAGCGCTTGCCCTGACAAACGTCACAAGTTACGTAAACATCGGGCAGGAAGTGCATCTCAATCTTGATCACGCCATCGCCCTGGCAGGCTTCACACCGGCCACCCTTTACGTTGAAGGAAAAGCGGCCCGGTGCGTAACCACGGGACTTTGCTTCAGGCAGGCCGGCGAACCATTCCCGGATCGGCGTGAACGCGCCTGTATAGGTGGCGGGGTTTGATCTTGGTGTTCGACCGATGGGTGACTGGTCGATATCGATAACCTTGTCGAGGTGTTCCAGGCCTTCAATCGATTCATGCGGAGCAGGGGCCGCCCTTGCCTTGCCGATGCGTCGAGCTGCTGCCTTGTATAGGGTTTCAAGCAGCAAGGTGGATTTGCCGCCGCCGGAAACGCCGGTAACGCAGGTGAACAAGCCCAGTGGGAAATCAGCCGTCACGTTTTGCAGGTTGTTGCCTGTGGCACCTTTCACGCGGACCAGCTTTCCTTTTTTCCCTTTGCGCCGTTGTAGGGGCAGGGGAACTGCGAGTTCGCCCGTCAGATATTTGCCGGTCAGCGAATTCTTGCTTTTCATCACCTGTTTAGGCGTGCCGGATGCAATCACCTGACCACCGTGAATGCCAGCCAGCGGGCCAATATCCACCAGATGGTCTGCGGTTAGTATGGCGTCTTCATCATGCTCCACCACAATGACCGTGTTACCCAGGTCTCTCAGATGGCGCAGGGTTTCAAGCAGTCTTGCGTTATCCCTTTGATGCAAACCGATGGATGGTTCGTCCAAGACATAGAGCACGCCGGTAAGACCGGAGCCAATTTGCGAGGCAAGGCGGATGCGCTGGCTTTCTCCGCCAGATAAAGTTCCTGAATTTCGTGAAAGGGACAGGTAATCAAGACCCACATCGTTCAGGAACTTCAGACGCTCTCTGATCTCTTTCAGAATTCTTGTGGCAATCTCATTCTGCTTTTCATCCATTGTTTCCGGGAGTTCATCAAACCAGATTGCCGCATTCTTGATAGAAAGCTGGGTGATGTCTGAAATATGCTTGCCGTTGAGCTTCACACACAGGGCTTCAGGCTTAAGACGGTTTCCACCACAGGCCTCACAAGGCGACGAAGACATGAATTTCTCGATCTCTTCGCGCATCCAGGAGGAGTCAGTCTCCCGCCAACGGCGTTCCAGATTGGGAATGACGCCTTCAAAGGTCTTGCGCGTTTTGTAGGAACGCAGACCATCATCATAGTGGAAATCAATTTCTGTCTTTCCTGTACCATGGAGAACCGCTTCCTTGGCTTCAGGAGTAAGATCTTTCCAGGCATCATTCAGCTTGAAGCCGTAATGCTTGCCAAGTGCCTCAAGAGTCTGCGCGTAGTAAGGGGAAGGGGTCGAAGATTTTGACCATGGGAGAATGGCGCCACCACGCAAAGTCAGCGTTGGATCCGGCACGACCATGTCTGGATCCATACCCTTTTGCGTTCCCAAACCATCGCATGAGGGGCAAGCACCAAACGGATTGTTGAATGAGAAGAGGCGAGGTTCAATCTCGGAGATTGTAAATCCAGAGACCGGGCAGGCGAACTTCTCTGAAAACACGATGCGTTCGTGGGTTTCATTGAGGGATTTGTTTGCTGCACCACCTGCTGCTGTCTCGTTTTCCGGTAGTGGTTTGTCTGCCAGTTCCGCAATGGCGAGGCCCTCGGATAGTTTCAGCGCAGTCTCCAGAGAGTCAGCCAATCGGGTTGCGATATCTTCGCGGACAACAACCCGGTCCACCACCACATCAATGTCGTGCTTGTATTTCTTATCAAGCGGAGGCACGTCGGCAATTTCATAAAGAGTGCCATCCACTTTGACGCGCTGGAAGCCTTTTTTGGTCAGTTCGGCCAATTCCTTGCGATACTCGCCTTTTCTGCCCCTGACAATTGGAGCAAGGAGGTAAAGTCTTTGGCCTTCCTCCAGGGTCAAAATCCGGTCCACCATCTGGGAAACGGTTTGGCTTTCAATCGGCAGTCCGGTTGCCGGAGAGTATGGAATGCCGACGCGGGCATATAGAAGCCGCATGTAGTCGTATATTTCAGTCACGGTTCCCACTGTGGAGCGCGGGTTTTTGGATGTGGTTTTCTGCTCAATCGAAATTGCAGGGGAAAGACCATCGATTTGGTCCACATCCGGCTTTTGCATCATCTCCAGAAACTGGCGTGCATAGGCGGAAAGGCTTTCTACATAACGGCGCTGACCTTCCGCGTAGATTGTGTCAAAAGCAAGCGAAGACTTTCCGGATCCTGACAGGCCGGTGATAACGATCAATTTGTCGCGCGGAAGATCGATATCGATATTCTTCAGATTGTGCTCGCGTGCGCCACGTACGGAGATATGCTTCAGTTCCGGCATAAGGTCTGCTCTTCTAATTTCAGCTTCACCATTAACTTAGTTTCCCATACAGGAAATAGAAGTGAAAACTGACTAAATTTATTGAATACTGACAACTGTTTTGTCAGCAGCGGAATCAGTTATACAGAAATGAGAACAAAAATAGAACATTTACTTGCAAATGAGTTGAGAATGAGCCATAATATGGTTCACATTTTGTGGTGGTCTGATACCCGACACGGAAAGATCATTTTGTGGGTAGCATAATATTGATATTGATTAATTGAAGCGCAAATGCGGTAGAGCTTGCGCTAAAGCATGTTTTAAATTGGGGATTAAGGAGAGAGCTTCTCGACTATCGGCTCTCTATATCCCAAAAAGACTGAAATCCAACTGGGCACGGGCATTCATGCGTGTTTTTTGAACCAGGAGCAAATTAAATGGCAGGTAGCGTTAACAAGGTAATTCTCGTAGGAAATCTGGGTGCTGATCCGGAAATCCGTCGGACACAGGATGGCAGGCCGATTGCCAATCTGAGCATTGCCACGTCAGACAGCTGGCGCGACAAGAACACCGGTGAAAGACGTGAGAAGACTGAATGGCACCGTGTGGTGGTGTTCAATGAGGGCCTTTGCAAGGTTATTGAGAACTACGTTAAAAAGGGTTCCAAGGTTTATCTGGAAGGTCAATTGCAGACCAGAAAGTGGCAAGACCAGAACGGTCAGGATCGCTACACCACAGAAGTTGTTCTTCAAGGCTTCAACGGAAATCTGACCATGCTTGATGGTCGTGGGGACAATCAAGGCGGCGGTGGTTTCGACCAGGGAGGCGGATTTGACCAAGGTGGCGGTAGTTTTGGACAGTCTGGTCCAGGCAATGACTTTGGTGGCGGAGGCAGTGGTCCATCCGGCGGTGGTATTGACGACGAAATACCATTTTGATTGAATTAGCCTGAATAATTTAGATGCGGCCATGAAAGGTTTTACCATGGCCAAAAAGACGGATAAAAAATCCAAGGTCAAGAAGGCAAAAAAGGCAAAGAAAGCCGAACTATCTCGTAAAAGGGAAGAAATGCTTAGAGCTCGTGCACTGGAAGAAGTGCACGGGGAAAGGCTGTTTTCCGAGTTTGTGGAAACAAGAAAGCCTGCTGAAGCAGAAACCAGTGAAGTGGTTGAAGCTGATCCGAGCAAAGCCGTGAAGAAAGAGATTAGCAAGCCAGCAAAACCTACCGTCATTCAGCCAGGCGAGGAAGAATTTGCCAGCGCTGAAATGTTGGATGTGGATACAAATGCGCACCACACACCTGGTCTGGTAGGTCGGGAAGTGGATAGGGAAGCGGAAGCCATCCTCAGCTTATACGCCGCTATGGGCAAGCAAAAGGCAGATACTCCGGCAGTTGAAGAAGCGGAAAAGCTCAATACGCACTTGCTTAGCAGTGCGTCATATCTTCTTGCAGTGGCTGCTGGTCTGGCTTTCCTATTCGGTGCGACCATGTTCATGGCGCCGGGAGGCAGAGAAGCGGTGGCGGTTATGGGTGGCGTGCTTGAAGCAACCGCGCCTGAGACTACAAATCGCTGGGTCTTTATGTTGGATACGCTTTTTCCGATCTTTTTCGGGGCCGGGCTTGCCTGTTTTATTTCTGCATTCATTACAAACGATAACCGTCCACTAGCACGAGTTGCCCTGACTGTGCTTGTGGCGGCAGTATTGGCGGATTTTTCAGAGAATGCCTTGGCATTTCAACTGCTTAATGGGGATGAAGTGTTTCCCGTCCAGTTTATATTCACTTGTATAAAATACGCGGGGCTAGGTCTTGCTGGCGCAATCACGGCCACGCTCGTTGATACGGACGGTAATTTGGGAAAGGCCGTATGGGCAGCGTTGTTCATTGTCTTCCCGATTCTGGCTGCATTGCTTGTGTCCGGGATTGCCGGAGCGCCTGGTCGTGAGATTGCCGGCAGTTTCTTTCCGTTTATTCTTCTGTTGCTTGCGATCTATGCTAACCGACTGGCAACAATGCACAATAGCAGCTGACCTCAACTCATTGATGTCTGGGCGATTTATTCACTCACATTGTGCGTGAACCCATCACGGTTTTTTAATGGATTGTCATTTGAACATCGCCTGTTTTCGTTTGATAAGGCAACGACATCACATCGTTCAACTTAAACAGAAGATAGATTGGTAAAAACCATGATGAAATTACTTTCAACGGCCTTAGCCCTTGTGTTTACCGTGGCGGTGAATGTTTCGTTTGTACCCAGCGTGAGCGCAAAAGAAGAAAAGAAAACCTGCGTGCAGGGCGAAAAATGGGATAAACGTCAAAAGAGATGCGTTGAAAATTCCTATTGATCGGGTTGTGAATGCGTTTACAGCGAAAGTCCTCGGCAAATAAATCAATGGCGATGCGGATAGCTGTGCTGCTGCTTGCCATTGGTGTCTCAGTTGAGTTTGCAACCATAACCTATGCATCGCATGGGGGTAGTGGGCGCCAGAGCTGCAAACGGGGTTATACCTGGGATTTCAACAAGCGGGTCTGTGTGAAGAAGTCCGGTAAGAAAACCAAATCTCGGTCGCCTTCGGCTTTCCTTTCAATAGCTCGAAATATTGCCTCCTATTGATCCCGGCGCTTCGGTGTTTGACACAAGTTTTTGATTTCATTGCAGCCTTGATAGGCATCAATCAAAATTCGTAAAATTTTTTGACTTGGCCTCCTTTGTCTCACAGCGTAAGTTGACGCAAATTGCGCCAATTACGGAGTGTGTGAAATGAAAATGGTATTAGGTGTTTTGGGGATCGTTGGTGGGATGACGGTTGCTTCAGGTGCATTGGCTGGCGGGTCTGATGTGTTGGACGTGAAAGTTACCGGCTCAGGAGAAAATTTCAGATTTTCTGTAACTGTTGAACATGCTGACGAAGGCTGGGACCACTATGCAGACCGCTGGGAAGTGGTGAGCGAGGATGGCAAAACCATTTATGGAACGCGCGTGCTGGCTCACCCGCATGTGAATGAGCAACCGTTCACACGATCCGGCAGTGCCACCATTCCAGCAGGTGTGAAAACCGTTATTGTACGCTCCAATGACAGTGTGCACGGTTTAGGCGGCAAGGAAATGAAAGTGGATTTGCCCGGACGTTAGGTAGCACTTGAATTTTCTCACCGTACAAACGACAAACATCAGCGAAATAGAGGTGAAACGATCGCGTTTCATTGCTCATCTTGTGCCCATTGGCCGATTTGAAGAAACCTTGGCACGTTGCCGTGAGGAACACCGCAAAGCAAACCATCATGTGACCGCATTCCGTCAGATATTGGCTTCTAATCAGATTGAAGAGGGCGCCAAGGATGATGGAGAGCCTGCCGGTACTTCCGGCATGCCTGTGCTAAAAACGCTCACAGGGGCCAATCTAGTTGATGTGGGGGTAATCGTAACCCGGTATTTTGGTGGCACGAAGCTTGGAACCGGCGGTCTCGCCAGGGCGTATTCGGGAGCCGCCAAGCAAGCCATCGATGATGCGAAGTTGATACCCTGGGTGAGAATTATTCAATCGGAAGTCGAATGTGAGTTTTCTCAATCATCAGAGTTTGAAAGGCAGCTCGGGCTGCATGCGCTTGAAGTGATCTCAAGGGATTTTCATGAAGATGGCGTGCGGATGACTGTGCGAGGCCCTGAGGAGAAGATCAGGGCGTTTGAGGCATTCACCCACCAACAAGCGCGGTAAGGCCGTCTACAACGAACTGAACGGACAAAGCGGCAAGAAGGACGCCCAAGAGGCGGGTCAGGATCATGCGTCCGGTATTGCCCAGATATTTATCGATTAGTTCAGCTGCGATGAAGGCCAGTTGAACCATCAACAGAATGCCCACAATTACGCCAATTAGAACGAGGCGCCATTCCCAGCTTCCATCCTGCTCACTTGCCAACAGAATTGTGGCTGAGATTGCGCCAGGACCCGCAATCAATGGCAGCGCCAGCGGGAAGACCGCAATGTTTGCGATCTGATCCACTGTGATTGCCTTTTCGGTTGTTTCCGCCTTGCGTTCCTGTCTGGTGCCATAGACCATCTCAAATGCCAGATAAAACAGGAGCAATCCACCAGCCACACGGAAAGCGTGAATTGTGATGCCGAGTGTGTCGAGGATTGATTGACCGGCTACGAGAAACAGCACCAGAATGAATAGTGCGATCAAGTTGCCGCGTATGCCGACAGAAAGTCTCTGCGAGCGGTTCATGCCCCCGGTTATACCTAAGAATATTGGTGCCAGACCGATCGGATCGATGGTGACGAAAAGGGTTACAAAGGCATTTAAAATCACATCAAATTCAAACATAAATTTGCCATATCACCAGAATTCGGCTTATGCTATGGAAAATATTTCACACCTTTTACATATTGCGGTTTAAGCCTCTGTAATATAACCGAAAAATATCGGTGAATAACCTGCGACAATTTGGGTATGGATAGGGAATCGTATATACTCTGGCGAGGCGAAATAATCGGGTAGTAAATCCTTGTCAGACGAAACAAATATGCCGCCGGGCTCAGGGCCTGGAGATCGAGACAATTCCGACATCAAACCGATTTCCATTATTGAGGAAATGCAGCGTTCATATCTTGACTACGCAATGAGCGTGATCGTGAGCCGGGCGCTTCCGGATGTGCGGGACGGTTTGAAGCCGGTTCACCGTCGGATTTTGTATTCCATGCATGAAAATGGATACGACTGGAACAAGCCTTACAGAAAATCCGCTCGTATTGTGGGTGACGTGATCGGTAAATATCACCCTCATGGTGACACTGCCATTTACGATGCCATGGTGCGTATGGCTCAGGATTTCTCGCTACGCGTACCACTAGTTGATGGACAGGGGAATTTCGGTTCCATTGATGGCGATAAGCCCGCCGCAATGCGTTACACGGAATCCCGTCTAGCAAAGCCTGCTCATGAGCTATTGTCTGATATCGACAAGGACACGGTAGATTTTCAGGATAACTACGATAATTCCGAGCGTGAACCGACTGTTCTACCTGCGCGCTTTCCGAACCTGCTTGTCAATGGCGGTGGCGGTATTGCTGTGGGGATGGCGACCAATATTCCACCGCACAATCTGGGTGAAGTGATCGATGCATGTCTGAAGCTGATTGAAGATCCTGCCACCAGCCTGATTGATCTTATGCAGATCATGCCAGGACCTGATTTTCCGACAGGTGCACAGATTTTGGGTCGCAGCGGTATTCGTTCTGCTTACGAGACCGGTCGTGGATCCGTGATCATGCGCGCCAAGGTGCATGAAGAAACGATCCGCGGAGACCGTCAGGCGCTGGTGGTTACCGAAATGCCTTATCAGGTGAACAAGGCGACCATGCAGGAAAAGATTGCCGAACTGGTGCGTGACAAGCGCTTGGAAGGCATTTCTGACATTCGCGATGAATCTGACCGTGACGGATATCGTGTGGTGATTGAACTGAAGCGCGATGCGGTGGCCGATGTGGTGCTGAACCAGCTTTATCGTTTCACACCACTGCAGACCTCCTTCGGCTGCAACTTTGTGGCGTTGAATGGTGGCAAGCCGGAACAGCTTAACCTGCTGGATATGCTGCGGGCATTTATCAATTTCCGCGAAGTAGTTGTTACCCGCCGCACAAAGTTCCTTTTAAACAAGGCAAGGATCAGGGCACATGTGTTGGTTGGTCTTGCTATTGCGGTTGCAAACATCGACGAAGTGATTGCTTTAATCCGCAAGGCTCCCGATCCGGCCACAGCGCGTGCCCAATTGATGGAGCGCAACTGGCCTGCAAAAGATGTGGCGCCACTGGTGCAGCTTATTGATGATCCACGCCACAAGTTGAATGAAGATGGTACCTACAACCTCTCGGAAGAACAGGCACGGGCTATTCTTGATTTGAGGTTGCAACGCCTGACCGCGCTAGGTCGCGATGAGATTGGTGATGAACTGAAGTCCATCGGTGAAGAGATCAAGGATTTCCTCGATATCTTGGCGTCTCGCATCCGGGTGATGCAGATCATCTCAGAAGAGCTGATTGCAGTTCGTGACGAGTTTGCCACTCCACGCAGAACCGAAATACTCGATGGTGGTTTTGACCTGGAAGACGAGGATCTGATCGCACGTGAGGAAATGGTGGTGACTGTGAGCCATCATGGCTACATCAAGCGCGTGCCACTGGACACGTATCGTGCCCAGCGTCGCGGTGGTAAGGGCCGTTCCGGCATGTCCACCAAAGACGAGGATTTCGTTACACGGGTCTTTGTGGCCAACACGCATACGCCGATGTTGTTTTTCTCTACTCGTGGCATTGCCTACAAGCTCAAGGTTTGGAAGCTGCCTCTGTCGGCTCCACAGGCACGTGGGAAGGCGCTCATCAACATTCTGCCTCTAGAGCCCGGCGAAAGCATCACGACGATCCTGCCGCTTCCTGAGGACGAGGAGAGTTGGGAAAACCTCAACATCATGTTCGCTACCAAACGTGGTACTGTGCGCAGGAACAAGCTTTCTGATTTCCAGTTGGTGAACCGAAACGGCAAGATTGCCATGAAGCTTGATGGTGATGACGGCATTGTGGGTGTGGAAACCTGTTCTGAGGAAGCAACCGTATTGCTCACCTCATCCAAAGGTCAGGCCATACGCTTCCCTGTAACCGACATTCGGGTATTTGCTGGACGCAACTCCGTCGGTGTTCGTGGCATTAATCTGGCTGCAGGTGATGAAGTGATCTCAATGACCATTCTTAATCCAAGCAAGGCGGAAGCCTGGGAACGCACAGCCTTCCTCAAGCAGAAGCGTGCACTCATGGCCACTGAAAATGGCGAAGAGATGGAGCCTGTTATTGAAGAGCCGGAAGAAGAAGGTGAGGGCGTGCTTAACCCAGAGCGCTACAGTGAGCTGGAAGCCAGCGAGCAGATGATCCTGACACTTTCCGAGAATGGATTCGGTAAACGTTCTTCCAGTCATGAGTATCGGGTGTCCGGGCGTGGCGGGAAGGGCATCGCTGCCATGGCGGTCAATGACCGGAACGGTAACCTTGTCTCGTCATTCCCGGTCGAGGAAAATGACGAAGTGATGCTGGTAACCGATGGTGGTCAGTTGATCCGTTGTCCGATACGGGATATCCGCGTTGCGGGTCGTTCAACCCAGGGCGTGACTGTCTTCAAAACCGCTGAAACCGAGAAGGTTGTGAGTGTCGAACACATCTCTGAAACCGAAGAGGATGATGCGGATGAAGAGGGTGCGGATGAAAATGGCGCAGATGAAAATGGCGCAGATCAAAAGGGTGCAGAAGAATAACCCCTAGGGTTGTTCTCCCAGCACCCAATTTGCACTAGTTGATTGCCGGTAGAGACAGGATAGTCACCTCAGCTGCTTCCTCCCGCAATTGATGGACAGGCCTCAGATCTGGATCATCCAACCATTCTTGAATATTTTGCTCATCGGGGAAAGAAAGCACTACCCCTTTCGTGGGGCCATGAGGCTCTGACAATGCCTTGGTGTTTGCTCCGCCTGCTATCGGCTTGCCGCCGTGTTTGGCAACAGCGCTGCCGCCAACCGCTTGATATTCAATCAATTTTTGTTCGTCTATTACGACCAGTGTGACAATTGCATAATGGGTCAATTCTAAACTCCTTTGTCTGATGACAAAGAGATATCATTGATATAGCTTGTGCAAAATTCATCAATTGAGCACAAGCCATGTACGAAAATAGAAGTCTTTTTAACGATTGGGATGTGTTGCGGCTGGTGCTTTATATTGAGCGCTTTGGGGGTGTCTCGGGTGCTGCCAGAGCCATGAAAGTAACGCATGCAACCATATCCCGGCGACTTGCAAAAGCCGAGGAAAGTTCTGGCGTTGTGTTCTTTGATAGATTGCCGGCTGGTCTTCGCCTTACTAAGGCAGGTGAAGCAATTCTCAAACATGCCCAGAGGATAGAGCCGGAGTTTGATGCGCTTGAACGTCAACTAACTGCTTATGACGATGAGTTGGCGGGCGCACTCCGCATTACAATTCCTCCACTAATGATGATTACTTCGTTGCGTGAAGCAGTGGTGGATTTTGCTACCAAGTACCCAATGATCAAACTGGAATTTGCCGGTGATAACAATCTTCTTAACCTGCATCAGCGGGAAGCTGATGTGGCCATTCGTATTACACGCAAACCACCTGAAACGCTGTGGGGTCGAAAGCTGACTGATCAACATGCTGGTTACTATGCGGCTACAAACTGGCTTGAAAAACATTGGGCCGAATGTGATGATCTATTGCTGGATTTGCCAATAATTTCGTTTTCGACCTGGTCAACACTGATCCCGAAAACTCTTTCCGCAATTTATCCCAACGCAAAATCGGTTGCGGTTAGTGACGACATGATCACCGCAATTGAACTTGTCAGGGCAGGTCTTGGTATTACTCGCATGCCAAGGGTAATCGGTGATGCCCTACATGATCTGGATCGGGTGTCTACCATACCCTGGGAACCTTATTCTCCTGTATGGTTGCTTACGCATCCAGACATAAAAAGGGCACCCAAGGTGGAACTGTTCATGAAATTTGTTGCGGACCACATCAGAGATCAAAAGAGCGCCTATGTGGCTCCGACATCTTAGTTGAAACTATTCATCTGCCTTGCGCAAACGAGCGAGCAGGCTTGAAGTATCCCATCTGCTGCCACCCATACGCTGAACTTCCGAATAAAACTGATTGACGAGGGCTGTTACGGGCAGGCTTGCGCCATGCTGCTCCGCAGTTTCCAGGCAAATGCCCAGATCCTTGCGCATCCAGTCCACTGCAAAGCCGTGTTCATATTCGCCTTTATCCATGGTTTCCCAGCGGTTCTCCATCTGCCAGGATTGGGCCGCACCTTTGGAGATTACACCCATTACGGCTTCTACGCTCAGGCCAGCTTTTTGAGCAAAATGGACCCCTTCGGACAGGCCTTGAACCAGTCCGGCAATACAAATCTGATTGACCATTTTGGTGAGCTGTCCAGCGCCTGTCGGTCCCATCAGACCTACCATGCGTGCGTAACAATCGATGACAGGTTTGGCCTTTTCATAAATGGCTTCGTCCCCACCCACCATTACGGTCAGGACACCATTTTCAGCACCGGCCTGGCCGCCTGAAACCGGGGCATCCAGGAAGTCGAATTTACGCTCGGCAGCAGCGGCAGCAAGTTCGTGAGCCACAGCAGCTGAGGCAGTGGTGTTGTCGATGAAAACGGCACCTTCCTTGATGGTTTCAAAAGCACCACCTTCACCGGTTGTTACGCTGCGCAAATCATTGTCATTGCCTACGCAACAGAACACAAAATCACAATCTTTTGAGGCTTCGGCTGGTGTTGCGCCGTGGCTTCCGCCAAATTCTGCAACCCATTGTTCTGCCTTGGCTGTAGTGCGGTTATAGACGCTTACTTCATGGCCTGCTTTGGCGATGTGCCCTGCCATGGGATAACCCATAACCCCCAAACCAATAAAAGCCACTCTTGCCATTTGCATGTCCTTCCTGTCTAAGACTAAAATCAAGTTCAAGTTAGTATGTGAGGTTTTATAGCAATGAAGCGTTTTGGCAAATGGTTGTTTGGCGGAATTCTGGTGCTGCTTGTTCTGGCGCTGTTAGGCGTGGGTGTAATCTACCTGCTGCTGCGCCAAACTCTGCCTGATGACAACGCCACAAAACAGATCGCCGGGCTTGGTGCTGATGTGGAAGTGGTGTTTGACGCTCACGCAATTCCTCACATCAATGCGGCTTCGTTTGATGATGCAATCAGAACGCTCGGCTACATTCATGCGCGCGATCGTCTGTGGCAGATGGAGTTTCTGCGCCGCGTGGGGCAGGGACGGTTGTCTGAAGTGCTGGGTGAGGCAACTCTGGATACAGATGTATTTCTGCGCACATTGGATATGGCAAGCGGTGCTGAAGCATCGTTCGACAAACTCTTGCCGGAAACCCAAAAAAGTCTCATCGCCTATGCCGAAGGTGTGAATGCCTATATCAATCGCGAGCTCGATCTTTTTGAACCGGTGAGCGGCGTTGAGTACATGGTGCTAGGTAACAAGCCTGAGGAGTGGAAGCCCTGGTACTCTGTGCTGACACTCAAGGTCATGGGGTTGACGCTTGCCAAGAATATGGACAACGAAATCCAGCGCCTCACACTTGCCTCAGACGGTTTCAGCCCTAGGGAAATTGATGAAGTCGTCACCTACAATCCGAAGCAAAATCCCATTCCATTACCGGACCTGAGAGAGATCTATGGATTTGGAGAAAACGGCAAGGATCGCTCAAAAGAAGAGCAGACATCCGGCTTGATCGATAAACTCAAAGAGGCCGAGACAGATTTCGCAATGCTTTGGCCAACCGGGCGGTCGGCATCGAACAATTGGGTGATCTCCGGTAGCAGAACAGACACAGGCAAACCTATTCTGGCCAATGATCCGCATCTGGGTCTAATAGTGCCATCTGTGTTTTATCTCGCACATATGTCTTTTACGCAGGGTTCGGAGACAAGAAACGCAATTGGTGGCACTATACCCGGCATTCCATTCCTGATAGCCGGACGCAATGATCGTGTCGCTTGGGGGCTGACCACAACCTATCTCGATACTCAAGATGTTTATGTGGAGCGTCTCAACCCAGAGAATTCTGGCGAATATCTCACACCAGACGGGTGGAAATCATTTGAGACAGAAGAGGTGGAGATCAAAATTTCCGGGGCGGAATCCAAAAAGTTCACACGTAGAGTTAGTAGACACGGTCCGGTTCTACCAGAAGACTACAAGAAGCTGAAAGACATCCTGCCTGACAGTCATGTGGCAGTTCTGCAATGGAACGGATCTTCACCAGTTGACACGACGATTGATACGCTTCGAGGTAATTCATTTGCTGACAATGTGAACGAATTTGTGGCTGGTGTGGATCGGGCTATTACCCCAATGCAATCGGTTGTGGTTGGCGATGTGGATGGAAACATCGCGCTTGTAAATCCCGGTGAAATTCCGCTTCGCGATCAATTTGATAATCCGTTTAACGGTCGTGCTCCATTGCCGGGTTGGGAAAGCAAATATGATCTGCTTGGTATGCTACCAGCGAAGGATGTGCCTCGCTTCGTCAATCCGGAAAGCGGAGCACTGGCAACAGCAAATTCAAACTTCCTGCCAAATGGTTATCCGTTTCACATGACCTACGATTGGGCAGAACCTTATCGCCAGACGCGAGTGGAAGATCTTGTTATAGGTACGACAAAAACCCATACGACTGATCTTTCCAAAGAGATTATGTCGGATACTACATCACTTCCTTTGTTGAGACTGGCGGAACTCTCCAAAAACAGTATCCCTGCCAGTGCTGGTCGCAAGGGTGATATCGTCAAAGCGATCCAGGAATGGGATGGCAGGATGGATGCGGACAAGCCCGAGCCGATCATCATGATGGCATGGTACAGGCATTTGCATGATGCTATTTTTGCAGATGATCTTGGTGAACGTTACGACGATTTTGGTAGAGCACGCATCACTCGTGTTTTGGGAGTCTTGAGTGAGGGAACCAGCAGGGATTGGTGTGATAACATCGATACCGCAGAAACAGAAACCTGCTCCCAAATCATGCAATCTGCACTTGATACAGCAATTGAAGAGTTGGATGGCCTTCAGGGCGCAGACTGGGTCAAGTGGGAATATGGCAAAGAGCATACGGCCCTTCATTCGCACCGTCCGTTTGGTCAGGTGGAGCCGCTAGCGCAATTTTTCAACATCGAGTTCCCATTTGCCGGTGGTCCATATACGCTTCATCGTGCGCAAATAGATTTCCGCGAAGAAGATGGTCCTTATAAAGCCAGATGGGGTGGAGCTTATCGTGCAGTTTACGATTTTTCCGATCTCAATAAGTCGATTTTCATCCAGGGAACGGGTCAAAGCGGGCACGTGATGTCATCAAATTATCGCGACTTTGCAGCAAAATGGCAGAAGTCGGAATTTGTCCCGATGAGCACAGACCCCGGTGATTACAATCAGAGCGCAATTGGTACATGGAAATTCAGACCATGAAGCATCTGAAACGGTTTCGAATTCTTGCTGCACTTGTTTTTGGTTTGGCAAGTGTGGGGAGCGCTTTTGCTGATGGTATCGTCGGATCTGTCACATCCGCACCGATCTATCCCAATGGAATTGTGGTTGATGAGCGGTCCGGGTTGAATATCAATCTCCAGAATGATCAAAACCCCGGTTTTTTGTTCATGAACCCGGAAGTGCGTGGCTATGGCTTGCCTCCCGGCGGCAGTATGGAAATTGAGCTTGTGAGCGGCTTTCAACGGGACCCTAATGTTCCGCTTGATGCCAGTTCACTGCTGCTCACATCGGGTACACCGCAGCAGGGTTTGCCAGGACGTTTGTCAGGGTTTGAGGTGCTGGAGGGAAAGAACGACAAAACATTTTTGATCAAGGTAACAAAGCCCACAGGCGTATTGCCCGAAGAAACGCTTTCAGCTGCAGAAGGAGCAGCACAAGATCCAATTCCTCAAAAGGGTATCAAGATCATCCATATCGGGCGTACACATGCTTTTGTTTCCCGTGGCGAAAAGGGTGTTGTTTCGGTTCGGATTTTGGACAGCGGGCAGAACGTAATCGCATCCGGTACGGGTGAAGTGACGTTTTTGCAGGATCCGAGGCCGCAAGTCTTTCCCACTAACATTACCCACAAACAACGTAACCATAACTGGCAACGGGTGAAAGTAGGGCAAATTGTTGGTGTAGCAAACAATACCCTGCCAATTCCGCTCCTGATGTATGAGCGCAACAATGGCTTAGAACGCAATGGCATATTGGGGGCAGGTGTTCTTTCAGCGCAGGCACTTTCCGACATTGGATATGTAATGCCGCCGGAACTTGCAAGATATACGGGTGGTCTTATTTTGCAAGACCAAGACGGGAATGGATTTCTCAATCCTGCGGTTGACAAGATCATAGGCGGCATCATCGATCAGTCTCCGGAGGGTGCAGTCGGTCATCAGGTGGTGACACCCCTGGTTCAGGAAAAACCGTTTTTATCTCGTCCGAGCGGGGATTTTAACCCGAAAGCGGGCAGGGCATTTGGTGGTGCACTCATGCAGGTTGTCTATATTGCCGGTAATGTACCTGGCTTGTATCGCCCAACTTTTGCGTTGCTCGAGCGGCCTGGAGATATCACCAGCTCGGATGGATCGAAATATACTTACACGGTTATGGTTGAGCCTAGCTCTAACTGATCCCGAACTCTGAAAACGGAATGAAATCAACCATTTCACCGGTATCAACGCGAGTGGTGTCTTCTGATATCTCAATCAGTCCACTTGCTGCACGCAAGCCACTGATCAGTCCGGAGCCGTCGCGCTGGAATTTTTTGACGACGATGGTGCCGTAGTCCTGAACTTCGGGAAAACCACGCAGAAATTCCCGCCTGTCCGGTTTTGATGTGAGTGAAAAACCAGCCGGCATCTGATAGCGCTGCGGCTCTTTCCATCTGGCTCCCCCAAGAACCCGCAAAGATGGGTGAACATATAACAGGAAGCAGACAAAAGCGGCTACCGGGTTTCCGGGCAATGTGAAGCATAGGGTTTGATCGATCTGGCCAAAACTCATGGGACGGCCAGGTTTCACTGCCAGTTGCCACAAATGGCAGTTGCCTAGTTTGTCCAGCGTTTCTACAAAATAATCTTCTTCACCTTTTGATGCGCCACCCGTTGAGATGAGAACATCGAAGTCTTTTGCGCGGGAGGAAAGGAGTGTTTCCACTTCTTCAGCATTGTCCGGGCAGACGCCCAGGTCGGTGACTTCAGCTTTCAGTGATGCCAGCAAGCCCAGCAGCATGAAATGGTTAGCGTCATATACCTTTCCAAGCTCGAAGCTTTCACCTGGTCTCAGGATTTCATCTCCGCTGGACAAAAGGCCGATGCGCAATGGTTTAAACACCTGAATCTCTGGAATTCCGGCTGATGCGATTGCAGCAATATCTTGCGGTGTGAGCACGTTGCCCCTTTGAGCAATGGTCTCGTTCTCAGCTACGTCTTCGCCGGCCAATCTGCAGTTTGCGCCTTTTTTCAATCCGGCCGGGATGGCGACGAATTGAAGGCCTTCCTGAGTGTAGGGCTTGCAGTCTTCTTGCATAGCGACGGTATCGGCACCTTCAGGCATTCTTGCTCCGGTGAAAATGCGTGCTGCCGAAAATCCAGGAAGGCTGAGATCCTCAGTGTTGCCTGCGGCTATCCGCTCCTTGATCGGAAATACGCCTCCGGTAGGCTCAAAATCTTCATAGGCAAAGGCGTAACCATCCACCGCTGAGTTATCAAACGCCGGGATGTTTCTTGGCGCCTGGATGTCTTCTGCCAATACACGACCGATTGCTTCATCAAGCTTTACTGTTTCTGTTCCCACACCCGGTGCCAATCTCTGGCGCAAGAGATCCACCGCTTCGAAGTGTTGCATGCGGTCCTTGTCATGGACGAAGCAATCATCAGACAGTTTCATTGTCCAACCCCGCAAGTCTCTAATATGAAATCTGCAATGTCACTCACATCACCGCGTGCAAAACGAGGTAGATCACAGTCCGTGACCTCTTCGTCGCAAGCTAGAGCCATGATGTTCGGATCGTTTGGCCATAGACGGTCACGGCCACAATCCGGGCCGATGATTTCCAGCTTGTTGATATTCTCTCGTTTGTAGCCCTCAACCAATACCAGATCGCAGGGTGAGAGTTTTTCCAGCATGGTTTCGAAATCCGGTTCCGGGTTGCCTCTCAACTCATGCTGAATAGCCCACCGGTTTCCAGACACCAGGACCACTTCGTTTGCACCAGCTTCACGATGTTTGAAACTATCAGTATTCGGCGTATCCAGGTCGAATGCATGATGCGCGTGTTTTATTGTGGAGACAACAAAGCCGCGGTTCGAAATTTCGGTAACTAGGGAGGCAACTAACGATGTTTTTCCAGAATTCTTCCATCCGGCAATGCCGAAACACTTTTTACTCATAAATTACCCATTCCAGATTCATAATATGTTTGAGCAGCGGCGAGATCATCAGGCGTGTTCACGTTGAAAAATGGATCGGGGCTACCCGATTGAAATTCCTCGGTATTATTTGCATATCGCTCAACAAACAACATGACCTTCCGGTTTTCTTCATCCACCAGAAAGTGCTCCAGTGGGTCAGCTAAATCAACTGGCCAGAACCCGAAAACGGGATGTCGTCTGCCTTCGGATGAAGCCAGAACGATTTGTGCATTTGAGGTTTCTGCATTTTTCATCATACGGGATACATAGTCCCTCGGGAAAAAAGGGGTATCGGCGGCAGCCGTTATGATATGCGTAGCGTCGGTATTTTCCTTTGCCCATCGCATGCCGGAAAGCACGCCTGCCAATGGTCCGACAAAACCATCCACCACATCAGGTTGAACAGGAAGCGAAAGCGAGGAGAACCTTTCTGGATCGCCATTCGCATTGATGATGATCGGTTCGGTCTGGGAGCCAAGATTAGATGCCACATGACCAATCAAGGGGATATCTCCCAAGTGGATAAGGCTCTTCTCGGGTCCATCCATGCGACGTGACAAGCCGCCAGCCAGTATTACACCGATCGGTGAATTCATTTCTTTCCACCTTTTCGGTTAAATTTCTTATCTTCTTCCTCGACGTTTTCGGGGTCCATATCAAATACGACCCGTTCCTGACCGGACAGGACTATAAACCGTTTGCCGCGTGCTCTTCCGACCAGTGTCAGCCCCACCTGACGGGCAAGTTCGACGCCGGAGGCTGTAAATCCGGAGCGGGAAACGAGAATTGGGATACCCATCATGGCGGTCTTGATTACCATTTCGGAGGTGAGGCGACCTGTTGTGTAGAAAATCTTGTTTGCAGCATCCGTTTGGTTCTGGAACATCCACCCGGCAATTTTATCCACCGCATTATGGCGGCCCACATCTTCCATATATACCAGGACACGATCCTGTTCGCACAGGACACAGCCATGAATTGCGCCTGCTTCCAGGTAAAGACTTGGCGCGGTGTTGATTTTCTTGGTCAGTTCATACAGCCAGCTGGTTTTCAATCTTGCTTCAGAGGACAGCTCTATCTGATCAAAAGAGTCCATGATGTCACCAAAAACAGTGCCTTGCGCACAACCGGAGGTGCGCACTTTCTTTTTCATTTTCTCTTCAAAATTAGTTTCTGTTTCTGTGCGAACGACGACAACCTGGAGGTCTTCGTCGTAGTCAATTGATTCAATCTTGTCTGTGTTTGAAAGCATGTTTTGATTGACGAGATAGCCGATTGCCAGAAGATCCGGATGGTCACCGATTGTCATCATGGTGACCACTTCCTGTGAGTTTAGAAACAAGGTCAAGGCACGCTCATGAACCACCCTTGTATCAATGTCTTGTCCGGTATGGTCCAGTCCACTCACGGACGCAGAAAGGGAAGGGTTTTCCGGTTCTGGCATTACCAGGTATTCATCAGCCAATGTAAACCGCTCCTATTGTTTTTCTTCCAGGCTCATTTCCACTGCAATAACATATAGCGTTGCGAGCGTTGCGCAAACCAGAGAACCCAGAATAATTGTCAGAAGCCCGGTGGGTCCATTTTCAGGAGTGATGAACCTGGAAGCAAGCGCTGCCATTGTGGCGCCACCGCCGGTCATGATGGTTGCGCCGAGGCCTGATGCTGCACCCGCTATATGCGGACGTACGTTGACGATACCTGCATTTGCGTTTGGAAGTGTAATGCCGTTTCCAAGGCCCACAAAGAACATGAACCCAAAGAATGCCAATGGATTTTCGATTTGCCAAAGGCTAAGGACCGTTGCCATGCTGATACCACCTGCGGCAATAACGTTGCCTGCCAACATCATGGGATTTATACCAAAGCGGGTTGAGTGCCTGGCTGAGACGTAATTTCCGGCGATGTAACCAATGGCAATGATAACGAAGTAATAGCCGAATTCTGAGGGTGAAAGTTTATAGTATTCATCACCAATCAGCGGCGCACCACCGAGATAGGTGAAGAATGCGCCTGCCGAAAACGCAAGCGTCAAGCTATAACCCCAGAAACGTCTGGAGAGGACCAATTCTGGGTATGACTTGAAATGCGATGTTATGCTGGTGGCTTTATGTTGATTGGTTTCACCCAGATCAAGCCACATAATGACACCAACAACGCCTGCGAAATAGAACATTAGCCAGAAGTTTGCCTGCCAACCGAACCATTCTTCAAGATAGCCACCCAAAATGGGTGCAAGCATCGGGGTCAGAGCCATTCCCATTGTGATGTAGGCGATCTGGCTTGCTGCGCGTTCACCACCGACCATATCGCGTGCAATGGCCCTGGAAAGGACAATTCCTGCTGATCCGACTGATTGTAGAATTCTGCCTACAAGCAGAACTTCAATTGTGGGTGCGAATATGCAAACCAGTGTCGCAAGCATCATGAAGACCGTGCTCCACAGCAGTACAGGGCGTCGCCCGTAGATGTCTGACAACGGACCCAGTATTAATTGCATGATTGCTGTTCCCAAAAGATAAATGGAAACCGTAAGCTGCGTCGTGCTTGAGCTGGTTTCAAAATATTCTGCCATGGAGGGTAGGGAGGGCAGAAAGGCATTCATGCACAGAGGGCTTATTGCAGCAACCAACGCCAGCGTGGGGATGCTTGGTGGAGAGAGCGATCTTGCTGATTGTTTCATCAGGCTGGCTCTTTTTCTATCTGTTTGCGGGTTTCGCGGTAAAGCGTGTAGAGGCCGCTGGCTACAACTATGACGGAACCTGCGATTGTCAGCGTGTTGGGAATTTCATCAAAAAAGTAAATGCCGATGATGATGGCGAACAGCAGCACACTGTAGCGATAAGGCGTTACGACCCCCACTTCTCCGACACGCATTGCGCTTACGATGCTCACAAAGGCGGTGACAAGAAATACTGAAGCTGTGGCTAGAGAAGCCATATGGGTGACTGAAACCGGTTGCCAGGTCTGGAAAAATGACAGCGCCAGGCCAAAAAATACGACCACTGCAACGGAAACAAGACTTACAAAGAGACTTGGCAGAGAAACAGGAAGTCTGCGGGTTGCTAGATCACGCAAAGTGGTTCCACAAACTGCACCCAGGCAGAATACAGAGTAAATGGTGAATCCCTCCAATCCTGGCTGAACTATTAAGATAACACCTACAAAGCCAACCATGATTGCCATGATACGGCGCCATCCGATAACTTCGCCCAGGAAGAAAGCTGCACCAAGGCTAACGGTCAGTGGAAGCGCTTGCATGATTGCGGAAGCATTTGCGATTGGCATGTTGAAGAGGGCTGTTAGAAACAATCCAGTGGCAACAACTTCACCCAGAAGTCTCAACATGATCGGCAAATTTAATACGGAAGCAATCGGGCGCAGCTGCCCTGTGAACAGACATGCGAAATAAAGAATGATAACGCCGAAAACACCCCTGATTACAAGGATTTGGCTCAATGGGAGCTCGCTACTGACCACTTTCAAGATAGAATCGCCAACAGCAAAGCTGGCCATGGCCAACAGCATGTAGGCGCTACCGCGCAGATTATCACTCGCCGTAATCATTGAAGTTCCAAAGAATTTAGAGATGTCGAGGGCCGGCCCGATGCCGTAACCTCAGATAGACAACACAGCGATGGTTTCACAGTGTCGATCAGAAAGCAATCTTTGTTTTTTGTTTACCATTTGAGCCGGAATTACTGTTGTAACGGTCTGAATAGGCAACTGTTAACGAATTTTACCAACCTTTTTCATATGTTGACGCATGTGTAGAGGGTGGTACCTATGTTTCATTGGTTAAAACCAAACAAAAATAGCATTCACTTTAGAGTATTGATGTTGGTTACCGGCCTCGTTGCTACTCTTCTTGCTGCCCAACTTTTCTCTGACACATTATTCGAAGTCGACAAGGCACGAAAACAAAGCCTTCAGGAAGCACGTTCGCTGACAAATGTGGTAGCTCGCAGCCTGGAGAAACATTTCGATCATTTCAGCCTGGATGAGATAGAGGGCATTCTATCCTCTGTCAGGCAGACCGAGCACGTGAAGCAGGTTAATGCCGTCGACCGTGACAAGACATTCTTCCTTGACGGAGACAAGCTGACACCGACATTGCTGGCCTATGAGGAAATTCCGGAACAAACACAGGCCATGGAGAATGCGGAAGCTACCTATGGCGTTTCAGGTGAAATAATCACAGTAGTTGAGCCGTTAGTGCGCGATGGTGGTGTGATCGGTTCTGTCATGATCCGGTTTGATAACCCAGGATTTACGCAGGTTGCTTTGCCAATCGTGAAATCAAACATCATTTCAACTATCCCGATCTTCTTGCTTGGTTTGATTGTGGCAAGCTATGTGGTTCAGCAGATCACTCAGCCTATTATGCGTCTTTCGAAAGTAGCGAAGGAAATTTCCAACGGTGAGATGGAAGCAGATATCCCTGTTGAAGGGCCGACTGAGATCCGCCATTTGGGTACTGCAATTTCCGGCATGATCGGCAAATTGCGCCAGAATATCGAGCAAATCTATGAATTGGCATATGTGGACCGCACCACCAAGTTGCCAAACCGGGAATTTTTCAGAAAAGAACTAACCCGTGCCATCCGCCGCAATGTTCGCCAGAAATCAACTGGTGCGCTTCTATTTGTGGATTTGGACGGATTTAAGCGGGTCAACGATACACACGGGCACGATGCAGGAGACATTCTCCTCAGCCAGTTCTCTGAGAGACTTGCAAATGTTCTGCGGGCGGAAGATCTGATTGGTTTTAAATCCGTAACGCCAACTCCCATAGAAGAAGATGATGATGGGGATGAGGCACAGTCCCAGAAAAACAAACAGATGCTGGCGCGTTTGGGCGGTGATGAGTTCACGGTTCTACTATCTGAAATCCGTGATGCAACTGATGCCGCTACGGTTTCTCAACGCATTATCGATGCGGTTTCCGAGCCATTCGATATTGAAGGCACCAAAGTAACAATTGGCGCTTCGGTTGGTATTGCCACATTCCCTCAGGATGGGTCTGATTATCAAACCATCCTGAAGAGCGCAGATATGGCCATGTATCAGGCTAAGGAAGAAGGTAAGAACACTTATCGCTATTTCTCCGAAGCGCTCAATGAGGAAGCCTCCAGACGCATGGAAATTGAAGCTGACCTTCGATATGCGCTGGAAGTGAAAGATCAGCTGGAGCTGTATTATCAGCCGAAAATTGATTGCAGAACCGGTTTGCCGAAGTCGGTTGAAGCCTTGGTTCGCTGGAAGCATCCGGTCAAAGGCATGATTGCGCCACTCGAATTCATCGGCATTGCCGAGGATTGTGGTCTTATTCTACCGTTGGGTCGTTGGGTTCTGGAAGAAGCCTGCCGTCGCATCAAGTGGTTTGAGAAGCAGGGAATCGATGTGTCCGTTGCTGTGAATATATCCACTGCCCAGTTTGGTCGGCCTGATCTTTCAAGGAACATTATTGAGGTGTTGGAAGAAACAGGTGCTAATCCTGCCAAGCTTGAGCTGGAATTGACCGAGAGCATGGCCATGCAGAACCCTGATATTGCACTTAGCCACATTCTTGCATTGAAAGAGCTTGGAATTCGTTTTGCGATTGATGATTTTGGTACTGGCTACTCAAATCTTTCTCAGCTTTCACAACTGCCATTTGATGTGTTCAAGATCGATCGCTCGTTTGTTGACAAGCTCACCAATCGTGAAGACGCGCATGGTCGTGTGATTGTCAAAACCATTCTGGCAATGGCAAACAGTCTGAATTACGAAACCGTTGCTGAGGGTGTGGAAACAATCAGTCAGCTGGAATTCCTGACTGAATATGGCTGCGATTTTGCCCAAGGTTATTATTTCACGCCACCTCTGCCTTGTGACGAGTTCGTTGCCTGGGCGAAAGAGTGGAATGCGAAAGACGAAAGCGATCGCGCTTCAGTTTTGCGTAGAGGCGTCGCGGCCTAAGCGTTTATCCTGCTGACCGCAGCCACCAAGTCACTGTAATGGTCGATTACAACATTCGCACCCAATTCGTTTACCGGCATATCGCTGTATCCAAAGGTAACCGCTATTGATGGTATGTTGGCGTTTCTTGCTGCACTGATATCGGTTATGGAATCCCCGATCATGATGCAGTTGGTAACCTCTGTGCCTGCCAGTCGAGCTGTTTCTATCAAATGGCGCGCATCAGGTTTTTTGAACGGGAATGTATCGCCACCGGTGAGGGCCTGAAAACGATCCATAACACCTAGAGTTTCGATCAGTTTCCTTGCCATCCGTTCTGTCTTATTCGTGCAGATACTGAAACCAAAACCATCACTTTCCAGTTGGGCCATAGCCTCTAGCAAGCCGTCAAATATGTAGGTTTCGTTGGCAATATTCTGAGCATAATCCTTCAGGAATTCATCAAACAGCTCGTTATGTAATTTTTCGTCAAGTTCGAGGTCATTTAGCTCGAAGGATCTGGCGATCATGGCCTTTGCACCATGACCGATTATCTGACCAAATTGGTCCATACTAATGGGTTTCAGAGAGAATCGCTGAGTGATCCTCCCCAGAGTTCCGAGCAAATCGAGGGCCGTATGAGCAAAAGTTCCGTCCAGATCGAAAATGATGTGTGTATATTTCATTGTATAGAAAGCCGGATGACACAGTTAGGAATTGGCACAACAAACTCAACATGATAGTCCAGAGGCCAAATGATAGGTTGGTGGGTTTGTGATTTCGCCACTAGCACGAACAAAGAAAGCAAGCCAGTTCAAAGATGAGCAGAGAATTAAAAATTGAGGCGGCACGGGCAGCTCTGGAGCTAGTGCAGGATGGGATGAAGCTGGGAATCGGAACTGGTTCTACCGCTGATGAATTTGTAAGATTGCTTGCTGAGAAAGTAGAAGGTGGGTTGAGTATTATCGGTGTTCCCACATCAATTCGTACCCAGCAGCTTTGTGATGAACTAGGGGTGCCTCTTACAACGCTTGAAGAGCTGCCACAGCTGGATCTTGTTGTTGATGGTGCTGATGAAGTTGATCACGATTTCAACCTGATCAAGGGCGGCGGCGGCGCCTTGCTTAGGGAAAAAATCGTAGCAAATGCAGCCACATCCATGGCTGTTATCGCTGACGACAGTAAACTGGTTGAGGCGCTGGGTGTGTTCCCTTTGCCCATTGAGGTTAACAAGTTCGGGTTAAAGTCTACTTGGATCGCGATTGAGCAAGCTTGCAAGGAACTTGGTCTCGTCGGACCGGTTGAATTGCGTGGCGGTGCTGACGAGCCTTTTGAAACGGATGGTGGACATTTGATACTTGATGCATCATTTGGCCACATTCACGATGCACAGGCGCTTTCTTCAGCTTTGCTTGATATTCCGGGAGTGGTTGAACATGGCCTGTTTTTGGGATACGCAAGAACAGTTTTTTTGGCCGGCCGTGATGGCGTTAAGCGACTGGATAAAGTATAAATAATTGACACAAGAGACGTGATACAAGAAGAGAAATGAATACAGGGACAAGGAGAATGTTTCCTATGAAAATGCTGAACCAGTTTTCAATGGTAGTGCGGTATTTGGCTTTAGCGATTATGGTTTTATCGGGTTCGGTAGTGTCCGCTAATGCTCAAGAGGTCACACCGGAACATTTGCAAGCAGCAAGAACTGCTATGGCAGCAACCGGCGCAACTGACCGGCTCGACAAACTTCTTCCAGAGCTTGCGTCATTCACAAAGACCAGTCTGATCGCCAATCGTCCTGATATCGAGTCTGAAATTTCAGCAATTGTGGATGAGGTTGCCATTTCTTTGGCACCAAGGCGTGGTCCGTTAGAAACTGAAGTTGCGGCAATCTACACATCAAAATTCACTCAGCAGGAACTTGAAGTAATTGCAGAGTTTTTCTCAAGCGAAGCAGGAAACAAGTTTCTTACCCAAACACCTTTGATTTTCCGCGAAATTGATCAGGTGGCTGCTGTATGGCGCCAGGGTGTTGCGCGCGATATGGGTGAACAAGTTCGCGAAAAATTGACAGCTGCTGGATTGCAATAATCTGCAGGAGCAGCCAGATAGATTTCTGAAGCATTCAGCCCGGCTTTGTTGCCGGGTTTTTCTTGACGATTTTTCCTTAGTGCAAATACAGGTTTCTTATGAGCGATTTTGATTTTGATTTATTTGTGATTGGTGGCGGCTCCGGTGGTGTCAGAGCAGGACGGCTGGTCGCCGGTATGGGCAAGAGAGTTGGCATTGCTGAGGAATACAGATGGGGTGGCACGTGTGTTATCCGTGGATGTGTGCCCAAGAAATTGATGGTATACGCTTCTTCGTTTTCCCACGACTTTGAAGATGCCGCCGGTTTCGGCTGGACTGTGGGTGAAACCAGTTTTGACTGGAAGACGCTCATTGCTAACAAAGACAAGGAAATTGAGCGTCTGGAAGGCCTGTACCAAAAAGGGCTGGTGGGCAATGAAGCGGAGATCTTTGACACAAGAGCGGAACTGCGCGGCAAGCACGAGATTTATCTCAAAAACCTCGACAAAACGGTAACAGCAGAGCGAATTCTTATTGCTGTTGGTGGGACTCCAACGCGTGAAGCTGGTGCTCCTGGTGAAGAGTTATGCATTACCTCTGATGAAGTGTTCCACCTCGAAGAACAGCCAAAATCTATTGTGATCGCTGGTGGTGGTTACATTGCGGTTGAATTTGCATGTATTTTTGCGGGTCTTGGCACTCAGGTGACATTAGTCTATCGCGGTGAGCAGATACTTCGTGGCTTTGACAACGACCTACGCCAGCTCCTGCATGATGAGATGGTTTCCCGTGGCATTGATGTGCGCCTCGGTCAGGTTTTCAGTAAGATTGAGGAAAATGACGGTGGTTCCAAAACCGTGACGCTCACCGACGGTTCTACAATTGATGCTGATCAGGTGATGCTTGCAATTGGCCGTAAGCCGTCAACACAGGGTCTGGGGCTTGATCTGGCAGGCGTAGAAACGGACAAACGCGGATTTGTGATCGTTGATGAGTACTCAAAAACCAATGTGGATAATATTTGGGCTGTGGGAGATGTGACCAACCGTGTGGCTCTGACACCGGTGGCGATCCATGAATCCATGTGCCTGATTGAAACGGAATACAAGAATAACCCAACCAAACCTGACCATGAGCTGATTGCAACTGCTGTCTTTTCACAGCCTGAGATTGGTACAATCGGCATGGGTGAAGAAGAGGCCGCTAAAAAGTTTGCTGAGCTTGATGTTTACCGTGCCCATTTCAGACCAATGCGGAACACACTTTCCGGTGCTACAGACAAGATGCTGATGAAGATCATCGTTGATCATGCATCAGATCGGGTTGTGGGCTTGCATGTAATGGGGCATGGCGCAGGTGAAATGGCTCAATCACTGGGTGTTGCGATTAAAATGGGTGCGAAAAAGTCTGATTTTGATCGAACTATGGCTGTACATCCTACTGCGGCGGAGGAGCTGGTGACCATGTACTCACCCACTTACACAGTGGTGAATGGAGAGCGTGTTGGTTAAATCGACTGACGGCGGGTTAGTCGGTTACTTCGGATTTGGTTCGCTTGTAAACAAACATACCTTACGCACCGACTATGTGGATATTTTCCCGGCAACATTAATGGGATATCGTCGACATTGGCAGGCACGAACCAGGGCAACTGAAGATCATATATCGCTGTTGTCCATTCATCCTGATGAAGATTGCAGTATCCTCGGCATGGTGGTGATCGACAGAATTGAAAACATTCCCCTGGTGGATGAGCGGGAAGCGGGATATTCACGAGTGCCCATTGTCTCAAACCAGCTTACTTTGGAAAACGGCCTAGAGTTGCCGGACAATCTCTATGTGTACATCGCAGATGAGATCGAAGGTGCAAATTCTCAGGGTGATTTGCTACAATCCTATCTCGATGCGGTCATGCAGGGCTTCAGAAATGAATATGGTGACAATGGTGTTACCCACTTCATTGAGACCACAGCTGGATTTGATCGAAACCTGGTGAAGGACCGTCTTCAACCCATTTATCCGCGATCAGTTTCCCTATCCGAAGTGGAGATCAAGCTATTCGATGCTGAGTTAGAACGGGCAGGGGTTCTAGGTCTGTAACGTATCTGGCTCCATAGATAGGCTTTTTTGGACTAATTTTGCCCCTATTCAAAAGCCGAGTTTTCTGTTGAAATCAAATTAATGCGGAACTGTGTCGCAGTAACATGGTTTTTTCGGGAGAAAATTTATGAATGAGCTAGTCAATCCAAATGACATCAGCCACGTGGTTGAGGCAGACAAAGCCCATGTGTGGCATCATTTGACCAATCATTCGAAGTTCAATGATGTTGATCCTCTGATCATCGTGGAAGGCAAGGGACTTCGTGTTTGGAACCAGGCCGGCAGAGAGCATTTGGATGCTGTTTCTGGTGGTGTCTGGACTGTTAACGTGGGCTATGGCCGTGAAAGCATTGCGGATGCTGTTCGCGATCAGCTTGTGAAAATGAACTATTTCGCCGGTTCAATGGGCTCCATTCCCGGTGCGATTTTCGCTGAACGCCTGATTGAAAAAATGCCAGGCATGAGCCGGGTTTACTATTCAAACTCAGGTTCTGAAGCGAATGAAAAATGCTTCAAGATGGTTCGTCAGATTGCGCATAACAAATATGGTGGCGAGAAGCACAAGATCCTTTATCGTCATCGTGACTATCATGGCACTACGATTGCAACGCTTTCTGCTGGTGGTCAGGATGAAAGAAAAGGGCAATATGGTCCCTTTACCCCTGGTTTTGTGGAAGTGCCGCATTGTCTTGAGTATCGCTCTCAGTGGGGTGATGTGGACGATTACGGCATCCGTGCAGCAAATGCGATTGAAGAAGTAATTCTTCGCGAAGGTCCTGAAACTGTTGGTGCACTTTGCCTTGAGCCAATTACCGCAGGTGGTGGTGTTATCACACCTCCTGAAGGATACTGGGAACGCGTACAGGAAATCTGCAAAAAGTACGATATTCTGCTTCACATCGACGAAGTTGTTTGTGGAATGGGTCGTACAGGTACCTGGTTTGGTTATCAGCACTACGGCATTGAGCCGGACATGGTCACCATGGCTAAGGGTGTTGCTTCCGGTTATGCGGCAATCTCATGCACAGTGACCACTGAAAAAGTCTACGAAATGCTGAAGCCTGAACTATCCGATACCATGGGTTATTTCCGTGATATTTCTACTTTCGGTGGTTGTACAGCTGGACCAGCAGCTGCGCTTGAAAACATGCGCATTCTTGAAGATGAGAAGCTGCTGGAAAATACAGTGGAGATTGGTGAGTACTTCATTGAGAAACTTGAAGAACTGAAGGGTAAGCATCAGATCATCGGCGATGTGCGCGGTAAAGGCCTCTTCTGCGGCGCAGAACTAGTGATGGATCGCGACACCAAAGAGCCGGCCAGTGAGCAAATCACCCAAGCAATCGTTGGAGACTGTTTCAAAGAGAATGCTGTGGTGATCGGCGCTACAAACCGTTCCCTCAATGGTTTCAACAATACGCTTTGCTTCTCACCAGCTCTGATTGCTACCAGATCAGATATTGATGAGATAATTCATGCAGTTGACGGCGCAATCACCCGGGTGACTGCATAATCCGTCAAAATCGTAAGATTTGAAAATGAAAACGGAAGGCAAACGCCTTCCGTTTTTCTTTATGCGATATGCAATAATGCTGTGGAAAACTCAGCACGTTTTCGTTATAACCGCGTTTGTGCATCCATTACGGATGCTCGCTAATGAGTAATAGTAAACTAGCAGGTATGAACCAATGGCAGAGAACTGGACACCGAATTCATGGAGATCAAAACCGATTATCCAAGTTCCGGAATATCCCAACAATGATGCGCTCCTAGATGTTGAGCAGCGTTTAGCTTCTTATCCGCCTTTGGTATTTGCGGGTGAAGCTAGAGCCTTGAAAGCCCAACTGGCAGATGTGGCGGAAGGAAATGCCTTCCTCTTGCAAGGCGGTGATTGCGCGGAAGCATTTGCTGAACATGGTGCCGACAACATTCGCGACTTTTTTCGAGTTTTCCTGCAAATGTCGATTGTTCTGACATATGCAGCAGCAAAACCCGTTGTGAAGGTTGGCCGGATTGCAGGGCAATTTGCCAAGCCACGGTCATCTGATACGGAAACCAAGGGTGATGAAACGCTGCCAAGTTACCGTGGTGACATCATCAATGGCATCGATTTTAACTCCGATGCTCGTATCCCGGATCCGGAACGCCAAATTCAGGCTTACCGTCAATCCGCTGCAACCTTGAACCTGATCAGAGCTTTTGCGCAAGGCGGTTACGCCAATCTGGAGCACGTACACCGTTGGACTCATGGGTTTGTGAAAGATAACCCGGCTTCTGAGCGTTATCAGGAACTTGCGGATCGTATTGATGAAACACTGCGCTTCATGAAGGCAATTGGTTTTTCAGCAGAAAGCCATCCGCGCCTGCGTGAGACTGATTTTTATACAAGCCATGAGGCATTGCTGCTTGGATATGAGGAAGCTTTCACAAGAACGGACTCAACATCAGGTGACTGGTATTCGACATCCGGTCATATGCTATGGATTGGTGACAGAACCCGTCAACCGGATCATGCGCATGTGGAATTCTTCCGTGGTATCAAGAACCCGATTGGCCTGAAATGCGGTCCATCCATGACCCCAGACGGGTTGCTGGTGCTTTGTGACATTCTGAACCCGGAAAATGAGCCAGGCCGGCTTACACTGATCAACCGCTTTGGTCATGAGAAGGTTGGCGATCATCTTCCAGGGCTTATCCAGGCTGTGGAGCGCGAAGGCAAGAAGGTTGTGTGGTCATGTGATCCGATGCACGGCAACACAATCTCTGCTGGTGGCTATAAGACCCGTCCGTTCGATTATGTTCTCAAGGAAGTCCAGGACTTCTTCGCTGTGCATAAATCCGAAGGTACTTACGCTGGTGGTGTACATTTCGAGATGACTGGTCAGGATGTAACCGAGTGTACTGGTGGTGCGCATGAAGTTACCGAGCAGGATCTTGGTAGTCGCTACCGCACACATTGTGATCCACGTCTAAATGCGAACCAGTCGCTTGAACTGGCGTTCCTGATTGCAGAATTGCTGCAGGAAGATCGTGACGCTCCGGGAGCAGCGATTGCCGCTAGCGCGTAATCTGACCAGGCTTCAGTAAAAGACTATGAGACATCGGGCTACCGATGCCTTTTTTATTGGAGAACTGTTATGACGAAAGTGACCAAGGGAAGTTGCAATTGCGGTGAAATAACCTGGGAAGCAACTGGAGAAATGCGGGAAATTGTTGCCTGTCATTGCTCGCAGTGTCGCAAGCAAACGGGTTTGTACTACGCTGCCACTAATGTGGCCGATGATCGTCTTACGGTTAATGGAGAAAGCCTCACTTGGTACCAGTCTTCTCCTGAAGCAAAGCGTGGGTTTTGCAATATCTGTGGTTCTGCTCTCTTCTGGAAACGTAATACTGATGATTTTACTTCCATTCTTGTCGGATCCATCGACGGTGATAGTGGACTGGAGATCAACAGGCACATCTTCACGGCTGACAAACCGAATTGGTACGACATCACAGACGGAAAACCGCAGAACTAAGTCTAAACAGTCTGTTCAATATTCTCAGGCTTACCGAATGTGAGCAACTGAGTTACTCTGTTATCATGTAGAGGATTTGATAAATGACTGAATTTTCGTCCCTGTTTCTATCTCACGGAGCGCCAAATATGGGGCTTCATGATTCACCAGTGAAGCAATTTATGAGTGATCTGGGTGGTAAATATGAGAAGCCAGAAGCGATCGTAGTCTGCTCCGCGCATTTCGAGACTGATAACACTTACGTGGTCAGTGATCCTAACCCTGAAATGATATACGATTTTAGAGGGTTTGAAGAAGAGCTCTACCAACTGGATTATCCTGCTCCAGGCCATCCCGAACTGGCTAGAACAGTGATCGGTTTGTTGGAAAAAGCGGGTATCCCTGTCTCCGAGTTACCAAATCGCGGTTTTGACCATGGTTCCTGGGTGCCACTTGCCCTTGCATGGCCTGAAGCTGATATTCCAATCGTACAGGTGTCAGTGGATCCTAACGGAACACCGGAATACCATTATAAGTTGGGACTAGCGCTTTCCGGGCTTAGAGAAAAAGGAATTATGATTATCGGAACCGGTAACATAACCCACAATCTTCAGCCTCTGTTTGCTAGAGGAAAGGACCCCGAACTGGAGGCCAATATAGAAGCCTGGGTTCAAAAGTTCCTTGACTGGTTTGATCAGCAATTGCTTGACGGGAATACGGATGATCTTCTGAATTACCGGGAAGCTGCACCGTTTGCGGAAGAAAATCATCCCACAGACGAGCATTTGTTACCCATATTTTTCGCTATGGGTGCAGCCGGGCCCGATTACAAAGCCCGGAAACTGCATTCATCTTCGGTATTTGGTTATCTCGCCATGGATGCCTGGGAATTCTCAAGCAACCAATAATAGCTGAGATCAGGCCTGGGCAGTATTGTTTTGTACAATGCCTTTTTCGGTCAGCAGAGACTGTAGCTCCTGGGCCTGGAACATTTCACGGACGATATCACAGCCACCAATAAACTCACCTTTGACGTAGAGTTGAGGAACTGTTGGCCAGTTTGAATAGTCCTTGATGCCCTGACGAATATCGTCATCTGCCAGAACGTTTACACCCTTATAGTCAATTCCAAGATAGTTCAGGATTTGTACAACCTGACCAGAAAATCCGCATTGTGGAAAATCCGGGGTGCCCTTCATGAAAAGGACCACGTTATTGTTTTTGACTTCTTCGTTGATGAATTCTGCAACTGCGGACATCTTTAAGGCTCCTTCGGCCGATCTTTTCTCTGCTTATTAAATATATTGAATTTGCAGTCTTTCAAGAGATTTTATGAAAGCAACCACCAAAGAACACTGCACCAAAAAATCGCTACCAACACTCCCCACCATACAAAACTGTCGGTCCAGAAAGGTTTTCTGAGGATGCGCGGAACATTTTCCAGACCGATTGACTTTTTCATTGCCCCCAAGGCCCCTTATTCAGGCGCACTTGTTTGGAGTGCCAAGGCATGCAAAACTCCACCCATATTGCCTTGCAGGGCCTGATAGACCATTTGATGCTGCTGGACACGGGACTTGCCTCGAAAACTCTCAGAAACAACTTCCGCTGCATAATGATCACCGTCGCCGGCGAGATCGCGGATTGTCACTTCAGCATCGGGAATGGCTTCCTTGATCATCTTTTCAATTTCACCAGCTTCCATCGGCATATGCTTTTCTCCTATTCTGCTGCTTCAGCAACCGGTTTGCCTTCCATGAATTCAGGAAACCAGGCTTCGTTCAGCATTTTCATTTCTGCAACTGATAGTGACACGAATTTGCCAATGGTCAAAGTATCTCCGCCAACTGTTCCCAGTCTGGAGAAGAAGACACCTGATCCTTCGGCATTCGCGGCAAACATATCCGCATAGTTTTCCGGCATTGTGAGGATGTATCTCGATTGATCCTCACCAAACAGAGCTGCGTGTGGGTTGGATGCCTCAAGTGACAAAGTCATGCCAGTGTCATTTGCCATACACATTTCTGCAAGCGCCACTGCAAGACCACCGTCCGAAATATCATGGCAGGAAGAAATTTCTCCGGAACGGATAGCTGCACGCACAAAATCTCCGCGCATTCTTTCGGTCAACAGGTCCACGGTTGGGGAAGGACCATTTTCCTCACCAACAACTTCTCTCAGATATAAAGACTGGCCTAGATGCACAGCTTCAGTGCCGATCAGGAAGACCACGTCACCGTCATTTGCACCAGAGACTTTTGTCATGGTCGATACATCTTCGATCAAGCCAACTGCACCAATTGTGGGTGTAGGCAGGATCGCTTCTCCATTGGTCTCGTTATAAAGCGAGACATTGCCTGAAACGATTGGCATTGAGAGTTCACCAACGGCTTCACCAATGCCTTTGATGGCGAACACAAACTGCCCCATGATTTCAGGTTTCTCGGGGTTGCCGAAATTCAAGTTGTCAGTGGTCGCTAGTGGTTGAGCACCAACGGCTGTGAGGTTGCGATAACATTCAGCAACGGCCTGCTTGCCACCCTCGAATGGGTCCGCCTCGCAATATCTTGGTGTCACATCGCTTGTGAAGGCGAGAGCACGACCTGTTGCGTTGCCATCATCATCCAGAAGTCTGATTACTCCGGCATCTCCACCAGGTATCTGAAGCGAGTTTGACTGAATCAGCGTGTCGTACTGTTCCCAGACCCAACGACGTGAGCAGAGGTCAGGAGAGCTGATCAATGTCTTCAACGCCTCGTTGTAATTTCCATCATCTTCAATCTGATCCGGTGTCAGGCCAGAATGGACGCCAGGTTCGATATATGGACGATCATATTCTGGAGCTTCATCGCCCAGTTCCTTGATCGGGAGATTTGCAACTTCTTCGCCCTGGTGCAGAATTCTGAAACGAAGGTCATCAGTGGTTTTGCCGACAATTGCGAAATCCAGGCCCCATTTGGTGAAGATTGCCTTAGCGGTTTCTTCTTTCGAAGGTTCCAGCACCATCAACATGCGTTCCTGGCTTTCAGACAGCATCATCTCGTAGGCGGTCATGTTTTCTTCACGAACCGGCACAAGATCGAGGTTTAGTTCAACGCCAAGATCGCCTTTGGCACCCATCTCTACAGCAGAGCAGGTGAGGCCTGCTGCGCCCATATCCTGGATGGAGATCACTGCGCCTGTCTGCATCAGTTCAAGGCAGGCTTCGAGTAAGCATTTCTCAGTAAACGGGTCACCGACCTGAACAGTTGGTCTTTTCTCCTCGATGTCTTCACCGAATTCAGCAGAAGCCATGGTTGCACCACCCACGCCGTCCCGTCCGGTTTTTGCGCCGAGATAAACGATCGGTAGGCCAACACCTTTGGCTTCTGAACAAAAGATGCCATCAGTCTTGGCGATGCCCGCAGCAAATGCATTGACCAGAATGTTGCCGTTGTACCGCGAGTGGAAGTTAACCTCGCCACCCACTGTGGGAACACCAAATGAATTGCCGTAGCCGCCAATGCCAGCTACTACGCCGGAAACAAGATGCCGGGTTTTGGGATGATCCGGTGAACCAAACCTAAGCGCATTCATGGCGGCAACTGGGCGGGCACCCATGGTGAATACATCACGTAAAATGCCACCCACACCGGTTGCTGCGCCCTGATAAGGTTCAATAAAGGATGGGTGATTGTGGCTTTCCATTTTGAACACAACGGCTTCGCCATTACCGATATCTACAACGCCAGCATTTTCACCCGGTCCCTGAATAACCTGAGGGCCGTCTGTAGGCAGTGTCTTCAACCATTTTTTGGATGACTTGTAAGAGCAATGCTCGTTCCACATGGCTGACCAGATGCCAAGTTCTGTATAAGAGGGCTCACGCTCCGTGAGTTCGAGAATACGGTCATATTCATCGGGAGTGATGCCGTGATCAGCGATCAATTCCGGGGTAATTGGGTAGTTGTTTTGAACGGTCATGTTAATCCGACATGCTGGTGCAAGGAGATATCTAACAAATAGGTCATTAGACCCCATTTATGAAGGTGAATAAGGGTTTTTACCCAGGAATGGAAGCCTAATCAGACCCATATAATCGGATATGAATTATTCCTGCATATCATAGCCGGCAAAACCGCTGTCGAGCACAGATAAAACGCGATTTAGTGCCTTTTCCAGATCGGCTTTGTTGGCTGGAGATGATAATCCGATTCTGATGCCGTGAACCGGTTGATCCATGCGGGTCGCCTTGAAATTGTCTTCGTCAGAAATGACAACGCCTTGGGAGGCAGCGGCGTTTTTGAAATTACTGGAAAGCCAAGGTTCCGGCAGATTAAGCCAAACAAACGGGCAAAATTTTCTGGTGCCGTAATCCAATTCGCTAAAGAGCCTATGGACTACCTGCAGTCGCTCCTCGTTTTCCTGCTGTACTTTTTGCCGTACCTTTTCAGCATCCCCACCAAGCACCATTCTGGAAGCGATCTCATTCAACAGGTAGGAACTTCCTCCAGTCATCATCTTGTGGGCATTGATTACCCTTCTTGCATAGCGGGGAGGACAGCTGATCCACCCGGCACGGAGACCGGCAGAAACGGACTTTGAAAGACCTGTCACCTTGAAGCTCAAATCGGGTGCCACTTCATTCATTGAGGGCATGTCATCATCCATCAATGGAGTGTAAACAGCGTCTTCAATGATCCACATGTTGTAGCGGTGAGCGATTTCACCAATCTGCTTCCTGCGCTCCAGAGAAAGTTGAGCAAGCGTCGGGTTTTGGACCGAAGGCATCAGATATAAAAGCTTGGGATGTTGTTGCGCGCAGAGTTTTTCCAGTTCTTCCGGGATTAGACCATATTCATCAAACTTGGCGGTGATAATTCTCCTGCCCAGAAGTGCCGTGCTCCTTGCAATGGAAGAGTACGTTAGTCCTTCAAATACAATCTTGTCGCCCGGGTTGGTCACAGTGGTGAGGATTGCAATGATGCCTGCATGAGCACCGCTCACAGGAACAACTGTGTTGCGTTCCGGTTTCCAACTTTGCGTAGCAAGCCATTTGCAGCCCGCCTCAAGCCAATGTTCCGGTATATATCGAACATAGTCGACGATTTGCGCGGGTAATTGGGACGCGACTTCACTGGAAACACGAGAAATTATTTCTGCTTGCCCCACATTGGCAGCAGAAGCGAAACCCAAATTGAAAACCGTATTCTTCTGTGGGCTTTCATGGGCGTAATATTCTCCACGTATTGACGGCTCACTTGTTTCAGGAGGAGAGGGGAAGCTGAAATTTTCCGTTTCGCTGCGATCGAGCACATAGGTTCCGCGACCCACTTCGCCACTTACAAGACCACGTTCACAGGCAAGAGCATATCCCCGGCTGATGGTCCCAATTGTTACACCAATGTCAAAAGCCACATTTCGCTGTGGTGGCAATTTCGTGCCCGGTGACAATGTACCCGCGTCAATGTCTTTTTCGATTGCATCTGCAATAGCGATGTAAAGCGGACCTGCGGTGTCTGATATATCTGGAAGCCAATTTGTCATGGTGACAATAAATACATTGCACCGAATTGAGAGTCAATGAATAGTGACAATACGCATTTTAATTTGAAGTGTTGTTTTCATCTCCCAAGAAAAACGGTGCAATTATGACAATTTCAGTTTTTGACATGTTTTTGAGTTTCTTTTTGAAATCCCGTCCGGGCCTTCGCCAGCTTCTTTCCAATGTGGCTAACGAATTGGATCTTCGACATAAACGGCAAAAGAGCAGGGCTGAACTTCCAAAGCTTAACGAGGCCCAGCTGAAAGATATTGGCATTACCCGTGAACAGGCAATTGATGAAGCCAATCGGAATTTCTGGGATTAAGCTACTTTACCGACTCGACGGTCCGAAGTGGTCGCAATAGCGATTGCCAAATGGATCAGAATCACAAGTGTACTGTCTATGCTGCGCCGCAATTGGTGTTTCCGGAAATCCAACGTTTAACGTCACTGGTTATCCTTTGTCCGTTCCTTGTCTCCAATAACGGACCGAATGTTTGAACTCGCGTAAACCTGCCACTAGCTGTATCCCCCCGCTGTTCTGCCTGAACTACGAGGGAGGGAAGACCACCAGGATTGTTTCTTGGCACAAGGAGGAATCTTGGGCGCCCTGCATGAGAGTTCACTTCAGCTGCTAGCCGGAACTTTGCGAACTCTTTATCACCAGATTTAAACCAGCAATTTTGCGCAGTTTTAGCCAGAGAGACGATCACTGCACGAGGCTCTTCTTTGGCATTTACTGCCAAAGCGTCGGAAGATGATTGAGTTTGACAGCCAGCCGCAATCGCCAACAGTAGAAGGGGTAAGACTTGAAAAACGCGCAACGAGGATGAATTCATAATTTCCTCCGGTATTGTCAGGCGGCTTCTCTCGACTTGATGTTGAGAACACTTTCGAAAAGCAAGCGGCCTGATTGTCCGCCATGATCGTCTTCAATCAGGTTTTCAGGATGCGGCATCATTCCCAGAACATTTCCCGCTTCATTTGTGATACCAGCGATATCATTGATTGAACCGTTAGGGTTTGTGCCATCCGCATATCTGAATGCGACCTGATTGTTATCTTCTATTCTTTTAAGCACATCGGCTTCAGCAAAGAAATTCCCATCGTGATGGGCCACAGGGCAGGGGATTACCTGTCCTTTTTCATAAAGATGGGTGAAATCCGTGCTTGCATTTGTGACTTCAAGTTTCACCGTTTTACAGACGAATCTGAGACCAGCATTGCGCATCAGTGCACCCGGTAGAAGGCCAGCTTCAGTCAGAATTTGAAAACCGTTGCAGACGCCCAGTATACGCACGCCTTTTTGTGCGGCTTTGCGGATCTCATCCATTATGGGAGAACGAGCAGCAATTGCACCGGACCGCAAATAGTCGCCATAGGAGAAGCCACCAGGAACAACCACTAAATCCACATCCGGTAATGTTGTGTCCGTGTGCCAGACTAATTCCGGTGCCTGACCATGATTAATTTTAGTCAATGCCGCGATCATGTCGCGGTCGCGGTTGGAACCAGGAAATAGAACTACGGCAGATTTCATCTATAAAATCTCGACTGAATAATCTTCAATTACGGTATTCGCCAGAAGCTTCTCGCACATCTGGGCAAGACGTTCTTCGGCGGACTTTTTGTCGGCATCCAATTCCACATCAAATACCTTCCCTTGGCGAACGCTGGACACACCTTCAAAACCAAGTGCTGCCAATCCACCTTCGATTGCCTTACCCTGAGGGTCAAGGACGCCGTTCTTCAACGTGACAGTTACGCGCGCTTTCGTCATGTGTTACTCGTCCTTGTCATCATTGCTGGAGACTAATACCGGGCCGCTGCCACGGGGTGGTTCATTCTCCTGTAGAATTCCCAAACGGTTGGCCACTTCTTTATAGGCTTCTACCATTCCACCAAGGTTGCGACGGAAACGGTCTTTGTCCATTTTTTCGTTTGTGTTCAGATCCCAAAGCCTGCAGCTGTCTGGTGAAATTTCATCAGCGACGATGATTTTCATCACATCATCTTCCCATCTGCGGCCCAGTTCGATTTTGAAATCCACCAGTTGAATGCCGATGCCCAGGAACAAGCCGGACAGGAAGTCATTCACCCGGATCGCAAGGGCCATCATATCATCTATTTCCTGCGGGGAAGCCCATCCAAACGCTGTAATATGCTCTTCTGACACCAGTGGATCATTGAGCTCATCTTTCTTGTAGAAGAACTCTATGATGGAACGCGGTAAAACTTCGCCTTCCGGCAGACCAAGACGCTCACAAAGTGTTCCTGCAGCAACGTTACGAACAACCACTTCAATCGGGATGATTTCCACTTCCTTTATAAGCTGCTCACGCATGTTCATGCGTTTCAGAAAGTGGTTTGGGATACCAATCCGGCTCATTTGTTTGAAAATATGCTCGGAGATGCGATTATTCAGTACGCCTTTCCCGTCCATTATCTCGTGCTTTTTCTTGTTAAATGCAGTTGCATCGTCCTTGAAAAACTGAACCAGTGTGCCGGGTTCTGGGCCTTCATAGAGGATTTTGGCCTTGCCTTCATAAATACGGCGGCGTCTGCTCATAATTGCACTTTCCTGATAGTATGGTTTCGAGCTGGCTTTTAACACATTTCGTTGCGAATCGAAGCGAAACGCGAGTTTCTTCGCCCCTTCTTAATCCAAGCTTTTAAGGTAAACAATAAATACAAACAAGAAACTCACAGCAAAACCTCATTTTCTGTATGAGATTTCGAAATTATGTCTTCAAATCAAAACATTCCATGCCTATATGAGTCTCATATTAATTCCAGCAGGAGAGCCAAAACATGAGCAGTATGGATGAACGCGGCGATGCATACGAAAAGAAACACGCACATGATGCGGAGATGCAGTTTAAGGCTGAGGCCCGACGCAACAAGCTCTTAGGACTGTGGGCTGCTGAAAAACTGGGCAAATCAGGTGACAGTGCTGATGAATATGCAAAGGAAGTCGTACGTTCAGACTTTGATGAGCCTGGTGATGAAGATGTATTTCGCAAGATACGCCAGGATTTTGATAATGCGGGTGTAGATCAGTCAGATCATCAAATCCGCAGAACCATGGAAGAGTTGCTTGTTACAGCAATGGATCAGATCCAGAACGAGGAATGATATCACGTCTCAAAGACAAACTGGCTGAAAATCAGACATGCATCGCCTGTTGGAGTACAATGGGCGACGCACAGCTTGTTGGTGCTCTTGCGAGATCTTCGTTTGATGCGATCGTTCTTGATATGCAGCACGGGTTTCATGACCAAGCCAGCGCCCTACACAACCTTCAATTGATCGCTTTGCTTGATAAGTCGCCGCTTGTAAGACTTCCACTGCACCGATGGGATCTTTGTGAGAAAGTCCTGGATTTCGGTGCGCTTGGTGTTATTGCCCCGATGATTAACACACGAGAACAAGCCGAGAGCTTTGCCAATTCTGCAAAATATCCGAAGTTAGGGTCTCGTTCATATGCGCCTCGGCATGCTGCCAATGTTTACGGTGTTTCCACGCCGGAATATCTGCATGCGGCGAATGAATGCACGCTTGCGCTCGCGCAGATTGAAACACAACAGGCTTATGACAACATCGATGAAATCCTAGCAGTGGATGGCATTGATGGCGTATTCCTTGGGCCATCAGATTTTGCCATTTCTGTCACAGGGGAGATTGTACCGGAGAGTTATGGTGCCGGAACGATAGACCTGGTTCGACAGATTGCTGAGAAGGCCAGAAATGCCGGCAAAGTCGCAGCAGCGTTTTGCCTGGATACAACCATTGCAAACCAATTGCAGGAATTCGGTTATAACTTCATCTCAATTACAATGGATACATCTATTGTGGAGGCGGGAGTTAAAGCGCGTACTGATGGTTTAGTCCGCTAATAACAGAGATCATCTCAATACCCTTCTTTATGGCATTTTAACCTATTCATGACACCTAATGAGTGGGTTAGATGATTGAGGGGAAGTGTTATGTTTGAGAAAACAACTTCAAATTTCGAGGTCTCTGTCAGAATGCTGGATGGTGCCACCGTCAGGGGAACATTGTCAAAAGGGCAATCCAGTACGCTGGAAGGGATTCTTTCAAAGGAAACCTCATTTCTGGAATTTGTATCCAAAGATGGCCAGCGCAAATTCATCTCAAAACATCAAATTGCGTATGTGGAGCCGGTTGAACCGCTGAAGAAGCCATATCTCGTATCACCAAAAGACCCCCGTTATGTGGATGCGTTTTCACTGCTTGGCATAAACAAGGACTGTACTTTTGATGAAGCAAAACAGGTCTATCACCGCCTTGCCAAAGAATATCATCCTGACAACTATGCCGGCATCAATCTCCCCAAGGAAGTGGAAACTTATGTGTCTGAGATGTTCCGTCAGATAAACACCGCTTTCACGGAAGTACGGGCTGAATTACAGTCAACCGCGTAAGAGACTGGTGCTGGATTTCTGCCGGCCGAGTTTTACACAGGCTTCATAATTCATTCACACTGATGATTGAATTTTGCGACATATTTGCAACATATCGCAAAACACCGTGCATATTTACCCTATTAATAAACAATAAATGAGGCTTTTGGCGCTTAGTGCTTGTTTCAATGCCAAAGTTCAATAAAATGTGAAGTCTGGTTTCGGGGCGCACATATTTCTGTTTGGGGTACAACAATGAAATTTGTAATGCTTATTGCCGCCGTGGCCATTGGTTTGTTCCAAACCGACTATTCCCATGCCATTAGTTTGAAAAAAGCAGTTCAACTTGCTGTTCAAGAGAATCCTAATGGACGTGCGGATGCCGCTAACATTCAAGCGGTTGCAAGCGAATTACTTGAAAGCCAAACCAGCTTTAAGCCTTCTGTAGACGTGTTTGGTGACGTGGGTGTGCAGCGTCGCGAAAGCCCGACAGCTGCCACTGTTAGTGGTGGTACCGATACTTTGTTGACACGCGAAGCGGGTGTTCGTGCCAGTCTTCTGCTGTTTGATGGTTTTGAAAGAGCCAATATTGTTTACAGAAATGCTGCTCGCGTTGATGCAGCCAGTTTCAGATTGCTTTCCACATCTGAAACGCTCGCACTGAGTTCTGTGGAAGCGTACATCGACGTGGTTCGCCATCGTCAATTGGTTGCGGCTACGCAAAGCAATATCAGACGGCACCAGGAAATTTTACGACAGATCCGTGAGCGGGTAGCCGGTGGTAATGCCCCGGTCAGTGACCGCACTCAGATTGAAGAGCGTGTTTTTGCGGCCGAAGCTGTTGCCGTTGAAGTAAAGAGTGCGTTGCGAGATGCGGAAGACAAATTCAAGAAAATTGTAGGCAGGAAGCCATCTGGCAAAATGCGTGTGCCTTTTGTGCGCGGTTTGCCAGGCTCAAAAAAGAAGCTTGTCTGGCAGAGCGTATCCAACAATTACAACATCAAGCAGGCTGAAAAGACTGTGCGGGAATTTGTGTATTCACAAGAAGCTGCGAAAGCAGGTTATCAGCCACGCGTTTCCCTTGATGGAAGAGCAAGTACCGGATTTAACCGGAATGGTACTGAAGGCAGCGAGAGCGACCTTTTTGTTGGTCTGACCCTTTCCTGGCGTCTTTATGATGGTGGGTTGAGCCAGGCTCGCGACCGTACATTTGCTGAGCGTGTTGGTGAGGCTGAGTTCCGTCGTGATGTTACAGTTCGCGATGTGGAAGAACTGGCAGCGCGGGCTTGGAATGCTCATGTGAGTGGTCAGGAGCGTAACACGGTCCTGAAACGCCAACTTGCTGCAAATACGAAAATCGTCTCCAGCTACCGTGAGGAATATACACTTTCCAAGCGTAGTTTGCTGGATGTGCTGGATGCGGAGCGTGCGCGGTTTAACAACAAGTTCCAGCAAATTAGTGTTGAAGCTTCTGCTAGGTTTGCAGGTTACCGGATGCTGGCTACTATGAGCAAACTTGCTTCTCATTTCGGACTTTCTGCCACATCAATAGCGCCAGTGCCGGATGTGGAACAAAGAATTACAGCCAGCCCATCGGCGGTGTTTGACGTTACAATTCCACCCCTGAAATGATGCGAAAACTGCCCCGGAATTGAGGAGCAGCGTAAACCATAAAATGCGATCAGATTTGTACGTCACTGCGGGATATGGTGAAATAGGGCTTGGAGTAGACGTTCAGGGGTGCCCCTGAACTGGTAAATTGCGGGGAGTTCAAGGCCAAATGGGAGTTGTGCAGACACCAAATATGGCTACGCCGACTGATGGCAAGAAACAGGCTGCGCCACAAAAGGCGCCGCAACAGCCTGTCTCTGAACCCCAATTTTTGCTTGCTGTTGAGTGGCTTGCCAAGCATTTTACCCAACCCTATTCACGCGTTGCAGTAGAACAGAAACTACCTGCAAATTTTGAAGAAGTCGGTTGGCCTTTACTGCCCAAGGCATTGGCTTCCATCGGCTTGAAAAGTAAAATTGAAAATCGCTCTCTGGAAAAGCTCGATCCAATTACATTGCCTTGCCTGGCATTGCTCAAAAACGGCAAGCCGTTGATCATCAAATCCGTATCGATTGATGAAGGGTTCTGCGAAATTGTGACCTTCCTGCAAAAATCGCAGGTGGAAAAGATATCGCTTGCTTCACTCAATAAGCTTGTCACACAGGATGTAATGCTGGTGTCCATTGATGAGGACATATTGGCATCACGTAGAGATGCAGATGCCAGACTTCCAGATACTCACAAACCACATTGGTTCTGGAAACCCATCCGTGAGCATTGGAGTGCCTGGGCGCAAATCCTGGTTGCAGCCCTGGGGATCAACATCCTGGGTCTGGCTTTGCCGATTTTTGTGATGAACGTTTATGATCGTGTCATTCCCAATCTGGCAATTGTGACGTTATGGACCCTGGCCAGTGGTGTTGTTTTGGCCCTCGTGCTTGATCTGTTGCTGAAACTGATCCGAACCAATGTACTTGAACGGGCAGGGCGACGTATTGATCTGGGCATAGCATCACACTTGTTCCGCCATGCCATGAGTATCCGATTGCTAGAAAGACAGGGCGGCGCCGCTACGATTGCAAGTCAGATCCGGGACTTTGATGCGGTTCGTGACTTCTTTACTTCAAGCAGCTTCGTAGCTGTGATTGATTTGCTTTTTATTGGAATATTTGTAGCCGTTCTATGGATAATAGTAGGCCCAATCGCAATCGTACCCCTGATTGCTGTTCCCGTCGTCATTATTCTTGCTCTTTTAGCGCAAATCCCGATTGGGGCATCGATCGAACGGGTGCAACAGCTTTCCGGTAAAAAACAGCTGGTGCTGGTTGAGACACTCCTAGGTCTGGAAACCGTAAAAAGCGTGAATGGTGAGCGTGTCATGCAACGCGAATGGGAAAACGCGGTTGCTGCTTCTTCCCAGATAACCGGCAAGACCAAATTCTGGTCAAATTTTGCAATCAGCGGGACCATGCTGGTCCAGCAGTCTGTCAGCGTGATCATCATCATTTGGGGTGTCTATTTGGTTTCGGATGGGCAAATCACCGTAGGTGGTCTTATCGCGGCGAATATATTGGCAGGCCGTGTACTTGCGCCTCTGGGAAATATCTCTCAAACGCTTGTCCGTGCTCAGCAAGCAATCCGTTCCTTACGTGCGATTAATGTCTATATGGCGCTGCCAACGGAATCCGATGATATCGTTTCCAGCGAACTTACCGTTAAGAATGGAGCCGTGAAATTCAACGATGTGACGGTTACTTACCCTGGAAGCCAGACGGAAGCATTGTCGAACTTTACTCTGGATGTGGCGAGTGGTGAAGCAATTGGCATATTGGGACGTGTGGGATCTGGCAAGACCACCATAGGTAAGTTATTCGCCGGTCTGATCCAGCCGGATAAAGGAATAATCCTGGTAGATGGCCATGAGATCGGGCAATATGAGTCCGCTTCTTTGAGAGACGGTATTGGATATCTGCCGCAAGACCCGGAAATGTTCACCGGCACTATTCTGGAGAACATCATTCTTGGACATCCCAATGCGACGGAAGAAGAGATAAATCGTGCCCTGTATTTCTCTGGCATGGATTATTTCATTGCTGAAAATCCGGAAGGGTTGAAGCAGTTTGTTGGTGAAAAAGGCAACAGACTGTCCGGCGGGCAAAGGCAATCGATTTCACTGGCGCGTTTGATATTACGCAAACCAAAGCTGATGTTTCTGGATGAGCCAACGAATGCAATGGACCATACAACAGAGGCGACCGTTACCGCCCGTCTGCAAGAGTTGAACCGGGAAGGTACCGGACTGGTGATATCCACTCACAGACATTCGCTCACTGCAATAACTGACAGGCTGATTGTTATTGATCACGGGAAAAAGGTGATGGATGACAAAAGAGATGCGGTTTTGAAAAATCTGGCGAAGCCAGCTCCGGGTTCCGGGTAAGATAAGAGGCTCTTGTAATGTTCGGCGATGATACTGACAGTTCCTTTGCAAACAATATTGCTGCAGCCGGTGCGGGAACCCGTGGTACGTCATTCTGGCCTATTTTGATTGTTTTGATGATCACCATCGGTTTGTTCGTCGGTTGGGCCAGTTTTGCTGAAATTGAAGAGGTGACGAGCGGAGAGGGGAAGGTGATCCCCTCCGGCCAAATTCAAGTGGTGCAGACGCTAGAAGGAGGTATCGTAAGTTCGATATCTGTGTCTGAAGGTGAGTTGGTGGAAAAGGGGCAGGTACTCATTCAAATCGATGATACAAGCTTTTCATCTCAACTTGGTGAGCTTGAGCAGCGTCAGGCTGCATTGAAAATTGAGCGTTTGCGCCTCAATGCTGAAGCCAATCAACAGGATGAGTTTACAGTCGAAGCCGACGTTATGAAATTGTATGAGGCCTCTGTGCGAGCTGAAGCTGCGGTCTTTGCTTCCCGTCGTAAGCAGTTGCTCAATGAGCTTGAAGTGCTCGAAAACAGGCTGGAGCAAAGAAATTTCGAGTTTCAGGAGGCAACGGCGCTTGAAACCAAAATCAGAACAGCACTGGAGCCTTTGCAGAAAGAAGCTGAGTTAACCCGTCGTATGGTTAGTAAAGGAGTTGTTCCGGAAATTGAACTTCTCCGCCTCGAAAGCAGGTTGGCTGAACTTGCTGGTGACTTTGAAGTCGCAAAGTCCTCAAAACCACGACTGCAAGCCTCTATCCGCGAAGCAGAAAATCTGAAGCAAACCACGCGGAATAACTATGTGAATAATGCCAGGGAACGATTGGCTAAACTGGAGGCAGAGTTATCAGTCATTCAGGAGACTATTCGTGCTGCTACGGATCGGGTAACCAGAGCGCAATTACGAGCACCAGTGAAAGGTATTGTGAACAAAATCAATGTGGCAACGATTGGTGCAGTTGTGCAACCAGGCAAAGACATCATGCAGATTGTACCGGTAGATGACGGATTGATGATCGAAGCGAGAATTCGCCCTCAAGATGTGGCTTTTTTAAAGCCCAACGAAGAAGCCTCGGTTAAGCTCACAGCCTATGATTATCTCATCTATGGTGACCTGCGAGGGCAGGTCGTTCGAATCAGCGCGGATACCATCGAAAGCGCTGAAGGTGAGGAGTTTTATCAGGTTATCGTGCGAACGGATAAGAATCACCTGGGAGAAACAGAAGACAGATTCCCGATTATTCCAGGAATGATTGCTACTGTTGATATCAAGACCGGAAAGAATACAGTCCTGTCCTATCTGATGAAGCCGATTTTACGCGCTCAAAAAGAGAGCTTGCGTGAACGATAAGCTGCAACATTTTTATCATATTCTTTTGTTACACGACGGCTTGAGGTTTTAATCAGGTGACACATATCAAACCCATGAAAAAGACAGCCATTATCCTAATACTTGCATCCAGCTTCCTATCTTTTGGTTCGATAGCACAAGCTTCCAACCTCACTGCATCGGAAATCAAACAGAAGGTGATCGGTAAGCGCGTATTCCTTGCAACGCGTTTTGGCGTTGAGTTTCCGCTTGTCTACAAGACAAATGGTCGTGTAACCGGTGATGGTACAGGAACGGGACTCGGTCGCTTTTTTGCTCCAAAAGAAACAGGCAATTGGTGGATCAAAGGTAACCGACTCTGCCAGAAATTCCCGACCTGGTATGATGGACGTACCCAATGTTTCCAACTTACCGAAACAGGTAGAAACAAGCTCACCTGGAAAACTGAAGACGGGAGATCCGGGGTGGCAAGCATTCGTTGAGTGTGCTACGAGCGCGCAACCGAAATGTTAAGAATAAACTTATTTGATTCAGATTTTGTTAAGAATTTTATAACTCACAGCGGTTATGTTCTAAAATTGCCATTATTTGGTGTCTAAAAGAACTCGTTTGGGGCAAAAATGAATTTCCTATTTTTGGGTGAGGGATCGGCATTGGGTGGAATTTACGCCAATTATCACAAAAACAAGTACGTCAAATTTGTGGGCTTATTCGCTGTAGCGGGTTTGGTCGTTGCTTGTTCAAATACAAAACAAACTGTTCAAGAGGTTACTAAACCCGTTTCTTCAGACGTGGTTGCGCAGACATTGCACCAAAACAATGTGGAGAATACCGGCAATGCCGGGCAGAATGTAGCTCATGTGACAGTGAAGGGGCCTACGACGTCTGACAAAACAAAGTTTTCTACGAAAACCTTTGGTGTCGCAAGCAGTCCAAGGATCACCAATCGAAAGGTGATCAGGAAAGGTGGCGGACGCTATCAGGTTGGGAAACCTTACACTATTCGTGGCAAAAAATATTTCCCTAGAGAAGATCCGAATTATAGCCGGGTCGGATTGGCATCTTGGTATGGCCCTAATTTTCATGGTCGGTTGACGGCAAATGGCGAAGTCTATGATCAGTACTCTTTGTCAGCGGCTCATCCTACTTTGCCACTGCCAAGCTATGCGAAGGTTACTAATCTCAATAATGGCGCGTCTGTGATTGTTCGAATCAATGACAGAGGACCTTTTGCGCATAATCGTATAATTGATCTTTCTGCCAGAGCTGCTCAATTGCTGGGCTATGAAAAGGCTGGTGTTGCGAAGGTAAAGGTTGAATATGCCGGTAAGGCAAGACTGGATGGTCTTGATGAAAAGTTTCTCGTGGCAAGTTACGATCCTGGTCGCCTCGATCCATCGACAGTGCCTGGTCTGAATTCCAGAGGACAAATCCTTCTCGCACAAAATGAGGCACCCAGACGTGCCAATACTGCCAGAAGGGCTTTGGACACCTTCAACTTGAATGGTATTCAACCGCCGATACCGGTGAGCAGGCCAACTACTTCAAGTGGTTTTCCGGTGGATGTTTCCCGATTGGAGAATGTTCCGAACACCGGTTCTTCTTTGACAAACGGATTTGTGGCTGAACCCTCTGAGGTCAGGACTCCAACACCATTTGATCTTGTGACTGCTTCGCCTGATATGCGTGAACCTGAAGTGGGCATGGCTGATTTGATCCGGTTGAGATTTGAAGGTGAATTCGGTGCAGACAGGGATCAATTTGTTCAGGAAGAGTTGTCAGAGTTTGGTATTGTCAATTCAGTTTCGTCTGCAAACGGTCAGGTACGTTTTGAGTATGAGTTGATCACAGTAAAAGCTGACCAATCAGCCGTGATGAAGTTGGCTGACCGCTTGGGATTGACCCACATTCACTAAGAGTTGTTCGGCCGATAATTCGGAAAACATGCGCTGGTTATAATGCCACGCGAAGGCTTGAATGTGCTTCGTTGGGCAGTTAGGCTATGTAAAACCTCAATAACCAGAGAGTCTTATCAATTATGTATGGGTTTGTGTCCGGTAAAATTCTGTCTCGGCTAATTGCTCTGGTGATTTCACCAGTGGTTTTACTCGTCCTTGGTGTTACGGCCTTTGCGCAGCTTTATTCCACGCCAGCAAAACATGCATTACTGTTGGATGCGCATACGGGGACGGTTCTGTTCGCAAAGGATGCAGACATCCGGATACCTCCAGCCTCGCTGGCCAAGATCATGACAATGGAAGTTGTCTTCCATCAGTTGAAGAGCGGCAGATTGACTCTGCAAGATAAGTTTTTTGTCAGTGAAAATGCCTGGAGAAAGGGCGGTGCCAATTCCGGCGGTTCTACCATGTTTGCGAAGTTGAATTCGGAAATAGCACTTGAGGACCTTATTCGCGGTGTAATCGTCCAGTCTGCGAATGATGGATCCATTATTATTGCAGAAGGTTTAGCCGGTTCAGAAACTGCTTTTGCCGGTTTGATGAATGAGCGTGCCCGACGGATTGGACTGACGAATTCAGTATTTACGAATTCAACCGGGTTGCCGGATGATAATCAGAATGTCTCGCTTCGTGACTTGGCCAGGCTCGCGCAACACATGATCCGTGAGTATCCGGAATATTATAAGTACTACGGTGAGCTGCAATTTACCTGGAACAAAATCACCCAAAGGAACAGGAATCCACTTCTGAGGATGGATATTGGAGCGGATGGCTTCAAAACAGGCTTCACAGAGGCAAGTGGTTACGCGATTGTTGGTACGGCCGTAAGGGACAATAAACGCCTGATTGCTGTTTTAAGTGGTATGAAATCCAAGAAGCAGCGTGCAGAAGAGGCACGCAAGATACTGGATTGGGGCTTCAGGGCTTTCGAAAAAGTGGCTTTGTTTGAACGTGATGAGATTATCGGTCAGGCTAATGTTTATGGTGGTGTAAAGCCGGGTGTTGATGTGGTGGGCGACGGGCCTGTGGAAATATACTTGCCCATTGGCAACCGCGATAAATTGAAGGCAAGAATCGTATATACGGGGCCTCTGATGCCACCAGTTGAGCAGGGCGACAAGGTGGCAACGCTGAAAGTATGGATCGGTGATGAACTCAGCCAGGAAACAGATTTGTATGCCGCTGAAACCGTTGAAAAAGGCGGACTACAACGCCAGACAATCGACGCGATTAAAGAATTGTTGTTTGGCTGGCTTTGATCCAGTCTCTGATTTGGTGCGGAAATGACAGAGGTGGCCAACAAGCGTGGCGTATTCATCACGCTCGAAGGTGGAGAAGGTGCAGGAAAAAGCACGCAAATCCGGCGCCTGGACGAAAAACTACAATCCCTTGGATTTGACACACTCCTTACGCGAGAACCTGGTGGAACGCCTGGAGCAGAAGCAATTCGGCATGTGATTTTATCTGGGTTTGCTGAGCAATTTGGTGCGGATGTGGAAGCGATGTTGTTTTCAGCTGCACGTTCTGACCATGTGACACATGTGATCAAACCTGCTTTGGAGGCCGGCAAGCTGGTAATCTGTGATCGTTTCTTCGATTCAACCCGCGTTTATCAGGGTGCATCAGGAAAGGTTGATATGGCCTTTTTGAAATCGCTGGAAAAAATAGCCTGCGAAGATGCTTGGCCGGATCTTACGCTGATACTTGATCTTGATCCGGAGGAGGGGATGCGGAGAGCAGGTACACGGCGGGAAGAAGGGGCAGAACCCGACCGGTTTGAAAAAGAAAACATGGAAAATCAAAAAATACGTCGAGATGCTTTTCGGAAAATAGTAGAAGATGAGCCCGAACGGTGCGTGTTGGTGGATGCGAATGGGAGCGAAGAAGAAGTTGCTCAACGCATTTGGGAAGCCGTGGAACCGCGACTTAATATGAGTAAACAGGATTGATGGATTCAGAAGCAAAAATTGCAGACCAGATTGAAGGCATTCCTCACCCTGGTGAAAGTCCTTCCATTGTTGGACATGAGGACATTATCCGGCACCTCCTATCCATATATGCATCCGGGCGAATGCATCACGGCATGCTTTTCACAGGGCCGCGCGGGATCGGAAAGGCCACACTGGCGATGCGGATGGCAGCACATGTTTTCAAGCATCCTGACGCAGCGAACGCACCCGGTTATTTGGAAGATGCGGAGATAGATAATCCGATAGATGCGAAAATTGCTGCTCGGTCCCATCCTAATCTGTTGCATCTAACACGTCCGTGGGATGACAAAACAAAGAAGTTCAAGTCTCAGTTGACCGTGGATGAAGTGCGTAAGACAACGCGTTTTTTCGCGACCTCCAAAGGGGAAGCAGGTTGGCGGGTGTCAATTATTGATGCTGTTGATGAAATGAATGTAAGTGCGTCTAACGCTCTACTTAAAATCCTTGAAGAACCACCGGAGCGAACCTTGTTCTTAGTTCTGGCGCATTCCAAAGCCAAGGTTATGCCAACCATTCGCTCGCGTTGCCAGATTGTAGCATTTCGACCGCTTGAAGATCAGCAGGTTCTCCACGTACTTGATCAATTCGGCAGCCTGCAGGGTTTAAGTGATGAAGACCGTTCTTATCTGGCAAAGCTTGCCAAAGGTTCTGTACGCCGTGGTTTGACGATCACTGAAAGCAACGGAATTGAACTTTATCGCAGTTTTGAAGAACTTTGCCAAAAGGCTTCCAATCCGGACTGGGGAAAGGTTCACGCATTGGCAGACAGTGTCATTGCAAAAGGGCAGGAGGATCGTTTCCGTCTGCTTCTGGCGTTTGCAAATGAACATCTTGAGGATCGCGCCACCGGTAAAACCCAGATTAATGGCACACCGGACATTTCAATGCTTGCCCGTTGGGCTACAGTGTGGGAAAAGACACAAAAATCAACCCGCATTGCAGAAGGCTTTAACCTCGACAAGAAACAGGTGATTTTGAGCTTGTTTCAAAACATGAGTGAAGCTGCACAACACTGATTAAGACGCATTATGTCAAAAGAAAAATACTATATCACAACCCCGATCTTTTACCCGAATGGTGATCCCCATATCGGACATGCTTATACGGCGATTGCCACTGATGTGTTGGCACGTTTTAACCGGTTGGATGGCAAAGATGTGTTCATGCTGACTGGGACTGACGAGCATGGTCAAAAGATGCAGCAGACTGCCGAGCAGGAAGGGATAACCCCTATTGAACTGGCAGACAAGAATTCTGCCCGTTTCCGTGAGATGGTTGAGACTTTTGGTTGTTCGAATGATGATTTCATCAGAACTACCGAAGAACGGCACAAAGTAGCCTGCCAAGAACTCTGGAAGCGTATGGAAGCTAATGGCGACATTTGTCTGGGAACCTATGGCGGCTGGTATTCTGTGCGTCAGGAAGCCTTCTTTGATGAGAGCGAAACCACGGTAAATGAGGAAGGTGTTCGTGTAGAACCATTGGGTTCTCCGGTCGAATGGGTTGAAGAGGAAAGCTACTTCTTCAAACTTTCCGCTTATGAAGACAAGCTACTGGCATTGTATGAGAACCAACCGGACTTCATCGGCCCAGAAACACGCCGCAATGAGGTGCTTAGTTTCGTGAAATCTGGTCTTCGGGACCTGTCAATTTCACGCACTACGTTTGATTGGGGTGTGGATGTGCCCGATAACGATAAGCATGTGATGTATGTCTGGGTTGATGCCTTGACCAATTACGTGACTGCTACTGGTTGGCCTGAGGAAAACGACAAATCTCCGCATTGGCCAGCTTCCGTTCATATGGTTGGGAAAGATATTATCCGTTTTCATACGGTCTATTGGCCGGCATTCCTGATGTCTGCGGGGCTTCCTTTGCCGGAGCGGGTCTTTGCTCATGGTTTTCTCTTCAATAAGGGAGAGAAGATGTCTAAGTCTGTCGGCAATGTGGTTGATCCGTTCGAGATGGTAAAGGAATATGGTCTGGATCAGGTCAGGTTCTTCTTCATGCGTGAAGTGCCGTTTGGCAATGATGGTTCCTACAGTCATGAAGCGATTGTGGGTCGCATGAACACAGATCTAGCGAATAATTTCGGTAATTTGGCGCAACGGTCTCTTTCAATGATTGCTAAAAACTGTGATGGAAAAGTTCCGGAATATGGAGAGCTTACGTCTGCTGATCAGGCGCTTTTAGATCAAGCTTATGCAATTCATGGGCAAGTGGTGGATCAGATCAACAAGCAGCAGATCCACAAATATCTTGAAGTGATATGGACTGTGCTGGGTGAAGCTAACCGCTATGTGGATGAGCAAGCACCATGGGCATTGAAGAAGACAGATCCTGAAAGAATGGCGACGGTGCTATATGTGGTAGCTGAAACGGTGCGCATTTGTGCGATCGCTGCTCTGCCGGTGATGCCCGAGAGCTGTAACAAGTTGCTGGACTTGCTAGCGGTGGCCGAGGAAAAACGCCATTTCCAGGTATCTGAAGCAGCGCTCATTCCCGGAACTGAACTGCCTTCACCGCAAGGCGTATTTCCAAGATATGTTGAGGCTGAATAAGCTCGATTTATTCGCCTCTATCCATAAACGCAGTTCCCAAGCTGTCGTTGATTGCGGTATAGAAAACTTATGCTTATAGATTCACACTGCCACCTGGACTTTCCTGATTTTTCTGAAGAACTCGATGAAATTGTCGAACGAGCAGAAACTGCTGGTATTGGCCGCATGGTCACGATCTGCACCCGCATTCGGAAGTTTGAGCGGGTGTTGGCAGTGGCAGAGCGTTACAACTCAATATATTGCTCTGTAGGTACGCACCCGCACAACGCACATGAAGAGCTCAATATATCCACCGATGAGATCATAGACCTGACAAAACACGACAAGGTGGTTGCTGTCGGTGAAGCGGGTCTTGATTACTATTATCGTAAAGACTTTGCCAAGGAACAGGCAGAGGGGCTGAGGAACCACATCGCCGCTGCGCGTGAAACCCAATTGCCATTGGTTATTCATTCACGGGATGCGGATGACGATATGATCAGCATATTGGGAGATGAAATGGGGAAGGGGAGCTACCCCGCCGTCTTGCATTGCTTTTCTTCCGGCAGAGAACTCGCGGAGCGCGGCATAGAATTCGGACACTATGTTTCTTTTTCCGGCATTCTGACTTTTAAAGGAAGTCAGGAACTACGGGATATTGCAGCCGACCTTCCCCTGGATCGACTACTGGTCGAGACTGACGCGCCATATCTCGCGCCAACACCACATAGAGGGAAACGCAACGAACCCTCATATGTGGTAAATACCGCTTCTGTTCTGGCTGAGGCCAAAGGAGTGAGTGAGGAAGAGATCTGGAAAGCTACAACCGACAATTTCTTCAGATTGTTTTCCAAGGTGCCTGATCCAAGATGAGCGAGAAACTGCGCTATACGATCCTTGGATGCGGTTCATCGCCCGGTGTGCCTCGTATCCATGGTGACTGGGGCGCGTGTGATCCCACTGAGCCCAAGAACCGACGTCTGCGCTGCAGCTTATTGGTTGAGCGCATTTCCGGCGATGAGATTACACGTGTTGTGATCGACACCAGTCCTGATTTCCGCCAGCAGATGCTCAATGCAAATGTGGATCGGATCGATGCTGTTCTATACACGCATCCGCACGCTGACCATGTGCACGGAATTGACGATTTACGCGGCTACGCGCTTGCACAACGTGAACGTATAACCATTTATGCGGATCAACAAACCAATGCCAGGCTTTATGACGGGTTTGGATATTGCTTCTCGCAGCCGCCAGGCAGCATGTATCCACCCATATTGAACGCCTATGAATTAGAGCCGTTTCGGCCGGTGCTCATTACGGGGAAGGGGGGCGACATTCATGCCCTACCCGTATTGCAGGTTCATGGACCGATACATTCGCTGGGCTTCAGATTTTCTGTTGATGGTAACTTCAAAGATGGCGGTCTTTGCTATTCATCGGATGTGAGCGATATTCCGGATGAAACAATAGAATATCTGACGTCGCTTGATTGCTGGATTGTGGATGCGCTGCAGTACAAGGAACACATTAGTCATTTCAGCGTGTCCGAGAGCGTTGAATGGGTTAACAAGCTCAAACCAAAATCTGCTGTGTTTACGCATATGCATATTCCGCTTGATTATCAGACATTGAAATCGGAGCTGCCGGAACATATCCAACCGGCATATGACGGTATGGTATTGGAGATCTGATCCTTGGCAATTGAACCGATCAAAGGTGAAAGCAGCATGGATCGCGTGAAGCGTGCTGCTGAGTTGTTGAACCTAGAGATTGAGATCAAGACAATGGATCAGTCCACACGGACCGCAGAAGAAGCTGCTGAAGCCTGTGGCTGTGAAGTTGGTCAGATCATCAAGAGTTTGATTTTTGAACGCGCTGACAATCAGGAGCTTGTGCTCGTATTGGTAAGTGGCAAAAACAATGCTGATATGAAGAAGCTCGCGCATCATTTTGGCACCGAGCTTACCAGAGCTGATCCACGGAAGATAAGAACGTTAACCGGGTTCGCCATCGGTGGTGTGGCGCCGATTGGACACCTTGTGGACATGTCTGTTCTAATGGATGAAGATCTCACAACTTATGAGCATGTATGGGCAGCAGCAGGAAAACCTAATGCCGTGTTTCGCGTAGAGACATCAAAGTTGCTCGCTTCAATGAGATGTCAGACATCATATATAAAACAATGAGATACAATTTTTGTCTCATTTAATATGATAACAAAAAAGTTCCATAATATATCTTATGCGATTAGTGAATGTAACAGCTATTTAGTAATGTCTCACTTTAGCAATTTAGAGATGTCTCACTTTTACGGAATCCCTTTTGTTTATTTGAGACGGTTGAATGACATTACTGACGATGAGCGAGCGTGAACTTTCAAGATTAAAGATCATTGAGGATATTGATGAACAACGTGTGAGTGTTGTCCGAGGTGCGGAACTGGCTGGGATCAGCCGCAGGCAAATGACACGGCTTGTGAGAGCTTTCCGGATGCATGGTGCAGCCGGTTTGATCTCAAAGAAGCGTGGCAAGCCTAGCAATCGCAAATACTCAATCGGGTTTCGAGATTATGTGTTGGAACTGGTGAGACAGCATTATCCCGATTTTGGGCCCACATTTGCTTTAGAGAAGTTACAAGCTGAACATGATGTTTGTGTTTCTAAAGAGACCTTGCGCAAATGGATGGCTGAAGCTGGGATCTGGCAAAGCCGCAAGGAACGCCGTAAACGCGTTTATCAGCCACGCAATCGGCGTGAGTGTTTTGGTGAACTGATCCAATTGGATGGTTCTCATCATTGGTGGTTTGAAGACAGAGGTCCTAAGTGCGCCCTACTCGTCTATGTGGATGATGCCACTGGTAAGCTGGTCAATTTGCGTTTTGCCCAATCAGAGAATGCGTTTGATTATTTTGAAGGTACCAAGGCTTATCTGAGTAAATACGGCAAGCCTCTAGCGTTCTATACAGATAAGCACGGCGTGTTTCGGACAACACATGCTTCCGGTAAAGATGCCACATCGGGCATGACACAATTTGGCCGTGCGCTTCACGAACTGAACATTGACATCATCTGTGCTAATTCTCCGCAGGCTAAGGGTCGTGTGGAACGGGCCAATAAAACGCTTCAAGACAGATTGGTAAAAGAACTCAGATTGAGGAACATCTCCACGATTGAAGATGCCAATGCCTATGCGTCTGTATTCATGGAAGATTATAATGCCAGGTTTGGCAAAGAACCTCGTAATTCCAAGGACATGCACCGCCCGTTGTCAGAGCATGACAATCTGGATGGGGCCATGTGTCATAAGGTCCACAGAACGCTCTCAGGATCCCTCACCTTGCGCTATGACAAGGTGCTGTTCATTCTAGAGCCGACAGACCTTGCAATCAGCCTTGCGCGCCAGAAGGTAACGGTTTGCGATTATCCAGATGGTAGATTGGAGATACAGCACAATGGCGTTTGTCTGCCCTATCGAACCTTCGACAAACTCCAATCCGTAAAACGTGCTGATGTGGTTGAGAACAAGCGATTGGATGATGTGTTAGATTTTATTGCGACGCAGCAGGCTGCTCGTGAGGTTTCGCGTAGCCAGAATGCACCAAGACGTACAGGGCAGACGGGACATATTTTTGATCTAAGCAACTAAATAAGTTGCCGAGCTGGATAGAATATTGCCGGACCCAAATTACTGGGACTATATGATTGATCATGTGCCAACAATGACACCTGAGGAAATTGTTGAGAAAGCATTTTCTCATAAACCAATCCAATTGTGATTTTATCTAAGAATTAAATACTTCAGTGCCCATTGGCTTTGACTCTTGGTGGTCAGCCAATGGCCTTCCCTTCCACAACTTGCATCGTAATCCTCTAAATGAGACATTTCTATTTAGCCCACTGTGGGCCATCTCTAACTCGGTTTGACAGTGTATAGGGACATAGCAGGATGACATTGGAGAGAATTGTCACGGACAGATTGGTGTTGAAAAGCTGGCAAGACGCCGACCCTATCGCCTTTGCAGCAATGAATAGCGATAGCGATGTTATGGCCGATGTTGGTGGTCCCATAGACGAGACTAAGAGCAATCAGAAGTTTGCTCTCTATTCAAATGCTTTTAACAAGTACGGTTACGCTCGTTGGTATGTGGAACTGAACAATGAATTCATTGGATATTGCGGCGTGATGCACAGACCAAGTCCACATCCGCTTGGTGACCATGACGAGATTGGTTGGAGGTTTGTGAAATCTGCATGGGGATTTGGATATGCAACGGAAGCTGCTAAATCTGCCTTAACAGATGCTCATGAGCGGCTTGGTCTTAAGAAAGTCTATTTGTATACCGGACCGCATAACTTACGTTCTCAGGCAGTTATGAGACGTCTTGGGCTCATACGTAGGCTCGAATACGATTTCTCTCATGATTACAAAGCTGGCAATCGCTGGAGTGCAAAGGTGTGGGTGAGTGAGGGCACTTAGTTGTCTTTACCAGGATACCACCCCTCCTCTGCCAGCTCGAACGTTTCGAATTGAAAGCCTGGTGCCACCGTACAGCTCACCAAAGTCCAATCACCCATAGTTTTAGCCGATTGCCATTGATTAGCTTTAACGATTGCCTGAGGTCTTTCTCCAGCCTTTAGATCAATACCCAAATATGTGGATTCGATTGTACTGGAAGTTTCATCATCAGCGGTCATGAGTTCTAACGTTGCTCCAGCGTGGTATAGCCAGATTTCGGTCGCATCCACCTTGTGCCAGTGTGAGACTTTGCCTTTTTCAAGCAGGAAATAAATTGCTGTGCAGACGCTTCTTTCATCAACCATTGCGGGGTCTCTGAACGTTTCGCGGTAATATCCACCCTCCGGATGAGGTTCCAGATTGAGGGCTTCGATGATTTTTTCTGCGGTCATTATGATATTCCGAAAAATGCTGCTTTAAGGCAAGCAAGATGTGTTTTTAAGGGTGATATTGGTCTTGTTCGTGAGAGAACTGCTGCTCCTTCGTTTTGAACAGTCTTCAGTTTTGGTTTAGTAAAGGCCATAGGCAGGAACACTGACCGATGCTCTTTGGGCAGTTTGTTGATGGCAGTTATGGCATCTCTTTGATGTTGAAAAGCTACCTCAATCATCTCTTTCAAAACTTTGACTTTTTCATCTTCTCCATCTTCGGCAAACCATTTGTTCGCATCAAGGCCATGTTTTTGTAGAATGGTAAGCGGAACATGAATTTGTCCGCGTGAATGAATGGCGCCCATATTCGAAAGGATATTGCTGACGCCAAATGCGACACCAGAATGGCCGCAAGCATCAGCAAGGCCCCTGCTCTGTTCAAGACCAGAAATCATTGCGACGAGTTGAAACAAGAATGATTCAGTCTCCCCAAGATAGCCTTCCAATGTATTCAAATCCGGCATTGGGTTCTGGTACAGGTCAAAGATTTTTGCTTCGAGGAAAGCATCAAAGGATTGAGCAGGAAGCTGGTATTGGTCGATAATTTCGATCAGATCATTTGCCAGTGGCCCACTACCCACATTGTTTCCGGACTTGAATAGATCCCGCCACCATTGGATTCTGATCTCACCCGGCATGGGTTCTGAAACAAGTTGGGGTATTTTATTAATTTCAGCATTGAAAGTGTATAGTGTAATGGCTGCATGACGAAAAGCTTCGGGCAGATAAAGGCATGCAACGTATCTTTGGAAATCCAACTCTCTAAGTTCTTGGAGATGTGGTGAGATTTCCGACATGGAGAACCGGTTTACTCGACGGCCAGGAATGCTGCTGCAACAGCCCTGTTTTCCGCGACCAGCACATTGTAAGTGCGGACAGCTGCACCAGTTGCCATCGGGTCTGCAGAAATGTTGGCTTCACGAAGCTTGTCACGCAAAATCGGATGTATCGGGAGAAGATCCGTTCCGCTCCCGATCAATAAGATTTCTATCTGGTTAGCTTCTTCAAACAGTTTCTCGAAGTTCTTGACCACCAGTTCTTCCGGACTGGAAACATCCCAGCCGTATATGCCGGATGGAAGACACATCAGACTGCCGCGATGAGACATTTCGGCGAATCTGAAGCCACCATTACCATAAGCATCAATCGGCGCTCTTCCTGGGAAATGCGCTTCTTTGATTTCAATGCCTTTGGCATTTTCAATGGCCAATGCCCTACTCCATCAAATCCACGGGCAGTGTGTTTGCAGTAGCCTGCTTTTCTGCATCCACTTCCTTCTTGTCCTGACCAAATACCTGGCCCGGGCGCAGTTTGAAGAGGATGAGCATTGGAGCAGCCACAAATATTGAAGAGTAAGTACCTACAAAGACACCGAATATCATGGCGAATGTGAATGATTCCAGTGCTTTGCCACCAAGGAAGTAAAGAGAGAACAATGCCAACAATGTGGTCACCGAGGTGAGGATTGTACGAGAAAGCATCTGGTTGATAGATAGATCAATCAAATCAGGGATCGGCTTTTTCTTGTATTTTCGCAGATTCTCCCGGATCCGGTCATAAACCACCACCGTATCGTTGAGCGAGTAACCTACGATCGTCAGGAGAGCCGCAATGGTTGCAAGGGTGAACTCAAATTGCAGCAATGCAAAAGCGCCGATGGTGAACAAGACATCGTGCAATGTGGCTATCACAGCACCAACAGCAAACTGCCATTCAAACCGGATCCAGATATAGACCATAATTGCCAACAGCGCGGCGATCACCGAAATCGTACCAGCGATCCTCAGTTCGTTGGAGACTGTAGGCCCAACCACTTCAACCCTTCGGATATCATAATCATTGTCCAGGACAGTTCGAACCAGTGCTTCAGTACTTTGTTCAGCGCCATCACCTGCGTCGCGACTTTCAACCCGGATCAGAATATCTGCTTCACCGCCGAATTCCTGAACCTGTACTTCACCCAGATTGGTTTCTGAGAACCGCTCTCTGAGGTCTGTGATAGGTACTTGAATCTGGGCCTCTTGTGCAGGACGGACTTCAAACAGAGTTCCCCCTTTAAAGTCGATGCCGAAATTCAGACTGACAATGAAGAACAATAGAATTGAAGCAACAATACCGGTAATCGAGAACGGGAAGCTTATGTTCCTGAACTTCATGAACTTAAGGTCTGTGGTTTCAGGAATAAGCCCGAACAAACGCTTGGGCAGTTCTGTGGGGCGCTTGTAGCGTACCCAAAGGGCAACCATCAGGCGTGTGAATGTATAGGCTGTGAATACGGTCGTAACGATACCAATCGCCAGGGTAACAGCGAAGCCACGAACGGGACCAGAACCGAGATAAAACAGGATTACGGCGGCGATCAGTGTGGTTACGTTTGCATCCAAAATGGTTGTAAGTGCGTATTTGAAGCCTGCATCAAATGACTGAATAAGGTTCCGCCCGTTCCTTCGTTCTTCCCGTATGCGTTCATAGATCAGAACGTTGGCATCAACCGCCATACCCATCGTCAACACGATACCGGCAATACCAGGTAGGGTAAGCGTTGCTCCGAGTACGGATAGCAGCGCCACAAGCATCCCGATGTTTGCTATCAAAGCAAGATTGGCGATTACACCGAGAAGTCCATAGGCAACGATCATGAAGATCAGTACGAGGATCGCACCGATAATGGCTGCATTCTTGCCCGCCTCGATCGAGTCAGCACCCAGGCCAGGTCCAACAGTTCTTTCTTCAACGAATTCAAAACTTGCTGGCAAGGCGCCCGCGCTCAGAAGAACAGCCAGGTCATTAGAGCTCTGCGGGGTGAAGTTACCGGAAATTTGCCCGGAACCGCCAATGATTGGCTCGTTGATTACAGGTGCCGAAAGAACCGTATCATCAAGGACAATCGCGAACGGCTGGCCAACATTTTCTGAGGTTACTCGAGCGAATTTCTGCGAACCTGTGGAATTGAAGCGGAAAAACACCAAAGGTTCGCCCGTGCGTGGATCAAAGCCTGATTGTGCATCAACCAGTTCGTCACCTGCCACAATTGCCCTGCTTCTAATGAGATAAGGAATTGGTGGGTCTGTGTCTTCAAACAGGATCCTTGTGCCCGGAGGTGGTGTGCGTCCACTGTTCAGGAGTTCATCAGGCGAGGCCTGATTGCTCAACAGATGGAAACTCAATTTCGCTTCAGTATTCAGAAGATCTTTCAATCGCGGAATTTCATCAGCCTCAAGGCCCGGGAATTGAACAAGTACACGGTTGGCGCCTTCTCGCTGAATGATCGGTTCAGTGGTGCCGAATTCATTCAAGCGTTCACCGAAAACACTAATAGATTGGGTAACAGCATTGGTGACACGGCCCTGAATCCCCTGCTCTGTCAGTGTGTAGACCAGGATATTATTGCCATTCTCAGACTCTTCGACCTCGATGATGCCAAAACCGTCCAGGAGATTGCCTTGCGTGGGTTGCAGGATTTCTTCCATCGCTTCCTGCAGCAACGGTTTTTGGGCTGGATCATTCAAACGAACCTGGATACTGCGGTCATCCACAGGTGCCTGCCTGCCACGAACTTTGGCACTCCGCATTTTGCTGCGAATATCGTCCCTCAGACTTTCCATCCGCTCTTCGAGCAGTTTTGCCTCATCCACCTGCATCAACAGATGTGCCCCACCCTTTAGGTCAAGGCCCAAGGTCATTTGAGTTTTGGGTAACCAATCTGGAAAGGATTCAATTTGGCTTTTGGAAAAGAAATTCGGCGCAGCGAATATCAGCCCTGCCAAAACTACCATCAAAATTCCGGAAATCTTCCAGTTGGAAAAATATAGCATTATCGCGGCCTTCGGCTCGTGTTTACTTGGTTGCGGCTGCTTCGCCTTTTACTCGGACTTCAGCAATATACGCTCTGGCGACACGGACTTTTACATCCTTGGAAATTTCCACTTCCACTTCGTGGTCATCTACAACTTTTGTGACTTTGCCAACAACACCGCCACCGGTAACAATTGTATCATTTCGGCGAATGGCAGCAAGAGCTTCTTCGCGCTTCTTGGCTTGCTGACGTTGTGGTCTGATGATGAGAAAATACATGATCACAAAGATCAGTACGAGCGGTAAAATATTAAAGAAAACGTCACCGCCGCCACCTGCGGACTGTGCGTAAGCCGGAGTCACAAACATGAAAAACTCACTCCTCGAATTGATTGTTTAGAGTACAGGAAATAGCTGACCTCGTGGTTTGGAATTATGTATGTCCGCAAGCTTGAATTTTCAAGAATCTGTCATTTTTTCCCAATTTGAGCGGAATATACCTTTCGGCGCAGGAAATGCAATCCTGTTGGTTGGGCATTCACATGCATAAACCCTTTTTCTTTCAGGGCTTTTACGATCGTTATTGTGGTGATAATGGAAGAGAAGTTTATGTGTAAGGTATTTTGAGAAATGAGTGACAACGAAGAAGCGGTTAGATTGTTGGCTGAGCAATTGAAGCAGATCACTGCTGTATTGGAAAACCAGTTTGGTAAGCCGGCTCCAGCAAATGACTTTGACGCAGCTGATGCTTTTATTTGGCAGGCGGATCAACACTGGATCCAACCGGTTGAGACTGTAAATCGCGTGGAGTCCTTTCTGCTTAAGGGAATTGACCGTGTTCGAGATATCCTAATGGAAAACACTGAGCGGTTTGCTCGAGGATATCCGGCTAACAACGCACTTTTGTGGGGCGCCAGGGGCATGGGTAAGTCATCGCTCGTCAAAGCTGCTCATGCGAAACTTTTAAATGATGTTCCAGAGAGTAAACTTAAACTAATCGAGATTCATCGGGAGGATATCGACAGCCTTCCAACACTCATGAATTCGGTTAAAAATGCCCAGTGTCGTGTAATCCTGTTCTGTGATGATTTATCATTTGATACAGATGATACGTCCTATAAATCACTGAAGGCCGCCTTGGATGGCGGGATAGAAGGACGGCCCGATAACGTTATCTTCTATGCTACATCAAATCGCAGACATCTGCTGCCAAGAGATATGATGGAGAATGAACGCTCAACGGCCATCAATCCATCCGAAGCGGTAGAGGAAAAGGTTTCCTTGTCAGACAGGTTTGGCTTGTGGCTCGGATTTCACAAATGCACTCAGGATGAGTATCTGGAAATGGTGAACGGGTATGTGAAGCACTTCGGGATTCAGATGCCTGATGATGAGCTGCGCGCTTTGGCACTGGAATGGTCGACTACGCGTGGTAGCCGTTCAGGAAGAGTAGCGTGGCAGTTTATCCAGGATATCGCCGGTCAGCAGGGATTGAAACTCAACTGATAGCTCTCAAAAGAAATGCCGACATTTGAGTTGCCGGCATTTTTCATGAGTTTTGATTGTTTGAATTCTGGTCGATCTGATACTAGATCATGCACCTGAAAGATGGCGTTTGGGGTCAACCGGGTTGGAATTCTTGCGAAGTTCGAAATGCAGTTTTGGTCTGTCAGCATCCCCGGTCTTGCCTGATCTGGCAATGATCTGACCTCTCGAAACCTTATCACCCTTTTTGACTTTAAAGTCTTTGTTGTGCGCGTAAGCAGATACCCAGTCATTTTCATGGCGAACAAGGATCAGGTTGCCATAGGTGGAGATTTCATCGCCTGCATAAATTACAACGCCATTTTCTGTTGAGCGCACCGCAGTACCTTCCGGCACGGAGATATCAATACCCTCATTCTTTCCGTTTGTGCTGCGATCTCCAAATGAGGAAATCACCCTACCCTTTACAGGCCAACGGAAGTTTTCGATGCCGCTTTTTGCAGGTGCCTTAATTTGGGAATCAACACTGGCAATGTTTTGTGAGCTCTTGGCTGTTGGTTTCTCAACAGATCCTGTAACCATTGGATCGATATTTGGTTTTTCAACTGAACCGGTTACAACGCTATGATCTGGAGTGTTGTTATCCTTGGGTGGAACAACATAATCCTTTGGCTTATAACGCTTGATCTCTGTCTCATAGACCTGCCCGCTTGGTGAAACGGCAGCAACCTCGTAAGGACGCTTGGTTGGAACAGCGACTTTTTTGAAGTCAGCCTCGCCAATCAATCCAGTGCTTGCACGAGCAGCACGTGTGGCCGGATTGTTGTCTGGCGCTGAGACAGGAGAATTTTCTGCAAAGACATAGTTTGGAATAACCACTTCCTGACCGGCGCGAAGATCGTTCGCACTATTCAATCCATTAGCTGTCAGGATTTCATTGGCAGGTACACCGTATCTTTTTGAAAGGTTGTATAGGGTTTCACCCTGATGAACGCGCACAACGGTTCCACCGGTCCTGGTCCAACCACCTTTGCGATTGGTGTTTGCTGAACTAACTGAAGTTGGTTTTAATCTGGAAGCAGTATCGACTGCTGATGTGGTAACCGGATCAGACGTCTGGCGAAGTACGGTGTTGGCGTCCTGCAATCTTACAGGTGTCGGCTGGGTGTAGCTGGCTTCGCGACCAGTGTTTGTATAACTGGTTGGTTTTGGAATGTCCTGAGACTGAATTGATTTCTTTGGTGTCCAATTTGGAACAACAGAACGTTGATACTCTGAAAGGCCTCTCTCATCACGAACCGTGCTTGCAGTTTGCTGTTGATCAACTGCTGGCTGATACGGCTTGTAAACTTGAGGCTGCACATATGTGGGCTCTGCTTGATGATATGTGGCCTGAGGCACCTGCCTTGGCGCGACTGGACGCATGGGCGTTACGCGATGAACGCCGTCGTTGGATAGACTAGCGGTAGTTGTGGTATCAATGTCGCCTGGATAGGGATTTCCTGCCTGACTGGTTTGTTGTGGAATGGCGCTTTCATAGATGGATGAATCGAAGCGCTGAAATCCTGAACTACAACCTGCAATTACGCCAGCAAGAACACTCAAAGAAGCGGCTTTTAGCAGTGACGAGATGCGATTACTCAATACAACTGAACGCATGATGATACTCTGGATACAAACTAATAACTGATCATTATTAAACACTGTTAATGTTACTGATCGGTTAAAATATGCCCCAGAATTATATGTTTTTACGTAAGGTAATCAGGAAATCGCGTTTAGAATCAGTATTGAAAAGTTTCTAAATGGCCTTGGCAATACCGGGGATCATCATTTGCATTCGAACCGGAAAAAGGTCTTCTACCTGGAACCTTGAACCGATTTTCGTAAACTTTTTCATGACTTGCTGTTCACCTTCATCACCGACGGCTGCGAGCATTACGCCATTGGATGCGAGGTTATCAATAAATTTGCGCGGAATTTCCGAGAAGGCAAAGTTTGCAACGATACGGTCGCTCAAACCCATATCTATCTGAGCCTCGCTTCCATCCATCAGTTTGACGATGACATTCTCCATACCCAGTTGCTTCAATCGGCTTGAAGCTTTGTCCTGGAGTGTTCTGAAACGTTCAACGCTGAGAACCTTGTTTGCCAGTTTTCCCAAAAGAGCAGACTGATAACCGGTCCCTGTACCCAGTTCCAGAACCCTGTGATCCTCATGGACTTCTAGAGCAGATAGAACCTGTGCCACACGGCTAACTGCAGTCATTGATTGACCGCACTCGATGGGCATTTGCCCTTTGGCATAAGCTTCAGTGATGTGAATGACTGGCACAAAATTACGGCGGGGAACTTCTTCAAAAGCAGAGAGAAGCCGGTGGTCAGTTATTCCTTTTGAACGAAGCCGAAGCAGGAACGCTGCCAACGCTTCTCTGTTTTCATCGCCCATGGGACCCCCTGCTCTTGTCTTTTACCGGTTAGTTCAAAATTTTTGTTCCAGTTGGTGCATAAAATCATGATCGGTTAAATCAAGCTTTAATGGGGTGATTGATACCCTATTGTCCCGCAATGCAACAATATCAGAACCTTCTCTTTGTTCAGTAGCCTCTCGACCAAACTTTAGCCAGTAGTACGGAAATCCGCGGCCATCATGGCGTTTCTCCATGAAGAGCCCATGCATGAACGATCCCTGATGGGTAATCTGAATGTCTTCTACTTCATCCACTTCACAATTCGGAAAATTCACATTCATGATGGTCTTTGCGGGAAAATCCATGGCGAATAGCTTTTCAATGATCGACGGCGACAGCTTCTCGCATGTTTCCCACTTTACGTGTCTGACGCCCTCTTCGAAATTGTAGGCTTGAGAAAGCGCAATGGATTTGATGCCCATGAAAGACCCTTCGATCGCCCCAGCAACAGTTCCGGAATAGGTCACGTCATCTGCAATGTTCTGGCCTGAATTCACTCCGGAGATCACCAGATCCGGTGGAGACTCCATCAATTCCCGAACTCCCATGATTACGCAATCTGTCGGTGTTCCGTTTACCGCAAAATGCCGGTCACTTACCTTTCTCAATCGCAATGGATGACTTAGTGTCAGCGAGTGGGATTGACCCGAGGAATCGTGCTCCGGTGCAACAATCCAAACATCTTCGGTCAATTCCTTGGCTATTTTCTCAGCTGATTGCAGGCCTCTTGCGTTAATGCCATCATCATTGGTGATTAATATCCGCACGTTTTAACCCGCCTTTTCAATTTTTGTGACGCCACCCATGTATGGCAGTAAGCATTCTGGAATAGTGATTGACCCGTCTTCATTTTGATAGTTTTCAATCACAGCGATAAGTGCCCTGCCCGTGGCAACACCCGATCCATTCAAGGTATGGACATGGGAGATGCTTTTTCCGTCTTCAAGGCGATATCTGGCACCCATTCTACGCGCCTGAAAGTCACCGCAAACAGAGCAGCTTGAAATTTCCCGGTAGGCATCCTGGCCTGGAAGCCACACCTCGATATCGTAGGTTTTGCGCGCAGAGAAACCCATGTCACCAGAACAAAGTGTCATTGTCCGGAAATGTAGACCCAACTTCTTGAGTACAGTTTCTGCGCAATCGAGCATTCGCTCCAGCTCTTCAAGGCTTGCTTCTGGTTTGGTTATTGAAACGAGTTCGACCTTTGAAAACTGGTGCTGTCTCAGCATGCCACGCGTGTCCCGTCCTGCTGATCCGGCTTCGGAACGGAAACATGGTGTGAGCGCAGTAAACCGCAACGGCAGCTCATCGTTATCCAGGATTTGCTCGCGAACCAGGTTCGTCAAGGGAACTTCCGCAGTGGGGATTAGCCATTTCCCGTCGGTAGTCTGGAACAGGTCTTCTGCAAACTTGGGAAGTTGACCAGTGCCATATACTGCCTCATCTCTCACGAGAAGTGGCGGTGAAACCTCCGTGTAGCCATGCTCGTTGACATGAAGGTCAAGCATGAATTGCCCCAAGGCTCTTTCAAGCCGGGCTATATCTCTCTTCAATACAACAAAACGGCTGCCTGAAAGTCCTGCTGCACCCTCGAAGTCCATTTGTTCCTTTGCAATGCCCACATCGAAGTGTTCACTGGCATCGAAGGTAATTTCTGGCTTATCTCCGCTAACTCTGTAGAGCGCATTATCTGCTTCATCTGTGCCTTCAGGAACATCTTCCAAAGGTACATTGGGAATTGCTGACAGCTTGTCGGTGAGTTTACCGATCAATTCGCGCTCAACGTCTTCTCCACTCTGAATAAATGATTTTAGATCAGCCACTTGGGACTTCAGTTTTTCGGCCAGATCCTTATCACCAGAACCCATCGCAACGCCTATTTGCTTTGACAGGGCATTTCTGTTGGTTTGGGCTTCCTGAAGTTTCGCCACATGCGCTTTGCGCTCTTCATCAAGTGCAATCAGGTCTGAGGCGGTAGCTTCATAGGAGCGTAACCTCATTCCTTCATCAAAAGCTTCAGGATTTTCTTTTATCCATTTGATATCAAACATTATTGCACCAATAGTTGGTAGTGAATTTGCTAGAAAAATTACCTAAGAGGACACTCAGGACGAAACGATGTCAGTATTATCTGATTCTTCATTTTCGCGCTCGGCCCTTTGCCTCTCAATCCGGCGGGCTGCCAGGATGGAAACTTCGTAGAGAAGTATTGTTGGAATAGCAAGGCCAAGTTGGCTGACGGGATCAGGCGGTGTAAGGACCGCAGCTGCCACGAAGGCTAACAGAATTGCGTATTTGCGTTTTGCTGCAAGTGTGCTGGCCTCAACCAGGCCGGCTTTAGCCAGCAGCGTAATCGCCACGGGCAATTGGAAAACAAAACCAAATGCGAATATCAGCGTCATGATGAGACTTAGATAGCTTCCTACCGCCTGCAGGTTTTGTATCTCAGCCTGTCCTTCACCTCCCACTTGTTCAAGCGAAAGGAAGAATTGCGTGGCCAGCGGCATAATCAGGAAGTATACCAGAGCCGCCCCCATCAAAAAGAGGATTGGAGTGGCGATTAGGAATGGTAGAAACGCACCCTTTTCGTTGTTGTATAAACCGGGTGCAACAAATTGATAAATCTGGGTTGCAATGACAGGAAAAGCCACAAACATGGCGCCAAAAAACGCAATCTTGATATCAACGAAGAATTTTTCCTGAAGTGCCGTATAAATAAATTTTACATCTGTTGTGCCAGCTCCCCACTGATACGGGATTACGAGCAGGTTAAACAGATCATCTGCAAAGTAAAAACAAACCAGAAAAAACACTGCGATTGCGATGATTGATTTCATCAATCGCTGGCGCAACTCAATCAGATGTTCAATCAGTGGAGCGCTTGTGTCCTCTAACTCTTCACGTTGAGTCATACTGCACTCTCTGATGTTGCTGCTTTAGATTTTGCGGCCGCAGCTTTCTTGGGTGCAGCTTTTCTTGGAGCGGGTTTCTTTTCTGCCTTTGCCGTTGTGGTGTTGGCTGCGCCATTTTTTGCAGCTGCTGTTTTGCTTGCGGTCTTACGCGGTGCTGCAGTTTTCCTAGGCGCTGCCTTTTTGGCTGTAGTCTTTTTAGTGGTTTTCGCTGCGGTCTTTTTCGCAGGAGCAGCCGCTGGCGCTTCTTCCACTTTAGGTTTTTCTATGGGTTCACTCTCAACCGGATCCGTCATAGTGGCAGCGAATTCTTCCATAGATTTTTTGGCATCTTCCAACGGAGCAAATGTGGAAGAACCCAAATCTTTTACTTCGTCAAGCTCTGCTTCCTTGATCGCATCATTGAATTGACGCTGGAAATCTCCGGCCATGCGTTTCACATTACCGATGGTTTTTCCAAGCGTACGCAGCATTGCAGGCAGGTCTTTTGGACCCACCACTATTATGGCAACACACGCGATCACCAACATTTCAGACCATGCAAAATTGCTAAACAAGGGTCATTTCCTGAAAAATATAATGCTGATCAGTCGGCTATATTTAGCCGGCAGCAGGGAGATCAGCGCAGCTATTCAGCTGGCGCTTGTCTCGTCTTTGGTCTTGTTCACCACTTCAGAAGCTTTTGCTTCAATGGTTTCTGTTTCTTCTTTTTCGTTCAAACCCTTCTTGAAGGATGTGATTCCTTTTGCCACATCACCCATCAGTTCGGAAATCTTCCCCCGACCGAACAGAAGAACAACAACAACTGCGATGATCACAATCTGCCAGACACCAATATTCATGTTTCTTAACTCCAATGCGTAATTTGTCTGCATCCAACCTACAGCATACAGACTGCATAAATTTGCTCACATCATAGACATATCAATGCCTATCGGCAAGCAATCCTCGCTTGTTAAATAGGATAACGACTTTATGGTTACCAGCCCTAATTTCAATCTTGAGGAAATATCATCATCAATTTTGGGTCAACTGTGACAAGCACCAAGTCATCGCTGTGCGGAAGCTCCCCAGCTTTCAACCGTACATTCAATGGGCGTTCCAAATCTTCCACATTGATTTCCAGAATTTCTGCTGTTCCTGTGAATCGCCGGGCGATGATCCTACCGACCTTGCCATCACCCTGATTTGTATATGGTTTAACTGCGATATCTGTATGTCGAATGGCTGCGTAGCAATGGTTTTGGATCCCATTTGCTTCAGGTTTGCAGTAGCCAAACACGGTTTGTGCATGTCCTTCCCTAAACTCTGCCGGGATTACGTTGATTTCCGAGAAGAAACCGGCGGTAAAGAGATCTTTCGGATGGTAGTACAAATTGTGTCCGGTACCCTCCTGCACAAGTTTCCCATCCCTGATCAATGCAATCTGATCCCCTACCCTCAATGCTTCTTCTGCGTCATGGGTCACGATTATCGCGGTTGACCGGGTTTCCCTCAGTAATTCCAGGCTTTGCTCGCGTACGGTTTCTCGCAGTCTGGAATCTAGTCCGGAAAAAGGCTCATCCATCAACAGAATACCCGGTCTTGGTGCCAAGGCGCGTGCAAGAGCCACCCTTTGCTGTTCGCCGCCAGATAGTATGTGAGGATATTGATTTGCGCGATCTTCCAAGCCCACACGGGAAAGAACCAACATCGCCTGTTCTCTTGCCTCAGATTTGCTTAGGGCGGTAAGTCCGAATTCAACGTTCTGCAAGATGGTTAGGTGCGGAAATAACGCATAGTCCTGGAAAACCAGCCCTACACCTCTTCTTTCCGGCGGCACAAACACTTTTCCATTGTCAACGATCCGGCCATCTATGCTGACACAGCCCTTATCTTGTCTTGCCAGACCAGCTGCAATCCTCAACAGGCTTGTTTTGCCTGAGCCAGAGGGTCCGAGCAGACACAAGACACTGCCCGGATCCACATCAAGGGTGATGTCTTCAAGAATGGATTTTCCAGCGACTGAATAGTGAATGCTTTCAAACGACATGCTGGACGCGATAACAACGCCGGCGGAAGTTCGTTTACTCCACCTACCTGATCCGGTTTTCCCGGTTTGTGATCCAGAAAAGGGATTGTTCATGCCTACGCGCTTAACACCTGCAACTTGTTTCAGCGCAACATATAGCGTTACCTTTTAAAGAAAACCAGTCGTCAGTCCTATTCGTCCTTGTCCAATGGTGAGAGGAGACCCAACTCCTCCAAGTCGTCATGATCTAGTGGATCTTCATCCTCACTGAGTTCATCGCTATCATTCGGTACTGGTACATGAAAGGTTGCTGGTATTTGAGAACGTAGCAATCCTGCACCCTTCAGTTCTTCCAACCCGGGAAGGTCACGCAACTCTTCTAGACCGAATTGATCTAGGAACCCATCGGTTGTGCCGTAGGTAACTGGCCTGCCAGGTGTTTTACGTCTACCACGCATTTTGATCCACTCAGTTTCCAACAGAACGTCTAATGTCCCTTTGGAAGTGGCCACACCGCGAATTTCCTCGATCTCTGCACGTGTAACCGGCTGATGGTAAGCAATAATAGCCAATACCTCCAATGCGGCACGAGATAGCTTTCTTGTTTCCAGTGTCTCTTTCTGAAGTAGGAAACTTAGATCATCTGCTGTGCGAAATGCCCAATTGTCGCCCACTCTGACGAGGTTCACGCCTCGTGAAGAATAAGCTTGCTGAAGCTCCTGCATTAGTGGCTCCAGTTCCACACCTTCAGGTAAGCGGTCTGCCAGTGCTTTTTGGGAAACAGGTTCACTAGCAGCAAAAACAATTGCTTCAACCATGCGCAAATGTTCTCTGAGAAACCTGTTTTCATTGTCATCCGAACCAGCCGGATTGAAAGACAATATCTGTGCCTCTTTAACCTGCGCCATATTTAAATCCTCTTGTTTTCACCGGCAGTTTTTTCATCGCCGTTCTTCTTTAAAAAAATCGGGGCAAACGGTTCGTCTTGCCGCATCTTCAGTTTGCCTTCTCTAACCAACTCCAGCGTTGCTGCAAACGAACTGGCTCTAGCAGTATTTCTCAGCTCAGGTGTTGGTATGTATGGAATCAGAAAATCATCCAATGTTGTCCATTCATGAAGGTCTCCCAGCAATCTGGTCAGAATTTCCCTGGCGTCCTGAAGAGACCATACCTGCCGTTTGACGATTGTCACGTGAGAAACACTCTGTCGTTGTCTTTGGGAAGCGTATGCCGAAAGTAGATCGTACAAAGTGGCTGAGAACTGTTTTTTCTTATCGATGACAATCGGCTCTGGATTGCCACGTGAAAAGAAGTCCCTGCCAAGGCGATTTCTGTTGATCAGCTTATTGCCGGCCTCGCGCATTGCTTCAAGGCGCTTGAGGCGGAAAGCAAGAAGGGCTGCCATTTCCTCACCGGACATTTCGTCCTCGTTTTCATCTTCCTTTGGCAGCAACAACTTTGATTTGAGAAATGCCAACCAGGCAGCCATCACGAGATAATCAGCAGCCAACTCTATTCGCAGCTTTCTGACTTCCTCGATGAACTCCAGATACTGCTCTGCCAGTGCCAGAATTGATATCTTGGCAAGATCCACCTTTTGCCTGCGGCTCAGTTCTAGCAATAGATCGAGCGGTCCTTCAAAACCTTCCACGTCGATCTGAAGCTTTGGCTCCGATGAGGCGTGATTATCGTCCTCAAAGGCAGATATATTATCAGCCAGACTAAGCAGATCGGGATTGTCTTTTTCAGTATTCACTTGTTTCAATTACCCAATTTGTTTCCCGTGCGGATTGTGACACGACAGATCAGTAGTTTGTCGGATCGTCTGCATCAGGCACCTGACTACAATAATCTTTAAATTCTCTTCTCAGTTCATGTTCTTCACATGGTTGTCCCATATGTAGGAACCGAGTTGCCTCCACTGCCCTTTCCAAAGCCTTTCCATTGAGGTCCGGTACTGCTGAAGCAATCTCTTTCATTTCCTGCATGTTTCCGTTGCAATGAAGCACAATATCGCAGCCTGCTGCAAAAGCTGATTGGGTTCTTTCAGAGAAATCCCCAGAAAGTGCATGCATTGATAAGTCATCACACATCAACAGCCCATCAAAGCCCATGAAGCCTCTGATTATTTGTTCGATCACAGTTTGGGAGGTTGTTGCAGGCGATTCGCTATCGATTGCTGAATAGACCACATGCGCTGTCATCGCCATACAAACGTCAGATAGCTCTTTGAACGGAACAAAATCGCTCTTTTCCAACTCTTCAAGTGGAGTGTCAACTACCGGCAGTTCCTTGTGGCTGTCCGCCATTGCCCTTCCATGACCTGGAATGTGTTTTATGACCGGTAAAACGCCACCGTCTATCAATCCCTGTGTGGCGGCACGACCCACTTCTATTACAGTTTCCAAATCATAAGAATATGCACGGTCGCCGATCACATCATGGCTACCTTTGACCGGTACGTCCAACACAGGCAGACAATCAGCATTGATACCAAGTTTCTCCAGATCGCATGCCATAAGTCGGGATTGGAGCCAGGCAAAACGCTTACCTTTTTCTGGTTCCTGTTCATAGGTCTGACCAAGTGCCTTGCCTGCGGGATAATCTGGCCAATGCGGTGGACGTAATCTCCGTACACGTCCACCTTCCTGATCGATGAAAACTGGCACATCGTTGTGTGACACACTTGCCTTTAGGTCTGAGACGAGCACCCTCACCTGTTGCGGCGTATCGATATTCCTGCCGAAAAGGATAAAACCCCAGGGGTTAACCTGCTTGAAAAAGTCTCGCTCCTCATCGGTCAGTTGAAGACCGGAACAGCCAAATATTACGGAACTGATTCTCATGCATAAAAGTAACAGAAACCTCTATTTTCCGCTAATTTTCAGTGCAGAAGAGGTAATGGCCCAGGCCGCTGGGGATACGCTTTGGACCCTCTAACGGGTCACAAAACAACTACCACCTGCAGATTTAAGATTAGCACAAAGTTGATTGGCATCATTTCTGGAGGCAGTTTGTACTCGAACGCGGTAGTAAGTCGTCCCATTAACATTAGCCCGCTGAATAGACATGGCCCGACCCTGTAGCGCAGAAAACCTGTTTCTCATGTTAACAAATGAAGACTGCGCAGCTTCAGGCGTGGTTTGCGAAGACACCTGCACCACCCATTCGCTTTTAGCAACTGCCGCCGTATTTGTTGCAGGCGCTGGTGCCGGTTTAGGTTTGGCAACTGGTTTCGGTTTTGGTTTGGGCAATGGGCTTGCAGTGGGAATTCCTGTTTCCCCAGTGGATACAGCGCCATCAATTGCTGCCAATTGTGTAGGTGTTTCAGACGCTGTGTTGTCAGCAGGTTGAAGCGTCTTTGAATTGTCAGTTTGAGACGAAGTAACCGAAGTCGAAGTTGAACCTGACTGGGTCGCTGCGGTTGTCTCCGGTTGTTGCGAACTAGGTGTGATGGTCTGAGTTTTAACCGGATTTGGTTTTGTCAGAATTTCACTCGCCTGCTTGAGAGTGGGGTTTTGTGATGCCAGCTCCAGGGCCTGATTTGGTGTTGCAACCGGTTGGGATGGAGTTTGCAAGATTGTTCCGTCTGGTTTTACAGTCAAAGTCTGGACTACACGGGGAGCTACTACCGTTGAACCGGAAGCGGAATTGTCGTTGTTTTCCTCACTGGTGTCAGTCGATGTAATACGTTCCGTGGATTTCGGCGTGAGTGATGTGTCCACAACCGGCTGCGTCGGAATTGCGCTTGTGTCTATGTTTGCCGGTTCTTCTGTCTTTGATACTAGCTTCTCCTGGGAAACTTTAGCCACATCGTTTCCTTCAACTTTCTCGAATGTGACATTGTCGGTGTTGGATACTACCCTTCCGCCAGGGTTTTCCGGTTTGACTTTAAATGGTGCCGCATCTGCTTTGATGATTGCTACCTCACCTGAGCCACCAGCGCTTAGCGATGAATCGGATTTGCCCAAGAACCCATAACCGGTAACAATGACACCGGCGAATAACGAAATCACCAAGGCGGCAACTGCATATTTCATTCCACCGCCAGATCTCTCATTCTCATTGGCTGCAACTGGGCCTTCATAAAATTCATCAGCGATTTCATTCATGTGACCCGGGTCTGTGACACTGTCTTCGCCTGTTTCCACGTATGAAGATGGATCTTCTTGTGCTTCTACTGCCTGACTGGTGTCAGCTCTGGCAACAGCAGCTGCGGCAACGCCAGCAGCAGCGGCACCTGCATATATTCCACCTTCAGTAAGTGAAAACTCAGATTCTTCCTGATTTTCGTCATCTGCGGTTGGGATTGCTGCCTCTTCGAAATCCGAGGCTGCAGCATGCGTGTCACTATTGTTCCAGCCAGCAGCTTCCCTTTCCTTGATGCTCAACTCTTCTGCGAAAGCCGTTTCGAAATCGATTTCGACAGATTGCTGTGCATCCTCAGAAAGTGAACTGAATGCATCTGTTTCTTCACTGATTGCATTCGAAAAATTCTGGGTGTGCTCAACTGCGTTATCAAATGCAGCTGACATCTCCTGTTCAAGATCGGCGGCCATGCCAGTTTCCTGGGGAGCACTGTATTCCTGTGCTTCTTCCACAGGTGCAGATTCCATCTCAACGTTGTTGTCCTCCAGGAGAGGTTCTGGCTCATGCTGAATATCCAGCGCTTCGCCCATTCTCTCAAGGTCTTCGGAAGTTGAAGTCGCTGCGAATTGCTCCTCGAATACTTCTTCTTCAATTTCAAGTTCGCCCGTAGGTTCATCAACGAGTTCACTTTCAAGATGACTGCTCAGTTCATCCTCAAAGGTGGATTGTGACAAGTCGGCCATAACCGTTTCTTCGATGAGTTCATCGAGCTGCATACTTGTGGTCGCAGCCGCTTCAGCAACCGGTATTTCGGTTGCTTCTTCCATAAATTCGCCAGCTTCTTCAACAGCGCTATTGTCTTCTGTTAATGGATCAAAGCCTGCTGCAATGCTTGTTTCTTCGACAGGCTGGGTAATTTCGAGTTCGATGTTGCTCAGATTAGCTACCAACTCTTCTTCCAGTTGATCTTGAGTTTCCTCCAGGCTGTCAAAACCTGTAGTCTCATTCTCCTGGATTTCTGATGGAGCATCAAACTGCGATGTTTCGCTCACATCCAGTACGGGCTCAGTGACTGCGGCCGGGTTCATTTCTAAATCAGATACGTCATCGCCTTCTGGCACATCCAAAACGGCTACGAGATCATCTTCGAGGCTGTCGAATTCCTGAACTTCTGCGGGAGCTTCGAAAGTGTCCGGGATTGTCGAAGCATCAGCTGTGTTAACACTAATGGTCTCTGTCGGTAACGCTTCAACTGAGGTCTGCTCCAAAGGAGGCACTTCTTCCGGTTCTAATTCGACTGACAACATGTCATCGAAGTTTGGTATATCATCATCTTGCGCGCTTAAATCAGGTTCAGCCTGCGCTTCTGTGGGAGTGGAATCTTCAATCTCTTCTGGTGATGAAATTTCGCCAGCAACGATGCGAGCCAGTTCTGCTAGAGGATCATCTTCCTCAATAATGTTGTTTGACACATCTTTGTTGTGTTCTTCACTCATGATGCTTTACCCGTTTACATTTCACATATCCGGTGTCTGTAAAACCGCATTTTACAGATCGCGCTATCATGGTGCGGATATGGTCAGCGCATTTCTTCAGGCGCCTCTACTCCTATAACCCCGAGCCCTGAAGATATAACGTTAGCAATACTGCGCAATAACACCAGTCTAGACAATGTCAAGTCTGCATTTTTATCGTTAATAAAGCGTAATTCCGGCGATTCTTTGCCTCTACTCCAGTGTGTATGTAGTTCTGAAGCCAGCTCATACAAGTAAAATGCCAGTCTGTGAGGCTCATCTGCGCGTGCAGATTGGTCTATGATTCGCGGAAATTCGGCCGTTTTCTTGATCAAGGACAGCTCTCCCGGATCACTCAACAATGATAAATCTGCATTTGCCAGACTTTCATTTGATGTGTCCAGTTGAGGCATTTCACGCTCTGCCTGCCGGAACACAGAAGCAACACGTGCATGCGCGTACTGCACATAAAAAACAGGATTGTCCTTTGATTGCTCAGTGACTTTTGCAAAATCAAAGTCCAGGGGTGCTTCGTTCTTTCTGAATAGCATCATGAAACGTACGGCATCTCTACCCACTTCCTCGACCACGTCCCTCAGTGTGATGAAGGTGCCAGCCCTTTTGGACATGGTAACGGGTTCCCCGTCGCGTAAAAGCTTAACCAGTTGGCAGAAAAGAACATCCAATTCTGCCTCATCACCTGCTACGGCTTTACAAACAGCCTGAAGCCTTTTTGCGTATCCAGAATGGTCTGCACCCAGCACATAAACCATTCTCTTGTAACCACGATCAAACTTGTCCTGGAAGTAAGCCACATCCGCAGCGAAATAGGTGTAGCTTCCATCAGACTTAACCAGGGCGCGGTCTGTGTCATCACCCACTGCAGTAGAACGGAACAAGGTTTGTTCACGGTCTTCCCAATCTTCAGGCACTTCACCCTTGGGAGGTGGGAGTTTGCCCTCATAGACGTGACCATTGCTCCGCATTTTGTCGAGCATCCGGTCAATTATGGAGGAGTTACCGTCAGATTTGTGCAAGTCTCTTTCTGAAAAGAAGACATCATGATGAATGTTTAATGCAGCGAGGTCTTCCCGGATCATATCCATCATGGATGAGATTGCTTTTTCCTTCAGGATATCCATCCGGCTTGCTTCATCCATAGATTTGAGTGCATCTGAATGGGCTTCTTTGAGTTCCATTGCGGGTGGAATGAGATATTCACCGGGGTAAAGCCCCTCAGGCACTGCTCCCATGTCCTCACCCAGGGCTTCGCAATACCTGTGGTAAAGGGATTTCGCCAACACATCAATCTGAACGCCTGCATCGTTGACGTAATACTCCTTGGTTACATCAAAGCCAGCGAAAGACAGCAGGTTAGCAAGAGAGTCGCCCACTACCGCACCCCTGCAGTGGCCCACATGCATCGGTCCGGTGGGGTTGGCTGATACATACTCAACATTCACCTTGGTGCCGTTCGAAACGCCATTTCGCCCGTAATTGCCACCCGACTTGAGTATTTCGCCGAGATGATCGTGCCAGAATGTGTCTGAGAGCCGAATATTGATGAATCCTGGGCCAGCAATGGAAACTTCCTTAACTCCAGAAATATATTCCAGTTTTTCTGCCACTTTTTGTGCAATCTCGCGGGGATTTCCGCCAACGGGTTTGGCGAGAACCATGGCCGCGTTAGTCGAAATGTCACCGTGGGAGGGGTCGCGTGGCGGTTCGGCTGAAATTCTAGGCAGCATAGGAGATATATCAGCATTGAAATCAATGCTTTGAAGTATTTTCTTAATGTTGTCTTCGAAGATGGAGAAAATGTTCATGCTGGATGCTTTGTCAGAATTTCAGACTCTTGTCGGGAAGTGATTGAGGGAACTACCCCAATTGCGGCGTAACGTCAAACAGCCGTTGGTGTTCCTTTATTGCATAATCATCAGTCATGCTAGCAATAAAATCTGCGATGGTTTGTGGAGTATTATTTGGGTCAGTGTTTTTGATCATTTTTGCAAGGGATTCTGGCTGTTTTTGCCATTCATTACAATAAGTTACAAAAAGATCACGAATGATTTCTGTGGCAGCAGCTCGCATTTTGAGAACAGAACCTGCCCTGTACATGTGATCAAACAGAAATCTTTTAATTTCCGTCTCCTTATTTGCCATATCAGCACTAAAGCAAATTATGGTTTTGCCAGCATTTCTAACATCTACAGTGCTGGCCGGTTTAAGCTGCGATAAATTTGCGTTCCCGTTTTCAATGACATTTTCGACCATCGATGTGATCTGGCGCCTGATAATCTCGTGACGTAATCTCTTGTCTTCAAGGCCTGGGTAGTTTGCCAAAATGGTTTTGATCGAATCTTTGGCTATCGGCAATTCTTCAATGTCTTTGAAATCAAACATTCCGGCACGCAAACCGTCATCAAGGTCATGGGCGTTGTAGGCAATATCATCTGCCACTGCTGCACATTGAGCCTCTATACTTGCATATGTTCCCAATTCCAGATCAAACCGATCGTTGAAGTCCAGAATCGTCTTTGGGATGCCCTCGCCCTTCAATGGGCCATTGTGTTTGACGAGCCCTTCCAAGGTTTCCCAACTCAGGTTCAGGCCATCAAATTGCGCATATTGTTGCTCCAACTCAGTAACAATACGAAGGGATTGTGCGTTGTGATCAAAACCACCGTGATCAGCCATTACTTCATGCAGGACATCCTCACCAGCATGGCCGAACGGCGTATGTCCGAAATCGTGGCATAGCGCAAGGCATTCGGCGAGGTCTTCATCCACTCGGAATGCCCTCGCCAAAGAACGCGCTATTTGTGAAACTTCAATGGAATGTGTCAGACGCGTACGATAGTGATCGCCCACATGATGCACAAAAACCTGTGTTTTATGTTTCAAACGCCTGAATGCGGTTGAATGAATGATCCGGTCTCTATCGCGCTGAAATGGTGTTCTTGTGGGACTTTCTGCCTCTTCAAAAAGCCTTCCACGACTTTCTGCCGCATGACATGCGTATGGTGCCAGACTCTCGCGTCCGAATGAAATACTATGAAACTGGGTCACTTAGGCCCTCGAATCGAATAAACTGCCGTAAGATTTATTATACAGAATTCTTGAAGTTTATATTGATTATCGCCATTTTGTTTGTAAGCAATGTTTGACAGGATAACGCACTGGACGTGATGATAGGACTATGAACGCAAACACACCGAATAACTCTGTGACTGCAACCTCTTCTGCATTAAAGAGAATTGCCACGATCATAGATAAAGATGCTGAAAACACTGCCTTACGGATTTCTGTTGAAGGTGGTGGATGTTCCGGGTTTTCATATCAATATGACCTTGTTAATCAGGAAAACGATGATGACCTGGTTATTGAAGGAGAAGGCGGTAAGATCCTTATCGACGAAATTTCACTCATTTACATGGGTGGTTCAGTCATCGATTTTGTGGATGACCTCATGGGACAATCGTTTCAGGTCAAAAATCCGAACGCTGTGGCGTCTTGTGGTTGCGGAACGAGTTTCTCCGTATGAAAATTGCCACATGGAACATCAATGGCATCAAAGCCAGGCATGATAATCTAATTGAATGGTTGAAGCAGGCTCAGCCTGATATTGCCTGTCTGCAGGAAATCAAGTCGATTGATGAGAATTTTCCCAGAACGGAGATTGAGGATCTGGGGTACAATCTCGAGACACATGGGCAGAAAAGCTTCAATGGTGTGGCTCTTCTTTCCAAGATACCTTTTGATGAAGTTAGCCGTGGATTACCACTTACTCCCGAACATTCTGAACCTGATGAGCAGGCACGTTTTATTGAAGGTGTTTTCAGTTTTGAAGGCTCCGCAATTCGAGTTATCTCTTTGTATCTGCCGAACGGAAATCCGGTTGATACCGAAAAATTCCCCTACAAGCTAAATTGGATGGCACGTCTGGAAGCCTGGGTCCGCGAACATCTTAATCTGGAAGAAGCCTTTATCTTGGCTGGCGACTACAACGTAATTCCCATGCCAGAAGATTGTCATGATCCAAAAGTTTGGGAAGGTGATGCTCTATATCGTCCAGAAAGCAGGACAGCTTTCCGGCGGCTCTTAAATCTTGGGCTTGTGGAAGCAATTCGGACTGTCAATGACGATGACGGAGTGTACAGTTTCTGGGATTATCAAGGTGGAGCCTGGCCAAAGAACCATGGCATTCGAATTGATCATCTGTTGATGTCCCCTGAAGCGGCTAAACTTTTGAAACAGGCAGATGTGGATAAGCATGTGCGCGATTGGGAGAAACCATCGGACCATGTTCCCGTTTGGGTTGAACTGGCATCCTGATGCACGTCAAATCCGCCTGATTTACAGGCGTTGATAACGATACTGTTGAAAATTGCGATTGGCATCCTCTCCCCGAATCGTCCTAGGGTTTCCTAAAGATGCGTCAATCCGGCGTGTTGTGTGCCGGGGGGCGTTATATGAATTTTCAAAATGGGGAATTGGTCGGGCCGAGCATGCTCGATGCACGGGGGTGGTCTAAGCTTCTGGAAACCTATAAATCACCTAGCAATCGACGAGCTCTTTTTGAGTTGAGCGCTACTGTACTGCCATTTATCGCGCTTTGGATATTGATGTACTGGTCACTTCAGGTCAGTTATCTACTTACATTGTTACTGGCTGTACCTGCTGCCGGATTTCTCGTGAGACTGTTTATTGTTCAGCACGATTGCGGGCATGGTTCTTTCACAAGACATGACTCATTAAATCGTTGGCTTGGGCGGGTTCTGGGAGTTTTTACATTTACGCCATATGACTATTGGCAACGCACGCACGCAATGCATCATGCGAGCTCCGGTAATCTCGAGCATCGAGGTTGGGGTGACATTAATACGCTTACGGTTGATGAATATCTGGCGAGGGATTTCTCGGGACGTCTGAAATACCGCTTGTACCGCAACCCTCTGATTTTGTTCGTCATTGGGCCTGCTTATGTATTCCTAATTGAACAACGCCTGCCCTTCGGAATGATGCGACAGGGTTGGAAACCTTGGCTAAGCACTATGCTCACCAATCTGGGTATTCTTTCAGTTTTCGGTTTCATCGCGTTTTTTATTGGATGGGCTGAATATATTATGATCCAGCTTCCCATTATATTGATGGCTGCATCCATGGGTGTCTGGTTGTTTTTTGTTCAGCACCAGTTTGAGGATACGGTTTGGGAAGAACCGCCCGAGTGGGACCGCCGTGAGGCGGCAATGCACGGGAGTTCGCATTACGTGTTGCCTGCGCCGCTACAGTGGTTGACCGGAAACATCGGCATTCACCATGTTCATCACTTATCCAGCCATATCCCTTTTTACCGCCTCCCCCAGGTTTTACGGGACTATCCGGAGCTAGCAGACATTAGCAGAATTACCTTATTTGAGAGCTTCAAATGTGCCCGGCTCACACTGTGGGATAGGGACGGATATCGTATGATTTCCTTCAGAGAGGCATTTGCCAAAGCCGCCGCCACTTAAATTTCATGAAGCTGTGAATTGACAAGCGTCATAGAAATCAACAAACTGTTGATATGATTAGAATTGCAACGCTGAGTCTTTTCATTCTTGCTTCCACGCCTGTGCTCGCTGGCGAAAATTGTACTTGCCGGTATCAAGGGCAGGATATTGCTGAAGGCCAAACAATTTGTATTTCAAGTCCCAGTGGCCGCCAAATGGCGCGCTGTGATAGGATTTTGAACAATACGAGTTGGAGATTTCTTGGGACTGAATGTCCGATATCTTGAAGCCGAACTTCCTTGCACTGCTAACCTGTATGATTTTTACAATGTTTTCTGGTGAGCAATGAACTGGCAGGAGCAAATTTACTCAATTTTGAAGTCCCATGATGTAAGACACATGGCTTATGTGCCGGATGCCGGTCATTCTGTAACCATCAACAAATTTGAAGCAGACGCGGATGTCACTTCGGTTGTTCTTACCACCGAAGAAGAAGGTATCCCCTATTTGTCTGGTGTAAGTCTGTCAGGGCAAAGAGGTGTGCTTTTGATGCAATCCAGTGGCGTGGGAAATTGCATCAATATGCTTTCTCTTACTAACAATGCCCGTTTTCCATTGCTGATGATTGTGACAATGCGTGGTGAGTGGGCTGAATTTAACCCTTGGCAAAACCCCATGGGCCAAGCTGCAGAACCGGCTCTAAACTTGATGGGGGTTCTCACCTGGAGAGCCGACAAAGAGGAAGATGTGTCAGATCTTCTGCAAAGTGCGGCAACGATGGCTTTTGAAAGTAATCAAGCATGCGCTCTGTTGTTAGGTCAGCGCCTGATTGGAAAGAAGAACTGGAACAAATAGCTGCTCATGACTTCAAGACTAAATAGACGCGACGTGGTTAGTGAACTTCTGAAGGACCGTGAAGAGCTTCTTGTGGTCACAGGGCTTGGGTCTCCGACCTACGACGTGATGGCAGCGGGAGATCATGACAGAAATTATTACCTGTGGGGAGCCATGGGCGGTGCGGCACTGATAGGTTTAGGACTTGCTTTGGCGATGCCAGACGAGAATGTTCTCGTGATCACCGGGGATGGAGAAATGCTGATGGCGCTTGGCGGTTTGGCTACGATTGCGGTCAAGGCGCCGAAGAATTTGAGTATTGTTGTGTTGGATAATGGTCATTATGGCGAAACCGGAATGCAGCTGAGTCATTCAGGCCACGGAGTGAAACTCGAGAAGGTTGCGGAGAGCGTTGAATTTGACTGGACGCAAAGAATTTCGAGCATGGAGGAAGTCATTGCTCTTCGTTTGAGAATTCACGCAGCAGCGGCTTTAAACTTTGCTTCCGTGGTTGTGGAGACAGGCGACGAGAAACGCATTCTTCCGTCACGAGACGGTGTTTATATCAAGAACCGCTTCAAGATGGCTCTTGGACAGGAAATCACCTAGGTTTCAACAGATTACTGAAGTGAAGAAGTGGTCTCAGAAAGCTGCAAGTAGGCTTCTGTGCGTTCCTCCGGATGTGCCAATGAGAAGGCTTCATCGTGAAGTTGTCTGATCCATTCCTGGTCATTGGTTTGAGAACGGCGCAACGCATTACCCAGCATTACAAGTCCCCTCACCCTGTCGCGCTTGATATGCTCGCCTTCAAAAATGGCAAAGCCAAGAAGTGCTTCAGCGCCGATATGGCCTTTTTCATAGGCTAGACCCAGATTGCGAATACCTTGGCGGGCCTGACCAAATCCCTTGTCATTCTGAATTTGCATTCTGCCAAGCTTGAACTGGGCGTCTGGATGCCTGAAAACCATGGCGGCTGTGGTGTACATGATACGTGCAGCGGTTTCATCCGGTCTTATGGATGAATTGTTGATGCCTTTTATGTGGTAATCACCGAGCTCAACGAATGCGTCTGCTGCGAATTGCCAATTTGGTGAGTTTGGTCTGGCATTGGAATACTGAGCAGCAATCCTTTTGAACATGTTGAATGCTGCTAGTTGATCTTGTTGGACACCGTCACCCGTCTGATAAATTCTCGCAAGCTTCCATTGGGCAGCTGAATTGCCGTTCTCTGCTGCATATTTCAGTACTTGGATAGCTTCTTCCTTCTTTCCATCTTTTCGGAAATCAAAGAAGAACTGGAAGACCTCTGTTGATTTAGAGTCTTCTTTGAGGATTTGCGACGCGTCGAATGCGTGTCCGGGTTGTGAAAGCAGGACACCTGACACGATCAAAGTCGCTATCGAGTTTAAGATCCTAAATGTCTGCATAACAGATCTTTTCTTTCTCTCCGCCCGGATGTGTCACGGCACCATGTTGTGCCGATCCTACGGTTTGAGCATATTTCCAAATTACGCCTGACTGGTAATCAGTTTCACGCGGTATCCACTCAGCTTTGCGGCTTTGGATTTCTTCTTCGCTCAAACAATGATTTAGCGATCCCTTTTCGGCATCGATTTCAATAATATCTCCGTCTTTCAGTAGCCCGATTGGTCCACCTAATGCAGCTTCGGGACCCACATGGCCAATACAAAAGCCACGAGTCGCGCCGGAGAAACGGCCATCTGTAATGAGTGCCACTTTGTCACCCATGCCCTGTCCATATAAAGCGGCCGTTGTGGACAGCATTTCGCGCATTCCCGGGCCACCCTTTGGTCCTTCATAACGAATGACCAGGACTTCTCCGACTTCATATTGTCGATTGGTAACTGCCTCAAAGCACTCTTCTTCTGAATCAAAGCAACGTGCGGGACCCGTGAACTTGAGATTTGACATACCTGCAACTTTTACGATCGCGCCTTCTTCAGCCAAGTTACCCTTTAGCCCCACAACCCCGCCGTTTGGAGTAATTGGGTTATTGGCTGGACGGACCACATCTTGTTTATCGTTCCAAACAACATGCTCCATGTTTTCGGCGATTGTACGGCCAGTTACCGTCACACAATCGCCATGAAGATAGCCGTGCTCCAGCATCGTTTTCATGAGCAGCGGAATGCCGCCTGCTTCAAACATGTCTTTTGCAACGTATTTTCCACCAGGCTTCAAGTCTGCAATATAAGGTGTGCGGGCAAAAACTTCTGCAACATCAAACAGATCGAAATCAATACCGCACTCATGCGCGATAGCTGGGAGGTGTAATGCAGCATTAGTGGAGCCACCGGAAGCAGATACAACGGCCGCTGCATTTTCGAGAGACTTGCGCGTAACAATGTCGCGAGGCCTGATATTTCTGGCCAATAGTTCCATCACAATTTCACCAGCTGCGTAAGAAAATTTGTCCCGGATCTCATACGGTGCTGGTGCGCCACAAGAATATGGCAGCGCCAGACCTATCGCCTCAGCCACTGTCGCCATTGTATTTGCTGTAAACTGAGCACCGCAGGAACCTGCTGATGGACAGGCTAACTCTTCAATTTCCTGAAGGTCATCATCGGAGATGTCACCCACAGAATGCTGGCCCACTGCTTCGAATACATCCTGGATCGTGATTTGCCGGCCGCGGTAGCTGCCCGGCAAAATTGATCCGCCATAGATGAATACTGAAGGTACGTTCAAGCGCACCATGGACATCATCATGCCTGGTAGTGATTTGTCACAACCTGCAAGGCCCACAAGGGCATCATAGCAGTGACCACGCATGGTCAATTCAACTGAATCTGCAATAACATCACGTGATATCAGAGATGCCTTCATGCCCTGGTGACCCATTGCTATGCCATCAGTAACGGTAATTGTGCAGAATTCTCTCGGGGTACCGTTTGCAGATGCAACACCCTTCTTCACAACCTGTGCCTGACGCATCAGGGAGATGTTGCAAGGTGCAGCTTCATTCCAGCAACTGGCGATACCTACCAAGGGTTGGTCGATTTCACTTTTGGATAGTCCCATGGCATACAAAAATGAACGGTGTGGTGCCCGTGTAGGACCAACCGTCGTATGCCTTGAAGGCATTTTGCTTTTATCGAATACCCGCTTATCCATCGAAATTTCTTGAAACCCGTGCCGTGTGCGAATCTACATCCCCATTCCTACACACCCGTGTTCACTTTAATGTGCAATCCATCACAAATCGTAAATTTCGATGGCGCTTAATTATGTTTTCTTAGAGGCAGACTCTGCCCAGTTACTATAAAACATATTACTGTGAAATGCTGTTGCAAAACTGTCACGTTTTTGATTTCCTTTTGATGGATCGGAGGAGAGTTATGGCTGAAGAAAACTTCTTTGAAATTGCCTATTCCATAAAGGATACTGATGAAGCTCGCGCCATGTATGACCGTTGGGCGAAAGTCTATGATCGAGATCTTACAGATGGAGAGTACCAGCAACCGAAACGTTGTGCTGATGCTCTTTCGTCAGTGCTTGCTGACAAGCAGGCAAGTGTTCTGGATGTGGGATGCGGTACTGGGCTATCAGGTCTTGCTCTGCAGCAAGCGGGTTACACCAAAGTTGATGGATGTGACCTATCAGAAGGAATGTTGGAAAAAGCTGCCGAGCTCAATTTATACAATCGCCTCTTTGCGTGTGATTTGAACCATCCACCTATTGACGCAGAGGACGGTGCTTATGACGCAGTCACAGCTGTAGGTGTGTTTTCATTCGGCCATATTTCCGCTGATGCGGTTGATGAGCTGCTTAGAGTGGTTGTTGCTGGCGGTATAATCATTATCGGCCTGAATGATCATTTCTATGAAGAGGGTTCTCTGGTATCGAAACTGGAAGCTTTGTCTTCACAGCGTGTGATAGAAATTCTATCCCAGGAGCATGGCGAACATATTCCCGCAAATGACCTCAAGGGCTGGGTTCTAACCCTGAAGAAAATATAAAAGCCCCGGCAAATATGCCGAGGCTCCTATCACATCATAAAAGCAATCTGTTAGAAACGAAGCTTCGCTCCGGCTGTGATTGCGTAAACGAGATCAGCATCAAAATCGAATGTGACCGCAGAAGACGGATCAGGGTTTGCCGGGTTAATTGCTGATGAACCCCCTTCAAGAATACCGATGGCACCACCAATATTGATACGGAAATTCTCACCCTCTTTGTAGCGAAGCCCACCAGACAAAGTCCATGTGTCTGTTTGGGTTCCAACTATCGTTGAAGTTCCTCTATCCCAAGTCAGGGAAGCCAAAGAAGAGAAGTTTTCAGACAGCTCTTTACCGAAACCTAAAGTGGCGGTGTAACCATCTTCATAAGAAGTATCCAAGGTAGAGCCAGTTGGAAGGCCAGTTGTTGTGTTGATTACAGGAAGAATTTGAAGTTGGCTCCAATCCTGCCAGCGTAGATTAAGAAACGCGAGTGTGGTTTCATTAATGCCGCTCTGAAATTTGATATCCAGTGCTTGTGGGATTTCGGCCCCGCCCAATGCGATAGGAATGGTTGGGCCACCAATCGCACCTAGCTGCAATGGAGACAAAGTGGAGAATCCAGAGTTGGTCTGTGTGCCGGTCAGATCCAGATCGTATCTGGAGCTGTACAAGATTGTGGCATTAAGAGCGATTTCAGGGATTTCATAAGCGAGACCAGCACGCCATCCAAAAGTTTCATCCTCGATCTCAAAGGTACCCAAACCCAGTTCTGTTAGAGGAGCAACACCCAAGAGCGCGCTACCAAACAGGAAACTCTGACGGGAAAGGAAGCCCTCAGCCTCAAGATAGGAACCGCCTGCAATCACTCGAATATATGAGTCGCCAAGTGATGTATCACCAGCTGAGAACTGATAGGAACAGGTCAAACCATAGTCCTGAGTGTCGAGGAAAAACTCGACTGTTGATGGTGAGAAGATATTGCCAGTTCCATAGCTAGCATCGCCACCAAATGGCTCAGTGTACGTGGCCAGACAATCCACCCCAGGTGCAACGGTTGTCTTAACGCCAATTCTAGGAACGAAGAAGTCGCTATCAACGTCAATTGATGCACCGTTGAAGCCTGCTAACGGTGTACCTGTTAAAGCAGGACGGGTCACATTGTTGATTTCTCTTTGCGGGTTTACATAAGTAACCCTTGCACTGGTGCTGACCTTATCCCGGTCAAACAACTGATCAATGTTTACAGCGCCTCGGTCAAAGCCGCCAGCTAATGCTGTGGAAGAAATAATAGAAGTGGAAAAGAGTGCCAGAATAGCGCCCTTTGAAAGGAATTTGCGCCCCATGTTATGAACCCTCCAAGGTTTTTGGTAATCGATAACAGGACTAGCAAGAATGATTTTACAAGTCTTCAGCCGGTGATCACGATTTCGTCACAAAACGGTAACATTTGATGTGACGTTAACGTAAAAGTACAAGTTGTTGCATAACTGCAACATAATTCATACTTGGAGGTTCCAGAAAAAGGCTGCAGATGGATTGACTTCTATGTGCTGCAACAAGAGATCCAATCAATCAGCCGACACTGCTATCCAGCAATACGCTCAAAGGCTGTGCGAACACGTTCAATTTGCTGATTGTAATCTGACAGCTTCTCCCGTTCTTCCTGAACGATTTTCTCCGGAGCGTTTGCAACAAACTTTTCATTTCCGAGTTTGCCTTCGAGGCGCTTAATTTCGCCTTGCAACTTACTTATCTCTTTTTCCAAACGGGACCGTTCTTCAGCAAAATCAATTACGCCTTCCAGAGGCAAACAGTAAGTGGCTTCGCCTATCACGATTTGGGCCGACGAGGATGGTGTCACATCCTTCAAACTGATTTGTTCCAGTCGAGCTAACGTTGATAGAGCACTTTTCAAAGTTTCCACACGGTTCTTTGTTTGATCTCCGGCGTCAACGATTTCCAGATTCAAATGAGATGATGGCTTGATGTTCATTTCTGCACGTACTGATCTGATCTGCGAGATAACCTCGATCAGCCAGTTTATCTCATCAGCGGCGGTGGTATCCTTGAAAGTTGCTTCCGGCCACTGTTGATGACAGAGCAAGCCTGCGCGCTCATCCGTCAAGGACCACAACTCTTCTGTCATGAATGGCATGAATGGGTGAAGTAAAGAATAAATCTTGTCGAGGACGTATGCGGCACACGCCTGACTTTCCTGTTTCATTGCTTCGTCATTGCCATTCAGAGTAGGCTTCAGAAGTTCAAGGTACCAATCACAGAATGTGTTCCAAACAAATTTGTAAAGCGCACCTGCAGCATCGTTGAACCGATATTTTTCGATATTGCTAGTGGTTTCTTCAACGCAGTTGGAAAGTTCAGTCAGAATCCAACGATTGATAGTCATTTCAACTGTTTCAGGATTGAAACCTTCGCTGTTTTTAACACCGTTCATCTGGGCAAAGCGTGTAGCGTTCCACAACTTGGTCCCGAAGTTGCGATAACCTGCTACACGGGCCGTGTCGAGTTTAACGTCCCTTCCCTGTGCTGCCATGATCGCAAGAGTAAATCTCAGTGAATCAGCGCCGTATTCATCAATCAACTCTAGCGGATCGATTACGTTTCCTTTGGACTTGGACATTTTCTGTCCATCCTTGTCGCGAACCAGCGCGTGGACATAAACGGTATGAAACGGTTCAATGGCCTTGTCATCCTCATCCTTCATGAAGTGCAGACCCATCATCATCATCCTGGCTACCCAGAAAAAGATAATGTCAAAACCTGTCACCAGCACGTCTGTCTGATAGTATCTTTGAAGTTCCGGTGTCTGGTCAGGCCAACCCAGAGTTGAAAACGGCCAAAGAGCCGATGAAAACCATGTATCCAGAACGTCAGGATCCCTGACAAGTTCCGCATCCGGTCCAGCCATCTTTTGAGCTGATGCCTCATCCTTAGCTACGTAAACATTGCCGTCTTTATCATGCCAGGCCGGTATCTGGTGCCCCCACCAAAGCTGACGGGAAATGCACCAGGGCTCGATGTTTTCCATCCAGTTGAAATAGGTATTCTCCCAACTCTTGGGTACGAAATCGGTCCGACCGCTTCGTACAGAGTCAATTGCCGGTTCGGCTAGTGTCTTTGCGTCGGCAAACCACTGATCGGTCAACATGGGTTCGATCACAACCTTTGACCGGTCACCAAAAGGTTGCATGATTTTTTTGTTTTCAACGAAGGCAACTTCATTTTCTTCTTTGTCAATGGTTGTAACCGCTAAGCCCTCTGCGGTGATATCTGCTATAATCTTTTCACGCGCAGAAAAGCGATCCATACCGCGGTATTCATCAGGAACGAGATTAATTGAATCAACTGTTGCTTCATCCGGTAGTTGTCCAGATTTCACGATCTCAGCTGCCTGAGCAGCGCATTCGGCATATGAAGGGCCATCATCTCTGAGAGCTGCTTTCACATCCATCAGACGATAGCACGGGATCTCATTGCGCTTGGCAACCTGATAGTCATTAAAATCATGAGCGCCGGTAATCTTAACGGCACCGGAGCCGAAATCCGGATCCGGATATTCATCCGTAATGATAGGGATCAATCTACGATGCTCTTTAGGTCCAACCGGGATTTCGCATAGCTTACCAATGATCGGAGCATAACGTTCGTCACTTGGATGGACTGCAACTGCACCATCTCCAAGCATGGTCTCAGGACGCGTTGTGGCAATGGAGATGTAATCACGTACTTCTTCAAAGAGTACGTTGCCCTCTTCATCCTTTTGGACAAACGTGTATGTCTCACCACCAGCCAATGGATATTTGAAATGCCACATGTGGCCATCAACTTCGATGTTCTCAACTTCGAGATCGGAGATAGCTGTTTCAAAATGCGGGTCCCAGTTAACCAGCCGTTTGCCGCGGTAAATCAAACCTTCTTCGTACAGTTTGACGAAAACTTCCAACACAGCCTTTGACAGGCCTTCATCCATGGTGAACCGTTCACGAGACCAATCGCAAGATGCACCTAAGCGCTTCAGCTGGTTGAAGATTGTGCCGCCGCTTTCCTCTTTCCATTCCCAGACCTTCTCCAGAAAAGCTTCACGTCCCAGTTCCTGACGACGAATATTTCCTTCCTCAGCCAGTTTTCGTTCCACTACCATCTGCGTCGCGATGCCAGCGTGATCCATGCCGGGTTGCCATAGAACATCCTTTCCACGCATGCGCTCAAATCGAATGAGAATGTCCTGCAAAGTATTATTGAGGGCATGCCCCATGTGGAGTGAACCCGTCACATTTGGTGGCGGAATCACAATGCAATAGGAATCCTCACCATCCTTTGCCCCTGCTCCGGCAGCAAAGGCTTTGGCATTGTCCCATTTTGCTGCAATTTCGGGTTCAACGGCAGACGCGTTATAATTCTTTTCAAGCATGAGTGGTTTCACATTTGTACGATTGAATTTTCAATTGCTGTAAAGCGAATGGTGCAGGATAAGTCAACCATTGCTAAAAAAAACGGCTGCGTCCAGCGCAGCCGTTTTCACTGGATATGTAATATAGGTCACACGCCTCTGGCGACGCGCTCTATTTCTTCTCTGACCAAACGTTCCACCATGCTTGGTAGGTTTTCATCCAACCATTCACGGAGCATTGGTCTTAGAATTGATTCTGTTTTAGCGTCAATGTCGTCCATTGCACTACGTTTAAGACGTTCAAATGCACTTGTTACTGCATCGTCAGCGCTTGGTGACATCAAAGCACCCTTGAACGCTTGCACCTCATCTTTTTCCGCCACAGCAACTGCAGCTTGTGCGGGTGCCGCGGCTGGCATTGGTGCACTTGCCACTTGGACAGGTGGTGGCGGTGTAGCATTGATCATCTCAATCCGCTCTGCAGGTGGTGGAGTGATCGGTTCTGCTACTTCCTCAACAATGGATGAAAGTTCCGCCTTCTTTTCCTCTAGCACAACAACATCCTCCGCAGCATCATTTTGAATTTCGTTAGAAGCCGTTTCAGCAAGTGAGCTAGCTAGTTCAGCAGCTTGAGCACCAGTGGTGTTTGGCTCTTCTTCGGGTGTTTCTTTTGGTAGCTCCCGTACCATAGCGGCAAAATTTCCGGGATTTTCCGGGACGGGTTGATCGACAATATCGTCTTCCATTTCGTCATTTGGAACTTCAGACAATTCCGTTGTCACCGGGTGAACTTCTGGTGGTGGTGGTTGTGTCCCCTCTTCCGCAATAATTTTACGGATCGAGGAGAGAATGTCCTCCATCGATGGTTCTTTAGCTGCCGCATCTGCCATTTTTGGTCTCCGTATACTTTCCTAACGCCCCAATACCCACATTAAGAATCAAGGTACTCGAATCAGTTTCAAGTATAAGCAAATGGCGATGAAAGATAAGCATTTATCAGATTATTCACTGAAAATGCTCACCGCGAAACAAGGTCAGATTGTCAATTGATTTGATAAATCAGGCTCAAGCCAGGATTAGTTGCCGCTTGGGATACGCAACCCGAACCACTTGTCTTCAACTTTTTCAAGGTGTTCTTCAGGTTCATATGTAGTTACACCCAAGGAAAGACGGCTGGCGCTTAGTCGACCAATTGCTGACAATACCGCGTATCCAGCGACCTTAAAGTCACGTGAGGAATTGGTAACTGCGATTTGAGCGTTGATGACTGTTGTTTGCGTATCCAGAACGTCCAAAGTGGTACGCTGTCCAACTTTACGTTCTTCAACGGCACCGGCCAAAGCAAGTCTTGCAGCTTTCAGCTGTTCCTGGTTTGCAGCCAAAGATGCTCTCGCACCATCATATTGACTGAATGCAGATACTACCGCTGCTCTAACGCTATCTACGCTTTCATCAACCTGAATGCGTGCCTGACCCAAATTTTCTTTGTTCTGTCTGACCTGCGCTTGTTGGGCACCTGCCTGATAAATTGGAACGTTGAGCGTTGCTGTAATTGACTGAGAATCGGTAACAGAGGCAACCGCGCTTGAATCAAAGTTACGTGCAACACTTCCCTGAAGCGTTACGGTTGGAAGTAAGCCACTTTCAGCTGCCTTGACACTGGAGATGGCCTGGTCAACCAGATACTCGGTTGCCTTGATGGCTGGATGCTCCGCTTCAGCAATTTGAATGCCGGCGCCGACTGATTTTGGAACCAATCTTGAAACACCTTTGACAGGTTTAAGGTTGGCAGGCTTTTTGCCGATGATCTGTCTGTATACCGCTTCGCTTGATTTGACGTTTGCCGCAGCCTGGCTAACTGCAGCTCTTGCGGCTGCCTGGCTGGCGCGGGCCTGAGCCACATCTGTTCTAGTTGCTTCACCAACTTCAAATCTTGCCTGCTCCGACCTCACCTGCTCGTTGAGGAAGGCAAGGCTTTGCTTCTGGAAATTCAAAATTGCACGATCCCGCAAGACGTCCAGGTATGCAGAAGCACCATTGAAAAGAATATTCTGCTCGATGTTGCGCAGGGTTTCCTGGCCAGCTTCCACTGCTGATCTCGCGGCGTTGACGTTGTTTACAGTCAGAAAACTGTCCCAAAGGGTCTGGTTCACAGTTACTCCAAAAGCACCAGGAGCCAGATTGGTGACGTTACCACCAAGGCCGGCGAAGGTCGTGTTGGAACTTGTCCGAGACAGTCCAATATTTGCGTTGCCAATAATTGTGGGGCGAAAACCAGATTTCGCGATTGCTATGCCTTCGTCCAATGACCGCACTGCAGCACGCTGCGCATTCAATGTGGGATTATTGTTATAGGCAGAGGCAAGTGCACTATTTATTGTTTCGGCAAGGGAAATAGATGTGTAGCTAAGAAGCGCGCAGGCTCCCAAGCTTGCTCCCAGAGCATGTCTGATTACATCTTTCCTGACTTCAGCAGTCAAAAGACGCCTAATATTCATACTCCTAGAACTCCCTGGCCCAACTTTCACCGACCACAGCTTCTTACTTTTTCTTGGCTTACTGTGGCATATTTTTATTTAATTGTATCGCAATTTGTATCTATTCTCTACGATATCCATCTAACTGTGGCGTATATGTAACACAGATATGTTAACAATTTACGCTAGAAAACAAATCCTTCTTCAACCTCGAAGCCTGGTATCGGTTTGATCGCACAATTCATTAAATCGCGTTTGCTGACTAACCCATTGTCCATAATACAAATCCTGGCCACGGCTGAATTTCCGGTCCCTTCTACCGCAATCAGCCTGCCGTTGTCAGCCAATTGATTCAATAATCCACCGGGAACCTGTTCCACCGCGCCATCGATATAAATCACATCATAAGGTGCTTCTTTTTCCAATCCAGATCCGTGAACACTGTTGACAACAGCCACGTTATTGAAGCCAAGTTCGTTCAATTTCTCACTTGCGAATTCAGCTAGTTCCTTATTTTCTTCAATGCTTACGACAGAAGCTGCCAATAATGAAACCACTGCGGACGCGTATCCGCTCCCTGTGCCTATGACCAGTACAATATCATCCGAATCGATATCTGCTGCTTGGAGGAGGCGTGAAAGTTGTGCCGGTTCAGTGAGGAAACGATTATCCCCACCTAGTTCAGCGAGGGATAAATCCTCGTCTATGTAGGCTAGAGGTTTGTGGGTTTCCGATACGAATTCTTCGCGCGGGACGGACAGGAACGCTGATAAAAGTTCGTGATTTGTAACGTCGGATGTACGTATCTGGCAGTCGACCATTTTTTCACGTGCTTGTTGAAAATCAATCATAACTGCAGTCACCGCCCCTATGTTTTATGCCGAACATCTCAAACGTATTTCTGATATCTTATTGCCTAATGTATATGCGATGAACTTGCAATAAGATCACAGAATTTATTGGAGGCATTGCCCGGAATCGAACCGGGGTTGACGGATTTGCAATCCGCTGCGTCACCACTCCGCCACAATGCCACTGTGAGTTGCGACTGTTAAACATACAGTACCTGCAGTACAAGCCCATATTTCTAAAGAAGCATCTCTTTTGAGTAAGGTGGCTCCCCGGGCCGGATTCGAACCAGCGACCAATTGATTAACAGTCAACTGCTCTACCACTGAGCTACCGGGGAACGTTCGCTGCGTATAACAAGGCGTCCTTCATTTGCCAAGTGCCATTTTTGCCTTTTTGTATCTTTTATTGAGAGTTGGTTTACGCGAATCAAGAATAGTCATCCCAACAAAGAATGTGGATGACAAACTATTTGGTTTACCCGACTGCGACCAAAGCTATGTCTCCAGGCCAGTAAGACTGAAGTCGCCTTGCCGTTTTCCATGAGCGTAATCCGGTTTTGCAACACAATACGGTTCTTCGATTTTCATCGGGATAAACCCCTTCTTTATGAAACTCATGCGGCAAATGACGAATGGCATCAGGATGGGCCGGTTGAGGCGCTTCTGTTTGATCTCTCAATTCAACAATGAAATCGCCATCGACTACCTGGCTCGGGGAGATAAAGCTTAACACTTGCCCTCTTGGTTCTTTCGCGCTGTCAAATCTGAACCCTCCGGTTGCGAATGTGCGACAATCAATTGTTATCAGCTGACCTAGAGGAGATGGTGTAAGCTCCAAAATATGACTGATGGCCATTTGTGCCTGTAAGCTGCCAATTACACCCACTACAGGCCCCGAGACTCCTGCTGAATCGCAACTGGCTGCCTGATCAGGAAGTTCGGGAAATACAGACCTCACTGATGGTGCTGTTCCACAAAATCCACCCACATAGCCGTTGAAGCCCAAGACCGAAGCAGAGATTAATGGTATTTCAGATTTCAGGCAGTAATCGGATAGAGTATAGGTTGTGGCAAAGTTGTCTGCGCAATCCATTACCAGATCCACATTAGCAATCATGTTTTTAAGAGTGTGTGGGTCGAGCCTGCGGGTATGGCATTCAATAGAAACTTCAGGGTTCAAGTTAGTGAGAATTTCCTTTGCAGCCAGTGCTTTTTTTTGACCTACCTGATTGTCCCGATAGAGAATCTGTCGATGTAGATTGGTCCGGGAAACCGCATCATCGTCCACGATCGATATTTGTCCCACGCCTGCAGCAGTAAGGTATTGAAGCACAGGACAACCAAGCCCCCCTGCTCCCACAACCAAAATGTGCGTGGTGGAAAGTTTCTCCTGACCGTTTTGTCCAAACTCCGGCAGTATTGTTTGGCGTATATATCGGCTTTGGTCGCTCATTGGGCGCGTGTCACTTCCAGCCATTCGCGGATCCTGTTTTCTGGATCATCGTTCAAAGTAATGTCTGTAACGACAGAAATCAGATCTGCACCTGCTTCAAATACACCCGGCGCGCGTTCCACACTCATGCCGCCGATTCCACAAAGAGGGATATCGCCAATCTGTTTTTTCCACTCAGTGAGTTTTTCCACGCCCTGTTGATGCCATTTCATCTTTTTGAGAATTGTCGGATAAATCGGTCCCAGTGCGATATAGTCCGGCTTCGTATCAAGTCCTCTTTGAAGTTCATCAAGATCATGCGTGCTGACGCCCAGTTTCATGCCTGCGGCGCGGATAGCGCCTATGTCTGCATCATCAAGATCCTCTTGACCCAGGTGAACGAAATCACAGCCTTCTTCTATCGCTAACTGCCAGTAATCATTTACGATCAGTTGAGCGCCATGATCTTTGCATATCTGTTGTGCCTGTAAGATTTCCGAGCGCGTTTCAGCCTCACTGAGATCTTTCACCCTCAACTGGACCAGTTTGATGCCTAGCGGCACTAACCTTTCAAACCAGCTGGCAGAATCGAAAATTGGATAAAATCTGTCGAGTGTCACGATAAAAATGCCTTTCCAATAACAGGTGTTGATGGTTCTGCCATATCAAGTTTTTCCATCGGATCTGCTTCAAATGCTAATTGTCCGGCAACTGCTGCTTTTGAGAATGCTTCTGCCATTGCAGCCGGATCTCCTGCCTTTGCAACGGCAGAATTCAGCAGAATTGCATCAAAACCAAGCTCCATTGCCGCGGCAGCATGGGAGGGAAGACCTAATCCTGCATCAATCACCAACGGAGTATCTGGAAAATGAGCACGCATGCTTCTCAGTCCGAAAATATTGTTCAAACCCATCCCCGATCCTATTGGTGCTCCCCATGGCATCAGGACCTGGCAGCCTGCTTCAAGCAAACGGTCGGCAACAACAAGGTCTTCAGTTGTGTACGGGAACACCTGGAATCCGTCCTCTGACAAAATTCTTGCTGCGTCCACCAATCGAAAGACATCAGGTTGAAGCGTATCTTCTTCTCCAATCACTTCAAGCTTGATCCATTTGGTTTTAAATAACTCACGGGCCATGTGGGCGGTCGTCACGGCTTCCTTCACGGTGTGGCAGCCGGCGGTGTTTGGTAGGATGTGAACATTTAATTCCTGAATCAGTTTCCAGAAATCCTGCCCGGCAAGGTCGTTACCGCTTTCTCGGCGCAGTGAGACGGTGGCAACGGATGCTTCACTTCTAATAAACGCTTCTGCCAAAATGGCAGGTGAAGGATATTGAGCTGTTCCCAACATCAGAGGATTTTTAAGCCTCGTGCCATAGAATTCTAACATCCTAACCTCCCTGCATGGGTGCAAGCACTTCTAAACGATCGCCGTCCTGAAGGACATATTCCGCGCGATTGTCTTCAGGAACAAATTCACCATTGACTGCGGTGGCTACTTTTGCGTCGCCGTAACCGAGCAGCTTCAATGCTGCATCAAGTGAATCTGCGTCAATATCTTCCAACTGACCGTTAATTCGAATTTTCATGTAGAATCTCCGGAGTTTTGTTTTCATATAGCCATTCGGCAACCATTCGCCCTGCGGCCGGTGCCAGTAAAAATCCATGCCGGTAAAATCCGTTCACTGAGATCAGATTTTGTTTTCTGGAAATTTTGGGAAGGTTATCGGGAAATGCAGGTCGTGCATCAACACCGATCTCGACAATTTCTGCTTCACCAAATGCGGGATTAATGGCATAGGCAGCGCTGAGAAGTTCCAACATGGATCGCGTCGATATTCTATTGCGCTCTCCATTTTCTATGGTAGTGGCGCCCAACATAAATTCATTATCTTTCCTTGGAACGATATAAAAAGGCATGCGGGGGTGTAGAAGGCGAACAGGACGGGAAAAAGAAATGTCCGGGCAATTGATATGAAGCATTTCACCCTTCACACCTCGTAGATCGCTAAGCGTATCCTTGGCTGCCAATCCACGGCAGTCAAGTATTGTGTGGTCAGGATTTTCATGAGCTAGGGTCTGGACACAATCAATCCGCCTGGAATTAAAATTCACCCCCTTTTGCAGGAGGTTGAGGCGTAGTCTATTTAATGCGTCTCTTGGAACCAGGTGGCTTTCCTCTCCGAAATAGAGTGCCCTTGAAAACTGATCGGCCATGTCAGGTTCCAGATCAGCTATTTTCTCTCGTGAAATTTCTTCATAATTGCTGGTTCTTCTCGCGAAACGATTTAGCTCAGCTTGATCTCTTTTGTTGGCGACTACGATGGAGCCGTTTTCAAATACTTCGACGCCGTTGTTTTTCCACCAAACCAAAGCTTCTTTGCCCAGGCGAACAACAATTTCTTCCGTGCTTTCACCTTCACACCAAGGAGCCAGCATGCCGCCGGCCCACCAGGAACAACTGTTTGGACCGGGTTGTTCATCAGGATCGAAAACTTCCACCTTGGCACCGCGCGCAAGCAGTTCTGTTGCAACGCAAAGACCTGCAACACCAGCACCGATGACATAAGTGGAAATCAAATCAATATCCTTCTCAAACTTGTTCAAATGACAATGCAGGGAAGGAATACGCTTTTCGCGAGCACCCGTTCCCTACGCCGGTATTAACCGGATCAGGTACGACGGGTATTTCTCAGAATGCTAATCGATGGCAGACACCCCGACGGACAAGTTCGAGATAACAATTTACCAGTTGATTGGCAATGGTGTGATCCAACAATCTTCTGTTTTATGTGCCCGTGAATGCGAATAACTCAACAGGGTCCAACATGCCTTCTAATTTATGAGAGCCAACAGAAGTCCAGTTGTCAGGTGCGATTTGTGCGATGTCTTTGCCAGCAAGAGCGGTCCTCTGCAAAAGCTTGGTCATCTGCTCTATCCTGGCTGCTTCATTCACCGTGGGGCCGATTGCGGAAAAGGTCAATCTGGACGGAATTCCGATATTGCCAAACATCACATCACCGGCGTTGAGGGCAACACCATAATTGAAACGCTCAAGACCTTCTTTCGCACGTAGCTCGTTATTCTCATTTGCCTTTTGAATTGTCCGGGAAAGTGCATTGTTTGCTGCACAAACTGCGTTCTTTAACTCCGTATCGTTTTCAAACGGGAAAATTCCCAGCACGGCATCCCCAATAAAGTCGAGCACTTCACCACCGAATTCCTGAACAGGTTCTGCTGTGGCGTCGAAATAAGAGTTCAGTAATGAGAAATATTCATCCGGCTCAAGAGTTTCGGCCAGACTGGTTGAGTTCCGTAGATCAGAATACCAGACCACTGCTCTAGTTTTTTCTCCGTCTCCATGTCGGATCTGTCCGTTGAGAACGTTATCTCCGGCTCGAACACCAAGATACGTGTGTGCAATGTTTTCCGATATTCGAGACTGAATTATGGTTTTTGCAGCCACTGCAAAACGTCTTTGGATGGATTGAAGAGAATTTAAATCATCATTGGAGAACCCACCGGGTTTATCAGATGCCCATGTGACCAAAATGCCCCGATTATTTTCCCCTTCCCGCTTCCTGAATGATGTTCCCAGCAACTCGGTGGCGAGCAAAAGATAATCTGTGAAACCAGCTTCTTTCAGCTCTTGTGTTAATTCGAAATCAACAAGTTCATTCTCGCCTTCTAACTGTCTGCGCAAGACGCTTAATCCATTATCAATGGCGTATTTCAATGGACTGTTGTTCCACGCCTCTGAAGCTTGATCCTGATGTAAAAACTGCTCAAGTCTTGCAGGTTCACCATTATCCCAGATTACCGTTTCCGCTTGAAACAACGGATGCAATGTGGGCCAGATCAGTCGTGCTCGACGGATTGGTATTCCTACCGCCGTCATGCGGATGCACATTGTCTCGAAGAGTTCGACAATGTCACATTTACCGAGTGATTGGTCTATTAGCCATTCTTTTATGGGAGCTATCAGGGCGGCATGACTCATGGTCGTAGTATTTTCCTTTTGTCAGCATTGTGAGGATTTAGCTGTAATTCGCCGGGTGGACCGGCGACCGTTTTCTATACATTTGATTTCTTTTTGCATTTTTCAAGAGTGTGCATTTTCGCACACTTTGCACAATTATTCCCAAAAACGACTTTTAACGTTAGAAATTGCTGCTATTCTGGCAGGTCAGGGACTTATGGCCTTCTAAAGGCTTAATAATTTCGAAATTGTCCATGGGGCGGTATTTCGGAGAAATTGATTGAAGAAATAAATGGAGAGAAATCTCTTAAAATACGTCTGGAAGCACTCACGGCCTGACCAGCTGTGGATGCTTGTTGTGATTTTGGCTTCAATGCCGACTTATTTCTTGAGTCTGGAACTTCCAAAGCGAATTGTTAACGACCCTATTCAGGGTAATGGTTTTGAGAATCCGGGTGATACTGGTCAATTCCTTCAATTTTATATGCCTTTTGGAGAAAGCCTGTTTGGCGAACCTGTGATGTTGTTCCAAGGGTTTGAGATGGAACGCGTAGGCTACCTGCTTGCGCTCTCTTTTTCATTTCTGGCTCTTGTTATGGCGAATGGCCTTTTCAAACTTTATATCAATACCTACAAAGGCCGGATGGGTGAACGCATACTAAGGCGGTTGCGTTATGAGCTGTTTGACCGTGTTATGCGGTATCCTCTCTCAAGGTTCAGACGTACGAAACCCTCAGAAATCGCGAGTATGATCAAGGATGAAGTGGAACCAATGGGTGAGTTCATTGGTGATGCTTTCACCCAGCCTCTGTTTTTGGGGGGGCAGGCGCTTGTTGCTCTCCTGTTTATCATGCTCCAGAATTTCTGGCTCGGGATTGTCACCCTCATTGTTGTTTTGTTTCAGGCTTGGCTAATTCCGATACTGAGGCGGCGTCTTATTGAGCTTGGTAAACAGAGACAAATTGCTGCCCGTCGTTTAGCAGGTCGACTTGGTGAAATCGTTGAGGGAATTCAAGAGGCTCACACAAACGATACGACCAATCTAGAACGGGCGGAGATGAGCAACATCCTTGGCCGATTGTTTTTCATTCGTTTCGAACTGTTCCAACGAAAATTCTCAGTGAAGTTTATCAATAACCTGCTGATTCAGTTTCTTGCGTTCTTCTTTTATGCTGTGGGTGGTTATCTCGCGATCACGGGCCGTTTAGATATCGGTCAGTTGATCGGCGTGATTGTGGCCTACAAGGACCTGCCCGCTCCGGTTAGAGGGTTGATCGACCACGACCAGAAACGACTTACCGTGGAAGTCCGTTACGGCCAAATCATCGAACAGTTTACCGCTGATGAATTGAAGGATTCAAACCTTCAAAAGACACCTGAGGGAAAAGTGTCAGCAATCAGCAAAGGATATGAAGTGTCCAAGCTTGGTGTGGTGGATGATACGGGATCGAAATTGCTGGAGAATGTGAGCGCCGATATCGGTGTGGATGAAAGAGTGGCTATTGTTGGCAACTTCAGTAGTGGGGCTGATGTTTTTGTGAGCGTATTGGGTAACGTTATCCCGTCCACGTCTGGCAGAGTTCTGTTGGACGATATTCAGATCGAAACTCAACCCGAACATGTTACCGGCAGGCGTTTGAGTTATATCGATGGCAGTACATTCTTCCCGCAAGGCACGATTCTCGAGATTCTTACCTATGTGCTGAAAAATCAGCCCGTAAGAGAAGCAGAAAGAGATGCGGAAGAACAAAAGAAATATGCTTTCGAAAAAGTGGAGCAGAAACGTTCCGCAAACTACCATCTGGATTTTGAAGCCGACTGGATTGATTACGAGCGATTGGGTCTTGGAAACCAGGAAGAGCTGACCGAGAGAATACGAGAGGTGTTGACTGAGGTGGACATGGAGTCCGATGTTCGTGCACTGGGTTTGCGCGGTACACTTGATCCGGAAGTGTATCCTGAACTGGCAAATGCAATTCTTGAGGCACGAAGTCGCTTCCGCGCCAGATTGCAGGAACTGGGGTTCGACGAATTTGTGGAGCCATTTGATCCCGCAACCTATAATAATCAGTCCTCAATCGGTGAAAATCTGCTGTTCGGAACTGCAACAGACAAGAGCTTTGAAGCTGACAACCTGGCAGACAACGAGATTGTGTTGTCTGTGCTCAAAGAATCGAAGCTTGATGATGATCTATATCAAATGGGTATCGAGGTGGCACACACCACTGTGGAACTATTCGGTGATCTTGATCCCGATAACCCGTTCTTTGATCAGCTGACATACATGGATCCGGACGAGCTACCGGAATACAAAACTATTCTCGCCAGTATCTCGAATAAGTCCAAGGAAGAGATTTCGAACAAAGACAAGAAGATGATCATGAAACTTCCGCTTGCTTATGTGGAAGAGCAAAATCGTCTTGGCCTTTTAACCGACGACATGAAAAATCGTTTGTTGGAAGCTAGAAAGAGCCTTCGTGAGAAGTTGCTTGCTCTTCCCGTTAGCCCGATCGCTTTTTATGAGCCGGACACCTATAATCCGGCTGCTTCGTTGCAGGAAAATGTGCTTCTGGGACGTGTTTCTGCCAGCGTGGCGGAAGGCAATGAGAGGGTCTCTCTTGCGATTAGAGAACTGCTAAATGAGATGAATCTGACGGATGATGTGTTCAGAATTGGCCTGACGTTCAATGTGGGCTCAGGTGGCAAACGCCTATCGGAAATCCAGCGTCAGAAATTGCACCTTGCTCGAGCTCTGTTGAAACAACCAGATATATTGATCGTCAATCAGGGATTGAACAATCTGGGTGCCAGGGAGCAAGGTGAAATCATCAATATGGTTTTGGAGAAAAGTCGGGCAGAAGGTGTCGCGCCGAAAGGCGTCATATGGGCGCCGATCAGCCCTTCGTTTTCGGAGTTGTTTGATCGTGTTATAGTTCTTAATGACGGTGAAATTGTTGCTGATGCCTCTCCGGAAGAGTTGAGAAACACAAGTTCTGTGTATCAGGAATTGATGGCTTAGTTGCAGGGTAAGGAGGTGAATTGAGATGGCAACATTAAGTGAAGAAGTTGATATGCTGCGGAAGATACCTCTATTCGCTGGAATAGATCCGGGAAAGTTGAAACTTCTTGCTTTTGCATCGGATCGCAAAACTTATAAAAGCGGTCAGGATTTGTTTAAGCAAGGTGATCCCGGGGATGCGGCATATGTGATTGTTGATGGTTCGGCCGATGTGATCATCGATACAGAGGCTGGTGAAGTCGTAGTAGCCGAAGTGGGGTCTAACGAGTTTATCGGAGAAATATCTATTTTATGTGAAGTGCCGAGGACAGCTACGGTTCGCTCTAGCTCTGACAATCTGGAAACCTTGAAAATCAAGAAGGAACACTTTGTTGGCTTGATCACGCAAGTTCCTGATCTGGGAGTGGAAGTAATGAGGGAACTTGCATCCAGGCTGAGTAAAACCACCGCGGAACTGGGTGAAGCCAGACGTGAATTGTCCAATGCAAAAACTTGTTGAGTTGAGTACCAAATTGATAAATGACCTCATCTGCTGACCAAAAACAATTAGAAATAACCTTTTGGGGAACGCGGGGCACCCTGCCCTCGCCTGGAAAGCAGTTTGAGCGTGCCGGGGGCAACACCAATTGTGTTTCCGTGCGATGTGGCAACCATACTATTGTATTTGATGCCGGAACGGGTGTGAGAGAGCTTGGGCGTGAGCTTGCAGCAAAAGATCCCGATCACCATCTGCATCTGTTCCTGACGCATGCTCATTATGATCATGTGGAGGGTATCCCGTTTTTTGCTCCGTTCTTCATAGAGGGGAGAAAAATTGACGTTTATTGCGGTGAGTTGGACGGCAGCCCAGACACTGAAGATACCGTCAAGAATTTAATGCGGCGTCCTTATTTTCCTGTCAGTCCAGATGTTTTCACTGCTGACGTGGATTACATTAATCTTCAAAAAAATGAGGGATTTGATTTGGGGGATGGAATAAAAATTTCCTCAACCCCGCTGAATCATCCCGGCGGTGCAACCGGTTACAGGATCGATTTCGAAGGCAAATCCTTTGCCTGCATCACTGATACCGAACATGTTCCGGGAACGCATGATGAGAATATCCTGAAAATCATCGATGGCGTTGATGCCTTTATGTATGATTGCAGTTTGAAAGACGTGGAATTTCCGAATTTTGTTGGATACGGTCATTCCACCTACGAGGAAGCAATTCGTCTTCAGAAGTTGTCGTCCGCCGGGGACATACTCGCTACGCATCACATGCCGTTTAGGCAGGATGTGGAATTGGATGAAATAGAGAAAAAAATGGGGCAATCAAATGAAAAGTTCAGGATAGCGCGCGAGGGCGACAAGATTATCCTGTGACCTGCCAGGCTAACTCTTAAAAGTTTTTGTTTTTCGCGAAACCAATCATCCAATTGTTACGTGACTCCTCCAAATAACGTAACTAGTTGTGGGAATTGCGTAACAGACCACTTGCTAAGAAGTTTTTCTGCAATAACTACAAGCCATAAACACAAATAAAAAAGGCATCTTCAACTAACATGAAAATTGCAATTATCGGTTCAGGCATTTCAGGAAATGCGGCAGCCTGGGCACTATCAAAAACGCATGAAGTAGTTGTTTACGAAAAAAGGGAGCGGCTCGGGGGACATTCAGCAACGGTAGATGTGGATTTTCAGGGCGGAAAATTGCCGGTCGATACTGGGTTCATTGTCTACAATGAGCAAAATTATCCAAACCTGGTTCAGCTTTTCAAATATCTGGATGTAAAAACCAAACCCACCGAGATGTCTTTTTCTGTTTCCCTGGATGGCGGAAAACTTGAGTGGTGTGGGACAAAACTCAAAGGAATTTTTGCGCAGCCAAGTAATCTTTTGTCACCGGGTTTCCTGAAGATGCTAAGGGATATTTTTCGGTTCAACAAACGCGCCAGAATAGATCTTATGAATGGTGCTCTTTGTGGTTTGACCTTGGACGACTATCTTAAGAAATCCGGGTTCTCCAATCGTCTGAAGAATGACTATCTTGTTCCGATGACTTCGGCAATCTGGTCAACACCAAGCAAGAAGATGCTTGAGTTTCCGGCCGAAAGCCTCATTCACTTCATGAAAAATCATTCGTTGATGCAGACTAAGCGTCCGAAATGGAGAACAGTTGATGGTGGTAGTCGCGAGTATGTTCGCAAACTGACACAAGATACGGATGCTGAATTCAGAACCGGTTGTGAGGTGGTTTCTGTGGTACGCGTCCCGGACGGTGTGATGGTAACCGACGTAAATGGGCATACGGAAAAGTTTGATCAGATTGTGATGGCGTCACACTCCGATCAGGCATTGAAAATGATCTCAGACGCATCTGAAGCCGAACGCGACATCCTTTCCAGTGTGAAATATATATCGAATGATGTCTGGCTTCATCAGGACCCTGCTCTTATGCCAAGGCGCAAGAATGCTTGGGCTGCCTGGAATTATCTTGGTACGAAAAACTCAGATGATGAGCGCGATGTTTCTGTTACTTACTGGATGAACGAGCTGCAAACCATCAGAAAAGACTGTCCTTTGTTTGTCACGCTAAATCCGGTCAATAAGCCGGATCAATCTCTTACCTTGAACCGTTTCCAATACTCGCATCCACTTTTCAATTCATCTGCAATTGAGGCTCAACAAAGAATGCATGAAATCCAGGGTAAGGATAGGATCTGGTTTTGTGGCGCCTGGACCGCATTCGGTTTTCATGAAGATGGTCTGAATTCAGGTCTGAATGTTGCCGAAGCACTCGGTGGTATTGTGCCATGGCGTCATGAAGATGAAATTGGCATGCTTATTCACGCTGATAATCAGATTCAGCAGCCGGCGGTTGCAGCGGAGTGAGTTGTGTCATTCAACGTTCAACAAGAAACTGGAAACACAGAAAATTCTGATAATCCGGCAGCCTGTCTGTATTTTGGTAATGTGATGCATGCGCGTCTCAAGCCAAAAATGCACCGTTTCAACTATAAGATATTTTCTTTGGTTGTGGATCTGGACCGGTATGACGAGGCGGATAGCGCTAGCAAATTGTTTTCGGTCAATCGTTCTAATCTAGTATCCTTTTACGAGAAGGATCATGGGCCCCGTGATGGCTCAAATCTGCGAAAGCACGTTGAGAAACTCGTTAGCGAGGCTGGTGTGGAAATACCTGAGCGGATCCTGTTGTGGTGCAATCCTCGGGTGTTCGGCTATACGTTTAATCCGTTGTCCATTTATTTTTGCTACGGCTCAGACGGCGAATTGAGTTGCCTTGTTTATCAGGTGCACAATACGTTTGGAGAGGATCATAGCTATGTTGCAAAGGTGACTGAAGATCCCCGAAGTTCTGCTTCAATCCGGCAAACAGCACAAAAGTGCTTTTACGTGTCACCTTTTCTGGATATGGGATTGCGATATGATTTCAGGATCCAGCCACCTTCGGACAAATTACGCATCCGAATCCTGGAACATGATGAAGGTGAACCTATTTTGTCCGCCACATTTTCCGGTAATTCCCGTCCGTTATCCACCAAGCAATTATGCCTCGGTGCGCTGAAAACACTGGGCCTATCGTTTAAAGTTGTGGCCGGAATCCATTATGAGGCCCTTATTCTGTGGTTAAAAGGCATCAGACTGAGACCACGCCCGGCGCCACCGCAAAAGGCAAGTTTTCCTTCACAAGTTGAAAAACTTGCGCCTGGCGAATAAAATAGACAGAGTTAAGAGTAAGAAATGTCAGACATAAATTACCAGGTTAATATGGGTGCAAGTGAATTTGGTGAATTGAATTTTGCTGATGCTGTGCGTATCACGAAAGAGAATTTTCGCGAGAAACGTGCAGAGTTGCCCTTTTATGCACGCATGATGTTTAAACTCTTCCTGCGGATTGAAAAAGGTGATCTTTTCATCCGGTTTCCAAATGGCAAGAGTGTGGAATTTCAATCCGGCATGCCAGGGCCCGTGGCAAGGATCATATTACACAACTGGCGGCTTCCAAAACGTGTAGCGCTTGGCGGTACGATCGGTGTTGCTGAAAGTTACATGGATAATGATTGGGACAGTCCAAATGTAACTGAAATGATGGAATTTTTCCTGGTCAACCGCTCGATTTATGGAGATGTGGCCAGCCAAAGTCCAATTATCAATCTTATTGAAACGGTCCGGCATTGGTATAATCGGAACACCAAGAGTGGTTCCAAACGAAATATTTCCGCTCATTACGATTTGGGAAACAAGTTTTACGACCTTTGGCTCGACAAAAGCATGACTTATTCATCTGCATTGTTCGCCGAAGGTGCAAATTCTTTGGAAGCTGCGCAAGAAGCTAAGTATCGAGCTTTGGCGCGAGACATGGGTGTCAAGGAAAACAGCCATATTCTCGAAATTGGATGTGGTTGGGGTGGCTTTGCAGAATTTGTCGCAAGGGAATTCAATGCACGTGTTACCGGGATTACCATTTCACAAGAACAGCTTGCTTACGCCAGGGAGCGGATAGCCAAAGCCGGCTTGTCCGATAATGTGGAGTTTAAATTCCAAGACTACCGGGATGAAACGGGGCAATATGATCACGTGGCATCTATTGAGATGTTTGAGGCGGTTGGAGAACAGTACTGGCCGATTTACTTCGAAAAAGTTCGAAGCTGTTTAAAGCCTGGAGGAACCGCTGGTCTTCAGATTATTACGATTGAGGACAACAACTTCGAATCCTACAGGAGTCGTCCCGATTTCATTCAGCGGTATATTTTCCCTGGTGGAATGTTGCCCTCTTCCAAGGCACTTGCGGAGGTGACTGGCCAACAGGGTTTGCAACTGGTTTCGGAACGCATATTCCCACAGGATTATGCCAGAACACTCGCTGAATGGCGTGATAAATTCTGGGAGAAATGGGATGAGGTCAAAGAACTAGGTTTTGACGAACGCTTCAAGCGAATGTGGGAGTTTTACCTGCATTACTGTGAGGCCGGATTCAAAACTGAGAGTATTGATGTAAGGCAGATGTTTTATAAACATGCCTAGCCTTCTGCGCTTTTAATGTCCCAAGCCTTGAGAAGCTTCGGCAGAGCTTCTTCCCAATCCAATACGCCTGATTTATCCGCCCAGTTTTGGTATTCTTGGGCTAGCTTCCTTTCAATTGTTCCGGTTGTGCCATAGAGATCGTTTAACTCAGTGCGATCAACCTCCATATCGTAGAGCTCCCAATCCTGTCCGAACTGCTTCACAAGTTTCAATTGACCATGCCTGACAGCACAGTTTCCTTCGTGTTCGAAGAAGATGGGTTGTTCGCGGGTCCAATCTTTCCCGGAGAATAACTCTAGAAAGGATTCTCCCTGCACGGGTTGTATTTGATGTCCTCCACACTCATTGAGATAGGAGGCCCCTGCAACGTCCAGTAACGTAGGTAAAATATCCACCACATGTGTTGGTGTATGGCAAATGTCGTGCTTCTTGATACCTTCTGGCCAATGGGCGACGAGTGGTGTGGAAATGCCTCCTTCATGAACGTAGTGTTTGAATAGTCTGAAAGGTGCATTCGAGACATTAGCCCATGGCTTGTCGTAACTTTGATAGGTTAGTGCATCTCCCGGCATAATGTCCGGGCGATTGCCCATCTGGATTTGTCTTCCATCATTAGTGGTGTCAGGAAAAAATTTAGCCCATCCGTCTTCAGCCATAAATTCGGCGCATCCGCCATTGTCAGAGAGGAAAAGGATGAGTGTGTTTTCAAACTCCCCCATTCGCTTCAAAGCAGAGACGAGCGTTCCAATAGACTGATCCATCCGATCAACCATGGCTGCATAGGTGGCCATCTTTCGAGATTCCCAGCCAGTGTTTTTCTCCTGGTTCCAGGAATGCACATCCTTGTCACGCGGTGAAATTTCCCAGTTCTCCTGAAACAAGCCGAGTGCATTCATGGTTTCATGGCGTGAAGTACGAGTGGCATCCCAACCCTTATCGTAAACACCATCATAACGAGCAATGTCTTCCGGATGTGCATGCAGTGGCCAATGGGGAGCAGTATGTGCCAGATAGAGGAAAAATGGTTTTTCCTCCTCGACCGACTCTTCAATCATTCCGATGGCTTTGTCAGTGATTGCATCCGTAAAATAAAAATCATCGGGAAAGACTTCTACCCTATCATCATCCTCCAACATGTAGTGTGGTGAGAAGAAGTGAGTTACGCCATCAACGATGCCGTAAAAGCGGTCAAACCCCCGTTGCCGCGGTGTGGGATGTTCCATATCACCAACACGCCAGCTATCAACCTCTCTGGCCATGAAATCCCCTGCCACATGCCATTTACCCGACATCAGCGTCTTATAACCTGACGCCCGGAGGTGCTCGGCAATGGTGGCGCTGTCATTGCGTAAGAAGCCTTGATAGGCAGGTGTGCCCAGGTTTGCGCCCATGTGCCCGACTCCGGCGTTATGGGGATACAGGCCCGTCAATAATGAAGCTCTTGTGGGGCAGCAACGTGCGCAATTATACATGGATGTGAGAAGCACCCCGTTCATTGCCAATGAGTCGATATTTGGTGTTCTTATTTCAGAGCCTGTGATGCCCAAATCAGCAAATCCAAGATCATCTGCCAAGATCAGGATTATATTTGGTTTCTTCATAACACTTGCCCTTCATTTATTGCAGGGCAATGTTGTTTTAGTTCAGGTCAATTTGCAAGCTTGGGGACTAGAACCTACATTCCGGTAAACTTTCGGACCATCCAGAAATAAACCGGGTAACACCACAAATTAATGAATTTTAGCATGAAGGTGAAACGCCGCGGAAAGGTGATTTCGAATGTGTCTGTCTTCATTTTTTCAACCATGCGATCTGCAGCCTTTTCTACTGGCATCAAAAACGGCATGGGAAAATCGTTCTTTTTGGTCAATGGAGTGTCGATAAAGCCAGGTGTAACAAGTTGGATTTTAATGTTCATACGGTCAAAATCGAACTTCAGGCTTTCTGTCATGTTGATGAGACCTGCCTTCGAAATTCCATATCCTGCGTTTTTGGGCAGTCCACCATATCCAGCCACTGAGGCAACTACGACCACCTGGCCTTGCTCAGCCACTTTCATCTCGTTTACTGCCGGGATCATACCGTTGATGACACCATTTACGTTGACATCCATGGTGAAATCAAAATCTTCAAATTTCATATCAAACCCGCGGATGGGGACAAACGTACCAGCGTTCAAGATAACAACAGCCAGCTTGCCTTGTTCTTTGATGATCTGATCAACGCATTTCTGATTGCCAGCCCGGTCTGTAACGTCCAGCGGTAAGGCGATGATTTTACCGCCGCTTGGATAGTCTTTCTCCAGCTCTTTTAGCTTGTCTTTTGATCGCGCTGAGGCGTAAACCACAAACCCATCTTCAGCCATGCGTTCAGCGACAGCTTTTCCGATCCCTTCACTTGCTCCGGTTATCCAAACAGCTCCGTCGGATGGTTTTGCAGTAAATTTTGACATATGAAATTTCCAGTATTTGAGAAAAATATTTCTATTGGCAGCCTATGGTTGCAATTCCTTACACATATTTATTTCTTTGTTGAAACGTCAATGCCTTGCGGGAAAATCGCCTATTCATTAGTGTGCACTCAACTAACATATTGGACACGGCTGATAACATGACAATCAAAAAAGACACAATTGATGCCATCGGCAACACACCACTTATTCGGCTCAAAAAGGCTTCAGAATTAACTGGTTGCGAAATTCTCGGTAAAGCAGAATTTATGAATCCTGGTCAGTCAGTCAAAGACCGGGCCGGCCTATTTATTATCGAGGATGCCATCAAAAACGGTAAGCTTGAGCCAGGCGGAACCATTGTGGAAGGTACTGCCGGTAACACAGGCATTGGCTTAACCGTGGTTGCGAACGCTCTTGGTTACAAGACTGTGATTGTTATTCCGGAAACACAGGCACAGGAGAAGAAAGATACACTTCGTCTGATGGGTGCCAAACTGGTTGAAGTGCCCGCGCTTCCATACCGAAACCCGAATACATATGTAAAACTTTCCGGCAGACTAGCTGATCAGCTTAATGAAACAGAAAGCCACGGTGCGATTTGGGCCAATCAATTTGACAATGTGGCTAACAGAGATGGACACGTGCGTACCACTGCTCAAGAGATCTGGGAGCAGACTGACGGTAAGGTCGATGGATTTGTTTCAGCAATTGGTACTGGTGGCACGCTTGCCGGTGTCAGCATGGGGCTGAAGGAACATAACAAAGATATCAAGATTGCGCTTGCTGACCCAATGGGTGCGGCATTGTGGGAATATTATGCCAATGGCGAACTGAAATCCTCAGGAAGTTCAATTACAGAGGGTATTGGCCAGGGCCGCGTCACGGCTAACCTTGAAGGGTTTACACCCGACTTTCCGTATCAGATTGAAGACAGTGAAGCGATTCCGATCGCCTTTGATCTGCTTGAGCATGAAGGTCTATGCATGGGTGGCTCTACGGGTATCAATGTTGCTGGTGCAATTCGTTTGGCGAAAGAGCTGGGACCGGGACATACAATTGTTACCATTCTTTGTGACTTTGGCAGTCGCTATCAGTCTAAGATGTTCAATCCAGCATTCCTGAGAGCCAAAGATTTACCGGTTCCTGCATGGCTTGAAGACGATACAAAATTCGATCTGCCTATCGTTGAGTATAGCGAACCTGCATAAGAATGATCCTGGAAACCAAGCCTGCCTTTATTGACGATGCCTATCTTACCGCCTGCGAAGGAGAGGTAATGGCCGTAAATGAGTTGGGTGGTATAATTCTGGATCAAACAAACTTTTATGCAACGAGTGGTGGTCAACCGGGAGACACCGGATTTCTTGAAAGATCAGATGGATCCAGAATAAGAGTTGCCACCACTGTGACTGGTGAAACCAAGAAAGAAATTATTCTCGTTCCTGCGGAAGGTGAAGCGGTCCCAGATATTGGTGAGAAGATTGTTGGTCATATCGACTGGGAAAGGCGATATCGCCTGATGCAAATGCATACGGCATGTCATCTTCTTAGTGTTGTTTGCCCCTACCCCATTACAGGCGCGTCCGTTAGTGAGGATAATAGCCGCGTTGATTTCGACCTTACGGATGCTAGTGCAGATAAGTTTGAGGTTACGGAAAAGCTTATGGAACTGGTGAATGCCAATCACCCCGTTTTTACCAAATGGATTACAGAAGAAGAATTGGATGCAGATCCATCGATTGTGCGATCTAAAAATGTTCGGCCACCTCGTGGTCTTGGTGACATCAGGCTTGTTTGTATTGGGGAGAATTCCTGTATCGACAGTCAACCGTGTGGTGGCACTCATGTGACGGAAACTGGTGAGATTGGCGAGATCCATATCGGCAAGATTGAGAAAAAGGGTAAGGAAAACCGACGTTTCCGGATCAGATTTGGACCTTTTCCCGGATAATTTACCCACTCTGTAACAATCAACGCACATTAATATTCACAAACCTATGTTTATAGGGCCAGAATAGAGGCATCGAATCACCTCTATGAGATTGCTCGACTACCTTACGGGGCTAAGGAGATGATCTATGAGTACTAATTTAATTTCTCAACATGATGCGCTTGAGGTCATGGGACATGAAAATGTGTCCTTTGTTGATGCTTCCTGGTACCTGCCCGCTCAGAACAGAAACGCACTTGCTGAATATCGATCCATGCGGATTCCGAATGCAGTGTTTTTCGATATTGATGCCATTGCAGATCAAAGTTCAGATTTGCCACATATGCTTCCGCAACCAGAAGTATTTGCGAAAAATGTTAGCGTCATGGGGATTAGTCATGACAATCTGATAATTGTTTATGACGGTCCAGGGTTGTTCTCGGCTCCTCGTGTGTGGTGGACTTTCAAAGTTATGGGCGCTTTGGACGTGAGAATTCTTGAAGGAGGCTTTGACAGATGGAAGGCCGCAGATTTGCCTGTTGAAACTGGAAATCCCAATCCGCAAATGGCAAAGGTTTTTCAACCGTCCTTTAAACCAGAACTTGTGGCATCGCTTGAAGACATGGAGCGTAATGTGGTCAGCTGTGATGCAACGGTCATTGATGCTAGGTCTGGTGAGCGTTTTGCCGGTCGGGCAGAAGAACCGCGTCCTGGGTTGAGAAGTGGTCATATACCAGGATCAAAATCCCTTCCTTTCAATAAGCTTATTGAGGACGGGAAGCTTGTTTCAAATGACCGGCTTGAAGGTATATTTAAGAAGCTTGGGATTGATGAGAGCTCTCCTGTTATCACAACATGTGGATCAGGTGTCACAGCTGCTATTCTTAGTTTGGCGCTTTCAGAAACAGGCCGGGAAAACTATAAACTGTTCGACGGATCGTGGGCACAATGGGGGTTGCCTGATGGTCCGGAAATAGCGACTGAAGATGGCTAAAAAGTCGACTAAATCGAGCAAGAAGAAGATGACGGCGCATGTGACACATCTGGAAATGTCACATCCTCACTTCAAGAATATTCCCGTACCCACAAGGCCGGTATTAGCTCTGATAAGAGCAAAAAACATCCCAGTTAGCTATTACAGATACATCTATGAGCTCGTAGGGAAAGCATTTCACTGGCAAGAGCGACGCATAATGAAAGATGCTGAATTGTTTGCTCGGATCAATGATGAGGATACCGGGATTAACATTCTGTATGCAGATGGGTGCCCAGCAGGTTTTTTTGAGTTGGACAAATCACGTGCACCCGAATTGGTTGAAATTGTATATCTAGGATTGGGTGCCGATTATCAGGGCTTGGGATTGGGGAAGTGGTTGCTTTCGACCGCAATATCTGCTGCTTGGGCGCACAAACCTGGCAAAATAATTCTACAAACCAATACTTTGGATCACCCTGCGGCGCTGCCGCTTTATCAGAAGATGGGTTTCAGTCCAGTTGCGACCAGCACAGAAGAAATTATTCCCTGGACATAAAAAAACTCCCTCGTTCCTACAGAAACAAGGGAGTTAAGTTTGCAATAATGATCGCTCAATATTGCGAGGATTATTTCTGCAAAATTAGGCGACCTTTAGCGCTTCCGTTGGCTCAACCATGTCCAGTGCCAACGCTTCAGCAACGGCCTGATTTGTTATGCGTCCCTTGTGAACGTTTAGACCATTGCGCAGGTGTGCATTGGCTGCAATTGCTTCCAGACCTTTATCAGCCAAAGCCAAACCAAATGGCAATGTGGCATTGTTAAGTGCATGGGATGATGTGAGCGGTACGGCACCCGGCATGTTTGCCACACAGTAGTGTACTACTCCGTCGACAACATATGTGGGATCTGAGTGTGTAGTTGCCTTAGATGTTTCAAAGCATCCACCTTGGTCAATTGCCACATCAACCAGTACTGCACCGTCTTTCATGGATGAAAGCATGTCACGAGTTACCAGTTTAGGTGCTGCTGCACCTGGGATTAGAACTGCACCAATCACAGCATCAGCTGCAAGGCACTCTTCTTCGATTGCTTCTGCGTTTGAGAAACGAGTTTTAGCCGTATTGCCGAAGATGTCATCCAGTTCGCGCATGCGATCAATGTTGCGATCAAGGATTGTAACGTCGGCACCCAGGCCAACTGCCATTTTTGCTGCGTGTGTGCCCACAACACCGCCACCAATGACAACAACTTTAGCTGGCAGAACGCCTGGTACACCACCCATCAGGATGCCACGGCCGCCATTTGGCTTTTGCAAAGCGGTTGCAGCGCACTGAATGGACAAACGTCCAGCAACTTCACTCATTGGTGCTAGTAGCGGTAAGCCGCCATCGTTGTCTGTTACAGTTTCGTAAGCAACGGCTGTACATCCAGATTCCATCAAGCCTCTGGTTTGGTCTGGATCTGGAGCCAGGTGAAGGTAGGTGTATAGGATCTGATCTTCGCGCAATTGAACCCATTCACTTGGCTGAGGTTCTTTCACTTTCACAATCATTTCTGAAGTCTCAAAAACTTCCGCCGCAGTTGGAAGAATTTTTGCACCTGCGGCTTCGTAAACTGCGTCATCAGCACCAATGCCTGCGCCAGCATTGGTTTCAACCAGTACTTCGTGGCCGCGGGCTACGTATTCACGCGCTGAGCCCGGTGTCACGCCTACTCGGAACTCATTGTTTTTGATTTCTTTTGGAACCCCAATTCTCATATCTAAATTCCCTCTAGTTTGGTATCTGCATCTATTTTAGCGAAAAATGGGCGAAACGTCCGTGCAAATATTGTGTTGCAAGCAGGCAATTTTCGTGAATAATTCGATAAATGACTAAAAAATTAGCGGAATATTGTGTGAATGAAACTCGATACAATTGATACTTCAATTTTAAAGGAATTGCAGGAAAATGCGAGAATCTCCAATGTGGAGCTGGCTAATCGAGTTGGTTTGTCACCTTCCGCGTGTTCCAGGCGTGTGGAGCAATTGGAGAGCTCCGGTACAATTGAAAGTTATCAGGCAGTAATTTCAAATCAGGCTCTCGGACAGACAATTACGTCAATTGTTCACATTTCGCTCGACCGTCAGGCGAGTACGGATATGGATGAATTCGAGAAGGCCGTTTCTGAATGTCCTTACATCGTAGCGTGTTTTTTGATGTCGGGTGAGTACGACTACATTATTCGGGTAAATGCACGGGACATGAAAGAATTTGAATACGTACACAAGGATTGGCTTTCCAAGTTGCCAGGTGTTTCAAGAATTCAATCAAGTTTTGCAATGCGGACAGTTGTTAACAGGGCAAATATTGACGTTGCCAGTTTGGGAGGCGCATAGTACGTAATCGGCAACCGATTGGAATATAAAATGAAAAAGTTGGTTAGGTTCATTGTTTCAATAATTTTAGTGTTCGGAATAGTCTTTGTGTTTGGTCCAACCCCCGACGATAAAGTGAATTTATCTTTTAATGTGGCTGAAATTGGTCAGGATGTGGAATCCTATCTTCAAAAGTCTGAAAGCACCGTGCCCAATATCATCTCTGGTGCTGAAAAAGAGGTTATTTGGAGCGATCCCGCTTTAAAAAATAAAAAAGCGTTATCAATCATATATATACACGGTTTTTCTGCCACGAAACATGAAACCCGTCCGGTGCCCGATGATGTGGCAAGTGCGCTTGATGCCAACTTGTTTTTCACCAGAATGAGCGGGCATGGACGGGATGGTGACGCAATGGCTGAAGCCACACCAACAGCGTGGATCAATGATTTTGCTGAAGCCATCGCCATAGGTGAGCGGTTGGGAGAGAAAATCATTGTTATGGCCGCCTCAAACGGTGCCGCAGTCAGCACCCTGGGATTGTCCTATCCTGAGCTTGTGAAAAACGTTGTAGGGTTTGTGTCTATCTCTGCAAATTTCGAGCTACATGGCATATCAACTACAATGGCAAATATTCCCTGGGCGGAAACTATTTTGCCGGTCATAGCCGGTTCTGAAAGGTCTTGGGAACCTTCCAACGAACTGCACGGTAAATGGTGGACCACTGCTTATCCCAGTAAGGCGATTTTTCCCATGACCGCCGTGCTGAAGCGGCTGAAGAAACTCGATAAGTCCACATTGAATGTGCCTGCCTTGTTTATTTATCAGCCAGACGATCTGGTTGTAGTAACCGAAGAGATTGAGAAGGTAGCTGATGAGTGGGGTGGTCCTGCGAAAAAAGTGTTGGTCGAGAAATCCGAAGACCCATACAACCATGTGATTGCAGGTGATATCCTCAGCCCAGGTAACAACAGTTTTGTGACCCAGACAATCATTGATTGGGTAAAAGAACTCTAGGTGGTTTGATCCGGCTTTGCGTCTTTAGCGAATGCGTAGCTAACAATCGCAACGCCAACCAGGAATGCATAGAATGCAAAAAGCGCCTGATATTGAGGCTCTGGGTTTCCATCAACCGCGCTTGCAGCAACTATCGGACCACTGATCCACTGAAATATTCCAGCTCCTCCAATCGAGCAGAAGTTGAGTAGTGTGACGCCCCTACCCGCTAGATGAATGGGAACAAATGATTTTCCGTGCGCCATTTGCACGGCATAGCTTGAGCCGAAGAAGCCGATTATGACGATCGCAACTGTTGCCCAAACAGGATCTTTTGGCATTTGAAAGACCAGAATGAGACAAGCGATCAAGACGATTATGTTTCCTGCCATAACCACTATTTTTCTTGAATTGAAAACCCGGTCCAGAGGACCGTAAACCAGGGTCCCAAAAGCAAGGGCGATCGCCATATAGAGCGTTGCTCTGCCTATCTCCAAAGTATCAAAATTGTAGAGGTCAGCAAACATGGGTCCTGCCCATGAACCTCTAAGCCCGGCAGCAGCCACGTATCCTGCGAGAACCATTGGAAAGATTGGCCACAATTGACGGATCTTCAGAACATCAAGGAATCCGCCTTTCTGTCCGGTGTTGTCCAGTCTCTCCGGATCTTTGACCATGGTCATGATCCCCAAGCCAATGATGATCACAAGCACCCCGACCAGATAGCTTGTATTACGCCAACCAAAGGCTTCTACGGCTGCTGCAAGTGGTTCTGAGCTGCCTATGTTACCCAACGTGCCGACAGCAATAAAAGTGCCTGAGAGCGTGGCAAACTTTGCCGCATCAAATTCCCTGACAAAAATATAGAAAGGTGCCATCAATGCTGGAGAGCAGCCAATGCCGATCAACGCCATTGCCACTATGATCATGGTTGGGTTTGATGCAGTGGCGAAGAGAAACACGCCACCGCCTGAAAACAGTGTGAAGATATAACCAGCAGTTCTGCGTGGGCCAATTGTATCCAACAAAATTCCAACCGGAAACTGAAACAGTGCGAATGCCACGAACCAAGCGCCCGATGCATAAGCAAATCCGGTTGCATCCATACCCAAATCATTGCCAAGGACAGGGGTTAGTACTGCCAAAAATGCTCTAGAAAACTGACTGAACACATAGGCAAGGCTAAGAATGAAAATGCCGGCCATTTGGGTGAGAGATACCTTTTGATTTGAACGGTATACTCCCTACGCTTTGTTTACCCTAATTACAAGTTTGGTGTGAACAGATTGTTCATGATCCCACTCTTTTAATTCTTAAATTCATATATATGATCTTGCGAGGCGGGATTGCACGGGAATCAGAATAGGCGATGCTTAAGCAAATACAGGGTATTCATCATGTGACTTCAATGGCTGCAGATGCCAATGTGAACAATCATTTTTTCACAAAAGTGCTTGGTCTGCGGCGCGTGAAGAAGACGGTCAATTTTGACCGTCCAGACGTGTATCATCTTTACTATGGTGATGAGTTCGGAACTCCGGGGTCAGTAATGACCTATTTTCCGTTTCCCAACATGCCAATGGGAAAGCATGGATTGGGTGAAGTGGGTGTCACATGTTTTTCAGTACCAAAAAACTCTTTGGATTTCTGGCAGAATCGTTTTGCGGACTTGAAGGTGAAAGACCTCGTCAGAACCTCGCGATTTGGAGAGGATCGACTTGAGTTCAGTGGTCCGGACGGTGATGGATTTGCTCTGGTAGAAGTTGAAGACGATAGTCGTGTTCCCTGGATTGTTGATGGCATAACCGAGGATTTCGCTATTCGTGGATTTCATTCCACATCGATGACACTTGCAGATGCTGGTGCAATGCAAGAGCTTTTAACTTTCATGAATTATGAACGACTTGAAGCCAGCAATGGCGTAACAAGGCTTCATGTAAATGGTGGTAATGACGCCCACATTCTTGATCTTGTAACGAACCAGAGTAATCGAGCGGCAGAGCAAGGTGCAGGCTCAGTCCATCATATCGCTTTTGCAGTGGAAAATCGGTCTGATCAACTGGAAGTTCGCAAAGCTTTGATGGACACCGGGTACTCTGTAACCAATGTGATAGATCGTGATTATTTCTGGGCAATCTATTTCAGGACTCCGGGTGGGATCCTGTTTGAGATTGCCACAAATGAACCGGGCTTTGATCGCGACGAAGATTTGGGGCAACTGGGCACTAACCTGAAATTACCCACTCAGCACGAGCATTTGCGTGATACGCTGGAAGAACACCTGCAGCCCATAACCGACTGATTTCTTCGAAAATATCTGAAGTAAAGAACGCTTTGCCACTTTCCCTTCACACCACCGGATGTATAAGGGAAGTATGACTTCTGATGAGCACGAACTAGAAACGGATCAGGCAACCACCAAGGCCTTGGTTTATACTGAGGATGATACTGTACGTCCCGAGTTTGTCGCCAAAATCCGCAAGCACATCAATTCGGAAAACTCTGCAAAACTGATCAAGCGTTTGGCTCCATTGCATGAGTCTGAGCTGGGAGATCTGCTTGAAGCCCTTGAGGCAGAAGAACGCAGAAAGCTTGTGGAATTAAGCGGTGAGACATTCGACTATGGGTCACTAACAGAAGTAGATGAAGCCGTTCGTCTGGACATCGTAAACGCGGTTTCAAATGAAAAAATTGCGGAAGCGGTGCAAGAATTGGAATCCGATGATGCAGTGTTCATTCTGGAAGACATGGAGGAATCTGATCAGGAAGAGATTCTCTCCATGGTTCCGATCCAGGAACGCACCAGAATTCAGCGCTCTCTCGACTATCCAGAGGAAACTGCCGGGCGACGGATGTCTACAGATTTTGTCGCTGTACCTCCGTTTTGGACTGTGGGTCAGACGATCGATTTCATGCGAGAAGATGATGATCTGCCTGATCGGTTTCATGAGGTGTTTGTCATTGGTCCCAGTTTTGAACTCGTGGGTTATGTGGCTCTCGACAGAATTTTAAGAACGCCACGGAATGCAAAGATTGAAGAGATTAAGGAAACGAATGTCCATCCAATAGATGTGCTTGAGGATCAGGAGGAAGCCGCTCGGGTTTTCGAACAGTACGATCTGGTTTCCGCCGCGGTTGTGGATGAGGCTGAACGTCTTGTGGGTGTTCTGACTATTGATGATGTGGTTGACGTGATCCATCAGGAAGCTGATGAGGATATCAAGAGACTGGCGGGTGTGGGTGATGAAGAACTCTCTGACAGCGTATTGGAAATCACACGATCACGCTTCACCTGGTTGTTTCTCAATTTGATTACTGCGATCTTGGCTTCTGCGGTGATAAGCTTGTTTGACGCGACCCTCGAACAGATGGTGGCATTGGCTATTTTGATGCCTATTGTGGCTTCTATGGGCGGTAATGCGGGAACTCAGTCCATGACTGTTGCTGTTAGAGCCCTAGCGACCAAAGATATCGATAATTACAATATGATCCGCACAATTCGCAGAGAGATTCTCGTGGGAGTTATAAACGGTGTGGTATTTGCGGTCGTGATTGGAATCATCGCTGCTGTTTGGTTCTCAAATCAGACTTTGGGTTTTGTGATTGGTATTGCGATGATTGTTAACATGTTTTTTGCTGCCCTTTCCGGGATACTGATCCCTATTGCTCTCGACAGACTAGAAGTTGATCCCGCGATTGCCTCAAGTGTTTTTGTGACTACGGTCACTGATGTCGTTGGTTTTTTTGCGTTTCTCGGCTTGGCTGCTTGGTGGTTTGGTTTATAAACCAATCCGAAATTTGCTACTTCGTTTAATTCATTTCTCTCATTGTAATCATAGATATTTTTGTAACCAATTTACTTTTACGTAAAATTTTTCGGTTGCGAGTCGTGTTTCAAAGGAGTACTTCTCTGATGGGAGAGAGTCAGGGGTGGTTTAGGAAAATATTGTGAAAGCAAAAGAAACAAAAGAGTTTTATACAATTACAGAGTTGACCCGTGAGTTTGATATTTCCACACGAACGGTCAGATTTTACGAAGATGAGGGACTTATACAGCCCGTAAGACGCGGTCGAACAAGGCTGTTCAAGCCTTCAGACAGACGCTTGCTGATGTTCATTTTGCGCGGTAAGCGGCTCGGATTTTCAATCGCTGAAATTCGAGAAATCAAAGGCATGTACAATGAGCCGCCTGGAGAGGAAGGACAATTGAAGCTCCTTATTCAACGGGTTCATGAGAAACGAGAGCAGTTGTACCAGAAACGCCGGGACATTGAAGAAACGATCGCTGAATTGGATCAGGTTGAAGAGCAGAGCCTTGCAAGAATGGCTGAGCTTGGTGTCGGTGTATAAATGACAATCTCAATTCGTTCTCTTTCAGCTGAAGATTATGATGCATGGCTGGAAATGTGGAAGGGATATCAGGAATTTTATAAAGTCGCACTTGATGACGATGTGACGGAGTGTTTATGGCATCGCTTGCTAAGCAAGAATCCCGATGGACCGATTTGTTATGTGGCAGAAGATGACGGCGCGCTGATCGGACTAGTTCAGTTTCTCTATCATGGGACGACTTGGTCACCGAAGAGGAGAATATATCTGCACGATCTTTACACTAAACCTGAAAGCCGTGGGAAAGGCGTCGGCCGGGCGCTCATTGAACGCGTGTATGAAGATGGACGGCAAAACGACGTGGATCAGGTTTACTGGCTGACTCAGGATTTTAACACAGCTGGCCGGGCGCTTTATGACAAAGTGGCTGATGTGACACCATTTATAAAATACTCTAAGAAGATCTGAGCCCCTATCCAAAATGCAGATTTCCGGTAAGCCACAGGCTTGCCAACAATATACCAATCATTACAGGCTGATGCAGAAGGTAATAGACCAGGCTGTTGCGTCCCAGAAACTTAACCAGTTTCGAAAGTCGGTCATTAAGTTGTGGCTTAGATAAGATTACAAGCCAATTTGACTGCATTGCTAGTTTCGCGAACGCAATCCCCATTAGCGGTGCGCTAAACCATGGGAAAACAGGAACATAGTCGCTTGAATTAGGAATGGTTTGTTGAAGCCCGGTCCAGAACCACAACGGCGCATTTAGTATTTCGAGCCCTTCGTAATAACGAGTGGTGAAAACAGCTATTGCAATCATCATGATAAGAAACCAGGGGAGATTGAAGAACAGTAGACCGGCGACGCTGGCAAACGCTATTGCATGGAGAATTCCGAAAAATATGTACTGATCTGGAGTTGCGAAGAAAGTGGCCACGGTTATCAATATGGCAGCAGCAACAATCTTGATCATGCGAATGCGCCAAGAACTCCATCTGATTTCACTTGCATGAGCTATATACAGGCTAAAGCCGGCTAGAAATAGAAATGAGCTGGCGATTACACGGGCAAAATATTTCCAGTGCGGCTGACTAATATATCCCGGTTCTCTTAACCCAAAGAGTTCAAGGTCGAACCCAAAATGAAAAATGGTCATCGCGATCAGCGCAATTCCGCGCGCGTAGTCCAATAATTCAATACGTTGTGTCTTCACTCACCAGGCTCCGGTTGTTCACGCTTGGGCATGCCCATTCTCGCTACCATCAATCCGCATAATACGAGTGCTAGTGCCAGCAAGGTACTCCATTCTATGGTTTCTCCCAACCAAATTGCTGCTATGAGAATGCCGAATATTGGAACGGTATTCATCGCCAATGCAAATGTGGAGACCCCTACCCGTCTCACCAGATAATATCTTAGGTAATATGCAAAGCCTGTGGGCACCAAACCCACCCATATGATTGCCAGAATGCCCTCTGTGTTGAGTTGATACAGGCCCTGTGGTGCACCATCCAGCATGTACGACACAATGACGAGAATAATTGTACCGGCACCCAGTGCGATCGTGGTGAATGGTATTGGTTTTAAGCTTATCCGGCGCATGAACAGATTTGCGATGATATATCCAACACCTGCAAATATAAATGATAGCTGTGCCGCAACGGTTGACGTACCCACACCTGCTATGGCCTCAGGTCCCACAAGTACCGCAATGCCACCGATGCCGATTAATACTGCAAAGAATTTGGTCAGATTGATTTTTTCATCGGTTGTGAAAAAGTGAGAAAGTATGATTGCTGTAAACGGGGTAACGCCTAGCAATAATGATCCAACTCCCGCATCCACATGTTTTAAGCCAAATGAAATCAGTGAGAACGGTATTACCATGCTGAAACATGCGATAATCACGACTATCAGCCATTCTTTTCCATTGTGCGGCAACTCCCTTTGCCAGAAAAAGAAAAATGGCAATAAGGCTACAAACCCAATTCCCACTCTGAATGCTGCTGTCCACAGGGTTCCAAGATCAAAAACTACCAGCTTCAGGGCTGAGAAAACTGATCCCCAAATTATGGAAATTAGCAGTAAAAGTAGAATATCCGCGAAACCGGGCCGGGAAATTTGCTGCATTGTTAAGGACTTGTGCGGTTCGCCATCGTTAGAAAAATTTTTCAGCTTGAGCATATAGAAAGGCTCGCAGCTTAGCGATTGTTATATTAGCCTGATAGAGCGATTCTGGTATGCGAAAACTGCATAACTGCTTTGTTCGAATATGGCAATTTTGTGCTTGCAGTATGCATACCGAAAGCAGTATAGAGCTGGCACTCCCCGTTAAAGAGGGACCAAACTAACCGGTGGGCGAATATGGAAGAAAAACGAGAACCTTCAGTGTGGAATGTGGCCGGTATTGCCATTTTCGTATTTGTGGGAATTATGGTCGTCAGTGGATTGTTTTCAGGTGCTGAAACAGTTGCAATCGCGGCGCAGTAATAATTGATACTCAAATTCTATAGGGCCGGGTCTACCCGGCCTTTATAGTTTGTACCGGCAAATCATTCTGCGAAGACTCAACTAATCATAAAGTGACTTTGTAGCTAGCCTCATGTTTCTATCTGTTTTTGAATTGTTTAAAATTGGCATTGGTCCCTCGTCGTCTCACACAATGGGGCCGATGATTGCTGCTGAATACTTTCTCGATTTGCTACTTAACGGTGAATGGCCAAGAAGAGAGGGTGATGTTCCTTCACGCATCCAGGTGCGATTGCACGGTTCTTTAGCTTTTACCGGCAAAGGACATGCGACAGACAAGGCGATTATTCTCGGACTTGCCGGTGAGAAATCCAATGCGGTTGATCCTGACCGGGTGGATGAAATTATCAACGGAGTAACCGAGAAAAAGGAAGTATCGCCTTCCGGGCATCCGGCTTATCAATTTGATCCTGAAAATGATCTTATTTTTGATTATGATGTCTTGTTGCCAATTCATACCAATGGAATGACGTTTGAAGCCTATTCCAACGACGGCGAAATGCTTCTGAAACGAGAATATTATTCAGTTGGTGGCGGCTTCGTTGTGGATGAGCAAAGTCTTCGAGAATATGAAGAACTTAAATCCACACGCGTGGACCGTGTACCCTACCCGTTTGAAAATGCCAATGACATGCTTTCTATGGCGAAGGAGTCTGGATTAAGCATTGCTGACATGAAACGGGAGAACGAAACGAAATCCATGTCTCCTGAAGATCTGGCTTTCGGATTAGCGCGAGTTTGGGATGCCATGCGTTCCTGCGTTGAGCGAGGCGTGAGACAACATGGAATACTCCCTGGCGGTCTGGATGTGAAACGACGTTCTGCGGCAATTGTAGACCAATTGAACGACGAATGGGGTGTGAACCGAATTAATCCGGTTGCAGCCAATGAGTGGTTACAGGCGTTTGCAATGGCTGTGAACGAAGAAAATGCTGCCGGAGCTCGTGTAGTTACTGCGCCGACCAATGGTGCAGCGGGCGTTATTCCTGCTGTCATGATGTATTATTTGAAGTTTTTCCCTGAGACCACTCAAAAGCAGATTGAAGATTTTCTTCTTACAGCTGCAGCAATTGGCGGCATTATTAAGCAAAATGCATCCATTTCAGGGGCTGAGGTGGGATGTCAGGGGGAAGTGGGTTCCGCTTCTGCAATGGCAGCAGCCGGTATTGCTGCGATTATGGGCGGCACGCCAGAACAGATTGAAAATGCTGCTGAGATTGCCCTGGAACATCATCTTGGGATGACTTGCGATCCGATTGGTGGCCTCGTGCAGGTGCCCTGTATCGAGCGTAATGGTTTGGGGGCCGTGAAAGCCGTAACAGCCGCTTCTCTGGCTTTACGCGGTGATGGTACACATTTTGTCTCTCTTGATGCTTGCGTGAAAACTATGCTGGAAACCGGCCGTGATATGAATACTCGGTACAAAGAAACCAGTCAGGGTGGTTTGGCCGTAAATGTGGTTGAATGCTAAGCAGTTGTGGAAGTTACGACGCTGTTACTGGAACTATTAGCTGCACAACATTAAAATAACAGTATGGAACTTAACCTACTGAAATTGTGTGTTGGTGTATCTGCCGTCGAAGAACTGCAGGCCTGGATAGATTATTCTCAGGAGGAGAAACGACGCGCAGGTGAAGAACCGGTCCAAAAGCATACCACTCGTATGGTACCTAAACGGACAGATGAATTGCTTGATGGCGGGTCACTCTATTGGGTGATCAAAGGTAATGTTCAGGTTAGACAACCTTTAGTAGATATTCGGCCCTTTACTGACCCACAAGGGATACGCAGATGCGATCTGGTTCTAGAGCCGCGGTTGATACTCACACATTGGCAGCCTAGACGAGCTTTTCAAGGGTGGCGCTATCTCAAGATGGATGATGCACCGGGTGATCTAAAATCCGGAGGTGCGGGCGTTAATGCCTTGCCGCCAGAACTTCGGATAGAATTGTCAAATCTTGGTTTGTTGTGACGATTTTATCGTTAACCAAAGATTAATAAACTTCTCTCCAATTGGTTGTATTTCTTGAGTTTCAGTGACCTTTCCGAGATATTGAGAGCTATTTTATCGGATAGGGTTCAAGTCGTTCGGACATGTTCAAGATTGCAAATCAGTCTCAGCATCAAGCCCATGTGATTGTTTGTGGGAATGAAAAAGGTGGTTCAGGCAAAACAACAACGATCGTGCATATAACTGCCGCTTTGTTGAATGCTGGCTATCGCGTTGCCACGATTGATCTTGATGTGAGGCAAAAAAGTTTCACCCGTTTTCTTGAGAACCGCGACAACTGGTCGAGGCGCAACAATTTAAAGTTGAATAAGGCCAGCCATTTTACCTTCAATTCATCATTGTCTGACCTGATCTCTGAACGGGATGGCCAGGATCTTGGTGCGTTTACAAACATCATTGCTCAGGCCGAGCGTTCGCATGATTTCATTCTGATTGATACACCAGGGCACGATGGGTATCTGATGCGTTTGGCGCACTCAATGGCTGATACTTTGATAACCCCTTTGAATGATTCCTATGTCGATTTTGACGTGTTGGGGCAGATAGATCCGAGAACCGGGAACATTCTCGAGTTATCCCACTATGCAAAAACTGTAAGAGAGTGCCGAAGACAGCGACGACTAGCTGACAATGGATTACTTGATTGGGTGGTTGTGAGAAACCGTTTGACCCAGCTTAACTCCAGAAACAAGACAGCCATGGTGAAAAGCCTGCATGATCTTTCAATGCAATTGGGATGTAGACTTGCGGAAGGCATTTCTGAGCGTGTTATTTTCAGGGAATTATTCCCCGTCGGGCTGACAGTTCTTGATGAGTTGTCCAGCATGGGTGAAGCGTACAAGGATACGAGTTCAACCATTTCTGCTCGCGCAGAGGTTCAATCATTAATTTCTGCCTTGCGCCTGCCAATTGATGAACTGGGACAAATACGTGCCCAAATGCGGAAAACCTGGCTAAGCGAGGCGAAGGTATCAATTGATACCTCCGGCCCACTCATTGATTAAGCAAAGTCCACTTCACCGGACAATGGCATAGTCCTGATACGATTACCCGTTGCTTGATAAATCGCATTAGCCAATGCAGGCAAAGTTGGTGGCATGCCTGGCTCCCCTGCACCACCCATCTTGTGATAAGTTTGCAAGAGTTCCACGTGAATTTCAGGACATTGATACATTCTCATTGCGTCGAACTCATCAAAGTTACCTTCGACAACTTCACCCTCTTCGAATGTGATTTCCTGGCCCATGGCCGATGAAAGGCCGTAGATAGCAGCAGACATAATTTGTGCTTTCACGATCTTCGGATCAAGCACCTTACCTAGTTCTGCTGCTGCCCAAACATGATCAATCTTGATCTCATCATCTTCGTTGGTTACTTCAATTACCATGGCGACCCAGGTGCCGAACGAAAGCGTATGAGCTAGTCCAAGGCCTTTACCTTCTGGCATTTTGCGGCCCCAATTGGACATCTCAGCTGCTTTTTTAAGTGCACCTATAGCCGCTGGATAATCTTTCATCAGTTCCAGTCTCATCGCAAGCGGATCCAGACCGGACTTTTCAGCGATTTCATCCATGAAGCTTTCATGGAACCATGCGTTACAGGAGTTACCGACTGAGCGCCAAAAACCCACTGGAATAGGTAGGTCCGCCACATGACCGGATACCCGGTAATTTGCCAGTGTGTATGGCTGATCGAAGGCACCTTCTATAAGTGTTTTGTCCGGCCCGCCTGCGCCAAAACCAGGGAATGTCCGGTCCAGAACGCTCTTGATGATTGATGGGCCGGCATGATGAGCCTCCAGAGCTGATGGGACTTCACCACTTTTCACCCTTGCTCTATATTTAGCCAGCATCGCAGGGCGATAGGTGTCATGGCGGGTATCTTCTTCACGCGACCAAGTCACCTTGATCGGTTTTCCATCAGTTTTCTTGGCCATTTCTACGGCATAGAGCGCGAAATCCACTTCGCCGCGGCGGCCGAATCCACCACCGAGCATGGTTGTATGCACTCGCACATCTTCTGATTCAACGCCTACAAGAGACGAACATGTCATCTGCAGAATTGTGGGTGCTTGTGTTGGTGCCCAGATATCGAGAACACCGTCCTTCCACTGCGCAGTTGCATTCATCGGTTCCATGCAAGCGTGCGCCAGCCATGGTACTTTGTACTCAGCTTCCAGGATTTCCTCCTGAGGCGCATCGGCAAAAGCCACATCCACATCACCATCATCTCTGAGAGAGAAATCTGCAGGTTTCTCAAAAGCTTCTGCGATTTTGGCAAACATGCTCTCACTGTCGGCAGGATAAGTCGCGTCTTCCCACTCTACTTCCAATGCTTCCGCACCTTTGAATGCAGCCCATGTGTTTTCAGCGATAATGCCAAAACCGCTGCCAGTTGAAACTGCAATGTCCACAATATCCAGGACGCCGGGAACTGCCAGAGCTGCTTCCTTATCTGCAGACTTGGCTTTTGATCCAAATTTTGGCGATATTTTTACCGTTCCGTAGACCATGTCCGGTAGATCAACATCAACTCCAAATATGTGCCCACCTGTAACCTTAGATGGAATGTCTACGCGGTTAGGTGACTTGCCTAATATTTTCCAATCAGCCTCATCTTTGAGTTTCATATCTGATGGTAGACTTGCCTTGGAGGCGGATGCAGCCAGTTCACCATAGGTGGCGGACTTGCCACTTGAAGGATCTGTCACAGATTTATTGCCAGTTTCGAGGCTATCAACGGAGACTCCAAATTTCTCAGCAGCTGCTGCCAGAAGCAGGTGACGAGCAGCACAGCCTGCCTCACGCATCTTTTCAAAGGCATCCACGGTGGATGATGAACCGCCTGTGACTTGCAATCCAAGCACTTTTGATAACGGTTTCATTGCAGAACGCATGGTGTTAGCCATGAAACTCTCGTCAAAGAACGGGAAAGGTCCGCCTTCCGCCAGCATGGCGTCATTGTAATAGGCAAAACTGCCCATAGCAGGCTTAACTTCTACGTCTTCTAACGATACATCCAACTCCTCAGCGACCAATGCAGCGAGGGTTGTATGGACGCCCTGCCCCATCTCAGCTCTCGGGTTGTAAATGGAAATCGTGTTATCAGGTGCAATGCTAATATAGGGGTTAAAGGTGGTTTCACCTTCGGCCAAATTGCCTTCTAGCGGATTGTCGTATGGTTGGCTCACATAGTAATACCCAATCGCTACACCACCCGCGAAGGCTGCAGCACCAACAAGAAATGTGCGTCTTGCAATTTTTGCAATACCCATGATTACACTCCCTTCATTTCGGTTGCTGCGCGCTTGATTGCAGCGCGTATGCGCGGATAGGTTCCACAACGACAAAGGTTGGTCATGGCTTCATCAATGTCTTCATCTGTGGGATCAGGGGTTTCCTTCAATAGTGCAACGGCTGCCATGATCTGTCCTGATTGGCAGTAACCACATTGCGGGACCTGCTCCTCTATCCAGGCTTTCTGAACCACGTGTAAATCGTCAATTGTTCCAATGGCTTCGATTGTTGTTACCGGACCATCCACATCTCCAACCTGAAGCTGGCAGGATCGAACGGGTTCTCCATCCACATGCACGGTGCAGGCGCCACAGGCAGCAATTCCACACCCAAATTTTGTACCCTTCAAGCCTGCTATGTCGCGCAGTGCCCAAAGAAGTGGCATTTCTGGGTCGTCGCCAACTTCGACCAGTTTGTTGTTAATGTTCAATTTCATTGAATGTCTCCTCAAAAGGAAAATCTTTGGATCTGGTTTTGCTGATTATAGGATCAGAAAGTGAAATTTTTCGGACGCATTACAAGGTGACAAATTTCATCTATTTGTCCATATTGACAAAAAGACGAAAATTGTCAATATGCACATATGCAAGATAAGGAAAAAAATATACTCGGGGCTGCTGTGAATGTGTTCACCAAATATGGTGTAAAACGCAGCACGATGCATGATATCGCTGAAGAAGCAGGGATTGCACGGCAGACGCTATATAATTCTTTTCAGAACAAAGACGCTGTAATGCTGGGTGCGATTCAGTTGTATACGGAAGAGACGGTGGATGCGATCCAAAGCCATTGTGAAGGTGATGGTTCACTTTCCGATGGATTGGACATTGTTTTCGAGCATGTGGCGTTCAAACCCTATGAGCTCATCCGAAACACACCTCATGGCCAGGATCTTCTTGAAGGGTTTAATACGCTTGCGAAAGAACAGCTTGATAATTCCTATGCGCAATTCCGAAAAGCAGCTGAAGGCTTATATATAGCCCATACAGATGCGCTTGCGTCGATTGGGATGACAGCCGAAAAGATGGCAGACTACACAATAACCAGTGTTTCCGGCTTCAAGCATCTGGCAAATGACAGAGATCACCTGGTCGGCCTGCTAGGCTCGTTTAAAACCATGACTCTATCGATGATAGGTCATAGTTAGATACAGTCGATCATAACTTTGTCGGTTAGCCAGCAGCAGCTTGACTTGCGCGCATTTGACGCTTTCTTTCGATCGGGTCGAGAATGCGCTTTCTCAATCTGATGTTTTGAGGGGTTACCTCTACCAATTCCTCATCGGTGATGTAGGCGAGAGACTTTTCCAATGTCATCTTAAGAGGTGTTGTGATTTTGACAGCCTCATCCTTGCCGGCCGAGCGAATGTTTGTGAGCTGCTTACCCTTCAGTACATTTACCTCAAGGTCATTCCCTCTGGTGTGTTCTCCGATAATCATGCCCTGGTAAACCTTGTCACCTGGATGGATCATCATTGGACCGCGGTCTTCCAGGTTGAACATCGCGTAAGCAACTGCTTCGCCATCACCGTTCGAGATCAGTGCGCCAGTATGACGTTGTTCAATATCACCTTTGTAGGGCTGATATTCGAGGAATGTGCGGTTGAATATTGCGGTTCCACGTGTGTCGGTCATCAACTCAGACAGATAGCCGATAAGTCCTCTTGTGGGGGCATGAAAGACCAGGCGAACCCTACCGCCACCTGAAGGCTTCATCTCAACCAAATCTGCACGACGCTGACTTAGTTTTTCAACTACCGCGCCAGAAAACTCTTCATCCACATCAATAATGGCTTCTTCTACCGGCTCAATACGTACACCGTTTTCGTCTTCCCGGGTAAGAACACGTGGACGCCCAACGGTGAGTTCAAATCCTTCACGACGCATGGTTTCAATGAGAATGGCAAGCTGTAGCTCACCACGCCCTGCAACTTCGTAAGCATCACTGCCTTCAACCTGGGTAACCTTGAGTGCTACATTGCCTTCTGCCTCTTTCATAAGGCGGTCACGAATGACACGGCTTTGCACTTTATCGCCTTCACGACCTGCCAAAGGACCGTCATTCACTCTGAAAGTCATTGAAAGGGTTGGAGGGTCAATCGGTTGTGCAGCAATTGCTTCCTTGATGCCCGGCGCGACAAGCGTGTCAGCCACTGTTGCCTTTGTGAGGCCTGCTACTGAAACGATATCCCCAGCCTCGGCTTTTGAAACAGGCTTACGCTCTAAGCCTTCAAAAGAAAGGACCTGGGTAATTCTGCCCTGCTCTACAATTTCACCTTGTTGATTAAGGGCATGAATGGCCTGGTTTGTCACCGCGCTGCCTGAAGTAATTTTACCAGTCAGGATACGGCCAAGATATGGGTTTGATTCAATGGTCGTTGCGAGCATACGGAATTCACCGTCTTCCGTAGAAGGCTCGGATACATGTTCAACAACCAAATCAAGAAGTGATGACATATCTTCTTTAGGCCCCTCAGGCTCTTGCGCCATCCAACCTTCTTTGGCTGAACCATATAGGGTATGGAAATCCAGTTGATCTTCGTTTGCATCCAGAATTGCGAATAGATCAAACACTTCGTCCAACACCCAGTCTGGACGTCCGTCAGGTTTGTCGATCTTATTGATAGCCACGATAGGACGTAATCCCAACTTCAATGCTTTAGCCAGCACGAATTTGGTTTGAGGCATTGGTCCTTCAGCGGCATCCACCAACAGGATAACACCGTCAACCATGTTAAGGATCCGTTCCACTTCTCCCCCAAAGTCAGCGTGTCCAGGAGTGTCAACAATGTTAATCCTGGTGTCTTTCCACTGGATCGAGGTCACCTTCGCAAGAATGGTAATCCCACGCTCTTTTTCCAGATCGTTGGAATCCATTGCTCGCTCTTCAACCTGCTGGTTTTCTCTGAATGTTCCTGACTGTTTCAGGAGCACATCAATAAGAGTCGTTTTGCCATGGTCGACGTGCGCGATAATCGCGATATTGCGGAGACTCATAATTTTAGCCTTGGGAATGCTTGATAAAACAAATTCAGATGCCGTTACTCAGCATCGATACGGCAGTCCATACGCGGTTTAAAATTGAATAACAAGCGATGTTTTAAGTGATTTTGCGCTAATCAGCTTGTTTTTGCGATTTCTCTCGCCTGGATCATTTCTGGAGACATCTCGGCTGGCGTAAGTTCTACGCTTTCACCACATCCGCAAGCAGAACTCTGGTTCGGATTATTGAATACGAATCCCGTGCGCAATTTCGTAATTTCAAAATCTAGTTCGGTACCAAGGAGAAACAAAACTGCCTGTGGCGCTATGTAAACGGTACCTTTTTGGGTATCGACCTTGTCTTCACCGGTATTTACTTCATCAACCAGATCAACAGTGTACTCCATGCCGGCGCAACCACCATTTTTGACGCCGATCCGGATACCTTTTGCGGCCGGGTTGGATTCCATAATCTCTCCAACACGATCAATAGCGGCTTGTGTGAGTGTAATGACTTCAAATCCAGACATTGGTTTCTCCATATTCACTATGAATATAGTAACTGAGATTTATTAATACCAGCCTAGCGCCACCTGCGCTTCTTCAGACATACGTTCTGGTGTCCACGGCGGATCGTAGACCATCTCCACTTCCACATCCATCACACCTTGAACACCGGCAATAGCATTTTGTACCCAACCAGGCATTTCACCGGCCACGGGGCAACCGGGTGCAGTGACCGTCATCACCACTTTCACCAAACGGCTGTCTTCAATATCTACTTTGTAAATCAGGCCGAGTTCGTAAATATCTGTTGGAATTTCCGGATCATAGACAGTTTTCAACGCCGCTATGATATCGCCAGTCATACGCTGCAACTCATCAGCCGGAATTGCACTTTCTGACGCAGAAAAATCCACGGAATTTGGTTCTTTTTCAGCAACTTCGCTCATATTATTTTGCACCATCTTTACCCAAAAAAGCCACGGGCCTTTTCCAAAGCCTCAACCAGCTTATCAATTTCGCTCTTGGTATTATACATAGCAAATGACGCTCTGCAGGTCGATGTTACACCATATCTTTGTAGCAACGGTTGAGCGCAGTGGGTCCCTGCCCTTACCGCGACGCCTGAGCGGTCAATTACCATGGAAACATCGTGAGCATGAATGCCCTCTAGTTCGAAGGAGAAAATAGCACCTTTGTCCGGTGCATTTCCAAAGATGCGAAGTGAATTGATCTTGGATAACTCATCTTGGGCATAGTCTCGTAACTCAGCTTCATGAGCAGCGATAGCTGATCTTCCGATCGATTCCACATATTCCAGAGCTGCGCCTAATCCGATTGCCTGGGCTATTGGAGGAGTGCCGGCCTCGAACCTGTGTGGCGGGTCTGCATATGTGATTTCGTATTCAAAGACGTCCAAAATCATCTCACCGCCGCCCTGATAGGGCTGCATGGCTTTGAGGTATTCCATTTTTCCGTAAAGCGCACCAATGCCGGAAGGCCCATACAATTTGTGTCCAGTGATGCAATAGAAATCCACGTCCAGATCCTGAACGTCTACGGGCATGTGAACCGCGCTTTGTGAACCATCAGCAAGGACCGGAATGCCATGTTCGTGAGCAATACTGCAGACTTCTTTTAGAGGAACAACAGTGCCCAAGACGTTAGACATGTGCGTTATGGCTACGAGCTTTGTATTTTCAGAAATCGCTTCTTTAAACGTGTCGATGTTAAAGCTGCCGTCATCGTCCACATAAACCCATTTGAGTTTAACACCCATGCGTTCTCTTAAAAAATGCCACGGAACAATGTTTGAATGGTGTTCCATGATTGTGAGAACGATTTCGTCACCTTCAGAAAGATGCTTCATGGCCCATCCGTAGGCAACTAGATTGATAGCTTCGGTGGTGCCTTTGGTAAAAATTATCTCATCGACGGACGGAGCGTTCAGGAACTTGCGGACAATTTCCCGAGAGTTTTCATAGGCTTCAGTTGCCGCATTGGATAGAAAATGCAGGCCGCGGTGCACATTTGCGTACTCATTGGAATACACATGATTAACAGCATCGATTACAGCCTGTGGTTTTTGTGCAGAGGCGCCATTATCCAGGTATACCAATGGCTTACCATGAACTTCGCGACTTAATATCGGGAAATCTGCTCTGATCGCATCAACATCGTAAGTCATTAGATATTCACATCCAACCAGCTATCGATTATGCCAACAAAGACTTCTTCCAGCGCCTCGTCTGCGTCCAGCTCTTCGACCACTTCATCAACAAATGCCTTGATCAGTAGCGCACGGGCTTCTTTCTCGCCGATACCTCTGGCTCGCATGTAGAAAAGATGTTCCTCATCGATGTCAGTCACCGTTGCGCCGTGGGCACAAATGACATCGTCAGCAAAGATTTCCAGTTCAGGTTTTGCGGAAAAATCCCCATCATCGGTTAGCAGCAGCGTATTGCATGCCATCTGGGCATCTGTTTTTTGTGCTATTTGTGCAACCTTGATCTGTCCCTGGAATATGCCGTGGCCGTCACCGGCTACCACATTACGGAACAGTTCTTCGGCATTCGTATTTGGAACGTTATGTTCCAGAACCGTTGTGACATCGATATGTGCGTTGTCACCTACCAGGTTTACACCTCTAATGGCCAGATTAGCGTCTTCACCATTAACGGATACCTTCACTTCCTGGCGAACCAGTTTTCCACCAGCATTCAAAATAAAGACCGATAAATCAGCACCTTCCGCAAGTGTTACGTTTAGCCTTGCGAGGCGTTTGGCATCCTTATTTTCCTGTTGAACGATAAACCACTGCGCTTTTGAATTTTTCTCCAGTATCAATTCGCTTACAACGGTTGATAGGCTGGACACTCCTGATGCGGATGTATGTTGTTCAATGACCTGTGCTTCAGCATTCTCTTTCACGGTTACCTTGTGATAAGGAGCGCTACTGCCTTCTGACGAAGACACATGACCAATGCATAAAGGCTTTTCGGTCGTGGAATTGCCAGACACAACAATTTCCACTGCATCACCCGAAATGGCATTATTGATTGAAACAATTGCGTCATTGATGTCAGTCGATCCAGATTTGTTAGCTCCAGCAGACAGCATTACGCCAGAGGGCAAAATTTGCTCTCCTGAAAGTCTCCCGTCAGCAAATGTGATCAAGTGGGAATCCACTACGGGTGTAACTGTCTTTGGCTTATCAGACGCAGATGCTTCTTCTGGAATTTCCTGAATCAACGCCCGGAGATCGGTATAATGAAAACTCTCAACCCTGCGCGTGGGCAGGTTCAGACCGAGTACTTCTTCTGCTGCGGTTTTTTGCATAGTATCCTCTTATGCAGCATTCGCAATGATATCTGCGTAGCCGTTTTCTTCCAGATGCAAAGCCAGAGACTTGTCTCCGGATTGAATGATTTTACCGTCATAAAGAACATGAACGCTGTCAGGAACAATATGCTCAAGCAAACGCTGATAGTGTGTGATTACGACGAAGGCGCGGTTCGGATCACGCAAAGCATTCACGCCATCAGAAACGATTTTCAGAGCATCAATGTCGAGGCCTGAATCAGTCTCATCCATCACGCAAAGCTTTGGTTCAAGCAGTTTCATCTGCAGGATTTCTGCGCGCTTTTTCTCACCACCGGAAAAGCCCACATTCAGTGCGCGCTTCAACATGTTGAAATCGATGCCCAAATCTGCTGAAGCAGATTTTACCAGCTTGATGAACTCCGGAGTGGTGTATTCGGTCTCTCCACGGGATTTACGCTGTGAATTCATTGCCGCTTTCAAGAAATTCATGGTTGGAACACCCGGAATTTCCATTGGGTATTGGAAGGCCAGGAACAAACCGGCTGCCGCACGTTCGTCTACTTCCATGTCCAAAATGTTTTCGCCGTTGAACAGAATTTCGCCTTCAACAACTTCATAATCTTCCTTGCCAGAAAGCACATAGGATAGCGTAGACTTACCCGCACCGTTTGGCCCCATGATTGCGGCAACCTCGCCGGCTTCCACTTTAAGGTTTAGGCCTTTGATGATTTCGGTTTCATCTTCCGCGATGCGGACATGAAGATTCTTAATTTCCAACATGTTTTTCACTCTTCTGATTTGAAGTGGTCAGTCACTTCGATATTTCCAAACTGTGCAATGTTTATATTCTTTGTGTTCTTCTGTTTTGTCTCATTCAAACGTCAAAACCAATTAAGCTTGTTACCGCTGCCACCAGGACCCAAATTATCAAAGCTGCAAAAAGCGATAGGACAAACCACGCCTATAAAGTTAGAATTTTTCCATACCATTTTTTCTTCTTCCACCATTCGGTCCAACTTTCATTTTTACTCGGTAGAGGGTCACTGATTTCGATAATCGATATCAAAAATTGTGTTATGAGATCTCCCAACATGATCCGTAGTTTTTTCCCGATGTTACTTTCTAAGTCGATGATCCGCCTTCATTATTGTTTGAACCATCAAGCCATTTCAAAATCACGGAACCAGCAGCAGGTGCTAACATCCAAGCAATAAGCCCCCATACCGGTGTCCAACTTGGTTCTGCCCTTTCCAGAAATATCTCTAGAGCTGGCAAGGCGATAAACACGATGGGAAACACAACCATCCAGGCGAAAATCACCATGCGCACCCAAGGTTTTGAGAGAAATTCCTGCCGGTCCAAGACAATTAAATCCTTCTAGATTCGTGAGTTTCTGGAGTTCCTAGCCCACACTACCTTCAAGACTGATGCCTATTAGTTTCTGGGCTTCCACCGCAAACTCCATCGGCAATTCCTGAATGACTTCTTTTACAAATCCATTCACGATCAATGCGATCGCTTCTTCTTCAGGAATTCCGCGTTGCATGCAGTAAAACAGTTGATCGTCTGAAATCTTTGAAGTTGTTGCCTCGTGTTCAAACTGCGCTGACGCGTTTTTCGCTTCGATGTATGGAACCGTGTGCGCACCACAATTATTGCCAATCAGTAGGGAATCGCACTGTGTGAAATTCCGAGCATCAGAAGCTTTCTTGTGCGCAGAAACCTGACCGCGATATGTGTTTTGTGATTTACCTGCGGAAATTCCCTTTGAGATAATGCGGCTCTTAGTATTTTTGCCCAAGTGCAGCATTTTCGTTCCGCTATCAACCTGCTGAGCACCATTGGAAACCGCTATTGAGTAGAACTCACCTTGTGATCCATCACCACGAAGAATACAGGATGGGTACTTCCAAGTGATCGCTGATCCTGTCTCAACCTGGGTCCAAGAAATTTTCGAGTTCTTCCCGCGGCAATCACCACGTTTGGTAACAAAATTATAGATACCGCCTTTACCGTTCTCATCACCAGGATACCAGTTCTGAACAGTGGAATATTTGATTTCAGCGTCATCCATTGCAATCAATTCCACAACAGCAGCATGAAGCTGGTTCTCATCGCGTTGTGGTGCAGTACATCCTTCAAGATAAGAAACATACGAGCCTTTTTCTGCAATAATTAGCGTGCGCTCAAACTGTCCGGTGTTTTCAGCATTAATTCTAAAGTAAGTGGACAGTTCCATTGGGCAGCGCACACCTTCCGGGATGTACACAAATGAACCGTCGGTAAAGACCGCGCAGTTCAAAGCAGAATAATAATTGTCTGAAACGGGGACAACGCTTGCCAGATATTTTTGTACTAGTTCCGGGTAGTCCTTAATTGCTTCTGTAATCGAACAGAAAATTACACCTGCCTTGGCAAGTTCTTCCTTGAAAGTTGTTACAACTGAAACAGAATCAAATACCGCATCCACAGCCACACGACCGGAGGAATAAACGTTGTCTGAAGGATCCTCATCCAGTTTAGAGGGTTCATCATGACGGCGAACACCTGCCAGGATTTCCTGCTCTTTAAGCGGAATGCCGAGTTTCTCATAGGTTTTCAGAAGTTCTGGATCCACCTCATCAAGTGATTTTGGACCGTCCTCAAAGTTTTTAGGAGCGGCATAGTAATAAATATCGTTGAAGTCGATCTTTGGATAGTTCACACGTGCCCAATTGGGTTCTTCCATGGTCAACCAACGCTCGTAAGCGTCAAGGCGCCACTGAAGCATCCATTCCGGCTCTTCCTTCTTGGCTGAGATGAAACGGATTACTTCTTCCGACAGGCCTTTGGGTGCCATGTCGTTCTCAATATCCGTTGAGAAGCCGTATTTATATTTATCAACGTCCAGTTCGGCTACGGTATCAATGGTTTCCTGTACAGCAGGCATGATCCAGTTTCTCCAGTTTCATCTTCTATGCAGCAGCCATTCTGACCGCTATTTTCTTCCAAGCGCCGAGGAAATGTTCGGCATCATCTTTATTAGTATCCCAACCAAGACTTACCCTCAGGGCTGAATCCAGTTGTTGTGTGTTTGCACCCATTGCTTCCAGAACATGACTGCTGTTCACTTTTCCGGATGTACATGCAGATCCGGACGATATTGCTATACCTTCCAGATCCAATGCCATCAGCGCTGTTTCCGCCTTTATATCAGTCACCGAAAAGCAGCTCGTGTTGCACAGTCGTTCCTCTTGCTCGCCAAAAAAGTGAGGTGTTGCAAGTTCATCGTTGTTATCATGCGATATAGTGCGCAAACCCTCTTCAATCGAGTCCCTAAGTGCAGAAATTTGGGTATTTTTAGTCAAGTTTTTTTTATGCCATGCGCAAGCCACACCAAATCCATGAATTGCCGAGACATTTTCGGTTCCTGCTCTGTGATATTGCTCCTGGCCACCGCCTAACAAAAGAGGTGAAGGTGACACAGAGGCATCTCTCAGAATAATTGCACCAGCGCCCTGTGGTCCGCCAATCTTGTGGCTCGATACAAATGCAAAATCCGCTCCGGTTGCCTCCATTGAAAATTCATGTTTTCCAAGTGCCTGAACGGCGTCGACAACCAGCAGTCCATCAAACTCATGGACAAGTTCAGAGATTCTTCCCAGTGGTTGAATAACTCCGGTTTCATTATTTGCAAATTGTGCAGCTACCATGACTGTTTTGTTCTGGTCATGATAGTCTTTCAGCATGGCCTCGAGGGTTTCAAGGCAAAGAATCCCTCCTTCAGTCACAGGAATAGTTCTCACTTTATCTAAAGGAAACCTACCGCCCTTTGAGACGCATGGATGCTCTGTTGCTCCAACCAGCAAAGCGGACAATTCAATTTGATAACCGGCAGATCTTATGAATGGTGTGAGAAGATGGTTTGCAGCTTCTGTAGCTCCGGAACAAAATATGACACTTGCAGGCTTCCAATCCACTAGTTCCGCAAGTGATTTTCTTGCCTGTTCAATGATTTTGCGGGCATAGCGCCCTTCTGTGTGAACAGAGGAAGGATTGTTTGGGAAATCCAGCACATCCATCATAGCATCACGTGCACAAGCCAAAACCGGTGCCGTGGCATTATAATCAAGATATGTTCTACGCCCGAACTGCATAGCGGAGTGCAATCTTTTCCTGTTTCGAATACCAAATTTATGTTCAAACCAGCGCAAATGCGCAATTTACTTGAAATTTGCCATCACGATTGTCTATGAAGGCGTTTCAGATGGTTTGGACACGAGCCTAGTTTAGAATTCTTCTAATTCTAAACTTTGTACGTAGCAAGCTGCGCCACGTCAAGTGGCTATTGGCCTTCCAGTGCTAATTTGTAGTGCTGGAAATTCTAATTTGGAGAAACTATGCCTGAAGTCATTTTTAACGGTCCAGTTGGCAGGCTAGAGGGACGTTATCAACCCTCTAAAGATAAGACTGCGCCTATCGCGTTGATTTTACATCCTCATCCTCATCCGAAGTTCGGTGGAACCATGAACAATCAAATTATCTATGACTTGTTCTACATGTTCCTTGAGCGGGGGTTTACGGTTCTACGCTTCAATTTCCGTGGCGTAGGTCGCAGCCAGGGTGAGTTTGATCATGGTCAAGGTGAATTATCCGATGCCGCTGCCGCTTTGGATTGGGTGCAAGGAATGCATCCGGACGCAAGAGGATGCTGGGTTGCGGGTTTTTCCTTTGGTTCATGGATTGGAATGCAGCTCCTAATGCGTAGACCTGAAATTGAAGGCTTTATGTCAATTGCACCACAGCCAAATATTTATGATTTCTCATTTCTGGCTCCCTGCCCGGCTTCAGGCCTCATAATCCATGGTTCAGATGATCGTGTGGCACCCCCTGATCATGTGCAAGGCCTGGTTGATAAGTTGAAAACACAACGGGGAATTCTCATTACTCAGAAAACCCTTGAAAATGCCAACCACTTCTTCACCGAGCATCATGATGAGCTCATCGAAGAGTGTGGGACCTACCTTGATAAGCGTTTGGGTATTATTCCGGGTGGAATTGAAGAGACAATGTTGCTGCGTTAACGAATGCGGCAACATTTGCCTGTTTTTGAAGATTTGCCGTGAGGCTTGTTAAGTCTGGTATTTGCTTGGTTTTTTTGCGCTTGAAGGTCTCGGATACAGCTCAATAAATACGAATTGTTAACCATACTCGTTCATATTTTCCGAAAGAAATCGGGAATCAAATATTTATGAGTATGTCTTCCATTCGCGAACCTGCGACCTTCGGTAAGCGTAAACAACCTCACACGATCATTGTAAGTGGTAACGGCAAGACCCGTACCTTCACGTTCAATCCAATCCTAATACCCATATCCATGTGTTTGGCATTCATGCTTATGGTTGGTTATTTTGGTGCCACTGCATATTTGATTTTCCGTGATGATCTAATCGGTGCTTCCCTGTCACGTCAGGCGCGCATGCAGCATCAATATGAAGACAGAATTGCTGCTTTGAGATCAAAGCTTGATCGTATCACTTCCCGACAATTGCTAGATCAACAAGCAATAGAGTCTCGTGTGACAGAATTGATGGCTCGTCAGGCGAGTATTCATCAGCGTACGGGCAAAATGAGCAAATTGCTTGATAATGCACGTAAACGAGGCCTCACAAATAGCGGTGTTGGCGCCAAGGTGCCTGTACCTGTGGTGAATCCAGTTAAAGAATCAAAGTCTATTGATGAGACGACGACAGGTAGCATTAATACTGACAACGCAGCATTTGCTAGCCGGCTTGCATATTTTGGTGAGCAGGAAGCTGATAGCAACGCTGCTAACCTCAAAAGAATCGGTGAAGAAAAATTCTATACCGCCTTCACCAACGAAATTTTTGGTGATGTGGCAGAAGCTATTGTTTTAATTGACAATAGCCAGAGAAATGAAGTGGATGGCCTGAGAATTGCCGCTGAGGTTAAGACGGCAAAGATTCGTAAGACACTACAAAGCATCGGTGTGCCTCTTCCCAGAAAAGAGGAAACCGGAGTTGGTGGGCCGTTTATTCCGCTTGACCATTCTGTCGAGTTTAGTGAACATTTGAGAGCCCTGGAGATTTCGCTGGATAACTATGACGAGGTCACAAAAATTGCCAAAAAGATGCCGCTTGCCAATCCTCTTCCAGGGGCTGAAATCTCAAGTCGTTATGGTAGTCGTGTAGATCCATTCCACGGACGCATTGCTTTCCATGGCGGTGTCGATTTTAGAGCGAAACGCGGCACGCCTGTTTTAGCGGCCGGAAAAGGTGTCGTAACCAAAGCCGGGCGAAATGGTGGCTATGGCAAGGTTGTCGAGATCAAGCATCCGAATGGGATGCGAACAAGATATGCACACCTTAGCCGCATTAGCGTTCAGGTTGGACAACATGTGAAAGTCGGTGAAGTCATAGGTAAAGTGGGGTCAACAGGAAGAAGCACTGGGTCTCACCTGCACTATGAAATCCGTACAGGTAAGAAGACCCGCAATCCGGTTCCATATATGAATGCTGGGCGTAGATTGAGCAAATTGCTTTAAAATAGAACTCCGCATTCATGAAACCGGTTGTTCTCTAATTGCAATCTACATTGATTTTTCCGTTGTTCACAAAACAGGTTTTGTGGAAGACACTCAGATCTATTGGATTTGGTAATCTTACATCGTTTATGTCCGGTATGGATTTGCTGGTTTCTTCAAATGAACGTCTGATTTGTGAAAGAACTATGAATTTGGTCCCTTTTTCTGACGCATAATTTCTAAGCTCATGCATTTGATCCGCCAATGAGGGATTTTCACGCTTTTGGTCCAATAATTGTAGATAATCAATGACTACTGTGGAGTTCTTTGGCAGTGATGAAATCCGCTCAATAATGTGTCTCGAATAGATGTCATCCGAACTGTCAAACGAAAATTGTCTGTCATATTCCAGATCAGATAACCCCAAATTCTTTAGAACGTTGGAAACTTCATTGTTTGTAAAATCCAGAGAAAACATCAGTGAATTCTCACCGCTTTTAATTGCTTCAGAAAGTAGTTGAAGTGCGAGGGAAGTTTTACCATGACCTTTTCTCGCACCCAGCAAAAGAAGATCGCCTGGTTCAAGCTTGCGATAAATGTTTGATGCGGAACTTGAATTCTTGCTATCAGCAATCAACAAGCTCCAACTCGAATACCCTTCTATTTTCGAGATAATATTAAGAGCTTGATAAAGCGGTATGTTTTCAGTTCTGGAAAGTAGTCTGGCTTTTCGCTTCAAGGCAAATATTGGTGCAGATAGACGCATTTAATTCTCCTTTGACGAGCAATATCACAACCCCTCCTCATGCAGTTTACTCGTAAGTCGAATTAAAGAATTGGCCTTGCATGGAAACATGCTTTCCCGATCGGAGGGAGGAGGCCCAGGCTGACCTGTTGCTATACTATCTGATTCCCCTTGCCCATCAATTCCGAAAGATTTCTCAATGGTAAGGTTTGCTGCGCGCGAGTTAGTCGATATCTTCGACTGCAGCTCCTTCTGATCCCGTGACCTGGTGCACGAGGGCTGCTTCCATGAAATCGTTCAAATCCCCATCAAGGACATTGTCTGGGGATGTATTTTCCACACCAGTGCGTAAATCCTTCACTAACTGATAAGGTTGCAAAACATATGAACGGATTTGATGCCCCCAGCCAATGTCTGTTTTGGCATCATGGGCATCCTGTATGCTTTCCTGACGTTTTTTCATCTCCAGATCATAGAGGCGTGCACGCAAGGCTTTCATCGCATTAGCACGGTTTTGATGTTGCGATTTTTCTGACGAGGTCACCACAATTCCAGTTGGTGCGTGTGTAATCCGGACCGCTGAGTCTGTTGTGTTTACGTGCTGACCACCCGCGCCTGATGAGCGAAACGTGTCTATTCGGATATCACTGTCAGCAATTTCAATTTCGATGTTGTCGTCAACTTCTGGATACACCCAGACAGAAGAAAACGACGTATGGCGCCTGTCATTGCTGTCATATGGAGAGATCCTTACCAGCCGATGAACGCCCGATTCAGTTTTTGCCCAGCCAAAGGCATTTTCACCACGTATCATGATTGAAGCGCTTTTAATGCCAGCTTCGTCACCTGGGGAAGTGCTTTGAAGTTCGACTTTGAACCCGTTCTTTTCGGCCCAGCGGATGTACATGCGTAGAAGCATGTTTGCCCAATCCTGGCTTTCTGTACCCCCTGCCCCGGAATGCACTTCCAGAAAACAGTTTGCACCATCAAGCTCTCCGGAGAGGAGTGCAGCAACCTGACGCTTCCCCATTTCAGCATTCATTTTGCTTAATGCTGCCTCGGCTTCGGAGACGACTTCATCATCGCCTTCCTCTTCACCGAGTTCGATGAGGCCTAAATTATCATCAAGTTCTGACTCAATCTGTACAATAGTCGTGATCGATTTTTCCAGATTTTGTCGTTCGCGCATCAATTTTTGCGCGGCTTGCGGATCATTCCATATATCTGGATCTTCAGAAGCAGTATTGAGTTCTTCTAGTCGTTTATTTGCTGCATCCCAGTCAAAGATGCCTCCTCAGCAGGCTAACGGCTTGCTTGATTTCATTCACGATTGATTGCGTTTCTGCACGCATGACTCAATTTCCTGCGGTTATCTAAGATTCTGGCAGAACATAAGTAGGCAATCGATCGAAGTAAACCGGAATATGGCAATATTCTCAGTGAATTCGGTGAATTGCAAACGGGGTTGTGAAGATGGTGGTGCTCCCACACGGACTCGAACCGCGGACCTACTGATTACAAATCAGTTGCTCTACCAGCTGAGCTATAGGAGCATCGATCGATTCAGATGATCTAATTGATCGAAAGTAGCAACCTCATATTCAATTTTATGGGCTTATGCAAGCCTAGAAAACAATAAAATATGGTGCGTTGTGCACAGCATTACTATGCCTTTGTTAACAAGTGTATAAGCTGACGGATATGACGTATACATTTTGTGATTTTGAAGGCGATCAACGCCGTTAACCCTATTTGGCAATAATGGTTATTAATCACTTAATTTCTTGCTTGTTCCAATTCACTCGCGTAGATTCAGAGGCGAGATGCGGCAGCAGTAAAATCAGGCAGTGAGGACCGTTTGATTAGCTGTGATGAGTAAATCCAAAAGATTTTTGGATCGGAGTACACCATTATGCCGCTTACAAAATCTCTGTCTTTCAGAGCCCTCTCTCGACTATCCGTTATTACAGTTTTCACCGTTGCAGGTTTCGCAACAGCGCTTGACTTAGCCTTCACGGAGACCGCGCAAGCCAGCTCCAAAAAAGGAATTTATCTTAAGTCAAACATCCAGATTACTCGTAAATCCGGAGTTTTTCTCAATGGTAACCGGATTAAGGGATCAGGAAAATTCTCAGGTCGTAAGGGTTATTCCAGATACAACGGATACTCAGGACACAGGGGCAATACCGGTTATAGTGGTAACAGATACAAGGCGAAAAACGTATTTCGTCACGGTGGAACGCGTAAGAGCGGCGTTTACAGTTCATTTGATAAGCCAAGAGTCTTTACACCAGTAATTCCTCAGAATAGTGGTGCAACGATTTTTGCTACTCCTGATGGTTCTCAATTCCGCCTGTTTGGAGATCGTCCTGTCGGTAACCTGGGATTTGAGGATGAGGCAATCGGTGGCGTAATCTTGGATGGTCCTTCCGCTGATGGCCGTTTTGGGCCTTCAGGTCGCGAATTCTGCCCGAGCGGACATAATTGTGGTTATCGCTATTATCAGGATGGTAGCGGTCCGCGGATCATCCAGTTGGGACAAAAGCCTGGTAAGGGACTGCCTGAGTATGATCCAGTAGATGGTCCAGCGATCATTCGTCTTGACGACTAAGAACGATTTAATAGCAAGACTACACTCAAATGGTGAGTGTAGTCTTTTTAATTCACACAATCCTCAAACATCTTGAGCCGACAATGATTTTTGAATCTGCTTTGCTGCACGTTCAGCTGCATCCAATGCACCTTCAATAAGTCCTGGACTTCTTTCAGCAGTTTCTGATCCAGCGAATACTAGGTTCCCTTCATAGTAGAATTCACGCATGGACTGCGGTCTGACTGTTGGATGACCTGCAACTGAAACCAGATCTTCACTTGTGGCAACCAACGGGTCGAGAGACCAATCTTCTATCTTTATGGTGTGTGGCATAGGAGCTGTTTCACCAAAACACCTTTTCAACTGTAATAGTGTTTGTTCTTCCAGGTCGTGTTTGTGTTGTTGTCTTACGTCTGGGGGCCAGCCAATGAATCCCCATAGAGCCGCTACGGACAGGTCATTAGAGCAATGATCATGCGCTTCCACTATTGGCCCTGCTCGGCTCAATATTCTTCCGGATAATCCCCTATCTCTCCAAAATGGTTGTTCATACACCAATGAAACCTTGGCATGGGGAGCCATCCAGGTGGGCGTGTGTCTGCTATCGTGAACCAATTCGACTGGAAGTTCAGGTAGCCATTCAATTCTTTCAAGCGCAATTCTTGGCGGGAGTGCTACCACTACCTTTTTTGCAAGATATGTGCTGCCACTACCTGTCGTAGCTTTGATTTGGTTCTGGTTCGTCAAAAATTCTATGGATTTGACCTTCGACTGATACTGAATTGCCTCCTTGGGAAGTTTATCCAATATTGAAGAAACAAGACGAATGGTCCTGCCATCAATGACCATGTTGCCCTGTTGATCCGGAAAAAATCCGATTTGCGCTTCCATTCCCGGTCCATGATCCAAAATCGCATTTCCATTGGTGAACTGAGGCTTGGTAGACAGATTTAACTCTCTTATCCAATTTGCGACTGTGGGTTGGAATTCCGGCCAAACCCAACTTGGACCCAGATCAGCAATTGCAGCACCATCTTGGTTAGTTACTGAGCGTATTCTTCCGCCAGCTTCAGAACGAGCTTCAAGAACCAAAAGTGATTTTCCTGAATGTGACAGAGAATAAGCCGTAGCGAGGCCGGACAAGCCCGCGCCAACAATAAGAACATCAAGAAGGTCAGGATGTGAATTCACTAGAGTTTAATTTTCAAGATAAGGCGTTCTTGACAGCTGTAGATGCTATGGCATCGAACAATTTTACATCGTCAAGACTGGTTGCGAGCATCATTCCACCCTGGTGTGCTGCGACAACCGTGCTGGCGGCTTTATGGCGGGTTGAAGCTGACATATTTTCCGGCAGCGCATCAGATACCCACTTAATGTTCGCTTGAAAAAATGCCTGCACTCCATTGGCAACAGGTTCTGGAAGACCAGCGATCTCAGCTCCAAGAAGTCCACAAAGACATAAGGCATCGTCTTCTACCAGTGCGGATCTATAAACTTTGGTAAATGCATTCAGTTTTCCCTGTGGAGTTTTGCTCTTTGCAGAAACCTGAGTAAGGGCGTCGAAAAATCTTTCCGCGTAACGTTGGATCAGCGCATTCGCCAGATCCTCTTTCTTTGGGAAATGATAATGGACACTGGAACTCTTGATCCCTGTATCCTGTGCCAAGTCACGAAAACTTACAGCATTGTATCCGCCCCTGCGCATTCTTTTTTCAGCGGCATTCAACAAATCAATGGTAATAGACATATCGCACCTGTTTGTAATCTATCAGTAGATAGATATGTCACTTGAACGTCGTAATGTCAAATTTGGATTCTTGCAAAAAGGCTTTGATGAATGTGCAGTGCGCATATATTAAACCTATTTCAATCGTCTGAGTTCAGTCGATGATTGATTCGAATCCGGACAACACAAATTCCCATAATAACTAGATAATTTGTCGGAGAGGTTTTGCCTCCCCGACTAATAACGTTATCCGGCGATTGCGGGGCGTGACGCAATTTTTTCCCGCCATGCAACCAAATTGGAACATTCAGATGGAATTTCGACTTGTGCGAAGTCAGCGAATGCCAAACCTGCAAACGCAGTAATATCTGCCATCGAATAATCATCTCCGGCGATGTAAGGCTGTTCAGCAAGAACCTTGTCAAAGTACCGCATTCCATCTTGAGCTTTTTGTTTTTGTTTCTCACCCCATTCCTTGTTCTGGTAAGTTTCCAAATCCGGTCCCAAGCCAGGTGTAGCATGATGGAAGTAAGTTCCCACAGCATCCAGAAGATTTTGCTCAGCGCGGCGCTGCATCATGTGAATGACTGCACGTTCTTTGGAGGATTTGCCAGTCAGTGATGGACCACCAGAGAACTCATGATCAATATACTCTGTAATGGCTGTGCACTCGGCGATACAAGTGCCATCATCTAATTCCAGTATTGGTACACCCGCATTTGGGTTCTTGGCTTTAAATTCTGAATTTCGATGTTCGCCATTCATTACGTCAACGTTGATGAACTCCACATTGTCTGTTGCGCCTTTTTCTGCAAGAGCAATACGAACACGTGCCGGGTTGGGAAAATTTTCCACGTCATAAATTTTCATTCTTCTCTCCTTTTTTGGATTCCACTCTCATTGCCATTTGTATATCTACCGATAGATAAAACTATCTACTGATAGGTATTTTATAATGAAGTTAGCTGTCAAGTGCGCTGAGAAGAGAATCTGCAATTGTGAAATAACGAATTCTTGATTGGGAACTTTCAGAACGAACCAATTTTGAACGAAAAGCAAATTTGGCTCCAGATCCGGTCCTTATACGAAAAGCAATGCGGTCACCGGTAGAAAGCTTACCAACATCAAAACGATGAACATCGCAAGAATGAACCACTGGCTGTAACTCATGACTTCTTCAATCTTGAGTCCGGTTGCTGAGCATACCGTCAGCAATACAGATGCAACCGGTGGGGTCTGTTGGCCGATGCCGAGGTTTAGACAAACAATTACGCCGAAGTGCACCGGATCAATTCCCATTTCCCTGGAAAGCGGTATTAACATGGGCACAACCACGATAATGGCCGCTGATGCGTGAAGGAACATGCCAAGGAACAAGAGGAACAGGTTGATCATTAACATGCGCAGAACAAAGTTGTCTGTAATTTCTCCAAGACCTGCTGCAATTTGTTGGGGTATTTCTTCATTTGCCAAAAACTGACCGAGAACTGCAGACCCCGCGATGATCATCATCACAACAGATGTTTGATGAACTGAAACTGCGGCTAACTGATATATTTTTTTAAAGCCCAGATCTCGTTTGACGATCCATCCAAAAAACAATGCAGCCACAACTCCGATTGCCGCGGCTTCTGTTGGAGTAACGAATCCACCGATCAAACTACCCAGTACGAATAACGGGATCATCAGCGGTACAAATGCATATCGAAATGACGAACCTAAACCGGATAAGGAAAACTTTGCATCTACCGGGTGTTTTTCCTTTCTTGCGAAGATGTAACTGGTGATCATAAATGCGCCGCCCAGTAGAATCCCGGGGATGATACCAGCGAGGAACAGAGATTTTATCGACGTATTGGTCGTGACCCCATAAAGCACCATGGGTATCGAAGGGGGGATAATAATTCCTAGGGTTGCACTTGAAGCTGTCACGGCTGCAGCAAAATTTTTGGGATAACCCTGCTTCTGCATGGAAGGTACAAATACTTTGCTCATGGCTGCGGCGTCGGCGACCGCAGAACCTGACATTTCAGCCATAAACATCGATGTGACCACATTCACATGTGCGAGGCCACCGCGCATCCATCCGACCAGGCTCCGGGCGAATTGTATTATTCTGTCCGCAATCGAGGTTGCTACCATCAATTCGCCCATGAAGATGAAAAGCGGAATTGCTAGTAAGATGACTTTGTTTACTCCACTGAACATCTGTATGGGTGCCATGATAATGTCTATCCCGGAGATCATCATGGCTATGGTTGCTGCAATCATCAGCGCAAAGCCAATGGGCATCCCGATCAGTATCAGAAAGAACAGTAGAAGAATGACCATCCAGCCCATTCGATGATCCCTTTATGTCAATCTCGAAAAGACTTGAACGTTCGATAGAGGACAGCAATTATGAAGAGAACGCTGGCGATTGGCAGTATTGCCATGAAATAACCCTGCGCAATTTCCATGGTTTCAATTTCTGTTCTGCCGGATACCCTGATCATCCTGACGGATTGCCACAGCAGCGCACCGAAAAACGAGACGATCAATGTAGTGGTTATAAGAGTAATCAGTGATTGTAGCCCTTTGGGCAGTTTATTGACGAGCATATCAAAATTAATGTGCCCTTCCCGTCTCAAGGCAAGATAAGCCCCAAGAAAGGAAATCCATACCAACAGTAAGCCAGGCACTTCATCCGCTGTAACACTGACGGAGCCAAGCGCTCCTCGAACGGAGAGATATATAGGTGTAAACCATTCATAGCTTCTTGAAATGTTGCGCATAAATTCGAGAACGAAATAGCGGTTTATCACATTGAGACAAATGAGGACGGTCGAAGCCGCGAATACAGAAACCGCTATCGCTTCGACCGCTCTATCAATGTATCTAAGTATCAAACTAAATCCTTTAGTTTGTCGTGTCGTTCACAAACTTCAGATATTCATCACCCTGACTTGAGGTGTAGTCATCATATGAAGATGCGGTTGCTGCCTGAAAAGCTTTCAGGTCAACGGTGTTTACCTCTAGTTTCTCTTTCATCTCGGTCAGGTATTTATTTTCTAATTCAGCGGACTTCTCATAGGCTGCGTCTGTTATTGCCCTGCCGACCTCTGTAAACACTTTTTGCTGTTCTGGTGTCAGGCTTGCAAAGAATGCGTTAGAAGCAACGAGGAACGAAGGTGTGTAGACATGACCAGTAGCTGAAAGATGTGTAGCTACTTCAAAGTGTTTCTGCTCATAAAATCCATATGCAGCAGCTTCCGCACCGTCCACAACGCCACTTTGTAGTGCTGTAAACGTTTCGCCCCAGGAGACCTTTTGAGGTGTTGCTCCCATTTTTTGGAACACACCCTGTCTGAATTTGCCGCCTGATATTCTGATTTTCAGGCCATCGAGATCAGCTGGTGTGGTTACAGTGCGTTTTGAATTGATCACGTGACGGAATCCATTTTCATAAACTCCGATTACTTTCATACCACCCACTTCTTCTATTCTTGCGCGCACAGCATCTTCCAGCCCAGCCTTCATGGCGCGTTGCACATGCGCTCTATCGTTGAATAACCAAGGCAGATCAAACACACCGAGTTTCTTGTCGAGCTTCATGATGCCGGAAGCCACGTTTATCATTTCCAGCGATCCGGCCTGAATGTTTGCAATCAATGCCTTTTCTTTGCCGAGCTGACCGCCAGGGAAAAGCTTGAATTCGAATTGGCCTGGCAATTTCTTTTCAATCTCATCTGCAAACATTTTTGACTGTGCATGCAATGGAGACAGCTCTGACACATGACTTGCAATCCGTACTTCTCGTACTTGTGCCCAAGCGGACGTAATCGTTAGTAAGCCAACTCCCACGGCTACTACACAACTTCCAATCATTTTCTTCATTAGTTTCTCCTCCGCTATTCGCGCTAACGAATTTCCACAAAATACTGGAACTGCGATGCCAACCCCTTGGATCTTCGCCATTCCAGCGGCATATTTCCATACCCGAAAGCCATACGGTCAATAATAACAATTGGCTCTGACACTTTTACGTTAAGTGTTTCTGCTGTTTCTTCATCTGCTAGACCAACCGTGATGGACTCCGTCACATTGACAATCACCAGACCACAAATTGCACTGTAAGCGGGATATAACAATGCGCCAATTTCTGAGACAGGTACGTCAAGGAATTTTTCGAAAGGATCCCTGGGAAGCCAAATATCTTCCATCATGACAGTTTCGTTGTTTATTTTCCGGAGCCTGCTCATATTGATGGCGCCAATGCCGTAGTGCTCCTCAAAGTGTTCCACAATTGATTCAGGAAACATGTCCAACTCACGATTGAGAATGACACTCTCCGGTTTCAGGATCTCTCCGTGTTCGCCTCTCATTCTGAAAAATCTGAAAAGTGCATCATCAAAATTAGGAGCACGTACGAAGGTGCCCTTGCCATGTTTGCGTTCCAGCAGCCCTTCATCAACCAGTTGAGCTAGTGCCTGCCTTACGGTTCCGGGCGACAATTTCAATTCGCGAGATATGACATTTTCTGAAGGAAGTTTATCTCCAGGTTTGTGCTCTCCGTTGATAACAGTACGCCTGATTGCGTCGGCTAACCGCTGATAAAGTGGTAAACGGTGATCTCCATCCAAGGTTAGCTTCAATATCATTGACATTATGGTTTCCGAAAGGTTAGTAATATGGTTATAGTTCTATATAGAAGATGTAGAGTCAAGCTGAATGACTATTATTACTGCGGGGGCAAATAAACTTATGCAAGTCCCGAATGGTCGTCTTGACGGGCATGCTCATGTATTTGACATTAATCAACAACTTATTTCTTCCCGCCGTTATACTCCGGCAAATAATGCTCCCTGGAAAGATTTCAGAGACGTCCTTTTAAGTAACAATATTGGCGGAGCTATTCTTGTTCAACCAAGCTTTTTAGGAACTAACAATAACTATTTACTGGATTTCCTAAAGGAGACCAGTAGCGAAGAAAAGCTCAAGTTTTGTGGCGTAGTTGTTGTGAACCCGGACATAGACTTCACACAACTCAAAGAGTTGAATGAGTTGGGTGTGATTGGGATCAGGCTAAATCTCATAAGTGGAGGATGCTCTTCAACCTTTAAGATCAGAGACTGGCTTGCATTGTTCAAAATGCTCGACAAGCTAGGAATGCATTTAGAGGTTTATAATTCGGGGTGGGCGCTTGCTCAAATTCTGCCTGTATTACTAAATCATGTGCAAACCGTTGTAGTTGACCACTTTGGTATGCCAGATGTGGAAACGTTGTGTGGTGATAGTGGTCAAATTGCCATCCGCAATGCGCCCTTGGGCCGAGTATTCGTGAAAGCCTCCGGGCCTTATCGCATTTTTAAAGGTATGCCTTCCCGAAAGGCGGCGGAACTCTGCATTCCATTATTCAAGTGTCTATATGAATCAATCGGCCCTGATCAAATTGTATGGGGTAGTGATTGGCCGTGGACCCAATTTGAGGATATCCATGATTATCGTGAGACGATGGATTGGTGCGGTATGTGGGGAAATTCAATCACCCCCGAAGTGGCATGATGGATAGAATACCTGCCGAATAACTCTATTTATTGATGGATGTCATTTCTCGATCATCCGGCCGAAGGGACTGGACTGTTTTTCGAAGATTTTAAGCGTCGCGAAATGCCACCAAAGATAGATGTGTCTATTCCGGTTTTACGTTTGGCCAAGATCCACAATGATGCCGATATGATCAAGTTTGCTCCCGTGTAACCTATGGCTGCAGAGATAATTCCTATGGTGTCGTAAGTAGTCAGGATAAAAGCTCCGCCTAACGACAATCCAATGATGCTGCTTATTAGTGTGTATTTGTGTAATCCATGGATGGCTAACAATAAGGGTCCAGGACCAAATGCGGCACGGATTATCATAGTGCTTGTAACCAGCAATAATACAGGTACAGAAGAGGCAGCTTCGGGTGAAAAAATGGCGAGTGCGTAGCTGCCGAATAATGCGAATGCCAGTAGAACAGCCAACGAGTAAACCAATGAAACCGAATTCAACAGTAATATGTTTGACTGCAATTTTTGTTTGTCTTTTTTCACGCAATCCTGAGTGATCTCTGGCATCATTAGTGTGTGGATTGTTCGCATTCCGAAGCCGGCAAGTACACGATATCTGAAACAGATGTGAAGAATAGCCAGTTCAATGGAAGACGCCATGATACTCACTAGCAGGATAACCAGGTCGATCATGAAATCCCATAACAAGCTTATCCCCATCCAGGGATAAGCGGCGGATTTCCATCGGGTGTTCTCACTGCAAGTTTCCTCACTTGTAATCCTCTTATAGATATTTCGATCGCGTAGAGCGACTATTCCACAGGTCACTAACAACGAACCGGTAATCAACCACAATACGACGTCTATCTCGTTTGAATTTCCAAACCATAGAAATGCGGTGAGGAACGCCAGAAAAATTACCGGGCGAATAAAGGTTTCAGGTAAAAGCCCTGCAACCTGTTTCTTCATCCCTACCAGAACTGAACCATTGAGGCTAAGGAGAGCTGTTGCATAAATTGCAATCATGATTGCAATCACAACATCAATCCGAGCAAATAATGATGTATCCAAGTTCAAGGTCCAAAGACAAATGAAGATGGCTGATAGGAGGAAGCAGAGCTTTGCACCCTGCCCCAAAGCCTTTCTTGCGAATCCTTTGATATATCCTGGCTTATCCAGAGTTGAATATTCAGTAACGAAAATTGGCGCCACGGCCGGAAAACCACTGGAAACAATTACTGCACCAATGCTTACGAATGAGACAAAGACCGCATAAGTGGCCAGATTCTCAAATCCAAGTTCTCTTGCAATCAATAAATTGGCTGCAAAGAGTGCCCCCGCCCCTGCTATTCGTGCAGAGAAGATTAGGCAAAATCTCTTGAATTTTTGAACGTAGTCTTTCATGGGATTACTTGCGTTTTGTCCATGAGTGAATAGATCGTTTTAGGCCTGACAACACATCACGCAATTGAAATGCTGCAAAGCCAGTCAGTTTTGCGGTAAACGAAGTTGCATAATGATATCTCGGCGGGCAATCAATTATTTGTCCTGATTTGCCAACGAAACCTTTTTTGAATTGGTGAAGACCGCTGTCACGGTCATTTCCACCCAAGTCGTACCAATGGATGTTCTGGTTTTCGCACAGATATTGCGCAACCCACCAATGCAACGCATAACCGGCTTTTAGACGAAGCGCACGATCGTCTGTGGCACCAAACATGTAGCTGGCCATATCACCAACCATGTGGAATACACCACCTGCAGTCACTTCGCCATTGTGTGAAACCAGCACCACAATTGGCTTTAATGCTTCGTTACCCTCTTCAAAAATGGTTTGTAGAGCATCGAAAGCAGAGGCATCCAGAAATTGTTTGCGAGAAAGCATTTTCTCATAAAGTTCTGAGAATTTTTCGAGACCATAAGTGGGTTCAACAATCTCAATTTCGAATTCGTTCTTTAGTGCTTTTCTGAGATTGTAGCGCCATTTCTGATCCAGGTTTTTCATCAACGTTTCTGAATCATTCGCAACGTTCACCAAATATCGTTCTGGTGCTGGCATGCCATTTCCGAGGTCGAAGCCTTGCTGAAGCAATACAGCCTGCGCCAGGTCAGCTGTTTCAGGTTTTCCGAGCGGCATAATTGTCAAATGCAGATTTCTCTTGCTGCAATATTCGTCTTTTATTGCAGCAATAATCTTGGAATATGTTACCGGATCAAATGAACTGCCTTCGAGTTGGCAGACTGGACCCCATTTGACGATTGCGATTCCTGAGCCAATTAAAGGAAGCTTTTTGACAATCGCAGTTGCTCCGCCGATCGTAATACCTGCTTCTTTGAACAGCATATGCTCAATATTGTCTGTTCCCCAATGGCCCTTGTTAAACGAAGCGGTTTGTTCAGGAATGATGTCTGAGAATTTGATCGCTTCTCTATCCCATTGCTGGCCGGATACATATTCCAACTTGGCAGATGGCTCGGTCTTCGCTTCAGAGAGCAACATTTCAGAGTTCAAAATTTGAACTTCTTTGTCCAAGTAGTTTTGAAAATCTTCAAAAAAATAAGAAGTGGTCACGATGCTCTCCGCTGTTCGTTTGCGTAAATTGTGTTTTCACCCGGATTGATTTCCCGCTTTTTCCACCTGGCCAAGCGTGGAAGTACATTGAGTATTCCCCGAATTCCGGGCTTCAGGTCACGTTTTGAGAAATCGATACAAAGATCTGATTGAATAGCGGTGATGACTGCCTTGGTAGTCCATTTCAGAAGCTCGGAAGCGCTAATTTCACCGCGCAAATAAGCAACCTTTGCACCCATCAAGTCGCCTCCAAGCCAGGAATACTTGATACCGTCCTTGGCGAGAACTTTCTTCTTGATTGTTTTGTTCTTCACTACTCGCTCGTAATTGAACCAAGCGAGGTTAAGCCCGGCAAATTCTGGAAGTGCGTGGTTTCCGGCAATTCTTGGGTTGATTTCTAGAAAGGAAGTGCTGCCAGAGTTTTCATTGACAAGAAATTGAGCACAGCCAATGCCTGTGTAGTTCAACTTTGAGAGGACTCTCTCAGTCTGGCTAACCAATTCATGATCCGTTCTAAGTGTAACGCCTTCGACTGCCAGACCTGTATCATCCAGTTTATCTGTACGGTTGATTACTGCATGAAGTAATCTGGTTGGACGACCATCAATCGCTGCGAAATAAACGTTATGGCGTTTGCCTTCGAACAGTCTTTGAACCAGAAGTTCCTGATTTTCATTTTTCAGTTCTGAGAAAAATTCCAATAGTTCCTCTTCACTGAATACAGTGACTGCTTTGTTGCCTGCAATCCGCTTTGTTGAATCAGCTGGCCGGATGATCATTGGATAGCCGGTAATGCACTCGCCCGCATTCAATGCTTCTTGCAATCCCCTTGTATGGGTGAAAGGTGCAGAAGGAACGTCAACGTCTTTAGCTATGTTGAGCAGTTTTTCCTTGTTCAGACAGGTTTTTACCAGATCACTGTCCATCGTCACGATTTTTGGTAACTCGGAAAACAGTTCTTCATTGTTCGCTACAAGTCGTACATACTCTTCGGCCACCGGAAAAATTGCAATCAACTCCGGGTGGGAGTTGTGAAACTCCTTAATTTCGTTTGCCAAAACGTTTGCGCCCCTGTCCAGAGAAGAATGGGCCCACATCATTGAAACTGCATTACTATGCTGGCAAAGCCTCTCACAGCCGTGTGTGCCAACTGCAACTTTGAAGCCCTTTTCATGGAAAGTTCTGGCTATCGTTAATGATGGACGGTAATTTCCAAGTAGCAATATCATTGGTTTAGTCATCTTAATCCCCAATTCTTTCACTTAGAGTGTCGGCGTTGTGACTTTTGCCCATCACTCTGATTAGTCTTTGGGTAAGTATCTCGGTTTCAGATTGTGCAGCGCTTGCGTTTTTCTGAACTGCCTTTTGATTGAGCTTTCTCAACCAGATCACGGTGCTTAATATTTTGGATTTGAGTTTTGGTTGCGAACAAACAAATTTCTTGATTGTCATGCCGGTGTATTGTGCCAGACAAACAATTTGTCCCTTTGAGTTAATTGGTGCTGCAATGTGGTGCAGCTTGATCCGGTCACTGCTCCAATCGAATTTGTAATCCTCATCACCGATCAGAAAATCGAATTCAGACAATCCGGATCTACTTGCCAGTTCCATTGTCTTCATTAGCAAGTGAGTTCCCACAGAGAATTTTGAAGGCAATTTCGGACAATAGGCTGAGACCAAGTAGTAAAACTTGTTTTCATCCACAAAGGCCAACATACCTGCAACCAGCTGACCGTCTTTAAATATTCCAAATAGACGAAGTGAAGCATCACCGTCGTCTGCAATGGAATTCTCAATGATTTTTCTCAGGTTGCTTGGAGTTTGTTCCGAGCCGAATGGATTCCTCTGGCCTATTTTTTCAAGATGATCTGATTTCCATGAAAGAAGTTTTTCTGTCAGGATTTTGCGTTCAAGATTATTCCGAACCTGACGGAATACTATCTTGCCGTCTTTTTTGAGTGCATTTAGTTTGCTTCTCAATCTCTGTCTGGACTTTTTTGACCGCCTGTTTGCAAGCAAAGATTTCCAGTCTCTATGTAACTCCAATTTGTGAGAGTCATATTCAGCAGTCCAAAAATGACCGTTGTCAAAATGAAAAAGGAATTCATTCTGAAATTCAGGATTGCGTGTCAGATAGAACATATTTGCAGCTGGAAAATTTGATCTGATCAATGCGATGATGCGATCAAAATTTTCTCTGCCAAGGAAGCGTGCGTATTCATTACGAACAACCGGACCGTTGTAGTCGGATAATTCAGAACCAAGCCATCTTACAGATTCACCAAGTAGATTTTTTTCCTTGACCAACGGAAGCACAAAGATGAGTTTCGAGCCTATGTAACCAGAAATGAAAAATGGTTTGCTGGTGAGATCTGCTTTTCCGGTGATATCAAGATTTGTACTTTCAAATAACGATCTCACCCAATTATATCTCTGAAAGGGTGAAATGGATGAGTGGTTTTCCAAATCAATCCAATCACTAGCCAATCCAGCCAATGTGAAATGAATTTGTATGTTTACTTGATTGAAAACATTGGAGACACTCTGAAAATCAGGCTTGGTGACTTCCAAGTATGACTCTTCCAATAGACTCCGGTTTGCCGCAAATCCTAGCATTTAAAGTCCCTATTCCTTAAACCCGCTGGACGAAATTGATCATTTGCCGATCATGTTCGAATATTGCAGCAATTAATGTGCCAGCACGTCTTCACTGTCGTGCGTTTCAATTATGTCAATGAAAATAGTGACTTAGGTAATTCTCTTGATCTTGAGAAATCTGATATTTTGTTGATTAAGCGAGTTTGGCACAGGGAAACGGTGTTACAGATCCGGACATGAAACCGTTTTGATACACTTTTAGTATTATCGACCCTGCCAAAATGGTTTCTGGCAGGGTTTATCTTTACTAATTCTTCTGTTTTTTCAGTTAGATGTAATCTATGTCCAAGTCTGAGCAAAACATTAAAAAGACAGACCAGTTAGGGTTTCGGCTCTCAGTGTATCTGGGAACCATAATCTTCTGCGCAGTCGTTGTTGCATCGGGCTTGTTATCCTGGTTTGGATTCGAAAGGGAACTTGAGCAACAGAAGCAATTGTTCAAAGGCACTGCAAAAGTGTTTTCAGCTTCGATTGCCACTCCGCTTTCTAATAATGATGTGAGGTCAGTTCAGAGAACTTTGACTGGTATTGGTAAATTTGAGAATTTCATGTTTGCCAAAGTGGTTATGGAGAACGGAAATACATTCGCCGAAATGGGTTATGAAGTAACCTTAAGTAGCGATCAGAAGCAAACTGACAGTGCACTTTCGATATTCCAGGACAGAATTTGGGTTGAAGATGACATCATCAAAGCTGGCTCGAAACTTGGCTCTCTTCAAATGCTTGTTGATGTTTCTGATATCCGGGATGCGTTTCTTAGAAACATCTTTTTCAACCTATTGCTTGCTATGGTATCCGCCGTGATTGCAATAGTTATAGCCCGTGGTGTGGTCGCGAAAGTTACCAAGCCGGTAAAACTGCTATCCGGCTTAATGTCAGAACTCGGTGAAAGTGCCAACTACTCCAAGAGAGCTGATGAAAGCTATAAAGGTGAAATCGGGCTGTTATCGAAATCATTCAATCAAATGCTTTCTGATATTCAGACCAGAGACAAGGCACTTCTTGACTATCAGAATACGCTTGAATTGAAGGTTGAAGACAGAACAAGGGAGTTGCTGATAGCGAAGGATGCGGCAGAGCATGCTAATGCTGCGAAGTCCGAATTCCTTGCTACTATGAGCCATGAGATAAGAACACCTATGAATGGTATGTTGCTTATGTCGGAACTGATGGCAACTGCAGAACTTACGCCGAAGTATCAACGGTACGCGGATGTCATTATGAAATCAGGTAAGAGTCTGTTGGCGATCATCAATGACATTCTTGATTTCTCAAAGATTCAGTCTGGAAAACTGGAGATTGAGAAGATCGAGGTGGATGTGCAAAGGCTCGTGGAAGACGTGATGAGCCTGTTTTGGCAAAAAGCCAATGAAAAGGATCTGGACTTATCTTGTATGGTTTCTCCAACGGTGCCCAGAACAATTATGGCTGATCCCACGAGGCTAAACCAAATCCTGGGCAATTTGATAAATAACGCTCTCAAATTCACTGAAACAGGATCTGTGACAATCAATATTCAGGTTGTTTCTCCAGAATACACCCCGCAGAGTATCGTTTTTTCCGTCGTGGACACGGGTATTGGTATCCGCGAGGAAAGCATAGAGAAAGTGTTTGAAAGCTTTAGTCAGGCGGATCAAACAACCACCCGGAAATTCGGCGGCACTGGACTTGGCCTCCCAATTTGCAAGCGCCTTGTCGAAGCAATGGATGGTGAAATCGTTGTGCGAAGTGAGTTTGGTGCGGGTTCAACCTTTGAATTCCACCTGCCGCTAGAGATGGACAAAACGATTGATGTGCCTCGGCACGAAAACCTTACGGCAGTCGTGATCAATCCAAATTCTCAAATGAACCAGGTTCTCGTCGACTCCCTTGTTCAAGTTGGCGTGCAGGTAACGCATCAAGAACCAGGGAATGGATCACATGAGGGCTTATCTCACTTTGACATGATTTTCGCGACAGGTGATGTGATCCGGGATATGAATCCTGAGCACCTCCCCTCACTTGGTGTGGCGGTTACCAAGCTTGGCGAGGCCAATCTTGATGATCTGATCAAAGATGGTCGTGTTCATGAAATTCTTGAAATGCCGGTCTCCACTTTCGCAATTCTGGACATTCTCAAGCGTGTGGCAGACGGAACTGTATATGGAAGGCAACTACTAGCATCTACCAGTCAAAATACGGTTTCTCTGCGGTCTTATGAAGGAGCAACCGTGCTGGTAGCTGACGATAGTGCGGTCAACAGAGAGGTTGTAATCCAAGCACTCTCTCGCTTTGATATCGTTCCCATAGTGGTGGAGGATGGCCTTAAGGCAATAGAACAATTCAGGGCTAAAACGTTCGATCTTGTGTTGATGGATTGCAGTATGCCTGAGATGGATGGATTTGAAGTCACTGCAAGACTCAGAGCGATTGAATTGGAAAGGAATGCTTCGCGTACGCCTATTGTTGCGCTTACTGCACATATCCTAGAGCAAATTTCCACTAAAGCTGAAGAATCAGGAATGGACGATATCGTTGTGAAACCATTCACGATTCAGTCTATCGGTGATTGCCTTATGCGTTGGCTGGATTCAGACAAAGAAGTTGTTATCCAAACGGAAAGCGCGGTTGTTTCTGCTGACATACAAGCAGAGGGTTCCAACTCGTTGTTTGATGAGAGCTTGTTGGAAAACCTGAAGGAAATCAGCGGAGATTTGTTTGAAACGACCATTGTCCAATTGCATCAACTCTACGTGGACAACAGTCCAGCAGTATTGGATTCATTGCGGGATGGTGTCGTGTCTGAAGACTTGGATACGATTTCCCGGTCCGCACATTCACTTAAGTCTATGAGTATGAACATTGGTGCCGCTGCTCTTGGCAAACAATGCGCTGAGATAGAACAACTTGCGCTTTCCGGTTCAACAGATACTGAAACTTTTAGGCAAGGTTACGAAGCAATAAAAGAACAACACGAGGCTGTTATGTCAGCTTTGAACGACAATTTAAATCAATCAGGTGAAGAAGTGTCTGGGGTCAGGGCACAATGACGCACCTAAATGCTTGTTTTAAAAATATTAACCTGAATGTGTGATTATTACACATTGTCTCCCAAGAGGTTTTGATGGGCATGTACAATACTATTTTATTGGTCGACGATGACCCCACACAGATTGCGATTCTCTCGGCATATTTTTCCGGGCAGCAATTAGCAAATACGATCAGGAGTGCAACAGATCCTGCGGTCGCGCTCGAAATCCTGAAAGTGGAATTTGAGAATATCGATCTGATTGTTAGTGATCTTCAAATGCCAAACATGGATGGGATTGAGTTCCTGCGCCATTTAAAGAACATGGCTTATGAAAACAAGCTTGCGATCTTGTCTGGTGTCGGTAGCGGGATATTGGAGCACGCCGGGCGTCTGGCAAAAATGCACAATCTTCAGCTGATTGGTAACCTAGCCAAACCGTTGAACAAAACATCCATGGATACGGTCTTCCTGGCTCATAAAGACACTGCATCTGAAGTGGCTGATGATTTTCAGGAAGTGGTCATTACTCAATCAGACTTTTCCTTTGCTTTACAAAGCGGTGAAATCAAACCTTACTATCAGCCGAAGGTTGATGTGGTGACAGGGAAAATCAAAGGTGCAGAATCTCTTGCACGGTGGGAAAGATATGATGGGAACTTCGTTGCACCATCCTGCTTCGTTGAGTTTGCAGAAGATAATGGCAGAATTGAGGAACTCACTATTAACCTCTTCTCACAAGTGCTTCGCGACGCAAAGACCTTCCTAGCCTCTGATCCATCCCTTTCTTTCGCTGTAAATCTTTCTCCGCAAATGCTGCGCAATGTTTCGCTTCCAGATCGCCTCTACGGAATGATGAATAGTGCGGGATTGTCATCTGAGAACATCAGCTTTGAAATAACTGAAAACAGTATTCTCAATCAGGACGCCGTGACACTTGAAGTTCTATCACGACTTAGGATTCAAGGCTTTCATGTGGCGATTGATGATTTTGGTACTGGTTCTTCAAACATTCAAACCCTTCGGGATTTTCCATTTTCAGAACTTAAGATCGATCGTTCATTCGTTTCCACAGCCTATGATAATGAGTTTTCAGCGCAGACAGTCAGTGTCGCCGTTAAATTTGCTCAGGAGATGGGCATGCGAACAGTGGCCGAGGGTGTTGAGCATATCAGGGATTGGGAACTCATATCCGAGTATGGGATTGATGAAGCGCAGGGCTTTTTGATCTCTAAAGCGGTTCCGCCGCTGACCCTGATTAATTTCATCAAAGACTATGACGCAAATCTGTTTCTAGATAATGTCAGCAGTGCCGGCAAAAGCGAAGATAAGCTAGCGTCATAGTTCTATCGGACCAAACGCGTCACTGATTTTGAAAGCGCGTTAGAGCCAGGGATGACAGGGCCAAATCCCCAAGTGCATGTCCTCTGAATAGAAATACGTTCTTGCTTGACTGTGTATCGCCGACACTCAATTTACCTGTAACCAGATCAGATATGTCACCTGATATATGATCAGGGTTACACAATTTGTTGGGTAAGGACATCTCCTGGGCGACGTCGTCAATTACGACATGGTCCACGTGTTGAAAGCTGTCTTTGATCCATGGAACACCAAGATCAGTGATCGCGGCGAATGCTCCTGTTTTAAGACCTTGAGCGTCCAAAAATGGTTCAGGGCCGCCAGTAGCCGTAATTGATGTGACCACGATATCTACGTTTTCAATGGCCTCCTGCCCGCTCTCTGCTACCTCTACAGAAACCCCTAGCTCTGAACACAAAACCTCCAGCTTCTCGATATTAGGTTTGCCGCGCCCAAAATACTTTGCAGATTTGATAGGAAACATTTTCATGAAAGTCTCCAGATGACTTCTCGCTTGCACACCGCATCCAACAAAACCTATGGAAGAGGCATCTTTGTTTGCCAGATGTTTTGCAGCTGTTGCGCTCAGGCCTGCTGTTCTGACAGCAGTAATCCAGTTTCCGTCCAATATGGCCACTGGTAGGCCGCTTGAACTGTCAAGCATCGTCACCAGTCCATTTATTTGTGGAAGCCCTCTATCCGGGTTCTCTGGGTTCAGAACAACAGTTTTGACTGCCAAATGTGAAGGCCCATCCATGGCAGCTAGTGCGGCCATCATATAGCGGCCATCAGGTGGCATGATCACGGCTTTCGGAGCACTCCAGACCGTATTCTTTTCTGCGCCCAGGATCAATTTCTCGATGCTTTTAATGATTTCATCTACACTCAAATTCAATGCTTCAAGTGCCTGTTCTGAGAGAAACGGAATATTCATCGAAGCGGTACTCATTTGGATGACCTTTCAGGAATAAATAGAGGTGCGATACCTGATAGAAACAGAAGTAGCAAACCTACAATCCCAATCCAATCAGGATAGTCAGCGAAAATCACTACGCCAAGGACTGTGGCAGATAATAACTGGGTATATACCAGAGGTGCCAAACGGGATGCATCAGCCAACTTATTTGCCACTACAAGCAGAGAATTACCAATTGTCGATGCAATTCCACTCCATAACAGCAGCATAATAATATCTACATCGGTTAAATCCGGCACTTGGTTCATGGCGGGTATGAACATGAATAGTGTTCCTATAAAAAGATGTGATATCAATAATGTACGAGCATTACTTAAATCAGAAAGCCTGCGCGTTGCCACAAGAAATGCGCCATAGCAACAGCCAGAAAACAGGGCAAACCCAATTCCGACACTGAAATTAACGTTCGGTTTGATTACCAGCATTGTCCCGCAAAACCCAATAAGCAGTAGAACTGTTCTGAGCTTTGTCACTTCTTCTTTTAGAAATATGAAGGCCCCAAAATAAGCTACGATCGGTCCAACGAAAAAGGCTGCGAATACATCAACCAGCGGTTCTGTTTGTAGCGCTGTTAAAATGCTGGAAATAGCACCTGTAATTAGAATGCCACGAAGCCATACTCTCCAGTCAAGCAGGATCCCGAATGAGAATCCCCTACCCATATACAGGCAGTAGACAAATATAACACCGGTGAGAAATCTTGCCCAAGCTACGAAGATCGGAGCGACTGAATGATTTTGGAGCAATAGTTTACCCGCTGCATCACCTAGCGGGATGAACATCATGCCCGTGATCATGATTAGAACAGCGCGCAGGGATAATTCATTTCGCATATGGAGCGCGCCTTCAATTTGAGGAAGATGGTTATTGATTAACCGGCGTTTATGTTGTCATGAGATTGGATCTCAGATCAAGCGGTTAATCGAACAACTTATCCAATTCTGCAGGACGATTGCCACCGAAGGCCCAGTTCAATAGTTTAACTGTATGAACAACAGGAATTTCCGTACCACTGCCGATTTGTGTCAAACAACCAATATTGCCCGCAGCGATTAGATCAGGCTTCACTGCTTCAATGTTACGGACTTTTCTTTCCTTTAGCTGGTTCGCTATCTCTGACTGCATAATATTGTAAGTGCCGGCAGAACCACAACAAAGATGAGCTTCAGCTGCTTCTGCCACATCGAAACCGGCAGCCGCTAAAAGTTGCTTTGGCTGGAGTTTTATTTTCTGACCGTGTTGTAATGAACAAGCAGAGTGATAGGCAACGCGAAGTTTGATTGCATTGCTCGGGTCTGGAAGGTCTAAGCTTGAAAGATATTCGGATATATCCATTACGATGGATGACACACGTTTAGCTTTCTCTGCCCATTCCGGATCGTGTCTGAGGATATGTCCGTAATCTTTAACGGTGGTTCCGCATCCGGAAGTAGTGATGATTATTGCATCGAGTCCGTTTTGTTCCATTTCATCGTGCCAGATGCCGACCATGTGTTTAGCTGCGTCATGAGCTTGTTCTTCTCGACCCATATGGTGAACAAGAGATCCGCAGCATGCTTCACCAGGTGGCAATACCACATCTGTTCCAAGACGATTAAGTAACTCAATCGTTGCTTTGTTTATCCCTGAATCCAATACGGGCTGCGCACAACCGGTTAGCATGGTTACACGCTTTCCACTTGGCGAAGACGATTTGAATTCGCCTGGATTCACAAATTCGTTTGCTGATGGTAAGGATGATGGTGCGAGACGCAGCATCGCCGCTACTGGTTTTAAACCGTCTATTTTTTCCAGTAGAGGCGCTACGGGTTTGCCTAATACTGCTAGACGTGTGGCAAGTTTAAACCGTTCCCGATAGGGCAAAATTACGGACAACACATTCCGAATTGCCCGAGTAATAAATGGGCGCTTGTTTTCCTCTTCGATCTTGACGCGTGCGTAGTCGACTAGATGCATATAATCGACACCGGAGGGACAGGTTGTTGTACAGGCAAGACATGACAGGCATCTATCTATGTGCGTGGTGATCTGCTCATCAGCTGGACGATCATTTTCCAGCATATCCTTGATCAAATAGATTCTGCCTCGCGGGGAGTCTAGTTCATTGCCCAGTGTCACATATGTGGGGCAAGTGGCGGTGCAAAATCCACAATGAACGCAGTTCCGTAAAATCTTGTCTGCTTCTGCAATGTTGGGATCTGAGAGCTGTGAGATAGAGAAATTGGTTTGCATGCTTTATACCCCAACTCGGATAGGATTCTTGGATACTTCGGTTGAAATCCGTATCAGTTTTCTGAATAAGTTGATTTTACAAAGTAAGCAGTTTTGAAACATGAGCAACTATTCGTTCGTTTTATCGCGTGCTGTCAATCTTGATAGTGAATATTATCCGGAACACCGACAATTCAAGGTGTCAGCATGTGCCGCATAGCATTTGGTAAAAACTTTTTACCAATTTGCGCGCTAAAAATAAAGCAATTCACGTGAACAATGCCGCATAATTTTCCAAATCTTATTGGTTTTGCTTTGAGAACTCTGTGAATTCACTATGTCCGGACAATTAATTTGACCAATGATGCGCTGAAAGCTTAATCTTGAATGGGAAAGAATTGGAATTCTTGATGATATTTACGCCAATAGAACATAGTACAATCGCACTTGAAGTGGAAAATCAAGTTGAAAACCTGATACTTGAGGGCGTGTTGCGTGTTGGCGATAAATTGCCCAGTGAAAGGGAGTTGTCAAAGTCTCTTAACGTGTCGCGCCCTATTCTTAGATCTGCGCTCGCATCTCTGGAAGAACGTGGCATGATCGATGTGAAACCCGGTGGTGGAACTTATATTTCAAACATTATCGGAACCATCTTTGCCGAACCAGTTGTAGAATTGATTGGGCGCAATACCAAGGCGAAGATTGACTATCTCGAGTATCGCAAAGAAATGGAGAGCATCACATCTGCAATGGCTGCACAACGCGCTACTGCTGCTGACAAGAGCTTGCTGAAGAAAATCAGGGATGAAATGCTGATTGCGCATGAGGCTCGTGATACTGAACGTGAAGCCAGGCTCGATGTGGAACTCCACACAACAATATGCGAATGCACGCACAACATCATTTTCGTTCACACCATGCGTTCGTGCTACAAACTGTTTTCGGATGACGTATTCCTAAACCGGAAAGTCATATACGAAAAATCAGGAAATCGGAGCAAATTGTTGGAACAGCATCTTGCCATTTGTGATGCGGTTCTGGATGGCGAACCGGATTTGGCAAGTAAAGCAGCCATAGACCATATGGTGTTTATTGAGCAGAACATCCATGACATGAAGAAACGACAAAACTGGAGCACAGTGAGTGAGCAACGTCTAGCGCAGCGCGACATATAATATCCGTTAAATACAGCGTCCGCCATCCACTTGAAGACATACTCCTGTGATCATGCTTGATTCATCCGAACATAGGTTACAGGCAGCATTTCCTAGATCCTCCGGTGTTGAGAACCGTCCCAGTGGAATGGTTGAGAGAAATTTAGCTCTCATCTCTGGAGTGTCCTCTCCCAGAAAACTTTTTAACAACGGTGTCTCACCAGCAACCGGGTTTAATGCATTTACCCGGATCCCTTCAGGTGCCAATTCAACTGCCATGGTCTTGGTAGCGGTGTTTACCCAGCCTTTTGTGGCGTTGTACCAGTTTAATTTAGGTCTTGGGCTTAAGCCGGCAGTGGATGAAATATTCAGTATGTTGCCAGACTTTTGGGATTTCATGATTGGGACAATGTGTTTGGCTGTTAAGTAAATGGACTTCACATTAACTGCCAACACTCTATCGAATTCATCTTCACTCACGTCCTCCATGGGTGTTGGCAAATGAGTTATTCCGGCATTGTTTACGAGAATATCAACTCGACCGAACGTATCCATGGTGTTTTTGGTCATAGCTGCTACGTCTTCAGCGTTGGAAACGTCCACCTTGCAGGCGCTGGTTTGTTGACCCAAGCTTTCTGACATTGATTTGGCGCCGTCTATGTTCAGATCAGCGATCATGACCCGAGCGCCTTCAGCGACAAATTTTTCTACAATTCCCGCACCAAAACCTGAGGCGCCACCAGTAACTATGGCATTCTTGTCTTCCATACGCATGTCAGTTTCCTCCATGAGAAGCAGTGACACTAATCATTTGATAGTGTCACCGCGAAGAAATTTGACTTTAAGTGCCGAGCAGTACTCTTGGCAACCACAGAGCGAGTTCCGGGAATGCCATCACGAGGCCCAATGCACAGAGCTGAATGAGCACAAACGGAATAATACCCATGTAGATTTGCTGAATTTTCACTTCAGGTGGTGCCACCGCCTTCATATAAAACAAAGCAAACCCAAAGGGTGGCGTGAGGAAGGAGGTTTGTAGGTTCACAGCCAACAGAATGGCAAACCAATAGGTAACCTCGATCTTGGCCACATGATCACCGAAGTCCAGCCCCGCAATGATCGGAGCAAATACCGGTAGCACAATGAGCGTGATTTCGATCCAGTCGAAGAAGAAGCCAAGGAAGAACGTGATAGCCATCAGCATGAACAGCAAGCCCCAAGGACCCAACCCAAGATGCTCAATGAAGCCTTCCACCAAGGCATCACCGCCAAGAGCGCGGAACACATAAGAGAAGATTGTTGCGCCGACAAAGATACCAAACAGCATGCCATTGGTAAGCGCGGTACGTAGCACGGTCTCATGCAGAGTCTTCATAAAGTTGCGCAAGTCGGAAAAGAAACCCTTTCCAGTTTCTTCGTCACCCATATCAATAGTTGCTTCACCCTCAAAGTGGAATTCAGGAACACCAAGTGACGGAAGAACAACCAGATTGATAAAGGCCAGGATTACAGCGCCCATAGCGCCAACACCAGCAGCTTCGGTTGGTGTTGCAAGTCCGCCGAGGATTGAACCCAGGACACAAGCAATCAAGAATACCGGTGGCACGAAAGAACGCAGCAGCATGACGATGTAACCACCCACTGACTGCGGCCCCAAATTGGTTGGGAGCTTTGGTGCCAGCTTTGGATTAATCGTACAGATCGTAACAATATAAACCAGGTACATTGCAGACAGCATGAAGCCCGGAATAACGGCTGCCACGAACAGATTTCCTAGTGAGCGGCTCAATAAATCCGCCATGATCACAAGCATGATCGAAGGAGGAATGAGAATTCCGAGTGTACCAGAAGCTGCCACCGATCCGGTTGAAAGGGTCGGTGCATAGCCACGTTGCATCATTACCGGTAACGCAAGCAGTGACATCATCACAACGGACGCACCAATGATACCGGTTGTGGCCGCAAGGATTGTACCCATCAGGGTAACAGCCAGAGCCAGGCCGCCAGGTACGCGTCGCAACAATACCTGCAGACAATTCAACAAATCTCGAGCAACACCCGATTTCTCCAGCATCGTTCCCATGAATATGAACATGGGGATAGCCGTCAAAATAAGGTTCTCGGCGATACCGCCAAAAATTCGTGAAGGAATGGTTCCGAATTGCGCCCAGGAAAAGGCCCAATCATCCAATAGAAGGCCAATCACACCGAAGCCAAGTCCGATACCACCAAGGGTAAAGGCCACTGGAAAGCCGGAAAAAAGCAGCAAGGCCAGTGCTGCGAACATCAGCACCGGGAGTAGTTCAACAATAGTCATGAGTGATCTCCCCCCAAAGCTTCATGGTAGCGCTCTTTAGGTAGATCACCTGTTAATCCTGCGATGCACTTAATCAGGTTGGAAAGACCGGCAAGAAAAATCAGACCAAACATTATCGGGATCATGGATTTCAATATCCAGATGTTCGATAGTCCGATGGTTGATTTTGAAACTTCACCTTCAAGGAATGAAGTGTAAGCATAAGAATAAGAGTAAAGGATGCCCATGACTGCATAGGTCATCAGGAAGCAGACGATGCCAAGAGATTCTATTATGAATTTTACCCTTGAGCTACATTGTTCTCTAAGAAGATCTATTCGAACATGCGCCTGTTTGGTGTATGCAAATCCCATAACAAGTGCAAACAGGAAGGTGTGTAACCAATATTCAAATTCCTGAACTTGTGTAGAGTTCAAACCCCAAGGTTTTGGAACGCCAAAATATCTGCTTGATACATCGTAGCAAACCACCAATACAAGAAGCAGGCCTAGCCATGCTCCGATATTGGCTATGAAACCCAATATCTTGTCTATAAAATCACTGACTCCCAACAATGATCGCATCTGGGATCCCCCTCCTACTCATAACCACTAACCGGTTAACCTACTTCATCTGATCAGCATTGTCTTTCTAAAAAAGTGAAGCTTGATCAATTCAAGGTTACAAAAGCCCCGTCGCTTTCACGACAGGGCTCGATAGTTTTTTATTATCAGAAGCTTACTTCAGGTATCCCAGGTCACCCCAACGGCTGTATTCCGCGCGGAACGCGTTGAGTGATTCCCATGCTTCCTTGAAGGACTCGTCTTCAGCAGCAATTTCTGCAGCCACTTCTTCCCAAGTACCTTTCAACTGGTCCAGGACTTCTTGAGGCCAACGGTGGATTGTCACGCCTTTTGACTCCAGTTCAGCAAGAGCTTTACCCTGGATTGCTTCACCTTCAGCCATGCCCATTGCGTAGTTCGCACGGCAGACTTGAGTGATAAGAGCTTGTTGCTGCTCAGACATTGCATCCCATTTAGCTTTGTTGATCATCAACTCGAATGTTGTTGACTGCTGGTGCCAGCCTGGGAAGTAGTAGTGCTTAGCAACCTGATAGAAACCAAGGTTCAGGTCGATCGCAGGCTGAGAGAATTCGGTAGCGTCAATTGTACCGCGCTCAAGTGCCGGATAGATGTCAGCTGCAGCAAGCAACTGTGTATCAACACCAAGCTTCTGCATGACTTTAGCGCCAAGTCCGAAGAAGCGCATTTTCTTACCTTTAAGCTGGTCGAGAGATTTGATCTCTTCGCGGAACCAACCGGATGCTTCTGGAGCAATGACGCCGCAGATCACAGAATGAATTCCGTTGCGGTGATAAACTTTTTGCATCATTTCTTCACCGCCACCGAAGAACAGCCATGCTGCGTATTCAGAAGCTGATGGACCAAATGGTACAGCAGAGAACAATGCCAATGAAGGCTCTTTACCTTGCCAGTAACCTGGTGTTGACCAGCCGGCATCTACAGAACCGGACTTAACAGCGTCAAACAGTTCAAGCGCTGGAACAAGTGCACCTGGCTCAAAGAACTTGACCTGCACATCACCACCCGAAGCGGCATTCAAGTTTGTTTCAAGTTGCTTTCCGAGTGTTCCCAGCTGAGTCAAGCTGCTTGGGAATGTGGAACCCATTTTCATGCGAACAGGTTCAGCATTTGCGGACGCTACGCTCAATGCGATAGCTGCAGCACCAGCAAGCGCTGCGGTTAGTTTTTTAAACATTAATTTCTCCTCCTAAAGAGCCTTAGAGTACCCGCCCATATTTCCCTTCAAGGACGAGACTTCTCGAAACATAGATTAACATCTGAAAAATATCCAGCACTGATTGCGCAATTTTGCATCTTTTTTGCATCTGTGCATAAAATAACGTATACACTATATTGAGCCAAAATAGGCATGCGGTAAATTCTGTTGACCGGATTTCTATTCGTATCCCAGTGCTGATTTAATCCACAAAAGACCCTCATAAATATCTGATTTTGGACGGTATTCTGCTCCGAAGAAACCCGACCAACCTATCTCTGTGAACTCTTTAAATATGAGCGGGTAATTAATTTTACCAAATTGAGGTTCATTTCGTGACGGTACGGAAGCAAATTGAACGTGTCCAATTCTGTGAATATTTTGACGGAAATGTTCCAACAAATTACCGTGAATTATTTCTACATGATAACAGTCGAACATGATTTTCAGGTTAGGCTTTTTGATTTCCTCATGAATTTTAACGGCATCATCCAGGTTTGAAAGGAAATAGCCTGGCACATCTTTCCGATTAATTGGTTCAATGAGAATGGTTATTTCGCGCTCTGCCGCAAATTGTGTTGCGTACTCCAAATTCTCACAAAATGTATCAAGATTTTTTGTGTCAAATTCTGCCTTTCCGGGCATCACATGAACCATCTGACAACCTGTTTCTTGAGCAAAATTGATAGCTTCTTCGATATGCTCTTTAGCTTTGTTTTTATTCTCAGGAATTGCTGCAAACCCAAACTCACCAGCAGACAAATCACCCGGCTTTGTGTTCAAGCTTAAAAACTCCACTTTATTTTCTTTCAACGCTGACTTTATGGAAGATGGATGATGGTCATAAGGCCAATGTGCTTCCACGGCCAGAAAGCCTGCATCAGCAGCGTTTTTGATTGCCACATCCATTGGTTTGTCGTTCCATAGAAAACCTAGATTTGCCGAGAATTTCAAACAGGATTCTCCCTGTAGTTTGCTGATCTATTCCTTGCCAAGTAACCCAGCAGCTTTAGCAAAGAAATCCTCGGATCCAAAATTCCCGGATTTTAAAGCAACAACCAATTGTTCACTTGCTCTTAGCGCAGGAACTCCGGGATCAATTTCTGGCCCAATCTCTAACCTTCCCAAAGATAGTCCTTCGACAACCGCACCGGAAGTTTCGCCACCAGCTGTTATCAGTCGTTCTACACCTTGTTCGACCAAAGCAACTGCCATATCTGCAAAGAACTTTTCGAATGCCGCTGCAGACGCCTCTTTTCCATACTCTTCCTGCACTTGCTTCACCAGTTCCGGTTCAGCTGAGCTATAAATCACAGGACTTCCGTCAGCATTCATTGCCCAATCCAGATAATGCGTGAGGTCAACTTCATTATTGATAACTTCTGCTGCGGTAACCTCTCGTGCGGGATGATCTTTTGCATGGAACTTTAGCTGAGCTCTTGTGGCTATGGAGCACGAGCCGGAAAGGATAACGCATTTTCCGGACTGCCCTTTCCATTGTGAATTGCTGTCTGATATTTTCCCCTTGTCTCTGAAGTTCTGCGGCAACCCCATAGCCACTCCAGAGCCACCTGTGATGAGTTTAAGCTCTTTTGCTGCTGTACCTATTTTACACAAGTCGCGGTCCTGCAATGCATCAACAACTAGAAAACGGTTACCATTTCTCGTTTCCTCTTCCATGGACTGTAAAATTGCCTCTACGCCCGCAGATACTTGTAATGCGCTTACATGACCCACATTGTTCTTTGTCTGATATTGCAGCCATCGTCTAATGTCTGGATCCGTCATTGGGGTAATAGGATGGTTTTGCATACCGCATTCGTTCAGCAGCATATCATTCACAAAGAGATGACCCTGATATAAAGAGCGCCCTGCCCCTGGGAATGCCGGACAGAAGATCACTTTATCCGCACCCAGAAAATCGGCCAATGCATCTGCAACCGGTCCAATGTTTCCTTCCTTTGTGGAATCAAATGTGGAGCAGTATTTGAAGAAGTACTGTTCACAACCCTGATCTTGTAACCATTTGACCGCATCCAGAGATTGCTTAACTGCCTCAGAAGGATCATTTGAACGAGATTTCAGAGCGACTACGCCTGCATCCACATCTGGTGCTGCGATACCATGAGGAACTCCGGAGTATTGGACTACTTTCATCCCTTCCTTTGCCAGAGTGTTTGCGAGATCGCTCGAGCCGGTAAAATCATCACCGATACATCCCAATAACATCTGGAGGTCCTTTCTGCTTGATGTGGATAATCAATCAAATAACGTATACATTATTTTTTCACAAGACGGGATTGAATTGATCAAAAGAAAAGGTGCCCGACTAATCGAGCACCTTTCAGCCCCACCAGAAATTAGAGAAATTTACTGGTAATAAAGTGAAACTGCGTGTTTGGCCTGCGCAAAGAATAGCCAACGTTCAGCGAATAGTCCTGCCAGAAGGCTGATCACTGCGATCGCATAAAGACCACCAAAATTTCCAAAAAGCATTGCGAACACACACATTAGGAGTGGAATGCCTGCGCCCATCAACAATGCAATTCTTTTCAACTTATGCGCATGTTTTCTGCCAACTTTGTGCACCATTTCCTTTGTCAGGTAGTTTTCACCAGAGTGTGGTTTTTCCAATAATTTGACTGTGCCGATAGAACCCAAACCTGTAGCAGTGCCGGTATCTGATCCACGTTTTGCCAAGGTGTCCGTTTCACTGTTCTGCCACCAAAGAATTTTTGCACCCCAAGCCACTGCCAGGCTACAAAATGCAAGGAACGGCAAGAAGGAAAATTGCCATGCGCCAAAACTTGCACTCAGTAAGATGCCGCATGAAAGTGCAAACAACAGGTAGCAAACTGGTGTTAGGCCGGTATTCCAGGAAGGCACTGTCTTCAATTGTGTGTAGATCATTGCCGTAGTGAATACAGTAGCAATCGCGCCGACACTCATCAGGATCCCGAGAAGTTCAATACGAGTGTTAAAAAAGACCCAAAACAGACCGTATATACCAAACATGATCAGGGTTATTACAGCGCAAACGCCTTCTCGGGATAACCAGGAAGACTGCCACTGGGAAAATGCTCGCCAGGCACGTTCAGGGTGCCCCAAGTGGAATGTAGAAGAGATAAGACCTGCAACTGCCAGCCCACCGGCGATTAGGCAGGCCAGAAACGCACCAAGACCGCCTTCTGGCATTGGGATACCCAAGCCCATTAGAGCCATAAAGCCAAATCCAGCACCAGACGTTACGGTGAAAAAGATAACTGAGACAGCGGGATGCATTATAGCGCCTCCAAAGTTTTATCGAGCCAACCGAGGAAGCCCTTAGCATCCAATTTCTTTGGAGCCTCGTTGCTTGGTGCCACATTGTTGTGTGTTTTTGGACGCGGTGGAAGATACTTATTAACAGGCTTTGTGCCCTGCTCCGGCATCAGATCCATTCCACCACGCTCAGCGACCAATTTTGAAATATCGGAATTTGGATCACCCAGATCACCAAAGTGCCTGGCCTCTGCAGGACATGTGCGTACACAAGCAGGCACTCTGTCTTCTTCCGGCAGGTTGTCGTTATAGATACGGTCCACACAGAGTGTACACTTCTTCATGACGTTTTCGACCGGGTCCATTTCTCTAGCCCCATAAGGACATGCCCACGCGCAAAGACCACAACCGATGCATTTGTCTTCCTCAACGAGCACAATACCATCTTCACCACGCTTGTAACTGGCGCCTGTTGGGCAAACGGTTACACAAGGAGCATCTTCGCAATGCAAGCAGGACTTCGGGAAGTGCACGATCTGCGCCGGGGCATCTTCCGGTGTCACTTCAAAGGTGTGAATTCTATTGAGCCAGGAACCGACCGGATCTGCGCCATAAGCATCCAGGTCAGAAAGCGGAGCGCCATAACCACCGGTATTCCACTCCTTACAGTTCACAACGCATGCGTGGCATCCCACGCATGTATCCAGGTCGATCACAAGACCTAGTTTTTTCTCGGATCTTTGTGTTGGAAGCGAAGTCATTTGTCCCACTCCTTCCCATATTCAATATTCACTGGTGTGGAGCGACTTTTCTTTTGCCTCTGGAATTGTGGTTCCGTAGGTCCAGTCTGGTTTGGTGCCTTCTCAATATTGACCTTCAGATCAAACCAGGCAGCCTGACCTGTAATCGGGTCTGAGTTAGACCACCGCATGCCATCCCCCTTTGGTGGTAGCAATTCATATATCAGGTGATTGAGCAGGAAACCTTTTTGGGCTTCCGGTGAATCAGGATCCAAGTTCCATGCCCCTGCCCGTTTGCCGATAGCATTCCATGTCCACATGGTGTTTACGTTTACTGCATCCATCCTTTTCACCTGAACTTTAATAGAGCCATGGTGAGAAGAAATTTGCGCCCAGTCGCCGTCTTTCAAACCTTTGGCATCGCAGATTGATCCAGGAACGAACAAAGGATTGGAACCGTGAATCTGGCGGAGCCAGGCATTTTGTGACCCCCATGAATGATACATCGCAGCCGGGCGTTGTGTCAGTGCATGATATGGGTACAGGGTTTCACTGGTGGATTCTCCTTCAAATGGCTGATACCAAATTGGTAAGGGATCCATGCAATTAAGAATCCGATCTTTGTGCGTTTCCGGTGCCTTTGGCTCAATCTTTCCTTCGGCGCAGAGCTGGAAACGAGCCAATGGTTCAAGATAGAGTTGGAACACGTTTTCTACGGGTCCGTCTTGCAAACCCATTTCTACAGCCCAGTCCTGCCAGTGTTTGTTGGCATGTTTGAAGTAACGTGCTTCTTCAGGAAGGTGAGCTTCAAAGAAACCACCATTTTCTATGTAAGCGTCTATCTGATTTGGGTTAGGTTCACCGCGACCATGCTTGTCGCCGTCTTTGCCACGCCAGCCAGCAAGCGGTCCCACGCCCGGTTTGCGTTCATGGTTTGCCATATAGTCAGCGTAGTCTTTGAACTTCGCAGACCCGTCTTCATTGGTCATGCCGGGAAGACCAAGGCGTGCGCCCAGTTCAATCAATACTGACTGGAACCCTTTCACATCACGGCCGGCTGCCTGTGTGGAAGGATCAACCACTGGCCAACGGATTGAGTCAGCCATCACATCCGGCTCGCAGATCGGACGATCCAACAGTGAGATACAATCATGTCTTTCCAGATAGGTGGTATCCGGCAGGACAAGGTCTGCATAAGCGACCATTTCAGAGTTGTATGCATCCGCATAGATGATTTTTGGAATGACGTATTCGCCGTTTTCATCCTTGTCTTCCAGCATCTGCATAACGCCGCGGGAATTCATGGATGAGTTCCATGACATGTTAGCCATGTACATAAACAGCACATCAACCGGATAAGGATCACCGGCATGGGCGTTAGAAATCACCATGTGCATCATGCCATGCGCAGATAATGGCGCATCCCATGAATAGGCACGGTCGATACGTTGTGGTGTTACACCATCTTCCTGCAACAGCAGATCTTCCGGACCGCGTGGCATGCCAAGCGGAGGCCCGGCCAATGGTGTATTTGCCACAGAACCACCGTGTGGTTTTGGTTGAGCGGCAATCGGACGCGGATAAGGCGGCTTAAAGCGGAACCCGCCGGGACAATCTATGGAACCAAGCAGAATTTGGAGAAGATGCAGAGCACGGCAAGTCTGGAAACCATTGGAGTGAGCCGATATACCGCGCATAGCATGGAACGAGACCGGGCGTCCGATCATCTTTTTATGCTTTTCGCCTTTCATATCTACCCAAGGCTGATCTAGCACGATCTCTTTTTCAAAAGCAGCTTCAGCAATTTCCTGCGCAAGTCGTTTGATCTGGTCAACCGGAACGCCAGTTTTTGCTGTTACATTTTCAGGAGCATATTCGTCAGACAGGTATTTATCTGCCAGTAGAGCAAAGACAGGGCGGGAGTTCTTTCCTCGTGCATATTTGCATTCACCGGAGAGCGCTGGTTTAACGCCCTTCTTGTTTGCTTTAACAGCTTTGCCTGTTTTTCGATCCATCACAAGAATGTCTCCATCCTTGTCACGTGCGAACAATCCATGGTCATCACTACCAGGATTGTCGATTACGAGATATGGCGCATTGGTGTATCTAAGAAGATAATCGAGATCGATTTTGCCCATCTTCATTAGTTCATGAATGAGCGACAGAATAAACAGACCATCGGTTCCCGGGGTGATGCCTACCCACTCATCGGCAACGGCGTTGTAGCCAGTTCTCACCGGATTGACGCCTACTATCTTTTTGCCGCGACGTTTCAATTCTGCCAGGCCGAGTTTGATTGGGTTGGAGTCGTGATCTTCTGCAACGCCAAAGATCATAAACATTTCTGATTTGGACCAATCAGGAGAACCAAATTCCCAGAAAGCTCCACCGAAGGTGTAGATGCCGCCTGCTGCCATGTTCACAGAACAGAAACCGCCATGAGCTGCGAAATTCGGTGTGCCAAATTGTTGTGCCCACCAACCTGTCATGGATTGGCTTTGATCTCTTCCGGTAAAGAATGCCAGTTTTTTTGGGTCCTTTGCGCGAATGTCACCCAGCCATTCACTTGCGAGTTCAAAAGCCTCTTCCCATTCAATTTCCTGGAATTCTCCTTTTCCTCGTTCACCTACCCGTTTCATGGGTTTCATCAGGCGTGCCGGTGAATAGTGCTGCATAATGCCGGCAGAGCCTTTTGCGCAAAGCACACCACGATTGACGGGATGATCTCTATTGCCTTCGATATAACGAATCTTGGGCTGGCCATTTTCACCTTTTCGGATGTGGACATTGATGCCACACCTGCATGCACACATGTAACAGGTGGTTTTGCGAACTTCATCTGATACGTGTGGGGATGTGTTCAGCTCTCTGTCATGTACGCCCATAAGAAATTCCTTAGTTTTGGAGATATCCAATTTCTACACAATTTGTTAAAGCCTATTTGGCCCCAAACATCAAATATTTTGGTACCAGAAGTCTCAATTTTTGATCATATTCATCAAGCGACAGCCAATTCTTCAATTTCCTCACAAATTATCGAGGCTATCTGTGCACAATCTTCGGTATCAAACGTAAGTGGAACCCGAATATCGCAGGTTCTGGATAAAACTGATTTTGTTTTTGGCAATTCAGGAATATCATCCAAATACTGCCAACTGTCATATCGGCTGGTAAATGCCTTTGGTTCGTGATCACCAAACCACTTGATTTCTACGCCACGCTCAAAACACCGTGTTACTAATTGCGGTATATCGTCAGACGGAATTCCTGTTGGCTGAAACTGCAGTGAAGATCCCACATAGTATTCATGCTGTTCTCTCACAGGTAGGTAAAGATGGGTAGATTGTCTCAGACCTTGTTCGAGAACCTGGTATCGTTCATTCCATCGCGAAATGTTATGATCCAGCGTATGCAACTGTCCACGCAATAATGCCGCCCGGAGATTATCCATCCGTCCAGACATGTTTGGTGTCTCGAGTTTTACTTTCCGGAAAACTTCTTCAGGCGGTACACACCCATGACGTCCATAGAGCATGTACGAGCCAGAATGGATGATTGCCCTCGCCGCCAGCTCATCATCATCGGTGGTAAGCAATCCACCCTCACCTGAATTGATATGCTTGTAGGTTTGAGCCGAGAAGCAGGCCACTTTACCAAAATTACCGGAACGCTCACCTTTCCATTTTGCCCCCATTGTATGAGCACAGTCTTCGATCAAGGTGATTTGGTTTTCTTCACATATCTCGACGATCGCATCCATATCAGCCAGGTGACCACGCATATGGGAAAGCATCATGAACTTCGCACCGCTGGTTTTGGCTTTTAAGCGAAGGTCCTCGATGTCTGTATGCCAATCATCATCGATTTCAATGAATACAGGAATTCCACCACAGGCATGAATAGCGCCTGGTACTGGTGCAAGCGTATAAGCGTTTGCCAATATTTTGTCGCCTGGCTTCAGGCCTGCGGACCGCAATGCGATCTGCATGGCATATCCACCTGATGCACACGCAACACAGTATTTTGTGCCCTGATATTCTGCGTATTCCTTTTCCAGCAGTGAAGCTTCGGCAATCTCACCTTCCAAGGTGTTGTATCGGTGCAATCGCCCCCCGCGAAGAATATCGGATATGCGAGAAATTATATCCTCTGACATTCCCTCTTGCTGGGTAAAAGGTTTGGAAAAAACCGACTTGGACACAATTGAACTCCAGTGATGAAACCGACATCAAACGGGCCGTTTGCTTTCGGCCCGCAGATCTTTTTTTAGCATGTTCAGACCGGAGTAAGGTCTTGCTACTGATTAACCGCGACCCTTCCAGGGGATCAGACGCTTCTCGATCATTCTCATCAGCACTTCGATCCCAAAGCCGATGATTCCGATGATAACAATACCGACGATAACGATATCTGTTAGCTGGAATTTGGATGCAGCGATGATCATTTTACCAATACCCTTTTCAGCAGCCACTAGTTCAGCCGCAACAACGGTACCCCAACAGACACCCATGGCAACTCGAGCACCAGTGAAGATATCTGGTAATGAGTTAGGAATGATAACGCGTGTCAGAATCTGAGTCTTGCTTGCACCCAATGAATAGGCTGCGTGGACTTTCGAGATGTTAACACCCGATACGCCTGATCTGGCTGCGATCGTCATGATCCACAGTGCAGCAAGGAACAGGAGTGAAATCTTGCCTTGTTCACCAATACCGAACCAAATGATAACCAGAGGAATTAGTGCCAGTGGCGGAACAGGACGCATGAATTCCACTATCGGATCAAACCAACCACGTAGCCACCCGGTTAAGCCCATGGCATAGCCTAGCGGGATGCCAAAAAGACAACCCAATGCAAAACCGATGAACACGCGAGCCAGTGACCAGAAGACGTTCTCCCAAAGGCTTACACCCTGATAACCTTCATTATGGAGTTGCACGAAAGTGCTCCAAACCTTCTCTGGTGGAGGCAAGAACAATGCTTCCATAGTCATGCCGCCGGAAGGACGGATAGAGAAGCTTCCACGTTTGGTGAAGAACACCTCACCGCCATCGACTTGTACGACCTGTTCTCTTGCTATTGGCTGGCCATTGATCTCGGTTATCTCGTAACCTTCCTCAGTGCCACCCTCATCGTTATTCTGGGCTTTGATAATCTTGTTACGACGCTCGATCATCATAACAGCATCATCTTTAGCAAATCCTGGGTCTGAGCCATCAACCGTCAGTTCTTCGACTTCTTCACCCTCTTTGGATATGCGAAATTTGACTGTCGCCTTGTCAGTTTCTCCGGCAGCATTCTTTGCAGTGTATTCAAACTGATAGTCTCCCAGAGATGGCCCGGGCAAGCTGAATGGAAGTAGTTTGGATTCCGTTGCTAATCCCCAAAGAAAGAAGATTGTCACAACGCCCAAAACCGATGCTATGCGGTTTGCTACAACGGAACTTTCATCGCCGAATGTAACAGTTTTGAGGCTGCCAAATCCTTTTTCCTCTTTGCGCTTGTCATAAAGATTATGAAGAAAAGCAAAGGCAAAGCTGAAAACAAGATAAACAGCGAAAATAAGAGCAATACCAAGGATCATCCAAAGGGAAGTGGAAATCGCGAAGCCGAACTCGGCCAGAAATTCAGGATCAGTAAAAAACATGTGTACCCCCTTAAGCCGCGTTCTCGGTTCTACCCATGATTTCTTCTTCCATGTCCCAAATCATGGATAGAATTTCGTCACGGACAGGGCCAAAGTCTTTGTGCCGTTTCACCTCACGCAGATCAGCACCCACACCCATATCTGCAAATGGCAGGTTATATTCTTTGTGTACACGTCCAGGCCGTGGCGCCATAACCAGCAATCTCTCTCCGAGTAGAAGTGCTTCCTCAACAGAGTGAGTGATCAGGATAATGGTTTTACCGGTTTCTTTCCAAAGCTTTAGAACCAGGCCCTGCATTTTTTCCCTTGTCAGCGCATCGAGCGCGCCAAGAGGTTCATCCATAAGGATTACATCCGGCTCATTGGCAAGACATCTGGCCAGAGCCACACGCTGCTGCATACCGCCGGAAAGTTCATAAATCGCTTTTTCCTTAAAGTCCTGCAATCCGACCACTTCAAGAAGATGGTCAACAATCTCATTCATTTCACCCTTGGGCATGCCTTTGAGTTCCGGACCGAATGAAACATTCTTGCGTACGCTCATCCATTCGAACAACGCGCCTTTCTGGAATACCATACCACGTTCAGGGCTTGGACCTGTTACACGTTGTTCGCCCAGAGTGATTTCACCAGCGGTTGGACCAAGAAATCCAGCAACAATGTTTAGCAATGTTGTTTTACCGCAACCTGAGGGTCCTAGAACCGATAACAGTTCGCCCTCTTTGATATTCAAATTTATGTTCTTAAGCGCCTCGACTTTACCGCCATCAGGCAATTCAAAGGTCATAGAAACATCGTCAATAAGTAATCCAGACATTGCCGTCCCTCTTCCCGCAGGTGTTAGTTATTATTTTGAGAGAATGACGCAGAGCCAATTGGGCCCTGCGTCTGATTTTGTTTTTACAGCTTGGATGCTGCTTCAAGATAGCTTGAGTTTACAACTGCGTTGTAGTCACCCAAGGCTTTGATCTTGCCACTTTCTTCAAGTGATTTTGCACTGTTGGCCAGGTATTCAGCAACGCCGCCACCCATCCATTCAGCTGAAAGCTGCTCGTCTACGGATGGGAATACGAATGTGCCGATAACTGCTTTTGTACCTGCAAGGTCCATACCAGCCGCTTTTGAAATTGACTCCATCATGGCGTCTTTTTCGCTGGTGTACTTTGCATTCATGTCGGCTGTGACTTTCAGGAACTTTGCTAGAAGCTCCGGATTTTCTTCACCAAACGATGTTGGAATTGAAGTCACGTCAAACACTTTACCGACCACAGCTTCTTTTTCTTTGCCTTCGATGATCGGGTTACCATGCTGTTTCATGGTGCGCAGTGCGCCACCCCAACCACAAGCCATAGCAAGGTCTGTGTTTGGCTGTGAGAAAGCTGCAGCAGAATCTGATGGAGCCATGTCCACGATTGTCAGGTCTGATTCAGCAATACCAAAGTGCTTCATTTGAGCAAGGAAGCCAGAATGAGCAGCTGTACCCAGAGGAACAGCAACCTTCTTGCCTTTCAGGTCAGCAACATTTGACTTGTCGATTTCCAGCTCAGAGCGAACAACACAGTTGTCGTTGTCAGAGTAAGAAACAGCAATGTCCACAACCTGAAGGTCTTGACCAGCAGCTGTTGCTACCAGGAACGGTGTTACACCTTGTGAGAACGAGATGTGCACATCGCCTGATGCCATAGCAGCAGACATGGCAGTACCTGCGTCAAATGACACCCAGTTTACCTTCACACCGAGTTCTTTTTCGTAGATTTTGTTTGCTTGTGCAAACTGGTTTGGTGTTGGCCATTCCAGGAAATATGCAACTGTAAGTTCATCCAGTGCATTTGCTGGAGCTGTTGCAACAAACATCGCTGTTGATGCTGCAAGTGCTGCCACCATTGTTTTTAGAGTTTTCATTATTTCTCTCCCTAATTTACAGCGTTAACTAATAATGGACCCATCCGCGCTGCACAGACCGCCCCATGAAAGGTTTTTGTTTCACGCCCCTCTGCGTGCAACATGTGCTTCAGCAAGAATGCACAATAACTCAAAAAGTATCGACGCGCCAACCCATGCGGTGTTTCCGGATGTGTCGAAAGGTGGTGAAACCTCTACCATATCGGCTCCAATAACATTGACGCCCGATAAACCTCGCACATATTGCTGTGCTGTCCATGTATCAGGGCCGCCAATTTCTGGCGTTCCGGTTCCAGGTGCAAATGCTGGGTCGATAAAATCTATGTCGAAGCTTACATAGGTTTCAGTGTCACCAACAATATCTCTTGCTTGCGACATAACGTCTTCATATCCGCGCTTCATGCACTCATCGATGTCTATGATGGTAACTCCACGCTCCCTACCCCATTCGATGTCTTCGCCGTCATACATAGTTCCGCGAATACCGATCTGGACGACCTTTTCCGGGTTCAGGATGCCTTCCTCAATCGCACGACGGAATGGTGTGCCATGTGTGTACATGGTTCCATTGAAATATCCTTCAAAAAGATCCGTGTGAGCATCAAAATGGATCATTGAAAGTGATCTGCCAGCCGACAACCCTCGCAACACTGGCAAGCTTGTCAGGTGATCACCTCCAACAGAAAGTGGGGTTATGCCATCCTTTTGAATCCGTTTGTAATATGTGGTGACGCGCTCAAGCGTATCTTCGAGACCTGCCGGGTTCGGGGAAACATCTCCAAGGTCTGCACAATTGCACAATTCAAAAGGTTTTGTTCCAGTAGCCGGGTGCATAGCCCTGATCATGGTGGACAGATCCCGGACCTGCCGTGGTCCATGTCTTGCTCCGGGTCGGTTTGTTGTGCCGCCATCCCAAGGAATTCCGATCAGACCGATTTGAGTCTGTGAATATATGTCACTTCCTTCTTCGGCAAATGGAAGACGCATGAAGGTGGGTACACCTGCAAATCTCGGCAGATCAAATCCTGAGACCGGCTGAAATCTCTCGTCACTCAATGGAAGCCCCCTGACTTAAACTGTTTTGTACAATTCCCCAATAACTGATGTCGTACTTGCGATGCTCGGGATTGTAGTAAGGATCATTTTGAACAAGGCTTTCAACGTCGCTCGTTGAATTGGCAGATACAAGCCATGCACCGCCGGCAAAAGGTGTTTCTTCTTTATTGCGCAGGCCACCAGCAAGAATTATGATATCTCTGTTTTCTTGAAGGTAGCTGATATGCTGTTGGCCAAATGCTTTTCTGTGTTCCAGCATTGCCGGATCATCCCTGAACACAACCAGCCAAGTTTTAGCTTCCTCAATCAATAGCGGCTCCCCACCGTTGTCCGAGTGCATTAATGCGTGTTTACGCACCGGATGCAATCGTTTCTTTCGTGAAGGCTAGATTTGAAACAGAAATTCAAATAGAACCAAAATACTCATTGAGTGGTGCCAGTGAAAACATGGGCATTTTATTGGAAGGATTATTAGCGAGTATGAAGGAAATTCTGTTTGAACTGGATGCCAATCTTCCTGCGAGTCTACAGGCTCAACTGCGGGAAAAAGTGGTGAACGCGATCCTTAGCCGTGCGCTGCAACCCGGAGAACGTTTGCCTTCAAGCAGAAGCCTATCCAAACACCTTAAAGTCGCTCGCAATACTGTAACGCTTGCCTATCAGGCTTTGGCGGATGATGGTTATCTCACTCCGAAAGCTCGATCGGGATACGTGGTGAATGAGGATGCGCCGGTACACCCGGATGGTTTCATGGAAAGTTTGCGTGAGCCCCAGGAGAAAATCGACTGGAGCCACCGCATCAGCCAGCAGTCTGAAAACATGAAGGTTGTGCGCAAACCTCTGAACTGGCGGGAGTATGAATACCCATTTGTATACGGTCAGGCAGATTTCACGCTTTTCAGCCATTCGGAATGGCGGGACTGCGCGCGCCAGGCTCTGGGAGCCAGGGATTTTGGCGTCCTAGCTGGCGACTTTGGTTATAATGATGACCCCATGCTGGTGAACTACATAGCGAGCCACAGTCTGCCTCAGCGCGGTATATACAAAGTACCAGAACATGTACTTGTGACACTTGGTGCTCAGAATGCTCTCTTTCTTGTGGCAGAACTCATGATCCGTCCTGATACCGTAGTTGGTCTGGAAGACCCATGTTACCCGGATATTCGTAACATCGTTGAAACCCGTACAAACAATATCGAACTGTTTCCGGTGGATGAAGGCGGTTTGATCCTGGACGAAGAACGGCTCGCCAAATGTGATGTGGTTTTCGTTACTCCTAGTCACCAGTGTCCGACCACTGCCACCATGCCATTGTCTCGACGCAAGGAGCTAATGCGGCTTTCGGAAAAGCATGACTTTGTGATCATCGAAGATGACTACGAGTTTGAGATGAACTTTCTTGCACCGCCCTCGCCTGCATTGAAATCCATGGATGAGAAGGCGCGTGTTGTTTATATCGGCAGTTTTTCGAAGTCGCTGTTTCCTGGATTGCGGCTCGGATATCTTGCCGGACCTGATCTCTTAATTCAGGAAGCGAGAAGACTACGTCATCTGATGTTCAGGCACCCACCCGGCCACAGCCAACGAACGGCTGCCTATTTCATGGCTCTTGGGCACTACAACTCGCAGATGAGAAAATTGAAAAAGACCTATGCTGCACGGCATGAGACCATGTTGGAGGCGATGAACACTTACGGCCTGGACAATTCGTCTGCAGCGCAATTTGGTGGAACAAGTTTCTGGATCAAAGGACCGGACAATCTTGATTCTGAAAAATTGGCAGATGTTCTGCAGGAAAAAAGTGTGTTGATTGAACCGGGAACACCGTTTTTTGGCACGAATGATGCGCCGAAGAACTGTTTTCGTATCGCATACTCATCCATTAGACGTACGAAGATTGTGGAGGGAATTCAGATAATTTCCGATACGGTGCGGGAACTCTGCGGCTAAAACCCTGCGTTTTTGCTGCTTACCCGCATGCTAAATTTGGCTCCAAGCATGGTCATATCTGGACCTATACCTTGGCACCTCTGAGCATTTTATTAGGGCCAACCCGTGATCGCTCAATTCGCATTGCGGCAGTGCAAAAAGAATTCATAACGATATAGAGGATTATCAAAATGAAAATGACAACTGAAGAAGCATTCGTAAAAGTGCTCCAGATGCATGGTATTGAGCATGCTTTCGGTATCATTGGTTCTGCCATGATGCCTATTTCCGATCTTTTCCCAAAAGCAGGCATCAAGTTCTGGGATTGTGCACACGAAACCAGTGGTGGCATGATGGCTGATGGTTTTACCCGCGCTTCCGGCAAAATGTGCATGATGGTTGCGCAAAACGGTCCTGGTATCACCAACTTTGTGACACCGGTTAAAACTGCTTATTGGAACCACACTCCGCTTCTTCTTGTTACACCTCAAGCTGCTAACAAGACAATCGGTCAGGGCGGTTTCCAGGAAATCGAACAAATGAAACTGTTCGAAGACATGGTTTGTTATCAGGAAGAAGTTCGCGACCCATCTCGTATGGCTGAAGTACTTAACCGCGTAATCGAAAAAGCTTGGCGCGGTTGTGCTCCTGCTCAAATCAACATTCCACGTGATTATTGGACACAGGTTATTGATATTGAGCTTCCACAGATCGTACGCCTCGAACATCCTCGTGGTGGCGAAACTGCAATTGCAGAAGCAGCTAAAATGCTTTCAGAAGCTAAGTTCCCGGTTATCCTGAACGGTGCCGGTGTCGTTATTGGTGGCGCTATTGAAGCCTCAAAAGATCTTGCAGAGCGTCTTTCTGCTCCTGTTTGCTGCGGATATCAGCACAATGACGCTTTCCCGGGTTCACACCCCTTGTCTGTTGGCCCTCTTGGTTACAACGGCTCAAAGGCCGCTATGGAACTGATTGCAAAAGCTGATGTGGTTCTGGCTCTGGGTACTCGCCTAAATCCGTTCTCGACTCTACCCGGTTACGGCATTGATTACTGGCCAAAAGATGCCAAGATCATTCAGGTAGACATGAACTCTGACCGTATCGGTCTTACAAAGAAAGTATCCGTTGGCATTCAGGGTGATGCGAAAATGGTTGCCGAGCAGCTACTTGAAAAACTTTCTCCGAGTGCCGGTGATGATGGACGTGCAGACAGAGAAGCTCTGATTGCTCAAACAAAGTCTGCTTGGCTACAGCTGCTTTCTTCCATGGACCACGAGGATGATGATCCAGGTACAAACTGGAACGAACGTGCTCGTGATCGTGAGCCGGATCGTATGTCTCCACGTATGGCATGGCGTGCAATTCAGGCAGCACTTCCAAAAGAAGCTATCATCTCTTCTGATATCGGCAACAACTGTGCGATCGGTAACGCCTACCCAACCTTCGAACAGGGCCGTAAATACCTGGCTCCTGGTCTGTTTGGCCCTTGTGGTTACGGTCTGCCGGCTATTTGTGGTGCGAAAATCGCTTGTCCAGATACACCAGTGGTTGGCTTCGCCGGTGATGGTGCGTTTGGTATCTCAATGAACGAGATGACAGCTGTTGGTCGTAACGACTGGCCTCCGATCACAATGATTATCTTCCGGAACTACCAGTGGGGTGCTGAGAAACGTAACACTACTCTGTGGTTTGAAGATAACTTCGTTGGAACTGAGCTTAACCTCGGCGTTGAATACGCGAAGATTGCTGACGGTTGCGGCCTTAAGGGTGTGCAAGTTCGTTCCATGGATGAACTAACACAGGCTTTGGCTGATGCGGTTGAAGCTCAAATGAAAGACAATGTAACAACTTTCATTGAAGTGGTTCTCAATCAGGAACTGGGTGAGCCATTCCGTCGTGATGCGATGAAGAAGCCAGTATCTGTTGCCGGTATTGATCCTTCTGACATGGTTCCACAGGTTGGTGCTGTTTAATCTGAGCCCTCATTCAATTGAGTGCTTTTAAAATCAGAAACGGCCCGGTAGTAACTACCGTGGCCGTTTTTTAATACCTTCGAATTCGCAGAGAACATTTTGAATTATATACAATCGAGGAATGACTGATGTCAGCAAATCCCTTTCTTTCCGATCTTGAACCCGTTTGTCCAGAAAACCTGCTTACGCTGGCGAAAAAGAACCCACCCGCCAGAACAGCGATCGTACGAGCTGGCTCAGCATTGCCGATGCAAGCAGCAATGGAAGCGACCAACCAGGGAATAATGGAGCCGGTGTTTGTGGGTGAAGCCGTGGATATCAGGGATGAAGCTGCGAAGCTTGATTGGGACATCTCCAAGTTTCAGATCGTTGACACAAACGGTGAAGAAGAAGCGGCCATGGAAGGTTCTCTGTTGGGTAACCGCGGTGAAGTCGATGTGATCATGAAAGGCAACCTGCACACAGACCAGTTCATGGGTGCATTGATCAAGAAAGATACAGGGATCCGTACTGCAAACAGACTTGTCCATGTTTTCTATATTTCGGATCCGGTCGAGCAGCGTCCCCTGATTGTTTCTGACGGTGCAGTTAACGTCACGCCAGATCTCAAGACAAGGCAGAGTGCAATTGTTTGTGTCGACGAGCTTGCTAGAAAAACCGGGATCGAACGTCCGAAAATAGCAATCCTTTCAGCTACTGAATCTACAATACCTTCAGTGCCATCCTCAATGGAAGCCAAGGAATTGGCGGATTGGGCCGCTGAGAATGTTCAAACCTCGGATGTGCGGGGTCCTCTGGCCCTGGATCTGATCCTGTCGCAAAAGTCTGCAGAAACCAAAGGCCTCGGTGATGATCCTGTTGCGGGTAAAGCTGATGCTGTCATCGTGCCTGATATTGTATCAGGAAACGCTGTCTTTAAATCGTTAGTTTATCTGGGTGGTGGATGCGCTGCAGGGATCGTTCTTGGCGGCAAAATACCTGTTCTGTTGACCAGTCGCGCTGACCCGCCAGCTGCGCGTCTGGCGAGTGCCGCACTTGCAGCTATCATGCGCTAATCAGCCTGACGACATTTTCTTCTGATCGAGCTTCTTTTGTTGAAGCTCGTCCAGACGTTCGAACCAGTTATGTTCTTTAAGGAAGAAAACATAATAGAACAGTGATGTGAAAATCATCATCAGGGAAACAGACATAATCGCATCGGAAGTGAAGTGAGAGCCGGTGGCCACGCGTAACCACCCGACCAGGGCACTCATGATGACACCGATGCAGAGGGTCACAATTCGCATCCGGCTTTCGAACAAAAATGCGATGGTGATTGCAATGACCGCGACGCCAGCGACTTCTCCGCTTGTGAATGAACAATTGTCCTGACATTGATTTGCCCATTGCCAGAATGGTGTAAATTCAACACTTCCTCCGAATTCATTTACGTCTTTCGGTCTTGCCCTGCCCCAATTCCCCTTGAGTATTACGTTAACAACCATTACGGCACCACCAAGCGCAGTGAAGCCCAAAAACGCCCATTTATGCCACATCAAACCCCATATTGATTGTTGTTCGTTGTAAGACTTCAAACCACACCACAATACAACTACGTAAAATATGGTTATGGAGTAGATAATGAGTTTGCGAAAACCTCCGGCAAATTCATCATGGCGCATCAAAAATCCGGATTCTGATGAATAAAACGCGCGCGAAATTTCCTGATCCAATGTGGGGAACAGGGAAAAAACAATATATGTTATGATCGCGACTAAAACACCTGCACCCAGAAATCCCAGAGTAAATTTGGCATCCGGCATCTGGTCTTCAGCATGTGCAACTGGTTCAAGTTTGATATGGGAGTGATCTTCGGAACTCATTGTAATTTCTTATGTCCTTCAAGCCGAAATAAATACACCCGCGCTATTTCACCAGCAGAGATATCGGCACTTTCTAACAACTCGACGGTCTTATAATCATCTCCGAAAGCAGTTTTGTCATTCAGATGCGACACCACCAGAATTGGATCACGCAATGAATCCTGCAAAGCGTATTCAAGTTCAAAATGATCTCTTGGGGCGTTTGCGAACCGCCAGGCTAATTTCGATTCTTCACGTTGTCTAAGGTTATAATACATCAAGGCAGACAGTCGTCTGTTCGTGGTTACGACAGCATTGTATTCATATGCATCCAACTGATTTCGCACTTTATCAGCAATTTCAGCTGCCCCTTGCGTTCTCTTGAAAGGCTCAATCCCGTTGGGCAAGTATAATTGACCAGGGCCAGCAAAACAGACCGCAACTGTGATGAGAACAAATGTAACGCCATGAATGTTCAAAGTGGTTCTCATCCATCCCCATGGCACACGATTGACCAGAATTTCAACAACCAGGATGGTAGCAGCAATATATGTAACAGCTGCCCAGTTAGCATAGGCTTTGCTGATGATTGCCTGGGCGAGAATGGTTACGAGTACTGGTAGAGAAAATGCCACCATCATTCTGTGACTTTCAGAAATTGAATCTCTACGCATGCTCCACAATGTGGCGATATACATGCCAAACATGATTGGTCCAAACACACCAAACTGAGAACCAAAAAAATCGAGGAATCCTGTCCAGTTCGGGCTGAACCCATCCCAACCAATATTTTCTGCAGTATGTGATGCTGTTACAAAATCGTTGTCCAGATTCCACAAAACGTTCGGGATCAACATCGCAAAGCCTGCTAGTGCTGCAAGCCAAAATCTCATGTTTTGGGATGGTGGATTGTCAGATCGGCAGAAAATCAAATGCATGAATGCGCATCCAATAAAGTAAGCCATGGCGTATTTGGCATTTAACCCGAAACCGATTGCCAGCATTAGCACCAATAGCCACTTAACGCTGAAGTTTTCACCCTTTATCAGATATGCATAGGCCAGAAGCGCCAGGCTCCAGCAAAACAGCAATGGCACATCTGTGGAAATAATTGTCGAAGAAAGGGTTACTGCAGGTAGCAATGCATAAGTAACACCTGACCAGAAGGCTACTTTTTCATCGAATAACTTCTGTGCCGTCAGATAAACAAATACCGCTGTTCCAGTATGCAGAACCGGCGCTGCTAGCCGGACGAAAAACTCAGAATTACTGTCAAATACACCAGTGGTTATCGCGATAATCCATGCAAGCAATGGTGGTTTTGAAAAGTAACCGAATTCGAAGGTTTCTGACCAAGCCCAATATTGTGCTTCATCAAAAAACAATTCGGAATTGTTGAACCACAATGAGATAAGCCTCAAAAGCAGTAAAACGCCCAACCAAAAAAGCAACTTGCCCATTAGCGCATTGTTTTCCAAATGGGTGTTGGTCATGGTTATTGCTTTTTCATTGCTTGCTAATCCGCCTCACCTATGAGAAGTAGCGCAGGTCAAGTCAAGCTTTCCGGTATGCAGATTGATGAAAATTTCACTAGTTATCCCTGCTTTTAATGAAGAAGATAATGTTGTCCCGTTAGTACGGGAGTGTTTTAACGTTTTACCGGCCACAACTGTGGGTGAACTGATAGTTGTTGATGACTGCTCCACTGATCAGACTGTGAAGAATTTGCAGGCAATCAAAAATGAATTTTCCAAGCTTCGAATTATCAAACATGGAAGTAATGCCGGACAGAGCGCTGCCCTTAGATCTGGTGTTCTTGCTGCAAGATATGATGTGATCGCACAACTGGATGGCGATGGACAGAATGATCCAGCTGATCTGGTTCATTTGCTTGAAAAGCTCGGCGAACCGGGTGGAAGCGGCCCTGCCCTTGTGGGTGGCATCCGGACTAACAGAAAGGATACGGGCTCAAAACGTTGGGCATCAAAGTTTGCCAACGCAATCAGGGATTTCATATTACGTGATGATTGTCCAGATACCGGCTGCGGCACGAAAGTGTATTGGCGGGAAGCATTCCTGCGCCTACCTTTTTTCACTAGCATACATCGATATCTTCCTGCGCTTTTTCAAACCTATGGATACAAGTGCGAATATGTTCCGGTAAATGACCGGCCCAGGCTCACTGGCTATTCGAAATACAATAATTTATGCCGTGCAATAGTAGGATTGTATGATTTGATTGGTGTGAGTTGGTTGCGCAGAAGGACCAAGCATCCTCAAACAGAAGAGGTCTGATCCTCAGTCTTCAATCTTTTCCGGTAGCGTTGATACAGAAATGCGCCAATTCCCATGGATACGATAAACAGTCCAATTGATACCCATATTTGTGCGGAAGATCCGACGTCCACCCCTGTTCCAAGAATGGCAAAAATTGCCGCCTGAGGGATGAAACCCACCGCTGAACCCAAGATAAAGCCAACTGCAGGAATGCCTAGAGCGCCTGCAGTCAGATTGGTGAAGAAATTCGAACCTGCTGGAAAAAACCGCCAGACTATAGTGGCAAGAAAGGTGTTTTCCCGCCAGAAATTGATGGCCAGCCCCAACTTGCCCTTTACGAATTTTTCAAAATATCCCCTGAACAATCGCGCTATGGAAAAATTGATCACACAGGCTGTGACCATTGCACACCATGCGGTTACCAATCCTGTCCAGAAACCGAAGAAATAGGCGGCGAAAAAAGCTGCCATCTGTCTTGGAGCTCCCAATACAATCAATCCAATGCAGGCAAGGTAAAATCCAGGTGGACCACTCCACCATACGTCATCTGTGCTGTTGCCAAAGCGGAGTGTTTTGAATATTCCTTCGAAATCGACTGAATTCATACCATACCCGATCAAGACCAGCAGACCGATCACCGCTAAACCTTTTAGAAGCGATTTGCCCCCGGCTTTTTGAAATATATTGTTTAGGGAATAAGACATGAAGCTTTTCAGTCAGGTTGGAATTAGCATCCAGTAACAAGCTATAAAACATGATGCAATGATAATGGGAACGGAATATTCAAAGCATGTCAAATAATAACAATCAGGATATCACTGTCGAAACCCTAGCAGGCTATCTATCTGATGCTATTTCAGGTTTCGGGGAACTTCAATCGGTGGAAAAGTTTTCAGGCGGTCAATCCAACCCCACTTACAAATTAAGCACTGCTGAAAAACAGTACGTTTTGAGAGCAAAACCTCCGGGTGACTTGCTTAAGTCTGCGCATCAGGTGGACCGCGAATTTAAAGTCATGCACGCATTGCAGGATACTGATGTTCCTGTTCCCAGGATGTTGCATCTGGCGGATGAGAATGACAGCCCATTCGGTCGAATGTTCTTCGTAATGGAATTTCTCAACGGCAGAATCCTTTGGGATCCCGCACTTTCTGAAATTGAAAAGGAAGATAACGCGCAACGTACGGCCATTTATGATTCCATGAATTCAGCGCTTGCAGCACTGCACGAAGTTGATGTGGATACGGTTGGTTTGTCAGACTTTGGAAAACCCGGTGACTATTTTGCCAGGCAACTTTCCCGCTGGACCGGGCAGTATCATGCGAGTGAAGTGGATCGGCACGAAAACATGCATCAGCTTATAGAATGGCTGGAAACCAATTTGCCGGCTGATGATGGACAGGTTTCACTTGTTCATGGCGATTACAGGCTCGACAATATGGTATTTGCCAACGATAGCGCTGAGATACTCGGTATTCTTGATTGGGAATTGTCTACCCTCGGTCATCCTCTGGCGGATCTTGCTTATCAGTGTATGCAGTGGCGATTGCCGAACGCAGGAAATTTCAGGGGTTTGGCTGGAGTGGACAGGCAGTCTCTAGGACTACCCACAGAAGATGACTACGTGGCTGACTATTGCAGAAAGCGCGGTATTTCGGAAATTCCCAATTGGCCGTTTTATGTGGCTTTCTCGTTCTTCAGGCTCGCAGCAATCCTTCAGGGCGTTTACAAGCGTTCGCTGGATGGGAATGCGTCCAATCCTGAAAAGGCCAAGACTTATGGTGCCGCTGTCCCTGTATTGAGTATGATGGCGATGTCCATGATTAATGAGAAAAATTGAAACCAACATTGCCGTTTTTGCGTTCCTCCATATGTAATAATTAGGAAACACATCTTGGGGACAATACAATGCGCGGTATCTTTTTTATATTTCTCAGTCTGGTTTTACTGAATTTCGCAGCACCGAATTATGGATTTGCGCAACAAAACAATGATGTGACCACTCTCGACACCCAAGCGGTGATCAGAGATCAATTGACTGCGTTTCAAACCCGAGACCATGAACGTGCATTTTCCCATGCTGCTCCCGGGATCAAAAATATTTTCAAAAACACGGAAAATTTTATTGGAATGGTTCGGAGAGGTTACGCGCCATTGTACGAACCTGAGACTTTTATTTTCTCCCGTTCACGTGAGGAAGGTGGGAGAATTTTTCAGGAAGTTCTGGTGACTGACAAAAACGGCAAACAGTGGCAGGCGATCTACACACTGGAAAAACAAGCCGATGGTAGCTGGAAAATTGCTGGTGTGGCTATGGAGCCCTTCAAAGGCGCTTCAACTTAAAGCGCTGGAATGTCACCGCGTTCCCAGCCTTCCTGGGTTTCCCGCATATAGTCTTCATATCGCCCTTCAGAGATGGCCAGTCTCGCGCCCGCCATCAAATCCTGGTAGTAGGCCAGATTGTTCCAGGTGAGAAGCATACCGCCCAGTGCTTCATTGCACTTTACCAGGTGATGGAGATATGCACGTGAGTAATCCCGCGTTGCTGGACAACCAGATGTCTCATCAAGCGGACGATGATCCTCCGCATGGCGTGCATTCCGCAGATTTATTTTGCCAAAGCGTGTAAAAGCCTGTCCATGCCGCCCTGCCCTTGTGGGCATCACGCAATCGAACATATCAACGCCACGCCAAACGCTTTTGAGAATATCGTCAGGTGTGCCCACACCCATCAGATATCTGGGTTTGGTTTCCGGCAGCATATCGCATGTGTAATCGAGTACAGCCAGCATGGTTTCCTGCGGCTCCCCCACAGCAAGTCCGCCAATCGAATACCCTTTGAGATCAAGGTCACTTAAGACTTCGGCTGAACGGATCCGCAGGCGCTCATTGTCGCCTCCCTGAACGATGCCGAACATGGCTTTTTCTTCCTGATTGCCGAACGCTGTCTTGCATCGTTCAGCCCATCGTAAGGACAGTTCCATTGCGCGTTCGATTTCATCGGTCTTTGCTGGCAATGCAATGCATTCGTCGAGCTGCATTTGGATATCAGAACCAAGAAGCCCCTGAATTTCGATGGAGCGTTCCGGACTCATCTCAAATTTGGCACCGTCCACATGTGATTGAAATATAACGCCGTTTTCTGAAATTTTTCGAAGTGCCGCCAATGACATAACCTGAAAGCCGCCGGAATCTGTCAGGATAGGACCTTGCCATCCACCAAATTTATGTAAGCCGCCCAATTTGGCGACCCGCTCCGGTCCTGGCCTTAGCATCAGGTGGTAGGTATTGCCTAGGATGATATCGGCTCCGAGCTCCTTTACCTGATCCATATACATGGCCTTTACCGTGCCGGCCGTACCCACAGGCATAAAGGCAGGTGTGCGCACGTCTCCACGGCTCGTTTTAATGACACCGTGACGCGCCTTTTGATCCTTATCCAGAACATTGAATGAGAATGGAACTGTCATCCTGACTTTGCCTCATCATCGTGGTCCTGCCGAAATAGCAGGCTTGAGTCACCATATGAATAAAAGCGGTAACTGTTTTCAATTGCGTGACTGTAGGCGGCCTTCATGGTTTCCAATCCACAAAATGCAGAAACAAGCATAAACAGTGTGGACTTCGGCAGATGGAAATTTGTCATGAGAACATCAACTGCTTTGAACTTGTAACCGGGTGTAATGAAGATGTCCGTATTACCCTCCCAGGGTGCAATCTGTCCAGACGATGTGGCTGCAGTTTCAATCAGCCGCATCGATGTGGTGCCCACGCATACTATTTTTCCACCTTCAGCATGAACCTGATTTAGCGCATCTGCCGTTTCTGAAGTCACAACACCCCATTCCGAGTGCATCTTGTGATCACTTGTATCGTCCACTTTTACAGGCAAAAAGGTACCTGGGCCCACATGCAAGGTCACAAAATGTTTTGAAATTCCCCGCGCTTGCAGCGCTTCGAACAATTCGTCCGTGAAGTGCAATCCTGCTGTGGGTGCTGCTACTGCGCCATCATGCTTTGCATAGAGGGTTTGGTAGTCATCCTTGTCGTCACCATCAGCGGCTCTTTTATTCGCGATGTAGGGTGGCAACGGCATTGCACCCACGTGAGCCAACACTTCATCAAACTTGCCACCGGCAAGTTCAAATTCAAGTTCGATGTCCCCGGTTTCATGTTTTGCGATGACTGTGCAGTTGAGAACAAGACATGAAGTCGGATTACTTCTGAATTCCAGATGGTTACCGACTTTGATTTTCTTTGCTCCCTTAATGAAACAAAGCCAACTGTTTGATGTGAGACGTGTGTGGAGTGTGGCTGAGACAGATGCTTCTGCACCATCTCTTACTCTTTTGCCGGTTAACTGAGTTGGAATCACTCTTGTATCGTTAAAGACTAGAGCATCACCCGGCTGAAGGAGATCTGGCAACGAACGGACAATGAGGTCTTGAAGTTGTCCATCCTGTACAACTAGGAACCTTGCGCTGTCACGGGGTGATACCGGGCGCAAAGCAATGTTTTCATCGGGTAGATCGAAGTCAAAAAGATCTACTTGCATCGAAAGCCCCTATCCAAGAATTTCCTCTGAATTGAGGCTTTCGCCACTAAAGCAGATCAGGTGTCTGCTGCCACTTTCATGGTCACGATGTAATCAGGATCATGCACCGGTTCACCACGCTTGATGGCGTCCACATTTTCCATGCCTTCAATCACCTGCCCCCAGACGGTATATTGTTTGTCCAGGAAACCAGCATCATCAAAGCAGATGAAGAACTGAGAGTTAGCTGAATTAGGGTTCTGAGCCCTTGCCATTGAGCATGTGCCACGTCCGTGATGCTCAGAATTGAATTCTGCTTCCAGGTCAGGCTTTGAAGAACCGCCTGTTCCACGTCCATCCGGACAACCGCACTGGGCCATAAAACCGTCGATCACACGATGGAATACGATGCCATCATAAAAACCTTCACGAGCCAGCTCTTTCAACCGGTTCACGTGATTTGGTGCCACTTCCGGCTTGCATTCAATAACCACTTTGCCTTTGGAAGTTTCCATTACCAATGTGTTTTCTGGATCTTTAATTTCAGCCATATTACTGTCCCTAATTTCTAAATTAAAATTTATCTGAGGTGCGGACTTTGATCATTTTGTCAGGATCGGTGACAAGACCATTTTGTGCCCGATTACCCTTTTTGATCGCATCAACAAATTCCATGCCTTTGGTGACCTTGCCGAACACAGTATATTGGTTGTTCAGGAAGTCGCCTTGTTCAAACATGATGAAGAATTGTGAGTTTCCAGAATTCGGATTTTGTGATCGTGCCATGCCCAAAACGCCACGCGCAAATGGTTCAGGTGTAAATTCTGCCTTCAAATCCGGCAATTCTGATCCACCGCGACCGGTTCCGGTTGGATCGCCTGTTTGTGCCATAAATCCATCGATCACACGATGAAAGACGATGCCATCATAAAAACCCTCATTGGCAAGTGTTGTAATTCTTTCCACATGGTTTGGTGCAAGGTCCGGGCGCAGCTCGATTTCAACGATGCCGTCTTTGAGCTGTATCATCAATTTATTGGATTCAGCGAATGCAGTGGATGTCATGATTGCTACTGCAAACAGGAAGCTTGTGACGATCTGGATAAGGTTTTTCATCAGGATTCTTTCGATTAAGAGTGGTGAGTGTATCTCGAATTGGTTTTATTGCGTCAATTTGGATTTCAACGCGGCATTTACTGAAGGCGGTACAAAGGGTGATACGTCGCCCCCCATTTTCGCTATCTGCCGAACCAATGTAGCTGTAATATGGCGTGTTTTGGGCGTTGCCGGTAAAAATACCGTGGTTAGATCGCTTTCCATTTCACCATTCATGCCAGACATCTGCATTTCATAGTTCAAGTCAGTGCTATCCCTTACTCCCCGTATCAGAATGCTGGCACCAGCAGACTTTGCCGCATACACAACCAGATTATCAAATGGTTCAACTGAGACTTTTTTTGCATGTTCTTCACCAAATTCCATGGTGATTTCACGAATGAGTGACGCACGTTCTTCTAGGGTGAACATGGGTGTTTTGCCAGGATGAACTCCAATAGCAACGATAACTTCATCCGCAAGCACCAAAGATTGACGCAAAACGTCTATGTGGCCGTTGGTTATGGGGTCAAATGAACCTGGGTAATAAGCTATGCGTTTCATGGAAATCCTTTTGTCACGGCTTAATGAGGTTAGCAAGTGGAGTTTGGAAGTAATCTAATGCAAATCTTTGCGAAATTTACGCACAGTGTGTGCATTTGTGCACAGAAGCTGCTCACAACATCCGTCATAGTTGTGAAGACAGTTGAGACGACACAATATCCCTAGAGTGCTAACTGTCGGACTGTAAACACACAAAGAAGGAATTAAACCGATGCTTATGTTAATTGCCGCAATGACAATGGCTTCTTTGACCGGATACGCTGCCGTTAAAGCAATTCTGTCGGAAGACATTTAATTCCTGGTTACAGAATAAAGGACCTTTAATCCCGGGTCCTGAAGACCAGTCAGCCCCTCCCTGCTAGACTGGTCCGGACGCCAACGCCCAAGGCGTCCACCAAGCGCAAAAGCGCTACATGACTGAAGGTATTCCTCCAAAACTCCTCCCTGACTGGAGGAATACCTGACAGTCAGCTAAATCTCTCAAGTTACAATCCGATTTTTCCTGATTTTGCGCTGTTTATGTGTCAAATGCGTTCAGTTTTCACGTAATTGAGCGGTAATTCAGTCGTATCCTTGATCCGCTCCATAGCAAAGGCACTGGAAACGTTCTCAATATCTATTTCCGACACTAGTTTCTTGTAAAATCGGTCATAAGCATTGATATCAGGCACCACGACCTTCAGCAGATAGTCAATATCTCCACTCATGCGGTAAAACCCAGCCACTTCAGGAAATTTGGCGATCACCTCCGAGAAACGCTTCAACCAGTCTTCATTGTGTTGATCTGTCTTTATGGAAACAAAAACGGTCACACCCGCATTGACCTTTTCAGGGTCCAGGATGGCAACACGTTTGCGAATGACTTTGTCTTCCTCCAATTTCTGGATACGACGCCAACATGGTGTGGTGGAAAGCCCTACTCTTCTCGCAATATCTGCAACCGGAAGAGTTGCATCCTCTTGTAATATACTAAGAATTGCCTTGTCGGTCTTATCCATCGAGCGCCCTGTTTTTTGGAAATAATTTTTGGAAATCCCACTTTATCGGAAATAAATTCCATTGCACAGCGGCAAAACACGCATTTCAAACAAAAAATTCTTACACTCTGAAACATATTGGCAGGCCGTGTTTGCATGAAACATATATTCGAATGCGATATTTCCTATTTAATATAAGCGCTTATCTCTTCACGAAGTACCGGTAACAAATCAGTTTCAAACCAAGGATTTTTCTTGATCCAGCCCGTATTCCGCCAAGACGGATGGGGAAGAGGCAAAAATCTTGGTTTGTCAGTCCGAATGTAGATCGATTCCCATTCTCTTACGGTTTCTGTAAGCGTTTTCTTCGCCTTCTCACGCAAATGATACTTCTGGGCATACATTCCTATCAGCAGAATGAGTTCCACTTGGGGCATGGCTGTCAGAACCTTCTCCTGCCATTTGGCTGCACATTCCTTCCGCGGAGGGAGGTCACCACCTTTGTCATCAAGCCCCGGAAAGCAAAATCCCATGGGCGCAATAGCAAGCTTGTCAGCATTGTAGAAATCCTCTTCGCTGATCCCCATCCAGTCGCGCAGACGATCACCGGAACGATCCGTAAAGGGGCGTCCGGAATCGTGGACGCGGGTTCCTGGCGCCTGTCCGATAATCATCAAACGGGCTTTTTCAGAAAGGACAGCCACTGGTCTTGGTTCGTGAGGAAGCGGCTTGCCGACTGGTCTTTCAACGCAAATGCGACAAGCGGAAATTTCCTTACTCAGGGATTGTACACTCATTGACGCCTACAATTGCACGCTTTCGCGGGCAGATACGGCTGTAAACCATCGTTTCACATGATCAAAGCCCTCTTCCGGCATGCTCAATCTGGCAGGCTTGAAGAACTGGAAGGCAACCAATGTGGTGATGTCTGCAACTGAAAAACGGTCACCTGCGATAAACTCGTTGTCTGCCAGCTGTTGATCCATTGTGGGTAGAAGATCAAGTGCCATTTTCTGGTTCTTGAGGCCCCAGGCTTTAATCTGCTCACCTTCAAGAACTGCTGCTCCGGGATGCAGATGCCTGAATGAAAAAGCTACTCGCATGAACAACCCGAACTCCATGCGGCGGTTCCACATTTCTACTTTTGCGCGTTCTAGCGCTGTTTCACCAAACAAAGAAGGTTCTGGATGCAATTCTTCAAGATAACGGCAGATAGCAATGGTTTCTGAAATAACTGTACCGTCATCCAACTCCAGAAAAGGCACTGTCTTTGCAGGGTTTTTCTGGCTCATTTCTTCACTTCGGTGTTCCAAAGCGTTGAGATCCAATTGTTGGACTTCAACTTCGATCCCCTTTTCTTTCATGAAAATTTGCACCCTTCTCGGGTTGGGTGCGCGCCCTCCATCATAAAGCTTCAATCTATCCTCCCATTAAATTCCTACCATCCAAGTATCTGACCAAGCCAGCTTCCGGATTGAGCTTCCTTTTTGATCTTGCGCCATTTAGCGGGGTTTTCAAAGTCCCCATTCCACAGTCCCAGATTATTTTGACTAGCTGTCAGTTCCTGGCCTTCATAATCTCCATAAGCAAGGGCCCATCCGGCTTCCACCATTGAAGCATTTATGTCTAGCTCATCTGCATAGCAAATTGCCAGCAACCGATCGTATTTGTCCTTGCTCCAGAAGTTACACTCCACATTACGTCCAGCGATAATTTCCATCAGATGTTTGCGTGATTTGATGCCGCATTCATATTCGTCACCTGACTTGGTTTTGCATTTTTGATCAAATTCAGGTGCATCAATACCCATTAACCTGATCTCCTTACCGCTGATCTTCAAACTATCACCGTCCAAAACTCTGGCAGTACCGATGATCGAATCTTCAGAGTATTTGGTAAGCCAACCAATAGCGACCACCACAATTGTGATAAGCATGATCAATCGTACAAAATCTTTGATTTTTCTGAGCATTTAGCCGTTTCCACATAGACAAACAGGTTCTGAAAAAACTTTTCCAGGCGAAAAACCTAACAGCCTATTAACCAATTTCTGTCATTAAAATCTCCTAACATCAATCGGCTTGAGTAAATGAAAAAGCGACAATCGGCATCTGTTGACAAAAATATAGTCAACCTTTCCAAAGACCGGACCGAGTCTGCAAAAGCCGTTCGCGAGTTTCGAAAACGATTGAGTGCTGTTGGCAATGGCGGCCAAGTCTTTGAACATGAGCTGCTAAAAGGTTTTGCAAGAAGTCATATCAATGCGGGTTACGCGATGCCGCTTCTGGTGATGATCGTGGCTGCTTATAGTGCAACCTGGATCGGATGGATGGTCGCTGCAGGTTGGGCACTCCTGACAATCATTGCCTATCTTGTCTTTTCTGTTCTTTCGAGACGATTCCTGAAGAAGGACGCGGATAACGACAGCCTTGCATCATGGCAAAGAAAGTTTCTGATATGTCAGACTTTGATCGCTGGTTCATGGATGTTCTTTGGCAGCTTTGACTGTTCTGATTGCAATCATCAGCAATATGCCATCGTCCAGTTCTCGACCATCCTGGTGTTTCAGGCTGCCACTTGCATCATGTCCTACTCATTCGGACGTGCCTTCCTGCTAATGGTTGCACCTGCTAGCGTTCTCTTTGCAGTCAGGCTTTTGATGACCACGGAACCAACTATGGTTTTGATGGGTTTTATTACCATTACCGGTGTTGTTTTCTTTTATGTGATGGCTGATCGCTTCCGAAAGTCGTTGATCACAATGCTTGAGCATTCGACTGAAAAAGAAACTTTGATTGCGGAACTTGAAACCGAAAAGTCCATATCTGAGGCAGCCAGAAGCCGTGCAGAAGAAGCAAATCTTGCCAAGTCACGATTTCTTGCAACCATGAGCCATGAATTGCGCACTCCTCTCAATGCGATCCTTGGGTTTTCTGAAATCATGCGGGAAGAGGTTATGGGGCCGATCGATAATGATAGCTATAAGGAGTATGTTGACGACATACATACTTCCGGCTCTCATCTCCTGAAGCTTATCAATGAAATTTTGGATATCTCGCGCATTGAAGCAGGCAAGCATGATCTCAATGAAGAGACCATCAGCCTCATCAAGATCGTTGATGAAGCCCGCCACATGATGGAAATCAAGGCAAAGCAGAAGGGTGTGAACCTCGTCACCAATTATGAGGACAACCTGCCGACCATATGGGTGGACGAACGAGCTATACGCCAGATCACCCTCAACCTTCTTTCAAATGCCCTTAAATTCACTCCTCAAGGTGGCCAGATAACGGTCAAGGTTGGCTGGACTGCCAAAGGTGGCCAATACTTCTCCGTTTCTGACACAGGTCCGGGCATTCCTGAATCCGAGATCCCTGTCGTTCTATCCTCATTTGGGCAAGGGACAATTGCTATCAACAATGCTGAACAAGGTACCGGTCTAGGGCTTACCATAGTTCAGGCGCTCCTCAACATGCATCAGGGCAAGTTTGATCTGAAATCCAAACTGAGAGTTGGTACCGAGGCGATTGCATATTTGCCAAAAGAGCGTGTCACAACCAAGCAATCGCACCCCTCAATTGTCACACCTGATGGCATAGTTGAAGGTGAGGAACAATGCGCGGTTGCGTGACTTGATAATGATCTATTTGGCAAGGAGCAGACTGGCGGATTTTGCCATACCTGCAGCAAGTGCCAAATTTCCGAGTTCTGAGTTGAACTGCTTGTTTCCCAGGGCTGTCTTAAGGCCTAGATTCTCAACACATTGAGCCATTGACTGGTTTTCAGGTTGAGCGGCATAAATGCAATGATCAAGTGCCGATGGATTGAGCACATGAAGCACATAGGCCGAAGCCAAAGCGCTGACCCCGGACAGGATCACTGGAATATGCTGGCTGCGTGCTGCCAGAATTGCACCACAAAGAGCTGACGTTTCCCGACCTCCGATCCTGCGTAAAACCTCGAGCGGCTCCATCTGCTTCTCGTTTTCAGTAGCCATGACATTTGCCAATAGTTCGGCATCATCACTTCTCAAATTTGAAAGATCGATACGTCCCTCGGTTAATCTGCTAATTATGGCCAAGGCTGAGAGGGTTGGTTGCTTTTCGATTGCGGCAAGACAGAGCAAGTCAGCGCCGCCTGCGATTGCTTCCATGCCGAACGCTATAGTGCCGGCACATCCCTTTTCATCCAATGCATCATCGGTGCTTATATTTTCGACGGGTACTTGTAGTGCGAGATCGAAAACCTTGAGGCCCACATCATGATGCTGGCAAAGCCGGTTGATATAAGCCTCTCCTGAGGCAATGTCGGTTACCTGCTCCAGAATATATGTTTCTGAAATCTGGTTTGAAATTTCATTCTCAAACTTATGGGTACCAGCAAACAGAGTGATCAAAGGTCTGTTTATTGATGGAGTTCTTCCACTCCAGGCAGCAAACCACTCACAGATATCTCCCATAACTCCCAGGTCATCACGGTTCAGTTCATTCAATTGAGCCTGTGTCAGCTCCAGGGCATTCTGATCGGCATCTGGAAGATTGTTGATCAGGTTACGAATGTCATCAAATGGGAGGCCACTCTCAGCTTTTGTCATTTCTTTGCTTTCGATATACGACACGCATCGCCGGATATAGCGTTGCATTTTTAACCGCAAGTCATAAGTTAGTTCTGAACTTGATGTCCACCTTAAATGAGTCGAATTACCAGCAATGCAATCACCCTGCGTCCTTATATGCTCAATTGATCTGAAAACCGGATACTGCTTCGGTTGTGGTAGAACAAAAGACGAGATCGCTCAGTGGACATCCTATACGGATGCGCAGCGTAGTGATGTGATGAACGAGCTCGAAGCACGTTTGGAAACTGTGGAGAAAAAACCAAGGCGCGAAACACGCCGGTCGCGCATGCGCAGAAAGGCGCAAAGCACTGCCTGATCAGGTAAGGCTTGCAAAAAACCTGATTGAAACCAGGATCAGGAAGACACCGAAGCTGATCTCTAACGCTCTCTTCGACAATTTATGGGCAAGTTTCACTCCCAAGGGAGCCACCAGAAGGGTTACTGGTATAATTATCAACACCATTAGAAAGTTGATATAGCCTAAAGAGAATGCGGGGAGGTTTTCTGCTCCCCAACCTGCCCACATATATCCGATCATGCCAGGAATGGATATGAGGACTCCGGCACCAGATGAGGTGGCTACTGCCTGATGTATCGGGCGTCCATAGGATGTCATGAAGGTGTTGTTAAAGACACCGCCGCCGATCCCCATAAATGTGGAGAAAAACCCTATGAACCAACCTGCGATGTATTTCCCGGCTTTTCTTGGTACATCTTCAGCGAATTTCCAGCTCTCTTTTCCGAATAGCAACTTCAAAGCGATAATAAGCGCAAAGAATGCGAAAATTGCTCTAAGGTGACCGCTCGACAAATATGATGCAACAATCGAAGCCATCAACACGCCAACAGGCATTGCCCAGGCAAAAGCTTTGAGCAAATCCATGTCCACTGCACCTTTGGACCTATGTGTCATGAATGATCGCAATGAAGTGGGAACTATTATGGCAAGTGATGTGCCCACGGAAAGGTGCATTCTGATGGCTTCATCCACACCCAACACACCCAGCATCTGATAAAATACCGGGACAAGGATTGCACCGCCACCTATCCCGAACAGCCCAGCCAGGACGCCGGCAATCCCACCTGCAATCAGTAGACCCACGACAAATGGTAATACTTCGGAAATTGCTGAAATCGCGTCCAATTCATGACTCCATGGTGTGCAGCAATGGACGCATAGGCGCTAAATTGGCCAGGGTCAAACTAATTTCTAGGTTTCATTTGGATAAGTCGTTCACACTTTAATTAGTCCATTTACCAAGGGCTAACCATATCCGCACGAGCAAGCGTTATTTAACACATAAAAAACCCTCTTGGAGTTTAATAAAATCCAATAAGGGAAGTGCAGTTATGAAAAAATTTCTTAAGAATTGCAGCGGCAATATTGCCGTTACCACAGCTGTTATGCTGGCAACACTCGGCGTAACAGCGGGCGTGGCTATTGATTATATCTCAGTCCAGAAAAACAAGTCTGCAATGCAGAACAGCCTTGATGCGGCTATCTTGAATGTGGGCAAGACTTACCGGGATATGACCGAGGAAGAAATCAAAAACGAAATCACTCAGTTTCTTGAAGCAAACCTGACAGACATTCAACTGGGTCAGCTTCAACAGCTCGAGATTGTTCTCACCCCGGATAAATCTCGACTGACAGTTCTTACGAATGCCAAACATCCTGCGACACTTACGCGGATCGCAGGCTTCGAGGAATTTGACTATCTGAATGAAGCTTCCATCAGTTCTTCAAACAAGCAGGCATTGGAACTTGTATTGGTCCTGGATACGACCGGGTCAATGGGTAACTCAAACAAAATGACGGATCTGAAGACAGTCTCTAACAACCTCATCAATGATCTTTTCCCCGATGGCAGCACTGATCCCTTGAAACTGGCGATCGTTCCCTTTGCCACTTATGCCAATGTGGGTGTGCAGTATCATAATGCGGATTGGTTGAACACCGGACCACTGGGCAATGTGCCACCGACTCCGACAAATCTCGAAGACACATCTCCGGTTTATCCGAACTACCCTGTGTCTTTTGATCCTGCCACAGTGGTGAACAGTCCTTCCGGAGGCGGATATTTTGTCGGGCAACCGGCTACAACCACACTGGGTGACGAATGGCGCGGGTGCGTTGGATCGCGCCAGAATGGTTTGAACGTTGGTGACAGCGATTATGGTAGCACCAAAGTTGAAGTAGTCCTGAACACAAATCACTGCCCCTCACCTATACAGCCGCTCACGAACGACCGTCAGACATTGCTTGATGCTGTTACTGCACTTGTACCCAATGGAGCTACTTATATTCCCGCAGGGTTAGTATGGGGACACAGAGTGATAAGTGAGCATGCCCCTTTCACAGGCGGTGCTCCTTACACTGATGTGGATGAAGGTAAGGCCAAGAAAGTTATTGTGTTAATGACTGACGGTAAGAACACACGATCCAAATCTCCTGACTATCATGTGCATGAGGTGAACACCAACAATTCGGAAGCGGATAATGTGACCCTACAGGCGTGTGACGCTATTAAGGATGACAATATCAGTTTGTATACGATCAGTTTTGGAACGAGTGTGCCGGTGCCTACAATCGATATGCTTCGCGCATGCGCCACTAGTTTTGACAACTATTACAGCGCTGAAGGCGCTCAACAATTGAGCAACGTTTTTGAAGCGATCGTGAGCGAAAACAGCAAGTTCTTCCTTAGCAACTAACTTTCAGAATTCTAAGCACTAAAAAACCGCACCCTTCAGATGAACGGTGCGGTTTTGTCTGTTCAGTTTACGGATTAAAGAACGACTACAGTCGTACCAATCGGTGTCCTGTTGTACAGATCGACCACGTGATCATTGATCATACGGATACATCCATTGGACGAAGCTGTACCGATTGTCCATGGTTGTGTAGTACCGTGGATCCGATAGTATGTGTCTCTGTTGCCTTTATAGAGATACAATGCGCGTGCACCCAATGGGTTGTTTGGACCACCCGGCACACCACCTGCGTATCTTGCATATTTCTGTGGCTCACGACGGATCATGTTCTGTGTGGGTGTCCAGCTTGGCCATTCTGCCTTGCGCTTGATCTTTGCCTGACCTGACCATGCCAATGCAGCTCTACCTACACCAACACCGTAGCGTCTTGCTCTTCCACGGCCTTCAATCAGATAAAGGAAACGGTTATGTGGATCGACCACGATCGTTCCTCTTCTGTAACGGGTTTTGTACCGTACAGTTTGGGGCTCAAACTTTGGATTTACCTTGAACTTTTTCTTTTTCTTTGCAGCGAATGCACTGGAGGTAGATACACCTGATAATGCGGTTGCAGCTGCAATACCTGTAACAAAATTACGCCTACTTAACATTCTGCGAACTCCTGATTTCAACTCATAACAATTTAATCGGGATAGCTAAAGAACGCTGTGACGATTGTCACAACACTCCCCCCTTGGCTGCCCCCTGACCATAGGTCAACTTTAACATTTTTGGAGTTTTATCGCAATAAATTCGGGGCTCACGTGTTTGTGATTCCTGAGGTTTTTCGGGTTATGGTTAAGGTCAGGCGGCTGCAGCCTTGTTGTGATCTACCGCTGAAAAGGCACTCTCAATCACTTCTGGCCCCGCGTCTTTCTTTACAGATTCAACGCTCAAAATCTGGCGAAAACGCCTAGCTCCAGCAACGCCATGGAACAAACCAATCATATGACGGGTGATCTGATTTAGCCGTCCGCCTGCTGCCAAATGCCTTTCAGAATAGTCACACATCTGCTTCATGATTTTAGCTGCGGTTATAACTTCTGTTTGGCTTCCAAATACGCTCTTGTCCACGTAACGAAGTATATCCGGGTTCTGGTAAGCTGCTCGACCAAGCATGACACCATCCACAGTGTTTAGATGATCTGAAATTTGTTCCAGTCCCTCTATTCCACCGTTTATACCAATGAAACGGTCTGCGTTTTCCGATTTAAGTTGGTACACCCGCTCATAATCCAGTGGTGGAATTTCTCTATTTTCCTTTGGGCTCAATCCTTCCAACCAGGCTTTTCTTGCATGAACCCATAAACTATTGCACCCCTTGCTCCATACTTCGTGCGCCAGATTATCCAGTGCCGGCACGGGGTCTTGGTCATCCACTCCTATCCGGCATTTCACCGTAACTGGTATTCTTACTTTCTCTTTCATGGCAGCCACACAATGGCCGACCAGTTCCGGTTCACGCATCAAACAGGCACCGAACGTCCCGGACTGTACACGGTCTGACGGACAACCAACGTTCAGGTTAATCTCGTCATATCCATACTCTTCCCCAATTTGAGCGGCTTTGGCCAACTTGTCCGGATCGCTTCCTCCTATTTGAAGTGCGAGGGGGTGTTCGAACTGATCATATTTCAGCAGCATATCGCGATCCCCATGCAGGATCGCATCTGCCACAACCATCTCAGTATACAGAAGCGTATGACGTGTCATGATACGGTGGAAAAACCGGCAATGACGGTCCGTCCAATCCATCATGGGTGCAACTGCGAACCGCCGGGCAGTTGTGTAATCTGTGCTTGTTTTCATAAAGCCGAGTTCACTATTGAATGTACATTTTTTGACTGTTTAAACTTTTATCCTTTCGTTTGCCAATTCGAAATAAGTTTCCCTTACGTTAGTTTCTATACTTTATTTTTTTATCTATTTTTATTTTAGGTCATTATGAAAACGTTATTGAAAAATGCCGTTCGCGCATTCGGTGCGGATTCGCGCGTCAGTTTATTATCTTTATTGTATTTTGATAAACATTCAAACGCTCCCAGTTCCCATCTACCAAACAAATTTAGCGACACGCCTGAAGGCACTAGATGCCATTTCATACGCTGTATGAGATCTTTCGCTTCAAATACCAATGGCAATCTTATGACTACCGCGTGTTTTGTCATGCCGTTAACGGCTTTGGTATCTATGGCTTTACTAGAGCTTAGTTTCGCCTACAGAACCGAGGCAAAAATGCAAACCGCTCTAGATGCCTCTATTCTTGCGGCCCCTCCGTGCAAGCGAATAGATTGCCTGCACAACAGTCTGAGGCTGACAGACAAGCTGCAGTAAAGGAGGAATTCAAGAAATATTATAATACCAACTTCGGTAACAACTTTTCTGAGGAATCTCAGTTCAGCATTGATGAAAAGGATTTAAGTTTTCAGTTCAATGAGAACGACGGAATTGTAACCGCAGATATCAGCTTCACCTATGATTCAGTGACGATGAAGTTCTTCCGGTTGGGCGAAATGAAAATCGCCGTATCCGGTTCTGCCGTTTACAAAGTTAAACCGGACAACTATGTCATTGATCTTGTAATGTGCATCGATGCAACCGGCTCAATGACAAATACCATTGAAAGCGTGAAGCAAAATGCAACTTCATTTGCTGATGAGCTTGCTGAGGCAATAGAGGACATCCCGCAAGAGCAACTAAAAATCCGGGTTCGTCCGATCTTCTATCGCGATGTATCTGATGAAAATGCATATGATCCTACTCTCAATCCGCAATATGAAGGCGGGTTAATAGAACATACGGATTTTATCGACCTCAATCCGAGCGATTCCATGGGAGTGACGCAGGAAACTCAAGGAGAAACATTCAGAGATTTCATTGCCTCCGAAGATGCTCTTGCAGGGGGTGATACACCTGAGGCGGCTGGCGCTTGTCTTGATGAAGGCCTTCGTTCGAACTGGTTTGATAACCAAGTGCAGGAAGCGAAGGACTACTTTAATATTCCCGCTGAACACAAGGTCATCAGTTTTTATGACGATAAACCATCTGCCCCCTACTCCAAGGTTACTACGATACCAGTATTGGTCTTTTGGACAGATGCGCCTGTACAATCCCTTCAAGTCACAAATGAAGCATGGTCCACGGTACCGACTACATATGCAGAGTTTGAATCGCGCTGGAATGATAGCAGCGTAATCGATCAGGAACTTAAATTGATGCTAATGTTTGGACCTGTCACAGCATCCGGTTGGAGTGAAATTCGGGAATGGGATCGCTTCAGCCACGGCGGGTCTCTGCAAACAGGTAACGAAAACGGTATCTCGGTCATTGCCAAGGAAATCAAGAAAATCCTGCCAAGCCCATTGCGACTAACTAACTAGTTCAGCAAGCGTACTTGTGATCTCAAACTAACGGCTCCATTTTCAGATGGGGCCGTTTTACTTTGCCTTGAGAAGTCCCAACAGCGCCTCGTAACCGCGCCCACCAGGTTTCAGATCTGTGCGGTCAAATCTTCGATGAAGCCGCTCGTGTTTTATGGCAGCTCTGTTGATCCTAAAATTCTCAAGCAACGTTCCCCGCTGACAATCGGTGTGAGCGAAACGCTTGGATTTTCTCAAAGCTTTTTCATAGGCTTCTGCGAATTCCTTAGTAATCCTCACATGTTGTTTCTCGTGCCATACCGCTAGTTCCGAAAAGTTCTTCCAGGCTCTTTTCGTAGCTTTTGATGCTTTCCTTGAGCCGGCCCAACGAGGATAGGTGTAAGTGACGTCAACCAGAATATCCACATCGTCTACCACACAGCGGTTACCTCGAACTTCGAATATGTAGTTCTTCACCTCGAACTTAAAATTAGTGGAAGCCAGTACATTACCCGGTTTGCCTTTTGTGTCGGGTCCGTTGTCCGCCATACTGCGGTACAATTCTTCGCCATTTGATCCGGTTACTTTATAGTATCTGGTTTTCTCTTTGATGATCACATCAGCATTTGCAGCTTGAAGAGCCATAGTCGAAGTTGACACGCCGAGAAGCGTGAAAAGAAACGGCTTTAATATGCTTCCTTTGAACATTTCCCCCCAGGAATTGAACATGAAAACCCCTCCTGTCTTTGCTGCCGGATCGAAACCTGTTACCAACGATAATGTTGGTATTATTCACTGACAAGTAAATTCAATGAAATAGGTAAACTTGTGACCACAGCGAGACCTGGCCGCGACATTTCGGCACTGCTTGATATCATGAAAGCCCTGCGAACACCGGTCACCGGATGTCCCTGGGATCTGGAACAAGACTTCAAATCCATAGCTCCCTATACGATTGAGGAAGCCTGTGAAGTGGCTGACGCGATTGATCGCAATGATATGGACGACCTTCGCCTGGAACTGGGAGATCTGCTCCTGCAATCTGTCTATCACGCACAGATGGCATCAGAGGCAGGGCACTTTGATTTTGGAGATGTGGTGGAAGGAATTACCACCAAGATGATCAGGCGCCACCCACATGTGTTTGGGACGGATGATGTGACCGCTGAAGAGTATTCAGCAAGAGGAATGGCCGAAGGCACGTGGGAGCGTATCAAGGCAGAAGAAAAAGCCGAGGCGGAAGCGATGCGCGTTGCCAAGGGATTGCCTGCGAAGCGTCAGAATAAATCTCTTCTTGATGATGTGCCTGGTTCATTACCCGCGTTGGCGTGTGCGGTTAAGCTTCAGAAAAAGGCAGGCAAGGTGGGATTTGACTGGAACGATCCCCATGCGGTTATGGCCAAAATTCGTGAAGAACTGGATGAGTTGGAAACCGAGATTTCCTCCAACAACGAGCCAGACATGAAAGGTGAGCTTGGCGACGTGCTGTTTGCGTTAGCAAATCTCGCCCGCCATCTGAAAATTGATCCGGACGGCGCACTGCGTGATACCAATAATAAATTCAGAAAACGATTTAATTATATCGAACAAAATATTGATAAAACTGGCAAAACCTTGAACGATGCCTCGCTTTCTGAGATGGATGCTTTGTGGAATGAGGCAAAGAGCGAGACTTAGTCTTTTTGCAGTTTTCCTATCACTGATTGTGTTTCTTCAACCAAGCGCTGAATGAGTTCTGCAGTTGTTCCTGTACGGTTTAACGAAACAGCTTGACCCGACCATTGGGCAACAAAATCTGGTTTGCCATTTTCCGCACTGAATTTGCGTAGAGGCCCCGTGAGCGTGTTCATCAATGGGAAATCCGGCAATTCATCTTCAAACGGCTTGATCTCATCCATATAGCGGTTTCGAAGGCCACGGGCTGGACGTCCCGAAAAGATCTTGGTGAGTTGTGTGTTTGAACCATCTGAGGCCAGCAAAGAGTTCTTGTGAACTTCAGGGATCCCAATCTCTTCGGTTGTCAGAAAAGCTGTTCCGATTTGAACACCACTCGCTCCCAACGCAAGAGCTGCGGCAATGCCACGGCCATCTGCAATACCGCCAGCAGCAATGACTGGGATATCTACCGCATCAACCAGTTGAGGCACCAGTGCAAACGTTCCGATAGCAGCTGTCTGCTTTTCCAGATAAAAGCCATGGTGACCGCCAGCTTCCCACCCTTGGGCAATAACTGCATCAACGCCCCGCGCTTCCTGTTCACGGGCTTCAGTTGCCGTGGTGGCTGAGCACAGAATTTTGACGCCACGTTCTTTCAAGGCAACTACGTATTTCTGGTCTGGTAAGCCGAAATGGAAACTCATCACATTGGGGCATGCTTGCAAGACAGCTTCAAAAATCTCGTCGCCAAAAGGGAAATGCGTAGCGACGGCTTCAGGCATCTGATCCTGTCCCATTTCCTCATAGAATGGTTTCAGCAGCTCAAATGCTCTTTCGTTGCGATCCAGTTTTTCCACCGGCTCCACATGACAGAAGAAGTTCATGTTTAGGGCGCCGTTTGTCAAAGAACGCGTCTTGTTGAAAGTGTCGATGTAAACGTCCGGCTTCATCATTGCGCAACCAAGCGAACCCATACACCCGTTGTTGGTTGCAGCTGCTGCCATTGCAGGTGTTGAAGCTCCTGCCATAGGTGCTTGAATTATCGGATATTCAATTCCAAAAATATCCATCAACCTAGTATCAGGCCACATTACCGTTTTCCCTTTCAAAGGATTTTAGTTCGGCGCGCACATGTCTGTTTCCGCGAAACCGCATGGATACCTCTCCCGTTTCCAGATCATTGCGCTCAATTACATGGCAGTTTTTGTAGATCCATGGCAAGCGTCCCAGCGCTTCGATTGGCAGGATTATCTCCATTACATCATCTGAACCGGAGATTTCGTCCTCAATCATTGCCAGAAGACCCTCAACCCCCTCACCTGTGATTGCGGAAACCAGTTGCGGTTTTCGCTCGGAGGTTTTCACATTTTCCATGGCTTCCAGCGCCTCTGGCCCGAGTAAGTCGATCTTGTTCCAGACTTCGATCACCTTGGCATGTCCATCTTCATCAATGCCCAGCTGAGAGAGAACCGAATATACATCCTCAGATTGCGCGTCCGTGTCTTCATGCGCAATGTCACGCACATGCAGGATCAGCTCTGCCTCAATCACTTCCTCCAATGTGGCGCGGAAAGCAGCCACCAGATGGGTTGGCAGATTTGAAACAAATCCAACCGTGTCAGAGAGAATGACTCTGGTCCCTTCCGGAAGGTCCAGCTGACGCAGTGTGGGGTCCAATGTTGCAAACAACAAGTCCTTGGCGAATACCTGAGCGCCGGTCAGATGGTTGAACAGAGTGGACTTGCCTGCATTGGTATAGCCAACCAGTGCAACAACAGGATGCGGCACGCGCTTTCTTTTGTTCCGGTGCAGTTCCCGGGTACGTCTCACCTTCTCGAGATCTCTCTCAAGTCGATTGATGCGCTCCTGAATGAGACGACGGTCAGCTTCGATCTGAGTTTCACCCGGTCCACCCACAAACCCCAGTCCACCACGCTGGCGCTCGAGGTGGGTCCAACTGCGAACCAGTCGCCCCTTCTGGTAATTCAAATGGGCTAATTCTACTTGCAACCTACCTTCCTTGGTCTGAGCGCGCTCGCCAAATATTTCCAGGATCAAACCGGTACGGTCCAGCACTTTGCAGTTCCAGGCTTTCTCCAGATTTTGCTGTTGCTTTGGAGAAATGGCATGATCAATGATTGCGAGGCCGATGTCTGATGCTTTGATAACACCAGCGACTTCATCAACCTTACCACTGCCAAATAGTGTCGCTGGCTTTGGCACCTTGATTGGGACAACACCGGACTCCACCACTTCCAGATTGATAGCCATGGCCAGGCCCACTGCCTCCTCTACCCGGGAGGCTCTGGATCGTTCAGTGGGTTGTGAGAATTCGGGGACGAGTATGATCGCACGCTCGGGCTTTTGAGCTTCTTGCGCTGTCCATTGAAATTTTTCGTTTTTTCCTTTTTCCGTATCAGCCAATTTACAGTGACCTACGGAAGCAAAATCCGAATTTCATCATTCACTATCTTCTGATTTATCTCCCATCAGCACAGGAGATGCCGGCATAATGGTGGATATCGCGTGTTTGTACACGAGCTGTGATATTCCATCGCGTCTTAGCAGAACGCAAAAATTATCAAACCAGCTAACCACTCCGTTAAGTTTGACACCATTTACCAGGAATATTGTTAAGGGGATTTTTTGTTTCCGGACCTCGTTCAGAAATGCGTCCTGAAGATTTTGGGATTTCTCGGCCATTATTTTTCTTTCTTTTATCTTTGCCTGGAGAAACTGCAAAAACTCTTAGAATTTTATAAGCTTTCACACAAGTTATTAAGACTCCACACCATTTACGAAACTCATATCCTATCACACACTCGTTCCATAGCTTCACATTGGTACAGTTTTGTGAAATGTCAACTGTCCAATTCATCTCAATTAGTAGAATTCTTCAAATTACTTCAGTGAACGCACAAGAACACTGAAGCAGGCAATCACCGAAATTACTTCAAGACGCCCAAGCAACATTATGATGCCCAATACGCTTTGTTGAAAACCGTTCATAGCGCCATAGGTCGGCCAAAGATCGGCAGTCCCTCCGGCCCAATCCTGGCTGTACACAGGACCAGCGTTCGATACAGCTGAGATCACAGCGGTGAAAGCGATCTGGAATTCCATGCCTGTTGCAGCCAATGTACACACGCCTACAGCCACAACAAATATCACGATTGCAAACAGGCTCCATACGGCTTTCATGAATTCGGTATCAAACTTCGTATTACCAAAGCGCGTGGGACTTACGGCATTTGGATAAACGAGTTTGTCGAGGTCATGTCTTGATAAAGAAAAAATGCCGCCGATGCGGAAGAATTTTATGCCACCTGAAGTGGAGTAGCATCCTCCTCCGATGAAGATCAGCAGTAAAACGAGGCTCGCCGGGAGCAGTGAGAACACCCCGGGTCGCGATTGCAATCCCGATGTGGAAACAATGGAAGAGGCATTTAACACACCTTCAGCCAATGCAGTTCTGCGTGGCAGGACGTCTGGAGAACCAGCAGCGACAAACAGGTTTATGGCGATATAAGCGGAGAGTCCGCAAACAACGGCTACCACAAAGTAGCTTTCCCGGTGTCTGAGAAGTTCACCATATCGGAATTCAAAAATATCCTGGTGCCAGAAAATGCTGGTGGCACCAATCAACAGGAACAGCGCCATCACAAACATGCCCGACATCCCCAACAGAATATCAAGGCTTTCAGAAGAAGGAACCACCCCTCCTGTAGACAATGCAGTGAAGCTTAGAATGCTGGCGTTGTATGGCGAGACACCGGCAAGCACCAAAAACAGGAAACACATGAGTGTTAAAAACAAATAGATGCGTAAGAGCTGACCACAGAACGATACCAATCTGCTATGGGATGCCACAATCGATGCTGCGACACTGGCACTGCCCACTTGAGGCAACCCGCCCACCTCCCAGGGTGCGAGTACCAGCACAAGGGTGATCAGCGTCAAAAACCCACCCAGCCACTGAATTTGAGCCAGCATGAAAATGATTGAGCGTGGAACAGCATCTACATTCTCAAATATTACAGCACCGGTGGTAGTTAGAGCTGACACGGATTGAAACAACGCCTCAACCAAACTGATCTGCGCCACATCGAGCAGAGGAACAGCAAGGATCACAGGAAACGCGATCCAGCTTACGACACCCAGGATTATTGCGGTGTTGCGTTCAAGACCGAATTGCCGTCCACGAATTGCAAGCAAGATGGCCACAGAGATAAACGCACCCAATGCACCGTAGAGCAAAATACGATAACCGATCTGCATCTCATTCAGACCGAAAGCCACCAATGCCGGCAATAACATAGAGCAGGAAAGTATGGCACCGAGTGCTGAGAAGTAGAATATGAATGCTATCATTGCATATCACTAATAATACTGGCTGACCCTGAACATTTGCTCCACCTCATGAACGCGTTCTCTCAACGCCAAAATTACAACGCGATCATTCGGACGAATTATGCTGTCGCCGCTTGGTCTTTCCAGTTTGCCATCATGGAAAATCATCCCGATGCGGATGCCGTTGGGTAGCTCAAGTTCCCGCAATGGCTTACCAACCAATGGAGAAGTTTCCAGGGCTTCCGCCTCGATAATTTCAGCTGCTCCGTTTTCGATTGAATAGACACCGCGAATTCGACCTCGTCTCACATATTGAAGTACGCGGGAGATCGTCACGTTTCTGGGGTTTATGTAGTCATCGATACCAAGACTTGTGGTAAAGTTGTGATAGCCCACATTGTTAAGCAGCGCCAAATTGGATTTACACCCAAGCTTCTTGGCAAGAACGCTCGACAGGATGTTGACCTGGTCATTATTGGTGATGGCGACCATCAGATCAGCCTTGTTGGCTCCAGCCTCTTGCAACACTGCTTCATCCAATGCGTTGCCGTGCAACACGACCGTACGCTTCAAATTATCGGCAAGACGCTCTGCTGCACTTTTAGAGTTTTCGATGATCCGAACTCGAGAGCTTGGCAAGCGCTCTTCAATTCTTCGCGCAAGATAAACGCCGATATTACCACCACCTGCAATAACAATCCTGCTTGCCTCCGGGTTCTCCTTACCGAAGATAGCAATCGTACGGCGAATTTGTTTCCGGTCCACAATCACATAGGCGGTATCATCGGCTTCAATCTGATCCGATGAGCGAGGCGCAATAACCTTACCGTTTCTGGCGATGCCTGCCACAACAGCATTAAGATCCGGGAATAATTCACTCAACTGGGTGAGTGGCGTATCGATAAGCGGGCTGTCTTCACCACAGGCAATTGCAACCATTGCCATCGTATCATCATTGAACAGCACAAGATCACGGGCACCGGGTAGTGAAATCCTTCTAAGAATAACTTCACCCACCTCGATTTCCGGTGAGATGATCACATCAATAGGCATATGATCCCGGGTGAACAGGTTTTGCCAATGGGCCTGTTTGTAGCTTTGGGATCGCACACGGGCAATTTTGGTGGGTACATTGAAGAGTGAGTGAGCAACCTGACAGGCCACCATGTTTACTTCGTCATAAAGGGTAACGGCAATGATCATTTCCGCCTGATCAGCACCTGCACGTGCTAACACATCAGGATGAGACCCATGCCCCACATAGCCACGCACATCCAGTTTGTCCTGAATGTTCTGGATCAACTCGGCTGAGTTATCAATTACGGTGACATCATTGTCTTCTGCCGACAAACGCTCTGCAATACCGTAGCCGACCTGCCCCGCGCCGCATATCAATATTCTCATGGGATTTAAGCCCCCTGCTCAGTCGACTTTCGTTCTGTCAGGCCAAGCGATTTTAGTTTTCTGTGCAATGCAGACCGTTCCATACCAACAAATTCAGCAGTACGCGAGATATTTCCGCTGAAACGGCCAACCTGGGCTGCCAGATAATCACGCTCAAAAGCTTCCCTTGCCTCTTTTAGCGGCAGCGACATCAAGTGTTCACCGCCTGATCCACCAGCATTTGGCAGCATTTCACCCACTTCTTTGGGCAGCATGTCTGCTGTGATCACAGTTCCAGATTCCACACGCGAAAGGATCATCAAACGTTCGATGTTATTGCGCAATTGACGGATGTTTCCCGGCCAATCATGCGCTTGAAGCACCACCATAGCGTCTTCACCGATTCGACAGTCTGTAATCCCGGTCTGTCTACCAATCTGCGCCATAAAGGCTGAAACCAGTTCCGGGATGTCTTCACGACGTTCCGACAAGGCTGGCACATGAACAGGCACAACGGCGAGCCTATGGAACAGATCCTCTCTAAACGCTCCCATGGAAATCAGCGCTTCCAGATCCTGAGCTGTTGAGGACAAGACACGCACATCCACTTTAACCGGTGCATTGCCACCAACACGGTGAAACTGCTGCTCAACCAATACACGCAGGATCCTGTTTTGCGTGTCCCTGGGCATATCAGCGATCTCGTCAATGTAGAGCGTTCCGCCATGGGCTTCTTCCAAGGCCCCTACTTTTCTGCCGCCACTATCATCAGATTCAGTTCCGAATAGTTCAATTTCCATGCGCTCCGGAGTAATGGTGGCTGCATTGAGTATGACGAAGGGTCCGTCATTGCGGTTGGAATTGCCATGGATTGCGCGGGCAACCAGTTCTTTACCGACGCCAGATGCACCCGTCACCATGATGCGGGAGTTACTTGGAGCAACACGGTCGATGATCTGTCGTAGCTGCTGCATTGCCGGAGAGTTACCGATCATGTCCGGCATATCAGCACTTCGTTCCTGGAGCTCCTGAACCTGCTTTTTCAGGCTGGAAGTCTCAAGTGCACGCGAAGCAATCAATAAGAGACGGTCCGCCTTGAACGGTTTTTCGATATAGTCATATGCACCGCGGCGAATGGCAGATACGGCAGTTTCGATGTTGCCGTGGCCGGAAATCATAACAACAGGGATTTCCGGATGGATTTTCTTGATTTCGTCCAGGAGCTCAAGGCCATCCTGACGTGATCCCTGCAGCCATATGTCGAGGAAGATCATTGTGGGCATGCGTTCGCGGATTGCGGCCAATGCGGAATCGCTGTCACCCGCAGTTCTCGTGCCATGGCCCTCGTCTTCCAAAATGCCAGCCACGAGTTCGCGAATATCTGCCTCGTCATCAACAACCAGAATGTCAGTCGCCATTCCTTATGCCCTTTCTTCTAGAACTTTTTCAGCCGTCGTTTGATCTTCAACCGGCATTTCAGATTGAATTGGAATGCAGAACCGGAGCATTGCGCCGTATCCACCGTTTTTGACTTCCGGTGAATCCATCAGCTCAATTGTGCCACCATGGTCTTCTGCAATTTTGCGTACGATTGCCAGGCCCAACCCCGTACCCTTTTCGCGGGTGGTCATATAAGGCTCAAGCAAACGTTGTCTGTTGGACGAAGGCAAACCCTTGCCATTGTCGATAATATCGATGATTGCCCGCTGTGCGTCCGTGCTGAACCGAACAACAATCTCACCTTTGAAGTCCGGTCTGTCGTTTTCTTCTGTCTGCGCGCCTTCAATGGCTTCTGCAGCGTTCTTGATCGCATTGATCAAGGCCTGCGAGATCATTCGTTGGTCAAAGCGCATCTGCAACGGATTTTCTTCATCCATATCCAGTTCAAACTCAATATCAGGGAAACCGACCTTTTGAAGGAAGACTGTTTCCTTGATTACCTTCTTGATGTTTGAAGTGGACATCTCAGGTGTTGGCATACGAGCAAAGGCTGAGAACTCATCAACCATTTTGCCAATATCACCCACCTGACGAATGATCGTATCAGTACAATTGTCGAAGACCTCACGATCTTCCATGATGTGTTTGCCGTAACGACGTTTAATCCGTTCAGCCGAGAGTTGAATTGGGGTCAGCGGGTTCTTGATTTCATGGGCAATTCTTCTGGCCACATCAGACCAGGCAGTATTACGCTGCGCTGACACGAGATCCGTGATGTCATCCAGGGTCAATACAAAGGAGTGGGTTGGTGTTTCTTCCTCTTCAACCGTTACCTGAACGTTGAAGGTCCGTTCACTGCCATCCCTGATCATGGTGATCTGTTCGTGGTACTGGGCTCTGTTGGCTTCTTGGGCTGTCTGGAAGACCTTGCCCAGTTCAGGTACGAGCTCATCCAGCTTTTGATTGCCGTCGATCTGTTTATCTTCCAGCCCCAGAAGCGGACGAGCTGACCGGTTGGCAATGGTTACAGTGCCGTTAGAATCCAGACCAATGACGCTGGCTGTTACACCTGACAAAACCGCTTCAATAAAACGCGCCCTTTGATCCATCAATTCTTTCGCGTTCACGAGTTCGGAACGTTGCGCCTTGAGATCGGCAAGCATTACGTTGAACGTATCGCTCAAGAAACGCAGATCCCCTTCGGAATTTGTGGTATCAACCCTTGCCTCCAGATTGCCGTCACTCACTTCACTTGCGGCGGACATCAACCTTCTGATCGGAGTCACAATCCGGGTGGCAACACTGATGCCCATCCAGATGGCGCAAAGCAGGACGATCAGGCATACGCCCAGATACAGGATCGCAAATGCGAGCTGAAACGGTAACCGGTTTTGTTCAAGGCCTATATATTCAGCGCTGTTAAGTTCTGTTTCTCTCAGCGCTTCGTTCACGGCCGGAGGAACGGCAATCACTGAATAGAGATACGCGTTTGGGATGTTACGTAATTTGAACACCGCACCGGCGAAATTAACGGTCGATGGGATCGGGACAGGTTCTCCCTTATCTGCCAGTTCCAACGCAACTTTTGAGAGTTCCGGCATTTTGTCCTGCGTTTCCAGGCGGGAAGCCAAAAGTTCGTCGCCGTTTTTGTTGACCAAGGTGGCCCCAATGAAGCCTCTTCCACGCGTTTCAATGGAAAAGAGATCAATGAACCTTTGCCTGTCGAGAACATATAGCCGACGGTTACGGTCCAGATTGGCGGCCATGGAGAGGGTGTTGCCCATCAATACACGCGTGCTTTCCACTCTATAAGCGCGCGCCACATTGACCGAAGAAGCCACTATTCGCTTGGTGCGGGCCTCAAACCAACGATCCAGTCCGAGATCCAGGGTGATGCCTGCGACGATTGCCACCAAAATGGCCGGAAATGCTGCGACGAGACAGAATAAGCCAATGATACGCACATGAAGGCGTGAGGCGGCTCTGCCTTTCCTTCTCGAGCGGATGATTTTGACAACTTCTTTCCCGATAAGGAACATCAACACCAGTATAAGCGTACCGTTGAGAGCGGCAGCGGTCAGCACCAGGTTCTGGCTTGGTGCGATTGGTGTGAGCTCCATCAGGAGCGCGAATGTTATGGTGCCCGTAATCAGGAGTGTAATAACAGTGATCAGCCCGATCGTTTTGCTGCGCGAAGTGCGAGTTGCATCGAATAGTTCAGGCTGAGGACCGGAGTTTACGCCGGTACTGTTATCATCTGTGGGTGAAGCTACGCTCAAGGTTCCACGGTGTCCTGTGATTCACTGATTAAAACTTATTCCAAATCCGTTGCTTTTAGGCAACATCATTGTGGCAAAAATGAAACACATTTCATGTCTATCAAGTGGATTTTACCGCCTATTTGGCAGTTTTCACAATTCTTATGCCGTAGTTCTGGATTTTCTTGCGAAGCGTATTTCTATTCAGGCCAAGGACCTGGGCTGCCTTGATCTGATTTCCATTGGTTGCCGCGAGCGTTGAGGAAATCAGAGGATACTCAAAATCCTCTAGAAAACGCTGATATACACCGTCTGGCGGCATAATGCCGTGATGCTCATCGAAATATCGGTTTACAAAATACTCTGTAGCACCTCTCAGGCCATTGAAACCGCTGCTGCTTGCGCCATCCACGCCCTGCCTGAAATAACCGCTGTTTCGGATCTCCGTTGAAACAAGACCTGCGGTAATCGTTTCCTGGGGATAAAGCACGCATATGCGGCGGATCAGGTTTTCCAGTTCGCGGATGTTACCGGGCCATTGATGATCTTTAAGCAGCTTCAGGGCATCACCATCGATATGGCGAGCCTGGGCACCTTCCATTTCCATGATTTTGAGGAAATGCCTTGCAAGATCTGGAATATCATCGTTGCGCAGTTTCAATGGTGGAAGGCGTAACGGCACTACGTTAAGCCGGTAGAACAGGTCTTCCCGGAAAGACCCATTTTGTATGAGCGCATCCATATCCTTGGTGGTGGAGGCAATAATCCGCACGTCTATCCGAACCGGCGTGGTGCCACCAACGGGAATGGTATCTCCTTGCAATAATACCCGCAGCAACCGCGCCTGGGCTGACAGTGGTAGATTCCCCACTTCGTCCAGATACAGTGTACCACCATTGGCCCTACCCAGTAACCCTAGTCCGAGGGACAGGTTCTCACTGTCTAGGCCAAAAATCTCGTTCTCGATCACCTCTTCCGGCAATGCGGTCAGATTGACGGATACGAAGTTGCCATGTTTGCGATTACCGAAATCATGCAGAACTCTCGCAGTGAGGCGTTTCCCAGTTCCGCTATCACCGGTGATTATGACGGACAGATCCGAGTGCATCATCCTTGCGATCGAGCGATAAATGTCCTGCATCACAGAAGACCGGCCCACAAGCGGCATGCCTGACGCGTAATCCTCCGGTCTTTGGGTGGAGCGATTATTCTTGGGTTCAGCGATGGCTCTGCTGGTTACGGTGATTAGTTCATCCAAATCAAAGGGTTTGGGGAGATACTCATAGGCGCCAGCCTCCTGAGCCTTCACCGCGGTCATGAAGGTGTTTTGTGCTGAAATGAGAATGACCGGCAGATCAGGCCTTTCGCGTCTGATACCGGGCATGAATTCAAACGCATCACCATCCGGCATGATCACATCGGAGATGACACAGTCACCCTCACCTTCCTGGACCCATTGCCAGAGCGTTGAAACGTTGGAAGTAACTCTCACCTCAAAGCCTGCTCGGCTCAGCGCCTGGTTCAAAACCACACGGATTGCGGCATCGTCATCGGCAACCAGAACAATTCCCTTAGCCATTACGCACCGCCTTTCCTTCCTGCCAGGCCGGCAAGAGAATACGGAACGTAGTTCCGCCCGAGTGACTGTCACATTCAATTACGCCGCCATGGCTACCAATGATCTTGGCGACCAAAGCAAGGCCAAGGCCAGAACCATTGGTACGGGTCGTAACAAACGGTTCGAAAATATGCGCCTTGATTTCTTCGGCGATCCCACCGGCATTATCGGTGATGCTGAATTCAAGCGGCAGACTCGCGCGTTCCTTTGCACCCGGCGAAGCAAGCCTGATCCCGGGACGGTATGCAGACGCCAGTGTGATTTTGGGTGTTGAAGCTCCTTTAAGCGCTTCTGCAGAGTTCTTGATCAGGTTGAGAAACACCTGAACCAACTGATCCTTTGATCCTGACACAAATGGCAGTGAGGGATCGTAGCGTTCCTCTATTTTGCATTCGCTCGCAAAACCGTTTTCTGCAATCCGTTTAACGTGTCCCAGCACCGAATGCATGTTCACAGGCTCTTTGGTCAGCGGACGCTCATCCGAGAAAACCTCCATCCGGTCAACCAGCTTCACTATGCGATCAGTTTCAGTCGTTATGAGTTGTGCCAATTCCTTGTCATTGGCCCCGACAACTGTTTCCAGAAGCTGTGCTGCGCCACGAATGCCAGACAGGGGATTCTTGATCTCGTGAGCCAGCATTGCGGCCAGACCGGTTACCGAGCGCGCTGCACCCCTGTGATTGAGTTGTCGACCAATACGATCGGCCATGCTGCGCTCACGGAAGTTCAAAATGACCATGTTGTCGATTGCCGACAGACTGGACGCATTCACGTCCACGATGCAACCTTCACCGGTACGTGGCGAAGAAATATCAATCTGGTATTCGTTCACCGGAGAGCGTTTCATCAGCACTCTTTGCACCAGACCCAATATCGGGCTGCCAAAGGGAACCAGTTTTTCCAGGCCGCTGCGCAAAATAAACGAGGCTGAAGACTGGAACATGGTTTCCGCAGCCATGTTAGCGTAATGAATGGAATTCTCTTCATCCACCACGAGAACAGCTTGCGGTAAACTGTCTAATACGCTATCACTTTCAATAGCATATACACTTTTCTTAATGTCTTTGCTTAAAATCTCACTCATGCGGCAATCTCCGTGATTGCTGCTTCAGTTCTGGCGATTTCGAAGACTTCATGGAGATGCTTATGAATTTCACTCACATCGAAAGAAGTCATGATCACACGCTTTAAATGCGAGATGGAAGACTGAACCGGTAGATGATCCATGTACCACCCCAGGTGTTTCCTGGCCTGCCTGATGCCCAATTCACTACCATAGAAAGATAGCATTGCCTCGTGATGAGCAATCACTGCGTAGATATCCAGCTTCTGTTTCTGAACCTCTTCGGCTGATAAAACGCCAGCGATTTGTGCTGGAAGCCAGGGTCTGCCATAGCTTGCGCGGCCGATCATAACAGCGTCCGCACCTGATTTTTCCAATGCGGTGCGAGCGGTTTCCCGGTCGCATATATCGCCGTTCACCACCAATGGCAGGTGGATTGCGTCTCTAACGGCTGCGACGGCATCCCAATCTGCTGTACCTTTGTAAAACTGGCACCGAGTGCGGCCGTGTACCGTTATTAGCTGCACACCGGCTTCCTGAGCCGGCTTTGCCAGTTCTGGAGCGTTGAGGTTCGTATGGTCCCAACCAAGACGCATTTTCAGGGTTACTGGCACTTTCACGGCAGAAACAACGGCTTCGACGAGCTTAAGCGCATGATCGAGATCGCGCATGAGTGCTGACCCGGAATATCCAGTGGTGACCCGCTTTGCTGGGCAACCCATGTTGATATCGACGATGTTAGTGCCATTTGCCTCAGCAACTTTAGCAGCTTCCCCCATCCAATAGGCTTCGCGGCCTGCCAGTTGTACCACATGCAAGGGAATGTTGTCCGAGAGCACTTTTAGCTGCATCTCGGTTTCGCCTTCAATCAATGCCTGGCTGGCAACCATCTCGGAAACCACAAGCCCTGCTCCATAATCATGAGCAAGTTTGCGAAATGGTAGATCGGTCACACCAGACATTGGCGCGAGAAACACCCGGTTCGGGATCTCCACGTTTCCAATTTGCAACGGTTGGCTAAGAATATTTGCTGAAATTTCAGGCAAAAAATGCGGCCCTTCTAATAATGCACAAAATATAGGCAATTCTGAAGATAGCTTTTATAGAAAACATCCCGCTTGAACAAGCTTGATTGACGGGTTGAGCCGTGACAAAAGGCTACACAGTTAACAGGAGGCATTGTTGAGTAGTATCGCAGTGGTAATTGTCGCCGCAGGCCGGGGATCGAGGATGGGTAGCGGCAGCAGCCCGAAGCAATACCTTGATCTTGAGGGTGAATGCGTTCTTGCCCGCACGATCAGGCAGTTTGCGGCGCATCCTGAAATCAATTATGTGCAGGTGGTGATACATGCTGATGACCATGATGTTTATGGTGATCTGGTCAAGCCCCATGACAAATTGCTACCACCTGTGAATGGTGGTGCCACCCGTCAGGCAAGCTGCAAGGCCGGAATAGATCATCTGCCGCCTGACGTGGAAAAAGTTCTTATCCATGATGCTGCCAGGCCGTTTGTTTCCGCTACCACCATAACAAATGTGCTTGAAGGTATTTCGGAGAATATATGCGCGCTGCCCGCCTCTGCTATTGCTGATACGGTCAAAAAAGCTGACAAGGACGGATCCGTGATTGAGACCGTAGATCGTACAGACCTTTATCTCGCACAAACGCCGCAAGGGTTTTTGCTTAGGGAGATTAAGGGAGCGCATGGGAAAGCTGCAGAACAAAATCTGAATGAATTCACTGATGATGCCGCAGTGGCAGAATGGGCCGGGCTTACGGTTACACTGGTGGAAGGCAATAAGGAAAACACGAAGATCACCACGGTTGAAGATCTGGAAGCAGCAAGGAAAAAGCTTGCCATGGAAAACAGAATTGCAGATGTGCGTACGGGAAGCGGGTATGACATTCATACACTTGGGCCGGGTGATGGCGTCATCCTATGCGGTGTGAAAGTACCACATGACCAATCTTTACAAGGTCATTCTGACGCGGATGTGGGTCTTCATGCCCTGACAGATGCGCTTCTGGGCACTATTGGTGCCGGTGATATCGGTTCGCACTTCCCGCCATCTGATGCCAAGTGGAAAGGTGCCAATTCAGACCAGTTTCTGCTTCACGCATTAAGTCTTGTGAGAAACGCTGGCGGGACCGTTACAAACATGGATGTGACGATCATTTGTGAAGCGCCAAAGGTTGGACCACACAGGGATACAATGCGTGCACATCTTGCAGAGCTTTGTGGCCTGGAGCTCAACCGGGTTTCAGTGAAGGCAACAACAAACGAAAAGATCGGCGCTATAGGCCGGAAAGAAGGAATTGCGGCGCTTGCCTCAACTACGGTGGTTTTCCAATGACATTTGATGAAGAACTGACAGTTATAGCTGGTGAAGTGATTAAATCCTTTGGCAAGGCCGGCATGACCATTGCCACAGCGGAATCCTGCACCGGCGGATTGATTGGCGGCTGCCTCACATCTGTTTCAGGATCATCTGAAGTCTTTGATCGCGGGTTTATCACCTATTCCAATGAAGCGAAGGCACAGTCCTTGGGCGTGGACCCTGCGCTCATCGAAGAGCATGGTGCCGTTTCCGCTCAGGTGGCATCTGAAATGGCGATAGGTGCAGTAAAAGCTGCAAATGTGGATGCAGCGGTGGCCGTTACAGGAATTGCTGGCCCTGGTGGTGGAACGGACAAGAAGCCCGTTGGCCTCGTCTACATTGCCGTAGCGCTCAGCGAAGAAGAAGGCGCTTTCGTGGAAGACTTCCTATTTGCGGATATGGATAGAGATGGTGTGCGCCGGGAAACAGTCAAAGAAGCGCTTGAGATGCTTTTAGGCTACGGCCTTGATGACGACGAATAAACGCCGTCACTTCTTTTCTTAAGCTGCAGCGCTTGAAGCGTCTTCCATAAAGTCCTGGCTTTTCAGGTTGATCTTGAAAGATCGTGGAGCCTTTGGTGATTTTGCCTTCACTACCTTACGGAAAACCATCTTGTGGGCAGCTGCAATTGCCATTTTTGCGTATTTGGATGCACCGGCACTGCGTTTCTCCGGTGAAATACCCATGCCCCGCAGAATGCCATTTGCATAAAGCGTTACGTAATGGTCCCGGATCTCCTTGGTATAGTGCTCTGTGGTCAAGGAGATGTTGACCATGTCGTGGTTTTCAACACGGTGCGGGCAATTGAGCGGCCAATGAGCCATCATTCCTGGCTTCAAGGTGATCTTGTCAGCGAAATCATCATACCACTCGTGATACTCGATTTCCTCTTCAGTCACCCCAAGGAAAACCTTTTCCATTTGTGCGTTTTTCAGGAAAGGCTCGCTGTTTGGATAGACGTAGACATCCTTCTCACCCTGGATTTGCCATAGAGACTGACCGGGAATATCCATGTGATAATAAACCTGTGCACCCGGTGAAGAGATCAACATGCCTGTTTTGTGCTTGAAGCTTTTGAAAGAGGGAACCTTCTGGGCAATGTCAGCGAATATCTTTTCTGTAACCTGAGCAAAACCTTCATCCCAATCCTGCAATCCCTGCAGGGAAATCCAGAAACGGCCCTCTTCAATCGCTGTCAGAATATCTTCGCCTGATGTTCCTTCCTTGAAACCACGGCGCCACTGATGCTTGTTCGACCCAACAGCACCCATTCTCACAAGATCATAAACACTGTCTGGCGCTTTCTCGATGAGTGCGATCAGATTTTCCCTTCTAAAATGTGGGAGATCCTGAAGACGGTGTTGGAGTATCAACGTATGTTCTGAAAACACTTCGCTGTAATGATCCTGCCAATTCGTTAGGATATCGCTGCGAAGCAGCAAGTCGCGGTCGTGATGCATATTCCTGAAACCCTTAAATCAATCACAGAAATGTTACCGCAAAATCGATAAGATTCATTTAACCTCAAACGGTGGAATTTACCAATTCTGTTAAGGATTTCGGCGACTATCAGGGGCTGTCATCCACCTTCTGAGGACCTGCGGCTTGAGCAGCTTCATCATCAATCACAGCACGGGCAGCCGAGGTGATTGCCTGTTTTTCCTGATCCGTCAACGGCTTGGTTGGTTCATCAGCCAGGCGGACCGTTACTTCCTTGTTCGCGAATTTAATGTCTTCACGCTCAAAGAGCTCTCTGATTTCAGCGTAAACCACTTTACGTGTAACAAATTGATCGCCCGGCCGGGTCATGAATTTGACCCTGATGATCATGGCAGAGTCTTCCATTTTATAGACACCCTGAGACTTCAGCGGTTGCAGGAAGAGATGCCCCACTTCCTGGTGATCAAGCAGGCGCTGCCCAAGTTTTTTGACCAGTTTGCGTACACGTTCCACATCCGTATCGTAAGTGAGACGCAGGGGTAGTTTCATCATTACCCAGTCGCGGGAATAGTTGGTCAATTGCTTAATTTCACCGAAAGGAATTGTGTGCAGCGGGCCATTATGATGCCGCAACTGGAACGAGCGTAATGAGATTTTCTCTACCGTGCCGCGAATATTTTCCATTTCGATGTATTCGCCTTTTCGGAAAGCATCATCGAACAGGAAGAACCCGCCTGAGAAAATATCGCGGATCAGCGTTTGTGCACCAAAACCAACCGCAAGACCAATCACACCAGCACCTGCAAATAGAGGTGCAATATCCACACCGGCGTTAGACAGGATAATCATGATCGACATGACCAGAATGGTTGCGATCAGAACATTACGCAACAAAGGAAGGAGCGTGCCGATGCGGCTTGTTTTCTTACCACTACCACCTTCATCACCCAGTTCACCCTCTTGCTCGTCAGGACCAATGCCCTCTTCCTCAAGCTGATGGTCCACATAGACCACCACACCGCGATAGAGGAACCATCCGATGAATAGAATGGAGAGAGTATCAATGAATTCAGTGACCGGATTACCCTGTTCACCCAGGTTCACGTCCCAGGTACCGAGCAGGAAGCCAAGGGCAATAATGCCGACGAAAATACCAGCTGCCTGTTCAAACAGGTTTTTGAAGACCGGTTTGAACACCGGCATTTCACCGATTTCCTTAGCGCTCATGATTTCACTAATGATGAGTTCTTCATCGTCTTCTGGACGATCATCTTCCCTCATAGCCTGAGCGGCGGCACGTTCCGCCTCAAGACGTTTGAGGTTTTGTTCGTGGGCGAGTTTCACCTTTTCCTCAAACCGGCGATGCTGAATTGAGTAGAACCGGTCGATCAGAAGCAATAGCAGGCTGTAACCGACCACCCAACCGATTACCATCAGGATTGGGGCTCCCATAATCGCGAGGGAATTTTCCTTATCAAGCGCAATTCTGGCTGAACTGAACATCCAGGTAACAGCTGCATAGGCTATCAATATTGCGTAGCTTTGAGCAGCAATCCATCGACGCCAGGTGGGTTTGTTTGTGGGCTCACCAGGCCCGAGAATTACCTTTTCAAGTGATTTACGGCTCCGATAAACAATCACACCTACGATCAGGGCGGAAATGCCAAGACAAATAATTACAAGCAGTTTGAGAGCATCGGTGCGTAGGCCGATCGTAGCGATCCAAACAAAGAATGAACACAGGATGACAACTGCTGCCAAACCGCGCCGCCAGCGTCTCTGGATGGTTTCTGCTTCTTCGTCATTGAGGTTCACCAGACGATAGTTCGGCGTATCGGGCACAAAAAGGTTGAAGAAGAAGACATGGCGAAAAACTCTATACAGTGTATAGCCGACGATTATGGTTCCGACCGTTGCCCTCGTGGGTCCATGACCCGTATCGGCAATAATGCCCACGGCAGTGGCAATGACCGTCATGATCATGAAGACGCAGAACATCACAAAGGCGCGGAACATCAGGTAGCTGATCTTTTCAGCTCGTGTTTCAGGATCCGGATTGTACTTCTCTTGAAAATGATCGCGCAGCCATCTGCCGATGAAGATGGATGGAATGGTTCCCAGGCCAATGCCTACAACCGCAATAGCTATGGCGATCAACAACCAGGAGATAGATCCATCACCCAATTCGAGAAGTCTGCCCCAGACAATCTGCGGTAATTCCGGCGCATAAACAGCAATTCTTTGAATTTCCTGACGAACCGTTACTGCTTGTTCTGACATCGAGGGCTCGTTGCTCTCCACATCGTCCTGATCCTGTTCAGGAGAGATAACGATGACGCTGACACCTTTTTCCTTTGCAGCATCAATGATCGGCTGGAGGTCACCTACTACACTGTTTTCCTGAGAGAACGCGGGTTCGATGGTCGCCAGAGGTACTGACAAAGCAAGAATTAGTATTAGTCGTGAAATGAAAAGGTTCAGGAAACGCATGAATCAATAACTGTCGCTGCAAATGAATTTGTGCGCCAGACTATGTGATATTTTGCAAGTTAAATCCAGACCTTGATTTGTGGTTAGGCCGTTACAGTTGTTCCATAAATTTCGTCGGCACGCTTTTCAAACGCATCAACGAACATGGAAAATGCCCGGTCGAAGACCGCGCCTGCTGCCAGTTGCAGCATTTTGCTTTTGAGCTCGTAGTCGACCATGAAAAAGATTTCGCAAGTACCGTCTTCCTGCTCCTTGAAACGCCACTGATTATCGAGATATTTGAATGGGCCTTCGATGTATTTCACATCGATTGACAGGTCAGCGGGCTTCATCAGCACCTGCGTCGTGAAGGTCTCACTCAGCATTTTATAAGCCATGGTCATATCTGCCACGATAAGGGTCTTGTCTGCTTTCTCCTTGTGTGAGGTGATGTGGAGTGACTGACATAGTGGAACGAACTCAGGATAATTTTCCACGTCACAGACAAGGTCAAACATGTCCTTCGCGCGGTGCCGGACAATATGGGTCTTTTCCGCCTTTGGCATTATGCAGAAGCCTCTCTGGCAGCCCGCAATCTCGCAAAGTCTTCACCGGCATGGTGTGATGATCTTGTGAGCGGTGTGGAGGAAACCATGAGAAAGCCCTTCGCATAGGCGGTGGTTTCGTATGATTTGAATGTTTCCGGTGTTACAAATTCAACCAGTTCATGGTGATGCGGTGTGGGTTGCAGATATTGACCGATGGTGATGAAGTCCACATCTGCAGAGCGAAGATCATCCATCAATTGAAGAACCTCGTTCCGCGTTTCCCCGAAGCCGACCATAATGCCTGACTTGGTGAAGATCTGCGGATCAACTTCCTTGACCATCTGTAGCAAGCGAATGGAATGGAAGTATCGCGCGCCCGGACGGACTGTCAGATATTTGGAGGGAACCGTTTCCAGATTGTGGTTGAACACATCCGGCTTTGCCAGGGCGACCTTTTCTATTGCACCTTCTTTACGCAGGAAATCGGGTGTCAGAATTTCGATAGTAGTTTGCGGAGAAGCTTCACGGATTGCCTGAATGGTTTCCACAAAATGCTGAGCACCACCATCATCCAGATCATCCCGGTCAACCGAAGTTATGACCACATGGTTGAGGCCAAGTTTGGTGACGGCATTTGCCACGTTTTCCGGTTCTTTTGGGTCCAACGGCCCAGGTAGACCTGTGCGCACGTTGCAGAAGGCGCAGGCGCGTGTACAAATCTCACCCATGATCATCATCGTGGCGTGCTTCTTGGACCAGCATTCACCGATGTTCGGACATCCTGCTTCCTGGCAAACCGTAACCAGATTGTTTTCTTTTACAATCTTACGGGTTTCTTCATATACCGGCGACCCGCCGGCCTTTACCTTAATCCAGGAAGGCTTCTTCTTGATCGGATTTTCCTGGCGATGAATCTTTTCAGGATGCCGAGGTGCCTTGGAGGTGTTGTCGAGAATGGTGACCACTTTTTAGTTTTTCCTCATTTGATCATAGACCCACAGGAAGATGATTGCGCCAACGGTTGCGATGATAAGATTTCCCACAAATCCACCTGCAGATATGCCTACGATGCCTGACAGGAAACCGCCCACAAAGGAACCTGCGATACCGATCAGCACATTCATGAGAAGACCATTGCCGCGTTTCATCACTTTATCGGCGATGAAGCCTGCAAGACCGCCCAATACGAGAAATACTATCAAACCCATAACCTAGCTCCTTTCAAACCAGCTTACATAGATTTAGGTATCATTTGCCTTATTTACACCTGCTTTGAACACCCATGCAAAGAATGCAGCCACTAAACCAAAGAAAATACCCAAAGCACCGCCCGAAAACAGACCTGTAAGAATACCGTCCAATCCTTCTGCACTTTGAGGATTGCCGTTCTCATCAACACCGAATGGAATATGCACCAGGTCCGGGCTCAATAGATTGAGTGTTCCCACCAACAACCCGAATAGAGTGATGAGTACGAAAATATAAAAGAAGCTCTTCAACGGTGATGGCATTGTTTCTTACCTCAGCATTGTCGAAGAAATTGCAGTTCGAGACGGACGGAGTCAATTCCGCCTGAAAGTTTGCATTCCTGCAAGCGCTCTCGTGTACCACTTAGTTCTATTCGCTTTCTGTCTAGACTGACCGTGCCAACAACCTGATATGAAAAGGGTTGCCCAGGACAGAAATTGGAATATTGAAATGCTTCGCCGAAAATCTGGTTTCCGGAAACGTTGCCGCGTATCAGGGGCGTACCATATTGAATGCCGGAAGCTGTCAGCTCTGCGCGTGGGTTTTCATAGGAAATCTCTATTCTGGATCCGAATTGTTCCAGTTTCAGAACAGAGCCCTTGTGTAACCAGCATGATTTAGCAGAAGCAATGCTGCTTGAAGCAATTAACACGGCAAGAGCTAGCGCGGCGGTTTTCATGCTGGATCAACCATTACATATGTATGACGCGGTCATAGGCATCCAACACGCTTTCATGCATCATTTCTGACAAAGTGGGGTGCGGGAAGACGGCATGCATCAGTTCGGCTTCAGTGGTTTCCAGGGTCATTGCTACCACATAGCCCTGGATCAATTCTGTCACTTCATGGCCTATCATATGGGCTCCTAAAAGCTGACCGGTCTTGGCGTCAAAAATAGTCTTGATCAAACCATCTGGCTCTCCAAGCGCGATCGCCTTGCCATTACCCATGAACGGGAAGCGACCGATTTTTACGTCTCGCTTTGCTTCCTTGGCAGCCTGTTCTGTCATGCCGACTGAGGCAATTTGTGGGTGACAGTAAGTACAACCTGGAATTTGCTCTTTCTTCATCACATGCGGTTTCTTGCCGGCAATTGCTTCAACACAGATCACACCTTCATGCTCTGCCTTATGGGCAAGCATCGGAGGACCAGCCACATCACCGATTGCGTATATTCCGGTCACATTGGTTTTGCCGTAACCGTCTGCAACGATGCATCCTCTGTCTGTTTTGACACCAAGCGCCTCAAGGCCCAGATTTTCGATGTTACCTACCACACCCACAGCGGAAATCAGTTTGTCGGCAGTCAGTTTTTCAACCTTGCCATCCTTGCCTTCCACATGGGCTGTGATCCCCTTTGCGCTTTTCTCAACCTTATTGACCTTTGCTCCGGTCATGATCTTGATGCCGGACTTTTCAAAGCGCTTTTGAGCCAGCTTGGAGATTTCTTCATCTTCTACCGGAACAACCCGGTCCATCAGTTCAACAACAGTGACGTCCACGCCCATGGCGTTATAGAATGAGGCGAATTCAATGCCGATTGCGCCTGAACCCATGATGATCAGTGATTTGGGCATGCCATCGGGTACCATTGCCTCGAAATAGGTCCAGATCTTATCACCATCCGGTTCAATCCCTGGGATAACCCTTGGCCTTGCACCCGTTGCAACAATGATGTGTTTTGCGGTGTAGGTGCCCTCACCGCCAGCGTTCTTGGGGGCAGGATGTTGTGGTTCCATCGGTTTCTGGGAGGGTTTAGAAACTGCGATCTCGCCGGGTTTAGTAATTTTCGCTTCACCCCAGATCACATCCACCTTGTTCTTTTTCAAAAGATGCCCGACACCACCATTAAGCTGACCGGATACACCTCTTGAGCGTTTCACAATCGCTGCAGGATCAAAGCCTATTTTGTCCGCAGACAAGCCATAATCACCGGCGTGTTGCATGTAATGATAGATCTCAGCCGTGCGCAGCAGGGCTTTCGTGGGTATACAACCCCAGTTGAGGCAAATGCCACCCAGATGCTCACGCTCCACAATGGCTGTCTTCAATCCCAGCTGGGCTGAACGAATTGCGGTGACATAGCCTCCGGGACCGGAACCGATGATGATAACGTCATATGAATTAGCCACGTGGCTTCTCCTTTGCGCTGAGCGCTTTTCTAATTCAACAAGCCCTTTACAACGGGAACGAGGGCTTTACCGAGATTGATCGTATTTTCTTCATCCATGTGCACGCCGTCTACCGGCGATGCCTTGCATACATTTGCGCCATCAAAGAAAGCGCAGGACTTTTCCTTTGATATCTGTTCGAACTTGAACGCCAGGTCGCGCGACTGATCGATCATGTTCAGAAAATATTCCGCATAGATCTGGTCATCCGTCTCACATAGATGCGGCGGTGAAATAATCAGAACCTTGGGAGCCGGATAATCCGACCCGCTCACATGGGTCTGAATAATGGTCACGAGGCGTCTCAATCCATCCATAGCTGCCAATGAAGATCCTGCGATATGGGGTTGGAGATCATTGATACCAAGCAAAATAATTACAAGGTCCAATGGTGCATGAGCATAAAGAGCTGTCGGGAGTGTGCGTGATCCATTCCTGTCGCATCCGGCCGTATAATCATCATAGGCTGTCAGGCGTCCACGCAGTCCGTCTGTGATCACATCAAAGCCGGAACCAAGGCCTTCACCAAGAGCATCCGGCCAGCGGGAGCCAAGCGGATGTCTCAGACCTGTACCGGGTACAGAACCCCAGGTGAGTGAATCTCCATAAGCCAGAATGGTCTTCATGCGAAATCCTTCCGCATCAGCAACCATTCATTGATCTCTACGCAGCCCTCAAAAGGAATGAACTCACGGCTATCGACCACCTCAAATCCGTATGAACGATAGAGTTTGGCCGCACCGTGATTGGTATCTTCAACCACAAGGCTCATGGTCGCAGCGTCCGACTTTTCACCGGTTGCCATACTGTCTTCAAACAGAAGTTTACCCACGCCGTTCCCCTGCGCCGATGGATAAACCGCCAAACAGTCTATGAACCATTCTCCCGCACAAGAGTCGTATAAATCAAACACTGGCTTGAAGGCATCTGAATGTTCTTTCATCTCATCGGATTCGGTACTTGGTGGCGGCATGATGTAACTGTTTGCCATTCCTAAAACCATGTCATCCTCAACGGCCAACCTCGCATTGCGCCAACCATAAAAGGCATCATCTGCCGCTAGCCGGTCTCTGCCCAATGAAAGTGCATCCTCAAAGCGGTTCGTTTCGGTCAAACTGGTCCAGAACCAAAGAGAAATGCCATGCCCCGCAATATTATCCAGCAAGGCCAGATCTGCCGCATCGCTTTTCTTTGCGTCTCTGATGGTGATCTCAGACATGGTACGCACTCACACAGGGCTTGCCAGAATCAGACCGGTTTGCATATTGGGGGCTGAAAGGGTCTGCAAGTTGGATATTGTCGACTACCTCATCACCTATGTTTCCGAATTGCCCTGGATGGTAAAAGGCCCGGGCTTTGCGCTCATGGTGTATCTGATCTTCCGTTCTGTGGGACAATTCATGACGCTGCGCTGGATCAAAGCAGCAACCAGCCTGGTATACGCTTTGATTGTAGCGCTTGTTATGGCTCGGTTCGGTCATGATATCGCGGCTTTCATTGACAAAGACTATAAACCCCCGGAATGGGAACAATCAGACAAAGCTAAACCAGCATAGTCACCGGTTTTTCGATGTATTTCTTGAATGCGCCAGCGAGAACTGCGCCGAGCGCTCCGTCGATTACCCTGTGATCAAATGCGAAGGTAACCGTCATGACGGTAGCGGTTGTGATCTCGCCATCCTTGATAACGGCTTTCTTTTCGCCAGCACCCACGGACATGATTGATGCGTGTGGTGGATTGATGATCGACGTGAAGTTAGAGACACCAAACATCCCAAGATTTGATACAGCTGTGGAACCGCCTTGATACTCTTGCGGTGCAAGTTTCTTGTTACGGGCTCTGTAAGCGAGATCTTTAACTTCAGCTGAAATCTGTGACAGGGACTTCTCCTCTGCCTTTCTTACGACCGGCGTGAACAAGCCATCATCAACGGCAACAGCCACACCCACATCGGAATGCTTGTGCTTTACTCTTGCGTTCGATGTCCAGCTGGCATTGGCCATTGGCACATCCTGAAGGGCAAGCGCCATTGCTTTCATGATGAAGTCATTGACTGAAATCTTGTAGGCAGGCTTTTCGTTTTCATCCAGAGGTGCTGCTGCATTCATGTCCTTGCGTAGCGCAAGTAATGCATCCAGTTCGCAATCCATGGAAATGAAGTAGGAAGGTATTGTCTGGGTGGACTCGGTCAGACGCTCTGCGATTACCCGTCTCATGCCATCATGCGGAACAAGCTCGTACTCTTCTTCGTTGTATAGCGCGAGCACCTGATTGTCTGACATGGAAGTCGCCATTGGTCTGGCAGCGGTTGCAGTTTGTGCAGCAGCACCACCTTCCAGGTTCTCCACATCCGCCTTCACGATCCGGCCATGGGGTCCACTGCCTGTCACTGTGGTGAGATCGACGTTGTTCTGAGCTGCAATTCGGCGGGCAAGTGGAGAAGCAAATACGCGGTCCCCCTTGTTCTGGGCCGGAGCTACAGCAGGTGCTGGAGCGGGTTTTGCAGCAGGTTCAGCGGCCTTGGGCGCTTCTTGCGCTGGTGCAGGAGTATCGCTTGAAGCTGGAGCAGCGGCAGGTGCTGTATCTGATACGGAGGACGGGTCCTCACCCTCCTCGACCAACATCGCAATCACCGCGTTCACCTTCACGCCCTCGGTCCCCTCGGCGACGAACAGCTTGGCGACGGTGCCTTCGTCCACGGCTTCCACCTCCATGGTGGCCTTGTCGGTCTCGATCTCCGCGATCACATCACCGGCGGTGACGGCATCTCCCTCTTTGACAAGCCATTTTGCGAGATTACCTTCTTCCATGGTTGGGGAAAGTGCTGGCATTGTAATTTCAATGGGCATTTTTTGCTTCTCCGCTTTCAAACATGCCGTCATTCATCAGCATGTTTGTCGTAATGAGTATTTTGCCATCATCAGCAGGCAGCCATTCCGCAAGCCTGGTAAATCGCTTCTGTTCTTCGGCCACCTTTATGACCGCCTCTTCCTCACTCAATTCCCGGTTGGCGAGCGCTTCCAGGGCTTCATGAGAAATTTCAACCACAATCCTGCGTCCATCAATCAGGACCGAACGGCCCAGTTTGTCATAACGTAGAGATTTGAGGTCCAGTCGTTGCATGGCTTATCTATATGTTACGTCTTTCACTGCCTGAACCACTTCATCCACGTTCGGTAGAGCAAGTTTCTCCAGATTTTCCGCGTATGGCATTGGCACGTCCTTGCCGCAGATTGTGACCACAGGTGCATCGAGGTAATCGAATGCCTGTTGCACGATCTGGCTCGCGATGTGATCACCCACTGAAGATTGAGGGAAACCTTCCTCTACAGTCACAAGGCGGTTTGTCTTTTTCACCGATTCAATAACTGTGGCCATGTCCAGCGGGCGGATGGTTCTCAGATCAATTACTTCACAATCAATGCCTTCAGCGGCCAGTTTTTCAGCAGCTTCAACGGCGTAGGTCATGCCGATACCGAATGAAACAAGCGTCGCGTCATTGCCCGGGCGATGAATTCTTGCCTTGCCGATTGGAAGCACGAAATCATCCATATCCGGCACATCGAAGGATTGGCCGTACAGGATCTCGTTTTCGAGGAACACAACCGGATTAGGATCACGGATTGCTGCCTTAAGCAGGCCTTTGGCATCAGCCGCCGTATAAGGCATCACCACTTTCAAACCTGGAATGTGACCATACCATGCTGCGTAACACTGAGAGTGCTGCGCTGCCACACGTGCTGCCGCTCCGTTTGGACCTCGGAACACCATGGGCGCGCCCATCTGACCGCCTGACATATAAAGCGTCTTGGCAGCAGAGTTGATGATCTGGTCGATCGCCTGCATGGCGAAGTTAAAGGTCATGAATTCCACAATCGGCTTCAAACCAGCCATTGCCGCACCCACACCGATGCCGGCAAAACCGTGCTCGGTGATTGGCGTATCAACAACGCGTCTTGCGCCGAATTCATCCAGCAGTCCTTGCGTAATCTTGTAAGCACCCTGATATTCAGCAACTTCCTCACCCATGACGAACACGTCATCATCAAGGCGCATTTCTTCCGCCATGGCTGAATTGAGCGCTTCACGGACAGTCATAGAGACCATTGCGGTGCCTTCGGGGATATCCGGATCTGAAGCAATAACGGCTTCAACTGGAGCTTCCGGTGCCGCGACAGCTACTGCCTCTTCAACCTCTGCCGGAGCAGCAGCTTCGGCTGGCGGTTCTGCGGGTGTTTCAACTGCGGAAACATCTTCACCGTCTTCGGCCAGGATCGCAATTACGGAATTCACCGCAACGCCCTGACTGCCTTCAGCAATCACAAGCTTTGCCACCTTGCCTTCATCAACTGCTTCCACTTCCATGGTGGCTTTATCAGTCTCGATTTCGGCAATCACATCGCCGGCGGATACTTCATCACCTTCTTTCACCAGCCATTTGGCGAGGTTTCCCTCTTCCATAGTGGGTGACAAGGCGGGCATGAGAATTTCGACAGCCATAATTATGCTCCCTCACCAACTGGTACAAGAATGTCTGTATAAAGCTCTGATGGATCCGGCAATGGATCAGCCTGAGCAAACTCGGCAGATTTGCCAACGATCTCACGGATGGTTTTATCCATAGCCTTCAGATCGTCTTCAGATGCCCATTTCTTCTCAAGCAAACGCTGTTTCACCTGTTCGATCGGGTCTTGTTCCGCTCGCATCTTTTGAACTTCGTCCTTGGTCCGGTACTTGGCAGGGTCAGACATGGAGTGACCACGATAGCGATAGGTTTCCATTTCCAGGATGAACGGTCCCTTTCCTTCCCGGGTCCATTCAACTGCATAGTCGCCAGCTGACTTAACAGCACGCACATCCATGCCATCCACATGCATGCCCGGAATGTTGAACGATGAACCGCGTTGGGAGAAATCGGTCAGAGCTGAGGAACGTTTTACGGCTGTTCCCATGGCGTAGCGGTTGTTTTCGATGATGTAGATCACCGGCAAATCCCATAGAGAAGCCATGTTGAAGCTTTCATAAACCTGACCCTGGTTGGAGGCGCCATCCCCAAAATATGCTAGGCTGATGCTGTCATTGCCGCGATATTTGTTCGCAAAGGCAAGGCCTGTGCCGAGTGATACCTGAGCGCCCACAATGCCATGACCGCCATAGAAATGCTTTTCCTTGGAGAACATGTGCATGGAACCGCCTTTACCGCGGGAATATCCATTACTGCGACCGGTAAGCTCTGCCATCACACCATCGGGGTTCATGCCGCAAGCAAGCATGTGACCGTGATCGCGGTAACCTGTAATGACCTGATCACCTTCCTTGATTGCCATCTGCATCCCTGTAACCACGGCCTCCTGGCCGATATAAAGGTGACAGAAACCACCAATATGACCCATGCCGTATAACTGACCAGCCTTTTCTTCAAAACGGCGGATCAGAAGCATGTCGTAATAAGCTTGAAGCTCTTGTTCCTTGCTGAAATCTGCAGGCTCGGGCGATTTGTGTACGGTGGACTTGGGACGGGAAGTTGATGTTGAACTGCGTTTGGGCTTTGTTGCCATGCGACATCTCCTTGGGTTAGGAGAAATATCGTTGATTTAAACGCAAATTTCAATTCAAAAATGCACTTTTTTGATCACGATTATCATGCTGTTTTTAAATGATAAAATGGTGATTAACTGGATTTTAGTTAAGTAACATTTTGGTCAAATCTCTAATTTGAAATCCGCATTATCGCAATTTCATCTTTCTGGAGGAGATTTAACTTGTAGCGGGCCTGTTCATCGAGCATATCATACTCGATTGACCCATCCTTCATGAGCAAAACTCTGGTTTCCAGTTCTTCCCGAACAGATTTGAGTGCTGCAAGCTTGGATTTGAGTTTGACGGATTTCTCCACCATCTCGCTGTGAGACTCGAGGCCATAGCGCCCTGTATAGGAATGGTAGATGAAATAGGCGCTTAATACTGCACAAAATACGGGTACTAATAGCCGATGCCAATTGGAGTTTCTTTTTTGGCGTGTAGACACGGATCAGACTTTACTCAATACATTTACTGATAGGCAAAATCTAAACCAACAGGCTTAACAACCGGTTTACAGACAAGCGAAAATTTTATCGTTCTTTATGGCTTCGCGATTACGCCGCCACTTACCGGGCTCTTTACACCCGTGGTGTTCGGATAAGTCAGAGGTAAACCTTCTGCTGACCGTATCGCCAGATAGGCCCAGCCTTCAGCTTCCATCATATCACCGTTCAATCCCGCATCTTCGGCGCTTATGGCTTTAGACCCCTGTTGTTGAGCCAATTGCCTCAGATCCATCATAATCAGCGGATTATGACGTCCGCCACCACATACAATCCAGAGTTTTGGTTCTTTCGGTAAATGATCGACGGATTTCAAAATTGCTGCAGCCGTTATCCGTGCCAGTGTGCGAGCACCGTCTTCAGTGCCGATGCCTTGAAGACTGTCCAGATTGAAATCAAGGCGATCGAGAGACTTGGGTAAGGGCCTGGCGAAATAGTCATTTTCCAGGAAGCGTTCTACAACCTTTAAGCTCACATTGCCCTCAGCCGCAATCATGCCACCCTGATCAAACGGAATTCCAATTGCTTTCTGCACCCACTGGTCAATCAATGCGTTGCCGGGGCCTGTATCAAAGGCAACAAGATCATCATCCACATAGGTGATGTTGGAGATGCCGCCGATGTTCACGAACACCACAGGTGTCTGGGATGCAAATGGTTGAGGCAAACCGGCAGCGAGTGCTTTGTGGTAAATCGGGATCAGGGGAGCACCCTGCCCGCCATTTTCCATATCGTTAGCCCTAAGGTCATAGACAGTCGCAATTCCCGTTTCCTTTGCCAGTCGTTTTCCGTCACCCAGTTGAACTGTCACTGCATCTCCTGGCCTGTGCAGCACGGTCTGACCATGAAAGCCGATCAGATCAATCTCTGAGCGTGATAGACTGTTCTCATCCAAAAATTCTTTAACTGCGGATATATGCAGATCCGTTACAGCCCTTTCTGCTTCTTTGAGCACGCCCGGACGCTCTGATCGCTCACCGATAGCCTTTGCATCTTCCAGGGCTTCGGTCAGAAGATCCCGTGTCTCTTTCTTGTAAGCAAAGAAGCTGTTCGGGCCTGTCTCCAATTGATCAAGGCCGTCGCTTTTGATGAGTGCTGCGTCGATTCCATCCATGCTTGTGCCGCTCATCAGACCGATTGCCATTTTAATCGTCATGTGAATTCGAAATTCCCGCGTGATATTTCTGAAACACCCTGCTAAGAGAGGCCAGAATCCTGTTTAATGTAGAGTAATAGAAAAAAATAAAATGTCTGCCTTCAAATCTGACTTTCTACAAACCTTGTCCGAACGCGGGTTTATTCATCAGATATCTGATGAAACCGGCCTTGATGATCTTCTGTCAAAGGAATGCGTAACGGCCTATGTGGGTTATGACGCCACAGCGAGCAGCCTGCACGTGGGTAATCTCCTATCCGTTATGATGCTGTACTGGTTTCAGCAGACCGGTCACCGGCCCATTGCCCTGATCGGCGGCGGCACCACAATGGTGGGTGATCCATCCGGTAAGGATGAGAGCCGTAAGATGCTGACACCGGATGATATTGAAAATAACAAGAAGGGTATCAAGAAGGTCTTTTCCAAATTCCTGACTTTTGGGGATGAGGGTAATCAGGCTATCCTGGCCGACAATGCGGAATGGCTGTTGTCGCTCAATTATGTCGAGTTCCTGAGAAATGTGGGACGGCATCTTTCTGTAAACCAGATGCTGGCGCGCGACTCTGTAAAGCTACGCCTGGAGCGTGAGCAGCATTTGTCTTTCCTTGAATTCAATTACATGTGCCTCCAGGCCTATGACTACACAGAACTGGCGCGCAGGTATAATTGCCGTCTGCAGATGGGTGGTTCTGATCAGTGGGGCAATATTGTCTCCGGCGTAGACTTGGGAAGACGCATGGGAACGTCAGAACTCTTTGCGCTTACCACGCCTCTGCTTGCCACTTCTTCGGGTGCCAAAATGGGTAAGACCGCCGATGGCGCTGTTTGGCTTGATGAAGACCATCTCCCGATCTACGACTACTGGCAATACTGGCGCAATGCCGAAGATGCGGATGTGAGCCGGTTCATGCGATTGTTCACAACGCTTCCGCTGGACGAGATTGCCCGCTATGACGCATTGGTAGGTGCTGAACGCAATGAAGCCAAGAAGGTTCTTGCAACAGAAGCTACCGCCATGGTGCATGGCCGCGAAGCAGCTGAGCAAGCGGCCGAAACCGCACGCAGAACCTTCGAGGAAGGTCAGGCCGCAGATACACTGCCAAGTGTTGCTGTGAGCCAGTCTGAGTTTGATGAAGGTATCGGATTGCTTTCGCTTATTGTGAGTGCTGGCCTTGCTTCGTCGAACGGTGAAGCCCGCAGGCATGTGAAAGGCGGCGCGATCAAGATCAATGATCAGCAGATTTCAGATGAGCGGCTTTCTGTTTCCGGTCAGCATTTGAATGATGATGGGGTTGTGAAACTCTCTCTCGGCAAGAAAAAGCATTTTCTGATCAAGCCCGAGTAACCCGGTTAACAAGCTTATCTGAATTCAAACACTTTTTTGAAAATCCCGGGCGCTACAACCGACAATGGGTTTACCAGCAGCTCGGGATTTGCTCTTGGTCCCTGCAATTTGTAGGTGATGCCAATCAACGCATTGTCGCGCCCGTTTGAAAATAGCTGGCCCAATATGGGTATCGTGGCAAATGCCAGGTTCACACCGTTTGCCGGCATAAATGTGCCCTGTAGAGCCATTTTATCCCTCTGATCATAAAGAATGCCGTCGAGTGTTATTCCCAGGGCTGCACTTCGAAGCACCGCATCGGTCAGGTTGAAATAGCCATTACCCTTTTCAATTCTTGCCTCACCGAGTTGAAATTTGACACGCTTGTCCTGCTCTACCGGCACCACTTCTCGTCGATTATTATCACCGCGTTCAAGGTGAACCTGTTTGTTCACATCAGATGCAAGGCGCGCAATCCGGGGTTCATTGACCACCGTAAAATTATCAATGCGTACCGGTCCCAGATAGGGTCCATCCTGCGATTTCACCAGATTGGCTCTGATGCGGCCACCCTCCATTTTTGAATAGATATTTGTGAATGCTAATGCGGTGCCTGCATCGTTAGCATCAATGACGAATTGTGTCTGATCCCCATTGCGTTGCGCTTTGACGGCGTAATTTCTGCCGTCGCTGCCATTCGCGCTCAAATCCAGCTTGTGAAGCGAACCTTTTCTGGCTTCATAGATCAATAGCGCGTTTCGGACGATCCGATTTCCAAATCCCCGAACCTTGTCGAAATTGGCAACCAGGTTCACAGAACGCTCGCCCTGCGCCTTGGCAAATCCGCTGTTAAAAATCAGAGAATTGATCACGCTTCTGGCGTCGTATGACAAGCCGCTTGCGCTGATGTTGTAAGCGTCTTTGGTTCTCTCCAACCGGAAGTCCACCACATCTTCATCGTTCAAGGAGAGATTCTGGATACTCGCATTTACGATGCCACGTTTGTCGACTACAAATTCACCGCCGCCTGAAAATCCATTACCCTTCAACACGAAGTCTTTCAGGCTGTAGCGCTTGTTTTTCAAACGCTGGAGTTCAAACTCTGCGGCAGCCTTGATTTTCTTGCCTTTGCGCCAGCCGACCCACGGCAGTGAAATTTCCGCATTGGTGAGATCCATTTCATAACGCTCACCCTTGCCGTTTTCCTTGATCGTGATTTTGATCGGTCCTGTGAGATAGGGCGCCAGATCAATGCCCAGTGCCTTTCTTTCTTTCTCGTTCAGGACAGACGCCACTTGTCGACTGCGTTTGACCTTGCCGGATTTTCCGATGGGTTCGGTCAGTCGCACATCCGTTTTAACACCGTTTATCTTCGCAGTACCTGTAACCTTTGCGCCAGCCGGATTGGCGTCTATCAGCAAATCAGCATCCGAGAAGGATCGGCCGTCGATTTTCTTGCTGCTTTTGCCATTTTGAAGATCGATCAGGACGTTCCAGTCCACCTCTTGATATTTGGCACGTCTTCCCACGGGAAACTTCGCGACGATGTCTGCACTTCCCTCACCGGAAAACTGTTCCGGTTCCACTTTCAAACGTTCCATTACCCGTAGCGGCTTACGGTCAGAAATGGTCGCTATTGTTCTTGCGTCACCCGAAAACTTAAGGGTGGCTGCCCCTTCCCGTTCCTTGGCTGCGAAGTCTTCCATGACAAAAGAACCGCTTTGTATTTTCACGTCCTTTTTGCCCACATCTGTCACAGCACCGGATTCGAGATCAGCGGATACCTTCATGCCTTCCAGTTTAATGGTGCCAACGCCTTCCCTGATTGGTGGCATCTCACCAAAGGGACGGAATGCGAAATCCTTGACCCGCAGGTTAATGTCCAGATGTTCGGGCTTGAGTTTTGCACCCTTGCGAATGCGGAACAGAATGCCAGGGGGAATGTTTGCCTGAACGGTACCGGTTGTCACTTCACCGGCAATGATATGATCATGCAGCCATTTACGGGCACCGGGCGCAATGAAGAACGGCCAGAACTGCTTTATGGCAAGTGCCGATATACCTTCCGTATCAAGACCTGCCCGCAACGATGGCGTCTCACCATCAAACATGAATTCACCGGCACCTGTCACCGCGCCGTTTTTTGTGGTCATGATGATGGTATCCATGCCGAGCTTCTTTTCATCGCGGTTATAGATACCGGCAACCTTGAACGCGGCCGGCACGGATTTCTCAGCTTCCAGAACCGGTTCGAATGTTCCGTGCTTCATGATGAAGTCGTATCTCAGTGGACCTGAATATCCCAGACTGTCATCGCTGGGTTTTATACCGCCGATCAGTTCAGCCTGCAGCCTGCCCGCTGACACTTTCGAGGGATCAAGTTCAATCTGGTTACGGTCGAGGATCAGGCGGAAGTTCAACTCTACATCCTTTACGCGCGTATTGGCATTGAGACCAAGACGGAGATCATTCTGGGTAGTGGTGAAAGTCACCCTGGGTTCAATCGCCCGGTTTTCAGCGTCAAAGGGCAATTGTGCTGACACATTCACGATCGCATTTGAACCCACAAATCCATCCAGACTGTCCGGATCATTGAGCCATTCACCCAGATGCAGGTTATCCAGCGTGAAGGCATATTCACCACCGGCTTCCTGCTTTGTGTATTCAGAATTGAGGACAATGGGTGATAGCTCCGTATTAAGCCCTGTCTTGAGGGAAAAACCGTTGCTGGTTGGCTCTACAACCAGATTTGAAAGCCTGATCGGGTCCGTCTCCTTCCTGCCCAAGACGGGGCCGGTAATTACCGCATCGATGACTTCAAAGGATTTAACCCCCTGTGTTTCAAAACTCTGATTGATACGCGCGAGGACTTCACCAAATCCATTTAGCGGCTTATCAAGATATGGTGGCAGCAATACATCGCTGTTCAGGTTAAGTGCCGCGGTATCCACTTGAACGGCACGGAATTGGAGGCTGTCGAACGCGATTACACCGGAAAGGGCATCTCGCAGGTTGGTCTTGATATCCAGCTTGCCGACTTTTGAGAAAGACTGGTTGTTTGATGTGTTTCTGATATCGACATTGTTCGCAATGATGGAAGACTGATCTGACAAGCTCAGATCAAGCTCCACGTTTTCAATCGAAACCTCAAATTGTGAACCAACCAGATTCTGCATCTGGGACTCGATCTGAGTGACCAGAATTGAACCTTTTTCCGTTTTGCCCTGCAGAAAAAGATAAGCGCCAAAAAACAGCGCGCCGAAAAGGAACGCGAAGCAAATGCCAATGGATGCTAAAATACGTATGGAACGGGACAAAAAAGAACGTGGTCTTGGCAGAGACTGGTGAATATTTTCACTACCTTGAGACACGATACTTTGCCCTTCTTCAGAGGGCTGATGTGGATACTGATTCAGGTTCGCCCCCTACTATCAAAAAGGTTTATTCGAATCTGTCTTTAGTGCAGCTTGCGAATAGGCCCGTTGCGTCTATATAGCATAACATGATTCATGCATTTATTTAATGTCGAAAGGAAGGCGAATTGTCCAAGATTACCGAAGGCGATAAAGCACCAGATTTTACCCTGCCCACCAATGGAGATGGGAGTTTCAGTCTATCAGAACATGCGGGAAAACCGATCGTGTTATTTTTCTATCCGAAAGACGATACTTCGGGGTGCACAAAGGAGGCCGTAGGGTTTTCAGAGACACTGCCTGAATTCGAAAAAGCAGGTTGCATGGTGATTGGCATGTCCCCTGATCCGGTTAAGAAACACGATAAGTTCATCGATAAGCATGGGCTTACTGTCACACTGGTATCAGATGAGGAAAAGAGCGCACTGGATGCTTACGGCGTTTGGGTTGAAAAAAGCATGTATGGCAAGAAATACATGGGTGTTGAGCGCACCACTCTTTTGATCAACAAGGATGGAGTTGTGGAAAAGGCCTGGCACAAGGTGAAGGTTCCTGGCCACGTGGAAGCTGTTCTTGAAGCTGTGCAGGCTCTTTAAACTCTGAGATTATGGACTCCGATTACTCCCCTCAAAGCCTGGCCAGCGGCACTTATGACGCGCTTGTATGCGCTGATCTGGATGACAAGGTTGCCATTACCAATCTTGTCAGTCAGGCGTGGCGGGATCGGAGACTATCCCTCACCTGCTCCAGAAATGTGACAGCACCCGCAAGGCCTGGCCGGCCGGAAAAACCGGAGCTCCTGCCACCGGCGGAGGTGCCGAAACGTCCGCTGAACTCTGCCAAAGGGCGGCTCGCGCTCATTCATGCGATTGCGCATATTGAGCTCAACGCCATTGATCTGGCGCTTGATATCATCGTTCGCTTTACCAATCAAAAGATGCCGCGTTCCTTTTTTGACGGTTGGATGCAGGTGGCTTTTGAAGAGGCGAAACATTTCAACCTGCTGCGTAACCGCCTGAAGCAGCTCGGGTCCGACTATGGTGATCTGCCCGCGCATGATGGATTGTGGGAGGCTGCCGGTGAAACTGGTCATGACATATGCGCCCGCCTCGCAGTTGTACCGCTTGTGCTGGAAGCACGCGGCCTTGATGTGACGCCTCCATTAATCAAGAAGCTCCGTTCATCGGGAGATCATGAGACGGCTGATATTTTCAACATCATTTATGAAGACGAAAAAGGTCATGTGGCAGTCGGTGCCAAATGGTTCCGCTTCCTCTGTAACAAACAGGGGCTGGACCCGAACAAGACCTTCCAGACACTTGTGCGAAAACACTTTCGCGGTCATCTCAAACCTCCGTTCAATGACCGCGCCAGATGTGCAAACGGGTTAACCCCGCTGTTTTATCGGACCGTTTCCCCTTACGGGAACTGATCTATTTCAGAATTGATTTACCGGCATATTGTGCAGCGGCACCGAGGTTCTCCTCAATTCTCAATAGCTGATTATATTTGGCAAGCCTGTCTGAGCGAGCCAGAGAACCAGTTTTAATCTGTCCACAATTTGTGGCGACTGCCAGATCTGAAATCGTCGCATCTTCTGTTTCACCAGAACGGTGAGACATGACAGCTGTGTATGAAGCCTTGTGCGCCATTTCCACCGCATCGAGTGTTTCCGTAAGGGAGCCTATCTGGTTTACCTTCACAAGGATTGAGTTCGCCACACCCATATCGATACCGCTCGCCAGACGTTCGGAATTGGTGACGAAGAGATCATCCCCCACAAGCTGACATTTATCACCGATCATGTCGGTCACGGTTTTCCAGCCTTCCCAATCGTCTTCAGCGAGACCATCCTCAATTGAGATAATCGGATATTTGCCAACCAATTCTGCAAGATAGGCAGCCAATGCTTCCGGCTCCAGAACGCGTCCTTCACCTTTGAGATTATATTTGCCATCTTCAAAGAACTCAGTGGAGGCACAATCAAGCGCCAGGCACATGTCTTCACCAGGTTTGAAGCCTGCCTTTTCAATAGACTGCATGATGAAATCCAGTGCGTCGGGTGCGCTTGCTATGTTTGGTGCGAAGCCACCCTCGTCCCCCACATTGGTGTTGTGACCTTGCGACTGTAATTCTTTCTTAAGTGTGTGGAATACCTCCGCACCCATGCGAACCGCTTCGCTCATGGTTTCCGCACCTACTGGCATGATCATGAATTCCTGGAAATCAATCGGGTTATCCGCATGTTCACCGCCATTGATAATATTCATCATCGGCACAGGCAGGACAGATGCGTTTGGTCCGCCCACATAGCGAAAAAGCGGCAAACCTGAAGCATCAGCAGCTGCTTTTGCCACAGCGAGCGAGACGCCCAGAATTGCGTTTGCACCCAGTTTTGCTTTGTTGCGTGTTCCGTCCAGAGCAATCATGGTGTGATCCAGCACGCGCTGGTCTTCCGCATCCATGCCGCCGATTGCGTCGAAGATGGCGCCATTTACAGATTCGACTGCTTTTGAAACACCTTTACCGAGGTAGCGTGCACCACCATCTCGCAGTTCCACGGCTTCATGTGCTCCAGTAGAAGCGCCGGATGGGACTGCTGCCCGACCGAAGGAACCATCCTCCAAAAGTACGTCCACTTCCACAGTGGGATTGCCGCGGCTGTCTAATATTTCGCGGCCTGTGATATCAATGATTGCAGTCATAAGATTTGTTCCTTGATTGGAAAAATTGGAGGGATGGCCTTTACTACTCTGGGGAGCTCTGTCTTTTCAAGATAGCTTCAACATTTATTCCCAATTGGATATGCTGGCGACAAGCTGCAATAGAGGAAGTCATTGTCCTACATACTGAGCCGAAATGGAATGCAGACCCTTCTGGGTGGAATGGTACTGATGCTTGTGCTCGGTTCCATCCACGCGTTTTCTGTTTTTCTGGAGCCGCTTGAAGCCAGGTTTAATGCGGAGCGGACGGAAGTGAGTTTCACCTATTCGCTGGCACTTGTTTGTCTGACAATCAGTGTTCTTTTCGGACATCTGTTCTTCGCCCGTTTCAAGCCACCTCTTGCGGTTGCGGTCATCAGTCTTGCTGCAGGACTTGGATGCGTGCTTGCCGGATTTGCCAACAGCCTTGTTTTGGTTTGGCTTTCATACAGCGTGATCTTTGGTGCTGCCAACGGCCTTGGCTATGCGCTTGCCCTGCAAACCTCTGCCCAGGCAAACCCGGAACATCGCGGCCTTGCAATGGGTTTGATTACCGCTTGCTACGGTCTAGGTGCTGCCCTCTCCCCAATATTCTTTGACACGTTGATGGCGGGATCAGGATTTAGAGGTGCCATGATTGGCCTGGCGGTTGTACTGGTTCTCATTGCACCGGTGGTTTTTACCCTTTTCACGGTTTCCAAAACCCAATTGGAGGTCAAATCAAAAGCCAAGGGCAAAATGTTCTACGGTTCACCGCTAACCACGTTCAAGCTATGGGCTGGATATGGCACAGCGGTCACGGCTGGTTTAATGGCGATTGGCCATGCGGCTGGCATTATGCGAACCGCCTCACCCGATGAATGGATGATCCTGGCAGCACCGATCATCATCGCGATCCTCAATATGATCGGAAGCCTCATTGCAGGAGCGCTGGCAGACCGAATCGAAGCAAAACTGCTCATCTGCCTGTTGCCCATTCTCTCCTGCCTTGCTCTGGTAGGTATGGCACATGTGGAAGTACCATTTCTGTTGCTCATTTGCCTTGGCCTCATCGGGTTCACTTACGGGGCTACGATTTCCGTCTACCCGATCGCCGTCAGTTCAATCTACGGCGCTGTGGATGGCGTCAAAGCCTATGGGCGGGTATTTACCGCCTGGGGACTTGCCGGTGTTGTGGGCCCGGTCACAGCTGGATATCTGTTTACTCAATTTGGCGACTATTATCTGGCACTCTTGATTGCAGCATTCCTTAGCTTCACCTCAATCGGGATTGCGCGGTCTGTGTGAGGAAAGCTATCCCGCCCTTCTCCCTTATCAGCGTCATTGCTTTTGCACGATCTTGCGATAATTAAGGTGGATGGAAACACGGCCAGAGATAGCAACGATCAAAACCGGAGAAGAATTGCGCAAATGGTATTGGCGCAAGGACGAGCTTGTGGCGCATGCGAGAAACCTTGGGCTCAAATCCAGTTCAGGCAAGTTCACCATTCTCGATCGTATCGCGAACTTTCTGGATACAGGCGAGAAAACCCTGCCATCCGACAAGACAAAAATGCCCGTTTCCAAGTTTGATTGGCATAGCGAAAGCCTTTCAAAGTCGACCGTGATCACGGACAGCTACAAAAACACCCAGAACGTCCGGCGTTTTTTCAAATCTGAAGTTGGAGAAGGTTTCAGCTTCAACATCGCCTTCATGGAGTGGATGAAGGCCAATGTGGGACTAACGCTTGCTGATGCGTGCGAAGCTTATCTGGCATTACAGGCGCAGACCAAGGTTCCTGGTTTTAAAACCAACATCAAAAGCCACAATCAGTTTAATCAATATACGCGGGATTTTCTGGAGGATAATCCTGAGCTCGGCATGGCCGATGTGCGGCGGATCTGGGCTCTCAAGATCCAGTTGCCATCTGACGACGGACGCCATGTATACGAACGATCTGATTTGGTTCTCAGCTAAATCATTCAGATAACTTTTTAGACTGCTACTGCAGTTACCGTGTGGATCCTTGCCGGGACATGGACCTTGCCATCCACCTCAAACTCTCGCATTCCCTGGGTGATCTTTTCTTCGACCTTTGCCAATGCGCTCTGTGAAGCTTCCACCTCTTTCAACATCATGCTGACATTCAAGTTCATCTGCAAACTCGCCAATTTCTCCGCTGGACCGGAGACAGTGAGATGTACGTCATGCGTTTTATATTGAGATTTCCAGCCTGCAGCGGAGAGATATTCATCCAGTGTTGAAGTGTCGCGAAAACGTGTGGGACCAGGACCCATGGGATCAGGTTTTGGAACATCTTCTACGAACTCATTGACCGCTGTCCAGGGAACCAGGAACCAGGGATTGTCCAACGGCTCTCCCCAGAAAGTTGCCACCAGGCGTCCTCCGGGTTTCACCGCTTTCCTGAGATTGGCGAAAGCTGCCGCGTTATCAGCAAAAAACATGATGCCGAAGTTGGAGATTATCGTATCAAATTTCTCGTTCCCAAAGGAATGAGTGCCCGCATCTGCGGTGATCAACTCGACTGCGTCAGACACGCGTTCTGCAGCACGTGCCAGTAAGGGTGGCGCCACATCAATGCCTGTTACAGAACCTGTTTCACCAACAGCCTCCACAGCAGTGATCAGAGTTGGCCCCGTGCCGCACCCCACATCCAGGACCTTCTCGCCTGCGGAAAGATTTGCTTCTTCGAAAAGGATATCCAGAATTTGCCCAAATGAAGGTTCCAAAACCGGCGCTGCCTCAAGCCACGGGCGTGATATCTCATCCCAGTCCATTATATTCCAGTCCCTTCATAATTTGCTCATTCCGGACCTTAACAGAGATTTCGGCGGCGTGAACAGATGGAAGAAACAACTAATTTTCTACTGTCCTAAGGTGGTGATCGACATAAGCTCTATGCTGAGGTAATCCTTCCTTGGAGGTTTGGAACATGAGTTTAGAATTCTTTTTGACATCGCTGGTTGTGATCCTTTTACCCGGCACCGGCGTTCTCTACACATTGGCTATCGGGCTTGGGCGCGGCTTCAAGGCAAGTGTGGCGGCAGCATTTGGCTGCACTATCGGGATTGTACCCGCTGCAATTGCTAGCATTGTCGGGCTGGCTGCGATTTTTCACACGAGCGCACTCGCCTTTCAGGTGGTCAAATATCTAGGTGTTCTTTACTTGCTCTATATGGCCTGGAGCATCTTGCGGGACGGTGGCACGCTCGATGTGGGAGAAGACCGCAAACGCGTTTCGCTGGCAAAAACTGCCATCACCGGCACTCTGATTAATGTATTGAACCCAAAGCTGTCCTTGTTTTTCCTCGCCTTCCTGCCGCAATTTGTTGACGTGAACCAGTCTGATGCAACAGCAACCATGTTCCTTCTTGCCGGTTTCTTCATGCTGCTCACATTCCTCGTATTTGTCCTTTATGGAGGATGTGCATCCCTCGCGCGTGACTATGTGATTACGCGGCCCGCAATCATGAAATGGTTGAAGCGTTCATTTGCAGCAGCGTTTGGATATCTCAGTTTCCGATTGGCATTTTCCGAGCGGTGATTGCTGGAACCTTATTTTCTTTTCGGCAGTTTGAGAAACGTCACAGCCATCAAAAACCAGCCAAGCAGTCCCTGACTATGGGCTGAGAGGTTATGTGGTCCCTGGAAAAAGAGATAGCGCAGCGCAACGAGTGGACTGTCGGGAGGCCAGATAACCCATTGCAAAGGCAGGTCCGGAATGATCATGCGGTAATAAGTGTAATAAACCTGCGGTGATATCCAAACAAAGAGCCAGAATAAAACCAGTGCACCCACGATCCGCACCCAAACGGGGCGGTTGCGCAGCAAGCGATAAGTGATGAATAGCATCAGTAGAAACAGCGTTGTGCTGATGCAGAGCAAACCCACCTGCCCCCACCCTGAAAGATCAAAAAAGGAATCCTGCTGATACATGGTTTTCGGCCAACACCGCTTTTCAGAGTTACAAGGTCAGCCATTGGCTGAACATCTTTATAGTTTGCAGAGTTTCACGACGGCAACAAAAAACCGCCGAGGACGGCGGTTCAATGTTCGCGATCGAGTTTAGTCGAATTACTTGAGTGGTGCTACCGCAAGGATAACGGTGAACTTCTCACAGTAGATGTAAAGCTCGCTGTACTTGTCTGTATCGATACCAGCTGGCACTTCAAAAGTTGCGGCACCTTTTTTAACAGTCAGTTTGTCATGAATTTTGGAACCTTTGGCGTATTCTTCGCCGTTACCAAAACCGATTTTGATGTCTGGTGGGTTTTTGGATGGGTCGAATACGTAGTCGTCTTTCAAGACAACTTTGGTCTTTCCACCTTCTTTTTTAACTTTCACGGTACCGGAAACATTGTAGCCTCTGCGACCTGACAGGCTGCCTTTTCGGGCGGAACCGGCAAGCGCTGGTGTTGTTCCCAGAGTTGCGGTTGCTGCAGCAGCAAGTGTAAGTCCAGCAAATTGGCGACGTGTGACGTTCATAATTATTCCTCTTTAAAAATATTAGCCTTAGAGTAGCTATCGCTATTTTGGGGAAACATGCCAGAGCGGATCCCTACACAAATGTTCACGTTCGGTTGAGATCGTACTGCGATTTAGTGATCGGTCGGGTTATCTGATCGACTGATAAACCTCGTCAACGACCGTTCTAACCATCATCACATCTTCACGCGTGGTATCAAACTGTCCCACCTGAACGCGTATGATCTTGCGACCTTCAAAAGCTCCCTGTGTCAGATATATGCGACCGTCGTCATTGATCGCGTCAACGAGCCTCTGCTGCATCTCATCATCACCTGGGCAGCGGAAGGAAAAGAGGCTCAGGATTGGTTCTGTGGAAATCTCGAACCCATCCATGGAACGGATCACTTCTGCGAGCTCCTGCGCCCACAAGACATGATTTCGAATGCGTTGCTGCAGTCCCTCCAATCCATAGGAGCGGATCAGGAACCATAATTTGAGTGCGCGGAAGCGACGACCAAGCGGTATTGTCCACTCAGAATAATTGACAACAGGGTCTCCACTCGTTTTCAAAAACTCCGGTTCTATTTTCAGTGTGTTTTGTTGAGGCAATGGATCGCGGAGAAATTGGACCGAACAATCGAACTGTGCGCCCAGCCATTTGTGCGGATTGAATACGATGCTGTCATAGCCATCCACCCCATTCCAGAATTGATCTCTGAACTCAGGGCAGATCATGGCTGAACCCGCCCAGGCCGCATCCACATGGGTGTACAGATCATGAGCACGTGCCACTTCGAGGATGGGTGCCAGATCATCAGAACCACCAACCCCCGTCCCGCCTGTACTCGCGACGATACCTGCAGGGATGTGACCGTTTGCCAGATCATCCTTGATCGCTGCATCCAGTTGAATTGCATCCATGCCAACCAACGGTCCCTTTCCGGGTATCTTGACCAGGTTATCCTGGCCGATGCCTGCAACCCAACAGGCGCGATCTATTGAGGAATGAACCTGGTCAGAGCAGTAGATGCGTAAACTAGCTTTGCCTGTGAGGCCTGTGCGGTTGCCCGTGAACCCGGTTGCGCGCTCCCGCATGGTGAGAATAGCTGAAAGCGTCGCCGAGGAAGCGCTGTCCTGGATTACGCCTGTCATTCCTTCCGGGAGGCCCAAAGCCTGACGTAGCCAGTCCACCATCACCCCCTCCACTTCAGTGGCGGCAGGTGATGTCTGCCACAACATGCATTGGGCGGCGACGGTGTTGACCAATTGCTCAGCCAACATGGAAGGTGGCGTGGCATTGGCCGGAAAATAAGCAAAGAACCTTGGATGCTGCCAATGGGTCATGCCGGGCATTACGATTTCGTCGAAATCTTTCAGGATGGCAGCCATATCCTCCGGATGTAAGGGAGGCACCTTGGACAATTGCTTTGCTATGTCACCAGGCTTTGTTTGCGCCCGCACCGGCCGGTCACCTAGGGTTTTGTAGTACTGAGCTCCCCAATCTGCTAACTTCTTGCTCCAACCGGCATACTCATCCCAATCCATGATTCATTCCCATCAGGTGTCCTTCAGCTTTATGCGCCTTTACTAAACTTCACATAAAGACAGGAGTTTGAGCTTCGAACAAGTGGTAACCAAGCAAAGTACAAGAAGGTCAGTTGAACACCCATTGGAAATAATGAAATTCAGCTGCAAGGATTGATCCGGACTTTATTGGCAAAACATATTGACGCAGCTGTTGACTGATCCAGTTTCTCTATGTTTCAAATATATTATCTAAACAAATACAAAGTGTTTTTCTAAATGTGGGACTAAGTAATCAACATGAAATTTAAGTTCGTAATCTTCGCTATTTTTATCCTTTTGTGTCTACTTCCGGGCAAATCCTTGGCCACCGGGAACGATCCCAGACAAGACGCCTGTGAATTTGTTTCTTTGCTGGTGAACAAAAATGGAGAAGCAGGGATTGAAAAGATTGCACAAATGTTTTTCTGGAACGAAGACATCGCCAAACAGGCCACAAATGCGATGTCCGCATTGAAAAACTATGAGTACGCAGCAGGAAACGCATATTTAGTTGGTGATTTCGGTGGCCTGTCAGAACAATATTTGATTGTTATGGGTACAAAGGAAAATGGCAGCATCTATTTTCACTTGTCATTCGAGAAATTGAAGGAAGACCTTGTTCTCTTAAATATCAACTTTCAGGACAATTACAAAAACCTTCTAGATGCTGTTGGGCCGTTTCCGCTGCCACCGAAACAAATACCCTGCTAGAAACTGCCCGCATCCAAACGTGCCCCATCATTCACTCGTCCGGTTTCCCGCCAGTGTTATGTTTGTTTATATCCCGCGGCGGGTTTCACCCTTGCGCGGCTCTTGTTTTGCACATTCCTTATTTGTTTCCGGAAGTGCATCTGCACTTTCGTCCGTTCACGGGCTGGCACTTCGGCTAGTCGCCTCAGCTTGCCCTGCCACGGAGGGCCTCTACTACAAACATGCGGGGCTTTCTGAAGAAAACCTCTAATGAATGTATGTGTGGCTCTCGTCAGAAAGCCCCGCGTGAGGATTTTTAGAACCGCCTCCCGATATAGGCTAACGGGGCCGGCCTTCAAGCAGTGGAACAGCCCGAACCTGCTCCAGCATACGCCTCACTGTCCCTGTCCTCGTTTGCATTCGGTAAACAAACTGAGCTTGCACTGAACTTGTGTCGTGGTCGTAAATCACGGCGGGTTCAACGAACAGGCGATGGACCAATAATACTATGGCCAGAATGTGCGGGGATAAGTTTTTTTAAAAAAAATTTTTTCCGGAAGATTAAGTTCCAGTGAAGAGGGGCAATCGTGATTGGGATAGACGCTTTCCGTCAAAGTGATGCTCACTGTTGACTTAGGTCGGTTCATTTCACACTCTGAGTTACATAGAAGAACCTGCTCGGAAGGTATGCGAGATTAACGATGGATGTTTATGTGGCACCGGAAGTGGCAGAAGTGGATGCCCTTTACTCTTATGTGAAAGAGAAGCTTTTTCGGGCGCTTTCTATTCGCGAACAGGTGGAGCAACAGGCAGAGACGCTGTTAACTGCCCATGCTGATGGAGACCCACGCATCAGGATGCAAATCATGAGTTGGTGGCCAGAAGCAAGTGGCCGGGATGTGGCCGGCATTCTTGCTGCCCCTTTCACCCATGACGATGCGCTTTTAACGATCAGCCGTGAATATGGATTTGAAAACTGGGGAGCAGTCGATGCTCTGGGTTCAAAAACGTCAGACCCTGAGTTTGAATCTGCACTGGACAAGATGCTGACAGGCGATGCTCAATCACTTGGCGACATGCTTATAGGAAACCGAGCTCTTGCTATACAGAAATCCGATTACGGGCACAAAGCCACACTCCTCCACTATCTGGGTGCAAATGGCGTGGAAAGTCACCGTCAACGGACGCCTCTCAATGCCGTTGATCTGGCAAAACTGCTGCTCGAACACGGTGCAGACAAGAACGCGGAAGCAAATATGTATGGTGGTGGTCAAACGCCTTTTGCATTGGCAAGTACCAGCGCCCACCCGGTCAAAGCTGGCATCTCTGACGCGTTGAACGCGGTGCTTACTGCTTGATTAAATCCGGTTAAGCGCTGCGCACCCGCCTGGATCCGAAACCTCATTTAATATCAATCCACTACGGCCAAATTCGAATCTGACCCTGCGATGTGCTATGGTTAACCCAGCGATTGACGATATGGACAAGTGTCTGGGTCATATCGTTGGTCGATACACCCCGACTTGGAGGAGTTCGATATGCATTCAAAAAGACTACTGAAATATTTCTGTGCAGCGGCCATTTCTGCCTATGGCTCCGTTGCGATGGCGGCAGATATTGTGATTGGCGTACCCAATTGGCCATCAGTTCAGGCGACAGCCCATGTTTTGAAGGTTGCCCTGGAGAGTAAGCTGGGATTGGAAGTGGAACTGCAGGATGGTTCCAACAAGGCAGTATTTGATGCGATGGATGCTGGAAAAATGCATGTTCATCCGGAGGCCTGGTTGCCGAACCTTGATCATCTCAAGCGCAAATATGTGGATGGCAAGAAATCTATCAAAATGAGCCGAAGCGGTGCTACCGGCACGCAGGCTATTTGTGTTTCAAAGGCTTCAGCCGATCGTACAGGCATCAAGGAACTCAAAGAGCTTCGTGATCCGGAAATGGCTGCAAAGTTTGACACGGACGGTGATGGCAAGGGTGATATCTGGATAGGTGCTGATGGTTGGGGATCTACCCCGATAGAGCAAGTCAGGGCACGCTCATACGGTTACGATAAGACCATGACGTTGAAGATCATGGAAGAAAGTGATGCGTTAAGCGAAGTGGAGGCTGCGGTTAGTGGGGACAAGAATATCGTATTCTTCTGTTACACCCCGCACCACATATTTGCGGCCCATGATCTCGTTGTGCTTAGTGAGCCTGAATATGATCCGAGCAAGTGGATCATAGTTCCACCTTCTCCGACGCCGGGATGGTTGGAAAAATCAAGCGCCAGTGTTGCCTGGGATACAGCCTATCTGCATGTGAGTTATGCCACTTCGCTGGAGAAAGATCAGCCACAGGCGGCAGCAGCGCTGAGCAAGGTATCGTTGAGCACGGATACGCTTACCGCAATGACGTATGCACTTTCTGTTGAAAAACAGGAGCCCTCCGCCTTTGCTGCAAAGTGGGTGGAGGAGAACCAGGCCGTTGTGGATGGCTGGTTCCAGTAAGTAGTCTGAATATAACTCGAGCATATAGGTTGACTTGCCGGGAGCGCACTGTTTCCGGCAAGCACATTTCTGATCAAGGCAGACACCCGGTATGTAAGGTGCTATTGATGCGCCATGACAATCAATCTTGAAAACAAGGTAATTCTGGTCACAGGCGCCGCGCGCGGTCTGGGACTAGCCTACTCGCAATCCTTACACTCTCACGGCGCAATCGTTGCCATGCATGATGGTGGTGTTGATCAGGACGGAGCCAATCCAAATCCGCAACTTATTGTGGATGTGGCAAAGTCGGTTGGAGAAGAACGCACCTTTCCTGTTTCCGGTTTGTTGAACAGCAGATCAGAATGCGAACAGGTGGTACGGGCGGTACTCAACAGGTATGGGCGGATTGATGGGCTGATAAACAATGCGGGTATCGTCATCTGGGAGGATACGGTGGATGTGGATGAAGATACGTTTCGCACATCATCCTCTGTCAATCACGAGGCTGCCTTCTGGGTAACCCAAGCGGCCCTGAAACAGATGCGGAAACAGAACTACGGAAGAATTGTGTTGACCACATCATCCTGGGCGCTTTCGCCTTACCCGGGATCCAAAGATTTGACCCTTTACGCACAAAGCAAAGGTGCCCAGTTCGGCTTTGCCATGACATTGGCTAATGGCACGGGGCATGAGGACATCCGGGTAAATCTGATTGCCCCTGTTGCTAAAACGAGAATTTATGTATCTGAAGTTGAGCCTGGAACACTGACGCCTGAAAATGTGGCAGGTACGGTTACCTGGCTCGTTTCTCCAGAATGTAATCTGAATGGAAGACTGGTGAAAGCAATGGACGGGGTAATTTCCGTGCTGGAAATCTCTGAAACCGGATCAATGGATCTGGGTGATAAAGCGTCAGACCCGGAGAGTTGCGGCAAGGCCATACTGGACATGCTGCCTAATGATTAAACAGGCTGACCCGGTCTTTAACTGATGTCATCTATATCGAACAATCCCAGCTTCACGGCCTTTGCGACTGCCTGGGTTTTGTTCTTGGCCCCCAGTTTCGAGCAGGCCACGGTAAGATAACGCTCCACACCCAGTTCAGAAAGATCGAAAATTTTCCCGATATCGAGGTTGCTCATTCCGGAAGCGGAAAGGAAAATTGCCTCTCTTTCCCGTATTGAAAAGTCGCTTGCCGTATATCCTTCGGAACTAACCCGGGTTTTGGCAATGCCGCTCTTCCCGATTTCCGGGAACTTAACATAAAGGCCGGTTGCAAATTGCCCCGAAATGGAAAGCAGCCGATCCCTTGTACCTCCTCTGAACAAACGGTCATTCAGCCCAATAACCGTTATGTAGAAAATCTTGTTGATCCTTATAGGAACAACTGCGATTTCCTGGTGCCCCAGCCTGTTCAGTTCGCCCAAATACCGTTTACTCGAAAATTCTCTGCACATGGAGTAGTCAGCACCCAGTGCCTCAAACGGCGTCCGATTGAGCATAGCCTTTTGCACAATTGGACAACCCCGCCCGCTGTTTGCCTGTTCGCACATGGTTTCCAGAGATTCAGATATATTTGTGTAAAGATTTCTGGGCTCAGATAACTGATCTGAGTCACAACTGGCGATCAACAGGAGACGAAAGCCCCTGAATTCGAGAAACTCCGCAAACCTCACAAATGCACTTGTGGGTGAATCAGCATCGATCAATAAGGAACTTATTGCTGATATTTCAGATATTTCTTCACTATCGTACGCGTGTGTGACCGCGAGATTGTTGCCCATTTTATCTAGCCCTAAAATAGTAAACCGACTCTTCTTGAACCTATTCACGCAAATGTGTACATTCAAATCAATCGATGGATTAATTATTTTTCATGGAAAAATTTGATTATTTAAATTTGAACGGCAAATTGCTCCGATTATTCCTGATGGTTTACGACACAGGCTCGGTAAACCAGGCAGCGGAGCAACTGGATTTGAACCAATCTTCAATAAGTTACTCCCTGGATAGACTGAGGGAGGCTTTTGATGATCCATTGTTTGTGAAGAGCGGACGGGGTATTATTCCCACCGAACACGCAAAAAATATCGCACCAAGAATCCGTGAATTGATTGTGGAACTCGAAGTTCTAACGTCAAAAGATGAGTATTGCTCGTTCAGTGATGACACACCTGTATCAATTGCAGCGAATGTTATGGAGCTGCTGCCTTACTGCAATGCGCTTCATAAGGCGCTCGAAAAATCCATGGTACTACCGTCTGTGAAGTTTCTGGAACTGGGATCTCGGGAGAACATTAAACATCTGCTGGATTCTCAGACAGTCGACGTGGTGATCTCAGTCCGTCCCACCGAACTCGATCGGTCGTTGAACTCAACGGAGATATTTTCGTTTGAGCAAGTTTGCTTTTTTTGCAGCGAAAAACGTGGTCCCGTTGAGACAATAGAAGATTATTGCGAGGCGGATCATGCGGTTCTCGATTTCGGTGGCTTCACAAAGAGTACGATCGACCACACGCTGGCAGCCATGTCCATGTCACGGAGGATCAGACTGAAAGCTCCAAACATTGCGGCCCTTGCAAGATTGATGAAAGGGACAGAACTGATCACAACCATGCAGGCGGATCTCGCTAACCACGCCATGTCAGAGCTTGACTTCTGCCCGGCCCCACTGCCCGCACCAAATGTAAACTTTGATCTTATCTGGCACCGACGGGCTGAGTTTTCCGGTCGAAACATCTGGCTCAGAAATCTTATTCTAACGACTATGCAGTCGCACAAATATTAACGTGAAAACAAACTGTTAAAAAGTCCGCTTGCCCATTTCTCTTCAAACTCAACTTTAATATTTTGAACTTGATCCAATCGTACCTAAATAGATTCTAAGCCATCAATGAGGGAAGACATATGGATTGGTCACCCATGAAGTTTCGCCAAAGCATGCGGGATATGCGGCTCCGTGAGATGGAGCTCGCTGAACAAAATCCGTTTTTGGCACAAGCATTGGAAAGAGAAAAAATGGAGGGCCACCGTATCGCGGTGATTGCCCGAACGGTAGCGATGCTGATTATCGCCTGTATGTTGCCGTTCCTAAATCCAAATCTGCATGTCCTGTTTTATGAAGTAATCATCTTTCTTTTCATTCTGCTGGGTTGGCTGCAGTACCGATATGCCAATGTGGGTTATTCCAAGCGAGAATTACTGCTGATATTCCTGGATCTGGTTTTGCTGACGGTTATCTTTGTTGTGCCAAATCCTTTTCAAAATGAAGAATTTCCTACCGTCCTGCTCTATCGTTTCGATAATTTCATCTATTTCTTCGTAATTCTGGCTGTTGCCATGCTTGCCTTTTCCTGGAGAACGGTTTGGTCAATGGGGCTTTGGGTGGCGATCGTATGGACCCTTGGGCTTGTTGGGGTCCTGCTGTTTGGTAAGGAAATTCCTGAACTGGACCAACAGGCAGAAAATGCTTTTGCGGGATTTGATCTGGTAACCGAAATGCTGGCGCCTGGTAGTGCGAACATCGGCAACCGGGTACAGGAGATCGTGGTCTTTATCATGGTATCGGGAATTCTGGCGATCAAGGGCTACAGAACAAATCTCCTGATCATGAAACAGGCTGATATCTCTGCTGAAAGGGCCAATCTTTCGCGTTACTTCCCGTCCAGCATGGTGGACGCTCTGGCTTCTTCAAATCACGACATCGGTGCGGTTCGCAGTCAGGATGTGGCGGTACTCTTCACCGACATTGTGGGGTTCACGAAATATGCAGAGCGCAATGACGCTGAAGATGTGATGAGCCTGTTGCGGGACTATCATGCATTGGTGGAGCGTGCGATCTTTGAACATGAAGGCACGCTTGAAAAATATATTGGTGATGGGGTCATGGCCACTTTCGGCAGACCTGAACAAAGCCCGGGTGATGCCACAAATGCGCTTTTGTGCGCACAGCAGATCATCGCGTCAAACACCGAGTTCAACCGTAAACGCGAAGCTGAGGGCAAGGAACCTGTTACCATCTCGATCGGCATCCACTATGGCACTGTCATCCTTGGCGACATCGGTCCTGAACGGAGACTGGAATTTGCCGTTGTGGGTGACACCGTTAATGTGGCCTCACGATTGGAAGCCGAAAGCCGTAAAATTGGCTGCAAATGCGTGGTCAGCGACGACGTAATCCAGAACGTAGATCAATCTGTCCTCGATAAGGAAACAGCCTTAGCACCCTTCCATCTGCACGGTGATGTGCAGTTGCGAGGACGAAACCAACCAATCAGTGTCTGGGTGGCTTAAGACTGCTCCAGACCCTGAATTGCGGGTTGAGACTTCACGAGATCATCCACGGCTTTTACCTGCGCCAGGAACGGCTCAAGCAAGTGTAGCGGCAAGGCACTGGGGCCATCACACTTTGCGTTGTCCGGATCAGGATGCGCTTCCAGGAAGAGCCCTGCAAGGCCTACCGCCATCCCTGATTTTGCCAGATCCAATACTTGAGCCCGTCTCCCTCCTGATGCTGCAGAACCTGCTTCACGCATCTGCAAAGCGTGGGTCACGTCAAAGATGATTGGCGCATTACCGCACTCTCGTTTCATCACGCCGAAACCAAGCATGTCCACAACCAGATTGTCATAGCCAAAGTTGGAGCCACGCTCACACAGAATGATCTGCTCATTGCCGCTTTCATGGAACTTGTCGACAATGTTACGCATCTGTTGCGGGCTTAGGAACTGCGGTTTCTTCACATTGATGATGGAACCGGTATTGGCCATTGCGGTCACAAGATCAGTCTGCCGGGCAAGGAATGCCGGAAGCTGGATGATGTCGATCACTTCCGCCGCGATCTTTGCCTGCTCCGGTTCATGCACATCGGATATCACCGGGACGTCAAACTGAGCTTTTAGCTCCTCGAAAATCTTCAGGCCTTCTTCCAATCCCGGACCACGAAAAGAGTGAATAGAGGAACGGTTGGCTTTGTCGAAACTTGCCTTGAACACATAGGGAATTCCCAGATCGTCCGTTACCTTCTTGTAGTGCTCAGCCGCTCTCATCGCCAGATCACGGGATTCAATGACGTTGATACCCCCGAACAAAACCATGGGTGCCGAATTGGCGATCTCGAAACCTTTAAGCGAAATGCTTTCCATCAGTTACCCTTCCACAAATGCGATGATCGCGCCCTGGCCTTCTGCAGGATCTACAATCAGACGCTTGCCAACTGTGCGGGCCTCAACACCATTTTTCTTGAGAAGATCGGCCACCTTGCCAAGATCAGAAACCGTCACATCAACGGCTCTTGCTTTAAGTCCGCGGCGCTGCGGGAGCCCTTCCACACCATAGTGGGCCTTCATGCCAGCATCTGTATAAGTGGAAAGGGTCGTGTTTGGCAGCTCAATGTCCATACCGAACGAGTGGGAACGCACTTCGCGTTCACCAGAAGCAAATTGCTGATAATACTGAAAGTCTTCAGGCAGATGTTCGTGAAGCGTGACTTGTCCAATTGCTTTGGCACCATTTGCGTGATCGGTCATCTCAGCAGGAAATGATGGCGGACCGTCGGGTCTTTCACACAGGAAGAAAGAACAATCCGGTGCCCGTTCATCAATGATGAAAGCCAGATGAACCTTCACGCCCGGACGACGCACAACAACTGTTTTACCGGTCTGATAGCCTGCCTTCTTGATTGCTTTTCTTTGCCCTACTGGGTCTTTATCCCCCATCACCACCATTGAAAAACCGTCATCGCCGTTTCTGAACCGATAAGCCGCATCACGCCTAAGAAAATTGTTACCTTTCACGATGTCCGCTTCAACCGTTTCCCGGTGTCCGATTGCGAGCGGCTCAAAGAATGTTCCGTTTTCAAAAAACACGCAGGCATTCTCGGATCCAAATTTATGCCGGGCATCCGGTGCTACGGTAAAACCAAGACTGGTCAGGCGTTCTCGGGCAATTTCCAGGTTTGGTACCGGAAAGACCACATGGTCGAGATTTCTCGGGGATAGTTTTGTCATTGGAAGCTCTTCATTGATTTGCGGGCACAATATTGCGGAGATTGTGATTAGGAAAGCAAATTTTTGGTTTTTGCAGTCTGCATTCTGTCAAACCTGTAGAGGCCAACCGAACAGGCTAAGAGGAAGATGCCGCCTAATACAAGCGTGCCAGGGTTAAACCCGAAGAACTCGTGGAACTGCGTGTAGAAATGTATGGCGAGAAACACAATGGCAGTGTTTGTGACAAACCGGTTGTGCTTTTTGAGGCCCCAGACAATTGCGACACCCAGAAAGGCGGCCCAACCGAGTGAAAACCAGACTTCGTTTATATGAATGGCTGTATCGCGCCAGGCATTGCGCTCTTCATAGTCATAGGTTTCAGCGAAACGAAAATGTTCACCTACCCAGTCTCCCCAAAGAGAGCCGACCCAGAAGCCGAAATTGACCATGAAGAAGGATACCCGTGCCGGGATCAGAACTACTGTTTCCCATAGGGAGTAGCCGGACTTTCTGATCCTTTCCAGCAACATATACAAAAGAATTGCAATCACCGTGAACACCACGACTGTGACTGTTGCCTCCCGCACGAACAGTCCGTAACTGGCATGCCAGTAGGCCGTGCCTGAACCTAGAATGGTACCAATCCCTAACGGTATGAATGCTGCGAGAAACGCATTTCGAAAAACAATTGTAGCAGTCAGCGTTATCAATGTGAGAATGGTGTTCGTGACCATGCCATTGAGGCCCTCACCGAACTCCAGTCCAAACCAACCACACAGGCCGAATGTGCCTGCGATTGCCATGCCGTCGCCCAGCACCTTCCATTCTCCAAAGGCGTTGAACCTTACGAAACTCGCAATTCCGAGTGCTATAATAGCAAGGAACAGACCTGTTGATGGGTCAGGCTTTAGTGCCACCACGCCTGCAGCAAGTGCCAGCGCACCGAAGATGCATAGAAGGTTCACAATGACCGATACGGCTTTTCCGGTGACAGCCAGTCCTTTTAACCGCTCAGCTTCCTGTTCCGTCAGCTCTCCTTCACTAACGAGTTTAGCCAGGTCCAGTGTGATACGGGTCATGGTCAGCTTCCTAGTGTGAGAACAACATTCCCGTTAGCCTGCCCGGTTTCGACCAATTCATGAGCTGACGCAATTTCCTCAAGTGGCAACACGTTTGATATTCGCGTTTGCGCGTGACCGGAACGCATAAAGGCATTGAGACGGTCTATGGCTGCCGCTCTTTGGTTGTCATCCAGTTTATAGATCAGGAAGAATTCCAGCGTCACCTGTTTGAACAACAAATCCCTGAAGGGAACAGCGATGTCGCCCATATCGTTGGAGCCGTAACAGAAAATACTACCGCTTTCCTGGAATGCGGTAGACGGAATGAGCAGTGAGGTGGAATAAAAATCCATGTCTAAAATTGCACCAACACCCTCGCCGTCCGTAATTTCAAGAACCCGTTCTGCGACGTTTTCGTTTTTGTAGTCTATACAGGCGATTGCCCCTGCTTCTTTGACGATGTCGAGTTTGACGGAAGAAGCAGTGCCGATCACCTTACGCCCCGCCAGAGTGGCCATTTGTGTTGCGTAGTGGCCTACGCTCGAAGCAGCACCTGTAATTAACAGGGTGTCTGCCGATGTGTGTTCAATGAGATTAATCCCGTGGGCTGCAGTCATTCCCGGAATGCCGAAACAGGCCGCTGTCTCAAAGTCGATATCATCATCGAGCTTAACGGCCATGTTTTGTGGAACAGTAATGTATTCAGCAGCTGTGCCGTATTGGCGTTGCCATTGAGCGTTCCATATCCAAACCCTATCGCCAATTCTGGCTGCATCCACTCCGTCGCCTACCGATTCAATCACACCCGCGCCATCACTGTGTGGCACTATAAAGTCAAAATCGAAGGGTCGCCCTGCCCTCGATTTTACGTCAGACGGATTTACGCCAGACGCTGCAATCTTGACGAGGACTTCTCCTGCTTCGGGGCTGGGAACGGGCTTATCGACGATCTCCAGAACAGAGTGAGCTGGTCCGTTACGGTGATATAGGGCTGTTTTCATGATTTCTTTTTCTTATTCAAATGGTGTGTGAAAGCCATGGCGATGCAGTGCTTGAGTTCATCTTTCGGCAGTTTGTCTTTCAGACCAAAGTGGATTTCGCGATTGCCCACGTAATTGAAGCTTTCAGGATAAATCTCCCGGAACTGGTCAACAAGACCGGTCGTGCAGATAAAATAGACGGAGACCCCGTCTCCGCTTTTATCGATACGGACGGTAGAGCCGATCCTGTCTGGCTTGACCACAAAGCTTGGTTGTCCCCATTTCAAGCATTCCTCAAGTCGCTTTATCTGTGGGATATCTTCTGCGGTGTCATGGATTATTTCGCGCAACTCCTCCAGCCGCTCAGCTTGTGGTTTGTCGTAGGAATCCAGAACTTTATCGATTGGTGACAGGGTTTGTTCCATTTCGCAAAGATATGGGCATTGCTATCAATGTTCAACCGGTGAAAGGGGTTTGCCAACCGGATATAGAATATGTATTTATTATACTAAATTACGATCTTTGATAAATATTTGTGATGAGTGAGTTATCAGTTGAATTTCAATCTCAAACAGCTTGAAGCCTTTGTGTGGGTGTCTGATCTTGGCAGTTTTCGCAAAGCCGCTGACCGGCTCAATACTACCCAGCCAAACATCTCTACGCGGATTTCATCTCTGGAAAATACCCTCAACGTGAAGCTAATGGAGCGCGATGCGGGTTCTGTCCGGCTGACCACGAAGGGTCAGGAACTCCTGAAACACGCGCGCAAGGTTCTCGTTCAATCGGATGAGTTTCTGTCCGCTGTAAACCAGAACACGCTGCATAATGAGACCATCCGTATTGGTGTCACAGAAATGATCGTGCACACCTGGCTCAGAAGCTTTCTTAAACGTTTGAAAAACGAATATCCGAAGCTGTCAGTGGAACTGACGGTGGATCTTTCAAACAATCTTAAATCTGAATTGTTTTCCAGATCCATCGACATGGCTTTCCAGAATGGGCCTTTCCAACGTCAGACCAGCGGGTTTGTGGATCTTGGAACCTATGCATGGATCTGGGTTGCCTCTCCCCAGTTGGGAATTTCGGGTACTGATACAGTAAGCGTTAGGGATATGCTAGAGTTCCCAATCCTCACCCATTCAAGAGACACGCATATCTTCACTGAGATAGAGCAATACTTCACCAGTCATGGGGAAGAAAAACCACGATTTGTATCCTCGAGCAATCTTGCAACCTGCCTCTTTATGGCTGTGGAAGGCATGGGAATTTCTGCAATTCCGAAAGCTATGGTGACCAAAGAACTGGAAAATGGCGAGTTGGTTCAGCTGTCACATGACTGGATGCCCTCGCCGCTTGAGTTCCGGGCACGGTTTGATCTGGAGAAGTCTCCTGCGATTGTGGCGCGCACCGCTGAACTTGCCGCGCAAACAGCCCATGATTTCAACCTGACAATAGATCAATAAGTTTTATCCAATCCATAAGATATAATAATTTGTGCTGATCCTTTGTTTAGCGCTAACTTGATCCTGACTTTATTTTCAGGATTTCAATATGGGTAACAAATCAATCCGCATGGGAGCTGATATCGGTGGCACTTTCACTGATGTGGTTCTGGAAGTGGGTACCGACCAATTCTCAACCAAGGTATTGACCACTTATACAGCACCTGAGAATGCCATTATCGAAGGCATGCACAAGGTTTGCGAGAAAGCTGGCGTTCAACCCTCAGACATCGGCCAGATCATTCACGGCACTACGCTTGCGACCAATGCATTGATAGAACGCAGAGGTGCCAAGACTGCTTTCATCACCACCAAAGGTTTCCGCGATGTGATTGAAATGCGCACCGAAAGCCGGTTTGAGCAATATGATCTTAATCTAAGCCTTCCCGAGCCCCTTCTGCCGCGTCACAGGCGTTATGTGCTTGAAGAACGTGTTGCGGCTTCAGGAGAAGTTCTCGTACCCCTTGATCAATCAGAAGTGGAAGCCCTGATTGATGAGATCGCTGAAGCCGGTTTTGAAAGCATCGCCGTCGGCTTCCTGCATTCCTATTTGCAGGATGCTCATGAAAAGCTCGTTCGTGATGTGATCGCTCGGAAACTGCCGGATGTGATGGTTTCACTGTCGTGCGAAGTCTCTCCGCAGATGCGTGAATACGAACGCTTCAACACCACAATAGCCAACGCCTATATCAAGCCATTGATGAAAAGCTATCTGGGGCGTCTCAAGGGCCGCATGAGTGATGAGGGTGTGGACTGCAATATTTTCCTCATGCACTCCGGCGGCGGCATTATTTCAATTGAAAATGCGGCTGAGTTTCCTGTCCGGCTGGTTGAGTCCGGCCCAGCAGGCGGAGCAGTGTTTGCAGCTAACATCGCAGCGCGTTACGGATTGGATAAGGTGCTTTCCTTTGACATGGGCGGAACGACTGCAAAAATCTGCCTCATCAAAAACCAAACACCTAAAACCAGCCGAGTATTTGAAGTGGCGCGAACCTATCGTTTCAAGAAGGGTTCCGGCATGCCGATCTCCATACCCGTTATTGATATGGTGGAAATCGGCGCCGGTGGTGGTTCGCTTGCCCATGTGGATTCCATGCGGCAAATCCGTGTGGGTCCTGAGAGTGCCGGTTCTGAACCTGGACCCGCATGCTACGGCCGCGGTGGTGAGAAACCGGGGGTGACCGATGCTGATCTTGTTCTTGGAAAGCTGGACCCAGACAACTTCGCTGGCGGCTCCATTCCGCTTTATCCGGAAAACTCAAAAACCGCACTTAACGCAAGCGTAGGCAATGAACTTTCTATGACTCCCCTTGAAGCAGCCTTCGGCGTCGCGGAAGTGGTGGACGAAAACATGGCAAATGCCGCCCGGGTGCATGCGGTTGAGAACGGTGAAGACCTTTCCGAATACACCATGATTGCTTTTGGTGGTGCTGCACCGCTTCATGCAGGACGGTTATGCGAAAAACTTGGCGTTGATAATCTGATCGTGCCTCCAGGTGCCGGTGTGGGTTCAGCGATCGGGTTCTTGCGCGCGCCATTCAGTTTTGAAGCAACGCGTTCGGTCTATATGAAATTATCGGACTTTGAGCCTGCCAAAATCACCACGATCCTGACCAACCTCAAGGATGAAGCCACCGGCTTTGTGAGGAACTGTGACGCAGAAGCAGAGATCCTCGCTGATTTCAAAGTCTATATGCGCTATACGGGCCAGGGTTGGGAAATTCCAATCACCCTTACCGAAGATCAAGCGCTTAATCCGGACAAGGAAACGTTCCTGCGACTGTTCGAAGAGGATTACACCAAGCTCTTTGGACGACCCGTTCAAGGACTTGATGCGGAGATTACAGTCTGGGCCGTTAATGCCACGACGTCTCCACAGGCGGTTGATCTGGTGGAACGGCAAACAGGTACGCAGGAAGCTCCGTCAGACCATTCCCGTGATTTCTTTGATCCGGCATTGGGTGAAACAGTCAAAGCTTCGGTTGTCCTGCGTAGTGAATTGGCGTCAGGTCAGACCGTAAACGGTCCGGCTGCAATCACAGAAGATGAAACCACAATAATCATGCCGTCAAGCCGTCGTGCTGTTTGCCAGCCGGACGGATGCATTGAATTGTCTTTAAAGGCTTAGGAGGAAGCAATGGCAAAATCTCATACAACTGTTTCCTATCAGGTCATGTGGAACCGCCTGATCTCCGTTGTGGAAGAGCAGGCACAGGCGCTCGTGAGAACCGCATTCTCCACCTCCGTTCGTGAAGCGGGTGACCTTTCAGCGGGCGTTTATGATACGCATGGCAATATGCTGGCGCAGGCGGTTACGGGTACACCGGGTCATGTGAATGCTATGGCCGATGCCGTTGCGCACTTCATCCGGCGCATTGGCAGGCAGAACATTTTTGAAGGTGACATCTACATCACCAATGATCCCTGGGAAGGTACCGGACATCTTCACGACATCACCGTGGTGACCCCTTCAATTCACAATGGCGTTTTGGTTGGGTTTTTTGCCTGTACCGCGCACATCGTGGATATTGGCGGGCGTGGATTCGGAGCGGATGCAGCCAGTGTTTACGAGGAAGGTCTTTACATCCCAATCATGAAATTTGCCGAGCGTGGTGAAGTGGATAATACGCTTGTTGCCATTGTGCGCGGCAATGTGCGGGAACCCGATCAGCTCATTGGTGACATGTATGCGCTTGCCACCTGTAACGAAATTGGTCACCGGCGCCTGATTGATATGATGGAGGAATTCGAACTCGATCATCTGGATGGGATCGCGGAGTTCATTCTGGAAAATTCCCGCCGAGCAACGCTCGAGAAGATTGCTGCCTTGCCTCAAAAATCTGCGTCTGGTGCCATGACCATTGATGGGTTTGAAAAGCCGATCGAATTGAAGGTGAAACTGACGATTGAGAAAGACCGCATCCTCAGTGATTTTGAAGGCACGTCAGGTCTCGACAAAAAGGGTATCAACGTACCTCTGGTCTACACAAAAGCCTATGCCTGCTATGCGCTTAAGTGTGCGATTGCGCCTGAGATCCCAAATAATGCAGCCTCACTGGCTCCGTTTGAAATCGCTGCACCGGAAAACTCCATTGTGAATGCGCTTCATCCGGCTCCCGTCGCACTGCGTCACATCATCGGGCATATGATACCCGACACGGTTTATGATGCGTTTGATCAGATTTTGCCTGAGACGGTTCCTGCTGAAGGTGCCGGGTGCCTTTGTAACTTCCAGGTGTCATTGCGTCCCAGAACTGATGCACAAGCTCCGGCGAATGCTAGCCGATCAGAGGTGCTCACATTTAACTCCGGCGGTGCTGGAGCCCGACCTACCAAGGATGGACTTAATGCAACCGCCTTCCCTTCCGGTGTGATGACCATGCCTGTGGAAGCAACCGAGCATACCGGTCCGGTGATCATCTGGCGAAAAGAGTTGCGGCCTGACAGTGGTGGTGCAGGAAAATATCGGGGCGGTCTTGGCCAATATATGGAAGTGGGCGCAGCAGAAGGCCATGAATTTGATTTTCAAGCCATGTTTGACCGTGTCCATCACCCTGCCCGCGGACGCCAGGGTGGCGCTAACGGTGCTTCCACAACAATTGCCCGCGATGACGGTGCCGCAATGCAGGGCAAGGGCAAGCAATTTGTGCCACATGGTCACAAGGTGATGCTCGCTTTCCCGGGGGGTGCCGGTTACGGCAAGGCACAGGACCGGGACCTTGAATTGGTAAAACAGGATCTGGCTCGCGGATATATCTCCGCCGAGGCAGCGATCTCTCAATATGGGATGAGCCAGGAAGATGTGGATGCGATCCAGCTATCTGTTCGCAAAGGGGAAATTGAATAATGGCTAGCGAACTTCAAGCACCTTCAAGCTCAACCTATGATCTCGTCATCGTGGGCGGTGCAATCATGGGAGCTTCCACTGCGTGGTTCCTTTCAGACAATAAGGACTTCAACGGCAAGGTTCTCGTTGTGGAACGCGATCCCAGTTATGAGAACTCCTCAACCATGCATACAAACTCCTGTATGCGGCAGCAGTTCTCAACAGAATTGAATGTGCGGATCTCTCAATTTGCTGCGGATTTTGTGAAGAACATCCGCCAGTACATGGGCGGTGACGAACGTGTGCCGGAACTCTCGATCAGAAGTTTCGGATATATGTATCTTGCAGATAATGAGCAATTTGCCGAAGTGTTGAAAGAGAACCAGAAACTGCAGCTTTCCTGTGGCGCAGCAACTCAGCTGATGACGCGCGAGCAAATTCAGGATAACTATCCTTTCTACAATGTGGAAGATATCGTGCTTGGGTCCATCAACCTGGTGGATGAAGGTTTCTGGGATGCAACCGCGGTCTTTGACTGGTGGCGCAGACAGGCCCGGGAACGTGGTGTGGAGTTCATCTCAAATGAAGTTGTAGGCATGTCCCGCAATGCCTCTGGAAACCGTGTTGAAAGCGTCACGCTAAAATCCGGTGAAGTTGTCCATTGCGGGCAGGTACTCAATGCTTCCGGACCTAGAGCTGCAAGAACAGCTCAGATGGCGGGAATCGTTGTGCCTGTTGAACCACGCAAACGATACTCATGGATCTTTGCCGCTGAAAAACCGTTGGATCAGGATCTTCCCCTAACAATTGACCCGTCTGGCGTTCATGTGCGTGAGAACGGAGGCGGCACTTACCAGTGTGGCGGGCATTCAGATATTGATCCCGCAGTCGACTACGATGATTTTGCCATGGACCATTCGCTTTGGGAAAACCATATCTGGCCAGTGCTCGCAACACGCATCCCACAGTTTGAAGCGATCAAGGTAACCAGTGAATGGGCGGGGCACTACTCCTACAATACGTTTGATCACAACGCGATCATGGGCCCTCACCCGGAACTTGAGAACTTTTTGTTCCTGAACGGTTTTTCCGGCCACGGCCTGCAACAATCACCTGCCATGGGGCGTGGGACAGCTGAGTGGATAACCTATGGAGAATATCGTACGCTCGATATGAAAGAGTTCCATTATGACCGTATTGTCAGGAACGAACCCATTGTCGAGAAAGCCGTAATCTGATGAAGTTACCACAAAATCCATTCACCAGAGCCATTCGAAATCAAGAACAACAGATCGGCATCTGGATTTCCCTTTGCAGCCCCTTTGCAGCGGAGGTTGTTTCTCCTGCAGGATTTGATTGGGCGCTTGTTGATATGGAACACACCCCCAGCGACTACATGACTGTGATGGGGCAACTGCAAGCCTTTGCCGCGAGCAATACGACAGCAATCGTAAGACCTGAGTGGAACAATCCGGTTGTGGTCAAGCGATTGCTTGATCTTGGCGCTCCTGGTCTTCTTTTCCCCATGATCGAGACTGTGGAAGAGGCTGAGAAGGCTGTAGCTTCAACACGCTACCCACCCAAAGGCATTCGCGGGGTTTCCGGGGCAACGCGTGCGACCCGGTTTGGACGGGTTGAGAATTATCTGGAACAGGTTGAACAGGAAACCACGGTGATCCTTCAACTAGAATCCGCTGATGCGATTGCTCAGGCTGAAGCAATTGCCAGCGTGGATGGTGTTGATGGCATCTTCTTTGGCCCAGCAGACATTGCAGCTGATATGGGCATTGTCGGCAAGCCAACAGATCCTCGGGTCTGGGATTTGATCAAGCCTGCTGCGAAAAAGATCAGAGCCATGGGCAAGCCTGTTGGCACCTTGGTAGCGGACCCGGACTTCGCGCTCGATCTTCTCAACAATGAAGATTTTACATTTGTGGCCTGTGGCCTTGATACAGTGCTCCTGGCACGGGCCTCAGACAATCTCATCTCGAAAATGAAAAGCGGACTTAATTCATGAAGCTGAAGAAACTTGTGCTCACAGGGGCAGCAGGCCGGCTCGGTTCCTACCTGCGTGAACCTCTCACAAAACTCGCTGATACGCTGGTCTCCACCGATATTGTTGATGATATCGGCACGCTCTATGACGGTGAAACTTATGTCAAAGCTGATCTTGCTGATTTCGCCAAGGTCAATGAAGTGCTCAAGCACGCTGACATGGTGGTGCATTTCGGCGCTGTTGCTGATGAAGCGCCATTTGAGCAATTGCTCGGACCAAACTTTGTGGGTGCCTACAATATTTGGGAAGCAGCATTCCAGAACGGATTACGCCGGGTTGTCTACGGAAGTTCCATTCATGCGGTTGGCATGCATCCAAAGACCGAACGCATTGATACGGAAGTGAGGCACAGACCTGATACTTTCTATGGTCTTGCCAAATGCTTTGCTGAAGATCTGGGCAGTCTTTACTGGGACAAGCGCGGCCTGGAATCCGTTCATTTGAGAATTTTGTCCTGCGCGCAAGTAACCAGCGCGCGGGCGCTAGGATCCTGGCTTTCCTATGATGATCTGGTTCATCTGGTGGAACGGGCGATCGATACGCCAGTGACAGGGTTCTCCATTGTTTATGGGGTTTCCGACAATGATCGAAATCCCGTTGATAATCATAAGGCGAGTTTTTTGGGCTATCGGCCAAAAGACAACGCAGAACAGTTTGCCGAGGAAATTCTTGCCTCAGAACCGGTTCTCGATCCTGCTGACCCCGGCAATATGTGCCACGGTGGGCCCTTTGCGGCCGTGCCACTCGGCAAAAGCGGGATTGCCAATATGAAAATTGTAGATGACACGAAGAAAACGTGAGGAAGAAGAAATGGCTGACAAAAAAGCAGTACTAATCGTGGGTGGCGGCAGCGGGATCGGAGCAGATGCTGCCCGCAACCTTGCCTCAAAAGGATATGATGTGGGTGTTATGTCCTCATCCGGCAAAGGCGAAGAGTTGGGTAAAGAACTCGGTGGGCTTGGCTTCACGGGGTCCAATCTGGTCGTTTCTGATCTGGAGAACTTTGCCAGTGCAGCACTAGAAAAGTTTGGCCGTATTGACGGTGTGGTCAATTGCACTGGGCATGGGCCAAAAGGCGCCGTGGATGAGATCAGCGACGAAGACTGGCATCTGGGCATGGACTATTACATGCTGAATGTGGTCCGCATGACCCGAATTGTTTTACCAACCATGCAGAAACAACAATCAGGTTCTATTGTAAACATATCCACATTCGCTGCTTTTGAACCGGACCCGGACTTTCCGACTTCGGCAGTGTTTCGTGCTTCACTAGCTGGATATACGAAACTCTTCAGCAACAAATTTGCAGCTCAAGGCATCCGGATGAACAATATCCTTCCGGGCTTTATTGACAGCCTGCCAGAAAAGGATGATCGCGTGGCGCGTATTCCGGCTGGTCGGTATGCGAATGTCTCCGAATTGTCGGAAACCATATCCTTTATGATTTCGGATGCATCAAGCTACATTACAGGTCAGAACCTGAGAGTGGATGGTGGATTGACCGCATCCGTTTAGTCGATTGATTGAATTGAATAATTTCTGAAAATTCTTCCCAGCATCCCATTATTGAGGTACTTGGAAAGCTTCAACAAATTCTTGTCAGCGAAAAATTTTGAGATTAGCATCCTCCCCATGGGAGGATGTCATGAATGTACCAATTGTAAAACTGCAACCGGGTGATCAACCGTTTTGCGCAAATCCGGCCACATCTTATACGATGCCGGCACGGTTCTACACTTCGCCTGAAATTTATGAGGCCGAGAAAGAAGCTATCTTTTATCGCAACTGGTATTATGTCTGCCATGTGTCTCAGGTGAAAGATGCGGGGCAATATGTTTCCGCTCAAATTCATGACCAGGCAGTATTCGTCACGAGGGATCGCTCGGGCGAGCTGAAAGCGTTTTACAATGTCTGCCCCCACAGGGGTCATCAACTGGTGAGTGGATCGGGCAAGAAGAACCTGATCGTCTGCCCATATCATGCCTGGAGTTTTGATATGGATGGGAGCCTGAAAGTGGCGAGAAACTCCGACAACATCCTAAACTTTGACAAGTGCGATTTTTCGCTGAAGCAAATCAGGGTAGAAGTCTTTTGTGGGTTTGTCTTTGTGAACCTGGATCCGGACGCAGTTCCTTTAGCTACACAAGCCCCTGAACTTGAAGAGGAAATTCGGAAATATTGCCCGAAAATCGATGATCTTGTCTTTTCCCAACGCGACACTTACGACGTGGAATGCAACTGGAAGGTGATGATCGACAACTTCCTGGAATGTTATCACTGCGATCCAGCTCACCGCGATTTTGTGGACCTGGTGGATATGGATACCTACCGTATTAAATGTCATGGCATCTTTTCCAGTCAGGTTTCCGAAAATGCCCGCACCACCAGCTCCTCTGCCTATACATTTGAACAGGGAGATGTGGAGTTTGGTTATTGCGGATGGTTCCTGTGGCCAAACCTGACGATCTGGGCATATCCTGGCGAAACCAATATTTCGATCCTGCAGATGATACCGAACGGGTTGAACCGCACGATTGAGTATCAGGACTGGTTTACGGAAACGTCTGAACCCACCAAGCAACTCAAGGAAGCCATGGACTACCAGAAGGATGTGCTTCAACCGGAAGATATCAGCCTTTGCGAGAGTGTGCAGAAGGGTTTGCAAAACAAAGGATATAATCAGGGTCGCTTCGTGGTTGACGCTGAATTTTCCGAACTTTCAGAACATGCAGTCCATCATTTCCAAAAGATGGTGATGGAGGCACTTGGAGGAGACATAGAAAAATGAGCGTGGCCGAGAACACCTTTGACGAACAAAACGCCATCACGATTGAACCGGTGACTGGCACAATCGGCGCGATTGTCAGAGGTCTCGACCTCACCTCGCCGGATGAAAACACAATCAGTGTGCTCAATGATGCCTTGAGCAAGCATCTGGTGATCAAGCTTCCCGGACAGAACCTGGACCGGTTTCAGCTTTCAAAGCTCGGGAGTAAGTTTGGCAAGCATTTTCTCCACCCCATCGAAACCAACGGCTATGATGATTGCCCGGAAGTTCTGGAGCTGCTCCGAAACCCGGAAGACGCAACCCTGTTCGGTGGCGAAAACTGGCACGCAGATATCACCTGGATGAACCCGGTCGGGTATATTTCCATTCTCCATGCGCTGGAAATTCCGGATGTGGGCGGTGACACAGCGTTTGCTTCAACCATCGCTGCATTTGATAGCCTTTCAGACAAGCTAAAGGACATATTAAGAGGCCTTACCGCAGTTAATTCCTACTATTGGTATGATGGCGTTGAAAAAGAACCATGGGTTGCTGAGCAACCGGTTGTGCGAAAACATCCTGTCACTGGTCAGGAGGGTTTGTATGTCACACGCATGTTCACTTCGCGCTTCAGCGGCATGACGGTTGAAGAGAGCAAGCCTTTGCTGGACCTGCTATTCGAGCGGATGGAAGAACACCAGTTCACCTGCCGCTTCAGATGGCAGGTGGGAGACGTGTTGATGTGGGATAACCGCTTCACCCTGCACTACCCGATCAATGACTTCAGCGGTCAAAAGCGCCGTATGATCCGCACGTCAGTTCTGGAAAATACCCTGTAAGAACTGATCGCGGTCAAAGCCGCAAGCTTCAAACGCCAACAATCAAACCAAACGGTTCTGTTCTTTCGCAGCACCGATGAAACCAGCAAACAATGGATGCGGGTCAAACGGGCGTGACTTTAGTTCAGGATGATACTGGACCCCGATAAACCATGGATGAACATCGGTTGGATATTCAATGGTTTCCGGCAGCAAGCCGTCCGGTGACATGCCTGAGAAGATCAGCCCTGCCTTTTCAAGCTTTTCCTTATAGTCGAGGTTCACCTCATATCGATGGCGATGCCGCTCAGATACATGAGCGGAACCATAAACCTCCGAGATCAGCGTTCCCTCTTTGAGCGGATGCGGATATGCGCCCAGACGCATGGTACCACCGAGGTCTCCTGCTGCCTCACGTTTTTCGAGCTGATTACCCTTCAACCATTCAGTCATAAGGCCGACAACGGGTTCTTTTGCGTTTTCCTCAAACTCTGTGGATGTGGCGTTTTCGATACCGGCAAGGTTGCGAGCCGCTTCGATGCAGGCCATCTGCATGCCGAAGCAAATGCCGAAATAAGGTATCTTGTTCTCACGGGCGTAGGTGACAGCTTTGATCTTACCTTCCGCGCCACGCTCTCCAAAGCCGCCCGGCACCAGAATGCCATCGACTGATTGCAGATGTGGTGTGGGATCTTCTTCTTCAAAGACTTCAGATTCAATCCAGCTGAGATTGACCTTCACCTCATTGGCAATGCCACCGTGATGCAGCGCTTCAATCAGAGATTTGTAAGCGTCTTTCAGAACCGTATATTTGCCCACAATGGCGATATTCACTTCGCCTTTAGGGTTTTGGATCTTTTCGCTGATTTCATTCCATACCGCCATGTTTGGTGCAGGAGCCGGATCAATACCGAAGGCATTCAGCACTTCCTGATCAAGTCCTTCCTTGTGGTATGTCATCGGCACATCGTAAATGGACTTCGCATCCAGCGCCTGGATGACCGCACCCTCGCGCACATTACAGAACAGAGACAGTTTGCGACGCTCTTCTTTCGGGATTTCACGATCTGCCCGCACCAACAGAATATCCGGCTGGATGCCGATCGACCGCAATTCCTTCACTGAGTGCTGCGTGGGCTTTGTCTTCAACTCACCCGCTGCCCAAATCCATGGCATCAGCGTCAGGTGAATATAGATACAGCTTCCACGCGGCAAATCGTTTCCGATCTGACGGATGGATTCAAAGAAAGGCAGCCCTTCAATGTCACCCACTGTTCCGCCGATCTCGCAAAGGACGAAATCATAGTCTTCATTGCCCTCAAGAACGAATTCCTTGATTGCATTGGTGACGTGTGGAATGACCTGGACGGTTGCTCCCAGATAATCGCCACGGCGTTCCTTGGCAATAATATCCTGATAGATACGACCGGTGGTAATATTGTCGGCCTGATTTGCCGGTCTGCCGGTAAACCGCTCATAGTGACCGAGGTCGAGGTCGGTCTCGGCCCCGTCATCGGTAACAAAACATTCGCCGTGCTGATAAGGAGACATGGTCCCCGGATCAACGTTGAGGTAAGGATCGAGCTTACGTAGCCTGACTTTATACCCACGTGCCTGCAAAAGTGCACCAAGTGCAGCTGAAGCAAGGCCTTTTCCGAGGGAAGACACCACGCCGCCCGTTATAAAAACATATCGCGCCATGGGATTTAAGAAATAACGACTTACCTTCGATTCGGGTAGCAAAAAATTTCACTAACCCACAAAAAAATACCTCCGCGAGTTGCGGAGGTATCGGAAATTATCAACCTGTTGGTTTTACTGGCTGTTTGGCACTTCCGGCTCGTTAGCACCGTCACCACCGCCAAGGTCGAGACCACCTGGCAATTGGTCAAGAATACCGCCTTCACCACCTTGCTGGTTTTGAAGCGGAAGATTGTCCAATGCGCTTCCGCCCTCAACACCTGAAAGCACGCCCAGTGCGATAGAAGTTGCAAAGAAACATGCGGCCAGAATTGCCGTTGTGCGGGTCAGAGCGTTCGCTGCACCACGAGCAGTCATGAAACCACCACCACTGCCGCCACCGCCGCCGATGCCAAGTGCTCCACCTTCAGAACGCTGAAGCAGCACCACAGCCACAAGTGCGACTACGATTAACAGGTGTATGACGATTAGAACTGTTTGCATGGAACTTGTCCGATATTTGCTGATTGTCCGCTTGAATAAATCTGCGCCCTTTTACACGACTATCAGTGTCCTGCAAATGGTATTACGCATTCAAATGGTGTTTTTTGGCCCAAATGCAATGAACTTTTACGAGATCAGTGAATTATAAGCAGCACAGATACCCATGAAATCTTCAGCCTTCAAGCTTGCACCCCCTACAAGAGCCCCATCTACGTTTGCCACACCCATGAGTTCCACTGCATTACCGGGCTTTACAGAACCACCGTAAAGGATGCGCATGCGGGCACCCTCACCGCCAAATCTGCCTTCCAGTTCTCCTCGTATAAACGCATGAGCTTCGGTTACGTCTTCAACGGATGGAACGAGACCTGTACCAATAGCCCAAACGGGTTCATAGGCAACAACGACTGTCCCGGCGGTGGAACTTTCAGGCATGGATCCATCCAGTTGGTTCTTCAGAACATCCAGTGTTTTACCGGATTTGCGTTCTTCCTCGGTTTCACCAATGCATACGATGGTCAGGAGATTTGAGCGCAAGCCTGCTTCAGCCTTTGCGCGTACTGTGGCGTTGTCTTCTCCGTGGTCTGTGCGGCGCTCTGAGTGCCCCACAATGACCGCATCACCACCGGCATCAGCAATCATCTGAGAAGAAATGTCTCCGGTATGGGCACCGCTGTCGTTTGAGTGGCAGTCCTGACCGCCCACCTGTACTTTGCTTCCTGATGCGGTATCGCTTGCCGCCATGATCAGTGTGGCAGGCACGCAAACCAGAAGATCAAGTTGCGCATTCATTTGCTGGTCATAAGCGTCAACCATGTTCTGCAATTCGCCAAGAGAAGAGCGTGTGCCGTTCATTTTCCAGTTTCCAGCCACAAGCGGTTTGATGTCAGGGGTCATGCCGTTTCCTTATTTAACGGTCACAATTGCGCGAGAAAGCGCGTTTGCGACCTTTTGACAGGGTGATTTAGCCCATGTTTTAACTCTTCAATGCTCAAACGCAACAAAAGCTGATATTAATTCAAGGATATATGCACAATTCCTTGTGGCATGGCTGCTGAAACTATATATCGTTGCGAACGATAGTGTTCCCTGGAACAGAATCAAAAGCGCATTTGAACGGAGACCTCTATGCTGGACTTACTACGCGGATTTGCCAAAGGCTGGGTTGCAAAAATACTGATTGCACTTCTGGTGATCAGTTTTGCCATTTGGGGTGTCTCTGGAAGTCTTATATTCGGTAACATCAGCACCGTCGCACAGGTGGGCAAAACCGAAGTGAACCGGTTTGATTTTGCGTTTGCATATCAAAACCAGCTGAGAGCTCTGCAGCAACAGTTCAGAAGACCTTTGACACAAGAGCAAGCTGATGCAATCGGCCTGCGCCAGACCGTGTTGGCTCAGGTAATTTCCGGCGCTGTCCTTGATGAGAATTCACGCAAAATGGGTCTTGGACTGTCTGACCAGAATGTGGCGCTTGAAATTGCAAAAGATGAGCGGTTCTTTGATTTATCCGGCAACTTCTCCCGTTCGCAGCTACGTGCAGCATTGGGTCAACTTGGCATTTCTGAGAACGACTATATTGCGGATCGCAAGAAAGTGGCCCTTCGCAATCAGTTGCAGGAAGGCACTTCTTCTGCGCTTGATATGCCTAAGGCGTTCAGTGACGCTCTTTCTGTTTATGAGAAAGAACAGCGGGTCTTTGACTATGTAATTGTCGGTGACGAAGTGATTGCTGAACAACCTGTCCCGACGGATGACCTCACCAAGAAATATTACGAAGCCAATCTCAATAATTATCGTGCTCCTGAATACCGTAAGGTGACAATCCTGAAACTTGAAGCATCTGATGTGATGAAGCCGCAGGAAGTGACCAACGAAGACCTGCAGGCCGCTTACGAAAACCGCAAATCCAGCCTGGCAACGCCTGAAAGACGTCGGGTGGAGCAATTGGTATTGGCGAGCAATGACGAAGCTCAACAAGTTAAAGACAAGCTTAACTCTGGAACCTCATTTGAAGACGTGCTGAAAGAACTCGGCAAGACCGTCGCTGATGTGGATCTTGGCCTGATGCTTCCTTCGGATCTACCGGATGAAGCTGTTTCCAAGGCCGCTTTTGAAGCGAAACTCAACGAACCCACCGACATCATTCCAGGCACTTTCGGCCCGATCATTCTACGTATCAGCGAAATCCAGGAAGCCAGCACCACGCCTTTTGATGAAGTGAAAGACGAGTTGCGCAACTTTCTTGCGATTCAAAGAGCTACTGATGAGGTTTTTGCCTTGTTTGATGTGGTGGAAGATGAGCGTTCCGCCGGTGTGCGGCTTGCAGAAGCTGCAGAACGTGCCGAACTCAAAGCTCGTGTCATCACAGCAATGGATGCGCGCGGCCAGGATGAAAACGGTAACAACATCGCAAACATCCCGAACCTGAACCAATTGGCACAGGCAGCATTTATTGCCGAACCTGATGAAGACACGCAGGCGCTTGAAATCGGTGCTAGCGGTTTCCTCTGGTATGAAGTGGATGAAATCACTCCTGAGAGACAGAAAACCTTCGAAGAAGTGAAGTCTGATGCCCAGACAGACTGGGTCAATGCGGAAAAGGCTAACAAGATCCGCGAAGTGGCTGAAAAGATCGCTGAGCGCGTACGGATTGGTGAAGACTTCAATACGGTTCTCGCGGAAGTTATCCCGGATGATTCATTCGGCAACAAAACCACATTTGTGAAAAGCGAGCCGGTAACCCGAACAGGGCAGATTTCTGAACTGGGTGCAGAACCACTTCAGGTGGGCTACGCAACGGCTGAGGGTGACATTGCCACTGCCAGGTCTCCCAACAATACATATGCCGTTGTACGCGTTGCCGAGGTGGTGGATCCCACCAGTCTCGAGTTAACCGAAGACCAAACTAATCGCCTGAATGAAACCGCAGCCATTGACATGCTCAACCAGGTAGTGGCAGACCTGCAGTCACGGGAAACTGTGACAGTTAACCAACAGGCAATTGAAGCCGCGCTGAACCCTCACAACTATGGTGGTGGTCAACACGGGTTTTAAGTCTCCGTCTTTCGGGGATAAGGGTAGAGTTTAGAATGCAGGATCTTAAGGGAACCATTGGCAAGCTCGCCAATGGTGAGACACTGAGCCGGGAAGAAACGCAGGAAGCTTTCGATATCATCATGTCCGGTGAGGCCACTGACGCACAGATCGGTGCCACGCTGATGGCCATGCGCGTGCGTGGGGAAACGGAAGATGAATTCGCTGGCGCCGTGGACACCATGCGCGCAAAGATGCTGCCCGTTGATGCACCAGACGACGCCATCGATATTGTGGGCACCGGTGGTGACGCGAAAGGTTCTTACAACATCTCCACTTGTACCGCGATTGTGACAGCAGCCACCGGTGTAAAGGTTGCAAAGCACGGCAACAGATCACTTTCTTCAAAATCCGGGGCATCGGATGTTCTGACGGCCCTTGGCGTGAATATCGAACTTTCCCCCGGCCAGATAACCGATTGCATTGAGGAAGCCGGTATTGGTTTTATGTTTGCACCAGCTCACCATTCAGCAGTGCGTTATGTGGGCCCTGCCCGTGTGGAACTGGCGACGCGTACGATCTTCAACCTACTGGGGCCCATGTGTAATCCTGCCGGCGTTAAAAGACAGCTTCTGGGGGTCTTCGCGCCGCAATGGGTTTTAACCGCGGCTAAGGTTCTTAAAAAGCTTGGTTCTGAAAAGGTATGGACCGTCTATGGTGAGGGCTTTGACGAAGTTACCATCACCGGCACCACGCAAGTGGCTGAGCTCGCCAACGGAGAGATCAAAACGTTTGAAATTACACCCGCAGATTTCGGATTTGATGTGGCACCGGAAAGTGCCATCGCCGGAGGTGATGCGGAGGTCAATGCCAAAGCGCTTCGCGCGGTTCTGGCAGGTGAACCAAGCTCATACCGCAACATGGTAATTATGAATACCGCCTGCTCACTGGTGGTTGCTGACAAGGCCGCCAATCTTGAAGAAGGAACCTCGATTGCCCAACAGGCGATTGACAGCGGTGCTGCAGAAGCTACCCTTTCAAAACTGGTTGAAGTTTCAAATCAGGGAAATGCGTAATGGCTGACATTCTGAAAAAGATAGAACTTTACAAGCGCGAGGAGATCGCTGCTGCAAAGTCCGCCGTATCGTTGGACGAACTGAAAGCAAGAATTGCTGATGTTTCCAAACCTCGTGGGTTCAAGGATGCATTGCAGGCAAAACTGGATGCCGGGCTTTACGCCCTGATTGCAGAAATCAAGAAAGCAAGCCCATCCAAAGGCCTGATCCGAGAAGACTTTGACCCGCCTATGCTTGCGGAAGCCTACGAAGCAGGTGGAGCAGCGTGCCTTTCTGTTTTGACAGACACTCCAAGCTTTCAGGGTGCTCCAAAATTTCTTACCAATGCCAGAGACAAGGTTTCACTTCCCGCACTTCGAAAAGATTTTCTCTACGAGCCGTATCAGGTTTACGAAGCCCGTAGCTGGGGTGCAGATTGCATTTTGGTTATCATGGCTTCCGTCAATGATGATGAGGCTGTGGCTCTCGAAGAAACAGCATTTGAACTGGGGATGGATGTTCTGATCGAAGTGCACGATGAAGAGGAACTTGAGCGCGCGCTCAAGACCATGAACTCTTCCCTGCTCGGCATTAATAACCGCAATCTCAAGACCTTTGATGTTTCCCTTGAAACGAGTGAGCGGCTTGCGCGTCTTGTTCCGGAAGACAAACTTCTGGTGGGAGAAAGTGGGTTGTTTGTTCCAGCAGATCTTGCGCGGTTGTCCGAGAGTTCAATTCGCACCTTCCTTATCGGTGAAAGCCTGATGCGCAAGGATGATGTGGCTGAAGCAACCCGCGAGTTGCTCGCAAATCCTGTTGCGGCAAAGGCAGCTTGAATATGTCTCCCCTAACGCACCTTGGAAAATCCGGTGAAGCCCACATGGTTGATGTGGGCAATAAAGATTCTACCATGCGTGAAGCTACAGCACTTGGCCACGTTAAGATGCATGCTGATACACTGAAGCTTGTGATCGAAGGTAATGCCAAAAAGGGTGACGTGATCGGCACCGCCCGGATTGCCGGTATTATGGCAGCGAAGAAAACTTCTGACCTGATCCCACTTTGCCATCCAATTGGCCTCACAAAAGTCAATGTAGAAATCACTGTGGACGAAGACTTGCCGGGCTTGCGTATCAGCGCGACAGCAGGTGTCTCCGGTCAAACAGGGGTTGAGATGGAAGCGCTCACTGCCTGTAGTGTTTCTTGCCTGACAATTTATGACATGGTGAAGGCAGTGGACCGTGGCATGGAGATTTCCGGTATCGTTCTTGCGGAAAAGAAGGGTGGAAAATCCGGTCACTGGAAGCGTGAGGACCAATAGACAGTGCCTGCCGACAAGGAACGTCTGAAATCTCTGATCCCTGCTGGAGAAGCACTGGACATTGTTTTGAGCGATGTGGAGCCATGCGGGATAGAGGAAGTGGGCTTGCACGAAGCCGCTAATCGCAGGCTTGCCAGGGATATTCCTTCTTTACGTACCCAACCGCCTTTTGATGCCTCCGCCATGGATGGTTTTGCCGTACGCCAGGCCGATGTGATTGAGCTCCCCGCCGATCTCACCATTATTGGCGAATCCCGTGCAGGTGTGCCCTATGAAAGGAGCTTGGGTGAAGGACAAGCGGTGCGGATATTTACGGGTGCAGTTGTTCCAGAAGGTGCTGACACTATCATCATCCAGGAAAATACAGAGTTTTCAGGCAGTTCGGTGCGCGTGCTCACTGGCACCCCAGAGGGTAAATTCATCCGGAAAGCAGGGTTGGATTTCAAGGAAGGTGAAGTGATCCTCGGATCCGAGGATGTGCTATCACCCAATCGTCTGGCACTTGTGGCTTCCATGAACTACGCCAAGGTGCCGGTTCGCAAAAATGCGACGGTTGCCACTATCTCCACCGGCGATGAACTGGTATTGCCGGGAGAAGCTACAGGACCGGGGCAAATCATAGCCTCAAATACTTATGGTATTACGGCCAGCGCGAAAAACTGCGGTGCCAATGTCATCGACATGGGTTTGGTAGCGGACACAAAAGACGCATTGCGTGAAGCCTTTCAATCCGCAATTTCCAAGGGTGCAGATGTGCTAATCACCACCGGAGGCGCTTCCGTTGGTGATCATGATCTAGTGATGCCGGTGGCAATGGAAATGGGTTTTGAGTTCGAGATAGCAAAAATTGCCATGCGTCCGGGAAAACCGTTTCTGTTCGCGCGATACAAACACGATGGAAGAACTGTTTATCTCACCGGTCTTGCGGGAAATCCCGTTTCCTCGTTGGTTGCTTTCAATGTTTTCGTTAAACCGCTGATCAATCTCTTGTCTGGTGAACCAGCAGAGAAGCTCAAGCCCCTGCCCGCCGTGTTGGGAAAGGATTTAGAAGAAAATGATGAGCGAGCAGAATATATGCGCGGCACACTGGAAATCTCCGCAGATGGGCAACGAATAGCCACCGCATTCACCAAGCAGGATAGTTCCATGCTCGCCAATCTGGTGAGAGCTGATTGCCTGATCTTTCGCGCAGTGAAAGCTCCGGCTGCGAAAGCCGGAGACCCGTGCGAAATCGTTATGATCAGTTAAATGTAATCAGACGATTCTTGATCGCTTTCTTGAAAGACCTGGACTTAAGATTGAACTGAGCCTTAGCTTTTGCCTGTGCCGCAGTGACTTTTGTCTTGTTGAAAGCTTTTGGTTTCGGATCGGATTTGAGCCTCGCGTCACGCTTGGCCTTCGCTTTTGCCTGAAGTTCAGCCAAGGCAATTTGTTGACGTGACTTGGTTTTGACTTTGGTAATCTTCTTTGATTTTCCCAGTGTCAGTTTTTTGTCTGTTTCGTTCTTTTTCTCAAGACCGGTTCTCTTGATAGCGCTGTTTCTTTTGGGAGCTTTGCGTGCCACGTTTTGTTCGACGGAAAGCGCCTGGGCTTGTGCAAATTTAATACTTTCTTGAGTTCCACCGCTTTCATTGCCCCAGGTCCTGTTCGCCAAAACCACCAATGGCCCTTTTGTCTTGTCCTTGATTTGCCAGGTGGCACTCGCGACCACAAAGGATTCACGATCAATACCTTTGCCACGGCCTTTAATATGAACCAGTTTGTATCCGTCCTGATGCAAGCGGTCGAGTAACGGCCCAATTCCGTTCGATGTTACTTTCTTGATATCATGTAACAGGATAATTCCGCGATCACCCTGGCGCCGTAATTCGCTCATTACGCGGTTCACCAGACTGTTCGTGGAGCTGAGCTTGTAGTCAATGCTATCCACATCAATGGCGAATACACCGTATCCCTTCCCTGCGAGATGACGGTTCACGGCCTGATTCTCGGAAAGGTATGGAAAACGGAAAAACGGTGCTACGTTTTTGCTGACCTTGGATTTAATGGTCTTAATGCTGCGGTCCACATCAGGAATAGCAACACTACCGCCTACTAGACCGAGATTTTGGTGTGTGTCGCTGTGGATACCGATTGTGTGACCCTTGTCAGCCACGCGCCTGGCTGTGGAGGGGTGTGCCCGGACCATGGAACCAACCATAAAAAATGTGGCTTTAGCGCAATGTCTTTCCAATTCATGTAGGATTTTGTTGGTGGTTGCGGGCACTGGTCCATCATCAAAGGTCAGTACTACTTCCTTTTTCCTCAAAAACCTCACATCTCTACCATGAGAGGAACCGTATCTTTTTCCGCCAGAAGTATTCAAAGTGACGGTTCGATGTACACCGAGACGGTCCTGTCCTTTACATGATTTGGCATGTGATGGTGCTGTTAGACCAAAATTTCCTGCAGTTGATATCGCTAGAAGAATTGCACCGTGAAGCGCATAGAGGAACGGATTACGCAAAACTAACTCCCGTTTTGGATTCACCAAACCTTAACCACAGAGGTTAACCAGTTGGTGAACTGCAAACGGGGAAATGGATTTATGGTGAACAAAAAGTAAAAGCCCGCACGAGGCGGGCTTTAAGTTTGGACTTTAGGGGTTTGAAATTAATTTATGAAATTGGTTTGAGTGCCATTCAGGTTAACAGCTTCTGCTGTCTTATTTTTTAGCTGCGCTTGTCCTGCGTGGCGAATTCGCTCCTTGGCTTCAAATACACTTTGTTGCTGCGCAACTGGAGCGTCGGTATTTGCTGCTATTAAAACAACTGCAGCGCCTAGTATGAAACAAATTAGTAATCTCATCTTCTTCATCCTGTTAACTTGGAGCGTTCTTCTTTGAACATCTCGTCAACCTTTTACACAATGTAACGTGAACCCAGGGTGAATTATGTGCAATCTTGCACACAACGGCAAAGCAAGTTCCGGTGCTTGGATGTGATCGAAATCATGCAGCTATTTGATTTTTAGTGAATAAGGTCTATCGAATAGGGTCTTACAGGATTATTTGATTCAACGGAGGATTCTTATGGGTGGCCCGATGTTTGATGTGGTTCAGCAGACGCTGACATTCCTCTCCACGCTTTTTGTCTTTATCCTAGGGTTTGGCTCTTTCCTTGCTGTTATCCTGTTTTTTGTTGATGTGCTCCAGACTAAAGACGCTGTTCGGCGTAACTATCCACTTGTGGGTCGGTTCCGGCACCTGTTCTCTTCGCTCGGTGAGTTTTTCAGGCAATATTTCTTTGCAATGGACCGTGAGGAGATGCCCTTTAACCGGGCTGAAAGGCATTGGGTGGAACGCGCTTCCAAGGGTAAAAAGAATACAGTGGCTTTTGGATCCACCAAGAATCTTACTGCAGTGGGTACCCCTATCTTCGTCAACGATGCTTTCCCGCAATTGAAGGAAGACGATATTGAAACGCCGACCATGATCATCGGCCCACACACAAAACACCCATATGACGCTCAATCGATCATCAACATTTCGGGCATGAGTTATGGTGCCCTTTCCCGCCCGGCAGTAAAAGCCCTTTCAAAAGGTGCAATGCGGGCAAACTGTTGGCTCAACACGGGCGAAGGCGGTCTTTCACCACATCACCTCTCCGGACAGTGTGATCTGGTTTTCCAGATTGGTACCGCAAAATATGGTGTCAGAGACCGCGAGGGCAATCTGAGTGACGACAAATTGCGCGAAGTTGCAGCGATGGATGTGGTCAAGATGTTTGAGATCAAGCTTTCACAAGGTGCCAAGCCGGGGAAAGGCGGAATATTGCCTGCAAAGAAGGTGAATGCGGAGATCGCTGAAATCAGAGGGATCGAGGAAGGCAAGGCTTCGATCTCACCGAACAGGCATCCGGATATTGATGATGTGAGCTCATTGCTGGATGCGATCAATCACATTCGCGATGTCACAGGAAAACCGGTTGGTTTCAAAGCTGTGATTGGCGGAGAAAACTGGCTTCGTGATCTATTCGACGAAATCAACAAACGCGGTGAAATTTACGCGCCAGATTTTATTGCAGTGGATTCAGGAGATGGCGGAACCGGGGCTGCTCCGATGCCACTAATGGACAATGTGGGCTTGCTAGTGCGCGAAAGTCTGCCCATGGTGGCCAATCTGCTGATGGAATATGGTCTAAAGTCCCGGATACGTTTGATTGGTTCGGGAAAGTTTGTGACACCTGCTGATGTGGCCTGGGGATTATGCGCTGGCGCGGACTTTATCGTCACAGCGCGAGGCGCAATGTTTGCACTGGGTTGTATTCAAGCCATGAAATGCAACAAGAACACCTGCCCCACTGGCATTACGACCCATGATCCGAGATTTCAGCGTGGATTGGTACCAAAAGAAAAAGCACAACGGGTTGCGAGTTATATCAACAATTTGAATGCTGAAGTGGACATAATAGCAGAATCTTGCGGCGTGCAGGAACCACGGCAGTTGCGTCGACACCATGTGCGTATGATGCAAGGGGATGGAAAATCCATTCCCCTTGACGTTCTTTTTCCCCTCCCTGCCAATGCCTAAGCATAAATCCAACACCTTCAGGAAAAAAATGCTTCAACCAATTGCCCTAGCCGGCGATTGCCGCATCCAGCAATCGGAGCTGAACGCGTCTGGAGCCCTGGAAGAAGTCAGCATTCAAGGTTCCGGCCAGATGAACAGTCTGGTTACGAGCGTTCAATAGCAATTTTCCAAGCTTGGTATCAGCCGAACGAAACGAAATTCCGCGCAATTGTGCCCCGTCACTGGCAGTTGCATTGAAGGACACATGGTTCTGGCCGACGATTTTGGCATATCTAATCTGATGAGCGGGGAATGCAAAGACAGGTTGAGAATGACCTTGTCCGTAGGGTCCAGCCATTTCCAGAAGTTCAATCAGATCGAGCGTGGCACTTCTGGCTGTGAGTGCACCATCAACTTTCAATGTCTGGTTTTCTCTCACAGAATTCACATTCTCAGTAAGGTGACTTTCAAAATAGTCCCGCAATTCAGGCAGACGGTCTTTCATGATGGTTAGGCCGGCTGCCATTGCATGTCCGCCACCCTTTTCGATGATGCCATCTTCATGAGCGGATCGAACAACCTTTCCCAGATCAATGCCGCTGATCGAGCGGCCTGAACCAGAGCCTTTTCCCTGCGCATCAAATGAAATGGCAAAAGCAGGTCGCTTGAAACGATCCTTCAGTCTTGAAGCGAGCAGTCCTACGATGCCCGGGTGCCAATCATCGCTTGCTGTTACCAGAACTGCAGGCCCCTCACCGCTTGCTGTTTCAGCGTCCGCCTCGGCAATTGCCTGCTCCAGCATTTGAGCTTCGGAGCGTTGACGCTCTTTGTTGAGTGTTTCAAGCTGCTCGGCGATTTGCTGAGCTAAAATCTTGTCATCCGTGGTCAGCAAACGCGAACCGAGCGCCGCATCACCAATGCGACCGCCAGAATTTATTCGAGGTCCTAGTACAAATCCTAGATGATAAGGGCGTGGCGGGCCATCCAGTCTCCCGATGCGCATTAGCGCGCGCAAGCCGATGTTCTTTTGTTGAGACATGACCTGCAGGCCTTTCACCACAAAGGCCCTGTTTAGCGAAACGAGAGGCACCACATCACAGACCGTTGCCAGGGCAACCAGATCCAGCCAGTCCAGAAGGTTCGGCGGATTGATGCCGGATTGGTAGGCTCCTCTCTTCCTTAGCTCACGCTGGGTGGCAACCAGGGTCATGAAAACCACACCCGCCGCACAAAGATATCCAAGTCCAGATAAATCATCCTGACGGTTTGGATTGACGAGGGCTGCACATTCCGGGATTTCCTCTCCCATTTGATGGTGATCCAGCACAATCGTGTCTACGCCAAGTTTCTTTGCTTCTGCAAGCGCTTCAAAACTTGTGGCACCGCAATCGACCGTGACAATCAGTTTGGCAGCGTTATCTATCAAAGACCGCATGGCGTCAGGATTCGGGCCATAGCCTTCGAATATGCGATCGGGGATGTAGATTTCATTTGGAACCTGATGCGCTGTCAGAAACTTGCTCAACAGGGCGGAAGAACTGGCTCCGTCCACGTCATAGTCGCCGAAGATAGCCACATGCACCTTTTTCTCAATTGCATCAGTCAAACGAGAGGCTGCTTCCGTCATTCCGGTCAGGACATCGGGATCAGGCATCAGGTCCCGAATTGTGGGATCAAGAAACTTCTCGGCATTTTCTAGTTCGACGCCCCTCGCTGCCATCACACGGCCAACCAGTTCCGGCACATCCAATTTTTGATGGATTGCAGTGGCAAGTTTTCTGGCCTCCGCGGGCAAACGCTCAATCCAGCGTTGGCCGGTCAAGGAGTTGGTTACATTGAGAAATGAAGGCTTTTCGGAAGTCATGATCTAGGGTTAACAGTTGCGCTGTAATGCAGGAAGCAAAAGCTTTGATTTCGTGAAGATATACCCTGATTGTTGGCCAAAGCAGTGGTTGTTGAGGCCGTTAATCAAATTTTCACCCTTGCAGAACATAAATAGAACGATTATAGATGTTCTATGTTTGTTTCCCTGATTCTGGAGGGAACAAAACGCAAACACACACGAAAGGACAAGCAATGCTGACACGCAAACAGCAGGCTTTGCTGCAATTTATTCATGAACGCTTGCAGTCAGAGGGTGTGCCACCATCATTTGATGAGATGAAGGATGCATTGGAGCTTAAGTCCAAGTCCGGTATTCACCGGCTCATTACGGCGCTAGAAGAACGTGGATTTATCCGCCGCCTGCCAAATCGTGCCCGGGCGCTTGAAGTTATCAAGATGCCGGAAGCGTGGTCGAATGATACGCCAAGTACTGTTTCAGGCAATTCCGGGAGTGTTATTCAGGCTGACTTCGGCAATAGAGGTCTTGGTGCTTCAAAGAACTACTCCAGTGATAATGTGACTCCCTTCCCTGGTATGTCAGGCTCAGGAATCGATGAAGAAAGCTACGGCTTCTCCGTTCCTGTGATGGGAAGGATTGCTGCAGGTGTTCCAATCGAGGCCATTCAGCACAACACCCATTCTGTAACTGTCCCGCCGGAGATGATCGGTAGCGGAGAGCATTTTGCGCTCACCGTAGATGGAGATTCGATGATTGATGTGGGCATTCATGATGGTGATACGGTTATAATCCAGCAGGCAGATACTGCCCGTGGCGGTGAGATCGTGGTCGCTCTGGTGGATGATGCTGAAGCCACGCTGAAGACGTTTAGACGTGAAGGCACCAATATTGCACTTGAAGCTGCTAATCCGGCCTATGAAACCCGTGTATTGCCTTCGGACCGTGTGAAGGTTCAGGGCAAGCTTGTGGGGCTCATTCGTCAGTATAACTAGGTTTGTGCTTTCGACAGTACTGAGCGGAAGCCTCTTCAGCGGTTTGCCATTTTCGTTGCCAGGGCCGGGTTGAACTCGTTCGCGCTGTTTCAATCAAGTATTGTGGTCTGCCCTCTGGTTGAGAGATATCTATGTAGACTGCGTGGGTTCCGGATCGTTCGAAATCTTCCCGTTTCAGAACCAGTTCTGGCATCCTGTCCCTGCAATTGACCCACCACAGGCGCGGTGCAATCAAGATATCTGAACGCATACATGATGACGCTATGTATTTAGGTGCATAAATCAGATGCAAAACCTTGCCGCTTGGCAAAGGCAAAATGCAGCGTTCCCTGTTGCATTGATCCCTGTGGAGGGTAACGTCAGCAGCTTCCCCACCCGACCAGGCTTTTAACCAGATGCCGCTTGCAAATTTTCCTGATTTCCCGAAAGGCAAAATCAGCTGATTATCTTTGCTTTTAATAGCGATGGTCCTGCCATTCTCTGAAACCAAAATGTCCGGTGGTCTGGATGATTGCCAGAAGATGGGCGCTGCCAATAACGGGAGAAACGCTACAAGACGCAGCTTTGTTTTCAGAACTGTTAAAGCGATTAGAGACAGGATGATGCAAGCGATGAATATACCGGGCAAGACACCCGTCACGCCGGTCGGTGAAGCTGTATCAATCCATTTAGCTATATGGATCACCCAACCAATTCCGATTGATACGGGGGTAAGCGCCAGGCTTTCGAGCCCATAGGGCATCAACAAAACCGAGAACAATACACCTGGCATGATGATCAGCGACACAATGGGCATGGCCATTAGGTTGGCGAGAAGCCCCAATGGTGCAATCTGATGAAAGTGCCAGGCCACAAAGGTTGCAGTTGCCAGCCCGGCTATGATGCTCGTTGCAGCGATACCACCAAAATACAAGCCTATGAGCTTTAATGTCCGGAATATCAAAAAAGTCTGATAGGCAAAAGGTTGATCATCCCTGCGTTCTGAGTTGTATCTAGTTATGAGCTCGTATCCAGCAACCAATGATGCCACGGCTGCAAAGGACATTTGAAAACCCGGCGAAAACAGACTCTCCGGTCTGACAAGCAATATGATGCATGCGGCAGTTGCCACGCTACGCATGGTGATTGCCCGCCGATCCAGCAAAACCGCCAGCAACATGACGCTGATCATGATCCAGGCCCTTTGTGTGGCAACTCCCCAGCCAGATATCATGAGATAGCCGGTGGAACTGAGAAAACCGAAACATACGGCTATCTTCTTGACCGGTTTTACCAAGGCTACTGACTGAATGTTTGCGACTGCATAACGGATCAGAGCCACAACAGTCAGGGTGACCAATGCCATATGCAACCCTGAGATCGCCAATATGTGCGCAAGCCCTGTGTTACGCAAAGCCTGCCTGATCGATTCGGGAATGCCTGACTTGTTACCCGTAACAAGGGCGATGGCTACGTGGCCCGTCTCATCCGGTAAAGTAGATCTGATCCTTTGTTCGATGCGGCTTCTGAACCGGTTAATCAGAACACGCAGCCAATCACTGAGATTGGGTTCTGCTAAATTCTTTCCTACAACCGGTGGACCCATGAAATAGCCGCTGCCGCCCAGGCCATTGAACCAACCAAAAAATGCGAAGTCGTAGCTTCCGGGCATGACGGGCCCGGAAACTGGCTGGATGTTTGCCAACCCCTTGATTGTGTCACCGGGTAGTAGCCTGTCATGTTTCGACGAAGCAGAAATTCGCAACCGCAGCGGCAATTCATCGGCATTGAGACCTGAAACCGATTGCGGTTTTATCAAATAGCGCGAAGCCCCTCTCCGATTTTGATCCACGTTTAGAACCAAACCGGATACTTCTGTTATCATTCGTTTTTCAATAACCGGGGTTGCGCTGTTAAGGACGGCGATCTTTGCTGCCAGCATCCCGGAGAAGAACACAACGAGACCGAGAAAAACATAGTACCAGTATCCAAGCCGACCGAGTTTTCTCAATAACAACATGCCAATGATCGGGGTCAGCACAAGAGCGAATAATGAAGGTTCTGCGGGAGCCCAAAAATAGACTGCGATACCTAAGCCCAAGACCACAGGCATTAGATTATAGCCAAGGCCCATCTCCCATTCCCTGATAATATCAAAAGTCAGTCTGTCTTTAATATCGAGATAGGCTTACGATAAACGGAGCTGGAATTTGGTTTTTAGTGGGATAGGCAGATGCTGGAACGTGGAGAGATGCTCAGGCCGCTCAATCACCTCACCTTCAGTTTGCGTATCATTAGTTTTGTAATGCAGCTTGTTTAAGCTGTTTGTCGAGTTATTGCCGGCCACACATGTTTCCCCACACATATGATTGTGTTCAGATAGTATGGGCTTGCCTGATCCCACCTTTGTGATACATCACCCGTAAATTCATCAAATACCGTATTGCTGCTCACTGCAAGCTAAAGTAGCAATCTGACGGAGATACAAGTTAAATGAGCAATCAGGTCATAACCCGCTTTGCACCCTCACCCACGGGCTTTCTGCACATTGGTGGCGCAAGAACTGCACTTTTCAATTGGCTTTACGCCAAGGCCAATAACGGCAAGATGCTGCTACGCATTGAAGATACGGATCGTGAACGCTCAAGTCAGGAAGCGGTAGACGCAATCAAGGAAGGTCTCCAGTGGCTTGGTCTTGATTGGGACGGTGATGCCATCTCGCAATATTCACGTGCGGAGCGGCATCGCGAAGTGGCAAACAAGATGATTGAAAATGGTACAGCCTATCGATGCTATGCCACTCAGGATGAGCTTAATGCCATGCGGGAAAAAGCCCGCACTGAGGGCCGCCCGCCTCGTTATGACGGAACATACCGCGATATGACAGCAGAAGAGATCGCGGCTAAAGGTTCAACACCCTTTGCTGTGCGCCTTAGGGCACCACTGGAGGGTGAAACTGTTATTGAGGACCAAGTCCAAGGGACGGTACGTTTTCCCAACAAGGACCTTGATGATCTCGTCTTGCTGCGTTCCGATGGCACGCCCACTTACATGCTGGCGGTTGTGGTAGATGACCATGATATGGGTGTCACTCACATTATTCGTGGTGATGACCACCTAACTAACGCTGCGCGTCAGGCGCTTATTTTCCAGGCTAATGGCTGGGACGTTCCAACCATGGCTCACATACCCCTCATCCATGGTGCAGATGGTGCCAAGCTCTCCAAACGCCATGGTGCAATCGGAGCGGAAAAATACCGCGAGATGGGCTATGTGCCGGAAGGTCTACGCAACTATCTTGTGAGGCTCGGCTGGGCGCATGGGGATGATGAGATCATGTCAACGGATCAGATGATCGAATGGTTTGGTTTCGATGGCATGAATAAAGCCCCCGCCCGCTTCGATTTTCAAAAGCTCGATGCCATTAACGGCCATCATATCCGTCATATGGATGATGAGGTATTGCTTGGCCATCTGGAAGCCGTTCTGGATTACGTCGAAGGTGGCAAGCACATATCGGACAATCTCAACGAGGAAAGCAGAAAACAACTCCTGCTTGCCATGCCAAGCCTGAAAGAGCGAGCTAAGACCCTGGTTGCGCTGGCTCTAGGTTCTGCATTCATCTTCGATACCAGACCCCTGGACATGGAAGAAAAAGCAGCGAAATTCGTCACTGATGAAACCCGGGATATGATTCGCGAAATTCTGCCGGCATTTGAGGCGATTGAAGACTGGACCCCCGCGTCTATTGAAGAAGTCATTCGCGGATTTGCAGAATCGAAGGATTTGAAACTGGGAAAAGTCGCACCACCTTTACGCGCCGCTTTGACCGGAAAAGCTGCCTCTCCGGGCGCTTTTGATGTGTTGAACGTGCTTGGTAAATCTGAATCGGTTGCCAGACTGAAAGACCAGCTATAAGTCCTGCTAATCTTGGCATTTCGCGAACAAGTGACTTCGAACAATTTTTGAGAAGTTGAAGACCTAAATCCTTTGTCGCACTTGTGTCACACGACTAAATCATATAGCTAAGCTGCAGATGGTATCCACATACCAAAACGATCTGTGATTGTGAAACGAAGCAATCGGTACAAATTGCCACTTTCGGGCGAGGGAAAACCTTACAGTCGGATAGAAACAACCGACGTATCTGGCACTAGCTGGTTGCGAAATGAAAGGACATTAATATGGCGAACGACAAGGCAACTCTGAGCATTGGTGAAAATAGTTGGGATTTTCCGGTTCGCCAGGCCAGTGTGGGACCCGACATCATCGACATCACAACACTTTACCGGGAAACAGACTGCTTTACTTTCGACCCCGGTTTCACATCCACTGCTTCTTGTGAGAGTGACATTACATTTATCGATGGTGGCGAAGGTGTGTTGCTTCACCGCGGTTATCAGATTGACGAACTTGCTGAAAAAGGCGATTTTCTGGAAACCTGCTACCTGCTTCTTTACGGCGAACTGCCAACTCAAGCAGAAAGTGATGAGTTCCGCCGTCGTGTGACCTATCACACCATGGTGCATGAACAAATGAGCCGTTTCTTTACCGGCTTCAGACGTGACGCCCACCCAATGGCCATCATGTGTGGCGTTGTTGGTGCCATGTCAGCGTTTTATCATGACTCCACTGATATTTCAGACCCAAATCAGCGCATGGTGGCTTCACTACGCCTGATTGCTAAAATGCCAACAATTGCTGCGATGGCATACAAGTACCATGTGGGTCAGCCATTCGTTTATCCCCGCAATGAGCTCGATTATGCTTCGAACTTCCTGCAAATGTGTTTTGCGGTGCCAAGTGAGGAATACACTGTAAATCCTGTTCTTGCCAAAGCCATGGACAGGATCTTCATTCTGCACGCAGATCACGAACAAAATGCTTCCACTTCAACCGTGCGCTTGGCTGGTTCTTCCGGTGCCAACCCATTTGCCTGTATTGCGGCTGGTATTGCTTGCCTTTGGGGCCCAGCTCATGGTGGCGCCAATGAAGCTGCCTTGAACATGCTTCAGGAGATCGGCAGCGTCGACAATATTCCTGAATATGTGAAGCGTGCGAAAGACAAGAATGACCCATTCCGCCTGATGGGCTTCGGACACCGTGTTTATAAAAACTATGATCCACGAGCCCGCATCATGCAGAAAACAACGCATGAGGTTCTGGGTGAGCTGGGTATCAAGGATGATCCGATTCTTGAAGTTGCCATGGAACTTGAGAAAATTGCTCTAACCGACGAATATTTCATCGAAAAGAAGCTTTATCCAAACATTGATTTCTACTCTGGCATCACTCTGAAAGCCCTTGGCTTCCCGACCACTATGTTCACCGTATTGTTCGCCCTGGCGCGTACTGTGGGCTGGTTGGCACAGTGGAAAGAGATGATCGAGGATCCAAAGCAAAAAATCGGTCGTCCACGCCAGCTTTATACAGGTCCTACAAAGCGTCCGTACGTAAACGTTGAAGACCGCTAAGACCCAGAAATTCTGGTTGTTTTTGATCCCTCCGATTATCGTCGGGGGGATTATTTTTTGCAGATTTCAATAATTTTTTGAGCAGCGAGAAGGGTTCCGGGCGTATCCTGCCTCAATCTTTCTTCGATCAAGTCAAATCCATCCAGCTGAATTTTCCGCTCTTCCCCGTTTTTGGCCAGACGCTCCACCATTCTCGCCACATATTCGGGGTGCATGTATTCATTGAACCGTTCTGGAACGACTGGATAATCCGCAATGAGGTTTGGTAGGGAAGCGGTCCAACCTGTCAGCAAATGGCGGATGCGCATGGCAATCCAATCCAGCTGATAAATTGAGATTGTGGGTAGTTTATAGAGCGCCAGTTCCAGTGTGACGGTTCCTGAGGCTGCAACCGCTAGATCACCCTCTTCCATAGCCTTATGACGAGCAGCCTCTCCAGTGACAACTGTAGCGCTTACAGGCCACGCCAATGCGGCGTCCCGTATCTCTCTTTCCAGTTTCCCGACGGTTGGGACAGTAATTTCAAAATTGTTTCCGCGACTTATCAAAATTTCCAGCAAATCCTTGAGGAAAGGCAATGTGTGTTTGACTTCGCTGTGTCTTGACCCGGGCAATAAGACCAGTTTTACAGGGTCACCGATCTGATGTCGTTTCTTGCGGTCAATTTCCGGAATGTTTGCAGCGAGCGGATGTCCCACATAAGTGGCGGGCGGTCCATCCAATTCTTCCAATAGCTTGGGTTCAAATGGCAGAATTGCCAGAACGTGGTCAATATAAGCCTTGATCTTCTTGGCACGTCCCGGCCGCCAGGCCCACACAGAAGGTGCCACATATTTAATGATCCTGATTGAAGGATCAGCTTTGCGAACTTTCTTGGCTACGCGATAGGAAAAGTCCGGACTGTCAATCAATACCAGAACATCAGGGTTCTTTGCGATCACGTCGTTTGCCGTTTTCCCGATCAATCGCAGTAGTTTTGGTAAATTGGCAGCAACGGCTGAAATGCCCATCATTGATATCTCTGAGATATCAAACAAGCTCCTGATCCCACGTGCCTGCATCCTGGGCCCGGCAAGTCCCATGGGTTCAATTGCCTGATCTAATTGTTCAAAACAACCAATAAGCTTATCTCCAAGTGCATCACCGGATTCTTCACCTACGATAAAATAGACACGAAGTGGTGTAGTACTCATTCGCCCAAATCCATTTTGGAAAGGTCACAGCCAAAAACAAAAACCCCCATATCCTGAGCGAGTTTCAGCGTTTCTTCCCTTTCCAGTATCATTGAGTTTCCAGCTTCAATCGCAACACCCATTAATCCGGCGTCGCTCACATGCCGAATTGTGTCTGGTCCAATTGCAGGCAGATCAGCTCGTTTGTCCTGCCCCGGCTTCATGGTTTTCACCAACACTCCGGCCTTGCCGTCTTCGTAAAGAATACCTGAATTGCGCATGTCAGCCACCCGCTTGAGCATGCCATCCGTCCCTTCAATGCCTTCCACGGCCACAACGCGCTCCCCGACTGCTACTGCTGCCTGGCCAATATCCAGTGCTCCGAGGGTTTGGCAGGCCCGAAACGCCTTTTGAATGTTGCGCTTTGCTTTTCTGGAGGGAGATGGACCGCTGATCTTTCCTTCATGTGACAAAAGTTCGGGCAATATCTCATGTGCGCCCACCACTTTGATACCGCGTTTTTCAAACACATGGATGACACCGCTCAGCAGAGAATTGTCGCCGCCAATCATGAACGCCAGTATTTGCGGCAGTGAAAGAACACCACCCCAATCCAACTTGCTCAACTGAATTTTCGGCCGCGTAACACCACCGGCAAAAACCACCTTTGTAACACTATGTTCTTTGAGTGCTTTAAAGAGTTTACCAACCTGCCCGAACTCAACACTCACATGCTCGTAGTTTAGAATCCAGTCACCTGCTTCACCTTCCATTTCCACCAGGAATGGAGGTGGTCCTTTTTTGGACAATCCTTCGGTTAATTCACGCGGCAGACTTCCACGGCCTGAGATTATGGCAATGTTTTCCTGGTTTTCGGTGTGGTCTGTTGTCATCACAACTCAGGTTTTTGGTGTGCACAGGGCTCTGTCGGCAGACTCGTTGATGAAATTCAGGATCAAAGCCACCACCGGGTCTTCGCCCAGTTCCGCTGACACTTCCGGTAGTGCATCCGCCACAGCCTTTTCACCGGAGAACAGGTCTTTGAATGCTTTGCGGGCTTTATGAATGCTTTCCCGTTCAATTCCAGCCCGTTTCATACCAATGATGTTGAGACCGGCAAGCGAAGCACGGTTGCCAATTGCCATTCCAAACGGGATCAGGTCATTCTCGATACCGGCTAGGCCGCCAACAAATGCGTTGTTTCCAATACGACAGAACTGATGAACGGCAGAACCACCACCCATGATAACGTGGTCGCCAACCTTGCAATGACCTCCCAACAATACACCGTTTGAGAAGATTACACCGTTTCCTACCTGACAATCATGTGCCACATGAGAATTTGCCAGAAAATGGCAATTATCACCGACTGTCGTCTTACCCTGATCACCAGCTGTCCCCGGGTTCATGGTGACACCTTCACGAATGACGCAGTTATCACCTATGATCAGCTCAGTCTCTTCACCGGCATATTTCAGATCCTGAGGCGCATGGCCAATGGATGCTGTGGGGAAGATTTTTGCACCGCTACCGATTGTAGTATTGCCTGCAATTGCCACATGGGAGTGCAATACAGAATCTGCACCGAGCTTAACCTTGCTCCCAACCGAGCAAAACGGCCCGATCGTGCAGTTATCACCAATGACAGCGCCATCTTCGATGACGCTTGAAGGATGTATGTTTGTAGCCATTCTTTATGCCGTTTCTTCCGGATCAACCATCATTGCACCAATGTCCGCCTCGGCGGCCTTTTCATCGCCTACCCAGGCTTCGCAATGATATTTGAATATGTTCTTGCGTTGTTTCTGCTTGGTAACTCGCAATTCCAGAACGTCTCCGGGTATTACTGGACGGCGAAACTTCGCTCCATCAATAGTCATGAAATATACCAGTTTGCGCTGCCCCTTTGAGTGGGTGTTCGCGCAAATCGCCCCAGCCGTTTGCGCCATTGCTTCTACTATGAGCACGCCTGGCATAATGGGATCTCCAGGGAAATGTCCGCCAAAATGAGGTTCATTGAACGTGACATTCTTAATTCCGATAGCTGAGTCATCATTATCAACGTTGATGATCTTGTCGATCAACAAAAAGGGATATCGATGGGGGAGCAGAGTAAACAGATCTTTGATTTCTATAAGACCCAGTTCATTATCAGACATTAGTCATCCCCCTTCTTCTTTTTACGTTCCCGCTTTTCCTCAAGCAGAATTTTTGCGGCGTTGCGCATCCACTTCGATGCACTAATTGCCGGATATCCCATTACGCGAGCACCTGCTGGCACATCACCATGAACACCAGATCCGCCGCCGATCTGAGCACCTGAACCAATTGTTGTATGCCCAACAACGCCAGCCTGACCGGCAACCACAACATAGTCGCCCATTGTAACACTGCCAGATATTCCAACAAGTCCGACAATTACGCAATGGCGGCCAATTACCGAGTTATGACCAATCTGTACCAGATTATCGATTTTTGTTCCTTCACCGATGATCGTATCGCGATTGGCACCGCGGTCTATTGTTGAGTTTGCGCCAATTTCCACTTTGTCCTGAATGATTACGCGGCCAATTTGCGGGACTTTGTGATGTCCACCGGGTCCCATAGCAAAACCAAAGCCATCCTGACCTATTTGCGCACCATTGTGGATGATCACATTGTCCCCAACCAACGAGCACACAAGCGTGGCGTTTGCTCCAATTGTAGTGTTTCTTCCAATCGTGACACCTTCGCCTATGACAGCACCGGATAATATCACGCTGCCACGACCAATTGATGCATTTCTACCGACAACGGCACCTGCTTCGATTGTTACGTCTTCTTCGACTTCAACACCTTGCGAGATGTGAGCTGCATTCGAGACGCCTGTCTCACCGGTTACAGGCTGCGGCTTCATGGCGGTCGGGTAAATGATAGACAAAGCCTTGCCATAAGCCTGATAAGGTTTCTTGTGAACCAATGCGACCACGTTATCAGGCATCATATCGACGTATTTTTCACTGCAGAACACTGCAGAAGCCTGAGTGGTATCCAGATATTGAAGATATTTGGGATTATCAATAAAGCTAATTGCACCCGCTCCGGCCGCTTCAATTGGTGATGCGTTATTGATAAGTGTATTCTTCAGGGTTTCCTGATCAGTAGATGTTTCTGCATCACAAAGGCTGGCAATCTCTTGCAGACTGATTTCAACAGGCTTGAAAAACATACTCCTGAAAGCCCCCTAATTTATCGCTGATGCACCTGATATTAGTCAGAAATGTTTGTCTAAAAATAAAAGGAACGGTTTGAATTGATTCCAGACCGTTCCTGTATTCCAATCTCAAATATGAGCTACTTTGTTTAACTGGCTAGAACTGTGAACTTACACCGAAGTTAAACTCACGACGCTCATCAAAGGCTTCTTCAGCAATTGGCACTGCATAATCCACACGCAATGGTCCAAATGGTGATGCCCAAAGAATACTACCACCTACTGAAGCCCGTACAGCGTCATCATCAAGCTGTGCAAGTTGTGCGGCAGTCAAAGCAGGATTCGAAGCTGTTACAGCGGCGATAGCTGCATTACCCGGCGTAGTCAGCTGACCAACATCGGCAAACACGGCACCTCTCAAACCAAAGGATCTGGAAACAAATGGCAGCGGGAATTGAACTTCAGCTGTAGCATTCCAGAAGGTCTGTCCACCGAGAGCATCGTCTGTGATCGGGTCGCGAGGACCGTAACCAAATGAGTCAAAGCCACGGATTGTGTTCTGACGTGCCTGGAAGTTATCAAACACACGGAAGTTGGTTCCGTCATCACCGCCAAACACTTCCACATGTCCACCACGTACACGCGCCATGAAGATCAGATCCTGCTCTTCAAGCAATGTGGTGTAGCTGACCAGGCTCGCTTGTGTATTTAAGTAGTTCGCATCACCACCAACACCGTAGAATGTTTGAGACCAGTTAGCTCTGATGCCCTCACGTGGTGTCTGGACATTATCGAGTGAGCTGTATGTCAAGGAGTAACCGATACCGGATGAAATGAATTCACCCAAGCCGGTAGAAACGAATGCGTTTGACAATTCTGTCGGTCCATTACCCTGAATTGCATCATCAGGAGATCCGATACCATCGGCTACCACTGTATCCAGGATACCCGCGTTTGCTGTAACATCGCTGGAGTTATAGGTATAGAACACGCTTGAACGCAGACGCTCTGTGATTGGCACACCAAATGTGATGGTTGCACGGTTAGTGTCCACATCGAAACGACGCTCTTCAGTATCATCAGACTCAACTGCTTCCAGAGAGATCCCCGCAGACACTGGGTAACCCAAGAAATACGGCTCTGTGAAGTCGAAATTGTAACCTGTTTCATCCTCACTGCTTCGTACAGCTGCGCGGATAAACTGACCGCGACCCAGGAAGTTACGCTCGGATACTGATACCTGTGCCGAAGCACCACCGTTTGAAGAGAAGCCGCCTGAAAGAGAAACATCACCCGTCGATTGTTCTGACACGTTTACGAAGATAATAATCTTGTCAGCTGCAGTACCTGGACGTGTTGTTACTTCAACGCTTGTGAAGAAGCCCAGAGCCTGAATCCGATCACGAGTTTTCTGGATCAGAACACGGTTGTAGGCATCACCTTCGGACAATTCAAATTCGCGACGAATTACATAGTCTCTGGTCCGGGAGTTGCCGACGATACGGATGTCTTCAATGAAGACACGAGCGCCCTCGTCCACCAGATAAACAACATCAATGGTATTGTTCTCAAAGTTACGGTTTCCGCGAGGCGCAACCTCAACAAAGGCGAAACCACGTTCGGCAACAGCATTTGTGATGGCAAGAATTGAATTCTCAACCCGGCTAGCACTGTAGAACTCTCCAGTATCAGTTTCGAGCAATGGAAGCAGTTCTTCATTTGAGACGCCAGAAATAGTGCTTTCAACGGAAATGTTTCCGAATGTATAACGAGGCCCCTCTTCCATCGTAATCGTGATGATGTATTGGTTTTCCACCTCATCCAGCTGCGCATCGGTAGAAATGATTTGGAAATCGGCAAAACCACGGTTGAAGTAGAAGTTACGAAGCAGCTCTTCGTCAGCGTTCAGCCTGTTACGATCAAAAATATCGTTGGTGGAAAGGAAGCTCAAAAGCCCCGATTCTTTTGTGGAAATCACATCAGCAAGCCTGCGGCCTGAGAATGTATCGTTACCTACAAAGTTAATCTGGGCGATTTTGGTCTTTTCACCTTCGTTTATGCGGTAAATCACATTAACGCGATTGTTGGCCAGTGGAACGACCTCGAAACTTACCGTGGCATCCCTGCGACCAACTCGTGAATAAGCAAGATTGATCCGATCCACATCGGTTGCTGCCTGCTCATCGCTATATATAGATTGGGACTTGAGGATCACCACGCCAGTCAAGGCCTCATCTTTAAGGCGCTTGTTTCCTTCAAAGAACACTTTGTTGACTGTGGCGTTTTCATCCACATCCACCACCAAAGTAGAACCTTCCTGGAAAATACTCACATCACTGAACAAACCGGTGACAAACAGAGCTTTAATGGAATCGTCGATATCAAAGTTGTTGAATGATTGACCTGGAACAATCGTCAAATATGACGCGACCACTTCATCATCAATTCGCTGGTTACCACGCACATCAATGCGACTCACAACAGCAGCGTGAGCTTCAGAAACCACTAGGTTTCCAGGAACCGAAATTGACATAAGCGGAAGCAGAGTAAGACACAGTGCGAGAAAGACTGTTTTTATCTTGTTATTGTATCTCATTTTTTTCCCAATGTACCCCAACTGCTGCGCAGTAAAACGACAAGCCATCCGGATGAATCCAGATTCCCTAAAGTTAACAAACCTTTTACAGAATTTTCCCCGATGCGCAACCTTGCAAGGCAGATTTACCTCAGACATTTATACCATTTTGCCAGACTGTTGCATTTTGAACCACTTCTTTCAGCCCTCATAGTTAACAAATGATCAACATTTGTATCACCATGTTACAAAAACCTTGCGAAATCAGTTACCTGCGAACAATCCGTTGCAAACTTTACCGAGGCCTACAATAGCCAGAAATCTGGCCAAAAACAGGCAAACTGTATTAATTCAGGAATATTTGAGTGATATCGTTCCAAGTGGCGAACACCATCAGACTCAGGACGAGCCCCATGCCGATGCGAAACCCGATTTCCTGACTGTTTTCACTCAGTGGTTTTCCCTTGATTGCCTCGATCGCATAAAAGACCAGATGACCACCATCCAGCATTGGAATCGGAAACAGGTTCAAAAGACCGATGCTCACAGAAAGAATCGCCGTGAGATTGATCAAAGCCACAATTCCAAGAGTTGCGACTTCTCCTGACACTTTGGCAATTCGGATGGGCCCACCAAGTTGATCAGCAGATTCTCGGCCCACAACGATAGCGCCGAGATACTGGAGTGTGCGTTTGATAATGAAATAGGTTTCGCCAACACCGGCTCCCACAGCTTCCAGAGGACCGTATTCCTTCAAACGAACATTTGCATCCTCAGCCTTGCTAGCAATGCCAATTACGCCAGAATAGGAAACATTGCCAAAGCGGTCTTTTCTTTCAGTCCGCTTCGGTGTGACGGGTATATCAAGCAATTTGCCAGCCCGCTCCACCGTTATAAGCATTTCGATGCCATGGTTTGGTCCGACGAGACGGGGAATGTCGGAAAAACTGGTTACTTCGCTACCGTCAACTTTGACGATAATATCACCTTTCTGAAAGCCTGCTTCAGCTGCAGCGCTGTTTTCAATTACTTCCGAAACTACAGGATCGCTCACATAGCGTCCCACAAAGTAAAAAGAACCAGCAAATATGATAATTGCCAATATGAAATTCGCAAAAGGCCCCGCAGCGGCAACGGCAGCGCGCTGCCCTACTCTTTTATGCTCGTAGCTGCCGGACTTTTCCTCTTCGCTCATTTCATCGAGCTTTTCAAAATCCGGTTTCGATGCAGCATTGGCATCGCCCAGGAACTTTACGTAACCACCAAGGGGAACGGCGCAAAACTTCCATCTGGTTCCATGTTTATCAGTGAAACCAATGAGTTCGGGACCAAAGCCCACAGCAAATGCTTCGATATCAACACCGTTCCAACGGGCGACCAGATAGTGTCCCAATTCATGGAAAAACACGACAATTGTGAGAACTATGAGAAACGGAAGGATATACCCGAGAACCGGGAAACCAAACAGCGTGAACTCACTCAAAAATTCCATATTTCTATCCAGTCCTAGCCAAATAATAAGTGCCCAGAAGTTATTTCAGTTCCTATTGCAGGAAATAGCTGAAAAAAACTGATGACAGTGACGCACCTTCGTTGCCCCTGTATGTAGTTTGCCCGTTATCAATCCACAAGAGTATGATCCATAATGTTACGCCGGCGACAACCAGCCCATCCACGCGATCCAAAACTCCGCCATGTCCTGGTATTATAGAACCAGAATCCTTTACGCCAAATTTACGTTTGATGACAGATTCGATCAGGTCACCGATTTGTGACACCACACACAGCACAAGCATCAGGAGGAAAAACCCGATACCGCCACTGTTGCCGGAGAAATAAAGCACCAGCCAGCTGATGAACAAAGCACCAGCAATACTTCCCAGAAATCCTGACCAGGTCTTTTTAGGTGATATTCTGGGAGCAAGTTTTGGACCGCCAAAGGTTCTTCCGGCAAAATAAGCAAAGACATCTGCTCCCCAGACACAACCAAACAGCAGGAAAATTACCAATATCCCTTCCGTACCATCGCCTCGCAGCTGGGTCATCGCAAAAAAAGGCAGGGCTGCGTAAACAAAACCCAATGGGCTCCAGGCAGATCTACTCAAAAACAACTCCCAAAACAACAAAACAGCAATTGTGGATACCGCCAGCAACAATGCGGTGACAAAATCACCGATCATCCAGCTGCCGATTGTGAGCAGGAGCATTACAAATGACGCGGCCTTGGCTGAAAAACGCACATGCTCTCCGCTCATTTTCATAAATTCGAACAGAATCAGTATTGCTGCCACAGCCCAAAGCAACTCAAAGGTTCGTCCACCTGCCCAAGTCATATAAATGACAGCGACACCCAGTATAACTGCGGAAATAATTCGAGTTTTCAGTTCGTGATTGAAGAGACGATGCTGGCCAGCCGTGTCGTTCAAGATCCCGTTTCCATAACTATTCCGCCATATCTGCGGTTGCGTTGCTGGTATGTTTTCAGGGCTTCAACAAACTCTGATGGCGTGAAATCCGGCCAAAGCGTATCAACAAACACCATCTCGGTGTAAGCCATTTGCCAAAGCAGGAAGTTGGATAACCGAACTTCGCCACTGGTTCTGATAAGAATATCGGGGTCTGGAATTCCTGCCGTATAGATCGAGTTGGAAATCGTGTCAGCGCAAACATCCTCAGATTTGATTTCACCTGCCTCTACAGCTCGCGCAATTCTCTGAACTGCATCTTCGATTTCGTCTCTGGAACCATAATTGAACGCAATGATCAGTTTCTGACCTGTATTGTGTTGCGTGAGGTTTGTGGCTTCGTCCAGCAAATTCAGAATGTCAGCCGGCACGTTATTGCGTTTGCCGATGACTTTCAGGCAAACGTTATTCTTATGCAGCTCCGCAAGGTCTCTTCGGATGAAAAATCTCAGCAGTTTGAAGATTTCCGCAATCTCGTCCTTCGGGCGAGACCAATTCTCTGAAGAGAACGTGTACAATGTCAGGTAATCTATTCCCAGATTGCCAGCGGTACGCACCACCTTGCGAACAGCTTCCACACCCTGACGATGACCCTCAGTCCTTGGCAGTCCGCGTCTTTGTGCCCAGCGCCCGTTGCCATCCATGATGATGGCCACGTGGCGTGGAATTTCACCACCTTCAAGTTCCTGGATTAAGTGCTGAATATCGGTCATAGGCGGTTGCGGGCGAGCTTTCCGGGTTAAACCTGCATGATTTCCGATTCTTTGGCCGCCAGAATACTATCAACTTCGGCGATCATATCATCGGTGGATTTTTGTACTTTGTCTGACAGTGCCCGAGCTTCATCCTGCCCCATGTCACCGTCTTTTTCTGCTTTCTTCAAGGCTTCCATGCCATCACGACGCACGTGACGAATTGAAACTTTGCTTTGTTCTGCGTATTGGCCAGCCACTTTGACAATCTCTCGGCGTCTTTCTTCATTGAGCTCGGGAAGCGGGATGCGAAGATTTGCACCATCAACAACCGGGTTCAATCCAAGATCAGATTCTCGGATTGCTTTTTCAACAGCCGCGACCATTCCCTTGTCCCAGACCTGAACTGAAATCATCCTTGGCTCTGGCACCGCGACCGTACCAACCTGATTTATTGGCATTTGCTGGCCATATGCATCGACCATGATTGGATCGAGAATCCCTGCGGAAGCTCTACCTGTGCGTAAACCGGCCAGATCGGACTTCAATGCACTCAAAGCCCCCTCCATTCTGCGTGTGATATCAGCAAGATCAATCGGATTATCGCTCATGGTTTATCTCTCTGTTTATTATTCCAAATCAATTGTCGTGAACCGTAGTCGAACGGCCCTCACCTTTCAATATTTTTGCAAAGCCACCAGTCTCAGAAAGGGAGAAAACCACTACCGGGATTCCAGCATCCTTAGTCAGGCTGACGGCAGCTGCATCCATAACCTCCAGTCCTCGGTATAAAACCTCAGAATGAGAAATGGTCTCGAAACGAGTGGCATTGGGGTTTTTTTTCGGATCTGCACTATAAATGCCATCCACCTGAGTTGCCTTGAAAAGTGCATCACTGCGCATCTCGCAAGCTCTCAATGCTGCAGCTGTATCCGTTGTAAAATACGGATTTCCGGTTCCACCTGCGAAGATTATGACTTTTCCCTCGCTCTGGTATTTTTCGGCAACCCTTTGAGAAAACGGCTCGCAGACTTCTGCCATATCTATTGCAGACAAGACGACAGCATCTACACCTAGGTCCACAAGCGCCATCCGTAGTGCAATTGCGTTCATCACGGTGGCAAGCATCCCCATATGATCACCAGAGACGCGGTCCGCGCCTTTTGCCGCAAGGGCCACGCCACGAAAAATATTACCGCCACCAACAACTAGGCCCACTGTTGCGCCCAGATCGATTCCTTCTTTGATATCGGAGCAAATACGAGTGACTGTGCCAGGATCGATGCCGAATCCGGTATCACCCATCAATGCTTCGCCGGAGACTTTGAGAAGAACGTTTTTATATTTCAGATCCGCCGACATGAATCACTCTACTAATTCGTTTTGTTACCGATACACGAAGGGCGCTCCGTTGTCACGGAACGCCCCTAGCAGATTTTTAACAAAATAAGCCTTGTTTGTGCATATCCTTTTCAAATTGTGCACAAAGAGCTTAGTTGTGTGCGAATTAGCTGCCCTTCATGGTTGCAGCAACTTCTGCAGCAAAGTCTTCTTCTTCCTTTTCAACACCTTCACCCAGTGCCAAACGAACGAAGCCCTTCATGGTAATTGGCGCGCCCACACCACCTTCAGCTTCTTTCACGGCCTGCTCAACGGTGATGTCTGGATTGATGACGAAAGACTGTGAAAGCAGAACGCTTTCCTGGAAGAACTTACGCATCTTGCCTTCGACCATTTTAACGGCGATTTCTTCCGGCTTGCCGGATTCTTTGGCTTCTTCCAGATAAACAGCACGCTCACGGTCTGCCACATCTGCAGGAACATCCTCTTGCGTCATGGCAAGTGGGTTTGTTGCAGCCACGTGCATGGCAACCTGTTTGCCGATCGCTGCCAGCGCATCTGCATCACCGGATGATTCCAGTGCCACAAGGACACCGATCTTACCAATGCCGTCTCCAGCGGCGTTGTGCATGTAGCTTGCTACAACACCTGAATCCACAGCCAGCTTTGCAGAGCGGCGAAGGTTCATGTTTTCACCAATGGTCGCAATCGCGTCAGTGATATTGTCTGCAACTGATTTTCCGCCGAATTCAGCGCCGGCAACCGCTTCCACGGAACCATCAGTACCCAGAGCAGCATTGGCCACGTTGCGAACCAGTTCCTGGAAACCGTCGTTTCTGGCGACAAAATCTGTTTCTGAGTTAAGTTCAACAACTGCAGCGCTTGAACCGTCAGAAGCGATACCCACAAGGCCTTCTGCCGCCACACGTCCTGATTTCTTTTCTGCTTTTGCAATACCTTTTGAACGCAACCAGTCCATGGCTGCTTCCACATCGCCGTCATTCTCAGCGAGTGCGTTTTTACAATCCATCATACCTGCGCCGGATTTCTCGCGCAGTTCTTTCACAAGAGCAGCTGTAATAGCCATTTTAGCCTCTTTCCGGCAATCGTGCCATTTTTCGTAGACCCTTTTGGCGGTCTACCGTGATTCATATGTCATTTTGAAGAAATTCCCGGCGCTCTGTTTTCAGCGCCGGAATTAGTATTCTTAGCCTTTGGCAAGCTCGGCAGCTTGTTCGAGCCAGTTATCACGCTCGATACGACCTTTGAAGCTCAGGCGCTCGTCTACTTTTGCGATATCCTCTGCTGTGAAGGCTGCAACCTGTGCATATTTAGTGATGCCAAGTGCATGAAGTTTGCCTTCCAGAACAGGACCCACGCCAGAAATCTTTTTCAGATCGTCCGGCTCACCTTCAGGTGTCGCGAAAAGCGGTGCATCATCGCCAGCTTCTTCGGCAGCTGCAGGTTCTTCCTCAACAGCAGCAGGAGCTTCTTCAGCAGCAGCTGGTGCAGGTGCCTCTTCAGCGGCAGCTGGTGCAGGTGCCTCTTCAGCGGCAGGAGCAGGTGCTTCTTCAGCAACCGGCTGGTCTTCCTGTGTCAGCACCTCTTCGATTGGAGCTTCTTCCATAGCGCCCAGATCAACGCCTGCAGAACCCTGCTGACGGGCGATACCGTCCAGAGCAGCTTTTGCAATCAGGTCGCAATAAAGAGAGATTGCTCTTGAAGCATCATCATTTCCCGGGATTGGATAATCCACATTGTCCGGGTCACAGTTTGAATCGAGAACGGCTACCACAGGAATTTTCAGCTTCTTGGCTTCCTGAAGAGCGATGGATTCTTTGTTTGTGTCAACGATGAAAAGAATGTCAGGTGTGCCACCCATGTCCTTGATACCACCAAGAGCACGTTCCAGCTTATCGCTTTCGCGGGTGAGCATCAGGCGTTCTTTCTTGGTAAGCGCTTCTGCAGCATCTCCGCCAAGAATATTTTCCAGCTCACGCAGACGCTTGATCGAGTTTGAAATGGTCTGCCAGTTGGTGAGCATGCCACCGAGCCAGCGAGCGTTTACGTAGTACTGAGCAGAACGCTTAGCTGCATCAGCGATGATTTCAGATGCCTGACGCTTGGTGCCCACGAACAGTACGCGACCGCCGTTTGCTACTGTGTCAGAAACAACTTTCAGCGCCTGATCCAGTAGTGGAACAGTCTGTGAAAGATCAATGATATGGATGTTGTTGCGTGAACCGTAAATGTAACGGTCCATTTTAGGGTTCCAGCGTGATGTCTGGTGTCCGAAATGCGCACCTGCTTCCAGCAGTTCGCGCATGCTGTAATCTGGCAATGCCATTGGTATTTCTCCTTTACCGGTTGAACCTCCGCAGGGAATGAAAAGCACTTACTTTCACCGGAACGTTTTGATTGAGCAATGCCTAAACAGGGGCTGTGGCCCAAAAACGCAATCCTGCGTGTGGAATGCAGCGCGTTATAGCGGAAAAGAATTGGAATGCAAGGAAAATTATACTAGAGGATCGAAATGGTTCAGTGGAGAGAAAAAATTGCCAAATCGTTCTTTTGAATTCAGTCATGCAATCGTGCGAAACCCTTGCCACGCAATCGTTGAGGGACTGCGCGCTGTTGATACCGGCACGCCGGACTTTGACCTCTTCACCACACATCATTCTGACTACGTGACTGCACTTCGTTCAACCGGGGCGGATGTGACTGTCCTAACAGCAGATGAGGCCTTTCCTGATTCCGTATTTGTGGAAGATGCAGCGTTATGCCTGCCCGATCTGGCGATCATCATGCGGCCTGGCGCCCCTACTCGTCTGGGAGAGGCTCAAGCAATCAAACCCCATATCGAAGCGCTTTATACAAATGTGGCACGTATTGAAGGACCAGGTTTTATTGAAGGCGGTGATATTCTGACCACAGAACGTGAAATACTCGTGGGCCTGTCAGAGCGCACTGATACAGCAGGCGTTGAAGAACTGACATCAATCGTTGAACCATATGGTTACTCTGTAAGGATTGTGAATACACCTCCGGGTGTTCTTCATTTCAAGACTGATTGTTCTCTGCTGGATGGCAATACAATCCTTTCCACAAAAAGACTTGCTGCATCCGGTTGCTTTGAAGGCTATGAGGTCATCCATACAGCAGATGGTGAGGAAGCTTGTGCCAACTCTATTCGCTTCAACAATCTGGTAATTATGCCTGCAGGCTTTCCGAAGACCAAAGCGATCTTGGAAAATGCTGGATTTGAAGTGAAAACAATCGGTAACACAGAAGCGGCGAAACTCGATGGTGGCATGTCCTGCTTATCGTTACGATTTTCACCGAGTTAATAGAATTTCTTTAGTTCAATTCAGCTTCCAAAACTCCCGGTACAGCTTTGAGTGCACTCTGAATTTTGGTTGAAACCGAAAAACGCTGTTTGAGTTGGATCTCCACCTCGCGCTCACCGTTATCAAGGACGATGACAAAGGAAACCCGTCCATTGCCACGGGTTGAAAGGAGCGGCACGATTGCTTCCACTGGTTCTTGATCCCGCAAGAAAATTGTCAGATCGCGTTGTTCCCTGGAAGCTGCTTTCTCAAGCAATTCCACGCTCTGGATACGGATGCTTACGCCTTCAGGCCGCATATCTGCACCGGCCAATAATATGACGGATTGTCCGACCGCGAGATCATCTCTGTGGCGGTTCAGGCTTTCTTCGAATATCACCGCTTCATATTGACCGGATGGATCTGAGACTGTCACGATCCCCATGGCTTTACCGGTTCTGGTTTTACGCTCCTGCTTTGCCGTGATCGTACCCGCCAGACGCCCGGCAGTGGCACCGGCCCGAACTGAATTTTCAAAGTCTGCATAAAGCTGTACACGCATTTTCTCGAGGATCGGGCGATATTCATCCAACGGATGAGCAGAGAGATAGAAACCGACCGCCGCGAGTTCCCTGTTAAGTTTTTCACTTGAATCCCATGCTTCGCACAAAGGCAGTTCAATCTTCTGCTCCATATCGGAAACATCGCCGAACATATCGTTTTGTCCAGTTTCGCGATCATTTGCAGCGCGTGAAGCATGTCCCACGAGACGCTCGAGCCCTGCCAATAAACGTTCCCTTGGATAGTCAAAACAATCCAAAGCCCCGGCACATATGAGGTTTTCCAGTGTGCGCTTGTTTACCTGGCGGATATCGAGCCTTGAGAAAAAGTCTTCCAGGGACTTGTATTTTCCATTCTCATTTCGTTCATCAACAATCTGCTGTACAGCACCCTCGCCTACGCCTTTGATGGCGGCAAGGGCGTAAAAGATCTTGCCATCACCCACTTCAAAGCCAACACCAGATGTCTGGATAGACGGAGCTACAACGTCTATCTCCTGTGAAAGGGCATCCTGATAGAAAATGCTTAGCTTGTCCGTATTGCCAAGATCAAGCTGCATGGAGGCCGCCAGAAACTCTACCGGATATGACGCACGCAAATAGGCTGTCTGGTAAGAAACAAGTGCATAAGCAGCTGCGTGAGATTTGTTAAAGCCATAGTTTGCAAACTTCGCCAGCATATCGAAGATATAGTCAGCTTCTTTTTGTTTGAGTCCGCGCTCAACAGCACCATCCACGAAACGCACCCGCTGCGCTTCCATTTCAGCTGCAATCTTCTTACCCATGGCACGACGGAGAATATCAGCTTCGCCCAAAGAGTAGCCGGACAGGATTTGCGCGATCTGCATCACCTGTTCCTGATAGATAATAACCCCATGGGTTTCCTTTAGAACGGGCTCAATCTTCTCGTGATAATAATCTGGCTCTTCTTCACCATGCTTTCTGGCGTTATAGGTGGGAATGTTGTCCATCGGGCCCGGTCGATACAATGCCACCAGGGCAATGATGTCCTCGAAACGGTCCGGACGCATCCCAACCAGTGCTTTACGCATGCCCTGGCTTTCCAGCTGGAATACGCCAACGGTTTCGCCTCTGGTCAACATTTCAAAGGTTTTTGCGTCGTCGAATGGAATGTGAGCGAGATCCACGTCAACTTTGCTTTGGGCGATGAATTCGACGGCTTTTTCCAGAACTGTCAGGGTTTTGAGACCCAGAAAGTCAAACTTCACAAGTCCCGCCTGCTCTACCCACTTCATGTTGTATTGGGTGACCGGCATGTCTGACCGAGGATCGCGGTACAGGGGTACAAGTTCATCGAGTTTGCGGTCTCCAATCACAATACCAGCCGCATGGGTGGAAGCGTGGCGATAAAGGCCTTCCAATCTGATCGCTATGTCAAACAACTCAGAGACGATCTCTTCTTCCTTTGCAGCTTCCAGTAGACGAGGTTCCTCATCAATCGCCTTACCAAGCGGGGTAGGATTTGCCGGGTTGTTGGGCACCATCTTACAAAGGCGGTCGACCTGGCCGTACGGGATTTGCAGAACACGGCCCACATCCCGCAAAACAGCTCTCGCCTGCAAGGTTCCGAAAGTAATGATCTGTGCAACCTGTTCTGAACCGTATTTGCGCTGAACATAGCGGATAACCTCTTCCCGCCTTTCCTGGCAGAAATCGATGTCAAAGTCCGGCATGGAAATACGTTCCGGGTTCAGGAACCGTTCAAACAGCAGTGAGAATTGCATGGGATCAATATCTGTGATGGTCAATGACCATGCGACCAGGGATCCAGCACCAGACCCGCGTCCCGGACCTACTGCAATACCCTGCTCTTTCGCCCATTTGATAAAGTCAGCAACGATAAGGAAGTAGCCAGGAAACTTCATGGACTTGATGATATCAAGCTCAAATGTCAGCCGTTCATCATAGTCTTTTCTAGAAAACCCTTCAGCTAAAGGATATCTTTCCAGTCTGGCTTTCAGCCCTTCAAGTGATTGCCGCTCCAGTTCCGCATATTCTGCCTCCAACTGCTCTTCCTGACTTGCATCCAGAGCACTTTCTGTGAAAGTGGGCAAAATGGGTGCTGTAGTGGTTTCTCGGAATATACATCTTTTCGTTATTTCAATCGTATTTTCAATTGCTTCTGGTATTTCCTTAAACAATTGCTTCATTTCTGATTGACTTTTGAAATAATGGTCGGGTGTGAGCCTTCGTCTGTCTTCCACCCCGATCACGGTGCCATCCGCAATGCACATCAATGCATCGTGGGCTTTGAAGTCTTCTTTTTCCGGAAAATATGGCTGGTTTGTTGCAACGATCGGTATATCGCGATCATACGCCAGTTGCAGGAGTTGATCCTCAACCCGTCTATCGTAACCACCATGACGCTGCAGTTCCACATAAAGCCGATCACCAAAGATATCCTGTAAGGTTGAGAGACGGCTTTCAGCTTCAGCTGTTCTCGCATCCTTTAAAAATCTGTTTATGGGTCCTTCGTTTGCCCCAGTGAGGCAGATGATCCCCTCACTTAATGCCTTGATCCGAGTAATTGTCACATGGGGAAAATCGCCATCCGGTGTATCCACATGGGCGCTGCTAACCAACTTCTTTAGATTAGCGAAGCCTTTGTCATTCATTGCGAGGAACGGCAGGAAGGGATGTTCCAGGAACCCGGACTTAGGCTTGTTTTCAAGATCATCCTCGAAATTTACAGCAAGCTTGCAGCCCATGATCGGCTGAATACCCTGCTTTACGGCTTTTTCTGAAAATTCCAGCGCACCGAAGAGGTTATTCCGGTCTGTGATAGCCAGGGCCGGCTGTTTATCCTTCTCAGCCAGGTTCAGCAGCGTTTGTACTGGCAAGGCGCTTTCAAGCAGGGAGAAAGCGGAAAGCACATGCAAATGCACAAATGATGGTCCAGAATTATCCTGTGTCTCTACACCTTCCGCAGAACTGGTGTTAGCCAACTCTTCATGAAGTTGCTTGGTTTTCTTTGTAACCATCGTATTCCCGCCTCGAAGGAGCACTCGTGAAATTACGAGTTAATCTTCTCATTGTCGAAAACGAATGCCTACGAAGCAAGTGAGGGTTGGCAATCAACACGAATAACCCCCAACATTTTTCAGTTATGTCCAGAAATTGCCTCAAGCAATGATCTGAAGGATTTCACCCCAGGTGAACATAGTAGTCAAAAACAGAGAAATTGTTGCAAGGGATGCGATGTCACGAAAAGATACAAACATGAGAATACTCCTACTGATTTCTCACAGAACCCAACCAAATAGAGGTTTATTTCTGTTATGTACCCATAATGTTCCATTTTTGTTCTTTTGAGTCAATAAAAAAAGAACAAAACGAGGATTCAATTTAATTGTTCAGTAATTTCAACAACCTGGCCACCATCGAGTGTGACGCATCGATCCATTTGAGCGGCCAAATCATGGTTGTGGGTAGCGATTAAAGCGGATAATCCGGTTTCGCGAACCAATGTGTAGAGCGTGGTGAATACATGCTTTGAAGTATCGGGATCCAGATTACCGGTTGGCTCATCCGCCAATAGCATTCTGGGAGCATTGGCAACAGCGCGCGCAATGGCCACGCGTTGCTGTTCACCACCCGAAAGTTCCGCTGGTCTGTGAGCTGCTCTTGGGCCGATCTTCATATAGTCCAGAAGCTGTTTCGCTCGGGTACGGGCTTCATCTCGTGAAATGCCTCTCACCAGTTGCGGGATCATCAGGTTTTCTTCTGCGGTAAATTCCGGCAACAAGTGGTGGAACTGATAGACGAAACCAATCTCCGTCCTTCGGAGCGACGTTCTGGCCCGGTCTTCCATCTTGCTTGTTTCTTTGCCGGACAACCAGATTTCACCCCTATTCGGACGCTCCAGAAGTCCTGCGGAATGCAATAATGTGGATTTGCCGGTCCCGGAAGGTGCAACCAAGGCGACCATCTCCCCTGGCCTTATGGTCAGGTTGGCGTCTTTCAGTACCGTAATCGCGTTCTCGTCCTTGCCATAGGTGCGTTCGAGGTTAGCGATGTGAAGGACTGCATCTCCTGCCGGATTATTCATACCGAAGAGCCTCTACAGGGTCTAACCTGGCTGCACGCCACGCAGGGAAAAGCGTTGCCAGAAACGAAAGCGTCAACGCCATTGCAATGATTGATCCGGTCTCCCAAGGGTCCATTTGGGCCGGAATATCTGTCAGGAACCGTACAGTGGGATCCCAAACATCAAAACCGAGCAACCAGTTTACCCCATTCTGGATTGATTTTATGTTGAGGCATACAATAATACCAAGGATCACACCCACAATCGTTCCCACTATGCCGATGGCTGAACCGGTGATCATGAAAATCCGCATCACAGAGGCCCGTGTGGTACCCATGGTTCTCAAAATCGCAATGTCGTGGGATTTGTCTTTCACCAGCATGATCAAGCCCGATATGATGTTAAGCGCTGCCACAAGCACAATCAATGTGAGGATCATGAACATCACGTTTCGCTCGACAGTCAGGGCAGAGAAAAGCGAGACATTGCGTTGTCGCCAATCGGCAAGGAATATCTGGCGTTGAGCGGCTGTTTCAATGGGTAGGCGGTACTCATCCACTTTGTCCGGGTCATCAACAAAGATATCTATTACATCGACCCTCCCTTCGGCATTGAAGTAAAGTTGAGACTCTTCCAAAGGCATGAAAATAAACGAAGAATCGTATTCTGACATTCCAATTTCAAACAGAGCGTCGACTGGGTAAGACTTGACCCGTGGTGTTGTTCCAAAGGCAGTTACATCTCCGTCTGGAGAAATCAACGTAATTTCATCACCCACTTGCAGACCCAAACTGTCCGCAAGTCTGCGCCCCACTGCAACGCCCTCGTTTACATCAAATCCATCAATGCTGCCTGCTTTGATGTTGTTAGCCACATCAATACGCTTCAGATCCACTTCACGGATTCCTCGCACCAGGGCGCCTGTACCATTGCCGTAGTTGCCGCTGACCAGTGCCTGTCCCTCGATCAATGGGATTGCAAGGGTAACTCCCTCCACCTTGCTGATACGGTCAGAAAGCGTTTCATAATCCGTCAATTCGCTTCCAATAGGATTTATGATCAAATGACCGTTCAGTCCAAGGATGCGATCGAGAAGCTCGGTTCTGAAGCCATTCATCACGGCCATAACAATTATGAGGGTCGCTACGCCAAGCATGATGCCGAGAAAAGAGAAACCGGCGATGACAGAAATAAACGCTTCTTTTCGTCTTGCCCGCAAATACCGCCATGCAATCATCCATTCAAACGAGGAAAACGCGCCTGAAGCTTTTGGGGATGCAACCTCGTTATCATGCGACATGCCATGTGCCGTAACTTCTGTCATGAAACCTTACCTCAGCTGGCAAATCGGTTAATCACTTCATCCGGTGACATGGCCGATTTTGTATCTTCGCCACGCTTTTTCACCTCAACTTCGTTCTTTTCAAGGCCACGCGGACCAATAACTATTTGATTTGGCAGGCCCAACAGGTCCATAGAAGCAAACTTTGCCCCTGCTCTCTGGTCTGTATCGTCAAGCAATACGTCTATTCCGGACTTCTCCAGAGCTTCGTAAATGCGGTTGCTCTCACGGTCACAGGCTTCATCACCCGGCTTCATATTGATGATACCAACGGTAAATGGCGCGATTGATTCAGGCCAGATAATTCCATTGTCGTCGTGCGATGCTTCGATGATGGCAGCAACCAAGCGACTTGGACCAATGCCATATGAACCCATATGAACCGTATGTTCCTTACCATCAGGCCCCATCACTTTGGCTCCCATGGGGTCGGAGTATTTGGTTCCGAAATGGAAGATGTGACCAACTTCAATCCCGCGACCGTTCATCTTCTGGGCATCAGGCACTTCTGACCACATGCTTTCATCGTGTAATTCATCAGTTCTGGCGTAGTGTGTGGTCCAGTCCTTCACGATAGAAGCAATCAGAGCATTATCATCATAGTTCACATTTTCGTCGGGAACCTGCAATTCCATCACATCGGAATGGCAGAAGATTTCACTTTCACCCGTGTCGGCAAGTATCAGAAATTCGTGGGAAAGATCACCACCAATAGGGCCGGTATCCGCCCGCATCGGGATAGCTTTTACGCCAAGCCTGTCGAATGTGCGAAGATAGGAAACAAACATGCGATAATAGGCAGCTCTCGATGTTTCGCTGTCGATATCAAACGAATAAGCATCTTTCATCAGGAATTCGCGCCCGCGCATCACCCCAAATCTAGGTCTCACTTCGTCGCGAAATTTCCACTGGATATGGTACAGGTTTAAGGGAAGGTCTTTGTAGCTCTTGACGTAGGACCGGAATATCTCTGTTACCATTTCCTCGTTGGTCGGTCCGAAAAGCATGTCGCGTTCATGGCGATCCTGGATGCGTAGCATTTCCTTGCCATAGTCATCATATCTACCGCTCTCGCGCCATAAGTCCGCTGACTGGATTGTCGGCATCAGGATTTCAACAGCACCTGCCCGGTTTTGCTCTTCACGAACAATGTCAGAGATTTTGTTCAGCACCTTCAAACCCACTGGCAGCCAGGAGTAAATCCCTGCAGATTGCTGACGGATCATACCGGCACGCAGCATCAAGCGATGCGATACGATTTCTGCTTCTTTTGGCGTTTCCTTAAGGAGCGGGAGAAAATAACGGGATAGACGCATGATTTATAGTCCAGAATCAAACGGTTTCTGCTTATTTGTTTAAACCCTTATTCCATTCACGGCACAAGCCCCTGAGACAGATTATGGGCAAGAAGAAACACCGGATCGAATTGTTTTCAGTGACAAATTTCATGAAATCTTGCCAAATTTTTAAAATTTTACATGACAAATCCGTGACAGTATGCATTATTGTTTTTCAACTAGTTTTGGGCTTACCAAACGTTCTACGTTGTCTTAGTCTTGGGAGGATGTGATCCAGGCGCATTAATATGCAGCCGCTATCTTTGCAGGGGTAGATAAGGATCAGGCAAACGCACTTATTGGGCAAGGTCTTAGACCTTGCCTTTTTGTTTTCTAAATTGAAATTACAAGCTTTGCGCGGCTACAGCGATAAGACCGTTTCTACTAGCCTTTTGGTTTCAAGTGTTCCGGAAATATGCTCGGTATGTCATTGAAATCCCATCCGAATACTGATGTGACGGTCCAGTACACACCGAATACCAATCCAGCCACAACTGAGTTCCAAAGAAGTTTTTGTGGCAGTCGTGCATTCGTGGGCGCACCTGGATCAGTTCCTTCAATTACTTCTCCATCCTCTGCCTGAGAACGGTTTCCGTGGGGCAGCACGATGAACAGTGTTACCCACCAGATAACGAAGTAAACTGCAAAACCGGTAAAAAAGCTCATTGGAATTCCTTAAACCTGTTCCAGTTCCACCAATGTGCCAAAGAAGTCCTTTGGATGCAGAAAGAGGACTGGCTTGCCATGAGCACCTATTTTGGGCTCACCGTCACCGAGTACCCGGGCGCCCGTTTCGATCAGTTGCTCCTTGGCCGCGATAATATCCTCAACCTCGTAGCAGATGTGATGAATGCCACCAGCAGGATTTCTTTCAAGGTACGGTGCAATTGGAGAGTTCTCACCTAAGACTTCAAGCAGTTCAATTTTGGTATTTGGCAATTCTACAAACACGACGGTCACGCCATGTTCTGGGAGTTGTTGTGGCTTGCTTACGGTAGCTCCCAAAGTATTGGCATAAGTGGCCACGCCCGCTTCAAGATCGGGGACGGCAATTGCAACGTGGTTTAGTTTTCCAATCACATGAACCTCCTTATGTCACCCGTGCCACAAACACTGTGGTGACCGGTTTCTTACCCCATAACTTGTTTGCTTCGCCTCTAACAGCGCGTCGTACAGCCTCACGCACCAGTTCTTCGTCCTTGCGCCGCTTCTTCGGAATTCCACTTAATGCACTTTGAGCAACTTTGTAGAGGACATCATCAAAAAATTCGTCGTCATTGGTCAGTTCGGGAAGCCCGAAGACCGCAATGTCCACATCGTCCGCCAGTTCACCGTGACGGTCCAGCACAATCGACAAAGCAATGTGCCCCACATAACCGAGTTTGCGGCGTTCAGAGACACCGGTTCCAGCTTCGTCCGCGATGATATTGCCATCTTTGAATATACGACCGAAAGGAACCTGATCTGTAATGCTTGCCAGACCTGGGGCAAGTGTCACCATGTCACCGTTTCTCACGGGAACCACCTGAGGGATCCCGGCTTCAGCACCCAAGCGCGCATGTGCATTCAAGTGTGCAGCTTCTCCGTGAACGGGGATCAATATTTCAGGTCTTGTCCAGTCATACATCTGTTTGAGTTCATGGCGCCTTGGATGACCGGACACGTGCACCAGATTTTCACCATCCTCAATCACTTCAATGCCCTGCTCAATGAGATTGTTTTTAACTTCAATGATAGGTTTTTCGTTTCCGGGAATGGTGCGGGAAGAAAAGATTACTGTGTCTCCCGCATTCAATTGGATGAACCGGTGCTCCTGTTTGGCAATCTTTGCCAAAGCGGCCCGGTTTTCCCCCTGGCTGCCTGTTAAGATGATTACAAGCTCATCAGCGCTGATATAGGGGAATTGATCATCTTCCACGAAGTCCTGTACGTCATCAAACATACCAAGGTCGGACGCCACATTGACTACACGTCTAATGGAGCTGCCAACTAGCATCACTCTGCGCCCTGCTCTTTCAGCGGCTTGCGCAATTGAGCGGATCCTTCCCACGTTCGATGAGAATGTGGTGATCGCAACGCGCCCCTTGGCCTGCTTTATGAGTTGAGAGAGATTATCTGAAACTTCCTGCTCTGTGGGAGATACACCATCACGCATGGCATTGGTGGAATCGCAAATCAAAGCCAGAACACCATCTTTACCCAAGCGTTGGAAACTCTCTTTGTCTGAGTTCTTTCCCAGTGCCGGATCTTCGTCCAGTTTCCAGTCTCCCGTATGGATAATTCTTCCGAGCGGGGTCTTGATCGCCAAAGACATGGGCTCTGGAATTGAGTGGGTCACATAAACCGGTTCTATCTCAAATGGCCCGATTTCCAATAAATCTCCTGCCTGATAAATCTCCAAGGGCAAATCTACGGCTTCTTCTTCGTAGTTCGCCTTGGCTTCCAGCATACCTGCCGTGAACGCGGTACAATAGACAGGCACTTCAAGTCTTGGCCTCAGACTCAAAAGCGCGCCGTAGTGGTCCTCATGGGCGTGGGTGATCACAATTGCCAAAAGATCCTTACCCAGGTCTTCTGCAAAACGAATGTCTGGTAGTACGAGGTCAACACCTGGTAATTCGGGACCCGGGAAGGTCACGCCCACATCTACCATGATCCATTTACGGTTTCGTTCCTCGCCAAACCCATAAAGTGCAAGGTTCATGCCAATTTCTCCAACGCCGCCCAGCGGAATGAAGACCAGTTCTTCTTTACTCAAATTGCTCTCCCACTGCCGCTAGTGATTATTATTGGCAGTGTCGTTGAAAAATATATCTGCGGTAGACACCCGCTCAATCCCGTCTTTAGTTTTCAATAACATATAGCCAGCCTCATCCACAGCAGTAAATATGCCAGTCACCGGATTTCTTCCAGGTATATTGACCGTAGCATTTTGTCCCATGCCAAAAGCACTCTCGAGCCATGTCTTGCGAATGGTATTGAAACCAGCTCCGCGGTCCCAGATTTCGATGCAGTTTTCTGTGGTCTCAGCCATTTTTTGAAACAAGTCTTCAGCCTTAATTTCGCATCCTGCGGCCTTGAGACTGGTGGATGGATGAAGTGTTTCTTCCGGGAAATGCTCGCAATTGATACCGATCCCAATCACCACCAGAACTTCTGATTTGATCATCTGGCTTTCCAGAAGAATGCCACCGCATTTCAAACCATTGACCATTAGATCGTTCGGCCATTTCAGTTCGCTTTTGGCAGATTGTCCGATACATATTTCAACTGCCTGTTTGGCAGCGACTGCAGCAACGAATGTTAATTCTGCCAGATGTTCTGCTTCGCAAGGAGAGCGCAATAAAAGTGACGCGAACAGGTTGCCAGGCATGCTTGTCCAGGACCTGGATCGACTGCCCTTGCCCGCTATCTGACGCTGAGCTGTAACCCAAAGATTTCCCGCATCACCGTTACGACCGTATTCCATGCACGTATCGTTGGTTGAATGCACTTCATCGAGCGCCAGATGACGATAGTTTCCTGAAGTTTGTTTAAGCTCTACGCCAATCAAAAGAAGGATGCTGCCGCTGTTGCTGTTGCATCTGAGAGGTAACCGGCAAAGACCACATAGAAGGTCACAAACAGGCCACTCATCAGGAGCACAACGCGTAGTTCACCAGACATGGGGACAAACTCATCGGCTGGCTCATCAAACCAAATGATTTTGATAACCCGCAGATAATAGAAGGCACCAACAACGCTGGCCAGTACGCCGATCACAGCGAGTGCATAAAGTTCCGCTTCAATGGCTGCCACAAACACGAAGAATTTAGCAAAGAAACCAGCCAATGGCGGTATACCTGCCAGAGAGAACATCAAAATTGTGAGGAGCAGTGCCATCAAAGGATTGCGTGATGATAGGCCAGCGAGATCCTTGATTTCTTCCACTGCACCGTCTTTTCTGCGCATCGCGATAATGCACGCAAAGGTACCGACAGTCATCGCCATATAGATGGTCATATACAGGATCACACCGTTCACTCCGGACTGTGTGCCTGCTGAAAGGCCGACCAGAGCGTAACCCATATGCCCGATTGAAGAATAGGCCATCAGTCTTTTGATGTTTGTTTGACCGATTGCTGCGAAGGCACCCAGTGCCATCGATGCAATCGCGATGAACGCAATGATCTGCTGCCAATCTGGTGTAATCGGCTCAAATGCACCGATAACCACGCGGATCAACATAGCCATGGCTGCTATTTTTGGTGCCGCTGCAAAGAAGGCCGTAACAGGTGATGGAGCACCTTCGTACACATCCGGTGTCCACATATGGAACGGCACAGCAGAAATCTTGAATGCGATACCAGCCATCAGGAATACAAGGCCAAAAATCAGACCCAGAGAACGGCCGGTTCCTGCCATTGCTTCGGCGATGCCAGCGAAATCCGTATGACCGGTAAAGCCATAAATAAGGGAAGCACCATAGAGCAACATGCCCGACGAAAGCGCACCCAGAACAAAGTATTTCAAGCCAGCTTCAGTAGAGCGAACAGAATCACGATTGATCGATGCAAGCACATAAAGCGAGAGCGACTGAAGTTCCAATCCGAGATAGAGCGCTATTAGGTCATTGGCCGAGATCATCAGCATCATGCCGAGCGTGGCGGTCAAGACGAGGATAGGATACTCGAAATTGATAACCCCTTCCCGTTTCATGAAATTAACCGACATAATGATCGCTAGACCTGAGCCAATGAGGGTGACCAGTTTCATAAACCAGGCAAAATCATCAAGGATGAAGGTACCGTTCATGGCTTCGCCGCGATCGGTTTCCAAGAACAACCAGACTGCTGCGGCAACGATTACTGCAAGAGAAAGACCAGTAACCTGTGACAGGGCACGTTCGCTGCTGGAAAAAACGCCTACCATGAGCAACAACAATGCGCCGCCGGCAAGCCAAAACTCTGGACCCAAGAGACCCAGTCTCTGTGTTTCTGCTAATGCTTGCAATGATTCCAGCATATGCTTTTCTCTTATCTATTTACTGTGCAAGGCCAGCTTGCGTTGTTGATTTGGCGGCTTCTATCGCTGCCTGATAATTCGTCACCAGATTGTCCACGGAAACATTTGTCGCTTCGAAAATCGGCATCGGGTAAACCCCGTAGAAGATGACCAGCACCACCAGTGGATAGATGATTGCCTTCTCACGACGATCCAGATCGAGGATTGCCTTGAGATTTTCTTTTTCCAGGGCACCGAAGACCACACGGCGATATAACCAAAGCGCGTAGGCTGCAGACAGGATGACGCCTGTTGTGGCGAACAATGCTACCCATGTGTTCACCTGGAATACGCCAAGCAATGTCAGGAATTCACCCACAAAGCCCGAAGTTCCTGGTAGACCTACATTTGCCATGGTGAATATCAGGAACACAACCGCATAGTTCGGCATGCGATTTACCAGACCACCATAGGCTGCAATTTCACGAGTGTGCATGCGATCGTAAACGACCCCGACACACAGGAACAGCGCGCCAGACACCAGACCATGAGAAAGCATCTGGTAGATGCCGCCCTGGATACCATTTGCATTGAACGCGAATATACCCATCGTCACGTAACCCATATGGGCAACTGATGAATAAGCGATCAGTTTCTTGATGTCTTCCTGCATCAAAGCGACGAGAGATGTGTAGATGATTGCAATCACCGACATGACAAAGACCAGTGTGGAAAACTCATCACTGGCGATCGGGAACATGGGAACCGAGAAGCGCAGGAATCCATATCCACCCATTTTCAGCAGGATTGCAGCAAGTATGACTGATCCGGCTGTTGGGGCCTCCACGTGTGCATCCGGCAACCAGGTATGCACCGGCCACATAGGCATTTTCACCGCGAATGATGCAAAGAACGCCAGCCACAACCAGGTCTGCATTTGAGCCGGGAATTGATGGGTCAGCAGTTGTGTGATGTCTGTTGTTCCTGCTTCCCAGTACATGGCCATCATCGCCAGTAGCATCAGAACCGAACCAATGAGTGTGTAAAGGAAGAACTTGAAGCTTGCATAAACACGACGCTTACCGCCCCAGATGCCGATGATCAGGAACATCGGGATCAGACCGGCCTCGAAGAAGATGTAGAACAACATCAGATCGAGTGCACAGAACACACCGATCATGAAGGTTTCCAGAACCAGGAATGCGATCATATATTCCTTGATGCCGCTTTTTACGCTTTTCCAGCTTGCCAGAACACAGAACGGCATGAGGAATGTGGAAAGGATGACAAACAACATGGAAATGCCATCGACACCCATGTGATACGTCATAAAGGAACCGATCCACTCATAGCGCTCCACAAACTGGAAGCCAGCAGTGGTTGTATCGAAATTCACCCAGATATAGAGAGACGCAATGAACGTAAATACAGTCGTGAACAATGCAACGTTCTTGATGTTACGTTCCGCAATCGGATTATCCGTCGGGATCAGCATTATCATCAGTGCACCGACGAGCGGCGCAAATGTGATCATGGAAAGGATTGGCCAGTCACTCATTAGCCTGCTCCTCCGAACATCGTCCACGTAATCACAGCTGCTACTCCCAACATCATTGCAAATGCGTAGTGATAAAGATAACCGGATTGAAGTTTCACCACGCGACCAGTGATATCCAGAACACGGGCGGATACGCCATCCGGACCAAACCCGTCGATCAACCAGCCATCACCGCGTTTCCAGAAGAATTTGCCGATCCACATGGCCGGACGCACGAAAAGGAAGTCGTAGATTTCATCGAAGTACCACTTGTTCAACAGGAACTTGTAGAGGCCAGGATGCTGACGAGCCAATTCTTTCGGCAAACCTGGCGAGCGGATATACATGATGTAAGCCAGGATGAACCCGATAGCCATCACGATAAACGGTGACCATTTGACGATTGTTGGCACTTTGTGGAACGTATCCAGAATATTGTTGCCACTGCCTGCGAACAAGGCTTCACGCCAGAACGCATTGTACCAACCTTCGTGATGGCCGCCCACCTCATGACCGAGGAACGCGCCATAAAACCCGATGCCGGCAAACAATGCGCCAGCCGCAAGAAGGTAAAGCGGGATCAGCATCACGTTTGGTGATTCATGCACGTGGTTCATCACATCTGCTGAAGCTCTTGGCTTACCGTGGAATGTGAGGAAGACCAGACGCCAGGAGTAGAAGCTTGTGAACAAAGCAGCCACAACCAACATGATGAAGGCGTAAACTGCATAGGCGTTCTGTCCTACAAATACGCTTTCGATGATCGCATCTTTCGAGAAGAATCCTGCTGTACCGATATATGTGCCCGGAATACCAAGCCCGGTCAGTGCAATGGTCCCGACCATCATCATCCAATAGGTTTTCGGAATGTGGGTTCTCAAACCACCCATTCGGCGCATGTCCTGCTCATCTGAAACAGCATGGATTACAGATCCAGCACCAAGGAACAGAAGCGCCTTGAAGAATGCATGTGTGAACAGGTGGAATATCGCTGCGCCGTAGGCTCCGACACCCAGAGCTGCAAACATGTAGCCCAACTGCGAACAGGTGGAATAAGCAATCACCCGCTTGATATCATTTTGTACGAGCCCGACTGTCGCAGCGAAGAATGCTGTTGTGGCGCCAAACAGCGTTACAACTGCAAGCGCTGTCTGAGAGTATTCAAATACCGGAGACATGCGAGCCACAAGGAACACACCGGCTGTCACCATGGTAGCAGCGTGGATGAGAGCCGAAACAGGTGTTGGGCCTTCCATCGCATCTGGCAGCCAGGTGTGCAGCAGGAACTGCGCTGATTTACCCATTGCACCCATGAACAGAAGCAGACAAATGATGGTCAGTGTGGATTGTGCGTCCAACTCATATCCGAGGAAGTTCATCACTGTTCCCTCGGTCTTTGAGAAACTATCAACGTTTGCAAAGATCGTAGAGAACTCGATTGTGTTGAACACATAGAAGATGCCGAAAATACCTAGCGCAAAGCCAAAGTCACCAACACGGTTGACCACAAAGGCCTTGATGGCTGCGGCGTTGGCTGTAGGCTTCTTGAACCAGAAGCCGATCAGCAAATAGGATGCAAGACCCACGCCTTCCCAACCGAAGAACATCTGCAGCAGGTTGTCTGATGTCACCAACATCAACATGGCGAAGGTGAATAGAGACAAATAGGCGAAGAAACGTGGTCTGTGCGGATCATGATGCATGTATCCAATGGAATACATATGCACCAGTGCCGAGACCGAATTCACCACAACGAGCATGACAACGGTTAGCGTGTCGATCCGGAACGCCCAGTTGACGTTCAAATCACCGGAACTGACCCATTGAAGGACCTGTACTGTTTCTGGTGGGGCTTCGGAAAATGCCACGGTGAAGAAGGCAACCCAGGAAAGAATTGCCGAAATCATCAAAAGACCGGTTGTGATGTATTCACATCCTTTGGCACCCAATGATTTGGCAAACAAACCAGCGGTAAGGAAACCGATTAGAGGTAGAAATACAATTGCGTGATACATTTGACGACCCTACCCTAGCCCTTCATCGTGCTAACATCTTCAACCGCAATCGAACCTTTGTTGCGGAAGAACACCACCAATATCGCAAGACCAATCGCAGCTTCAGCTGCTGCCACTGTCAGCACAAACAGTGCAAACACCTGGCCCATCAAATCTCCCAAGTGCTGGGAGAAGGCGACAAAATTCAAATTCACTGAAAGCAGTATCAATTCAATCGACATGAGGATGATGAGGATGTTTTTCCGGTTAAGGAAAATCCCCAACATACCAATCGTGAACAGAATGGCGCTAACAGACAGATAATGTGAAAGACCGATTTCCATGTGATTTTTGCCAGCTTTGCAGGCTTATAGCCCCTTACCGGATTCAACCTTTCTAACTTGAATTGCTGTTTTCGGATCTCGTGCAACTTGAGTTGCGATATCCTGACGACGTACGTTTGGCTTATGGTGCAGCGTCAATACAATTGCCCCAATCATAGCCACAAGCAGGATCATTCCAGCGATCTGGAAGAAGAAGATGTATTCTGTGTAGAGAATATTGCCCAAAGCCTCGATGTTACGGACTTCATTTACATCGGGTATTGGTTGTGCAGTGGAACTCGCTGTACTTGGGGCTGAAATCCAGCTTCCCAGTACTGCCAGAAGTTCACCCAATACGATCAGGCCAACCAGTCCACCGATTGGCAGATATTGAAGGAAACCTTCGCGCAGTTCTGCGAAATCCACGTCCAGCATCATGACAACAAACAGGAACAGAACCGCGACGGCACCCACATACACCACAATCAGGAGCAGACCGAGGAATTCAGCACCGGCCATGATGAACAAACCGGAACCGTTCACAAAAGCCAAAATCAGGAACAATACGGAGTGTACCGGATTGCGTGAAGAGATAACCATGAATGCTGAAGCAATCAGGATTGCGGAGAACATATAGAAGAATAATGCTGAAACGCCCATATCTGCCCCCTACCTGTACGGTGCGTCGATGTGCAGGTTACGCGCAATCTCGCGTTCCCATCGATCGCCGTTGTCTAGCAATTTATCTTTGTCGTAGTAGAGCTCTTCCCGTTTTTCGGTAGCAAACTCAAAGTTTGGGCCTTCTACAATCGCGTCCACCGGGCAAGCTTCCTGACAGAATCCGCAATAGATGCACTTCACCATGTCGATGTCGTAACGAACAGTTCTGCGCGTCCCGTCATTTCCGCGAGGACCGGCTTCAATCGTGATAGCTTGCGCAGGGCAGATCGCTTCGCACAATTTACATGCGATGCAACGCTCTTCCCCGTTCGGGTAACGGCGTAGTGCATGTTCCCCGCGGAAACGGGCAGAAACAGGCCCCTTTTCGTAAGGATAGTTGATTGTGGCCTTTGGAGAGAAGAAGTAGCGCATTGCCAATGACAAGGCGCTGACGAATTCTTTCAGAAGGAGTGACTTTGCTGCTTGTCCGAGAGTGCTCATGACGCCCATCCTGTGATCTGTAATACAAGCGCTACTATGAAGACCATGGCCAGTGAAAGGGGCAGGAAGACTTTCCAACCCAGACGCATCAGCTGGTCGTATCTATAACGGGGCACAACTGCTCTAACCATTGCCATGGCGAAGAACACCAGCAGCATTTTCAGGAAGAACCAGAATGCTCCAGGTACCCAATTGAGGAACCATACATCAAATGGTGGCAACCATCCGCCGAGGAAAAGAATGGTGATCAATGCACACATCAACTGGATGGCAACGAATTCACCAAGGAAGAAGAGCAGGAACAGAGTTGAAGAGTATTCAACCATATGACCGGCCACGAGTTCTGATTCAGCTTCCGGCAAATCAAACGGTGGTCGATTGGTCTCTGCGATGGCGGAGATGAAGAACACAATGAACATCGGGAACAATGGTAACCAGTGCCAATCGAGGAACGAGCTGCTCATACCGAGATAGTTAGTTCCCAATCCTGACTGCTGTGCCAGTACGATATCATCCATCTTCAATGAGCCAACACACAGAAGAACGGTAATGATCACAAAGCCAATGGAGACTTCATAAGATACCATCTGCGCGGCTGAACGAAGAGACGCAAGGAATGCATATTTTGAGTTTGAAGCCCAGCCACCCATGATGATGCCGTAAACTTCAAGGGAAGATATGGCGAATACGAAGAGGATGCCCAAATTGAGATCAGCAATAGCCCAGCCCTGATCAATCGGAATAACGGCCCAGGCAGCAAGCGCCAGAACGGCGGAAACGATTGGTGCAAGAATAAACACCGCTTTACTGGCACTGGCAGGTATTACAGGCTCTTTCAGGACGAATTTCAACAGATCCGCAAAAGACTGCAAGAGCCCCCAGGGACCGATAACGTTTGGTCCGCGGCGCAATTGAACTGCAGCGAAGATTTTCCGGTCAGCGTAGAGAATATACGCAGTCAACAGGAGCAATCCCACAAGCAGGAGCAAGCTCTGCGCAAATATGATGATTGCGGGCCAAAGGTATGAGATTATTGCTTCCATTGTCCCTGCCCCCTATTCCGCAGCCTGAGCCACAGCACCAGCTCGCATGGCTGAACACTCAGCCATCACTTTCGATGCGCGTGCAATCGGATTGGTCATGAAATAATCCCTTACCGGACTGGAAATTGTTGCCGCAAGTGTCCGACCTGCATTTGAAGCGCCAAGTGATTTGGCAAAAGCATTTACATTACTTACACCACTTTCCGCAACCTCATCCAGAACAGCAAAATGCGGGAATTGTTCGTAAAGCCGCTCTCTCAACTGAGACAGGTTGTCGAATGGCAATGACTGGCCAAGTACCGCTGACAAGGCTCTGAGAATTGCCCAGTCTTCTTTCGCTTCACCTGGTGCAAATGCTGCGCGGTTTGTCAATTGAACCCGGCCTTCTGTATTCACATAAGTCGCTGATTTTTCTGTGTAAGTTGACGCTGGTAAGATTACATCTGCTCGGTGAGCACCCGCATCACCGTGGGTGCCGATGTAGACCATGAACCCGTTCACTGCCTGCATGTCGAGCTCATCTGCTCCATGCATGAAGAGCAGATCCATGTCCTTCATCATTTCTGAAGTGCTCTTTCCGCCTTTACCTGGAACAAAACCAAGATCCAGACCGCCGACCATTGAAGCGGTATCGTGCAGTACGGACAAACCGTTCCATGATTTTGAAATTGCGCCAGTGGCCTTTGCCAGTTCAGCTGTCAGACCCATAACAGCTGCACTGTCAGAACGGTTAAGGGCACCCTGACCTACTATGATCAGCGGCTTCTTAGCTTTCTTCAGTTTTGCAGCGAATTTGTTTTTACCGGAAACCAAGTCCTTCAGAGCGCTTGCGTTATCGCCCAGTGCTTCATAGTCGTAACGCAGATCAACCGCCTCACCGACCAAGCCCACCGGATAATCACCCATTTTGACGCGTTTCAGAATTCTGCTGTTCAGCACTGCAGCTTCGAGTCTTGGATTGGCGCCTACGATCAGCAGCGCGTCGGATTCTTCAATTCCGGCGATGGTTGCATTGAACAAGTAGCTTGAACGGCCATTTTTCGGGTCGAGAATGCTTCCCGGTGCACGACAATCCATGTTGGTTGAGCCAAGGCTTGAAAGAAGCTCTTTCAGTGCGAACATTTCTTCGACACCGGAAAGTGCACCAGCAACCGCACCAATCTTGTTTGCAGAAGTGGTTTTGATTTTCTTGGCAATAGCAGAGAAAGCCTCATCCCAACTTGCCGGTTTCAACTTTCCAGACTTGCGCACATAGGGCCTGTCGAGGCGTTGACTGCGCAAACCATCCCAGATGAACCTTGATTTATCAGAAATCCACTCTTCGTTCACATCCTCATGCAAGCGAGGCATGATCCGCATCACTTCGCGGCCGCGCGCATCCACCCGAATGTTGGAACCCAGACCATCCATCACATCAATAGACTCAGTCTTGCGCAACTCCCAGGGCCGCGCTGTATCCTGATAAGGTCTGGATGTGAGCGCGCCAACCGGACAAAGGTCAATCACATTGCCCTGCATTTCAGATGTCATGGCTGTCTCGAGATAAGTTGTTATCTCCGCGTCCTCACCACGACCAAGAAGGCCGAGTTCAGAAATGCCGGCGACTTCAGTTGTGAAGCGAACGCAACGTGTGCAGTGAATGCAACGGGTCATCTTGGTGCGCACAAGAGGACCAATATACTTATCTTCCACAGCTCTTTTGTTTTCAGCGAAACGGTTCTTGTCGACCCCGTAAGCCATGGCCTGATCCTGAAGGTCGCACTCACCGCCCTGGTCACAAATCGGACAGTCGAGTGGATGGTTGATCAGAAGGAATTCCATGACCCCTTCACGTGCTTTTTTGACCATTGGAGACTTGGTGAGGATTTCGGGAGGCTCGCCATTAGGGCCGGGACGACAATCTCTCACTCCCAGAGCACAACTTGCCTGAGGCTTTGGAGGACCGCCTTTTACTTCCACAAGACACATGCGGCAGTTCCCGGCAATTGAAAGCCGTTCGTGGAAACAAAAACGTGGAATTTCCGCCCCTGCTTCTTCACAAGCCTGCAGGATCGTATAGTGATCCGGCACCTCGATTTCATTGCCGTCAATGATTAGCTTCGCCATATTTTCGTTCCGTCCTGTGCCGCACCAAAGCAAGCTTTAACGCGGTTCCTTTCCGAATACCTTCACATACTCTTCAACACCGCCTTTGGCGAGTGCTTTTGCTTGTTCAATCCAGTTTTCCCGAACAATTCTGCCAGGAAAGTTCAGATGTTGATCTACCCAGGCCACATCCTTCTTGGTCCAATCTGCAATCTGGTCATAATAGAAAATCCCCAGCTTGTTCAGGGTCTCTGCAAGTTTAGGTCCGACACCAGCGATCAACTCAAGATCATCAGCAGCGCCTTCGCGCGCTTCATTCATAGAATTCATCAGTGTAACTAGATCTGCGTTTTTCTTGGCTGACTTTGATTTTTTTGCCTTGGATTTTGTGGCTGCCTTTTTCTTTTTGGTCTTGTTCTTCTTGTTGCCCGACAATTCACATGACTTTGCGGCTTTTAATTCAGCTTTTAATGCCTCAACCTGCTTGGCCAATTTGCCTATTTTCTTCTGAGATGCTGACAATTCTTTAAGAACGCCTTCAAGTTGTGGCAGTATCTTCACGGAACAGACAGTTTGTTTGGTTTTCTTTGCCATTAGCTCTTCTCCTGTTACCCGCATCTTTGTTGTTGCCACAGTTTTACATGAGGCAAATGGGCCCAGTCAAAAGCGTGATCACTGTTTCCGTGTTTGGTCAGGTAATCCAGTCTTTCTTTGGCTTCATCCAAAGTAGGTCGATGCCCCTCCTCTACCCACCACATTACGAAATGAGGGTTTTCGGCAGCTTCGAACCACTCGGTTTTACGATTGTAAAAGTGTTTGTGCACGGTATTCCAAACGAAATGCTCAAAAGCTTCCGGTGTTTCCCATACGGTCAGATTTGCAGCGTAATCAGGCCATGGCGTTGGCATGTTCATGGCATGGCCAGAGTCATCTTTGTGAATCCAGACAAAACCCGGCATGGATGCACCAAGATTGTTGATGCGCTCCAAATTGTTCATGAAGTCCGCAAAACGCGGATCATCATTGGCATATTTGGGCCGGGCTATGTTGAGTTCAGCTAGATGCATATCTACACGGCCCCTGTTCTTGTTCGATTGCCAAAGAGTGAAAATGCAACACTAACCAGTAAAGCAAGTGCAAATACAATTGATGCTGGCAATCGCAAAATTGGTACATCAAAGATCAAAAAGAGATCATTGGCAGTCGAAACCAACAAGAATGCAACACATGCTATACCCAAAATCCGGACGAGGCCATTTATTAGCTTAGGAAATTGCGGCTCCAGAACTTTAATTAAAGCAAGGGATAAAACACATAGAAGAACCGTTACACCGACAGCAATCCATAGATACGAACTGCTTGGTAGTTCCACCTGATCAGATGTAACCACCTGGATGTTTTGTTGCAGCAATGTGTAAATGTTGCTTGGCATCGTTTTACTCGGCAGCCTCCAGCACTTTATCGCTCACTGCTCCGTCCGCATCTGATCTGGCTGAATAGCTGTCGATGCGCGCTTCAATCTCATCGCGGAAGTGAGTGATTAGACCCTGAATCGGCCATGCAGCAGCATCGCCAAGGGCGCAGATTGTATGGCCCTCAACCTGCTTGGTGACCTCTAGCAACATGTCGATTTCTTTTTTCTGAGCGCGGCCCTCTGCCATGCGGGTAAGAACCCGCCACATCCAACCAGTACCTTCACGACAAGGCGTACACTGGCCACAGCTCTCATGCTTGTAGAAGTAAGCTAGGCGAGCGATCGCGCGGATGATATCTGTTTCCTTGTTCATGACAATAACAGCAGCGGTACCAAGGCCCGACTTAAGAGCCATCAGGCTATCAAAATCCATCTTACAATCGATAATCTGGTCAGCAGGTACACAACGAACCGATGATCCACCCGGGATAACAGCCAGAAGATTGTCCCATCCGCCAATTATGCCACCACAATGGCGTTCAATCATTTCGCGGAACGGAATGGACATAACTTCTTCGAAGGTACACGGCTTTTCCACGTGTCCGGATACACAGAAAAGTTTTGTACCAGCGTTACGCTCTTCACCGAATGAAGCAAACCAGTCAGCGCCTCTACGAAGAATAGTTGGCACAACCGCTACAGATTCCACATTGTTCACGGTTGTTGGACAACCATACAGGCCCACATTGGCCGGGAATGGCGGCTTCAAGCGTGGCTGGCCTTTTTTGCCTTCAAGCGACTCAAGCAAGGCGGTTTCTTCACCGCAAATGTATGCGCCTGCTCCATGATGCAGGTAGAGGTCGAAATCCCAGCCGTGTTTATTGCCTTTACCGAGCAATCCAGCATCGTAGCATTCATCAATTGCTGCCTGCAGTGCTTCACGTTCACGGATGTATTCACCGCGAATATATATGTAACAGGCATGCGCGTTCATCGCGAAAGACGCGATCAGGCATCCTTCAATCAAGGTATGCGGATCATGGCGCATGATATCGCGGTCTTTACATGTTCCCGGCTCAGACTCATCAGCGTTGATCACGAGGTAAGATGGGCGACCGTCAGAACGTTCCGGCTTGGGCATGAAAGACCATTTCAGGCCGGTCGGGAACCCAGCACCGCCACGGCCACGCAAACCGGAAGCCTTGACCTGATCAATGATCCAATCGGCTCCCTTGTCGATGAACTTTTTCGTGCCATCCCAATGTCCACGTTTCATAGCGCCTTTCAGGGATTTGTCATGAAGGCCGTAGATGTTTGTAAAAATTCTGTCTTTGTCTTGAAGCATCTCAGTTCACCTAAACACCTTATCGCGGTTTCTTGCCGAATACCTTGACGTATTCCTCAACGCCACCTTTGGCGAGCGCTTTAGCCTGTTTCAACCAATCGTCTCGTTCAATTCGTCCCTTGAACTTCAAATAGCCGTCTACCCAGTCAATTTCTTTCTTTTTCCACTTGGAAACCTGCGCGAAAGTGTAGATACCCAAACCGTTCAAGACACCCTCCAGTTTCGGACCAACACCGGAAATCAGCTTCAGATCATCCGGCGTAGCTGGTTTCTCCATTTGTGGAGGACGGTTTTTGTCATCCAGGCTTGCCGCTTCAGCGGAAGCGACTGCTTTGGCTGCAACCGGTTTAGCAGTCGGCTTTGCCGCACCATTTGATTTTGCAGACTTTGACTTTGAGCTTCTTGAACCAGATTTCACGTCTGGACTATCTGTAAGCGTGGTTGGACCTCCGATTGGAGCTGAATAGATTCTATCTATCTGTGGTCCCGGATTGATGTCAGCGCCCTTACCGGCTTCAAAAGCATCAATGATTTCCTCAAGGCGCTCTGGAGTTAGGTCTTCGTATGTATCTTTGAAAATCATAACCATTGGCGCATTTACGCAAGCACCCTGGCATTCAACTTCTTCCCAGGAAAGAGTACCTTCAGCATTTGTTTCGAATTGCTGCTCATTGATCTTGCGTTTGCAGACTTTCATCAGCTCTTCAGAGCCGCGCAGCATGCATGGCGTGGTTCCACAAACCTGAATGTGTGCCTTAGTGCCTACCGGCTGCAGCATAAACTGCGTATAGAAAGTGGCCACTTCCAGCACGCGGATATACGGCATCTCCAGCATCTCAGCGATATGCTCGATGGAAGCACGGGTAACCCAACCCTCTTGTTCCTGAGCAATCATCAACAAAGGAATAACCGCTGACGCTTTACGGTCTTTCGGATATTTCTTAATCCACCCTTTCGCCACTGAGGTGTTAGAGCGGTTGAAATTGAATTTTTCTGGCTGGAGCGTATCTTCAGCCAAACGACGAACAGACATTTAAGAGCCTTCCGTAGGTTCAGGAGCAATAAAGCATACTGACTGCCCCTGCTCCAAAGGCTTGGTGCCTTCGACGCGATAGGTTCCGCCAGAAATTTTTACGTCCTTTATAAGTGATATTGTTTCTGATGATGTGCGTTGACATTGCTGAATGGAGGCAGCTGCCTCAACTACAAATTTGGTAGTCACGCGGCGGCCCCTGATTTTCTGTTTTGCAGAAAGCCCTCCAAGATCGGCAGGTGCGAAGAATCGAGCAAAGATGGTTCTGTTTTCAATAATATGATCGCAACGGGTCTGGTTTTCGAAAATACACATAATATTTTCCAGAGCCCGTTTTTCCAATTTCGGGTACTCCTGCTGTTCCGAAGTGACCGGTGAAGTGGTCGAGGAACAGGCTGTGATCACAAAAGCAGCCAGAATTGGAATGCCCCGTTTCATTATCGATCCACCTCTCCGAACACGATATCGAGAGAGCCCAGAATTGCCGATACGTCCGCCAAAAGATGGCCGCGGCACATATAATCCATCGCTTGAAGGTGTGCATAACCAGGGGCTCGCAGCTTGCAACGGTAAGGTTTGTTGGTGCCGTCAGCCACCAGGTAAACACCGAATTCACCCTTAGGTGCTTCAACTGCACAGTAAACCTCGCCAGCCGGTACGTGATACCCTTCTGTATAGAGCTTGAAGTGATGGATTAACGCTTCCATTGAACGTTTCATTTCATCACGCTTAGGCGGCACGAACTTACCATCTGTTGCTGACACCGGCCCCTGCCCATCTGGCACACGAAGTTTTTTCACACATTGCTTCATGATCTTCACTGATTGACGCATCTCTTCCATGCGGATCAAGTAGCGATCATAGTTGTCGTTGTTGTTGCCAACGGGGATGTCAAATTCCATCTCCTCGTAGCATTCATAAGGCTGGCTTTTTCTAAGATCCCAAGCAGCACCTGAACCGCGAACCATTACGCCTGAAAAGCCCCATGCCCATGCATCTTCAAGGCTAATGATGCCGATATCTACATTACGTTGTTTGAAAATCCGGTTTTCAGTGAGCAGGCGATCAATATCGTCAACCACTTTGAGGAACGGATCGCACCATTCATCAATGTCATCAATCAGGTCATCTGGTAGGTCCTGATGCACTCCACCAGGACGGAAATAAGCAGCATGCATTCTTGCACCGCATGCTCTTTCGTAGAAGACCATAAGCTTCTCACGCTCTTCAAATCCCCAAAGCGGCGGTGTTAATGCACCCACGTCCATTGCCTGGGTCGTGACATTGAGCAAATGAGAGAGGATACGGCCAATTTCAGAGTACAATACCCGGATCAGTTGCGCGCGACGTGGCACTTCAATTCCGGCCAGTTTCTCCACTGCAAGGGAGAAGGCATGCTCCTGGTTCATTGGAGCCACGTAGTCCAGCCGATCAAAATAAGGAACAGCCTGAAGATAGGTCTTGTGCTCGATCAGCTTTTCCGTTCCCCGGTGCAGTAACCCGATATGTGGATCAACACGCTCCACAACCTCGCCATCCAATTCCAGCACCAGTCGCAACACGCCGTGAGCTGCCGGATGTTGTGGGCCAAAATTGATGTTAAAATTTCGAACGTTATGCTCGGTCATGATTGATCACCTTCCGCATCACCAGAAAACAGATGCTTCTCTCAGCCATCTTTACCTCACGTATCCGCTTTTTCGTCACCCGGAAGGATATAGTCTGTACCTTCCCAAGGGCTCTCATAATCAAAATCGCGGAATTCCTGTCTCAACTGTACAGGTTCATAGACAACGCGTTTTGCTTCATCATCGTATCTGACCTCAACATAACCAGTTAGCGGGAAGTCCTTGCGTAGAGGATGACCGTCAAAACCGTAGTCTGTGAGAATGCGTCTAAGATCCGGATGACCCGTGAACAGAATGCCATACATGTCGTAAGCCTCGCGCTCAAACCAATCCGCTCCTGGATATACAGCTGTCACACTCGGCACCGGAGCATCTTCACTGGTTCTCAGCTTGACCCTTATACGAGCGTTCTGTTTTGGACTGAGGAGATGATATACCACCTCAAAACGCTCTGCGTCCCCAGGGTAATCCACACCACAAATATCAATCATTGAAATGAATTGCGTCCTGCTGTCATCATGCAGGAAACGCAGCACCTGCACGATTGAATCGCGATCTACAGTCAAGTTCAATTCACCGTAGGCTTCAACAACTTCTTTGATGCTGCCTGAAAGTTCGCTGTTTACCAGGTCCGCCAAAGCTTTGTTCGCGGGTACCTCTTCAACGGTATCAGATTTGTCATCCATAACGGCTCGCCCATCTATCGTTCAATTGTGCCAGTTCTTCGGATTTTCTTTTGCAGTAGCATTACACCGTACAGCAAAGCTTCAGCAGTGGGAGGGCAACCGGGCACATAAATATCTACCGGGACAACCCGATCACAACCGCGAACCACTGAATAGGAGTAATGATAGTAGCCACCACCATTGGCACATGATCCCATGGAGATCACGTATCTTGGCTCAGGCATCTGGTCGTACACCTTGCGAAGTGCCGGTGCCATTTTGTTGGTCAAAGTGCCTGCCACGATCATCACATCGGATTGTCTTGGGGAGGCACGTGGCGCAAAGCCGAACCGTTCCGCATCATAACGCGGCATGGACATCTGCATCATTTCAACGGCGCAACAGGCCAGTCCGAACGTCATCCACATCAAAGAGCCTGTCCGGGCCCAGTTGATCAAATCATCTGTGGAGGTAACTATGAACCCTTTATCGGCCAGTTCATTGTTGATTTCACCGAAATAAGCATCATCGGAACCAATTGGCTCACCCGTTTTAGGGTCGATGATACCCTTTGGTTGTGGTGCGATTAGAGTTGTGTTGCTCATGCGATCTCTTCTCAGTCTAACTGTCTCTGCCCCGTGACATCATGAGTGAGGGATTAATCCCACTCGAGAGCACCCTTCTTCCACTCGTAAATAAAGCCGATGGTCAAAACGGCAAGAAAAATTGACATTGAAACAAAGCCCAGCCAGCCGAGTGTTCCAAAGCTGACTGCCCATGGGAACAGGAATGCCACTTCCAGGTCAAATATGATGAACAGGATTGCTACCAGATAGAACCTGACATCAAACTTCATGCGTGAATCATCAAACGCGTTAAAACCGCACTCATATGCTGATAGTTTCTCCGCATCGGGCGCCCGGTACGCGACCAGGAAAGGTGCCACGGCAAGTGCCAGCCCGATAACGATACAAAGACCCATAAAGATAACTACTGGAAGGTATTCGTTCAGAATCAGTTCCATCAAAAAGCCTCCGGAGCTTTTGCATCGCCACTATAGACGGTGCCTGATTAATAATGCCTCTGCCATGGCCTAGCTCACCTAGCGCAGTTTCGCAAGTCAAAAGCCAAGTAATTTGTGCATCTGTAACCATGGTATAACAGATGCTTTTACCGTGATCGCAAGTTTTTTGGAAAAGGCGCATTATCTTGCTTGACTTGATCGCAACAAAACCGTAATTCATGCGCCAGTTCGATGATAAACATCAACTACGCGGGTGTAGCTCAGTTGGTTAGAGTACCGGCCTGTCACGCCGGGGGTCGCGAGTTCAAGTCTCGTCACTCGCGCCACTTTCACAAACCAGTAGGTGAAAGTGGTGAAAATTTAGTCAGATCATATTGATTTAAGGGCGATTAGCTCAGCTGGGAGAGCAACTCGTTTACACCGAGTAGGTCGGCGGTTCGATCCCGTCATCGCCCACCATTTTTCACAAACAAAACAATTGTTAATTTGCAGCGTTATCAGTGGCTCGCCCTACTCTAGCAATTTGACACATTTTGAGACATGCCGTCAGAAATATTTAAACCCTTTAGAACTTTGTGATCTGAAACGACACTGAACGTCAAATTCAGACATTTGTTCGACTGCACTATTGCAAGGAACGAACTCCGTTTTAGAGATTTGTTGGCCACGCTAATACAATAGTCACAAGAAATTCAAATTGTGGGCGACAGATACTTGAAAACAAAACTGCATTATTGGATTCTATTGGGGGGTGCTGACCTTGGAAGGTGGTGATGGTCCTCCGAGATTATCGACCAAAGCAGACTTCAATTAAATTGCTCAAAGCAATACCGGGACAACCAATCCAAGCCCCATCAACGATAGCATAACAAGGATTCCCAGCCGAAACAGTGTCTCTGATAGTCGGTTCCGGATGGCGGCTCCCACGGACAAACCAAAAGTGACCAAACACGCGCCGATCACCGAGATCAGAATGTCCTGCGACGAGAACAGGCCAAGCAAACCAAGGCCCATCGCCATGATCATACTGGATAGGGTAAATGAGCAGTTCACTGCCTGAATGAACAGATTTCGCTCCAGCCGCAGCATCATTAGAAATGGAACCATCGGCATTACCTGGGAACCTGTAACACCGTTGATAATACCGGTTATGAACCCTGAAAACGGGGCGAGCGGACGTTCCCAATGCGCAGCCAAGGATAGTTCGGGCCTAGCGAAGCTAAACGCACACCAAACTAGCAAAATGATCCCCAAAATGGCTCCAGCCAATGCTCCATCAATGAAGGCGAGTGTCCAGAGGCCAAGTGTAAGACCGGGCAACAGGGCCAAAAACATAGGCCAAAAGCGCCCGATTGTTTCCCCAAATCGTCCTGCCTGGCGCATCACAACGATGTTGGAATATATGGACGGAATAATGACCAAAGGCAGGGCATCTTTCAAGCCCACCAGCAACGCCAGAATAGGCAGACAAGTTGTGGAAAATCCAAGCCCTGTTATCCCCTTGGCAGTTGCCGCGAACAGATATGTGGCTAGAATCGCGGCAATCTGCCAGCCATGTAACTCAAAAAGCATGCGTAGCAGTGCAATCCATGGCCCGCTGTATTCGTTCAGGTGTTTTGTTAAGTCCTGGAATTTGCTGAAAATGTCGTCCTGATTGCATTGTCTTGTCTAAAAATGTTGCGTTTGCACAGCACAACGGTGAAGGTGAGACCGGCGAAGGTCAAGGAGAATAGCTATAGATATACAAAGATTTCAGCTGCAGGTCGAGGATGTATCCAAGCGCGATGCGATAAGTCTTGTAAAATTGCTGAACGAGAAGACTTACCCATGATGGAAGTGATTACAACACTTGTTCAAGACTTCGATCCCGCTCTAGCGGCTCAGCTCGTCCTAATTTTCCTGTTTGCCGCGATCATAAAGGGCGTACTGGGGATTGGGTTGCCGGCTGCCTCCATGGCATTCCTGACATTGATCATGCCACCGGCGGAGGCCATTCCCTTATTATGGTTGTCGATCCTTGCGACCAATTCACTGCAGTTTGCCCATGCCCCGAACAAAGGGATGATTGCCCGGGAATACTGGCTGTTTGCTCTCGCAATCATGGTCAGCATTTTCGTAGCGTCCATGTTTATTGCTGATTATCCAACTGCTCTTTTGACGGTTGCAATTGGCATTGCCATGGTCCTGTTTTCGCTCAATCTTTTATTTCCAATCAAGTTTAAGATCGGACCGGGGCGCGGATGGCACCTTGGGTTTGGCATCCTTTCTGGAACGCTTGGGGGGATCAGTTCAATCTGGTCGCCGACGGTTGCGATGTATCTAGTTGCCCGCGATGTTTCAAAGGAGACCTTTATCGGCGCAACCGGTTTTTTGTTTCTCGCCGGTGTAATTCCGTTAGGCGCGGGACAGTTGGTAGCTGGCATTCTGACCCTTCAGGTACTGATAAAGTCAGCACTGGCGCTCTGTATTGTGCTAATCGGTTTTCGAATTGGTGAAGTGATACGAGGCCGGATCAGTCAGGAGCTGTTCCGCAAGGTGGTATTGGTTGCATTTTTTTTGATGGGGTGTCGTTTGATCTTCATCGGCCTAGCTTGACTGCATTGTGATGGCAAAATTCTTATGCCCCGTAGAGCATCTCGTTGAGATATAACCGCTGAATTTTCCCTGACGGACCTTTGGGTAGTTCGGGAAGAATGTGCACAACGTCAGGAGCTTTGAATTGCCCAACGCGCTCCACACAAAGCGCGCGTAGGTCAGCGCTACTGGCTGTTGAATGCTCGCTAAGTCGGACGGCAGCTTCAACACGCTCGCCATAGCGATCGCACGGTCGCGCAAAAGCAGCTGCTTCAACAACATCGGGATGCTCGTAAAGGGCTTCGTCAATCTCTCGTGGCGCGATGTTTTCACCACCTTTGATAATCAGCTCTTTGAGCCGTCCGGTAACAAAGACATATCCGTCTTCATCCATACGGCCCAAATCGCCAGTGCGAAGCCAATCTTCATGAAAGGTATCGGCGGTGACGTTAGGGTTGCGAAGGTATTCCTTCATGACGTTGGGGCCACGGATCTGGATTTCGCCCTCCACACCGCGTGCGCATTCCCTTCCTCCTTCATTGGCGATACGGCCCTCATTGCCAATCGCTATGCCGGCCGATCCAATCTTGTGAAGTGTTGGATCAAGCGGATTGGACAGACACTGCGCCGCCGTCTCAGTTAAACCAAGGGACTCCACTATCGGGAGCCCAAAACGGTCCTGAAAGGCGCATTGCGTTTCCACTGCAAGCGCTGATGAAGCGGATCGCGCAAATCGAAGTTGTGCCTTTAGAGAAGGTTCAGGTTCAGCTGCGCCGTGCAGCAAATGGCTTATTATGGTGGGAACCACGGAAAACCACGTGATGCCCCCGTCGGCGGCCTGCCCCCAGAACTTACTGGCGGAAAACCGCGATACCATGGCAAGCGATCCGCCTGAAACCAAGCTTCCCATGACGGAAACGCACAACCCATTGATATGGTAAAATGGCAGAACACCCATACCGCGATCTTGAGGTGTCAGTTCATGCGCCACGCTGACGGTCCATCCACCAGCAAGCAAGCTAGATTGCGTGTGTACGACCCCCTTCGGACGTCCAGTGGTGCCAGAAGTATACATCAACAGAGCATCGTCGGCTGGCGCAACGTCGTGCAGTTCTGTGCTTTCGCCGCTCGCCTTAAAACAGTTTAGATTGTCTGGTCGAACCTGATTGAAGTTTTCCAACTGCGCATCATGAACAAATGCAATGCGCGCTTCACAATGTTCCATTGCATAACCTAAAGCATCGGGACCCGCCGCAAGGTTAAGCATGGTTACGCGAAACCCACCATAAAGCGCGGAAAAGAGTGCCTTGATTCCTTCGAGCCCATTGGGGTGCATCACAACGACGCTTTCACCCTTCGAGATTCCTTGTGCGGTCAAATCACTGGCAATTTTTTCTGCATGTGTTTTCAGGTCTGGCCAGGTCAATATTTCCCCTGTTTCCGGAAACACAAACGCTGTGCCGCCATCGTTTGCCCGTGAATCCACCCAATCACGGACAGTTCCGACTGGCGGAGTTTGGCGATCGAACTTCATTGGCCGGCCGTATCCCAGTAATCAGAAAAGATCTCATTCAGGCTTGGCTCTCGCGACGGTATTTCGCGGATGATCTTTGTGGATTGCATGAAGTGTCGGTAATGGACGTTCTCGTTGACCGAATTGCCACCCCAAGTCCCGCAGCCCATGGACAGCGAAAATGGCATACCGTTTGTGAACGAGCCACCCGTGGCGAATGTGTGCGCCTGATTGACGATCACGCGGCTGGTGGGGATGGCTGTCGCCAAGATTCTTGCGCGGCTTTCATCGGTGGAGTGTAGGCCAACGGAATGACCTGCTCCTTGATGAGCTTGAATGCGGCGCGTCACAGATACGGCTTCTTCGAAATTTGGTGCTCGATACAGCGCAAGAACTCGGCTTAACTTCTCTCCCGATAAAGGATGGTCAGGTCCAATGCCGCTTGTTGGAACGGCGATGTAGTCAGTTCCCTCAGGAACATCAAGATCGAGAGCGTCGATCATTTTATCAGCATCTTGCGCAATCACTGAACGGTTCAGATGACCGTCAGGCCAAAGCTTGGGAACGATCCTGGCCTCATCCTCCACCAGCGCACCACCAGTCCGCGCCATCGCGTCAACAAAGGCAGAATAGACTGCGTCGACCACAACAACAGAATTTTCTGAGCTGCAAGAGGTTGCATTGTCAAAGCACTTCGATGCACGGATCTTTTCGGCTGCGGCATCCAGGTCGGCGGTTTCGTCCACAATCACCGTCACATTGCCAGCACCAACCGCTACAGCTGGCGTGCCTGCGGTTTGAGCGCGATGTACGTTGTTTTGGCTACCGGTGGCGACGATCATGTCACAAGCTTCCATCAACGCCTGCGTCTTTTCTTTTGATCCTGGGGCCGGCACCATCTGCACCAGATCCGGATCTTCGTCGATCTTGGCGAATTCTGCATGCACATATTCCAACAACCTTTCCGCACAGGCCACACCTTTGGGCGAAGGTGCGATTACAATCGCATTGCCGCATTTAAGGGCGTTGATGATGTTGTTGGCCGGTGTGGCGGCAGGATTTGTTGAGGGTACTATCGCTGCCACGACACCCTTAGCACGCGCGATTTCCGTTATGCCCGTTGCCGGATCATCAGATATAACACCAAAGGTCTTAGCATTTTGAATATCGAGCATCAGCCCGAGTGTCTTGCGATGGTTTTTAGTGATTTTGTCAGGCACATTTCCAAGGCCTGTGGTCTGCACGGCAAGTTCCGCTAGATCGCGATTCCTAGCTGGTTCCATAATTGCCCATGCTACGGCCTGCGCGGCACGATCGTAGCGTGATTGTGATCCTCCTGTCTCGTACCGTGACTGGGCCGCTTTTGCCCGTGCAACGATCGCTTCAATGCCGGCTTCACTCATTTTTGCATCCTCTTAAGATTCGCTGGTGCTTTGCTGACTTGGTTTTGGTGCTCTAAAAGCTCGGTATATGCTGGAGCCAAGTGTAATGACACCCGCAAAAATCAGAATTGCGCAGATCGGGCGCGAGAAGTAGGTCACTAGATCGTAGTGGACCATCTGCATTCCCTGTGCGAAATTTTGTTCGCCTATTTTTCCCAAGATCAATCCCAATACGATGCCTGGGATGGAAAACCCGGAACGGCGCAACAGATAGCCCAAGATGCCAGCAAGGAACATGACAATAACGTCAAGGACCAACCCACGGCCAATATAGGCGCCGGTCGTTGCCAGCATTAGGATTAGGGGTGCGAGAAACTGAAACGGGATCTTGAGAAGGTTAAGGATCGTTTTGGTTTCAACCAAGCCGATAATCAAGATCGAAAGGTTGGCATAAAACATTGCCGCGAAGACAATCCAGATCAGATCTGGCGATAGCAAAAAGACCAACGGTCCTGGTTGCAGATCATGCATCTGAAAGACTGCAACCATCATCGCGGTCAGCGCTCCGCCCGGAAGACCCAAGGCTAATAGCGGGATCATGGCAGCACCGGTGGCAGCATTATTCGCGGTCTCCGCCGAAATCACGCCTTCAAGTTTGCCTTTACCAAATTCTTCACGTTTTTTGGACCAGCGAACGGCTTCACCATAACTCATGAAGGCCGCCAATGTTGCACCGATACCGGGCAAAATACCGCACAGGAATCCGACTATGATGGATCGGACGACTGCAATCTTGTGTATCCATAGCTCAAGCCAAGACGGGAAGGACATAGATACCTTCGGCGCCTTGTATTTACCACTCGCTTTTTTCTCGGCTTGTACGAAGATCTCTGAAACGGCAAAGAAGCCCAATATGGCAGGTACAAATGCTATCCCGGCGGCGAGATCTGTAAGGCCAAAGTTGTAACGGTTTATTCCACCCACCGGGTCTTGCCCGATCGTTGCGATCAAGAGCCCGATAAGCACAGACATCCACCCCTTCCAAATGGTTCGCGCTCCGATGGAGGACGCGACGGCCAAACCGAAAAAGACCAGTGCGAAAATTTCTGGTGGACCGATATTACGAATGGCCCAATTAGCCAGCGGTTCGGTAGCTGCCATCATCACCAGAGCAGAAGCTATACCACCGATAGCTGAACACAACACTGCAGCGCCCACGGCTTTACCAGATTGACCATTTTGGGTCATTGGATAGCCGTCGAAAGCCGTTGGTGCGTTTTCAGCAGAACCGGGGATGTTGAACAGAATTGCAGTGATCGCACCGCCATAGGTCCCGGTGCAGTAGATCACCGCAAAAAGCATAACGCCTTGAGAGGGTTCAAGTGCAGCAGTGAATGGCAGTAGTATCGCAGCAAGCGTCAGCATACTGACACCCGGAATAGCGCCGAAAAGCATGCCGCCGATTACCCCAAAAACAAAAATTCCGATGGTGAATGGATCCCCAAAAAGGGCTGCGGATCCGGACAGAAAGTTCTCTATCATGGCTTGCTCATAGACCCTGCAGTTTACCGTTCATCTTCAAGACCCATGCACTATAGTCATAGAATGGCGATACGTTGCCCTGCGGCAGCGGTGCATTCAAAACGACAAGGAATAGGCCAATGAACAGAAAATAAATTACAACCGTCATGATCAGGATCGCTTTCCAACGGCGCTCGCCGAACAGCCAAATAATGGCTGCAATAAAAAAGGGAGCGGAAAAATAGATACCAACTGGCTTAAGTAACCATGCAAAAACAAAAGGCGTCAGCAGAACTGCCGTCATCCGTCTGATCGTTCCAGGATCGCTGAAATCGGCTCCATCATCACTTTGGCCTATCGTGTCTTGCGAAGATGACCCATTTTTATATTGAAACCAGATATTCCCAAGCGTCGCGATCAGCAAAATGCCAATGATAACTCGAGGCCATGCTGTCGCGCCGTAGCGATAAATTTCAATGGGCTGATTGAACTCGAAAGAAAACCCAAAAAAGATCGCAACAACCAGCAGAAAGACTCCTGCCTCAACTAAATGGGTGCGTGTCAAACGTCCCAAGGTGTGTCCCTCCAAGGTATAGAAAATGCATGGCGCCTGATGGCGCCACGCAAAGTGTCACATGGTTGTCTTACTTAACTTCCAGGCCCATTGCCTTGTAAACATCGCGGTATTGCGCGACCGACCGTGTGATCAGTTCCTTCGCACCGTCGGTGTCACGATAGCTGTCGATGACGGTCATGAATTTGCTTTCATTGAACGCCTGATAGCTGTCTTCGCAATAGCCGCGCTGGAACGCCCATTTCAGCCAGTTAACCCGGTCGGCAGGCGCGTCAGCATGTACGTAAAATCCACGGAAACGAAGCAGCGGATCGAAATCCATGCCCGCTTCGCGGTGTGTCATTGTGTCAGCGAATGCTTCTGGACGCTCGTCAAAGATAGTAAGGATCGGCTTGAATTGTCCTGCGTCCAAGAAGTTGCGCACGTCACCAGGTTGTTCGAACAAGGCATCAACTTGTCCACCTAGCAAGGCACCATAACGCGGGGCACCCTTGTCGAACGAAATCTGCTGGATCGACATACCTGTTGCGTCGGTGATAAAGCCCATTGTCACCCGCTCCATAGAGCCTTCTTTTGACACGTTCGCGATTGTTGCTTTTCCATCCTGCGCTTTCACCCACTCCACGAAGGAAGGCCAGTCGGTGAAGCGTGTTTCATTCGACCGTATGTAAATTTGGCTGAATGTCACTTGGCTAACCACTAGTGGAATCAAATCTTTCGCCGGATTAGGCAGTGAAGAGTCCAATGCATGCGCAGAAGACGCATCGTCAATGTGCTCAAGCACGTTGTAGCCATCAGCAGGAGCAGCCATGTAAGCCGTCATGCCCACTGTCCCGGATCCCCCTGGCTTGTGGTCACGGTTGATGGGAATGCCGGTGAGTTCTGTCACAGCCTCTGCCATGGCGGCAGCCACCTGACCCGATCCGCCCGCTGGTCCATAAGGTACGACCATGGTCAGAGCGCGTTCCGGAAAGCCGCCCGGCTTGTCAAAAGACGCCTCCGGCCGTTTACATTCAAAAGCAGAGGCTGCCCCTGCCGCTAGCAGTGTTGCGGCAAATGCTGCAGTTCCAAGTAGTTTCTTCATAATTCGTCCTCCCAAACGATTGATGCACATTATTTTTTTGATCGCATTATTGCGCGTCATCAGATATCATTCTAATTAATGAAAATAGTAATGCAAATGTTTTCATTTTAAGCAAAAATGACTGTTTAAATGGTTGAAAAAAAGAAAGAAAAGCCTGACATCATCGCTGTTGCAAATGCTGCAAATGTGTCACCGTCAACGGTGTCGAGAAGCTTCAACCATCCTGATCTGGTCAAGCCAGCGACCCGCAAAAAGATTGATTCAGTGGTGCGTCGACTGGGCTATATTCGCAACCGCGGCGCACAGATGATCCACGGCATTCGCAGTGCCACAATCGGTCTGATCGTGCCGACAATCGACCATACGATCTTCGCCGAACTTGTCCAGGCTTTCTCTGAATCGGTTGATCAGCGGGGCTTCACGATATTGCTGGCCACCCACGGCTATGACCTGCATCGCGAGTATCGCGTCCTACGCAAATTGCTGGAACACAGGGTCGATGGTGTGGCGCTGATAGGCACTGCCCATGCAGCGGAAACTTTCGACCTGCTCGCCAGTAACGACACTCCATCAATCATTTTGTGGAACTATGACAAGGAAACATCGCTTCCTTGCGTTGGGGCCAACAACGTCGATGCCGGGCGGATGATCGCTACGCATGTGTTGGCAGAGGGGCATCGCGATGTGGCGCTAGTTTTCCCACCCTTGGAAGGCAACGACAGGGCCTCTGACCGTTTCGAAGGCGTCCAACAGGTGCTGGAGGCGGACAAAATCAATGTTCCCCCAGAGTGGTGTCTGGACGTGCCCTACAGCGTTTCGGTTGCCAAGGACCGGGCACTTCAACTTTTTGAAGGTCCGTCCCGGCCAAGCGCAGTAATCTGTGGCAATGATGTGCTTGCCTGGGGCGTTATCAGTTGTGCGGTCAGTCTGGGCCTGAAGGTCCCGCGCGACGTTTCAATATCGGGGATCGGTGACTTTCGGGCTTACCAACACCTCGAGCCTTCGCTTACGACTGTCCGTTTACCGGCCAGTTTCATTGGAACAACGGCAGGCGAAAAGCTTTCTTCAGCCATCATGGAGCGGCAACCTGTCACCAGCCTGTGCTGCAAGCCTGAACTGGTAGTCCGAAGTTCAGTTGGCCCACTGCGCCTTGACCTTGCCGCCGGTGAATAGAAATTGCTCTGATAATAATGGCGCTCTAGATTGGAGTTGTAGGGAGTAGACATTGATGAAAACATATGAGGGATCATGCCATTGCGGCGCCGTAAAATTTGAATTTCGCTCAGATGATATTATGGAAGGCATATACAAATGTAATTGTACACTATGCCGCAAGAAATCCATCATGATGAAAGCCGAACATAATAGCTGTTTTGAAATCGTCACTGGGGGGGAAAATTTGCTTTCTTATAAATGGAACAAGCAAATTGCGGAGCATTTCTTCTGCAATAACTGCGGCGTTTACACCCACCATAAACGTCGCCGTTACCCAGACCAGATTGTTGTTAATGTTGCATGCTTGGATGAAGTAACAGTTCCCGAAGATTACATCTTTGACTGGGCAGACGGTGCGAGCCATGACTGAAACAACAATCTTATATGTTCAGCTTTAAGAGGCTAAGGCAGCCCCATAGCCAGAGCAAAATCGAACAACCGTAACCTGTTGGCGAACTACTTCCGGTTCGTAATTTGGAAGTGTGGATCGGACGTTTCATCGATCATTGCAACAATGAGAACGGATCAAAGCGAAACCAGAAGAATTACGATGACATCGTTTGCGACAAGTATCACGATACCGATTTCTGCTACCTTGACTTCAGTTTGGACGTAAGCGATTCTTTGAGAAGGTGAATTTCCTTTTCATATATCTAAAGAAAAACTTTCAGTAATTTGAGATTCTCATGACCATACGACTGCTTCGAACACTAGTCGCGATAGCTGATGCTAAAACTTTTAGTGCTGCGGCTGAAATTGTACATGTTACACATGCAGCGGTTAGTCAACAAATGCAAACCCTGGAAGCTGATCTCGGCGTTACACTGTTTAATCGCGAGAAAAGAACGCCTGAATTAACACCTTTAGCTCAACAGATTGTGGTAAAGGCACGCAAACTAATTGCAGACTACGATAATCTTGCACCCTCGGTACTAAGTGATGGAGGTTTGAGTGGCGTGATCCGATTGGGGGCGCTGCGTACAACTCTTACCGGATTAACCCCACGAGCGATGGCTGCCCTCAAAAACAGGTTTCCCGAAGTAAAACTTCATATCCGGCCAGGACTAACCGGCACGCTATTAGCAGAAGTTGAGCGAGGAGCGATTGATGTTGCCATTGTTACCAAGCCACATCTGATGCCAATCAATGTTGTATTTCGCGAAATTACAGAAGAACCCATGCAATTGATTGCTGCACCCGAAGAATCAGAAAGAGACCCTATAAGTCTTTTGAAAAACAGACCCTATATCAGATTTAACCGCAGCGCTGTTGTGGGCACTTTGATTGACAACTGGATATTATCGAAACGCATTCGCGTCACCGAAACGATGGAATTGGATAGCCCCGAGGCAATTGCAAGTATGGTACACTCCAACCTGGGTGTTTCAATTGTTCCCGACCTTGCAGTGAAACCGTTTGAGAGCGTCCCTGTAAAACGTATAAGTCTTGGTTCAGATGCACCAAAGCGAGAACTTGGATTGGTCTATCTAGAAGATCAATTGAAAATGCAGGCAATTGATGCACTGTATCAGTCTCTTATTGATACTGTAGAAAATTCGTCGGGCTAGATCACTTCTTCTGATCTGTCGTCACTCTCGCCATAGCGTTTCAGAACTGCAGGCTTTGTGCCTTCGTAGATTTTGTCTATGTTTTGCGCGATCTTTGCATTTTCACGTTCAAACAGACAATCACCGTTTAAGTCCGAAGCGACAATAAAAGGTCCCATCCGATTGCATTTGATGACCCACATGGCTTGAGCCAAACCCAATTCCTCATTCCAGTGAACAGCTTCCACATTTTCAACACCGCGGCCAAGCAGAGCGCCTGTGCCGTAACCAACAGTGGAAAGATAAACTGCACCATTGGGCACAAAATAATCTTTGTAATCTTTGGAGGACATGCCTCCTTTACCAACGATGAGCTTGGCACCTGTTTTCGCCATCCATTCCGGCAGCCACTTTGCGAACCGGAATGAGGCTGTTGCGGTTACAGCACCCATATCGAAGGAACCGTCTTCGTTAATTCGGGCTGCTGGTGAACAATGAAAATTTGCAGCAGACTTAGATGGCAATTCCATCGGGATATTGGCTTTGTCATCAAGTGCACGCATATATACGCCTTCCCTAGCGGTATACATCAACCCATCGAGATAGACGATATCGCCTAATCGCAGATCGGCAACATCTTCTGCAGAAGGTGTAGTAGATAATCGAATTTCGCGAAGTTTCGTCATTCAGCAGCCTCCCTAAGAGGTTCCCATTCGACGGTTTCACGCCGTTGATATGGCGTAAACCAATCCGGATCAGTGCGGTGCTCTACACGGCCATCGGGGAAGATGCGAGCTACCGCGCGGCGAGATGATAAACAGAATGCATGGACTGACATTGGCATACCGCCAGTGTGGCAATAGCCAACTTCAATATTACAATCAATCACCATATTTTTTCCGACAAACCCCATCGCGCCCATGCCGATGGAGTTGCCGAGTTCCTTGAACTCATCTTCCATTTCAGCGATGCGCGGATCAGAATTTCGACTACCGACAATGCGTAAGGTTGAAGCACGTTTGCCTAAAGTCATGCATATATCTTTTGATCCACCAAGGCCAATCCCAATTATTGCTGGCTGGCAGGAAAGACCACGCTTTCCAAATGCCATTAAGCTGTCCAGATAAAACCGCTTAATGCCTTCAATACCATCGGAGGGGAAAAGCATTCGATAATCTGTTCCGAAGAGACCACCCTTATGCACCGTAATCAAATCAATCCAGTCAGCCTTTTCCCCGCCAGTGGTCGGTTCAAAACCATATTCAATTTCAGGTGCTCCGATACCAACATTATTGTCATGGTCTGTGCGCCACAAGGGATGTACGCGGTTGGGTCTAAGTGGAACTCCATTTGTCGCGTTAGCAGTCGCGCGGCGTAGAGCAGCTTCAAGTGCAATCATGCCACCTTCAATAGAAGCCTCATTGCCCATTTTTACAAACCAACGCGGCACGCCGGTATCACCACACATGGCACGGCGATCTTCCTTGGCTGCTTCATAGTTTTCCAACATCGCTTGAAGGACGAACGATGATAATTCACCATCTTCCGTGTTCGCAGCCGCCTTCAAACCATCTAGATAATCTTGCGGGATTTCGATTGCCGCTTTGTCCATGAGAGTTTCAGCAGTAGATTGTATTAAGTTTATTGGGATCATTGTGCTGCTACCAATGTTTCAGGTTCATCTTCAGGTAAAATGGATTCGCCAGGACGAACAATTGTAAACTCAACAGGTGCACGACTGACTTCGACTTTTTCATCTTTCATTTGGGCTATCGTAAAGTCGCTGTCTTCCATTGCTCCAGCGTCTGGGAAATCCTCACGATAGTGCGCGCCTCTGGAATTTTCACGCGCAATACCCGCTTTTGCAATTACCTCTGATATATCGCACAGAGATCGCAGGTTCAGCCAGTCATGCCAAGTCAGATTAAATGCCAGATTATCATCTGCTACACCGATATCCATGAGTGCATCTGAAACTTCAGCAATTCCATTAAGGCCACGTTTCATGCCTGCTTCTGTTCGTATAACCCCAACCTCATCCCACATCAAATCCTGCAACTGTTTGCGAAGCGGTAAGATAAAATCAGGCTTCTTGCTTAAGGGATAGATTGCGCGTTCTAACTCTGCCGCGAGCACGTCTTCATCTTCATCTCGTACAGTCATGTTGCGAACATCTACGCCCATCGTATCTCCAGCAATACCACCGTAAACCGTTGAGTTGGCGACCCCGTTGCCGCCTAACCGATTAGAACCATGGGCGCCGCCAGCATCTTCACCTGCAACGTAAAGGCCTTCCATAACCGTTCGTGTGTCTACATCCACAACTACGCCGCCCATAAAATAATGTGCTGTCGGGACAACTTCGACTTTGCCCGCGGCAAGATCAAATCCACAATCTTCGCAGCGTTTGACCATGCCTTTGAATTTCTTGCGCACGTTATCCGGACCAAGATGAGCCATTGAGATGAACACTCCCTCTTGCTCCGGATTATTGTTCTTTTTCATTTCAGCATAAATGCCGCGACTAACAACATCACGCGTGGCGCGTTCACCTTTTTCATCGTAATCAAACATGAAACGCTGACCAGAATGGCTAATCAGTTGTCCTCCTGCGCCGCGCAATCCCTCCTCCAAAACCGTTCCGGTCATACGTGTGTGATCGCCTGCCAGCAAACCTGTCGGGTGGAATTGTACCATCTCCATATCACGCAATTGCAATCCTGCCCGCATGGCCATGGCAAGGCCATCCATCGTTTTGTCTCCACTGGGCGTATGGTATTTATACATTGTAGGCCCGCCACCGGTTGCCATCAGAACTGTTTTTGCACGCACGAAGCGAAACCTGCCTGTACGCATGTCTATCATCAACACACCAGATAATGCGGAACCCTCTTTGGTTGGAATTAGCCCTACTGCACGGTGTTCCTGCAGCTTTTCGACACCGCTGGCCAGCACCTTTTCCATGAGGCGGTTGATGATCTCAATGCCCGTCAAATCGCCTTTATGAACTGTACGGTCAGCCGTTTGGCCAGCAAAAGCTTTTTGATGCAGAGAACCATCGCTATTTCGGTCAAAGAAACAACCAATTTCATTTTCCAACTCGCGGATGCGGACAACAGCCTGCTCACACAGCCGCCACGCCATATCCTGATTGGGTAGCCATTTTCCTCCATGGATTGTATCCATGAAGTGACGCTCGACTGTGTCTCCACCCCCGAGGGCGACATTGTATCCTCCTTGAACCATACGGGTACACCCGCATTTTCCGATCAATCCCTTAACCGCAATTGTAATCCTCGTGCCTTCCGGTGCGGTTTGCTGAGCATGAAGTGCTGCAAATAGTCCTGCACCTCCGGTCCCAAGAATTAAAATATCTGTATCATAACGTTCTATGTCCGAAATACGCATGTCACACCGCCTGCAAGAAAAAGAGCCCGGCAATCAGAAAAGAAGTCGCAGCAGCTGCTGCTGCAAGTGTCTTTTGCGGCGGCGACCAAGGCAGCCATTCCATTGCCATGAGACGTAGTCCCCCAAACATGTGTACGGCAAGTAAAAACACCAAACCAAATTCTGCAAGCTTGATGAGCCCGGATTGAGTAAGCACCAGAAAGCCATCCAGTTGATCAGGGTCTGTCATTGCAAGTGCCAATACATAAAAATGAAAGGGAAGAAAAAGCGCCAACCCAATGCCAGACACACGATGCAAGATGTAGGCAAGCCAAAGCGGATGTGCACGGGATTTGTATGCTTTTGCTGTGTTCATGATATTGTCACGGCCCAAACGGCTCGCGCTCCCAGCAAAAATAGACCACAGCCCACTGCCCACATGAACACTTCTAAGAGATTACCCTTAAGACCTACCCACTCATGCGCAATTGTACGAATACCGATTGCTCCGTGAATGGACACTGCCACCGTGAAGACGCCATAAAACAAAAACCAAAAAACTGAGCCTTGTGTTCGGCCCAGAATCTCTTCTGCACTTAAGCCGTCGTGTATCGCATAAATCATTATTGCCAGATGGCCCAATACCAAAGGTGCCATGAGCAAGGCCGTAATCCGTTGCATCATGTAGAGACGCAAATTCAGCATCAGCGCCCCCTTCGGAAAAACGACTTTGCCGTTTCCCGCTTCAGCCCAGCAATTGCAGACATCGGATCCAATTCATTCGGGCAATAGGCGGTGCATGACCCCATGGAATGACAATTGTGGCATCCCCCTTTTCCTGAGACTGCATCTAGAATTTTTGTGCGGCCCTCATCCTTTGCATCATTCAGCAATGTCCACGCTCGTTGCAACGCTGCGGGTCCAAGATAGTCTGAATTTCCAGAAACCGTATCGCATGCGGCGTAGCAAACCGAACAATTGATACATTCAATGCCCAAATTGGCTTCTTGGCGTTCTGAACTTGTTTCGTCGATCGGCGCAATCGGATCATCCCTTGTCAGCTCACCGTGGTGTACACCTTCTGCATCAACCCATTTATCAAAGAATGGATCCATATCCACGGTCAGGTCTTTTATAACTGGTAGATTTCGAAGTGGACCAATCGTTAAACGGTCATTATCGAGTACTTTTGAAATATGTGTACGGCAGGTCCAGCGCGGAATCCCGTTTACGATCATTGCGCAGGAACCACACATTCCAACACGGCATGCAAATCGATAGCTAAGGGTCGGATCAAGGTTTTGCTGTATCCAGGATACAACATCCAAAACAGTTTGGTTCTCCTGTGCAGGTACGTCAAAAACTTCTTCCGATGTGTTTTTGACGGATCCACGCTCAATTGTAACGGTCAGCATTCCCGGCATGTATCTGCTATTCCTTTCACCTTAGTGGTGCTTGTGCAATAATATAAAGGATAGATGCACTTAATAAACGCGATAAATTCTTACTGTTTTTGTTAGCAACCCTAACAAACCATATTAGTGAAGGTATTCGATGTCCAAGGATATGTCCTCAGGTTTCCAACATTTAATTAACGCAAGATATGATGATGCTCCGTGTGTGGATACCGACTGCAATTTGACAGCAAATTTATACTCAATGCTGTCGCGTGGATCATGCAGAGCATTTTTGGAAAAGGAAATTCCTGAAGAATTTCTCGACATCCTTTGTGCAGTCGCTTTTGCATCTCCAACAAAAAGCGACCTGCAACAACGGGATGTCATATTGATAAAATCTGCTGGAAAGCGGGAGCATATTTCCAAACTGATCCCCGACCAGACCTGGATTGCCAAAGCACCCATGATTGCAGTCTTTTGCGGCAATAACCGCCGTCAACGATTGATTCATGAATGGCACAATGTAACCTTTGCAAATGACCATCTTGATGCATTTTTGAATGCAGCTGCTGATGCTGCAATAGCGCTTGGTGCATTCGTTTCTGCTGCAGAAGCAATGGGATTGGGCTGCTGTCCGATAAGTGCGGTTAGAAACAAATCGCGTGAAGTTTCAAGAATGCTCAATCTACCTCAACATGTCTTTCCGTTTGCAGGATTGGCGTTTGGCTATCCTAGTCAGAACCGCACAATGTCAAAACGTCTACCATTGAAAGTGACATGTCACGTTGATCAATACAACGAGGATAACCTGCGAGAAAAGATCAATGCATATGACGAAAGCCGATCCAAATATCAGCCTTACTCGGAACAACGTTTTTCGGACGAATTTGGTAAAAAAGTTAACTATGGATGGTCAGATGATAAAGTCCGGCAATACAGCCGACCTGAAAGGGCTGACTTTGGCAGTTATATCCGCGAACAAGGCTTCTGCCTGGATTAAAGGTACACTCCGAAATTCTACCGAACGACAGGTATGGGCCTGAAGCGACAAAATCATTTATCGAATTGATGAATTGACTAATGGCGGCTGGAGCCCTTTCACGATATTGATCCGATGTCTTTGACTGAACTATCCACCTTCAATTTTGTGTCGAAAGAAATTGTTGTGTGGTATTATTTTGGACGCTGATTGATCCACTCGAGGTAATAAACATGCATTTGAGAATTCTCGTTTTGGGAGCGTTGATGATTATCGGATCAAGTTGGATTGTTTTCGCGCAAGATTGGACATCAATCAGGAATACCGAGGAAGTTAGGTCAATTGTAACTGAGAAAACCCTGCTCGTGTACAAGTCAACCCAGCAGTATTACTGGCGGGATGGGAATATGGTTGAGTACTATACAGGCAATCAATCGTACACAGTGCGGAAATGGAAATTGCGTGAGGATGGTTCAGTGTGCTGGATGATATTCAGTAAACCCGATCACGTGATTGACTGTGCAGTAATCCAGCGTGGCCCACTAACAAGTTGCGTTACAAATTAGAAAATACGCAAGGTGCCTCCCCAATTGAAGTATTGGATGCCATTCCTGCCTCTCTTATTGTCGAATTGGAAGCAAAAGCCGGCATTGTTGAATAAGTAGGAACAAGAAATGTTAAACTAAGAATGCGTAGAGCAGCAGCTGTGAGCCCTAGTTGGACAATTGTCTTGCCTCGCTGAGCAAGTAACATGTGGCTGCTGCAAGTACCGTTTCTGACTCAATTTGTTCACTGACATATCATCATGAACGGCAGCTTTACGGTTAAATTTCCACTAACAATCTATGTACTTTCAAATTCACCTCTGCAAATCCACTACGCCACATACCCACGCAATACTAGAATCGCTTCGCCTATTTCTTGGTTGGATGCTTCGATTGGAAGTGCGGAATTATTCTTCGCCAAACTTAATCCTTCGAAAGCAAATTTGCCATATCTACGGTTCCACTTGCTAATGGTAATCTCTCCTGGCATTCGGCTAATAGTTATCAGGTTCATCTGACTTTCAAACTTGCGTTTTCCAATACCAATCTTTTTTCTATGACGCTCCATACCATCCAAAAATTCGGAATTAGCAAGTGTGTAATCTTCTATTATCGAAGGCTTTTTTACAGTAGCTGCATAATCGAGTGCAGCAATAACACTGGCTCCAACAGCTTCCTTATCAAGCATACTAGCGGACAGGTTATTAAGTATTCGGTCATTAGGAAAAGTAGAAGACCCACCAATATATGGAAGCGCAAGCCCGAAGTTGCCTACAATGTAAAGTCCACAACTCTGTATCTTACTTTGCTCATGCAGATACCTTCTTCGTTGATACCAACTTGAAATAAGCTTCAACATATTTGCTATATCCAAAGAGAAGAAAGTTTACAACTTGGCCATATGGACCGTGATTGTCAACTTAGGCTCTAAGTCATTGGTGCCATTTTGAAACTTGGTCACTTTTGGCACTTTATGGTGATCGTTATTACTTCGCTTGCTGGCTAATTTATTATTTTGTTGGTGGCGGTTAGTCCACATACCTGCCGTTCGTAACCAACACCGGATGCATTTAAAAAATTGAAAAGAACTGAGGTTTCGGGGTGGGGTCTTACCCGCAGTGATTGGCACCCTGCCGGTAGCAAACTTAGTGTTTTTTGGGGCACTTTTTTCTAAATTTTTGAGAGATTTGAAACGCTGCAGCATTAAAGCAGGTTTCATGAGAGCTGCGACGTTTATAGATAGATAGGTTCAGTAAGTGGCGATCCTAGTGCTGCGCCATACTGGTTTGCGGATTTACACGATGGAAAAAATGACCCCAGGAAGCCCATAAGCAGTTTCCTGGGATCTTTATACGATATTAGAAATTCAGCGAGATATCGCGGTGTCCTGAATTACAGCTAGCCAGGAACAGTCCCAATTCGCGGGACATATTCGGCTGAAGCCGTATACCGATAGATTCGCTGATGGCTTCTTCGTACTGCTGAATTTTCGGCAGAATGTCCTGACCCGCAACTTCAGAGCGCCATTTTACCTCTTCGTCGAAGGCTTCACGAACTCCGGCAAACTCTTCGATTGCCTTTTCCTTATCCGGTGACTTGCCTCTTAAAGCTCTACGCACCTTGGAGAGCGCCTTTTTCACATCGCCTGGACCATTGATATCACCAAACTGGCTTTCCAGCGCTTTCAGCTTCTCTACCATATCTTTAGGCTCGGTAGCTTGGATTTCTTCTACCAGTCCTTCAAGGTTTGGCCCTAGTTCCACAAATTTGCCGGTGTCCTGGAGTGTGGCCACCAGTTCCACAACCGGTTCATAGGCTCCATCAGCAGCTCTGCGGAATTGACTGCGCAGCTTGCTTTCTTCTTTGAGAAGCGCTTTGAACTTGTCGTGCTCTTCTTCCCAATTAGCAGGGATTTGCGCAGCTAACGCTTCTTTTTCTGCTTCGATCTCTTTGATCTCTTCAGCGATCCGATCCCGTTTCGGCGCATTTTCGTCGCCGCGAAGAAGGTCCGCTTCATCCTCCAATTCCTTGATATGGGCATCGTGACGGCGCATGTCGCGTTGCAGGTCGCGAACCTGCACATGGAGTGGGCGATAACCTACAGCTGCTGCGTTTGCCTTGTCTTCGGCTGCAAATGCATCAGCAAGGAAATTCATGGATTCCTTGGCGTTCTTCAGGCCGTCGTCGAAGTCCTTGATCAGTGATTTAGGCAGTGCACCGATATCCAATGTTCCTGCCAAATCAATGGCATTGGTAATAGTCGTACCATTCTCATTGAACTGATTACCCACATATTGTTCCACACAATATTGCAGTTTCGGATTTCGTGGAGGCGGCGCAGTCTCTGACAACAACAGCGAGCGGTTTGGCAGGTAGTTCACCAGTGACGGATACACACCAACAATAGCCAGTGCCAGCAGCTGCAACGCGATGAACGGAACAACGCCTTTGTACATGGCAAGTGTTTTAACTGCTGCCGGGGCAACCCCTCGAAGATAGAACAGCGCAAACCCGAATGGCGGCGTTAAGAACGATGTCTGAATGTTCAATCCGATCATCACACCAAGCCAAACTGCAGTAACGTTTGCTGATGGATCAGACAACAGGATTGGAGCAACAATAGGCACCACGACCACTGCGATCTCGATGAAGTCCAGGAAGAAACCGAGAATAAAGATCACAGCCATCACGATGACAAATTTGGTCCAGAAGCCACCTGGAAGTCCGTTCAGGAATTCTTTCACGAGCTCTTCACCACCGAAAGCGCGGAACGCGGCAGTCAGCATCGCTGCACCCAGAAGAATGATAAACACAAGTGAAGTTGTCTTAGCTGTTTCCACCATCACGCCGCGCAGTGTGTCTTCAATTGTCAGAACACGCCAAGCGCTCCAACCAAGAGCAACAAGCAATGCAAATACACCGATGGAAGCAAGCGCAATTCCGAGCTGATCTTCCGCACTGTCTACACTCTTGATGTTAGTATCGAAGTTGGAGACAACAAAACTGATAAAAACAAGGGCAACGATGGCGAGTATTGCAGGCCAATAAGCTGACTTACGCCCTTCCGTGAGGCGATAACCACCCATTACAAGTGCACCAGCTGCGCCAATGGCACCTGCCTGGTTAACGGTAGCAACACCTGAAATGATTGATCCCAACACGAGGAAGATCAATGCAAGTGGTGGTACCAGAATGAGGAATACTTTTCTCCAGAATGCCGCATCAAACTTACCGTCATAAGAAACAGCTGGCGCTGCAGATGGTTTCAGGACAGCAAAACAGAGGATATAGATCATGTAGAGTATAACGAGTACGATACCCGGCACGAAGGCACCAAGGAACATCTCGCCGGCGCTGGTAGAGCCCACTTCAAACATGGATGGCATGGAGATTTCGCCGGTATTTTCCTTAAACAGTGCCTTACGTGCTGTTCCGGCCTGATCTGCGGCACTTGCCAACTGATCAGCCAGAATGATCAAAACGATCGATGGCGGGATGATCTGACCCAGAGTACCTGAAGCAGCAATTGTGCCGGTTGCCAGTGAAGGAGAGTAGTTGTTTCTCAGCATGGCAGGCAATGAGATCAGTCCCATCGCGACCACTGTGGCGCCCACGATACCTGTGGTAGCCGCCAACAAGGCACCCACAAACACAACGGAAATACCAAGACCGCCTGGAACAGGTCCAAAAAGCTGAGCCATGGTGATGAGCAAGTCTTCAGCAATCTTTGAGCGCTGAAGCATAATACCCATGAAAATAAACAGAGGAATCGCTATGAGCGTATCTCGTTCGGGTTCCCAATAGACCCCTCGAAGGTTTGTAACCCCCGCACTGAGCCACTGGCCTGGACCGCCTTGGGCAAAGTAAGCATCCATATCTCCTGCGAACAGATATCCGCAAAGAGCAGCAAGGATGATTGAAATAATCGCCGAACCGGGCAGAGCGAACGCAACCGGGTAGCCGGAACCAAGTGCAAATGCCATCAGGAGCACAAGGATGAGGAGAAACAGCAATTCCATTGTAATATCTTTCCTAGATTTCCTTAGTGCGCACTTGCGCCTTGCGCTTTGACCTTGCCGGGCTCTTCGCGATAGTCAGCGACAGCGTCAAGCAAATAGGCCACAAACTGGATCATCATTGATATGGCGAATACACCGAGAAAACCGGCCATCATGTATTTCACATACATACCGAAACCTGACTGAGTCACTTCAAAGCGGGCTACCGGGCTATTTATGATGGATGTTTTGCTTCCCATCCCGATGATGAGGATTGTCCAGCAAACACTGATCCCCAAGAAGATGGAACCAACTGCGTTGACCAAACCCTTGGTTTTGTCTTTGAAGCCTGCATAAAACACATCAACCCTCACATGTCCTTCTTCCAGCAAAGTGTATGCACTTGCGAAGAGGAACAGTGCGCCGTACCAGAACCGTACTAGGTCTGCCATGAACGCCTGCTCGTATGAGAATATGAAACGGGTGATAACGATTAGGAGTTCAGCTGCCACAATCAGAATTGTGAGCCATGTAAACCCTAGTGTACGGGTGAAAAACCCGATTACAATTGAGATAAGCATCAGCGGCACATGTACATAAAGGCCGCGAAATCTTGATTTACCGAGTTCTTTTGTGAGTTCTTCGCCTACTATCGCCGGTAGTAAGCCCTCTACTCGCAGGAATGAGATGATCATGTCACCCAGTCCTACGATCAATACAGCCCAGAAAGCACAGCGAATAAAGACGGTGTTGTAACTTGATATCAGTTGACTGTCTTCTCTCAGAGTTTTCTCACTTCGGCTTTTCAGCAGAAAGAACACTCCAATAATCATGATCGGATAAAGTGCGGCCTGTAACCAGGACAGCGCTCCGGCACCATCAGACAGGATTGCACCCGCGCCGGGTAAACCACCACCAATTGTCAGAAAATTGTTGATCAGGAATGCAAGCATCAAGGCAAGCATCGCCCAGCCAAACAGGCGTATTGAATAAGACATGTCACTGCGGGTGAACCGGGAAGTTTTCCCTTCACCCCTCCCCGAGGAAACTTCTTGTCGTAGTTATACAGAAACGGGGCAATGCTGCCCCGTTTCGAAATATTTATGATTAGGTCTTAGAGCCCGAGAACGCGGTTGCGTTTTTGTGTGTAAGACACGTCGGACAATGCGCTCCACTTACCAATTTCAGCGCGTTTCTCTGTTACGCTGTCATAAATTTTCTTGGAAAGTGCTGAATGATCGCGCGCTTCTTCGAGCACTTCTGCAGCAGCTTCACCGAATGAGTCATATACGTCTTCGTTAAACTCACGCAGTTCCACGCCATGATCATTGATCAAGCGGTTCAGGTATTCACCGTTGAATGCATTTGTTTCAGCCATTGTACGAGCATTTTCCTCGTTACAAGCAGCCTGGATGATTGCCTGGTCTGTTTTAGACAGGGAACCCCAGAACTCTGAGTTCATACCAAATGCAATCTGTGCGCCTGGCTCATGCATGCCTGGGAAGTAGTAGTACTTCGCAGCTTCGTAGAACTTCATGAAGAAGTCATTGTATGGGCCAACCCACTCTGTCGCGTCGATAGCACCAGAAACAAGGTTTTCATAAATCTGACCACCAGGAAGTGATACAGGTGATGCACCCAGTTTGGACATAACGTCACCACCAAGGCCAGGAATACGCATTTTCAGACCTTTCAGGTCGTCAGCGGATTCGATTTCCTTGTTGAACCAACCGCCCATCTGAACGCCTGTGTTACCACAAGCAAAGTTTTTCAGACCGAACTCGCCAGCAATCTCATCCCACAGTTCCTGACCGCCTGCATATTTGATCCATGCGTCCATTTCTGTGTATGTGAAACCGAAAGGAATAGCAGTGAATGCAGCCCAACCAGGATGCTTGCCTTTCCAGTAGTAGTCAGCAGCGATGTATGCTTGAGCGTTGCCTGATGCAACTTCGTCAAATGAGTCAAAAGCACCAACACGCTCACCAGCAGCAAAGTACTGGACGTTCAGGCGGCCTTCTGTGAGCTCACCAATGCGAGCAGCCAAACGCTGAGCTGGTAGACCCAGGCCTGGGAAGTCACGTGGCCAAGTGGATACGATAACCATATCCTTTGATGCTTGTGCCACAGCAGGTGCTGCAAGTGTTGACGCAGCCGCTACACCAGTACCGGCCAGCGCAGCGCCTTTTAAGAACTTACGTCTTTCCATTTGGAATTCTCCTCCAAGATATTTTAGTAAACGGCTTAAGCTGAGCCGTTTGTCGATTAAGGGTATTATAATATCCCACCCTTGGCGTCTTGATACGTAATTCAAGAAAATTTTACAATAGGCGCAATTACCCAATCGTGTCAGTAGTTATACTGATAAGGTAAAATGCAAAGATTGATTGATCTCAATCAAGGGAGAGGACTGAAAAATATATATTTTTCAGCAATAGATGAAAAAGGAACGGACGCATGACGTTCAGGACCAAGCTTCTAATAGTGACGATATTACCGGTAGTACTCATTTCAGTTGCCGCATTGATCTTGATTGACTCGCAATCCAAGAAACTGGCTGCAGAGCAAGGCAAAGCTGTTGAGCAGATGGTCAGGCAATCAAAACAGCTGGAACTCCAGAACTATATGAAACTTGCCAGAGCTGCTGTGGAACCATTCTATCAATGGGATAATGTTTCTCGCCTTCAGGCTCAAAAACAGGTTGCCGACGTTATCACCAATATGACTTACAGCAAGGACGGGTATTTCTTCATTTCCCGTACAAACGGCGGACCACTAGAAAACCCCCTGCTCTCCGAACTCTCAGGAAACAACAAGTTTGCTTATTATGGCGAAGAAGCTGGTTTGCTGGCCGATGGATTTATCGAAAGCGATCGCAGGAATGGTGAACTTTATCAATATACGTGGATGAAACCCTCAAGCGGGGTAAAAGCTGAGAAGCTTGGTCAGTCTGTATATCTGGACAAGTGGGACTGGGTGATCGGATCCGGGCTTTATATGGACGACATTGCTGCACAGATCGGTCAGATACAGAACCAGCTCGATGAAAACGTGAAAGAAACCAGATGGGTTCTATTGTCTCTTGCTGTGGGTGCTGTTGCGCTGACAAGCCTGCTGCTTGCGATCATACGGTTTTCTGAACAAAGATTTGCCGATGCGCGACTAAAGGCGCTTGCAAATGAAATTGTGGATGCGCAGGAGAACGAAAGGAAGCGTGTTTCGACCGAACTGCATGATGGTATTTCCCAATTGCTGGTTTCAGCGCGCTACAGCCTGGATCTTGCTGCAGCCAACTCTAATGCTGATGCAAATGTTCAGGAACCCATCAAGAAATCGATGCAGACCATTTCCACCGCGATTGACGAGATCCGCCGCATCTCAATTGCACTTAGACCTTCAGTCCTGGATGATGTGGGCCTTGCCGCTGCTGTGAAGAGCCTTGGTTCTGATTTTGAAAGCCAAACCGGCATCAAAACAAGCGTGGAAGCGGAACATGTGGGCAATGTGCTTGATGACCGGGAAAAAACCAGTCTTTACCGTATTGCACAGGAAGCCTTGGCAAATGTGGCAAAACATGCAAATGCCACGCAGGTGGAAATAAAGCTTTCCAAAGAGCTTGGAGGCGTTTCCATGTCGATTGCTGATGATGGACGTGGATTGAAAGAACAAAGAAACACGCAGCATATAAATGGAATGGGGCTTCACAACATGAAAGAACGGCTGGAGAGCCATGGAGGCACATTCCATTTGAAAAATGCCAAGAATGGGGGGCTCGTTTTGGAAATTCATCTGAACGGAAAAGCCACGCAAGAAGAAAAACTGGTGGCTTAGCATGCAGGAAAACGAAAAGATCAGAATTCTGATTGCAGATGATCATGACCTAGTGCGGGAAGGTCTTGCAGCCAGACTGAACATTTCTGACAATATGCATGTGTGTGCTGAAGCTTCAAATGGAACAGAAGCGCTTCAAAAAGCAGAAGCCTATTCTCCTGATATCATTTTCCTTGACATATCCATGCCTGAAATGACCGGACTTGAAGTGGCAGAAAAGATACTGGAAAAGGCACCCGAAAGCCGGATCATATTTCTTTCGGTCTATGACAATCCGGAATACATCCATGAGGCGCTGAGGATTGGTGCCAAAGGCTATCTTCTCAAAGATATTTCGCGCGAAGAGATGATGATTGCTGTTAATGCAATCTACAATGGCGGCATTTACCTCGGCTCGAAAGTCGCGAACGCTTTTGATCCCGCTGCTGAAAAAGCACCAACCAAGCAGTGTCAGTATAATCTTTCGCACAGAGAGCGGGAAATTCTGGTTGAGATTGCAAAGGGTTCGAAAAACAAGGCCATCGCTGAAAAACTCGATATTTCAGTGAGAACTGTTGAAAGTCACCGACTTGCAATTCGCGAGAAGACAGGTGGCGGGAATGCCGCCGCCCTGTTTAGAATAGCCAGTGAACTCGGACTTGTCTGACGATCAGTTTACTGATTTTTGCGAATAGCAGATTGCGCTGCAGCCAATCGGGCAATTGGTACCCTGAACGGCGAGCAGGAAACATAGTCAAGATTGACGGTCTCGCAGAATTCAACCGAATCGGGATCTCCACCGTGTTCGCCGCAAATGCCCATTTTCATTCCCGGTCGTGTGGCATTACCTTTTTCAACTGCTGTTTTCACAAGCTGGCCAACACCATCCACATCAAGGGTCACAAAAGGATCACGCTTGATGATTCCTTTGGCCTCGTAAGTGGTGAGGAAGTTTGCAGCATCGTCACGGGAAATCCCGAAAGTTGTTTGCGTGAGATCATTTGTTCCGAAAGAGAAGAACTCAGCTGACTTTGCGATCTCGTCAGCTCTGAGTGCAGCACGTGGCAATTCAATCATCGTTCCCACGAGATATTCCAGATTGCCGCCGTTATCGACAATAATTGACTTTGCGATGGTATCGATGCGGTCTTTCACAAATTCCAGCTCTTCCCGCATCCCGACCAATGGCACCATGATTTCAGGCACAACAGTTTGACCGGTCTTCTTTCCGGCTTCCAGAGCTGCCTCGATTATCGCGCGAACCTGCATTTCTGCGATTTCAGGATAGGAAACGGCAAGGCGACATCCACGGTGACCGAGCATTGGATTGGCTTCCTGAAGCGCTATGTTGCGTCGGCGCAATTTTTCGGGATCAACACCCATGGAATGCGCAACCGCATCAATTTCTTCATCGCTATGGGGAAGGAATTCATGAAGCGGTGGATCAAGCAGCCGGATTGTGACCGGTAGGCCTGCCATGATCTCAAACAATTCGATAAAGTCCGAACGCTGCATGGGTAACAGCTTATCTAGTGCTTTGCGCCGGTCTTCTTCGGTCTCTGAAAGGATCATCTCCCGGGCAGCTACAATACGGTCGCCTTCAAAGAACATGTGTTCTGTTCGGCATAGGCCGATGCCTTCTGCTCCAAAGGACCGTGCCGATTTAGCATCAGCCGGGGTTTCAGCATTCGTGCGGACTTTCATCCGGCGCAGGGCATCTGCCCATTCCATCAAAGTTCCAAAAGAACCCGACAGTTCAGGCCGCTGCATGGGCACAGCACCCAAGAGTACCTGACCAGTAGAACCATCGATTGTAATAATATCGCCAGCTTCGAAAGTATGGCCGGGAACACGCAGTTGGCCTGCTACGTTATCAATCCTGATCCCCCCTGCTCCCGATACACAAGGTTTTCCCATTCCTCTTGCGACCACGGCAGCGTGCGATGTCATTCCACCGCGGGCAGTGAGAATTCCCTCTGCTGCATGCATGCCATGAATGTCTTCGGGACTGGTTTCAATGCGGACAAGAATAGTAGGCTTACCTTCGCTTTTCAGCCGTTCTGCCTCATTGGAAGAAAATACGATTTCCCCCGTTGCTGCACCCGGAGATGCTGGCAAACCGTTAGCAATGATTTTCTTGTCAGCGCTTGGATCAATTGTGGGATGAAGCAGTTGGTCAAGTGACGCAGGATCAACCCGCAAAACGGCCTCTTCCTTGGTAATTACATTTTCAGCCGCCATCTCTACGGCAATTCGGAGAGCTGCTTTTGCAGTCCTTTTTCCTGAACGCGTCTGAAGCATCCAGAGTTTGCCGCGTTCAATGGTAAATTCAAGGTCCTGCATGTCCTTGTAATGCGCTTCGAGCTTGTTCGCTGTTTCCACAAACTCTGCGTAGGCCTCAGGCATGAGTGCTTCCAAAGACGGTGCGTCTGAGCCCGCTGCAATTCTTGCGTCTTCGGTCAAATCCTGAGGTGTGCGAATTCCTGCCACCACATCCTCACCCTGAGCATTTACAAGAAACTCACCGTAGAGTTTTTTCTCACCAGTTGAGGGATTTCGTGTAAATGCCACACCGGTCGCTGAAGTATCGCCCATGTTACCGAATACCATGGCCTGCACATTAACCGCAGTACCCCATTCTTGAGGAATGTTATGCAATTTGCGGTATGTGATTGCTCTTGTGTTCATCCATGAGGAAAAGACCGCTTTCACTGCGCCAGAAAGCTGCTCCTGCACATTCTGTGGGAACGGGGCTTCGAGAACCTCTTCCACCTTGGCAAGATATTGCTCGACCACATCCTTCCAGTCCTGAGCAGTCATCTGAGTATCCTGCTCATAGCCTTGTGCTGATTTAACCTGTTCGAGAATATCCTCGAACTCATAGTGATCAACACCCAGCACCACGTCTGAATACATCTGTATAAAGCGTCTATAGCTATCAAAAGCGAAACGTTCATCATCCATTTCGGTTGCTATTGCGCTTACAGTCTCATTGTTCAGACCGAGGTTTAGAACCGTATCCATCATGCCTGGCATGGAAGCCCTGGCTCCAGACCGCACGGATACCAGCAAAGGCGATGCGGCATCCCCGAATTTTCTACCTGTCGCGGCTTCAATTGAGCTGAGCGCTTCCTCGATCTGGCCCTGTAATTCTGCTGGGTAGGTTTCCGCGTTGTCGTAATACCAATTACACGCCTCTGTGGTGATTGTGAATCCTGGGGGTACCGGCAAACCAAGCGAACTCATCTCCGCGAGGTTCGCACCCTTCCCGCCCAAAAGATTCTTCATTTCGGAAGCCCCTTCGGCGCTACCATTGCCAAAGGTGTAAACCCACTTGCTCATATTAGTTTGCTCCGGTTGGGTGATACTTCAATTCCATAATGAAACGGTTGCCACTACGCAACTTAACGGCACGACTTATGACCATTTCGGTGAGTAATGCACAGAATGAATGAGGCCACGCTTATGCATTGTGACTTGAACTACTAAGATTTAATGGCGTCCAACAAGGTTTCGCCCAGTTTAGCCGGGGATGGAGATACTCTGATACCAGCAGCTTCCATGGCAGCAATCTTGTCCTCAGCGCCACCTTTACCGCCAGAAATCACAGCGCCAGCGTGACCCATAGTGCGGCCTGGAGGGGCTGTTCTGCCCGCGATAAATCCAGCAACAGGTTTCTTGCGTCCCTTTTTAGCTTCGTCTGCCAAGAATTGTGCGGCATCTTCTTCTGCGGAACCACCGATTTCACCAATCATGATAATGGATTCGGTTTCATCATCTGCCAGGAACATTTCCAACACGTCGATGAATTCAGTGCCTTTAACCGGATCACCACCAATTCCCACAGCTGTGGTTTGCCCGAGGCCTGCGTTAGAGGTTTGGAACACAGCTTCGTAAGTGAGCGTCCCGGAACGGGAGACAACGCCAACAGAACCTTTTTTGAAGATAGAACCAGGCATGATGCCGATTTTGCACTGTTCTGGTGTCAGAATTCCGGGGCAGTTTGGTCCAACCAATCTGGAGCTTGATTTCTCAAGAGCGGCATTGACTTTCACCATGTCCATCACCGGCACACCTTCAGTGATGCAGATGATCAAAGGTATTTCAGCTTCGATGGCTTCCAGGATAGCGCCTGCGGCTCCTGCAGGTGGCACATAGACTACAGAGGCGTTTGCACCAATGCGCTCCTTACCTTCAGCGACGGATGAAAAGATGGGAAGTTCTTCACCATTTGAGCCTGTCCAAGTTTCCCCACCCTTCTTTGGATGCGTTCCACCAACCATCTGCGTACCGTAATAAGCCATGGATTGTTCGGTATGAAACGATCCGGTTTTGCCTGTTAGGCCTTGAACAAGTACTTTGGTGGAGCTGTCGATCAGGATAGACATATTTGATTTTCCGTCTTGAAAAAGGGAGGGTTCGGGAAGTTAATGACAGCATCCCCCGAATTTTTCAATGGGTTTTATCTAACTCACTCCCACAATTTCTAACGCTTACACACCTTTACGCGCCAGAATGGTCACATTGAGCAGATTTGCCTTGCCTTTCTGGTCTGATTTGAAAAACAGGAAAACCTTGAAATCTTCATTTCCGCCAGCCCATGTGGTGGTAAGCAAATCACCATCCGGCACATCCGCACTGTTAGGCTCTTTGCGCGCCAACGAGTTCATGCGCTCCAATACCAAATCTGCTTCATCCGATCCGTCGAGTACGAGTGAACAGGAAGTGGCCTGACCATCAGCAAATTCCGGGAAGGTTTTCTGCATAACTTCGCTGGGTTTCGACTGAACTATCCCCAGACGGTAAAGCTTCTTGGCAATTCTCACATCCCAGCCTTCCAATACATCCGGACTTTCGAGGGTTGTGAACTGTTTCAGATCGTCTCCGCCAATTCGCTCCCAGGCGAAACGGGTGGACATATCGCGAATATTTTCAATGATAGGAACCTGCGCATAACATACGCGGTTGAATACCAACACCGGATCTGTGTCACTGGTTGGAGCATCTGTTTCCTGTTGCGCCAGGACAGCTGATGGTGCCAGCAATACCCCTGCCAAAACAATGGGTGAAAACAGTTTTCTGAAAACATTGAACATTAAATGAACCTCCCGGACTGCTAACTGAACTTCAGTTAATTCAGCATACTTATCTTGTACAGTGATACTAGAAAACAAGCGCTAATGATAATTCAAGGTTTGGTGATTGAATTCATGGTAAATTGCTCACCGTTTGACGATGAGCGCCTTGATGTTGTCGTCAACAATCAAATTCATGAAGTTTAAGAGTTTGAATTCAAAGCCATATTTCTCAGAAAGCCCCTTCAAACTGGCCCGAGTGAAATAGTTCACATGGTCAGGATAGCGAAAACCGCACCACTTCTTACCCATGACCATACGATTAAGAGAACCGTAGTTCGGCACTCTCATATAGGCGTATCCACCGGGTTTCAAAACCCTGTATAAGCCTGACAGGAGGCCAGCTGGATTTTCCTCGTGTTCCAGGAATGAATGCATCAGGACACTGTCGAAATAGTCATCCGGAAATGCTTTGACTCCATCTACAGCCGGTGCGTGTATTGAATACCCACCACGCTGTTCCATACTGGCATTAGCGGCGGCATTTAGTTCCCGCGAAATTTCCACGCCATGGGGGATACCTTTCGAGCGCAAAATCCTGCCGCCAGCACCACATCCGATATCAAGAACATTACCGGTATCGAAATAATGCGTGATCTTTGTTCTTGAAAGTCTCAGTAATGACAGACGCCATCTTGAGGACTTGCTGATTTTAGCACCAATGTTGCGAGTTGAGAGACGCCGCTTGGTTTCCTCAACAGAGGTTTTCTCCCAAGAATACTCATCGATCAAGGCTTCATAACCCGGTGGGTTTTTCAGGTAAACAAAATCGCATTCATCACATTTAGTGACCTGCCACTCTTCATGTGAATAGTTTTCAATGTCAGTGTTTTTTATACAACCACAGGCCGGGCAAGCTCTTCCCTCAGAGGCTACCTCTAAGTTCGTTTGCGCTTTTTCCGACACCGACTTCATTGTCAGCCTTTTACAGCCTTAACGATTTTTTGTGCAGCATCGTCAAGATCATCTGCAGCAATAACGTTTAGCCCTGAGTTGTTGATCATGGACTTGCCTTCTTCAACTTTTGTACCTTCAAGACGTACAACAAGCGGAACACTCAAACCCACTTCTTTCACAGCTGTCAAAACACCTTCAGCGATCACGTCGCAGCGCATGATGCCGCCAAAAATGTTCACCAAAATGCCTTTCACGTTCGGATCCGAAGTGATGATCTTGAACGCAGCAGTCACTTTTTCTGCGGTCGCACCACCACCCACATCAAGGAAGTTTGCAGGAGAAGCACCGTAAAGTTTGATGATGTCCATTGTGGCCATGGCCAGTCCGGCACCATTCACCATGCAACCGATGTCGCCATCCAAAGCGATATAGGCGAGGTCATGTTTTGAAGCCTCGATTTCCTTTTCATCTTCTTCAGTCAGATCGCGCAGTTCTTCAAGTTCGGGATGGCGGAATTCAGCATTACCATCAAAGGATACTTTCGCATCAAGCACACGCAGATGACCGTCTTTCATGACGATCAGCGGGTTGATTTCCAGAAGGCTCATGTCTTTCTCGACAAAAGCGTTGTAGAGCGTCGGAAAGAGCGTTTCTCCATCGGTGGCAGCGTCACCATCAAGTTTGAAAGCTGAAACCAGCTTTGCCACGTCATCAGCAGTACAACCACTTTGTGGATCGATATCAATTGTGTGAATCAATTCCGGTGTTTCTTCGGCTACTGCTTCAATGTCCATGCCGCCCTCTGTGGAGGCCACGAAAGAGACCCTGCCCGTCTCGCGGTTCACCAGCAGCGAAAGATACAGTTCACGGTCAATGTCTGCTCCGTCTTCAAGATAAAGGCGGTTTACCTGTTTTCCAGCCGGGCCAGTTTGTTTTGTGACAAGTGTATTGCCAAGCATCTCTGAAACATGAGTACGAACTTCATCCGGTGAAAACGCTAGCCGTACACCACCTTTTGCGTCCTCAGACAGTTCCTTGAATTTTCCCTTACCACGGCCGCCAGCATGGATCTGGCTCTTCACCACATAAAGCGGACCAGGCAGTGCATCAATTGCTGCATCCACATCATCTTGAGAGAGTATCGGAACTCCCAAAGCCACTGGTGCTCCGTATTCCTTGAGTAGTGCTTTTGCCTGATATTCGTGAATGTTCATGAAAGACGTCCTGATTGAAAACAGATGTGGGGTTGTTCAGACAGGTTTATTCCGGTTGAACGTGAATGGCAACAGGTAATAACCTGTAGTCTACAGGTGCTAATATCCTGGACTGGCTACTGAGGTTTTCTCGCGATTACCTTTATTTCCACAACTGCACCTGCCCTTCTCAACCCTGCAACTTCAACAGCAGTCCAGGCTGGAAAAGGCTTGGCGAGGTACTCAAGCCGAACCGCATCAAACTGTTCAAAGTGTTCTCGAAGCTCCACATGGTAGCTGGTCATTTCTACCACAGCACCAAAATTCAGTCCGGCTTCTTTCAACACAGCAAGTATTTTTTCAAATGCGTTTCTAAACTGCGTGCCGAGATCGGTGGGCATAGAACCATCCGGATTGCTCCCGGTCATACCCGTAACAAATACGAAATCTCCGCTCATTACACCCGGGGACATGTTTGCCTGCTCGGCTCCCTCTTTGAATTCCTCGGGTATTAGCGGAGTTTTGTGCATCCGGTTATTCGGCGGCCTCGCGTCTGGCCAGAGGTGATACCTTTGCCGCGCAGTACTTGAATTCCGGTATCTTGCCAAACGGGTCAAGCTGCGGATTGGTCAAACGGTTGGCAGGTGCTTCATTAAAGCAGAACGGAATGAAGACCATATTGTCGGCCACTTCCCGGTCTTCGCGCAGAATTGCTTCCACGGTTCCACGACGGGTTGCCACTTCGATCATCTGCCCGGCTTCAAGACCAAGCTTCGCGATTTGTCTACCGTTCATGGCAGCGATGCCTTCCGGCTCAATATCATCCAAGACGGTAGCACGGCGGGTCATTGCACCCGTATGCCAATGCTCCAGCAGGCGCCCGGTCGTGAGTACCATCGGAAATTCCTCATCCGGAACCTCATCTGGTGGAAGCAAATCTGCCGGCACGATCTTTCCACGACCATCTGCGGTGGGGAAACCATCGGTGAAAATTACTTCATTGCCAAAGCCACCAGGCTCATCTACCGGATAAGTAACGCAGTCTTCTTCATTCAGACGCTCCCAGGAAATGTAATTGAGCGAGTTCATTTTCTCGGCCATTTCCGTATAGACTTCACCCACGTTGTTGTATTGCCAATCAAGGCCTACTCTGTTTGCCAGCTCGACAATCAGTTCCCAATCCTGACGGCTTTCTCCGGGCGAATCCAATGCGGGCCGGCCCAACTGAACCTGACGGTTGGTATTAGTGTAGGTGCCAAGTTTTTCGGCATGTGCTGATGCCGGTAAAATCACATCCGCATGCCAGCAGGTTTCTGTCAGGAAGATATCCTGAACCACGAGATGTTCCAGCTTGGCCAAAGCACCACGGGCATGTTGTTGATCCGGATCTGACATGGCCGGGTTTTCACCCATGATGTACATGCCCGTGATTTCATCGGCATGAATGGCATCCACAATCTCAACAACGGTAAGCCCACGTTTGGGGTCCAGTGTCCTGCCCCAGAAATCTTCCATATCCGCACGGACATCGTCTTTCTCTACATGACGGTAGTCTGGATACATCATGGGGATCAGACCCGCATCAGATGCACCCTGAACGTTATTCTGTCCACGCAGCGGGTGTAGGCCTGTTCCCTGACGCCCGACCTGACCAGTAATCAAGGCCATTGCAATCAAGCAACGGGCATTGTCTGTGCCATGCGTATGTTGTGATACACCCATTCCCCAGAAGATGATGGAGCGTTCAGAAGTGGCATAAACTCTTGCCACATCTCTCAACACGTCAGCTTCAATGCCGCATACTTCGCTCATTGCTTCAGGAGAGAAGTCCTTGACCTTTTCTTTCAGTGCATCAAAGCCGGAGGCATTTGCCTGAATGTACTGCTCGTCATAGAGGTTTTCTTCGATGATCACGTGAAGAATAGCATTCAGCATCGCCACGTCTGTGCCAGGCTTGAATTGAAGCGCATGTGAGGCGTGGCGCATCAGATCCTGTTTTCTCGGATCCATTACGATAAGCTTCCTGCCTTCTTTGGCTGCCTGTTTGAAATAGGTGGCCGCAACCGGGTGGTTCGTAGTTGGTCTTGCACCAATCACGATCATGCAATCGGACTTGTTAGCATCCGTAAATGGTGCAGAGACAGCACCTGACCCTACTCCCTCCAACAATGCCGCAACAGAAGAAGCATGGCAAAGACGGGTACAGTGATCAACGTTGTTGGTGCCGAAACCCTGGCGTATAAATTTCTGGAATAGATATGCCTCTTCGTTTGAACCCTTGGCTGAACCAAACCCGGCCAGAGCCTGTCCACCCTTTTCATCATGAATGTTTTTCAAACCTGATGCTGCCAGTTCCAGAGCTTCTTCCCAGCTTGCTTCGCGGAATACGTCTTCCACTTTCATGAAGCGCATGTCCATATCGCCTGCCTTCGGTGCACCCTCCTTACGGATAAGTGGCTTGGTAAGGCGCTCAGAGCTCATGGCATAGTCGTAGCCAAAACGACCCTTAACGCAGAGGCGGTTTTCATTCGCTGGTCCATTACGACCATCCACCTGCACAATCTTGTTGTCTTTAACCGCAACAGAAGTCTGGCAACCAACACCACAGAACGGGCAAACTGAATCCACAACCTTGTCGAACTCAACGATTTCCCGCTTTTTGTACTCTGAATCCATCAGGGTTTTTTCGTATAGAGCACCGGTTGGACAGGCTTGAACACATTCACCACATGTCACGCAAGTGGAATTACCCATGTGGTCTGAAAGGTCGAATACGGGAACTGAATGAGAACCACGTTCCCCCATGCCGATCACATCGTTTACCTGAACTTCACGGCATGCTCTCACACAAGCATTACAGGCAATGCATGCATCCATGTTCACAGCGATTGCTGGATTGGAGATGTCGAATTCCACGTGATGGCCTTCATCAAACTTGCTGTCAAAACGGTCGGAACCGGAAATCCCCATGCTTTCAGCCCAGATCCAGAAATCTGACTGATTGTCAGGGCTTTCTTCTCTTGGGCGCATGTCTGCTGCCAGCATTTCAAACACCATTTTGCGGGATTTATCTGCCCGTTCCGTATCGGTGTTTACAACCATATTTTCTGTAGGTGTCCGGATGCATGAGGCTGCAAGAACACGTTCGCCTTCGATCTCAACCATGCAGGCACGGCAATTTCCGTCAGAACGGTATCCGGGCTTATCCAGATGACACAAATGCGGGATACGCGTACCTTCACGCTTTGCCACGTCCCAAATGCTTTCTCCTTCAGAGGCAGTAACTTCTTTGCCATCCAGGGTGAATTTGATCTGGTTTGTCATTAGGACTCACTCCATAACATCAAAATTTCGAGGAAAACTATCCTTCGTATCCATCTACAATCATAAACCGTGCAAAGCCTGCGCCTTCACGTTTTGCCTTGGCAGCCTGATACTCGGTTGAATTATACCATTCGCGTGCTTTATCCATGTCAGGAAACTCAAGAATGACTACGCGTTTGCCTTCATCTTCATGGTTTTCGAGGCCTTCGACCGCCCCACCACGTGCAATGTATTTGCCACCATATTGCGCCACTGCAGGAGATGCAGCCTTTGCATATTCCATCCAACGCTCTGGATCGCTCACCTCTACCCGGGCGATTACGTATGCGGTCATTGTTTTAGCTCCACTTCCACAAATGAGAATTCAAAGTCATTGATGCTGACCACGTTGTGATGAACACCTTTGGATCTGAAATATGATTGTCCCTTGTTCATATCCACAATGCTGGACTGTCCTGAAGGGTCGATGATTTTCATTTTTCCAGTATCGTTGGGAATGATCACATAGTCATATTCATGGATGTGCTCACCGGTTTCCGCGCCCGGAGCAAATGTCCATTGGGTGACGCGGACCTTATCGTTATCCACCTGTAGCTCATCCGTGGCTTTTAACATCACAGATCATCCCTGAAATATTTCAATAGATGATTTACCGGATTAGGAGCCGCCTGGCCGAGACCGCAAATCGACGCATCGCGCATAACTGTTTCCAGGTCGCGGATTGCATCTTCATCCAAATCTCCACCTTTCGACAACATGGCAACCATCTTTTCAGTGCCACCACGACACGGTGTGCATTGCCCACAGGATTCGTGTTTGAAGAATTTCAGCGTGTTCAACACAGCGTCTTTGATATTGTCTTTATCGGACAACACAACAACCGCATGGGAACCAACAAATGAACCCAGAGAAGCGAGCGGCTCCCCGAAATCCAATGGGAGGTCATCCATTTCTGCTGGCAATACGCCACCAGAGGCTCCACCGGGATAGTATGCTTTGAAGCTATGCCCCTCTTCCATGCCACCGCAATAGTCTTCAATCAGCTCTTTGATCGTGACACCAGCAGGTGCAAGCACCACGCCTGGATTTTTCACACGACCGGACACAGACCAGGAACGAGGTCCCGGATGTCCTTCACTGCCTTGGGACGCAAACCACTCAGGACCGTTTTCGAGGATGTCAGGAATCCACCAAAGGGTTTCCACGTTGTGGTTTAGTGTGGGCCTGCCGAATACACCGACTTCAGCGATGTATGGTGGACGGTGTCGGGGCAAACCGCGTTTACCCTCGATTGATTCAATCATGGCGGATTCTTCACCACAGATATAAGCACCTGCCCCACGGCGCAGTTCTATGAAGCCTTTTTCACAGATACCTGCTTCTTCGAGGGCAGCAATTTCGCGACGAAGAATTTCCAGCACTGCCGGGTACTCATCGCGCATATAGAGATAAATCCGCTCTGCTTCCACAAAGTGCGCTGCAATCAGAGCGCCTTCAAACATGCGATGAGGGTCACGCTCAAGATAATAACGATCTTTGAAAGTACCTGGCTCTCCCTCATCACCGTTGATGGTCATGAGACGAGGCCCTTCATATCCACGAACGAACTTCCATTTCATATGGGATGGGAAACCAGCCCCACCGAGCCCACGCAATCCAGATTCTTTCAGGATTTCCAGAATGGAATCAAATTCATAGCCACCCTCGCGGACTTTGTCCCAAATTGCATAGCCGCCTTTGGACTGGTAATCCTTGAGCCCGGAATAGTCTGGAATGATCGCCTCTATTTCCTTGTTGGTACTGCCTGAAGCAGCCACTTCCAAAAGGCTTTCGACTGTCACATTGCCCAGTTCACGATCACCAACCCGCGCGGCAGGTGCCACATCACAGCCGCCCATGCATGGTGCCCGCATGATCCGGATTTTGTCGCGATCGGCGCCCGCTTCCAATTCTGAAATGAGAGTTTCAGCGCCCGCCATCATGCATGAAAGGGAATCACACACCCGAATTGTTACGGGTGCGGGAACTTCTTCATTTTCCTTGACGATGTCGAAGTGATCGTAAAAGGAAGCAACCTCATAAACTTCTGCCATGGAAATCTTCATGGTCTCTGCAAGTGCGCGCAGATGCTTGGCCTCCAGGCAATTGTACTTGTCCTGGATCAGGTGCAAGTTCTCAATCAAGAGATCGCGTTTTCTTTCACCCTCACCAATCAGAGCATTCACTTCGGCAAGCGCCTGCTCATCTAGCTGACGGCCCTTTGTATGATGGGGCTTGCGTCTGGGTTGATCCGGCGAAAAATGCTTGTTCATAACTAGTCACATTCCACAATTGATGTCTTCGACAATTTTGCGCATTTTCCAGCACCCTGTAAATGCGCAAGTCACTCTATGCGTTTTAGAAGAGACCTTGTACGTCACCCTTCTCATCGAGCATGATTGCTTCTGCTGATGGAACTTTTGGAAGGCCTGGCATGGTCATGATCTCACCGCAGATCACAACAACAAACCCGGCACCAGCAGACAGTCGTACTTCCCTAACCGGCAGCGAATGCCCGGTCGGTGCACCGCGAAGGTTTGGATCTGTTGAGAATGAGTACTGTGTCTTTGCCATACAGACCGGAAGATCGCCATAACCCTGATCTTCCCACTGTTTAAGTTGATCACGGATTTTCTTGTCTGCCAAAACTTCGTCAGCACGATAGATGCGTTTTGCGATTGTTTCGATCTTCTCAAACAACGGCATCTCAGCAGGATATAGCGGCGCGTACTGTGCTGTATCACCTTCAATCATATCCACTACCGCATTTGCGAGGTCTTCAGTTCCCTTTGAACCATGTGCCCAGTGCTTACAAAGGATGGCTTCTGCACCCTGTGTGGCTACATAGTCCTTTACCGCTTGAACTTCTGCGTCGGTGTCAGAAACGAAGTGGTTGATTGCAACCACTGCTGGCACACCAAACTGTTTGATATTTTCAATGTGTCTGCCGAGGTTTGCGCAACCTTTTTGTACTGCCTCAACATTTTCTGCGTTCAGGTCAGCTTTAGCAACGCCACCATTCATCTTCATCGCTCGCACTGTTGCAACAATTACAACGGCGCTTGGGGCGATACCAGCTTTACGGCATTTGATGTTCAGGAATTTCTCAGCACCGAGATCAGCACCGAATCCTGCTTCGGTCACCACATAGTCTGCGAGTTTAAGAGCGGTTTTAGTAGCAATCACTGAGTTACAACCATGCGCGATGTTTGCGAATGGGCCGCCATGCACAAATGCGGGATTGTTTTCCAATGTTTGTACCAGGTTTGGCTGCATGGCCTGCTGCAGTAGAACGGTCATAGCGCCGTCCGCCTTGATATCGCGAGCGTAAACCGGCGAACGGTCACGACGATAAGCAACAATGATGTTGCCCAAACGGGTTTTCAGATCATCCAGATCATTTGCAAGGCAGAGAATAGCCATCACTTCAGAAGCAACGGTAATGTCAAAACCTGCTTCGCGTGGGAAGCCGTTTGCCACACCACCAAGTGAAGCGGTAATCTGACGTAGTGCGCGATCATTCATATCCATGACACGGCGCCAAGCGACACGTCTGATATCAATCTCGAGTTCATTTCCCCAATAGATGTGATTGTCGATCATTGCTGACAGCAGGTTATGAGCGGACGTGATTGCGTGAAAATCGCCAGTGAAATGCAGGTTCATTTCTTCCATTGGTACAACCTGAGCATATCCACCACCTGCAGCGCCACCCTTCATACCAAAACATGGACCCAGAGAGGCCTCGCGGATACAGATAGCTGCTTTTTTGCCAATGGCGTTCAGTCCATCACCAAGACCAACGGTTGTGGTTGTCTTACCCTCACCTGCCGGTGTTGGGTTGATGGCGGTAACCAGAATGAGCTTTCCGTCCGTATTGCCTTGAACTGACTTAATGAAGTTCTCGGATACTTTTGCCTTGTCATGACCAAATGGCAAAAGGTCTTCAGAAGGGATGTCCAGCTTAGCACCGATTTCCTGAATCGGTTTCTTGTTAGCTTCGCGGGCAATTTCGATATCAGATTTCACGCTCATTCGACTCTCCAATTGATCTTATCGTGCATCTTGTTTTTGAAGATTTGTTGGAAAGCGCCTGCTTGCGACTTACTGAATGCACAAGCGGCAAGGAACGTCCCTCGCCAGCAATTCCTCCCGGGAACCCTGTCCGGTAAAACATATCTCTAACATGTTGTGAAAATGGCACAAGCCCCTTTTCGCCGCTTGGCGTCGCAAACGATTTAGCCTGTACTAGTGGTTAAAAGGTTTCTATGAAGAAATTGATCACAAAAAGGAGGTTGATATGTCCATACCGGAGCTCATGAAAGCGGTTGAAATCAAAACCCCGGGAGGCCCGGAAGTCTTGGAACTCTGCGACAGAAAAGTGCCAGAAATCAGCCAAAATGAAGTGCTGGTTAAGGTTGCGATTGCCGGTGTCAATCGACCGGATTGTCTTCAGCGTATGGGCGGGTATCCTCCTCCTCCAGGAGCATCGGATATTCCCGGTCTGGAAGTGGCAGGTGAGATTGTGGCAACTGGCACCATGGTCAGCGACGAATATCTTGGGAAAAAGGTCATGGCTCTGGTTCCCGGTGGCGGCTATGCCGAATATGTGAATGTGGATGTATCCAATACACTGGCCCTTCCAACCGGCATATCCATGCAAGAAGCAGGTTCCATTCCAGAAACGTTTTTCACAGTATGGCACAACGTCTTTCAACGCGGCCAGCTCAGAGAAGGCGAAACCTTTCTTGTTCATGGCGGAACCAGTGGTATCGGTACCACGGCAATTCAATTGGCAAAATCAAGAGGTGCCAAAGTTATCGCGACAGCAGGCAGTGAAGCAAAGTGCACGGCCTGTCTGGAGTTAGGTGCGGACTTTGCTATCAACTACAAAGAAGAGATTTTTGAGGAGTGGACCAAAGATATCACAGAAGGCAAAGGTGTTGATGTGATTCTCGACATGGTGGGCGGTGAGTATACCGGACGAAACTACAAGGCAGCAGCGATGGATGGACGCATCGTGCAAATCGCGTTTCTGGGTGGGCCAAAGGCTGAGACCAACTTTCTGCCAATCATGCTCAAGCGACTCACCCATACTGGTTCAACGCTACGGGCAAGATCGATTGATTTTAAAGCACAGATAGCGTCCGAACTGCAGGAGTCCGTGTGGCCGCTTATTGAAAGCGGAACTGTAAAACCGGTAATGGATAGTGGGTACTCCCTGGCGGATGCATCTTCGGCCCATGCGCGCATGGAGTCCAGCGACCATATCGGCAAGATTTATCTGACAATCTGACGGATTTCAGACACAAAAAAGCCCACCAAAACTGGTGGGCTTAAAATGTATTCAAATGAAATTATGCGTTTACAGCATCTTTAAGAGCTTTACCTGCCTTAAATTTAGGTACGTTTGATGCAGCTACCGGTACAGTTTCGCCTGTTCTTGGATTACGTGCAGTGGTCGCCTTACGATGGGCAACTGCAAAATTCCCAAACCCCAAGATGCGAACTTCATCACCAGCACATAGCGCATCAGTAACTGTTGCAAGCACTGCATCAACAGCTTCCCCTGCTTGCGCTTTGTTCATGTCGCACTTGTCCGCCACTGAGGCAATCAGCTCGTTCTTATTCATAATATTATCCTTCCAATATAAGGTGTTATCGACTCATTCAGCCTGCGCACATATTCTTATTTTCGTAGAAATTACACAATAGAAAATCGCCTCAAAATGGCTGTTATTAAGGGTTTTAGCGATTTTTGGGACCGTTTTTCAGTCGGATTGTGACAAAATGACAAAAAATCCCAAAAATAAGCCCGTAATGTGCGAATCAAACAACATCACGGGCTCATTTGAAATTATTGATCTGGAATGTGAAAACCCTGTCTAATGGGCCACATTGCCTACAGCATCATCAGAACTTTTTCCCATCAATTCCTGACGTGCTCTCTCAGCATCCTCTGGGGTCCATTCAATGGCTTTCGGCATGGAGGTCAGCGCATGTTCCAGCACTTCATCCATTCCGGTAACGGGAACGATTTCCAGACCGTTCTTAACATTATCCGGAATATCCGGCAGATCCTTGGCATTTTCCTCAGGAATAAGGACCTTGGTAATACCACCTCTCAGTGCCGCCAGAAGTTTTTCCTTCAGGCCGCCAATCGGCAGAACCCGGCCACGTAGCGTGACTTCACCAGTCATCGCGATGTTAGCTCTCACAGGAATTCCGGTCATTACGGATACAATAGATGTGGCCATGCCAATACCTGCAGAAGGACCATCTTTTGGCGTTGCACCTTCGGGCACGTGGACGTGGATATCCATGCGATCAAATGACGGTGGCTCAATGCCAAAGTCCACTGATCTGGATCTCACATAGGATGCTGCGGCGGAAATTGATTCCTTCATCACATCCTTAAGGTTACCAGTAACGGTCATCTTGCCCTTACCCGGCATGGAAACGCCTTCAATGGTAAGCAGCTCGCCACCAACCTCTGTCCAGGCAAGTCCGGTCACAACACCAACCTGATCCTCTTTCTCCGCTTCACCATGTCTGAATTTCGGAATACCGAGGAATTCATCAACGTTTTTCGGTGTGACTTTGATAACCTTGCGATTACCCTTCATGATCTCTGTCACGGCTTTACGGGCGAGTTTGGAAAGTTCTCTTTCCAGGTTACGTACACCAGCTTCGCGAGTATAAGTCTGGATCACACTGCGAACTGCTTCGTCAGAAACCGAAAATTCCTTGGGTTGCAGCGCATGATCCTTAATTGCCTTCGGTAACAAGTGGCGTTTTGCAATCTCCAGTTTTTCGTCTTCCGTGTAACCGGCAATACGAATGATCTCCATACGGTCCATCAATGGGCCAGGAATGTTGAGCGTATTGGCAGTTGTAACAAACATCACGTTTGACAGATCATAGTCCACTTCCAGATAGTGATCTGCGAAAGTGTTGTTTTGTTCGGGATCAAGCACTTCCAGTAATGCTGATGAAGGATCGCCGCGGAAGTCCATACCCATTTTGTCGATCTCATCCAGCAAAAACAGCGGGTTTGCTTTCTTCGCCTTTTTCATTGATTGGATCACCTTACCCGGCATTGAGCCGATGTAGGTACGTCTGTGACCACGGATTTCAGCTTCATCGCGAACGCCACCCAAAGCCATACGCACGAATTCACGGCCGGTTGCTTTCGCGATAGACTTGCCAAGTGAGGTTTTACCAACACCTGGAGGGCCTACAAGACAAAGGATTGGGCCTTTGATTTTCTTCGCACGCGCTTGAACAGCAAGATACTCGATGATCCGCTCTTTGACTTTCTCAAGCCCATAGTGATCCGTATCCAGAATGTCCTGAGCCTTATGAAGGTCAGTTTTAACAGAAGAGCGCTTACCCCACGGGATACCAAGCAACCAATCCAGATAATTGCGGACTACGGTTGCTTCCGCGGACATCGGGCTCATCTGCTTCAGCTTTTTGAATTCAGCATTTGCCTTTTCTTTGGCTTCCTTGGAGAGCTTGGTCTTTTCGATGCGTTGCTCGATTTCCTGCAACTCATCCTTTCCGTCTTCACCCTCACCGAGCTCCTTCTGAATGGCCTTCATCTGCTCATTCAGATAGTACTCGCGTTGTGTTTTCTCCATTTGGCGCTTCACGCGACCACGGATCCGTTTTTCAACCTGAAGAACGGAAACTTCGCTCTCCATCATGCCGATAACGTGCTCCAGGCGCTCTTTGACGCTAAATATTCCAAGAATCTCCTGCTTATCGGCAATTTTCACGGCCAGATGTGAAGCGACGGTGTCTGCCAGTTTCGAATACTCATCGATCTGACTGACCGAACTCACCACTTCCGGAGAGACTTTTTTGTTCAGTTTGACGTAATTCTCAAAGTCACTGATCACAGAACGGGCCAGGGCTTCGATTTCAACCGGATCATCATCCTGATCCTCAAGAATGTCGGCAACAGCCTCAAAATACTCCGTACGCCCTGTAAATTTGCGCACACGTGCCCTGGAAACGCCTTCCACAAGCACTTTTACAGTGCCGTCAGGCAATTTCAGTAATTGCAGTACTGAAGCCAGCGTACCGATCTCATAAAGAGACTCCGGTGTTGGATCATCTTCACCGGCATTTCTTTGCGTAAACAATAAAACCTGGCGATCAGTGTTCATAACCTCTTCAAGAGCTGCAATCGACTTTTCCCTGCCCACAAACAGGGGCACGATCATGTGCGGGAAAACAACGATGTCACGCAATGGCAGCAATGGAAGTACATCACCTGCGCCAAACTCAATATCGCCTTTGGTATCTATGCTCATAGACAATTCCTTTCATGCAGGATTCTCCTGCGAATCTATGACCTAGTGTAAACCCAATTGCCAATGCCGAACACCGTTTTTGGGATTTATGCCTAATTATCCAGAAGCTGGGGAAAACCAGGTATAGGACCGGCATCAAGGTCACTAATTTTTGCTACGAACTATTTGGGATTGTGTGGTTGCGAATTCAAGTGAACAATGACCGAAACAAGCTCAGTAATTTTCACTTTTACACACGTAAAAATGCGGATTTTTGAAACTCGCACAAAAAAGAACCGCCTGTTAGTAAAACAGACGGTTCAATTTTTTCAAATCCATTAGGAAAATCAGGCGCTTGCCTCTTTCTCCTCTTCCTTATCGGAATAGATGTACAGTGGTCTGGCGTTGCCTTCGACCACTTCTTCAGAGATCACAACCTCTTCCACACCTTCTAGAGCTGGCAATTCGAACATTGTATCCAGCAGAATACCTTCGAGGATCGAGCGCAACCCACGAGCACCTGTCTTTCGTACGATTGCACGACGTGCGACCGCTGCAAGAGCATCTTCGTGGAACACCAATTTGACTTCTTCAAGCTCAAACAGGCGCTGATACTGCTTTACCAGAGCATTTTTTGGCTCAGTCAGGATTTGTACAAGCGCATCTTCATCCAAATCTTCCAGTGTGGCCAGAACAGGCACACGACCAATAAATTCAGGGATGAGACCGAATTTCTGTAGATCTTCAGGTTCTACACCGCGAAGCAATTCACCTGTCTTACGCTCATCAGGTTTCTCCACATGGGCACCAAAGCCGATGGAGGTCTTCTGACCGCGTTCAGAAATGATTTTCTCAAGGCCCGCAAATGCGCCACCACAGACAAACAGCATGTTTGTTGTATCGACCTGCAAGAATTCCTGTTGCGGGTGCTTACGACCGCCCTGAGGAGGAACAGAAGCTACTGTGCCTTCCATAATCTTCAACAATGCCTGCTGTACGCCCTCACCTGACACATCGCGTGTGATCGACGGGTTGTCAGACTTACGGGAAATCTTATCCACCTCATCGATGTAAACGATACCGCGCTGTGCACGTTCCACGTTGTAATCAGAGGCCTGGAGAAGTTTCAGGATGATGTTTTCCACGTCTTCACCCACATAACCCGCTTCAGTCAATGTGGTGGCGTCTGCCATCGTGAATGGGACATCCAGAATACGTGCAAGAGTTTGCGCAAGAAGGGTTTTACCACAACCTGTAGGCCCGATAAGCATGATGTTGGACTTGGCAAGCTCAACATCCTGGTTTTTTGTAGCGTGGTTCAAGCGCTTGTAGTGGTTATGTACAGCCACTGAAAGAACGCGCTTGGCATGAGCCTGACCAATTACATAATCGTCCAGTACTTCAAGAATCTCCTGCGGTGTAGGGATTCCTTCACCAGACTTAACCATAGAGGACTTATTTTCCTCACGGATGATGTCCATACAAAGTTCTACACACTCATCGCATATGAACACGGTGGGCCCAGCAATCAGTTTGCGAACTTCATGTTGGCTCTTACCGCAAAACGAGCAGTAAAGTGTATTTTTTGAATCTCCACCACTACCGGAATTGGAAATTTTGCTCATAAACAATCCTTACCAGGTCATTGTGTTTGTCAGGAAAAACTCGTGACAATCTACCCTTTAGTTAGTGTAACCAGCCTATAACTCGCAAATCACACATGCGTAATACAAAATACTCAACTAACAAAACAAGCACTTAAATAGCCTAGGTACAAGGCCCCTCTGCAAAGTTTCTGGCGCCATTCTACGTCATAAAACATTCACAGAGACTTAACAAATAGAATCACCTCTATTCTTCGTTAATTTCACGGTGCTCGATCACTTTGTCGATGATTCCGAACTCTTTTGTTTCTTCTGCAGTCATGAAGTGGTCGCGATCGAGTGTTTTTTCGATCGTCTCGTAGTCCTGACCTGTATGTTTGACATAAACCTCATTCAAGCGGCGTTTCATCTTCATGATGTCTTCTGCGTGGCGCTGAATGTCTGAAGCCTGGCCCTGGAAGCCTCCGGATGGCTGGTGAACCATAATTCTGGCGTTAGGCAATGCAAACCGCATGTCTTCGTTACCAGCACACAACAGCAGAGACCCCATTGAAGCGGCCTGACCGATACAAAGGGTTGAAACTGCAGGCTTAATGAACTGCATGGTGTCGTAAATACCCATGCCTGAGGTCACAACACCGCCAGGTGAATTGATGTAAAGGTTGATTTCTTTACTAGGGTTATCTGCCTCGAGGAAGAGCAACTGGGCGCACACCAAAGATGCCATCTGATCTTCAATCGGCCCTGTTATGAAGATGATGCGCTCCTTCAAAAGCCGTGAAAAAATGTCATATGCTCGTTCGCCACGGTTGGATTGTTCAACAACCATAGGAACAAGGTTCATATAGGTATCAATTGGATCTTTCATTTATCAATAGCCTTTTCGAATCGCGATCTTTTGCAACGTTTGTCGGAAAATAGGTCATGCAAGCGGAGAATTAAAGGGGTGATGTCAGCTTGTGACTGCATATGCTGTGACTTTCCTATTTTCCACACAACCGATACAAACAACAACTTTCCTGAGTCTTAACAAAAAACCCCGCATCTCTGCAGGGTTAATGGAATTTTGAAAAAAATCTTATTTTGAGAAGAAGAAGCTTATTCTTCGTCCTCCTCAACCAGTTTGATCAATTCTTCCTTGGTAATGGTTTCTTCCTTGATTTCAGCCTTCTCGACGATGAAATCAACAACCTTGTCTTCATAAAGTGGAGCACGAAGGCCAGCAACCGCGTCAGGATTTTCCCGGAAGTAGTTCAAAACCTGCTCTTCCTGTCCTGGATATTGTTGCAGCTGTTGATAAACCGCAGCTTGCATTTCTTCCTCGGTCACTTCCACATCTGCTGTTTCACCGATGTTGGCAAGCACCAGGCCCAACCTCACACGACGTTCTGCCAGACTACGATATTCTTTCTTGGCTTCTTCTTCGGTGGTTCCTTCGTCTTCAAAGGACTTACCGGCTCTTTCCAGTTCAACATTCATCTGGTTCCAGATGTTGTCATATTCCTGTTCAACCATTTTTGACGGCAGTTCCATCTCTGTTTTCTCGTCCAGTTGATCAAGCACCTGACGCTTAACGCGTGTTTTGCTCAGGCCGCTGAATTGCTGAACCAATTGTCCCTGCACTGCTTCGCGGAGTTTTTCGACGTTTTCCATACCAAGTTTGGAAGCAAATTCATCATCGATTTCCAGCTTGCCTGGCTTTTCAACCAAAGAAACAGTTACTTCGAACTCGGCATCTTTGCCTGCCAGATGTGTTGCACCGTATTCATCTGGGAACTTGACCTTAACGACAGTTTCATCGCCCGCTTTTGAACCAATCAACTGATCTTCAAAACCCGGTATGAAGGTTCCTGAACCCAGAACCAGCTTCGCATCGTTGTCTGCACCACCGTCAAAGGCTTCGCCGTCAATCTTGCCCAGATAGTTCATGGTGACACGGTCTTTTTTGGCTGCCTTACCCTTTTTCTCTTCATAAGGAATCATTGATTCGCCGATTTTCTCGATCTGCTCATCAATTTCCTTGTCACTCACATCCACAACAGGGCGAACAAGTGAAAGCTTCTCAAGCTCTGGTGTGTTGATTTCAGGCATTACTTCGTATGACATGGAGAATTCGAAATCGAGATTGCCTGAAAGGATCTCTTCAGCTTCTTTCTCATCTTCTGTCATGGAAATTTCTGGTTGCTGAGCTGCACGCTCTTCACGTTCTTTGAGAACTTCTGCTGTTCGTTTCGTGATGTAGTCGTTCACAACCTCGGACATGGCCTGTTTGCCGTACATCTTCTTCAGATGAGACATTGGCACTTTGCCTTTGCGGAACCCCTTGAGTGTTACTTGATCTTTCAGTTGCTCAAGTCTTTCATCCATCTGTGTGGACATGTCACCTTTCGGCACAACGATTTTCAGTTCACGCTTCAAACCTTCGTTAAGGGTTTCTGTAACCTGCATTTTTCAAACCTGTTCGTGTTTAAATATGTCGACTTTGCGCGAAGCAATAAATGACACCGGTTTATCTTATTGGAAACGGAGTAAGCTATTTAAGCCAGAGCTCAATCTGGAAAGACATTTCCGCGTTGGCGCAACGCAATAGCAGAGGCATTTGACACTCGCAAGCGTTATTCTCTTCTGGGTTAGATAACTGACCGTCCGAAATCCCTTGTAAAACGGGCTATGGTCAAGAATATTCGGGTCTTGCTGCTTCAATAAAAGTTTAATGATTTTGACTTGCTGACCATTTTTGCTCCACAATGTGTTCTTATCAGTACCGAGTATCTAAGGGGCAGGATTGGCATGGAACCCAATAACGCAAGCAAAATACGCGATGGCATTCAGAATCTTGAAGTAATGTCTCGCTTCGCATTGGCCATATTATCGGTTGCGAGTGGTGTTTATACTTATCTGGGTGTTCGAAGCCTTATCGATGGCTCGTCAACACAGGTTTTCTTTGCAAGCGTTATTTACGCGACAGCGGTTTCTGTCGGCATCTATGCCTTCTGGACATACCTTATGAAATTCATTCCATTAATTCATGATGGTGCGCGTCGTTTGATCCTTTTCGGCGCAATGGCACTGGGATCGGTCATGATCATTGCCATGTCCTCGTGGTTGAACGCTGCTGCTTTGGCCGGTTCAGCGGCCACAGAACAGCATCTTGCGCTCACTCTGGAAGGCTATGTGCAGGATCTGGACAAGGCTAACGCCAAGGCTCTATCCGCCCAAAGTCTTTTGCCTGATGTTCAGCGCGCTTCGGAGCGTTTTAAACGGCTGGCGAGTGAAGAACGCACAAATGGTGCTCTGACCGGCACTTCCGGCTCTGGCAGCGTGGTTCAACTCCTGACGCAAATGGGTGATCAGCTGGATGAATTGGCGACAACGATCAGTGATTCCAGGAAAGAGACTGAGTCTCAGTTCGAAAAGGGACGTGAACACCTTGCGCGGATGCGAACGCTTGTATCAGGGACAGGTGCTGTCCAGCCGAGAGCTGATGACTTCGGTGCAGAAGCGATTGCGCTTGCAGGCGTTATTGCTGAATTGCAGGAAACAGCTATTGCTCCGTCGGTTCGTCGTGCGGCAGAGGATTTATCGCTTGGTTTCATAGCGCCGATTGCAGATGGCTCTAATCAGGACCTCGCTTCACGGCAAAATACTGTAATCGACACAGTCAAAGCGTCTGTGGCTGCTCAATCGTCTGCTCTGGCAGCCGCCGCCGATCAAATCCTTTCCGAACCGAGCGTGCCATCCAGACGGTTTGTACCGCTATCGAGTGCGGAAGCCGTTTTGGTTTACGCTGGTGATTTCGTACCAAGTTGGGCGGGTGCCATTTCGATCGACCTGCTACCAGCAGTATTAGTATTGGTACTTTGTGTGGCCCATTCTGCGATCAGACAGGAAAACCAGGCCCTCGATCCTGCTGAGAAAATGAGTGCAGCGGACATGATGAGGGCCGTATCCCTTTATCAGGGAATGACAAGTGATAGCGATAAAGAACAGCCACAAGCCGATGATGAAGATGAAGATACGTCGGACAATACGACACTTCTTCGGCCGATCGATGCTTCGCAGCGCAAACGAATTGAAGACAGTCGATAGGTGCTATGTTAGCCAGCAACCGCCTTGTTCAATCAAAGAAATTATACATTTCCGCACGTGACCGGGTGACTAAAATTGCGTCAGGGGCCAAGCATCTTGATGACGGTGCTTTGGCAAGAGGATTGTTTTATGTGGTGTTGGCCGTTGTCATTGTCACGTTGATACTCGACTATCGAAACCTTGTGATGCAAGAGATCGAACAGACGCCGGCAGCATTGCCTGAGCTTGTTCCTGACACCGTTCTTCCCTTCCTTGCACCGGACAATCCCAATCTGGATGATTCACAACAGACGAAACGTCCAGCCATCACAACCGCTCCGGAAATCCTGAACACTCCCATGACGATTGAGCTTAAATCCGGTGGAGAACTTCACATGATCGGACACATCGTGCCGGGAACGGCTCAAGTGTTTGCGGAAAAAGTCGAGAACATAAAAGAGTATATCAATCGCATCGAACTGGATTCGCCAGGCGGCTCGGTTTACGACGCATTGGAGATTTCAAACACCATTCGTGAAAATGGCTGGACCACATCTGTGCTGGACGGAAAATTGTGTGCGTCGTCCTGCCCGTTGATATTTGTGGGCGGCAAAGAACGTTTTGCTGGTGAAAAATCCGCTATTGGTGTTCATCAGGTATTTGCACCGCGCAATGACACGCGCCCTAAAGGTGAAGTTGTCTCCAGCACCCAGCAAACTACGGCTGATATTAAACGGCACCTCAAATTGATGGGAGCTGATCCCGACCTTTGGCTGCATGCACTGGATACCCCTCCACAGCAGCTTTACTATTTTTCACCGCAAGAGATGAAGAAGTACAAGCTTTCCACAAACAAGTGATTTGTAGCTACAACCACCGGCCCGTTCTGGAGCAGTAATCCTCATATTCCTGACCAAATTTTTCGCGTAGAACTGTCTCTTCCGGGATGATCTGAAAACGTGTGACATATCCCACGAATAGAACGACACCAACGAAACCAAACAGATTTCCCTGCCATATGGCGAACCCACTCAATATGAGTGCAAGGCCCAGATACATTGGGTTTCTGGTATATTTGTAGACGCCATCTGTGAACAGGGATGTGGTCTTTTCAGGTGACATGGGACTAACAGTTGTCTTTGCCCGCACGAAGAAATTCAGCGAAACAACGTCAATCAGCACTCCAATTACAGTTACACATATTGTCACAATTGTTTGGCCGGGAAAGGAGAATGAAAACTCAGGCAATGTGCGAGCGATAAGCCAAATCAGACCAGCGCATATGAGTGCTTGCAGAGGTGGAGGAACTTTGAGATTCAAATCGAATTTCCTTGCATGGGCTCTAAATCCCTATTCCTCCAACATTTCCTTCACGGTGGTTGCCAGCTGTTTGAGAGAGAACGGCTTAGGCAGGAAGCCGAATTTCTCTCGCTCCTCTTCTGGCAGGTTCTTGGCGAAGGCTTCTTCGGCATAACCGGAAACAAAGATGAACTTCAAATCCGGATGATCTTTCCTGAGTTCTCGTAAAAGAGTGGGACCATCCATTTCGGGCATCACCACATCAGAAACCACGAGATCTATCTCTTCGCCATATTCTTCCATTACTTCGAGCGCTTCCACCCCACTTGCTGCTTCGTGCACTTCATAACCACGTGAAACCAACGCTCTGGATCCAAATGCGCGTACGGCATCCTCATCCTCCACGAGCAGGATGGTGGAGCTTCCGGTCAGGTCTTTGGCAGGTTCTTCCTTCTTGCCCTGCTTTTCGTTCTCTGCCTCTGCAATTTCCTCTTCTGTCTGCACATATCGCGGCAAATAGACTTTGAAATTAGTTCCTACGCCCACTTCACTGTCTGGATAGATAAATCCACCGGTTTGTTTGATGATCCCGTAAACCGTGGAAAGACCGAGACCAGTTCCCTTACCCACTTCCTTTGTGGAGAAAAACGGCTCGAAAATCTTGTCCAGAACTTCCGCGCTCATGCCGGAGCCTTCGTCTTCAATCTCGAGAAGCATATAATCAGCAGGTTGCATGTCCGGATATTTATGGTCTCTCTCGCATTCCTCTTTAGTCAAATTTGACGTGCGAATTTCGAGCTTTCCATCATTATCCATCGCATCGCGCGCATTGACCACGAGATTAACGATGACTTGTTCAAGTTGGGAGACATCTGCCTTGATCGGCCAAAGGTCGCGTCCGTGTTTCACCTGAAGATTAACCCGGTCACCGGCCAGGCGATCCAAGAGCATGCGCAAATCAAACAGGACATCTGACATATGCAGCACCTGCGGGCGCAATGTCTGACGTCTGGAAAACGCCAGGAGTTGGCGTACCAGACTGGCAGCCCGGTTGGCGTTTTGCTTGATGTTCATAATGTCCTGGAAGGACGGATCAGATGCCTTGTGGTTACTCAGGAGCAAGTCGGAGAAACCTATGATAGCAGTCAATACATTGTTGAAGTCATGAGCGATGCCGCCTGCCAATTGTCCGACCGCCTGCATTTTCTGGCCTTTGGCAAATCTGTCCTCAAGCGCCCGCTGTTCAGTGATCTCCATACCGTAGATGATCACGTTTTCATCGGCAGCATCTGCCAAATCTTCTTCGCCTTCTGTTCTGGCAACCGGACTTACGAAAAACCTGACAAAGCGATTTTCTTCACCGTTGATGGATAGATCAACAGGCGATATCTCCCCCTGCCCGGCCAATGCCTGATCGAAAACGTCTTCGATTTGAGTTTTCTCGTCATCGGGAATGACATCTGTGTATTTGAGGTCGCTTACCGATCCATGCTTCTCAATTATCGAAGAGAACATCTTCTGGAAAGGCGCGTTTGTCCTAATGATTTGACCGTTTTTGTTCACACCAGCGATTGCCACAGGTGTGCTGTTGAAGAAGCGGGTAAACTGAATTTCTGCGTCTTTAAGCGCTCCACTGTCACCCATGGCTGCTGCAGAACGGTTTATGACCAAGGTTCTGGTGGCGCCGGGTGCACCGTCAGAAGAAATTGGTACGCGATGATACAGCCTTACGGGAAGGAGCGTGCCATCACTGCGTTTCATGTCGAGATCCACCACAACCGTCGATGAATTGGCGTGCATACTCTTCAACGATTCAAACAAAGAGAGATTGTCTGAAGAAATGATGTCTCTCATGTTAATGCTACCGGGCTCGAAACGGATAAGATCCAGGCCCAACCAGTCAGCCAGCGTTGCGTTTACGTAGACCAGCGCTCCATTGGTTTCACTAGCAATGAAACCGGCAGGTGCATGATCAAGATAGTGGATTGCGTCCTGCAATTGCTGAAACGCCAACTCCTGATTGTGGCGGTCACGGGTAACATCAGAAATTTGCCAGACAGTTAGAGGCTTACCGTGTGACTTGGTCTCCATGCCACGGGCGCGAAGTCGGAACCACCTGGCTCCCTCCTGACCGTTTCTTAAACCAGAGCTTAAACGGACCTCTTCCACACTGGCTTCGTTGTTCTTCGCAGCATTAGCCATCTTGTAAACGATGTCTGTTGCTTCCGGTCGCCTTGAAAAGATGGTTTCCACGCTTGTAATGTCGCTGTCATGATCGAGCCCAAGAAGTTCGGCATAGGCTCTGTTAGCGTAGACAACGCGATTGTCGTGATCTGTAACGACAACGCCTGCATCCATTTCCCCAATGAGAATTTTGGAAAAATCGTCAGCATTTCGTCGTGATGTGAGTTGGACGATATTCAGGACCAATGCGAACAGGAAAAATATGCCCACGCTGGCAAAAACACCCAAAATGGCCAGAAAGACAGGCTCTCCCAACCGATCCGGTCCAAACAGGATCAGAAGCGCAACTCCGATTACCAGGAATATGCCAAACAACAGAAATCTAAAGGTAGTGTAGCTTTCTCCCACTTCATCGATAAAGGGTTCATAACCCTTATCTTTTTTTGAAAGCTGCTGTGTTTTCATGCGCTCTTTACCCGGAGAATCGATTCGCCTAGTCGAACCTTATCACCTAGTGCTTTTTGAAACCGTTTTTTTTGCTCAGTTGGCATCTTGTCCACTTCAGACAGGCAATATTGAAGTGATATTAGTTATCTGTTAAGTTTTGGCGTCTGCAAATGCACTTTTGGGGCGCCATTTTATCCAAAAATGTGGTTTGTTTTTGTAACAATGATGCGGTGACTGGGCTCCGCGATACAGGCTAGGGTTGAGCTCACATTGCGGGGAGTATTTTAGTATGGAGTATATTCAATCTCTATTTAGCGGCGAGCAAGGCCAGGGTGTGCAGCTCGTCGCCATATCTTTTGCATTGGTCATTTGTCTAATCCTGGTTTTCTGGATTGTCCGGCAAATCAACAGTGCACCGACCCGAAAAGCCAATAAGAATAGAACACCAAGATTGTCCATCACCGATTCCACTCGCGTGGATGACAAACGTTATTTTGTGCTTATCAGAAGAGATAATGTGGAACATCTGGTATTGATCGGCGGCGGCAGCGATCTTGTTGTGGAGAGCGGTATTGTGCGGGCTAAAATGCCAGCCAAGAAACCAAGTCAGGTGGCTGCTCAACCACAAGTACCAACCCATCCTCCAAAACCGGCAAACAGTTCTGTAGAACCCAAACCGGAAGCTCAGGAGCCGGAACAAAAGCCACAAATTGTCGCCCCGGCAGCAGCTGTATCCAAAGCATCTACTTCTACAGCGGAAATGGAAAAGCCTTCGGAAGTGACTAAGGAACAATCTTCTCAATCTTCAGTAGCAGCGGCTGGAGCAGCAACAGTGGCTGCGGCTGCGGTTGCCGAACCTGTTATTTCCAAAATTACAGGTGGATTGTTTGGCGGCAAACAACAGTCTGCTGAAACCGAAACAGATGAAGCTGATTCTGCACCAGAAACGGCGACGAGCGATGATATCCCACCCGTTACTCAGGAAGTAGAGTTGAGTGAAGCAGCGCCGAGTGAAGAACCACCGGCCGAAACTGAACCAGTGACCGTGGAGCCAATAGATACGTCTGATAACGGAGAACCGACAGCAGAAATAGAAGTGGTTGAAGCTATTTCCGCTGAACCTGAGGCTCCTTCCGCCGAACCTGAAGTGGCAGCAATCGAAGAAGCTGTCACCACTGCAATCGACCTTCCAGAATCTGGAGTGGAAGAAGTAATTATTGAAACTTCTGACAATGAACCAATCGTAGAAGCACCTGCTGTGAGTGACTCTGGCGATTTTGAGGTTACGCTCAATACGGAGGATCTGGCACCAACTGAAGAAGAAATTCAAGTTTCCACTGGCGACATCCCTGTTGACGACGCTGCTCCAGAGCCTCAGGTGGCAATGGAAAGCGATCCCGAACCGGCAGTTATGGAAACGGCTCCTGAACAGGAGCAAGTTGCTTCCCACGAACCTGTTGAAACAAATGAAGCTGAAATTCACCTTGATGAAGGACCACAGGTTATAGAAGATCCCACCAAAAATGACGGCGGAACTTCTACAGAAGACGAAATGCAGCGTCTTCTTGACGAATTGTCAGGTGCTACGAGAGAAACTGCCTAAAGCGCGATCATGCGATCGACTTGAGAAAATATATTAGTCGTCCTTGTATATTTTCTCACGTCTTTCGTGGCGTTCTTGCGCTTCAATGGACAAGGTGGCGATGGGTCTGGCCTCCAGCCTTTTCAAGCCAATAGGCTCACCCGTATCTTCACAATACCCGTATGAACCGTCTTCGATCCGTTTCAGCGCCAAATCAATCTTGTTGATCAGTTTACGCTGACGATCTCTCGCACGAAGCTCAATTGATCTATCTGTTTCAGATGATGCGCGATCAGCTGCGTCTGGCAATTTGTCGCTTTCATCCTGCAAAGCAGCAATAGTGGATTTGGATTCACGCAGAATGTCAGCCTTCCAATCCTCAAGCTTACGCTTGTAGTAGGCTTTCTGCTTATCATTCATGAACGGCTCGTCATCGCTAGGGCGATAATCGATGTCGAGTTCTACAATTCCCATTGGAACCTCATTCATTGTTGATTCTGGGTTTGGGGACCCGGTTATCATATATGCGAGCTATATAGCCGCCAGAGAACATCCACTCAAGACAAAATCTGTTCTGTAGACAAAACTTTATTGTCATGGGTCCAATGGATAACTCCTCGCGCAGACTTGAAAATTTTCAACAACCATGATTTCACTTGTTTCATTATAGGAAAGACGAATCTTATGCTCAGACTTTACGTTATGCGTCACGCCAAATCTTCCTGGGCAGTTCCAGGTGCCAGAGATTTTGACCGTGAGCTTAATGATCGAGGCATTTCCGATTGCTTGAAAATCGGCAAGTCTTTGTCTTCCAAAGGTTATTCTCCAGATCTGATCCTGTGTTCATCAGCGACCAGGACGCGTGAAACTCTGGACAATATCCGTGAATACCTGGATCCTGAACCGGAAATCAGGTTTACAGAGAAACTCTACTCCAGTGGCTTGTCCGACTATATTGAGCTGCTTCAGGAACTGGGCGAACACCCATCTGTAATGATTATTGGACACAATCCAATGTGCGGTTCTTTAGCCGCCTCCATGCCCGGTAGCGGAGATGAAGAATCGCTAGCGGCAATTGCCTATAAATATCCGACCGCTACCGTCAGTGTAATTGACTTTGATTGTGGCAACTGGAGTGAGATACAGCAAAGATCAGGCATCATGGTGGAAGCTTTGATACCGTCGCAACTGTAGCTTATTGGCAACACGTACACTGCTCTCCAAGAAATCTAAGATTTAAGAAACAAGTTGAACGGTTGGTTAACCATTTTGGCTGATGCTTGCCTTCAGATTTTAACAGGATCCCCGTTATGCGTTTGTCCAAGTTTGCCCTGACAGTTCTGGCATGCCTTTCTTTTACTGCTAACTCTCATGCTTCCGACACCGAATTTTTCCATGGAATTCAGGGAAAATGGAAAGGACCGGGTGAAATTGTTGCAGGTAAATATAAAGGTACAAAGTTTGTTTGTACTTTTGATGGGTCAAATCCAACTCAGGATGTGGGTATGAATGTGGACGGTTCATGCCGGGTGGGCGTTTTCACACAAAAGATGAATGCTGACATTATCAAAACAGCTGGTCAGTATATCGGAAAGTTTCTTGATGGCGCCAAAGGTGACGGCATGGACGTTCGTGGCGGTAGATTTACGAAAAACCGGCTTGTGGTTGATATCAAAAGAAAGAACCTTAACGGGATTATGGTCGCTAACCTGAGTGATCCGAAACATCTGAAGGTCACCATATCCGTCAAGCACAACAAGACGCTGATCCCTGTTATCGGGATGAATTTACGTCGCCAATCCGGCAAGGTAATTACCGGCTCATTGAACTAGATTAGAAGTTCAGGTGAGTTCAATTTCCACAAGTTGAATTTCGCTCTGATCCACTTCATTCAACCATTGTAAGACCTTTTTTCCATCCAGGACGATTTCCGGAGCAATATCCGCTAACGGTTTTAATACAAAGGCCCGCTCGCTGGTCCTCGGATGTGGAATTTCCAGCCCTTCTTCTTTGATCTCAAGGTCTCCGTATACCAGAATGTCCAGATCTATGGTTCTGGGGCCCCAACGAACCTTGCGTTCCCGTTTCCGTTCTTTTTCAACCGTTTGACAGGCCTCAAGCAATTGGCGAGGGCTTAGTGTGGTTCTTACACCAACGCAGGCATTGAGAAACCAGTCTTGTTCCGTGATACCCCAGGGCGGTGTCTTGTAGACAGAGGAAACAGATACAACTTCAATTGCATCATTCTTGTCCAGAAGATGGATTGCCTCACGCATGTGCTGGGCCACATCGCCCACATTTCCGCCTAGCCCAATAAAAGCTGTTGTCTCATTAGCCATTGGGTGCATGGGTGACGGTTACTTCCACATGATCAAGCACACCTTGAACAGGCGCATTGGGCTTTCTGATGGTAACTTCCGCCTGCTCTATCATAGGGAATTGCTTACACAAGGCGCGAGCGGTCTCGAGCGCCAACGCCTCGATAAGAAACCGGCGTTTGCCCGTTATGATGCTCTCGATTACACGGAATGCGGTTCCATAATCGACAGTGCCTTCGATTTCATCTTCATCCAATGCGGTCCCACCATCCACATCCAGAACTGCATCCACGAAGAAACGTTGGCCCAAGGTCTCTTCTTCGTTGAAAACCCCATGACGCGCGAAGAAAGCGCAGTTCTTAAGTGTTATCTTGTATTTAGCCATTACTCACTACCCTTACAGCAAACCTGCCCGATTTGCTTTCAAAGCCCTATTATCCCTCTATAAGCGTATTGCCAAGCACTGAATCAGCAATTGCCAGTGCATCCGCATTCGTTGCCACATCATGAACCCGAAAAATTGCAGCACCTTTCATACGTGCGACGACGCTTGTCGCCGAAGTACCAATATCGCGATCCCCCTCTTCGCGACCTGTAACATGCCCTATGAATCGCTTTCTTGACGTGCCCACAAGCAGCGGAAAGCCCAACCCATGCAATTCTTCGAACCGGGAAAGCAGTGCAATGTTTTCGTCTGGGTCTTTGGCAAACCCGAACCCTGGATCCAAAACGATAGAATCATCCCCAATTCCTGCATTCCGCATTGTCTTCACTGATTGCTCTAGAAAAAGCTTTTGATCCTCAACCACGTCTTTTTTCTTATTGCGTTCGCGGCCCGTATGCATGGCGCAGCACCCTGCCCTGTACTTTGCCGCCACTGAGGCAATGTCCGGGTCTTTTTGGAACCCCCACACATCATTGACGATGTGGGCACCCTCTTCCAATGCAATATGGGCTGTGGTGGCGTTGTATGTGTCTATTGAAAGGAAAACTCCCTTCAGGCCAGACAGCGCCCGGATGACAGGCACCACCCTAGATTGCTCTTCTTCCGCAGAAATAGCTTCTGCGCCAGGACGGGTGGATTCTCCACCGATATCAATGATGACAGCGCCCTCATCTATCATTCGATTGGCTTGTTCAACCGCAGCCCTAACCGTTTCGAACTTTCCCCCATCTGAAAATGAGTCTGGCGTGACATTCAGGATACCCATCAAAACAGCTTTATTGCCAATCACCAATTCACAGTCGTGAGCAAGTTTCCATGTTATGGGAGCAAACGGATTTTTCATGAAATAATATCCTGATATTGCACTGGGCCAATCGAACTAAATCAAGGTGTGATGTTTAAATCAGCGATCCTCTAAAATCCATTTTTTTTCTGAGGTGTCTATGGAATTTTACACAAGAGAAGAAGATCCAGAATTATTTCTGCTTTTCTAGCAAGAATTGGTCGATAAAGAGCTTTGGTTAAGTGTGTTTTAATAATTTAACGTAAAGGTAGCTTTGTATCGCTAAGGGTAAGTTTGATATTCAGATGATAAAAAAGATTACAAAATCATTCGCTTCTGTCTGGACGAAAACTAAACACGAGCCAGAGGCCGTCGAGGACGCAGAAACAAAAGAAAACGAGAAGCCACAAGCCGGAAAAGACAAGGTTGTTGTGGATATCATGACCGCCGTTTTCTAGATTTTTCCAAGCACTTTTATTACTGGAGCTGATCGATATCGGCTTGCAACACGGTGTATTGCCCGAAAAACTGAATAATATCTCCGGGACCCAGACTGTCCCAGTTACCGTTTGCACCTCCATCCGAGGTGGTGCCGCTGACTGGTATTCCACCACCGGTTGCCAAAACCTCACCGTTTGGAAAAACTTTAGGACCGTTTGCGTTATGTGAGTCATCCAACTGGATGTTTGTAATGGTTACATTGCCATTGTTTGTAACTGTGTAGGTGTAAGTGATGATCTGTCCAAGCACCACATCTGTAACATCATCAGCTGTCTTCTGAACTGACATGTCTGGAAAGGTGGTAATTGCCACTGCATCTCCGTCTGACACATCCAAAACACCGGTTCCGGGATTAAAGCTGGCAGTGGCCAGATCATCCACGTCACCGTCACCGCCGCCATTGGTGTCAAAATCTGCCTGCGTCAAGGTGTAGGTAGCTGTGCAGGTTTCAGAGGAATTGAGGTTGAGATTGTTGATCACAGCCGCACCGCTTGATGGACAAACGATCACTGTGCCAGCCAAGGCATTTGAGACTGTAATTGCTCCGGTAGATGCAATTGAGTTGTTGGTCACCACAATCGTGAACGTGATGGTGTCACCCACATCCTGTAATGTGGGGTTAAGCCCAAGAGCTGTGGTGGGTGTGCTACCAGTTTCCGAGATTTCCAATCCTGGAGCACTTGTCGTGACATCCCAGTAGCCGACCAGTTCACCGGGGGCATCGAGCCCTGACCATACAATCCGATCAATGTGAATTCCTGCATTGATTGATACGGTATCGAGTACAAAACCAAAGAAAGCCGCTGGACTGTCAGGCGTGATGTTTGTGGGTCCAGTTACCGGAATATTTGTGCCATTGCTCAGTTCAAGGGTGAGCGCTGACCTCTGGAAGCCGTCATTCCAGTCAATCACATCAAATGCAAAGGAAAACGCTTCATTTGTTAGCGTGAAAACCACATCTGCCGTCAATGAGTATGCACCAACAAGGCCCGGTAAATTGGGAGCATTGGCATTAAATCCAATGCAGGCTGTAGGTACGGACGTTTGAGGATCACTCAATTGAGGACAAAATCCGGATGTGCCGAAACTGACGGTTCCGTTTCTGACAGCTGAGAACCCATCAAACACATCGCCTGGTGGCAATGTGGACATGAGAGTGTTTGTTGTGACTGAACTGAAGTTCTCAAATGTGGTGACTGAGCCTGTGGGAATTGCTGCGTTATAGGTAGCCCGGTTTGTGTATGTAGTGACGGTTTGGGCCGCAAGCTGATCCTTACCTAGAAAGACTGCATCGCAAATCAGGAAGAATAATAGAAACAGGAAAAAGCGAACGCCATTGCTTTGTTGTTTTAGAAAATGGCGCCCGCCTGCTGGCTTGAAATTTTCAGATATTAGATATGAAACACCCATATGCCGCGAATCCGCAATTCAGAAGAATCCTTTATCCAGATGGATTTTGAACAGGGTTACTTGCGTGCAGCTTTCCAATGCGGCGAAGTTTGGCATCGAATCTTGTATGTTCCACCCACAACAACTCGCCCTTAAATTAGTTGAACCAGCCTGATGCCTAACAACACGGATACACACTCGCATAGAGTTTGCCAGATTTTGAGGAGCAGCTCCTGGCATATGGAAACGCTTAAAGCGGTAAGAGAATTAGGCCTTCCTGATTGGGCAATTGGTGCCGGATTTATTCGAAATGCGGTTTGGGATCACCTGCATGGGTTTGACATGATCACTCCGCTCGCTGACATTGATGTATTGTATTTTGAGCCCGGTGATCTGAGCAAGGAACGAGAGTTGGATATTGAAGCCACACTCAAGGCAATTTCGCCGGATCGCCCCTGGTCCGTACGAAATCAGGCTCGGATGCATCTAAGAAACAATGATGCACCATATGCTTCAACTGAGGATGCTTTGCGCTACTGGCTGGAAACGCCTACCTGTGTTGCTGCACGTTTGGAAACTGACAATAGCCTTACTCTTTTTTCTCCTTATGGATTGTCCGACCTGATGGAAATGAGAGCTTCGCTTACAAAACATGGTGAAACACGAATTGAACAATACAAAGCCAGAATGAAAGAGAAAAACTGGCCATCCATTTGGCCAAAGGTGATCGTCACCGATTGTTAAACCGCATATTAGAAGTTCATATCAAGGGACGTCAGCTGCTCATCAGGAAATCACGCAGTGCCTTTGCTGGCCTTGATGGCCGCCGGTCTCTCATGGCGATTTTTGCAATGACATAGCCAAAGCCGCTGTCCTCATTCACACGGATCAAAGCACCCGCATCAAGATCTGCTTCCACGCTAAGAGAGATAAGCAGAGCGCTGCCAAGGCCTTTTCTTGCCAGTTCGAGCGAGACCTGTCTGTTGTTGATCAGAAACTCCGGCTCAATTGTTAAAGAGCTTTCGCGGTTACTCTGTTTACTTTGATAAAACAGCGTACCACTCTTGAGCTGATGATCACTCGCAATGAAGGGCATCTTGTTGAGATCGCGTTTCAGATTGTCGCTTAACATTTCGGCATATTTTGGCGCGCAGACCAACTCCAGGGGATAGGCCGCAATTATGTTCTTACCGGATTTCTCTGTGGGGCTGAATTCTGTTCGAATTGCCATATCATGTTCACTGGTTCTCAGATCAATCCATGCGTCATCTGCGTTGATGAACGTTTTGACGTCGGGAAATTTTGCCTGAAAGCCTGAAACAATTGTGGGCATCCAACTGGAAGCCAGTTCAGTCGGCATTGTGAGCGAAACGGTTCCATTGATCAAAGACTGCTCATTGCCAATGTCCTCGAAAGTCTCCTCAAAAGCGTCGATCGTGCTCATTGCTTTTTCAAGGAATTTATCACCGTCCGGCGTCAACAACATACGGCGTGTGGTGCGGTTGATGAGCGTTACACCGGTGATCTCTTCAAGATCAAATAAAGCTGCACTTACCACTGCTGGAGAGAGCCTCAGCTTTCTCGCAGCTCCCCTGATTGAGCCGGCCTTTACGATCTCGGTAAAGTAAACCAGCAGTCTGAAATCACGTACATTCATAATTCTATTGTTCGGTTTAACTGGACAATATTTTCATTATTTCTGTTGTACAGGACATTTTCTCCACATGGTAGCTCTTAGTTGCGGGTCTAATTGAACAGACCATCCACTGCTAACCTGGAGATAGAAATGACCAAATTGAGATTGATGATCGTCGCCCTTGCATTTGCCGTGATCAGCCCGGCTGCATTTGCCGGCGATAAAGATGTGGTGAAGGCTTTTTACACTGATCTGCTGAGTGAACCCAATGCACCGGACCTGGAAGAACGCGTATCAAAGGTCATGATCGACAAATGGGTTTCAATACCAACGCCAAGGGGCGGCCCGGATGCAGCCGGTTTCGTGAAATCACTCAAGGGGTTTGGCGCAGCTATTCCTGATCTTAAATGGGAAATTCAGGAAATCCTGCAGGATGAAAATCGCTACATTGTCAGAAGTATTGCTACCGGGACTCCGGTGAAGCCCATGTTCGGGGTCGAGCCGAAGGGTAACAGCTTCAAGATCATGACGATTGATATCCACACGGTAGAAAATGGAAAGATCGTTCAATCCTACCATGTGGAAGAATGGGCAAAGGCAATCCAGCAGTTGTCAGCAAACTAAGGATGCTAAATCGGGGCGCCCAAACAAAAACAGCCTGAACATCAGTTCAGGCTGTTTGATTTACTTTGTTTAAAAACTCTACTTCAGTTCAGTGAGAGTTTTCCAGGATCCACCTTCGATTTTTGAGATGAACACCGCGTCAGCTGCCAAATGGTCACCAGGGCCCATTTTGACGTTGTTGCCTGCGATCTTATCCTCAAATTCCATGGACTCCATGGCTTTCTGGAAGCTTGCATGAGTCAGGTCCGGACCTGCTGCTTCAAGCGCACGAACGAACAGTTCCGCAGCACTGCGTCCAAGAAGAGCGCCTGTGCCTGGGAATTTTTCACCTGTTTTTTCGGTGTATTTTTTAACCCAGGCGCCAACTTCCGGATCAGAAACTCGGGCTTCCAGATCCTGCCAGCCTGCAGCAGCAAAGTAACCTTCAGTGATACCACCTGGTACTTTTGCAATCGCAGTATGGAATGAAGCTGATGAACCGATAAAGTTCATACCTTCGAGACCCATTTTCTTGGCTGTGCCGAGCAAAGTGATTGTCTGACGTACACCAAGAGCGGTAGCTACAAGGTCACAACCAGCTTCTTTCATTTTACCCAAGGCGCCGACGAATTCTGTCTCGTCAGGCTTGTGTGTGGATTCTGTGCCCCACTTCAAACCGGAAGCTTCTGTTTGCTCTTTGGCACCAGCCTGGATTTCCTTGCCGAAATCAGACGGGATGTACATAGCGCAGACAACGGACGCACCGTGGTTTTCCTGCATATATGGCACAGCTGCACGCAGCTGATCATAATATGAAGATGTACCCGCATAGTGAACATCAAGCGGCTCCTGCAGCATTTGTCTTGCGGCTGAAAGCGGCGAGATATTAGGGATGCCTTTTGGATCCTGTTGCTTGAACGCTGCAAGGTTCATGGGTGTTCCCAATGAAAGGAGCATCGCGAACACTTTGTCACGGTTGATCAGTTTGTTAACGGCCTGAACCGCTTTTGGTGCCTGATATCCATGGTCTTCAGTTATGTATCTGATTTTACGTCCATGCACACCGCCTTTGGCATTGACTTCCTCGAAATAGAGATTTGCAGCAGTAACAGCTGGTACAGAGAATGCTGCGAAGATACCTGAAAGATCGTGATGCCCTCCGATCACTACTTCCGTATCTGTCACTCCCTGCGTTGTGTCAGCTGAAGCTGGGCTTGCAGCCAATAAGGCAGCTGTAGCTGCTGCCATTAGAAGTCGTTTCATTAGTTTCTTCCTCCTTAATTGCCGGTGAAATTATGCTCCGGCATACATTGAATCAATTAGGTTCTTATATTTATCTGTCACGAAACTTCTTTTGAGTTTCATTGTTGGTGTGAGCTCATCATCTTCTGCTGTGAGCAAAACGTCAATCAATCTGAACTCTTTTATTTGCTCCACACGGGCAAATTGGGCGTTTACAGTGCGCACTTCCTTGTCGATTAGTTCATGCACTTCAGGCGCTGCGCAAAGGGACGCAAAATCTGAGAACGGGATGGAATGCTCCTGCGCGAAATTCTCCACGTTCTCCTGGTCAATCATAATCAGGCAGCTAAGGTATTTTCTTTGGTCACCAATGATAACAGCGTCAGAAATATACGGCGAATATTTCAAGGCACTTTCGATCTCTGCCGGCGTGATGTTCTTGCCACCCGCTGTGATAATGATGTCCTTGATGCGGCCTGTGATCGTATAGAAACCCTGATTGTCCACACGACCCACATCACCGGTACGTAACCAACCGTCTTCGGTAATGGTTTCAGCGGTCTTGTCAGGCTTGTTCCAATACCCCTTGAACACATGCGGTCCACGCATCAGGATTTCATCACCATCACCTATGCGCATTTCAGAACCCGGGATACAGATACCGATAGTTCCAACCTTATTCTGATCCACTGTGTTAATGGTTGCTACGCCTGAACACTCCGTCTGACCAAAACCTTCCAGCACTTTCACACCGATGCCCCAGAACCACTCCAGAAGTTCAGGTGAAATCGGTGCGGCACCTGAACCGCCCCTGTGCAAGCGGTCCATACCGATCATACGACGCAGGTTTGATAGAACCAGAAAGTCCCACACCCGCCAGCGCATTTGTACGCCCGCAGGCACAGCCTCGCCAGCAAGCTCGTATTTCGCTTTCGCTCTTCCTGCATCCACCGCCTGATCAAACGCCCAGCGTCCAATCGTTGTGGCTTCTTTTCTAAGAATCTGAATGCGTGAGAATACTTTCTCCCAAACGCGTGGAACTGCAAAGAACACATGCGGGGAGACTTCCTGAAGGTTTTCAAAGACGGTTTCCGGGCTTTCAGCAAAGTTGACGGTGCTGCCGGTGGCAAGTTGTGTTTCAACTGAAAACAGTCTTTCCACCACGTGGCATAATGGCAGGAAGCATAGTTGCTCATCATCCTCACGGCTGGCAATCAGTTGATAAACAGAATTGATCTGGAAGATAATGTTTGAATGACTGATCATAGCACCCTTAGGCTTGCCTGTCGTACCTGATGTGTAGATCAGCATTCGGATGTCTTCAGCTTCAGCCTTGTCGATCTCTTCATCAAAGAAAGCAGCCTTCGTCTGTGCTTCCTGACGACCCAATTCATAAAGGTCATCGAGGAACATGACTTTCTCGTCTTCAAAGTCCCTGAGACCCTCTTTGTCAATCACGATGACCTTTTTCAAGCCAGGCATCTCATCTCGGACTTCAAGGAATTTGTCCAACTGCTCATCATTTTCCACGATAAGAAATGTGGTGTTGGAGTCGTTGACGAGATAAGCCAGCTGCGGCGCGGCATCAGTGGTGTATACACCTGACGGGATCGCGCCCATGCAAGTTGCAGCCATATCGAAGTAGAGCCACTCCTTGATGTCTTCAGACAGAATTGAGACCACCTCACCGCGCTTCAGACCGAGCTTTGACAAAGCTAGCCCAATCCACATGGCTTTTTCGTAATAATCTGCCCAACTGTGGGATTTCCAGATGCCACGATCTTTTTCACGATGTGCTGTACGGTCACCGTAGCGCTTGCACTGGTGGCGAAACAGTTGCGGGATTGTAGTGCAACCAAGATGTTCAGAATAATCAACCATGGCTTACCTCCATGTCTTGCGCCGCTTCCAGCGCTTTTGGCCGCGTTGTGTTTCTCCTTGATGACCCAGATAAAACTCCTTGATGTCATCTGATGCCAAAAGAGTGCTTGTGTCATCGCTCATTACAATTCTGCCTACTTCGAGTACATAACCATAATGTGCTGTTTTCAAAGCAACATTGGCGTTTTGCTCAACGAGCATCATCGTCACGTTCTGTTCTTCGTTCAGACGTCTGATGATCGTGAATATCTCCTGAACCAGAAGTGGTGATAAGCCAAGTGATGGTTCATCGAGCAGCAAAATCTGTGGCCGCGCCATCAAACCACGCCCGATTGCGAGCATCTGCTGCTGGCCGCCGGACAGGTAGGCAGCTTGTTGATTACGTCTTTCAGCCAAAACAGGAAAATAGGAATAGACAAGGTCCAGGTCGCTGCTGATCTCGGAGTCTGAACGGGTAAATGCACCCATTTTCAGGTTCTCTTCCACATTGAGGAACGGGAACACTTCCCTGCCCTCTGGCACATGGGCAATACCCATGCGTACAATCTGATCTGGCTCTCCACCCTGGATATCCTTGCCGTTCAGAACAACCTGGCCTTTCTCAGGGGCAAGAACACCGGAAATGGTCTTCAGCAATGTCGTTTTGCCAGCACCATTCGCTCCAAGGATAGTCACGATTTGGCCTTTCGGCACTTCAAGAGACACACCTCTAAGCGCCATTACGACACCGTAAAAGGTTTCAATGTTGCGTACCTTAAGGACAGTTTCGCCAGCAGTTGCTTCTGTCTTTGTTGTTGCTTCAGCTACACTCATGCCGGTTCACTTTCATCTGTACCAAGATAAGCGGCAATCACCTTAGGATCGGACTGCACTTCCTGTGGCGAGCCCATGGCAATCGGCTTGCCCTCATCCATTGCCAGAACCCGGTCTGATACCTGGTTCACAAGAGACATATCGTGTTCAACCATAAGGATGGTGAGGCCCATATCTTTCTGCATATCCTCGATCCAGAACGCCACTTCCTGGGTTTCTTCAACCGAAAGACCTGACGCTGGTTCATCCAGCATCAGGAGCTTAGGACCACAGGCAAGAGCTCTGCCGATTTCACAGATCTTCCTCACGCCGTATGGCAGACCAGCAATCATCTTATTGCGATAGGCGTGCAAGTCCAGAAACTCGATAATGTCCTCTACAGCATTGCGGTGTTCGCGTTCTTCGTTTCGGACACGCGGCGAAAACAGGATATTTTCCACAAACGAACTTTTGCGTTTGATGTGTCTTCCCACGAGCAGGTTCTGCAGCACAGTTGAATGGTCAAACAGTTCAATGTTCTGGAAGGTCCGACCAATGCCCAATGCAGCGATTTGATCAGGGCGACACGTGGTCAATTCCCTGCCCATGAAATTGATCGACCCGGTTGTTACATCGTAGAATCTGGAAATCAGATTGAAGATGGTAGACTTACCAGCACCGTTTGGACCGATGATGGTGAAAACTTCACCTTCTTTGACTTCAAATGAAACACCATCAACGGCCTTAACACCACCGAAGTGCTTGGCCAGATCTTTGACTTCAAGCACGTTCATTTCATCCGCTCCGTTTTCAAGTAGCTGCGGTGTCTGCGGAACATGTCCTTTCTGGCAAGCGGGAACAGCTCAAACCAGACGCGGGTTTTCACCCACATGCCGTAAACGCCCTGCGGCTCATAAAGCATGATGAGGATAAGAATACCGGCAAAGATGCCTGTATCCAGTCCGGGGATCGCGCTGTAGGTGAACATTTCACGTATAATGGTGACGAGTTGAGGCACGAAACCGATAACAATTGCTCCGAAGAAAGCGCCGTGAATGGAACCCATGCCACCGATCACGATAAGCAATAGAAGCTGGATCGAGATCAAAATCAGGAATGCTTCATAGTTGAAGAAACCAAGGAAGTGCGCAAGCAAGCCACCGGCAATGCCTGTGATGAAGCAGGAAATGCCGAATGAGATTGTCTTGTACATCGCAACGTTGATGCCAATGGCACGAGCGGAAATTTCTGAATCCCTTATAGCGATAAACGCTCTACCCGTGGATGAACGCAGAAGGTTCATATATCCAAGCGTAACCAGAATGGTGACAAACAGACAAAGCCAATAGAACAATGACGGTGTGCTATAGCGTTCAATTTCAAGACCAAACAGGTTGATCGGATTAACAAAGACGCCCTCTACCCCGCCGGTATAATCGTGAAGCAGAATGATCACATCCTCGGTTATGATACCCATGGCGAGCGTTGCAATCGCAAGATAGATGCCTGACATCCGCAACGCCGGAATGGCAATTATCGCGCCAACAACACCGGCAAATAGACCAGACAACGGCAGTGATAAATAAATCGGCACGCCTTTAGACTGAAGCCAAACTTCCATGTATGCGCCACACGCAAGGAAAGCTGCGTGACCGAGACTCGCTTGCCCTGTATGTCCTGCAAGAACCATCAGGCCCATGCCTGCGATAGACCAGATCAGAACGGAGATTAGCTCACCCAGGAGATAGTCACCCAATATAAAAGGCATGCAAATTGCGAGAATGATCAAGACCGCATAGACGCCGAGTGTCCAGCCATCCTTGAACAGGCGGATATCCTGATCATGTGATGTTTTGAAAAGTATCTGCATGATCTTACGCCTTCTTCGCCTGGATCTGACTGAACAAGCCGTTTGGCCTCAGGATCAATACCAGCAACATGATTGCATACGGTGCGATCTGACTATAGCCAGCGGGTGCATATCTTCCTGCCACGGGCTCAATGATGCCAATAATCAGACCACCGGCAAGTGCTCCTGGCAGACTGCCAAATCCGCCAATCACCGCAGCGGCGAAAGCCTTGATGCCGAGCAATCCGAGTGACGGGTCAATCGCACCACGTGCAGCAAACAAGACACCTGCAATGGTAGCAATCCCGCCAGACAGCGCCCAGATTAGACCATGTACCCGCTTTACCGGAATTCCCATATAATAAGCGGCGAGCTGATTTTGGGATGAAGCCTGCATCGCTACACCGAGCTTTGTTTTCTGGAAAAACAGGAACAGACCGGCCGTCAATAATACCGTCACAACAACGGTCACGACCTGATCCATCGACAAGACAATACCCAAGAAATTGACGTTTTGTCCGGCAAACGGTGTTTCAAGATTCAATGGTTCGTGGCCCCATATGAAGCCAGCAATAAATCGCAATACGAATCCGAGAGCGATTGTCAGAATAACCACCGCGAATTGCGGTTGCCCGAAAAGTTTCCTAATCACGACTGATTCAAGCCCATAACTGAATATGGTCATTATGATTGTCGCGGCCAGCACGCCTAGCAGGAAGGGCATTGCCCAATATTCTGCATTTACCATTTGAAGGGTGAGAAAGGCTCCGAACATCATCATATCGCCTTGAGCGAAATTTACTGATTCTGTCGCCTTATAAATTAACACAAAACCAAGTGCGACCAGTCCGTATATGCATCCATTCGCAATACCACCGATCACCAACTGCAACAGTTCCAAAATCCAACATCCTCCCTATGGCTTTTGAACTAGAGTCTCAATTATCAAGCATATTACACCCGATAGCTGCAACTGATACAAGTCAGGCTTGCACAGATTTTCCAAAGTTGGAAATGTTTTATTTGAAAAAGGGTTAAATGTGGCCGTTTAAACCGGGCAAGTAGCAGGGGAAGAGAAGTTGCCCGTGGAAAGGCAAAAAAAGACACCGACGAAGATAAACAACGACGGTGCCCAGGTTTCAGACGATCATGCTAACAAGAAGAGGTCTGAGTTAATATCGTCCAAGGACGTTTTGTGTATTGTTATGAGTTCGGTGTTACTGAATTCCAACAGAAGATCATTGCCGGATTCGCGCATGTGATCCTGAAGTTCATCAAAGGATTGAATATCCGTACCGACCAGCATTATCAGGTCGTCATCAGAAAAATCATAGATACGATCCCTTCCGATGCTTTCCTCCGACAAATCAAAGTAAAACGTGTCGCTGCCGGTTCCGCCAATGAGTTTGTCATTGCCGGTTCCGCCGATCAGTGTGTCATCACCGGAACTCGCGGTCAGATAGTCATTTCCTGATCCGCCATCCAGCGTGTCGTTTCCGGAACCACCGTACAGCTTGTCGTTATGATCACCACCGTCAAGGGTGTCATTACCACCGCCACCGATCAATTTGTCGGAGCCGGTACCGCCGCTGATCACATCGGCACCTGAATGACCGTTGAGCGTGTCTGCACCCGATTCACCGGAAATCTGGTCATCGCCACTATTCCCGTTGATTGTGTCATTGCCACTGCCACCCAGCAGTTCATCATTTCCGGAACCACCGTTCAAGGTGTCCTTGCCGGAACCACCGGACAATGTGTCGTTTCCGCTACCGCCGGACAATGTGTCATCTCCGGAGTTACCTTCGAGAACATCATCACCGGAATTACCGGAAAGTGTGTCGCTACCGCTACCGCCGTAGAGTTCATCATTGCCGGAATTTCCGTTCAAGACATCTGAACCGTTGTTACCGTACAGGATGTCATTTCCTGAGTTCCCGGAAAGTTCATCATTGCCATTACCACCAGCCAGATAGTCATCGCCGCTGATGCCGTAAAGCTTGTCGTTGCCATCACCACCATAGATGATGTCATCGTCCGGTGTGTCGCCACCGTTGCCTTTTGGTTCAGGAAGCAAACCAACCACGTTGGCCTGGCCCACATTAACGGTGATCACGGTATCATCGTAGTCGTTGTCACCGCCACCGCGGATATCTTCGAACCCGATCAGCAACTCACCGGTTACCGAATTTGCTCTGGCAACAACGTGTTTGTAGTCGTCAGGGTTCGGGCCATAGTCATTGCTGGCATCACCGATAGAATGGAAAGTATCATTTCCGAACTGGCTTCTGATATGGGTCTCTGCTCCGTCGTCACCAATATGCCAAAGCTCGAGTGCCTGATCATTGATGGTACCGATTTGTCCCTCAGGGGTGCGGAATTCATAACGACCACTTTCTGCTGAAAGTGCCTGCTGGTTTGTGTAACCCTTTCCGAATCCATTGGAGACAATAAAGAACCCTAACTGGGCTCCTGCTGAGACTTGAAACTGTACCGCGGACTGTCCTGGTATCAGACTGCCACCACTACCCACTTTTGAAGCATTGGCAAACAGAATCTGGATGTTTTGAATAGAACCATCTTCGGCAATTTCATATACGCCGAGTGAGTTACGGTAGCCGGCACCTTCATCCATGAATGTGACTGTTGCTGTACAATCATGGCTCATGGTCATCTTGTCCATGTCCACATAGGCAGGTTTGCCATTACCGTAAATCGTATCGTTACCGCCCTGACCGTACAGAAGGTCATTACCGGAACCACCAAACACTTCGTCGTCGCCGCTGAGTGCCTGGATGATGTCATCACCACCGGCGCCAGAAAGAACTTCTGAACGACCGGTGCCTCTTAAATTATCAGCCAACCCTGTTCCCAGAACCGGTGATATATTCATGTCGGTATCTACTGACATTGTTTCACCTCGTTTTTGTTTAGAAAAGTTTGAGGTATTGGCCGATTACCAGCCAATACCCTCATAGCCCCTGAATTCCGGGGCCTCATTGTAGACCCTTACGAGATCGACAATCTTGACGCGGCCAAATCCGCTCGCAACCAACTTCTGGATTTCAGGCGTGCGTTGTGTAACCACCAGCACATCGCAAGTTTCCAGGAGTTCGTGTCCGTGTTCGACCAGTGTTGATGGCAGTGCATCGACGGTGTCTTTCAGGTGCGGACAGACATTGGCCACATAGGTAAACTGGTTCTCAATTCTTGTGTCCGCCTTGATCGCCGGATCCCAAGCCTGAACTTCATAATCTTCCTGAATAAGCGTGTTCATCACCTCAAGGATCGGGCTTTCGCGCAGGTCATCTGTTCCAGCTTTAAATGCCAGGCCAACAAAACCAATTCTGCGTGCACCCTGCGCCTTGATCAGGTCAACGGCAGACTGGATTTGCAGAAGGTTTGTTGCAGCAAGGCTCTGGATCAGTGGTGTACGAACTGACAGGGACTTGGCGAGGTGCGCAACTGCACGAACCTCTTTTGGCAGGCAGGAACCGCCGTAGGCAAATCCAGGCTTCAGGTAGTATGGAGAAAGGTTCAGTTTCGTATCCTGAACGAAGATGTCCATTACCTTGTGGCTGTCAATCTCCATTGGTTTACAGACCCGACCAACCTCGTTGGCAAAACATACCTTGGTTGCGTGCCATACGTTGTCGACATATTTCACCATTTCGGCGACTTCGATCGATGTATGGATAATCGCGTCATCTACTTCGCCGTAGATTTCTGCAACAAGATTTGCAGCACGCTCGTCATTTGCGCCGATTACGGTCTTAGGAGGGTTTTCGAAGTCGGATACAGCTGTACCTTCGCGCAGGAATTCAGGATTGAAACATACGCCGAAATCTTCTCCCATCTTAAGGCCTGAGGCGCGCTCAATCTCTGGTACCATGACCTGTAGGGTTGCTCCGGGAGGAATTGAGCAACGCATTACAACCACATGGTAGGATTTCTTGTGTGACAGAGCCTTACCGATACTCTGTGCTGCGCTGATGATGTATTTGTAGTCACAACCACCATCTTCACTTGTGGGCGTACCAACAGAAACAAAGGTAACGTCTGTATCGATTACTGCACCTACCAAGTCTGGTGTGGCAGTGATCAGCTCATTATCAACCCCTTCGGATAGCAGGCGTCCAAGGTCTTTTTCATGGATCGGGGAAATGCCGCTTTTGACCTGATTGATCTTTTCGTCATCAACATCAACACCAACAACGCGGTGTCCCAGATTTGCCAGGCACGCGATTGATACGGCACCCACATAACCAAGACCGATGACCGAAATGGCCGGCTTGATTGATGGCTCCGCAACGTATGGAGTTGAGTGAACAAAGTTTTCTTTTCTTGCTAATGCGTTCATGGAACTATCCTCTCTTGTAGCGTTGTGTTTGCCAATACTTTTCAAGTTCCATGCCAAAAAATTTTTTCTATATTTTTCAATATTTTAATCGATTTTGAACGTCTATTCTCGCACTCATTTTTTTGCATTTTTAGAAACTTATTTTGCAAATTGCGAAATTGAAATTCAGGTAAAAAAAAGCAGGCTATGAAGCCTGCTTTGTGGGTCTAAAAGTTGAAGTATATGAACTCCGTGAGCCCATTCAGACGATAGATCTGAATGATTGCCGCAGTGCCAATGACGGACATGGCCAGTCCCCAACTGAGTGATGGACGCCATTGCAGGAATGGCATTGGCAATAGTGGCTTGCCGATCTCTTTGATTGACGACAATACGGGTCTATATCGCTTCATCAGTTCCATGCTGTTTGGCAGTGCCACTACGATAAACAGCATGGCGATCAGGTACAGCGGTACGGAGCTGGCAAATGGCACTATGCTTGTCCAATGATTGACCACATATTGTTCGCTCATTCCTGCCATGGATTGCAACATGATCATTGCGCCGGAGAAACTTTCTGCACGGAAGAATACCCATGCAATTACTACAGCGAGCATGGTTATGGCCCAGGAAAGAATTCCATAGGACATGGTTCCTAGTTTCGATTTGAAGTAGGTGCTGCAACCTGCAGAAACCCAGGTGTGGTTTGCTATAAGATAGGTTCCGTGCAATCCACCCCAGATCACAAAGTTCCATCCGGCACCGTGCCACAAACCACCCAGCAGCATTGTGAACATGAGGTTGCCCTTGGCACCCATCAAACCGGAACGGTTGCCACCCAGCGGGATATAAAGATAATCCCTCAAGAAACGCGATAGCGTGATGTGCCAACGGCGCCAGAACTCAACAATGCTGAGAGCACGGTATGGGGAGTTGAAGTTGATTGGCAGACGAATACCGAATATCAGGGCCAGACCCAGTGCCATGTCGCAATAACCGGAGAAGTCGAAATAGATCTGGAATGTGTAGGCCAGCGCACCCATCCAGGCAGCTTCCATGGGAACTGCCTGCCCCTGATCTGCCAGGGTGAAAACAGCATTTGCCACAGGTGCAATCCCATCAGCGAGCACAATCTTCTTGAACAGACCGATCAAGAACAGGCTTGCGCCGCATACGAAATTCAACATGGCCCGGTTTTGGAATACTGAGAGCCTGAATTGTGGAATAGTATCGCGCTGCATCACGATCGGCCCTGCAATTAACTGGGGGAAGAACGTGACGAACAGCAGATATCGCTTGAAGTCGAAGTTCACCAGTTCACCGCGATAGGCATCACGCAGGAATGAGATCTGCTGAAATGTGTAGAACGAGATCGCCAATGGCAATATCAGACCCAGTTCAGCTGCATCATATCCGGTTACAAACCGTAAATTTCCGATCATGAAGTCTGCATATTTGAAGAGGCCCAAAACAGCCAGATTTGAGATGATCCCAAATGACAGTAATGCAATTGATTTGCGCTGCTTTATCAGGAAATGGAGGCCATAATTGAACATGACTGATGCCAACAACAGCAACAGATGAGGCGGGCTCCACCACATATAGAACGCAAGTGAAGCGGCAATGAGCCACCAAATAATCGCGCTTTCAAGTTTCAATGCTCGCAGAACCAGAAAGCCCAACAATACGGGGGGCATAAACAGGTAGATAAACTCTAATGAACTGAAAACCATTTTATTACCCTCTCTGTGTCGGCTTTTGTTTTTTGGAAGTTGCTTTGGTCTGATCGCTCAAACCGTCGATTTTCTTCAACAATTCAATTGAGCCAGTGTGTTTCAAGCGGCTTCCAAGCTTTGCGAGGCTTCTTGCCTCTTTCAGATCTTTTTCGACATAACGTCCATTCAGGAGCAGCGTGCCTAGCTCTTCCATTGAGCCCGGATGGCCAGCTTTGACCCCTTTTCTGAACCAATGGACGGCTTCATCCTTCGGGAGGCCAAACTCGCCCGTCAAATGAAGCCGTCCGAGCGCGGTAAACGCCCCTGAATACCCGCGCTTTGAACTTTCATGGAGAAGATCCACGATTATGTTTCTCTTTTCGTCTTTGTCTGCCTGGAGCATCATCAGCTTTGCCAGATCGTGCATGGCGGCAGCATCACCCAGAGTGGCCGCAGCAGATAACCAATACATGGCCTTTGCCGGATCGCTTTCGATCAGGCTGTTTTTCTTGTATATCCGGCCAAGGGCTCTGGCCGCCAAAGCATCACCCTTTTTTGCACTTGTTTCCAGGAGCGGCATAAATTCGCCGAGCAGTTCAAGTGCTTTGTCCGGGTCTGCGGTCAGGTGTTTGCCACCCAGTGCGATCAGATTGATAAGCGGCACCACTGCTGAGGGTGAACCATGCTGAACTGCCGCTCTATAGTGAAAGAGCGCTTTATCCACGTCCACATCCACGCCAAGTCCTCGGGCATGTGACTTACCAAGTTCGCTGTGCGCTTTCACATAGCCCCAGTCGAGTGCCTTGGAGAACCATTCAAAAGCAATTCTCGGACAGTCTTCACCCCTTGATTTACGAAATAATCTGCCAAGCTCAAATGCGGCACGGGCACGTGCAGGAAAATCATATTGCACAGCCTGGAGCAGTAGAATTCTTGCTTTTTCCAGATCCCGCTTAACGCCCCAACCGCGACTGTAGAGCAGACCCAGTTCATATTTGGCTACCGGATTTGACGTTGCCGCATATTGTTCAAACTTCAGGGCAGCTTCGCGCCAGTTACCTTGTTTGCCGGTCTTTTTGGCTAGGCTGATTTCCCGCTGAATGGTTGGATCGGGTGTAAAACTCTTTCCGCGGCTGTCATCAAGCAGACCGACCGTCGCTATTCCCACGATTGCAAGAACGGCCGAACCCGGTATCAACCAGAATTTGCTATTTCCAATACCTTGATTACTCATTGTATTTCCTTCCAAACTCTGCAGTTACGCGCTTCGACCAGAACCACATCTGATGTGATTTCCTTTATGGATTTGCCTGGTACAGAAGTTCCTGCGCACTCGATTAACCTGCCCGGTTTCCGGTTCTTGGATTTGAAATCACCATGCCCTTCGAGAAGTGCTGCAATTTCTGTCACCAGACTGCGGGCGATCTTTGCGTTGAAGTGATAAGCATCATTGAAATAGCCAGGGTTCTGGGTCAGCTCACTGTCGAAGTCGAAATCAACAACTGTGCCCAGCCTGGCGAGCTTAAGACGGAACATGTGGTTCAGTTTGCCAAGGCCGTTTTTGGTAATCGTTTCCTGCATTTGGGAAACAGTCGGCGGAATGACGAAAATCAGATTAACGTCATTATCCTTTGCCCAAGTTCCGATCTCTTGGATGTAAGCCCAGTATTTCTCGCTGAACTGAAATCCGCGCCAATCCGCTTTACCGTTTTTGGTGACCTGACGAAGATGTTTCTCCGGCAAAGGCTGAACAACCGGGTCTGTGGCATAAAGAGCAGCCAGATGATCCCAATCGATCTCTTCAATTGCGTTTGTCCATGCTGAATAGCCATGTCCGTAACCTTCCAGGCCACGATATCTGCCGAAGGAACCCCGTCTGTTTAGGGAAACCAGATTTTCAGGTAGATCGCATCCGAAACATACTTCTGGTTCCAACAGACGATCCAGCGGGACTTTACCCTCTTCGCCCAGATCTGCTGCATATGCGTTAGTGGCGATTGAAGGAATGGCATTGCTGAGTTGCTCTAATTCAGCTTCGTTTTCAGCCTGCCAGAGCTCAACAGATGTGTTGAATACGCTCCAGTTTTTCAGATACTCGATACGATTGCGAATGAGATGAGCCGCCTCAGGTACTCGATTCATTCCCTGTTTGTGGTCTTCATCAAAACTTCTGAGCTGAATTCCGATCACAAGGTTACGAATGGATCTGTCATCCTTGATTATTTCAAAGGTTGAGTAGATTTCAGGAATTGTACCACCGCCATAAGCAAGGTTGAGCGCATTGTTCAGCCCAAGCTCGTGCCAGTATTTGTCACGTAATGAGCGGGCACGGCTATCACCCAATACAATCGTGTCATGGGCGTCACGACGATATTTAGCCAGTTTCCAGAGGGGGTAATGTTTCTTTTCTGCAATGTCGTTCAATCGTGTTGAACGCATATGCTTGGTGAAGACCTGATATGGATCAACCAGAAGGTTCATCATTGCTGGTAATGCACCAATGATGAATACCAATATTGTGATTAATGCGACAGGCAATAGCCGTGATGCTCTTTGATCTGCTTTACGTTTCAACATTACCTTGATCCTTTTTGCAGAAAACATTGCAAGGTAGATGCCAGATTATTTATTGTTTATTTTCAATGGTTTATGATATTTTTCGGAGTATTTCTTTGCAATTCGCAACGGCTTTGTTTGCAGATTGCGAAATGATTAGAACAGGTTACCGAAAACGTCTCTCACTGCTGTAAAACTTGGGATTTCCAGCAGTTTTGCATAGTGCACAGTACCCAGGAAAAGGAGCGAAACCGCGACTCCGGTACACAGGTTGGCCATCCAGTTTCTTGCGGTTTCGACCAGGCTCTCTCCGTTCATGCCGGCAGACTGATTGCCGCGGTTTGACCAGCGCTGTTTAGACAGTCTGAAAATGCAATAGACCTTCACCGATGCGTTAATGATCTGATTGAGATACAGTATCCAGGAGTATGAAAGTTCTACTCTGCGGGAATAGGTGCAAAGGATGAGTGACAGCAACAATCTGCTGATCGCAATGAAGATTATGTAGGATATCAGATATTCAATGCCGACCAGGAACGCTGCAGATACAGCCAGTATGGGGCTCACCAGCATGGTCCACATGGAAAGTCGCTGATCGACCAGACACCACCATATGAAGAACGGCATTGCTCTGGGCCCGAGTTTGATCGCGCGCGCGCCGTTACGCAGCATGTTACCGGACCAACGACGGAAATTTTGAACCATCCGTTCCATTCCGGATCCTTCGATCACCTCAATGGTGTAACCCAGAGCATCAGGGACATATCGCATATGTGCCCCGTGTTTGAGCATGTAAAACCAGGTACTTTTGTCATCACCGGACAGGAAGCGGAATTTACCCCAAAGCCAATGTTCCAGATGGTCTGCCTCAAGTAGTCGGATAAATTCCAGCTGTTTAAGATGCTTGGCCCTGAAAATGGACATGCGGCCTGTCAATGTGAGGACCCTGCCCGACAGAGCGTGGGATTGCATGGCAAGTCGTCTTTGGGAAAACCGCATCTTAAGCCATGTTTCAATCCAGCGTGGACCGATACAGATCACTTCCTCATCTGTCGTGCAGGCCTGCAAATCCGGATACAGTTTGAAAAGCGGCATGCATTTTGAAATTGCACCTTCCGCGAGAACAAAATCACCATCCATAAAGACGACGAGATCATCATCCAAGACAGGCAGGCGGCACATGGCCCGGAGCACTAGGCCAATCGCCGCCCGCTTGCCGGAGACGTTTTGTCTGATAATTCGAAGGGTTATGTCCACATCCTGGGCTTCCCGCTCGAGTAGATCGATGATGATGTCTTCATCAAAGCGGTCTGATGAACCAAGCCAGATTGTGCCGGGAACACCGGAACTTACAATTTCACCAATAATGGAACGCACCACCATTTCTGTTATCTCGCGGTGCTCTCGATATGTGGTCATCATGAAATGGAGATGCCTTGGGCGCCATCCGTTGTTCCAGATCTTTTGTCCTGCATCACGCATTTTGGGGTAAACCAGGCGTCCGTAAATCAGTGCCCTCACTGCGTGGGTAAACCACCATCCATAGCGCCAGACACCTAGTAGACCGATGGTAAAGGTAATTGTCATGGTATGCGGATCAAAAAGCGAATTTGAAAAACTTAGCAGGCCAATGATGCAGGCGCCCAGATAAAGCGAAATGCGAAACAGAACCATCGGGTTCCATTTCTCAAAGCCCTTGGGCCAGGACGTGGGCTCGTCCAGATTACATACGGTGTCAAATCGCGCTTTCATTGCCAAATGCCCTTGAAATTCCGGAAACGGTTGCGCTGATGCGATGGTAGATATCGTTGGTTGAGCGTCGGCTGAAGACGACAACTACCGGAAGGCCAGCCCGAATAAACTCGTGGTCTGAAGCCTGTAGCTTCACGTTCAGCTGAACGGCTGCTGATTTCTCGCGATTGTCTTCCCAGACATAGTGTGATGCCTTTGAATTGAGAAACGCGGAACTGCGGTCAATGCGTGTGACCGATGCCGGGATATGCCTGCCCAGTGCCGGGACAAAGACCTTGGCTTCATCGTGCAGGCCAATCTCAAGGATCTGGTCCTGATCGAGAAATGCGGTAACAGTCGGTTGCTGGAACTTTTCAATGGTGAACAGCTGCTCATTACGTAGAACCGTCACATTGCCCGGTTGTTTAACGGAAACAATTCTTCCATCAAACGGTGCCTTGATCATTCTTCTGGATTTAGCATTTTCAAGCTTTTCAAGCTGCATGCTCATGGCAATGACATTTGCATTTGCCTCTTCCACATCCAGTGCAAGCAAATCAAGGTCAGACACAAATTCCTTGTGGTTATAGTAACGGCGACCGGATACAGCATCCATGGCGCTTGCCCGTTCCAATTCAAATTCTGCTTCTGCCAGGCGACCTGCGACTAGCGCTCTTTGTTTCGCCACTTCATCCAGTTTGCTTTGTTCCACCAGACCTTTATTGCGAAGGATTGAGAAACGACTGAATTGAGCATCAGCTGCCTCTAACGCTTTGCTTGCTGCAGCAACACGCGCTTCAGCAATGTCACGATCAGTTCGGTTGATGATCTGATAGAGTTTCATTCGGTTGGTTTCGATACGATAACGCTCTTCCATGCGGACCAGCGTCCTTTTCGCCTGATCAAGCTCTATGCGTTTTTCATGAAGTTTCTGTTCGAGTTCAGGATTTCTTATCCGAGCGATGAGTTGCCCTGCCCCGACCATTGTACCTTCTTCAAGCGCGATCGGAATGAGCACACCATCCATCGGCATCTTGATTGTGGCAAGGGGCGCTGAGACAACTGCAGATGACACTTCAATACGCATCGTCTTGCTGTAGATCAGGATAAACATGTAACCAAAGATCAAGGCACCCAGCAGCATATAAATAGAAGACATTATAATGGTCTTGAGCGGCAGGCGCCTCACCGGTGTTTCTTCAATCGGGTTGGGATCGGGTTTGGTTGAGATTGGTGTAACCGGAACATCGATACGACAGATTGTGTCATCGATGCTTGCCATCTGACCACGGATAAGATCATCAATAAAGTGACTCATCAGATCGTTGGCGCGTTCGCTTAACTCAATGAATTCTGCGCCAATGGATTTTGTGTCCGCGTCTGTTCTTACAACCTTTGCGGATACTTCAAAAGAAATATCGAAACCCTGAAACGGAAGTTCAAGCTCCAGCTCAAGCGTCTTGCCGACCTCAAGAAAGCTCTCTTCAACGCCGTCAATGCGCAGGCCACCCAAACTCCAGTTTGCAGCTTGATGCTGATCGCCGTTCGGGAATGTGACGCGCATTGGTGCCGTCACTCTATGATGTCTTCTTTGACAGGGACGTTCGCGTTTAACTTCCATGGTTTCACTCCTTTCACTAATAAGAGTGCAACCCGCGTGCCAATCTTAAAACCCTTTAAATTCAGCGTTTTAGCTTCTTTTACTCACGAACTTCTATGCAATTTGCGATGTTCGGTTTTGCATAATGCAAAGAAATTGCGCTCTGCAATTTGGTACCAATGCCAGTCATTTTTCCATGCCAGACCGTAACTCTATGAAAGAATTGAATTTTTTATTTTTCGCGCTTCCGAAAGCCCGTTTGGCCCCGCCTTTGCAGCATGTGAGGCAAATCTAAATCGACGGAGGCTTTTATGAAGAACCCAACTATTACACCTGTTATTCTCGCTGGCGGAAACGGAACAAGGCTGTGGCCACTATCCCGCGAAGCCACACCTAAACAATTCTGTGCACTTGAAGATGGCACGAGCCTGTTTCAGAAGACACTACAAAGAGTGGATGCCATTGGCGGTTATGGCGATCCGATCATCGTGTGCAATGAATCTCATGGCATGATTGTATCAAGACAACTGGATGAGCTTGGCATTACCCCTAAAGCTGTAATCTGCGAACCATGCGGTCGCGATACCGCTGCTGCCATTCTGCTTGCAGTAGAACTTTATTACGGCAAGCAGGATGAATTGTTCCTGGTTATGCCATCCGATCATATCATTGCAGACATCAATGACTTTAACACAGCAGTTCAAAATGCTGCACCGGCTGCTCGTGAAGACGGACGCCTGATCACATTCGGCATCAAGCCTACGCATCCTGAAACCGGTTTTGGTTATATGATTTCCGGCCCATCAAATGGTGCTGCATCTTGCCGTGAACTGTCATTGTTTGTTGAAAAGCCAAATCTGGAAAAGGCGGAGCAACTGGTTCAGGATGAGAACGCATTCTGGAATGCAGGCATTTTCCTTTTCTCACGCAAAACGGTATTGGAAGAGTTCTCCAAATTCGCGCCGGTTCTAATGAAACAGGTTTCCAAAGCGATCGAGAACGGTGATACACAAGGCCAGTTTTTCTCACCGGATGAAGCATCATTCAAGATGATCCAGCCGATCTCATTTGATTATGCGATCATGGAGCTAACCTATTGCGGAGCCATTATGCCGACTAACCCGGGCTGGTCTGACATGGGCTCCTGGAAGGCGGTTTGGGAAACCAGTGAACTGGATGACAATAACAACTCCCTTTCCGGCAGTGTTTTTACATCTGAGACCAAGAATAGCCTTGTGCACAGTAATGGACTTACCGTGGGTATCTCCGGTCTCGAAGATGTGGTCGTGGTTGCAGACAAGGATGCTGTCCTGGTTACATCACGCGAAAACCCGCAAGGTGTGAAACATCTTGTGGAGCAGATGAAAGCGGAAGACTGCGGAGTCGTAAAAGCACATAATGGTGAAGATCGCCCCTGGGGTAGATTTGACAGTCTGCATCGCGGCAAAAAACATCAGGTGAAATGCATCCGGGTGGATCCTCAAGGTCAGCTTTCGCTTCAATACCATCACCATCGTGCAGAGCACTGGGTTGTTGTGAGTGGTATTGCAACAGTTACGGTTGATGACAGGGTCATGCAGATGGGTCCATGCCAGCAGGTCTTTATCCCGCAAGGTGCTGTACACCGCCTGGAAAACATGACTGACGAGCCAGTGGAGATCATCGAGGTTCAGTACGGTGACTATCTCGGTGAGGATGACATCGTACGTCTGGAAGATGTTTACGGCCGTAACCCGACAGAAGAAATCAGCAACTCACGCGTGGCATAAGGAGAGAACCAATGAGTAAAGTTTATCTGTTTGACGTGGATGGTACACTTACCCCTCCACGCATGCCAGTGGACAGCGGTTTTGCCGGCTTCTTCTATCAGTTCGTGATGTCACACAATGTGTATCTCATTTCGGGTAGTGACTACGGCAAATTGAGAGAGCAGTTGCCTGACTACATTCTTGAAGCCTGTAATGGTGTTTATGGTTGCTCAGGTGCTCAATTCCATCAGAAAGGAAAAGAGGTTTACCGAAAGGACCATGACTTCTCGAACATGATCCAGGCCATGTGCGAGATCTTTATTGACACAAGCCCGTATTCAACACGCACAGGCGTTCACATCGAGAAGCGCCCTGGCATGTTAAACGTCTCGGTAGTGGGTCGAAACGCAACACCGGCACAACGCAAGGCTTACTATGTGTGGGATCAGATAACTGGCGAACGGCGCAATTTTGTTGATATGATCAACAACGGATCCGTGCAATACGAAGCCTCCGCAGGTGGTGAAATCAGCATAGATATCGTGCCTACTGGTTGGAACAAGTCAGTTGTAATGACTGAAGTACTGGCCAAGCACAGAAACGCCAATCTGGTCTTCTTCGGCGACAGGATCTGCGAAGGTGGAAACGACAAACCACTTGCTGATGCACTTGAAATGAGTGGTGATGGTCATGTGGCGGTATCTGTTGAGACTTACACAGATACATGGCGCGCACTGGAAACCAACTACTATCAACACTGCTTTGAGGCAGCCTGATACTGAGAATTTACTCCTGAACTAACTAACGGCCGAGCGGGAAACCAATCGGCCGTATTTTCATTCCCAGCCTTCCTTTTTGCGATAAATCGTGGACGGGCTTATATCGAGCATCTTTGATGCTTTCGGAATGCTGTTTCCGCAATGGCGGATAGCTGTCTCGATGATTTCCCGCTCAATCTGGTCAAAGGGCTGATCCAGATCCACGGAGATCATCGTGCCTTTCGGATCAGCAGAAAGGCTGCCTGCTGCGGATTTCTTGAAACCGACCGGAACATTGCCGATGGAGAGCATATCTGCTGACACGATTTCCGCGTCATTAAGAACGACGGCGTTGCGCACTACGTTTTGCAGTTCACGCACATTGCCCGGCCATGGGTGATTTAGGAGTGCTGTTTGTGCACCTTCATCAAAGCCCGAGAAAGTTTTTCCTTCTTCTTCTGAAATCTGCTTCAGGAAGGATTCTGCAATTTCCACCACATCAGCTTCGCGCTCGCGCAAAGGCGGCAGGTGTAGTGGTACAACGTGAAGTCTATAAAACAAATCTTCCCGGAAATTTCCTTCTTCCACTTCAACAACAGGATCCCTGTTTGTTGCGCAAACAATCCGCACATCCACCTTGACGCTTTTGTCGCTACCGACTTTCTGGATCATCCCTGTCTGCAGGAAGCGTAAAAGCTTTGCCTGTAGATTGAGGTCCATTTCGCAGATCTCATCAAGAAACAGCGTCCCACCATTTGCTGTAGCTGCGGCACCTTTTCTATCAGATGTGGCACCGGTAAAAGCACCGCTCACATGACCGAAAATTTCAGACTCGATCAGATCCTTGGGAATGGCGGCACAGTTAAGCGGTACGAAAGGATATCCCGCACGCTGGGAAGCATCATGTATTGCCTGCGCACAGACTTCCTTCCCCGTCCCGCTTTCGCCCGTAATGAATACGCTGGCGGTTGATTGAGCTATAGCCTCGATGCTGCGGTAAACCGCATTCATGACAAGGCTTGAACCGACAAATCCGAATTTGCCCTTCTTTGCGGTGGTTTTCTTGATCGCCTTAACGGCTGTCTGGAGGCTTTCTCTCTCCAGGGCATTGCGAACCGTTGTGAGCAGACGCTCTTCAGCTGCCGGTTTGATGATGAAGTCATAGGCGCCCATGCGCATGGCATCGACCGCTACTTTTATCGAACCACTTGCTGTGATTACAACAAAGGTTACATCGGCATCAATCGTTTCGTAGCGGCTTAGAATTTCAAGGCCGTTCATATCCGGCAAATCCAGATCCAGTAGCACGACCTTGTAATTGCCGGTGTCAATCTGGTCGATACCCTCCTGACCAGTGCCGACGATTTCAGATACCAATCCAATGCTTTTCAACCATTTCTGAAAAACGATTGCGATTGAGCCTGTATCTTCGACTATTAGGATAGATGCTGGACTGCTCATGAACCCACCTCATTAAGCCTGTCTGTATAAACACTCTTCAAACGATCGCTTTCCTGCAGAACGTTTGACGCAATTTTGACCATTTCTGCTGCCAGATTAACCAGTTCAACCGGTTCGACTTCTTCCAGACAGCGTTCATTCACCTGCCCTGCCAAATCTGCCAGGAGTGACGCTCCCATAATACCGGCAGCACCCTTGAGGCCGTGCGAAGCTCTTTCAAGGGTTGGATTGTCATTTCGATCAAGACCATCATGAGCGGATTGCAGATAACGCTGTATATCTTTTCTGAATTCAGTAAAAAGCCTTTCGAGCTCCTCAGCATCCATTCCGTCTACGATCGAATCCAGAATGTCCTGATTGATCAATTCAATATCGGAGGAAACCGTATTTTCACCTTGTTGAAGTTTAGAATTGAGGAGATCGGAAACCGCTCTCTTCAGATCTTCCTTGAAGACCGGTTTCGGCAGAACTTCGTCCATGCCGGCAGCAAGCAATTTTCTGCGATCTTCCATGCTTGCATAGGCTGTAAGTGCGATAATCGGAATGCCAGACATTTCCGGGTCATCGGATTCACGGATTATCCTTGTGGCTTCAAATCCATCCATTTCCGGCATGGATACATCCATCAGGATCACATCATACAATTTGCTTGAAAGCGCATTGACCGCTTCCTTACCGTTGCTGGTGAGATCAAACTCGCATTGCAGTTGCTTCAAATAACGTGACACAACCAGCTGATTAGTAGCGTTGTCTTCAGCGACAAGGATCTTCACGCCTTTGAGAAGATCATCAGGCAGGAGTACTTCCTCGTCCTCTTTTACCACGTCTTCTATTTCACCGATCTCCAGAGGAAGGTTGAACCAGAAAACAGATCCCTTGCCATGCTCACTGAATATACCAATTTCACCGTCCATGGCATTCACCAGGGCTTTACAGATTGCAAGCCCCAGACCTGTGCCACCAAACCGCGATACATATTCTGAATCGAGCGTGGTAAATTCGGCGAAAAGCTTGTCCTGATTTTCAGTCGGAATGCCAATTCCCGTATCGATGACGCAGAAGCGTAGTTTCCCGCCCCTATCTTCCATAGTGATCTTGATCTTACCGGTTTCGGTGAATTTAACCGCGTTCCAAGCCAAATTCAGGAGAACCTGCCTGATCCGGTCAGCATCGCCATGAAGGATCTGCGGAACATTCTCGTCACTGTGGAACTCGATTTCGAGCCCCTTTTCCTCCACCTGCGGTTGGATAAGCCTGATGACAGACTCTATCAAACGTGTTGCATCAAATGACCCTTTTTGAATTTCAAACTTACCAGCCTCGAGTTTGGAGAAGTCCAGGATGTCATTGATAATCGTAAGCAGGGATTGCCCTGACTCTTTTGCAGTGTTGAGGAGTTTTTCCTGATCTTTGTCCAGTTTCGTTTCCTTTATTAAACTCAATATGCCCAGTACACCGTTGAGAGGTGTCCGGATTTCATGGCTCATCATCGCCAGAAAGCTAGCCTTGGCACGGCTTGCGGATTCTGCGTCAATCTTTGCTGAGATAAGTTCTTCTTCGGTCTTCTTCTGCTCGCTGATATCTCGGGCATAACCGATGAACACCTTGCCATTGTTGCTATCCATGTCCTGGATAGCGAGTTCCAGTAGCATTTCCGTGCCATTGGCATGCATGCCCTCAATCTCAATCCGGTTTGCAATGACCGGCCCCTCTCCTGTGGCCAGGTAATGCTTCATTCCGTTTTCGTGGGCTTCGCGGTATTTCTCCGGAATAATCAATTCGCTCAGCTTCTTGCCTACCGCATGACTGTTTTCATACCCGAAAATCTCTTCAGCTGCGGGGTTGAAGCTGACCACTTCACCGTTCTCATCGATGATGATGATGGCGTCCATCGCCGCATTTACCGCTCGCTCGAACTGGGACAATGCCTTCTTTTCAGAAGCCTGAGCCTCTTTACGCTCACCAATGTCACGGATGAATCCGGCAAAACACTCCATGCCTGAAGCGGTGAAATTGCTGATCGCGATCTCAATCTCCAGAACCGAACCGTCCTTGGCGATGCCCTGGGATTCAAAACTCTGGCCAACCAACTCGCTGTGGTTTGTAGTGAGAAACATTTCAATTGCCGCACGCAAAGCCATCGCATGATCTTCCGACATCAGGCGGGCAACGCTTTGTCTGACGATCTCGTTTTCGCTGTAGCCAAACAGTTTTTCAAAGGCGGAGTTGATCCGCTCAATGTTTCCTTCCTTGTCCACGATGACAATGGCGTCGACGGATGAATTGAGCAGTTCATCATAGTTTGCCAGATTGTCCTCAGCCCTGAGGTTAGCGTGAGCCAAATCCTCCACATGAGCCGTGTTCTTAGCAAATCTGCGGGCATAGATCATGGCCAGAACCAGTACGGCGACCATGCCCACATAACCGATGGCTACTTCAAAGATGGCGCCTATCAGCAATTTGTTGGTGGTCAGGTATTCAACATAAGAAGTGGTGATACGTGCACCCTGCATAGCAACGGAGGAAAGCATGATCATCCAGCCGCTTATTACCGTGAAACCGGCGACCAGAATTGGCACGGGGTCAAACCGCAGCGCCCTGATCACTGTGTAAAGAAAGAGAAATACGGTTGTTGGTGCCTTGAATGCACTTTCAGGCGGCAATCCATAAGCAGCGCCGTAGGAATAGATGATCGCAAAAATCAATGCGCCATCAACCACAGACAACAGATGCAAAGGCCAGTTCAGGAATTTCTCGCGACTTGCCAAATAAACCCTCATAAAGGAAGCGCCTAAAATTCCCCATACAATCAGGATTGTGGTGGCATTCAAGGTTGTCCAACCGTTCTTGCTCGCCGCTATTACGTGCAACAGCAAAACGATTGCTGCGATCAACATCTGAAAAAGCGCAATGGCCTTTTCGCCCCGTCGATCGTTTTCCTGCAGGATGGAGTCTATGCGTGATATTTGCACTGATTTGCCCGATTTCTTTAATAGAGAATCAAAACTAGCAGACAAATCTGGAGTGAAAGTTAAGTTTCGGAGTGTTTTTGCTCTAATCGAACACACTTTCAGGTACTAAAAACCATTGATGAGCCAGCAAGTATTTGGGTATTGGTTTAGCCCTAAACAGGTCGGGTTTTCTGCATCCACTCATCAACGGCTGCAATTTGGGCCGGTGTCATTCGGATGCCGAGCTTTGTGCGACGGAACAGGGCATCCTCAGCCGTTTCAACCCATTCATTTTCTCTCAGGAACTGAAGTTCGGCGGCATAAAGGTCGAGACAGAAATGCTCTCCCAGATCTTTCTCATCCTTACAGTTTTCCAGGATTTTCCAGGCCTGTGTCCCATAAAGTCGTGCCAGCCGCTGCAACATTGCCTGTTCTGCGAAGCCACAAGAAGTGCTGAGCTTATTAACTAATTGATCGAAGTCAGAAACGGGAAAATCACCGCCCTTATAAAAATCAGGCACATCGTTCCGAGGAACTTTTTTACCGAGTCTGTTTTCCACTTCCTCAAGCAGGTTTCTTGCAAGCTTACGGAACGTGGTGATTTTGCCACCGAACACATTGATCAAATCATTTGAGCCCACGTTTTCCTCTGCCTTGATGACATAGTCGCGGGTAGCTTCCTGAGCCTTGGATGCTCCGTCATCATAAAGAGGCCGCACACCCGAATAGGTCCAAACAATATCTCCGGTCTCAACAGGCTCTTCGAAATACTCGCTCGCACAGCGGCACAGATATTCGATTTCCTCTTGAGAGATCTTTGCCTCTTCGTGCACGCTCTTCTGCTCCACATCGGTGGTTCCGATCAAAGTGAAATCGTGCTCATAGGGAATTGCAAAGATGATACGGCCATCCTGGTTCTGGAAGATGTAAGCCCGATCGTGTTCAAACTTCTTGCGAATGACGATATGACTTCCTTTGACAAGCCTCACATTGCTCGCGTGATTTAGCCCGAACACCTGCCGCAGTACTTCATCCACCCAGGGGCCGGCTGTGTTGATCACCAACGAAGCACTGACTTTTTCTGTCGTATCAGAGCCGTTACGCTTGATTTCCATTTCCCAGTTCTGGCCGTCATGCTTTGCCTTTACCACTTTGGTGCGTGGTTTGATCGATGCACCCATATCCTGCGCGTCCTGCAGATTGAGGATCACCAACCGCGAATCCTCCACCCAGCAATCAGAGTATTCAAATGCCTTCTTGAATTCTTTCTTGAGGGGTTTGCCTGTCACATTCGTTTCCAGGTCAAGCGAACGTGTGGCTGGAAGCAGCTTGCGACCGCCCATGTGATCATACATGAAAAGGCCCAGCCTGATCAGCCATCTGGGGCGCAGTCCCCGGTGATGCGGCAATACAAATCGTAGCGGCCAAATGATGTGCGGTGCCATCTTCCACAATATCTCGCGCTCGATCAAAGCTTCACGGACCAGGCGAAACTCATAATGCTCCAGATATCTAAGGCCACCATGAACTAGTTTTGTGGATGCAGAGGATGTACCGCCACCGAAGTCAGCGGCATCACACAGGCAAACCGAATAGCCTGCGGCACTTGCCTCTCGCGCGATACCGGCTCCATTGATGCCTCCGCCAATGACGAAGATATCAAATTCCGGCCGACTGTCTTTTGTCGGTTCTTTTTCAGTCATTCCGCAGCCACAGTTTGCTCAGACGTCTGGGTCACCACAATTTCCACTTCGGCTTCACGGCAATATTGCTGGATAGCCTTGGGTGGCAGAACGTCAGTGATGAACATATCAACGTCACATAATTTTCCGATTTCCACTGGCGCCTTGCGCTCGAACTTGGTGTGATCCGCTACCAGTATGGTTTTACGCGCCTGTTCCATGATTGCCTTGGAAACGCGAACTTCACGGTAGTCGAAATCAAGCAATGACCCTTCTTCGTCTATGGCTGAAGCGCCAATCACAGCGTAGTCAACCTTGAACTGACGAATCAGATCGATTGCCGCTTCTCCCACGATGCCGCCATCTGATTTGCGCACCATGCCACCTGCTACGACCAGTTCAATGCCGGGCGCTTCTGAAAGGATATGCGCCACATTGAGATTGTTGGTGATGACCATCAGTCCCTTATGGCTGCTCAGTCCCCTCGCCACCTGCTCTGTAGTGGTACCAATGTTTAAAATAACGGAAGCATCGTCCGGTATCATCTTGGCTACTGTCGAACCAATTTGCGATTTGCCGTCTGCGGAAATTTCACGCCGCGCCAGATATGCCAGATTAACCGTGTTGGATGGAAATACCGCACCACCATGCACTCGGTTCAATTCACCGATATTGCATAAGTCATTGAGGTCTTTGCGAATTGTCTGCGGAGTAACATCAAACATTGATGAAAGCAGTTCCACATTCACATGGCCTTTCCCGCGGGCGATCTCCAGAATCTCGATCTGTCTCGGCGTTAACATTTCCCAGGCTTTGCACTCCCTGTTTTTCACATATTTGCGTTTTTTTTCGTTTTTTTCAAGATATTTTCTATTGACTTTCGTTTATTTTCATATTTCGATTAACCATCACCTAATGCGGTGTGAAATCGCTTTAGTGTGTTTAATCAAGGGAGGAGAATTTCATGAAAAAGTTGCTCATGGCATCTGTGGCAACCATTGCGCTTCAAATGGGCATGTCAGGCGCGTTTGCGGGAATGGAAGAAGCCAAAAAATGGATTAATGAAGAATTCCAGCCCTCCGCTTTATCTGTAGCGGAGCAAGAAGCCGAAATGGAATGGTTTGTGAATGCGGCCAAGCCATTTGCAGGAATGGAAATTAATGTTTTGTCGGAAACTATTCCGACTCATACCTACGAAAGCCAGACTTTGACAAAGGCTTTCGAAGAAATCACAGGCATCAAGGTCAATCACCAATTACTTGGTGAAGGTGAAGTGGTGCAAGCAGTGCAAACTCAAATGCAAACCGGTCGTAACCTGTATGATGCGTATATCAACGACTCTGATTTGATCGGCACCCATTCACGCTTGCAATTGGCAGTTAACCTGACAGATTTCATGGCCGGTGACGGTAAAGACGTGACCAATCCAGGTCTTGATGTGGAAGACTTTATCGGCAAGTCGTTCACCACTGGGCCGGATGGTAAATTGTATCAGCTACCGGATCAGCAATTTGCAAACCTTTACTGGTTCCGCAAGGACTGGTTTGACAAGCCTGAACTCAAGGAAAAGTTTAAGGCCAAATACGGTTATGACCTTGGTGTCCCGAAAAACTGGTCTGCCTATGAGGATATCGCTGACTTCTTCACAAATGATGTGAAAGAAATCGATGGTGTCCGTGTTTATGGTCATATGGACTACGGCAAGCGTGCACCAGACTTGGGCTGGCGCATGACAGATGCCTGGCTCTCCATGGCCGGCGCTGGTTCCAAAGGTAAGCCCAACGGTCGCCCTATTGATGAATGGGGAATTCGCATGGACGAAGGTTCATGTAATCCATCCGGTGCTTCTGTTTCCAGAGGTGGCGGAACAAACGGACCGGCTGCGGTTTATGCTATCCGCAAGTGGGATGAGTGGCTGCGCCAATACGCGCCTCCAGGTGCTGCAGACTTTGACTTCTATCAGTCACTTCCTGCACTTTCACAAGGTAATGTGGCTCAGCAGATCTTCTGGTACACCGCGTTTACCGCTTCAATGGTTGCGCCTAAGTCTGACGGCAACAATACCGTTGATGAAGATGGAAATCCGCTTTGGAGAATGGCACCATCACCGCATGGTCCATATTGGGAAGATGGCCAGAAACTCGGCTATCAGGATGCAGGTTCCTGGACGATCCTGAAATCCACTCCAACTGATCGTGCAAAAGCTGCATGGCTCTATGCCCAGTTCGTGGTCTCCAAAACAGTGGATGTGAAGAAAAGCCAAGTTGGTCTCACCTTCATTCGCGAATCCACCGTGAACCATGAGAGCTTTACCGAGCGTGCACCGAAACTTGGTGGCCTTGTTGAATTCTACCGTTCTCCCGACCGTGTGAACTGGTCTCCGACCGGTGTAAACGTTCCGGACTATCCGAAACTGGCACAGCTTTGGTGGCAGCAAATCGGTGATGTGAACTCCGGTGCGTTTACACCACAGGAGGCTATGGATCGCCTCGCGGGTGAAATGGACACGATCATGTCTCGTATGGAACGGGCTGACAAAGCCAACAACACCTATGGCGGTTGTGGTCCTCGTCTTAACGATGAGAAGGATCCATCCGAGTGGTTGGGCAAAGGCGGCGCCAAGGCGAAGCTTGCCAATGAAAAACCGCAAGGCGAAACCGTCAATTACGACGAGCTTGTCAAACGTTGGGCTCAATAAGGCTGGTACTTATTCCTCCTGACAGGCGGCCCGGTGTAGATTTTTACGCCGGGCCAATTTTCAGAAACACTGCTAATGGCTGAAGCAAAAGGGGATCAATCTTGCTTGAAATAAAGGATGTTAGCAAACACGTCTCTGATGAAACCCATATTTATTCCACCGACCTGAAACTTGAACCGGGTCACTTCAATGTGCTTCTGGGCACCACACTTTCCGGGAAAACCACACTGCTGCAACTGATGGCCGGGCTTGAGAAGCCGTCCACGGGTGAAGTCTGGTTCAATGGTCAGAATGTCACCAGCGTTGCCGTACAAAAGCGCAATGTTTCCATGGTGTATCAGCAGTTTATCAATTACCCCAATATGAGCGTTTTCGACAACATCGCCTCCCCTTTGCGTGTGTCCCGCGTTCCCGCGTCTGAAATCAAAGCCCGTGTGGGCGCGATGGCGGAGCTCTTGAAAATCTCACCGCTGCTGGACCGGAACCCTTCCGAGCTTTCCGGTGGTCAGCAACAACGGACCGCCATGGCACGTGCGCTGGTAAAGAACTCCGATCTGGTTTTGCTGGATGAACCGCTTGCCAATCTGGACTTCAAACTGCGCGAAGAATTACGGGATGAATTGCCCCGGATTTTTGAAGAAAGAAATTGCGTTGTGGTTTATGCAACCACGGAACCTTCTGAAGCTCTCCTTCTGGGCGGATATACCGCTGCACTTCATGAGGGAAAAGTTGCGGATTTCGGACCTAGCAGCAGGATCTATCGTACACCTGCAAACCTCACGAGTGCTGCTGTGTTTTCCGAACCGCCGATCAATACGGTTCCGGTCAAGAAATCTGGCAAGAAGATCATCGTCAACGAGAACTTGTCCTGGCCAATCAAAAACAAATCCATGCCTGATGGTGACTATACCGTTGGCATCCGCCCCCATCACGTTCTGCCTGACAATTCCGGAGACAAGAACGTGACGATCAAGGGTACGGTAAAGGTTGCGGAACTGAGTGGGTCCGAAAGCATGATCCACTTTGACGCCTTTGATCGCGCCTGGGTTTCTCTGGCTCATGGCATTCATCCGTTTGAAGCGGGAAATGAGGCTGATCTCTATTTTAACAGCGAAAATTGCTATTATTTTCAAAGTGATGGCCAGCTTGCCTTTGGGGGTGCAGGTTAGATGGCACGCATCAAGCTCGACAATCTAAAACACAGCTATCTGCCCAATCCACAAAATGAGGAAGACTGGGCATTGAAGGAGCTCAATCTCGAATGGGATGATGGTGGCGCCTACGCTCTGCTGGGCCCTTCCGGTTGTGGCAAGACTACGCTGTTGAACATTATTTCCGGCCTGCTGGATCCATCTCATGGCCAGGTCTTTTTTGATGAAACTGATGTCACCCACGCAACGCCGGAAGAACGGCATATTGCACAGGTCTTCCAGTTTCCAGTCGTCTACGACACCATGACCGTGTTCGACAATCTTGCCTTTCCGCTTAGAAATCGCGGTGTTGATGAGGCCACGGTCAAATCCCGTGTGCATGAAGTGGCTGAGATGACCGACCTCACCGCCATGCTTGACCGTCGCGCTGCCAAGCTGACTGCTGACGGCAAGCAGAAGATCTCGCTAGGCCGTGGCCTTGTGCGCACGGATGTGAATGCAATCCTGTTCGATGAGCCCCTCACCGTTATTGACCCGCATCTGAAGTTTCAACTGCGTTCCAAACTCAAGGAACTGCATGCGCGGGTAAACCGAACCATGATCTATGTGACCCATGACCAGACGGAGGCTCTGACCTTTGCCGACAAGGTTGTGGTCATGAATGTGGGTGAAGTGGTTCAGATCGGCACGCCGAAGGATTTGTTCGAACGCCCAGAACATACGTTTGTGGGCCATTTCATCGGATCACCGGGAATGAACATCATCCCTTGCGACATCAATAATGGCGCGGCGATCGTCAACAATCAGGCAATTGAGACGGAAAACCGAGCAAATGAGGGTGACAAAGAAACCGTTGTGGGTGTGCGGCCGGAGTTTGTCCATTTCGACAAATCCGGCCTTGAGGCAAAAATCATCAAGGTTTCGGATGTGGGCAGATCCAGGATCGTGGATGTGAACTGCCAGGGTCATCAAATCAAAATGCTCGTAGAGGAGCACGAAGAGATCCCGTCTGAGGATACGAAGATCAGTTTTGATCCCGCCACGACGAGAATTTACTCAGAAGGCAAACTTTGCCAGTTGGAGGCGAGATGAACAAAACCGTAAACCAAAAGGCATGGTTTTTTGTCCTTCCGGTTTTGATACTGGTTGCTTTCAACGCCATCGTGCCGCTGATGACCGTGGTCAACTATTCGGTCCAGGAGAGCTTTGGGAACAACGTCTTCTTCTGGTCCGGGCTCACCTGGTTTCAGGATGTTTTAACTTCTGACCGGTTCCATGCCTCGCTTGGCAGACAGCTCTTTTTCACATTCACCATTCTGGCGATTGAGGTGCCGCTTGGCATAATCATCGCGTTAGCAATGCCGCGGAAAGGGATCTGGGTTTCTGTTTGTCTCGTATTGATGGCGATGCCTCTGCTGATCCCATGGAATGTGGTGGGCTCCATGTGGAATATCTTCGGCCTTCCGGAAATCGGTCTGCTCGGTAAAACGCTCAACACATTGGGGTTTGATTACAACTACACCAGACAGCCGTCAGACGCCTGGTTTACCTTGATCCTTATGGATGTATGGCACTGGACATCTCTGGTGGTCCTGCTCGCCTATGCAGGGCTCGTTTCAATTCCCGACGCCTATTATCAGGCAGCGAAAATTGATGGCGCCAGTTCCTGGGCGGTATTCCGCTACATACAGCTGCCCAAGATGAAGCGGGTCCTCACGATCGCTATCCTGCTGCGCTTCATGGATTCGTTTAACATCTACACGGAACCGTCGGTGCTGACCGGTGGTGGGCCCGGTAATTCGACCACGCTTCTTTCGATTGATCTGGTGAAAATCGCCCTTGGACAGTTTGACCTTGGTCCGGCGGCAGCCATGTCACTGATCTACTTCCTGATTATTCTGCTAACCAGCTGGATCTTCTATACATTGATGACCCGGGACGAGGAGAATTAAGATGAAACGGTTCTCCTGGCTTATCCCTACGATTTACATCATCTTTTTGATGCTGCCGATCTATTGGCTCGTATCCATGTCATTCAAGACCACAAACGAAATCCTTGGCTCGTTCACTCTATGGCCGCAGGAATTCACGCTGGAAAATTACCAGACGATCTTCACCGACCCCACCTGGTATAACGGGTATATCAATTCGATCATCTACGTCTCCATCAATACGGTGCTTTCAGTCGCAGTGGCACTTCCGGCAGCTTACGCGTTCTCCCGCTACCGTTTCCTGGGAGACAAGCATCTGTTCTTCTGGCTCCTCACCAACCGGATGGCGCCGGCAGCAGTATTTGCCCTGCCCTTTTTCCAGCTTTATTCAGCGATTGGAATTTTCGATACGCATCTGGCTGTGGCCCTTGCCCATACATTGTTCAACATTCCATTGGCTGTGTGGATCCTTGAGGGCTTCATGTCCGGTGTTCCCAAGCAGTTGGATGAAACGGCATATATCGACGGATACTCCTTCCCTGCTTTCTTCGTGAAGATATTCGTTCCGACGATCTCGTCAGGCATCGGCGTCGCCGCATTCTTCTGCTTCATGTTCTCTTGGGTGGAGCTCCTGCTTGCAAAAACACTCACAGCGGTCGCCGCCAAACCGATCGCGGCGACTATGACCAAGACCGCATCCTCTTCGGGGTACGAATTGGGGCTGTTGGCAGCAGCGGGTACGTTGACCATTATTCCGGGAGCAATCGTGATTTACTTCGTGCGAAATTACATCGCCAAGGGCTTTGCCCTGGGGAGGGTTTGATGAGTACCGTATTGTTATCTCAAGCCGCGCTTTTCAGCTTTGACTGGTGGACCGAACCGCTTGGAACCTGGATGGCCTGGACCCGGGCGACGGCTGCTTTTTTCCTTTTCATCATTGCATGCATAACTGCAATGTCTGTCTGGGAATATTATGACCCGGGTGGTAATCCACGCAGGGGTATATTCGCCATCGACACCACACGGGGAGACAGATTGTTCATTTCCCTACTTGGCAGCGCGTTTATATTCATTGCATGGATATTCCTTGTCAGCACCTGGCTTTGGTGGCCACTGGCGATCTGCATAGCCTGGGCGATATTTGTTTTCAGGAAAGTCTGACCAATTCAGACTTATCCAGAATTTTCCGTGAAAACCTTTCGTAGATAACTGATCATTAACCATGTTTTTTTACGTTAGGTAATATGTAGACTAACAAGCGGTAGACAATGAACAATGCATTATTGCGCTGGGTTCATCTGTCTCTCTACGGGCGAATTTTGTTATCATCCAGCTTCGCATTCGCAGGTGGATATGACACGGGAGAGCAAAATTGGGATTTTCTGTTTCAGCAAGAAAGGGCAGCCTTTGAAGCAGAAACTAAGTATATCAGTCCACGGCGGGAACTGAAAAATGTCAGGAATATAAATCCTTTCATTCCGGTTTCTCCAAATGCTTCTGACAACGTTCGTGAAACAAGCTCCTTCTTTGTGAACAGGGTAAGTTTGGCATTCAGGCCCAACGACGGATTTGGCTGTCTTGCGAGCTACCGGCAACCCTGGGCAGGATATGCAGATTACGGCAATGATTGGGTCGGTGCATTTTCCGCCATAAGACAGGATTTCACTTCTGTTGATTATGGCCTCATCTGCAGCATTTCATCAAACCTGGAAACGGGCCGCCTTCATTTTCTTGCCGGTCTTTCGCATCAGGAAATCGAATATGATTTGACGCGGAACAGTGCACTTGGTGTGAGCGAAACGCGCGTTTCCGACAGCGATATTGGTTGGCGATTAGGAGTAGCTTATGAAATTCCGGAATATGCACTCAGAGCGAGCTTAATTTACAATTCCCAACTTGATTTTGATCCGAGCGGCACTGTTTCCTTTGCCTCAATCCCTACCGTTATTCCCGTTGCGGGTTCCATGTCCCTGCCCCAGTCGGCAGAGCTGAAACTGCAATCAGGTATTGCGCCAGGATGGCTTGCCTTCGGGAATGCCAAATGGACAGATTGGAGCGTTCTTGATGAGATGACCATCTGCCCGGTCAGTGCGCCACAATGCAATCAGGCAACGGCAGTGAGTGGCCTGACCCTGCTTTGGGAAGACACTTGGACACTGACAGCAGGTGCAGCACATCAGTTATCAGAAACGTTTTCGCTAGCGGGCCATGTCACCTGGGACCAGGGAGCATCTCAGGGCTTCACATCACAGACCGACACATGGAATTTTGGCCTCACAACCATTTCCAATCCCCTGCCCAATCTGGAAATCAAGCTTGGTGGCAGCGTGGGTATTCTGACAGGCGGATCCCTGAGTACGGCAAACCTTGCAGGTGGAACCGTTAATCCGGTGGGCTATACCGCAACCTTTGATAGTGATCTGGTTTATACACTCAATGCGTCTTTGAAGCTTGAGTTCTAGATCTATGGGAGCCTGACAGGTTCAGGACTACTTCCTGCTCCAGGTTTCACCCAGACATATGAATTTCAGGACACAGCCGCTCACTTTCAGCCTGTGTCCTGATCTAGAAAGGTCGGCTTTGCCAGAATAACTTCTGCCATCCCGCAAATCCGTCAGGGTACCGGTGTAATACCGCTCCGAAGCGTAACGCAATTTTCCTGTCAATTGGCCAGCGTGCTTTCCGCTTCCCACATAGACACAAAAGGAACCACCGCATTTCTTAACATTCATTATGGTGCCTCCGTCACTCAAGGGCCGCTGCCATTGGCCCTCGATGGTCGCTGCTAGAGCGCTGTTGGTTCCCTGGCTGAACATCAGGCCAGCCAGGAGCATCAGGAATTTTGATCGTGATAATTTACTGGACTTGGGAGTGCGCATTTTCTTCCTCTATGCTGCTTCAATACGTTCCGCGCCCGTTTTTGAATTCAATCCACTTCCTGTACGACGCTGCTCTTTTTCGCATTTATTGTCGTACATGGACTGATCAGCCATTTTGAGTAAGGTTTCCGCATCATGAGCTTGATCCGGATATATTGCGCTCCCCATGCTTGCGCCGATTTTATAGGTGTTTTCCTTATCACTGATCTGCCTGCTGATATCTGCAAACAGGCGTGATTTCACCTCATTGACTTCCTCATCGGTGAATCCTCCACACATCACAACCACAAATTCATCACCTCCAACACGCGCCACAATATCATTTTCGCGCACATTGTTTCTGATCCTGCGTGCAACCGTGCGCAACACATGGTCACCCACATCATGCCCATAAGTGTCATTGATGGGCTTGAAGTCATCCAAATCCATGAACAGAACCGCAACTCTCTCCTCAATTTCCAGATGGGTCTGAAGACTGGAGTTCAGATAGCGAGAATTATAAAGACCCGTCAGCCCGTCCCGGTTAGCCAGTTTGGCGTATCGTTCCTTTTCCTCCTGCAATTGCCTTTTAATCAGCAGGTAGTTTTGGTCATAGCTGTAGATGATAAACATGATGATTGAGTATGTGATGAAGATCGTACCCATGATGTTCAGTTCAGGCAGCGCCTGAGATGTGAAATCCGGCAGCTTGATCTCGAAAATCTGAAAAATTGCCCAGTTAGACAGCATAACGAATGGAAACAGGAAGGTTGTCCAAAGACCTACAACCTTTCCGTGCAGGCAAAACGCTACCACGGGGACGATTAGCATCACCGGTGTGGCCACTGAATACGGGAAACCGCCCGTCATGAGAATTGAAATTATGACAGAGAAACCCGCCATCGAAGAAAAAACTGCCAGACCCGCCTGATAATACCCTCTGACCAGGAAAGTATAGGAGCCTAACATCACAATTATGACCGCAATTTCCAGTGGAACGAAGAACGTCTTGGTTCTATCATCCATGATCGCATCATCGACGATTACGTTGATCACAAGGAAGGTTGCAATGATGACAGCTACACCCAACAGAATTGCTGATAGCATTCGCGCGGTAGCTAATCTGGCGCGATCTGCAGCATAATGGTGCTTCAGATTATCAAAGTGCCACAGGTTGAGGGCACCCAAAACAAATTTCATAACTATGCCAAATCAAAAAAAGCAAAAAATAAAGTATGCGACCACACAAAACCAATTTGTTTCATATTCTATTAACGCGAAAAAATGCGCGCTGAGTAACGTTAATACAGTATTAAATTTTATTATGTATTTGTAATATCGGGAATATTAACTGCTGGATTGCAATATGTAAACTTAAAGCGCAGTGAATATGACTCGAATTGCAGGACTTGTTTTTTCCGGACTGGGGTTTGCGCTGGTCCACGTGATTTTCATTTATATCATAGTATGGTTATCCGATATTGTGCCATCGCACTCTATCAGAGCTCACACAGATACTCCTATATCTAAAGCTCTGGCGACGAACCTGTTACTGGTTGTGCTTTTTGCCTTGCAGCATAGCGGAATGGCCAGAAATTCATTCAAGAAATTCACTAGTCGGTTTGTCCATCCAGCCTTCGAACGCAGTGTCTATGTGTGGAGTGCTGTTTTAGCACTCACATGTCTAGTATGGTTCTTTGAACCCATTCCGATAACCGTCTGGAAAACAGAAAATATGGTGTTGCAGGTGCTAATCTGGACAGCCTTTGCATGTGGTTGGGCAATCTCATTTGCTGCTTATCTATCAGTTGGTATCAAGTTCCTTTTGGGACTAAGCCAGTGCTTTGCCTGGTGCCGGTCCGAACCGTTGCCCGAACAACCCTTGGTTGAATCTTACATCTATAAATGGGTAAGAAACCCTCAGCAATTAGGGTTGTTAATCGCTTTCTGGAGTACGCCGCATATGACGGTTGGCCAGTTGATATTCGCATTTCTGCTTACTGTTTACATTTTCGTGGGCGTAAAACTTGAAGAACGGGATCTTCACAAGCTCCATGGCAAATCATTTGTCAGCTATAAAAAATCTGTACCGGCAATAATTCCCTGGAAATTCAAGTCTTGGAGTTGATCAAGAACCACCCTTGATCTTCACCTAACGATATCAATTACTTACCCCTCACTACTTTATTAAGACACTCGATTTCGTCTGATTTCGGGTTAGATTTTGCTCAATTTCAGAGCTCGATATCATACAATTTGAACTAATAATTAACCACGCCTCAAAGTGAAAAGTTTAATTATTTTGAGCTAGATTCCCCACATTTACCAGGCTGAGTATTGCGAGTACCCGATGCAACCCGAAGCAAACTATTTGAGATCTACTTTTTCCGACAATGGCCGTGGCTTTCAAACGGCCGATGCTGAAGCTCGTTCTGTGGTCAGAATCGGCGAAGAGTTTACGCTGGAACGTATCGGCAGCATGGAGGGTATGCGCGCACTCAAAGAGCAGTGGCAACAATTGGAGAAGGTTTGCACGGATCCATACACCTATTTCCAATCCTATCACTGGTGCGTTGAATGGTGTGAGAAGTTTGCCAAGTTTGATACAAAAGAGAAATACAACGTCCCTCAAATCTATGTGCTGAGAAAAAACGCGCAGATAGTGATGTTGTGGCCTTTGATGCGTTCCCAATCACGGACCAAGGCAACATTGCTCATGCCGCTTTCAACGCCTTTAAGCCAGTATTCAAACCTGCTGTTCGACCCATCGGAGTTTTCTGCTGAAACCGGAAAACAGGTTCTGGCCGAGATCAAGAAGCAGTGCGGTTGCGACGCAATTACACTAAATCACATGCCGCAGAGTTCACTGATCAGCGAAATTGTCGCCAATGAAGGTGTTTGTGACAATGTGGATCATGTGGCTCAAATTCTTGATCTGAGAGAGTTTGAGAACTGGGATGATTACCACAATGATCTCCCACGCAATCAGCGCAAAGAACGTAACAAACGCCGCAACAAGATAGAAAAAGCGGGCGAAACAAAATACGAAATTCTTGGCGCTAGCGACGAGGGTTACGGCGCACTCGTGCAGGAATGCATGGAAATGAAGAGAAAATGGCTGGTGATGACAGGCCGAAACAAAGGCATTCTGTTTGATCCGCTTGCGGCAGATTTTTTCAAGAGTATTCCGCAATCCGGTGATGATTTTACCGGGAGTGGCCCTTTGGTTCACAGCTATTCCATTGATGGTGAGCCTGTGGCTATGGAACTCGGCTTCTACCGGAACAACCACTATTACTCTTATCTGGGTGCGATTAATCTGGATTGGCAGAAATATTCGCCGGGCAAGGTTCAGATTGAGGCTGCCCAGAAGTGGGCGAAGTCCAACGGCTTCGAGAATTTTGATTTTCTCGGAGATCCGTCCGAGTACAAGAAAACCTGGACAAACTTCAGTCAACCGCTTGAATGCCGTTATATTCCCATAACTGTGGTCGGAGAAGTTTACTGCCGCATCTGGAAAGTGAACATCAATCCGAAACTGCGGTATTTCTATCACAATACAGGATCCGGTACTCGTGACTTCATCACAAAAGTGATGAAAGCGCTGCGGTTGGAATCCAGCAAAAAACCTGACGGGACTGACGCTTGATATCAACTCCCTCAGCCAGGTTCCGCGATGCCACTGCTAAACTGAACAGCCTGTTGTCCAACGACACACTGCGCAATGCCGGCATGGCTGTGATGGTTCGTATATTGGCGGCGTTGCTTGGCCTGGGACTTCAGATTTATCTGGCCGGCTCCATGGCTTTGGGTGAATACGGTATCTATGTGGTTCTTTGGACCTGGATCAGCATTCTATGCCAGGTAGGTGTGATGGGATTTTCGGATTCCTCACTTAGGTTCATTCCCAAATACATGAAGCGCAAGCGAAGTGATCTGATGAACGAGTTCCTCCGAACCGGTTACAAGACCGTTCTGGTGGGATCGTTATTCATCTCCATCATGGCGACGATCATGCTGAATTGGGTCTCATGGCTGGTTGATCCCGCCTATTTTTGGGCACTTATGGCAATCGTTGTGGGCATGCCGTTTCTGGCCCTCGAGGGTTACCTCATTGGCGTTACCCGCAGTTTAAGCTGGTATTTGCAGTCCACTGTGCCTGCCTTCATTATCCGGCCTGCCCTGATCATTGCTTCGGTATTCTGGGCCCAAAGGAATGGTATTGATGTGGACGCTTATTTCGTCCTGTCGGTTGCCGTTGGTATTACTGCGATCATTATCACAATCCAGACGCTCTACCTGAAACACAAATTCAAGCCTGATCCCTCAGCTCAACCAAACTCGTCACGCCAAAAATACTGGCTGATTTCATCGCTCTTGCTCATGCCCGCAATGATCGCAGATGACGTATTTGCCTGGGTGGACATTCTATTGCTTGGACTTCTGGCCACGCCTGAACAGGCGTCTGTCTACTTTGCTGCACAACGTTCGTTATCGCTCGCTGCTTTCGTGCAATATGCGTTCATGCTTGTTATTGCCCGCAATTTCTCGCTATCGCTGGCATCTGCCAATCATGCTGAACTGCAGCAGTGGATATCCAAATCCACACGCTGGACCTTCTGGCTAACGATACCTTCGGTTCTACTCACGCTAGTGGTCGGGTATCCGCTGCTCGGATTGTTTGGCCCGGACTTCCTGGAAGCCTATCCAGCCATGATCATACTTGGCTTCGGCTACATCGTACGCGCTTCCACAGGTCAGTCTACGGAATTGCTGATCATACTGGGCAAGCATCGCATCAACTTCCTGATTTCTTCGATCTGCATTCTCTTCTGTTTCCTGGCCATGATGGTCTTAATCCCATCCTACGGTGTTACAGGCGCTGCCATGGCGATGGTGGTTGTGTTTGCGCTTAGAGCCATAACCTACGCATTGGTTATATATTTTGAGACCGGATACTGGGTGTTTGTTTTCAAGCCTTCGCTGCTGGAAGAAGAAAAAGCGGTAGACCGACACGACCACGTTCCACAAAGCAATCAAACGGCAGTCTGACGTCCTTTCCTACAAATGATCAGGTCCGCTATTCTGCGAAATGGCAGGCCACCTGATGGCCCGTTTCCTGAGTGACAAGGTCCGGTTCTTTTTCGTGACAAAGCGGTTGCACAAGCGGACATCGACCAGCAAAGCGACAGCCTTTGGGCAAGTTGACCGGGTCCGGTGGATCACCTTCGATCATGATCCGTTTCCGATCCTCCTTGTTTCGCTTGTTCACCGATGGAACAGCAGAAAGAAGCGCCTTTGTGTAGGGGTGTTTGGGATCGTTGAACAGGCTTAATCTCTCAGCATACTCAACGATCTTGCCCATATACATGACCGCGATCGCGTCGCACATATGCTGCACAACCCCCAGATCATGGGAGATGAAGAGATAGGTGAGGCCCCGCTCCTTTTGCAGTCTCTGGAGCAGATTGAGGATTTGCGCCTGAACGGCCACATCAAGCGCAGAAACCGGCTCATCGCAAATGATCAGTTCCGGTTCTGTGGCGAGCGCCCTTGCAATGCCAATTCTCTGACGCTGTCCGCCAGAAAACTGATGAGGAAACAGATCCTGCTGCTCCTTGCGCAATCCCACCGATTCAAACAGGCGGTCTAGAATTTCCTGTTTTTCCTCATTGCTTTTCTCAGTCAGACTATCAAGTGGCTCACGAACCAGGTTTTTTGCTCTCAGACGGGGGTTCAAGCTTGAGTAGGGATCCTGGAAAATGAACTGAACCTGGCTGCGGGCCTTCCTTAACTCTTCACCCTTCAGAGCCAGGAAGTCTTCACCCGCCAGCTTGACGCTGCCTTTGTTAGCCGCCACAAGGCGTCCCACTGCGAGCGCTGCTGTGGTTTTGCCGGAGCCACTTTCACCCACAATTGCAAGGGTCTGAGCCCGCTTCACCTGAAATGAGATATCATCCACCGCGCGCAAATAGGATTTTGGTCCGAAAAGTCCTTTTCGCTTTACGGCAAAACTCACATTGAGGTTCTGCACATCAAGCAGGATGTCGTTTGTCTCATTCTCAGCCATCAGATCGGCTCCGATAGCCAGCAGGCGGTTTCATGACCATCGGACCTGACGGTTTGCTCAGGTCTGCGCTTGCGGCATTTATGTTCGGCTATTTCGCAGCGCGGCGCGAAAAGACATGCATTCTGGCCAAAATCCCTGAGGCTTGGCACAATCCCCGGGATCTCGGTCAACGGCGGTCGATCATCGGTTACGTTTTCCAGTAGATGCGGAACACAGGAAATGAGGCCCTTGGTGTATGGATGCAATGGGTAATCGATAACCCGGTCTACCGGTCCACCTTCCACCTTTCGGCCCGCATACATCACCACCATCCGCTCAGCCATTTCCACCACGGCTCCCATGTCATGGGTGATAAGGATGATTGCCGTTCCGGTTTCGCGTCCCATATCACGCATCAGATCAAAGATCTGGGCCTGTACGGTCACATCCAGCGCCGTGGTTGGTTCATCTGCAATCAATATTTTGGGCTGGCAGGCTAGTGCGATTGCGATCATCACACGTTGGCGCTGACCGCCTGACATCTGATGGGGATAGTCATTAGCCCGGCTGGCGGCATTCGGTATTCTCACTGCATCCAACAGCTCTGCTGCACGCTTCTTTGCTTCCTGATCCCCTATGCCCTGGTGGCGGCGAAGCACCTCTGCTATCTGCTCCCCCACTGTGAATACAGGATTAAGCGAAGTCATCGGCTCCTGAAAAATCATGGAAATCTCGTTGCCACGAATTTCGCGCATGCGCTCAGCACTGGCTCTCGTCAGGTCCTCCCCGTTAAAATCGATGCTGCCACCTGTCACACGGCCAATACCTTCCGGCAAGAGGCCCATGATCGCCAGCGCAGTCATGGATTTGCCGCAACCGGACTCGCCCACGAAACTGACGATTTCTCCGCTATTGAGAGAGAAAGAAAGATCATCGATCACCGGAGCACTGCCATCGCGCGTGGTGAGCTCAACCCGTAAGTTCTTTATCTCTAGCAAAGGTGCCATCAACGTTTCCTCAGCTTTGGATTGAGAGCATCGTTAAGGCCATCACCCACCAGAGAAATTGCCAAAACGGTTATGAAAATTGCTAGTCCCGGAATGGTCACGATGTAGCTAGCGTCGAGAATATATTGCCGGTTGGAACCGATGATTTGCCCCCAACTCACCACGTTTGGATCTGTGAGACCCAGGAAGCTCAAACCAGCTTCGAATAGGATTGCCGAACCAACCATCAATGCCGCTTGAACGATGATCGGTGGCAAGGCATTGGGCAGGATCACACTTGCAATCAGTTTCCAGTTCGAAACGCCAGATGCGCGAGCTGCCGTCACATATTCCAACTCCCGGATGCGCAGGAACTCCGTCCGGGTGATCCTTGCAACGGGTGGCCAGCTTACGACACCGATTGCAAAGGTAATAATGGGCAGTGAAGCGCCAAACAGAGCCACAATCACCATGGAAAAGAGCAATGTGGGCAGAACCTGGAAGAACTCTGTAATGCGCATCAGAACTTCCTCTACCCAGCCTTTGAAAAAGCCAGCCAGTGCACCTACAGAAATACCAATCACCACAGTCAGAAATGCAGCAGCGAGGCCAATTACGATCGAAACTCGTGCGCCATATAGGATCATCAGCAGGAGGTCTCTGCCCAGATAGTCCGTTCCGAGCAGATACCCTTCCTCACCCGGTGGAGAGAAAGGTGCCCAGACCATGTCAAACGGATCACCCTGATAGACCATCGGTCCGAAAACGCCTGACAGAATAACGATCAGCAGAACCACAAGACCAAACATGGCTGCGTGATTTCCGCGGAACATTGCCCAGGCCTCTGCAATCGGGTGACTGGGCTGGTAAAGCTCTTCCTGCTTGTTCAAACTGTCATCTGCCATGGCCACCCCCTACTCTCGGGTCGATCAGACGAAGGACCATGTCCGTCACAAGGTTACCGATGATCACCACCAGCGCTGAGAAAAACAGGATGCCCAGTATGGTGGGCGTATCCCTGGCGATGATTGACTGGAAGGCAAGCGTGCCCAAGCCCGGCCAGCTGAATACAGCCTCTACCAATACGGCTCCCGATATGACAGCGGAGAATTGCAAACCGGCCAGCGTGATCACTGGGGAAAGAGCGTTTTTCAGCGCATGTTTATATACAACCTGTGTTCCGCTCAGACCCTTTGCTTTTGCGGTACGAATGTAATCTGACCCCAATACTTCCAGCATGGAGCTTCTGCACAGCCTCGAGTACAAAGCCAGATAAACCGAGCACAGCGCGATCATAGGCAAAAAGAGGTGCCGCAGCACATCAAAAGCATGGGCGAAAAAGCCACCAGACAGTGTCACATCGCGCATACCGCTTGACGGAAAGATCGGAATGTTTAGCGAAAACGCGATCAGCAATAGAATGCCAGTCCAGAAAACCGGGGCTGAATATCCGAAAAGTGCAAGGCCGGTGACAAAATGGCTGGTCATACCGTTAGGGTTACGAGCAGAAATGACGCCCAGAACCACCCCTACGACCAGGGCAAGCAGTTGCGCTGATATCACAAGCAACAAGGTCGCCGGAAGGCGTTCCATGATCAATTGCGTGACAGGCAGATTGTAAAAGAATGAATACCCCAGATCGAACTGTGCAACCCTGCCAATATAGTTTCCAAGTTGCGTCAGAAAGGGTTGATCGAGCCCGTAGTCTTTTCGGATCTGAGCAAGGATTTCTGCATCCGCACCACCGCTTGACTGGGCAATTGTATCAGCCGCATCACCCGGGGCCAGATGCAGCATGGAAAAGTTCAATACCAAAACCGCGATCAACAAAACTATCGCGTATAGTACTCTGGTAAGCGTGGCTTTCAGAAAGTTCACCCTAAAACTTCCCTTGAAACGTATTGCGGAAGCGTAGCGCAACCGGCGATCGGCTGCGCTACTTGAGATTTGTTACTTCAGATAGGTCTTATCCATTGGAGAGCTTGTTGCCCAAATGCCCAATGGCGGATTTCCAACCTTTTCGTTGTACACTGTGTGGTATGGCAAGGTGTTCACGAAGTAGATCGGCAGTTCGTCCGCAACGATCTGCTGGAACTCCGCATAGAGCGCCTTACGCTTTTCAGGATCGGTTTCCTTGCCCGCAAGGTCAAGAAGCTCATCCACGCGACCGTTTGAGTAGCCTTGTGTGTTTGACCACACGCCCTTGGCGATGTTGGAGGTCAGGTAGGTTCTGTGAACACCAATCACCGGGTCACCCCAGTTAAAGACGGTATCCCAGCTCATGTCGAAGTCCATGGTTCCCATGCGCTTCGCCCAGGTGGGGAAATCGGCACTGGCTCTAACAGAAACGTTGATACCAACCTTCTTGAGTGCTGCTTTCACATATTCCACTTGCGGCTTCACATCTTTCCAGCCGAAATCAATGGTCAGATCAAAGCGGTTTCCATCACCGTCCTTGGCAAAACCTGCTTCATCAAGCAGTGCATTTGCCTTATCCAGATCCAGTTCATATTCGGGAACATTTGGATTGTGGAACGGGCTGTCCGGATGAATACCGGTTGCCGCATTGGCAGCTGTACCGCGCATCAGAGCCTTGTGGATGAAGTTTTTGTCCACCGCATGGGCAATTGCCTGGCGAACGCGCTTATCCTTCAATGGACCCTTGGTTGTGTTCATCGCAAGCCAGTCGATTGGACCGATTGCACCGTAACCGTTTGGTGTCACTGTGAGACTTGAAACTTTCTTCAGACGGTTGATATTTTGCGGCACCACTTCAAACGCACCGAAATGCACTTCGCCGTTTTCATAGGCAATCGTGCGGGCAGCAGGATCAGGAATGATCTTCAGCACCATCTTTTCCAGATAAGGACGACCTTCGATGAAGTAGTCATCGAAGCGTTCCATGATCACATGCTCACCGCTCTTGTACTCAACGAGCTTGAACGGTCCGGAACCCACAACATCAGCTGTGTTTCTAGGATGGGTTTTCGGATCCTGACCATCGCCGTAAACGTGTTTCGGGATGATAGACATCAACTGGCTCGACATGGCGAGCATGAGTGCCGGATGCGGCTTTGACAGATTGAGCACAGCTGTATGCGCGTCTGGCGTATCCACGGATTCCACCGGCGCAAACATCGCCTTGAATGGATGGTGAGCTTTGATCACATCGACAGAGAATGCGATGTCTTCGGATGTGATCGGCTTGCCGTCATGGAATTTCGCGTTCTTTACCAGGTTAAGTGTAACTTTCAGGCCGTCCTCACTCACATTCCAGCTTTCAGCCAGATAGGGTTGAGGGGTCCAGTCATCGTCATAACGCAATGGTGCAGCAAACAATTGAGTTCCCGGAAATCCGGTCACAATCCCGGACTGCACAGCCGGGTTCAGGTTGCGTACATTGGTGCCCAGTGCGGCGATCAAAGTGCCACCACGCTTCGGCTCTTCGGCAATTGCTGAAGACACCAGCACCGTAGAAGCCGCTGCAGCCACCAGCAAGCTTTTGAAAAATCTCTTCATTTATATTTCCTCCCTATGCTTTCATGGCACTGCCTATTCCTCACAGCGCATGATGCAAGTAGTCATCAAATCAGATTAAGTTTGACCACGCAATATAATTCGGTTGACGGATTTTCGGGTGGGGACAATACTGCTGATGTTCTGCTTGAATTCCGTAAGGTCATGAAATGAAATGATAAAAATATACTCCGCAAAAAAGATCCTGACCATGAAGTCGTCACAACCTACCGCAAATTATGTGGCGGTGAGAGATGGATTGATCCTGGGTGCCGGTGATCTCGACAGCCTGACCGGATGGGGTGAATACGAGCTGGACGACCAATTTTCAGACAAAGTGATCATGCCAGGATTTGTAGAAGGTCATGCCCATACGATGGAAGGTACGCTCTGGCGGCACACCTATTGCGGCTATTTTGACCGGATGGACCCGGATGGGAAGGTCTGGCCGGGGATCAAGACCAAGGAAGGTGTTTTAGAGCGCCTGAAGCAGGCTGAGCAGGAAATCACTGACCCAGATTCACCCCTTCCCGGTTGGCAGCTTGATCCCATTTATTTTGATAATGAACGCATTACCCGTAAGGACCTTGATCAGATTTCCACCTCCCGCCCGATTGGTGTCTTGCATGCTTCCGGTCACATCATGAATGTGAACTCCAAGGCGCTTGAGCTAGGTGGTCTGCTCAAAACCGGACTGAACCACCCCGGCATTCCCCTTGATGCGGAAGGCCTGCCGGACGGCGAATTGCGCGGGCCGGATGTGATGACCCCGGTCGCAGTTCATGTGGGTTTTGGCCGGGATTTTCTGGATTGTGATGAACGCGGGTTGCGGGATTTTGCAAAGCTATGCGTGCGCGCGGGCGTGACGACGGTTACCGACCTTGCTGCGCGCCTCCAGGATGAAGCAGTTGAGATGCTATTGCGCATAACCGGGGAGAAAAACTTTCCGGCATGCGTCGTCCCTCTGCGGTTCTTCCACGGTTTGACGCCTAAGGAACTGGTGGAACATGCCGAAGCATTGCTTACGCGCTCCACAGAGCGCCTTCGGCTTGGGCGGATCAAGATCGTCTCGGATGGTTCGATCCAGGGCTTTACGGCTCGTTTGCGAGCCCCTGGATATTATAATGGCGCCCCCAACGGTCTGTGGTACGTGGCACCGGATCAGTTGCGGGAAATTTACTCCCTGGCGCTTGATAAAGGCCTACAGGTGCACACTCACACGAATGGGGATGAGGCGACCCAACTCGCAATCGAAACGTTGGAAGGTTGTTTGCGGGTTACACCATCGCCGGATCACCGGTTTACCCTTCAGCATTGCCAGTTGGCTGATGAGGCCCAATTCAGGAAAATGTCAAAGCTTGGTATGTGTGTGAACCTCTTTGCCAATCATACCTTCTATTGGGGGGATGAACACTACAATCTGACAGTCGGGCCAGAACGGGCCGCCGGCATGAACGCCTGCGCCACAGCGCTCGGGAACAACATACCAACTGCAATACACTCTGATGCACCCATCACACCTCTGGCACCCCTGTTTACTGCCTGGTGTGCGGTAAATCGTATAACCGCGTCCGGGCGTGTGCAGGGTGAAAACGAAAAGATCAGTGTTGATGATGCCCTACGGATCATCACGTTGGGAGCTGCCTACACGCTTCACATGGACAATGAAATCGGGTCTATCGAGACCGGTAAACGTGCAGATTTTGCAATCCTCGAAGAGGACCCTACCGAAGTGGATCCGGCGGCCCTGAAAGACATTCCGGTCTGGGGAACTGTGCAAGGTGGTCGAGTGTTCCCTGCAAGCGGAATTTAAAATCAATGTCAAAAAGCCAAGCCTTTCAAAACCCTGATGCACCTTTGCCGGTTACGATTGTAGGCGGATATCTGGGGGCTGGTAAAACCACCCTGATCAATCATCTGCTCAGAAATGCAGATGGAAAGAAGCTTGCCATACTTGTGAACGAATTCGGTGAGCTCCCGATTGATTCCGATTTAATTGAAGCGCAGGATGATAATCTGATCAGTCTGTCTGGCGGTTGTGTGTGTTGTAGTTTCGGGAATGATCTAATGGCGGCAATGACGGAACTGCAGACCATGGAACCTCGCCCGGACCACATTGTGCTTGAAGCCAGTGGTGTGGCTATCCCCTCTATGATCGCCGGATCCATTTCGATTATGAGTGGCTATCGTCTGGATGGCACATTGGTCATGGTGGATGCCCTAAATATAAGGGACCTGAGTAAGGATACCTATCTTTCCGATACGGTTGCGCGGCAACTTACCGATAGCGATATCATCGTCGTCAACAAAGCCGATCTGGTTGACAATGAGGAACTGACAGCTGTTGGAGAATGGGCTGGACAGATTTCAGAAAACGCAAAACTATTGCCTGCCACCAATGCCAGAATTCCGTTGAATGTGGCGCTTCAAAACTTTGATCGGCTCCTGTCTGCACAAAGCGGGCATCACCATTTGCTGGATGGCTATATTACGCAATCAATTGAGATGACCGGGCAAGTGGACCCGCAAGATTTTGCACAATCCTTACTGGATGAAAATCCGGACCTCGTTCGCGCAAAAGGTTTTGTCTATGATCTGGACGGGGACATGAAAACCGTTCAAATTGTGGGCAACCGGATTGATGTTTCGCCTGCTCCTGCTGGCGTCAAACCGGGAATGGTCATCATATGTCTTACAAAGGCCGGTGTGGCATAACGAGAGGATCGCCAGTGATGAAATTCCAAACTCTAACAATGGTGAAGATGTGCCTTTCTTTGGGGCTTATTCTTTCTCTAATGATTGTACCATCCCACAGTGCCCGGAAGTTTACTAAAGCTACTGATATGAGTGCTACTGATATTACGAATCCCAATGAAATCCGCAGAACCTGGAATGCGGCAATCGTGCGGGTTCCCACTGCCCCGGGGCGTTCGTCGGTCACAACAATCTCGAAACTGATGAAAAAGTATGGCAGTAGCGGCAAGAAGTTTCCTGTGGCAATTTACATGCATGGATGCGGCGGGTTTTGGGCTGGAACCAAGCGTAGGGTCAAGTTTCTGGCGGATAACGGATTTCTGGTCATCGCCCCCAATAGCCTAGCACGCAAGAAATATCCCCGATCCTGTAACACGGCCACACAGGAGGGAGGACTATATCGCCCTACCCTCAAGATGCGCCAGCTGGATGCAGGGTTTGCGATTGAGAGCGCGAAACGCTTGCCATTCACAGATAACAGCAGGTTCCTGCTCATGGGCCTAAGTCAGGGTGGCGTCACCACAGCTACATTTTCCCGGAGGAATTCAAGACAATCCGTGAAGGCAAGGGTTGTGGAAGGTTGGACGTGCAATGCCGGGTGGCGCGAATATCGGGGCATCAGAGCACCCGGTTCGGAGCCTGTTCTGTCGCTTGTGGGTTCAAAAGACCCCTGGTTTCAGAATGAATGGAGCAAGGGGCATTGTGGTCAGTTCATGAACAAGGGGAACGGGAGCCGTTCGGTTGTTTACCGCTCAGGGACCCTTTCAAGGAAGCATGAGCTCCTGGAAAACAGTTCGGCTCGCAAGGAGGTTCTGAACTTTTTGAGAAAACAAGGTCTTTTATCAAATTAGGAACGAATGTTTGTTGGAAAATCCGCTGAACTTGGCTATCAGTCGGTCGTCAGTTGAATTGTGTTATCAGAGCAAATTATGAAGCGGTATTTAAGTCCATTCAAAAAAGAATCCGAACCAGTTGATCACTTTCATTTTGTGGCTGACTACAATGATCTGGTACGGCATCTGATCGCAACCAATGACCGAAAAACCGCAATGAGCCTTGCGGTTGGCGGAAATTGGGACAAAATTGGCAAAAAACTCTCATTACTGGCCCAGGATCTGGGTTTGAAATCCGGTATGAACGTTCTTGATTTCGCCTGCGGCAGTGGAAGATTTGCGCACTATCTCTCCAAAGATGTGGAGGTTCCAAGATATGTGGGCATTGATGTGGTCCAGGAACTGCTCGACTATGCTGATGAAATTTGCCCGGACCACTACGAATTCATCCTCAACCGGTCGCTTTCACTGCCTGTCGAGGACAACGCCTTCGATTATGCCTTTGGCTTCAGCATTTTCACGCATCTTTTGCAGACGGAAATCAAAATCTACAGCGACGAGGTGAACCGCTCGCTCAAACCGGGCGGGATATTCATTTATTCGTTCCTGGAGATGCATCTGCACACCAACACACTGGAAACAAGCGCTGCCATGCACCTGGCCTATGGCAAGCCATATCCGCACCTCAACATCTTCCTGTCGCGTGACCAGGTGACGTTTCTGGCGGAACTGACAGGCTTTGAGGTGGTGAAATTTGTGGAGCCGACAGACGCCATCGGACAATCCGTCGTGGTTTTGAAAAAGCTGGGGTGATGTTACTTCAAAAACCAACGATTGGACGTGTTTTGGTCAACATTGGGTCCAAAGTAAATAACCTTCCAAAGTTTTCGTTGAATGTTTGATTCCTAATAATTGATCTTCTACAATCAATGAATTACTGATCTCGTAAAGTGTGTGTGGGCCCATATGAATAATTTTCTCAAGCTATTTTCTGTTTTTGCAGTATCACTAACCATTGCAACAGGTTGCACAAAAGATTCACTAAAATGGGGCACCGACAAATGGGAGTCGGTCAACGGCTATGATGCGACACTGGCTGCTGGTGGTAATGACAGTCAGGGAACCATTGTTTTTGGCCATCAGGTCGATACTGACCGTTGCCACTACGCCTTTATTGTGGGGCGGGAACATGAAGTTCATATAACGGACACAAAGCAACTGATCAATTTGGGAATCGCCACCAAAGAATTTGCGAGCTTCACCATAGCAACTCTCCCGGCCGGGGAATATTTTATCAGATCAATAGAGTGCGTTCAGTCCTATAGAATTGGTGGTGCCGGAGGTAGGCTTGCCAAGTTTGAAGTGAAGCCAGGAACCATTTCAAATTTGTCTGTCCTTGCTGTAAGCAGGCGCGGAAAGAAAGGCCTATTTGATTCTTCGGTTCCAATCGATAAATCGGTACGTCCCTTTACATCCTCTGAAATTGAACGAATAAAAGAGAAATACCCCGAGGTGGTTTCTGGGATGAAAAATTTCCCGATGTCAGTAAATTTCTGATTATATTCTTCAGCTACTTCAAATCTAGGTCAAAGAGATATTGGTATATACAATCTTCCCTCGTCAAATCCGCTTCACCCTTTAAGCGGCACGCCGCCAGTCTCTTTTGCGCGCAAATCATCGGTTGGAGCCCAGGTTTCGGGATCGCAAATTAAACGTGCCAGTGCTTCTGCAGCTGCTTCGAGGATTTTCTCTCCCTTTTCGGGGTTGGAGCGAGTTGGATCGCCGAACACACCATTTTCTGTCACATGGGCAAAGGGGCGCCATCGGTAGGATGCCTCTCCTGCCTGGAGGAACTTCCGGCCTCCCGGGCTTGCAAGGCTACCGAGATCACTATCATCCACAAGTTCGGGCTCGCATACCATCATCATGGAGGTTTCGGCTTCGCCAGCGTGCATCACACCCGGCTGATCTTCCAGATGTTTCGAGAGTTCATTTCCCGCTTCGTTCACATAGGTGGTTGCCACCAGGGTTGCTTCTGAGGTTGGTGTCAGTTCATCAAGGATCTGCTGCATGGCGATTATGTTGCCGCCATGGGAATTGGAAATTAGAATATCGCGAAAGCCGTGGCGGGTGATGGAAGTAATCAGATCACTCACTACACGGCGAAAGGTGTCATGGCTCAAAATCAATGTACCGCCAAACGGCATATGATGCTCGGACAGGCCTGACCAGACCACCGGCGTTACGATGACTGGTCTTGTGTCATAAGCCTTTCGTGCTGCTCGATGGGCAATTTCCTGGCCCAACCGCGTATCCGTCATCACAGGCAAGTGCGGGCCGTGCTGCTCGATTGATGCGATCGGCAATATGACCACAGCATTTTCATAGGCCAGTGCCCGCAACTCATGTGCCTTCAGCCTTGCCCAGTCCACTTCTGCCATTGTCTTGCTCCCTTGCGGTTTGGTTGAGTTCATATCGAATATCCTTACATTTTGGCCGGTGTGCTGGCTAGCACCCGATGCTTGGTTGGTAAGAATGGGCAAAAAAGTTAGATAAAAATTTTTCAAAAAAACTTATCCCCGCCTTTTCTGGTGCCCTTATTATTCGCTCATCGCCTGTTCATTGAACCCGCCGTGAATGACAACCACACAGAGTTCGCTACAAACTCAGTTTGGCCACCGAAGTTGAGCTTGAACAGGGAGTGAAGGAATTGTTTGTTTTTCGGGAACGAAAGGCGCTCAGCAAATCTTTCACCGGGCTGCTCTTTTTGAGCACCACGACGATCAAGCAAAGACTACTCAACCTAAAAAGAACAGCCCGTTGTTTGTAGAGGAATGTGCAAACCTAAAACACTGTGCCGAATGGCTCGAGTGAATAATCAGGTTTGTTTAACTATCAGGTAAACCCAAAACCATTCCGAATGTCTCGGGTCATACATTGATTTTGAACACATTGTTTGTTTTCTATGGAGAAGGGAGGAAATGGCGTGAGCAAAAAACCGGACCTTGCTGCACTCTTTGGAGCGACCGAAACCAAAACGTTTCTGGGCCTCGAGGAATGCAAAGACATGAACCAGATAGAGGCGTCATCCGCATTGATCGGCGCACCGTGTGCCACACCCTATGGTTCTGTTGGTGCTTATGCCCAAAATGGCCCGCAATCCCTGCGCAAGGCAATCGCCTCCCTCACCGCCAATCTGGAACGGCATAATTTTGATCTGGATGGACCAACCTTTCCTGAAGGGACCAAGCCTGCGGTTGATTGTGGCGACCTTGAGTGGAGCGATGACGATTTTGCCAGCAATCGGGCAACAATCAGAGAAGCCATCACCAAAGTGGTGAGTTCAGGTGTGGTTCCTATTTTGATCGGTGGAGACGATTCCGTTCCCATTCCGATGATTGATGCCCTTGGTGACACGGGCGGAAATGACACAATCCTGCAGATTGATGCTCACATTGACTGGCGTGAGGAACATATGGGTGAGCGCCTGGGACTGTCCTCCACCATGCGGCGCGCGTCAGAGATGGGCCACATCAGCCAGATTATTCAGGTGGGTGCGCGGGGCATCGGGTCCGGTCATACGGATGACTATAATGACGCGATTGACTGGGGTGCGAAGTTCTTCACCGGGCGTGACATTCACCACTCGGGTCTTGCCCCGATCATTGATGCCATTCCGGATGGTGCAAACATCATCATCTGCTTTGACATTGATGCATTGGATCCATCGATTGCACCGAACACGATCGGGCGAGCCCCCGGCGGCCTCACCTATTATCAGGCGCTTGATCTGATCAGTGGAGCTGCAAAGAAAGGGCGTATCGCGGCGGTAGACGTGGTGGAGATCATGCCTGACGTGGATGTGGATGGCCTTGGCGCGCTGACCGTTTCACGCCTCGTTGCTTTCATTATGGGATTACTGGCCAGGCAACAAGCGCGAATCTAGCGGTTGCCGCATCACCCAACAATCGTACAGATCGATAAAGTTCCCTTATTTGATACTGACTAGCATGTTTCATTCTAACTCATAGAAATGAGTTTGAATTAACATGGACGCGACAACGGCATCCAACTGCGATATCTCTTTGTCAATTTTCGCTTCTGTCTCTTTGGGCATTACAATTTTTGGATCACCTGGAAATTCTACCAACATCTTATTTCTAAAAAAGGTTGACGGATGGGTACTGTCCAATGTTGTCAATTCTCTTTCCAACAACCTGTTCACACGCTCTACTTCCGTGTCTGGCACATCTTGCAATTCAGCAGTAAACGCCGGGATTATCTTCTCTTTATCGCGATGATGCTTTCTGAGTTTGGCAATCAACCAATTGTAGTGCGAAGTTACCAATGCGATGCGAGAATTCAAGGAGACGAATTCATCTGTGCCTGAGACTTTGCCGCCCAGATAATCTGCCAGATATTCTGCCTTTTGAGAATCGTACCAGTAGATATGGATCAGCAATTTCCCGTATGTGAATACCAGCCAGGAAAACGGCCTCATGGCGAGCTTGGCCAAAATTTCTCCAAAACTGGGATCCTCGTGGATTGGCTCGCTTAAGAATTCATACCAGAAATCCAGAGAATTCAAGGCTAAACCCAACCAAAGTCCTCTGGAGGAGTCGCCATTTACCTGATGCGAAAGCTCATGCGCTATCAGTGCGGTCTTCTGATCTGAATCCAATGAGAACCACAACGGTGTTCCTAGTGTCAGCAGGCTTTTTTTTGGAAATCCGAATGTTGAATAAGAAGCATTTATCTCATCGGAAAGACAGATGAGGTCTATTCGTTTGGTGCTTAATTCATCCGCGACCTCATCTACGAAGGCGTAAAGAACCGGTGCTTGTTCTCGCGTTAGCGTACCTGTCTCGGGTCTTTTTCCAAATGAGGGAAGCAGGAACACTCCTGCAGCGACGAAGATAGAGCCAAACAGCAGGGTTATTGCATTAAACCAATCAAAAAATACGAGGTATAATCCCAGACCCAAAACCGCCAGAGTAAAGGCATGCACCAATCCAGCCATCAGGAAGGCTATTATCTTTGATGGAGACAGTGAGGCTTTAAGCAGACGTTTTTCGTTTGATCTGAGCTTTTCAAACAACGCCTTACCGGATTTCTTCCCGTAGTCAGCGTATATCCGCGCCTTAAGTCCCTGCGGTGGGATCGGAGCCTCTCCAAGATTCCAGTCACAATTCGGGCACCATTTTGTAAAACCTACAGGCACTGGAATCTTAGCGTTACATTCCGGGCAATTATCATACTTTTTCTGCGCCAATAAACAGAACCTCGCTACAGATAACTTCAAATTACTATTGATCATTAAAGCGGATTGGCGCACAAGAACAAAGTAAAAACTTCCAAGTATTCCCAGATATACTTTCCATTTTCTAACAGCGTTTGATGACTAATATTTTTTGGAAAACATTCCCAGGAAATTTAGTGTCTCTTAAAACGCCACCCCCTCAACATACATCACACAAGCCCATCAATTTCATGAAATATCTACATATGAGCGAATTTCTCTTGACCCGTTTCAAGAACCATCTTTGATGTGTTTATGACCACGCCACATCTGATATTCGTGATTTTTATCAACCTCATCTGGGGTTCCATGTTTATCGTGGCAGCCTTTGCGTTGTTTGACTTTCCCCCTGTTTTGTTTACGGCGCTGCGCTTTGGTCTGCTGGTAGCAATACTCGCAATGTATATACCGGTTGCGCGGCACATGGTCTGGCCACTGATCAAGGTTGGCCTTGTTATGGGTGTGGGCATGTATCTCACCCTGTATCTGTCTCTTTACCTGGCTGAAAACACAGCCTCCGTAGCGTTGGTTAGCAAGCTGGAGGTCCCTTTTGCCCTGATCCTGGGTGTCCTGATCCTGGGTGAGCGGATTGGACCGCAACGGATTGCAGGCACGACGCTTGCTTTTGTTGGTGCAATGGTGATCGCCTTTGATCCGGCTGCGTTTGATGACATTCCCGCCATTCTCGCCATGACCGCTTCAAGCGGTTTTTATGCGGTCACCATGATCATGGTGCGGCAGCTTGATGACGTCCCTCCTCTCACGATTACCGCCTGGGTGTCTCTCGTCTGCACGCCGGTTCTGTTGACCATTTCCCTGATCTTTGAGGACAATCATCTGCAGGTCATTCAAGATGCGGGTTCGGGGGCGTGGCTGGCGCTTGCCTATACGGTTGTCTTCGGCTCGATCATCTCGCATACGGGGATGTATTATCTGCTTCAGCGCTACCCCATAGCCAAGATCGTGCCATTCAATCTGTTGTCACCGGTCTTTGCTGTTATCGGGGGTGTCCTATTTCTCAATGATGCCATAACGACCGGCTTGATCTTGGGCGGACTGATGGTGCTGGCCGGCGTTGCATGGATTAACGTGCGGACTGGCAAGAAGGCCGGAGCTAAGGTGTGAAAATTTGGAGCGGGTAACCGGAAATCGAACTCATATATTCAGCTTGGAAGGCAAGCTTTCACTTAGTTTGTGAAGCAATTGAATGAGGTCAGGCAACAGCGCTTTGCGCTCTGCGGCGCCTACTGACGAACCAATAACCGAGGATCACGATGAGAGCTGCATAGCCCAAGACGGCAGTAGCCATGGCAGATGTATTCGCGGCTGCAATGCCTTGGCCCAGGATTTTATAGATTGCCAGGTTGACCTCACTGAAAAAGGCCATTGTGCCGGGCAGTTTCCGTCCAACAGCAGCGTAGACTGAAAGTACCGGAAGGAAAAACAATACCGTATAAACTGTGAGCGCAAATTTGTTCGGAAAGGTCTTTACCCGAATTGCCTTCCTTACAAAAAACGGAGCAAAGAATACAAACAGGATAAATCCTGTTCCAAGCGCCATTGCGGAAATCTGGTTTTTGTTTTCCCTCTTACTGGAATATACGACTTCCAACGCCCCGATTACGCTATTGGATGGGACATTTACCAAAATCATATTTACTCCATCATCATCAGCTGAAAGGCGAAACTTGTCAGTTTCGTTTGGAGTTTTAAACGCAGTCAAATTAGGCGTGTTGTCAAAATACCTAAACTTCACTTCTTTGCCATCTATCAAGAATTTTTCTTGCTCAATCGCCAACTCCTCCCCCGGGAAAGCCATAACCCTGGAAAATACGTTTCCGCGACGTTTCTTATGCAATAGCAGGTCTTCTCTTTTGATGGTTTCTATCGGATTGATGATAACCACATCACCGTTGTTAACTCCGCCATAGGTTGGTGCGGTCTCCGGAATTACCAACACCGTTACATAGCCATCGCTTATGCTGCGCATGAGTATCAACCAAAGAACTATTACCGTAACCATGGGGTACAGTAACCATCCTGGTAGCCGCCGGATGCTCGAAAATCTTGGCCTCAAGCCCAGCTCTGCGGCAGGTTTCTCATGCAGAGGGAATATTGTTGGAGCGGCCAGCCGCATACCGAAGCGATTGCCAAAAAATGCTACAATCAAAAATATGACGATAGCAGCAGCCAGATTTGCATCTGGATTACCAATCATCGACTGATAAATTTCTGGCCTGAAAGCATGCAGCAGATTAGTGAATGCCAATGACATCAACGCCTGCAGGATTGTTAGAATTATGGCTGTTTTAAAAACGCTGTTTTCAGGAACGTCTTTTGAAAATTCCTGTTGCCACTGCCTGGTAGCGATGATTGATGGCATAAGGGCCATAAACAGTACGCCCGACAAATTGGGCTTAATTCGAGTGCCGAGTTCATAAATCAAGGCAAGTTCAACTGTGTAAAAAATAGTATGGCTCAACAGCGAGAAGAGCAGATACCTGTTGTAAAAATACTGGTTCATAAGAACTAAGTTGCGCCTTGTTGAATGGGTTTTATTTCTGTTTCCGGGAACCCAATGAACGAATGAGTTTGCTTTGATACTTAAGATTGCATTTCAAAAACGCACCAGATCGGCTCCATCAGTCTGTGAACTCTGAAGCCGGTCTGGTGAAATTTACTCGCAAAAAACTACCTATATCCTTGGCTTAACAGCCGCGTTTGCAGTTGCTTCACCTGTTGTTTTTGCAAGCTTGATACCAAACCCTACACCAATTCGGTTCGCGAAAAGGTAGACCAGGAAAACGAACACAAAGGCAAAGACAGTAGCGAAGTAAAAGCCTGGACCAGATTGAACATTGTGCTCCGCCAGGATTGCAGCGCCTTCAGGTGTTCCCATGTGATACCAGATAAATGCGCCTGCCAAGACTGTGAGCACCAGACTGAACGTTGATGCAAAAGACCAGCGTTCTGATTTGGAGAATTCATAATTGTCTATCGTATATACGAGATAGCCACCTATGAAGGGAGCGAGCAGAAGCCCGACCGTGACGCCAAAGCCTCCTGATGATAAAGCCGGGAAAAAAACCATAATGGTTGAAAAAACGAAATGTGCGATGACGCTGTAGATAGTGGCTTTGAAAATCAATTTTTTACTCCCTGTCGAACTTATATTTGTTACAACACAGGTAAACACTATATTTGTTAATTATCGCATAAATTGAACACTAAAATACTTATGTACCATGTGTCTTCTAAGTAATTTTTTAAGACAGATAAATGACCTGGCACCTTAGCAAACATAATTACAAGGTATTGAATAAAGGCATACGCGAGCTTTGGATTGAGTATGATCCAATTAGCGTTATGGATGATGAAGTATGGCCTCGTGATGAATATGATACTTATGTTTTAGGCTCAATGAGTTTGTTGATGAAGCGAGCTTCGTGGCAGGAACTATACGTCTATGTTTGCCAAGCACACGAAAACATGGGTGTTGGATACAATAAAAAAGAAGTCGAGCAATTCGCAAAAAGGATGCGATCCTACTGGTTCAATAAACTGGATGGAAAAAACATAGAACACAAATTTTGAAAACTAATTACAAGATCTCTTACCAAACCAATCAGCTTTTACTCAGATTCCTTGCCAGGACCCATCCCTGTATACCTTTGATATTTCTTCATAGGTTCCAACCAAGTGTTTCGTCAGTGACCCACACCCTACCCCCACAGCTTGGGATCAGGCTCCATCATAGTTGAGGCGTCGTACTGAATAGCATCGTCGCGGTCGCCAGCCAGCAGTAATGGTGCGTCCAGGTCCACAAAGTCCACACCTTGCGCCACCAGGAATGCAGGCGCCATGGAAAGGGACGAGCCGAGCATGCAACCCACCATAATGCCAAAGCCGGCATCAATCGCTGCCTGCTTCAGAGCCAGTGCTTCTGTTAGTCCGCCTGTCTTATCCAGCTTGATGTTGATGATGTCGTATTTGCCCTTCAAACTATCCAGACTTTTGCGGGCATGACAGCTTTCATCCGCACAAACGGGCAGCAGGCGCTCCATCGTGAGTAGTTCGTCATCTTGGTCCGCCGGCAAAGGTTGCTCAACCATAGCAACCCCCAATTCTGAAAGCTGTGGCGCAAGCTCCAGATATTCCTGCCTGCTCCACCCCTCATTGGCATCAGCAATGATTGTGGAATTGGGCGCATTTTCACGGACAGCCTTGATCCTGGCCAGATCATCCGGTGTTCCCAGTTTCACCTTCAAAAGTGGGCGAAACGCATTCTCAGCAGATTGCACACCCATTTTTTCAGGAGAAGCGAGCGATATTGTATAGGCGGTGGAAAGCGGGACAGGGTTTTCCAGATTAGCGAGCTGCCATACGGGTTTGCCGGCTTGTTTGGCTTCCAGATCCCAAAAAGCGCAATCAAGGGCGTTGCGCGCTGCACCGGCAGGCAAACGCTCCTGAAGCTTCTTCCGATCGATTGCGCCCGCTTTGAGCTCCTCTTCCAGTTCGAGGATCAGGTTGCTGACGCTTTCAACCGTCTCATTGTATCTGGCATAGGGCACGCATTCGCCATTGCCCACATGCACCCCATCACTTAACTGAACGCTCACCACCTGAATTTCAGTTCTGGAGCCACGTGATATGGTGAAATTCCCTGCTACGGGGAATATTTCCTGGCGGATGGTCAGCGACAGCGCGCTCATACAGCGTCCAGCGCACTGACGAGACGATCAGCTCCGTGACGGAACGGATCAACTGTCGGCAGTCCCATTCTCTCTTCTACCTCTGCGCAATAGGCCAGGGCTTCATCATCACTCATGTGAGACGTGTTCAAGGAAACGCCAACCACCTTGCAGTCCGGATTGACGATGTGAGCCATTGTCAAAGCCAGCTCTTTAACCTGTTCAAGGCTCGGCAGCTCATAGTCTGGCAGTCCACGCATATGTGGGCGGTGCGGTTCATGGCAAAGGATCAGCGCGTCAGGTTGGCCGCCATGGATCAATGCGGTCGTGACACCGGAGTAAGACGCGTGGAAGAGGCTGCCCTGCCCTTCAATCAAATCCCAATGATCCTCGTCATTGTCAGGTGTCAGATATTCGACAGAACCAGCCATGAAATCAGCAATCACGGCATCCAGCGGCACGCCATCACCGGTGATCAAAATGCCGGTTTGTCCGGTGGCGCGGAATGTGGCTTTCATTCCTCTTTCCATCATCGATTTTTCCATGCACATGGCGGTGTACATCTTACCGACAGAACAATCCGTGCCCACAGCGAGGATGCGTTTTCCGCTGCGCTTTACACCAGTTGCGATAGGATATTGAACGCTTGGAATTCTTACGTCGTGAAGGGTCCGTCCGAGCTCATCTGCTTTTGCGACAAGATCTGGTTCATCTCTCAACAGGTTATGAAGACCTGATGCCAGATCAAGGCCCGCATCAAGTGCGGCAAGCAGCACCTCTTTCCAGCTGTTTGAAATCACCCCGCCTCTGTTGGCCACACCAATCACCAGAGTTTTTACGCCCTTCTCTAGAGCTTCTTCTATGGTCAGATCGGGAATTCCCATATCCGCACCGCAGTTTTCAAAACGCAATTGCCCGACAGCGTGTTCAGGACGCCAGTCCTTGATGCCTTGAGCGACCTTTGCCGCGAGCGGGTCAGGTGCATCTCCCAGAAATAATAGATAGGGTGGCTTGATTGACATTTCTGGTCCTCTCCCTCTGGATAGAGTTTTGGTCTGCTCGATAGGGTGTAATAAATCAAAGTCTGCCGGATAAGCAATTGCTGTTTTAAATCCAGATGCGAAATTTGATATGGGCCAGTTGGTTAGGAAACCCAACTGGAGAATGAGCTGGAACTGACCTGTATATTCAGTTTGGAAGAAAGATATTGGCCCACATCTCCCCCTCAAATGAATGAAAGAAACAAGGATCTCTTGCACTGATTTTCTTGAAGATTGCAAAACGACGGATCAATGTTCTGAAGACAAGCGATGGTGCTCAACAGCCAAATTGTCAGTTCTTGCTCAAGTTCCCTGCGGGGACCCAACCCTGCTGACCGTCGTTGTTTCTGCAGAGGATCCAGCCGTGTGTTTCATCAATGATCTGCAGTTCTTCGTCGCGTATGCAGGTGAGTTCCAGGGCGGAAAAGTCGAATTTCGCATGTATATTTTCGCTGTGGTGTCCTGCCAGGTTATCCGGAACCCAGCCTTCCCTTCCGCGCGCATCCTTTGCCCATAGCCAGATGTGCCCGTCCCAGTCCTCAGATTTTCCTGACAGCCAGAATTCTTCGCCTTTTTCGACCGCAAATGGATTTTCGTAAGAGGCCTGCCAATCTGCTATCACTCGGCACTTAGCCATGATTTCTGCTCCACTTATGATCCATTGTCCTCAGACGCCGTTTGCGCAAATTTCTCATGGCAGGGGTTAGGTGGCAATGCCTTGTAGGTAGAGCTTCAAACATAAATCACCCAGGCTCTCGACGTGTTGGCGTTGCCAAACGTCTGCCGCAGATAGATTTTTGGGTTTGGTAACATCGTTCGCTTTTGCCTTCAGCAAAAGCGCTTGGAGCGGGTAGCGGGAATCGAATCCGCATATTCAGCTCATGAAAATTCCAGAAATGCTCTTTCATTGAAAGGTAAAATAGCATCTAAATCAGCCCGTATGGGTTGTCGATCCATTTGAGGTTTTCCATGAGACCAAATGGGTTGAATTTCCACTTCTGGTCCGTTTTGACCCAAAACTCTGTAGACAAAGTCCGGAGTCTGTTTGTGTGTGCACAGGTCTTCATTCTCAAAATTCAACAGAAATTCCAGCTTCTGTCTTTTGATCGCCTTCTTTTCCAATACAAAATCGAGGATAAACAACACAAAGCCAATTGCCCAAATAAACAGTGTAAAATGCAAACCAACCACCGCACCAATCACCCCTCCGAGGAGAAACAGTGCAATTGAAACAAACTGCAGCAGGCTGTATTGGTGAAACATTTATTGCACCTTATTTACTGTTTTGGACATAAATATGATGGGTGACTAATACCTGAACAGGTAGAAGTTTTTCTTAATTTTCCAGATTTCTATTTGGATACTGCAGATACAATTCAGGAGATATACAGAGCTTCAGACACCCATCATCCAGGCTCTCGACGTATTGGCGTTGCCAAACGTCTGCCGCTGTTAGTTTTTGGGGGTTTGGTAACATCGTACGCTTTTGCCTTCAGCAAAAGCATCTGGAGCGGGTAGCGGGAATCGAACCCGCATATTCAGCTTGGAAGGCTGCTGCACTACCATTGTGCTATACCCGCATCGGTTACGACGCTTGTCATAATCACAAGACCCACACCAGGCTGGCAGTTGTCCTGCTAAGTGTTTCCGGCAAGGGACTGGTGGAGGAGGCTGGATTCGAACCAGCGTACGCATAGCGAACGGATTTACAGTCCGTCTCCTTTAACCACTCGGACACTCCTCCAATCGAACAGTGCCGGAATTTGACCGATCATATCCCGGTCAAAAAGCACTTTGCAAATCAGCGTTCGCAAAGTCTTGGCGGGTTATGCCGCCACGCCGCCATTGTGTCAACATTGAAAAAAGCTTCGTGACAAATAATTTTGGCTTTTCCGCTCCGCATGGTTGCCGAATTCCTATAATCCATATAGTCCATCGCTCATGAATGAGGAAAATAACCATAACCGCCCTCCCCGAAAAATGAGTGACGCGCATAATCAGCACCACGCCAAAAAGCGGCGTGCGCGGCGGGATGCGGCTGGCAAACAGCCCTTTGCGCGTAAGCGTCAGACCGTCGAACGCGAAGCCTCCGACAAACTCTATCTATACGGGCTTCATACGGTGCGTCAGGCGCTCGCCAATGACCGCCGCACCAAGCATACGCTCTATGCCACCAAAAATGGTCTGACGCGCCTGCAGGAGGGTTCTGACACCCCTATTGATGTGGAAGTGCAAGAGAAGCTTCCCAAAGAGCTCGACCGCATGGTTGGGTCTGAGGCCGTACATCAGGGCGTGGTGCTTCATGCAGACCCGGTTAGCACGTCGCAGCTTGACGATATTTCGGAAGCCAGGCTGGTTCTGGTGCTCGATCAGGTAACAGACCCTCACAATGTGGGCGCGATCATGCGCTCTGCCGTGGCGCTTGGAGCAGACTATCTCATCACCACCAGCCGTTACTCACCGGTTGAAAGCGGGGTTTTGGCAAAATCGGCTTCCGGTGCGCTTGATATCATCCATCATGTGGAAGTGCGCAATCTGGCGGAAACGCTCGAAGCGCTTCACGATCAAGGATTTGCCACGGTGGGCCTTGATAGCGAGGAAGCGGTGCCTTTCGAAGAACTGCCGAAAACGAGCAGGATTGCCCTTGTACTGGGTGCAGAAGGCAAAGGCCTGCGCCAAAAGACGCGCGCCACGTGTCATCATCTGGCCAAGCTTGATATGCCCGGCCCGATCAAATCGCTCAATGTTTCGAATGCGGCTGTGCTGGCGCTTTATCTTTGCCGGACAAAGCTCGCGTAAAACTACCCGAATACCAGATGTTCGCGTTGCACGAATTGCGGGTCTTCACCCAGCATGGAAACAAGCACTTCGATCTCTCCACGCTCTTGACGCCATCCGAGATAAGCCTGCTGGTGCTCGACACTTTCCCACACTTCATGGACGATGAATGACATGTCATCGGCATTGGCTGAACAAGAAATCAGCTGTGCACCATCATATGCAGCTGTGTCAGGCAAGATGGCCTGCAAAGTCTGATACAGTTTGTCGTAGTTTTCCTTGTCTTTGGCTTTCAGATGTAAATCGATCACGACTGACATGTCGGGGCTCCTCCTGTGAATATCGGTTCACAGGATGGAATGCTTTGAAGATGGATGCAAGGGTGTGAAACCTGTCCAATAGGCCAATTTACCTAGGATCGGTTGCTTACCACCACTTTTCCGGAGCAAAGGAACCGGCTGCACTTTCAATCACATGGCTTGCCTGGAAGAGCATTTCTTCGTCAAACGGCTTGCCGATCAGTTGCAGCCCCATGGGCAGACCTTTGTTATCAAGGCCAGCCGGTACAGCAATGCCGGGTAGACCTGCCATGTTCACGGTCACGGTGAAGATGTCGTTGAGGTACATTTTCACCGGGTCCGCTGCCATTTCCTCATCACCGATCTTGAAGGCGGAGGACGGGGTGGCAGGTGTCAAAATCGCATCAATGCCAGCGTTGAACACGTCTTCGAAGTCTTTCTTGATCAGTGTGCGAACCTTTTGAGCACGCAGGTAATAAGCATCATAGTAACCGGATGAGAGCACATAGGTTCCGATCAGGACGCGGCGCTGAACCTCATCGCCAAATCCTTCTGAACGGGTTTTCTCATACATGTCGGTGATATCATCGCCTGTCACGCGCAGTCCGTAACGAACGCCATCATAACGTGCCAGGTTCGATGAAGCCTCAGCTGGTGCAACAATATAATAGGCGGGAAGCGCGTATTTGGTGTGCGGCAGGGAAATATCGACGATTTCAGCACCCGCATCGCGGTACCACTCAATGCCCTGTTGCCAAAGCGCCTCGATCTCTTCTGGCATGTCATCCACGCGGTACTCTTTCGGAATACCGATTTTCTTGCCCTTCATGGAACCGCCAATAGCAGCTTCATAATCCGGCACGGGCAAATCAACGGAGGTTGTGTCTTTGGTATCCACGCTTGCCATGGATTTGAGAAGGATCGCTGCATCACGCACATCACGGGCTATCGGACCTGCCTGATCAAGCGAAGAAGCAAACGCGATGATACCCCAGCGCGAACATCTGCCGTAGGTTGGTTTGATACCCACAGTGCCGGTGAATGCGGCAGGCTGACGGATTGAACCACCGGTGTCTGTGGCTGTGGCGCCTGCGCAAAGATGCGCTGCAACCGCTGCTGCAGAACCACCAGACGAACCACCAGGAACAAGTGATGTGTTATCACCCTTCACCTTCCAAGGGTTTGTCACAGGACCGTAATAAGAAGTCTCGTTGGAAGAGCCCATGGCGAATTCATCCATGTTGAGCTTACCAAGCATCACTGCTCCGTCGTTCCACATGTTCTGGGTAACGGTGGACTCATATTTAGGACGGAAACCATCCAGGATATGGGAGCAGGCCTGGGTATGAAAATCCTTGGTGCCGAACAGATCCTTGATGCCAACGGGAATACCTTCCAGATCACCCGCCTCGCCCTTTGCAATCTTCTCATCTGAAAGAGCAGCTCTTTGTCTGGCGTGATCCGGTGTCACTTCAATATAGGCATTGAAGACATCGTTGGCGGCTTCAATCGCGCTCAGATAAGCATCTGTTAGTTCTGTGGATGTGATTTCCTTTGCAAGCAGTTTTTCGCGGGCTTGAGCAATTGTAAGGTTGGTTAGTTCAGACATTTCTCTTCTTTTTCAATCATTTATGGCAGCTCAAAACTGCAGTTATTGGCATATACGATATTCTCTGGATACGTAATTCAGAGCGTCAGTTTCAGGATTAAATGGCTTATCGAGACGTGTAGACATCATTTGCATGAGTTCAGTGAGGACGTATTCGTTCTGGGATTGAACCGTGACGCTTTCCTCGCCCTTGTTATGGATCAACGTGACCAGATCAGGCCGGTTGATACCGCTGTCATCTCCGCAATTTGCCTGGGCGACGGCCAGATAAACTTCGCCGGTGTCGGCATCTTTGTCCATCTGGAAGCCTAAAAACGTGCAGGCAAACTCAAGGCCGAAAATACCTTCCTTTGAAAGTTGCAGACTGTCATCCTCTGTCACGTCCCCGCATTTAGATGGATCTGTTGAATATACCGTTTCCTTCAGGAACGAAGGCAGCTCTTTGGCAACAGCAAAAGCGGTCCAGTTCAAACAGATTGTGACAAGGAATATCAGTCGAAGCATTGGATGGGCCTACTCGATGACTTTCGGCACCATGAAGAAGTCATCTTCGCTTGCGGGCGCATTGGCGGTGATGTCTTTTACCCGGTCGCCATCATTGACTTCATCAACTCGCTTTTTCATGTCCATCTGCACAACAGAGGTCATGGGTTCCACATTTTCCACGTCAACTTCATTGAGTTGCTCAACAAAACCCAGAATGGCGTTTAACTCGCCCTGCATTTTCTCAGCTTTGCTATCGTCCACAGCAATACGCGCAAGCTTTGCCACGCGTTTTACGGTATCTTTATCTACAGACATTTCCTGCTATCCCAAAAGACAATAATTCTCCCGGATTTACGGGAGATTTCCCTGTTGCGTATAGACGCGTGTAAGGGATGATTCAACTGAAAAGGTTGCCGCAACCGGATGGAGACGACTTAGAGCTCCAGCTCGCCTCCCACTTCCATGACAGTCACACGGTTTGAATCGCTCCCCATTGCTTCCAGGAATTGTCCCGCATCGGGGTCAATGATCGGGAATGAACCGTAGTGGCACGGGATAATGGTTTCAAAATTGAAAAACCGCTGGCAGGCCATCGCTGCAACCTTGCCACCCATGGTGAAACGGTCTCCGATTGGCACGATACCCACCGCCGGTGAGAAGATTTCATTGATCAATGCCATGTCACCGAAAATGTCCGTATCACCCATGTGATAGACCGATTTCTCACCTTCAGGCTGGATGATCAGACCGAGCGGATTACCCAGATACACGTTTTGTCCCTCACCGGTTTGATAGGAAGAGGAATGCACCGCATTGACAAAGGCCGTTGTGAACCCACCGCATTGAACCACGCCGCCATGGTTGCCCGGATTGATCTGAGTATCCGAAAGCCCCTTACCCACCAGGAACATGCAGATCTCGAAACTTGCCACCAACATTGCGCCGGTTTCCATGCAGATATCGAGGGCATTACCGATGTGGTCATTGTGGCCATGGGTGAGCAAGACATGGGTTGTACCCTGGGCCGGTTCCTGCCAGCCCTTGTCCCAGGAAGGATTTCCTTCAAAAAACGGATCGATGAGAATTTTCTTATCTGCGAATTCAAGAGCGAAATTTGAGTGCCCATACCATGTCAATTTCATTGCCAAATCCTTCCATTGGGGTTATCGGGTTCGAAACCACCGAACCACAAAGCTTCCTTTCATGCAATCAGGCATCGTAGAAATTTCAGAGATCCCGTCGCTTCATTCCCCAGGCACCCGTTTAATGGGCCTTGATCTGGGTACAAAGACCATCGGAATTGCCGTGTCTGACTCACGCCTGACGATCGCCACTGCAAGGGAAACACTGAAGCGGAAGAAATTCACACTCGATGCGCAGGCTTTACTTGAAATGGCTGAAAAAGAGGAGGTTTTCGCTTTCGTCCTAGGCCTGCCGCTCAATATGGATGGCAGCGAGGGCCCAAGGGCACAGGCGACAAAGGCATTTGTGCGTAACCTTCAGCCCCTCACCGACCTGCCAATCGTGTTATGGGATGAGCGTTTGTCGACGGTTGCCGCCGAACGGGCCATGATCGAAGCCGATATGTCCAGGCAGAAACGTTCAGAGAAAATTGATTCAGTTGCGGCTGCTTTTATTCTGCAGGGTGCACTTGACCGGTTGCAAAGTCTTTGACTTCAGGTGTCGCGGTTGAAATCCTTGAAGCCTGAGATTGAAGGTTACCATAGATAGCAGGTGCACTTTCCCCGACTTCTTCACGAACTGGAGCCACTTTGTTGCGCAGCCAGGTCCATGTCTGAGGCAGCCAGTGCTTGTACCAGCGCAGTGCAGCAATGCCCAGAACGATCAGCGTGTCCACAAAGAACAACCATGCGATGGCAAGTGGCACATCAGCAGGCGGCATGCGCAGGATATCACCATAGACCTGGTAGATATGCTGGTGGAATTTATACGAAAAGAAAAAGCTCGGGCCTGTGTCGTACAAGCTTGCAAAGTGCCATCCCCAGAAGACGAAGATGGTGATAGCCCAGAGGTATAAAATTTTCCGCATCGATTTGCCTTTTTCGTTCTGCGGCAATTATGCTTTAGGGCACGGAAATTCTCAACGTAAACCATTTGTTAAGGTTAACGGCAAAACTGCTTTAAATTGGGACACTTAAGCGAATTTCATAATCCGCTACTGAACTATTTTCGGGAAAATCGGGGCTTAAGCTGTGAAAAGTCGCTCGATCAGAGCCTTTGCGTTATGGCGTGTATCAAGCATTCCGTAGGTGTTGCGCCATAGGCCGCCCAGCCTGCTTTCCGTAAAGGCTGTGGCGATATCTGACACGCCCATGCGGTGGAGTTCAGCCGCTGCCGCGGTAAGAGCCAATTGCTCTACCAATATGCGTGTTCCACCGGGATCTGTGTTGCACATGGCCATGGCTGAACGGATAACGTCAACCGTCTTGCCCACATTGCCGCCTCCCAGGTCGTCTTCCAGCGTTTTCAGAACCATTTCCACGGCATCGGGGTCTTTGTTGAGGACACGGATCACATCCAGACACATTATATTGCCAGAACCTTCCCAGATCGCATTTAAGGGTGCTTCGCGGTAATGGCGGGCCAATCTGCCTGTCTCCACATATCCGTTACCACCGAGACATTCCATGCACTCATTAATAAGCGCAGGCGCCAGTTTACATACCCAGTATTTGATTACAGGTGTCATCAGACGGGCATAAGCGGCTTCTGCCGGATTTGCCCCTGCCCGATCAAAAGCAGATGCAAGACGGAAAGAAAGAGCGGTTGCTGCGGTGACGTCCAATGCCAGATCCGCCAGAACCCGCTCCATGATGGGTTGGTCTACCAGCAGTTTGCCGAAAGCGGATCTATGGCGGCAATGGTGAACAGCTTCTGCCAGTGAACTGCGCATCAAACCGGCGGAACCCACAATACAATCCAGTCTTGTGAGGCTCACCATCTCAATGATGGTCTGAATGCCCCTGCCCGCTTCGCCGAGCAGGAACCCGAGGCTGTCATGAAATTCCACTTCACTTGAAGCGTTTGATTTATTGCCGAGCTTTTCTTTCAGGCGTTGAAACCGCAGCCCGTTCTCAGCGCCATCGTCAAGAATGCGAGGCAGGAAGAAACATCCCAGCCCGTCTTTGGTCTGCGCCAGAACGAGGAACGCGTCGCACATGGGTGCAGACATGAACCATTTCTGGCCATTGATCTTCCAGATGCCATTGCCCAACTCTTCCGCCGTGCTTTTGTTGGCGCGCACATCAGAACCGCCTTCACGCTCTGTGAGGCCCATCCCGATTGTAACACCGTGCTTTTGCGAGAATGGTTTATGGCTTGAATCGTATTTGTTTGAGAGGATCTTGGGGAGCCACTCGTTCAAGAGAGCCGGATTAAACTTGAGCGACGCGGTTGCCGCATTGGTCATGGTGATGGGGCAAAGGTGACCCATTTCCACACCGGAAACCATGAAAAACCGGGCAGCTCTCGCCAGATGTCGCACACCCTTCTCATTATCATCCTCAGCCCAAACCGAATTATGCAACCGGTTTTCAGTGCTCTTTCGCATGAGAGCGTGATACGCAGGGTGAAACTCCACCTGATCGATCCGGTTTCCTTTTGCGTCATGAGTATTGAGAACCGGGGTATGGTCGTTCGCTAATGCAGCGAGCTTTTGCACGTCGGCATTGCCGGCCCAGCTACCTATCTTTTTCAGGTTGTCCTTCACCGGATCCTGCAAACTCACTGTCAGGAGTTCAAGAACCGGGTCTGATGTATAGACATTATGTCCGGAATAGTCCGGAGACTGGTTTGCTGTATCATGCATAGCGTTCTGCACACGGCTCTCAAAATTAAGGGCTTTTCTAACCTTATGATTGATTCACGTTAATAATTTATGGTGGGTGGGACGGCAAAATGCAAATCCAGCTGTTGGTAAAGCTGTATTTTATCAAAAACCTTCAACTCCCCGCTTGTGAAATCAAAATTACCCCCCTATGGATAGGTTTTGATGACAAACACGCAATCAAATCCACCCAAGGTTTTCACCCACCGCCATTTGCTGGGTATTGCAGACCTTTCACCTCAGGACATTCAATATCTTCTGGACAAGGCTGATGAAGCCGTTTCCGTTTCACGGCAGACGGAAAAGAAGAAGGCTGTCCTGCGCGGACGCACCCAGATAAACCTGTTTTTTGAAGCCTCCACTCGCACGCAATCATCTTTTGAGTTGGCAGGTAAAAGACTTGGGGCAGATGTGATGAACATGTCTGTTGCCTCTTCATCTGTCAAAAAAGGCGAAACACTCATTGATACGGCCATGACGCTCAATGCCATGCAACCGGATTTGCTGGTTGTGCGGCATCAGTCTGCTGGTGCTGTTGAGCTTCTTGCCAACAAGGTGGGATGCTCAGTGATCAATGCCGGTGATGGTGCGCATGAACACCCGACACAGGCGCTTCTGGATGCGCTTACCATCCAACGCAACAAGGGAAGCATTGCCGGTCTCAAGGTTTCGATCTGCGGCGACATTCTGCACAGCCGTGTGGCGCGTTCGAACATCATTCTCCTTAACGCGCTTGGTGCACGAGTTCGCGTGGTTGCACCTTCTACGCTTCTGCCTGCCGGGATTGAACGCCTTGGCGTGGAGGTTTTCCGGGACATGAAAACCGGGCTTGATGATGCGGACATTATCATGATGTTACGCCTGCAACGCGAACGCATGAGTGGTGCGCTCATCCCGTCTGTGCGCGAGTATTTCCGCTTTTACGGGCTCGACAGCGAAAAGCTCAAATATGCAAAGCCCGACGCACTTGTGATGCATCCCGGCCCCATGAACCGTGGTGTGGAGATTGCTTCTGATGTGGCCGATGGCTCCCAGAGTGTTATCGAGACACAGGTGGAGATGGGCGTGGCGGTGCGCATGGCGGCAATTGAGGCCCTGATCGAGAATGGAGGCACCAACCATGGCTGACACCTTTCTCCTGATCAGGAACGGCCATGTGGTCGACCCATCGCAGAACATCGATGGCGTGTGCTCCATTCTGGTCAAGAATGACCGGATCGAGGCCATTGGCGATGATGTATCGGCTCCTGAAGGTGCGGAAGTGCTGGATCTGGCCGGACAACATGTTTTCCCCGGCCTGGTGGATGCGCAGGTTTATGTGGGGGAACCGGGCGGCGAACATCGTGAGACCATCGCCTCTGCCAGTAAAGCTGCGGCAGCCGGAGGCATTACCAGCTATATCATGATGCCGGAGACCAATCCGGTGATTGATGATGTGGCCCTGGTGGATTTCATTGCCCGTGCTGCAAGGGACAATTCAATCGTGCGGGTCTATCCGGCGGTTACTGTCACCAAGGGGTTTGAAGGCAAGGAGCTCACCGAATTCGGTCTGTTGCAGGAAGCCGGTGCGGTCATGCTGACAGAGGGCAAACGGTCTCTCACCAATAACCTCACGTTCAGACGCGCCCTCACCTATGCGCGGGATTTCGGCATGGTCATATCAAAGGAAACGACCGACCCTGATCTAGCCACCAACGGCGTTATGAATGAGGGGCTCAATGCAACCCATATGGGCCTGCCCGGAATTCCGCGCGAAGCCGAACTCATACCGCTCGAACGGGATCTGAGGCTGGCAGCGCTTACGGGTGGCAAATACCATGCTGCCAAGATTTCCACATCCGATTCTGTCGAGGTGGTGAGCAAATACAAGAAGCAGGGAAACTCGGTTACCTGTGGTGTCTCGATCAATAATCTTACCCTTAATGAAAATGACATTGGGCGGTATCGCACCTATCTGCGGCTGAGCCCGCCTCTTCGCGATGAGGATGATCGTCAGGCCATGATCCGCGCGCTTGCCGATGGAACCATAGATATAATCGTATCCAACCATGATCCCCATGACGTGGATGAGAAGCGCCATCCGTTTTCAGAAGCAGCCCCGGGCGCCATCGGCCTTGAAACACTGTTTGCTGCGGCATTACGGCTTTATCACAATGGCGAAGTGCCCCTTCCCCGCCTGATTGAAGCGCTTTCAACCCGACCTGCAGAAATCTTCGGTCTGCCCGGCGGAACACTGAAGGCAAGTGCCAAGGCCGATCTGGCAATAGCTGATCTGGAAATGCCGTGGGTGGTTCATGAACAGGATATTATCTCACGGTCTAAAAATACGCCGTTTGAAGGCGAACGCTTCAGCGGTAAAATTGTACGGACGATTGTGAGTGGTAAAACCGTATTTGAAATCGAGGATTGATGGCGGCAGGCAAGCTAAGTTTTGCTAATGACTGATTAATCAGATTTCATGGCTTTATCTGGTGATTGCTCTATTCTGCGGATTGTAATGGTAATGTATAGGAAAATTCATGCCCGATCCCATTAGCTGGTCCAATGCTGCGCCGTTTTATCTGGCAGCACTTATATTCGGCTATCTGCTGGGTTCCATTCCCTTCGGCCTCATCCTTACCCGCTTTGCGGGCATGGGGGATGTGAGAGATATCGGGTCCGGAAACATCGGAGCGACGAATGTCTTGCGGACCGGAAACAAGAAGATTGCAGCACTCACATTATTAGGTGACTTGTTGAAAGGCACTTTCGCGGTGCTCGGTGCTGCTCTTTACGGCCCTGATCCTGCGGTTATTGCCGGGTTCGGTGCCTTTATTGGCCATTGCTTCCCGGTTTGGCTGAAGTTCAAGGGTGGCAAGGGTGTGGCGACCTATATCGGTATTCTCCTCGGATTTTCATGGAAACTGGTGGCCATCTTTGCTGTGGGTTGGCTATTGACCGCTGCGGTCTCGCGATACTCATCGCTTTCAGCGTTAATCGCGACTTTGATGATTCCGGTATCTCTATTTTTCTTTGGCAAACAGATCGGACCCTGGGTTAGCAGTGCCCAGCTCTTCGAACTGTTTTTGGTTTTAACTTTGATTTTGTGGGTTAGGCACCGCGAAAACATTTCACGATTGCTATCAGGGCGGGAAAGTAAAATCGGCTCGAAAGGCTAGTACTTGAACACTCCCCCGCCTGGTCAACCGCTTCAAAAGAAGCGGTTTTTTGAATTATCCGATGAACAAAGAATCGCCTGGTTGCGTTTGATGCGAAGTCAAAACGTGGGACCGGTCACGTTTCGCGATCTCATTTCCCATTATGGCAGTGCGGCCGCGGCAATAGAAGCACTGCCGGAACTGGCACGGCGTGGCGGTGCAGCAGCGCGCATTCAGATCTGCCCCAGAGAAGCAGCCGAACGGGTAATCAGTCTGGCGCTCAGAGTTGGTGCCCGCTTTATCGCACTTGGCGAACCGGATTACCCGCAAATCATGCGAATATCAGAGCACAGCCCGCCCATCCTTTGTGTGCGGGATAATGCTCAGGCACTGTCCAGCAAATCGGTTTCCATCGTTGGTTCGCGAAATGCTTCGATTGCGGGCAACAAACTTGCGCAAAGATATGCCAGGGAACTGGGGAGTGCTGGCTATTATGTGGTTTCCGGACTGGCACGGGGTATCGACACGGCCGCTCATAGAGCTGCCCTTGAAACCGGGACGGTGGCGGTGTTTGCCGGTGGTGTTGACCATGTGTTTCCGGACGAGAACCGGGATCTGGCACGTGCCATACTCGACAATAATGGTGCAATCGTCAGCGAAATGCCAATTGGTTGGCAACCACGGGCCAAGGATTTCCCGCGGCTCAACCGAATCATCACAGCGCTTTCATTGGCGGTAGTTGTGGTGGAAGCGGCCAGAAGATCAGGTTCCCTCATTACTGCGCGTCTTGCCAATGAAATGGGAAGGCTCGTTCTGGCAGTTCCCGGTTCTCCGCTTGATCCACGCAGCGAAGGCACCAATGGCCTTATAAAACAAGGCGCCACACTGATTACCACTACTGAGGACATTCTGAGCGCTATCCACCCGCTGGAAGGTGAAGAGAGCGAATTCATTTACGATATCAGTGAAGAAGATGACACCACCCCGATCGAAGGAAAGTCTGTTATGCCACAAAAGGCTGATGACACATTGCGGGCGGAGATCCTTTCCGCACTAAGTCAAACTCCAACGGACGTGGATGACATTTTACGGTTCACTGGTGCAAGCACAGGCCAGCTCCAACTGATATTGCTGGAACTGGCCCTCGCGGGGCGCCTTGAAAGACATTCGGGAAACCGGGTTTCGATTATCGCTTAGGCAGGCTGGGTTCTGATGCTTCAATGATGCGGAGCTGATAGAGTTCGGCGTCGTGAAGGAGCTTTGCTTCCACCTTTGCCAGTTCCAGAAGATAGGCCAGGGTTTTTTCATCGAGCCGCAATGCAACCTTGTGAAGCTGAGTTATGAAATCGGCGAGATATTCAAGTTGTTCTGCCCTGGTTGTGCATTCTTCTGGACTAGTTTTTTCTGGAAAAGGGTTGTCACGGTTTGTTGTGTTAATAGCCATTCATGGTCACTCAGAACTGAAAACGGTTGCTGCTAAATAACCGCCAATGACCCGCCCTTTGCTAGAGGTAGCTAATTATAGTTGTTTCAAAATTAATTGCAACCTATAGTTGTATATTCCATATTTCTTTGCGTAGTTTCCTGTTTTGCTCTTGACGTGAGGCGCTTCACTGTCCAATTCAGGCGTTTGAATCGTCGTGTCCAATCTCGGAAAAGTTAGCGGTATGAGCCACAGCGTAGTAATCGTTGAGTCGCCTGCAAAAGCGAAAACAATTAATAAGTATCTTGGAAAAGACTTCACTGTTCTTGCTTCTTACGGGCATGTGCGGGACCTTCCACCTAAGGATGGTTCTGTTTTGCCGGATGAGGATTTTTCCATGTCCTGGGCGGTGGACAGCAAATCCAAGACGCGGCTGAGTGATATCACGAAAGCTGTAAAATCTGCTGATAAGCTTATTCTCGCAACCGACCCTGACCGTGAAGGTGAAGCAATTTCCTGGCATGTGCTTCAGGTTCTGAATGAGAAGAAAGCGCTGGGCGACAAACCTGTAGAGCGGGTCGTCTTTAACGCCATCACCAAGAATTCCGTTCTGGATGCCATGCAGAACCCGCGCAAGATCGATGAGCCGCTGGTCGATGCCTATCTGGCAAGACGTGCGCTCGACTATCTCGTTGGCTTTACACTTTCGCCGGTATTGTGGCGTAAATTGCCGGGTGCCCGGTCTGCCGGACGGGTGCAATCTGTGGCACTGCGCCTGGTCTGTGACCGGGAAGCGGAGATCGAGAGATTTGTCCCGGTCGAATACTGGTCAATCATTGCAAGCCTCAAGAATGCCGATGGCAAAGCCTTTGAAGCAAGGATTGCCGAATATGATGGCCAGAAGCTGCAGCGTCTCGACATTCCCAACGAGGCCATGGCTCAGGAAATCAAGACAATGCTGGAGAGTTCTGCTCTCAGTGTGGAAAAAATTGAATCCAAGCCGGTCAAACGTAACCCATACGCGCCATTTACCACTTCCACATTGCAGATGGATGCAAGCCGTCGTCTGGGCTTTTCTGCCCGCCAGACCATGCAGGTTGCACAGAAGCTCTATGAAGGCGTGGACATTGGCGGTGAGACCGTTGGTCTGATCACCTATATGCGTACGGATGGTGTGCAGATTGCTCCGGAAGCCATTCCTTCCATTCGTGAGCAAATTGCTCAATCCTTCTCCGAACGGCATTTGCCGGAGAAGCCAAGGATTTACAATTCCAAGGCCAAGAATGCTCAGGAAGCCCACGAAGCTATCCGTCCTACGGACATTAAGCGTACTGCCAAGGACCTTGCCAAATATCTCGATGATGATGGCAAGAAGCTCTACGATCTGATCTGGAAACGCACAATTGCGAGCCAGATGGCATCCGCCGAAGTGGAACGAACTGCTGTTGACATTCTTGCAAACGGTCAGGGCAAAGTGGCCCGCCTGCGCGCAAACGGGTCTGTCATCCGCTTTGATGGTTTCCTGGCTGCCTATGACGAAGCCAAGCCACAGGATGCGGAGGAGGATGACAAACGTCTTCCAGCAATGAATGAAGGCGAAGCGGTCAATAGAGAAAAGATTGAGGCCAATCAGCACTTCACAGAGCCGCCACCGCGTTACTCTGAGGCTTCGCTTATCAGAAAGATGGAAGAGCTCGGTATTGGTCGCCCATCAACCTATGCGTCGGTCCTCTCTACCCTGCAGGACCGTGATTATGTGACGCTCGACAAGCGCCGCTTTATCCCCGCCTCCAAAGGCCGGGTTGTGACTTCATTCCTGGAAAGCTTCTTCAACCGGTATGTGGAATATGATTTCACCGCTGATCTGGAAGAGCAACTCGACAAAATTTCTGCAGGTGAACTGCAATGGCGCGATGTGTTGCGGGATTTCTGGGAACAGTTTTCTGCAAGCGTCGATGACACGAAGGACCTGAGGGTTTCTGAAGTTCTGGACACGTTGAATGAAGAACTGGCACCGCTGGCCTTCCCACCACGCGAGGATGGCTCAGAGCCACGCGCATGCCCAAGCTGTACTGTTGGGCGGTTGAGCCTGAAAGTGGGCAAGTTTGGTGCGTTCGTCGGTTGCTCCAATTATCCTGAGTGTAACTACACACGTCAATTGGGTCAGTCTGAAGCTGAAGCTGCCGAACAGGCTGCCAATGATGGACCGAAAGTATTGGGTATCGATCCTGATACGGGAGAAGAAATTTCTGTACGCTCTGGTCGCTTTGGTCCTTACATCCAGCGTGGTGAAGGTTCTGCGAAAGAAGTGAAACGCGCTGGCATCCCGAAAGGTTGGGATCCACAGTCCATGGATTACGAGAAAGCCCTGCGGCTTCTGGCACTGCCGCGTGATGTGGGTGAGCACCCGGAAACCGGAAAGATGATTTCTGCCGGCATCGGACGTTACGGTCCGTTCGTGCTGCATGAAGGTGTCTATGCCAATATGGAATCGGTTGAAGATGTGTGGACCATCGGCCTCAATCATGCCGTTACGCTGCTTGCGGAAAAAGCTGCCAAGGGTGGCAGCAGACGTGGTGCTGCTGCCGCGCTGAAAGAGCTTGGCGATCACCCCGATGGCGGCGGCAAGGTTACCGTGCACAACGGACGCTATGGCCCTTATGTGAAATTCGGCAAGATCAACGCCACATTGCCGAAGGACAAGGACCCCATGTCTGTTGAACTGGCTGAAGCGGTGGAACTGATTGCCGCAAAGGCTGGGAAGGCATCTGGCAAAAAGGGCGGGGCCAAGAAAAAAGCTGCGGCAAAGAAGGATTAAGTGGCAAAGAAGCTTCCTCCCAAAAAGAAGAAGGCCAGAGCCGCCAAACGGGCGGCTGCAAAGACCCCGTCGCGCGAACAGATCCTTAAATTCCTCGCCGAGAACCCGCAACGCACGTCAAAACGGGATATCTCGCGAGCTTTCGGCATCAAAGGTGCGGACAAGATCCACCTAAAATCCGTACTCCGCGAATTGCTGGATGAAGGGCTCATCGAGAAACGCGGCAAGCGATTGTCCGAACCGGGCACACTGCCACCGGTTGGTGTGGTGGATGTGGTTACCCGTGACCGAGATGGCGGCCTTTTGGGCACACCGGCCACCTGGGATGAAGGGGAACTGGGAAAACCGCCTGTGATTGAGATTTCGCGCAATTCGAACGCCAAAGGTCAAACGGTTGGAATTGGCAATCGCGTTCTTGCAAGATTGACCCGTCTTGGCACCTCTAGCCGCTATACGGCCAAGGTGATGAAGGTCATTCCCAAATCTGACAATGAAATTATGGGCGTGATCCGCTTTACAGAGCAGGGTCATATACGCCTGGAACCGGCCATGCGCAAACAGGCTGAACTGGAAATCCCGGAGGATATGCTGGGTGACGCCAATGAGGGTGATCTGGTCACCGTGGAAGTTGTGCGGGGCACCAAGTTCGGTTTGAAACAGGCGCGGGTTAAAAGCGTTATCGGGTCATACAAAACCGAGAAAGCTGTTTCGCTCATTGCCATCCATGCAAACCAGATACCGCATGTTTTTCCTGAAAGCGTCCTTGCCGAAGCTGAAAAGGCTAAACCGGCAAGTGCAGCCAAGCGGGAAGACTGGCGTGATATTCCCCTGATCACGATCGACCCTGCAGACGCCAAGGACCATGATGATGCGGTACATGCAGAGCCAGACCCGGATGTGACCGGCGGGCATATTGTGCGCGTGGCCATTGCTGATGTTTCAGCTTACGTTAAACCCGGCAGTGCCATGGATCGCGAAGCAAGGCTGCGCGGCAACTCTGTATACTTTCCTGACCGGGTCGTGCCCATGTTGCCGGAGCGCATCTCCAACGATCTGTGTTCTCTCAGAGAAATGGAAGACCGCCCTGCCCTTGCCGTGCGCATGGTATTTGACGCGGATGGGCGAAAGACATCTCACAGCTTTCACCGGATTATCATGAAAAATCACGGCAATCTTGCCTATCCAAGGGCACAGCAGGCTGTTGATGGCATCACAGATGAGAAAACCGAAGCGCTCCTGGAGAATGTGCTCAAGCCATTGTGGGACGCATTCAAATGCCTGACCAAGGGGAGAAACAATCGCCAACCGCTGGAGCTTGATCTTCCTGAGCGGAAAATTCTTCTTAATGAAGATGGTACGGTAAAACAGGTTGTGGTGCCGGAGCGGTTAGATGCCCACAAGCTTGTGGAAGAGTTTATGATCCAGGCCAATGTGTGCGCAGCAGAATCACTTGAGCGCAAACGCCAGTCGCTCATCTACCGGATCCATGAGCCACCTTCGCTCGACAAGATGGAGAAACTCAGGGAGTTCCTGAGCACGCTCGATATTTCGCTGGCGCGCCCCGGCAACCTCAAGGCCATGCATTTCAACCAGATTTTGAGCCGGGTACAGAAAACAGACAATGAAGAGCTGGTGAGCCAGGTGATCCTGCGCTCCCAAAGCCAGGCGATCTATTCTGCCGAGAATTTCGGACATTTCGGATTACAGCTTGCAAGATATGCCCATTTCACCTCACCAATCCGGCGCTATGCTGACCTGATCGTCCACCGGGCGCTGGTCGGTTCACTTGGCCTTGGCGAGGGAGGCATAACGACGCAGGAGGAAGAGCAACTCAATGACATTGCCGCCGAAATCTCCCAGACCGAACGTCGCGCAATGCAGGCGGAACGCGAAACCATCGACCGACTGATCGCCAGCTTCCTCTCGGAGCAAATTGGCAGCAATTTCTCAGGCAAAATCAACGGAGTAACCAAGGCGGGCTTGTTTGTCACGCTCGATGATACAGGTGCGGACGGGTTTATTCCGATCTCGTTATTGGGAGAAGATTACTTTATTTTTGACGAAACAAGCCATTCGCTGATCGGTGAAACCACGGGAGAAGCCTATCAAATGGGCCAGCAGGTGGAGGTGAAACTGGTTGAAGCGGCACCTGTCGCTGGCGCATTACGCTTTGAGATGGTAAGTGAAGGGCAAAAATCGAAACACCTCCCCCGCTCCCGCAGCACGAACAAGAAACCATTTACTGCAAGAAATCGTGGTGCTGGAAGAAGACGGTCCCCGGGCCGAAGACGATAGATAGGACGCCAAATGACATCAGAACATTTTCCAGTGAAAGACCCGGAAGAATTTCTGGAGCCCAGAAGCCTTTCAGCAGCTCTGGCAAAAGGCATGCGTTGCAAATGCCCATCCTGTGGTGAAACCAAGCTGTTCACCAGCGGTCTGAAGGTTCAGGACAAGTGCGATGTTTGTCATGAAGAGTTTCACCATCACCGTGCGGATGACCTGCCTGCCTATCTGAACATTTTTATTGTGGGCCATATCATGGTTGCCTTGACCATCGTTGTAATGGACATGAAAATCTTCGGGCTATGGCAATTGGTGGCACTTTCGACAGTCGCAACCGTTTCTGTGGCTTTCTTGCTGATGCGTCCGTTGAAAGGAATGGTCGTGGCAGCGCAATGGGCCTTACGCATGCACGGATTTGGCGGGAATGACGACTGATAAGTCAAACCAATCCAACGACGACCTCAAAACCGAGGTCGAACGCATCGATTCGATGATCAACTCACCCCAGGTGGTGCAGCGCAGAAGCCAGTCGCGCTTGGAGCATGGCTATATCCGTCCGCGCAATGCAGCGACCATGATCCTGCTGGACGGGACCGCCAAAGAGCCTAAAATCCTGATGGGTAAGCGCAACAAGAACCTGAAGTTCATGCCTGGTGCGCTTGTATTTCCTGGTGGCTCCGTCGACAAGCTGGATGGTTCTGTGAAATCCTGTTCGGAACTCACCGGCAACACCGAAAACCGGCTTATTGCTGCCATGCGTGGTCGCCCTACCCGTCGAGGTTCAAGAGCACTTGGACTGGCTGCCATTCGCGAAGTGGCGGAAGAAAGTGGCTTGCTCATTGGCAAGAGCGGTGACTTTTCTGCTCCGAGCTCCGACTGGAACATTTTTTCCGAGAGATCAGTGGTACCCAGCCTTGAAGGCATCAGGTTGTTTGCGCGCGCAATTACCCCGCCTGGCCTGGTTCGCCGGTTTGATACGTGGTTCTTCCTGATGCACGCCAAGGAAGTTGCCTTTACCCCGGAGAACGGGTTTGAACCGGATGGCGAACTGGAAGAACTGCAGTGGGTCCATCCCGAAGACGCCATTATGGAAAACACCCGCGAGATTACCCGGGTCATGCTGGTTGAACTGATACGCAGATTACGTGTTGATCCAGACCTGAGTGATGATTATCCGGCACCCTATTACCATACGGTCGGCAAACATTTTCACAAGAAAATGATCTAAACTCGGGATGAGGTGCAAATCGCAACCTCCTCATCAAAGTACATAAGTCACTGTTCTTTATAACTAATTTCTGAAATTTTTACCAAGAACGAGATTTTCCTCGCTTTACAATTCTATCTATCAATAGGTAGACAACTGTAATTCCGCGTGTTACTAAGCTGCAAGATCAATTTACCTGACTTCGCAGCATGAGCACACAAGCTTGATAGGCAGATTGGTCGCATGGTCTTTGCCTGTCAGGGCAATACTGGTATTCAATTTAAACACGTTACCCGGATTTTGGTGTCCCATAAGATGTCCGGCAGACAGCAAGAGAAGGAAGTCTTCTATGGAACTCAATGCAAATTTTGACGAACGCGCTGTAGTACACGCAGGTAAACTGGACTGGAAACCATCACCCATGAAAGGGGTTGATCGACGTATGCTCGACCGCCTAGGCGATGAAGTAGCACGGGCAACAACAATCGTGAGATATGCCCCCGGTAGTCATTTCTCACCCCATGTGCATACGGGTGGCGAGGAATATCTGGTTCTGGATGGTGTCTTTCAGGATGATCATGGTGACTTTCCGGTTGGCAGTTATGTGAGAAACCCACCGAATTCTAGCCACACCCCCGGCTCTGAACCCGGCTGTACGATCTTTGTGAAGCTCTGGCAGTTTGACATGGAAGATCGAAACCAAATCCATGTGGACACCGCTAACACTGAATGGGTGGCTGACCCTGATCGCGATGGCGTTGAGATTATGGAGCTTTACAAGGATGACCGGGAAAAGGTCTTTCTGGAGCAATGGGCTCACGGCAGTGAAGTTTCAATCGAAGCGCCTGAAGGGATCGAAATACTGGTGATCAATGGTGGCTTTGAAGAAAGCGGTGAAGCGTTTGAAGTCCAATCCTGGCTGCGTCTGCCGCGGGGTTCTACCACCACGGCTGTGGCTGGTGAGAATGGCGCAAAGGTTTGGATCAAGCGCGATCATTTGAAAGAAACGCCGAAACCGCCTGCTGTATGAGCCAAATTGTCGAAGAGAGCGCAACCAAACTATTGACATTTGGCAACTTATGAGTAGTTTGCGCCACAACAGGCCGCAATGGATAGTTGCGGCCCTCTTTATTTCCTTACAAGAGCGCAGGAACCGGAACAATGGCAAAGGCCACCACAATCAAGATCAAACTGGAAAGCACGGCTGACACCGGGTTTTACTATGTAACTAAAAAGAACAGCCGCACCATGACCGAAAAAATGGTGAAGCGTAAATACGATCCCGTTGCAAAGAAGCACGTGGATTTCAAAGAAACCAAAATCAAGTAAGTTTCTTTATCAGAAGAGTTTCGAGAGCCGCCTTTAAGGGCGGCTTTTTTATTGCCAGTGACTAGCCAACGCCCTCCTTCCCACCTGCTCTAAACAATCTGTCAGGACAGCAACAAACAGTCAGCGACCGCCAACATTATTGCCGTTTCAAATTCACGTTTGAGATTGGAAAAAATGAAGGGGTCGGCCGGCTCTTGGAAATGGTACGAGGAGGCCATTTGAAGCCCAATTGCCGACCGACGACCCCACGGACCCAGGAGATGCGGCGGACCTGAGCACTCCGTAGGGCAAACTTGATTGACCAGAAATCTGACGTTTCCAGATCATTTCCCTAAATTTGACTCAATTTTTCACAAAAATCAACGATTTGGTAACCATTTCACATAATCAAAAATTAAGTATGGTTACTATTAAGGATTAATTTCAATCCCTAATCGCAAACTTCCGGCAAACTACGTAGAAAATGATTTATTGCATAAGTAACAACTACTTACGCGGCCTCAGTAACGACCCTGTTGCGGCCTTCACGTTTCGCGTTGTAGAGCGCGACGTCAGCTCTTTTGAGTAGCTTCTCAGGTGTGTCTTCACCCGTTTCAATGCAGGAAACACCCATGCTGATGGTCACCTGCACCTGTTTTGAGCCTCCTGCGGCAATAACAGGATGAGCTTCCACCTCTCTGCGAATGCGCTCTGCAACGATGCCGGCAAGGTCGATGTCAGTGTCCGGCATGATGATTGAGAATTCCTCTCCACCGTAGCGGCAGGCCACATCGATGTTGCGGACACTCTTTCTGATACGGGCAGCAACTTCCTTGATCACCGCATCACCCACATCGTGACCGTGGGTGTCGTTTACCGCCTTGAAATGATCGATGTCGCACATGATTGCGGAAAGCGGTTTTCCGGCATTTTGTGCTTTGTCGAACATGGTGGCGAAATGGCTATCGAAATATCTGCGATTGTGCAGATCGGTCAGTGCATCTTTCACTGCCATCTCGATTGTCTGCTGCACTGATTCGCGCAGGCAGTCATTGTATCTTTTGCGTCTGAGCTGAGTGCGCAGGCGTGCCATAAGCTCATGGGAATCCACCGGCCTACGGATATAGTCGTTCACACCGATTTCCAGTGCACGGCTTACGGTATCTTCCTGTTCGGGATCAGCCATTACCAGTAGCGGCAGGTTGCGGGTGCGTTCTAGCGAGCGCAGATGCGAACACAAACGCAAGCTATCAGCATCCTGCAAGTTCAGAGAAATGATGGCAGCATCGTAGTTTTCATCAACGATGCGGAACAATGCTTCATTGGGATCTGTGATGACTGTAACGTCATTGTCTTCACTGAGCGTCTCAACCATACCCTCGTAGGAGCTGGCAAGATCATCAACAACGACAAGCCTGCTACCTTCTTCCACGTCTTCTTCAGCAGCAGAATAAGGATCGACGGTCAGTTCATCACCATTGGAAGCGCGCAGGCGAAGATCATCCGTGATCATTTTCAACCGGACCAGACTTTTAACCCGGGTCACAAGCGCCAGATCATTGACCGGCTTGGTAAGGAAATCATCAGCACCTGCTTCCAGCCCCTTAACCCGATCCTCAGGCTGATCAAGGGAAGTGACCATAACCACCGGCAGATGCGTGGTGGCCGGGTTGGATTTAATTTTCCGGCAGACTTCAAACCCGTCCATCTCAGGCATCATGATATCGAGCAAGACAAGATCGCACTGCCCTGCATTGCACAAAGCCAACGCATCCAAACCATTGGTAGCAGTGAGCACCTGGAAGTATTCAGCCATCAGTCTGGCCTCCAGTAGCTTCACGTTGGTTGGAATGTCATCAACGACAAGAATACGTGCTGTCACAATCTTACTCTCTTACCTGTTTGCACCTGGTTTCCCCCGCTTACTCGCTGTCACCAATGTAGTACTGGATTGTTTCGATAAACGGACCGACCGAAATCGGCTTGGAAATATACGCTTCACAACCACCGCTACGAATGCGTTCCTCATCGCCTTTCATGGCGAATGCGGTGACCGCGATGATGGGAATATTTGATATGGTTTCGTCATCCTTGATCCATTTCGTGACCTCAAGGCCCGAAACTTCAGGAAGTTGAATGTCCATGAGGATCAGATTGGGGTGATGTTCGCGCGCAAGCGCAAGAGCATCCATGCCATTTCTGGTCTGGATGACGTTATAGCCTTTTGCTTCCAGTAAGTCATTGAAAAGCTTCATGTTTAACTCATTGTCTTCAACGATCATAACTGTCTTAGCCATACATCCCTCTTTCCCCTAAACTCCGGAATGGGAGCGATAACTGAATTAATTGGTCAGAATATAATCAAATAAGGTTGACGAAACGCAAACAAGCCTCGAAACCTGAACATAAATGATTAATAATTTGAAGCGCGTTAGCCCGAATTAAAAAACTGATTTTGAGGAATCTATGGCTGAAAACCGCACCGCTAATCTCGCCCGTTTTGCCGCCGAGCTTGAACCAACCGAAATTCCCGCTGATGTGGAAGCGCGGATTGTGGATTTGTTTGTGGACTGGGCGGGTTCTGCCCTGTCTGGAAAAGGCCACAAGGCCGTGGAGATCATCAATGGTTTTGCCCGGGCGATGGGGCCTGCGGAGGGACCCTGTGAAATTCTGATTTCCGGGGAAACCACGTCACCTATGTTTGCGAGCCTGGTCAATGCAGCTTCAAGCCATATTTCCGAGCAGGACGATGTGCATAACGGTTCGGTTTTTCATCCGGCAACTGTTGTGTTTCCGGCAGGTCTTGCTGTGGCGCAGGCTACTCAAGCATCGGGCAAGGCGTTTCTAGCTGCCTGCGTTGCCGGATATGAGGTGGGGATCCGCGTGGGAGAATTTCTCGGGCGGTCGCACTACGAAGTGTTTCACACCACAGGCACTGCGGGGACATTTGCCGCTGCCGCCACTGCAGGCAAATTGCTGGGGCTTGATGCCCAACAAATGCTGCATGCCTTTGGTACAGCAGGTACACAATCAGCTGGCCTGTGGGAGTTCTTGCGAGATGCAGCGGATTCCAAGCAGGTTCATACGGCAAAGGCGTCATGTGAGGGATTGATGGCAGCCTATTTTGCAAAGGATGGGCTTACCGGAGCACAGGATATTCTCAATGGACAACAGGGGCTTGCGGCTGGCATGTCCACTGATTCCGACCCATTAAAGATTGATGATCGACTGGGATCGCGTTGGGGGGTCTTGGAGACTTCCTTCAAGTACCATGCTTCATGCCGCCACACTCACCCCGCCGCAGATGCATTGCTAAAAGCTGTTTTGGATCATGATCTTAAGCCAGATGATATCAAACAGGTGACCTGCTATGTGCATCAGGGTGCAATCGACGTTTTGGGACCCGTGAAACAGCCCGCAACCGTTCATCAGGCAAAGTTCTGCATGGCGGCGACGCTGGGATTGATTGCGACGCACCGCAAAGCCGGGCTCAAGGAGTTTGACGCGGTATTGCAGGATGAAACGGCCCTCTCCTTCCTTGATCGTATCACCATGGAGCTGGACGCAGAAATTGATGGCGCCTATCCCGCTCAGTGGATTGGCAAGGTAGCCGTGGAAACCAGCAGCGGAAACCTCTTACAATCGCGTGTGGATGAACCCAAGGGAGACCCAGGCAATACGCTGAGCCGCGATGAGCTTGATCAAAAGGCACGGACACTGATCCTGTTTTCAGATGCCAAAGAGCCACACCAGCTTGATAACCTTATGTCGGGCCTATGGGGTATTGCTGAGGTTAATCAGGTGGGAACAATAGCCAATAAAGGACTAATTGCATGACCCCTGAAAGTGCCAGCAGCATCGCGATTTCCGGTCTCCAGTTCATCGCTGGGGATCATGAACAGTTATCCCGGTTTGTGGCACTTACCGGCATGAGCCCGGACAGTATGCGTGCAGAAGCCAACTCTCCCGAATTCATGGCTGCAATATTGAATTATTTCATGGGTGACGAAGCTACTTTGCTCGCTTTTACAGCGAGTTACGGTCTTAACCCGGAAGATGTGGGAAAAGCGTTCATGGTATTCTCGCCTCAGGAGGATATGGGGATCTGAACCATGTCTGACCTACCCAAGTTGAAAGGATTGTGCCGTGACTGCCTCACCTGGCAAGAACCAGCCACCGTTCACACCAGGTGTGTGGAGTGCGGCAGCCCACGCATTATTGCCCACGAAGAATTGGAGCAATTGCAGATCGCCCATATTGATTGCGATGCTTTCTATGCCTCGGTTGAAAAGCGCGATAATCCGGAACTGGCAAACAAGCCCGTCATCATTGGTGGTGGAAAACGCGGCGTGGTGTCTACCGCCTGTTATGTGGCACGCATTCGGGGGGTTCATTCAGCACAACCCATGTTCAAGGCGTTGCAGGCCTGCCCCGATGCGATCGTTATCAAACCTCGCATGGAGAAATACTCTGAAGCCGGACATCAGATACGCGAGATGATGCGTGAACTGACGCCGCAAGTGGAACCGCTCTCCATTGATGAAGCATTTCTGGATATGAGCGGCACACAAAGGCTTCACGGGGCCTGTCCGGCCGAAGTTATGGCAAAGCTCGCAAAAAGGATTGAGAAAGATCTACAAATTACTGTTTCTATTGGTTTATCATATTGTAAATTTTTGGCAAAAGTCGCTTCTGATCTGGAAAAACCACGCGGATTTTCGGTCGTAGGTGAAAAAGAAGCCGTTTCATTCCTGCGCCAGCAATCCGTCTCGATTGTCTGGGGGGTGGGTAAGGTAACCCAGCGCATGCTTGCCAAGGACGGGATCAAGGATCTTGCCACCGTGCAGGACATGGAAGAGACCGAGCTTGTGCGCCGCTATGGCTCCATGGGTTTGCACTTGTCCCGCCTTTCAAGAGGTGAAGATGTGCGTCGAGTGACCCCCAATAGTGGTGCCAAGTCGATAAGCGCTGAGACCACTTTTAACGAGGATATGGGCAATCCGGAAAAACTGCTCCCAATCCTGCGCAAACTCTCTGAGCGCGTTTCAAAGCGCCTCAAGTCCAAGCATATTGCAGGACAAACCATCACGCTCAAGCTCAAGAGCAAGGATTTCAAGACACGTACCCGCTCACGTCAGGTGCCTGACCCTACCCAGCTTGAAGACCGAATCTTCAGAACCGGCTCCGACCTGCTCTTGCCCGAACTTGATGGAACCAAGTATCGTCTTCTGGGCATCGGTGTTTCCACGTTGGGGCCTGATGAAAACGCTGATCCCTATGATCTGGTTGATCCGGAAGCGGCAAAACGGGCTGATGCTGAACGGGCGATTGATCGTGTGCGGGAAAAATTCGGATCAGATGCTGTCAAATTCGGGATAAATTTCAATGACTAATACACCAAGCTATCATGATATTCTTGAGTTCTGGATCGAAATCGGGCCCGATGGGTGGTGGTACAAGAATGAGGAGATTGACCGGCGGATTGTGGATGAGTTCGGTGCTACCCATACCGCTGCCATAGCTGGTGAACTGGATCATTGGGCTGAGGAAGCAGACGGGGCCCTGGCGCTGATCATTGTTCTTGACCAGTTTTCCAGAAACATGTTTCGCGGGAGCCCCAAGAGTTTTACTCAGGATAACCAGGCACTCACTGTATCAGAAACGGCCATCGATAAAGGCCTTGATAAATACTGCCGTGAAGATTTACGTCTGTTCTTCTATTTGCCGTTTGAACATTCCGAGAGAATTGCGGATCAGCACCGTTCGGTGATGTTGCAGCACTCACTGGCTGAACAGGAGAGCAAGATAGAAGCGATGAAGGCAGCGCTTGAACACCGCGAAATCATCCAGCGCTTCGGGCGTTTTCCCCATAGAAATGCTGTGCTTGGGCGTCACACAACGCCAGCAGAACAGGCTTATCTGGATGGTGGCGGCTTTAAAGGCTAGTTGTCACAAGCCTCTGTGTCGTAATACTCAATTTCTGAAAGAGAAGCGTTTAGGGAATAATCCGGGTAACGCATCTGCAATTGACGGGTAATACCATCTTCATAGAGCAGGAATGACGCTTCATAAATCGGCAGGCCCTCAGCTGTGTTATCGCTCGTTTTATTGAAGTAGCTCATGGTGACAGGCCAGGCTTCGCGGCCCTGAAAAGCATCGACACTTTCAGCTGATTCACCTTTCAGCACTTCGTTCACCACTTTTGGCTTGCCGATCACACTGGCGCTGTTGAGCACTTTGTCTGCTTCACCTGAGCCATCAAAGACCGTATGGGAAGCGAAGGCTTGACCATTGCGTGCCATTTTCAGGATTTCCAGCAAATGAGCGCTGGTGAACAAGCCATCCTCCAGGATCAGCTCTTTCTTGTCGCCCTCATTGGGTTTTGGATTGGTGAGCTGAACTTTCAGGCCATTATCCTGTCGCAGTGCAAAACCGGTAATATTCTGGTCAGGCTGGTCGTTCACGAAACTCTTGGTCTGGAAGGTGAACTCATTACCGTCAGCGCTTTCATGGGTCGCTGTCTGCTGATCAGTCACAAAGAACTCCCGGCCTGTATTGATGCGGGTCACGAACCGATAGCGAACAGACATGCCATCGCAGGCATTGCCCTGTACTTCATACACGATACGCCCTTGCATTCCTTTAATACCGGAACGGTCTTCCGCTTCATTTAGCGTTACTTCGTAGACGGCTCTATGAGGTTTGAGGATCTCAAATCCGGTTGCTTGAGCCAATACCGGTGTTAGAACGGTGGAGAAAAGTAACGCCGCAGCGGCAGTAGTCAATTTTATCATATTTAGCGCCCATAAAATCTGCCATAACCTTGTACAGGATTCGAAAACCATCATGCAAACCCTATGAGGCAAAGCTATGGCCAGTCATGATACTGCAGTGACCTTAACGGATTGCAAATGGGTAAAAAACGGCCCTATTGCTCATCGTGCACTGCATGATCCAGCCAAAAACATATACGAAAACTCACTTTCTGCAGCAAAATCTGCTGTTGAACACGGATATGCCATAGAAGTGGACGTGCAGTTTTCAAAAGATCGTGTGCCGATGGTTTTTCATGATTTTAATCTGGAACGCATGACCGGGCATGAAGGCAAGGTGCGCGATACCTATATGGCGGCGCTGAAATCGCTGAAACTTGGCAATTCTGAGGATATTATCCCGACGCTCAAGGATCTACTCAATCTGGTGGACGGCAAGTCTGGGCTTGTACTGGAGCTCAAAGGATCGCCCGGTGATGACGAAGGGTTCGTGGCAGCCGTGGCGAAGGACCTTGAAAACTACACCGGGGATGTGTGCATCATGTCCTTTTATCATCATCTGCTCAGAGACGCCCGGCAATATGCCCCTCACCTGCCGCTAGGTCTGACGGCAGAAGGTGATGATAAATTCCATCAACAGCATTTGAAGATTGCAACCGAATGCGATGTGGAATTTGTCTCCTACCAGTTGGAAAACCTTGATTGTGATTTTGCCCAGAATTTCCGCAAAACCGGCAAACCGTTGATCTGCTGGACTGTCAAAAACGAAGAAGATCTGGTGCGTAGCAATCTTTTTGCTGATCAACCAACATTTGAAGGCTTTCTGGCTTGATAAAAGCGCCCGATACCCTTGATATGCAAGTATGACAGATAGTTATCAGATCCGCATAATCTCCACGCTTGAAGACATTAAGGCTGAAGACTGGAACGCTCTCTTGATCGGCAAACCGGTTAATCCGTTTGTCACGCATGAATTTTTGTATGCACTTGAGAAATCAGGCTCTGCGGTGGCAGAAGAAGGCTGGCTTGGCCAGCATCTGATCCTGGAGGACAGCAAGGGGACATTGCTGGCGGCTCTACCCTGCTATCTGAAAAACCACAGCCAGGGAGAATATGTGTTTGACCACGGCTGGGCGGATGCATTTATGCGTGCCGGTGGTGATTACTATCCGAAGCTTCAGTGTTCCGTTCCGTTTACCCCGGCAACCGGCCCCAGATTGCTGGTTCCTGAATGCGAGAATGCAGAAGCGCGGAAACAGGCAATCCTTGAAGGGTTGAAACAACTGTGTACGCGCATGGGAGTTTCATCAGCTCACATAACTTTCATGGAAAAGGATGACTGGAAGTTTGCGGGACAGACCTGCAATTATCTACAGCGCACGGACCAACAGTTTCATTGGATGAATAATGACTATGAGAGCTTTGACGCTTTTCTGGAAAGTCTTTCTTCACGCAAGCGCAAAAACATCCGGAAAGAACGCAAGACTGCACTTGCTGACAACGGCATAGAAATCGACCTTCTCAAGGGAGATGAGATCACCGAACGGATCTGGGACCGGTTTTATGCTTTCTACATGGATACGGGCAGCCGCAAATGGGGATCCCCCTATCTGACGCGAGAGTTTTTCACCCAGATCGGCAAAGCCATGCCGGAACGGGTGTTACTGGTGATGGCGCGCAGAAACGATGAATATGTGGCGGGTGCCATCAATTTCATAGGCGATGAAGTGCTGTACGGGCGTCATTGGGGGTGTCTGGAAGATCATCCCTGCCTGCATTTTGAGGTCTGCTACTATCAGGCAATCCAGTATGCGATTGAACATGGTCTTAAAAGCGTGGAGGCTGGTGCTCAGGGTGCACACAAAATTGCCCGTGGCTATGTGCCGGTGACCACCTGCTCTGCTCACTGGATCACGCATCCCGGATTGCGCGATGCCGTTGCTGATTACCTAGTGCATGAGCGGCGCGAAGTTGATAGACATAATGAAATGCTAAATGAACATACGCCTTTCAAGAGGGGAAATCCTGAGACATGACGACGCCAGCTTATGACAATGACAACATTTTCGCGAAAATCCTGCGTGGTGAAATGCCTTCCTTCAAGGTGTATGAAGATGACGCGACCTATGTGTTCATGGATATCATGCCGCGCGGTGAAGGCCATTGTCTTGTGATCCCAAAGGAGCCCTGCCGCAACATGCTGGACGCAAGCCCAGAGGCCATAGCCAGCGTTCATCAAACTGTTCAAAAGATTTCCCATGCGGCGCTGAAGGCATTTGGCGCTGACGGGATCACCATTCAGCAGTTTAACGAAGATGCTGGCGGGCAAGAGGTTTACCACTACCATGTGCATGTTATTCCCAGAAAAGCGGGCGTGCGGATGGGCCCTCCTGGTGTGATGGGTGACATGGAAGCCATCAAAGCCTTGGGTGAAAAGCTCGCAGCAGCCCTTTAAGCACTGGCAAACGTCACATCAGGGCGTATCTGGCTTAGGAGCCGCAGGCGCCTGATCACCTACGGCTTGACCAGCGGCAGCACCAATTGCTGCCCTCTGATCATCATTCAGGTCGGCCGCGCTGTCGATGCCCGGAATTTGTACACGAACCTCACGGCGGGCAAATTCTATTCCGTTTTCTTCAAGCTTGCGCTGGACCCGCTGATACACGTCTTTGCGGATGATCCACTGGGTGCCGGGTTTCGCCATGAACTTGCCCCGGATCACCATCCCCACGTCATCCACGTCATAAACGCCCTGAGACTTGAAGGTCTGGATAAGATCTTCAGCATAATCCGCTTCCAGCATGTCAGCACCAATTTGTTTGAAGAGTTTTTTGATCCTGCCCACATCGGTGCCAAAGGGAACGGTGAATTTCAGTTTCATGATCACCCAGTCACGGGAGTTGTTTGTAACCTTCGGGATTTCCCCATAGGGAATAGTGTGGATCGGCCCGTTATGGTGCCTCAACTGAAGTGATCTCAGTGAGATTTTCTCCACAGTGCCAACTGTGTCGGATATCTCAATATATTCTCCCACCCGGAAAGCATCATCGACGAGGAAAAATATCCCTGAAACCACATCACGAACGAGGGTTTGAGCTCCGAAGCCGATGGCGATGCCGATAATCCCGGCACCGGCCAATAGCGGTGTTATGTCGATCCCGAAATTGCCGAGTGCAATCAGAATTGTCATCAAAGCTATAGCCACTTGCGCGATAAAGCGGATCATTGGCAATACGGTAGAAAGACGGGAAACACCAGTGCCCCCACCCTCACCGCCGCCGGGTTCATCCTGCTCCAGATCAAAGCCTTCCGCGGTTTGTTCTGCAGCAAGCTTGCGGTTGATAAGAAGCGTCACAACTTCCCAGACGAGATAGCCGATTGCCAGTATGAAAAGCACTTCGATAAATCGACCGGCAAAACGTGCGCCAAGGCTCGCATTTGCAAGGTTTTCAAAATCGATGCCCCACTGTCTTGCGATTATCAGAACCACAAGGCTGAAGACCAAAAGCCTGCCGATGCGGATATAGCTGCGTTTTGTCGAATAATAGGCCCGTTCTGCCACGACCCCTTCACCGCTCATGGGTGGTACCAGATGTCTAACTAACCCTCTGACCATGGTGTCAAAGACCGGGGCGTAGGTGATCAGAATTAGCGTTACGATGTGCTTACCGCCTTGAAGAAGCTCGACCTGACCGGTTGAAACCAGGATCTCAGCAAAGAGCCAGATTAGCACCACCACAACGACGCACAACCAGGGATAGATTTTTGCGAACTTGGCCTCAGCCGAAGTAATCTCCTCAGGTGCAGCGCCTGTCAGAAGGGCTGACATATATTCGCGACCATAGATCGACACGAAAGCAAACCAGGCGAAGATTGCCAAGTTGAGCCAGAAACCCAAGCGAGTTTCACCCATTGGTACGCCGTTCAATACCTGAAACTGGATGATGAAAATGGTGAAGCCCACCAGCATCGCCATGCCAACCTGATTGCGATGGAAGAAACGCGCGCCCGTATCTGTGGCATACATCAGCCTTAAATCCGGTCGTGTAGGTGCAACAAGCAGTCTAGAAAAGGCAACACCAATACGCGGAATTACCACCAGATAAAACAGGAAGAGGATTGCAAGTTCGCGGTCAGAAGCAGGCATCAGATTGATAGTTACCGCACGGATTACAATGAAGAACGCGATTAGTCCGATCAAATCCAAGAGCAACCGCATGCCCAGTTTGGTGAGCATCTCGCCGAGCGACTGAGCCTCGTCAGCCTGCTGGATACGATTGCGCCATCCGGTGGTAAACCTTGAAATTACGAATTCGGCAGCAAGGCCCGCCACGATTGCCCCTGCCAGAATGGCAAAAAATTGCAGAACTCCGGAAAACCCTCGATCGTTGTAAAAGTTGCCAAATCCGGTTGAAAGGCCCTGACCAATCAGGGGCACACGAACAACTGCATCATAGACTGCCGTGGAGACGCCAACGGCCCACCCACCAAGAAGATCGATGATACCCTCTTGGGCACCTGCATTTTCGTTCAGCTTACCTTCGGCAACGGCATCCAGGCGCTTGAGCAAAAGTTCGCGGACTTCGGCATCGCTCAGTCGTGAGACCAGTTCTCTAACGGTTTCCGGGGTCAAAGGATCGGGAAGCTCTATTTCCCGGGTCACTTCAGCATCATCACCACTGGTACCGGGAACCTGAGCACCGGCTATTTGCGCAAATGAAGAAAAAAGTAGCGCGAATAATATCAATAACAGCGCTGGCGCCTTAAACAATCTGGACCCTGACATCGTCCTGTTTCCCCTGAGTTTTTGCCCTAGGGGAAGACTACGATTTAATTTTGTAATGCTCAAGATGATTACGTTGATCTTATGGGAGCGTCATTGAGCGAGTTGTCATTGCACGCGGTTTACGATATGCCGCAGGCTATAATATCCTATCAGTAATTCCGGACAGATTTTTTCCATGAGTGATACCTCCCCCCTTTTCCGCCCGTTTGAACTTCATAATCTCAGCCTGAAAAACCGAGTGGTTATGGCGCCGATGACGCGCACCTTTTCACCAGGAAACATACCCAATTCAAAGGTCGTGGACTATTACCGTCGTCGTGCTGAAGGTGGTGTAGGCTTGATCATCACAGAGGGAACGGTTGTGGATCATGTGGCATCCAGCGGCTACCCCAATGTGCCCGCCTTTTATGGCGATGATGCCCTGGCAGGTTGGCAAAAGGTGGTGGAAGCAGTCCACTCAGCAGGTGGCAAGATTGCACCGCAGATCTGGCATGTGGGTGGCATTCGCAGGCCGGGCGTCAATCCTGGAGGTGATACAGCTGGTTACAGCCCAAGTGGTATGGCCAAACCGGGCAAGGTTACCGGACACGCCATGACGCAGGACGATATTGGTGATGTGGTCAGCGCGTTTGCCAAGGCAGCGAGTGACGCCAAACGAATTGGTTTTGATGCGGTGGAAATTCATGGGGCACACGGCTACCTGATTGATCAGTTCTTCTGGGACGGCACCAATGTGCGGGAAGATGAATACGGGAATGATACGGCCGGCCGTTCCAAATTTGCCCTGGAACTTGTGCGTGCAGTGCGCGCTGCTGTGGGTCCGGACTTCACGGTCATGTTGCGGTTTTCACAATGGAAGCAGCAGGACTATACAGCAAAACTATGCCAGACATCGGAAGAACTGGGTGCATTTCTAAACCCGCTTTCCGAAGCTGGCGTTGACATCTTCCACTGTTCCACAAGACGTTTCTGGGAACCAGAGTTTGAAGGCAGTGACCTCAATCTTGCTGGATGGACGAAGAAGCTTACAGGCAAACCCACGATCACAGTGGGTAGTGTCGGACTGGATGCTGATTTTCTACCCGATGACGGGACAGCCAACTTCAAGGACGCGACACCTGCAAGCATAGATAATCTTCTCGAGCGCCTTGAGCGTGATGAGTTTGATCTGGTTGCAGTGGGCAGAGCGCTGATCGCCAATCCGAACTGGGCAAACCAGATTGCCGAGAGCAAATTGAGTGAACTTGCCGCCTACAACAAGGGCATGTTGTCTGAATTGCATTAGCAACCAGGATTGCCTTGTTACACCCTGATCACCAGGGTTGGATTTTGAAACTCAGGAAAACGGTGTTTGCCTAACGTATGAGGCATATGCCTCGCGCAAGTGTGTTGTTGCATCTATTCACTATAGGCACATCAACATAACTTTTCTCACATGGTGATCAGTAAGGGGCAAACCAAATCAAGTCTTCTGGCTTTCACAGTTCTATTAACTTGCTTGCATTCAAATAGCTTTGCTCAAGTTCCAGACGGTGTGGAAGATACAGGCTTTTTTCCAAAGGGCTATTGGGCAACTTCATATTATGAAGGTTATGAGAATATTGCCGGTTCAATTCACACCGGACTGCCGCTCACTTTCCATGGAGAAGTAAACTGGGGAATAGGTGAAACAACAATGTTTCTGTCTGCCAATGGCAGTTCCGGTTTGGCCAGCCGATGGGGAAACACCGAAACCCCCACACAGCGAGGAGCATCTGTATTTTTCCCGACCACCGCAACTCCGGACTTTCCTTCGCCACCCAACAATACCGGATATGTGGGCACAACCTGGGCGGATACAAACCCTCATTTTCAGATTGATCACAGAAGAACTGCCACAACATCGGGTACTTTGACCTTTGGCGGCAATAGCGGTGACATCGTAGACGATTCCATTGAGGTGTTTGTGAATGGTGTCAGGCAATTTGCCTATTTCCCGTCAGGAGGAGCGCCAGACCCACGACCCGGCGCCACATCATCTGCTTCCATCCCCTACAACGATGATGATGAAATACTGATCCGCTTTGTCAATCTGGGATTTATCGGTGGTTATCGCTTCACCTTCACGATGGAACCGGATGAGATAAATGCTAATGATGATACGGCCTTGTTGGTCCCGGCGGGCACTACGGCAATTTCAAATGTGATATCAAATGACTTATATGCAGATAACGCTGCTACTACTTCATTCGTCACACTATCAGTAAATTCAGGCACTCCGGTTCCGCCATCCCTGTCATTCAATACTTCCACTGGAGAAGTTAGCGTGAATGCAGGTGCTTTGCCGGGAATATACGCGTTTCAATATGATATTTGCGCACAAGCGCCTTCCACAAACTGCGATACGGCTACCGTTGCCGTTACTGTGGGTCCTGCGAACCCATCTCTTAATGTGACGAAGACTGCCGATATGACCACGAATGTGGCACTTGGTCAGACAATTACATACACCTATGTGGTGACAAATGATGGCAATCAGGATGTGAGCAATATCAGCCTGTCGGAATCCCATAATGCTTCAGGCCCCGTGCCTACGCCCGCAGGCGAAGTTCTTTCGCAGGATAATCTACCTTTCGGAGATTCTATCGATTCGAGTAGTAACGGCACCTGGGAAACGCTTGGACCCGGTGATCAGATCACATTCACAGGTCAATATGTGGTCACTCAGGATGACATAGACAGACTGCAGTAAATCAATTTCCCAGGCATTAAAAAAGCTGCCTGACTTTCTCAAGTCAAACAGCTTGTTTTGTACCGGAAGGAGGGATGTGAAACCGGTACGGATTGGCCTCTGAGTAATGGAGGCCCCGAAATTCAATTCCGTTCTGGGAGAGAACCGGAACTGAGTTTCAAATCTTTGCAGAGATCCGTTTAGTTAAATACTCCGATATCTTCCTGCAGGTGTTTGCTAAGCTTTTTCACTTCGCGCATGGCGTAGTTGTGTTGGTGCTGCAGCCTGATGTTTTTGTAGATCCGGGAGATCGGAGAAAACATGCTCTGGCGGTTTGATTTCACTGTTCCAATGAGTGACATTGCTATTCTCCTTTTGTTAGTTTTTTTAACTGTTCAACCATTATTGGTTATCTGATACCCATAAAATACAACGTCTATGGAAAATTCACCAATCATTTGATCTTCTTTAAGAAGTTAGATATTCTATATTCTTATGAGTGAATGGTTACCTTCCCTTAATGCCCTGCGTGCCTTTGAGGCAGTGTCGAGGCATCTGAGCTATCAGCTGGCAGCAAAGGAGCTGCATGTGACGCCTGCTGCTGTGATGCAGCTGGTGCAGAAACTGGAGGCAAGTCTTGATACTCAACTGGTGAAACGTCAGGGTCGAGGCATCGCGCTAACCGATGCTGGCCTCGAAGGAGCCAACGACCTCAGCCTGGGCTTTAAACGACTTCATGAAGGCGTTTCCAAGATCAGGAAAACTCAGGACCGCTCAAGCCTCACCATTACAGCTGAGCCATCTTTTGCGATCACATGGCTTGTGAAGCGGATTGATGCGTTCAAGCGCATTCACAGTGATATTGATGTGCTGGTAGACTCTTCTTCACGTATAATCGACCTTCACCGCGAGCCCACGGACATTGCCATTCGCTATGCTGTGAAAGCGCATGATGACCTGATCTCTCATCGCCTGTTTGACGATGAAACCCTTGCCGTCTGCAGCCCGTCCGTTGCCGAGGGGCCGCCTGTGCTCGAAAATCTCAAGCAGTTGGAGACCGTGCCCCTGATCCACATGAATATGAGTGGACCGGAATGGTCATCGCCTGCTTACAGGAATCTATTTGATTGGCAAAGCTGGTTCGAGAATGTTGGCGCAGTCGACATCAAGCCAGGTCGAGGCATTCGGTTTAATGAATACAGCCTTGCGATCCAGGCAGCGATTGCCGGACACGGGGTGGTACTGGGCAGCTTACCGCTGGTGGTGGATGCCATTGAGGCCGGCCTTCTGGTGTCACCCTTTGAAGAACGTGCAAAGGCCAATATCGGCTATGATATCGTCACCACCAAACAGGCGCTCAAAAACCCCAATGTGGAAGCGTTTCTTGAATGGATCCTGGCTGAGATCGAAAACTAGGTTTCAACCTTCAAATCAGCGTCACACGCCTTCAATGATGGCGAGCGTACATTCAGCATTTGCATGGCGAATTGCTTTCACCGGGGCATATTCCTCGCTATCGGCAAACCTCTTGGCGCTTTCCATATCCGGAAACTCCACAATCACGATGCGGGTCGGGGTCCAAAGATCGTTTTCCAGAACCTCCATTGCCCCTCCCCTTGTGCGGTAAATGCCACCAAAGGTCTCGGCAATCGGCTTTGCCAGCGCTTTGTATTCTTCATAGGCTTCGGGGTTATTGATCTTGGTATCAACAATAACATAGGCGGTCATATCTTCTCCCGTTGTGAAAAACTATTCCCAATTCGATCTCAAAACATATCAGAAATTTGACAAATGCCACCGGTTTATTGAAAATTTTAGCCACAACCTGACAATATTCAGTGGTGGGGCCATAAATAGACCGCTGAGTACCCGATAATGTTAGGAGGGACTTATGCGGGTAAATCAAAGGCTCAAGAAAACTCCTGCCAGATACTATTGGCCGATGCGTCTATTGTTTCGCGGAAACCGCATCAAAGCATCATTTTGGTATCGTTTGAAATTCCTATTCACAGCGTTTGCTTCAATTCAATCAAGAAATAATCTCATTTCAATAGGGAGAAATTTTCGCAGCAGAAATCTTGTATTTTTCGTACACGGGGAAGATAACAAGATTCTGATAGGAGATGATTGCCGATGGAACGGTAGTATTATTGTCCATGGTAACGGAGTCACAATTTCAATTGGAGATCGTTGCCTTGGTACAGGTGTCTATACGGTTTCTCGCAATGAAGATATCACGATTGGAAATGATTGTTTGTTAGCGAAAAACGTTACTATTCGTTCGACTGACATGCATCAAATTTTTGATTTGAATACAACTGAATACCTAAACCCAGACGAAAGAGTAACCATTGGCAATCGGGTTTGGATAGCCGCTAACGCCTTTATTTCCAAAGGCACTAAAATTTCTGATGGTAGTGTTGTTGGGGCAGGCTCTTACGTGAATTCCGGATTTGAAGAAGGGTCTGTTGTAATTGCCGGCAATCCCGCTCAGGTAATACGTCACAATGTCCAATGGCAACACTGAGATGAACCAAGTCTGTCAATCCTCTTGTCTTTTTCGCTGCAACACAAATTCACACTCAGCTAGGTACCTTTGAATTAATCCTGCGAGAGATTTCCGACAAGCGCGACCAACCCTGCAGCGTTGCCGGGAAGACAATAGCAGCTTCCACAAACTCCCAGGAATAGCTGACGATTGAGAAGATTCTCCCCACGGTAATTTCGATGTTTGTGGTGGCAAACCAGAGATTGAAGATTATGAACCCGAGAAGAACCGCAAAAATGGCCCCGTATACATAGGCTTCTGTGTCAGAGATTTTCACCTCCGCACTTCTCAGCTTCAGCAAATGCTGTGTTAGTCCGCCTGGAGATTTGCTTGATAAAACGCCCACCTGCTGTTCCATCTGATGGTTGAGCACCCCATTGAGCTTGAAAAAGCGATGATGCACCAGGGCGTATATCAGGATCACCACAATTCCGGTTGTCAATGCCGATGTGAAGAGGATTGGATGGAAAGACCACAGAATTATCAATGCGACCACCAGCTGGACGACTGAGTTCAGTAATTGAGGGACCTGCTCTTCCAGAAAGTCGGCAAGTTCGCGTCCCATATCCAGCCTGGCATTTGTGGTGGAAACCGGATTGTCTGACGCTCTTGCTGCCAGTTCCTTGCCAAGTTCGACCCGGATGGTCCCGTAAGCCCGTGTGTCATAGAGGCGACGACTGACGCCGATTACGATCAATGTGACCAGCAGCATGGCCAGGTTCATCAGATCGGTTGTGCTACCCGCCAGGAGCCCGTCAATCGCAAAGCCGATAAAGAGTGGCGCAATGGCCGTCAGTGATGTTTCTACATGGGCCAGCAGCCAGGTTATGCTGATGGACCCGGTGAACTTCCTCACCAGGGTCCATACGGACAGCCGTTCTCCTGCAAGGCGTGACCTTTGCTCCGTTGTGGTCATGGCTTTGAAACCTTTGTGGTTACTTTGGTTCCCAGCCCGGGCGTGCGAACAGGCGCATGAAGACCTCACGCATGCTTTTTGACGCCCTTAGATCACGCCACAGCTGAGGCAGTTCAGAGAACCACACATGGATCGGGTTCTGGCTGTTGAAATCGCGTTTCAGGCCGTAGCGCGGTGTTTCTTCCTCCACCTGGAAGGTTCCGAACATGCAGTCCCAGATGATCAGGATACCGGCGTAATTCTTGTCTAGATACTTATCATCTGCACCATGATGTACACGGTGGTGGGACGGCGTATTCATTAATTTCTCAATCGGCCCCAGCTTGCCAATCGTCTCGGTATGCAGCCAGGTTTGGTATGCAAGCACACTCAGTTGGCCGAAGAACACCATTTCCGGTGAAAAACCCATCAGGATCATCGGGATATGTATGATTAGCGCCCATACGCCCTCAAACGGGCCAAAACGGATTGCAGTAACAATATTATAGTCGCGCGAGGAATGATGAACCGCGTGTTGCGTCCAGAGGATGCGAACTTCATGGGCAATCCTGTGCTCCCAGTAATAGAGAAAGTCTGCCACCAGCAAAGCAAGCAAAATGCTCCACCAGGTGATCGGGATAGACCATGTGACCACGGCTTCAGCAATAATGTAATAGACGGCATAGGCGCCGGTCATTACAAAGGTTTCAAAGGCTATGCTCGGGATCTGGGTGGAAGCGCTTGTGACCATCTCCATGATTTTGCGGCCTTTGAGAGATCCTTTGAACCAGGCTTCAGCCAACTCGATCAGAAGAATGACACCTCCGATCAGGAAAAATACATCATCAATCTGTGTTGCAAGATTTTCCAGAATTTCTGTGGTCATTGTGAAACTCCTTTTATGAAAGTGCGCCAGGCCATATCGGCTGCCTGAGTGGGTGTGGCTTCTTCCTCTCGCACCATGGTCCAGGCGGCATAGATCAAATTCTCATAGGCTTCCGCGATCCACATGGTGGGCAGATCCGCAGCAAAACTGCCCTCTGCCCTCGCCGCTTCGATTTCCTGATGCAGGACAGCGACTTCTTTGTTATGGGCATTGGCGATGTCTGGATCGTCCTCTAGCGTTTCATGGGAAAGGAACCATTGCCGATTGGCCAAGGGGATGACCGCAGCCAGAGACAGCCTTAAACCTTCTGTATGCGATTGGGCATCAGCTGTGGCTGTATCAATAGCTTCGTTGAGCTCCTTTAACGCGGTCTTCGCAAGGGCCACCATAAGGGTTTGGCGAGAACTGAAATGACGATGCAGGGTAGCACGCCCCACACCGGCACGATCAGCCACGTCTCCAAGAGAAGCACCGGGCTTTTCATTAAAGGTCTGAAATGCTGCCTCCAGAATGGCATCGCGGGATGATAGTTTTATTTTCTTCATGAGACACATATGTCTCATTTGAGACGATTGTCAATATTTCGTTTTGAATTTTTGTTGCGCGATCACGTGATTTTGCATGATTGAAGTGTCGGAAAATTCAGTTTTCCGCCATTGCACGGTTGCGCCGGTGCCGGAAATCTTTCAAAAACACTGAGGACGGCTCGAGCAATTGCGGCTGGCCAACTATCAGCATTGTTCTGCTAACCACCTGTGATTTTTAATTATTTTCTGAAAATTCTGTAAAGCTGGGAAGAAAACACATCATGAATATGAAAACGCTTGGTCAAACCGGTCTTCAGGTCTCGCCACTGTGCTATGGCACCATGTCCTTTGGAGGTGATGCGGATGCAGAAGAATCTGCGCGCATGTATAAAGCCACGCGTGACGCTGGCATAAACTTCTATGATTGCGCGGATGCCTACACTAAAGGTGCTGCGGAAACGATCCTCGGAGGCCTCATCAAAGGCCATCGTGATGAAATTGTTCTCACCTCCAAATGCTTTATCCCCATGGCCGACCATGCCCTTTCCGGAGGTGCTAACCGCAGACATATTATTTCTGCCTGTGAAGCGAGCCTGAAACGGCTCGATACTGACCGTCTGGACGTCTTTTTCATGCATCGCTGGGACAATGTGGTTCCGCTGGAAGAGACGTTGCGAGCGCTCGAAACACTGGTGAGAGATGGCAAGGTGCTTTATCTCGGCGCTAGTAACTATGCGGCTTGGCAAATCGCCAAGGGGCTTGGCATTTCCCAGAAGAACAACTGGTCGCGTTTTGATGTGGTTCAACCCATGTACTCGCTCGTGAAGCGTCAGGTGGAAGTGGAAATTCTGCCACTGGCGCGGGCTGAGAATTTGGGCGTAATCTCCTATTCACCCGTGGGAGGCGGATTGCTCAGCGGTAAATATTCCCGTGAGAAACGTGCGGAACAGGGACGAATTTCCACAAACCCGGAATACGCATCCCGCTACCGGGAGAACTGGGTTTATGAAGTGGCAGAAGATTTCACAGATCTTGCCAAGGCCAAGAATGTGCATCCGGTCACGCTTGCGGTTTCGTGGGTTATGCAAAACGACGCCATAACCTGCCCGATTATCGGTGCACGCAGCGTTGAGCAGTTGCAACCATCACTGGATGCCCTCAATTTTGAGATGTCTGACGAGCTTTATTCGGAAGTCACCGATCTGTCGCGCACCCCGCCACCGGCCACTGACCGGTTGGAGGAACAAGGGTAAGCCGTTAAATCTCTTCACCTTTTTTGAGCAGTTCTTCGATCAGCTTACGGTGAAGTTGACGGCTATCGCCACCGCCAAACGTCATGGCTCCCGAGGTATAGGTGGTGCCATAGGAAAGCACCAGATTGACCACCTGGCCAATACCTGAGATCAGCTCGTTCTTGTCCAGTTCCTTCAAAGGATGGATAAAGGCACTGACGATTTGCCCCTTGGCGATTGAATATCTTGCATCGAGAGCACTGTCGTAATTTGCCTGCAACATGCGATACAGGTCCTGATTATTGACGCCATCCAGTGATCTTACAGGTGCGACCGCACGCATTCTATTACTGTTGGGAGCAGCAATAATAACCACACTGATGTCAGAGACCGTCAACTGCATGACACGATCATTGATAACTGCATTTTCATCGAGGGATTTCACGATTTCATGCATACGGGCCAATGTCATTGGCGCATATTCGGGATCAACCTTGCCTTCAGCAGTTTCATTTTCAGGTTTTGTTGCTTCTGGCTCGACTGGCGTATTGTTCAGTTCCGGTTGCTCAACTGTCTCGCCCTGATCCGTGATTACCTTGTCTGTGTCATTCTCTACCGCCTGGGCAAATGCCGAATGAGAAATCATTAATGCGATAAGAAAGGCCAAGATACGTGTCATTATTTGAGTCTCCATGATTTCCGGCAAGCATAGAATGCATGGGAATAGCTTTACAAACAAACTTTGGTGATGACCTCAATTGCGACCATTGTTCCTGCCAATATCCTTGCACAAAGGTGTCAAAGGCTGGATAATCACAGCATGATTAGGAAAATTTACCCCGCTCCGCTCGAAAGTGGCTCGCTGCAGACTGAAAAATCGTCTTCATCTGATATTGAACAGTTTTTGAAGAAAGCTTCACATATCAGTGCGCAATCAACTGGCAGACTGATTTTTGCGCTTGACGCCACCATGAGCAGGCAACCCACGTGGGACCGAGCTTGTGAAATTCAGGCAAGCATGTTCCACCGCACGGGCAAGAAAACCGGACTGGCTGTTCAGCTTGTGTATTTTCGTGGATTTGGTGAATGTAAAGCCTCCAAATGGGTTTCAAATCCGCAGGCCCTGGGCAGTCTGATGACCGGCATTCAATGCCGGGGCGGTACGACCCAGATATCAAAAGTGCTGAAACACGCCATGAAAGAACACGACAAAAAGAAGGTTTCCGCACTCGTATTTGTGGGGGATGCCATGGAGGAAGATATTGATGCGCTGTGTGATCTTGCCGGCAGGCTAGGCATCCACGGCGTGAAAGCGTTCATGTTCCAGGAAGGCTATGACAAGGAAGCTGAAACGGCTTTCAGGGAAATTGCAAAACTTACAGGCGGTGCATTCCTGAGGTTGAGTTCAAACTCAGCCAAGGAACTGGAAGACCTGCTTTCAGCCGTCGCAGCCTATGCCAGTGGTGGATATAAAGCACTATTGGCACAAAAGGGAAAACAGTCTCAATTATTGCTCAAGCAGTTGAAGCAATGAACTTCATCATTAAATCATAGATATTATGGGTTACACGATTACCTCAATCGCAATTCTGCTTGTTCTCGGCATAATGGCTCTGGCTTTTGTGAACATGCCACCAGCAAGAATTGCCAATGCCATTCGGGCAATAGCACCCTGGCTCCTGATAGGGCTTGGTGTCGGGCTTATGCCGTTCGGGCGTGCTGGTCTTGCCATGCCAATGATCATTCTGGGCGGGATGTGGCTCATGCGAAATCGCAAGAACCGGGCGACGGTGTCTGAATCCGGCAACAATCAATCCACTGTCCGCTCCGCATGGCTAGAGATGGAACTCGATCACGATACGGGAAATCTGGACGGTATTATCCTGACCGGAGACTATGAGGGCCAACGTCTGTCTGACCTGGATAGTCAGATTGTGCTTGATTTATATGAGGAAATGCTGACCGACGCAGAGAGCGTCGGCTTAATGGAAGCTTATCTTGACCGCAGAATGCCCTTTTGGCGTGATAACACGCAAAGCAGTGACAGTGGGGGGCATGGAAATACGGCGAGCTCTGGCCCCATGACAAAGGAGGAGGCTTATCAGATTCTTGGTCTTGCTCCCGGAGCGGGGTCTACGGAGATCAAGGCCGCCCACCGCAGATTGATGAAAGCCGTTCATCCCGACAGCGGAGGATCCACTTTTCTTGCGGCCAGAATTAATGAAGCCAAGGATACTCTTCTGAATTGAACCCGATACTCGTTTACTCATTTTAGCGTGTCCATATCCCAACTAAATGATAAACCTAGGCGGCAATTGCCAAGCAAGCGATCTTCTTGCGTTTAAGAGCCTTGCAGGCGTTACGTGCGGCTTTTTTGCCATCAAAGCCTGTAAAGCGGGCACGATGCAGGGTTGAATTGCCTTTAGCTACGGTTTCCGTGTAAGTCCCCTTGCCTCTTAGCGTGCTTCCAGCTTTTGCCCGTACTTCCTCCAACAATTCCAAAGCTTTGTCCTTGCTGTCGGTTGCACCGATCTGCACGACCCATCCCTTGGGCTTATTGTTCACAATGTCTTCCACGGCCTTAATAACCTGAGAGGTGCTTTCCTGTGGTTCAGCATAAGCAACTTCCACCTGTGGCCTTGTGGATGGAACCGGTGCAGGCACATTCAGACGAGCCTGTACTGCTTCCTGATCAAATTCGGATTCTTCCACGAAACTCTTGATGCTGGTGGTTGCAGCAGATGCAACCTGCATTGGTTTGTTTGGATTGATCTCAGGCTTTGCTGCTTCTGCAACTGCCACAGCTCTGAACTGGGGAACCGGACCGCGCTTTGGCAGACGAATTGTTTCGGCAATAGATGCGACCTGGATGCCAACTGATTTTCTGGAAGCAATCAACTGACGCTTCTTTGAACGGCGTGATGCCTTGCCAAGATATCTGGAAATCAATTTCTGCATCTGAGCATTGCGGCTCTTGCCTGATCTGCCACCCATCACCACAGCGACGATTGAACGACCGCCAGTCTCAACTGAGGAAACCAGGTTGAAACCGGATGCACGTGTGTATCCGGTCTTGATGCCGTCAACACCGCGAACACGACCTAACAATCTGTTATGATTGTTAAATCTGGCCTTGCCATATTTGAACGTGCGGGTTGAGAAATACTTGTAATATTGCGGAAAATGTTCACGCAAAGCGATACCGAGACGTGCCATATCACGGGCCGTTGTAAGCTGACCTTTAGCTGTGAGACCAGACGCATTCTTGAATGTGGTGCGTTTCATGCCCAGTTGACGAGCCTTGCGGGTCATCAATCGACCAAAATTAGCTTCAGTTCCGCCCAGATGCTCCGCTACGGCTGCCGCCACATCGTTGGCTGACTTTGTTGCCAGTGCCAGAATTGCGTGCTCGGCCTTGATGCTGCGCCCAGCCCGGATGCCGATCTTTGAAGGGGGTTTTGATGCAGCGTATCTTGAGACCCGGATGCGTGTATTCTTGGTCATCTTACCTTCAGCCATGGCCTCGAACATCATGTACATGGTCATCATTTTGGTAAGTGAAGCCGGATAACGAAGTGAATCCGCCTTGGAAGCATAAAGGGTCTTACCCGTCTTAGCGTCCACAACAATTCCCGCGTATTTTGGGTTTGCATGCGCAAAGCCAACCGCACCAGTTGTCAGTAAAGTGAATGCTGTCGCTGCCACAGCCAGGCGGCGCAGCCAAAAAGCAGATAGGGTACGCAATACCTTTTCCCCGTCTTGATCCCCCTATTCCGAGGGGTATGCTTGAACCAATTGCTGAATCCCACATTTGGATCAGCGATAGGCACCAAGCTACACAGGGATGGTTACCAAACTGTTTAAGATCATTGCCGAACGAATAATTTATCTAAAATTTTAGTGAAATTTTTCTTACGTAAGGGAAGATTGTTAAAAAATATTTTCTTGTTCACCAATTAGGGAAGAAGCGTACAGGACCTCTTGCGGGCTCTGCTGCAGACATTATATTACTTATTCAAAGTGTGTCGAGCGACGGTAGCCATTCGGTGCCCCGCCAAAATTTAGCAATGATTTTCCATGCAAGTTCGAAACAAGATAAAGATGCAGGACGAAGACCGGAATAACAGTCAGGATGATGATTCCGGCATTGGTCTCGCAACAAAAACAAAACCAAAAACGAAGAAACCGAGTTTATATCGCGTTCTTTTGTTGAATGATGACTTTACACCCATGGAGTTTGTTGTTCATGTGTTAGAAAGGTTTTTTTCGAAAAGCCCCGAGCAAGCGACACAAATCATGCTGCATGTGCATAATCACGGCGTAGGAGAATGTGGCGTATTCACCTACGAGGTTGCTGAGACTAAAGTAACTCAAGTGATGGATTTCGCCCAAAAACATCAACACCCATTACAATGCGTAATGGAGAAGAAATAGATAGGAAAACAGTTGCCTTCATTTACTGACAGCCTGGAAAAAGCGCTCCACAAAGCACTAACCTATGCAAATGAAAGAGCGCAGGAGTACGCTACGCTCGAGCATTTGTTGCTGGCCCTTATCGAAGATGAGGATGCTGCTGCTGTGATGCGTGCCTGTAATGTGGATCTGAAAACACTGCAGGAAAACCTGACTGACTATATCGATACAGAACTTGCCAATCTGGTCACCGGTTACAATGAGGATTCAAAACCTACAGCAGGTTTCCAGCGTGTGATCCAGCGCGCTGTTATTCATGTGCAATCCTCGGGGCGAGAGGAAGTAACTGGTGCCAACGTGCTCGTGGCGATTTTTGCCGAACGGGAGAGCCATGCGGCTTACTTCCTGCAAGAGCAGGAAATGACACGTTATGACGCGGTGAACTTTATTTCCCATGGCATAGCCAAAAAGGCCGGTGCGTCAGAAAACCGCCCGGTCAGAGGCCTTGATGATGAGCAAGGTGCCATTGGTGAGGAAGAGCCCAATAATAAGGGCGATGCACTGGCTAACTACTGCATCAACCTCAATGAAAAAGCGAAAGCCGGTAAAATTGATCCGCTGATCGGTCGTACCGCTGAAGTGAACCGGACAATCCAGGTTCTTTGCCGACGTTCGAAGAACAACCCATTATATGTGGGTGATCCTGGTGTTGGTAAAACAGCCATCGCTGAGGGCCTTGCAAAACGTATCGTCGAGAAAGATGTGCCTGAAGTTCTTCAGGATAGCACAATCTATTGCCTGGACATGGGTACCCTGCTTGCAGGAACCCGTTATCGCGGTGATTTCGAAGAACGCCTGAAACAGGTCGTGAAAGAAATCGAGGAAACCGAAGGCGCGATCATGTTCATCGACGAGATCCATACCGTCATTGGTGCGGGTGCCACTTCCGGTGGTGCAATGGATGCCTCGAACCTGCTCAAGCCTGCGCTGTCTTCAGGAACAATCCGCTGTATCGGATCGACTACTTATAAAGAGTATCGCCAGTTCTTCGAGAAAGATCGGGCATTGGTGCGCAGATTCCAGAAAATCGATGTGAAAGAACCATCTTTGGAAGATGCCATCGAGATTATGAAAGGTCTGAAGCCTTACTTTGAAGAGTTCCACTCTGTGAAATACACCAATGAGGCGATCAAAGGTGCGGTGGAACTGTCATCCCGCTACATCAATGACCGCAAACTGCCTGACAAGGCAATCGACGTTGTTGATGAAACCGGTGCTTCTCAGATGTTGGTTCCTGCGGACAAACGCAAGAAGCAGATCGGCATCAAGGAAATTGAGGAAACAATTGCCACCATGGCGAGAATTCCACCTAAATCAGTTTCCAAGGATGATGAAGTTGTGCTGGCGAACCTGGACACGCAGTTGAAACGCGTTGTTTACGGCCAGGATGATGCGATCGATGCACTTGCAGCTGCAATCAAGCTCTCTCGCGCCGGATTGCGTGAACCTGACAAGCCAATTGGTTCTTACCTGTTCTCCGGGCCAACCGGTGTGGGTAAAACTGAAGTTGCCCGTCAGTTGGCAGAAGCAATGGGTGTAGAACTCCTGCGCTTTGACATGTCCGAATATATGGAACGCCACACAGTTTCCCGCCTTATCGGTGCGCCTCCAGGTTATGTGGGCTTTGATCAGGGCGGATTGCTGACTGATGGTGTGGATCAACATCCACATTGTGTGTTGCTGCTTGACGAGATTGAAAAGGCACATCCTGACCTGTTCAATATTCTCCTGCAGGTGATGGACCATGGCAAGTTGACGGATAACAACGGCAAAAGCGTTGATTTCCGCAATACGATCATCATCATGACCACCAATGCGGGTGCTGTGGAAGCGCAAAAAGCTGCAATCGGATTTGGTTCGACAAAACGTACCGGTGACGATGAAGAAGCAATCAACCGCCTGTTTGCTCCTGAATTCCGTAACCGCCTGGACGCGATCGTACCGTTTGGCAGCCTGCCGACACCGGTTGTGCACAAGGTTGTTCAGAAATTCATCATGCAGCTGGAAGCACAGCTGGCAGAACGTAATGTTACGTTTGAACTGTCAGACGATGCTATTGCCTGGATTGCTTCCAAGGGCTTTGATGACAAGATGGGTGCCCGTCCACTTGCGCGCGTCATTCAGGAACACATCAAGAAGCCATTGGCGGATGAAGTGTTGTTCGGCAAGTTGAAAACCGGTGGTACTGTTAAGGTAACGCTGGAAAAAGATGAACTTGGCAAGGACAAGCTGAAACTCGACAGCATTGAGGACAAACCGGTCAAGCCGAAGCGCCGGCCGGCAAAAGCAAAAACCAAGGCAAAGACCACGACAACCAAGGCCAAAGCCAAACCCGCCACCAAACCGCGCCGCAAAGGCAATGGTGATGGCGGAAACGGTGGTGGATCTGTGCCGAAGGTTCCGTTGAAAACCTGATATTGATGCCTGACAAGGCTCTGGTTTTACGCAAATGATGAGAAGGCGTTAGGGAAGGTTTCCTTAACGCCTTTTTGCTATGTTCCGGACAAATTTACCGAACGGGGATAATCGGACAATGGCACTGCAGAAATCGGACTGGAAAACCTCCTTGTGCGAACGGTTGCATCTGAAACCGGCAGAATTCTTTATGGCACTGATCACAGTGGCAGCCCTTCTGGTTGATATTCCCTTGATCCTTCACAGAGGCGTTGCACTGGACATTCCCGGTTATGCGGGCATCTCTGTTGTTGCTGTGGCAATGATCAGCGGTGGATATTTTTACCGGCTTAAAAACCGTAGCGAACGCATTGCGTCTGCCATGATTTGTACGGGCATTTTTATCCTGTTTTCTGCGACGCTTTCCTTGTTCAATTATCTCATGTTGCCGCTCGGTCGACCGACGATTGATGTGTCGTTGACGCAAATTGATGCCATGCTGGGTTTCCATTGGCCAGATGTGATGGCATTTGCCGCTCAGTTTCCTACGACCGTCTATATAATGAAGCTCGCCTATAACAGCACCATGCTGCAATTTGCGATGCTTGTGGTGGTACTTGGCCTTACGGGACGAGCACGCGATCTGCACACCATGCTCACATCTGTGACCATCACCGCCACGCTTACCATCTGTTTTTGGGGATTGTTCCCCACGCTTGGCGCCAAGTCCATGTATGAAATCCCCACAGAGGTCTGGGCTGCTATCAATCCGCCGGTTAACCGTGAGTATGCACTGGCACTCATAGACATCGCCAGAAACGGAACCCAGTTTATCACGCCGTCAGAAATCCGCGGGATGATCGCGTTTCCTTCATATCACGCTGTTTTGGCTTTCACCGCGATCTATGCAGCATGGAATGTGAAGTATATTGGCCCGGTATTCTTGATCATCAACCTCATGATCCTACCTGGCATCTTCATCCATGGCGGGCACCATCTGGTTGATTTACCGGCCGGATTTGCCATGTTCCTGTTAGGGACCTGGCTCGCGCGTAAGGCAGTCTATGCTGAATATGAGCGTAATAACCTTTCAGCCTTTATTGTTGCACGCTGAAATATGAATTTACCGGGCTGAGGGTAGATTCCTCAATTTACCCCCGTATGGCCAAGTTCCAGCCTGATTCCCGTCGCAATCGGTCATGAAACTACTTCTCATTGTTTAGTAAAATAACAGAGGAGAAGCTCCCGATGGATCAAATCAAACAACTAGAAGAAATGAGAGATGCGGCACTGGCACGGCTGGGTTATAATTCAGACTATAAATTGTTGACCACGCTCAACGAACTCATCATCGATCTTCACAGCCTTAAGGGCAGAGACCCAGAAGCGGGAAACGGCGACGATTCTCCGTTGATACAATCACGGAGCGAAGTGGCGGGAAACGTGACTGACTTCAGCGAAGAGGCCCCTACTCTTTTGCCTGAAGACGAAGAAAAACTATCCGAAAGCCTGGACGAAGCCTTTGAGAAACTGGCCACACACACTAACGGTTCCGGATTGAGCCTTGTGGAAGTGCCGGAGGATCTTGAGGATTCACCAACTGTGGCCTTTAGCTGATCCTTTTATGCACGCTGGCTGTTGAGAATTGCAGTGATGATCAACAGCCCGCCAAGCACTGTGGTCCATACAGGCACCTGAGCAAAAATCAGCCAGGCCAGTAGTATTGCAAACGGTGCTTCCAGCGTGCTGAGCAAAGCGGTTTCAGCGGATGGCAGACGCCTTGCCCCTTCGAGCAAGGTGATTGAAGCAACTGCAAACACAAGACCAAAGGCTGCCATGGTGGCAATTTCGCCGATTTGATTTTCAAACGGTGACCCAAACAGCATTGCCGGCGGCAAAAGCAAAACGCATGAAACAGCCGCCGGACCGGCAGCAGGAACCTCCGGAAACCGGCGATAAATCACAATCATAAAAGCCATGGCAAGTGTCATCCACAGTGCCAACAAGTCTCCTGTTATGTTGATTGAGTTTAGTGACCCGCCAACGATCAGCGCCACACCAATCAATGCCAAAACCGCTCCCAACAATACGCGATTGGTGGGCCTTTCCGATATCCATACCCAGGCATAGAATGCGGCAACGAGTGGAGCAGCTGAATATATAAGTGCCACGTTTGCGATATCAGTATGTTTGAATGCAGGTATGAATGCGGCAGTGCCTAATGCTCCAGCAAAAGCTGCGATCAACCCCCACTTACCCATCTGAATGAATTCTTTTGCGAACGTTCCCTTGTAGGAAACGTAGACAACCGTGAAGAGTGCCGCGAAAACCCCACGCCAGAAGATGATGTCCCAGGCGGCTGCCTCGATGCTTTTGGTAAAAATCCCGGCCGTTGAGAATACGAGTGCGGAAATAAGGACCAGAATGAGGCCTTCGTTGCGCCTGGAAATTTTCATGAGCCGGTGCTCATGCGAAGGCTGCTTTGTCAACACGCTCTATATACTCCATCAAAATGTTTGATTTCTTCACATATTCGCTCATTGGCGTCCTGAACGGTTCAGCTGTGGTATTGACCAGAAACGCGTAAGCGGTGGCATCAATCTCCCTGGGCTTTTCATCCATCAGAAAAGGTTTGTTGCCCATGAGATTTTCCACAGCGCGCAGGTCAGATAAAGCAAGGTCAAAAACTTCGCTTTCACTGTGCTTGCCGATCCCGTGACCTTCCGCCCGTTTTGCCATTTCCTTGAAAACCATGCGCGTGACAAAACCCCTGAGGAGTTTTGGCACCGAACCAAACCAGGCATCTACAAGGACCGGCTGGTACTCTGCTTTCAACCACCGGGGATAAACCAACCCTGCCCAATAGTATCTCTCCGCAAACATGACACTGAGGGCATGGGAGTTTGCCATCTGCTCAGGAGACAAACCATTATTGAGTGGGTCACCGAACTTTTCCTTAAGGTGGGAAATGATGATCTCTGAATCGCTAATGCTGATGCCATCATCGACTATAAAGGGCAGTTTTTGCTTTGGAGCTTCTCGGGGATCAAGAATTTCGTGTGTTTCATGGGGAATATCAGCCAGCTTTAAATATGTGAGCAGTTTCAGGCAAAACGGACTAGCGTCACGCATCCCGAATTGGGGTACAAATTTATACAATTCAATCATCATAATCTCCCTTTCCATATGCGCTTAACACAGGCATACTGACAAAAAGATGTCAGGATTAGTTGATGAGAAAAACAGAAAGGTTGTTCCATCTGGTTGAGCGATTGAGGTCAACCAAACAACCGATCACGGCCATGACGCTGGCGCAGGAATTCGAGATATCCGAGCGGACAGTTTACCGGGACATCAAGTTGCTCGCATCCCAGGGCCTTCCAATTTCAGGGGAAGCAGGCATTGGTTATGTGATGGCGCCAGAGTTTAATGCGCCTCCCCTGCAATTCACCCATGATGAGCTGGAATTGCTCTCAATCGGCTTACGGCTCGCGTTTCGTGAAGGTGACAGCCCGATGCGTGCAGCGGTGGAAACGGCATTTTCAAAGATTCGGTCCGGTCTGAAGGGGCATATTGATCTGGATGCGATCGATTTATACGCACCCGGAGCTGAATATTATCAGAAAGGTCCTTTTCTAAGTGATGCCAGAAGAGCGATTCGCAAGCGGGCAATCCTGGATATTGAGTATGAAAGCCTTGCTGGTGCGTTTACCAGCCGTCGGATAAAACCACTGGCGCTTCTGTTTTTTTCCGAAGCCACCCTGATAGCAGGCTATTGTGAGTTGCGGAAAGGTTTCAGGAATTTCCGAATTGACCGGATTGGAACAATGCAGGAAACCGGCGAGAACTTTAGCTCAGAGCACTTCGGTTTGCGCCGCGATCTGTTCAACGAAATCAGGAAAGAACGAAATATCCATTCCTAATTTGGCACCAAACACCGATTCTCTCTCCATGATCAGGAATATTTGCTTTTCTCAGGCGTCAGGTTTTCCACATCCGCATAATTTTAAGGCCGGTTTCACCTTCTGAAAACGCTACTGAGCAGCAAGGTCAAAAAAGCACTTTTAGAGCAATTGCTTACCCAAGGTGATTCTCCTGAAACAGTCTGGAATTCGGCTTCATTAATGTGTCATATTTGACAGGAATCGGGATACCTTAAATCCCTAACAAATCAATACTTAATCTGTCACGTCTTGTTCACACTTTGCTCAAATAGCTGAATCTACAGGCAAAAATATTTTTTATTTTTTTCCACATAATCCACACAAAATACACAACATCTAGTTTTTTTAATTTCTCACCAACAATATATTGACGTTCGAATGCGGCTATGAGTATCGTTGGAATCGGAATTGGGGATGTTTGGAATACCAAGTGGTGCGGTAAAGTTAAATCACTTAGGATTTCTTCTCTTTTCATAGAAGTAACAAGCGTTTTTGAACGGGCAGTACACACTGTCTGTACGGGTAAGTTTTGTGTTTCTAGGGTTCTGCGTTTTAGCCACAAAAAAGTCCTGTTAATACTATATTTAGTGTTTGCAGTGATGATAATATCAAGATATAGATTTCTGGCTAATTACAGCAGGGGGTTGTAAACGGGAGTTCGGGACATTGCCTCAAAGAGGGCAAATCCGAATGCGGCGGAAGACAACTAGGCAAATTAGACACGAGTTTGGTCGGAGATAAACATCTCTGACTAGGGACAAATATGCCTGGATATGGGGTTAAGAGCGTAATCCAGGACCAGCGGGAAGATTAAAGGATATAATAAGAGATGCGCATTGAACGGCGATACACTAAAGATGGTCAGTCAGCCTACGAGGGAATAGAGTTCCGCCAGGCGACTAGTGAAATCCGTAATCCGGATGGATCTGTTGTCTTTAAACTAGAGAATATAGATGTGCCTGCGGCATGGTCGCAGGTTGCCAGTGATATCATTGCGCAAAAATACTTTCGCAAAGCAGGTGTGCCAGCGAAACTGAAGAAGGTTGAAGAGAATGCCGTGCCATCCTGGCTATGGCGGTCTGAAGCGGATAAAGAAGCTCTCTCCTCCCTGCCCAAAGAAGAGCGATATGGTTCAGAGATGAGTGCCAAACAGGTGTTCGACCGCCTTGCTGGTACCTGGACATATTGGGGATGGAAAGGCGGGTATTTTGACGATGAGTCAGATGCCCGCACTTTCTATGATGAGCTGCGCTATATGCTTTGTAATCAGATGGTGGCACCGAACTCACCACAGTGGTTCAATACCGGCCTTCACTGGGCTTATGGCATCGATGGCCCTGCTCAGGGACACCATTATGTGGATCCGTTCACCCACAAGCTGGTGAAATCAAAGTCTTCCTACGAACATCCGCAGCCTCATGCCTGCTTCATTCAGTCTGTGAGTGATGATCTGGTGAACGAAGGCGGCATCATGGACCTCTGGACCCGCGAAGCGCGCCTGTTCAAATACGGTTCCGGTACCGGCTCTAACTTCTCCTACCTGCGCGGTGAAGGGGAATCACTTTCAGGTGGCGGTAAATCATCCGGCCTGATGAGCTTCCTTAAAATTGGTGACCGGGCAGCTGGCGCCATCAAGTCCGGTGGCACCACACGCCGAGCGGCGAAAATGGTTGTGGTCGACATCGACCATCCGGATATCGAGGAATATATCGACTGGAAAGTGAAGGAAGAACAAAAGGTTGCGGCGATCGTGACCGGTTCCAAGGTTGTTTCCAAGCACATGAAAGCGATCATGAAAGCCTGCATCAACTGCACTGGCGAAGGTGACACTTGCTTTGATCCTAACCTTAATACCGCCCTTAAGCGCGAAGTGCGTGCGGCAAAGAAAGCATCCGTGCCGGAAAACTACATCCAGCGCGTGATCCAGCTTGCCCGTCAGGGTTACACCGATATCGAATTCCCGGTTTACAACACCGACTGGGACTCTGAAGCTTACCTGACCGTTGCCGGCCAGAACTCAAACAATTCAGTATCTCTGAAAGATGGGTTCCTGCGCGCTGTGGAAGAAGATGGCGAGTGGGATCTGATCGGCAGAATTTCAGGTGAAACCGTCAAGACCGTTCAGGCACGTGATCTGTGGGAGAAAATCGGCACAGCTGCTTGGCAGTCTGCTGATCCGGGTCTTCATTACAACACAACCATGAACGATTGGCACACCTGCCCTGAAGCAGGTCCTATCCGGGCGTCAAACCCTTGTTCTGAATACATGTTCCTGGATGATACAGCCTGTAACCTGGCTTCTCTCAACCTACTGCAATTCCGCGACAAGGAAGCAGCGACTGAAGAGAACCCGCTGGCCTTTGACGTGGAAAGCTTTGAGCATGCCTCACGCCTTTGGATGATCGTGCTCGAAATCTCAGTGATGATGGCTCAGTTCCCATCCAAGCAGATTGCGAAACTTTCCTACGAATACCGCACTACAGGTCTTGGCTTTGCCAATATCGGCGGCCTGCTCATGACCTCCGGTATCTCATACGATTCACCGGAAGGCCGGGCGATCTGTGGCGCGATTACCGCGATCATGACCGGTATCTGCTACGAAACATCCGCTCAAATGGCGGGAGAACTTGGTCCCTTCCCTGATTATGAGCGAAATGGCGAACATATGTTGCGTGTGATGCGCAACCACAAACGTGCGGCACATGGAGAGACGGAGGGCTATGAAGCTCTGGCTGTTAATCCTGTGCCGCTCGACCACGCTTCCTGCACGCAAGGTAATCTGGTGGATCACGCCAAATCTGCCTGGGACCGTGCTGTGGCGCTGGGCGAGAAAAACGGCTACCGCAACGCGCAGGCAACTGTGATTGCACCGACCGGCACAATCGGCCTGGTGATGGACTGTGACACCACAGGCATCGAGCCGGACTTTGCGCTGGTTAAGTTCAAGAAACTTGCCGGTGGCGGTTACTTCAAGATCATCAACCGGGCTGTGCCGGAAGCGCTTCGCACGCTTGGCTATAGCGAGGCACAAATTGCCGAGATCGAGGTTTATGCCGTTGGTCATGGTAATCTGAACCAGGCACCGGGCATCAACCCGACCACTCTGAAGGCCAAGGGTCTGGATGATGATAAGATCGCTGCTATCAATGCAGGTCTTGAATCAGCCTTCGACATCAAGTTTGCTTTCAACAAGTGGACACTGGGCGAAGAGTTCTGCAAGGAAACACTTGGCTGCTCAGACGAACAGCTCAACGATTTCAACTTCGACCTGCTCGCTCACATGGGCTTTTCGAAGAAGGAAATCGAGGCGGCTAACATCCACGTTTGTGGTGCCATGACACTGGAAGGCGCACCAGCGCTCAAAGATGAGCATCTGGCGGTCTTTGATTGTGCGAACCCATGCGGCAAGATCGGCAAGCGCGCCCTTTCCGTTGAAAGCCACATCCGCATGATGGCGGCAGCCCAGCCGTTCATCTCCGGTGCGATTTCCAAGACCATCAACATGCCGAACAGCGCGACTGTGGAAGACTGTAAGGATGCTTACATGCTTTCCTGGAAGCTGGCGCTCAAGGCCAACGCGCTTTACCGCGATGGTTCCAAACTGTCTCAGCCGCTTAATGCTGCTCTCATTGAAGATGAGGATGACGAGGATGCGCTGGAAGAAGTGCTCGAAGCACCAAAGGCAGCTGCGGCCACAACCGTGACCGAGAAGATCGTCGAGCGTGTGGTGGAAAAAGTCGTTCGCGAACAGGAAAAACTCCCCTCCCGCCGCAAGGGTTATACCCAAAAGGCGAAAGTGGGCGGGCATACAATCTTCCTGCGTACCGGTGAATATGATGACGGGCGTCTGGGTGAGATCTTCATCGACATGCATAAAGAAGGCGCTGCCTTCCGCGCGATGATGAACAACTTCGCCATCTCCGTCTCGCTTGGCCTGCAATATGGCGTGCCATTGGATGAATATGTGAATGCGTTCACCTTCACCAAGTTTGAGCCTGCGGGCATGGTGACCGGCAATGACGCGATCAAGAATGCAACTTCCATTCTGGATTACATCTTCCGCGAACTTGGTGTCTCCTATCTTGAGCGTCATGACCTTGCTCATGTGGACCATTCGGACTTCTCTGCCACTGCCCTTGGTAAAGGCATTGAAGAAGGAAAGACCCAGGCTGTTTCCAAGGGTTTGACCCGCGGGCACAACCTGTCAGTCATCCGTCCGGCTTCCGGTTCCGGGTCTGAGCCTCAGGGTTCTGCCGGTGGTTCCGGTCCAACCGCTTCAAAGACAACCAATGTGGTTGCGGGCTCCTTGTCCCAGCGCACCACGGCGATTGCCGCCAATCTCAATGAAGGTGCAACTGCCTTCAAGCGGGATTATGAGGCGGAAGCGGAGATGGAGGCCGAGTTCAACGAGGTCGGAGACATCGCTGCAATTGAGGCGGAAGCAACACCAACCGCGGCACCGGTGGCAGACACCAATGCACAACGGGCGAAAGCCTTGATGCAGGGTTACACCGGCAACTCATGCGATGAGTGCGGCAACTTCACCATGGTGCGCAACGGCACTTGTGAGAAGTGCGATACCTGCGGCGCCACGAGCGGCTGTAGCTAAACTTCACGAATTTATCCGGGGGATGAAAACCTCGTGTCAGAAATGGCACGGGGTTTTTTGGTGTGGTGGAGATTTTTCGAAATTCACGCCAGCGGTCGAAGCGTTGAGCAAAGCGAAACTACACGTGCGATCAAAAATTGGTGGGGGGTGCGGGGTTCGAACCCGCAACAACTACCATCTCAGGGTAGCGCGTCTACCAATTGCGCCAACCCCCCAATTCTGGTGGCCGTGGTGAGATTCGAACTCACACTGAACGCATTCTGAGTGCGCCACTTCTACCAGTTGGGCTACACGGCCGAATTTGGTGGGAGAGGTAGGATTCGAACCTACGATGTTTACCCTGCGGGTGCCGCGTTTACAGCGCGGTGCCTTCGCCTCTCGACTCACTCCTCCATCAACAGCTCATGGGGTTCTGTCTTTAACGCATTGGCCAGTGCTTCTATGGTTTCGAGCGTGATGTTCGCCTGCCCCAGCTCGATCTTGCTGATATAGGACTGGTCAGCATATTTGCCTTTGTCGTCGCCTGTTTCATAGGCATTGATCCGCATGGCAAGCTCCTCCTGCGAAATGCCTACGGCCACTCTGTGCTCGCGAACCCGCTGCCCGAATCTCTGTTTAATGTCCATAAAAACAGGAAGCAGACTTCACAAGAAACGTTCTAAGTAATATGTTACCTATTGTGCAGAGATTTTGTTTGTTCCATTGGAGAAATCTCGTGCATTACCACTTCTTCGAAGACCTGTTTGACACTTACCAGTCGCTTTCCACATTCATGCAGTTGGCATGGCTGGTGATGCCGTTTGCGTTCATCTGCATGATGTTCGCAAACTGGCTCTTACATAAACGACAGAGCAGAGAGCTGGAGGCAGAAATCGAACGCCGCGCGGTCGAGCGATATGTGCTTGATCTGGGCAGCCGTGAAGCATACGCGCCTCCCTTTCTCCGCACCCACAGTCGATCAGTCCTATATAGAACTGGAGGAAAGGATGATTGGTCGGGAGCAGCGGGAGGCACCCCCCACCGGCTCGGCTTACACCTCGCCAACCTCCCCTCAAGGGGGAGGTAGCTAACGTGGGGCACCCCCTTCCGCGGCTTTGTTTGTCTTCGTTGGCCCTCCGGTCCAACGCCCGTTCGCGGGCTGGCGCATCGGCTAGTCGCCTCTGCTGGCCCTGCCACGGAGGGTCGGAAGAATACGGCAAGGAATGTCACAAGGGTACTTCCCTCCCTTCGCGGCAGCACCAATAAAGCGACTAGCTTTGTGCCAGTACGCGAGCGATGCCATTGGCCGACAGACAAGCGGAGCGCCGTTGAGAGGCGCCAGCTGGATAGCTGGCAAGACACAAACAAGCGGAAGAGGATGAGGACGTTCCCCACACACCGTCCCTGACCATCCTCTTATGTGCAGCCGCGCCCCGGAGAGCTAAGCACACGGGCTCTCCGGGGATTTGCACAGCGGGACAAAACTTCTCCCCCCTGGAGGGGGAGATGCTGCTCATCGGATGACGAGCAAGACACAAAATCTAACTTTTGGCTTTGTGGCGTTGAATTTAACCGGCCGGTGGGCTTCAATTGCTTCGATGTCCAATATCACTATCGCGGCGAAGTTTGACGGTCTTCACGGTCAACCCAATGATGCCAAAGGTAATCCACGTGACCTGTACAATTGCCGCTGGCAGGTTAAAGTGCTCCATCAAACTGACCAGCACCAGCGATGCATTTACTATGCTCATTATCGTAAACAGACGGCCATTTCCGTCGATCAAACCAAGCTGAAGGCTAGCAAAGCAGGTAATATATCCAACCACACCGAGTAGGCCGAAAACTTGCATCAAACTGGTTGATTCCATTGTTTCACTCCTCCCGCCCCGTTTTGATTTGCTGTTACATTTGTAACTACAGTCAACGTAACGCATTTGAGCAGCTGGGGATGTGCAGTCGGTCACAACACGACAGGGAAAATCTTGCACTAGACTAATGTCACCCCTTTCAAACCCTGTGAAGATTAGTATGGTTCAGGAATGCCGCTAACCAGTTCAATTGTGCCCTATGACGAGTCATGGCCTCTCAAATTTGAAGAGGAGGTTCGAAGGCTAAAGCCGGTCTTTGTAGGTCATCTGCTGAGGCTGGAGCATGTGGGCAGCACTGCTGTAAAAGGTCTGGCAGCAAAGCCTGAAATCGACATTCTGGTTATCGTTTCTGACACAACTTTGCTGGAACACTGGAGCCTGGAACTGGAAACTTTGGACTATGTCCGCGGGAAGGATTTGCAGCCTGGTCATCACTTCTTCAAACGGGATGTGGTGGGAATTCGCACCCACAAACTCCACATATGCCAAGACGCACATCCGCAAATTCGAAGGATGATTTTAATCCGTGATCATCTGCGGGAGAACGCGAGTGACCTGGCGGAGTACGAAAATCTCAAGCTAAACCTGGAACAGGAAAACAAATCCGGCATCAAAGAATATCTCGATGGCAAAGCGCCATTTCTCGATGCTCTTTTCAAAAAGATCACCGAAAGTGGTGGGAGTTGATTGATGCTGAGACGACAGGCGCTGAGGTTCTCAACACTAAACAAACTATCAGAGGAAGGATGAGATGTCGGTAATATTCTCAGCGATATGGAAAGGGATCTCTGTCTCATTTCTTGGCACTTGGTTGTGTGAAAACCCTTGCAGAACTCGAACAGTTTTCCAGCCAGCTGCATTTGCTGGTCCGATATCATTGTCCAGACGATCGCCAATCATTACTGCTTCACTGGGTTCACAAGCAGCCTTGGACAAAGCAGCCTCAAATATCCGTGGGTCCGGTTTGGAAAGTCCGGCTTCGTGAGAGGCAAAAACCAGCGTGAAGTAATTCCGAATTCCCCAGATCTCAAGCCGACGAAGTGTTCCAGCTGATTGATTAGCGATGATACCCAAATTGTATTTGGTTGAAAGTTCGCCCAATAAAACCTCAACGCCTTGGTATAATTGTTCATCTGCCTTGGCATATGGAGCGATTCGTTTGGCCTGGTTCAATTGATCATCGGACAAACCATATTTCTTCAATACGCCCCAATAAGGACTTTCGGCGAATTCAGTTGCAGAAGCCACACAATCTGCAAACAGATCAGTTGTTGATCTTTCAATTCCCAGTTTGTTCAGAAATGGCAGAACCCTCTCCAATCTGGAAATATGGGCCTGGCTCTCATCAACAAGTGTCCACCCAAGATCGAAGAATATCCATTTTGCAACCATTTCCAGATTATCTTAGCATCATGACAGGTATGCAAGCTGAATGCGGGAAAACTATCAATGACATTTCAACCGGAATTGTGCGGAGAAACCATCTGTCTTCGTCCCCTTTGCGAAGCAGATCGTGTGGCTTTAACCGAAGCCGGAAGTGACCCTGAGATATGGGCACAACACCCTGATTCCGAGCGGCATAAACCGGAAAACTTCACCCGTTTTTTCAACGAAGCCCTCGCCTCCGGTGGTGCACTGATCGTCGAAGAGAAAAACACCAAGCGTGTCATTGGCACCTCGCGATACCACAACCTTGATCTCACTGGTGGGCATGTGGAGATCGGGTGGACTTTTCTGGTGAAAGATCATTGGGGCGGCACCACAAACCGGGAACTAAAGGCACTGATGCTGGAGCATGCGTTCGGGATGGTTCGGTGTGTCCGGTTCAAGATCGGTGCGAGCAATTACCGGTCCCGCCGTGCGGTTGAAAAAATCGGAGCCCGATTGTTGGACTTGGATAGCAGATCGAAAGACGATAGCGTTTTCTATGAAATCGACAGACATTCTTTCACTAGATCACAAACAACCGGTGAGAGCTGACTCATGGTTTGACTGTCAAACCACCCTCCACATTAAGACAAAATTATCGCGCGCGCGGTAGATTCATTCACCGACAGTTTAACGAAGGGATGTTCACTAATGTCATCCAGAACGCTTTTTATAGTCCTGATCCTGGCATTGATCGCGGGTGCGGCACCCAAGACCATAAGCATGGTGCAGGCCAGCAATGATTATGCGACGGCAGAAAGCCGGATTGAAGAGGCGATCAAGGATGGACGCACTGTTCTCGACTTCAGGGATCTGAAACATTTGACGCGCATTCCTGAGAGTGTTCGCGACGTTAAAGGCCTTTGGCATCTCAACGCCGTATCAGCCAAACGTCTGACAGATATTCATTCACTCAGCGGTCTGCCTGAGTTGAAAAACTTGCAGCTTGGAGACACGCGCATTTCTGATTTGAAACCGCTATCCGGCCTTAAGAACCTGGAAGTGCTGGATATTCGACACACCTGGGTGGAAGATCTGCAACCGCTTACGCAAATACCGCAGCTTCGCTGGCTGCAAATGAATGCTCTGGGAGTGGAAACACTGTGCCCGCTGAATGACGTCCGGTTTCTCGATTGGCTCAATCTGCACAAGAGTTACACCAAGGATGGATCGCAGAAGTGTTTTTCAGAGCTTGAAGACAAGGTCACTGAACTTGGTGGTGGCGCATCATACAAACAAAGCTATATTCCTGGTAAGCCATATCTCTGGAAGGTCTCGTTCGGGCGTTTCCTTGTATGGCTTGAGTGGTCCTCATAATTCTGAGGCCAGAATTTTGCAGAGAACCGGAATAAAGCGAGGGATACGAAATTGAGCAGAACGATCGAGGACGTCCAGCAATATCTCAAAACTGTGGCCGGTCGCCAGGGGTTCAATTCTTGGATGAACCCGAATGTGGTTACCGCTGAAGCTGATGTGCTTGAATTGGAAGTGGATGTGCGCCCTGAGATGACGCAGCATCATGGCTATGTGCACGGTGGGATTGTGACCGCTTTTGCAGATACTGCAGCCGCCTGGTCAGCTGCACTCGCCTCGCTTGAGGATGTGGTGACCTCAAACTTTACAGTCCATCTGATGGCGCCTGCGATGGGAAACAAGCTCAAGGCTGTGGCAAAACCGGTCAGGGTTGGTAGATCAAACGTCACCGTTAGCGTGAATGTCTACTCGGTTAATGAAGACCAGCAGGAAAAGCTCTGTGCCACGATCCTTTCTGCAATCGCTGTTGTGCGGGATCGCGGAGGCAAACTGTAACCGCTGGCGAACGGCTGCAATAGAAAATTACATGTGATGGAAGTGGTGCACCCAGCACTCATCCACGAACTTTTCCATTCCGTCCGGGATATGGGCGACTGACCAATCCTGCCCAGCGAATTCGCTCAGACTTGCCTCATCGCTCCAGTCTGAAATCATGGCGTATTCATCCGGGCTGAGCTCGGTCGGCCCACCGACAACAACGTTTTTGCAACCCTCAAATGCGGTTACGGAGCCCAAAGCCACGGTTTTGAACAGTGGTTCGAATTCCTCTCTCAACTCAGGTTTGATCCTGACGCAATAAATGCGTGTTATCATGTCCAACGTTCCAATTCATTCATACCGGAAGCTATAGTTTGAGATAATTACATCGGAAGTTTCATTCAGAAAACGTCCTTCCTGATGATATCTCCGCACCGCTTCCTTTCTTCCTACACTAGCGGAATGGGCCATGATACAAATGCTGAATGGCTTCAGGTTCTTACATACAGAAACTGCGTGAAAAGATTGGTTCTGAGCGCATCTTAGTTGCCTCTGTTGCGGCGATTATTCATAATGACAACCATCGTTTGCTGTTACAACGGAAGGCAGGTTCAGAAGGCTGGAGCCTGCCAGCCGGCGCCATAGAACCAGGTGAAACGCCGCTGGAAGCGTTATCGCGAGAAGTGCTGGAAGAAACTGGATTAGTGATAGAGGACGCGGAGCTAGTGGGTGCTTTCGGTGGGAAGGCGTTTCGCCACGAGTACACGAATGGCGATCAGGTTGAATATACGGTTCTGGTTTATTTCTGCGGTGTTTACAATAAACCCGGCGAACCTTCTGATCCGGAAACGCAGGAACTCGCATATTTTGAAGAGGCAGACATGCCAACCCTCTCACTTCCCTACCCGAAAGATCTGCTCTTTAATCTAAACACGGTTGATGATCCGGATTGAATTCACAGTTTGGAATAAATAGCTCAAGCTAGGTTGAACAAACTATGGCCGAAGAGTTCATCCGTTGAGTTTCAGCTTATCCAGTTCATCGACGATGCGTGCCACATTTTCCTCAACTGATGCGGTGCTGGTCTCAACGATAATCCGGTCAGCCTGCCAAGGCTCATAATTGCGATTGATCACCGCTTCCCAATCGGGACACACATGACCCTCAATATCGCTTTGTCTGCCTTCTACTCTCGCCCGATGGACCGATTCATCTGAGCAAACCGCCTCCACATTGAGAAGGTTTGCATTTCCTTCTTTTGCAGTATTAGCCCACAATTCCCGGGTGATCTCCAAAGGATTGACCATGTCAGCGATCACATTGAAGCCAAGCAGCAGATTGTCTTTCGCCACGGCTGCAAGCGCCAGATATCCCAAATCTTCGACGGATGGCAGTTTAAGGACGCTCTTGCGCATCGCGGTTTCGGCTGAATCAACTCTAAGATGAATTGCATTGATGCGAGGTGCCAGTTGCCTGGCAAGTGTTGTCTTGCCAACACCTGGAAGCCCTGAAAATGAAACCAGAAACGTCATGGCGCGAAACTATCATGATCCAATTTGTAGAGACAGGATTATCTCTCTCAATCCAAACACAGGTGGCAGAAATTTGCGGTGGAATTTCAATTGACAATACAGGCTTCAAGGCATGAAACTGGCTGTGTGACCGCAGTTTTGGAGGAGCGGATGGCTGAAGGTATTCAGGACGGGAATACAGACGTTGCATTGGAACTGATCGATCTGGATCGATATCCCATCGCGGATACTACCCGTGGCGAAGGAGCACAATTTCTCAAAGAATGCCAGGATCAGATGGATCGTGACGGATGGTGCAATTTCGATGGATTTATCAAGCCGGATGCGCTGGCATTGTTGGAAGCGGAAGCGAACGAGTTGCTACCAACAGCTGAAGTTCTCACAATCAAGCGTACTATCTATCAGGGAGCGGTCGACCCATCAGCCCCCAAAGATGATCCCAGACGGGCAGAATACACTCATGTGGCGCGACAATTGGCGGATGACCAGATCCCCGCGCAAACCCTGCTGCAGCACCTCTACAAGTCGGAGCTTCTAACCGATTTCATCAGACGCGTTCAAAAGAAGAAGACACTCTACCGATGCGCAGATGAGTTTCAGGCGCTCAATGTGGTCTCACTGGAACCGGGCAGCTGGCATGCCTGGCATTACGACACCACAGAATGCACCATCACATTGCTTCTTCAGGCCGCAGAGAAAGGCGGTGAATTCACCTTTATTCCAAATTCGCGCACGGATCAGACCGAAGATCGTGAAAGCGTGGACAGGCTTCTTGCCGGTGATATGTCAGTCGCACAAACCTTCAGCCGAGGTGCGGGGACTTTTACACTTTTCCGAGGTGGCTACTCGCTTCATGGGGTCAAACGCGTTGAAGGGAACATTCCTCGTGTCACAGCAATTATGACCTATAGCGAGGAACCGGATGAGGTCATGAGTGATGATGTGAATATCAGGATTTATGGCAAGCGGGTGAAGCGCATTTTGGCAGAGCGCGGTTTAGTCAATTAGCTTTGGTCGATTTGTTAATCCCTGCTCTCTTGATCCCGTGAATCCAACTTTGTTCGGCACTCAGAGAATAAAGCGGTTGGTAGTTGGCTACGAGGTAATGAGGTAGGATCGCATCATTGAGATTGTCGAGTACGTAATAGTCAGTGGCGGTCTTCACCATCAAAACAGCGTGGTAAACGTCCTTGCGTTTGTCTTTCACCACGGTGATGAACATATCTTCTTCCGGCACGCCCATGCGCAAGAGAAGCGAACGTTTGACCAGCGCAAAGTCCTCGCAGTCCCCCACCCCTGTGCGCACAGACTGGGAGAAGGATTGCCAGTAATCAATATCGGGGCGGATGGTGATGTCTTCGCGATATTCAATCGCTTCATTCACCACGCGGTTTACATATTCCAGTTTCCGAGACAGTTCGAAATCCTGACCTAAATTCACGGCTTTGCGGAAGTCATGCAGTATTTTACTGTCACAGGCAGGAGAAGAACCGCATGAAGGCGACAGGAGGTTATCGTCTTCCAGCGCCATTAGCTGACGGTTGAATTCCAATGTCTTCGACCCACCAAACTTGATGGGGTGATACCCAAAGAATTTCGGTTCTGTTGCCTTTCTCGGCAACGGCTCTTCTTTTGGCTGGGCATTGTAAGCGTATTCCACCTCTTTGGTGGGGATGGAGCTGGTGATCGTCTGATCGATGTTGGAGCTCGTTGTCTTGCAAGCAATCAGAGGCAACATAATTGCCAGTGCAAGGCTTTGCTTTATGGGCGACAAAAATGAGGACACGCAACACAACTCTCTGCAAATAAAGATGCGAGAAGGCTATCAAAATATGGTTAGCCATTGGTAAAGCGGCAAGTCGCGCTAACCATCAACACTGGATATTGCCGTAATGGATAAACCCTCATTCTTGTCATTCTCGGCAGAAATGTTATGAAAATCCAATGGATCAGTTTGCGTCATCATCTCTCCCGAAAGCAGCAGTGAAAAACAAGCAAGTACCGCCGCGCCTGCGCAACGGTATCGGTTCTCTTGTGGCTTCGGTTTATCCTGATCATGAAACTGAGCGCCTTGTCTCTGAAATTGTGGACGCATTCTGGCCAGATGCAAAAATGCCCCGCAAACGCAGCCGGGCACCGGGCAATGCGACCTGGAGCGAAAAAGACAGCTATGTGATCACCTATGGCAACACATTCGTGGATGGTGAATACAAGCCACTGGATCTTCTGCATGATTTTCTGGAAAAACACCTCAAGGGCAGGATTAACGGCGTACACATCCTGCCCTATTTTCCATTCACATCTGACGACGGGTTTGCGATCACTGACTATCGGGCGGTGAACAGTAGCCTGGGAGCCTGGGAAGACATTGAGCGGATCGCTGGTGACTTCCGGCTGATGTCTGATCTGGTGATCAATCATTGCTCCAGCCAAAGCACCATGTTCAGCGATTATCTGCAGGGGCATGAACCCTATGACCGGTTTTTCTTTGAGGCCTCTCCTGAAGAAGACCTTACAAAGGTCGTCCGCCCCCGCGCGCATCCACTTCTGCGCAAGGTGGAGACCGCGAACGGCCCGAAACATGTGTGGTGTACGTTCAGCCATGACCAGGTGGACTTTGATTTCCGCAACCCGGAAGTGTTGCTGGAGTTTCTCCGCATCTTGAGGTTTCACATTGACCGTGGTGTGCGCACCCTGCGCTTAGATGCGGTAGCGTTTCTCTGGAAGGAAGCGGGAACCTCTTCCATTCATCTTCGGCAAACCCATGAAATTGTCCGTCTGATGCGATTACTCACGGACTACAACGAAGAGGCCATGATCCTCATTACGGAAACCAACGTTCCGAATTTTGAAAACCTGAGCTATTTCGGCAATCGAAACGAGGCTCATGCGGTTTATAACTTCTCTCTGCCACCACTCTTGTTGCATGCGCTTTTAAACGGCACATCCAAACATCTCAACGCCTGGCAGATGAGCATGCCCCCTGCCCAGCTTGGTTGCTCCTATTTCAACTTCACCGCCTCTCATGACGGGATAGGCATGCGCCCGGCAGAAGGATTGTTGAGTGAAGAAGATATCTCCCACATGATTGAAACTGTTATGGGTTTTGGTGGCATGGTTAGCTTGCGTGAAGGAAATGACGGGGAAATGCACCCTTACGAGATCAATGTTTCCTTGTTTGATGCATTGCAGGGCACGGTTGATGGAAGAGATGACTGGAACGTGGAACGTTTCCTTTGCAGCCAGACCGTAGCCATGGGACTTGAAGGCATTCCGGCCTTTTATATTCATTCCCTGCTTGGCACGCATAACGACCATGAGGGCGTGGAGAAACTGGGCCATAACCGGGCCATTAATCGGCGTCGTTGGCATTATCCTGAAATCCTTTCTCTACTCGAAGACCCTGGCTCCAGTCATGTGCGTGTCTTTGAAGCGATGAAACGATTGATCGGGATCAGGATATTGCAGCCGGCATTTCACCCGAACGCCACTCAGTTCACGCTGCAACTGGGGGAAGCACTGTTTGGTTTCTGGCGCCAAAGCACAGACCGGACGCAGAGTATTTTTGCAATCCACAACCTCACGGATCAGCCGGTATCGATCTCCGCACTCTCGCTCAATCTGATTGATGGCGAAAACTGGAAAGATCTTTTGTCGGACGAAACCATTGATCGCTTTGAGGGGGAAATAGAGTTCGCTCCCTATCAGTGCCGCTGGATCACGAACCGGATCTGACCCTTGAAAATCCCCGGAATAGAAAATCTAATCATCTTCACCGATCTTGATGGCACTTTGCTGGATCATGAAACCTATTCCTATGCCCCAGCGCTTGAGGCATTGGATGCGCTACGGAACCGGAACGTTCCTCTAATCATCGCGTCGAGCAAGACGGCTGCGGAAATTGAGCCACTTCGTCGCGAGCTTGGTTTTGAACATTGCGAAGCGATAGTTGAAAACGGCTCTGGCATGATTTTTTCAGAAAATGACCAACAAATTCAGAGCGATACCTACCACTCACTGCTGGAGAAAATTTCGGAGATCCCGTCACCATACCGGGACAAGTTTGTGGGATTTTCGCAATGGAACGCAGCGGAAGTGTCTACGCGAACCGGTTTAACCCTGGAGGCCAGCGGGCTTGCAAAGAAGCGTCAGTTCTCTGAACCCGGCATTTGGCAGGGAAACAAAGAAGAACTTGAGATTTTCAGTGAATTGCTCGCGGAGCAGGGAATAATGCTGCAACAGGGTGGCAGGTTTATCTCACTCTCCTTTGGCGGCAACAAGGTGGCATTCATGAAGGAACTTATCGAGAAGCACAATGAGGGGATTTCCCGTCGTTTCAGTGTGGCGCTTGGTGATGCACCCAATGATATAGCCATGCTTGAAGCTGCAGATCTGGGTATTGTCATTCCTAACCCGGCGCATCATGGTATGGATAGAATACCCGTTGGTGGAAATATCATACGCGCAATTCAATCTGGCCCTGCCGGATGGAATGAAAGCGTGCTAGATATTCTGAACAAAGCGGGATCAGGAGGACAGATTGGCTGATTTTCACCAGAACGGGAGTGTTGCAACACTTCACAATCTCACCCAGGTTTCTTTGGATGTTCTGGAGTACCAATTGCGGGCGTTTTCATCGACGCGGAAAATATCCCTTATCCTCCCTTCCCTGTTTTCTGAACTGGAAGGACCAGCGCTCGCTGGCATTCTAGACGAATTGTCAGGCGCTGATTACATCAACCACGTGATCATCGGGCTTGATCGCGCTGATAAATCGCAATTTGAATATGCCAAGGAGTATTTTTCAAGGCTTCCGCAGAAGCATGATATTTTGTGGAATGACGGGCCGAGGCTGCAGAAAATCCATAAGCAGCTTGAAGATGCCGGGCTTGCCCCAACTGAACCCGGCAAGGGGCGCAATGTCTGGTATTGCATTGGTTATGCGTTAGCTGCGCGCAACTCCGATGTGGTGGCGCTACATGATTGCGATATTCTCACTTATTCCCGTGAAATGCTGGCACGTCTTGTTTACCCGGTCAGCAATCCGGCGTTTCCCTATCAATTCTGCAAAGGCTATTACCCAAGGGTTGCCGGCGGAAAACTAAACGGTCGCGTTTGTCGTTTGTTGGTGTCTCCGCTTCTGATGGCTTTGCAGAAAACCTGCGGCCATCAGGATTATATCGAATATCTGCAAGGCTTCCGCTACCCGCTTGCCGGGGAGTTTGCCATGCGCACCAGTATTCTGCCGGATATCCGCATTCCTTCTGACTGGGGCCTGGAGATCGGGGTTCTCTCGGAAGTCTGGCGGAACTTATCATCCAGATCTGTTTGTCAGGTGGATGTGTCCGATGCCTATGATCACAAGCATCAGGATCTTTCCAAGGAAGATGCAACGCGCGGGCTTTCACGCATGTCGGTTGATATTTCCAAAGCGCTGTTCCGCAAGCTTGCGACGGACGGTATTGTCTTCAATCAGGAAACTTTCCGCACCATCAAGGCTACCTATTACCGCCAGGCGCTTGATCTCATAGAAATGTATCATCATGACGCCACGATGAATGGCCTCACCACCGACCGTCATACGGAAGAAGAGGCCGTGGAACTCTTTGCAGGCAATATTGTGGAAGCGGGAAATACGTTCCTGGAAAACCCGATGGAAACCCCGTTTATCCCGAACTGGAGCCGGGTGCAATCAGCTGATCCGGACCTGCTTCGACACATGTATGATGCGGTTCAGGCGGATAAGTGACCATGAAGAAGATACTCTACAAACTGGTTCCTGCGGCAGTATTGGTCCTTTGTTTGGGCCTGATGCAAATCACCCTTCCCGCGGCTGCGGAAGACGAGAAGGTGCGCACCACGGAGAATGCGACTGTCTATGCGGGGCCCGCAACCGGTAGCGGGGCGATTTTGGTGTTACAGCCGAATGTGCAGGTCACCATCATTCCACCGAAAAGCGTGATCATTGGCAAGGGTGTCACGATCGGCGAAGGGGTCTTCATTGAGGGCAAACCCTGGATCAATGTACGTCTGCCGGATGGACGCATTGGTTATGTGCAAGGTTCAGCAGTGTGCACGCTCACCGAAAACGCGTCAGTGCGTGTGGGACTTTGTTCGCCATAACAAGGTTGACGTCGCTAGCATCTGTGTACTAGAAGGCGCCCATGACAAAGGCAATTCAAACGACTGCAAACTATTATCCCGAGCTCACATAGCTGCGGGACCCTTTGTTAATTTGATTGTTACCGCTGCCTGGATAGCGGTTCAATCAAAGAAAATACCTATCTCTGGCAGCATATTTGAGGCTAAGAGATGGAAAATTCTAAAACACACAAATCAAACATATCTGTGGGCATCATCGGCTTTGGTGCTTTTGGGCGACTGATTGCCAAACACATCGGCAAAGATGTGGACTTGTTGGCGCATGATGCGGCGACTGATCTGGAAAACCAGGCTTCTGATCTGGGCGTCACGCTTACCACACTGGAGAATGTGGCACTTTGCGATGTGATTGTGCTGGCAGTGCCAGTGTCCTCTTTCGAAGAAATCCTAACTTCAATTGCTCCGATCTGTCGATCGGGATCCACCGTTGTGGATGTGGGTTCTGTGAAGATGCAACCAGCGTTTGCCATGGAGCAGATCCTACCACCACATGTGAATGTTGTGGCAACGCATCCGCTGTTTGGGCCGGAAAGCGCAAGCGGTGGAATTGCGGGACTAAAAATCGCGGTCTGCCCTGTCAGGGGAAATCGTCATAGATTGTTTTCAAACTACTTCCGCAACCAACTCAATCTGGAGGTTATCGAAACGACGCCGGAAGAACATGACCGGGAAGCGGCTACCGTTCAGGGTTTGACCCATCTGATCGCAAAGGTTCTGCTCGACATGAAACCCCTGCCCAGCCGGATGACTACGCGGAGTTTTGATCTGTTGATGGAAGCGATTTCCATGGTTCAGTACGATGCACCGGAGGTCTTCCACGCAATTGAGCAGCAAAACAGGTTTGCACCTGAAGTGCGACGCCGTTTTTTCAACCTTGCGAACGAGCTTCGCCTTACCCTTGAAGCAGGGGAAGAGAAAAGCGGAAGGCCATCTGCACAGGAAGAACTGACATTGCATTGACAATTCACGTTGATCATCTTCAAATCATCAATAGGAGGAGAATATGTCGGAGATACTCACTGAAGAGCAGATAGAGTCCTATCGCGAGAACGGTTGCCTGGTGCTGGAACGTCACCTTCCGGAAGAGGTTCTGGCTGGCATTAGAGCCGAGATTGCCCGGTTCGAGGAAGAAGCGCGGGGCATGACCGCCTCCAATGACCGGCTTGATCTGGAAGACAGTCATACACCGGAAAACCCGCGATTGCGGCGGATAAAGCTTCCGCACACGATCAGTGATTTCATGCGTGAACTCATGTATTCCGATCATATTCTTGCACCAGCGCGCGATCTGATCGGCCCTGATCTGCGATTGCATACGACAAAGTTGAACATGAAATCAGCCGGTTATGGTGCCGCAGTGGAATGGCACCAGGACTATGCGTTCTACCCCCACACAAATGATGATATTCTGGCGATTGGCGTGATCATCGATGACATGGAGAGCGAAAACGGACCCTTGATGGTCTATCCCGGCAGTCACAAGGGACCGGTATACGATCATCATGTGGATGGTGTCTTTGCAGGTGCTTTTATCCCGGAGGATGTGGGACTAAACCCGGCTGATGCGGTTGAACTTAAGGGGCCTGCGGGATCCATTTCAATTCATCACGGCAGAATTGTTCATGGTTCTGCACTCAATACATCTGATCGCTCGCGGCGCATACTGTTTTACGAGATGATGGCGGCTGATGCATTTCCGATCATGGGTTCAATGACACGGTGGGATGGCATTGAAGACTACAATACACGGATGCTGTGCGGCACGCCGACGATTACCCCGCGCCTGAAGGATATCCCCATCCGCATCCCGCAACCTCAGCCGGATGTGCCGATTTCAATCTATGAAATTCAAAAGGGTTTGAAGGCCCGCGCCTTTGAAACGATCGATTAGCCACAATATTCTAATACCAGCTGTTACCAACCCTGTGCGGCAAACTTTTCAGCCACAAATGCCGGAAACGGGCAGGATTTGCGTATCTCCCGATCCAGATGCAAGCCCACCAACGTGGTTGTGGCAACAAGCTTTTCTGTTTCTGCATTGAACATGTGGTGCTCAAATTTCAGCGCCTTGTTGTCCACTGAGATACCTTTCGTGCGACAAAGTAGGAGATCCCCTACCAGGGCTTCGGCGATGTATTTGGTATGCTGATCCACTGCAGCCATGCCCTTCATTTCCGATTTGAAGTAGTCGTTTGTGAGCCCTAGCAGGGAGAAAAAGTGCCAGGTGGCTTCATCAAACTTTGCGGTGTACCACTGCACATTCATATGGCCCATATGGTCCAGGTGATGCGGGCGCACCACGCCACGATAGGTCTCGATCATGATTTCACCTCCAAGCGATCTCATCGGAGAAGCTTCGTTTTCAAAAAACTGCTCCTGAACAAAGGCTCTCTTTTTGTGAGGTTCAGGTCAATTCGAAATGATGCATCTCTAATTTGCAATTTTACGCCGGGATTGCAGATATGAATACTTCAACCGGAATAGCCAATCTTTCTTGCTATGGCATATCAGCCCGAGTTTGTTTACCTTGCAGTTAAGGAGGAACTTTCATGCAAAAGAAATCTGTTGCGGTTATCGGTGCCGGGCCCGCCGGTCTGCCAACCATCAAGAACTTTCTTGATCAGGGGTTTGAGGTGACCGGGTTTGATCGTTGCGAAGGTGTGGGTGGGAATTGGAGATTTAACGACAAGACCGGCCATTCCAGTGTTTTTGAAACAACGCATATCATCAGCTCTAAATATACTTCGCAGTATGAAGATTTCCCCCTGCCCCCGGATGCGCCGGATTATCCGTCGCACCAGCAGTTATTACGATATTTCACCGGCTATGCAGAAGAATTTGGTTTGCTTGACCATATCACGTTCAACACTACTGTCTCAAAGGCCGAACCGATTGATGGAGGGCGCTGGCGTTTAACCTGGAAGACCAAAGGCAAGAAGGAGCAAAGCGGCGAATTTGATGCATTATGCGTGGCGAGCGGGCACCATCACACACCCCGTTGGCCGGACTATCCGGGTGAATTCACCGGAGAATACATTCACTCCCACGATTTCAAACGCGCAGCCCCATTCAAGGATAAACGGGTCCTTGTGATTGGCGGCGGCAATTCAGCCTGTGATGTGGCGGTCGAAACCTCGCGTATATCCGAGAAAACGATGATCAGCTGGCGGCGCGGCTATTATCTGATCCCGAAATTTATATTTGGGGAGCCGGTGGACAAATTCTTCTACCGTTTCAGACATTCACCCAAGTGGATGCAAATATTCGGGTTAAAATTCCTGCTCAATCTGGTGCAAGGCAAAAACCGCGTGATCGGTCTGCCAGACCCGGATCATCAGGTACTGGCAACCCACCCCACACTTAACTCTGATCTTTACCTTGCGATCCGCCATGGCAAGGTTTTTCCAAAGGGTGACATCACCCGCTTTGAAGGAAAAACCGTTCATTTCAAGGACGGATCATCTGGAGAATTCGACAGCGTTATTGCCTGCACCGGCTTCAAAATCACGCATCCTTTCCTCGACAAATCAATCGTGGATTTATCCGAAGCACCCGTGCGCCTCTATCACAAAATGATTCCAGAAAACGTTCCAAACCTCTATTTCATCGGCCTTTTTCAACCCCTGGGTTGCATCTGGCCGGGCTCTGAACTTCAGGCAAAACTGGCAGCACGGCATCTGGCAGGACTCTGGGAGCCATCCGGCGATCTTAAATCTCTGATCGATGCGGAGGTTGCTCACCCGGATGTGGAGCAAGTGAATTCTCCACGTCACACGATTACGGTCAATGATCTGGAGTTTCGCAAGCGGTTGAAGAAGGAGATTGCCCGTTCCAGGCCCGCTCCGGAGGAACGCAGTTCGCGGGGCATGGAAAGCATCGCGGCTTGACTGGTAGCAGAACGATGGAACGGGAAGAAAGACATAACGGTATTAGGATCAAGTCCAGGTATCCCGATGCACCCAAGACTGGGCTTCCACCCATTCTGCTGGTCCATGGCGCGTGGCATGGCGCATGGTGCTGGGAGGCCAATTACACGCCTTTCCTCGAAGCGCAAGGGTATGAAGTCCATGCGCTTGACTTGCGTGGCCATGGGAAGAGCGAGGCGAAGTCTGCCATGCGCTGGAACCGCATTAGCGGGTATTGTGATGACGTGGAAGACGTGGTTCGGCAGATGGACAGGCCACCCGTTGTGGTGGGTCACTCCATGGGTGGATTGGTTGTTCAGCATCTGCTTCAGCGGGATGCAGAAATTTCGGGTGCTGTCCTTCTGGGTACCGTTCCGTCCTACGGTGTGTGGAAGGTCACGCTTAAAACTGCAACCAGCCGCCCTCTGGCCTTTGCCAAAACCAATCTGACGATGAGCTTGTGGCCACTGGTGGCAAAAGAAGCCGAGGCCCGGGACATGTTTCTTGATCTCGATGCGGACCCTAAGACCTCAATTGAATTCTGGAAGCAACTGAGTGATGAAAGCTATCTGGGGTTTTTGGATATGCTGCTTTTTGCCCTACCGAAGGCCAAACCTGTTGACGTGCCCATGCTCGTTATCGGTGGGGAAAAAGATCAGCTGTTTTCTCCTGCTTCCCAACAATGGACCGCTTCGCGATATGCTTGCGAGTGTGCAATCATCGAGGATACACCTCATGACATCATGCTTGGCAGAAACTGGCAGGCCAGCGCAGAAAAGCTTATTTCCTGGATCAACAGTGAAATTTTGGTGTGATTTATGGGTTTCCTGACAGCCGAGTGTTTTGTTTCAGGACCTGTCGCTATCATCATTGACCCGCTTATCCGGCAAAGATAGAGTTTTGGTACCTGCTTCATTCGAACACGGAGTACCCCCAATGCATTCGCACCAACTGGAAGATGGATTCAACTTACAAAGGCGAAATCTCAATGGCGGCACCGAGCCGCTCAAATACTGGACGCTGCCAAATGAAACAGATCCGCTAACGGATGTATTGCTTGGGTCCCCTGCCCATCTTTATCACCGCGCAACTTCCAGCCTGTCGCGCAAGCATCTGCGTGAAGCGCCCTGCAACATTCAGGTTGCCCAAGCACAGCATGCGGAGCTGGTGGATGCCTACAGACATTTTGATGTGAACGTGCACATGCTGGACCCTGAACCGGAATTGACCATGCAGGTCTATTCCAGGGATTCAAGCGTCATGACACCCTATGGAGCTTTCATCACTGCTATGGCGCAATGGTGGCGGCGCGGCGAAAACTATGCCGCAATCCGGGCCTATGAAAAGCTTGGCATCCCGATCTACGACATGGTAACCGCCGGCACCTTTGAAGGCGGCGATTTCAATGTGATCGAGGAAGGCTGCGTTCTGATCGGTTGCGGTGAAGCACGCACCAATGAGGCAGGTGCACGTCAGGTGGCTGGCTGGTTCGAAAAGGAAGGTTGGGAAGTGCGCCTTGCCTTTATCGATGAATATTATGTGCATATTGACCTGATGGTGGTCCCCATCGCTGAAAAGCTGACGGCTGTTTGTCTGGATTGCACGGAGCCTGGCATTGTGGACTGGCTCAAGGCAAAGGGGCATGAGATCATTGATGTGCCTTTCCCGGACACAATGGCGCTTGGTTGTAATATGATGTCTCTGGGTAAAGACAGGGTGATTGCGCCGAGCTCTTCGACCACGCTCATTGATAAGCTTAAAGCGCAAGGATTTGAGGTGGCAGCGGTTGATACAGCCGAGATTTCAAAGACCGGCGGCGGCATTCATTGCATGGCTCAAGCCTTGAGACGGGAAGCAAGCGCCTGATTTTTATATGCTTTATCTAAAGCTCCCACGTATGAGGAATAGCGATCATGCTTTGTAAAATCGGTGATGTGGAAATCTGGCGTCTCCTCGAAATAAACGGACCTTTTCTCACCTTGGAAGAACTTTTTCCTGGCAATGGTTCGGAAGCTCAGGAGGCATTTGAGAAGTATGCACCCCATCAGCTGTGCAAGAATACGGGAAAACTGATCCTGCCTGTCCAAGCCTATCTGCTTAAGACACCAGCACATACCATCCTGATTGATACCGGTGTGGGAAATGACAAGGACAATGGCTTAGCCGACTGGAACAAGCGTTCAAGTGACCGGTTTATGGCGGCGCTGACAGCAGCTGACGTTATTCCTGACGACATCGACTACGTGCTCTTTACGCATCTTCATTCTGATCATGTGGGTTGGAATACCAAGCTTGAAGATGGCCAATGGGTCCCCACTTTCCCCAATGCGCGTTATTTAATCAATGCGGCTGAGAATGAGTATTTCCGGGATCAGGCAGGCACAACGTATATGCAAAGCGTGATGCCTGTGGTTGAGGCGGGAAAAGTTGATCTGATTACCCCTGACCACAAGCTTGGGGATAATATCTCACTCATCTCTACCCCTGGACATACGCCTGGGCATGTCTCGATTCTCATTAACAGCAATGGTTCTGAAGCTATCATCACAGGTGACGCGATCCATACATCCGTCCAATGCCGATACCCGGACTGGCATTTCAAGTTCGATACTGACGCCGCAATGGCTGTAACGTCGCGCTGGAAACTTCTGGAAGAAGCGTCTTCCAGAAACATGCGGGTAATCAGTTTCCATTTTGCGCTTCCTTCAATTGGTCGTGTGAAGAAACATGGCGACGCATTCCTTTGGGAAGAAGAGTAGCGGCTGGCTGCGATCAGACCAATTGCCAGCCAGTCTTTATTAAATCTAAACTGCGATGTTTATACGTATGTTAGTATTTTCCGCCTATAAGTAGTATGCTCCATAAGGTTTTTGTAAAAGGAGATTGTTATGTCAGACTCCAATTCATGCGACTGTGACAACTGCCCACCTGCGTGTGACTGTGTTCCCGGTGAAGCTGGTGGTGATCAATGTTGTTGCGGAGACGTTTGTAAATGCGTCGATTGCAATTGTGGCCCGGAATGCGGTTGCCCAACCAAGGATTAGTATAGAAACGCGCTTCAACGCTTCTAAGTGATCTTTTTTGTTTCTGCGTCTGGTTTTCCACCTATCACGGCGACAATGCCGTTGAAATTGCCCGTGCAATAACTTTTGGAAACTGGTCTTCAAGAAGAGAAACCTGCCCGATCATTCTAAAAATTGTTAATGCTTCTGCGTTATCATGGCCCAATGATAAGAATGCGGAAACTAAATAAGAAAAAGATACTAAAGAGCCCAATCACTGTCATTGTGCTGTTGGTGTTCATCTGGCCGTTCTTATGGGCAGCGTCCACAGGAATAGCCATGGCCAGCTACTCTTTGGGACTGTCAAATCACCTTGGCGCTTCCGTCGGATACTATAATTCAAATAAAATCAGCAATTTCGTCAGCCTACCGTTCGACAGAATAAACCTGTCAGCTGGTTACGGCTTCCAACGCTTCTGGGTTTCTGAAGGGTCTGAAATCTATGTACGCTATTCTGCCGAAAATTACGGCTCGAAACGGATGGGATTTATGATTGGAGACTATGATATCTTGTCTGGTGGAGAAGAATTTGAATATGTGATGATCGAAAAATCGGGTTCTGGCATACACCGGTACAAGGCAAAGACGTCGGGCTTTTATAAAGTAGGTGTTTTTCCGCCAAAGCGGCTTGTCCCTGCAGGAGACGATGTGCGGTATCGGTATACTATGCATTGGGGTGTGAAGCGCTAGTCTCATCGCACAGAGGCATCGGCCACTGCCTTTCCTCAACATTCGAATCCGGCCTGTCGGTCTCAGGTGAATTTTTTGAAAAACGAAGCAGCTTCCTGATATGAGGAGAACTTTCCAGTTTCCATCTGGTTTTGTTCTCTTTCTGATTTCAGCAAGGAACCAGTGCGCCGCAACTCTTTTTTTTCAACCAGAGCGGCTGAGCGTCCACCATTGCTGGCGTAGTTTGTTTCCTTACCTTTAATGACACCTTCGGTGTTTTGCGTGTTAGACATAGCAAACCTATCGTAGCACAAAATCTACGAAAAATCTTGTTTGCTGATTTCAAACGCTTATCCATTCCCGAAAATGCTGCATTTACAAGGACGTGATTTGGACTGCGGCCAAAGCTCTTCTATAAATTTACACCATACGAATTATATGGGGGGCGACGCATGGAGCGCTTATTCTTCAATGCTTCGGCAGCAATGAAACCAGTTTTTTGGAGCGGAACAATCCTCGCAGCGTTACTCGTTGCAACTGGCAGTGCGCGAGCCGAAACCTTCGATCATTGCGGGTTTACGCCGAATAAATCGGATACTTTCACCGAGCGTGAATTTACGGTGCAAACGCCTGATGGCCGTATTCAGGGGACGCTTGCCGTTCCGGATACTGGAGAACCAAAGGCGTTAGCCCTGATGCTCCACGGTTTTCGCGGTGCACGAAATGAAAATGGGGGCATGTTCAGGCGTACCGCCCATGCTTTCGCAGGTTTCGGCATCGCAAGCTTACGCATTGATTTCATTGGCTCCGGCAAAAGTGACGGCGAATGGGCTGATACGCGGTTTTCCACCCAGGCCAGAGATGCAATGCGGGCTGCAGATGCCCTGAAAGACGCATTCGATGGCGCCCTGCCCGTCAGCGTCCTGGGATATAGCCAGGGCGGGCTGGTAGCTTTGCGCACATCTGCTGCAAAAGAGATTTTCAACCGGGTTGCAATCTGGGCACCGGCACTGGACCCGATAGCGACCTACAGCATTATCTTTGGAGAAGAGACCATTTTGAATGCTGCGCGATCCCATCGCGAAGAAGGCACCAACGACGTGGTGGAAGGTAAGCGCCTTCGGTCCGGCTACTTCGCGGAACTGGCAGAGGCTGATCCCATTGGCGAAGCTTCCAAGGTGAAGTCACCATTATTGATTGTAACCGGTGAGCGCGATCCGCTTGTCAAACAAGGGGATCGTCTGGCCAAAGAGACTGCCAGCAAAAGATCCGGCAAGACCGAATTGTTGCATGTGAATGGGGGCCACGACTTTGGTGCCCTGCGCGAACCACCGCTACTCGCTCATGTGGTTGCGTGCACCGCGAAATTTCTGATTGGCGAAGGTTCATAAAGCCACATCACCCGGAATGCACCATTCTAAGGATGGGTTATCAGGGAAGATTGATTCGCTTTTGGCGTCGACGGGTTATAGGCAAAGGATGGATATGGAAGCCCCTGTCTTTCATCCACAATCTCCAGGATCAATTTGCGCCTTACGGCGGCTGCGAAGTTCTGAGAATTCTCAGCGGTGACAACAAATGCTCCGGGGCCACCAATGATGCGTTCACGAAAGGCTGTTTCCAGATCATAACTGATCGGCTGACCGCTGCAGCTACGGCAAAGAACAGCAAGACCATTGATCGTTATGCCTGCGGCAACAACTTCGGCACGGGCTTCTAGAATTCCCGGGCCATTCCAGTTATTTGCGGAGTCCGCGGAAAGATCGATCACCGAGCGGACGCCTTTGTATTCATTTGTCTCTATGAGCTGTTTGCCCGCCAATAATGCTGCACCTATGGCATTCCTGCCATAAGCGCGCCTGGGAGGCACGAGAAGGGCTTCTGCAAAAGCCTTAGCGCTCTCCGCACCATCTATTACCATCCAGGGCACCACAATGTCCTGAGACAGGAAATCAGCCCATTCCACGTATGTGAGGGCAATCTTGCCATGTCCGCTATGAATGATCGCATCAATGACGGCAGGATCAGTAATAGCGGTTGCGTAGCCTTCGCGCTGAAACCGGATTTCATCATTGTCGATAGAACCCGTGGCATCGGCCATCAAGACAAGTTCCAACGATACCGGTGTTTGGGCCTGGGCCCGCACAGACAAGGCTGCAGCAATAAGAAAAGCGCAGCAAGCAAGGAAAACAAGACGAATGGTTTTCGAGGTCATTGCCAGAGTGTAACACCGAACCGGTCGTTAACACCATGCCTAACGACAAAGCGTGATTGTGCTACTTCCCTTTCAGAGTTGAATTTTGTGAGTTGCCCCCTCCTCCGTTGTTCTGTTGAAGCCGATTGCCTCATAGAACTTGTCAGCCTTCTGATCGGAAGTTCGCAGTCTAACCTCGCTGAACTCAGCACTACTGTGGTTTAAGAGATGCTGTACCAGTTCATTTGCCACACCCATTCTTCTAGATCTGCTCAGGATAAACACATGCCTGAGGCGGCCGACTTTGCGATCCGTATAAGGGTCAATGTTCATACCGCCGCAACCAACGAGCGCTCCATCAATGAAAGCGCCGCAGAAATTCTCGCCTTTCCTGTCAAACCGGTTCTCTCCGGATTTAGCTTCATCAATCAACCGATCGACAAAAGCATATCCCTCTTCCCTTGCTTCAAAAGCGATTTCATCAAGCAGTTCTGAGTCTGGTTTGAGCGGAAGAATTTCAATCTTTTCTGGCATGATATGTACTTCCATTGGGTTTTGACAATCGAGGCGCAGGCTTATGCGCTACGCCTGAACAAACGCTGGTTGTTCAAACCATCAATCTCTGCATATATAAAGGTTTAACGGACCTCTCGTCACGATTCCATAACACAACCGGAAAGCTTGCTCATGTATATTGAACCATTCAAAGTCGAACTGTGGATGAACGAATGGGAGACGCGTTGCGCTTACAACCTGGCAGAGACCTGCGTGGCCAGCGTAACGATAGAGGAATTGCTGCACCTGTCCGGGCGAAACAGTACAGATCTTTCCGAATTGTTGCCGATGAAAATGACCTATGGCGCCATTGAGGGATCTGACCGGCTGCGCAACGCTATCTCTGCCCTCTATGACGATGTGGACATGGAGAACATCACCGTCACACACGGTACGATTGCGGCAAACATGCTTTTGCATAAAACTGTCGTGTCACGCGGTGATCATGTAGTTTCCATTGTGCCCACATACCAGCAACATCACTCGATCCCCGAGAGCATTGAAGCGAAGGTCGATCTCCTGCAATTGAAGCTGGAAGACAAGTTCCTGCCTGACTTAGACAAGTTGCGCAGCATGGTCACACCGGAAACGAAATTGATTGTACTAACCAATCCCAACAACCCCACTGGCGCCCTGATCGAACGGGAGATGCTTGAGGAGATTGCTGAGATAGCACGCGGCGTGGATGCTTATGTGCTGTGTGATGAAGTTTATCGCGGCACTGCCCAGACCGGTGATGGCATGTCTCCTTCAATTGTTGATCTTTATGAAAAAGGTATCAGCACGGCCAGTACATCAAAGGCATTTTCTTTAGCAGGTTTGCGGGTTGGCTGGATTGTCGCCCCGCGTGAGGTAACAGAGCAGGTGATGATCCATCGCGACTACGACACGATTTCGGTTGGCATGATCAATGATCATCTGGCGGCGATTGCGCTTGAAAACAAAGAGAAGTTATTGGCCCGCAGTCATGACATCACCCGTGGCAATCTTTCCGTTCTGGACAAGTGGGTGGATGAACAAGCGCGCGTTTCCTGGCTTAAACCGAGTGCCGGGACCACCGCCATGCTGAAAATCGAAACTTCGATGACATCCCGCGAGTTTTGCCTGAAACTGCTTGCAGAAACCGGTGTGATGCTCACCCCAGGTGACGCTTTTGACATGGAAGGCTATGTCCGTATCGGATTTGCCAACAGTCCTGATGTGCTCCACGATGGCCTTGAAAAGATGGGAACTTTTCTGAAAACCTGCGATTGATAGGGGCGCTGGACGTGGCTGATTAATTCAAATTGTTTACGAAAAAGAACAGCCAAAACCAATATATATTGGCCTATCTCGATGCTGCTGCATGATATGACGACCTCAGTTCCTCAATAAGAATCTTGACGGCGTTGAATTTGTCACAGTCGACCAAACTGCTTTTTTCCTGTCTGACGGCTTCCATGAGCTGATTGATGTCGTCGCTATAATCTGAGCGCCTGTATCCTTTTGGCGACGGATTGGTTGGCTGAGTTTCGAAGTTGCAATCCTCGCCATTGGTTATCGACTTACCAAACGCATCAACTTTGAAGATTGTCGACTTTGCGGCGGTTTCAAAATCGTCTAACAGCTTTTCCAGATCTCTTCTGGTCCTGACCATTCGCGTTTCCTTGAGTTGCTGAAAAACGGGAGACAAACCGGTTGATTTACCGTCCATCAGAAAACGCTGCACATCTGAATACAAGCGGAGCGGCAAATCGAAAACCACGGTGGTTTCCGTGAAATAATGCCTCTTAAAAAAACCTGGGTGCTCAACCAACAAGGATTCATTGAGATCCACCTTATCGAGATCAAAGTCACGCCAAAAACGAGCGCGACCAAAATAACTCTTTGATCCGTCATCGGAATAGGAAGAAAGGCGTTTATCCTGATGCACCAGCCTGATTTTAGGCAGTTTCAAGGCGTTTTTATCAAATGGTAACTTGAACATTTTATCCAAACTTCTTTTTTCCCCATCATGATAAATCTGCCATTCGCTGATTGGGGAACCATTTGCAAGGACATTGCTCTCCAGATCAGAACTAGACGCAGGTTCGAAAACGGTTACCTCGTCCTCGGTAAATTGTATTCTTATGTAGGGGAACTTCCATCGTTCAATACAGTGGATCCTTTCTTCTCCAGACTGGGAAACTGAAACAAGTTTGTATTCTTTCACGCTCCTGAATTTTTCCGGGCACGCTCGCGATGTTATGTCATAGTCCATGGGCAATGGCGCCAGGACCTCGCACATCCTTTGCGCTGAGGGAGCACCACTTTTGTCCGATATAGCAATGAAACAGGCAATCCGTTCTTCCGGATAGTGGTGGTGTCTTTGCACATTGCTAAATGCATTGAAAAACTGCTGCTTTATGCGTCCAAAGCGTTTTGACCTTGGCCCGTATGTCACGCCTTGAGGAATCGCGTTGTTTTTCACATTTGAGTGGATTCTCAATTGTGCTTTCAACTTCGGAAAGGTCTTTGAAATGTTGGCATTATCCTCATCCTGCTGAAGACTTGCTTCAGACGAACTCAACTCGTCTTGTGCTGCATTCAATTCAGCCACATTGTTACCCAGGTCACGGTTGAGCTTGGCTATCGTTGTATTGATTGACTTCAGTTGCCGTTCCAACTGGTTGTTGTCGATTGTGTCTCCAACGGTTTTGAGTTCTTCATATTCCTTTATCTTGCTCACCACGAGCTTACGCTCTTCCCTCACCCTTTTCAGCCTTTCGCTTAAATCAGCTTCCCTTCGAATGAGTGATTGAATTCTGCCTTGAAGTTTCTGTTCCCCATCCAAGGTCAGATTTCTGAGCCATTCAGTATTCCTGCCCAAATCTGCAAAGGTGAACTCCTCCTCTGGAAGCTTAATTTTAGACACGAGATATTGGGGATCTGCCGGTTCAGGAATTTTCAGTCCTGTGGCTCTTGTGGAAGGCGAGAGCAGCTCTATGAAACCAATTGCGAGTACTACAATGACTAATTTCAAAAGACCGTTTGTGCGAAGTTCCGACCAGATGAATTTTCTCTGGACAAACACTTCGGTGATAACAAACACGAAAAACCGCGCGATGAAGAATAAGAAAATCAATCCAAGAACGTAACTCAATAGACCATCCTCAAGATTGCTTGGGACACCCTGTAAAAAAGGTAATACCCAAAAATATATTCAGGCCGGAAGTAAGACAAAAACCGCTTGAAATCCGAGGTTTCGTAGTTGTCTCCCCCCTGCCAGCTTCCGGTGCCGTAATTGAATGTGGTTGGTCGTCTGTATTCTCCGATAATGCGCTGTAACCATTTATACTGTTCATGCTCCCACATGTGACGTCCGGACTGGTGGTTCCAGCCGAAAGTATCATCCAGCAGCAATACGACCTCTTCGTTTAACCAGTCAGGTTTCTTCAAAGGGCTGTCGCTGTTTTCATAGCCGGTTTTTTGACAGACGAACTGCCTCAAACGCGTGTCAAGCAATTGAAACTCATCAATATATTGCACCTCGTCCCTGGATAAAATCTCTTCCCAGGCAACTTTGGAGCTGCCAGCCCAGGGCGTTTCAATGAGAGCTTCAATATCGCGCATTGCAACTCCAACGGGGGACATGTCCACCCATTGGCGTTCCTTCTTGTCATAGTAAGAACCGTAATCGTCTTTGTTGTACTGCTCGATTTCCCGCGCGCGATATTCCACAAGGTCGTGCTTATTGGTGGCTTTTGTTATGAGCCCATGTTCGAGCAATACAGGTTCGAACAGAATTTTGATGCAATTGAGCTGCAGGGCTTCCCACTCATATTCGGGGTTTCGATGCAGGAAATCAAAATTATGATGAATACTGATTATGACATCATCGGATAACCAGACGGGACGCTCATATTCTGGATTATCGTCAATTTCATCATCTTCGTAATAGTCGTCGTCTCCACCGGATTCGTAGAAAATGCGTCCAACAAGAAACCTGGAATACTCGTTCAGTTCATTTTTGTCTTTGAACAGCGCTTCTGCCTTCATCTCCTTGAAGAACTCGTCGGGCGCATCGGCTTTGCTGTCAAATATCCACTTTACCGTTCTTTCGATCAGTTGCCCCAAAGGCGATGAATTGAAATTGAAGTTGTACTTCTCATCGTACCAGTATTTTATTTCCTCAGGTTCAGCGGTCGCCTCGCCGTCTTCGGTAGATAACACAACCTCCAATTCCGGATTGTTTTCCTGCCATCGTACGATGTTACTGGCCTGCTCATAGGCTTCGCGCAGAGCCATGAAACCCTCCGGATCATCATCAGGACGGGTCTCTTTCAGCTTTACGGAGTAAGCCTTTTTTACCGATGCTTTAGTCGCTTCATTTCGTCTAAGGCCAAGTATCTTAAACGGATCATTCGAGGACATTATTGCTTTCCAGATATTTCAGCCGTTCCTCGATATCAGCACGTGTGACCTCAATTTTTCGCTTGTCGAAACTGGATAGCGCGCTCTCAAAGTGAGACAGTAAATTCTGAATTTCCATCCGCTTTTCACCCAGCGCATTTGCATAAGCCGCAGACAGCCGTGCAACCACGGCTTCATTAACGGCCTCTTCACGAGGGTGGACCTTGATTTTCTCAAGCTCTTTAAACCGTGCCTTGATTTCTTCTCCAGAAAGCGCCCCGGGATTGCTTTCAATAATGAGCGTGGATTTGACCCCGGTGGACAAAACCGTGCAGATAACCTCCAGAACACCGGAATTATCATAGGTGAAGCGTAGATCAGCTTTCTCGTGATCTTTCATATTGTATGGAATTTTTACGTTGTAGGAACCAATCTTGATATTGTCGCGCACATAAGGAGCTTCGCCCTGATATACGTTGATTTCAATTAGGGTCTGCCCCTTTTGCAGGGCCACAATCTCATGGTTTCTGCTGACCGGCACGGTGGTATTGCGTTCAATCAAAGGACTGAACAAACCCTCTTCGTATTGGTTGCTATCAATCATCTGCCGCGAGGTTTCATAACCCAGAGTGAATGGACAGACATCTGTCATCACGAGTTCTTCAAGCGCAGCATTTCGCTCGATCAAGCCAGCCTGAACAGCGGCACCCAGCGCAACTACCGTATCGGGGTCCAGTTCGTACTCAGGAAACCGTTTGAACAGCCTGGTGATCAGATTTCGTACAACACCCATTCGAGTGGCGCCACCGACCAGCACAATCCTGTCGATTTCATCCGCTTTCAGTTCCGCATCACTGATGGCTCTTTGAAGTGGTGCTTTCATTCGGTTGATAAGATCGCCGGAAATCTCCTCAAACTTGTCCCGCGACATGGTCAGATTGAATTCGTTATCCTCATAATTAAAGACAACTTCAGCGACCACTTGCTCCCCGAGAAGATGTTTTGCCTTTTCTGCGACCGAACGGAGCCGGCCCAGATCATCAGCACTCATGGACGCTTTGTCGGTTTCCAGTTTTTTCAGGAATTCATCGACAATGCGATCGGTAAAGTCCTCTCCTCCCAGGAATGCGTCCCCAGCGGAAGAACGTACTTCCATCACCCCGGAAAACATTTCGAGAATTGAAACGTCGAACGTTCCCCCACCCAAATCAACGATCAGAAATGTATTTTCGCCGTCCTTATCCTGCAAGCCATAAGCCAGGGCAGCTGCGGTGGGCTCATTTATCAGACGCCGAACTTTCAATCCGGCTATCTCTGCTGCTGCAACGGTTGCCTTGCGCTGGGTATCATTGAAATAAGCAGGCACTGAAATCACTGCTTCGGTCACTTCTTCGCCCAGATCCGCCTCCGCATCCTCTTTTAGAGAACGCAACACCAATGCCGAGAGATCCTCCGGCCGAAAGTTCTTCTTGTTCAGCTTGCTGAGCTGGCCTGTACCCATCAGGCGCTTGAATTTGGATGTGGACGCCTTTGAGTTGGTAGTCAGGTAATCTTTTGCCGCTTCACCGATCACAGCTTTACCGTCTTTTTCGAGGTAAATTGCAGATGGTGTCAGGTAATTACCCAATGCGTTGGGTATCAATTCAGGGCCGGAATCACCAAACTTCGCTACTAAAGAGTTTGTTGTTCCAAGATCAATTCCAATGATCAATTTCAGCCCCCTGTATCACAAGCACAACTTCGCATTATATTTTGGTGAATTTTAGTAATACAAAAGCTTTAAAAAGCAAATATGAACAGATGTTTAAATGTCTGGACATTCGCCTTTTTTCAATAAAAGTGAACCAAATTATGTATATCGGCTCTTTGTTATGTGTATAAGTTGGTAATACGAAGGCAGGTTAAACTGGAGCTGGCTTTTTTGAGTACTGTCGCTAGAACTCTGAAAATTTATTGACTTATCTGCATTAAACCATCAGCTCTCCCCAAAAAGGAATGGTAGCGACCTCTTCCGGTTCAATTGAGCCGACGCCTAATGGTACTTGAGGCTGCTCAGAGAACATTTCGCCAAAATCTCGGAAAAGGTAATCTGCCAAATTCGAACCATAAATGATTACATCTGATTGATATACTGAAAGCACCGGGCGGCCGGTTGATAACACATGGTCAAGCAAATATCGATGCCCGACAACAGGGATTAGTGTTGGGGCGGAATTAATCAATTCAGCGAGTTTTTGTTCCTGTTTTTCTCTCCCTGCAGGTTTGGGACCCCAGGATTCACGCCACAGGTCGCTTTCTTCGACATCGAACATAATTCCTTCCTTAAGCCAATTCCGGGCAGACTTGATCTGGCTAAAGTCTTCTGCCCAATCATAAAATGAGGGTGCGTCATCAACTTGGACAAGTTCATTTGGTTTACCTTTGGACCAACTGTACCTTGAGCATTTCATTGTAGGAGCATTCAATACTGATAGAAAAGTTCGAAATTCCTCAGGAAAATTGATATTCCAATCATCTTCCAAACCTTTGATTTCCTCCACACCCAGGCCCTTTTTCCACCGCGTGCCTTGCTTCCAAGAAGTACCTCCAACACCTAACGCCTTAAAGTCTTCAAGGCTTTGCGGTTCATAACTTTTCCAATAGCTTTCCGTTTGGGACCGGAACCAGCCAAGAAATTCCGTCAACTCGTCTTTGCCCAAGATTTTGATTCCGTTTTAGTGTTTGAGTCTTAAAGGTTTATTTTCACAGACCAAGACAGTTCAACCTTCCACACCCGTCTCATAATCGCAAAACTGGTCGTACTGGATCAAAACGTCCCTGCCCTTTATGTGCATGACGCCGATGTTTGGTGCTTCCCGGCCCGGTTCGAACGTGCTCCAGTCCCAGGAAGGCCTTGGCGGTGGCGCCTGATACAGCACTGCGCGCATGGTAGTGAAGCCAATACCCCTGATGCTTCCTGATATGGGGCGATGGACATGACCCATACAGATGTGAGCTACGTTATTGTGGCCTTCCAGAAAATCCAGGAATTCAGTACCCTCCTTCATCAGATCCGTGTCCTGCATCGGCAGGCCCAGAGACATGGGTGGATGATGGAAAAACAGGATGACGGGTTGGTCGGCATATTCTTCCAGTTTTGCGCCCAACCATGCAAAACGCTTCTCACAAAACTCACCATCGTCATAACCTGAGTGATGTGTATCAAGGCAGAGCAGAACAGCATCATCTGTCACGACTGAATACTGTACAAAATCGTCCATGCAGTTTTCCGGTATGGGCAGATGTTCCTTGAGCAAGGCACGGTTGTCGTGATTTCCCGGCAGGGCGTGATACGGGCAATGAAAATCTGAAAGCGCCCTGGATACAGCTGCATAATCCTCAGCGGATCCGCGGTCCACGATGTCACCGGAAATCACACACAATGAAGCGTCGCCGTGATGCGTATTGATATGGTTGATTGCAGCGGCAAGACGCTCTCGCGGATTATGGTTCTGAACAAGACCATTTGCCGTGAAGTGTAAATCTGAAAGCCAAATCAGTTTGGTTGAACTACTCATCTGAGATCATCTCAATGCCTGGAAAAACGAAGCAAAATCATGCCGGAAATTGTTATGGCAGTTGAGATTATCTTGGCCAAACTAATCCTCTCTTTCAAGAACACGACGCCAATCAGCACAGCAAATATGATCGAAGTTTCCCTCAAGGCGGTGACAAGCGCGATTGGAGCCTGTGTGAATGCCCAGATCACGATGCCATAGGCAAGATAAGAAGCTGTTCCACCCAAAAGGCCCACATGCCAGAGTTTCCTGTTTACACGGATTTCCTTGAACACATGTGGTTTGGTGAAGAGCGTCCAGGAACAAAAGACAAAGGCATTACCAATGGCAGCCCAGGTCCAGTAACCGAAAGCCGTCTGAGCGATGCGTGCACCAACGCCATCTACAATTGAGTAAGCTGCGATGAAGGAGCCTGTAATCAGAGCCATCACGACTGCCCTGTTTTTCCAGGTGCCTTGAGAGCGGTGTACCAGCGAAATTGACGTGATGCCGATGCTTATCATGATGATGGCTAATGTTTGCGATGTGCTGAGGATTTCGCCCAGAAACCACACGGATACGAGGCTAACCACCAGCGGCGCAAAGCCGCGCGCTATAGGATAAACCTGTGTGAGATCGCCGATGCGATAGGCTGCGACCAGAAACAACTGATAACCTAGGTGTATGAGCAAAGAGCCCACGAGCCAGGGGATACTCGCCAATTCCGGTTGAGACACGAATGGCAGGAGTACCAACGCTATGGGCACATGACCGATAACGATTGCCGTCATTGAAGCATGCTTGTCAGAACCGCCTTTGACCAATGCATTCCATGTGGCGTGCAACAAAGCGGCCAGTATCACTGCAAAAAATACGGTAGGAGTCATGGCCGCAAGTTATTGTTTTTGATTTGATTTGTCCATCTTTGGCTGGTGCAGATTCTGCTTAGATTTCGGGTGTTCAGGTATCCACTTAGCCTCCAAGGTTGAGGCTTCAAATCCTGCTAAATCATTTGCATAACACTCTGCAGACATTGAAAGCATGTCATGACAGGCACAAACCCCAATTGAAACTCAATTGCCATGTTGATTAACCGGCCGTACTGGTTGCCTCAACCAAGAAGAGTTAGCAATATGGCGTCAAAACAAGTCTGGAGCAGCAATGTTCGATCTGATCGTAAAAAATGCAGCATTGAGTGACGGCCGTAACGGCATGGACATCGCATGCAAGGATGGCCTCATTACCGCTGTTGAAGCCAATATCGATGCCGAGGCCAAAGAGACTATTGATGCCGGTGGCTGGCTGGTGAGCCCGCCGTTTGTAGATCCGCATTTTCACATGGATGCGACGCTCTCTCTGGGTCGACCACGAATGAATACTTCCGGTACTCTGCTAGAAGGCATTTCTCTTTGGGGTGAGCTTAAACCGCTGCAGAGTATCGATGAGATCATCGAACGGGCGCTGAAATATTGCGACCTCGCTGTCTCAATGGGCATCGGCGCGATCCGTTCTCATGTGGACACCTGCGACGATGAGCTAAAAGGTGTGCAGGCGCTGCTCGATGTGCGTGAAAAGATCAAAGACTATATGGACCTGCAGCTTGTTGCCTTCCCGCAGGATGGGGTTCTACGTGACCCGACCGCCATGGACAACACCATCCGCGCGCTCGATATGGGCGTTGATATCGTGGGCGGAATACCGCACTTCGAAAGGACCATGTCTGAAGGTGCGGAGTCCGTACGTCAATTGTGCGAGATTGCAGCTGAGCGCGGCTTGATGGTCGATATGCATTGTGACGAAACCGACGATCCTATGAGCCGTCATATTGAAACCCTCGCCTATCATACTCAACGACTGGGTCTTCAGGGCCGTGTGGCGGGTTCTCACCTCACTTCTATGCATTCGATGGACAATTATTACGTTTCGAAGCTCATTCCTCTGATCGCAGAAGCGGAAGTTCACGCCATTCCCAACCCGTCAATCAACATCATGTTGCAGGGCAGACATGACACTTTTCCCAAACGGCGGGGCCAGACGAGGGTGCGCGAATTGCGTGATGCGGGGATCAGTGTGGGCTTTGGTTCTGATTGTATGATGGACCCGTGGTATTCGCTGGGGCGTGCTGACATGTTGGATGTGGCACATATGGGGCTTCATGTGGGGCAATTGTCGAGCCGCTCGGACATGGACTGGTGCTTTAAGGCCGTCACCGAGAACTCAGCCCAGATCATGGGGCTGGAGGGGTACGGCGTGGCAAAGGGCTGTAAAGCCAGTTTCAACCTCCTGCAAGCAAGCGACACGATCGAGGCAATCCGATTGCGTGCACACAGGATTGCCGTCATCCGAAATGGAAAGGTAATTGCGCGCAGCGAGCCGATTTCAACCAATTTGTTTGTGGATGATCGACCGGAGGCGGTAGACCCTGTGCAATATGCTCCGGAAAAGTAAGCCTCCGCTTACGGTCCTATGCAGGTTATGCCCACAGGTTTTGCGTCCTTGAACCTCAATATTCCGACCTGAAGCCCTTCATCCTCGACGCTCAGATGTCTCAGAAGTCTGATTGTGGTGATACCGAAAAATTTAGCCAATCATTATGAAACCTGTATCAACCCTCACAGATCATTCATTACGATAAACATCGGCTTCCCAAGAACCCCATGGTCCATGTCTTGTTTCAGTGGCGAGTTTTTTCGGTCTTTCATGTATGGAGACGTCGGAGCATATTTTTTGGTATTTTTCTGCCTCCTGCCTGCTCCCATAAAGTTCTGCTTGCAGCCTTTCCAACTTCTTAAAAGTTGACGCAGAATAAATTGGACTAACCCGAATGTTTTGCAAGGTTCCAATATTCACAACACAATTCACAAAATCTCTGGATATACGCCTTAGTCCTACAACATGGATTCTTTCACCTGCTATGCCCCAATAGGCTGAACCCAAATAAACTTTGGTTCCTGGTGACAACATCTTGGTACCTTGATAGAACCTGTCCGGATCGGTTCCACCCCTGATATGATCAGATATGTTAGCGCATACGGCCCAACCCAAGAGTTCTGCATCTGTACTCATTTCAAATCTCCAAATACTGTGCCTATCAAATAAAGCAATCTTGTTCCAAACATCAATGATTAGCGACTTAAATACAGGCAGTCGCTTGGTCACGATATACTTTGTGACAAAAATATCAGCGGCAGTTTCCTCTTACGGCCCGATGCAGGTTATGCCCACAGGTTTTGCGTCCTTGAACCTCAATATTCCGACCTGAAGCCCTTCATCCTCGACACTCAGATGTCTCAGAAGTCTGATTGTGGCAAGGTGCTGGTCTGCCTGATCATCCACCAGTTCAAGAGTCATCTCTTTCGCGTCAGCTCTGAACTGCACGATGTATGCAGCATCTGCACCTTCGCGTCCTCTGGTTGAAATCACCTCATCGCCTAGCACCACATCCGCTTCCAACGCGGCGAGCAAGGGCCCTGCCCCAAACAATATGGTCACTTCAGCATCGGAATTGATGCCCTCACATTCCATATTGGTCGTGGCATTCGCGGTTCCTGGTGGAAAGGCAACAATGGCGAACACCAATGAAAGGAAGATGGTTCTTAGCTTTGATTTCATGTGAGTGACCTTGTGTCTAATTCCAACGCTCTTACGGCAGAGTGTCATCTGAGGAGAGAAAATAAAAGGCTGGTTTGCATTTATTTCTTACCAACATCGGTATGGAATTCGGATGTAACTGGCCCATGTACAGCCGTAGAAGATATTGGTTTGCAATCAACTGCAGGAAACAGAATTCATGGCAAACAAGGCAAATCTCAAAGTGTTCTATGATGGTGCTTGTCCGCTTTGCGAAAGAGAGATCAATTTTTACAGGAATAGGTCTGGTGCCGAACAGGTTGATTGGGTTGATGTGAGCAGTTGCAGCGAAGAATATGTGTATCCGGGCTTGTCCCGAACAGAAGCTATGTCCCGGTTTCATGTGGTTACCAAGGAAGGGGAAATTCTCAGCGGTGGAAGCGCTTTTGCCGGTTTGTGGCGCTCAATTTCCGTTTTCAAACCATTCGGGTGGATTTTCCGCATCAAGCCCTTAGCCTGGTTGTTGGACCGGTTGTACGATTACTTTCTGCAGCACCGTCCACGACTACAAAAGTGGTTTGCGAAAAAGAAACAAGCCAACGAAAGTCAAAATGCATGAGCGCCGGGCGCCGCAAGACTTCAAGGATACCAACGCACCGGATCAGTCGACTGGCAGGGTTTGGAAAACTAGGCACCAAGATTGCTGCTAGAAGCCTGTTTGAAGGCGCGCGCAAGCTTTCTCAAGGGGAACTTCCCAGCCCGGCAGACCTGTTGATGACGCCGCAGAATGTTTCGGGCATCACAGATGAACTGGCCCGCATGCGCGGTGCAGCCCTGAAACTCGGGCAGTTGATCTCCATGGATGCAGGAGAATTCATGCCGCGTGAACTGGCGGAGATGATGACCAGGCTGCGCGCAGGGGCAGACTTTATGCCAGAATCTCAACTCAATAAGGTACTGTCTGAGGAATGGGGAAAGGATTGGCAAGCGCTGTTCGCTGAGTTCAATACCACTCCGATGGCTGCCGCTTCGATTGGTCAAGTGCACCGCGCCACCCTTTTGGACGGAAGCGAACTGGCGATAAAGGTTCAATATCCGGGCGTTGCGCAAAGCATCGACAGTGACATTGAAAATGTTGTCTCCCTGTTTCGATTGACCGGCTTTGCACCCTCACCTCAAACTCTGGACCCGCTGATCGATGAAGCGAAGAAGCAACTGCATGAAGAGTGCGACTATCGCCAGGAAGCCCGATACGTAAATCTTTTCTCGCAGAAGTTGTCCGGCAAAGCCGGGTTTGTGTTGCCGACCATTTACCCTGAACTCACCACAGACAAGGTCCTTGCGATGTCCTATGTGCCGGGGCGCTCCATCGAAACGGCTGAAACAGAAGATCAGGATGTTCGAAATTCCATCTTTAAACGGCTTGCTGGTTTGGCGCTCGAAGAATTTTTCGAGTTCGCCCTGATACAGACCGACCCGAATTTCGGCAATTACACTTATGACGCAAAGTCAGGCAATATTGGCCTACTCGATTTCGGAGCTGCAAGAGAGGTTGATCAGGAGACGATCGAGCTGTATCGCCAACTGCTTAAGGCCGGGCTCGATGGTGATCGGAAGAAACTGAAAGTGCTCTCCTTGCAATTGTCTTTCTACAGCGAAAAAACCGATATGCGTCACCGGCAAATGATTGATCGCATCATCGCCTATGTCTTCGGGGCAATCAGACGAGATAGCCACTTCGACTTTGCCAGTGAGACCCTGCTTGAGGATGTTCGGTCAATCGGGATGGAATTGGCGACCGATAGGTCTTTTGACGATGTTCCATCAGCCGATCTTATGTTTCTGCAACGCAAGGCCGTTGGTCTCTATCTCCTTGGACGCAGGCTGGGCGCGACCATCCCCTTGAGGGATATGCTTGAAGCGTTTGTCTGTGACGCCGTTGCTCAGTAAATGCGTCGCAGAGATAAGCGACTGGCATGATCTCACTTGTAGTTTGAACGCCTGTCAGAGAAAGTTCTGACCCGTTTGCGCCAGGCGCGATAGCTGCCGGGCTTCAGGTTGTTTCGCATCAGGGATTTCACTTCTTTCTCAGCAAGGCCGTATTGCAGCTTGATTTGCGCAAAGCTCACATGATCGGACAAAGCCATTTGAACGATATCGCTGAGCTCGGCTTCAGAGAGATTTCGCGAGCTATCCACTGCCATAATTTCACAATGTCCCGGTTTCTTGATGCTGGCCTTAAAACTAGGACAGAACGACCGCAGGGCAATGGTGGCTTTGATCGAAATTTGGCTAATGGAAATCAGCTGAATATTTGCAGACAGGAACCGAAATTCGCATTTCTTGTTAGAGCAGATTATTTCGGCTGCATGGGCATTTATTGTTTTGAAATTTACCAGCGCTACATTAAACAACAATAATATGGAATTAATTGAAATCCAGCTTCGTTAATCAACTCACGAGACAGTAAATGGTCGCTCCCTTCAAGGTTCTAAAGCTCTCAACCGCGTGCGTTCTGGCCGGCTTACAAGCCACATCGCAAGTCTGGGCCAACTCGGACACAGATACCTCGTTCGCGGATGAAAGCTTGGAATATCAGTACTCCATTTCTGTTGGTGCAGGTGGAAAAGTTAAGCCAGAATATTTTGGTTCTGATGATTATGAACTTTCCGCTGTTCCGGTCTTTGATGTCAGACGGTTTTACATCCCGGGATTGGGCCAGGTGGTTGATGGAAAGTCAAAACAACGTGGCTTTTCGATTTATCCTTCATTCTCGTTTATCGGTGAACGGGAGGCTTCCGATTCTGTTGATCTGACAGGTACAAACACCATCGACTGGGCTTTTGAGGCCGGTCTTGGCATTCAATACAGATATGATTGGATCAGGACCTTTGCAGAGTTCCGTCAGGGCTTTAACGGCCATGATGGTCAGACCGGTACCCTGGGTATGGACTTCACGTTTGAGCCTGCAGACAGAACTACACTGGTGTTCGGGCCAAGAATTAACTGGGGATCCAATGATTTTATGGACACCTATTTTGGGGTCACAGCTGCAGAAGCGGCTGCTCCCGGCTCCCTTTTGGCGGTGTTTGATCCGGGCTCTGGATTTAATTCCGCCGGGGTTGAAATGCGCATGAGTTATGAGTGGAACGACCGAACTACGCTCCATTTCGATGCAGGATGGGAACGGTTAATCAACGATGCTGCAGACAGTCCGATTGTTCGTTTGGGAGATGAAGATCAGTTTAGTGTCGGTGTGGGTATCAGTTATCGGTTTGATTTCAACCTGTTTGACCAATAGGTCGATTCAAAAGTCTTCAAGAATACTGACATATGGCGTAAAGCATGGGCCGATGTAAAATCCATTTTGGCCACAAGAGAGCATGTGGAGCGCGGGAACAAAAAAGTCAGTAAACAAAGAAGACGAGAACAGGCTTGGGCCCAAAAACATCGTTAATCAACAAAGCCTTTCAGCAAGTACCCCAGTGTTGTGGGCGCTTCTGACGATGCGTGGTGACTGTGTGCTTTCTTTCCGCGCTTATGAGATTGTCAATTTCTGCGCCATTGTCCGTTCTGAGTCCAACATGGACATTGAGGTTTTGATGCTGGAGGTCTGTTATGAAGCAGAAGCGGGCTTCAGATTATTGGTTTACCAGATTACAATCCAATTGAGATCCAATGGATAATGCTATGAGCAAAAATATTTTAGAATTTGTAAATCATGTAAAACCAGTTTCAAAAAATGAGCTGGAGAAAATGCACACGGGTTCCTTAATTTCGAGACTCGAAAGGCTAAGGGGTCTTCGAGAAGAATTTGATGTTTCGGGCCCAGGAGCAGAATTTACTGAAAACCGCAGAGCTGAAATAATAAATACCGGAATGATCGTCATGAAGGAAAGCGCCATTTGGGAAGAAGCATGGACGGATGTAAAATCTATTTTATCAACTAGAGAGCATCTACCACGTGGCAGTAAGAAGAAAAGAAAAGAAGCTGCGTGGGCCAAGAAACACCGTTGAGTTACGTTAGAACATCGAGAAGTCCGAGATTTGGACGGAACCTAATACGGCCAAAAAACAGCTCGAACTGAACAACTCACTCCACAAGCGAAACTTGCATGTGGGCTTATTTTTTTAAGTTGTTACGAAATCAAAACTCAAATACCGGGGCTAGTATTATTCCTCGATTGGCAAAAAGCTTGACTATGTCCAGAAGCCAATCTTTCGCTATTTCATCCGATTCATCGGGTCCAAGCGACAAACTCATTGCGCTTGAAAGCCGGGAATGCAACAAATTTAAACCAATCTCGCTTGTAGTTGGGTAGTTGTTCTAGATGTTCCAATAACAGCTCCCATCCTTCTAATTCTTCGTGAAACCTCCACGTACCATCAGTAACTTCTACATCGCAACATATTAGGTCTGTGGTAATTTCATCGATTTTGTAGAACAGAACTTTCTCAACATCGTTGTGTTTGAGATTTCTGATTGTTTCAGCATCAATCTTTTCCATGAGTAGGAGACTAGAAATATCCCTGCAAAATTGCAAATGTCGAATAGCAACTTTCTCCAACAAACAGACCTTAAGAAAGTTCTCTTGATAGGTAACTTTGTCCGCATTCCTGCCATTTACGGCGTTAAGTCGCCAAAGTTTGCTTCAATGACAGCAGTGAGCCCTAGTTGGACATTCAAAATAGGTGCCAATTCTCGCAACATAGGTCTATGGCTTCAGTCTTCGACCAACAGCGCTGGTTTGACACTGCATACCTCAGCGAGCTTATAGGCCGCATACGTTCCAGTGTAAGAAAAAGCAATTTGCAATTCAAAGTCAGCGCCGTTTTCAATGCCGCGGATTTTCACGATAAACTTGCGTTGACTGTAAGCTTCACGTTGATCGTCGCTGACTGCCGGTTCGTCAATAAAATATCGCTTATACCCGGCATAGAGGACAGAGATCAGGCGTCGTACTTCGTTGGGTTCAGAAACAAAACGCATTGTCACGGCACCTGCCAATCCTGGAGGCCCGGATTTGGGAAGCATGATGACGGGCTTTGTCAATTTTGGTACCGATATTTCAAGTTCCTTGATCTGTGCGTCGATGAGGGCCGGAAAATATTCATTGGGAATAACGACGGTAACCTGTTCGGTGCCTGCGTCGCTCTGCTTAAAACAACTGATGTAGATTCGAAATACACCGATCTCCTCATAACGATATATTTCCATGAATCCGGACGCTTCGGAATCGTTTACATATGTCGACCAAAAAGTTTTACCGTTTACAGAACCAAAAGCAGTGGTGAGCGGAATGCTACACATTAAAAGAACCATGCAGAAAAGGTGCATCGCGTATTTCACAAAGGGCATACATTCACGCGGGCTGAAAAATGGTCTGCTATTCTTTGACATAAACGGGTTCATCTTTTCTTCTTTGGTCTCATTGGTTACCCGGAACTGAAGTTTGTATCGGGCGATCAGGCAGAGGCATACTTTGCCAAAATCAAAGTAGCAGCTTCACTAAAATCAATCGGAGGATCTCCGTTAGAAGAAACAAGAAGGTCAAATCCTCCTGTCGGTCGCCAGCGAACCAAATTTGTCCGCGCAAGTTGCTCAACTGCGCGATGAAATGCATATCTATGAAAAGCATGCTGTTCTTGGCTGTTGAAGCGCCATTGATCAAGGACATTCAGTTTCGGGGGAGTGCTACCAGTTTTCTCGTTTTGGTCGAGGTCGGAAAATTCTGCCTTGTCCCAATCGACCAGGAAGCACAAGGCAACAAGAACGTCGACCAGCTTCGTTAGGGTTGGTTTTTGTTTGATTTTGAGTTTTGAAGTCGTAGTCCAGCCTTTCAAGAAGGCATGTCTGTGTGGTTTTTGGTTCGAAGGATAAGTGCCGGCAACTTGCATTATTCCAGCTTCGGTGAGTATGCTACATGGCACCTCAAACCCATTCTCGGCAAAATGTTCGAAGACAACTTGACCGTCTCCATAGTCAACAGATCTCGCATAAATAACCAGTGCGAGACTACTCAAAATCTCTTCGTACTGGGCTTTATGGAGGCCATATTTCAAGATTTGTCCCTCATCTCTTCATCGTGTCTCTACGCATTATGTATCGGGAATTCACGTTAGATCTAACGAAAAATGCCTGCGTTTTTAACCAAATCATAGTTTTGGTCTTTTGTCAGACTTGGTATCTTCGATTTCCACGCCTTGGTGCTTTTTATTATGTCACTTTGTCCGCATTCCTGCCGATTGACACAAAATAAAAAAATCAAAAAAACTTATCCCCGCACATTCTGGCCATAGTATTATTGGTCCATCGCCTGTTCGTTGAACCCGCCGTGATTTACGACCACGACACAAGTTCAGTACAAGCTCAGTTTGTTTACCGAATGCAAATGAGGACAGGGACAGTGAGGCGTATGCTGGAGCAGGTTCGGGCTGTTCCACTGCTTGAAGGCCGGCCCCGTTAGCCTATATCGGGAGGCGGTTCTAAAAATCCTCACGCGGGGCTTTCTGACGAGAGCCACACATACATTCATTAGAGGTTTTCTTCAGAAAGCCCCGCATGTTTGTACTTATTTGGTTTCGCTATCCCTCCGGGACAGCGACCGTTCACGGACTGGCACTGGCTTCGCCAGCTTGTCCTTGAGGTATCGGCGGCGCAAAGCTTGCCTTACCACGGAGGGGATGTGCAACAATCATAACACTGAGCTGTAAGGCCCGAGTGAATGATCAGGCATGTCCAATATTGCGAATTAACAGACAAACTTAAACAGCGACCCAAATTGGACAATGGGAAACTACTGTCCTAGGAGAAATTGTAACTTGTACCCAATCCACACGGAGACCCAAAACGTGCGCAACATTATGCCTATTGTTTGTTTCGAACATTTGCAATCTGCCAACTGTATCACTTCTGATGTTGGTCTAAGCGCTGTCGAGATATGTGATCGAATTGCTCCGGTAAGGCAACGCTTGGAAACCACCGAAGTCGAGACAGAAACACTGTTGTCCTTTGAATACATACTTGGCTTAAACGACGAACTAGTCTCAACATTGGAAAATGGAAAACGTGCAGTATTTCGGGACCCGGAGGACTGGCAAAGCTTTCTGAATGAATTGACAATCGAATTTAGCCTAAGTGAAACATCATTTTCAGAAACAGGCTCTTATGTTCTTTCGCAGCTATTCTGGAGTCACTTAACCTCATTCAGATTGTTGACGGCCTGGCTCATTGTAGACCAGCTCGCCAAATGTCTAGAAGCACCAAGGCTTTCCATTTCTCAGCAAGGTCTCGGTCTCCTTGTCTCACATCTATCTCATGGCGGGCCCCCTATTTACGATCTGGAAGATATGCGGGGAAGGTTTCCCGATTGCTATCAATGAACCGAAGATAACATGTGATAGCGCCTGCCTCGATCACAGGTATCTGTTTCAGGGAATCCAACGGTAAACAAAGCCTGATCTGCAGCACCATTTTTGTCAGCGCAAACAAATAAAGGAGATCAAGATGAGCAGGGAAAGTCAGACACCTGTTTTTGTCACATTAGGTCCTGCCGGAACCAATCATGAGATGGTCACCAGGGCTTACGCGGCGTTTCGAAATCTGCGGGACATTCAAATTCTTCTGGTGGATGATTTTAACGATGCGCATGATATGGTTGCCACCAGCAAAGCGGACTATCTCCTGATTTGTGGCGTTCATCCGCAATGTGCGGAAATCGTCGGAAAGGGAAGTTTTGTGAGCGGTGTGCATGTTATGGATGTGTTTATTTCCGCCAGCCAAGACTTGGGAATTGTAACCCGCAAAGACGTTCTAGACCCTAAAACCATCGCTCTACAACCAGCCACAGCCTCGTACGCGGATCTTTCTGCCTGGCCTGAGAAGGTCCATGTGGGCTCCATCATCGAGGTTGCCGAAGGTCTTGTGGAAGGGTGTTTCCATAGCGGATTGACCAATCTCAAGGCGGCACGCGAAAACCCGGAAATATTGCGTGTTGATGTTGAACTAGGCAGTCCTGACGATCCATGGCTTGTGATGGGGAGTAAGCGCATCACTGATGGCAAGCTCATCGCATGCAAAGATGCACCGATTGTCGGACATTTCCATGAAGAATTCGGCTAGTTATGCACGGGATGTGGTTGTGACGCCCTCAACACAATATGCAAACAAGTCTTGCCATGTATTAAATAGTATAGTCCAATGCTTAGGGGCAAGGTATTCATAAGAGGTGGGTTTCTTACATGGCTAAAATTAAAATACTGACACTTGTTTTCTCATACATTTTGAGTGTGACCGTTGCATTTGCCGGTCCCTACGATGGCGATTGGGTATTCATCATCAAAACACAGGTTGGGAGTGGTTGTTCGGCTTCTCCGGGCAAAGTTTCCATAACAAACGGGAAAATCAAGGGAAGTCTGAAAACAGAAGGTACAATTCAGAGAGTTCGCGGGAAAATAAAGGACGACGGCACCTTCAAGGGCACCGTTGGTAGAGGGCTTGCATTTTATGAGGGCAAGGCCACACCCAAATCCGGGAGTGGGACCTGGAAAAACTCTTTTGGCTGCCGAGGCACCGTGACGATTAGAAAGTAACATTGCCTGCAAGATTACAGGATGACCGCTCCTTCTCTTCCCTTTTACTCTTGCCAATCACACCAAAAAGCACATATGTCTGAGTGGCTTAAGAGGTGACACATGATTCCAGCAAAATATGAAATCCGGGTTTTTCAGTTCTTACTCACCGGATTGATGACGTTTTTCGTGTCTGGCGCTGTGACGCTGATCAATCTGGGATTTTCTGGCTTTGAATTCATGATCTGGATGAAAGCCTGGGCACCCACCTGGCCGGTTGCGTTTGTGGTAATCATCTTTGCTGCACCCATTGCGCAGCGTCTTTCAAAATCGATTGTAAGGTCTGAGGGCTAACCCATCGGTGGAGAAGTCCCTTCCCCACCTTCCCTCTCATCAGTCGTCAGCCACCAGGCATTCAGCCTTGTAGGTGCTCATGTTGATTGCCTGGGCAATCTCTTCACAGGAAGCGGCTGGCATGGGTTGTGAAATGGCAATGATCGCCTTTGCCGCTATGCCTCCAATGACGATTGTTTCGAATATCTGGAGTATCATCACTGTCCTCCTTACGCTCTGGATACCAAATATAACTTTCAGGATATGAGGCGGACCTTGCGCAAGGCTCGCTTAATGCGGGAGGACAGTTCTGTCCCAACGAATGAGCGAGGCTCGACACCTCGCTCCTGGTTTTATTGCACATTCACGAATGGTACGGCATTTCCCGGAACCATTGTGCTTGGCAGAGACCCGTTCCAGCGCTTGGCCTGTTCGTACTGAACAAGCAGCGGGTTATCTGACAATGCTTCCTGCACCATTTTTACGGCAGCGGATTCAGCTTCACCTTTGAGCAGGATTGCCTGGGCCTCAGCTTCGGCTTCCTTGGTCACACGGTAGGCATGACCGTCTGCCTTTGCCTTCACGCTGTCACGCTCAGCCTCTGCGGTTTGAACCAGACGGGCTGCTTCAAGCTTCTGCTTCTGCAGATTGTACTCTTCGCGTACCGCTGCCTCACGGGCCTTTTCCTTTTCCAGGACTGCCTGCATGTAAGTGGGCGGCAAGTTGATGTTCTCAATCTGTGGCGAATGCACGGTCACCGGATAAGGCTGCATCAATTCCGAGAGGTTATCCTGAATGCGCTGGATTGCGGCATTACGGTTACGGATCAGCTCATCGGCGTTGAATTCAGACAAGGCTGCTTTCGCGGCTTGACGAAGCTTGGGATCAAGGATCCGTCTCTCGAATTGCTCAAGGCTACCGTATTTCTGATACAGGGAGAGACCTGCATCTGAGTTAACAGCCCAGTTGACCGTAACCACTGCCTCCATTGGCAACTGGTTCTTGGTTGCGGCGGAAAGCTCCTCACCGTTCTTACGCTCCCTCACCTCAATGTGCTTCACGGAATCTACCCATGGAAGCTTGGTGTGAAGCCCTGGGCCAACCTGGCCAGTGGCTTTTGAGAAACGGGTGGTGATACCAATGTGCCCCTCGGCAACAGTAAACCATGAACCCCATACGGCTGATGCCAGGAATATGGCTGCAGCTCCGGTTGCCAAGGATTTTGCGAGACTCGCACTAAATCCTGCACCCTTTAGTCCAGATTTTAATTTACCCATTGGAAGTTTTGACATAACTTTCCCTCCTGTATGTATATTTCTCCTTTTTTTAATATAAATATTTCTATCATTTTGCTATTTGATATTTATTCATATTATATAATATATATGTATTATTTTTTGTTTTTCAATATTATATCAATAAGATTTTTACGATTTTTTGAATTAATTATATTATTTTATATTATTTTTTTAACATACTTTTCTATTGTATAATATGTGATGAATCTCAATAATGCTGCAATTTTGATTTGAGAAATGCCGCATGAAAGCCAGATGATCGTGCTCGCTGCTTACTATGAGAGCGACGATGGAACTTTGGTTAGCCGGTGAAGGGTTCGCGTTCGCCTAAAATATACCGCGCCACATCCACATAATCGAATGCCAGGGATATGAGGATTGTTATCAGGATTACAGCCATGATCCGTTTGGGCCAGGTTGGCATATCCTCCCGCTTCATCTGCGCATAAAGATAGAAAGAGACCGGTGTCCAGAAGATGATATGTCCGAGCCCCAGCAACTTCACATAACCCATTTGGGAGAACAACCACATGACACCAGCACCGGAAGCGATGCTGGAAAGAAGTGTGACAATTGCCGGGATACGGCTCTGCTTCCAGATCAACAGGGCCAGCGGCAGCACAAAAGCACCGAAAAACAGCCAGTTTAGCCAGTACTGAACCCAGGCAGGTTGCAATGCTATCAGTTCTTCGAAAGACATGAAAACTCACTCCGGTTATCATCACCTGTAACAAAAAAATTACGACAGCGCCAAGAAATGGATTGCGGTGAACATCAGGTCACCTAAACTGTTGCTATGAGCGGAAATGTTACAAGCCCTACAGATGGCGACGCGAAAGCCTTCATTCAAGAAGTCGAACACAAGCGCAGACGTGAAGATGCGCTTCAGTTGTTACCCCTGTTTGAGCAATGGACGGGGATGAAGCCGGTTTTGTGGGCAGCGGGACTTGCCGGCAAATCTGATAGCGCGATAATTGGGTTCGGACACTACCACTACAAATATAAGAGCGGGCGAGAGGGAGACTGGTTTCTCACAGGCTTTTCACCGCGCAAGCAAAATATGGCGATTTATATCATGCCTGGGTTTGAAGCCTATAGTGATCAATTGAGCCGGATTGGCCCTCACAAGCACTCGGTATCGTGTCTGTACCTTACGAATCTGGCAAAAAACGACGTGGATGCACTTGGAGAAATGGTGCTGGGCAGCATGGAAATAATGAAAGACAGATATGATTGGAGACCTGGTTAATGGGGTTGAAGCAAGAAACCATAATCGAAGGCGGATTTTGGACGCAGGTGAAAGTGGCTGCTGGAGATCGGATACGGGTAACAGCAATAGAAGGCCCTCAAGTGGCGGATTTTTGGGCTTTTCACGCTGATGATATGAGTGTTTTCCTTTCGGCTGAACATACAAGATCAACCCTTGAAAAACTGATGCCAGAGATCGGTGACAGCCTTTATTCCAATTTCAGATACCCAATCCTCACTGTGTTGGAAGATACCTCACCTGGGACCCATGACATGTTAATGTCTGCCTGTGATCCAAGACGGTACGAAATTTTAGGACACGTGGGTTATCATCGCTCTTGTAAGGAAAATTTTTTCCTAGCCATGGAAGAAGCAGGGACTAAAGCACCTGAACTGCCCTCACCCTTCAATATTTTCCAGAACGTCTCCATAACAAATGGGAATAATATTGCGATTGTACCTCCGGAAGTTAAGGCTGGACAATATCTGGAAATGAAAGCGGAAAGCGATCTTCTGATAGTTATATCGGCCTGCCCAATGGATATTGCTGATACCAATGGACCTGATGGCGTTGTGCGCCCGATCAAGCTTGAAGTGTTCGGATAGGAAACCGGGTCCCGTCATGATAACTGCAGAAATCGACTCACCTTATGGCGTTCTCACAGTGAGCGAAGAAAATGAAGCGATCGTCAAGGTGGACTGGAAATCACCTGAAGTAGCGGGGTCGAGCCCCTTGCTTGAAGAAACTCGCAAGCAACTCGCCGCCTATTTTGATGGTGATCTGAAAGCATTTGATCTTCCCCTTGCGCCTCGCGGTGATGCGTTTCAACAGGCGGTTTGTGATGCAATGCTGGAAATTCCCTACGGCGAAACAACAACTTATGGTGCCATTGCCGAAAAACTGGGTACCTACGGCCAACCCGTGGGTCAGGCGTGTGGTGGAAATTCAATCCCTATCATTATACCCTGTCACCGGGTTCTTGCCGTAGATGGTATTGGTGGATATTCCGGTGAAGGCGGCGTGGAACGCAAAATTGAACTTTTAAAGCTTGAAGGAGGGTTTCCCTTCCTGCTTTAAGCTTGTTTGTCGACATATCTGTGAAACCGCAGCTTTTCCCAAAAATGTAGCCTGAAAACAAAAACATAACTCCAGTAGAGACATTGTGTAAGCGACGGTATATATTAGAGCCCTAAAGATTCCGGGCGCAAACAAACTGAAATTAAATGGATGACATAAAAGACAAAAGTCAGAAACTGGATTTTGAAGCTATAAAAGTGGCTGAACGAAAAACGCAAAACCGACGCACACTCATCCTTAGTCTGATCGGCAACCTTTCATTCTGCTGGTCCAATAATGAAAGCATGCTGATTTACCTGATCAAGGCATTGCTTAAGACCGATGAAGTTTCAGCCAAAATAATCTTTGGAACACTCAACACTACCAGGGCGCGAATTGATCTGATCAACCGCCTGGCTGTAGTTCATATTGAAGACGAGGTTCTGGCCAAAGAACTCAAACGCATAATCCGCGTCTTCTCTGACTGCACGAAAATCCGGAATGACTTCATTCATTGCATGTTTGAGCTTGATGGTACTGGCGCCATAACCCACACGCATTCACTGAAGATTCAAGTTAAGAAGAATGAATTGACGACGACCACTTCTCGAGATCTGGATGACAAACGCATCACACAGATGGCTCAAACGGTGAAACGGTTGATCAAATTGAATAATGATATCTGGGCCTTTGTTCCAAAGCTTGAAGAATATATGAACGCCAAGAGTTAGAGGTGGCCCTCAAAACTATCAATCCACTGATAGTAGAGGTTCTCGCGCTGCGGACCATCAAACAGGGGATTGTCTAACCCTTTATTACCCGCACCCGCATATTCCAATTGTAAGTGTCTACTTTTATTGAACTCAATGATCTCACTGATATGAACCACTGAAAACAGATTTCTACTGAAGTCATAAGCCTTGTGGCAACCCAATAGAAAATCAGGATCATTTTTAGCGCTCAGGAAAGAAATGCGCTCTCCTATCTCTATCTTGTCGCAATTGAAAATGTCCGCAAAGACTGTTGTTTGCAGTAACCCCAAATCCGTATCGCTGATGGTTGCTACCTTAGCGATCGCTATCTCGGATGAGAAAACGGTTATGTAACCCACAACAAACGGGGAATTTGAATTTACACTAAAAGAGCCAAGTCTTTCCTGGGTGTGTTTGATGAACATGGGTAACGTAGCCATAACCGCTTTGTGTGCCCTGTTGAATTTTGTGACACCCCAACCAAACATCTGATCAAGACTCTCTAAATGCCCTGTTGAAGCTGTCCTTGATAGGCTCAGTCAGGTAATCAAAAAAGGTTCTGTCGCGTGTGCGAATGAACACCTCAACCGGCATTCCTGGTGTTGGCTGGAAATCATTCAGCTCTTCGTAGACCGATTTTTCAATCTGAACACGAGCCACATAGATGTCGCTTTGGTTTCGTGAGCCACGTTGCTCATTCGGTAAAGCGTCAGCGGACACATACACAACCTTTCCGTCAACAACAGGAGTTGTTCTTGGGTTTAATCCGGAAAGTCTTATCCCGGCTTCCTGCCCAACTTTGACGTTGTTAATGTCTTTCGGGCGGATTTGCGTCTGGATCACCAGATCTTCACGGATCGGGAGAATTTCCATAACACTGCGGCCACCTTCAATCACACCACCGGAAGTGTGATACTGGAGGCGCACAACGACACCATTTACAGGCGCTCTGATTGTGAGACGGTCTAATACGTCTGTTGCAGCACGGACTTGTTCTCTTACATCATCCAACTCTGCGCTAACTGTATGCAGTTCCTGAACTGCAAGTTCTGAGGCCTCATTGATGAGTTGGGCAATTTGAGCATTTGCGCGAGCAATCCGTTGTCTGGAATCACCGACGGTAGCCACAAGGCGACCTTCTTCACCTGTCAAATTAACCAGATCGCGTTTTACACGAAGAAGTTCCGTCTTGGAGACAATACCCTGTTTGCGCAGAGATTCCTTTGCTTGAATTTCCTGCTCCAATATCTCCTGCTGTTCCCGTACGGATTTGAGCTGCGCCAAACCACCCTGAAGCAGTTCGTTCAACGCATCCTTGGAATGTTCAAAAACAGCCACTTCACTCTTGCTTTTTGCGGTGCGGGTTTCAAAAGCCAGTGACTGGCTATCAATAATCGATTTAACGTCAGGATCTGCGCGACGCTCGGTTACGATTTTGGGAAGAACAAATGTGTCTTCCCTCGCCGCTTCAGCACGCAAACGTGCTGCTGTTGCGTCAAGGCGAAGTTTTCTAAGGATCAGACGGCGTAAATTTGCCTTTGCAGCTGTTTCGTCAAGATTGACGAGAACCTGACCTTCCTCAACGATATCGCCTTCCTTGACCTCAATATCCTTAATGATACCGCCTTCAAGGTGCTGAACAATCTTGTTTTGTCCAGTCGCAACAAAAGTACCCGTTGAAACGACGGCACCTGCTACCGGTGCTGTCACGGACCAATATCCAAAACCGCCAAAGGTCGCAGCAAGGACAAGAATTCCACCGATGATGGGCATCTTGCTGCTTCGGGGAATGGATGAATGCCATTCCAGAGAAGCTTTGGCTTCAACGATATCTGAGTTACTTTTCACTAGTTCAGACATGTCTTCCCCCTATTCCGCAGCCGCAAGTTTCGGGTTTGGTGTATTCCTGTTTGCAGTGATCATTGGCAGGATTTCATCCCGGCCGCCGAGCGCTTGAACAGACCCGTTCTTGAGCATCATTATTTTATCTACACTACCGAGTAGTGCTGGGCGCTGGGTTACCGCAATAACAGTCATGCCCAGTTCCTTTGCACCACGCAGTGCTCTTGCCAGCGCCTGTTCACCAGGTGTGTCAAGGTTTGAATTTGGCTCGTCAAGAACAACCAGTCTTGGCTGACCGAAAAACGCTCTTGCCAGGCCAATACGCTGACGTTGACCACCTGATAGCGGACTTCCATCCATTGACACGATTGTTTCATAGCCTTCAGCGAATTCTGAAATCATGTCATGAACACCCGCCAGTTCTGCAGCTCTGAAGACCTCTTCATCAGTTGCATCCTCGCGCATACGTGCAATATTTGCCTTGATGGAAGCAGGGAATAGCTGCACGTCCTGTGGCAGGAAGCCAACATTTTCACCATACTGTCTTGGATCCCAGTTCCGTACATCCATCATATCTAGACGCACATTGCCTGCGGTTGGGGAAATCGACCCAACAAGCATCTTGGCAAGCGTTGATTTACCGGCACCTGATGAACCGACAATTGCGAGCGAGTCACCTGGTTCGAGCGAGAAAGATACACCGTTCAGGATTACCTTTTTGTTTGGCGGTGGCACGTACAAAACGCGCTCCACGCTCAAACGACCCTGAGGTGCAGGCAAACGCAAGCGGTCCTGGTTGAGTGGTGAACTCTGCAGAAGTGAGCGGATGCGTGCGTAAGCTGCACGCGCTTGTATGAAGCTGCGCCATCCTTCAATGGTACCTTCCACCGGTGCCAATGCGCGGCCACCGATGATTGAAGCAGCGATGATCATACCACCGGTCAAATCTCCCTGGATTGCAAGTACAGCCCCCCAACCCAGCATTGAGATTTGTGTCCCCAAGCGGATGAATTTGGAAATACCCGACATAAAGATGTTGCGATCTTGACCCAATACCTGGGCTTTCAAGGACTCAGCGGTCTCCCTACCCCAGATCTGGACGCCCTCGGGTACCATGCCCATGGCATTCATAACCTGAGCATTTCTGGCCATCGCATCTGATTGAAGGTTGGCCCGCATTGCAAACGCATTCGCTTTGCCGAATGGAAGCGCGGTCATTCTCTGGTTGATGATTGCTATAATCAGCAAAATCACCATTGTCGCACAGAGAATCATTCCCAACTGCGGATGTATCAAGAATACTGCAAGCACATATAGCGGAGCTACCGGAGCGTCCAACATAGTGAGTAGTACAGAGCCGGTAATAAAACTACGCAATTGCTGCAAGTCGGAAAGGGATTGGAATTCCTTACTGGAACCGTTGTAGGAAGCCCGTGCTGCCGCACTAAGCACGGGTGCCCCTAACCGGGTTTCAAGGTCCACTGCTATTCGCATGAGGATGTATCGCCTCATCATATCGAGAAGCACGTGGGCCAAAATCAGACCAGCAACAACAATTGTAAGCATAACCAAGGTGTCGGTACTACGACTTGTCAACACACGGTCTGAAATCTGGAATAGATAAATCGGTACAGCAAGAATGAGAATGTTTGCTGCAAAAGAGAATATTGCAACAATAGCAAGGTTGGCTTTGATCTTGGCCAGGCCTTCCGTCAGAACCTTGCGGAAGTCGGAACTCCCCTTAACCTGCTGAATTTTCATTCTTTCTTTTGGAGAAATGATCTGTTGCTCGCCTTTTTTGGCCGCTGGTTTCTCCGCAGTTTGGTTACTCGAAGGTTTTATATCAGTTGATTTCGCTGTACCTTCTATGATCGGGCTGTTCTGTTGACCCGGGTTTTGAGCCGCTGCTCGTTGAGCTTGGGCCTGAGCATTGGCGGCTGCCTGTGCCTTAGCATTTGATGCTTGTGTATTGGCTGAGTGTGCCTGTTGTGCACCATTGGCTTGAGCCTGCGCCTTCTGTGCTTTAGCAGCAGCTTGGGCCTGAGCCTGTGCGTTTTGGGCTTGAGCTTGAGCATTCTGTGCCTGAGCTTGTGCAGCAGCTTGAGCCTGTGCCTGTTGCGCTTGAGCATTAGGTTTCTGACCTTGCTGGACACCCTTGGCTTGTGCTTGAGCCCTGGCATTTTGAGCTTGCGCATATTCTTCAGCACGGGCTTGAGCCAGTGCATTTTGGGCTTGCGCATTTGCTTTCTGCGCCTGCTGAGCTCTTGCGTTTGCAGTCTTAGCTTGCTGCGGGCTTTGACCAGCAGCTTGCGCTGTGTTTGCCTTCAACTGGTCAGGAGCCGTATTTGCCGCACTATTGTCAGTGTTTGTTTGTTGTTGTTTTTGTTTATTTTCCTTGTTGGGTTGATTTTTCGAGACTGTCGCTTTTTTTGGTGGCGTCCCCTGCTCGTTCATATGTATCTCCTCATTACACCAACATTGATCCAAGCATATCTACGCCATCGGAAAGTTCAGTTTCCGGGGCAAAGAGCGGTTCATTATCGGAAGAATTGTTGTCACTGCCAGAACCGGTAAATGCTACAACTTCTGGCACCAAATCTTCTACGTTTTTCGCAATTAATGTGTCTATGTCGTCCTCGCTATTCGTAATAATATCGACCTGTATCAGCATATCCTGTTCGTAGAAGTCGCCTCCAAGGAACTGGAATTCGCTCTGACTGTCGAAATCAACGATCGATGCTTCATTCCGAGCTACGTTTTCGCCGGTCAGGAACTCATTATCTTTGTCGTCGCAATCGTCTTCATCGGAATCGAGACTTTCGAAGATACCGTTATCGATATCATTGATTATGTTGGTCTGAACAATCGCATTGAACTGATAGAAATCCCCCGATACGTATAAAACACTAAAATGACTATCAAAATTAGTCGGTATGCCACCGCCTAATTCATTGTCACCGTAACCGGCTGAGGCTTTAAAGCCTGCCACGTCGTCGACGAGGCCAGCTACGCCTTCATTAATTGATGAAAATAGTTCTCCACCGCCGATATTTGTAATACTTGCCTCATTCTCAAGTATATTGTCTTCCAGATTAACATCATCTGAATCAATTCCTTCAAATTTTACATTGTCTATATCTAGGACAATGTTGGTTTGCTGAATGAAATTGGCTTCATTATAGTCTCCCATGACGATGATTAAATCGTATTCCTGGAAAACATCTATAATTTGCCCTGCATTAACAGATGTATTGTTACCCGTCTCAATGAAGAAATTGCTTGTTTGCTGATCAATTAGGAACGTGTCCTGGTCTTCCAATGTATTGGTTTGGAAAATTGCACTGATGCTGAAAAAGTCACCATCAACATACTCAACACTTACCTGGTATTCCGGGAAGCCAAACCCTGCAGGTGCCATTATTATATAATCACCTGTGTCACGATCAAACTCAGCGATGTTCTCAAGATCATTATCATCAAGATCATCGGCATCAAAATCTTCTGGAATGGGCGAAAGTGCCTCAGTTTCATCTGATTTCAGAATGTTTGTCTGAATTATGGTATTACTTTCATAATAGTCACCGACCACGATTACGCCTGCACCGGCTTCTGAAGTATCCACGATAGATACTACGTTTGTTGCCTCGTTGCTTCCAAGATGCAAAATAGATTCGTAGCTGTCGTCGTCGTTATCGTCGTCTTCATCATCTTCATCATCAGAGTTTTCGTCGCGCTCATCCACGCTAATCAACTCACCAGATTGAACGATATATGTCGCTGATTCAGTGTCTGTATCCTCATCATCACTGGAAGTGTTATCTTCACCCTCTACATGAGCTACTTCTTCGACTTCTTCATCTTCAGATGATGCTTCTACCTCAGGCTCTTCATCCTGATCGCTTTCTTCGTAAGAAGCCTGATCAGCATCATAATTTGACGATTCAGTTTCAGATGAACCTTCCTCATAAGCGCCTTTGGCTTTTTTCTCCTCTGCAGGAGAACTCTCTTCTTCTTCAGCAGTTGCTTGCTGCGCTTCTTCAGAAGAACCAGCCGGCTCCGAGGAATTTTCTTCTGTTTCTTCTTTGAAGACTTCCTCTTCCCCCTCTTCGTCTTCTACAACGTATTCCTCAAGATCCTTGGGCTTTTCCTGGAATATTTCGGAAAGTCTCAAAGCTACGTCTTTCAGGTCCTCTTCAGAAGAAAAGGCCAGTTTTTCTGGCGTTTGACTGGCTGCCAACTCAAGCAATGTAGCCAGTTCGGCATCTGAAGGCATAAAGACTTCAAAGTCGGGATTGGCATCCAATACACTTGTATGGACCAGGAAATCGTTATCTGTAAGTATGTTAACACTTTCGCCATTTATCGTGCGGACTTGTGTATCGCTTACGATGTAGCGGAATGTGAAAGTAAATGCGGGCAGATCCAATGGCGGTGGGGAACCAGAGTCTATGGGCAAACCGGACAATATGTCTTCAAGACTTGTCGGTATTCCATCTGTATTCAAACTGGTGAATTCTTCCGCATCCTCTATCGCTTGGTCTACAACAGCTTCGATTTCTTCATCATTCACATCTGGCAATTCGGTAACGGAATAAAGTTTTCCGGTCGAAGTGTTAGGATTCAGGTTGGAAGGTGAAGCTGGGGCCGTGTGGGCGGCTGCGATGTTTACATGTAAAGAACCTGCGGAGAAATTGTTATAGTTAACGCTGTAAGTGCCTGTTTCCTCAACAAGTTTTATGTAACCTGCGAAGTGCCAAATCAAACTGTTAATATCGTAAGACAAGACTGTCTCCCGTGATCATCTAGTATGTTTTACACCCCTGTAAAATGGTCCTGCACGGCACGTGCCGTGCAGGATGTTGTTTTGTTCATTCAAGAATTATGCCAAGTCGTCCTCCCCGACTGTATTAACTGTTGATGAGCCACCAACAACTGATACGTCGATTGAGTTAACTTGAACGTTCGCACCGACGACGATGTTCTGAGTGAATGCTTCTGCAGCACCGTAAGCATCGGCAGATGCTTCAGAGACACCTTCGATGGACAGATCATCAAGCACCGCGTAGTCACCGAAGAATCCGGTTGAGCCACCCGCTGCTCCATCACCTGATGAGGCAACACCACCGCTAGCAGTCACAGTCTGAACGGTATCAGTTTCGCCAAAGCCGCCACCGATTGTGTTCACTGTTGGGTTCAACACAGTATCATTGTCAGCGAGTGCGTTGACTTGAGTGAGGTCGAAGCTGGTATCTGTACCGTCACCATCAGCGCCAAGTTCTCCATCGAATTCACCAACGTCAATTGGTGAAAGCGAAGTGTCAGATGGCATCAAATCAGTATCGTCGTCACCATCATCCTCACCTGTGAAGAAGAGGTTATCATTAAGACCCACCACTGATAGATCAGTTGCATTGGTCTGAACGTTACCACCTGTACTGATGTCTTGAGTGAATGCTTCACTGGTAGACATGGCATCAGCTGATGCAATGGTTTCACCGTTGATAGACAGGTCGTCGCCAACCTCACCTTCACCGGATTCTCCGAGTGCTGCAATGCCATTACCTGATGCGGCATTTCCACCGTTCGAGTTGGCAATCTGTGTAGTATCACCATTACTGGTAGTCGTCACCGTCGGGTTCAAGATTGAATCTTGATCATTCAGGTTGTTAGACTGATCGATATCAAACAGTGAGTCTGCATCACCAGTAACTCCGACGAATGCCACGTCATCACCACCGGCAACATCATCACCACCTGTAGCGTTTGTGTTGGAGTTCGCTCCGACGATTGAAGCCTCGGCGCTGTTTCCTTGACGGTTTTCACCGCTTGTAAGGTCTTGCGTAAAGCCTTCAGTTGATGCTGCTGCTTCTGCGGAAGCTGCTGCTGCACCATCAATGTCACCATCGTCACCGATATCAACATCAAGAAGATTGCCACCAGTTGAGATACCGCTACCTGAAGTAGCTGAACCACCACCAGCACCATTTGCTTGAGCGTTCTGGTCGAGACCTTGCGTGCCACCGACACCACCAGAGTCGTTCTGAACCAATGCCATATCGATAATGTCGTTATCTCTTGCGGCACCGTCACCAGGCCCACCGTTTGACTGGCTGATCACCAGGTCACTGTCAGTTCCGCCGAGATCGATATCACCGGTCTCAATATCAAGATTACCGACACCAAGATCATCTTCACCGGTTTCAGCAAAACCGCTGTTACCGCCAATTACTGAAACATCAGCAATGTTGAACTGAGTATTTCCACCGGTTGTGATGTCTTGCGTGAATGCCTCAAGCGACACAGTTGCATCAGCAGAAGCACTGGTTGACCCAGAAATTGATGCATCATCATCAACGGAACCACCGGTAATGATTGAGCTGGTGCCAATAAGGTCACCTTCATCATCTACATCTGCACCGATGCCATCACCTGAAGAGGCAGTACCACCCACGGCAGATCCATTTTGATCAACTGTGGAGAAGTTCTCTGCAAGTACTGTGGCATCTGTAACACTATCTCTGTCATCAAGAACATTTGACTGGTTCAACAACACATAAGTGTCTGTGCCATTGGTGTTGCCGGATTGGATAGATCCTGATCCGTCACCGCCGCTCTCGATATCATCAGCGCCACCGATGTCGTCACCACCAGCATTGTTGGTGTTGCTTGAACCTCCGATAACACTGACTGAAGCGGTGTTCAGCTGAGTATTTTCACCGGTTGTAATTTCCTGTGTGAATGCCTCAGCACTTGCAGCAGCGTCAGCAGTTGCTGAAGCACTACCTGAGATATCCAGGTCATCACCGACTGTTCCGACAAGGGCAACCTCACCTGTATCACCAAGAGCAATACCGTTTGCCACTTGAGATTGTGAACCACCATTAGCAGCCACTGTTTGATCAACATCACCACCAACCTGATTGATCACGTCGGCATCAGAGACGGTGTCCCTGTCATTTGCAGTGTTGGTCTGGTTAAGGCTTACTTCGCTTTCTGGGTCACCAACATTAGTGATTGTAGCAGCATCAGCAGTTGTTGCGGCATCGATGCCTTCTGCATCATCCTCACCAGTATCGATAGACAACTCATTACCACCGATAACAGAGATAGCAGCTGCATTAGTTTGCAGGTTGTCTCCCGTTACGATGTCTTGAGTGAACGCTGTTGCAGAGGCTGTCGCATCAGCAGAAGCAGAAGTTGAACCAGAAATACTTCCGTCATCTCCGATGTTGCCATCGAAAATCGCATTTTCTAGTCCGAAAGCATCAATACCATCAGCCTCACCACTAGGACCTTCGCCCTGAGCTTGACTTCCAGTAGCTGTTACATTCTGTGTAACTTCACCACCAGGACCAAATGGGCCGTCGAAGTCGTTGGTAACCTCTGCGCTTACAACATTGTCTGAATCAAGTAAATTGTTGTCCTGATCAGCTACCACAGATGTTGTGGTGTTTCCAAGGTTGTCGCCTTCTGTTTCAGCGATAGCATCAGCTGGTACGTTGGAAGCAACAACATCACCACCATTTTCAGCGTTATCACCTGCTACATTTGTTGTTGTCTGACTTGCACCGACTACTGACACGCTCATGCTGTTTTGCTGAGCATTGTCACCAGTATCGATGTTCTGAGTGAAAGCTACAGCAGCAGCTTCAGCATCTGCGGATGCATCAGAATCACCGGAGATAGCAAGATCATCACCGACAATCTCTTCGCCAGTATTCGTGGAGAACAGACTGTCATCAGAACCAGCAAGCGTAATACCATCATCGCTGTTTGCAGTACCACCTGTCGCAGTTACTTGTTGAGCGACTGTGGATCCTGAATCATTAAACACTGATGGAGTAGTGATATCATCCGTATCGGTCAGGGTATTTGCCTGGTCCAGATCAACAGTAGTTTCTGTATCACCTTCATCAGAAATCAATGCTGCAGGATCTTCCGTGTCATCTTCACCAACTGTGAATGTTGACTGGCTACCACCCACAACTTCTATGTTGAATGAGTTAACCTGTACGTTGTCACCTGAATTCAAATCCTGAGTGAAAGCCGTTGCTGCTGCTGTTGCATCAGCACTGGTTGAAGAGGAGCCTGATACAGAAGCATCATTACCCACATCAACACGAAGAGCATCGTCATCCAAACCATCAGCGTCAATACCGTCTTCGGCACTTGCCGAGCCACCTGTGGCATTCACTGTCTGCGATACATCGGCACCATCGTTAAAACCGCCATCCGGAATATCACCGTTTGTCACACGTGCGTTTGTGATATCATCAGCATCTTGCATCGTATTTGTTTGGTCAAGAAGAACAGAAACTTCGGTATCTTCGTCTTCAACGAATGTGTCTTCGTCAGCAATTGTTGAACCTGCATTTCCTTCAGCGGTACCAGCATTGTCACCACCGACGCTTGCAATGTTCTGACTGCCAGAAACAACGGTTGCATCGAATGTGTTCTGCTGAGCATTGTCACCTGAAATAATTGACTGAGTGAATGCTACTGCACTTGCAGCTGCATCAGCAGAAGCAGAAGCTGAACCGCTCACATCAAGATTTGAACCTACAGAAGTGTTCAAAGCAATGCTGTCGTTATCATCGTCGGTGTCAATACCATCATCGGTAGAAGAATTGCCACCAACCGCATCAACGTTTTGTGTCACAAGGCCGTCAAGCTCATTGTTAACTGTTGGGTTCAGAATTGCAGATGCACCGCCTTCGGAGTCGAAAAGCGTGTTGGTCTGTTCAATTCCAACATCTTCAGGACGATCGGTGTTTGTTCCGGTTCCGAAGAAAATTTCCGTATCGTCTTCGTTATCGGCAGCAAGACCAACGTTGTCGTCATTGTCTTCACCTGTGTCCACCACGTTCTGGTTTCCACCTACCACATTGGCAGTTATGTCGTTCAACTGAAGGTTGTCACCCACATTGATTGACTGTGTGAATGCTTCTGCTGAAGCCTCAGCATCTGCTGTTGCACTCGTAGAACCACTGATTGACAGATCATCACCGAACGCGCTGTCATCTAAAAGTGGCGCGCCGTCAATGTCCGCTCCTCCATCAATGTCCAAGCCGACGTCGGAGTTTACACTAAGACCGCCATTTGCATCCACGTCTTGGTTGAATGCGCCATCTTCACCAGCACCATGAGTAACTATCGCATTGTCTACAACATCGACGTCCTGCAAGCTATTAGTCTGAGTAAGATCAAACTCGGCGTCTGTTCCAGCACTGACATTTGATGTGGCGAGACCTTCAAGAACATCTTCCGTAGAAGCTGAACTGTCATCATCTGCCAGAACGTCGTCTTCACCAGTGGTATCAACAGCGCGGTTTGAGCCAATAATTTCTGCATTAAGAGCATTCGACTGAACATTGCCGCCCGTCTGGACGTTTTGCGTGAACGCTTCAGCTTCTGCTGCCGCATCACCTGACGCAGAAGTAGAACCTGCAATCGAACCGTCGTCTCCAACATCGACTGTACCGCCAGGGTTAACCGCACCATCATCTGAAGTTGCATTACCACCGTCTACATCGACTGTTTGATTTATGTCGCCGTTATCGTTGTCTACCAACGCATTGTTAACATTGTCACGATCACTGTTAGTGTTAGTTTGAGTGGCGTCCAACAGTGTATCTGTACCGTCCACGGTAAGATCGTCTACAAAATCTAATGGATCTACTGCCATTGTTTTGTCTCCTATTTGATTAAACACAAATAGCGCCAGCACATCTCCGTCATCAAAATCATCTCAGTTTTGATGCCCGAACATTGCTCGCCCTATTACGCCTATCAGCATCCATCAGCGGGAGATTTTGAACAATAACCAAGACCATCTATCGCGACGTAATAAAGCGCGATTTCTAGTTAGTTTTGTTTAGATATTATTAACTATGTGCAGAAAATGTGGACGGGGTCCGGCAAAATAATTCGCAAAAGTTAACACTTTCTGAAATTCATCATGACGTTTGGAGAATCAGATGATTCTCTTGCACAAGGAACTGTATGAAATTTGCCCAAAGCCCCCATAGCCCAACTACCCTATGAGGTGAACACAGTGCACTTCATTTAAAACGCAATACTGTATTAAACGCAAATCAAGTTTTTTAACAGCTATCCCAAAATTGTGCGCATGATTCGTATCTGAGACGCGTTAGAATCTTTTATCATTCAAGAGATCAATGCCGTTAACATACCCAAACGCGCTTCCATTGCACCGACAATGGGACTCTTGCACTCATTAAAACATACGAATAATCTATTGATAAAAATGTAAGGAATTCTCGCTCTTCTTAACCATAAATCCTGTGTACAAATATACTAACTTATTAATTTTATTACTTTTATTAGTGTTTCTTGAATTAACCACATATTGTGAAAATTTTATTCTAATTGACAAACTGTATTGTGTTTGTCACAGTAACTTGTATAAAGCGGCACTATAAAAACTAGGGGCATCCTAACGAACCAGCACCTTCCTTGTAGGTATGGAGGTGTAGCAGGGGGAAGAATGTCACATAGTTGTGCTGATAGCATGAAAGATGCTCTGATTATCGGTGGTAGCGGACTTGAACGCGCTGCAATTAAAAAACTCGTACAAAATGCAGGATTAAACGCTTCGGTTTCGGAAGATTATGAAGATACGTGTACTGCAATATCCAATTTCCAGGGAAATCTTGTCATCATCAAAGTTGAAGGAGAACCCTCAGCGACTGGTGATCTGCTCAAGGTGTTTATGAAAATCCGCACCACACCCATTGTGCTGATTGCCGATTCGCGTCTGCCAGATAGTTTGGTAGGAAGCGCTCCGGATAACCTCGCCGCAGTCATTAGTTCTGATACTGAAGTGGACAAGATTACAATGATCATTCAGCTTGCTGCTGACGGGATGATAATTCGCAAGAATTCCTCGCGCCGCAAGACAGATGGTCCAGTTGTCCGTAATCTGCCACTGAAGGTGCCTGCAAGGTTTGTGAATGAACAATCTTGCCTTACAAGCAGGGAAGCAGAAGTAGCTGCTGCGGTTGCGGTTGGCTCTTCCAACAAAGAGATCGCACGTTCTCTCGATATCGCGGTGAATACCGTGAATGTTCATGTGAACTCACTGATCAAGAAGCTTGGTGTTACTAACAGAACTCAAATCGCTCTCTGGGTGGCCTCAAATAATGCAAGTGGCCCTGATCACTCTGCCTTATCAGCTTAATTGAACCAGAATGTTCCTTGATCCATAACCATTTGTTTTACAGCGCATATTCCATAAGTCTTATGCGCTGTAGTTGTTAGAAGCCATCAAAATTCCGGCTTGCTGAATCCGTTTTACCTTCAGGAGTTTTGGGATCTCTATTCAATCGGAGCTTTACTGTGAATCAACTGCGTTTCGAACTTATCCAGCCCTGCAATATTGAGAACGATTGCTTCGCCGTTACCATTAATTGCAACAATCAATCCAATTATATTGCCATTTGATTTTGAAATAACCGGACTTCCTGATTGTCCCTGTTTTGCTTAACAATCCACCAAAAGCAGACCCGTATGTTCCGATTTTCTGTTACAAATGTCCGACCCGGTTAGAATATGTGGTTTCGTAAGCGAATATCCCTTATATGCGAAGGTTTTTTCAGTATCAACTATGGCGGAAAGGCGTGCCGGTCTAATGTCCAATCCCTTTTCGAGAACTATGATTGAGGCATCTAACATGGTTTTTTCAGAACTGGTTTTGGCCTTCAGATAACCCTTCATGAAGACAAAAGCGCGACCACGCACGTCTACCTTGCTTTCTCCAAGATGGTAACCAGCACGAAAAATAACATTGCCTAGATCTAAAGGTTTCCCGATTTTTTGGAAATCAGGCAGTGTGCGACCGTTAAAACCATATAGGGTGCTATTAGAGCGCCCCTAACAAAGAATATACTACCACCAAATCATACAAATCACCAGCATACAAAGAACAAACTCATTCTGTAGCTTGCGTGGAAAGAGCTAAAACGCACACTTTGAAGTTTCTCAAATTAATAACCGCTTTTCCCTTGTTTAATCAGACCCAATTTGTTAAATCCGCAAAGCTGATTTTCAGCACTATTCCTCTGCGGCCGTGGCGGAATTGGTAGACGCGCAGCGTTGAGGTCGCTGTGGGGTAAAACCCGTGGAAGTTCGAGTCTTCTCGGCCGCACCATTAAACAAACGGTTTTAAGCACTGTCTGTTGGCAATGGTCTTAGCTCTCATCCCAAAATCATGCGCATTCAGTCCCATTTTGCTATGGGTTGAACTTTCATTGCCAGTTTAACTGAACAGGAGCATGATACTATTGAAACCGCCGTTCAAATCCTTCAAACAGAACCTATGACAGTTTTAAACCAAATCCCTCGTGAAAAGCTTGAGCATTCCTTCTTTCGTTCTGACAATCAGGCCGTTCGCTGGGAAATATCGGAAGATTTAGTAGACTATGATGCTTCAGTTTTCCGTATGGAGGAGCTTGCGGCAAGAATCCATACCGGTGAGGAAATGGAACGTGTCTGGTTGCTGGAACATCCCCCACTCTATTCAGCTGGCACCAGCTCTAAGGACGAGGATCTTCTGGACCAAAGGTTCCCGGTATATAAAACCGGACGTGGTGGAGAGCATACTTATCACGGCCCGGGCCAGAGGATTTGTTATGTCATGCTTGATCTTTCCAAGCGAAAGCAAGATGTCAGGCAGTTTGTTTCAGCTTTAGAGCAATGGACCATCAATTCACTGGCAGCATTGAACATCACTGGAGAAAGACGGGAGGACCGGGTCGGGGTATGGGTCAAACGGCCTGAAAAAGCCCCTCTGGAAGATGGCACACCGAGTGAAGACAAGGTTGCAGCAATTGGGATCCGACTGCGGAAATGGGTCTCATTTCACGGGATATCAATCAATGTGGAGCCCGACCTCTCCCATTATGACGGGATCATACCCTGCGGTGTCCAGGGACATGGTGTCACAAGCCTTGTGGATTTGGGCATCCCTATCACAATGAGTGAATTTGATAGTGTGCTGCGGGCCGAATTTGAGAAAATTTTCGGCCCTATATTGTAATATATATTTTATTTCAATAGCTTCAAGCTACTTTATCAATCAATTTATTAAGTGACGGATGTAAGCTGATGCTTTCCTTTTTCAAATAAGAAAGAAGCGCTTTTTCATTGTCATGCATGACACCATCACGACCAATACGGTCTGTAAGCCAGTGTGCCTCAGTTTCATCAACAGGGTTTGTCTGCTGTTGCCGTGCTACCATTTCCTGATTGCGCTCAGCCCAGGCATCTTCCATGGAACGTGAGTTGAACCCGCCGCTCCGCATAATGTCCCCGACTGAAGAAAGCGTCTTCGACAGGAATCCACCCACGTCAGTGCTTGTATCTTCCAACCATTTCTCGCGGCGTAGCGCTTCCTGGCGATCAACAACCTGATGGCCACCTGCGGCCATCAAATGACAGGCCACTGCCTTGATGAATACGTCTGTCCACTCCTGATCGTTTTCAGCTTCGACTGTCTGATCATTGAGATCAAATAGTACTTCCACTTCTTCTTTGGAAATCGCAATTCGGCCTTCCGCGCCCACACCGTACATGATGCGACGGATAAGCTTTGCCTCCGGCGCACCGATTACTCCTGGCTTAAGCTCATTGTCACAAAGCAAGGCACCATTGCCTTCCAAAACAGCGATTTTCACCTGATGCAACGCATATGCGGACAATTGAGTGGGAACTTCGCTAGCGCGTTCTATCACTTTAACAAGCAACTCCAACTCAGAATTGGTATCGAGATGTCCATCGTGGTCTATTTGTGCAATCAACCACTCGGTATTGTTCTCGGACATATAACCCTTTGGTTTTGCCTGATTAATGCAATAGTCAGTCATCACCTCAACAAAGAACTCATTCCAGTTTTTTGATGTTTCTTGCACGGAATTGTTCAATGCGAAAACAGCTTCGGCTTCTACCCTTGAAACCAGCATGTCCTGAAAAACCTCACGGCGAAGCTTGATTACATCCTCGTCAGTGATTTTGTTAGAATCCTGTAAAAACTCTGAAAAGTCCATTTTGTATCTCTTAAATATGTCCCCGATTGAGACAGAGCATAACAATTGAACTTTTATATTTGACGAAAAAGTATGGTTAAGCGGTGGTTAAGGCAGGTTCAACAGGTTGGCTGGGAGCCTGTTTTTCCTGCTGCTCCAACTTTCGCTCTCGCATGAATATATACACGCCTGAGCCGATAATGATGAAGATACCGATCCATTTTGTGAGATCGGGAAAATCACCAAAAATCACCAGGCCCAATATTGTGGCGCTGACAATCTCCACATACTGGAAAGGCGCTAGAATGGATGCGGGTGCCATTGAGAACGAGATTACGATCAACAGGTGCGAAGCCGACGCAAACAATCCTATTCCCAGAACCAATGCCCAAGCGCGAGAAGTTTCAGGCATGGTGAACGAAAAGTCCTCTGCACCGACTGTTGTGCCTATGCCCATTACCAGGCTGCAAAGTATGACGCCGCCGATCCCTGCATAAAACTGCATTACCAGCGGGTCTGTGGCACTTCCTGAAATGCGGGTCAGGATCAGATATATGGAAAACAGAAATGCTGTACAAAGCGGCAGCAGTGAAACCAGACCAAATAGCTCGTAACTTGGCCTAATCACGATGATTGCACCTCCAAATCCGATTATCGCAGCCAAAATGCGTCGCCAACCTACTTTTTCACCCAAAAACATGAAGGACATGAGCATCACAATCAGTGGCTCCACAAAGAATACAGATATGGCATCTGCCAACGGCATGTATTTGATGGCCGTGAAAAACAACATGGCGGCAAGGCCCATGATCATCCCACGCAGTATGTTCATGAATGAAAAGCTAAACGGGATTGCTCCTCGAGACCAGGCTACGGCAACAAAACAAAACAGGAAGAGCGTTTGCACCACAAACCGACCAAATGTGATGGTTGCAGGACTGATGTTAAACTCATTTGCCGAAAATTTGGCGATTGCATCCATGACAGGTGCAAACAGCATGGCTGCAACCATAATCATCATGGCGCGCGCTATTTGTGTATCTGCCGCGGAATTTTGCATGGATTCTGACTTTAACCTACTCCTAAAGCGCAACATTCATCCAATTTCCTGGAAACTTCAAGAGAATTAAACGCCAATTATTTCAAACAAACCGAAGTTCAAAAGTGCGAGATACGTTTAGGCAATCGCTTTTAGCAAGGTATCTGCAGCATGGAAGTCTTTCCAACGCTGTTTTCTGCGCTCCTCTGCCTCATAATCCAGTCCCCAAAGAGAGATGTTCCAGTCTTCATCCACATGGGCGGCATTCCAACACTCCTCTACATTGAGATGATTTTCTGCAAGCGCGAGGGCTAGAATTGCCGACCCGCCAATTGAGGTGAATGTGTGGATACAAGCCAGTTTGAACTGGTCATCATGCTTTTTCAGTTGCGCACCATACAGTGTAATCACCTCTTTAGGCTGCGTCACATGCATGATGCCATCCGCAGTAATAAAGTCTGCACCGTTCTCATCTCTCATCCAATCCAGAACCGGGTCCCAGTGCTCACGTTGCTTCTCCACAAGCCCCTCCGGAGAATCAGCGCGGTAACAAAGAAGGTCAGAAGACGCATAACGGACGATATCTTCCATGACCGCTTGTGTTTCCTGGGCAACGCCATCAATTGCCGTATTACAAAGGCGAGTAACCGGCATGAGCAGCGGATTAATTTCTTTTTCGATAGAGCGCCATTCCTCAGCCACCAGACCTGCTGCTTCTTCGTTGGGAAGGGACAGTTCATTCTTGCCAGGCGTTTTAACAGAACGCTCATCCAGATTGATCAGGTATCCGGATTCACCCTCCAAAACTGAAACTTCTTTGTAAAACCGTTTCGGGAAAGAAGGCTTGTCTCTCTCCCTATTTGCTTTACCTGGGCCAATTTCACCGCTTTCAGCTGCTTTTTCAGCGTCGTTAAGGATGTCACGCATCTGATTTCTTTTCTTGATCTTTTGCTATCGTCAATAATCCAAAGCTTGGTCTTCAGCTGTTTCTTCCTCCAAGCCAAGCAGATTAAATGTCTGTACCATATGGGGTGGAAGTGGGGCTTTTATGTCCAGCAGACTACTACCGGATGGGTGCGGAATTACGATCCGTCTTGCATGAAGATGCAACCTTTTCTGTATTCCGCCCGGAAACTCCCAATTTTCCACATCGAAGTATTTTGGGTCACCAATGATCGGATGTCCAATATGCATGGTGTGAACACGCAATTGGTGTGTGCGTCCTGTTACCGGCTTTAGCTCGAGCCAGGAAAGGTTTGGACCGGCATTGTCTATCACCCGGTAATTGCTCACCGCATGGTCTGCATCAGGCTCACCGTGCTTAACAACTCTCATCTTATCGCCCTCGGGCAAGCGCTCTCTGAGGAGATAAGTCGAAATCTTGCCTTCGCGCTTCCTGGGCACGCCTTTGCATATGGCCCAGTAGGTTTTGTCTGTGTCTCTGTGTCTGAAGGCCTTGGTCAGTTCTGAAGCTGCTCCACGGGTACGGGCGACGACCAACACACCGGAGGTTTCGCGGTCCAGACGGTGCACAAGTCTTGGTTTTTCACCTTTCTGGCTCCGCATTGATTCCAGCATGGAATCAATATGCCTGTTAACGCCGGAACCGCCCTGCACTGCCAGACCTGCAGGCTTATTGAACACGAAGACCTTCTTATCCTCATAGAGCATCATTGATTTGAGGACATCACTATCGTTACGATCTCTAATCGTGTTTCGTGTCAGAGGGCCATCAATCGGCGGCTTTTCCATTGAAGTCACTTGCGGTGGTAAGCGCACCGCCTGCCCCGCTGCAATTCGTGTATCTGACTTTGCGCGTTTGCCTTCCAGTCGGATCTGACCAGATCGAAGCAGCTTCTGCAGTTGCCCGAATGCAAGCCCCGGATAATGCAGCTTGAACCAACGGTCGAGACGCATTCCTGCTTCATCCGCATCCACGGTTTTTGTTTCTATTCCTGCCATGAAAACTATTCTTGTTTGTTTTGACTATCTCTTACAGGAAAGCCCGGCCAAACCAAAGCCCTATGAATATGGCAAGGACCGCAAGAAAAACACTAGCCAGCACATATGCAAACGCAGCACCCATGGAACCACGCTCAATCAAATTGGCGAAGTCCAGGGAAAATGCTGAAAATGTAGTAAATCCGCCCAGGATACCGGTTGCAATAAACAGCCGCACCTCTTCGGATGTTCCTATGCGTTTCACGAGCCAGGCAATAAACAGCCCCATCACCAGGGAACCGAAGACATTCACAAATAATGTACCCCATGGAAATCCGGGACCCATAATACGCAAGGCGGCAACACCGCTGAGATGGCGAAACGAGGCGCCAATGGCTCCGCCAGCTGCAACAAGGAGCAAATGGCTCATTTTCGGTTCCTTTCCGCTCTTAGCCGATCCCAGTATTCAAGACGTTTTATAATATCCCGTTCAAAACCACGTTCAACAGGTTCATAGTACTTCTCGCGGTCCATTTCTTCGGGAAAGTAATCCTGTCCGGAAAATGCATCCGGTTGATCGTGGTCGTAGCGATATCCTGCACCATAACCCTGCTCCTTCATAAGCTTGGTGGGAGCGTTGAGGATGTGCCTTGGTGGCAGTAAGGAGCCGTTTTCTCTGGCTGAATGCCTCGCCTTTTTATGCGCGACATGTACAGCATTGGATTTGGGAGCGGAAGCCAGATAAACCGCTGCTTGAGCCAATGCCCTGTCGCCCTCAGCTTCTCCAAGAAAGTCAAATGCCTGGGTTGCAGCCATAGTCACCACAAGTGCTTGAGGGTCAGCATTGCCGATATCCTCACTGGCCATCACAACCAGGCGGCGACCGATGAACCGGCGGTCCTCCCCCGCCTCCATCATGCGAGCAAGATAATAGAGTGCAGCATCAGGGTCTGATCCTCTCACGGACTTATGAAGGGCACTGATCAGATTGTAATGACCATCCTGACCTTTGTCGTAGATCGGTGCACGGCGCTGCAAGACCGCTTGCAACCGATCCGCGTCCAGAGTTTCACCATCCTTTGCTACACGCCAGATTTCTTCCGCCAACGAAATAATTGCTCTGCCATCACCATCAGCCATACGAAGCAGTGAAGCCCGCGCTTCATCATCAAGTGGCAGCGGTAGGCCATGTGCTTCCTCTGCCCGTTCGATGAGCTTCAACAAGCTTTCTTCATCATGGCTGTTGAAGTTGAGGACATTGGAACGAGAAAGTAGAGCTGCGTTTAGCTCAAAGGACGGGTTTTCGGTGGTAGCACCAACCAACACGACTGTTCCATCCTCCATAACAGGTAAGAAACTATCGAGTTGCGCTCGATTGAAACGATGAATCTCGTCCACGAATAGGAGCGTCTGCTTGCCGCTCATGCGGTGCATACGCGCTGTCTCAAAGACCTTCTTCAGGTCGCCGACCCCGGAAAATATGGCCGATACCTGTTCAAACTGGAGGTCACATTCTCCTGCCAATAATCTGGCCACGGTGGTCTTTCCCGTTCCAGGAGGCCCCCAGAAGATCATGCTTCCAAGAGTACCGGAGGCTATCATTCTGGTAATGGTACCATCCGGCCCGGTTAGATGTTCCTGACCGCTTACCTCAGAAAGTGATTTGGGACGCAGTTGCTCTGCAAGAGGAGCTAAATGCTCCACATCTTCAGGATTTGCAGAAAACAGGTCCGCCACGTCTCTTTACCGAGAGTACTGCCGGAAGAAACCGCCGTTGCGGTTCATCACCAACTGCCGGCCTTGACGTTCAACCACGATCTCAAACCGATTGGGATCTCCTTTGAGCACCGGACCCAAGTCAGCAACGCGCTCTATTCGCTGTTCGTTCATCTCGCGGATAATATCGCCGGGGCGAATTCTGTTAGCAGCAGCGAATGAACCTCGTTCGACCTCTACCACAATCACGCCAGACAGCGATGGAGGTATCTTCAAGCGCTCTGCCAATGCAGGAGAAAGATTGGCAACGGTTGCCCCACCAAGCGAGGTTCTCTCAGGGATTCTGGTTTCGTTTGCCGGCACAGTCTCCGGTGCTTGCATCAGGGTCAGTGCCACCCGTTTTCGCTGCCCCCTGCTCAGCAGACGGAATGTGGCATCGTTTCCGATACCGACGGTGGTGAGGCGATATCCAAGTGCATTCACATGCGGCACCGGATTGCCATTGATGGCAAGCACAATATCGCCGGGTTGAATTCCTGCTTTGTCGGCTGGTCCACCGGGGAATACTTCTTGTACCAATGCACCGCGTGGGCGTTCCATCCCAAGGCTTAAGGCGATGTCAGAGGTGACTTCCTGGAAACTTGCACCAATCCATGGTCGTCTCAATGTGTCCCCAGTCTGCGAAGAATCAAGTGCCACTCGGACCATGTTTGAGGGAACTGCGAAGCCAATGCCGTTTGAACCGCCGGATCTTGAAAAGATGGCTGTATTGATCCCGATCAGGCGCCCTTGCATATCTACCAGCGCACCCCCAGAATTACCCGGATTGATGGCAGCATCAGTTTGCAGGAAGAACCCGAAATCACCAATGCCTTTTCTGGAACGGGCGACAGCAGAAATTATGCCGCTGGTTACGGTTTGCCCCACACCAAACGGGTTTCCGATTGCCAAAACGAGGTCACCGACCAGGGCATCATCTGAATTACCAAGTTCTATGGGTCGGAATTCGTAATTGTCATCCACTTTCAGAACGGCCAGATCAGATCTCTCATCTTTCAGAATGATACGAGCTTCAAATTCACGGCCATCTGCAAGGGCTACTTTGACTTGATCGGCATCTTTGATCACGTGGTGATTGGTGATGATAACCCCGTTGCTGGACACAATTACGCCGGATCCCAATGAATTCTGATTTCGCTGGTTTCGTCCCCGACCACCGAAGAAACGTTCAAAGAAAGGATCACCAGCAAACGGAGATAGCTGTCTTGGTCGTCTCGCCGCATAAACATTCACCACAGAGGGAGCGACCTGAGCCACTAAAGGCGCGAAAGAAAGCTGTATTTCTGCCCGACTCGACGGCACCTGCTGCGCCTGCACAGGCAGGCTAACGGCAATACCAATTATGATTGAAACAAAAATCTTCAGGAACAGGGACGATCGCATTTCAAACCTTTCAAGATCGGGACAGGTGAGTATCTTAACCAACACTGTTTTCATATGACACTGTTAAACAAGAAAATGAATGTCAGTGCTTCTCTGAGAATAATATCGGGTCAGACTGTGCTTACCCACAAATCAATTTTTACACAAACTATGTGAATTCGAATTACTTCAAATTGGGTTTTGAACAGCAATTTTAACAGTGAATATGGCTAATTTCGCGTTCGTAGTAACAGTTTCATGAAATTCCGCCACGATCAGTAATTTTCAAAAACTTCAGATAGTTACGTGCATTCAACAGCGAATGAAGGATAAAGCTAGTGGGGAATTGCATCCTGAAGTGGCAGCAAGAACTTCGTCATCAATACAATTTGGTGAACATGCATAAAAAAGGCCCGGCAAGATGCCGAGCCTTCATCGATTTAGTTGTATGAGTCTTAAGCTTCTGCTGGAGTTTCCTCTACAGCGTCAAACTCTTCCATACGTTCGCGATCAGCTTTACCTTTAGCTTCTTCATCACGATCAACGAGCTCGATAACGGCCAATGGTGCATTGTCGCCAAAACGGAAGCCTGCTTTCAGCACACGTGTGTAACCGCCATTTCTTTCCTGGTAACGAGGACCAAGAACATCAAACAGTTTCTTGACCTGTTCCACGTTGCGAATGCGGGAAATAGCCTGACGACGAGCATGCAGGTCACCACGCTTTGCAAGTGTGATGAGTTTGTCAGCAACAGAACGCAGTTCCTTTGCTTTTGGCAGGGTTGTTACGATCTGCTCATGCTCAATGAGTGAAGCCGCCATATTGGCGAACATAGCTTTTCTGTGGCTGGCTGTACGATTAAGTTTCCGGCCTTGTTTGCGGTGGCGCATGACGCTCCCCTTTTCTCTATGGGTGACCTGGCTCTTAAGATCACCCTTTGGTTATGGGCTGATGCCCGTTTCAATTGCCCCTTGCGGGACAGGATTAATACTGATCCTCGTAGCGTTTTGCCAGATCTTCGATGTTCTCAGGCGGCCACGCAGGAATTTCCATTCCCAAATGCAGACCCATTCCAGCAAGTACTTCCTTGATCTCGTTCAAAGACTTACGACCGAAGTTTGGTGTACGAAGCATTTCTGCTTCTGTCTTTTGAATGAGGTCACCGATGTAAACGATGTTATCGTTTTTCAAGCAGTTTGCAGAACGAACGGAAAGTTCAAGCTCATCAACTTTCTTGAGGAGTGCCGGGTTAAAGGCAAGCTCTGCAACTTCTTCCTGAACTTCCTCTTTCTGAGGCTCTTCGAAGTTGACGAAGATAGACAGTTGATCCTGCAGGATGCGAGCAGCGTATGCGACTGCATCTTCAGGAGTTACCGATCCGTCTGTTTCCACTGTCAAAGTAAGCTTGTCATAGTCAAGAACCTGACCTTCGCGGGTCTTGTCGATCTTGTAAGACACCTTACGAACAGGAGAATAAAGACTATCAACCGGGATAAGGCCGATTGGTGCGTCTTCTGCTCTGTTTGATGCAGCAGGAACGTAACCCTTACCGGTGTTAACAGTGAGTTCCATGCGGATTTCAGCGCCCTCATCGAGCGTACAGATTGGATGCTCAGGGTTTAGAACTTCCACGTCACCCACAGTCTGAATGTCACCAGCGGTTACAACGCCCGGGCCTTCCTTACGGATTACCATGCGTTTTGGACCCTCGCCTTCCATACGAAGGGCGATCTCTTTAACGTTCAGAACGATGTCTGTTACATCTTCACGTACACCTGCGATCGATGAAAATTCGTGCAATACACCATCAATCTGAAGTGCAGTTACAGATGCACCTTGCAGTGAAGACAGCAACACTCTGCGCAAAGCGTTGCCGATTGTCAGACCAAATCCACGCTCGAGTGGTTCAGCGACGATCACGGCTTTCATTTCGGAGCTGGAAACAATATCGAGTTTTGTTGGTTTGATCAGCTCTTGCCAATTTTTTTGAATCATTAAAAATATTCCTTGGTGTTCTGCCACCATCCTTTCGTGGCAAATTCCAAAAACCACCTACAATCAGGATTTATTGCAGGCGAAGTATTTTATACGCGACGCTTTTTCTTTGGACGGCAACCATTGTGTGGAATGGCTGTCACATCCCGAATTGATGTGATGGTGAAACCTGCTGCCTGAAGCGCGCGCAAAGCTGATTCACGACCTGAACCAGGACCACGGACCTCAACTTCCAGAGACTTCATGCCGTGCTCTTGAGCTTTCTTCGCTGCATCTTCAGCTGCAATCTGAGCGGCATAAGGAGTTGACTTACGAGAACCCTTGAAACCTTGAGCACCTGCTGAAGACCAGGAAATGGCATTTCCCTGAGCGTCAGTGATTGTAACCATCGTATTGTTGAATGTTGAGTTCACATGAGCCATGCCCGATGTGATATTCTTGCGTTCACGGCGACGAACGCGACCAGCTTCTTTTGCCATAGAGTTAAACCCTTCTTTTCGATCTCTACACCGCCGTAGTTCCAGCGGCTACACCGGAACAGGTTGCCCTGCTCCAAATTTCAATCACAGGCCTGAACGGCCAGCTAAATTACTTCTTCTTGCCAGCAATTGCCTTGGCAGGACCCTTACGGGTGCGAGCATTTGTACTCGTACGCTGACCACGAACCGGCAGACCACGACGGTGGCGCAATCCACGGTAACAACCAAGGTCCATCAGACGTTTGATGTTCATTGATGTTTCGCGGCGAAGATCACCTTCAACCAGATAGTCACGGTCGATTACTTCCCTGATTTGCAGGACTTCAGAGTCGCTCAGCTCATTGACACGACGAGACGCATCAATGCTTGTTTTGGTCATGATTTCATCTGCCACTTTCGGGCCGATACCATGAATGTATTGAAGAGCGATGATTACACGTTTGTTGGTGGGTATGTTTACCCCGGCGATACGAGCCATAATGTTCTCCATTTTAAGTGTTAATCCGCGTCCGGTGGAGGCCGGCCCCTGCGGATGGTTTCGCATCAAGAAATCACAGTCTAAATTACCGTTTTCAGACCAGCTGAGAAATTCAGATACAATTATCCTGTGAGATCATTGGTTTCGCCCATTAGTCACGAAACACTGCCCGCGTCAAGCGATATTTTCAGGATTCAGTGCTTTTTTATTTTTCTTTGAAAACAAAGGAAAAATCAGCCATTTAAAACCGAATTGATTTCGTCGGAAACCGCATCTATTTCACCCATACCATCCACCTGTTTAAGCTTGCCCTTGGCATGGTAATAACCAACAAGCGGTGCTGTTTTTTTGTAATATTCACGCAAACGCTCGTCAAAAACTTCGGCGTTATCGTCCTTACGAACAGGTTCACCAGCTGCTGCGGCTTCTTCAGCACGTTTTATGATGCGTCCTACGAGCGCTTTGTCATCAACAACAAGCTCAACAACGCAATCGAGATCCAAGCCTTTTTCTTCAAGCATGGCTTCAACAGCATCTGCTTGTGCGAGTGTGCGCGGATAGCCATCGAGGATAAACCCAGGCTTACAATCATCAGCGCTAATTCTATCAGAAACGATGCCGTTTACGATTTCATCGGAAACAAGTTCACCTGCATCCATTACTGCTTTTGCACGCAGACCGATTTCAGTTTGTGCAGCAACCGCTTCACGCAACATGTCGCCAGTGGAAAGTTGAGGTATTCCAAAACTCTCAACCAATCGCTTTGCCTGTGTACCTTTACCTGCGCCCGGAGGCCCCAACAGAATGAGTTTCATTATCTTTTACGACCCCCCTTCTTACCGCCACGCAACTTGGACTTCTTGACCAGTCCCTCATATTGGTGAGCAAGGAGATGCCCCTGCACCTGCGCAACGGTGTCCATTGTTACACTGACCATAATCAGCAACGAGGTTCCACCCAGGAATGCAGAAATACCTGCATTGCTCATAAACACTTCTGGAACCAGACACACGAATACCAAGTAAACAGCACCTACGACCGTAACGCGAGTCAGCACATAGTCTATATGCTCTGCAGTACGTTCCCCTGGTCTATAGCCAGGAATAAATCCGCCTTGCTGTTTGAGATTGTCTGCAGTCTCTTTCGGATTGAAGACAATCGCAGTGTAGAAGAACGCGAAGAACGCAATAAGCGCACCAAATGTAATAAGATAAGCTGGTTGTCCTCTACCCAGTGAACTGGTGAAGAATAGAGCCCAGTCCGGCAGATCCTGTGCTCCAGAAAAGCCAGCTGCAGTCAAAGGTAACAGCAACAGAGAAGAAGCAAAGATTGCAGGGATAACACCAGCAGTGTTCAGCTTAAGTGGAAGATGCGAAGAATCTCCCTGGAACATGCGGTTGCCAACCTGACGCTTTGGATACTGGATCAGCAAACGGCGCTGAGCGCGTTCTACGAATACAATCAGGAATACAAGTGCGATAGCAACAACAAGCACCAAAAGCATTGTGGCGGTTGTGATAATGCCCTGCCTTCCCTGCTCCAATAACTGAGCAATCGCTGACGGCATTGCGGCAACGATACCCGCAAAGATGATCAGGGAAATACCATTACCGATACCACGAGCCGTGATCTGCTCACCAAGCCACATGAGGAACATGGTGCCTCCCACCAGCGTCAAAACCGTGGAAAGCTGAAAGAACCAGCCCGGGTTTTGGACAATGCCGGGACTTGATTCAAGCCCGACCGCAATACCAAAAGCCTGCAATGTGCCCAATATTACCGTGCCATAACGGGTATATTGGTTGATTGTCTTACGGCCCTGCTCGCCCTCTTTCTTGAGCGCTTCAAGGGATGGCACAACAGAAGTCATAAGCTGCATGATGATTGAGGCGGAGATATACGGCATGATGCCCAGTGCGAAAATCGCTAATCGTTCAACGGCGCCTCCGTTAAACACATTCAACAATCCAACAGCGCCCTGGCTTTGCGTATCAAAAGCTTGGGCATAGGCCTGGAAATTGATCCCCGGCAACGGAATATATGTACCCAAACGATAGATAATCAGTGCACCAAGGGTGAACCAGATACGTTTCTTTAGCTCTTCAGCTTTGGAAAATGATGAGAAGTTGAGATTGGCAGCGAGTTGTTCAGCAGCTGATGCCATTTGTGTCTCCCGTGACCCCGATTTTTCGAACCGCAATAATCAGGCTTACTTAGTTGCGGACGTACCGGACACATTCCGGCATTGACAGAAGATAAGGGTTCCGGCGCACAATTGCGAGGCCGGAACCTGAATTTTCAGCAAAAAGTTATGCGTCTTCCCCAGCAGGGGCAGCTTTAGCGGCAAGAATGGTAATCTTGCCACCGGCTTTTTCAATTTTTTCCACTGCTGCTTTCGAAGCACCAGCCACTTCAAAGGTAAGTTTTGCAGAGATTTCACCGTCAGAAAGGACGCGTACACCATCCCATGCACGGCGAATTACACCTGCATCAACAAGTGCTTCTGCAGTAACAGTGTTTTTCGCATCCAGTTTCTTTGCATCAACAGCTGCCTGCAATTTGCCCAGAGAAACCGTAGCGAATTTGCTTGCGAACTGTGTATTGGAGAAGCCTCTTTTAGGAAGACGACGGAAGATTGGCATTTGACCGCCTTCAAATCCGTTGATCGCTACACCTGAACGGGACTTCTGACCCTTTACACCGCGGCCACCTGTCTTGCCTTTACTGGAACCGATACCACGACCCACACGACGGCGAGACTTGGAAGATCCTGCGTTATCTGTAATTTCATTAAGTTTCATATCAACTACTCCTGTCCGCTTACGCGTCTTCCGACACAACGCGAACCATATGACGCACCTTGCGGATCATGCCGCGTACAGCTGGTGTGTCTTCAAGGGTTGAGCGACGGTTCATTTTGTTTAGTCCCAAACCAATCAGGGTAGCGCGCTGGTCACTTGCGCGACGAAGCGGACTTCCTGTTTGCTGGACAGTAATCGTTTTCTTGTCAGCCATGGTAAACCTCTTAGTCTTCTGAACCAATCAGGTCGCGTCTGCGTTCCTGCAGGGTTGAATATTTAATACCACGTTGGGCTGCAATATCTTTCGGGTGCATCTGGTTTTTAAGTGCATCAAATGTTGCACGAACCATGTTGTAAGCATTTGAAGAACCGAGAGATTTCGCAACAATGTCCTGGATACCAAGGGTCTCGAATACAGCACGCATCGGACCACCGGCAATGATACCAGTACCTGGAGGAGCTGCACGAAGCAGAACCTTACCTGCGCCGTGACGACCCTTCACATCGTGATGCAAAGTACGGCCAGAACGCAATGGTACGAAGATCATATCGCGCTTGGCAGACTCAGTTGCCTTACGGATCGCTTCAGGCACCTCACGGGCCTTACCATGACCAAATCCCACGCGACCCTTCTGGTCACCAACTACTACGAGAGCAGCGAAACCAAAACGACGACCACCCTTCACAACTTTCGCAACGCGATTGATGTGAACGAGCTTATCGACGAATTCGCTCTCTCTTTCTTCTCTGTCCCGGTTACGGGAATTTTCTCTCTGTGCCATTATCCTAATTCCTTGTTCTTTTCCGGTAGCACTGGATTTCTAAATGAAAATATCCCCGCAACCGGGGATATTTGAATTCTTAGAATTGAAGACCGCCTTCTCGGGCTGCTTCTGCGAGGGCTTTCACGCGGCCATGATAAATGTATGCACCACGATCAAACACGACTTCCTTGACGCCTGCCTTCGTTGCACGCTCAGCCACCATTTTACCGATAGCCTGTGCTGCTGCCACGTCACTGCCCTTACCACCCTTGAAATCCTTATCAAGTGTGGAAGCTGAAGCCAGTGTATGGCCGGCATTGTCATCAATTACCTGCGCATAAATATTCTGCGAAGACCGATATACGCTCAAACGTGGACGGCCATTTGCAACTTTCTTGAGCTGACGGCGTACGCGTTGTGCGCGACGTTGCTCGGTTGATAGTTTCGTACCCATGATTGGTCGCCTTACTTCTTCTTGCCTTCCTTGCGGAAGATTGTTTCATCTGCGTATTTCACGCCTTTACCCTTATAGGGCTCAGGTGGACGGTAGCTGCGGATTTCTGCTGCCACCTGGCCAACTTTTTGTTTGTCGATGCCTGTCACAACAATTTCAGTTGGTTTCGGGCATGCTACTGAAATACCTTCCGGCACCTTGTAGACTACTTCGTGGGAGAAGCCGAGAGAAAGCTGAATGTCATTACCCTGCATTGCAGCGCGATAACCAACACCGTTGATCTCCAGTTTCTTTTCAAAGCCGTCCTTAACACCAGTCATGATGTTTGCAACCATGGTGCGGGACATGCCCCACTTTGAGCGGGCTTCCTTGCTTTCATCGCGTGGATCAACGGAAATCTCACCGTTTTCCATTTTGACAAGCACTTCCTTGTTTACAACGAAGTTCAGCTCACCCTTCGGGCCTTTAGCAGTAACCGTTTGGCCTTCTACAGTAGCTGTAACACCCTCAGGTATCGCTACTGGTTTTTTACCTATACGAGACATTGTTCAATAGCCTCCTTAGAATACCCGGCAAAGGATTTCGCCGCCAACATTCTCACTGCGTGCCTGATGGTCAGCCATCACGCCTTTAGGAGTTGATAGAATGTTGATACCGAGACCGTTCGCCACGTTCGGGATAGATTTAACTGAAGAGTAAACACGAAGACCAGGACGAGATACGCGAGAGATCTCACGGATAACCGGTGCACCTTCGTAGTACTTCAGTTCAATTTCGATTTCAGATTTGCCGTTATCGTATTCAATTGTTGAATAGTCACGGATATAACCCTCTGATTTCAAAACTTCACACACATTGGCGCGCAGCTTTGAAGCAGGGCTCGAAATCTTGGACTTGTTGCGCATCAAACCGTTGCGGATGCGTGTTAACATGTCACCGAGTGGATCTGTAATACCAGACATGATTTACCCCCTTACCAGCTTGATTTAACAAGGCCAGGAACCTTGCCGTAGTTGCCAAGTTCGCGAAGTGCGATACGTGACATTTTCAGTTTACGGTAGTAACCGCGCGGACGACCTGAAACTTCACAACGGTTGCGTACGCGGATCTTTGATCCATCACGTGGCAGTTCGTTCATTTTCAGTTGTGCCTTGAAACGCTCTTCCATTGGCAATTCACGGTTCATGATGATTGCCTTGAGTGCAGCGCGTTTGTTTGCCTGATTGGCAACTTTTCTTTCGCGGCGTTTGTTCTTTGTAAATGCGCTAACTTTAGCCATTATACTTTCCTTTGTTTCACACTTGCCGTTACTGACGGAACGGGAAGTTGAAGTGGGTCAAAAGAGCCCTTGCTTCATCATCCGTTTTCGCAGTCGTACAAACGATTACGTCCATGCCCCAGATCTGATCTACTTTGTCGTAGTTGATTTCTGGAAACACGATATGTTCTTTGATACCCATGGCGAAATTGCCACGGCCATCGAAGCTTTTCGGGTTCAAACCACGGAAGTCACGAACGCGTGGAAGCGCGATTGTAACCAGGCGGTCGATAAAGTCGTACATGCGTGGACCACGCAGTGTAACTTTTGCACCCAATGGCATGCCTTCACGCACCTTAAAGGTAGCGATAGACTTACGAGCATGGGTTACTTGAGCTTTTTGACCTGCAATCAGTGTCAGATCATCTGCAGCAACCTGTGCCTTTTTAGAGTCCTGAGTGGTCTCACCAATACCCATGTTAAGAACGATTTTCTCGATCTTTGGAATTTCCATAGGGTTCTTGTAGCCGAACTGCTCGGACATTTTGCCGCGCACTACTTCGGTGTAGTGTGTGCGCAGGCGAGGAATATAATTAGTCTCAGCCATCGATTACTTCTCCTGAGCGCTTTGCGACGCGGACCCTGCGGCCGTCATCCATAATTTTGATACCCACGCGGGTTGCTTTGCCGTCTTTTGGATCAGCCAATGCCAGATTTGAAACCTGGATTGCAGCTTCTCTGCTGATGATACCGGCTTCTTGTGTTTGTGTTTGGCTCTGGTGACGCTTCACCATGTTAACGCCTTTAACAAGCGCCTTGCCTTCTTTAGGCATCATCTGAAGGATCTCGCCCTTACGGCCCTTGTCCTTGCCAGCCAATACGACAACGCTATCGCCTTTTCTTAGCTTTTGCATAATGTCTACCCCTTACAGCACTTCTGGTGCGAGAGAGATGATCTTCATATGCCGCTTGGCACGAAGCTCACGTGGTACAGGGCCAAAAATACGGGTCCCTACCGGCTCGCTTTTGTTGTCAACGATAACAGCCGCATTACCATCAAATTTGATCATGCTGCCATCTGGACGGCGGATGTCCTGAGCTGTGCGAACCACAACTGCTTTCATCACATCGCCCTTTTTCACACGTCCGCGTGGAATGGCTTCTTTCACTGAAACCACGATAATGTCACCAACTGAAGCGTATTTCCGTTTGGAACCGCCCAGCACCTTGATGCACATAACACGACGCGCACCGGAGTTATCCGCTACATCGAGATTTGTTTGCATCTGAATCATGACTGGCTACCTTCTTTTTTCTCATCTGCATGAAACGAATTTCATACAGTGCCTGCCAACACCTTTACTAGGACTGGTTTTCAACCACAGTCCAACGCTTATCCTTTGAGATCGGACGGCATTCTTCGATGAACACCTCATCCCCTACTCTCTTTACATTGCTCTCATCATGAGCCTTGTAATTCTTCGTACGACGAACCGTTTTCTTGAAGAGCGGATGGATAAACCGGCGCTCGACTTTGACAACGACCGTCTTGTCATTCTTGTCACTGACAACAGTGCCTTGCAAAACGCGTTTTGGCATAGTCTTGTTCTTTCCTTTAAGGCGTTTAGGCCTTGGCTTCTGCTTTCTGCTTCTCAGCAGCAATGGTTTGGATGCGCGCAATGTCACGGCGAACCTGACGCATGCGAGCGGAATTTTCCAGTTGGCCTGTCGCCTGCTGGAAACGCAGGTTAAACTGCTCTTTTTTCAGGCTGATCAGCTCGTCTTTAAGCTCATCTGCTGTTTTTAAGCGAATATCAGCGGCCTTCATGGCTCAATCCTCTTCTCAATTACTCAGCAATACGCTGAACAAAGCGTGTCTTGATCGGAAGCTTCCGGCCACCCAGTCTCAGGGCTTCGCGGGCGATTTCCTCATTAACACCATCAATCTCGAACATAATGCGGCCCGGCTTCACGCGAGCTGCCCAGTAGTCAGGAGAACCTTTACCCTTACCCATACGGACTTCGGTAGGCTTTGAAGACACAGGCACATCTGGGAAGATGCGGATCCATACACGACCGGCACGTTTCATGTGACGTGTGATCGCACGACGAGCGGCTTCGATCTGACGCGCTGTAATACGCTCTGGTTCAAGAGCCTTGATGCCATAAGCACCAAAGGTCAGCTGTGTGCCGCCCTTAGCAGTACCGTGGATACGGCCCTTGTGCTGTTTGCGGAATTTTGTGCGCTTTGGCTGCAACATTGTTTCTAATCCCGTTTTTTACTAATTACGCATTCTGGCGACGGTTGTTTGAACCACCACCCTGCTCTTGCATTTCATTTCCCTTACGCTCGGAAGCATATGGGTCATGTTCGAAAATCTCGCCTTTGAAGATCCAGACCTTGATGCCGCAAATACCGTAAGCGGTAGATGCAGATGCTACGCCGTAATCAATGTCCGCACGCAATGTGTGTAGCGGCACACGACCTTCACGATACCATTCCATCCGGGCAATCTCGGCACCGCCAAGACGGCCAGCGCAGTTGATCCGGATACCCAAAGCACCAAGACGCATTGCAGATTGCACAGCGCGCTTCATGGCGCGGCGGAATGCAACCCGGCGCTCAAGCTGTTGAGCAATAGACTGAGCAACGATCGTTGCATCAATCTCTGGCTTACGTACTTCGTTGATGTTGATGTGTACTTCTGATGAAGTCATCGTACCAAGCTTGCGACGCAGCTTTTCAATGTCTGCACCCTTTTTACCGATGATGATACCAGGGCGAGCAGAATGGATTGTTACGCGACACTTTTTGTGTGGACGCTCGATCACAACTTTGGAAATAGACGCAGCTGCCAGCTCTTTTTCAAGATATTCACGAATAGCGATATCTTCATGAAGCAGGTTGCCGTATTCGCCTTTTGTTGCGAACCAACGAGAGTCCCAAGTGCGGTTTACACCAAGACGGAAACCAATTGGATTAATCTTCTGACCCATTATGCGGCCTCCTCTTCCACTTCACGCACCACGATAGTGAGGTGTGAGAAGGGTTTTAAAATTCTGCTTGAACGACCGCGTCCACGAACCCGGAAACGTTTCATTGTGATTGACTTGCCCACGTAAGCTTCAGCAACAATCAGGCTATCCACGTCGAGATCATGATTGTTTTCAGCGTTTGCGATCGCAGACTCCAGTGTCTTCTTCACTGTTCCGGCGATACGGCGCTGAGAAAACTCGAGATCAGCCAAAGCCTTGCTGGCTTTCTTGCCGCGGATCATAGCCGCAACGTCATTGAGCTTTTGCGGACTTGTGCGGATAGTGCGGGTTACCGCACGCGCCTCATTGTCTGCCAGCACTCTTTCGCGCTTCTGCTTGCCCATTGTTACTTCCTCTTCGCTTTCTTGTCGGCGCCGTGTCCGTAATACGTACGAGACGGTGAGAATTCACCAAGCTTATGGCCGATCATATCTTCGGTAACATTTACCGGGATATGTTTCTGGCCATTGTAAACACCAAATGTCAGACCAACGAACTGAGGCAGGATCGTAGAACGTCTGCTCCAGGTTTTGATTACTTCGTTTCTGCCACTTTCACGGACCTTTTCGGCTTTCTTAAGCAGATAACCGTCGACAAAAGGACCTTTCCAAATTGAACGTGCCACGTTTCTCGTTCCCTATCGTTTCTTGCGCTGATGACGTGAGCGCATGATGAGTTTATCGGATGCCTTATTCTTGGCGCGAGTGCGTTTACCTTTAGTCGGCTTACCCCAAGGTGTTACCGGATGACGGCCACCAGAGGTACGGCCTTCACCACCACCGTGTGGGTGATCAACCGGGTTCATAGCCACACCACGAACATGAGGACGGCGACCCAACCAACGGTTACGGCCAGCTTTACCTTTGTTTGTGTTGGAGTTATCCGGGTTTGAAACCGCTCCAATTGTTGCCATGCAATCACCGTGTACCAGACGCTGTTCACCTGAGTTCAGGCGAAGGATAGCGTAAGGGCCATCACGACCAACCAGCTGCACATAAGAACCTGCTGAACGCGCAATCTGACCGCCCTTCCCTGGTTTCATCTCCACGTTGTGGATGATGGATCCAACAGGAATAGAACGCATTGGCATGCAGTTTCCTGGCTTAACATCTGCAGTTTCTGCAGAAATCACCTTGTCACCGATACCCAAACGCTGTGGCGCGATGATGTAAGAAAGCTCACCGTCTGAATACTTAATCAGAGCAATGAATGCTGTACGGTTTGGATCGTATTCAATACGCTCTACCGTTGCTTCCATATCACGCTTCAAACGCTTGAAGTCGATTTTACGGTACGTACGCTTATGTCCACCACCACGATGGCGAGCAGTCATACGTCCGACGTTGTTTCTACCACCAGATTTCGACAAACCTTCAGTAAGTGTCTTTACCGGCTTTCCCTTCCACAGCGCAGAACGGTCAACGATTACAAGCTGACGCTGTCCTGGTGTGCGTGGGTTAAATTTCTTTAGTGCCATCGTACTATCCTTACAGTCCTGTGGTCACGTCGATAGACTGACCTTCGGCGAGCGTCACGACTGCTTTCTTCACATCGTTCTGTTTGCCCATGATGCCGCGGAAACGCTTGGTCTTGCCCTTACGAACAAGTGTATTTACCGCTTTAACCTTGACACTGAACAACGCTTCAACAGCGCTCTTGATCTCAGGTTTTGTTGCATTCTTGGCAACGTTGAAAACCACCTGGTTTTCTTCTGCCGCGATTGTGGATTTCTCTGAAATAACAGGAGAAATAATCACGTCATAATGGCGAGCTACTTCTGTCATTTGAAACGCTCCTCAAGTGCTTCTACCGCAGACTTCGAAAGCACCAACTTTTCGCGGCGGAGAATATCGTAAACATTGATGCCCTGAACCGGCAGTACATCCACATTCGGTACATTGCGTGCAGCAAGAGCAAAGTTCTTATCCAGCTCGTTACCGCCAATGAACAATGCGTTCTCAATTCCAAGCTTGGCGAGATTGCCGCGCAGAGAGCTGGTCTTTGCTTCTTTCATTGCAAGATCATCAACAACAACAATTGCTTCAGAAGCTTGCTTTGCAGAAAGTGCGTGTTTCAGTGCCATTGCACGGACCTTCTTTGGAAGATCATGTGAATGATCACGAGGTGTCGGGCCAAATGCACGACCACCACCACGGAATTGTGGAGCCTTACGGGTTGAGTGACGTGCGCCACCTGTACCCTTCTGCTTGTACATCTTCTTGGTAGTAGCTGTGATTTCAGAACGGTTCTTCACATCGTGTGTACCAGCACGGCGTTTTGCCAACTGGTAGCGAACCATGCGATGGATCAGGTCCTGACGAGGCTCCAAACCAAACACTGCGTCTGAAACAGACACTTTACCGGAGGCCTTACCCTCAAGTGTGGTTACATTAATATCCATTATTCAGCCCCTTCCGTGTTCTCAGCTGGAGCTTCTTCAACAGGAGCTGCTGCGCCACCTTTAATAGCTGCAGGAAGCGGAGCATCTGAAGGAATTCCCTTTTTGATGGAGTCCCGCACTGTAATCCATGAGCCCTTAGAGCCTGGTACAGCACCCTTAACCAAGAGAAGACCGCGATCAGCGTCTGTGCGCACCACTTCCAGGTTCTGTGTGGTTACGCGGGTTGAACCCATGTGACCGGCCATTTTCTTGCCTTTAAACACTTTACCAGGATCCTGACACTGCCCGGTTGAACCATGAGAACGGTGAGAGATAGAAACACCGTGGGAAGCGCGAAGACCACCGAAGTTATGGCGTTTCATGGCACCGGCAAAACCTTTACCGATTGATGTGCCAGTTACGTCCACTTTCTGACCAGCAACAAAGTGCTCAGCAGAAAGTTCCACGCCCACATCAAGCATGTTGTCAGCAGAAACTCTGAATTCTGCCAATTTACGCTTGGGCTCCACTTTCGCTGCAGCAAAATGACCGCGCATTGGCTTGGTTGTGTTTTTCACTTTTGCCAAACCAGCACCCAACTGCACAGCTGTGTAGCCGTTTTTCTCTTCCGTACGCTGGGAAACGACCTGAAGGTTATCAACCTTCAAAACCGTCACAGGGATCTGTTCACCGGCGTCATTGTAAACGCGGGTCATACCCAGCTTCTGTGCTATCAAACCTGAACGCATTTGTTCCGTTCCTTATTGGGAAATAAAGCAATCTCTGCCCAGAGTTCCCGCTACAATTTTCATATTGGTTTCCGGACAAAGTCCTGAAAACCAAGAATGATTACAATTTAATTTCGACATCCACACCGGCAGAAAGATCGAGCTTCATCAGCGCGTCCACGGTCTGCGGTGTCGGGTCAACAATATCAAGAAGACGCTTGTGAGTTCTCATTTCGAACTGCTCGCGGCTCTTCTTGTTGACGTGTGGTGACCGGTTAACGGTATATCTTTCGATACGAGTCGGAAGAGGTACCGGACCTTTCACCTGCGCACCTGTACGCTTCGCAGTGGAAACAATTTCCTTAGTCGAAGTATCCAGAATGCGGTGGTCAAACGCCTTGAGACGAATGCGGATATTCTGTCCGTTCATGTGTCGTTTTCCTTAAAAGACATGAGGTGGACAGTTTCCTATCCACCTCATTAGTCCATTGTTATTCAATAATGCTTGATACGATACCAGCACCGACGGTACGGCCACCTTCACGGATCGCGAAGCGTAGGCGCTCTTCCATTGCGATTGGCACGATCAGCTCGACTTCCATCTCCACATTGTCACCTGGCATAACCATCTCAGTGCCTGCTGGCAGCTGACATACGCCGGTCACATCGGTAGTGCGGAAGTAGAACTGTGGGCGGTAGTTGGTGAAGAATGGTGTGTGACGGCCACCTTCGTCCTTGGTCAGAATGTAAGCTTCTGCCTTGAACTTGGTGTGTGGTGTCACTGAACCAGGCTTCACAAGAACCTGACCACGCTCAACCTGATCACGGTCAATACCACGGATCAGACAACCGATGTTGTCGCCAGCCTCACCGCTGTCAAGCAGCTTGCGGAACATCTCAACACCTGTACAGGTAGTCTTCTGTGTGTCCTTGATGCCAACGATCTCAATCTCGTCACCCACATTCACAATACCACGCTCAACACGGCCGGTTACAACAGTACCACGACCGGAAATCGAGAACACATCCTCAATCGGCAACAGGAACGGCTGATCAACAGGACGCTCTGGCTGTGGAATGTAGCTGTCAACTTCTGACATCAGTGCACGGATTGCGTTCTCACCAATCTCGGTGCCGTCTTTCTCAAGGGCTTCAAGCGCTGAACCCTTCACAATCGGAATGTCATCGCCTGGGAACTCATAAGAAGAAAGAAGCTCACGAACTTCCATGTCAACAAGCTCAAGAAGCTCTTCGTCGTCAACCTGATCAACCTTGTTCAGGAACACAACGATCGCTGGAACACCAACCTGACGGGCAAGCAGAATGTGCTCGCGGGTCTGTGGCATTGGACCATCAGCTGCTGAACAAACCAGAATAGCACCATCCATCTGGGCAGCACCGGTGATCATGTTCTTCACATAGTCAGCGTGGCCAGGGCAATCAACGTGCGCATAGTGACGCGCTTCTGTCTCATACTCAACGTGTGCTGTTGAAATCGTAATACCGCGAGCACGCTCTTCTGGTGCACCATCAATCTGGTCATACGCCTTGAACTCACCAAAATACTTGGTGATCGCTGCCGTCAAAGTAGTCTTGCCGTGGTCAACATGGCCAATCGTGCCAATGTTACAATGGGGCTTGTTTCTCTCAAACTTCTCTTTTGCCATTTGGCTTCTCCATCCGTTGGCGGGACTTCCATAACCCGCATCAGGTTAATTACTAAATTCGTTATCCGGTGTATTTTTCCTGGATTTCCTTGGAAACCGCACTTGGAACCGGAGCATAATGGTCGAACTGCATTGAATACTGGGCACGGCCCTGAGACATCGAACGCAGATTGTCCACATATTTGAACATGTTCATGAGCGGCACGTGCGCGTTAACAACGGTAGCAATGCCACGAACTTCCTGGCCCTGGATCATGCCGCGGCGTGAATTCAGGTTACCAATGATATCACCGAGATATTCTTCAGGTGTCACAACTTCAACAGCCATGATTGGCTCCAGCAGTTGAGCGCCCAACTCGTTTTTGCTCTCACGGAACGCTGCGCGGGCAGCGATTTCGAATGCAAGAACAGAAGAGTCAACGTCGTGGTAGGCACCATCCATCAATGTGGCTTTAACACCAAGCATTGGGAAGCCAGCCAAAGGACCGTTTGTCAAAACGCTTTCGATACCTTTTTGAACGCCAGGGATGTATTCCTTAGGAACGTTACCACCAACAATTTTTGACTCGAATTCGAATTCTTCTGAATCAGCATTAGGTTCAAACAGGATTTTAACACGAGCGAACTGACCGGAACCACCAGACTGTTTCTTGTGTGTGTAATCAGCCTCAAAGGTCTTGGTAATTGTCTCACGGAACGCCACTTGTGGTTCACCCACATTAGCTTCCACCTTGAATTCGCGCTTCATACGGTCAACAAGGATGTCGAGGTGCAATTCACCCATACCTGCGATGATTGTCTGACCAGACTCTTCATCAGATTTGACCTGGAACGAAGGATCTTCAGCAGCCAGACGGTTCAATGCGATACCCATCTTCTCCTGGTCGCCTTTTGTCTTAGGCTCAATCGCGATCTGGATAACCGGATCAGGGAATTCCATGCGCTCAAGAATAACAGGCTTCAGCGGGTCACACAGTGTGTCACCAGTTGTTGTCTCTTTAAGACCAGCAATAGCAACGATATCGCCAGCATAAGCTTCCTTGATGTCTTCACGGTCGTTTGAGTGCATAAGCAACATACGACCAACACGCTCACGCTTGTCTTTCACGGTGTTAAGAACAGAAGAACCTGTCTCAAGTTTACCGGAATAGATGCGGCAGAATGTGAGAGATCCAACAAACGGGTCATTCATGATTTTGAATGCAAGGATGCCAAGCGGCTCATCATCTGATGCCTTGCGCTCAGTTTCCTCTTCTGTTTTCACGTCGATACCCTTGATAGCAGGGATATCCAAAGGTGAAGGTAGAAAATCTACAACAGCATCAAGCAGAGGCTGCACACCCTTGTTTTTGAACGCTGAACCACAGAATACCGGGAAGTACTCAGCTGAAATTGTACCGATACGGATCAATTCGCGGAGCTTGTCTGCTGAAGGCTCATCACCTTCCAGATATGCTTCCATTGCAGCTTCGTCGTTTTCAACTGCAGTCTCGATCATTTCTTCACGATACTTGTTTGCAGTGTCTACGAGGTCTGCAGGAATGTCTGTCACGTCCCATGACGCGCCAAGCTCTTCACCATTCCATACCAATGCCTTCATTTCGATCAGATCGACAACACCAGCGAATTCGCTTTCTGCGCCAATCGGGATCTGCAACACGAGTGGCTTACCGCCAAGACGCTCTTTGATCATTTCAACTGAGCGGTAGTAGTCAGCACCAATCTTGTCCATTTTGTTGACGAAGATCATGCGAGGCACGTTGTATTTGTCAGCCTGACGCCAAACAGTTTCTGTTTGTGGCTCAACACCAGCGTTTGCATCAAGAAGTGCAATCGCACCATCAAGCACACGCAGGGAACGCTCCACCTCAATGGTGAAGTCCACGTGACCTGGGGTGTCGATGATGTTGAAACGCTTTGAAGTGCCGTCACGGCCTTTCCAGAAGGTTGTGGTTGCAGCTGAGGTAATTGTGATACCCCGCTCCTGCTCCTGCTCCATCCAGTCCATTGTTGCAGCACCATCGTGCACTTCACCGATTTTATGGCTTTTACCGGTGTAATACAGAATGCGCTCTGTGGTTGTCGTCTTACCAGCATCGATGTGAGCCATGATGCCGAAGTTACGATAATCCTTGATGTCAAATTCGCGGGACATATTGCCTTAACCTTTGTGTTAGTGGAACAGCGTCTTGGGAGACTGAAACCTTAACTCAATAACTTCCTATTAATTACCAGCGGTAATGAGAGAACGCTTTGTTAGCGTCTGCCATTTTGTGTGTATCTTCACGTTTCTTGACCGCAGAACCACGATTGTTTGCCGCGTCCATGATTTCTCCGGACAGGCGATCAACCATTGTTGATTCATTGCGGTTACGAGCAGCAGCGATCATCCAGCGAATTGCGAGAGCCTGACGGCGCTCAGAGCGAACTTCAACAGGAACCTGATAGGTTGCACCACCAACACGGCGTGAGCGAACCTCTACAGTAGGCGCTACGTTTTCCAGTGCTGAGTGGAATGTTTCAAGTGGATCAGCCTTGGCTTTCTCTTCCACTTGATCAAGAGCACCATATACAATGCGCTCTGCTACGGATTTTTTACCATCAAGCATGATGGAATTCATAAATTTTGTGAGAACCACATCACCGAACTTTGGATCCGGGTTGATTTCACGTTTTTCTGCGCGGTGACGACGAGACATATTATTCTAACCCTTACTTCGGACGCTTTGCGCCATATTTCGAACGGCGTTGTTTACGGTCTTTAACACCCTGCGTATCAAGAACACCGCGAATAATGTGATAACGAACACCAGGCAAGTCTTTCACACGACCACCACGGATCATGACCACTGAGTGCTCTTGTAGATTGTGGCCCTCACCTGGAATATATCCAATCACCTCAAAACCATTTGTAAGGCGAATCTTCGCTACTTTACGAAGCGCCGAGTTCGGCTTTTTAGGTGTTGTTGTATAAACACGTGTACATACACCACGCTTTTGAGGACAAGCCTCCATAGCGGGCACTTTAGAACGCTTAACCTGAGGTTTGCGCGGGTTACGGACCAGTTGGTTGATTGTAGGCATACAATCCAGACCTTTTCATTTTGTGACCCTAATTCGTTCAATTAAGGCCAAACATGTTTCGTTCAGAAATACCGTGCAATTTGCCGAGGCATTTCCCATGCAAGAAAGGGTCTCCTGTATACAAGCTTGCTTGCCAGGAACCCCATTCATAAAAACAGAGGACCCAAAGGGTCGTGTATTCAAATATATCAATGTGTAAAGTTCTGTTTGAGCGTGTTGTTTACGGCAAGTCGCCACAAATCATGTTCACTCACATGAACCTGTTGGCGCGGGTATATGGAAATGTTCAGATTACGTCAACCCCAAATTAGCTGGGAAATGCTAATTTTTGGGCGTTTGACAAATTCTCGCTAAAAAATGGATGAAACCAGACAAGAATCCTGGTTTCAGGACCATTTTTAATCAGACGCCGCTTTCTACGTTATTCAGATTCGGCTTAACATAAACCGCTGAACCTGGCGGAACACGCTCATAGAGATGAATCACATCCTGGTTTATCATTCGGAAGCACCCGCTAGAGGCCGCCTTGCCGATTGAGAATGGTCGATTGGTACCATGGATTCGGAACAATGTATCCCGTCCATCTTTAAACAGATATAGTGCCCTGGCGCCAAGCGGGTTATTTACCCCGGCAGGCATACCGTCAGCAAATTCTCTCAGTTCAGGTGTTCTTGCGATCATCTCAGGTGGCGGTGTCCAGGTGGGCCACTTTTGTTTCCATTTCATAATGGCGTCACCGTGCCAAGCAAAACCTTCCCGCCCTACCGCAATGCCGTAGCGAATTGCCTTGCCACCCGGCTGGACCAAAAAGAGATGAGGACCAGATGTGTCTACAATAACGGTCCCAGGCTTCTTTCTGCTCCGGAAATTTACCCATTGACGAAGATATTTCCCATCCATCTTTTGATAGTCGAACGCAGGTAACGAAACCTCTGTGTCTACCACTGCTGCATATGCTTGAGAATAATTGAAATCCTGCCTCGCATTGGGATCGTTGATTGAACCAAGGCCGCTTAACCCCTGAGAGCTCTGTCTAGATGTGCTTGAACAAGCAGAGACAAGCGAAGCTGATGCCATTGCAGCTGATAATGTCAGGAATTTTCTTCTGTCAATTTTTGGGCGCGAATTCATCTTTACACTCACTCACTTAAAATGATGACAACCGAATTTTATCTAGTATTGCGCCCCGCAAACTATGATAGCTTGTAATTCACTAATTGCAAACCTGATCTTGAAAACAGGATTAATTATGCCAATAAGAACCGGTAGTTGTCATTGTGGAGCGGTAGAATTTGAGGTGGAGGTGGAAAACGATTTCGTTGGTGTGAGCCACTGCGACTGTTCGTATTGCCGTAGAAAAAGTGCTTATATTGCAACTGCCAGGCTGGATCAACTGCGTGTGACAAAAGGGGCTGAGTATCTTTCCCTTTATCAATGGGGCACGAAAACAGCCAAGCATTATTTCTGCAAAGTCTGCGGAATCTACACTCACCATCAAAGGCGAAGCAATCCCAATGAGTTTGGATTTAACATCGCTTGCATTGAAGGGGTAAATCCATTTGATTATGGCCCCGTCAAGATTCATGATGGCGTAAACCATCCCTCAGACAAGTAAGTTTGTTTGAAAGGTTTAACCTGCCAGACTGATTTCTGTTTCGAATAATGTCTGGCCGCGGTTCTTCACTGTTTCATTAAGGTTATTGAGGATGAAGGCTGGAACCTGATCAGCCAGCAACGGACGGCCAAACAGATACCCTTGTAAAAAACTGCAATTTAGCCCAATCAGAAAACGGGCCTGTTCATCGGTTTCAATGCCTTCTGCCAACACGTGTAAACCCAAGACATTGCCAAGTTTGATAATAGCCTCGAGCACATTCACTGTTGCAGGATCATTGTCGAGTTCGTTAATCAGGCTTCGGTCTATCTTCAGCTTGTCAAACGGGAATTGCAGCAAATAAGACAGGCTGGAATACCCCGTACCAAAATCGTCCATGGCTATGGACACACCCATCGCCTTTAATTCTCTCAGTGTGTATATGACGCTTTCTGTGCGCTCCATGAACAGGCCTTCTGTAATTTCCAGTTCAAGTCGCGAAGGCTCCAATCCAGTTCTCATCAAAGCCTCTGTTACGACAGAAACAATCTTTCCAGATTGAAACTGTTGTGGTGATAGGTTTACGGAGACTGTAAACGGTGAAGGCCAAATGGCTGCCTGACGGCAGGCTTCATTGATTACCCAGTCACCGATATCAACGATAATACCTGCTTTTTCCGCAATTGGGATGAATTCAGATGGGGGTACGTATCCTCGGGTTGGATGTTTCCAGCGGGTCAACGCTTCAAACCCCACCACACGAAAATCTCCTGCGCGGACTAACGGCTGGTACATGATTGACAGCTCATCATTTTTCAACGCCTTCTTGAGGTCACTTTCCAGCGCACGGCGTTCTTTGATGATTTCGTCCATCTCATGCTTGTAGAAGCGGTAAATCCCCTTGCCTTCCGCTTTGGCACGGTAAAGGGCCAGGTCTGCATTGTTCAGTAGCTCATTTGCATCAATCCCTTCCCTATCTGCCAGAGCGATACCGATTGAAGCACCTACTTCAACCTTCTTTCCGGAAACTTCATAGGGTTCATGAAGCGCCTCAATGAGTTTTTCTGCCTGTAATGTGGTGGCTGAAACTGTCCCGGAGGTCTTCGACAGGATGGCAAATTCATCACCACCCAGTCGGGCAACGATATCCTCGTCACCGACTGAGCCACGCAATCGCTTGGCAACTTCCATCAGCAGTTCATCACCGGCAGCATGGCCCATCGTGTCGTTGACAGGTTTAAAACCATCAAGATCCAGATACAAAATGGACCATGGTTCTTCCCGTGTCTTGTCATTTGCCATCAAAGAAATTGCGTTATGAAAATTCTCGCGGTTTACCAACCCGGTCAGTGCGTCGTTGTGGGCAAGATAGGCTATGCGCTCCTCGGCGAGTTTTGCATCGGTCACATCAGACGCCACACCTTGGAAACCTTTAAAAACACCTTTGGCGTCATATTTCGGTTTTCCGGAAAGGTTTACCCAGGCGTTCTTGTCATTGCTGCTTGATGAAACAAGAATGTCCCGAAAGCTGGTTTGGGATGAAAAATGTTGCTTGATCACCTTAAGGGATCGGAGGTTCATGGCATGCTTGTTGTTGCCTGCGAGACTGCCCGAATAGTCCAATGGATTGAGTGAAATCAGTTCCGTTCGTAAGGCCCGCTTAAACCCCTCATTGCCCATAATTACGCGTCCAGTTTCATCGATCTCCCACAACCAGTCACTGGCATTTTCGGAGAAATCCTTCAAAAGGAGGCTGATGGTGTCGGATTTCTCTGTTAATTCGATCTCTGCGATCACGTTGAATGCAAACTGTTCAGCGATTGAGTGCCCTGCATTACAGATAGCTGCGGAATAAATCACCAAGAGTGCCAACACGCCAAAACTACCGTCAGTTCCTGCAATGATCAGAGAACCCATGCATCCAAGTGTCAGAATGCCGACCCAATGAAACATGGCCTTTGGAACCATGTACAGAGCCAAGGCCCCTCCTCCCATCATGCCGCAAATAACTGCCACTAGAATGATGCGATCATCCAATGACGTGTCGGCATATATCATCAGGGGTAGACAGGCCCATATTATGGCAAGCAGTGATGCTGCCCTGGTTGCTTTGTCATAAGCTCTTCGCGAAACCGAAACGATCCCGGACTTACGGTTTTTCTTCTTGAAAGAGTGCACGATAGAGGTGACTACCATGCTCAACAATGCAGTCGCCCAAGCGAAGAAAAATAGCATGTTTTCTGAGGAGTAGAGTGTAGTAAGAACTACTATGCTGCACAGGACGTTTGTGAGCATCATTAGCGGCGTCGAGCGCGCCATTGCCCTTATTTGCCTGGCTCGCAAACGATCTGCTTTTTCTGAAGCAGGATCAACCCCGAAATGCGGGTCAAACATCTTTGCGAACCGGCAATTTTTTACTCTATTCAGCCACACAGATCAGATACACCCCTTCAATCCGTGCTTAATAGTTACCCGGCAATTGTTTACCAAAGGTAACTTTCACAAAAAAAGCCGCCCCGGAGGACGGCTTAACTTTATGATTTTCTGGAACCTTTCGGATTATTCCGCAGGCTCTCCCACATCAGCGCTCATATCTTCAATCAGAGCTTCTGCTTCTGCAGTCTTGCGACGCTCATCAATGATCATATCATCGCGTGAATTGGCAAGACGACGCATGCGGGACATAACCCCACCGGTACCGGCCGGGATGAGGCGTCCAACGATTACGTTTTCTTTCAATCCTTCCAGTGTATCAGACTTACCGGCAACAGATGCCTCGGTCAGGACACGTGTGGTTTCCTGGAACGACGCAGCTGAAATGAACGAACGTGTCTGCAGGCTGGCTTTCGTAATACCCAACAGCACCGGATCACCCTGTGCAGGTTGTTTGCCTTCTTCTTCCATGCGTTCATTGAGGATATCCATCTCGATGCGATCGATTTGTTCACCCTCAAGCAGTCCGGTATCACCCGGTGTGGTGATTTCAACTTTCTGCAACATCTGGCGTACGATCACTTCGATGTGCTTGTCGTTGATGATCACACCTTGAAGACGATAAACGTCCTGGATCTCATTCACGAGATAGGATGCCAATGCTTCCACACCGCGAATTGCAAGAATATCGTGTGGCGCTGGGTTACCATCAAGAATGTAATCACCCTTTTCAATCGGGTCACCATCCTGCAAGTGGAACGGCTTTGACTTCGGAATCAAGTATTCTGCAGGCTCCACCGTTGAATCATTTGGTTCAATGGAGATGCGTCGCTTGTTCTTGTAGTCACGGCCATAACGGATCGTGCCATCGATTGTGGCAATCACAGCATGATCTTTCGGACGACGTGCTTCGAAGAGTTCAGCCACACGAGGCAGACCACCTGTAATATCCTTGGTTTTCGCACTCTCTGTAGGAATACGCGCGAGAACGTCACCAGCTTTCACCTTTGAACCAGGTTCAACGGAAAGGATAGCATCAACGGAAAGGAGAATTCTTGCTTCACCACCACGTTTCAGCTTGGCGACCTCACCGTTCTTGTCTTTGATGACAATCGCAGGCTTGAGGTCTGCACCACGTGGGTTAGCACGCCAGTCCACAACAACACGCTTTGTGATACCGGTGGATTCGTCGGCGTTTTCCTGAACGGAAAGACCGTCCACAACGTCTTCGAACTCGATCGTACCATCAACTTCAGTCATCATTGGACGAGTGTATGGATCCCACTCAGCCATACGCTGGCTTTGTTTGATCTTGTCACCCTCTGCAACCAGAATGCGGGCACCATAGTTGACGCGATGAGACGCACGCTCAACACCCTTTTCGTCTTCAACAACGATGGAAACGTTCCGGCCCATAACAATGTTATTGCCGTCGGAGTCTTTGGCGATGTTGGAGTTACGGATGCGGATCGTGCCTTCGTAGGAAGCCTCGAGGAATGAAGAGTCCACCACCTGCGCAGTACCGCCAATGTGGAACGTACGCATGGTCAGCTGTGTACCAGGCTCACCGATTGACTGAGCTGCGATAACACCGACAGCTTCACCCATGTTCACCGGAGTACCACGTGCAAGGTCACGGCCGTAACAAGCAGCACAGATACCATTCTGTGTCTCACAGGTCAGTGCGGAGCGGATCAATACTGTCTTAACGCCAGCCTGTTCCACTTTGTCCACATCCTGCTCGTCCATCAGGTGGTTCTTTTCAATCAAAACTTCGCCTGTTTCAGGATGAAGGATGTCTTCTGCAGCCGTACGTCCGAGTATTCTCATGCCCAGAGACGCCACAACCTGACCAGCATCGACCACAGCCTGCATTGTCAGGCCATTTTCGGTGCCACAGTCTTCCTGTGTAACGATGCAATCTTGAGCAACATCCACCAGACGACGTGTCAGATAACCGGAGTTCGCAGTTTTCAGCGCTGTATCAGCAAGACCCTTACGTGCACCGTGTGTGGAGTTGAAGTACTCAAGCACGGTCAAACCTTCTTTAAAGTTTGAAATGATCGGGCTTTCGATGATCTCACCAGACGGTTTTGCCATCAGACCGCGCATACCAGCAAGCTGTTTCATCTGTGTTGGAGAACCACGCGCACCGGAATGGCTCATCATGTAGATTGAGTTCATCGGCAGTTGACGTTTGCTCTCTTCGTCATAATGCACCGCTTTAATGCGATCCATCATTTCGTCAGCAACCTTGTCACCACATTTCGCCCAAGCATCAACAACCTTGTTGTACTTCTCACCTTGAGTGATCAGACCATCATTGTACTGCTGCTCGTATTCTTTTGTCAGTGACTGTGTGTCTTCAACGAGTTTCGCCTTTGTTTCCGGGATAACCATGTCATCCTTACCAAAGGAAATACCAGCCATACATGCGTGCTTGAAGCCAAGCTGCATGATGCGGTCACAGAAGATCACTGTGTCTTTCTGACCTGAGTGACGGTAAACGTGGTCAATCATCTTCGAGATGTTTTTCTTAGTCATCTCCTGATTGACGATGTCAAACTTCACACGACCATTTTTCGGCAGAAGTTCACCAAGAATCATCCGGCCTGGAGTTGTGTCATAAACCTGGGAAACCGGGTTTCCTTCAATATCGATTGTCTTGTAACGGCCACGGATTTTTGTGTGGAGTGTGACGATACCGTTGTCCAGAGCGTGCTGAAGCTCGCCCATATCGGCAAATGCCATCCCCTCACCGGGCTCGTTTTCATTGACGATTGAAAGATAGTAGAGACCCAGGACCATATCCTGCGAAGGCACGATGATCGGTTGACCGTTAGCCGGGTGCAGAATGTTGTTTGTGGACATCATCAACACACGTGCTTCAAGCTGTGACTCAAGCGACAGTGGTACGTGTACCGCCATCTGGTCACCATCAAAGTCAGCGTTGAACGCAGAACAAACAAGCGGGTGCAGGTGAATAGCCTTACCCTCAATCAGCACTGGTTCGAAGGCCTGGATACCCAGTCTGTGGAGCGTTGGTGCGCGGTTCAACAATACCGGATGCTCACGAATAACCTCATCCAGGATATCCCAGACTTCAGGCTTTTCTTTCTCAACAAGCTTCTTGGCTTGCTTCACGGTTGATGAGTAACCCTTGGCATCAAGGCGCGCGTAAATGAACGGCTTGAAGAGCTCAAGCGCCATTTTCTTGGGCAGACCACACTGATGCAGCATCAGTTCCGGTCCGGTCACAATCACAGAACGGCCAGAATAGTCGACGCGTTTACCGAGAAGGTTCTGACGGAAACGACCCTGCTTACCTTTCAGCATGTCTGAAAGTGATTTCAATGGACGTTTGTTTGCACCAGTGATGGTACGGCCACGACGACCGTTATCGAACAGAGCATCCACTGATTCTTGCAGCATCCGCTTTTCGTTACGGATGATGATGTCAGGTGCACGCAACTCCATCAGACGACGCAGACGGTTGTTACGGTTTATTACCCTTCTGTAAAGGTCGTTCAGATCAGATGTGGCAAAGCGACCGCCATCCAGTGGTACGAGCGGACGCAGATCCGGTGGGATAACCGGGATGATTTTCATGATCATCCATTCCGGACGGTTGCCTGACTCCAGAAATGCCTCAACCACTTTCAGGCGCTTGGCAAGTTTTGTGGTTTTCAGTTCGGAAGTGGTTTCAGCCAGTTCAACGCGAATTTCGCCGGCTACCTTTTCCAAATCCATTGATGCCAGGATTTCGTGAATGGCTTCTGCACCAATCATTGCTGTGAAGGTATCTTCACCATATTCGTCAATGGCGTTCATATACTCTTCTTCACTCAACAACTGATACTCAGTCATTGGTGTGAGGCCAGGCTCTGTTACAACGAAGTTTTCGAAGTACAGGATGCGCTCAAGGTCCTTGAGCGTCATGTTCAGCAACAGGCCAATACGAGATGGCAGCGACTTCAAGAACCAGATATGCGCAACAGGTGCAGCAAGTTCAATGTGACCCATACGCTCACGACGAACGCGTGAGAGAGTTACTTCCACACCACATTTCTCACAGATAATGCCTTTATATTTCATGCGCTTATATTTACCGCAGAGGCATTCGTAGTCTTTTACAGGACCAAAAATTCGTGCGCAGAACAGGCCATCACGTTCTGGCTTGAAAGTCCGGTAGTTAATGGTTTCCGGCTTTTTGATCTCACCGTATGACCAGGAGAGGATTTTCTCTGGAGCGGCGATAGAGATGCGGATCGCATCGAAGTTTTGTGATGCGGCCGGATTATTGAAGAGATTCATGACTTCTTGATTCATGGTACTCAGTTCCTTGGGTTTTACCCGTTTGAGGCTCTTGGATTTGTGCACATTGTCCGTGAGCCAGAATTACGTTTCGCGTTTACGCAACCTGGGTGAAGGCCAATTATTAGCCTTCACCTCTTAGATTCATTCAGCTGCATCAGGTAGCAGTTCATCACTATCGTCTTCGTCACCATCCGGTTCCGTTGGAGGCGCCTTGGAGTTCTCCAGCTCAACGCTGAGACCAAGCGAACGCATCTCCTTGACGAGAACGTTGAAGCTCTCTGGGATACCGGCTTCGAAGGTGTCATCACCACGGACGATAGCTTCATAAACCTTGGTTCTACCTGCCACGTCGTCAGACTTGACGGTAAGCATTTCCTGCAATGTGTAGGCTGCACCGTAAGCTTCCAATGCCCAGACTTCCATCTCACCGAAGCGCTGACCACCGAATTGGGCTTTACCGCCCAGTGGCTGCTGTGTGACCAGCGAGTAAGGTCCAATCGAACGAGCGTGGATCTTATCGTCAACGAGGTGGTGAAGCTTGAGCATGTAGATGTAGCCCATGGTCACCTTGCGGTCGAACTGTTCACCAGTACGGCCATCGTAAACGACTGACTGACCTGAACCGTGAAGTCCTGCTTCTTCCAGCATGTCAACAATGTCGCTTTCCACGGCACCGTCAAACACAGGAGTAGCAATGGAAACACCGCGTCTTACCTGGTTTGCCAGGCGAACGACGGATTCTTCATCGTAGTTCTTGACCGGCTCATTTCGCTCGTTGTCACCATAAATGGTTTCAAGCTGGCTACGTAGTGGCTTGATGTCACCCTGCTCGTTATAGGCATCGATCAGTTCACCGATCTTGGTGCCCATTCCAGCACAAGCCCAACCCAAATGGGTTTCAAGGATCTGACCCACGTTCATCCGTGATGGCACACCCAGAGGGTTCAACACGATATCTGCATGAGTGCCGTCTTCCAGGAATGGCATGTCTTCAACCGGCATGATGCGGGAAACCACACCCTTGTTGCCGTGACGACCAGCCATCTTGTCACCTGGCTGCAGTTTCCGCTTAACAGCAACAAAAACCTTTACCATTTTCATGACACCAGGCATCAATTCGTCGCCACGCTGAAGCTTTTCGACTTTGTCCATGAAACGCTGCTCAAGCAATGATTTGGAATCATCGTATTGCGCTTGCAGAGCTTCAATCTGAGCCTGACGCTTGTCATCGGTTACAGCAAACAGCCACCACTGTGAGCGTGGGAACTCATCCATAGCTTCTGGTGAGATCTTGTCGCCTTTCTTGAACCCTTTAGGTCCTGCAGCAGCTTCATGACCGTTCAACATGTCTCTTAAACGGCCATAGACGTTACGGTCCAGGATCGCCTGTTCGTCATCGCGGTCTTTCGCAAGAGCTTCAATTTCCTCACGCTCGATGGACATGGCACGTTCGTCTTTTTCAATGCCGTGTCTGTTAAAGACACGCACTTCAACGACAGTACCAAATGCACCTGGAGACATGCGAAGAGAGGTATCACGCACATCAGAGGCTTTTTCACCGAAGATAGCACGCAGAAGCTTTTCTTCCGGTGTCATCGGGCTTTCGCCTTTTGGTGTGATTTTACCCACCAGGATGTCACCGGGACCAACTTCAGCACCAATATAGGTGATGCCGGCCTCATCGAGATTTTTCAAAGCTTCTTCAGAAACGTTTGGAATATCACGCGTGATCTCTTCAGGACCCAGTTTCGTGTCCCGAGCCATTACCTCATACTCTTCAATGTGAATTGAGGTAAAGATATCATCACGCACGATGCGCTCGGAAAGCAGGATTGAATCCTCATAGTTGTAACCGTTCCAAGGCATGAACGCGACGAGCACGTTACGGCCTAGAGCCAGATCACCCAGATCCGTTGAAGGACCATCAGCGATGATATCACCAACGGTGATCGCGTCACCAACGGTCACCAATGGACGCTGGTTGATACAGGTGGACTGGTTAGAACGCTGGAACTTCTGCAGACGGTAAATATCAACACCGGACTTGGATGCATCAGTTTCCTCTGTGGCGCGGATAACGATACGTGTCGCATCCACCTGGTCCACAATACCTGTGCGTTTCGCAACAATCGCTGCACCGGAATCACGGGCAACCACTGATTCCATGCCAGTACCCACAAATGGTGCTTCCGCACGCACAAGCGGTACAGCCTGACGCATCATGTTTGAACCCATCAATGCACGGTTCGCATCGTCGTTTTCCAGGAACGGGATCAATGAAGAAGCCACAGAAACCAACTGTTTCGGCGACACGTCCATCAATTCCACGTTTTCACTTGGAACCATCATGACCTCACCGGCCTTACGGCAGGTTACGAACTCGTTTACGAACTTGTTCTTGTCATCCAGATCAGCGTTAGCCTGAGCCACGTTGTAGCGGGCTTCTTCCATAGCGGAGAGATAAACAACCTCGTCGGTCACTTTACCGCCGACCACTTTACGATACGGGCTTTCGATGAAGCCGTATTTGTTTACGCGGGCAAATGTGGCCAGAGAGTTGATCAAACCAATGTTTGGACCTTCCGGCGTTTCAATCGGGCAAATCCGTCCGTAGTGTGTCGGATGCACGTCACGTACTTCAAAGCCAGCTCTTTCACGGGTAAGACCACCCGGTCCAAGCGCAGAAAGACGACGCTTGTGCGTGATTTCTGACAATGGGTTGGTCTGGTCCATAAACTGAGAAAGCTGAGAAGATCCGAAGAATTCGCGAACAGCTGCAGCAGCCGGCTTCGCGTTGATCAGATCCTGCGGCATTACTGTATCAACTTCGATTGAAGACATACGCTCCTTGATCGCACGTTCCATGCGAAGCAGACCGATGCGATACTGGTTTTCCATCAACTCACCCACTGAGCGAACACGACGGTTGCCGAGGTTATCGATGTCATCAATATCACCTTTGCCATCGCGCAGGTCGACCAGAGTTTTTACAACTTCCAGAATGTCTTCTTTGCGCAAGACACGAACAGTATCTTCCGCATCAAGATCGAGGCGGATGTTCATTTTCACCCGGCCAACAGCTGAAAGGTCGTAACGCTCTGAATCAAAGAACAGAGAGTTGAACATGGCTTCAGCAGTTTCCATGGTCGGTGGTTCACCTGGACGCATCACGCGATAAATGTCGAACAGTGCATCCTGGCGGGTGTCATTCTTGTCCACTGCCATGGTGTTGCGGATGTAGGCACCGATGTTCACATAGTCGATGTTGAGCACTGGGATCGACTTGATCTTTGCCTCATCGAGGACTTCGATCATTTTCTCATCGATCTCATCACCGGCTTCCATGTAGATTTCACCGGTTTTCGTGTTCACAATGTCTTCAGCAACGTATTTACCGAACATCTGCTCATTAGTGATACGAAGCGTCTTTACACCTTTTTCGTTAAGCTGCTTGATCGTGCGGGCAGTCATCTTCTTGCCCATTTCAAGCACAACTTCACCGCTATCGCCATCGATCAGGTCTGAGTCAGCCTTGTTCCCTTTCATGCTTTCGCCATCGAAAGGAATTTTCCAGCCATCACCATCACGAGTAACTTTTGCAGATGTGTAGAATGTGGAAAGGATTTCTTCCTGATCCAGACCTAGAGCCATCAACAATGAAGTAACTGGGATCTTACGGCGTCTGTCGATACGTGCGTACACGATGTCTTTTGCGTCAAATTCCACGTCCAACCAGGAACCGCGGTAAGGGATCACGCGAGCCGCGAAGAGCAGTTTGCCGGATGAGTGAGATTTACCTTTATCGTGGTCAAAGAATACACCAGGCGAACGGTGCATCTGAGAAACGATCACACGCTCAGTTCCGTTGACAATAAACGTACCGTTTCCTGTCATCAGAGGCATATCGCCCATGTATACGTTCTGCTCTTTGATGTCCTTGACGGACTTTGCGCCTGTATCTTCATCAATATCGAATACGATAAGGCGAAGGGTTACCTTAAGCGGAGCAGCATAAGTCATGTCGCGCTGACGGCACTCCTCCACGTCGTATTTCGGGGGATCAAATTCATAGCTGACGAATTCCAGCATGGAAGCGCCGGAAAAATCGGAAATCGGGAAAACAGACTTAAATACAGCCTGCAGGCCTTCGTCGCCTCTTCCACCTTCCGGTTCATCAAACATCAAAAACTGATCGTAGGATTGCTTCTGAACCTCGATCAGGTTTGGCATATCAGCAACTTCAGTAATGTTGCCATATACTTTTCTTACGCGTTTACGACCATTGAAAACATGGTTTTGAGCCATTATCGCACCTTCGTGTCTCTTGCCTTGGCAGCCTCTGTTGTCGGTAAATATTCTGCCCATGCTCCCGGCAGACCTATTTCCGCAACAGGCAATCGCCTATGCGTGTCTACAACTGCGGGTCACAGTCTATATTCACCCATGCGGAACAAAAATTCCCACATCTGACAGAATTTCCTGTCCACTTCACCAGGCCTTGCGCCTGATGCACTTCCACCCGGAACGGCGACCCATGCTGCCGGTCTGCCTGAACCAAGAGACCCCGGACGGATCCGAGGCCGATGCCTTATTGCATGATTCGGGTCAATTCGCCCAAATCAGCAAAATTACTTAAGCTCGACTTTAGCGCCTGCTTCTTCGAGTTTCTTCTGGATTTCCTCAGCTTCAGCTTTGGAAACACCTTCTTTAATTGCTTTTGGAGCGCTCTCGACCATGTCCTTAGCTTCTTTCAAGCCAAGACCAGTGATGCCGCGAACTTCTTTAATCACGTTGATTTTTGAAGCGCCTGCTTCAGCAAGAACGACGTCAAACTCGTCTTTCTCTTCAGCAGCCGCACCAGCGTCACCACCACCAGCGCCAGGCATAGCTACAGCAGCAACAGGTGCAGCAGCAGAAACGCCCCACTTTTCTTCCAGAAGCTTTGAAAGCTCAGCAGCTTCCAAAACAGTCAGGTTTGACAGATCGTCAACGATTTTTTCCAAATCAGCCATTTTAATGTTCCTATATGGTTTATTCAGTTCAATTCAAACTATGAGAAAATTGCGAAAGACCTTGTCTTACGCAGCTTCGTCCTTGTTGGCATAAGCCCCGAATACGCGTGCAAGTTGCCCTGCCGGTGCGTTGACGACCTGAGCGATTTTGCCAGCCGGTGCTTGTACAAGCCCGACGATTTTACCGCGCAGTTCATCCAGTGACGGCATAGACGCAAGCGCCTTGACACCACTGGCATCGAGGTTAGTGGCACCCATTGCACCACCGAGGATCACGAGCTTTTCGTTCTCCTTGGAAAATTCAATAGCTACCTTTGGAGCCGTCACAGGATCTTCCGAATAGCAGATCAGGGTTTGGCCCTGAAACAATCCGGCGATATGTTCCGATTCCGTGCCTTCAAGAGCCAGCTTTACAAGACGGTTTTTCGCGACCTTCACGGTGCCGCCTGCCTCTTTCATCTGAATGCGCAATTTGCTCATGTCAGCGACAGTTAGCCCGGTATAGTGTGCAACGACCACTGCACCCGCTTCACCGAGTGTTTCTTTCATGGACGCAACAAACTCACGTTTTTCCGTTCTTTCCACAGTCTCTCTCCATTTGGAAATCCATGCTTCGTGCCTGAATTTCCGGTTGCCTTTGCCATTCTCACTTCCCGCACTGAAACAGAACGGGTCATTCAAATGACGCTCGAGGTCCTGTCCCAGGCCAAAAGAAGCAAGCTTCCATTGACAAGGCTTGCGAGTTTGAACCGAACTTCGAACCATAGGCTCTAATTCCGTTCTCACTCCCGTCTATTGCAGGCTGGAAACCCATTCAGGTGACCAGATTAAGTGCTATACACACCCACAGTCTCGGACAGGTGTTTCATCGAAATGATGAAACAATTCTCCGCCAGACAATTCCGGCGGAGAAATTCTTTAAGCTTCCATTACGGTCGATGGGTCAATCTTGACGCCAGGGCCCATAGTGGAAGAAATTGCTATGCGCTTGAGATAAGTACCCTTAGCACCAGAAGGCTTGGCTTTCTGAACCGCTTCTGCAAAAGCGCGGATATTTTCTTCAAGCTTGTTCGCATCGAAAGAGGCCTTACCTACGCCCGCATGGACGATACCAGCCTTTTCAGCGCGAAAATCTACTGCGCCACCCTTCGCAGCTTTGACCGCATCAGCCACATCCATCGTCACCGTACCGGTACGAGGGTTTGGCATCAGGTTACGCGGACCAAGCACTTTACCAAGACGGCCAACAATGCCCATCATATCAGGTGTCGCAATGCAACGATCGAAGTTGATCTCACCGTTTTGTACAGTTTGCATCAGATCTTCAGCACCTACGATATCAGCACCTGCTTCGGTTGCTTCTTTTGCTTTGTCGTCTTTTGCAAAAACAGCAACACGCACAGTACGTCCTGTACCGTTAGGAAGATTGATCACACCACGGACCATCTGATCAGCATGGCGCGGGTCAACACCCAGGTTCATCGAAATTTCAACTGTCTCGTCGAATTTCGCAGACGCGCGTTCCTTAACAATAGCTACAGCTTCGGTCAGACCATAAAGCTGATCGCGATCAATACCCTCACGGGCGTTCTTAATACGTTTACCAGCCATAATCAGCCCTCCACCTCGATACCCATTGAACGGGCAGAACCTTCAACAATCCGCATAGCGGCTTCGATGTCACCAGCGTTAAGGTCAGGCATTTTCTTTTCAGCAATTTCCTGAACTTGAGCGCGTGAGAGCTTACCAGCCACAGAGCGACCGGGTTCTTTTGAGCCAGATTGCAGATTCAATGCTTTCTTGATGAAGAAAGACATCGGAGGTTGCTTCATCTGGAATGTGAATGACTTATCGGCGAAAATTGTAATCTCAACAGGAACCGGAGCGTTCTTTTCCATTTCCTGTGTTCTGGCATTAAATGCCTTACAAAATTCCATGATATTCAAGCCACGCTGACCCAATGCCGGCCCGATAGGCGGCGAAGGAGAGGCGTTGCCTGCAGGAACCTGAAGCTTCAGGTAACCTTCAATTTTCTTGGCCATAATTAAACTGCCTTTTGTTTATGCCGGAATTCCGGCGGTTGCAGACTGCGCGGTACGGTTTTGATAGAGCGGCCAGCTCAACCTCCCCTCCCGCACGGTTTTGAATATGATTAGATCTTTTCGACCTGCCCATATTCGAGATCGACCGGAGTAGCCCGGCCAAAAATTGATACTTCCACTTTCAAGCGTGCACGCTCTTCATCAACTTCCTGCACAATGCCGTTGAATGAAGCAAACGGTCCGTCTGAAACTCTGACGCTTTCGCCCACATCGAACATTACGGATGGTTTCGGTCTGTCCACACCCTCTTGTACCTGGTTGAGGATCTGATCAGCCTCACGCTGCGTGATTGGCTGAGGTTTATTGTCAGAACCAAGGAAACCGGTCACTTTTGGTGTGTTCTTGATCAAATGAAATGCCTCATCGGTCATTTCCATCTTCACAAGCACATAGCCCGGGAAAAATTTCCGCTCAGCATCAACTTTCCGACCACGGCGTACTTCAACTACTTTTTCAGTCGGCACCATCACAGCCTCGAACAAATGCTCGAGCCCTTTTTGCCTGACTTGCTCTTCAATTGATTCCGCCACTTTCTTTTCGAAATTCGAGTAAGCGTGAACTATGTACCAGCGGTGCGCCATTTATTTCTAATTCCTCGTGTCTTGGGAGAGTCTGCTGATGGATTACCCACCCAAGCTCAGTAGCAGCCCTACAAACCAGCTAAGTCCTTGATCAAGAAAAAAGAAAAAGATACCGGCCAAAGCAACCATGATGAATACCATTATAGAGCTGACAACGGTCTCACGCCGTGTCGGCCAGGTAACCTTTGATATTTCCGTGCGCACTTGCTGCAGGAAGGTAAATGGGTTTGTGCGTTGGGCCATAAACTGCGCCTGAAGTCTGGACTAATATTAACTGTCTGAATTTAAAGAGAAAGCGAAACAATGCATCCGTAAACACTTCCCTTAAGAACACAAATATAGGCATGCAGGACGGACTTATCCACCTTGCATGCCGTTTATTTGTTAGGTGGTGTTTATACCTTGTTCATAAAAAGCGCAAGCGTTTAGTGAAAAGATTTGAAGGGTTCACAGCCTGTCGATCATTCCTGTTATTATTTTTTGGCTGTAACCTGTCAAATTGATTGGGTATACATCTAGTTTCACATATGACCGGAGGTTGCACAATGTCCCACAAATTTGCTCTCAACAATTGGTTCAGCTGGCTGAAGAAAACAGTTCTTGGGTCCGTCTTGTGCGCTTCTTTAGCGTCTCCTGCTATCAGTCAGGATGTGGCAGATACTGTCGCCCCGGAATTCAGCTCCGGGATCTCCGAGAAAGAACTGGTCAAAACAAAAAAGCAAATGGTTGTGGCGGCTAACCCCTATGCCAGTGAGGCAGGCAACAACATTCTAAACCAGGGTGGGAATGCGATCGACGCGATGGTTGCGGTTCAATTGGTTCTCGGGCTGGTGGAGCCACAATCTTCTGGCCTGGGTGGCGGTGCGTTTCTTGTCTACTATGATGCAGAAAAAGGAGAGCTCACCACTTTTGACGGTCGTGAAACTGCCCCAAAAGCTGCAACGGGTGATATGTTTCTCGATGAAAGCGGCAATCCGCTTGGTTTTTTTGATGCGGTGATCGGCGGCCGTTCTGTGGGGACACCGGGAACTGTTGCCCTTCTTTATGATCTTCATCTCAAATACGGAAAGCTGCAGTGGCAGACGGTCTTTGCTCCAGCAATCAAACTGGCAGAACAAGGCTTCGTCGTTTCCCCTCGCCTACACAGCTCAATCACACGATCAGCGGAGAGCCTTTTTAAATACACTAGGACGCGGGAGTATTTCCTGAGCGAAGAAGGTGTCCCGCTTTTTGTAGGAACCAAGATCATCAATAAGGAATATGCCAACACACTAAAATCAATAGTATTGGGCGGGCGCGATGCTTTTTACAAAGGCGAAATGGCTCAGCGCATTGTGGATACGGTTCAAAATGCTGAGGGTAATCCCGGTCGTTTGGCCCTTGAGGATCTGGCCGACTACAAAGTGATTGAGAGAGAACCTGTTTGCTATCGTTATCGAGGATATGACGTTTGTGGCATGGGTCCGCCTTCTTCTGGTGCCATTTCAGTTGGCCAGACTCTAGGTCTCCTGGAAGCTTATGATTTGAAAGCATACGGCCCCGGAAGCCTGGAAAGCTGGCGCCTAATCGGTGATGCAACACGTCTGGCCTTTGCTGACAGAGGTAAGTTCATTGCTGATACTGATTTTATCAAAATGCCCAAGGGCCTTCTCAACCGATCCTATGTGTGGGACCGATCACAATCGCTAATCAGTGAAGAGGCTCTAACGCCAGATGATGTGTTTCCCGGCAATCCACCGTTTGATCACAGTTTCAACTATGCGCCGGATAATTCTCTGGAACTGCCGTCCACCAGTCACTTCTCCATTGTGGACAGCGAAGGGAACGTGGTTTCCATGACCACAACTATTGAGAACGGATTTGGGTCCCGTTTAATGGTCGGTGGCTTTTTGTTGAATAATGAGCTGACGGATTTCTCATTCGTTCCCGAGGTCGAAGGACAACCTGTTGCAAATCGTATTGAACCCGGCAAACGTCCTCGATCTTCCATGGCTCCCACAATTATCCTGAAAGATGGCAAGCCTGTGCTCGCCATAGGTTCACCGGGTGGGAGCAGTATCATTCCCTATGTGGCTAAAACTATAATCGCCTGGATTGACTGGGATATGGACATTCAACAAGCAATCGAACTGCCACATCTGGTGAACAAGTGGGGGAGATATGATCTTGAAAAAGGAACCGCAGCTGAAAAGTTTGAAGCCCCCCTCACCGGATTGGGCTTCGTCACCGAAATCCGGGAGCTGAATTCAGGGCTGCATGGCATTGAAATTACAGCCGATGGACTGGAAGGTGGTTCTGATCCAAGGCGTGAAGGTGTTGCAATCGGAAATTAGATTTCAATCTAGTTTCGTATCATCCGCTTCATGTTTTCGATCAGACGCTTCTGCTCTTGATCGTGTTGCTCAATTTCACGCAGGTACTCACCGACTTCTTCCTGATTCAAGCGTGCAGCAATAACTGCCATCATGCTTTCGCTGGCACCTGAGAGTTGTTCTACTCTGGCAATCATTCGCGCTTTTGTGCACAGCGCTTCAGAGGGTGGAAACTCAATTTCACTAGCGGGACGGATCATAGATTTTTCCTGCAAATTATTACCAGACACGAACGTTACCCTAATTGTTTGAAGTTGTGATCCAGAGTGTCGAAACAGGGTTAAAAAAGCATTTATTTTGAAGGAATTTATCGGGACTATGCAATTATAGGCTGCCGTGATAAATCGAAGTTCTTGAATTTAAAAGGAAAGACTGTGGCAGAAAAGAAACTGGCATTTCTTGCAAGCGAAACAGACGAAGCGCAAGCAGCGCTTGAAAAGCTTATTGCAATCTACGGCAATACGCGCCCGGCTGATGCAGATGCTTTGATTGCGCTGGGTGGCGATGGATTTATGCTGCAGACACAACACCAGTTCATGAACTCAGGGAAGCCGATCTACGGCATGAACAAGGGCACTATTGGCTTCCTGATGAATGAATACAAGACAGATAATCTGCGTCAGAGGATTGAGCGAGCCGTAAAGAGCAAAATCCGGCCGCTTAAAATGACCGTCATCGACATGTTGGGAGAGATTCACTCAGCGATGGCCATCAATGAGGTTTCCCTGCTCCGTCAATCTTATCAGGCAGCCAGCTTGACAATAAAGATTGACGACAAAACCAGGCTTAGTCAGTTAATTTGCGACGGGATATTGGTTGCTACTCCGGCTGGATCAACGGCTTACAATCTATCCGCCCATGGTCCGATCTTGCCGCTAGGCGCACCGCTTCTGGCGCTCACACCTGTCAGCCCCTTCAGACCGAGGCGATGGCGTGGAGCACTTATTCCAAATTCTGCCGAGATAGTGATTGAAATCAACAATCCTGAAAAGCGACCCGTGAATGCGGTAGCTGATCATACAGAGTTTAAGTCTGTCAAAGAGGTCCGTGTGGAGCTTGATGCGGATAATGTGGGCACGATTTTGTTCGATCCGGACCACTCTTGGGATGAGAGAATCCTAGCTGAGCAGTTTCAGTACTAATCTGATTGAATGTTTAATCGCTAGGATCAAGCTGCCTTGCGCTCTAGCTCTTTTTCAGAAACCGGAACAGAAATCAGATCACAATCGTAGCCGGATATCTGCAATGCGGCCATGTCGAGAACTGTCTCATCATCAGCAAGCAAGTTTGATGAAGACACAAAATAGGGTTTTGACATCCTCGATTCATAACCACTCACAGTTAGCATCTCATCATCAACAATCGCTTCGGAGGAAACGATATCTGCGGTGCAGTCTGCAATAGTTCTTCCTGGCAGCATTTCGTTGGGCTGCTCTACTTCTTCCATGACACGCAGTATCGAACTTGCCACTTCCACCAATTCGATTTCGATTGCGAAAGGCTCAATATCAAAGCCATCCGGGATCAAATCCTGTTCGGAAATATCGATATTGACCTCTTCGACCTCAGGGGCATTTCGGCCAGCAATTTCCATTGCCTTTGACTTAGCGCTGTCTCTAGCTGCTTCTGCCGACAGCCTGCGAAGCAACACAATCAGTTCATCTACGGTTGAATTCTTCTGACCTGTGTAGGTTTCCAAGACTTCCCGGGTAACAAGAAACGGCAATCTTGATTGATTGATTGGAGAACCTGAAGAGAGCAAACGCCTCCAGGTTGAAATCGCGCTATAAAAGACTGAAAACGCAGCGCTTGGTAGCCCGGCTCTGTCATAAACAGCTTTGAAAGCAGAGCGGCGGTCTTTGGTTAGAATTGCCTCAACCCTCGAGAACTTTACACCACTTAGCTCAGAGAAAGCACATGCAACCAGGGAAATGTTACCCATGCAAACAGCACGCAACAGGAAGGAGGCTGTCATACGCCCCTGCTCTACTATGGAGCGCACAATGTTGATCACATCAGCATCGTTGACTTCAGCAGCGTATTGAATAATTGCGCGGTCGCAAGATTCTGCCACTACATTCTTGATTTTGTTTTCCGACACCCATCCACGTGACAACACAAAGGATGTCAACGATTCACCAAGCTTGTTTATGAGCGTTAGACGCGTTTTCGCCAACAGATCAGGGTGTTCCAGAAGCACGGTTCTCAATTGGGTATCGTTGCCAAAGCGTTCTGCCACGCAGTGCAAATTTTCACCGGAAAGCTCTGCTACTGGATTTGAAAGAACACCCATGCACGCGTCTGTGCAGGCATAAGTGCACAATGCATCAACGATACCGGCTGAGAGCCAAGGCCTACAGGAAATGGCAATTTGCTGTTCAACTGTTCCGGATTTGATCATGTCAACCAATTCCGCATCATGGAATACGGGCGAACGTGAAAGGACAATCATTGCAATGTCATCGCGGTCTCCCACAAGGCCAAACACAATGTGTCTGGGAGCTCCTGCATATGCACCAAGCTCTTCGGCGATGCGAAGTCTTACTTCTGCGGATCTATCTTCCAGCAGAGTCGTTAGCGCCGCCTCAACGTTTTCACGTTCTTCCATATCAATATCAGGGCGTTTTAGAACGCGCACCATGGCTCCGGCCGCTTCTATACGTTTTGATACTGGTGCGGTGTCAATCCAATCCAGAAAATACTCGATAACCATTCAAACTCCTGCCCGTAAGACCAACGGGATTTTTCCTGCAAGAGTTATAGGCTCAAAAAATTAACGATCGGTTCACCATACGAAAAAAGACAAAATTAAGATTTCAAGTTTGAAACTTTTGACTTATTTCGGAAATCCTGGCCGAATTTTCTCGTGAAGGCCTTCAGAAAAACCAAAATCAAGATAGCCAAGACGGGTAATCGGCTCTGCTAACATGACATCAAATCTGCCATCGCGAATCACTGCTTCATCAATGTGGACCCCAACGACCTGACCGATAATGATTACAGCACCGGTTTTCTTTCCCTCCAAATCTTCGGTTTCCAGCACATTGGTGACCTTACATTCCAGGGCTGCATAGGCGTTTGCTACTCGAGGAGGTGAAACCAAGTTACTCTCAGCTGCCTCAATATTGTAGTAGTCAAACTCACTCACTTCGCTGGGTGCAGGAGCAGAAGAAAGGTTCATTTCATCAGCCAAGGATTTGCTGGCGTAGTTAAAGACAAATTCTCCTGATTGAGACGCATTGTTAGCGTTGTCCTTATAACCTTCTGAAGCAAACATAAGCATTGGCGGCATTCCGCCCACCAGATTGAAGAAACTGTAGGGTGCCAAGTTCGCCACACCTTCTTTAGACAGCGTTGAAATCCAGCCTATTGGACGAGGAGCAATAATTGCTTTGATTGGATCATGAGGCAATAATGACTTGTCACGATCTTCTGGTTTAAAAAACATGGAGAAAGTTCCGGAAGGGTTCATAGGAATATACGCGACCATCCAATAGCGACTTGAGGATTAGAAAACAACTTCATTGCCATGAAATAATCGAAGTTTTACAATTGAAGTGCTTCGAGAATAAAAATCCGGGATTGCATAAACTTGATAACGCTCGCAAAAATCAAAAGCGCGATAATTTCATTCACTTTGTTTGCATTTGTTCCCCTGTTGGCGGCAGCGCAGTCGGAGGAACCTGCCAAGCAAAGAATTTTGCTGGAAGCGCGGTTGAGCGAAAATACCGAGATCATCAAGGACGGGGTGGAATGGAGAATCTTTTCTTCTCAACCAGATGAAGAAGGAAACATACCCGAACTGATATTTTCCCATGGCGGCTCCAAAGCCTTTGATATTGCACCCGGTGAATATCTCATACACGCAGCTTACGGCCATGCCAGCACTGTAAAGCGAGTGAAAATCAGTAATGAGGCAATCCGCGAAGAATTCAACTTTAATGCTGGTGGTTTGAAGTTACAGGCCACGGCTGCTGATGATGTGCGCATTCCGCCGCGCATGCTCAGGTTTGATGTCTACGAACAAAAGATCCGTCAGAATGGAACCCGAAAGCTATTGGCCAGAGACATCAGTGCTGGCGAAGTCATTCCATTCCCGGTGGGTACGTATCATATCGTCTCCAGGTTTGGTGACTTAAATGCCACCGTGCGTGCGGATATCCGCGTCGAACCCGGTAAGCTTACCATCGGTTCCCTCACCCACCGCGCGGCAATCGTTTCGTTCAGACTGGTGCGGAGCAATGGCGGTGATGCAGTTGCCAATACCGCATGGTCGATCCTCACCGAAAATGGTGAGGTGGTTGACGAGATAGTTCGTACCTTTCCCAGCATGGTTCTCTCCGAGGGCAACTACACGGCCATAGCAAAGCATAATGAAAAAGTTTACAGCCATGATTTCAAAGTGCGCTCCGGCTTCAACGAGGATGTTGAGGTGCTCATTGTAAATTAGGGGGTGAGATGAGTTTTACAGAAATCAAACTAGCCGCAGAACGGTTGAACCGAAGTGAGTTGGCAGTACCGGCCAGTCAGCCACGTATGATCGAAAAAGCCTCCAAATCTGACGCTGATGTGGTGTTTCTGGATCTGGAAGATGCGGTTGCCCTTGATGACAAAGTCTCTGCCCGGAAAAATGTGATTGAGGCTGTAAACAACATCGACTGGGGAAAGAAAACAATCTCGTATCGCATCAATGGGCTTGATACCAATCTCATGTATCGAGATCTGATTGAAGTGGTTGAAGCCTGTGGGAATAATCTGGATCTGATCATGATCCCCAAAGTGGGTACAGCAGCTGATGTTTATGCGGTGGATATGATTGTAAGTCAGATCGAAAGTGCAATGGGTTTTAAGAACCGTATTGGATTTGAGCTGCTCATCGAAACCGCTTTGGGAATGAAAAATATCCATGAGATCGCCGGTTCAAGCGATCGCAATGAGTCACTCCATTTGGGAGCCGGAGATCTGGCCGCTTCACTTCATGCGCGCACCACGCAAATCGGAGGCGTGAACAATGATTATGCAGTTCTCAGCGACCCGGATGACAAAGGCAATCGTCAGGAATATGTGGCGGATATGTGGAACCATGCCCTTTCTACTTTGGTGATAGCTGCAAGAGCGCACGGATTGAGACCGATCGACAGCGCTTATGGAGATTTTTCTGATCCAGATGGCTACACCGCCTCTGCCAAACGAGCGGCTGCACTGGGATGCGAGGGCAAATGGGCGATCCACCCTTCCCAAATTCCGCTAGCAAATGAGCTAATGGGACCCGATGAAAAACAAGTCGAGCGTGCCCGAAATATTCTGATTGCCATGGAAGACGCCGCCAAAGAGGGAAAAGGTGCCGTAACCTTTGAAGGCCGTATGATTGATGCGGCAAACATACGGCAGGCGCAAATGTTGATTAAGAAAGTTGAGCAGTTATCGTCTTAGTTTGCGTTCATGAATTGGTCCCAATGGAACACTTCAGGTTAATAGCCGGGTAACCAGCCCTTTCAAAAATTTTCCGTATTAATACCAAAACCACTTTTCTACGATATTGATATCCTTTTTTATATATTTGGAAATTTTATGAATTTGCTTTTTTTATCTGGAAGAGGTGACCGATACGAGTATTGGTTGATGCTCTCTTCAGCGATTACTTACACCACGGTCACAACCTATATCGTGGTCTCAACAGGCGTTTTGCGTCTTACCCACCATTATGGGCAAATATTTGGTTTTGGAGAACTGACAGTAATTTTGCTGTTTGTTATCATGAACATTCCCTCGGCAGTCATTTTGATAAACGCTTCAGTGCGCCGATATCATGATCTTGATAAGAGCGGATATTGGTCCGTAGTTTTCTTCATCCCAATTCTCGGCCTTATTTGGCAGATCGCAGAGCTTGGGTTTTCGGCGGGCACCAATGGAGCCAACAAATTTGGCGTGTCTCCCAGAGAATTTGAAATAGAGAACAACCCTTACCGCAAGAAGAACCAGCGGAAAGGTGTTGGTGAGCTGGCTGAATTGATCAACCTTTAAGGCTCAAACCGGTTTTTTGACCGGATAATTGGCTTGGCAATTTGCGGATCAAGCGAATTTTCCAAGCGCAAAACTATACTTTATACTTAAGGAATTATTATGAATTTATTTTTTTTCGGCGGCAGAATTGGCCGCCTTGAATGGTGGATTACAGTTATTGCTCTATCTGTTATCAACATCACTATTTCTCTTACTATAGCGTCTCTTACATTAGCCGAAGGTGATGTAGTTGACGTCGAAACAGCCCTCAAGGAGTTATCAAATCCCACAGTTCTTCTAATGACCTTTTTCAGCATTCCTATGATGTGGATTTCCCTTGCAAACAACACCAAACGATTTCACGACAGGGGCAAAAGGGGTTTCTGGCAGTTCATGAGTTTTATTCTTGTTATCGGACTAATTTGGCTGATTATTGAGCTGGGAATTCTTCCCGGTGATAAGGGTAGCAATAAATATGGCCACCACCCAATGAAGGCGCAATGAATAACAGAGGCCGGAGAGCAGGAAACGGGATCGATAAATCCTGGGCCAAACAGGGCGGCTATGCTGATCAAGACCGCCAGCAGGAAAAACCTGCAAAACCAGTCTTCGGCAAGCGTAAGCACTCACCTATGGCCAGTCGGTGACAAACTGATCAGTAACAGGTGGCATGATTACTCCAAGCCGCCTGTTTACACTTGATGTCGATAAAACACCTTGTGCATGATTTTCCAACCATCGTCGGTCTTAATCATGGCAAACTGATCAGAGAACCTGTTTCCACCCCAATCAAATAGTTCCACGCGAACTGTCGCTGTTGTGTGTGAAATATCGAGGGAATGGATTTCATATTTCAGATTTTCTGAAGGGCCTCGTACGTCCACGCGATCGAATAATTCCTGGATTGGTCCTCCTTCGAGCATTCCGTCCTGCGACCAAAACATGGTTGCGCTTTCATGAAAAGCAGGCTTCATGATTTCTGACTTCGCCTGCCTTCCTGATTCCAGATAAAGATCCAGAACTTTCATGATTTCCTGTTCATCACTCATATCAATCTCCTGAAATTGTTTTGTTTGCCAATCGAACAGTTCACGACTCTTACCCGATGTGCTGATCCTGGCGGATAATTTCTGCTGCTTTTTCTGCAATCATGATTGTGGGTGCATTCGTGTTGCCGCCTACGACTGCCGGCATGATCGAAGCATCCACCACTCTTAAACCTTGCATGCCATGCACCTGGAGTTTCGGGTTCACAACAGCCATTTCGTCCACTCCCATTTTGCATGTACCAACAGGGTGGTAAACCGTGTCAGCCCGATTTCGGATGTGCTTTGTCAATGACACATCATCCACTTCATCTTCGATGAACAGCTCCTTTTCCATATATTTGCGCAATGGCGGTGCATTCATTATTTCTCGGGTTATCTTCGTAGCCTTTAATAGGACATCCAAATCCTCCTCATCGTCGAAAAATTTGGGGTCGATTTTTGGGCTGGATAGTGGGTCCCCGTCGTTAAGGGTCACTGAACCACGTGATTTTGGGTGCAATACACACACATGACAGCTGTAACCATATCCCCAATGTAGTGTCTTGGCGTGATTGTCCACAATACCTGTTACAAAATGCAGTTGCGCGTCTGGACGCTCAAGATTTGGATCGGTTTTAATAAAGGCTGCGCCTTCTGCCATCGGTGATGTGAGTATACCTGTACCGTGCCTTCCCCAGTACCAGATACCTTTGGCAATTTCGGCAAATCCGACCAGACCAAATCCCATTACATCGGTGTTTTTGGTCTTGTAGGTTACTGTAAAGTCAATGTGGTCCTGGAGATTTTGACCCACACCCGGCAACTCGTGGATCATCTGTATACCGTGAGGTTCAATGTCCTGCGATCTGCCGACACCTGAAAGTTGTAGCAGCTGAGGTGAATTGAAAGCTCCTCCACACAGAATAACCTCCTTCGCAGCTTCGATGCTGTTTGTACCGTCAGATTGTTGGTAGGTTATGCCTACCGCACGCTTTCCCTTGAAATTTATCTTAGTTACATGAGCCTCGGTCAACACTGTGAGATTTGAACGTTGCATCACGGGATGTAGATAGGCTGCAGCTGCAGAGCAACGTTCTCCTTTTTGAAAATCATCATAAAAATGGGTGACTTGATATTGGCCAATACCTTCTGTCTCACCGGTATTGAAGTCTTCTCGGGATCTGATCTGCAAGGTCTGACCAGCTTCAATGAATGCTTCCGTAATTGGCCGAGGAGATTGCTGGTTGGCAACCATCAAAGGCCCATCATCACCATGCCATCGGTCACCTCCCCTTTCATTGTTTTCTGACTTCTTGAAGTAAGGAAGAACTTCATCCCACGACCAGCCTTCGCATCCCATTTCGGCCCATCCATTATAATCCTCTTTATGACCTCGGACATAGAGCATGGCATTGATGGCGCTTGACCCTCCCAACGCCTTACCTCTTGGCTGATAGCCTTTTCGTCCATTTAACCCAGGCTGTGGTGTGGTCTCATATGCCCAATTGTTGATTCTTGGCCTTCCGGGAAGCATTGCGACTATCCCGGCTGGCATGCGCACCAAGACACCCTTTCCCTGACCACCCGCTTCAACCAGGCATACGGTTACAGAAGGATCCTCAGACAGTCGTGACGCGAGCGTACAGCCGGCGGAACCACCTCCTACAATTACATAATCAAATTTCATCTGCGCCATTGCGCTCCCCTGTGGTTTATTAGCTGGTCTGATTGCTTGTGTCAGTTGGTGTGCAAATTTTTGAATAATTTAATCTAGCAAAACAATTTGTTTCGAGACTTCTCTTAGCAACTTTTGGCGAATTCGCTCAGGGTATTCCTCAAAACTGTTGGCAGTCATGGCAAACGCACCAGGACCTGCAATTACGTCAGTCAGATAGTATTGCGTCAATTTTTCGACAGAGCCCTCAATTGCAAGGCCATTGACGGTGAAACCACGGCTTGCCATTTCTCGACGGATCAGAAATGGGTCCACGCCTTCGTTTGAATAACCATCGCCCGAAACATCAATCACTTTTCTTTTGCACTGAGGAACTTCATCAAAATGGCTCGCCGTGAAAATCAGTGCATCACCGATTGCGGTGGAAAAGTTCCGCCATACCCGTGGAATACTCTCTACCCGGTTAGCCAGTTCTTCCACGTGTTCGCGGGTCTTTATGTGACGCCAGCGAAGTACCACTTTCTGCCGGGACGTTCCTGACCACTGAACCAGCATCACCGAAGCTTTTTCCTTCACCAAAGCATCAGCAACCGTAGAATCGCGCAATGCAGCAGCGAGACCATTCATCTGTAGGGCATATTCCTCTGAGTTAACTGAACCCGACACATCAACGGTCAACGCCAAGGCTATGTTACAGGCCTTGGCGGGGAACGGTGATATCAAGATCAACCAGAACGCAGAAAAATATTTTATAAACTGCCTGTTGAGCATTTAGTCTCCCAAACTGTCTTTCTATCAGTTTAGGGGGGATTATTTACGCGTCAACAAAATCACATCAGCGAGATCGGAAAACTCAATCACGTTGTCGCGAAAAGGATCCTACAATCTGCGAATGTCAGGTGGTGTTGCTTCTTCAACCAGATTTGCGATGGCTTCGTCCAGCCCAAAGGACTTTTGCTCCTTAGAACCCAGACGGCGAATGTTTACACTGTTTTCCTCGGCCTCCCGCATGCCGCAGACCATGATTACCGGAACTTTGGCGAGAGAGTGCTCACGCACCTTGTAGTTGATCTTTTCGTTCCTGTCGTCGATCTTTGCCTGGAGACCAGCTTTCTTGAGTTTTGCTACAACTTGCTCAGCATAATCATTTGCTTCGGTAGTAATTGTCGCAACAACGATCTGCTGTGGTGCCAACCAAAGCGGAAAATGGCCTGCAAAGTTCTCAATCAGGATCCCCAGAAAGCGTTCCATTGAGCCACAAATGGCCCGGTGGATCATAACCGGCTGCTTCTTGTTGCTATCACTGTCTATGTAGAATGCGCCAAAGCGCTCCGGCAGATTGAAGTCAACCTGCGTGGTTCCGCACTGCCAGGTTCTGCCAATGGCATCTTTAAGAGTGTACTCAAATTTGGGACCGTAGAATGCACCCTCGCCTTCATTGATACCAGTTTTGATCTTGCCACCTGAATTTGCTTCGATTTCCTTGAGAACTTCGAGCATCACCGCTTCAGCATGATCCCAGCTTGCATCATCACCTACGCGTTTTTCCGGACGTGTTGAGAGCAGAACCGTAAATTCCTCAAAACCGAAGTCTGCATAAACTGAAAGAATTAGATCGTTGATACGCATGCATTCTTCGCGCATCTGTTCCTCAGTACAGAAAACGTGTGCATCATCTTGAGTAAAACCTCGCACCCGCATCAACCCGTGCAATGCACCAGAAGGCTCATAACGATGAACATTGCCGAATTCTGCCAGACGGACCGGCATCTCGCGATAGCTTCTGAGCCCATGCTTAAAGATCTGCACATGACCAGGACAATTCATCGGTTTGATGGCAAAAACCCTGTGATCCGCTTCTTCATCATCCGGGTTCACCTGTGCATGAGCAGACTTAACCGCAAACATGTTTTCATTGTACCAACCCCAGTGACCTGAGGTTTCCCACAACGACTTGTCCAGAATTTGAGGCGCATTCACTTCTTCATAGGTACCCTCAAGACGGCGGCGCATGTAACTCACGAGACTTTGGAAAATACGCCACCCTTTGGAATGCCAGAAAACCACACCGGGGCCCTCTTCCTGAAAATGGAATAGGTCCATCTCGCGGCCCAATTTGCGGTGGTCGCGTTTTTCTGCTTCTTCTCGCATGAAGAGATATTGCTTCAACTGCTTTTCATCAGCCCATGCAGTTCCGTATATGCGGGTCAACATGGCGTTATTCGCATCGCCACGCCAATAAGCTCCGGCCACATTCATGAGTTTGAATGCCTGCCCGATATCGCCAGTAGATCGCATATGAGGCCCACGACAAAGATCGAGCCAATCACCCTGCTTGTAAATCTTCAGTGTCTGATCATCGGGAATAGCATCAACGAGTTCCACCTTGTAGCTCTCACCTTTGGAGGCAAAGAATTCCTTGGCTTGATCCCGGGTCCATTCTTCTTTGGTGAACTTATCATTTCGCTGAATGATTTCCTTCATCTTCTTTTCGATCACCGGCAGGTCTTCCGGTGTAAAAGGCTCATTTCGAGCGAAATCGTAATAGAATCCGTTCTCAATAACAGGACCGATTGTCACCTGAGTGCCAGGCCAAAGTTCCTGCACAGCTTCAGCCAAAACGTGCGCGCAGTCATGGCGGATAAGTTCAAGAGCTTTTTCATCTGATCTGGTTACGAGTTCTATCGCGCCATCAGTTTCAATGGGATCACCAAGATCTCTCAGTTCGCCATCGAGTGCATAGGCCACAGATTTTTTAGCTAGCGATTTGGCAATTGATTCAGCGACACCAAGTCCGGTGATACCCGCTTCGTATTCACGTGAATTGCCATCAGGAAATGTAAGGGAAATTGAGGCCATTTCGGCTAATCCTTTCTCCAGTCCCGCATACGGGCGCGGGTGGTTTGATTATCAATATGTTCAGGTGATTTATGCGATTTGAGGTGTTATGGCAACCGTCAGGATTGAAGTCTTTTCTTGAATTCCAGAACACGTGCCATTTCATCTTTGTCGGCACGGATAACTATATCTCTTCCCTGTTCCTTCGCCTCATACAGTGCTTTGTCAGCTCTATTGAATAACGAAAGATAAGTTTCACCGGGTCTTAACTCTGCCACGCCGAAACTCGAGGTGATGAAGAAAGCCGGGATTTTTCCATCAGTATGTTCAAATCCTTTAACCGAACTTCGGACGCTCTCAGCAACCAAAGCGCCCATTTCCTGAGTGGCTGCCGGCAGCAGAATACAGAACTCTTCTCCACCAATCCGGCCAATAATATCCTGCTTTCGGCAGGCGCTTTTCATTATTGTAGAGAAATTGCTTATGACCGTATCACCGATTTGGTGACCATAGGTGTCATTGATGGATTTAAAATTGTCGATATCACCGATTATCAAGGTAACCGGAACACCATGATCGGAAGCATTCGAGATCTGACGGATTGCCGCTTCTTCAAAACCGCGCCTGTTTAGAACGTTCGAAAGTACATCGGTGTCTGACTTCCGTTTGTATTCGGCAATGATGTCCATACCAAGCCCCACAAACAGCACGACTGCCAGAGCCAGGGAAATTATGGCAACTGAAAGGTTCAAGTAAGCAAGGAATTCAGACTGCCAATAGGTCTCAAAGGCGAACTCTTTAACGCCATCCATCACATGTAGAATGGTTATGGTTTGAATGACTAATTGACATGCTGAAATGCCTAACAACCAGGCAAGAGCGTGGTCGATAAGCTTCATCTTCTGGCGCCTGATGATTGGAATACACATCAAAAGCATAACCGCGCAGGATGCAGAAATCAGATAAGACCGGATTGTGAGGCTCTCATATCCGAACCAGAACCAGGTATTTGCCAGAACTGATCCGACAAACAAGATACCCAGTGTTTTGGATGGCACCTTTTGTTCGTAGCGGTAAGCTGCTGCAATCACGAAGAAAAACGTGATCAGCAGGTAGAAAATATCGCCGAAGGATCGGACAACTAGAATTATTGTCTCTTCTTCTCTTGGAAGCGCTACTTCAAAGGTAAAGGCAGCTGCACCGCTAATATAAGACAAGGCCAAAAAGCCCGCTGATTTCAAGTTACGGTATTGGAACCATATACAGAAGAAACCTGCAGCAAAGACTGCAAAGATGATCGGTGTAAAAAGCTGATTTACAAGTTCAGCTGTCATTGGGGCCTATTCCTTACCGGACCGATTCATTTCGGACGGAATTGGGGACCTTAATAAATTCAAAGTGTAAGGATTTAGTTACTTTTGCTTTTAACTTGTTAGTGACTTTTCAGAAATCACTTTGAACTGGCCATCGCGATAGTACCGTAACAGGAGGTGAAAAATCTTGGCGATCACCAGCGGCACAATCCATTGCATTGCATTATCAATGAAGAAATCAAGTAGAAGCCAGTGGGCGAATGCACCGACAGCAACAATGTATGCGATCCTCTGTATCCTTTTCCAGTTTTTCCCGAGTTTACTGACCATATAAGAGTTGGATGTGACTGCACCAACCAACATACCTATCATGGCAATCCACCCGGTACCAAAACTCCATTGAAGTGCTTCCAGCCAGATCAGATGCCAATCCCAGCTTAGATATCGCAGGTATAAAAGTGTGTGAATGGCAGCATAGGCGAAAGCTGCCAATCCAAAATATCGCCGGCTTTTCAAGAGCCACAAGCTAAGCTTGTTGTACTTAGTCACGCGTTTCATCATTAGTGTCAGTGGAGTGATGCAGAGCGTCAGAACCAGCAACTGGATGGATAAAATTCCTGAATTCTCCATCATCTCTGGATAGTAACGGTCAGGCCATATGAACTCGTAAATGTACTCCCACGCAGGGATAGCCAGCAAAAACCAGAGAAAATACTTAGACTTCAAAATTCGCAACGGATAGTCAGCCATGTCATTGAGCAATCTGTATTTGGCCAACGTGAAGCCCATTCCAGTTTTTCAGCGTCGGTTTCAATAGTGGTTGGAATGCCTGGCTTTCGCTATCATTGAGCTCGATCAATTGTTCAATCAGGAACGCAGTCGCCACTTCAACAGCTCTGAAATTGCCATCCCTGGCCTTCATCGCAATACCCAGTCCTTTTTCTGGGAGTGATACCGTGTAGACCCCTTCTGCACCAACTTTGACAAACACCCTGCCCTTTGCAGCACTCATTATCCGGGTACATGCTCTGAATTCTCCGGCAACCATTTCCGGGCAATTCATACAGGCGTTGCAAAGCCTTGTCATAGCTTTAGACCGGCTTGAGGAAGCATCCTCACCAACACCAAATTTTGCGTAAGCGATTGCGAGATTCTTCAACGAAATCATATAGGTGGGGATTGAACAACCATCTATCGCAAAGTTATCGCCGCCATGGACTGAACCCGTCACTTCTTGCAGTGTGTTGGCAATTTCCTGCTGCACCGGATGCTCAAAATCAATGTAATTTTCCAGCTTGAAACCGCTATGATGGGCGAATGCCAGAAAACCTGCATGCTTACCTGAGCAATTGTTATGTATGGCTGATATCTCAATGCCCTTTGTAACCAGTTCAGCGTGATGTTGCGGAAATTGGGGTGGTTGAGCACCGCATTCGAGACATACCGGTTCAAGCCCGGATCGGCTGAGCATGTCGAGTGCGGTTTCCACATGCATTGGCTGAGCATTGTGCGATGAACACGCAAGTGCCAGATGCTTATCCATAAAACTAAAGGCATCAGCAGCCCCTGACTCTATTAATGGCAATGCCTGCAGGGATTTAATCGCGGAACGTGGAAAAATTTCTAACTCTTCGTTGCCAAATGTTGTCACAACATTGCCGGAGGCATCTGCAATTATGCAGTCAACGGCATGTCTGCTTTCAACGAATTTACCACGTGAAACCTCAGCGACCAGCGCAGGCTTATTTTTCATTATTTGAATCCCTGTTCGGTACCGGATCGAAGCCGCTTGTACCCCAAGGATTACATTTTGCAACACGCAAGAATGTGAACCAACCGCCCTTCAGCAATCCGTACCGTGCTATTGCCTCATATCCGTACTCAGAACAGGTGGGTTGGTGCCTGCATGAGTTACCCAGATAGCTTGACAATGTGAGTTGGTAAAAACGGATTAGTCCGAGCCCGATAATACGCCCAGGTGTTTTCGGCCAGTGACCCTGCCAATTTCTTCTATGCACTTTTTTTGAATTACTTGAAGGTGTTACCCGCAAAAGATCAGAATCTGATTCCGCTTTGCATTTACACATAAATTCTATTCCGCGGCTTGTTTTGCAGCAGCAATCTGGTCAAGACAATCCACAACTGCATCAAAAGTAAGCAATGTCGAGGCATGCCTTGCTTTATAATCCTTTACAGGTTCAAGGAACTTGAAATCTTCGAACTTGCCACTGGGAGCATCACCATTTTCTTTAAGCATGGCATACATATCTTCCCTCAGCTGTCGAAGTTCGTCACCTGTTGATCCGACGATCACGGTCGCCATGATTGAAGACGCAGCCTGCCCCAGTGCGCATGCTTTTACCTTATGGGAGAACTCGGAAACGGTGTCTTCTTCCATTTTCAACCATACATCCACTGTTGAACCACATAGTTTTGAATGCGCTCTTGCTTTTGCATCAAAAGTTTCCAGCTCGCCAACACGCTCAATATTTCCCGCATATTCGAGAATTTTCGCATTATAGACAGAATCCAGCATTATACCGTTCACCTTGAGTTCAGAATTGAATGGATATATCCATTTAATATGAGGGTAATATAAGTTGTAGATCACATTTCGTCGACAAAGATATCAAAAATTTGATGACGAAGGGATTGAGTAGACTGAATAATCCTCTATATCAAAATTGTCAGGTCACCGTGCCGGATGGAGAAACCTTCTCCTGAAAGCCCCGGAACCCGGCCAAAGCCACCATTCTTTGCATCCGGAAGCAAGGTTGAAGGCTGCGACTGGTCCGAACAGATCGAATGACGCGGAGTTTAACAATTGCCGATGCAGGAGATAGGAATGGATGCAATCCTCGAGAGTCTGAAAAAGATTGAATCACGCAAAATTTTGGACAAGAAAGACCGCCCTTCAAGGGAGGAAGCGGAAGACGCTGTCCGTGTATTGCTTAAATGGATGGGTGAAGATGTGGACCGTGAAGGTCTGCTAGATACGCCAAAACGGGTTGCAAAAGCCTATCTGGAGCTATTTGGCGGCTACGACATGGATGCAGACGAGGTTCTGGGACGCACATTTGAAGAAGTGGGCGGCTATGACGATATGGTTCTGGTCCGTGACATCCCATTCCACTCGCATTGCGAACACCATATGGTTCCGATTATCGGTAAAGCGCATGTGGCCTATCTGCCAGATGGTTGCGTATTAGGTCTTTCAAAGATCGCCCGTACTGTCGATATTTTTGCCCGTCGCCTGCAAACGCAGGAAAACCTTACCGCTCAAGTTGCACATACTATTGATGATGCCCTGCAACCTCGTGGTGTTGCGGTCATGATCGAAGCTGAACACATGTGCATGGCGATGCGTGGTATCAAAAAGCAAGGCTCAACGACCATGACGACTGCTTACACCGGTGCTTTCCATGACAACCCGGCAGAGCAACAGAATTTCTTCGCCATGTTGCGAATGGGCAAGGAATGATCCATAAGTTACCGAAAAACCGGTAACTTATAATGTCAAATACATTTCCCAAGATTGAAGACAAAGAGACACTTGAAACCGGGAGCGTTCTTGCTCCCCGTTTTAATAATGATGGCCTGATAACTGCTGTCGTGCAGGACCATGTGAGTGGCGAAATTCTGATGCTTGCGCATATGAATGCTCTTGCCCTCAACAAAACGCTGGAAACGGGAAAATCTCATTTCTGGAGTCGCTCTAGACAGAAGCTTTGGTTGAAGGGTGAAACATCGGGAAATGTACAACAAGTCCGGGAAATCTATATTGATTGCGACCAGGACGCGGTAATTCTAAAGGTTGATGTATCCGGAAATCCAAGCTGTCATACCGGAGCAACATCATGCTTTTACCGAAAAATTGATTTCCATGATAACCATCCAAGACTAACTCGAGCTGAATCGACCTGACCGGCATGATCGCTTTTGCGTTTGCCTGTTTCCTGCTGATTGTTACGCCGGGTCCCGGCGTACTGAGTGTGGCGGGCGCTGGTTCCGGTTTCGGTTTTGCAAAAGGCCGGAACTATCTTTGGGGACTATGCATCGGGAATTTTCTGGTCGGAGTTTTGGTGGCAACAGGCGTTGCAGCAGCAGTGTTTTCAGTCCCCTATCTGAGAGAACTCCTTATGGTTCTCTCACTCAGTTACATGCTTTATCTGGCATTTAAAGTGGCTTTTGCGGGAAGCAAAATTGGCTTTATTAATTCTGAAGAAGCGCCGTTACTGAAAGACGGCATAATGCTTCAGTTGATCAATCCCAAAGCCTATGTGGCAAATACTGTACTTTTCTCCGGATTTGATCTGATGCTGAATAGTCTTCTTCATGAGGTGTTAATCAAGTTCGTCATTTGGAATGCTGTATGGATCCCCATGCATTTTGCTTGGTTGATTGCTGGTGTCACTTTGAAGAGGCTTAACCTGTCACCCAAAATTCAACGGGGAATCAACATGTTCATGGCAGTTTCAATGGTGCTGCTTATGTTCCTTAGTCTTTTTTCATCCCCTATCGAACTGTGATATTCTACACACTCGCGAACGGCTTTAGCGAATGTGAGTGGTATTTTACCTATTTTTTTTCGATCTTTGTGCAGAAAGAAACGAAATAATTACGCATTTGGCATATTATAAGTTTTGCCAACAAAGGAAGTGAGGTTGTAGGCAGATGCCCGCAGAAAATAACATCGTAGATTTTCCTCCCGTTCAGTCGGACGAGCAAACACCCATTGTGAACGGTAAGTCCAATCAACCTGGGATATCACTGGCTCTTGGTGGCGGTGCCGCTCGCGGATGGGCACATATTGGTGTCATGCGGGCAATCGATGAAGCAGATATCCCCGTAAGCATGATCGCTGGCACATCGATTGGAGCCCTTGTTGGTGGTTGTTATCTGGCAGGTAAACTCGATGAACTGGAAGAGTTTGCCCGCTCCATTACAAGAACGAATATCCTGCGTTACATGGATTTTGCGTTTCGCGCTTCAGGACTGATAACCGGAACCCGGTTGGCAGACCGGATGGATAGCGAAATCGGTCATATTCATATTGAAGACCTTGATCGAAGGTTTGTGGCGATCGCTACTGATATAGCCACCGGAAACGAGATTTGGCTTGAAAACGGTTCCTTGTCTCAAGCAATCAGAGCTTCCTATGCCCTCCCCGGCGTCTTTCAACCAGTGGTTCACTTCAACAGACAGCTCGTTGATGGAGCTCTAGTCAATCCAGTACCGGTGTCCGTTTGCAGATCGTTTGAGCAAAAAGTTGTCGTGGCTGTTAATTTGAGCGAAGAGGTGTTTGGAAGATCATCCGTTGTCAGATCGTCTTCTTTGGATAACAAACAAGCACTTACTGTTCCCGAAACCGGTGATGAAAACAATTCCTGGTTACCTTTCAATCTGAATGGTTTTGTCTCGGACAAACGGAAAGCAGATCGATTGGGTGTTGCTGGTGTCATGATTGAAGCATTCAATATCATTCAGGATCGCATCATCAGATCAAGATTGGCTGGAGATCCGCCTGACTTCTCAATTCGTCCCAAATTGGCTGGGATTGGATTATCCGATTTCCATAAAGCCGATGAGGCGATTGAAATTGGATATGAAGTGGGAAGAATACAAATAGCACGCCTTAAAGAAACAAACCTGCATAAAGTGCTCGAAAGCTAAGCTTTACACATTTTGCCGACTGTTTGAGTTATCAAGCAATCCAAAACACAGTAGACCGGCTACAAACCCACCCACATGAGCCTCCCAGGCTATGGATTGACCTTCACCTGTAAGATCAAGGACGCCGGCACCAGCTAAAAAATTAATTGCGAACCATACCAAGGTGAATGTAACCACTTGTTTGTTGGAAAAAGCTTCTCTTAAAGACTGTATGGGTAGCTTACTGGCATCGGCAACGCCGAACCTACCCCCTTTGGGGAATGCAAACCTGACTGCCGCACCCATACAAGCCGAAACGGCTGCTGAAGCTCCGATCATAGGCACCAGATCTGCGTTATGAAAGATGTAGTGCAGACCAGCCCCGGCCATGGCTCCCAGAATGAACAGAAACATGAATCGTGTAGCGTGAATGCGTTTTGCTACAACTGTTCCAAAAGCAAGCAGCCAGATTGAGTTCATACCTAAATGAACCCAATCCGCGTGCAAAAAACTATAGCTGAGAGGTGACCAGTAGATTGCCAGAGGTGACAACTCCAAGAGTGATTGGTTTGAATACCTCAACGGAATGAATGCTAATTCCAGTATAAGTTCCAAACGTTCCTGATTTGAAAAGAGATTTTGCAACGCAAAATGTATCAGAACGAAGCAGGCAATCAGGAATATTATTATTCCTGGGACATTGAATATGGGCTGACGAGGTAAATCGCCTGTATTTTCATGTGTTTCAGTCATGATTGCCTATCAACTTGATCGATCAAACCTTCGATGTACCACCGTTTTAATGATTTATCGCCCTGAGACAATGCAATTGGCACATGTCTTGCTTCCTTAATCCCGAAGTGGCTCAAGCAATCCCTTCCGTTTTAAATCGGGACATTGCGACGGCTGCTAAGTGGAAAATGCAGATTATTAATGGGCTTAATCATATTATGCGTTACGTGGCATCAAAAAAGGTTTTTAATTACTGGAACAATCTCAGGAAAGAGCGGCCAGCTCCGCACAGACATGAGATTGAGCCCAGTGACATTAGAGACATTCTGGGGGACACATTTATTCTGGAAATAGATCAGGCCTATAAGACTGTAAGCTTCCGTCTTGCGGGAACCCGGCTTTGCAGTGCATATGCACGAGAACTAAAGGGGGTTGGTTTCCTGGGTCTTTGGGATGAAGTAGACAATATGGGGGTCTATAACTCCATCAAGAAGGTGTATGAACACTTCACACCCTGCACCATTTCTTACATTGCTGAGACAGAATCCAAAAAGTTTCTGGAGTACGAGCTTGTGTTGCTACCTCTAAAGAGTGGGGAAAGCGGCTCTGAAAGGATTCTTGGTCTTGCTGTTCCTGCTTCGATTCCTGAATGGATGGGCGTGGAACCAATCGTAAACAACCGGTTGCGTTCAGTGCGTCACATCAAGGTCGAAGATTCTCAATCTTTATCCGGATTAACTGCACCGTTTAAAGAACAAGCAGAGCTTTCAACCAAGGCTCGAAAGGTGGCTCATCTCACCGTGTTTGAAGGCGGATTAAACAATTAACCAAAAATTGGGACTACAATCGAATATATTTCCCAAAACTGGACACAAGATGCACCTTTGAAAACCTTTCGTTAACTGATTCAGGAAATACTGTCTGAAGTTAGCGAATAAGTGATCAATCCTTCGGTCTTCAAATGGTAGCTTTTGCACAAGTTCAGGAAACAAACGAATTTACAGAAATTGAACGACAGTTCCAAACTGTAGATGTATCCCTTTTTGGGCGCTTCATGTTGTCCAACAAGCGGGAGTTTCCGTGTCAGATAGTAGCGATGTCACCTGGCAGTGCTCAGCTTATCACCGGTCAAACCGGACAAGTTGGCGAGAAGGTGATCGCATATATTGACCATGTAGGCCGTTTGGAAGGTGAAATTCTTCGTGTATTCCACGGCGGTTTCGCAATGAGTATTGTGGCAACACAGTTTAAACGCGACAAACTGGCTGCTAAAATCACATGGATTGCTAACCGCCATGAATTGAGCCTACCAGAAGATCGCCGCCATGAGCGCCTGGTTCCAAGCAAGAAAGCTACGGAAATCAAGCTTGAGGACGGCCGCATTTACATGTCCAGAATTATGGATCTGTCATTGTCCGGTGCAGCGATTGAGATTGATGTTCGTCCTGCGATTGGTACTTTGATCTGGCTTGGCAAGATGCGTGGACGCGTTGTACGTCACTTCGATGAAGGTATTGCGATTGAGTTTGCAATTCTTCAGACGCAAGACTCTCTTCGCGATTACATCTCAAGAGACGCCATTTCAGCTAACTAAGCTGATGATTTCCGCCCTACTTTTCTAAATTTTCAGGTGCGTCTAAGCGTCACTTGAACACTTCTGGTGTTCGCATGCCAGCGGCCTACCGGTCACTTTTCCAAAGCCCAGATTCAATAAATTCACTTTAGATTTCTCCTTCAATTTGAACGAAACGCCCGTGGTATTTACGCTGCCTACGGGTGTCCTTGCGCTTGCGTTAGAACAGTTAAAAATTTAGGCAAATTCGACTCAAATTTCCCTCAAATAATAATAAAATTAAAGTCAAATAATAATAAAACTTATATATTTTTTTATATTATTTTTATTCAAATATAAATTTATTTATACTCTATTCTTCATATTTTTATTTTTTAGTTCTAAATATTTCTATGTCATTGTTCTCCCATAAACGGGGAGTTCAATATGAAACTAAGAACGGTAACAATGATTGCCATTGCAGCACTAACTGCTTCCACGCAGTTAACCTTCGCTGCACAACGCGGGAATCATATGGTGACCACAGGCCTGACATCTCAGCCTATTGGGCACTACAATTATTGCAAGCAATACGTTTCAGACTGCAAAATAAAGACATGGAACACTAAGGCGCCAGTGTTAACCCGTCAAAAATGGAACGATTTGGTCGAAGTCAATTCATTTTCGAATAAGACTGTAATTCCGGTAACGGATCAGGAACTTTACAATACTGAGGAACATTGGGCATTTCCTGCAGCTTACGGAGATTGTGAAGATTACGTTTTGCAAAAACGTCAAATGCTCATGGATAGAGGATGGCCTCCATCAAGCTTGTTGATAACTGTTGTACTTCAGCCAAATGGTGAAGGTCATGCGGTTCTTACCGTACGCACAGACCGAGCTGACTATGTTCTGGATAATTTGAACGACAGAATTCTGCAGTGGAACCAGACAGATTACACCTACCTGAAGCGACAATCGGTCAGATATTCAGGACACTGGTCAAACATAAAGGACATTAAGGGCTAACTTTAATTTCGGGTAGGTAGCTGAATTTCAATTAGGTTTTTAGTGGGTAATCAATTTTGTATTTGACCTGGGACTCCCCACCTACCCCCGTCCCCACAACCAGGTCAATTGGGCCGATCTGCTTCCCGCAGATCGGCCACTTTTTTTAGCCAATCTGTTTGCAGTGGTTTGCAAATCTTTTTGCGTTCTCAACATAATGTAATGCTGAACCCTGTAATCCCTTGATTGCTGCATCATCCAGTTCTCTGACAACTTTCCCGGGCACTCCAATAACGAGGGAATTGTCTGGTATGTGCTTGCCCTCAGGAACAAGAGCCCCTGCACCGATGAGACAATTGTTGCCAATAACAGCACCATTGAGGATTGTTGCTCCCATGCCTACAAGCGAGTTGTCACCAATTTTGCAACCATGAATCATGGCCTTATGCCCTATGGTGCATCCTTTCCCAATATTTATCGGGCAACCTGGATCTGTGTGGAGGACACAATTCTCCTGGATATTGGTCTGAGCGCCGATGGTAATAGGCTCATTGTCACCCCTGATGACACTGCCAAACCAGATCCCCACATCTTCATTTACTATCACACGTCCGATCACTACCGCTGTGGGTGCTATCCAATGAAAGCCATCGTGAAGTTCAGGTGCCACTTCTTCAAGCTGAAATATGCTCATAGTCTCTCTCCAATTGATAGTAACCAAGCACTAACAATCACACTACTGGTTGAGATGCAAACGATCTCAAAGAGTGCATGCCGGTTTCCGGAAGATGCTTGATTTTGGCTATATGAACAACATCATCAGATGAACAACAATAACACCGAGACAAAAGCTCCAAGCCGCAGAAACAAGCAAACAAACTGCCAAGGACTGGTTGGAGAGCTTTGCTTCACGCCACAGCTCTACCCCGCTGCTGGCCACCACATACGGCCCGGCAAACATGATATAGAAGAAAAACTGTACTATACCCTCAACGGTTTCATTGGCTCTTTCGTGGGGATTTCCTTTCCCGGAAAGCATGCAGGAAATAATAAATACCAAGGCAGCCGTTACAAAACCAAATGCGACTGCAAAGGTGGCGGTAATAATTTTAAACAATTCATTAACCCCATGTTTACCATGATTGGCGAGTTTCAATATATCTCCGCTTTGGCGGAGCAATATTCATGCCACGGGGAACTCTTAAAATGTGGGCGGCATCCATAAACAGCTCGAATAAGGTGGTTCATCAAGCAAAAACCAGCTTGCTGGAACGAAGTATTGCCCCAAACACGCCCCCCAGGCAGGACGAATCGCCGCCAGAAAAAGAATCAGGATTCCTGAATAAATTACTTGTGGTCACAGCCACACTAATGCTGGTTTCCGTCATATTGTATGCCATGGCTCAAATGTATGGTGAAAAATTGTCTCGTGGTGAGCACTCCGCAGCCACTGGCGAAATAAGCATGACCATTGGCAGTGTGGATTTTGCAGTTCCCGAAAATACCATACGTTTTCCCGCCCAACGACAAAATGGCATTTACAAGCGTTTAGAGTTGTATTTGCACTGGCCGTCCCTGACAGGCTACTCAGACCGATTGAGGAAAGAATTCAACAGCTCAAATGGCAATGCGAATCTTGTGTTCCTGACGCTTGAACCACGCGTTATGACGTATGATATGTCTGGTCGCATCGGCCCAATCTATAGCCGTTTCTTCGAAGGACGGTCATACAAGGATGATAACGGTCTTATTCGCCAACCGTTGAGTGCTGAGGGCGGATTTATGGACGAAGAACTCTTCTACGCCTCCTCGAGCCCCTACCCCTTCGCTGCAAGATGTGTTTCTGAACAAGCAGACATCAGCACGCCATTTTGCATTCGCGACATTCATGTGGCCCGTGATCTTATGCTGACCTACAGGTTCCACAAGAAATTCCTGCCTAACTGGATAGAGCTAGATCAAGCAATGCGTTCTTATGTGAATTCGCTAGTGCGCTAGAAAACTTCTGTGGCCGGCGCAAAACACCTACATATCCAGGTCGATATCCAGGATAGCCATTGAGAAATTGTAGGAACGCTCACCTTCGTCTTCATCGAGATACAGCACTCCCAAAAATTCATCGCCTTTATATACCTCGCAAGAATCTGTTTTCTTGGGGCGTGCACGGACTGATAGTTGAGAGCTGTCAAACAGCTTCTTGAAATATGCATCCAACTGTTTGATTTCTTCAGGTGTCACCAGCATTCTCCGAAATTTTGTCTGTCACGAATCTAAAAGGGCCTGAGCTTGCTCAGACCCCTCATGTATCGTCACTTTGCGAGATGGGCAATAGTTATGGATTAACTTTTATCTTCTGCAATGATCTGGTTCATGCTGCGCGACGGCTCTGAACAGCCTGCCACGCCCACAACCTTGCCAGGAATACCTGCCACCGTAACATTGTTCGGAACCGGCTTGATGACGAGTGAACCAGCCGCAATGCGAGAGCAATCACCGACTTCAATGTTTCCGAGCACTTTGGCACCTGCACCTAACAGCACACCATTGCCGATTTTAGGATGCCTGTCTTCCATCTCCTTACCGGTACCGCCAAGCGTTACACTATGGAGAATAGACACATCATCACCAACTACCGCTGTTTCACCCACTACCAGGCCGGTAGCGTGATCCAGGAAGATACCGCGCCCAAACTTGGCAGCAGGGTTGATATCAGTCTGAAACACCTGAGAAGCTCGAGATTGCAGATACAAAGCAGTATCCTTGTTCCCATTCATCCAGTTCCAGTTAGCCAGGCGATGGGTCTGAATGGCGTGAAAACCTTTGAAATACAGGATTGGTTCAATAAAGCGACTGCATGCCGGGTCACGGTCATAAACTGCAGCAATATCAATGCGCAGGACTTCTGACCATTCTGGCCAATCAGTTACCATGGCCTCAAAACTCTGGCGCACCAGATCAGCTGAGAAATCTCTGTTGTGGAGGCGCTCAGAAATCCGATAAATCACCGCTGCTTCAAGAGAAGTCTGGTTCAGCACTGAATTGTATATAAATGAGGAAATCAGCGGTTCACGGGCAACAGTTGCCTCGGCTTCTTCTCGAACCACTTGCCAAACCGGATCCACTTTCTGGGGCTTGGTGGATGTTGACACAACGCTCATAATGTTCGCCTTTCTATCTGCCTTATGGCTGATATTGTTGCTGACCTATCAATATATAGGTGAATATGACGAGGGCAAGATTTCAATCGGTAAACAACCGTAAACAGGCGCCGGATCAAGAAGAAAGAAACTCAAGAACGTTTTGTTTATAAGCTTTATCTCCCACAGCATTCATATGATTTCGCTCCGGAATCGCCATGAATTTTCCGTTCGGAATGATGCTTGCTAGCTTTTCTCCATCAATCGCTACTGTGTCTTTCGTGCCTACTGTAACGAGCGTTTCGTGTGGCAAGGTCTCAAAAACTGACCTCGAAATATGGTTTCTTCCTCCTCTTATGCATGCGGCGAGTGCTCTTAAATCACTCTTGGTTTGTTGCGCGAAGGCTCGGAACTCGATGCCGATTTTGGTTTTGACGTCATCAATCGTCTCGGCCATCAGGCCATCATAAATTTCGGAAGTATCGAAACCACCTTCAATCATGTTGTAGCCATTTCCTGCCAAAATCAGCCGTTTGACCTGACCGGGATGATTATTTGCCATGGTGGCAGAAATTCTGGCACCCAGCGAGTAACCCATGATGTCAGCCTGCTCAATATTTAGATAGGAGAGCAGTTCAGATGCATCTTCAGCCATTTTTACAAGTGTATAGTCGTCCTGCCCATAGAACTTTTGGCTTTCCCCATGCCCACGATTGTCCATCGCTACAACTCTGAAGCCTGCTTCCACCAAGGTGGTTACCCAGTTAACACCCATCCAATTGATGGATGCCTTGGATGCAAAACCATGTATCAGCAGTATGGGAGATCCTTCTCCTTCCTCGTGATACGCTATGTCGGCGGTCCTGAGTTGGGCAATTTGCATGTTCATTTCCAATAAATATCTTGAATCAGTGTCATATTGTTTTAGAAGGTATTGCAGGACAAAAGCAATTCCAGAAGGAACAGCAAATGGCTGATACAAGAATTCCCCATTTTCAAAATGATCTGGGTGTGGAGTGCATTGAAATCGGAGCCAAAGAGTTCATGTGTTGTGGCGCCAGTGTCCCTTACGATCACCCTCACGTCTTCCTTGATATGGGAAGCGATGGTCAAATTATTTGTCCATACTGCTCAACTGTTTACAAATATTCGAGTGAACTTGCGGTTGATGAAACAAGACCTGCAGGTTGCGTGTTCAAAGATGCAGCCGCCTAACCTTGGCAGAAGCTGATCAGCACATTTTAATCAGCGGTGCCGGTATCGTGGGTATGACCGCTGCGCTCTGCCTTGCACAGGCTGGGTTTTCGGTCACAATATTTGAGAAATCCACTAATCTTGAAGACACAGGTGCGGGAATTCAAATCTCTCCCAACGCTTTTGGTGTTTTTCAAAGTCTTGGACTTTCAAAACTTCTGACCAGTATGTCGGCCGCTCCAGACGGTGTTCGCATGATAGATGCGATCTCCGGAGAGAAAATTGTCGATGTGCCCATGGGCGCTTCGATGACAGAACGCTACGAGAAACCATATCTTGTCATTCACAGAGGTGATCTTCAGAGTATCCTCCTGTCGCGATGCATTGAAGAACCCGCGATCAAGTTGCATCTGGGCTCCGAAGTGATGGATGTGGCAAGTCATGCCAATGGCGTTACCCTGCTCACTCGCAATGGCAAATTAATGCGGGAGACACCTGCAAGCATCGCTATTGCGGCTGATGGCATCTGGTCCCGGATCCGTACGCAATCGTTAAATCTGCAAGCACCGGTTGATACGGGAAAAATCGCAATTCGAGCTCTAATTCCCACGGCGGAGATTTCGGACAAAGAAGTCTTGTCTTATACCCATTTATGGTTGGCTCCAGGTGCTCATGGCGTCACTTATGCTGTGCGCGGCGGGCGATTACTGAATGTAATTATAATATGCGACGCAGATAAAACACCTGCACAGGAAGCAGACTTGGAGAACATTCTTGCCGAAAGGACAAGTCATTGGCATCGATCATTCAAGGATATTGTAGGCCATGTTAGTGCATGGGGTGTTTGGCCTGTTTTCGAAACCCAGAAAATTGATGCCATGGTCAAGGAAAACGTGGTGCTAATCGGTGATGCGGCCCATGCAATGCGTCCTTTTGCGGCTCAAGGTGCAGCAATGGGGATCGAGGACGCTGGAGTGCTAGCTCGATTATTGTCCTCTATTGAGGACACATCGCTGGCTCTCAGGAAATTTGAGACTGAACGCATATCCCGTGTGCGTAAGGTAACAAATTTTGCCCGCAGAAACGGTAATATCTATCACCTGCCCAAACCGATATCTCTGGCGCGAAACCTTGTTATGCGCCTAACGCCACCTGCAAGACTGCTTTCAAGACAAGACTGGATTTACAAATGGCAATTGGATGGATAGCTGCTAAAGCTGACCCAGTTTAGTTGTACAGATAATTGTTCAATTGAAGACTGTAGGTCGTCGGCGTCCAGAAACCTGAGGCGAGCCCTGCTTCATTCAATGCTCTAGAAACCCATATGTTACACGGATTAAACAGATTGAACTGACCGTTCGCCTTATAGAATAGATCTCCATATCCAAATGTTTGCCCTGCCAGAAGTTCGGGTTGCGCATTCTGCAATTCAAAGGACTGAAGAATAAACTCTACCAGCCTCGTGAACCCCTCTTCCGATACGTTGAGCTTGATGGAATTGGGTACTTCACTCACATCACCTGCAGGTGCCACATGCATAACAGACTTATCGCCCGTTGCTGCCTTCCAGACGGTATTCAATTCCATATCTGAATACTCTGCTGTGCTGGTATAGAAATCACGCGCGCCCCACCCTATCACCAGAAACTTCAAATTTGGATTGTCGAGCGGAAAGCCAGCCTCTCTGAGGAAGGCAAATTTTTGAAGGCTAAAGCTGTTGAGTGGAATAGCGATGTCGGTATGCATCACGTTGTAGGTGAGATAGACCGGAGTTTCCAACATTCGTTGTCCGGCCTCAGCACGACCAAGGCTGGAAGGTATAATTGCACCCAACAGAGCTGCTAGAAGATATAATCCTATGAAAATAAATGGGGCTGTTAACAACAGCCCCGATTGTATGAGCAACTTCCTCATACATACTCCTCCCTGATTCCTCATTATTGGAGGAGAATTTGGGCGAAATTAATGCAGGATCTGGCTTAGGAACAGCTTAGTCCGTTCATGCTGCGGATTCGTGAAGAACGCTTCTGGCTCATTTTGCTCGACGATCTGGCCCTCATCCATGAAAATAACACGGTTTGCCACCTGACGTGCAAAACCCATTTCGTGGGTCACACACAACATGGTCATGCCATCTTCAGCAAGTTGAACCATGGTTTCCAGAACTTCCTTGATCATCTCAGGATCGAGCGCAGAAGTGGGCTCGTCAAAGAGCATGATGCGAGGGTTCATACACAATGCACGTGCGATTGCCACACGCTGTTGCTGACCACCGGACAACTGACCTGGATATTTCAGAGCCTGTTCAGGGATCTTCACTTTGGTGAGGAAGTGCATCGCGACTTCTTCGGCATCCTTCTTAGGCATTTTACGAACCCAGATTGGAGCAAGCGTGCAATTTTCCAGAATAGTAAGATGCGGGAAAAGGTTAAAGTGCTGGAACACCATGCCCACTTCCCTACGCACTTCATCAATCTTTTTAAGATCGTTCGTCAGTTCAGTTCCATCCACAACGATCGAACCCTGCTGGTGTTCCTCAAGTCTGTTGATGCAGCGGATCATTGTTGATTTGCCGGAACCTGATGGTCCCGCGATAACGATACGCTCGCCCCGCATGACGCGGAGATTAATGTCTTTCAAGACATGAAAATCGCCGTACCATTTGTGCATATCAGAGATTTGAATTGCAACGTCTGTTGTTGATACTTCCATTTTCTTCATATCAGAACCACTCGTACTCGATGTTGTTGTGTGTTAGCCGCATGATTGGCGACGGGTGCAATATGCACATTGATTTGTGCAGGTTGTGTTGGTGTATCCATTCTTCTACCTGTGCGATGTGTTGAGTCTGTCTTCCATGAAGATCGAATATCTCGACATCCCAAAACAGAATATGAAAAACACGAATGCGCAAAATACATAACTGGTCATTGCCTGGACCGGCGTTGCCCAACTGGAGTCAGAGTGGGAAAGATTGATCATTCCCAAGAAGTCCAGAAGGCCGATGATAGAGACCAGTGTCGTATCCTTGAACAGACCAATGAATGTGTTCACGATGCCCGGGATCACAATTTTCAGAGCTTGCGGTAGAATAATCATCCGCATTGATTGCCAGTAGTTTAGCCCGACAGCCATCGCCCCTTCGTATTGTCCTTTCGGAATAGCCTGCATCCCACCACGAACAACTTCAGCCATATATGCTGAAGAGAACAGCGCCACACCAATCAAAGCCCGCAGCAATTTGTCAAATGTCACGCCATCAGGAAGAAAGAGTGGCAGCATCACTGAAGACATAAACAACACTGTGATAAGCGGAACACCGCGCCAGAACTCGATGAAGATTACGCTGAACAGGCTTACAGCCGGCATATCTGAACGACGGCCCAAGGCCAGCAGAATACCAAGAGGCAGAGCAGCCACAATACCGGTGACCGCAATCACCAAGGTCATAACGAAACCACCCCACAGTGACGTCTCAACGGGTTGCAGACCGAAATCAATCGACATTACAAAAAGGATCACACCGAGTATGATCATTGCCATCGCAGCCAAAATGGCCGGTTTGGTAGGCTCAGAGTCTGTGGCTTTCATATACGCATAGACTAGCCCTGCCACAATCGCTGTCAAAATCAGGAAATCGATCCAGAATTTGAGAGACGAAGGAGACATCACTGCGTCAGGCAACAAGAAACCATTGTAATCAAGGTTACCACCGGAAAGAAGCACGAAAGACGCCACTGGGAATACGCCCAGCATGAAAATGAGGTTTTCACGTTTGAAAGGCAAAGTTGGCATCAATAGCGGGATCAAACCAGCAAAGAACATGAACAATACCAGATTCACACGCCACAGTTCAGCATCAGGATAACGGCCGTAGATGAACAGCTTGAAATAAGCGCCCACATATGGCCAGCAAGCAGCTTTCCAGTCCTCAGGCAATGCCCCACCCTGTGCAACCGTCGCACAGGCCTCACGACCATCGCCGGACCAGACCGCGTCAAAGAGTACCCATTTGAGGGTCCCTGGCACGATCAGGTAAAGCAGGTAGATGCCAATTAGAGTAAGGATAGTATTGGTTACATTCGAGAACAGGTTCTTACGCATCCAACCTATGATCCCGGTATCATTTACCGGTGGTGGCATGGCTGAAACCATTTCCTTACGGACAAAGCTCAAATCATTGTTAGAATCACTCATGCTCTGTCTCCTATCTCTCTACCAACGACATCTTCGCGTTGTACCAATTCATAAACAGCGATGTTACGAGTGATATGAAGAGGTAGGTCAGCATGGTCATTCCCAGCATCTCAACTGCCTGGCCGATCACGTTGAGCGCTGTACCAGCAAATGCTGCAGTCAGATCTGGATATGCGATCGCAACAGCCAGAGAAGAGTTCTTCGTCAGGTTCAAATATTGGCTGGTTAGAGGTGGAATTATAACCCGCATGGCCTGCGGGATGATGTTAAGTCTAAGAGTTTGTCCTGGACGTAAACCAAGCGCATAGGAAGCTTCGGTCTGCCCTTTGTTGACCGCCATAATCCCGGCACGTACGATTTCAGCGATGAACGCTGCGGTGTAGGTCGCCAGCGCGATCAGAAGAGCAATAAATTCAGGAATGATTTGCATTCCGCCGCGAGGACCAAAATTACCGGCTGTGGGATATTCTGCAGAGATCGGTTGTCCCATGATGAAATAGGCAAGTACCGGCAGACATACGATCAGACCCAAACCGGTCCAGAACACCGGGAAACGTTCACCAGTTGCTATTTGTCTCTGCTTAGCCCATCGACCTACGCCCCAAGTGACAACAACAGCCAGTAGCAACGCCCAGCCAATCATTCCTGCGCCATCGGCAACAACAGGTTTTGGTGCATAGAGGCCTGCAGCGTTGAGCTGTCCCAAGAAACCTAAGTCTGCAGGATTTCGTTTGGCGGGCAGGAATGCACCCACCCCTTTGTACCAGATAAAGATTTGCAGCAAGAGCGGGATGTTGCGCATCACCTCGACATAGCAATAAGCCATGCGATTGATGACCCAATTATTGGATAGTCTCGCTACACCAATAATGAACCCCAGAATGGTTGCGAAAAACACACCAACAACGGCAAGCACCAAAGTGTTTTGCAGACCGACGAAAAACAACGTCAGCAGTGTGGATGTTTCGGTGTATTCTATGAAAGGAGAAAAGTTGAGGCCAAATCCGGCTGGTTTTCTCAGGAAGTCAAAACCAGAGGCAATGCCCTGATTTGTGAGGTTTACCGCCGCATTGACAATCATACCCCAGACGATCCAGGCAAGAAAAATTACCAATATGACCTGAAACGCTATCGATCGAAATTTTGGGTCATTAAGAAGCCTTACCTTCGGCTTCTCATGACTGGTTGGCATATCGCTGACTGCCATTGTCCCTCACCTGTTTACGCTTTACCTGCAGGAATTACAGAACGTATGTCATTCCTTGGTTTTAATCTTTGTTTTGGTTTTTAACCAAGCAGGCCCTGAGGCCTAATACAAACAGGGCCAGTCAAAGACCGGCCCTGAATTCTTGTCATCCGATTAACGGATTGGTGGTGCGTACTGCAGACCACCTCTTGTCCATAGATCGTTCACACCGCGTGAAATCGCCAGTGGAGTGTCTGGACCAACGTTACGGTCGAAAGTCTCAGCGTAGTTACCAACTTGCTTGATGATGTTGTAGGCCCAGTCGTTGCTTACGCCAAGTGCTGTACCGAACTCACCTTCTGTACCAAGCACACGCTTAACAGCTGGGTTGTCGGAACCTTTCATTTCATCAACGTTCGCAGATGTAATGCCAAGCTCTTCAGCGTTTACCATTGCAAAGTGTGTCCACTTAACAAGGTTGAACCACTGGTCATCACCTTGACGAACAACTGGTCCAAGTGGCTCTTTGGAAATGATTTCCGGAAGAACAACGTGGTCAGCAGGATTTGTAAGCTTCAAGCGCTGAGCATACAGGCCTGACTGGTCAGTTGTGTAAACGTCGCAACGTCCTGCATCGTAAGCAGCAACAACTTCGTCTGCTTTTTCGAATGCAACAATTTCATACTCAAGCTTGTTGGCACGGAAGTAGTCAGCAACGTTAAGCTCTGTTGTTGTACCAGTGTTGGTGCAAACAGAAGCGCCAGAAAGTTCTAGAGCTGATTTAACGTTAAGGTCTTTGCGAACCATGAAGCCCTGACCGTCGTAGTAGTTTACGCCAGCGAAGTTCAAGCCGAGTGATGTGTCGCGTGTTGCAGTCCATGTGGTGTTACGAGAAAGAATGTCGATCTCACCAGACTGTAGCGCAGTGAAACGCTCTTTAGCTGAAAGTGGTGTGTATTTCACTTTCGATGCATCGCCGAATACTGCAGCAGCAACAGCTCTACATACATCTACGTCAATACCAGTCCAGTTGCCTGCTGAGTCTGGGTTTGAGAACCCTGGAAGACCCTGGCTCACGCCACACTGGACGAAGCCTTTTGCCTTGACGTCGTCAAGAGTTGCAGCGGACGCAGCAATCGCAGATACGCTCATTGCAGCCACGCCAAGCGCGGATACGATAATTTTTTTCATGAAAACAGCCTTTTTTCTGTTACCCATTTTTGATTTCCTCCCGTGAGCTAGGCTCCGGGTACACAAAATTGATCTTGTTCTGTCCTTTTGTCCTTCTCAATGGGACAAAATTACGCTCCCCCAAAACCAATTTCACATATAAAATTGCATTGTCACGTTTACGTCAAGACCAAATCATTAAACTGTGAAGTTTGCGTGGTTTTTTTCAATGATTCCGGTTGCAGGCGCTCGAAATATCTGATTTTTCTCATTTTGAAACACCAAAGCGAGGCATAAATGACAAAAAAAGCTGTTGAGGCGACCCATAAAGATGGGCAGGAATCTGCCTATCGTACCGATACGATCCTAACCCATTCAGGGAATCATCCAGAAGAATTCCATGGCTTCGTCAATCCACCCGTCGTGCATGCCTCAACGGTCTTGTATCCAAACTACGAAACTATGGCGACGCGGAAACAGAAATACACTTATGGTACAAAGGGCACGCCAACAACCGATGCCCTGTGTGAAGTCATTGATGAGATGGAAGGTTCAGCGGGTACGGTTTTAGTGCCTTCGGGGTTAGCAGCGATTACCATTCCGCTTCTTGGTTTTGTTAAAGCCGGAGACCACATTTTGGTGCTGGATAGTTGCTACGGACCAACTCGTGACTTTTGCAATGCGGTATTATCCAAAATGGGGGTGGAAATTGAATATTACGACCCGCTAATTGGTGCCGGCATTGAAAAATTAATGCGAGAAAACACGTCTGTGGTATTCACAGAGTCTCCTGGATCCAACACTTTCGAGATTCAGGATATCCCAGCGATTTGCGCGGCAGCTCACAAACATGATGCAATCGTGATGATTGATAATACCTGGGCTACTCCTTTATATTTCAAACCTTTAGACCATGGTGTTGATATTTCGATTCATGCACTCACAAAATATCCTGCCGGGCACTCAGATCTCGTAATGGGGTCGGTGTCTGCAAATGAAAAGTGTTGGAAACAGCTGGAACGCCACTATCGTGTGATGGGATGTTGTGCCAGCCCGGATGATACCTATCTCACACTTCGTGGCATCAGAACGATGGGCGTCAGAATTCGTGAACATGAGAAAAATTCAATCATTTTGGCAAAATGGCTCGAAGATCACCCTGCTGTGGCTCGTGTCCTGCATCCTGCCCTACCATCGCATCCTCAAAATGATCTCTGGAAACGGGATTTCAAAGGTTCAACCGGATTGTTTGGTTTCACGCTGAAAACAGATGACACTACAAAAGCTGCCCGGTTTTATGACGCTTTGAAACTCATTGGTCGCGGGTATTCCTGGGCTGGTTACGAAAGCCTCGCTGTTCTCGCAAATTTGTCAGACCGAACAATCGCAAAGGGGCCAGGGGATGAAGTTCTGGTTCGTTTGCAGGTGGGTCTGGAAGATCCAGAAGACCTGAAAGATGATATTCAGCAAGCCATGCGCGCTGGTGGGTTTATCAATTGACGGGCTAAATCTTCAATGCATGTATTGGTAGTTGTTAGTCATCCGAACCTCGATTCGCTTTCTCATGCGCTTGCACATGAGTTTATCAGAGGGGTAGAGGCCGCTGGAAATACTGCCGAATTGGCTGATTTGCATGCGGAAGGGTTCGATCCAAGCTGGTCCATGGCGGATATAGAAGCAGATGAAGGTTCACCTGCACCCACCGACATAGTGGCAGAGCAACAACGCATAGATCGATGCGACGTGGTGTGTATGGTTTTCCCCCTTTTCTGGTTCGGGATGCCAGCGATGTTGAAGGGCTGGCTCGAACGGGTTTGGTCCTGGGGCTGGGCGTATGACCAATTGGATGATCACAACAAGTCGATGCAGAAAGATCGTACTGCGGTGTTGTTAGTACCCGCAGGTGCAAACCCCAATGCCTGGGAACCCTATGAACGGGTAGAAGAAGCAATGAGAACCATATGGTGCACTGGGACTCTTGGCTATTTCGGTTTTACCGAGAATAACGTTCACTTTCTGAATGGTTCCACAGGATCAGAAGAACGTAGAATCAAACTACTAGAAACGGCTTACGAGGCGGGCCTCAATACCTCCGCTCCTGAAACTAAGACTACAGACTAAGCGACTTTCAGCTCTTTTACCCAATCTGAGGCCCGGTCTGGAGAAATAGTTGCAACCCGAATGATGTTATCAAACTGCCGGGTCAGATCGCGGATGTGATCAACTGAATTTACCACCAGGTACATGTCTCCAATATAAATGGCGGCACGTTTTGGCCCGAAAACAGTAAAAGGTGCACTATAATGAACCCGGCCATCGTACAGGAATAGGCGAAAGGTCGGATAAAGCTCATCCAATAATCTTGCGATCTGATCCAATTGTGCCTGACGCGCACCACTGGCCAAATCTGACCAGATATCGGCTCCGTAGGCCAGTGTTTCCAGTCTCTGAAACGGCATGATCACTTCCATGTCTGTTTCAGGTAATCTTGAATAATCCAATTGTTGTTTGGAGACGTCTGCCTTCACATCGGCAACTGTTCTCGCACCTGCATCAAATTCATAATCAATAACGGCTTTTGTGCGCAATAAATCCGGCAGAGAACTGGGCGAATATCTGATCTTGTATCCAATGGCTTCCTTTTGCCATCCGGACAGTACTGAATCATGGCTTCCGGGCGCCGTCTTTTCTATGTTTAACAGTGATGCAACTTCTCCGAAATTCTGTTCGTCCTGACGCATCCCCATCAACCAATCGATACTCACACCCTCCGCGACAGCGATAGCGGTCAGGGTTTCGGCCCTTGGCAAACGCACCAGTTTTTCATCCAGAAATTGGCTCAATGCGGACCGATCCAGGTTACATCTACGAGCAAAACTGGAAACGGATTGTCCCCTTCTTTCAATAAGAAGTTTCAATCGCTCACTGAACGCTAAGGCGATGCTTCGTTTATCCATTTGTGGGCCTAATTCGTCAAAATATGCTGTATAATCACACGTTTTATGTATTTACACAACAATTTTGCGTTTTTGTGTGGATTTCCCTCTGTGAGATCAGCCTGTTTAAGCTCATAATTTTAAAAGGGAAACGGGATCGGGGGATCGTGCATGAATAGAAATCCGTATGAATTACCAGCAGTCGAACTGCCCACACTAGGGCTAATTCTGGCGAACTACCTTTCCTGGTTCTTGCTTGTGCTATACGGGCACTATTTCAATTCCTTAGTCTGGATTTTGTTGATGAGCGTCGTGACGACGTTAAACCTGTCAATTATGCATGAGGTAGTGCACGGACACCCCACCCGCAACAAACTCCTCAATCGACTGCTATTGATCGTTCCAATTGGCTGGATATTTCCTTTCGAGCGCTTCAGAGACACCCATATAGAGCATCACGAAACAGGGAATTTAACCGATCCATTCGATGACCCCGAAAGCTGGTATCTGGCTCAAGATTCATGGACAGAGAGCAATGGCGTCAAAAAAGCATTGCTCACGTTCAACAACACGCTTTTCGGGCGTATGTTGATTGGCCCGATTATTTCCTTGGGCCGGTTTTATTGGAGTGAGCTGCTCTTGATGGTGACAAACAGTAAGTTGCGATCTTACCTGATTGGTGTTTGGGCCTTCCATATCACTTCCATTCTTCTTTTGATGTATGTCATCAAAATAGTGAGCGGTGTACCGGCATGGCAGTTTGCTGTTGCGGTTTATCTAGGAATTTCTCTCCTACTTATCCGCACATTTCTTGAACATCAGGCTGCTGAAGATCAGTCAGAACGCACAGTGGTGATTGAACAGTGCTGCCCAATCGCCTTTTTGTTCCTGTTCAACAATTTACATATTGTGCACCATGCTCAACCAGGTGTGCCCTGGTATCGGCTTCCTTCTTTCTATAAGCACAATAAAAACAACTTCCTTACCGGTGACAATCACTATATGTATTCGAGTTATGCGGAGATTTTCCGAAAGTATTTTTTCCGGGCAAAGGAGCCTGTGTCTCATCCACACGTGGCTTTCAAGCGCTGACCATCACCAAATAAGAGACACAAATTGACTTCTGCCGTCGCAACACTTTCCATGTATGACTGGCCTGAGACATCTTATGCAATGGATCGGCTATGGGATGGCATTTCTGCAGAACTGCTTGATCGGGGTATTGATGCTCCGGTTGCGCTTAACCGGAAGGAGCATCCGGTCAGTTTATGGAGCAAACCGGAACTCATTATCGGGCAAACCTGCGGCTGGCCCTATGCCAACTATCTGCGTGAACAGGTGGTTCCCTTTGCCAGGTTTTCCTATGACCTACATGATTGCGCACCAGGGGACTATAACTCGGTCTATATCGGCAATTCTGATGAGGATGCGGATCATCTGGCTGATCCTCAATCATTCGACTTTATTGAGAAGCTTGCGATAAACGGCGATGACTCGCAGTCAGGGTTTCACGTCTTTACCGAGATTACAGGCAAACCGTCAGAAGAAAGCATCCCCAAGGAAAAACGCATCCTAACCGGCGCGCATCGGAACTCTGTTGCCGCTGTTGCCAGTGGAGAAGCCAATGTGGCAGCAATTGACGCGGTCGCGTTTGAACTTGCCAAAAGGTACGATACTGAAGCGGTGTCCAACATTGTGGTATTGGGAAATTCCCGGCCGAAACCCGGCCTTCCTCTCATCACATCGAAAGCTAATGCACATCTTGTCCCAGAACTTACTCAGGCAGTAAAATCAGCTGTTGAGAATACGGAGAGCTCAATCCTCGAAACACTTGTTATAACGGGTGTGGTGGATGCCAGAGAACGTGACTATCTGGGTTTTGTACTGAACTAGGGTCTGTTGCATCATGTTTTCAGATTGAAACTGGCAACCTGATGAATCCCCTAAATCTTGCCAGCGGCAATCGCTCCGCCTCACCATTCGCACTCAGATTTGGAAATCTGGATATCAGTTTGCCAAAAGCTATGCGCCCTTCGTAACGTGCAAGTGTTGCACCAAGACAGACATGAATGCCGGTAATAAAGGCCAAATGACGATTGTTTCTACGTGCGACGTTGAACTCTTCAGGCTTGCCGAATATCTCTGGATCCCGATTGGCAGAAGCGATCGATGTGTGAATATAAGTCCCAGCCGGCACCCTGACGCCACTGATTTCCATATCATCGGGTGTAAGCCTGTTACCGATTTGCAACGGGCTTTCGTATCTAAGAATTTCCTCGACCGCACTGTCCATCAATTCAGGCTTTTCGATCAATGCCTTGAACTGTTCCGGTTCTGCAAGAAAAATACCGACGCCGTTTGCCATTAGACTCGTGGTGGTTTCATGGCCTGCATTCAGAAGAAAAATGCAATTCTGTATGAGTTCATTTTGATTAAGCGTGTTGCCTTCATACTCACCAAAGATCAGAGACTGAAGTACCTCACCCTGTCTTGCTTCATCAGGGTTTTTTCTGCGGTGCTCAATCAGTTCGTCCAAAAGTTGTCCAAACTCAACGACTGCTTCGTTCCCGTTATCAAGTTGTTCCTCGGAGACAACTGCATCAAGCGCCCCAAGAATTGAAAGTGAGTAACCCCGCAATCTCTCACGATAAGCCTCCGGAACACCGAGCATGAAGGAAATGATTTCCGTGGGAAGTCGCATGGCAAACTCTGAGACGAAATCAAACTCGCGCTTATCCTCTAGTTCATCAAGAAGCTTGTCTACTATCTCCTCGATCAGCGGTTCCATTTCCGCCAGTTTTCGTGGCGTGAATGCACCGGTCAGTAATTTTCGGACCGTTGTGTGATATGGAGGATCATTGAAAACCAAGCTGGTGGTATGGTGGTTGTATAGTGCACTATCGCCGAACTTCTTTTTGAAAATCTCTCTCTTATCGGAAATCATACTCCTGTCTTGGTAGACTCTTTGAATATCCCGATAGCGCGTCAAAAAAAGTGACCCGTCAGGGTTCCAGTGTACTGGATCGTTTTCTCTGAGAAGTTCAAGTATGGGATATGGATTTTCAATAAACCCAGAATCGATGGAGTTGATGTCGAATGACGCAGCTTGTTGTGATTTACCGCCCATGTTTGTGTTCCGTGATAATTTCCTATCACTCCCAGCTCGAATCGAATTTTGCTAACTTTATCATCATTTTCACAACAAACAGTTCACACCAGACCGGAATGTTCACAAAACAGCATAAACAGCGACAGGATCTTTGAAACCTTTTAGTTGCCGCTCACCCATCAATTCATATGACCGAGATGAACGAGAAGCAATTTCTTCACTCACGATTACAGGGCGATCGAATTCCCTGCAAAGCGCTTCAATTCGACTGACCAGATTGACCGCTTGACCTATTACCGTGAAATCCAGACGCGTTTTGCCACCAATGTTGCCGTAAAAAACTTCGCCCGAATGTAACCCGATCCCGAATTCCAAGCCCTCCGGCCAAATCTCCTCTGCCCTTTTGGCCAGAACCTTATCAATCGCCTTTTCTGCACTGGAAATTGCTTGAGTATCATCGTCCAAAATCGGGAAAATTCCCAATACTGCATCACCGATGAATTTCAGCACTTCCCCACCCTCACTCATAATCGCATCAGAAACTGCATCAAAATAAACATTCAATGCTTCCAGCAAGTCGCTTGGCTCTCGGGACGCCGCAAAACTGGTGAACCCTCTTAGATCACACATCCAGATAACAGCCTGGATGAATTCACCGTCGCCCCGATGTACTTGTCCATCAAGGACTCTGGTCCCGGCACGTTCTCCGACAAATGTATTCATCAGAGTTTCTGATAACGATCTTTGAATATGATGCTCTGCGGCGGCTGCAATCGTGACGATTATGGATTTTAGAAAGTCTATCTGATCGACGGAAAATCCATCTGCCTGTTTTGTTTGCACAGTAAGCGCTTTGAAACTGCCATCGGCAAATGGCAAGGCAAAAGCCAGATAATGTGTGAAACCCGCTTCCCGCAATCCAGGTCCGACAGAAAATCTCTCAGCAGCTTCGTCGCTATCGAGATACCAATCGGTATCCTCACCCCTTTTATAGATTGCATACATGGGGCTGTTCTTGAGTTGTGAGAGCCCGGCTTCGTCCCAAATCAAAAAATTTTGCGAAAGTCCGTTTTCGGGATCCCAAGCGCAAAATGAGGATTGCGCTATGGGATGAAGCAATGGAGCACCCAAGGTTGAACGGTCGAGTGGCAGACCTAGGTCGCGCAGCAATTTGCTGAGGCCAACAAGCATCTCACCAACATTTGCAGCCCTGCGTCCCTCTGTGAGGAGCCAACCGTGAGTTTTTTTTAAATCAGATTGAGATAGTGACATGGTGGGAGTAGAAGACTTAATCAAACGCAACCATAAGTATTACTGAATTTTTTATAGCTTGAAAGTACCAAGTTTCTAACTTTCAAAATGAGTGATACCCCTTCTGTCCTCATCAATCTTGAGGCTTGAGAAGAATGGATCATGTGCGCGTTGTCTGCAGTTCTTGCGCGGACACAGCCGGCAATTGACTCCGACCTCTGTCACCATTGGCGTTGCATTCAAATCCATGTTCTTGCTGTAAATGAGTTCTGGCGCATACTGAATGGCACAGCCAAGGGAAACAGCCAGACGTTTATCCTCGGTGGAATAGCGGATTGAAGGTCGATCCACGGTTCTGTTTATGGTCAGATAGCGGCTGTGATCCGGCATTTCCACAATTTGTGACAAAATCCTGCCTGGAACACGGAAACAGTAATGCACATCGAGTTTAGGACATGCTCCGCCAAAACGGGCCAGTTGGATGGGCGTCACATTAAACCGTTTGGAAACGTTTCCTCCCCTATCGATGCGAAGGAAAAAGAAGGGAATTCCACGTTTACCCGGTTTTTGCAGTGTTGTTAGCCTGTGGCAGACCTGCTCATAGGAAACAGAAAAACGTGCGGCTAACCGGTCAATATCGTACTTTGCCAGCTGCGCTTCTTCATAAAATTCGTCATAGGGCATCATTACCGCCGCGGCAAAATAATTTGCCAGTTCAACGCGGCATCTGGATGCTGCGATCTGATCGTTCAGAACCCTTTTCGGCAGTTGTTCGTTCAATACTTCATCAAACTGAATTAATGCGATCATATGGGCGAGCTGAAAGACCCTGTTCTGGTGATCCAGACCATCGGAAAGGAACAGTTCTGAATTTTCCCGGTCAAAGTAACGAAGTGTGGAGCCTAGCACCTCATCCCGTGTCTGGACAATGCGAATGCCCAAGTTCTTTTCTAATAAATGCTTGAGTTCGCTGTATAAATCATCTCGAATGATGTTCTTGCCACCAAAACACTGTTCGGCACAATTTTCGATTTCGGCAAAGTAATTGTTGCTGCCCCTGAAGAGATCGTGGACGGAATACTCCGCACCCAGGTTAGACGAGCCCGCGTCTGAATCTGCTGCCAGAAACTCGCTTTGTTCTGCAAGCTTCTCACCATATACGCGATAGGCGTTGTAAATGTTCATGAAGCCGTTGACCAGGTTTGGAGAGTGCTCCAAAGCTGACCTTAGTTCTTCAATGTCAGGTATCCGATCTCCAAATGCCGCATCTTGAGTTAATTGCCTGAGCTCGGAAAGAGCAAGGCTCGTATCCGTATTGGCCACATCCTGCCAGTTCACTCCGAGGCGATCGGATAAAGTGACCAGAAATTTTAGAGAAGCAGGCCGCTGGTTTTTTTCGAGGAGGTTTATGTAACTCGCGCTGACCCCCAATTCACCTGCCATTTGAGCTTGGGTGAAATTTCTTGAGTTACGCAACTCTCTCAATTTTGGGCCGATAAATACCTTTTCTCCCGCCATTGGAATACTCTGCCTTTTTAAACACTTAGTGTTTTCTAAAAGCCATATACTTTGCGATTTGTCAATTTTGTAAATTGGATTTTGATTCTACAAACAATTTGGCCGCAATCAGATCATTGGAGAAAATCCGATTGCGGCCTATGGGATTAGACAGGGATACCGGCCTGACTAATCTAGATTCTTTTGCTCTGTCGAAACTCCGGACTAGCCGCCGAAAGTTCCAAATCTCACTGTTTGCTTTGCTGTTTGCGCTGCAACTTCAGGCGTGACTGACTTCACGATGTCGCCCTTGCCAGTTTCTACAACGTAGAACTCACGAGATGTGAATGGGATCTCATAAAGATTGCAGAGGCTTGCCACATAAGGAATGTCGTCAGTAACCACAAGAATAGTGCCACCCATCTCGTTGAGATCTTCGCAAAGCCTTACTTCTTCGCATGGACCGGATTTTCCATTTGCCATAGGCATTTGCTCATACTCAATGAAGTAGTTGCGCAGTTTCTTCATTACTCGCTCTTCAATTGGTCTTGCCTGCAACTCTTCACCACATCTCAGATCTACCACGTGGTTGAAGTCAAAATCTCCATTGGATGTAATCTCATCCAAATCCAGAGTACGGGAAACGGTTACTTTGCAATTAATCATCTTCATGTCCTTTTTCCTCACTTATGCCGCCAAACTTTTCAGGGTTTGTGTTTCGTCAATAAATTTCTTCTGTGCTGCAGCTACCCCTGAGCCAAGCTCGATGTTTACGCCGCAATCGTGCATTGCCATTTCGGCAGCAGCCAACGCCTGCAACACCATAATCTCATTGAAATCTCCCAGATGACCGATCCGGAAAACCTTTCCGGCAACCTTTGAAAGTCCAGCACCGAAAGATACGTTGTATTTGTAGTAAGCCCGCTTCAATACCTCACCACTATCCACATGGTCTGGCACAACAATCGCCGAAACCGTATCTGAATAAAGCTCTGGAGAACGGGCACATAAATTCAAACCCCATGCATGGATGCCGCATCTTACAGCACCTGCTAACCGCGCATGACGGGCAATTATGTTGTCGAGGCCTTCCTCAAAAATGAAATCCAGAGATGCACGCAGACCATGGAATAGCTGTGTGGCTGGCGTATATGGAAAATGCCCGGTGGCATTGGTTTTCATCATATCATCGTAGCTGAGGAATGTGCGAGGAAGATTGGCCGTCTTGCGCATTTCAAGCGCCTTTTGACTAACAGCAACAATCGCCAAACCAGTCGGCAGCATGAACCCTTTCTGGGATCCGGATACGACCACATCCACACCCCAGTCATCCATGCGAAACTCCAGCGATGCGATGGAACTAACACCATCTACACAAAGAAGCGCAGGATGCTGTAACTCGTCCAGCATATCACGAACGGCCTTCACGTTTGATACTACGCCTGTGGCTGTTTCATTGTGACATACGAAAACCGCCTTGATTTTCTTCTGCTTGTCCCGAGAAAGGATCTCACGGTACTGGTCTAATGGAACTCCCAAACCCCATTCGACTTCGCAATGCATAACGTTCAGACCAAAACGCTCTGCCATATCAACCCATAACGCAGAGAATTGTCCAAAACTAGACATCAACACCTGATCGCCAGCACTAAGTAAATTTGCGATGCAGGATTCCCAACCTGCAGTGCCACTTCCAGGGAACATGAACACTTCAGCAGACTCGGTACGGAATACTTTCTTCAGATCTTCGAAGAGAGGAAGCGTCAAATCACCAAAATCAGGCGCGCGCATATCCTGCATCGGAACATTCATGGCCTGACGAACACAATCAGGAATGTTTGTTGGACCGGGGATAAAAAGGCCTGTTTTGCCGTTAGTATTCTTCGTTTGCATTGATGTCTCCATACTTGTTGGAGCAACATGCAATTACGCTTCTATTTTTACCAATAGATTGTTGTAAATATGTAGAGTATGTAATTTACAAAACTTACTTTTGTGTATTTTGTAAACGTGAATGCCACACCCTTTAATCTCTAGCTGGGATCAGGTAACACCTTGATATTTATAATTTTCTGTAGAGATATCACCGGACCAGACATAAACCGACATAAATGCTTTATCATAGGTTCTTGTGGCATGTTCCAGCATGGAGGGATGATGCGAACGCTCTCCCGGCCCGTGCACCTGGTAGTCGGCTTGGCCTCGTTTCCAGCCGGCCTCACCCGCCAACATTACAAAGACTTCCTCTGCCGGATGTGTTCTGATCCCATATTCCGAGTTTGGCAAAATGCCGTATAACCCCAAGCGAACGCTGTCATCCTGCACAATTCCACCTGGTCCGAGCAGTTCCACATGTACCTTGATTGCGCTCAACGCCAGATAAGCAGGATCAGGACTCGTTTGCGGTGGCAACCAGGGAAGAGATAATTCTTTTATAATGTCACAAACGGGATGCGCATTTTCAGCAGACATGACATCCAGAAAAGATTGAGGGAGCGGGATACCCTCACCCTCATAAGATGCTTTGCCTGACGCAGCCAAAAGCGCTTGCGCACCTTTAGCCTCTATCTCTAAATCGCTGTTGAGAGCGTCAGCCAAACCACGAAAGAACGCTTCAAGTTGCATGATCGTCTCCGCTTAATAGTCTGTGGGAGCCCCGCCCTCTTCCTTGCGTCTGGCAACAAATTCAGCCAGCTCTTCGCGAATGCCTTCATCCATAGGAGGCGCTTCAAACTCTTCGAGTATTTGCTTCCAGATTTTATTGGCACGATCTGCGGACCAGACCGAGCCACGGTCACGCCAGTTTTCAAAATTGGACCAGTCTGAAAGGAATGGAGAATAAAATGCTGATTCGTAGCGATCCTGAGTATGCTGTATCCCAAAGAAGTGGCCTCCCTGCCCAACCTCTGCCATAGCATCCAATGCCAGTTCATCAGTTTCCCAACTTACCGGCCCCATATAGGAAATGAGTTGCTGAAGCTGCTCACAATCCATAACGAACTTCTCGTAAGAAGCGCAAAGGCCACCCTCAAGCCAACCAGCAGCATGATAAACCATATTCACACCAGAGGTCATGGCCGCGAAGAGAGAATGGGAACTTTCCCAGGTTGCCTGATTATCCGGTGCGTTTGATACACACGTATTCGAGGCACGAAGTGGTAGATTGTAATACCGCGCCATCTGCCCTGTCATTTGCGTGGTTCGCATATAGTCAGGCGTTCCGAAGGCTGGCGCTCCCGTTTTCATATCCACGTTGGAAGAAAACGTACCGATAGCTGCCGGGCAACCAGGATTTACACACTGTATCAAAACAACAGCGATCAAAGCTTCTGCAATTGATTGAGCGACTGTTCCCGCCAGCGTAATGGGAGACATGGCTCCCGCCAGTGTAAATGGCGTTACTACTGTTGGCTGCCCACGACGAGCAAGACGCATCAAACCATCAAGCATGGGGTAATCATGCTTAAGCGGTGAAGTGGAATTGATGTTTGTGTACATGCGCGGTGTGGCGTCGAATTCTTCATGGGTAAGGCCACCTGCGATACGGACCATTTCCATCACATCCTCTACTCGCTCCGCGCCAAGCGAATATGCGTGAACCACTTTGTCAGACAGGGTCAGCTTGTCATAAAGGCAATCCAAATGCCTGATTGACGCGTGAATATCCATCGGCTCCACCGGATAACCACCAGCAAAATGTAAGCAATTAAAGTATTGAGTGAGCTTGATAAAATCCTGATACGCCTTGCGCGTTCCAACATTTCTGCCCTCGTCCAAATTTGAATAATTAGGAGGGGAAGAAACGTTACCAAACACCATGTGGTTGCCGCCGATGGTAATCTGGCGATCCAGATTGCGAGGTGTAATCGTGAACTGAGAAGGTGTGGTAGAGATTTTCTCCATCACCATTCCACGGTCCATTTTCACCAGCGCGCTTTCCTTTGTCACATTGGACAGCTGCGCTCCGTGCGCCTTCAGAATTTCAGCAGCTTCAATGTTCAGTATTTCAATGCCGATTTCTTCAAGTACACGCATTGCGGTGTCGTGAACCGCCTCAACGCCTTCGGGTGGAAGCGGCTCGGTGGGCTTGTCCGTGTTAATGGGAACAGACCATGGAATCTGATTGATCGCCGGTCCTTTTCCACGTTTGTTTCCAGCTCTTCCGCCACCTCTTCTGCCAGAACGGCGTGGCGTTGCTTCTTCTACACTTGTTTCTTCGACAGACATGACTTCCCCATTCGCTGAAACTCAAAATGAGTTTGCCACCGGTTCAAAAAAAAGAAAGCAAAAATTTGCGACAGGAAGTTCGGTAATGGAACATATTGGAAAAATGGCGATCCGGGAAGGATTCGAACCCTCGACCTGCTGATTAGAAGTCAGCTGCTCTATCCAGCTGAGCTACCGGACCACTGATCATGTCTATAAAGAAAAGTTCGATTCTTGCAAGCACAAACCCTGCAATAAGCGGGGAATTAGTGCGTCCAGGGCAAAGTACGGTCAGATGCAAAATTGTCTGCATAAGCCATCACCCGACGTTTTGCCTTTTGTGGCTTTTGCACAGTGAAGGCAATGCCATTTTTTGTGGCAAAAGCTTTTGCATCCTCAAGGGAATTGAATTCTAGCTTTACCTGGCTGTTCATGTCTGAGGAAGAGGTGTAGCCCATCAGCGGATCAATTGATCTCTTTGAAGCCGGCTCATACTCAAGGATCCATTTGTCAGTCTTGGCTTTGCCAGACTGCATGGCGGTTTTGGCAGGTTTGAAAATTCTAGCTGACATGGTTCCGCATCAGTTCCCGTTTTAACCGGAGAGAAATCTTAAATGGTCGGAGCGGCAGGATTCGAACCTGCGACCCTCTGGTCCCAAACCAGATGCGCTACCAGACTGCGCCACGCTCCGTCGATTTCACTTCGGATGTTTCCCTACACTCGTAATAATTTAACCGCAAGACTAAAATCACGCTTTCCTTCAAAATATCGCGAAAATAGTTTCGTGACAGGGTTAATCGCTTATTCCTTGGCTTCAAAAAAACGATGATTGATCTGATCTCCGGCTTTAAGATCGATTTTGTCAGCGATCCCGGCATTCACTTCGAGTACATGTGAGATTGGGCCACCCGATGGAATTATGTCGAGTGAATAAGGCTTGGTTTCCTTCGCCACTCTCAGCACAGTGCCGTCCGGTTTGATGAATACCATATCCAGAGAAAGAATGGTGTTTTTCATCCACATGGCGATGGGTGCAGTTTCTCCGAAATCGAACAACATGCCATGTGTTGGCAACATGGATTCACGAAACATCAGACCGATTGCACGAAGTTGCGCTGTATCAGCGATCTCGGCTGTAAACCTATGCGTGCCGCTTGATGTGACAATCGAAAGCTCCTCGACAGGTAGTCTTGCGTTCTGATCTTTGGGTAGTTGTGTTTCCGCTACAAGTTGCGAGCTCTGGAAGCCGATAATCAGGAGAGCTACCGCGAAAAACGGAACTAAAAGCAAAAAACGAATTGGTTTGGTTTTAATCATGTCACCCCCGAGCAATGATTGAACTGAAACACCTAATGCACATTCCTGCATAAACTGAATGCATGAACATAGTGTTTAATATGGGGCAATGTGATCTGTGTTAATTGGACTTTTTGGAAAGTTCTTCGTCGTCAGGGAAGATTTCGGCAGCCATCAGTCCCTTGGGGCCGGTTCCAAAGCGAACCCGAACATATTGCCCTGGGCGGATTTCGGTAAGGCCAAATCTGCGTAGGGTTTCCATGTGGACAAAGATGTCCTCATCTTTGCGGGTGACAAAGCCATATCCTTTGGTGCGGTTGAACCACTTTACCTGAACCCGCTCCAGCTCACTTTCTGCTTTCACATCAAAATGAGTCTTACCACCCTCCTTCTGGGAAGGATGGACTGCTGTAGATTCATCAAGAGACAGGATACGGAAGGCCTGATAGCCACGTTCCCGCTTGACAACTTCACAAACTATTCTGGAACCTTCGAGGACCGTCTGGAACCCGTCTCGTCTTAGGCAGGTCACATGCAGTAATACATCTGGCATGTCGCCGTCGGGAACGATGAAGCCGAATCCCTTGGAAACGTCAAACCATTTTATGCTTCCGGCAATTTCAATTACATCAACAGCTTCTCCAGATGATGATGCAACCTCCTCGTATGTCCGGTCTTTAGCCCCCGCCATAATGACTTTCACCTAAAACCAATAAAATACACCTTTGATTCTCGCCACATGATAGCACTGTGAATGCACAACCCTGCAAGCCCTAAAATTAAAAAAAATTAACGAATTGACACTGTGCATAAAGTTTATGTACCCATCAACCCAATTATTCTGTCATCTATCAACAGAGAAGAGTGTTTTTTATGAAGTATCTGCACACAATGGTTCGGATATCAAATGTGGAAGAATCCCTTGATTTTTATTGTAAAAAACTCGGAATGAAAGAAGTATATCGTTATGATAACGATGCAGGACGATTTACAAACATCTTTCTTTCGGCTCCCGATGATTTACCCGCAACTGAAAATAAATCATCCACAGACCGGGCGCCGTGCCTTGAACTTACCTACAATTGGGACCCGGAAAACTATACTGGCGGAAGAAATTTTGGCCATTTGGCATTCGCGGTCGATGATATTTATCAAACATGCCAGGCATTGATGGATAGCGGAATCACAATTAATCGCCCACCAAGAGACGGTCAGATGGCGTTTATTCGATCACCCGACAACATCTCAATTGAGCTGCTTCAAAAGGGTGGCCCTCTGGAACCTGCCGAGCCTTGGTTGTCCATGGGCAATACCGGCGAATGGTAACGGTGTTGAAATCCGGCTCAGTTGACTTTTTTCAGCCTTATTTTCAGTATATTGCGAGCTGAGGATGGTATGAGCCAGCATGTGCAGCATCCAAATTGAAATTTGATAATTTATTAACCTGCTGGAAAGCAGTATGTCAGGGCTCCATCAATTGATTCGATGAGTTGCCTCGGGGTTCAGGGGATATAGAGTTTGATAAACTGTTTTCACCACATAGCACCTAAGCAGGGTGAGGGTAGTTTATTGCGAAATTCATCGGCAATATACAAAACAGGACCAGCTTTGATTGCGGCATTTTGCCTATCGGCATGTGTTTCTGCTTCTTCACCTGAACTTGGTTTGGCAGGCGCATCCGGATCTGATCAATCCACGGCAACCGCAGGTCTGACCACAGATGTCCTGAACCTTGATACGAGCGGATCAGAGGCCCCGGAAAGACTGAACGTGATTGTGCCCTCACCTGCTCCGAGAGATCCTGCAGCACTAGCCGCGGCAAGTGCGCAAGGCACTCCTCAGCTATTGGCAGCTGTAGATGCCAGCAAACCTGTCGTCCCGGCGGGTCAAGTTGTACAGCAAGCAGTCAATGACACCTCCACCACCACACAGGATGGACTTGTACCAGCGGTAAGACCTTCAGCTGATCTGAACAAACCCGGCACCAATGCACCAGCAGCAAATTCCGATCCAGCATCGTCGGGTGTGGCAGTTGCTTCGATAAATCCGGAGGTCTTGCGCGAGACGAATACTGGAAACCCACCACCAAGCAAAAATGTTGGCTTCTTGAGCCGTTTGTTTGGCAATAACCAAGCAGGCCAGGTCAAGAAAAACAAAAACCTTCCCGGGCCAGCACGCGGGGAAACCGCAACCAGATCGAAGACAAAATCGCATCTGGCCAAACCAAAACGTGTGGTGAAGACCGAACGCAAGAAGGTTCAAGTGGCTGGGCTTTCTGCCAGCAGACGCAATGCCAACCCGCTGCCAGGTGTAAAATCAGTTCGGGAATTGTTGGGCATCAATGAAGCTGAAAGACATGATGATGTGGAAGATAACACCACACGTCTGGCAGCACTTGGCGGGTTTGGACGTTTGTCTCCAAATGGCCTGAGAGTGCAACACGAAAAAGTACAGGTTGCCTGCCTGAAACCTGGTGTTCTGAAAATTCTGAAGATTGTCGAGCGGAGATATGGCAAAAAACCTATCATCACTTCTGGATATCGCAGTCCGAAGCGAAACAGACGCGCAGGTGGTGCAAGAAATTCACAGCACATCTTCTGTAAGGCAGTTGATATTCAGGTGGAAGGCGTATCCAAGTGGCAACTGGCCAAGTATCTGAGAACGATTCCTGGACGCGGTGGCGTTGGCACATATTGCCGTACCCGTTCAGTACATATCGATATCGGTAAGAAACGTGACTGGCATCATCCTTGTCGCAGAGGGAAAGTTAAAAAGCGCAGAAAGGCCTAAACTTTTCGCCCACCTTCCCGGCTGTTTGCCATATGGCAAAAAACTTCGATTTTTTTCTCAATTCTCGAAAATTCCTCTTGAAGCTTTTGAACATCCCCCCTATAAACCGCCTCACACTGATGCTCCCTTCGTCTATCGGTTAGGACGCCAGGTTTTCAACCTGGAAAGAGGGGTTCGATTCCCCTAGGGAGTACCAGTGTTAATTTTTCCCCACAGTATAATTTTCATAGCCAGTATCGGCTAATCCCATATGCAATGGCTGTGTGTTGGTTATGGCTCCTTGACATCGCTGAATATTAGTAGCAACGCTACAGAAAATTCAGAACAGGTAGGAGACAATCATATGAAACTTGTACGCTATGGAGAGCCTGGTAGTGAAAAACCAGGAATGATCGATTCATCAGGTGCTTTGAGAGACCTGTCGGCGCATATTGCCGATATCACACCAGACACGATTTCCTCTATTAGTGACCTCCAAAACCTTAATGAAAACGATCTACCACTGGTTGATGGCAATCCCCGTTTTGGCCCTTGTGTAGGCAATATTGGAAAGTTCATGTGTATTGGCCTCAATTACCGGGACCATGCTGCAGAAACAGGTGCTGATATTCCTGAGCACCCCATTTTGTTTATGAAAGCAAATTCTGCGATCATTGGCCCGGACGATACAGTTTCATTACCGCGTAATTCTGCGACCACCGATTGGGAAGTTGAGCTGGGTGTCGTGATTGGCAAAAAGGCAAAGTATGTGAGCCAGGCCGATGCATTGGATTATGTGGCTGGGTACTGCGTTTGCAACGATGTATCAGAAAGAACCTTCCAGAAAGACCTGACCGGGCAATGGACCAAAGGTAAGTCGTGTGACACTTTTGGCCCAACGGGTCCATGGCTAGTAACCCGTGACGAAGTTGCAGATCCGCAAAATCTTGGTTTGACCATGGATTTGAATGGCAAGCGGATGCAGGACGGCACAACCTCTGAGATGATTTTCTCGGTTGTGGAACTCATCGAGCACCTTTCGCACCTCTTCACTCTTCATCCGGGAGATGTCATCTCTACCGGGACCCCTCCCGGTGTTGGAATGGGCATCAAACCTGATCCAATTTTCCTCAAACCCGGAGACGTGATGGAGTTGAGCATCGAAGGTTTGGGTTCTCAACGTCAGAGTGTTGTGATGGATAGTTAGTCAGTTTTGTATAGACACGGTTTTTGAAGCCCGTATCATCTTGATATGAGTAGGCTTATCATCCTTGCGCTATCCATATTCGGGATAATTCTGACCCACCTCCCCGCTGCCGCTAACAAGCGACCAGTTGTGCTGGAATTGGTACTTGCCGTGGATACATCCACGAGCGTTGACAAGTACGAATTCAATCTACAGCGCGAAGGGTTGGCTCGCGCCTTCGAGCATCCTGATATTGTATCTGTCATACAAGGAATGGGTAACACAGGGATTGCGGTTACGCTTGTTGAATGGGCGGGCCGAGCCCAACAGGCTCATATTGTGGACTGGAGCTTGTTGAACAGTGAAAGTTCCAGCCTGCAGTTTGCAAGCCGTGTCCGCGCTGCACCGAGAGCCTTTGAAGGTATGACAGCCATTGGTAACGTTATTGAATTTGCCACCGCTTCCATCGCAGGAAATCGGTTTGAGGGCGCCAGAAAGGTAATTGATGTATCCGGAGATGGAACCAGCAACACTTCAGACACAGCAATACAACGTGACCGGGCTGTAAATCTGGGTATCACGATTAACGGGCTGGTGATCTTTCAAAGAGAGAAAGAGTATGATCTTGGTGAACTGGCAGAGATTGACCTGCTACATCATTTCACAAATCAGGTGATTGGCGGGGACGGCGCTTTTTTGATGACGGCCAGAAGTTTTGAAGACTTTGAAGTTGCTATACGCAACAAATTGTTGCGGGAAATACTAGGGATAGCCACCGCTAACCTCGAACGAGTAATCCAGTAGACAGATGCCGATAATTTGAATCTCACTTCAAGTTGTGCATTATTGCAAAACCTTGAATGTCTGACTGGGCAAATATGAATTGGGACGATCTGAAAATTTTTCTGACTTTGGCGCGCACCTGCAGGCTGAGTGAAGCTGGAAAGCGTTTGAAAATCGATCACTCGACTGTTTCGCGCAGAGTGAAGGCGTTGGAGCACTCCACTTCAACAGTATTGTTTGACCGGCAACCTACAGGCTACACCCTTACTGCCGCGGGACAAGAGCTGCTTGAATATGCAACAAAAATGGAAGCAATCGTGCTTCAAGCGGAAAACAATGTGGGGCAGCAAAGCGAGCGCATCACTGGGCCTGTTCGTGTTGCAGCACCCGACAGCATAGCGACATTCGCTATAGCCGGGGCAGCTCAGAAACTTTGCGAAACATTTCCCTATTTGCAGGTGGAAATTCTCGCGAACTCTCAGCGTTATTCTCTCTCCAAGCGCGAAGCTGATTTTATGATATCTGTTTCAAGGCCCAAAACCGGGCGTCTCAAAATTCAGAAGATCACGGATGTCGCATTGCATTTATATGCATCAGAAGATTTTGTAGCCCGTTCCCCGAAATTCAACACGATTTATGATCTAAAGAAAGTTCGAGGTATTGCCTATGTGCAGGACCTGATCCCCAGCGAAGAGTTCGACTACGTACCAATGCTTAGCCCGGACTTCTGCGCTCATTTAACCTCCACCAGCGTGCACTTACAGGCAGAAGCAATCAGCAACGGCGCAGGGGTTGGGGTTATGCACGACTTCATGGCGAAGAACTACCCTAATCTTGTGCGTATTTTGCCTGAAGAGTTTACGCTGACCAAAACCTTGTGGGGTGTAGTCCACGAAGACTATGCAGACATAACCCGCATCAAAACCGTGTCTCGTAATATCATCGAACACATCCAGAACAACCTAAACGACTGAACAATAGACTCACCAAATATTGTATCGTTGTGGGTTAAGTTCATTTCAAGTTTCAGGTATGAGCTGGCACAAATGCTATATGAAAGAAAACTGCGATACTGCTTATCTGGATGCTCCAGAAATCAATGCTTTTGAACCACTAGGCAACAATCCAGAATTTCCGGACGACCTCGCTCGTCCCTTAAGAGACGGACTTCAGAACCACGGGAATTTCACTGCATTACAATTGGCAGGACGAACCTTTCCAATCGCCTGCGTGGCGCTTGAAGTAACTCAGCGCTGTAACCTTGATTGCACGCTTTGCTATCTTTCAGATCTGGCTGAAGTCGTCAAAGATGTGCCCCTGTTTGAAATCGAACGCAGGCTCGACATCATTCATCGTCACTATGGGGACTTCACAAATATACAGATCACTGGCGGTGACCCTACCCTGCGCTCAATTCCTGATCTGGTAAAGATTGTGAAGCTCATCAAGCAACGCAAAATGCGCGCAGCATTGTTTACCAATGGCATAAAAGCGAGCAGAGAGATGCTGGAAGCGCTCAGTTCTGCCGGCCTGGACGATGTGGTGTTTCATGTGGACATGACGCAGGAGCGCAAAGGTTACGCGTCCGAGGAAGAACTCAACGCCATACGGGAGGAATACATAGGCCGTGCCACCGGATTACCATTACGCGTCATGTTCAACACCACTGTGTTTGATCAAAATTTTCATGAACTTCCGGAACTGGTTTCGTATTTTGTGAGCCAAGCAGACAAGATCTATCTTTCTTCGTTCCAGATGCAAGCTGACACCGGACGTGGAGTGATGGGGAAACGGGATGAAAACCTGATCACTCAAGAAAGTGTAATGGATGCACTGAAGCGCGGTACCGCTCTCGAGCTAAATTTCGATTACCCACTGATTGGTCATACGGCTTGCAACAAATACACGTCTTTGTTGATATCGGGAGACGCCCGTACCAATCTGTTTGATGACAAGCCGTTCTTTGATCTTTTGTTCGAGCGCGTAAGTAAAGCGGGTGAGAATTGGGCAGATCCCTTTTTTGTTGTGCCCAAATCCATGCAATTGGCGATTACCACGCCCAAACTGATGTGGGGTGGATTGAAGTTCATGCTCCGAAAAGCCTGGCAGCTAAGAACCGGACTGATGAAGGGAAAACGGGTACATCGGCTCAATCTCTTCATTCATAATTTCATGGATGCTGAAAAACTCGTTCAGGAACGATGCGAAGGATGTGTCTTCATGGTTGCTACCGTGGATGGTCCTCTTTCGATGTGTGTTCATAATGCCAAGCGCGATCAGATGATCACTAAGCCGGTTAAAGCTCTAAAAGGGCAAAGGGCCTGGAACCCTCTGGAACCAGGCACTTCAGAAATTGATCAAGGCAACCTACCCTTCAAAAGAATGAAGGGTAAGTTGAGGAAACAGGCTTCCCTTGCCAAGGAGAAAGACAAGGTGTTAGGCGCCTGATTAATTTACCTGACTAACAGGAAAACAGGATCGGTACGGTCATGTGCTTCATCAGGTGTGGCGTGGTGGCCCCGATCATGAAGTCATACATTCGTGAGTGGCCATAAGCCCCTGACACGATGAGGTCAGCACCTGTATCCGCCGCCTCATTCAGAATTTCATCGCCTATCGGCAGGCCGGTATATGGGCGGTTACACACATTGGCCTTAACGTGATTACGATCAAGTACAGCAGCAATTTCCCGCGCTGAATGAGCCAGATATGTGTCTTTTGACTTGCTCTTTGATACCCAGAAGATGTTGGCGGATTTACTGTTCGCCATGATCGGGATTGCGTCATGCACAGCGCGTGTGGCTTCTTTCGTCGCACTCCAGCCAACCAGAGTATTGGTACCGATCTTCTCGAACTCTCCATACTTTGGCAGAACGAGGACCGGCCTTCCCGACTTTTCAATCACTTCCCGCTGAACCGTTGTCTTATCCGGACGGTCATTTTCCTCATCCGGTTGCGCCATTACAATTAAGTCAGCACATCTCGCGTGTTCAACCAAGCGGTCTGCTGCACTGTCGGAATTGGCTTCCACGCAGCGCCATTCGGAAACAAAATCCTCATTTTCGGTAAAGCTCTCAAATGTCTTCTTGATTTTGTCAGCTTCTGATTGCTGAGCTTTCTGGAAATCAGCCGCGAAATTGTCAGCCGCGGGAATTCCGATACCTGGATAAACATTCAATGCTTGCAGCGTGTGTAACCCAACAAGATGTGCATCAAACTGCCTGGCCAGATTTGAGGCAAACTTTGTCAACCTTTCGGCGTTCGTGGGGGTTGTGAGGCACACGAGTATCGTTTTGTAAGACATGATCATCTCCTATTTCCAAAGGCAAAACAGGTGGTGGAAGCCGGCTGCGCCGATTTCCGTTACGCCACCAATTTACCAGCTGGAGCTGATCATTCTTTGAGACAGGTCAAAAAGATTGCAAAAAGAAGAAAATTTCCATCATCTTGAATTTGCAGGTGCCTGATCAGGAAAACTTGGCAATATCCTGATGTCGGGCCTTAATTTCCCGCACGGTGCCAGAAGATGAACGCATCACTACGGTGTGGGTCGAAATTTCGCCCCTGCCGAATTTTACACCATCAAGCATGTTTCCGTCGGTCACACCTGTTGCGGCAAAGAGCACATCGCCCTGGGCCATCTCAACCATGGTATATTTCTTATTCGGGTCTTCGATCCCCATTTTACGGGCACGTTCTACCTTTTCAGGTGTATCCAAGATGAGGCGACCCTGCATCTGTCCACCGATACAACGAAGTGCTGCTGCGGCAAGAACTCCCTCTGGCGCACCACCGGTTCCGAAATAAATGTCAATTCCGGTCTCATCAGGATCAGTGGTGTGGATTACACCTGCCACGTCACCATCTCCGATCAAGCGGATAGCTGCTCCCGTAGAGCGCACATCTTCAATCAGTTTGGCATGTCTTGGACGATCCAGGATACAAGCAGTCAAATCTTTGGTCTCGCAACCTTTTGCTTTGGCAAGCGCTGCCATGTTGTCAGCTGGTGATGCGTCCAGATCAATCAGTCCGTCCGCATATCCGGGGCCAATCGCAATCTTGTCCATATAAACGTCTGGCGCATATAAAAGACTTCCACCTTCCGCCAGCGCGATAACCGCCAAAGAATTTGGCTGGTTTTTGGCGCAGATTGTTGTTCCCTCCAACGGATCGAGGGCAATATCCACTTTCGGCCCCTGTTTTGTGCCCACTTCTTCACCAATATAGAGCATGGGAGCTTCGTCGCGTTCACCCTCACCAATCACAACCGTTCCATCAATTGGCAGACGGTTAAGTTCTGTACGCATGGCGTCCACAGCAACCTGATCTGCAGCTTTTTCATCACCTTGACCACGCAGCCTAGCTGCGGCCACAGCAGCGCGTTCTGTTACACGCACCAGTTCCAGGGTTAGAATTCGATCAAGAACGGCTTTGTCATTTGTTGGCAATGGTTTTCCCCTTATTTCTCTATACGGATCATTTGCGGAGTATCAGCCAGAAAGTCATCTTTCCGGATACCATCCAAGGCTTCTCGCACTGCCTGTTCCGTCGTTTCGTGTGTTATCAGTATGATTGTTTTGTGCTCAGCAGACTCACCATGTTGCACAATGGATTCCAATGAAATTTCGTGCTCTGCCATGGCTGTCGCGATTTTTGCAAAGACCCCGGCAATGTCCCGAACGGTCATTCTGATGAAGTATCCACCCTCGTGGCTTCTCATCCGGGCTTTTTTGTAAGGCTCCAATTGATCTGCAGGCTTACCCAATGACGGAACTCTCTGTTCGCCTTCTATACATTTTGCTATGTCGGCTATGTCACCAGCAACCGCAGAAGCGGTGGCGTTACCCCCTGCTCCAGGTCCTGACATCACCAGATTTCCCACAACGTCCGCATCAATCGCCACCGCATTGGTCACGCCAGAAATCTGGGCGATTTCACTATCCAAAGGAACCATTGTGGGGTGAACGCGTTGCTCAATACCTGAATCAGTTTTTGCTGCCACGCCGAGAAGCTTGATCCGATAACCAAGGCTCTTTGCAGCTTCAATATCCTGCGTTGTGATGCTTGAAATGCCTTCCACGTAAATCTCATCAGCCGCGATCTGTGTCCCAAAGGCAAGAGACGTCAATATGGCAAGCTTGTGGGCGGTATCAAAGCCTTCCACATCAAATGTGGGGTCCGCTTCCGCATATCCAAGCGCTTGAGCGTCTGCCAGACAGTCATCATAGGAGATACCCTCACGCTCCATGCGGGTCAGCATGTAGTTGCAGGTCCCGTTCATGATGCCGTAAATACGTTCCACATTGTTTGCAGTCAGCGTTTCACGCATGGTTTTGATGATCGGAATTCCGCCAGCCACTGCTGCTTCGAAATTTAGCAATACACCATTTCGTTCCGACAAAGCTGCCAATTCCACACCGTGCTTCGCAAGCATGGCTTTATTGGCGGTAACCACATGTTTGCCTGCAGAAAGAGCTATGCGCGAAGCATCCAAAGCGGCGCCATCCTCTCCACCAATCAGCTCAACAAAGACGTCAATATCAGAAGCGGCCAAATCGGTTGCGTTATCGAACCAAACATAAGGGGAAAGATCACAGCCACGGTCTTTGTCTTTGCTACGGGCATTTACTGCCGTTACTACAATTTCCCGGCCGCATCTTTCGGCTATTTGTTTAGCATTGGATTTGAGAACTTTGATCAAAGCAATGCCAACGGTACCAAGACCTGCAATGCCAAGTTTGAGCGGAGGCTTAGCCATTAAAATGTCCGTAAACTATTATTATGGTGCGTGGATACTATGGATACTTTTCCACCTGCACGCCCTTTTGCAATTTTTAGGCTCGACTTGCAAGGTTAGACAGGGCGATTAACATCTAATTTTTGATGTTGTTGATAGCGCTGTTGTAATGCGTTTTCGCTTTTTGCTGCAATTCTTTGATCGAACGCTGCTTGGCAGCCAATTCCGCGTCGGTAATGCTCGAGTTGTTACGGTTCGCGCTGTTTTCGAGTTCGGCAATTTTTGCTGCCTGTTCCTCTGCACTCAATGGTGAATTTGGACCATCAGCCTGAGCAAATGCATTGGTTGGAACGCCGCTATTGGCATTGGCTGATTTAGCACGGATTTCTGCTATAGCCTGCGCTCGTTGCGCAGGATCATATTTGACTTCTTCCGAGCCAGTGCCTTCGGTCTGTATAGAGGCTGTTTGCACAGTTGCCCCGGTGCCATTGGATTGTAATGGTTCGGGAGTGGGCTGCGTATTAACACTGGAAAGCGTATCAGCAGTGGAAACACAACCTGTCAGCAGGCAAGCCGCTACCAACAATTTTCCAATACTAATGCCAGTGTTTTTAGTTTGAATGCCCATTGTCCCAACTTAGGTATTGTTCCGACTCATTACAAATTTACCCTGCCGTTATTGTGGTTACGATCAGGTAAAGATCAGATGTCACACCATTGTGTTATAAGTTGGGAGGTAAACCCTCTTCTTTGGGTATGGTTAATGGTGCAGGATCAAGCGGCCTTTTCAAGCGCTTGATAATGTTCATAAGCTTTGTTGAGGCGGGTTAGCATTTCACTGGCATATTTCTGGATTTCAGTTGGAACCTGTGAAGCGTAAAGGTCAGGATGATACTGACGCACCTTGTTATGATAAGCCTCTTTTACCTCTACCGGGCCCGCGGTTGGCGCAACACCCAATGCCAAAGCCCAATCAGAGTTCTGAACAACTTTCTTCTCAAGTTTCGGCATAACAGAACCATTTTTTCCAACCGGCTCAATGCTGATAAGCTGTTGTTTTGAAATGAAAACTGTACTTCCAGCCTCTTCAATTTCAATAAATTGCCCCTGGCTGTTCAATACCTGATCCAGAGAGCCATTGAGCCCGCAATTCAGGTTACCTTCCAAAGTGCGTCCGTCGATTAGTTTGATTGAAACTTGAACCTTTTTCTTGCTGGATGTCTTATCAAACATTTTGCGTACCTTTTTGAGACAGTTGTTCCTATTTCCCAAAACGATGCAATCTTTATGCCAAACTACGTAAGTAGTGGATCTAATCCCGATTAATCCACCCTGACGGTGTCAATCATCCAATCAATAAATGCTTTCACTTCATACCGGGTGTGTGCCTGAGATGTGGTCACGAGGTCATATCCAATATCTGTAATGGTCCGTTCTTTGAATGGACACACCAAAAGGCCACTTTCTATGGGTTCTTTCAATATGGGCCAACTCGCCAGCAATAGCCCCTGCCCTGCGATCGCCGCCTGAACCGCCAGTCCATAGTCATTGAAAGAAAGGCCGCGGTCTGTATCCAAACCATTTACGCCGTTATGCTGCAACCATCGCTCCCAGGTGAACCATTTGCGTGTTGAGTGTGCCCAATCCAGTTGGGATATGTCCCAATGGATTAATGGAACATCATTCAAATCGCTCAATTCTCTTAGCGCAGGTGGGCCAGCTGCCAGTGATGGGCTGCAGGCTGGAAATATTTGGTCATCAAACAACCTATGAACAAAGAAGCCTTCAGGACTGTCAACTCCGTATCGAATGGCAACATCCACTTTATCCCGACCAAAATCTGCAATCCGCTGCGTTGAATCGATCAACACATTGATTTGTGGGTTTTGAGCTCGAAACAGTTCCAGTTTTGGAACCAGCCATGCGGCTGCAAAAGATGTCTCGACAGACACAATCAGTTCCGACTGTTCCTTGCTGCGCATTTTCTCGACCGAGGAATATAAATGCCCCATCGCGACGGTAAGTTCCTCACAACTCACCCTTCCTTTTGGCGTCAGGGTTAACCCCTGACCGCTCCTTTCAAGCAATTTTACACCCACTGAATCTTCCAGTTTGCTGACGAGTTGCTTGACGGCTGCAGGCGTTACGCGCAACTCCTCAGCGGCTGAATGATAGTTCAGATGGCGTGAAACCACTTCGAACGCTTTTAAGGAGTTTAATGAAGGTAGCCACTTTGTCATGATGGTATTTAGATTTACTAAATACTACGGTGAGATCAAATGAATTTTTCTGGAAATTGATCGGTGTTATGACACTATCTGAGGAGATTTTGGCTGAATACATTTAGCCAAACTAAACGTATTTCTTTCTTGGGAGTGAATTTATGAGATCCAGTGACGGCAAGACCCGGGATTTGGTTACTACCATGCCTGGTGCGGGTTGGGATTATTCAAAGACGCGTCATCCATATTTCGAAATTGAACGTCCCAAGGGTCCTCATTATTGCATCTACAACAGACGCCATATGGCATGTTGTTTTGATGATCATTCCACTGAAGACGGTTATTGGCTCCTGAGGCAAAAGGCGGCCGTACTTCATACCGGTGAGTTCCCGATACAATTTGAAGGACCAGATGCAGAACGGCTCTTGGACAAGCTTTTCACCAAGGACATGACCAAAGCTAAGGTTATGCGCTGCGCTTACGGGCTTGCCTGTTATGAGGACGGTGGTCTTATCGTCGACGGGATCCTGCTACGACTGGAACAGGATAAGTTTTGGTACGCACAAGCAGATGGTGACTTCTACAGTTGGGCACGAGCACATTCTGCAGGAATGGATGTGAAAATTTCTGATCCCGACGTATTTGTTTCCCAGGTACAGGGTCCGGACGCACTAAAGATACTCGAGGCTGCCAGTGACAATGGAATGCCCTCTCCTTTCGGGTATTTTGCCGTTGCACGAGTCCCATTTGGTGGGCAAGAGGTCGTTATTTCCCGCACAGGATACACGAATGAATTGGGATGGGAGTTTTATACTGAACCTCATCATGATGCTGAAGCCTTGTGGGCGCATCTAGAGGCCGCCGGTAAACCCTTCGGCATGGAGATATTCGGCCTCGACGCCATGAATATTCGTCGTATAGAAGCGGGCATCCTAAATGCCGGATCTGACTTCAATGAAACGACAACACCTTATGCTGCTGGACTGGGACGCTTTGTGGATGAAGACAAAGGTAACTTTATTGGGAAAGCTGCACTTGAAAACGCATCAAAAGGAACAAGGCTTTTTGGCGTGAAATGTATGCAGGGCGAACCGCTGATTTCTGCAGCTGTCGAGCATGATGGAAAGGGTGCAGGCACTATCACCGCCGGGGCCACTTCACCCTATCTCAAACATGGTATCGGCTATGCATTGATGGACGAAGAAGGCTTCGAAGCCGGGACAATGGTTAAAGTAGGTTGCAAAGACGGGTCCGTGCAAGATGCCGAATTGGTGGAATTACCGTTCTACGACAAATTGGCAGAAATCCCTCGAGGTAAACTCGTCGACATCCCGGAAAGAGCTCGAAACTCACACTCGGGCGTTAAGCGCCTGCCCACTCCATATACATGTCACGTGCCTGGGTAGTTTTGGCGCCGATTTCAAATTCACGCTCTTCAAACTTTACTGCTGGCGTCACTTTACCATAGTTGCCAGTGAGGAAAATTTCATCTGCCTGGCGAAAATCATCCAATGTGAGGACCGCTTGATGTACTTTCTCACCGCCCTTCTCCAGAAGATCAATGACCCGGTTTCTTGTGATGCCCGCCAGGAATGTACCATTAGCGATTGGTGTATAATACTCACCGTTTTTCACCATCCAGATATTTGACGTGGCGGTTTCGGCCACATTGCCCATTGCATCGCAACATATGACATTGGCGAAGCCTTTTGACTGCGCTTCTTTCAGCATCCGGGCATTGTTTGGGTATAGACATCCCGCTTTTGCGTTTACAACCGCTGAAGCAAGTGTTGGTCTGATGAATTCGGTTGTCGTGAGTGTGGTCCCCATCCAAGGTGGCATGGCGGCTTCTTCCAGACACAATGCAAAGGTTGTGGAGTCCGGTTTAGGATCAACGGTCATTTGACCCGATTCAAGCGACCAACACATGGGCCGGATATACAATTCCGATCCCGGACCAAATTTGGTAACACCTTCCTGCGCCAATTCAATTATCTTGCCGGTTTCAAAAACATGGTCCATGCCCAATGCAATGCATGAATCATTCACACGCTGACAGTGAAGATCAAGGTCAGGTGTCACATTGGAAAAAGCCCGGGCACCATCAAATACCATGGTGCCGAGCCATGTTCCGTGATCAGCTGATCCCATAATCGGGACGTTGCCTTCTTGCCATTCTCCATCGAACCAGGTCCAGATTCTTCTATTAGATGGCAATGGCATTTCAGCTTTCCTCAGCAATTGGTTTTCGATTGCTCATTAGTAGCGGCAGTTATTTACTTCGCCAACCCTAAACTTTACGAAAACCAATCGCTTTTCCATGCGCTATACCATGGCAAAGATACGGCAAGGACCACCAGAACCACCACGATGTTTTGGTGCGCCAACCACTAATGTTGCACCGGACGCAGGAACTTTATCGAGATTTGCGATGTTCTCAATTCCCCAGCGGTTCGTGGGCAACCAAGCGTAGTGGGTTTTGAAGTCCTTTGATTTGCCATAATCAAGAGAAAGCGTATCCACTGCCATACCGACAGCCTTGGTTTCTTCCATCAACATCTGGGCGGCTTCGATATGAAAACCCGGGAAATGCATAACACCTTCCCCATCTGCATTTCGGAACTTATCTGTGTTTACATGTTTACTCCATCCGGAATGCATTGCTACACAAGCATTGTCCGGGATTGGTCCGTTTTTGGATATCCAGGCTTTCAAATCATCTGGGGTGACTTCAGCATCTGCGTCCTCTTCTGCTTTTTCATGAATATGGACAACGCATAATGGAACGACAAGATTTTCGACCGGGATCTCATCCACAGCCTGACCATCTGCAGAAAAGTGCAATGGTGCGTCCATATGAGTACCGGTATGTTCATTGAGGTTTAGCTGGAACAGATTGAATTTATGTTCCGCGTAGTTGAATGGCTGCGTGATCTCGACACCCGGTTTGCCAAAATAGGTGGGGAACTTGTCATCATATGTGTGGGTGAGATCTTCCACCTTACCGTGCCCAGCGGCCATCGCAGCAGGCGCTGATGCTCCGGTTGCTACCGCTCCGGCAGCAAGTGCTGCTCCTCCAGCCTTGAATAGATCGCGGCGCGACAACATTCTCTCTTTTACGGATTCAATTACGCACATATCACACATTTGGTGACCTCCCTTTTTGTTGAGTGCTCCAAGCTAACCAACACCTTGGGTGTCTGGTCAAGGTTTACACGTAAATTTTAGCGTATTTTGAAATTTGAATACGAAGCATGGACATCCTGCCAAATCATTTGACATAGCCTCGTGGATGACAGTAATTGTCAAACAGTCAGGGGAGTTCCGCCTTACAGGAACTGAGATTTTGCTAGGTAGTGATTTGAATGCTGCGGTGCAATGACCCTTTGAACCTGAACCAGCTAGCACTGGCGTAGGAAGACGATCAAATTCAGGGCAATCGTTCCTGTTTCCATCTTCTCCCTGCACAAACCACGTTAAACAAACCAGGCACGAGGAGAATTGTCATGAATGCCGTAACCCCCACAGTAACCGAAGGCCCCCTTCCCGCATCACGAAAAATCTATGTTAAGGGTGAGATGCATGAAGGTCTCGAAGTACCCATGCGCCAGATTGAAGTTCATCCTACTTCCGGAGAACCACCGGTAACAGTTTATGATTCTTCAGGCCCCTACACCGATCCGAAGGCTGAAATTGATGTGATGAAAGGCCTGGAGCGCAAGCGTGAGCGCTGGCTTTTGAACAATGCTGATCTGGAACGTTATGAAGGCCGCCATGTGAAACCGGAAGATAACGGTTTTGCCAAGGGCGACAAACTTGTTCAGGAATTTCCAGTGAGAAACCAGCCTTTGCGGGCAAAAGACGGGAAAGCATGTACTCAACTGGCATATGCCCGAGCTGGCATTGTCACACCGGAAATGGAATTCATTGCAATCCGCGAAAACCTTGGCCGTCAAAAGGTCAAGGAAGCGCTAGAACGTGATGGTGAAAGTTTCGGTGCGGAAATACCGGATTTTGTTACACCGGAATTCGTTCGTGACGAAGTGGCGCGCGGCAGAGCTGTTATCCCTGCCAATATTAATCACCCGGAGTTGGAGCCGATGATCATTGGCCGTAATTTCCTGGTCAAGATCAATGCAAACATCGGCAATTCGGCCGTCACCTCTTCTATGGAAGAGGAAGTGGACAAGATGGTTTGGGCCATCCGTTGGGGTGCTGACAATGTGATGGATCTTTCCACTGGGCGAAACATCCATAACATCCGTGAATGGATCATCCGGAACTCACCAGCACCAATTGGTACCGTGCCAATCTACCAAGCCCTTGAAAAAGTGAACGGCATAGCCGAGGACCTTACCTGGGAGGTTTATAGAGATACGCTGATCGAGCAGTGCGAGCAAGGTGTAGACTATTTCACCATTCATGCCGGTGTGCGTCTGCACTATGTGCCAATGACCGCAAATCGCACCACGGGTATCGTTTCGCGTGGCGGGTCTATCATGGCGAAGTGGTGCCTGCACCATCACAAAGAGAGTTTCCTTTACACCAACTTCGCAGAAATCTGTGACATCATGCGTGCTTACGATGTGACCTTCTCCCTTGGTGATGGCCTGCGTCCCGGTTCAATTGATGATGCTAATGACGAAGCTCAATTTGCAGAGCTTGAAACACTGGGTGAACTCACAAAAATCGCCTGGGAAAAAGACTGTCAGGTCATGATCGAAGGTCCAGGCCATGTGCCAATGCACAAAATCAAGGCGAACATGGACAAGCAGCTTGAAGCTTGCGGTGAAGCGCCGTTCTATACACTTGGGCCACTCACAACAGATATCGCACCCGGCTATGATCATATTACATCCGGCATTGGCGCAGCTATGATTGGTTGGTTTGGCACCGCCATGTTGTGTTACGTAACCCCGAAAGAGCATTTGGGGCTGCCAGACCGCGATGATGTGAAAACGGGTGTTATCACCTATAAGATTGCAGCTCACGCGGCTGATCTTGCGAAAGGACATCCGGCAGCAAAAATCCGCGATGATGCGCTTTCACGTGCGCGCTTTGAGTTCCGCTGGGAGGATCAGTTTAACCTTTCATTGGATCCTGACACCGCAAGAGAGTTTCACGATCAAACGCTTCCAAAAGAAGCTCACAAGGTGGCTCACTTCTGCTCAATGTGTGGCCCGAAATTCTGTTCGATGCGCATTTCTCAAGATATCCGTGCCGAAGCTCAGAAAGAGGGTATGGAGAAAATGAAGCAGAAATATCGTGAAGGCGGTGATTTATACATGCCCGCAGACCAGGTAACACCGGTCGATCCTGCTGAGTAATCCTCTTCTCAAATTATCGATTCTAGCAAATCAAATCCCGGCCAATTAGGCCGGGATTTTTGTTGAGTAACTGCTATTGGCGCCTTATTTATGGTTAATATCCAGTTAACTTTCGCCTAATTTCACCTTTTGCTTTTCTTGAAATTTTTGAAAAAACTTTAATATACAATAATATATCCAATTTCCGTATTAAACTGCAACGAAAATTGATCTATCTGAAATACTTCAAAATAAATTTTTATAATATCGTAAGTCACCGGGGGGCTCACTTTTAAAGGAGCTACTGATGACTAATATGCACCATGGTCTTTCGAGACATGACAAGTTATTAAAAGAATGCCTCAACCACCAAGCAATGAATACCCAGGATGTGTTTCCGCAGATTTTTGGATATCTGTTGCATGAAAACCCAATTACGGGAAATCTCACTAAAGAAAAAATAGTCGCCGGCTTTGATGCCTTGGTGGAATCAATGCGAACTAAAAAAGTTTCCGCAGGCCCAGCTGATGCCGGTATGACATTCTTCGGACAATTCATTGATCATGACGTGACGCTTGATGCATCAAGCGCAATTGGGACACGCATTGATCCTCGTTCGATCAGAAATATTCGCACTCCAAATCTCGATCTGGATTGCGTGTATGGCGATGGTCCGGAAGCAAGTCCGCATCTCTACTCGCCAGAGCATGAAGGTTTCATGCTGTTTGGTCGCGAGGGAAGCGAATATGACCTTCCAAGAAACTGCAAGGGTCGTGCGCTGATTGGTGACCCTCGAAACGATGAGAATATCATCGTCAGCCAGATACAGGGTGCCTTCATTGCCCTTCACAATATTCTAATGACCCATGTGGAAAAAGGCGGATCCATTCATACGGACATTCAAAACTGTTCGGAGATGAATGTGAGAAGTGCCGTCTGGCATGAAGTTATACCTCCCAAACTCATGGGCTTTGAACAGGTAAGGCGTTTCATTCGGCTACATTACCAATGGCTGATATTGAATGATTTCCTTCCAGCCTTTGTGGACAAGAAGGTTATCAATTCAACTCTCTTCAAGGATCCATTCCATGACAAGGGACCAATTATGCCAGCTGAGTTTTCAGTTGCAGCTTATCGCTTCGGCCATGCAACGGTACAGCCACAATATGTTTTGAGGAAAGGAGAAGTGCCGGTTGATCTGTTCAAGATGCTCGGGTTTTCTCCTCGCGGGCCTGAATCAGACATAGAAATGGCTCAGTTCTTTGGTTCGAAGGCTCAGCACGCCTTGAAAGTCGGCACCAAGATGGCTGAGACGTTGTTTGAGCTGCCTGATAATGTGGCGGCTGGAGAGCTTGACTGGGATGGTTTCACGATCTCTGAAGCGCGGGCCAAGAAGCTTGGGTTACGCAATATCCTGCGAGACCGGACAGCTCTTCAAATCGCCTCAGGCCAACAGGTCGCAAGGAAACTGGGCTTTGAACCACTACCTACTCCAAAGGCATTGAAAAAGCATCATATCGACAAGACGCCGCTGTGGTTCTACTGCCTTCAGGAAGGGGAAGAAGTGGGTGACGGCCGCCTGACTGGTGTCGGCGGTTCGATTGTGGCTTCGGTCATCATCCGCCTGCTAAAACTGGACCCTGAAAGCGTTCTCAACACACCAGGATTTGAACCCTGGGATGGTTTCGGCAAAAAATTCAGCATGGCAACTTTGATGGCCTATGTGGAAAAACACCGTGATCATGTGGCTCACCGCAAAGATCTCTTCTGCGGGCCTGAAAGCTGATTGGCTTCGAATACTATTGTAACTATTGGAAATTTTATTTCTGGACGACTATCTGCACCCCGTGCAGGTAGTCGCTTTATTTCAAATTACACAAAACCGCTTCAAACTACCCGGACTGCCGGTAAACCATCGGCTTCGGTAACCGAGCAGCAAATACTCTTTAGTGTCCGGGGTTGAGAATAATCCCAGGGCCTGCCTCTGTGCAGCATTGCACGCTCATCCCATATCAGTACGTCGCCCACTTCCCATTGATGGCTGTAAACAAACTCAGGACGCGTGCAAAAATCGATTGCTTCATCCAACAAAGTCTGAGCTTCTCCATGCCCCAGACCCTCGATCGCAAAGGCGTGGGACGCGATATACAGGCTCTCCTGCTGATTGATTGGGTTTGGCCAAACTGCTCTCCAGGGACGATCAGGCCAACGTGTCATCATGGTTTGCTGGGCAAGTTCACGGGAGATTTTTGAGCGTGAATGAGATAGACGATGCCAGATGATCGCATCACGCAGTTGACTTTTCATCGCTTCGGGCATTTCTCCCCAAGCCGCGCGTGTGGAGGCCAGTTCTGTTTGTCCCCCACCATCTGGAATAACGGTTGCCGTCAGGATGTTTACAAGCGCGGGTATGGGCAGGAAGGTACTGTCTGTATGCCAGAGCATGTTAGCTTGTAGATCGAGGGTCCTGAGACTGTCCTCATCAAAGACACCATCACCATCTTCGTTGGAAACCGCAGGAATTGTAAAGTCCATTTCGGAACCGCTGGCCATAGCTTCGCGGTTCTCCAAGGGGCCGAACAGTTCGGCAATTCTGATATGTGTGTCATCCGACATGTTTTGCCTGGGAAACAGCAAGGCAGAATGGTCTTCAAACAAATTCCTGATTTCGGGGAAATGATTATCTGCTGTTACATCGTTCAGATCGATATCCCTTACGATGACTCCGAATTTTGGATGCAATGCAGAGGTTTTCATGACCGGATCTCTCTTCTATGGTGTTTTCCGGATTTACTCACTGAAATAGCGATTTGTCCAGCACACCCGAAGAACCTCACGATATAAAGAAATGACCAAGTTCGAATATTTTTTCTCAACTCATTCCGCTTATGCCTATATAGGCTCCAAGATGCTGGCTGACATCACCACTCGGCATGGGGTAAAGATCGAGTACAAGCCGATTGATCTTAATCCAGTTGTGGATGCAACAAGTGGTGAGGCCTTCGGTTATCGCTCACACGCCCATAGGGACTATTTCTTTGACCGAGAAATCGAGCGCTGGTCTGAACATCGTGATGCACCGCTTATCAATCACCGACCGACCTGGCATGATGAACCATTGAACCTTCCCAATGGATGTGTGATTGCTGCTGGTGAATTGGGTTTTGATCAGGGTGCTTTGGCGCATGCAATATTGAAGGCCCATTGGCTAGAGGATGCTAATCATACAGACCCTGAGACGTTGACAAATATCGCCAATTCCCTTGACATTCCGGCTCAACCTTTGTTGGATTTGGCCGGTTCTGAGCGTATCCAGAAGATACACGCGGAATTTACACAAGATGCCATAGCTCGTTCTGTTTTCGGGTCACCCACCTATTTTGTGAATGGCGACATGTTTTATGGCCAGGACAGGCTTGAATTGGTCGAGCGCGCAATCCTGGAACCCTATTCCGGGACCTGGCCAAAATAAGGGAGATCACATGCCAACCAGATCATTGATTTCTGATGCAGAAGCATCTGAAGAAGTGTTGGAAGTCTTCAAGGACATTAGAGAAACCAGAGGCACAGATTATATCAATAATTTCTGGCGTGCTCTGGCCCATGATCCTGAAGAATTGAAAATCACATGGCAACAGCTCAAAAAAACGATGGGGCCAGGTGCCATAGACCCATTGGTTAAAGAGATGATTTATGTGGCAGTTTCCACCGCAAACGGTTGTGAATACTGCATTCATTCACATACAGCGGCTGCCACACAAAAAGGCATGACGGCCGATCAGCACAATGAGTTGCTTGCAATTATCGGAATGGCGGGTAAAACAAACCATCTTGTAACGGCCTTGCAAGTGCCTGTGGACGAAGTCTTTAAGGCTAAATAAATAATAATTGTTGGGAGGGAACATGGCCAGCACAATGGATATTACCGATGCCTATGCGATGGTGGCGGATAAGGCAGGAGGAGCCAGCGTATTCAAGAAGCAGGAAATCACACTACCGAAACCGAGAAAGAACTTTGCTGTTGTTAAACATACAGCAATCGGTGTGAACTTTATCGATATCTATCAAAGGTCTGGTCTTTATCCTGCACCTGGTGGCTATCCGGCAATTCTTGGATGTGAAGCCGCCGGTGAAGTGGTGTGTGTTGGTAGTGGAACTGAAGGCTTTCGGGTTGGGGACCGCGTTGCCTATACGGTTCCAGGAGGTTCTTATTGCTCCCACCGAATGATTTCTACTGACCATCTGGTGAAAATTCCCAAGGGAATGGACGACGAAGTTGCAGCAGCGGCTGTTTTGAAGGGCTTAACAGCGCAATATCTTATTCATGACTGCTATAAGCCCAAGAAGGGTGATACCGTTCTGGTGCACGCGGCTGCTGGTGGTGTTGGTCTTATTGTCGGCCAGTGGCTTGCAGACAAGGGAATTGAGTCGATTGGTACAGCTGGCGGTGCTGCAAAATGCAAACTCGCCAAGTCAGCCGGCTACACTCACGTTATTGACTATACCAAGGATGATTTTGTGGCGAAGACCATGCGCATCACTAAAAAGCAAGGTGTTGCTGCGGTCTATGACTCCGTGGGAAAGGATACCTATCCTGGCTCATTGGAAGTGCTGAGAAACTTCGGCATGTTCGTTGCCTTTGGGCAATCTTCCGGTGTTGCGACTGATTTCAAGATGGCAGATCTGTCAGCGCATGGTTCGCTGTTTGCTACCCGCCCTACCCTGTTTCATTTCATTTCACCAAGAGCGGAACTTGCTAAACGAGCACGTCAGCTGTTCAAGATGATTACAGATGGAAAGATCGAAATACAGGTTAATCAGACATATCCTCTGACACAGGTTGGTACTGCGCATAAGGATTTGGAAGCACGTAAGACAACCGGGCAGACTGTACTCATTCCATGAAGCTAGAAAATCCCAAGTCCCCACCTCCTGAAGATGCAAAGGACAGGAAATCGGTTGAACCGGTAATTTGTTACCCGATCGATACGCTGCCGGAGTATCAAGCTTCGGATTTTGAAGAGGCAAGGAACAATCTCCGGCTAATTAGCAGTGTTACTGTTCCACCGCGCGAAGCTGAAACATTTGAGGTTAAGGCCGGGCAGTTTTTCAGAATTGTTTGCCCGGAGGGGCCGCAGGTCGGGGATTTGAATTTGTGGAATGCCAACAACCTGGAAGAACGGTTTTATAGTGGTAAAACGCGTGCTCTACACGGGACACACCTCAGTACTGGCGATTGCATGTGGAGCAGTTTTCCATTCATGCGCCCTATGGCTACGATCACCCACGATACGCTGGACTGGTACGGGTTCGATGAATTCGGCGGTTCGGTACATGATGTGATTGGCACACGGTGCGACCCCTATACGAATATGGTTCTTTCAGGCGATGAGTATCACCATTGCTGTCATTCGAACCTTACCAGGGCGCTCTCCAAGACCAGCGGAAAGCCACCAGCTGAGGCCGAACTACTCGTGCATGATGTATTGAATGTATTTATGTGCACTGGCTTTACGTTAGATACACACCAATACTTCATGAAAGCCAGCCCGGTCAGGCAGGGCGATTATCTTGAGTTTTATGCGGAAATTGATCTGCTCGGCGGTTTATCTGCGTGTCCGGGCGGTGATTGCAGCTCTGAACATTCTAGTGAGGTGGCACAGTGCTATCCCCTGCTCGTGGAGATATATGAAACGAGCCCGGAGGTGACCGTCCAAAGGACCTCTCCAGAACCAAATGCTTATTCAAGAAGTCATGGACTGACCTGAGAGCGATTGTCAGGAATATATCCTGGGAGCTCCCATTTCATCGTGCAATTCATTCACAGTGTCGCGCGACATTCCCATTTCCGTTGCGAGATCATGGAGGTACTGGGCCTCATTCTGATTATCCAGGTCAATTCCCATAATGGACATCATATAGACCTGTGATTCCAAGCCTTTGGGCACGTCCTGAGCCAAATCCGCTGCATTTACCGGTTGACGAAGCTCGTTTTGCACGAAATCACGTTCATCCTGGGAAACGTCGCCCAGCGTTTCCATAAGAGTGGCTTCTTCCTGCTGATCAATTCTGCCATCTGATTTGGCTGCCTGGATCATAGCGCGCAGCATTAATGCAGCCATTGCTTCTTGGTCCCTTGATGGTGCGACCTGTGGCTCACCACCGTTCTGCATTGTTTGATCAAACATTTCTCCGAACGAAAGGTCATTTTCTTCATTTGTCTGGCCAGACTTATTGAAGAAATCACCTAAAGCATCTTCAATCCCGCCTGCTCTGCCGCTTTTTTGTCCACCAGCGGCCGCACCTGCCAGACCACCGATCAAGTCGCCAAGCCCGCCGCCGGCACCACCGGAACGACCTGCAACCTGTTCCAATAGATCACCAAGTCCACCAGATCCTGAACCTCCACGTCCTGAACCGCCAGCCAAGCCTCCGAGCAGGTCTCCAAGACCTCCGCCGCCACTCTGACCACCTGATTGGCCGCCTGCTAATCCGCCCAGCAGATCACCCAGTCCACCGCCACCTTTTCCACCAGAGGAGCCACCCTTCATCATGCCTCCAACGCCTTTGGCGACTGCGATACCGATTGCAACTTTGGCTAAGGTTTTCATGAGGCTCATAATTTCTCTCCAAATGAATTTAGTAGGGGATCAGATCAATAGAAAATTACCCTAGGGTAATCCTGCACAATTTCCAAAGCCTAATTGTGATGGAAAGCAAATTTGTGACGAACCAGAATTTTTATTCGACTGGTGGCAAGCCCCTGATCTCGCCTTCACACATTACCGCTGGATCATAGGCCTTACGAGAGAAAACCTCTTTGACCATCGGCTCAAAGTGATCGAGCGACCTCATGGGATAATCGGGGTCAAAGCTTGATTGATCCCATCGCTCACAGAAGTCGGCGCATGTCTTGAAATATGGGTGGTCGGCGTATTTCTGACGCTCTTCAGGATCCCATCCGTAATGGTGACCATAGTAGAGCATTTGAAACAGACCGTGATGTTCCACAGTCCAGGCCACCTCGTCACGCACGAACGGCCTCAAGATTTCCGCTGCAAACCTGTCATGGTTTTGAGGTGCCAGTCCATCGCCTATGTCATGCAGCAATGCGGCCACGACCCAGTCCACATCGGCGCCATCGTTTTCTGCTCTGGTTGCGGATTGGAGACCATGCTGAAGCCGGGTGATCTTATATCCGGACAGAGTGTCATCAGCCTGACTTCTCATTTCCCGCATAATTCGGTCCGCTGTCATAGCCAGATATGGCTTCTCCAACTCGTGCAGAAGTTCATAGTCTTCCCGGGTTCCGTCTTTCATTTGTGTGAATGAAACCTGTTGGTCGCTCATGAAAAGGTCCTCCAACTTGCTTTTGTTGTTGCAGATTGATACGGCGGAAGTTGTATTACAAGCAAAAATTCGCGACAAATGTGTCGTGAACGGAAAATCACGGGTGGATACATGGGAAAAAAAGACAAGTCAGACCACGCCATTACAGCGCAATCTTTGCTCGGATCCGGTAAGGACAGCACCTTTTCCGGTGTTATGTCTTTTATGAGAAGGAAATATACCAAGGATGTGGATGGAGCAGATATGGTAGTCTGGGGTATCCCGTTGGATACTTCCGTTACGAACAGACCTGGCACGCGTTTCGGCCCAAATGCAATCCGCCAAGCCTCCGCGATTTTGGACGCGCAGGACCCTCAATACCCCTTTCATCTTGATCTATTCGAAAACCTGGCTGTGGCGGACTATGGCGATTGTTCAATAAGCACCAACCGGGTTTGGGAAAATCCTGAGCGAATAGAGAACGAAGCGAAATCAATCATCGATACAGGTGCATATTTGCTTTCCCTTGGTGGAGACCACTACGTCACATGGCCACTTTTAAAGGCTCATGCTGAGAGACATGGACCGCTTGCGCTCGTTCAATTTGATGCGCATCAGGACACCTGGGAAGATGATGAAGACATCATTGATCATGGAACATTCGTCACCCGTGCGGTCAGAGATGGCATCATTGACCCGGATAAATCCATTCAGATTGGAATTCGTACCCATGCGCCGGAAGATTATGGGATCGAAATCATTTACGGCGACGAGGTGGAGGATATGACAGCTGAAGAAATTGCACGGCAAATTTCTAACCGTGTGGGCACAGGGCCGGTATATCTGACATTCGATATTGATTGTCTGGATCCTGCATATGCACCGGGCACTGGAACGCCTGTGGCAGGCGGCCCCTCTTCTGCAAAGATGCTATCCGTGCTTCGCAAACTCGGCAATCTGAATATAGTGGGATCTGATGTGGTTGAAGTTTCACCGGCCTATGATCACGCGGACATAACTGCCATTGCAGGATCAATGGTTGCCATGTATATGGTTGGCCTTCAGGCTGAAAAGAAGGAAATGCGATAAGGCGCATAGCCCCTTCCCAGTTTGATTCCGAAAACCCCGCTAACATCTTGAAATACTGATTAGAATAATGAAACCGAAGCTCTTTATTGATGGCGAACATGGTACCACTGGCTTGCAAATCCGCGAGCGTTTGGCGAACCGAGATGATCTTGAAATGATTTCTCTAGCTCAGGAAGATCGCCGCGATAATGAGAAGCGAAAGGCGATGCTCGCCCAATGTGATGTGGCCATTCTTTGCTTGCCTGATGATGCAGCCAGAGAAGCCGTCAGTCTGATTGAAGAAAGTGGCAATGATTGCACAATAATTGACACCTCCACAGCGCATCGTACGGCTTCTGATTGGGCATTCGGATTTGCGGAGCTGGATAAGGATCAGGCGGACAAAATTGCGAGTTCCAAGCGGATCAGTAATCCCGGGTGTTATTCTACAGGGGCAATCGCTTTGCTGAAGCCGCTAATAGATACAGGCATCATGAACAAAGACATGCCCGTCACCATCAACGCAGTATCTGGATATACCGGCGGCGGCAAACAGTTGATTGCCCAGATGGAAAACGAAAGCAATGCGGATCACATCTCAACCTCGTTTCATTTGTACGCGCTAGCCATGAAGCATAAGCACGTGCCTGAAATCATGGTTCGAACAGGCCTTGATAAAACGCCGCTATTCATGCCCAGTGTGGCTCGTTTTCCCCAAGGCATGCTTGTGTCGATCCCGCTTCACCTGGAACAGCTGAACTTTGCGAGCGCAGAAACAGTGCATGGTGCTCTTTCTGTCCACTATGACGGATGTGAATTTGTACAGGTTGCCACCAAATCTGAAGCTGCTGAAGCCAACCATGTCCGGCCAGAGGACTTTAAAGACCGAAACGACATGAAATTGTGGGTGTTCAGTAATGAAGGGTCGGGCTTTGTGAACCTAGTCGCTCAACTGGACAATCTCGGCAAAGGTGCATCTGGCGCAGCGGTGCAAAACCTTGATCTGGTTCTCAAGGCTCGCTGAGCTTATTAAGCCGGGTTTGTGGCGTATGGGCCTTTGATGGCCCGCCAATGTGCAACTGCAGCCCCCAGCACCACAACCGCCCCACCCTGATGTACCAGCGCCCAGTCAAGCGGCACTTGGAGTACCAGCGTCATAATACCGATGGTTGCCTGGGCCAATCCTAAGATCAGGATCAAGCCCACTCTTCTTTTGCATGGCGTACCGGAACTGGAATTCCACACAACCAGAGATTGGACCACAAACAATAACAGAAGCAGATAGGCGCCAATTCGGTGTATGAACTGAACGGTTTTTGGATTTTCAAAAAGGTTGATCCAGGCAGGATTTTGAACCCAAAGACCTTCCGGGATGATTGCACCATCCATCGTAGGCCAATCGTTGAACGCAAGACCGGCATCAAGACCTGCAACCAATGCGCCCAGGAATATCTGGCCGATTATTGCCAAGACCACGATAGGTGCAAACTGAGCAGCGCTAGTACTGGCATTGGAGTCTGAATGCGGCGCCAGTCCTCTTGCCAACCATAAACAATAGGCAAAGAGTATGTTTGCCAGCGTCAGATGCACGGCAAGGCGATACTGGCTCACATCAACGCGGTCAACCAGACCGGATGCAACCATCCACCAGCCGATCGCGCCCTGAAGACCTCCCAAAATAAACAAGGCCACCAGTCTTGGCTTCATAAATGTCTCTAATCGCCCTGTTGCCCAGAAAAACACCATGGGGATCAATACGGCGAGACCAATAATCCGGCCCAAAAATCTGTGGCCCCATTCCCACCAATATATAAACTTGAACTCATCAAGAGACATGCCCTTGTTTATCAGCTGATATTCAGGGATTTGTCTGTATTTCTCCAGCGCGATTAGCCAATCAGCCTGTGTCAGCGGCGGAATTGCTCCCAGAATAGGTTTCCATTCGGTGATCGACAAACCTGAGTCCGTGAGCCTTGTAGCGCCACCAACGATTACCATCACAAAAATCAAGAAGCAGATGAAGTATAACCAGTACCTTACGTAGGTACGGTTACGTTCCAGTTCGGAAACTTGTGCATTGGAAGCTGTTGCAATGGACATCAGGTTGAAAGCGTCCCGGTTTTCGTTGAATTCAATAAAGCAGTCGAACAGTCATGACTACAGCTGGGTAATTGGCATCCTGTCGCCAATATCTCAAGTGGGCTCCAGTGTGACATGCGGTCACGCAATACTTAATTGCTTTTCACACCAATTGGAATATATGAAGGGCATGAAGCCAAGAATTAAGAAACTGATTGGAAGTGTGGTGATCGTGCTGATTGCGTTTTTATATGCGATCATAGCCACCACCATTGCGAGTGCCAAGCTGGCTGATGCGGGTGGCCTGGTACATCTGATCTATTTTCTTATCTCAGGGATGTTCTGGGTTGTACCGGCGATGTTTATCATCAACTGGATGATGAAACCGGCCAAGGTCAATGACGAAACCTAAGCCACACTTAGCTTCTTGCCCTTATTATTAAGTATCGTGGGCACTCCGGAAAGAAGTGTCTTCACATAGTGCGACGACTGGAAATTGCCGTTTATGGAAATTCTGGGCAGTGCCGTCATGTGCTCTTTGTGAGCCGGATAAATCACGCCATGACGTGTTGTAACTGCAGTTTCATATCCACAGTCTTTCGTTATCTGAAACTCCCTTTTCCCAGCCACTAATGGAAAACCGTAAGGATAGGCAAAGTGTTTCACTTTCTGGCCTGTTTCCATCTCGATGATTTTTCTGCTCTGTTCAAGCTCGTATTTCAGTGTGGCATCATCGAGTTTGGCCACCGCAAAGTGTCCGATCGTGTGAGCACCATATGTGCATAGTGGATCGCTGGATAAATCGGATAAGACACTCCAATCCATCACTTCCCTTGCCACATGACCGTCTGCATCTACTGAATGTGTGTGTGAGAAATCAGCCATCATTTTCCGTTGGGTCTGCTCATCAACCTCATTCATGAAATAATGCATAAGCTGGGAATAAACATCATTCTTGCGTTTATCTGAGGAGACATCAATTTCACGGGTTTCACCATGAAGTTCCATATAGAATGAATCGCGGGCTGCGATAATCCGTTCAAGATCCTCCCACCATAGATGTGCTTCTGCCTGTGTTAATCCCGGAGCGATATAGATCAGATAAGGGATATTGTGTTTTTGAAAGATCGGAACCGCGTTTTCCAGATTGTCGCGATATCCATCATCAAGCGTCATACAAACAAACGATTTGGCGTTTTGGTATGCGCCAGGATCAGATAGCCGTTTGCTCACCTCATCCATGGAAATGAAGTCAAAACCATTTGCCTTGAGCGATATGATAAGTTGCTCAAGAAATGATGGCGAAACCGATAAGTGATAATTTGGTGAGAATGGCGCTTTGCGCTCATCTCGGACGTGATGCAGCATCAAAATGCCACCCATACCTCTGAAAAGCGGTGCTGCTACTGCCTGCAAACCAGTGAAATACAACCCATTCAGGATAAGTTTGAAAAGCATCAGATCACCGTAATTTCATCAAAGGTGTTTTCCCAAAACCCTTACGTATACGCTAACACACTCTTTCTTTAGAAAATCTTGCTACTGTGAAACGATAATTGAGTTAAGGGTATATTGTATCATGGCAATTGCAGAGATGCTTGATGCGACGGTCAAATCAGAAGCCATAGGTAGATGTGGCGATTTGATTATCGAACGGGTGTACGATATTTCTGCGATAAAGGCAGAATGGGAGACCCTGCAAAGACAGGGCACAAGCTGCTTGTACCAAAATTTTGACTGGGTACGCATCGCTTATGATACGTTTGAAGTCCAGAATGAGCCGGTTGTGATCACAGGTCATGACAAGGGCGGCTTGAAATTCATAATACCTATGGTTCTGGAAAACGGTTTTGTTAAGAAACTGAGGTGGCCAGGCGGAAGTCACGCGAATATCTGCAGCGGACTTTTCTCAGAAGAATACCTGAAACTGTCGCCAGAAAAGCAGATGGTTAAGAGTATTTTCGAACTAATCGGAAAATCCATCAATGGCATGGCGGCAACCGCCTTGAGCAAGCAGCCGTTCAAACTTAAAGGTTACGACAATCCGCTGCTGGTTTTGCCGTTTGAAAAATCTGTAAATCTGATGTTTGAGATGGATCTAACCGTTGGCCATCAGGCAATTCTGGACATGGGGAATGGTAGACGCCGTCGAAAGCTTTGGAGCAAACAGAGGCGAACAGCTGATGAGATGGGCGGGTATGAACTGTATATCCCGAAAACGCATGATGAGATCAGGCAATCCCTCGCAGAATTCCGACGACACAAGGCTGCGCGTTTCAAGGAAATGGGCATAAAAGATGTCTTCGGTGACGATGAAGCAATTTCATTTTTGGAGTCACTGGCGCTTTTCCCACAAAAGGAAGATGTTCAGCTGTTCAGGATCTTTGAACTGCGCGTCGGGGGCAAAACAAGAGCAATGTATGGCTGCGGGATCAATGGCAACACCTGCCAGGCTTGTGTGAATTCCATCGTTCAGGATGATTTTGCGGGCCATTCACCAAATGAGATGATCATGTATGTGGTGGTTCAGCATTTATGTGGTGAGGGTTTCAAAACCTTCGACCTTGGGGTTGGTGAAGAACGGTACAAGCATAATTGGTGTCAGCACACACATGAACTCTTTGATACGATCGTACCTTTGTCCATGGCAGCGACACCGCTTGTTTATGCCATGCAGACCCAAGTTCAGATAAAGGGCAAACTGCGCCGCAACAACTTTTTCTGGAAGCACTTCAAAAATGCCAGAAAGATGAAAGCTCAGTTGTTGAATGTGAAAGGTGACAAAGAGAACTGATCAATATTCGAACTGTCGAATGTTCAGGCACTCACGCCGGCAGCTTCTTTTTTCGCCAGATTATCCAAATCAATCATGTCAGGAACGAGATGAAGTATTTCTTCGTAACCGTCGTCCGATAGTTCTTTGCGCAAATCACTGCAATCTTGTGGAGAAGCAGCTACGCCACTGACGATAGCAATACTCTCATCTGTCGCGATTACGTTTACTGCACCCAGATCAGCATCTCCGCAATCGATAAGACAGAAATCGTAAGATGCCGCAATGGCATCTACCATGTTGCTTACACCCCACGCATCCGGCAAAGGCGCACCGTCATACAGTTCACCTGATGGCACCACATGTACACTCGAAGAACGATCACCAAATATGGCTTGTTCCACGGAAATTGAACCGGACAATAAATTGAAAAAGCCGGGAAGGTTTTCCATACCCAACATCTCGCGGGATGTGGCGTTTTCACCACTCATGTCAATTACCACAACACTCTTGTTTGCTTTAGCTAAATAGCGGGCCAGCATCCAGACTGTTTGAGATCCAGCATCACCAGCAGGAGAAATGACTACCATACGCGCAGCACCCCGCTCAGAGATTGCATGAGCAGCATGACGAACAGAGAGCACGCCTGAGTTGGTATCTTCAGCCTTCTTCGGTGTTACCGGCATTTTATTGGTTGTGCTGCCCGAACCGGCAGTTTCACCAATTATCATGCTTGTCTGCTTTTTCTTACGCGACTCTTCTTTTATGGCGTCCACATCGATAGCAATTTTTGGTGTTTCATCTTCCGATGTCAAAGATGGTAACAACATCGATTTCAGGCGGGCGATAACGCTTTCTGACTCACTAGCGCTTTCAGTGGTTTCTTCTTGATTGACTGCAGCAGCATTGCTTTGATCATCAACTGCTTCAGCAATAGCGTTTTTATTGACCTTAACTGAAACCGGTTGGATGTCGACAGCAGGTTCTTCACGCAAATGGCGTGTGGCGACCGACCTATGGGACTTGGCAACTGTTGCTAATAGGTTGATCGCCAGGATTAGCAAAACAGTCAGCAAGGTGGTTGCCACGGTTCCCGCAATTGTAAAAGGAATAACCTTCGGGAAGAATGCTTTACTCGGCAGGTTTGCTTCGGAAATTATTTCTGCGTCCGTGCGAATAAGTCCACTGCGGCTTTTCGCTTCAAGGGCCCTACTCCTGTATTCAGTAAGGAGCGCACGCTCTGTTTCTACCTTGTTCTGAAGAGATTTTAACTTGACCAGTTCTTTATTGACCCGGGCTTTTTCCGCCTTCAGTCGATTAATCTCCTTAGCCAGATCTGCTTCTGCATTGCGTGTTTCAGTAACATTGTTTTCCAAACTCTCCAGAATGTTTCTGGCGGCCAATCGAATTTGACGGTTCAAGTCATCAAGCTGAGAATTTAACGCCTGCATACGCGGGTGGTTCGGCAGTAGCGTCGTGTTCAGATCCGAAATCTGCGCACGCAACGTTGCTTCTCTCTCCCTCAAATTCTGAATAAGGCGGGAATCAATTACTTCCGGGATCACATCAAGTGAAGCACCACTATCGAGTGCAGCTCTAATAGAAGCCACTTTTGCCTGGGCCGAGGAACGCGCTGCTTTTAAACGCGACAGTTCAGTCGAAACTTCTGAAAGTTGCTGCGTTGCCAGCAAGCCGTTTCCATTGTTTTCACCACTGGCTGTGTTGGACGCAAAGATATCTGAGTCAGCTCTGAAGTTTGCGACTGCCGTTTCTGCCAGTCTGATACGCTCTTCAAATTCTTCAATTTTCGGATCAAGCCAGCCGGCAGCCTCAAGGTTTTCCTGGTTTTTACTATCAACCTGACGGGCTATGTAATTCTCGGAAAGTCCTTTTACGATTTTCTGTGCAAGGTCCGGATCATGCGACCAGAACTCAATTACTATGATCGTGGTCTTTTCAACCGCATAAACATCCAGCTTGTCTTTAAACTTCGAAAGCGCGGAATCACGGCGCTTCATGATATCCCGTTTTTCGCCTTCATCTGTGGTTGCATCAAGATCGAAATTGTCTGGGTCCTTACCCAACAGACCGTCGATAAGTCGATCAAAGAACCCTTTCCCGCCAAATTCCTTCAGCTTCATCAATTCGAGGTCATCAATAACCCTTAAAGCAGCTTTGTCTGAGGAAATGATTTCCACCTGGGTAAGAACAGCCTGTTCACCCAAACGCTCGTTGTTAAACTGCTGACCGGAATCTCGTGTGCTGCGAGTAAATGCAGATTCGTTATTTAAAATGGCAATACGTGCTTCAGACAAGTATCTGGGTGACACGGCGGAAAGACTCATAAACAGGCCAACAGCAGCAATGATGGTAACCAGCATTATCAGCCACCATTTACGCTTCAACGCAGCGAATAATCCGATTACATCTATGTCATCGTCCCTAGTCAGTACCTCATGGGCGGACATTCAATTACTCCTGTCGATGTTCCAAGCGCCAATTGGCGCCTCTGCGCCTTTGCCGCAAGAATGAACGAACATGGTAACTAATGAGTTAAAAAATGGCCTTCCCAGATTAAATATCGAATGAAATCAATGTGGGTTTCTGGACCGTTTTTACCCGGCATTAACCATAATGATTGTTTAATGCCACGAATACGTATCACGTCGAACCATGGGACAAATGAAATGCCGGTTGTAAAGTTCAGAGTTTTCTGGCGGGCAGCAGCTCTTTTAATATTGGCTGTTTTTGCGGTTTCCTGTGCGGCCTATAAGCCACTAGATCCAGCTTTTCATAAGGCGTTGAAGCAACCCTACACACTTGATTCCGGTGATGTATTGCGCGTGACTGTATTTTCCCAAGATGATTTGACAAACACTTATCAAGTGGACAAAGGCGGTCATCTAGCACTCCCACTCATTGGCTCCGTTGCAGCGCGTGGCAAGACGCCAAAACAAATGGAAGGTCTGATTGCGGCTGGATTGCGCAATGGTTTCTTGAGAAATCCAGATGTTTCTGTCGAAGTGGCCACTTACCGCCCATTCTTCATATTGGGAGAAGTGGGAACAGCCGGACAATACACTTACGTTCCAGGTATGACGGTTCAAACAGCGATTGCGATTGCTGGTGGGTTTACTGCACGGGCACAGCAAGCAGATGCTGATGTTACTCGAAATGTGAATGGCGAGATCATTACCGGACGCGTCCCTATCAGCGATCCTATCCTTCCTGGTGACACCATCGCTGTGCGCGAACGGTTATTCTAGGAGCACCCCCGTGAAAATCATTCATTGCTTCCGCTCTCCCGTTGGCGGCATATTCAGGCATGTGCGTGATCTGGTTAAAGCGCAAAGTGAAGCCGGGCATGAATTGGGGATTATCTGCGACAGTACAACGGGTGGTGACTATGAAGATGCGTTGTTTGAGCGGATCCAACCCCAACTGAGTTTGGGACTTCATCGCATAGCAATGGCGCGTTCCATTTCTCCCCGTGACCTTGGTGCCTTGCTGAACACCAGGAAGATCTTGAAACAGATCTCACCGAATATTGTCCATTCTCACAGTGCAAAGGGAGGCGTTTACGGCCGTCTCGGCGCCTATTTAGCGCGGAATGCTGCCAAGTCCGCCAAGACTTTTTATTGTCCACACGGTGGTGCGATGCACTACGATGCAAAATCCCTCAAGGGCAGGATATTCTTTGCAGCGGAACGCTTTCTGGAGCCTTATACAACCAGTCTGGTTTTCGTCAGTGACTATGAGCGCAAAGCCTATCACGAAAAGGTAGGAGTGCCGCGGTGTAGTGAAGAAATTGTCTTTAACGGTTTGTCGCCGGAAGAGTTTGAATCCGTCAGCGCTGCGACTGAGGCGGTTGATTTCCTTTATATCGGAATGAAACGTGATCTTAAGGGTCCGGATGTGTTTTTGGATGCGCTGAAGATTGTAAAGGAAAAGACTGGCAAAGATATCAGAGCCTATTTTGTGGGAGATGGCCCAGACGAGCAAAAATATGCCGAGCAGATTGTGAACCTTGGATTACAAAAAGCGGTATCCGTCAGCAATGCCATGCCCGCAAGGGAGGCTTTTCAACTTGCCAATATTGTGGTTGTCCCCTCTCGTGCTGAATCCATGCCCTATCTGGTTCTGGAAGCAATTGCTGCCGCAAAACCAGTGATTGCAACCAATGTGGGTGGCATCCCAGAGATTTTTGCCGAGCACAGCGATCAACTTGTTGAGCCGGGCAGCGCTGATGCGCTGGCGCAATCTATGATCAAAGCCCTGGATGACAAAAGGCTGTTTGAAAACGCCCAAAAAATGCAAAGCGCTTTGAAAGAGCGTTTTTCTCTCGAAGTAATGGCTCAAAACATGGAAAAAATGTACCTCAAACAGGATACATAGAATTGCACGTTTTACGTTAACTGCTCATTTATCATAGCAGCAAAGTTTTGCTTCAAATTGCTACAGTGGCAACAATTGTTAGCTAATTTCACGTATGAATATTCCATAAAATAAATGGGATAATCGGGACTATGACGCTAACGCTAAAAGATATTGGCAATGGTTTCTCACGGGAGGACATGAAGAGAGCCGTCGCTGAAGAGAAAATCTCTCCGGAACGGGCTGTGGAACTGAACGATCTCGCCGCGCAAGTGGCAGAGGAGTTTAAGTCTGGATCAATTTCACCATTCCTCGTTTCCGGTTTTATGCGGATTTCCGAGTTTATCGGTTTGGCCAGCTGCGGACTGATCGCAGCGTTTATCTACATGTGGCCCTTTGGTTTAAATTCTGCCTGGTTTGTCGGCGCCAGCTTCTTAAGCGCGCTTCTGACAGTAGGTTTTTGCCAGGGTATTGACGGCTATCTAACTTCAACCTTGCGGCGCTTTACGACTTCGTTCTTCAAAAGTTTTGCTGCACTGACCATGGCTGTGATTGTTTCCACGATTGCGGCCTTCATGCTCATTGGTTCTGAAAACATCAACATCGAATGGCTGATTACCTGGTATGTGCTGAGTATGATCTACCTCATCATCACTCGGTTCTTCGTGAGCTTTCGCGTGAATACCTTGATGCAGGATGGAAGGCTGGAACGCCGGGCAATTATCGTCGGTGGCGGTGAACCTGCGCGAGAGCTTATTCAAACCATGGAAGCCAATGCTAACTCCGAAATAAGGATTTGCGGTATTTTTGATGATCGCACAGATGATCGATCTCCTGATATCGTCGCAGGTTATCCGAAGCTAGGAAACGTGGCTGAACTGGTGGAATTTACCAGAAAAGCAAGAATCAACATGCTTATCGTGGCAATTCCTCTCACAGCGGAAAAACGTGTTTTGCAACTGCTGAAACGCCTATGGATCTTGCCGGTTGATATCCGCTTGTCTGCTCACACGAACAAACTTTTCTTCCGTCAGCGCTCATACACCTATGAAGGTTCCGTGCCGTTTCTTGACGTTTTCCAGAAGCCGATTGCTGACTGGGATGCTGTTGTGAAGCGTATATTCGATGTGGTGGTAGCCTCGACAGCTATTGTACTTCTAAGCCCGATCATGATTGCGACAGCGATAGCTGTGAAACTAGACAGTGCTGGGCCAATCATCTTCCGCCAGAAGCGCGAAGGATTTAACAATGAGCTGATCGAGGTTTTCAAGTTCAGATCGCTGTACACCGACCGCCAGGACACTTCCGGCGTAAACGTGGTCACGAAGGGTGACAGCAGGGTCACGAGAGTTGGCAAGTTCATTCGTAAGACTTCAATAGACGAACTACCACAATTGTTTAACGTGCTGCTCGGCACTCTTTCTCTCGTGGGCCCTCGCCCACATGTGGCGAATGCGCAAACTGATAACAAATTGTGGACCGAGGTGGTGGATAGCTACATCGCCCGTCACAGAGTAAAACCGGGTGTGACCGGTTGGGCTCAGGTAAACGGATGGCGTGGTGAAATTGATCAGGAAGAAAAACTTCAAGGCCGCGTGGAGCATGATCTTTACTATATCGAAAACTGGTCCTTGATGTTTGACATCTACATTTTGGCGATCACACCTTTCAAGATTCTGAACACTGAGAACGCTTACTAAAGCACAATAAGATGAGCGTTGCCGGATCATATGCAAATACTCAACCCGCTGGATTGGAACAGTCCGGCGGGTTGAATTCGTCTTTGATCGCAAATTTTTTCATCGGCCTGGCCGTTTTCCTCGGCGGGTTTGTTCTGTTTGAACCAGCCCCGTATGAATTGCTGATGGCGGGTATCATGGGCATGGGATTCTTGGGTGGGCTGCGCATCCCGCTTGCTATCTTTCCGTTGCTTATCCCGGTTGCCACGTTCTCAATCGGCGGATTGATTTCTGCATTCATGATTGATGATTATCAACGCGGTGTCATCTATGTGGCAGTAACGCTTTTCCTTGGCTTAACGAGCGTATTCTTTGCGGTCATGATCGCTAATGACATGCGGCGCCTTCGCCTTATTTTTAGGCTTTATGTGATTGCAGCCGCGGTTACGTCTTTACTGGGGATTTTCGGTTACTTCGGTGCACCTGGCATGGAAATCTTTACCCGGTACAATCGAGCACAAGGCGCTTTTGCTGATCCTAACGTTTTTGCCCCGTTCCTCATCCCGCCGATACTCTATCTGATGTATGGCGTGATGAACCGCTCTATCACCAAGATGCCCATCAGGCTTGGATTTCTCATAATCCTGTTGGCAGGAGATTTTCTGGCGTTCTCACGAGCGGCCTGGGGACTAACGGTTTTGACAGGTGGTCTTTTTTACATTCTGCTGCTCATCAACGAACCCCGAGCACAGGCGCGAGCCAAATATATCTTACTAGGTGTCCTGGGCCTTGCCGGACTGATCGTCGGGCTGCTGGGTGCTTTGCAGGTGGATGCGGTTTCATCCATTTTCAGCGAGCGCGCACAAGTGGTTCAATCCTATGATGGTGCCCGGCTCGGCCGGTTTGCAAGACACTTGATCGGGTTTGAGCTGGCAGCCAGCAATCCGCTTGGCATCGGAAATTTGGAGTTTGGCCAGATATATGGCGAAGACGAACATAATGTTTACCTCCGTAGTTTGCTTAGCTATGGCTGGTTGGGATTTGTATCCTGGCTGCTGATGGTGTTCTGGCCCATAATTGTTGGCTTCAAGATGCTGTTTCTTCAGCGCCCATGGCAGGTTTATTTCCAGATTGCCTATGTGGTTTTCTTCGGTCACCTGCTGGTGGGTTGGGTCATTGATATCGACCATTGGCGGCATGTGTACCTGCTATTGGGCATACTTTGGGGCTGCATCATGCTGGAACAAAAGCATCGTAAGAGCGTGGGTGCTCAGTGAGCTTCACAAATAATTCTCACACAGGCATCTCAAACCTGTTGAATTGCATTCACTAGATTCGTATAAGTTATGGAAGTCGGAGCGTGGCGCAGCCTGGTAGCGCACATGCATGGGGTGCATGGGGTCGGAGGTTCGAATCCTCTCGCTCCGACCATTCAAAACAGGTGATTAATCTTGCCTAGTCTGATCCAGTAGCCGCTTGCATTCGAGCAATTCATGCAGTGTTGATTGCAGCAATTTCATATCATCCGCAGCAATTGCCGATCCGGCCATGATTTCGTCGGAACCATCACCGATGCCGGTCAGTCTCTTAAGGATACCCTTGCCTTTTTTGCCACCGGTATTAACGTCTGAGAAAGTGGAAACATCAACCGCTGACTGACCAGGTTCTACTGATCCATCACCAATGGTCATTCCCTGACCTTCAGTAACAGCGTTAAGATGTGCGGCTGGTTCCTGAGAATGGGCGATGACCGGCGATATCTCATCACCTCGCCCAATTCCCACAGCAAGTTGATTTCCCTGCTCTTTCAGAAGTTTTTGAACGCCACGGATTGTATAGCCTTCATCATATAAAAGGGTCTTGATACCGCGAAGCAGTTCAACATCGTCCGGTCGATAATACCGACGACCGCCGCCTCTCTTCATTGGTTTTATTTGTGAAAATCTTGTTTCCCAGAAACGCAAAACATGTTGTGGCAAATCGAGATCATCGGCTACTTCGCTAATTGTACGAAACGCTTCGGGGCTTTTAGTCAAGCTGATACTCCACCATCCTAAATATTAATGTATACAGGAGCCGGAAATTGGATCTGTTGAAACTTTATTTTTTATGCCCGTCAAGAACCGCCTGCTTCAGGATATTTGAGGGCTTGAAAACCATGACCCGCCTAGGTGTGATAGGCACTTCCTCGCCTGTTTTCGGGTTTCTACCGATGCGCTCGTTTTTACTGCGTACCAGGAAGGACCCGAATGAAGAAAGTTTAACAGATTCGCCTTCAACAATTCTATCACTAATTAGATCAAGAAATGTTTCAACAAGTTCGGCTGATTCAATTCGGGACAAACCTAATTTTTGATATACTGCTTCACTCAAATCAATTCTGGTAATCGTTTTCTGACTCATATCGATGCCGCCATTTCTATAATAGCCAAATCGCATTGGATTGGTGTTGGTTTAAGTTTTAGTAACACCCCCGGTGCCGCAGTGTAGGATAATTTAGACGCAGTAACAAGAACATAACTCGATTTTTGTTTTATTCTATATTTGCGAATAAATAACTCAAAATCACCAACGCAGCAGCGCAGAACCCCAGGTGAAACCGCCGCCCATCGCCTCGAGGAGCACCACATCACCTTTTTTGATTCTCCCATCTTTTACTGCGACACACAGCGCCAAGGGAATTGATGCCGCAGACGTATTTCCATGTAAATTGACGGTTGTAACCACTTTTTCCGGTGCAATTCCAAGTTTCTTTGCAGAACCGTCAATGATGCGCTTATTTGCCTGGTGAGGGACAAACCAATCAATGTCATCGGATGACATTCCTGTTGCTTCATAGGCGTCTTCGATCACATCTGTAATCATGCCCACCGCATGACGGAAAACTTCCCTGCCCTCCATGCGCAGATAGCCGACGGTTTGGGTCGAAGAAGGACCCCCATCAACGTAGAGCTTGTCTTTGTGAGTTCCGTCAGACCTGAGGTGAGAGGTGAGGATTCCGCGATCGGATGTGGTCCCGTCACCTTCTGAAGCCTGCAGAACTATTGCACCAGCCCCATCGCCGAACAGAACGCATGTGGTGCGATCTTCCCAATCCAGAATTCTGGAAAATGTTTCGGCACCAATAACCAATATTGATTTGGCCTGGCCTGATCGGATGTATTGATCTGCGGTTGTTATGGCAAATACAAATCCTGAACACACAGCCTGCAAATCAAACGCGGCACCATGGTTCATACCCAGCCTTTGTTGGACCTCAACGGATGTGGCAGGAAAGGTGTTATCCGGTGTTGCTGTGGCAAGTATGATCATGTCGAGATCTGCCACATCCATTCCGGCGTCATCCAATGCGGCACGCGCAGCTTTCTCCGCCAGATCAGCAGTTGTTTCACCCTCAGCAGCGATATGACGTTGCTTGATGCCAGTGCGTTGTGTGATCCACTCATCCGATGTGTCGAGGCTTTCGGGGAAATCCGAGTTTTTCATCACATGTTCAGGTGAGTACGAGCCACACCCGGTCACTACGGATCTAATCATTTCTTATATACCCCGGCGCGTTCCAAATAATTATCATTCTTTTCTTCTGGCCTGTCTAAACTTTCGTTTCATCTAACTGAATTCGGATTTCATTGAAATTTTCAAGATCAGTTTCAATTTTCGAAAGAATCTCATTCACTGCCATGTCATGGCCTAATTCTATGGCTGATGCAAAGCCTTCGCCATCCGTTCCGCCATGACTTTTTATAACAACACCATTCAATCCAAGTAATACAGCGCCGTTAATTTTTCTGGGATCCATTTTTTCTCTTAGCGAGTTAAACGCGCCTTGTGCGAGCAGATATCCGATTTTTGCCAACCAAGTGCGGCTCATGGCAGAACGTAAATACTCACCAATCTGTTTTGCAGTGCCTTCGGCTGTCTTGAGTGCAATGTTCCCTGCAAATCCTTCGGTTACAACCACATCAACTGTGCCCCGCCCGAGATCATCACCTTCCACAAATCCATGGTAATTCATGGTTTCCAGATTGGCGTTTCGCAATAATGCGCCTGCTTCGCGAACAGCTTCCACCCCTTTGACCTCTTCCACCCCAATGTTCAACAATCCCACACCGGGCCTGTCGAAATCAAATAGTGCCCTCGCCATGGCAGAACCCATTACAGCAAATTCTACCAATTGATCGGCATCCACTCCCACATTGGCGCCCACGTCCAAAACGACGCTTTCTCCAATGAGCGTGGGCCAAAGAGCAGCCATGGCCGGGCGTGTAATTCCTGGCTGAGTTTTCAAGCAAAACTTAGACATGGCCATTAGGGCACCGGTATTTCCAGCAGAAATACACACTTCTGCCTCACCTTCTTTTACAGCCTGAATGGATTTCCACATGCCTGACTTGTATCGACCTCTCCGCAAGGCCTGACTTGGCTTATCATCCATGGATATGGAAATTTCACAGTCAACGAACTCAGAAATTGCCTCCACCGCCGGATATTGCTTCAACACCGGTAGAACAGCTGCTTCTTCCCCGAAAATCATGAATTTTATGTTTGGTCGCCGTTTTATAACGATGTCGGCACCGCTGATGACTGTTTCGGGTCCATAATCCCCGCCCATAGCATCAAGTGAGATCGTGAGTTCTTTTGACATGCTCAGTATTGCCGACTAATCCAAAAAATCGGGCGTTAACCCTATACCCTCAGAAGCTATAGCGGTTTTTCCTTCAGTTTTTTATTTTTTTTTCAGTTATTAACGATTTGAGGTCAGAAAATGGCCTGTGTGTATCATCATCTACATCCATTTCCTCATTTTCAGTCAAAGGCTCTTCTGTAATTGATTGAGCCTGTTCGCTTCGCGGAAACGGATCAATGGCCAAGTTAAGCTCCTCGGTGAGAATCGACCAGATATCAATTTTACCGTTTTCAACAATGTCCGGAAGATCATCTGCTTCCGGATCAATAACGATCTCACCATCGATAATTTCATCGGAGAATTTACGAGTTTGACTTGTGGGCAACAAAAACCTCCGATCGATAGGCTCTTCGATGTCCACTGTCATCGGATCCAGAGTGACTACACACAGCTGGGTAACCCTTGCGGAAATTTTTCCCCGGATCTGAGCTCCGTTTTTCTGCCATCTACTAATCTTCAAGTCAGCCGCAAGTTCATCCACACTTTCCACATCTGTCGACTGGGTCATTGCTTCCAGTTCTTGCGGTGATGCAACGATCGTCAATTTTTCACCGGATGGCGGTAGTTTTTGAATATCGAAATGTAGCTCGGGAAACATAGAAAACTCAGTCATTGTTAGAGAGCCAGGTTAATTCACCTTTTCCCAATTTTGAGTAGCGTTGGTTTTCCAAATTCTTTGCATTTTTCAAAATATAGTCTACCAATCCCGCCACATCCGCTGTTTCACCATCCTTCATATCCCCAAAGAAACGGCTCTCAGCCTTTGCTCTGAGTGTTTCAATATCGTTTTGATCAATTGGTTGATCAAAGTCTTCTATCATCCCGTAAAAACTTCGAATCATTTTTTTCTTGCGTTTTGGCACTGTGGTATCGCCCACTCCCAACTCTCTCAATGCTCTTTCCACATCGGCTACAAATAGATCAAAGACTTCCTGGCTGAGATCTGTAGCATCCGGATTTGATTCGGACCGCAAGCGCCTGGCCAACAGGTATGCATGCAATGCTAACATATCAAAACGGCCCATTACTGTATCTGGAACACCAAATGAGGCGAAAAAGAAGGGCTGACGCGATTGCGCCATAACACTGCCATAAAGCTCGCTAGGTATAGGATTTGCTGAAATTCTGGAAAAGAATCTGCTGAACATGGATGATTTTCATTCTCTGGATGGGATTAATTCATGAATTTGTTACTTATGAACTGAAACGCTGTGGTTGAATACGCATTATTTGTGATATAATCACTGCGAGGGAATTTTCGAGTAGGGGTATTGAGTTCAGATGGTTTTTCAAATGAACAAAAGACGCTTGGCTAAAACGAATGTTGCAGCTGTTACATTAGTTGCGTCTGCTTTGCTAGTCGGTTGTACCAGCATTCAACCACGCGTCATAAACCACGGTCCGGTTATCAGTCAGGATCAGTTGGACCTGGTTCCTGTGGGCTCAAGTAAGGATCAAGTGTTACTTGCACTTGGCTCACCTTCGACCACCGGACAATTTGATACACAGGTATTCTATTATATTTCGCAAAAGCGTTCGAAGACGTTCGAATTCCAACGCATGCAACTGGTCGACCAAAAGGTTTTGTCCGTTTATTTTGACGAAGAAGAAAATGTGAGCCGAATTGCAAATTATGGATTGCAGGACGGAAAGGTTTTCGACTTTATTTCCCGCACAACACCCACAGCGGGTGAAGACTTTACATTCCTGAGACAGGTTCTGACGGGCCGTGCATCACCATCATCCGTTATTGATGTGGTAACAAGAGAACCAGGCGGTTCTACGCCGGGCGGTTTCTAAGAGAGACAGGAATAGTCTTACATCATCAACAAAAATAACCCCGGTAGTTTGATTGCTACCGGGGTTTTGTTTTTCCAAGAAAAACCCGCGCTTCAATTTAGAAGCGCGGGTTTGACATGTTTAGCGATAGGTTTCCAGCGCTTGTTTAGTGGGCCAAAACAGCCAACAACAACAAGGCCACGATGTTCGTGATTTTGATCATCGGGTTAACCGCAGGACCTGCTGTGTCTTTGTATGGGTCACCAACGGTGTCACCAGTCACAGACGCCTTGTGCGCTTCGCCACCTTTTTCGTGCTTTACGCCATCTTTATCAACGAAACCGTCCTCAAAAGACTTTTTGGCGTTGTCCCATGCACCGCCACCTGCGGTCATGGAAACAGCCACGAAGAAGCCGGTTACGATTACGCCAAGAAGCATGGCACCCAATGCAGCAAAACCTTGTGACTTGTCACCTGTAATCCAGAAGATAGCAAAGAAGCAGACAATCGGAGACAGTACGGGCATCAATGATGGGATAATCATTTCCTTGATCGCTGCTCGTGTGAGCATATCAACAGCACGACCGTAGTCAGGCTTTGATGTACCTTCCATAATACCTGGATCTGCCTTGAACTGACGGCGGACTTCTTCCACCACAGCACCACCAGCGCGACCTACTGCAGTCATTGACATGCCACCAAATAGATATGGCAGCAGACCACCGAAGAGCAAGCCAACAACGACGTATGGATTAGACAATGCGAAGTCCACATTTACACCATCGAAGAAAGACCCGGCTTCTGCCTTAGAGGCAAAGAACTTCAAATCTTCTGTGTAAGCTGCAAACAGCACAAGGGCACCAAGACCGGCAGAACCGATTGCGTAACCCTTGGTAACAGCCTTTGTTGTGTTTCCTACAGCGTCCAACGCATCAGTGGTGCTACGAACCTCATCAGGCATCTCTGCCATTTCGGCAATACCACCGGCGTTGTCAGTTACCGGACCGAATGCATCAAGCGCCACAACGAAGCCAGCCAGAGCCAGCATTGATGAAACGGCGATTGCAATACCAAACAGACCCGCAAGTGAGTAGGTTACGATGATACCCGCAATGATGATGATCGCAGGGATCGCGGTTGCTTCAAGAGAAACAGCCAGACCCTGAATAACGTTTGTACCGTGACCTGTTACAGATGCCTGAGAAATTGAGCGTACTGGGCGGTATTCAACACCGGTGTAATATTCAGTAACCCAAATAATCAATCCTGTTATGATCAAACCGATCAATCCGCACCACATCAAATCAGCACCATTAAACGTGCTACCAGCTGCGGTGTAGGTTTCTTCAGTGCCGAGCCAACCATATACCAATGCAACCAGCGCAACCGCTGAGAGAATGGCTGTAACGATAAAGCCCTTATAAAGCGCACCCATGATGGAGTTGTTTGCACCAAGCTTCACAAAGAATGTGCCGATGATTGATGTCACAACACATGTGGCACCGATCAGAAGCGGGAACAGCATCAAAGTAGTTGCCTGTGCACCATCAAAGAAGATTGAAGCAAGCACCATGGTCGCAACGATTGTAACGGCGTAGGTTTCGAACAAGTCGGCAGCCATGCCCGCACAGTCACCCACATTGTCACCCACGTTATCAGCAATGGTGGCAGGGTTACGTGGATCGTCTTCAGGGATGCCAGCCTCAACCTTACCAACGAGGTCACCGCCCACATCAGCGCCCTTGGTAAAGATACCGCCACCAAGACGGGCAAAAATTGAGATCAAAGAAGCCCCAAATCCAAGTGCCACGAGAGAGTCAATTACCACGCGGCTTTCATTGTCCAGCCCCATGCCAGATGTGAGAAGCCAATAGTAAATTGCAACGCCGAGCAAAGCCAAACCAGCAACGAGAAGACCGGTGATCGCACCAGACTTGAATGCAATGTCCAGCCCTGCCCCCAGGCTTTGGCTTGAAGCTTGAGCCGTACGAACGTTCGCGCGCACAGATACAAGCATACCAATAAAGCCGGCAACACCTGAAAGAACAGCGCCAATGGCAAAACCAATCGCCACAAGCCAGCCGAGCAATATGCCAACCAACACGAACACTACTGCGCCAACAATAGCGATCGTCATATACTGACGTGTAAGGTAGGCTTGAGCGCCCTCTTGCACAAAACCGGCAATTTCCTGCATACGTTCTGTACCGGCATCCGCGTTCATAACTGAACTGGAAGCCCACGCCCCATATGCGATTGAAAGAAATCCGGCAATAATTGCCAGAATTAATGGATCCATTTTGTATTCTCCCTTTTTGGTGGAGCGCGAACAAGGCGGAATGCCCCTCCAAAAACCCGCGTCCTAAGAATAATGTTGGCCTGAGATTGGAATGATTCCCTGCCCCCCAGGCTTCGTCGGCGCCACACTATCCAGATGAGTTAAAAGGTCAAGAATTTGTTACCAAAACGCACTAAAAATGGAGGTTTTTGAGACTAATGGATTAAACAAGCTGCAAAGCTTGAGCGATGGATCAGACAGAATGGAGAAACTGATCAACATCACTTCTGGTACGAAGATGAAATACAGCAGCGTTTTCGGGCACCTCTTCCAGTAGTTTGAGAGCTCTCAAGCGTCCATTTGCCGGGTAATTGTATATGAACTTCAGAAACTCCCAAAATGCTCCATCAATCCGCTCTGGGCAATCATCGGCCATGTCTGAACGCGATTTCCCCAATTGTGAAAGGGCTCTCTTTGTTACCCTGAATAGACAAAGCCATCTTGGAATATCCAGAAAAATAATAGTATCGGATCGAGCTGCACGTTCATTGAAATTACGTGAGTAATTACCATCGAAAATCCAGGTGTCACGGCTAATAGCGTCAGCAACCAATTCTGAAATTGCTTCATCAGATCGCATGACCCATTTGGGTTGCCAATACAATTGGTCCATATGAACGACAGGTAGTCCAGTTTTCTCGCCCAACTTCAGGGCGAGTGAGGACTTACCGGAGCCTGAGCAACCAATAATCATGACGCGTTTCATTTTTGGATCTATCTGACGAAAACTGTGCTTGGTTCGTCGTTATATATCATCTTACTGAATTCGATAAACCCAGCTTGCTTACTGCAATGAATCGCGACTTTGTTTTGGTTGGAGTGGATTACATAAATTTTCTGATCTTCCAAATCCAATAGCGGAAGTACACTGCCTGCTGCGCAATTCAGCATTTTACTCCCTAGCCCGACGCCCAAATGCTCTGTACTCCCTATAAAGTAGTCGAAACTAATACCGCTATTTATTCCAAGCGATGCAACACCGTAGTCTGGAAATGCCTCATTTAAATACCACTGTACATATCCAAACGCGCTGTCCTCGTGAGAAACAATAAGGCAACTTACGCTGTCGGCGCCGTCAACTCTGGGGGTAAATTTCGTTTTGATTTCCTCCATCGAAATTGGTTCTTGCATGTAAAACGGCTTCAAATGTTCTGCATTCATCCAAACATGAAGCATTTCAAAGTCATCCTCTTTCAAGGAACGTACGCTCAATCTTGAGGAAGACAGTGACATTTCAATTTCATCAATGCGCTGGATTTTTTCGTGACGAGAGCCAAAGCAAAGATACCAGACAAACAGCTGTCACCGGGAAAATCACCCAATTCAAAAAATCCCAGCCGAAGGCGTTCAACGTTTGGCCTGACATGAGAGAAGCAAAGGCTACCGAACCGAAAATTATGAAGTCATTGGTTCCTTGTGCGCGGTTCTTTTCTTCAGGCCTATAAGTTTCTGTGACCATTGCTGTTGCCCCGATAAATCCAAAGTTCCAACCAATTCCCAGAAGAATTAGTGATCCCCAGAAATGCATCAGGTCTAATCCACTTAGCGCAACCACTCCGCAAGCGATCAAAATCAGTAGGCCAGAAGCCACGATGACTTCTTTGCCAAATCTAGCAATCAGGAGACCAGTAATAAGGCTTGGTGCGAACATCGCCATCACATGCCATTGGATACCAAGTGTAGAATCCTCCACTGAATGACCGTGATGCACCATGGCCAGGGGAGCGCCTGTCATTACAAATGACATCAAAGCGTAACTGGAAGTGCCGCAAAGCACAGCTACTATGAACTTCGGCTGTGAAACAATCTCCAGCAGAGGCCTGCCCTCGTCACCGGAAGCAGTGGTGCTGTTCATCGAACCCAGATTTGAAGGATTGAGCATGGCAAGCACCAGAAAGCTCAAAACAAACAGGATGATTGCTGCATAAAACGCACCCGCGAAAGGTACCGGGTTAGCCAAGTCTCCAGCATGGATAACCAGCTGGGGGCCAATAATTGCAGCCGCGACACCACCCAGCATAATCATAGAAATGGCTTTGGGCTTGAATTCAGCGGTTCCTCTGTCTGCTGCTGCAAATCTATATTGTTGAACGAACCCACCGGATATTCCGTTTACTGCCAGGGCGGCACAGAAGAACCAAAAATGCTCAACCGTAATTGCAAGACCGGAAAGGATCATTCCGGCAATTCCGATCACTGTTCCAGTCATGAAGCCGATTTTGCGCCCTACCCGTCGCATGATCGCATTGGCGATGATAGCGCCTACAGCCACTCCGATGTTGTAGGCTGTTACTGGTGCGGTCGCGAGGGACTTGTCATCACCAAGCAGATGTATGCCAACCAATCCTCCAAGCGCTATGTTAATGGGTGCGGAAGCGCCACCCAAAGCCTGACAAAGCAGATATAGCCACATGTTCTTTTTGGCGATTGCGTTTTCAGCAGACGCATCAATTTCACTCGAACTAATTGCTTCAGTGGACATAAATCAGGCTCCGAAATGATTGAAGCCGGAAGCTTTTAAGTTAATCTGCTTGCCGGTCTCGTCAATCACACTAACAGAACCATTGCCTTCCACAAGCTCTGCTATACAGGTGACCTGAATTCCGCATTCTTCTGCTGCGTTCCTCAAAGCGTCAACATTATCTGGATCAACTGAAAACAGAATTTCGTAGTCATCTCCGCCACTTACTGCAACTTCCAGCAAACTTGATTCAAGTGACACTGCTTCTCGTGCCGCTTTTGAAAGTGGCACTTCTGGCAAGTTCAGTTGCGCGGATACGGATGATGCCTCACAGAGTTTTTCCAAATCAGCAACCAATCCATCCGAAATGTCCATTGCTGAAGATGCGAATTGCCGTATCGCACTACACATTGCAGTCCGTGGCTCCGGTAAAAGATATCTGTTGATCAGGAATTCCTGATGCTGAGTCGCAAGACCTGATAATTTTTTCTGCCGTGCAAGCAAACCAAGTGCTGCATCTCCTATCGTTCCGGTCACATAAACATGCTGACCGGTCTTACCACCCAGACGGGATGTGTATTCAATCTCAGGAATTTCTCCAAAAGCGGTGATCGAAATTACCAAGCCAGCGTTTGACTTGAACGTATCACCTCCGCTCAGAGAAATATCATAATGTTTGCAATCTTCACCTAGCCCTTGGGCGAACTCTGAAACCCAGTTTTCGTCTGTTTCATCGCTTAACCCTAGCGCCAGTGAAAAACTCTTTGGCTTAGCACCTTTTGAAGCAAGATCAGAAATATTCACCCGAAGTGCTTTCTTAGCAATCAGCGCTGGAGGATCATCGGAAAAAAAATGAACACCAGAAGCTAACGCATCCTGTGTCACTACAACTGAATTACCTTCTTTGGGTGTGAAAAGTGCAGCATCATCTTTTAGTCCGAAGCTTCCCTCAGCAGACAACGGAGCAAAGTATTTGGCGATCAGCGAGAACTCGTCATTCAGCTTTGCCACCAAATTCACCCTCTCGCAGTTCGCGCGCCAAAGTGTCCAGAAGGGCATTCACAAGCCTTGGTTCTTCTTCAGTGAAGAATGCTTTTGTGACTTCGAGATATTCACTGATAACAACACGAGCGGGCACGTCCTTACGCTTTAGGAGCTCGAACGTGCCACAACGAAGAATTGCTCGTAACAAGGTGTCTATTCTTGATAGTGGCCAGTCTTTAGGCAGGGTTTTGTGGATCATTGGATCCATTTCCTTTTGTTCCTTGACCACCCCGGAAACCAGCCCTCGAAACCACGCCAAGTCAGCTTCCAGGTATTTTTCCCCATCCAATTCCTGACCAATTCGCATCGTCTCGAATTCATGTACTACTTCAGATATCTTCGCTCTGGACACATCCATCTGGTAAAGCGCCTGCACGGCAAACAGACGAGCAGAACCTCGTTTGTTTACGGTTTGATTTGCTTCGTCTTGGTTCAGAATTTCAGACATTCAGATCTATCCCAGTGAAGCTTTCAGGGAGATCATATCGAGAGCCGCCTGGGCAGCCCCTCCCCCTTTATTTTTTTCCGTCTTTTTGGCTCTAGCCCAGGCTTGCGCTTCATTTTCCACGGTTTGTATACCGTTCCCCAAGGCGATGCGATGCTCTACAGTCAGGTCCATGAGAGCTCGAGCTGACTCATTTGCGACAATGTCATAGTGGGTTGTTTCGCCGCGTACTACGCATCCGATCACCACATATCCATCATAGTTCTTATCAGAGGAAATCGCCATTGCGACTGCTGCAGGAATCTCAAGAACACCAGGAACCTCTACATAATCGTATGATGCCCCTTCGCGATCAAACACCTCTTTCACGCCATCCATCAGGCTGGCAGAAATTTCTGTGTAATATGGAGCATCCACTACGAGGATATGCGGGTTGTTTGCCATTTCTTTCTCCTGGTCAGTAAGTTCAGACCAAATTCCGCGCAAATGTATTCGCTGGTGGTCAAACCATGCTCAGTTGATTTAAGCAAGTGGGAAGTGAAGGAACCGATTAATTTGTTTGCGCCAGTGGTGCAAATTCAGTTGTTGATTCCGGAATTGGCTCAGGTTTTGGCTCAATCTGGTCAAGGATTCGCTGATGAACCTTCGGATGATCCGCCAAAGCGATGTGAGACGTATTGTATTTGAAGCTATTATAGACTGTTGTCCGGTTTCCTCTCGCCAGGCGAGATTTGGTCCTGAAGCAGGTCAAACCGGTACAACTGAAATTATCGACTCTTCCGACGTTATCACGAATCGGGCTCATTGCCGGGCCCTCTATGGTGACCATGTAATTGATCGGGATGTTTTTACGAGCAAGTTCGCTCGCGATCCATGTGACAATGTTGGCGCCAAAACTAATCCCGATCATATTGATTTCGACATTTGGATCTGCAGCATATTCCGCCTTGATTTCCCGTGCGACACGTCTCCTGATAACTGTGGAGCTTTCAACAAATGATGCGTAATTATACAATTCGGAATTGGGTATCTTCTTTGCCAGATTGCTGAAACCGTAGCCAATAGAATCAACTGAGCTCGCTAGCCCATTAATCAGATATGTCTTGCGGTTGACCGGTTTGGGAACCGTTTCAAAAACTGTATTTTGAGAGGCGAAAGCTACCTGAGGTGCCTGATCAATAGGTTTTGTTTGCGGTAAAGGTACCACGCTTGCCGTATTTGTCTGCTCAGGTTGGATCTCCGGCTGGACTACTGATTGCAATACACCTTGATCGCCGCTTGATACGCAGGCTGCAAGGAACAAAATTCCTAGAAGTGGGGAAACGTTTCTTGTTACCATATTAGTGCATACAACATCTCTGCCAAATTGTGCATTGAAGTGCAGAACACAACAATTTGCACATTTTAAGACGTTAAAACACTTTGGTTAACGATTAGCAAAGGCCTAAACCCGAGGCATTGGTAACTTTTTGTTTTAACGTGTCTCCGCTAAGCGCGCTGCATATCGCGCCATCTGGTCTACTTCCAGGTTAATTTTGTCACTTTTTTTGCGTTCTTTCCACGTCGTGACTTCAAGACTGTGACGGATCAACAGCACATCAAAGGTATCGCCATCCACCTTATTAACCGTCAAAGAAGTGCCGTCCAATGCAACCGATCCTTTAGCTGCGATAAATTTAGATAGTTCTGCAGGTGCTTCAATTGTGAACCGAACAGCATCACCCTCTTCCTGCACATCAATTATCGTTGCCATGCCATCAATGTGACCTGAAACGAGGTGGCCACCCAATTCATCGCCAATTTTCAATGACCTTTCCAGGTTAATGCTATCTCCAGATGAGAGGGTTCCAAGCGTGGAAAGACGCAGCGCTTCCTCCCAGGCCTCCACGTCATACCAGTCGTCTCCCTTCTCAACTACCGTGAGACAAACGCCGTTGTGCGCTACGGATGCACCGATATCTATTGAAGACAAATCGTAAGATGTGGACACGCGGATGCTTTTGCCCTTTGGCAAATCGGTTATTGTCACAACCTGACCCACATCAGTAATTAAGCCGGTAAACATTCAATTCTTCTTTCTCATTCGCAGGGAACGGTCACAGCCAAACACCAGTTCCTGTTCGATACTGAAGCCCGTGGGCGGTGACTGAGGTGTAAAGGACGCGAAAACACCCTGTCTTTCTTCAGAAGGGCTTTCGGGCTCTCCACCCACATGCACGATAATTTCATCGACAAGATCTTCGTTCAGGAAACTTGCTGCCAACAATGCTCCGCCCTCCACCATAATGGACTGGATACCAAGAGCTCCCAGATCTTCCAGCAACTCCGGTAGCGCGATAAAGCCGTCTTCGAACTCGCAGGTCAGAAACCTCACACCATTGCGAGCAAGCATTTCGCGCCATTCTTGTGGTGAGTTTGCATCTCCAGCCACAATCGTTTGCAGTTTGGTTGCTTGCCCAACCAAATGACTGTCTGCCGACAAGCGGGCTTTTGCATCTAGCACAACCCGAATTGGAGAACGTTCTTCAAGGCCAGGCAAACGGCAGTTCAACCAAGGGTCATCGGCCAGCGCTGTGCCACTGCCAATCATGATAGCGTGGTGTCTTGCCCTCACCAAATGGGTTTGAAGACCAGACGCCTTGCCGGAAATCTTCAAATTTCCACACTGTGTTGAACCAATTAGCCCGCCTTCGCTCATGGCCAATTTCAGGGTGACAAACGGTATGGATGTGTTTCTGGCTTTTAAATACCCCTGGATCACACGCTCTGCAGCCTCACCACCGTCCAGTGGTGTAACCTCTACCCCTGCGGCTATCAACATTTGATGACCTTTGCCGTTTACCCTATCGTCGGGATCAGCAATCGCCGTGACTACACGCGCCACACCGGAATCAATCAATGTCTGCGCGCAAGGCGGGGTTTTGCCGTGGTGAGCGCAAGGCTCCAAAGTCACATAAGCGGTAGCTCCTCTCGCCAGATCACCGGCCTCTTCAAGGGCTGGTGGCTCAGCATGAGGCCGCCCACCCTTCGCGGTCACAGCAGATCCGACAATCGCTTTACCATGCATGGTATCAGCTACAATCACACATGCGACCGAAGGGTTTGTACCGGTCAAACCTTCATGTTTTCGCGCCAGACGCAACGCTGCAGCGAGAAATCGGCGATCAATTGCTTCCTGGTCTTGTGAGACTGATTTGCTCATCGGATTAATATTCATGGGCGTTATATGGCTCAAAATACTGATTTAGAAAAGGCGTTTTCTCATCAGCAGTTCACCGTGGTCATCCACAATCAGACCATCCAAGTTTGCTGATAGCTCGTAGCCGCAGGCCTTGTAGAAGGTAATTGCGTCTTTATTAAAATCAGAAACGCACAAAAAGATGTTGCGAGCTCTTGTTTTTCTGGCCTCTTCTTCCATCCAGTTCATGACGGTTCTACCCAGACCGGTTCCTTGTGCTTCCGGAAAAATTCCCAAAAAATCGAGATAAGGTCCAAGCAGCCATTGGGTTTTGACGCAAATAATTCCGCAGATCTTATCGTTCCTGAAAATGGCCAACCGTTGTGACTCTTCAAAGTTTGCTGCGAAATAATTGCCCATCCCCTTTCGGGAAGTTCCAAGTGTCTTCCAGGGATCAATCCCGCTCAGTGTTTGGGCAATAAAGCGTGCTTGCTCAATGTCAGGCCTTTTAAGCTGGCAAATTCCCAGATCATATTCTGATTCAAGAAAACCGCTCAATCACCTGTTCCCTTGCCGAAAATTCGATCATATCTCTTGTTGTCGCCTGGCCTATTTTCATAGCAGGTCTTGGCAATCACCGGCTTACCGGCTGAAAGAAGCTCAGAGACTGTCACAAACTCCCACCCGTCCTCCAACAGTTTAGGAATTGCAATCTTAAGCGCCTTCCCTGTGTTCCATCCCCGACCATTTGCATGAGCTACCACGATGGAACCCGGTTTTACTCTCAGCAATGCTCTGGCAATGGCTCTCGCGGATTGTCTTGGTGCCGGATCGCCCGTAACCACATCCCACTGCACCGCTGGCAAACCAGCATCGTTCACTTGTGCCAGTGACCGGGCATTGCAAGTACCATAGGGAAATCTGAAAGTGGGAATTCGTTCTGGGATGGAACGCATTGCAGAATTTTTGACACAATCAAGTTGCGCCAATTCATCACGTGCCTTTTCATATTGAGCCTGCGTGAATTGTATCTGGTCCTCCACATCGCGTTTTCCCAAAACGCGAAAATTTCCATGAGTCCAAGCGTGATTACCAATTTCAAACAACGGGTCAGCAATCAATTGTTTCGCCCGCTCGGCATGTGTGGCCATCCATTTACCACCCACATACATTGTGGCTTTGACTTTGTTTTTCCGTAAAAAATCTATTATTTCAGCATCATAACCAGCAAAATCATTGTTTTGTTCTCCGATATCGAAACCCAGTGCAACCAGCTTTCGATTTCCTACATTGACCGTGCGGATTGAGCCACGATAAGACTTTGCCAGTTTCGCCGGCGCAACCTTGGGCCGTTTGAAACTCGGTGCCTTTAAATATGCGCCAGGTCCACGTTTTCTTGTTTTCTTTTCACCTGGCTTTCCAGCCAATTGAGTTGATGTGTAGCAAGAAGAGAGAATATTGGCTGATCCGTGAGAATTGGGCATGAAGTTGGTCCAAACCGGTCCAGCGTTTGATCCCGGAATTGCTAAAAAAGCTGCGATCGATACAGCCAAAATCGATCTCAATATCATTTGATACTACCTCTTAAGCCATAGGCAGACGAACAATAATCCCTGCATTGACGATTACGCTTGTTCGGTCGGTCACTTCGTCATGTATGTTTAACCCGCCAAAAATTGCTTTCGGGGTTACCTGACCATAAGGCAATTCCTGTGCCACTGCTTCCAAATCTATCTTTTCCGGCTCCTGTGCAGCCAGATTGAGTTCAATTTGCATCTTGTTCGGATCCACATCCAAACTCTTGAACAAAGTCAGGGAAGAATGGTGAATGGCATCCTGTACCGCACGTTTTGCAGCCTTTGTATAGTCTTGACCATACAAATCGTTGCCAGTGCCCATTTCCAGTATGATTCTCTTGAGATTACTCATGGGCCCACTCACCCTTCCAACCAGGCTTTGTTGTCTGGCAAATCCAGATATACCAATAGTGCCGCATTCACCATTGTGGTTCCGACACTGCCGTCATCTTTGGGAGTGTCCATCCCCCCTTTTTCCACGCGCACTGTAGCCTGGCCGTATGGCAGGATTGCTGCGACTTTCTCCCTGTCCACCGCCTCGGGTTGCTGAGCACCCAGCACGATTGTGACTTTCATATCCTCGCGGGCACATCCAAATGCATCTGCGACCACCAGCGAATTCTGTCTCAATGCATTTTCCACGGCTCTGATGGACGCTTTCGTATAGTCACCGCCGCGAATATCGGTACCTATGCCCAGCTCCATGACCATCCGCTTGAGGGGCATTAGTCTTCATCCTCTTCCATGTTACGCAAGAAACCTTCAAAGTCTTTTGCTTCCTGGAAGTCTTTGTAAACAGAGGCAAATCGCACATAGGCAACTTCATCAACCTGTTTGAGACCTTCCATTACCAGTTTACCGATTTCATCGGAATTGATCTCGCCATCGCTCTGAGATTCTATTCGGCGGATAATGCCAGAAATCATTTGCTCTACCCGCTCGTGGTCCAAATCCCTCTTGCGAATAGCTGTCTGGATAGAGCGAGAAAGCTTGTCACGGTCCAGCGGCACCCGTTTTCCTGACTTTTTAACAACCGTCAGTTCGCGTAACTGCACACGTTCAAATGTAGTGAACCGGCCACCGCATGCTGAGCATATACGGCGACGTCGTATTGAACTCCCGTCCTCAGTGGGTCTTGAGTCTTTCACCTGTGTGTCATGGTTAGTACAATATGGGCAACGCAACGAAAAAGCCTTCCAGATTTGTCTGGAAGGCTCTTACCATTTTCAGGTTTTTATCGCTAGAGCGAATGCCGGTTTTACATGCTTGAATACATGGGAAAACGGCTGGTCATTTCGACAACTTTTGCATGAACTGCTGCTTCCACAGCCTGGTTTGCATCATCGTCGTTTGCGACCATCAATCCATCAAGAACCTCGGTGATCAGATTGCCGATTTCACGGAACTCTTCCTCACCAAATCCTCTCGTGGTGGCTGCTGGTGAACCCAGACGAATGCCGGATGTGACGAATGGTTTTTCCGGATCGAAGGGAATTCCGTTTTTGTTACAAGTCAGTCCTGCACGCACCAGAGAGGCCTCGGCCCGTTTACCTGTTGCTTTCTTAGGACGCAAATCCACAAGCATGGAATGGTTGTCGGTTCCACCAGAAACAATATCCAAACCGTTGTCCATCAGGCTTGCTGCCAATGCGCGTGCATTGTCTTTAACCCGTTGAGCATACTGCTTAAATTCTGGTTGTAGCGCTTCACCAAATGCAACTGCCTTTGCAGCAATCACGTGCATCAGAGGTCCACCCTGAAGGCCTGGGAAGATAGCAGAATTCATCTTCTTGGCGATAGCTTCGTCATTACACAAAATCATGCCGCCACGTGGGCCACGCAATGACTTGTGTGTAGTTGTGGTGACCACATGGGCGTGGGGAATTGGTGAATCATGAACACCAGCTGCCACCAGGCCTGCGATGTGAGACATATCAACCAGCAGATAAGCATCAATGCTGTCTGCGATACGACGGAAAGCTGCCCAATCCCATTCACGTGAGTAAGCTGTGCCGCCTGCAATGATAAGCTTTGGCTTTTCTTTCTGAGCGATACGCTCGATTTCTTCGATATCAAGCTGATGTGTGTCTTCACTTACACCATAAGACACCACATTGAACCATTTCCCGGACATATTAACCGGAGAACCGTGGGTCAAATGCCCGCCAGAATTGAGGTCCAGACCCATGAATGTGTCGCCCGGCTGAAGCAGCGCAAGGAATACGGCCTGGTTCATCTGACTGCCAGAATTCGCCTGCACGTTTGCGAAGTTACAGCCAAAAAGCTTTTTCGCACGCTCGATTGCAAGTGATTCTGCAACGTCAACAAATTCACAGCCGCCATAATAGCGTTTGCCAGGATAACCCTCAGCATATTTGTTGGTCATGATGGAACCCTGCGCTTCGAGAACTGCACGGGAAACAACGTTTTCAGAAGCAATCAGTTCGATCTCGTGGCGTTGTCTGCCAAGTTCATTCTGGATAGCCTCATTGATTTCCGGATCCACCTCGCTCAGCGGCGCATTAAAAAATCTATCAAGATTTGTCGACATATATCTTCCCTCTATGAATGGAATGTACTCTAGAGCGTTGTAAATTCCACAGTCGTGTCAAACACGCCCATTAGCGTCAAAAAAAATAGTGATCTACGACCAAGGTCGCATGGAGTATCATCGGCTTGATACCTCAGGAATTGATAAATACAAAACGGAATCACTGCATAGAGGATGACAAATCACCGCATCCGAACGGATTCGGTGAAATATTGTCTAATTTATCAACAAGTTGCCAGTTTGAAGCTTGCTTAGTTCCAGTTGCTTGAAACCAGTTGCTCAGCGCCATCGCGGCTGTAGATGTCATCACGGAACTGGACAACACCGCCCTGGGTTGACCATGCAGTGATGTAATTCCAGTAAACTGGAACCGGCTCACTCAATTCCACATCAACGCGCTCGCCGGATTCGATTGTGCGCTCAAGCTGTCTGCGGTTCCAACCTGGCGTTTCATTGGCAAGCCAGGTAATCAAATCACGTACATTCTGTACCCGAACACAACCGGATGATTCAAAGCGAAGCAGCTTTGAGAACAGGCTCTGTTGAGGTGTGTCGTGCATGTAAACGGCATGAGGATTCGGGAAATTGATCTTAACCGATCCCATAGCGTTGATCTTGCCAGGATCCTGACGGAACATGTAGTTCACGGCTTCATCCGTGTTCCAGTCAATGCTTTCCGGTGCAATTTCCTCACGTGTATTCCAGTCAAAAATCCGGATCTTGTTGCGGGACAAGTAGCCAGGGTCCTTTTGCATCAAAGGAATAAGGTCCTTTTTGATGATGGAAACCGGAGAAGTCCAGAATGGATTGAGGTTCAACTCATAAATTTTTGAAGCGATGATCGGTGACTGACGGTCAGTTTTACCAACGATGGCCGTATGACGTGATTCCACGCGTCCATTCCGTACTGCTTCGATTTGAGCTGCAGGAATGTTCACCATTACGAAGCGGTTACCCAAAAATCCTGACATTGATCTCAGTCTGACCAGGTTGGTTTCCAACTGACCCAGACGGATGCTAACCGGGATATTCATGGCGGCAAAACTGTAACGACCAAGCACACCATCTGCTGGAAGGCCGTGTCTAGCCTGGAAGCGGCGAACCGCACCATCTACCCAGCTGTCAAATACATCAGACTTGCCTGTGTTAGGAGCAAGGTCTCTGGATGCCTTCAACCTGTCTCGGAGCAGATATACGTTCTTTGATCTGTCACCCAGGCGCAGCTTTTTATTAGCGGGAACCACCGGCCAGCCACCATTGGCTGCGATTTCACGGTACTCGCCGATTGCGCGCTCAATGAACTGTGGTGTCTGGGGTGAAAATACTGGAATATTTGACGAAGAAAGTTTTGCATCGCCACGACGCGCGTCGAACTCATCATTCCAATTGTCCCGTTTTGAGGAACGAATGATGGAAGCAATTGGATTATCTGCCAAGGCAGGTGTCGATAATGCTGTCCCCGCTGCTGCCAAGCCTGATATGAATTGTCTGCGTTTCATTTATGTTTTCCGTAAGCTAGCTTATTACCGTTTGCCGATCTTGTGACTCGTTCAATATGGTACCCGTCATCCCGTTTTCCTACCTTACATAGGTTAAGAATTTGGATACCATAAATGTGCCGTAGCGTCACTTAAATAATTTACAGCAAAATCAGCATATTCGGGAATCAATTATCGTTGATTTGTGGTCAATTGTGGGCAAATAAAAAGGGCCCATAATAAATATGAGCCCTTTTTCGAATTCATTGTGTCTTTTATATCACAAACGGTAGAGGATTTGGTCTGTCCAGAAGCGTTCCAGGCGCTTAAGTGACTTATTCATACCAAAGAATTCGCCACTGCTGATTCCACCAACTTGCTCGACTGAGGCAATGTGACGCTCATATAAGTCGTTCACAATGTCGGCAACCTCTTTACCGGCATCAGTCAAGCTTACTCTGACTGAGCGGCGGTCCACTCTGGACTTCTGATGGTTGATGTATCCTTGATCCACCAATTTCTTAAGATTGTAGGATACATTTGACCCGAGATAGTATCCGCGGCTACGCAATTCGCCCGCTGTCAACTCCATACTACCAATATTAAAGAGAAGTAGTGCCTGAACTGGGTTGATATCGCTGCGGCCTTTGCGATCAAATTCATCCTTGATTACATCCAGCAAACGGCGGTGTAACCGCTCTACTAATGTAAGGGAATCCAGGTATAGGGCTTTGATGTCGCCTTCATGGGTCGACTCAATTGCCTCACCTGCCATTTCCGGTGCGTTATTCATAGACTTTGCCTCACTGTTTTCTATCGGGCGGAATTATAGCTTTCCGCTCCAGATGGCAGTTGTACGGCAATCGTCTAAAATTCGAATTAAAACTTAGGCTTAATTTAAAGTTACCAACGGCAAGCGCATAATAGGGTAAACAGAATATAAATTCGCGGCTCGCTTCGCTTACCTAACGTAATAAAACACACCTCTAAACATATGGTTTTCCAGCAGATTCAACTTAGAGCTTTGTTAACCATGTTTTTCTAAACATATTTGGATATGGCTTTAGGGGTAAGCAAATTGACCGATCGATCTTCTTTGGGCTGGAAAAGCGCATCTTGGGCAATGCGAATTGCCTATACATTTGCATTGATAATTCTGACTTTTATCTGTGTGAAGTTCTATTTTGACCAGCAAAAACAAAACCTGAATGCAGAACAGCTCAGACTGCTTCTTGATGACTTCATCACGACCAATCAAACCCTAAAAGGATTGAATGAGAAAGCTCTGAATATATCAGAGACAACACCTTCCCGCGAAAATAACCTGTTCCTGGAGATTCTATTTGAGGGTGAGAACCTCAAGAGACGCAGGGAAATCGTCGAAAAACTGAAGGTATCATCTGATATTATCCCTGCCCGCACTGCCCTGCTCTTTCATATCGAAAAGGGAAACAAAGAACTTTCAAGTCTCAAAGCACGCTGGCAGGATGCTCCTGAAGCAATAAAGAACCAGATTACAAATACATCTATTTACATGGATGCTGAGGACCCATTTAAAGATTACAAGGCTGTTTTGAATGCTTCAAACATTGAGGCGACGCGCTATAAAACTGACATTCACTGGGCAGCCAGGAAAATCGCAGCCAATTATACGAACCGTGTTTCAGTATCCATAGATCACGCAGTTTCCATTTTGCAGGACCATCAGGCAAGACTGGCGGGCCACCAGGGCAACCTGCTTGAGTTGTTCATTATCATTACACTGGGTGCCCTGGCCTTTATAGGGCTTTGTATTTTCATTCCTCTGGATGTGATCCTTGTGAGAATGATCAAGCGGATACGTGAACAAACAAAGTTTGCAAGAAGTGAGAGTGAACGTGCAACACTCGCCGACCGTGCGAAGAGTGAGTTTTTGGCGAATATGAGCCATGAGATCCGCACTCCGATGAACGGTGTGATGGGGATGGCTGAGTTGTTGATCAAGACTGATCTTGATCACAAGCAACGTACCTTTGCCGATATCATCGTGAAGTCCGGTGCAGCTCTGCTCACCATCATCAATGATATCCTTGACTTCTCCAAGATCGATGCGGGCCAGATGGAGCTCGACCCGGCTCCGTTCAAGCTGGCTGAGGCAATCGAGGATGTGGCCACACTCGTATCCTCCAAAGTGGCTGAGAAGGATCTGGAACTGATCGTGCGCATCGATCCGGACCTGCCGGAGATGTATGTGGGTGATGTGGGCCGTATCCGCCAGATTGTGACCAATCTGATGGGGAATGCTGTGAAGTTCACCGAAGAGGGCCATGTGCTGGTGGATGTGAATGGTGCAGTGGAAGGTGAGCTTGAAGAGGGTAAGGGTAGCGCCACGCTGAAGATTGCGATCACCGATACGGGTATTGGCATTCCTCAGGAGAAATGCGACCGGATCTTCGAGAAGTTCAGCCAGGTGGATGAAAGTGCTACCCGCAAGCATGAGGGAACCGGGCTTGGTCTTGCCATCTCCTCATCGCTGGTGAAGCTGATGGATGGAGAGATCGGGGTTACATCCGAGATGGGTGAAGGGTCCACCTTCTGGTTTGAGATTACCCTGCCGGTACACGGTAACCGGGCCAAGCGCCGTCATGTGCCGGTGGATGTGTCGGGTGCCCGCATTCTGATCGTCGATGATAATGAGGTTAACCGCTCTATCCTGACCGAGAACATGACTGCATGGAAGTTTGACAGTGCAGCAGCCTCATCAGGGCCTGAAGCGCTTGCGGTGATGCGGGCCATGGCCTCACGCGGTATCCAGCTTGACTGTGTGGTGCTTGACTATCACATGCCGGAGATGAATGGCGGTGACATGGCGCTTGCGATCCGCCGTGATGAGGCAATTGCCAAGACCCCGATTGTGATGCTGACCTCTGTGGACCAGACTGCGGAAGGCAAGAACTTCTCATCACTTGGCATTCAGGGCCATCTGGTGAAGCCTGCGCGTTCTTCGCTATTGCTTGAGACAATCATCAATGTGCTGCAGGATGCACGCAGTGAGAACTCCGAGACCCTTGAGGGGATCGCCATGGCACGCTCCATCGGCGCCCAGGATGTGGGTGCACCGCTGATCGGCAGCAGCAGGCATGCAGAGCGCGAAGTGATCCCGCATCATGACGAACCAGAACAGGACACCGTAGAGCCGCAGGATACACAGGCGATACAAGAGGTAACCGAGCCCCAGGACCAGGCGGTTGAGGATATCCAGTCGCAGGCCGAAGTGATGACATCCCTGGCAGCCGATACATCGCCTCAAACCCGGGAGCCTCAGGAAACACGCAATGCTGCCAGCTCCCTTGCTGATATTGCAGCGCTGATGGGTCAGGATGAGGACAAAGTTACTGAGGATAAAGTTACTGGGGACAAAACTACCGAGGATGAAGTAGCGGAAGAAACTCAGGCTGAGCCAATCCTTGAGGGTGTGGCAGACGCAAAGCCATCCACATCCGATACATTTGTGTTCAACACCCTAAAAGAAACCCCCGCTGCACAGCCACAAGAAGACGAAGCTGAAGCTGAAGGCGAAACTGCCGCAGAAGCAGAACATAAAGCCGATGTCTTCCAACCTCATACCACACCAGCGATTGCACCGCGTCCATCCCTGGCGGGTCTTGCAGCAGATATGGAAGCGCGTCAGCAGGCTGATGCCACACCGGATGACACGATAGAGGCTGAACCTGCACAGGCTGCAGCGGCAACAACCGCAGCATCATCAACATCACCAACTTCTGTGGAAGCAGAAACGTCAGATAATCACAATGAGCAAGCTGAAGCCCCGGCACCAGCAGCTAGTGAAGAGGAAGATCCGCTTCATCCGGTTGATGCAGGTTCCAGGATTGATGTGCTGGTTGCAGAAGACAATGAGGTTAATCAGATTGTGTTCCGTCAGATCCTGCAGGGTGCAGGCTTCAACTTCCTGATTGCCAACAATGGCAAGCAGGCGGTGGAACTCTATCAGAAACATGCACCCAAGGTGATCTGCATGGATGTGTCCATGCCGGTGATGAACGGGCTTGAGGCCACAGCCGAGATCCGCAGGCTTGAAGCGGAAAGCGTGCGTCACACACCGATCATCGGGGTCACAGCCCATGCGATCAAGGGTGACATGGAAAACTGCATCAATGCGGGCATGGATGACTATATGTCAAAACCCGTATCACCAGACATGTTCGAAGAAAAAGTGACACAGTGGTTTAACGGAACGGCAAAGGCAATCAGCGCTTGAAACTAGCGCTGGCCTAACGCTGCTGCAGAGCAATGCGCCTTCTGTTGGAAACCCATTTGGCCGCTTTGTAGCAAATCCAGATACCCAAGCTCACCATGTGGAACGCGACAAGATAATTGGCTTCGCCAAAGCGATCGGTCATTAATGAATACATCGCCATTTCTGAGATGATCACAATGATCCAAACAGCTATACCCCAATCAAGCCTTCCCCACAGGCCCACTGCCGCCACTGGCTGCAATACAGCCATGCTTGCTGCCGCCACCCGCCAATGAACCGGCAGAGTATCGAATTTTAAATCGGGCTCCCACACGCCCAGCATCAAGAGCCAATAGCGAATTCCAAATACCAATAACACTAATGCAACAATGGCAAAGAAGGGTATCATTGCCCTGTCGAGATCAAGTGCCGGTTTAGCTGTGGTAATCACCTGAGTCATGAAACATGGATATCCGCATTGAAATTCAATCAATAGTATAGGAAAAACAGTCGCGACTGCAATTGAATAGGACAAAACGAACATGAAGCGCACAGTAGATGAGATAACCGGCAACCGCCGCATGCGCAGAAATCGGAGATTTGACTGGAACCGGCGGCTTGTTCGGGAAAACAGATTAAGTGTGGATGACCTTATCTGGCCGGTGTTCATTTGCGAAGGAACCAATGTGGAGGAGCCTTTGAACCAATTGCCAGGCGTCTCTCGCTATTCAGTTGACAGAATTGTTGAACAGGCAAAACACGCTCATGAACTAGGCATTCCAGCAATTGCTACTTTTGGCAATGTGGCGCTTGAAAAGCGCGACCAAACGGGATCTGAAGTTTTGAACCCCGACAATATTCTCAATCAGGCAACCCGGGCGATCAAGGAAGCAGTTCCGGAACTGGGTGTCATAACCGATGTGGCACTGGACCTCTTTACGGATCATGGGCATGACGGAATATTGAGCGATGGCGTTGTGATCAATGATGAGACGGTTGAGCAGCTCTGCAAGGCCGCAGTCATTCAGGCAGAAGCTGGGGCTGATATTGTTTCAGCATCCGAGATGATGGATGGCCGAATGGGAGCAATTCGTGATGCACTCAATGACGCGGGCTACCAGGATGTGGGAACACTCGCGTACACTGCAAAATATGCTTCCGGCTTTTATGGTCCTTATCGTGAGGCGGTCGGATCAGATGGACTGTTAAAGGGTGACAAGCAGACTTACTTTATGGATCCGGCAAATTCTGATGAAGCCTTATGGGAAGCTCAGCTCGATATTGATGAAGGGGCTGACATGATTATGGTAAAGCCCGGGATGCCGTATCTCGATATCGTTCGCCGGGTTAAGGATGAATTCAAGATGCCCACCCTCGCCTATCAGGTCTCCGGCGAATATTCGATGATCATGGCTGCTGCGGAGAAAGGCTATCTAGAGGAAGAAAGGGTGATTCTGGAAAGCCTTCTCTGTTTCAAGCGTGCAGGTGCCGATGCGATCCTCACCTATTTTGCCCCTCGTGTCGCAGAAATTTTGAACTCAAACTGACATTTTCTCCCGCATTTTTGCCAAAAACCGCCTGAAAATGTGCGTTCTGTCACACGGCATCGCTCACAAACGGTAACGTGCCCGTGCAGTGTATTTACGTTTCATTTCCATTTCTTCATGTTGTCGCCAAGCCGGAACTGACCGGTGTCAATTGATCACTTTAACGGAGAAATTTAATGACTGTTTCAATGGCAGAAAACAAATGGCAGACAGTGTCACTGCCTAAAATCAATGTTTATACTCTTACGACCCTTTTAGTGGCTGGAGCATTTGCCACACTTGCTTTTGATCTTTTCGGACAAACCATCAGCCCTCTGCTTAAGGGCATCATTCCTACACTCGGTTCCAAACTTGCACCGGTAGGATTAGCAAACCAATCCCTGGGGGTCATAACAGGCCTTGGCGGCAAGGTAATCAGCCAATTGGGAATCGGACACGGCCTTCACCTTCTCACTGGTCTGCTCTTCTACCCGCTGGGCTACATGTTTATCGCCAGACCTATTTCACGCATGGCACCATTTGCACCATGGTGGTTGGTCGGCGCTGCCTACGGCGTTGTACTCTGGGTATTTGCCCTATACGGCATGGCGCATCTGGTAGCCGGTAATCCTCCGTTCCTTGGATGGAGTGGCATTACATGGGTAGCACTGTGGGGACACATCGTATTTGGAATGGTTGTCTCAGCTATCGTCTGGTGGCGCCACGAAAGATAGAAACAAAAAAGGCGGGCTAATTGCCCGCCTCAATTTCATTATCCCAAGAAGATTATTCTGATATCAGGCGAACATCTTCATCCGGATAACCCAAGGCATCCTGATCAGAGAACGCACCATGACAATCATGGCAGAATTTCTGAGAAATCTTTTGCGGCTTGCCATTTGACTTTACCACTGAATAAACCCAGTTGCCGTATTCATCAGCAGTGCCAGCAGCGACTTTTTCCATGAAAAATAATTGGCCTTTAGTGACTTTGTTCTTCTTGTTCACACCAAACACTTCTTTAGCAACGACGGTACCCACAGGCATGGGGTTATCCTCACGTTCGTCACTGTACTTAATGTATTCGCGATATCCGATTTCATTCACTGTGGTATTAAGGAAACGACCACCGTGTGGCCCGGGTGCTGCAGGTCGAACAGCTGTCCTGCCCCAGTTGAGATATTCTTTTGCCCAAGGATTATCACTCTGTGCGTAACCGGCACGAAGCTCCTCCTTGATACATGCAAAAATTTCATCCACTTGTTCTTCTGTAAGATCGTCCTTGGCGACGGGTGCAACGCAAGCTGCATATGCCGCACTTGATGTCATCAATACCCCGATTGTAAGTGCAGTTTTCAAAAAGAATTTACGCATTAGGTTCTCCAAATAAATTCGCATCCTGTTTAACGAAAAAGATAAAAGGCCTCAGATACATACAACAGTTTGCCGTTCACGCCGCATTACAATTTTGTGATAGCTTCGTGTTCATGTCTTACGAGATCCGGTTGGGAGAAATTCTGTAAATTTTAAATATCGCATGGATTTTTAAATAATTTCCGTTAGGCTGGTTCAAATAGACTTTTGAAAGTTGCTCATGACTCGTCATGCACTCGACACTCCGCAGTTCTATCTAACTGCCCCTGCCCCATGTCCATACCTGCCAAACCGGCAGGAAAGGAAGGTTTTCACACACCTTGTGGGGGAACGTGCCGAACAGGTAAACGACATGCTTAGTCAGGGTGGTTTCAGGCGATCACAAAACATCGCTTATCGACCAGCCTGTGAAGGCTGCAAGGCGTGTGTTTCAGTCCGTGTGCGCGTGGACGATTTCAAGCCTTCCAAATCGCTGAAACGGGTCTGGTCCAATAACAAGTTTCTTATCGGAAACGAGTTTCCACCAGCACCATCATCAGAGCAGTTCTCATTGTTTCGCGGCTATCTTGATTCGCGTCATGCGGAAGGTGGCATGGCGGAAATGACATCTCTTGACTATGCGATGATGGTTGAAGACACGCATGTGAACACGATGCTAATCGAATACAGGCGTCGGGGGCCGGACACCGCAATCACCGGGCAAGGTGAAGGTGACCTGATTGCTGTAGCCCTGACTGACATATTGGCCAATGGCCTATCGATGGTTTACAGCTTTTTTGATACCGATCCCAAATACAAAAGCCTTGGAACCTTCATGATCCTTGATCATATCCGGCGAGCAAGAAAACTGGGATTACCGTTTGTCTATATGGGTTACTGGGTCGATGGATCACAGAAGATGGAATACAAGACGCGATTCCGACCACAAGAACATCTGACCATGACCGGTTGGCGACGATACGATTAGTCGTTAATTGCCCTTTTCTTTCATCATTTCCCAAATCATAAACAACAATAAAGAATATTTGTCTGAGGGACTTTATTGGCACAACTGCAAACCCGAACCGGTTTAGGGGTTTTTCTTGCCCTGTCCGGTGGTCTACTGATCTCGATTGATATCCCGGTGATACGGTTAGCTGGAGCTGAGCCGTGGCTGGTTATGTTTGCGCGAGGTATGGGATTAGCTCTGGTCCTGGGTTTGGTGTTGTTTTTTGCTGGAAGACGCATCGGCTCACCACCAAACCCATTTGATGACCGACAATTTGTTGAAATTGGCGTCCTGTTTGGCCTGAGTAGCATTTTTTTCACCCTGTCGGTCTTCAATACCTCAACTGCCAATCTTGTGTTTATTTTGGCTTTTAATCCGATGTTGGCCGCAATATTTGCCTGGGCTTTGATAGGAGAACGGCCTGACTTCGTTACCTGGGGCACCATATTTTTCACCATAATTGGTGTCGCAATTATTGTGAGTGACGGTCTGGAAGGGGGCACACTTAAAGGGGACATCTATGCCCTGATAACTGCAATTTTCCTTGCGCTTTCTATCGTCCGGACACGACAATCGGGGAAAAACATGTCGCTGGCACCTGCTATGGGTGGCATGGTGACCGGGTTGTTTGCACTACCAATTGCACTGTCAAATTTCTCAATGCCTGAACAACCAGCCTGGCTCCTCATAAACGTACTGGTTCTTGTGCCAATTGCGGGATTTACCTTGTCCTTCGCCCCCCGATTTATTCCTGCCCCACAGGTTGCAATCTTCTTCCTCCTTGAAACGGTGCTAGCGCCAATTTGGGTTTGGCTGATTTTTGCTGAAATCCCCTCAAATAAAACGTTGACTGGTGGTTTGATCGTACTGATATCGATTGCCTGCCACACTGCCTGGAATTTGAGAGCTAAAAACTAGTCCATCTGGCACGCCTCTTGCAGGCAAATCCTCATATGTTTTTGTCCGGTAATTTTGTGTTGAACTGGGACTTCAACGCAGAAAGGAACATCTGATGCCAGCTGCACATGAGAAAAAGTCCACAATCTGCCTGAATATGATCGTCAAAAATGAAGCTCATGTGATTAGGCGGTGTCTGGAAAGTGTCAAACCATATGTGGATAGCTGGGTGATTTCCGACACAGGTAGTACAGATGGCACGCAAGACCTCATCCGTGAGATCATGGCAGACATTCCCGGTGAGTTGATTGAACGGCCATGGCAGAACTTTGGGCACAATCGCAATGAGGCGCTGGAAGCAGCCTCAGGAAAAGCCGATTACGTTTTGATCATTGATGCAGATGAAGAGTTGGTTTGCACTGAAGGCTTTGATTTCTCAAACCTCACAGAAAACGCTTACTACATCTACAAGGAACAACCTGGCCAGAAATACGCTATCATGAATATCGTCAAGAACGATATGGGTTGGTACTGGGAAGGTGTCATTCACGAAGCACTGGCGAATGAGAATGATGATAGCCGCGGTGAGATTGCCTACGAAGTTGCAAAAATTATCGCAAGGCAAGAAGGTGCAAGGTCACTTGATCCGAACACCTACCGCAAAGATGCAGCACTACTGACAAGTGCATTGAAAAAAGATCCCCACAACACAAGGTACCAATATTATCTTGCTCAATCCTGGCGGGATGCAGAAGAATATGGCCTTGCGATCAAGCACTATCGCAAACGCATCAAGATGGGCGGGTGGCATGAAGAAGTCTTTTGCGCGCAGTATCAGATTGCCATGGCAATGGATTCCCGTGGCGATGATTGGCAGAAAATCCAACAGACTTATCTTGAAGCCTATGCCCACACGCCAGTTCGATGTGAACCACTATACAGAATAGGTTTGCATTACAACGAACAACAAGACTGGCATATGGCCTGGCTGTTCCTGGGTCGTGCAGCACAAATGGATATACCGGAAGGGCACATTCTGTTTATAGAAAACCCGGTATACGAGTATCTTGCCGCAATAGAGGCAGGTGTCGCCGCTTATTATCTGGGATATTATCTGGAAGCCATAAAGCTGAATGAAAAGGCGCTGGCTTCACCGGAAATTCCGGATCATTTGCGTGATCTGGTGAATAGAAATAGTGATTTATGTAATGATGAACTCAAGAAATTGACCAGTTCCGCTGCATAAATTTTCATATATTTTCTGATGAAAAATCGTGGCCAGCTGGTCTGTTTTCAACCCACTCCTGTTTAAGAATGGGCGACGGATCTGGCCAGTTTATCCTGTTGTATATGTTGCTACGACGCCTAGCGCGAATACCACAAAGCAGATGAAAGCGACTGAGCCCAGGAGCCAACGAGCATCCTGTATGCTGTGATCTACGAAATCCGGATTTGGTGTCTCATTTATGTTTTCTGCACTCATTGTTACAAACCTTTAGTACCCTGTTTTATTGTTAACAGCTTACTAACATTACCCAACGGAATGTAAAGTGCCAAATTGCACATGTCTGACATTTCTTGGTTATGTGATGAATGATTAGGGTAAGCGAATATTGTTAATCGCCGAACTTGCCATTTTTCGGAAAGCCTTTGGGGGCAACCCGACCTGCCTGAGCACGTTCACCGATGAATTCCACCAATTCTTCCATGGTGCGTGTGTGGGTTCGGGCAGCGGAATCCGTCCAGCTTAAACCAGCTTCTGCATTAAACACCTGGATGTCCTTTACCCCACCATCTTTGTAGCGCTGCAACCGGACACCTTTGCCTCTGCCCATCTCCGGAATTTGATCGAGCGGGAAGATCAGCAGCTTGCGATTGTCGCCCACAACGGCAATACGGTCACCAATAGCGGGCTTACAGATTGCAGCTTCGTCCGGCATCTTAACATTGAGGACCTGTTTGCCTTTTCTGGTGTTGGCAATAACGTCTGCCTCACTCACCACGAACCCGTTGCCGGCCTTTGAGGAAACAAGCAGTTTGCGTTTTGCGTCGTGTTTGAATGCCGCAATAATGTCGGTGTCGTTTTCCATATCGACCATCACGCGTACGGGTTCTCCATGTCCGCGCCCGCCGGGTAACTTGTCAGCTCCGAGCGTAAAGAATTTTCCACCGGTATTAAATATGACAATCTTGTCGACCGTCTCAGCATGAAAAGCTGTGAGCAGTTTATCACCTTCTTTGAAGGTGAGCGTGGAAAAGTCACCAATGTGCCCTTTCATTGCTCTGATCCAGCCTTTTTGAGAAAGGACAATCGTGACTGGTTCTTTTTCAATCATTGCCTGTTGAACAGCTTCCAGATCGTGTTCTGGTGCTACGCCAAACTGTGTTCTGCGCCCTCCAAGATCAGTATCTTTACCGAACTTTTTCTTGATCTCGGAAATGTCGTGTTTCAGCACAGCCCATTGTTGTTCTTCTGAGCCCAACAACGCTTCGATCTGTGCTTTTTCGTCAGACAGTTTCTGATGCTCATTGCGGATCTCGATTTCCTCAAGCTTCGCTAAAGAGCGCAAGCGCATGTTGAGAATGGACTCAGCCTGAAGATCCGTGAGTTCAAACCGGGCTATCAGCTTTTGCTTCGGCTCATCCTCAAAGCGAATAATGCGAATTACTTCATCAATGTTGAGGTAGGCAATCAGCAATCCATCCAGGATTTCCAAACGACGCTCGATCTGAGCAAGCCTGAACTTGGAACGACGGATCAGGACTTCGCGACGATGCTCCAACCATTCCTTCAAAACATCGCGCAGAGACATCACCTTAGGGACTTTGCCACCGGAAAGGACATTCATGTTGAGTGATACGCGAGTCTCAAGCTCAGTAAGCTTGAAGAGAGATTCCATCAAAATCTCGGGATCAACGGCACGGGATTTCGGTTCAAGAACGATCCTGATGTCTTCTGCTGATTCATCACGAATATCATTAAGCAGTGGAACCTTCCTATTGAGAAGGAGTTCTGCAACCTTTTCGATCAACCGAGACTTTTGAACCTGATATGGAATTTCCGTGATGATAATCTGATAGCCACCACGACCTGTATCTTCCTTCTCCCATGCTGCGCGCAGGCGGAAACTACCCTTACCCGTTTTGTAAGCGTCTATAATTGAGGCTTCATCGTCCACAAGCACACCGCCAGTGGGAAAATCTGGTCCTTTGACATAGCTAACCAGTTTTTCAATACCGGCATTAGGATAGGCGATCAGATGAATTGCAGCTTCGCAAAGTTCTGCGGCATTGTGCGGAGGAATGTTGGTCGCCATACCAACCGCAATTCCGGAAGAACCGTTAGCCAACAAATTCGGGAAAGCACCAGGTAGTACAACCGGCTCTTTATCTTCTTCATTGTAGGTGAGCCTGAAATCAACAGCGTCCTCATCGATCCCCTCGAGAAGAAGCGTTGCCACATCGGTCATGCGTGCTTCGGTATATCGGTAGGCAGCAGCGTTATCGCCATCTATGTTACCGAAATTGCCTTGACCATCTATGAGTGGGTAACGTTGAGCAAAGTCCTGCGCCAAGCGCACAAGCGCGTCATAAACCGCCTGGTCACCATGGGGATGGAACTTACCAATCACATCACCGACGATACGGGCGCATTTTTTGAAACCGGTATTGGGATCGAGTTTCAGAACTCGCATGGCGTGCAGAATTCTGCGGTGAACCGGTTTTAGTCCATCGCGCACATCAGGAAGCGCACGCGACATAATGGTCGAGAGCGCATAAGCCATAAATCTTTCTTCGAGGGCGGATTTCAGATCAACCGGTTCGATATCGTTGTCGTCATCCCCGCCTGGTGGAATCAAATCATTTCCCATGGTTAGTCGATACCCAACACAACCGTCTGGAGCAAGTGTGAGTTGACAATGCCCCCTGAAAACTGGGGTTTTCCTCACCAAAATCCGTGATGTGACAACATGCACATCATTTCAAAATCAATTCATCTAAAAAAGTACATAAGGGCGAGGAAACTCAAAGTGGTGGAGGAAAATTATGATGTCGGCAGTGGAAAACTTCTCAGTATTCGAGATGGCCGGAATTGTAGGTGTACTTCTTTATCTCGGTTCTTATGCAGCACTCCAGTTTCAAGTAATCAGTGCTACAGGAATCAAATACCCAATACTTAACTTTCTCGCCGCGAGCGCAGTTTTGATCTCGCTATTTGAAAGTTTCAATTTGTCCTCGGCGCTGATCCAGATTTCCTGGATTGCCATCAGTGCTTATGGAATTACAAAACTGATTTGGATGGGTTCTTCCAACAAATCATCAACAGACAGGGTGGTATAAAAAATCGGTGGAAGGCCTTACCAACCTCCACCGCCACCACCTCCGCCGCCGCCGCCGGATCCTCCACCCGAGAAACCAGATGAGGAGGATTTGGGCGCCGGCATCGCGGATGAGAAACCAGATTGCATGGAACTGCTAAATCCATCCATCGTATCTGACAGACTTCCGCTGTTGAAATCGCTACCTCTGTACCAGTTAGGCGTGTAACTTGCCGCCACAGCGCCCGCGGCTACTGCTGCGGCTAACCAGGTTTCAAAGGCTTTGGACCAGGGTTTCTCTACACCCAGAGCTACGGCATAAGGCAACAAATCTTCATAGTGCTGAGTCGAAAAATCAGGCGCACCAGCCATGTTCATCCGATCTTTTTCAGCAAGTGTTAGATAGGTGCGAAGTCCTTCGATCTCATCCATACGCTTCCGTCCTAATGTGGTGGGTGCACCAAGCAGGAAATAAAACAGGATATTTAGAACGACAACTCCGACCACAATCGTGATCAGTATTGTGTCCACGTCTTCACTCACTATGCTTTGGAGCGTTACAGACAAGCCTGTTGTGGATATTCCGAAGGAGAAAAAGCCGATAAATATTAGGGACATCAACTTTCCGATCAAGTTACCCGGACGCAGAAAATGCTTACCTAAAGATATCAAAAAGCTGGATACGATTGCGGTCAAAAATCCGCCAACTGCCAACACACCAACGGTGCCATCTGAAATCTGACTTTGGATAAGGGTGACGGCCAGGACTGACAGGGAGAGGATTACACCGATAACCACTGCGACGTAATTGTGCTGATAAAACTTGTTCCGGTGTTCTCTTTCCATTGCTGAAGCGAAGGATTCCTGCAGCAATTTAACCTGTGGTCCATTACCGCTGGAAACCTCCAAGGAGTTGTTCAACCCGAGTTTCACATGCTTGAGAATAGCCGCCTCGCCTACTGGCAGAGATGCCGGAGGATTGTTGTCAGTAGCAGTGATATACAGCGTATCGCTTTTCAAAAAACCACCTTCATCCTTATCCAGAATGACTAATCCCTTTACAGCCAGATTGAGCACAGCGGCGGAGATTGCATCGAACCCTTTCCCGGCCAATCCCTTGCGCCGGATGTAGTTCACCAATGCTGGTGAGATTCCATCCGGAACATCCCATCGTGGCACAATTGCACCCGAAGGCGGATCCCGGCCAATACGCCACCAGATAGCGAAATAGTAAAGCATGACTACGATCAGAGAACCGAAACCAAGAATCACGGATTTATTGTCTTGCCAGAACCAGCCTGATTTCTGCGCTTCGCTTGGTTGATTTATGGAGCCCTTCGGCATTTTGATCGCCACGCTTAAGCCTTCACGCAGGTTCAACTTTCGGGTTGCGACAGCATTGACGGTGTTTGCAGTTGTTGCACTTGTAATTCTGACTGCCTGCTCGGTCGAACCAACTTTACCGGTGAAACCAATAACGTCCTGAGGCCGGACACCATCAGGAAGGATGAATACAACGCTTGCCTTCAGTATCGGGAAATCCCAAAAATTGCCGGTCACATTCCAAAACAGTTCATCGTGGTTATCGAAAAACCGGATTTGTCGATCAGTACGATATCTGATCCTGTAGGTGTACACACCCGATTTGAGAAAGTGGTCTTTTTTGCCGATGTAAATCCGGGCTCTGTTGCGAGACTTTTCTACGCGATTGTTGTCTCGTCGCCCGTTGCGCAGTGTTTCGAGTAATTCGAAACCGACCTGTTTTTCAACTCCGTCTGCATCTTCAAATAACAAAGGAAAATCCCGGAATATTCCTCTTCTGATTTTCCGCCCCTCTGCAGTAACTGTGATTTCTTCTGTCACATCCAAAGTCCCGTCCTTCTGGACAAAAACTTTCACTTCGAAATTGTTTATTACTTCTTCAGCGCCCGCAAGTGATACAGACTGAATCAGAAATATCGCTGCACTTACAAGGGTTAAGCACAGTAGCTTTAGCATTTGAGTCATGTGGATCAACTTCCGAAATCGACCTTCGGGACAGCTCGGTCAGCCTCGTTTTCAAGCTCGAAATAGTCAGCCTGATGGAATTTAAATGTGTTTGCCACCAGATTTGAAGGAAAGCTTTCCACACTGGTGTTGAGCTGGCGAACTGAGCCATTGTAGTACCGCCGTGCCATCTGGATTTCACTTTCCATCTCTTCAAGTGAATTTTGAAGATCCCGGAAATTTTCGTTTGCTTTCAGGTCTGGATAATCCTCAGCCACAGCCAGCAATCTACCGAGCGCCTGACTAAGAAAACCTTCCGCTGCTGCTCTTCCCGCCACATCCCCGGAGGGCACAGCTTCGGCCCGGCTACGCATTTCAGTTACTTCCGCCAAAGTGTCTTTTTCATGGGAAGCATAGCCCTTAACTGTCTCGATCAGGTTCGGGATCAGATTGGCACGTCGTTTGAGTTGAACGTCAATTCCGCTCCAGGCTTCGCGCACCATTTGTCTTGCCTTCACAAGACCATTATAAATTACGATCGCATAAATAAGGATCGCGATGACAATACCGAATGCGATGTAGTCCATCGAATCACCTTCCCCTGTGTAGGCCCGAATGAATTGTAAAGTGAATCACATATATGAACAAGGTAAGACGCTGCTACAGGCTTAGCGGAATGCAGACCTGAGAAAACGCTCCACACTGCGCGTGACCTGAGGACTCGTTCCAATCCCGCGAGCTATCGACCCGTGAGAGTAACGACGACCATCAAACAATGTCACGCGGGCACCCTTGGCTCTCAAGTCTCCCGCAAACCCATTTGCGAGTACTTTGCGACGCTCATAGTTGGAACCTGAATACATAATCATCATGGGTGGCAAACCACCGCGTGGGCCGTTGCGTACATAGGTAACCGGAGACCATTTGATCCAGTTGGCCGGGTTATAACCAAATGCTGCTGCATATACACGAGGAAGACTTCCCCTCATGGCGCCGTAAGCCACCATATCATAGGCTTGAACATCATTGGCAATAACGCCACGCAAAGGTCCGGCTAATCTCTTGGCTGCGATCATGGACACCAGATGGGAGCCCGCAGAGTGGCCCATGATTGCGATTTTTCTTTTATCCCCACCATAGCGGCCAATATTTTGACGTACCCAATTGATGGCACGAGCCACATCGCGGACCTGACCATCTATGTTTGTGCGTGGTACTGGGCGATAGTCGATGGAAACAAGCATCCAGCCGCGCTGGGTGGCAAACTTGTCCAGATTGTAAATCTTCTCTCTGGATCCTTTGATCCAGCCACCACCGTGAACGTACAATATCACCGGGGCTTTTTTACCCGGTCGGAAAAATCCTCGTGATTTCACTGATGCTGGCGCATGAATGTCTACTCTTTGGCCACCACCAACAGGCACTGCCCGTGTCACAATGGGTGAAGACTTGGTCGCGCTGTTGTTTGAACCGGTTATCTGAGCGAGGGAATTTGTATCTGCAAAAAGAAACGTTGCAAACAACACGAACATAATTGTCAGCAATTGATTTGCTTTTAAGGAATGCATTTTTCAGTCCTTGGATTCGGTCGCCTGACTACATCAAATTAGCTGACCGCGCCAAAGTTTCAAGACAATTTTACGTTTTATCAAAGTTTACCAAAACAGAATTAGGCTGTAAGCTAACCATCTTAATTCTAATCAGGATAATCTCCCCATGAATCGCCTCTATTCTTACTTAACAATAAGCTTTATCCTCATATTTGCCTGGTCCTCGCCCGCTTTTGCGCAACAGGTCGAAGAATTTCTGAAACAAGTTCAGACAAAAGCCACAGAAGCCGGTGGTAGTTTTACCTATGTCCTTGAAAGCAGCAATGACGATGGCGACGCCGTCATTAGAAACGTTAAGTATCAAGCCAATTCAGAGCCTAAAGTACTGACCATTGAAGAACTGGTCGCCAATAAAGTTGAGAAACTGGGTGAGACCGGGTTCAAGTTTGATTCTCTGGATGGCAAAAATGTCACCTTTATCGAAGATAAGGCCAGCGAGCCTGACTCCGTTATGCGCATGGATAGTTTTGCTTTTTCCGGCGTGGAATATTCCGATTTTGGTGGTGACGATTTTGAGCCCTGGAAAGCAAATGTATCCGAGGCTTCCATTCAGAAACTGACGCTTGATGTCAATAACAAGGGCGAACGGTTTCAGTTCAACATACCATCGATATCCATGAAGGGCCTTAAGCATGGTGCGAATAACACATTCTCACTTGCTGCTTTCGAAACAGGCGCTATGGACAGCACGATTGACCCGAAAGATGAATCCACCGTCACCATGTCATTTGACGGTATGAAGCTTAAAGGGCTTTATGTGCGTGGTCCGCTGTTTGGTGAACTTGAAAGCCTTGATCTGGGTGCCATCGTGGTTGCGGGAACGAACAAGGAATTCGGCAATTTTCAGATGGATTTTGATGGCATGGAGATGACTAATATCTACCTGCCTGACACTTCTTCAGATGCTCCATTTGTATCTGAGGATCCAACCATCGTTAAACTCGGGACACTTAAGTTCAACGCGAATGGTGAATTGGTCATGGGTTGGACAGGCGCCGAAGGCATCAACACCTATGACAAGGAAGCCAAAATTGTCTCATCGAAAAGTGAGTTCAAAGACTTCTTGATTGATCTTGGCAAAATGCCAATCCAGGAAAGCGAAAAGAAAAACATCCAGCCGATTTTGGACGTGGGCTACGAAAAGATCATTATGAACGCCACAGCTGACAGTGCATGGAACCTGGGCACTGGGGTGTTGGAAATTTCAGACATGGTGATCGATTTCAAGGATGCCTTTGCACTTGATATGGCGTTCGTAATTTCGGGTTACACCGAAGAAATCGCAAGAACAATTAACGCTACAAGCAGGCAAATCACTGAAACAGAGGATCCCAAGCAACAGCAGGCACTGAGCCTGCAGATGTTTGCCCAAATGGCTGCATTGTCATTTAACAAGCTTGAAATGACTGTTGAGGATAAATCCTTGCTGAACAAGGTCATTGATTATCAGGCTGCCAAACAAAATCAGGATCCGGAAAACATACGCGGTGTAGTGGGACCCATGACCGGTATTCTGCTGGCACCTTACAACATCCCGGAATTTGCGAGTAGCTTATCAGCCGCTATGGGTACCTTCATGCAGGGGAACAAATCCATTTCACTAAGCCTGAAACCTGATCCTGCGGTGGGAGTTACCGAAATCATCGCACTGAGCGCGGGCATCAATGCAGGCAGCGTTCAACCTGCTGAAATTCTTCAAAGGTTTAATGTGACTGTAAATGCACAGTAATAAGTGCATCTAAAATCAACAATCTGGCAGAGTTTTCTGCCAGATTGATTCACTTTCTCGACAATTTAAATTCCAATAAAACTTATGCTGATTTCTCAGTAAGTTGTTTCTTGTTACTCCAATTGATGTTGCGTGTTGTGAACATGGTTGTCGCAATTGCAAGAAATGCGATTATGGAACCTGCAAGCAGTGCATACTGCTCCTCATTCAAGATCAGATACATGATGAAGTAGGTCACAGCGAGCACGCCTCCCATGATCTTGCTACCGTTTTTGCTACCGAGACTGTCACCTATATACCAGGCAATCAAAAACGTAGTGGCCGCTGAAGACAGGAGATAAGCGAGCGTGAAACCTATTTGCTCAGCCAATGCCAGCAGCAACACATAGAAAATAACCATTGCCAGCCCGGTCAGGATGTACTGAATCCAGTGAATCAGGTTCTTACCGTTCAATTCCAATATGAAGATGGCCAGAAATATCAGCGAGAAGAATGCGATTGAATATTTCAGTGTTCTCGAGGTGACCTGATAGAATTTCAGCGGCTCTACAAAATTCACCCGCATAACGGTCTCGGCTGATGGCAAACTTGAAGATAGGTAAACAGCATCGATCCCTCTCGCGAGTTCAGGAACCGTCCAGTTAGCCGTGAACCCTTCTGGATTTATCTCCCGTGTTTCAGGAAGGAAACGGCCATCGAATCCGGGATGAGGCCAATTTGCCTTCATCACCAGTTTGGTCGTTTTGGCAGCAGGCATGAAGGAAAGCTCTCTGGAACCGTTTAGAGCCATATCGATCGTGAAATCAAAACCCGCATTTACTTCTTCAACTGTCACCGGGAGATGAACTCCGGAATTGTGATTTACCGGATGGGTGCTTGAATATCCGCGATTATAGAATTTTGCTGGTTTGGGAGCCTTAATACCACGCAGCCCGGGCTTGAATTTTCGAGCGGTATTCCCCCTACCCTTCATGATCACGTCCGAACGGAAACCGGTTGGATCTGCAATAGCCATGACCATGTAAGCTCTATCTGTTTCCAGTTGCGCGCCTCTGTCCGTCAACCGTTCTAGATTGAGTTCTGAGAAGCTGCCGCTCAGTTTTGTTTTCAGATTATAGAGCTGAGTTTTATAAATCGATTTCTTGCGCTCCTCGACCGTTGCGTCAGCCGATATCTCCAACTTCTCGGGAGAGATAATTGCGTTTCGTCCAACAGTTACGGTTTTCTCATTTACGATTTCTGTAATCCTGTAGGGGATCACCAGATAGGGACCGTTGATGATCTGTTGTCCACCCCACCCTTGAGAGATTGATTGAGCCACCTGATCAGCCCGCGCGGCGCGTTCTTCTACCAAAACCCACACCATAGTGGCGGGAATCAGCAACAAAATTGTTATGATGCCAATCAGAACAAACTTGGCACCGGGTGACGATAATGTGGTGTACAGGAAATTGGGTTGAGCCGGGCTAGGCGTCGGTTTTTCCGTCTTGGATTCATCATCTTGTGGCATTTGTTTTCCTCTATGAGCTTCTTTAAACGGCGTGCATTCTTGCAGCCGCTTTTCTATCGAATGCTCATAGAGGTCAGATTAGATAGATGCGCAGATGAGCTGTGCAGATTATCAGCAAATTCAAGACAGTTTTTTTTCAGTGTGAAAGACGTTTAGTCTTCCTTCTTGGGCATGAGGCGTAATCCCAAATCCACCAATTGCTGAGAGTCAACACCGCCCGGCGCGCCCATCAACAGGTCTACAGCCTGCTGATTCATTGGGAACATGGTGATTTCACGCAGGTTCTTGGCTCCGCAAAGCAGCATCACAATTCTGTCCACTCCGGCAGCCATTCCACCGTGTGGCGGTGCGCCATACTGGAATGCCCGATAAAGACCGCCAAAGCGTTCTTCAACGGTGTATTGATCGAGGCCAGCAATTTCAAATGCCTTCACCATTGTTTCAGGGAGGTGGTTACGGATACCGCCTGAAGCAATTTCAAAACCGTTACAAACCAGATCATATTGGAAAGCCTTGATGGTCAGTGGGTCCTGATTTTCAAGCGCTTCCATTCCGCCCTGTGGCATGGAGAACGGGTTATGGGAAAACTCAACCTTCTTGTTCTCTTCATCCCACTCATAGAACGGGAAGTCGACAATCCAGCAAAGTTCAAAACGGTCTTCATCAACCAAACCGTTATCTTCGGCAGCTTTGTTGCGGGCATCGCCGGCAAAGGATGCAAACTTTTCAGGATCTCCTGCTGCGAAGAACACTGCATCTCCCAGCTCCAGGCCAAGCTGTTGGCGCAATGCCTCAGCACGTTCTTCACCAATGTTCTTGGCGATTGGACCTGCAGCCTCAAACACACCTTCCAGCTCACGCCAGAAAATATACCCCATGCCGGGCTGACCGTTTTGCTGTGCCCAAGAGTTCATGCGATCGCATGCCTTGCGGCTTCCGGCACCTTTCACAGGAATGGCCCAGACCTGGTTCTTATCATCAGCATCCAGAATGCTTGCGAAGACTTTGAACCCTGAACCACGGAAATGCTCTGAAACATTCTGCATCTCAATTGGGTTTCTGAGGTCAGGTTTGTCAGAACCATATTTTCTCATGGCTTCGTCATACGGAATTCGACGGAATGACTGTGTTACAGGCTTACCTTCCGCAAAGTCTTCAAACACACCGCGCAATACCGGTTCCATGGTGCCGAGAATGTCGTCCTGTTCCACAAAGCTCATTTCCAGGTCCAACTGATAAAATTCACCTGGCAACCGGTCTGCACGCGGGTCTTCATCGCGGAAACATGGAGCGATCTGAAAATAGGTATCGAACCCAGACATCATGATTAGCTGTTTATACTGCTGCGGTGCTTGTGGAAGCGCGTAGAACTGTCCGTGATGCAGACGGCTTGGAACCAGAAAATCCCGGGCGCCTTCCGGAGAAGAAGCTGTCAGAATTGGCGTGGAAAATTCATTGAAACCAGCAGCGTTCATCTTGTCGCGCATGGCGGCAATGATCTTGGCGCGCAACATCAGGTTCTTGTGCAGTGTTTCACGGCGCAGGTCCAGGAAGCGGTATTTCAAGCGAATTTCTTCCGGATATTCCGGCTCATCAAACACCGGCAAGGGAAGTTCAGCAGCTTTGGAAAGCACTTCGATGTCACGGGCAAAAACCTCGATCTCACCAGTTGGCAATTTTGGGTTAACAGCATCAGGATCGCGCTCTTTGACTTCGCCTTCAATCTTGACGACCCACTCGCCTCTCACTTCTTCAGCTGTGCTGAATGCAGCGGAGTCCGGATCGGCAACAACCTGGGTAATTCCATAATGATCGCGTAAATCAATAAACAAGACACCGCCGTGATCTCGTACGCGGTGAACCCAGCCAGAAAGGCGAATGGTATTCCCCACGTCTGCTTTACGAAGACCCTCACAAGTGTGGCTGCGATAACGTGCGCTTAAGGAAGCTGTCATTGGTTTTTCCCGGATAAAGCTGTGGTCAGGCAAGACCTGATGTTAAACTGTAGCATTCGTTGGCGACAAACACTGTAATGGGGTGATTTGTCAAGCGTATCTTCTCTTAAGGTTAACCGAATTGTGGCAAATTAAATTTCCAGCAGACAAGTCGTCACATTTTGTTTATTAGAAACCGATGAAGATTATTACGAGTACCGAAGAATTGAGATTGGCTTGCGATACTGCGGCCAATTATGCGTTTTGCACAGTAGATACTGAATTTCTCCGAGAAAGCACATTCTGGCCAGTGCTTTGCCTCATCCAGCTAGCCTGCAAAGAAGACGAATGGATCATTGATGTTCAGGCGGATGGTATCGACCTTGAACCGTTTTTCGAACTCATGGCCAATAAGGACATCATCAAGGTATTCCATGCGGCGAGACAGGATGTGGAGATTATCTACAATCTGGCCGGACTGATTCCGTCCCCGATTTTCGACACCCAGATTGCAGCGATGGTGTGCGGGTATGGCGACAGCATCTCCTACGATCAACTGGTCTACAAAATTACCGGTCAACGGCTCGACAAATCTTCCAGATTTACTGATTGGTCAAAACGACCTTTGTCAGAAAAACAACTGACCTATGCCTTGGCCGATGTTACCCATTTACGAGATGTCTATCTATCCGTAAATGCCACGTTGAATGAACAAGACCGCAGTCACTGGCTCTCAGAAGAGATGGAGATTCTCACCTCGCCTGAAACCTACGACATGCCGCCGGAACATGCCTGGAAGCGGCTCAAGATGCGGGCCAGAAAGCCCAGAGAGCTGGAAATCATGAAGCGGGTGGCGCAGTGGCGCGAGGAGACAGCACGAGAATACAACCTGCCGAGAGGGCGCGTTATTCGTGATGATGCAATTTATGACATTGCGGCGCGCGGTCCTAATAGCGTTAAACAGTTATGTGAGTTACGCAGTCTGAGCAGAGGTTTTGACAAATCACGTTATGGCGAAGAGTTGGTGGCAGCGATTGCTGCGGCGAAGGAAGTGCCCAACGAACAACTTCCCAAGTTACCTCGCCCCAAGCAAATGCCTGAGGGATGTGCGGCTGCGACCGAGATGCTCAAGGTGTTACTGAAATACATTGTAGAGAAACACGGTGTTGCGGCAAAGATCATCGCTACGGTGGATGATCTGGAGAAAATTGCTGCTGATGATAAGGCAGATGTCCCTGCCCTCAAAGGATGGCGCAAAGAGCTTTTTGGCAAGCGTGCTTTAGAACTCAAGAATGGCAGAATTGCTCTTGGGTATCGTGATCGCGAAGTTCAAGTAATAAAGATGGATTGCTGATTGTCACTGTAATTCCTGAACTATGTTGGAACGCTCGACAAATAATTGCTGACCTGTCTTCCATACATCCCTTCCTACCCATTCCTGAGCAAGCCTGTCCCGCCAAACGGGATTCATCTCTGAATTTACAAAATAGCGATCAAAAAAGCGTTCTCCTGCTGCTCTTATTTCTGCTTCAGATTCTCCCACTTCTTCTCCACTGAAGAAATCATAGGCTCTTGGTTCGTGGAACATCCAACGGGAAGATGGGCCAGCAATCCTTTTTTCACCGCTCAAATAAATTGGTACACACATGGAAAGGCAAACGCTCGTGTTTCGCACCCGAGTGATGATCTCATGAGTGTCTTTCATATCTTCGATTTCATCAATAACAAACCGACCTTCACGCAGAGCGCCGCCTGGAGAATCTAGATCAATTATAAATGTACTCGTTTGATCTCGGTATTGATCAAACGCCTCCTCAAAACGCAATGCCATGGGCACATCCACCTCTGTGGACCAAGAAAGAACTACGGCACTACCTTCCTGGGAAATGGCAAGCCTGCCTTTATCGCCGAACACACGATCGTAGTGTTGGAAATACATGTAAGCGACAACTACCAACAGTGCAGGCAGGATAAGACGATTGACCTTCATCCAACTACTTTCATTGAAATTAAATACGAAACCTATTCTGACAGAATGGAAATGTCCTGACCAATTTCGCGTCCCAATTGTGAAAGCCGGGTTAACGGCCTTTCTCCCACAAGAGATGCCAAATCTGATGGTATTTTCAGGAACAACTCTTTGTTTTTCTTTTCGAATTTCATTCTTGGAAGGATCCCTTCCACTGATGCTGAAAACAGATATGACACCCTGAACAGGGCAGCAAGAAGTCTGGCGCGTTTGACGGTTTCCTCAGAAGCCAAATTTGCTATGCTAGGTGGGACCTTCTTTGATCCCAAACCTTGATACCGGTGAAAATTGGCGATTGAAAGAAATGCCCTTCCCTCATGGCTAATGGAGGTGAAACCGGCATTATTGATGATGCCGAGCGTCTGTTCAGCCCGGAAATCAAAACTTGATCGCCATACAATGTCAGCCAGATTACAGGCTGCCTTGCGCCATCTCTTCTCGTGCTTGTTTTCGGACACCTCAAAAACTTCGAACGCCTTACCGGTCCAATTAGCCAATTCCAGGCTATGTTGAGGAGACCGTGCGCGCAGGATTGCGAGTTCACCGGTTGCATCCAGCAAGGCATCCCGCTTTTGTGTTTCTTCATCCAGTAATGAATACAAGAAACCTTCGCGCAATCCGATTGCCGATGTGGCTACTTCTTTTGCACCCAGATGTTCCAAAGTTTCAGCCATTACCAGTGCTGCATAAGGGAGTAATCCCATCCGGTTTTTGGAGATACTGTCTATGCCCTTGAATTTCTCCAAGTCCTGTTTTGCTACCTGATTACAGAACTTGATGTATTCAGGGGCCTTGATTGTGTAGCCGTGTAAAACATCCGACGGGTAGTCGTTTTCGAGCATGTGCAGTTTGGCAAGTGACCGCCATGTGCCACCGATTGCATAGAAGGTCCTGGATTTTCCAGGCCACTTCAATTTCGCATCTGAAAGTGCTTTTGCGGCAAGCTTCCGTGCGGTTGAAATATCGTCCTCAGACTCCTGTTGAAGCCGCAGGCTCCCAAGTGGAGTTGTTAACCCCTCAGCCTCACTGCCATTGGTCGGGATGAGTTCCATCGAGCCACCACCAAGATCACCCACAATGCCGTCCGGCTCAAAGAAACCACTGCATATCCCAAGCCCGGCGTAATAGGCTTCCATGTTTCCTGACAGTAATTGAACCGGTGCGTCGCAGATTTTTTCCACGGTTTTCAAAAAATCCGCACCGTTCTTTGCTTCCCGCACCGCTGCAGTGGCTAAAACGTGTGAGGTCTCCACATTCATCTGTTCACCGATCTGATGAAAACGCGTAACCGCCGCGATTGCCCGTGAAGCAGCTTCTTCATCCAGCTTCCCGGTCATGGCGACACCCTTACCCAGGCCGCAAAGGATTTTCTCATTGAACAGAATGGATGGTGCCCTTGTCAGGCCTTCATACACGACCTGGCGAACAGAGTTCGAACCAATGTCGATTACCGCCAAAGGCTGACGCGCAGGCAAACGCCCCTGAGCTAGTCCGTTTTCGGAGTTATTCTGCTGACCAGTTATCGACAAATCTCTTAGGAGCATCGTTTTTCAATGCTTCCCCCCTACCCGAGAGCGACGGATTTGTCATGAAATATGTCTGACAATTGAATAAATCACCATCATTTTGTGATGTTATCCTACGGGAAGTTCCATCTGGCAGGATTTCCCAACTCAATTCTTCATCGAGCAGGTTGGCAACCATAATCTGATCCAGCAATTGAAGGCGTACCGTTTCGTTTTCGATACGAACCATCGTTTCTACTCGGCGATTGAGGTTACGAGGCATGAGATCAGCGGATCCCATATAGACGATACTCTTCGAAGAGGGCAGTTCCTGCCCGTTTCCGAAACAGATGATGCGGCTGTGTTCAAGGAAACGCCCGACAATCGATTTCACACGGATATTTTCGGACATGCCAACCACATTGGGTCGCAGGCAACATATGCCACGAACCACGAGTTCGATTTTTACACCAGCCTGACTAGCTCTGTAGAACGCATCGATAATATCCGGATCGACCAGAGAATTCATTTTCGCCCAGATGTGGCCACCTCTACCCGCTTTCTCGTGCTCGATTTCATCCTCAATATGTTGCATTAGCGATGATCGGAGGGTCACTGGTGAAACGGCAAGTGTCTGCAGTTTTTCCGGCGCTGCATAACTTGTTGTGAAGTTAAAGACGCGTGCCACATCGTTCGCGATCACAGGATTACAGGTGAAATAGGAAAGATCGGTGTATAAACGTGCAGTAATCGGATGATAGTTCCCGGTTCCTATGTGAACGTAATTGCGGATACCGCCCTCTTCTTTCCTCACCACAAGGGATGATTTCGAGTGGGTTTTCCAACCCAGGAACCCGAACACGACCTGAACACCTGCACGTTCAAGGTCTCGGGCCCAACGAATATTGGCTTCTTCGTCAAACCGCGCTTTCAATTCGATGATCGCAACAACCGATTTACCTGCCTCTGCAGCTTCAATCAGTGCTGCAACGATTGGTGAATTGTTGGAAGTCCGATAGAGCGTTTGCTTGATCGCCAATACGGCCGGATCCGCCGCTGCCTGCCTTAGAAACTGCACGACCACATCAAAGGATTCATAAGGATGATGAACCAGAATGTCCTTTTGGCGAATTGCAGCGAAACAATCACCATTGTGCTCACGGATCCGCTCCGGGAACCGAGCGTTGAAGGTCTTGTATTTCAGGTCATACCGATCAAGATCGACAATTTCCTTCAAGCTGTTGAGTGCCAGCATTTCGCCCACTTCAACAGTCATCACATGCCCGTCCACATTCAATTCTTCCACGATGAACTTCTGAAGGTTCTCCGGCATGTTGCTGTCGGTCTCAATTCGGATAACAGCGCCACGTCTTCTGCGTTTGATCGCGGTTTCAAAGGTCAATACCAGATCTTCGGCTTCCTCCTCCACTTCCAGATCACTGTCGCGGATGATACGGAAATTGCCCTGCCCTTCCACTTCGTGACCCGGGAACAGTTTATCGATGAACCTTGTGATGACGGTTTCCGTACTTACAAATCGCACTTCACCCTTTTCACGATCAGGAATTCGAATGAAGCGCTCCAATCCAATCGGCAGCCTTATAAATGCGATGATTGAGTGCTCATCCTTGATACGCTTCAGCTCAAAGACCAGCGCATGACCGAGGTTAGGAATAAACGGAAATGGATGGGCCAGATCAGTGGAGATAGGTGTCAGTAGTGGAAACAGATTAAGATTGAAGTGGTTCTCGAGCCAATCCAGTTCTTCGTCATCCAGCTTGTCCGGTGTGGTGATGGAAATACCTTCATCGCTCAAGGACTGTTGCAGTTCACTCCAATAGACTTGCTGATCGTGTTGTAGGACGTTGATCACTTCATTGACCGCATCAAGTTGCTCTGCGGGGGTAAGACCGTCATCGGAGGGTTTGATAATATTCTGTGCAAGCTGAGCAGAAAGACCGGCGACCCGGATCATGAAAAATTCATCGAGGTTGCTTGCGGAAATTGAAAGGAATTTCACCCGTTCCAGAAGTGGGTTACGCGGGTTGCGAGCTTCTTCCAGCACACGCCTGTTAAACTCCAGCCAGGAAATCTCACGGTTCACAAACCGGCCCGGATCGGAAAACACGTCTTTCATGGGAGCTTCGCTTTGATCAGCCAGGATCCCACCTTCAAAAATTTGGAAATGCTCAGTCATGGGTGGATATTATCATAAAAATTTTGACAATAAGATTTCACTGCGATCAATTTTGAACTTTGGTTAACTCGTCAAATCGCTACCCTATGCCATTCCAAGACGGCTCAAAGCCCTTCCTGCAACGGCCTTGGTGATGCCTGACTTTCTCGCCAATGCTTCTTCATCCATAGCCTCGACAAGCCGGCCCGCAGCTTCCAGTGAACGTTCCATTCTCATTGTGCAATAGCTGATGACTTTTTCGTCGACCATCAATTGCCGATCAGCAAATAATTTCATGATAACGGCCTGCAAAAGAAACTCGTCGGGCTCTTGAAGCTCAACCACCTGAGCTGCTTTCAACCGTGATTTAAGATCCGGGAGTTGAACGTTCCATTCCAATGGCCAGGATCTTGAAGTGATCAAACAAAAGGTCTGATTTTGCCTCACCGCATTGATGAGATGAAAGAGCGCGTTTTCTTCCACTGTTTCTGCATTGGCATCCTCCACCAGTACACTGTGTCCCTGGGTGACTGCATCAAGAATTTCATCGAGCTGATCTGCGAGATCTGAACTGAGTACTGTGATCGCCTGGGCCTGAATTGCCCAGACCTTTGCTATGTGCGTTTTACCAGAACCAATGGGACCCGCGATCACCGTCACCCTGCCAGGCCAGTCCGGCCAAGCGTCGATCAGTGCGATTGCCATCTCATTTGCTGTACTTTCAATCAAGTCTTCCCGGCCAGTTGACACTTCAACTGACAGATCCAACGGCAATTGGGATACAGATTGGTTTTTATCTGAACTCATTTACAAGCTAACTCAGCGGAAAATCAGGCCTTTGGTTTCTTGGCCTTTTCTATTTTTCCATTGTATAGCTCACTCTCCAAGTATCGTCCAAGCCCAAATCTGATCACGACACCAACGGCCGCTGCAGCGGGAACAGCAATTAGCATTCCGGTGAAACCGAACAAGGAGCCAAACGCAAACAGCGCAAACATCAACCAGACCGGATGCAAGCCTACGCTTTCGCCTACCAGCTTGGGTTGAAGTATGTTGCCTTCCAGGAACTGGCCAATACCAAATACAAGTGCTGCAACACCGATAAAATACCAGTCTGGCCAGAATTGAACCGCAGCAACGCCAATTGCCAGTGCGCCACCCAAAATGGATCCTACGAAAGGAATGAATGAAATAAGCCCGGCAAACAGACCGATCAGCAATCCAAAATTCAATCCGACGATTGTCAGGCTCACCGCATAGAAAAGACCTAGGATCAGACAAACGGTGCCTTGCCCGCGAACAAAACCTGCCACGGCTTTGTTGATGTCTGCGCAAACCTCACGGATGGTATCGCGATGATCCAGCGGCAACCAGCTGTCGACCCGCTCAACCATATGATCCCAGTCATAAAGGAGATAAAACGCAACAACTGGTGTCACCACCAGTAATGACACCACATCCACAATCGATTTGCCTGATGCCCATATTTGCCCCACAACCGTTGAAAGCCATTTTGCACCTTCTGTCATGATGCCGTTGAGATTGTCCTGCAGGGACTTGCCTTCAATGCCGATGATATCGCGCAGCCAAGTACTTTCAGTGGAGGCAATCAAAGCCTGCAATTTTCCGACCAACACCGGCAACCGGTCAAGGAAACCGATGATCTGATTGGCAAGGATCGGCACGATAATCATCAAGAAGATTATGAATATCAGAAGGAAGCTTGCGAGAATGATGGTTGTCGCGATAAGTCTGCTCATTCCCCGCCGTTCAAGCCAGTCTGCTACAGGATCCAGGAAGTATGCGAGCGCCATTCCCGCTATGAACGGTAGCAGGATATCCGAGAACAACCAGAGAAAGCCCAGAAAGACTACAAGCGCAAATAACCAAAAATATACCTGTCTACGGACACGTAATCCCAAACTCTCTTCCATCTTGCTCTCCCATGAGCCAGCTTAATGTGCTAGCTGTTTCGCAGATTCTCGCCTCAGGGGCAATTTTACGAACTAGTAAAGGGTATATGGCTGCTATGAACGACATAAACAATAGCGGTAAGAACGGGCTCAGCTATGCTGATGCAGGTGTTGATATTGATGCAGGCAACGCGCTGGTGGAGGCAATCAAGCCAGCGGTGAAATCAACAGCAAGAACCGGATCAAATCCTGAAATCGGCGGATTTGGCGGGCTATTTGATATCGGAGCGATCGGCTATAAAGATCCTGTCCTGGTTGCTGCCAATGATGGTGTGGGTACCAAACTTAAAATCGCAATCGACGCGGGCATTCATTCCACAGTTGGTATAGATCTTGTTGCCATGTGTGTGAACGATCTGGTGGTGCAAGGTGCCGAACCTCTGTTTTTCCTGGACTATCTGGCTACCGGAAAACTTGATGTGGATGAGGCAAAGGACGTGATTGGCGGCATCGCTGAAGGCTGCAGACAGGCAGGAGCGGCACTCATCGGTGGTGAGACCGCAGAAATGCCCGGCATGTATGCCAATAAAGATTACGATCTGGCGGGCTTTGCAGTTGGTGCCGTTGAACGGGATGGTATTTTGCCATCCAAGGACATGAGTGCGGGAGATGTTTTGATCGGGCTTCCCTCTTCAGGTGTGCACTCAAACGGCTTTTCGCTGGTAAGGCGCATTATAGAGATGCAAAATCTTGACTTTGGCGCACCTGCCCCATTTGAACCGGGAAAATCACTGGCCGAAGTTTTATTGGAGCCAACACGCATTTACGTAAAGCCACTGCTTGCGGCGATCAAGGAAACGGGTGCCGTAAAAGGCATGGCGCATATCACCGGCGGTGGGTTTACGGAGAACATTCCACGTGTTTTACCCGAATCTCTGGGCGCAATTGTTGACCTAAACACGATTAAACCACCATCGGTTTTCGGTTGGCTTGCCAGTGCTGGAGGCGTTGAAACAGCAGAGATGTTACGCACTTTCAATTGTGGGATGGGAATGATCGCAATTGTTGATGAGGATGCAAAAGATCAGGTGATTGAAGTCCTTCAACGGGAAGGTGAAGAGCCCGTAGTTCTGGGTTCGTTATCGGCCTACAAACCAGGCGAAGTCATTTTCGCAGGGATCCTTGAATGGTAGAGCGCAAGAAACTTGCCGTTCTGATTTCTGGTCGTGGCTCGAATATGGAAGCGATTTACAACGCCACGTGCACGCAGGGTTATCCGGCAGAGATCTCTATTGTAATTTCAGACAACGCAGATGCAGGCGGGCTGGATTTTGCGAGATCAAATCAAATAAAGGCAGCCGCTTTTGAGCGAAAAGCATTTGAGAACCGGAACGAGCATGAGCAAGCCATTTGTAAAGCAATAGACGCTTCCGGCGCTGATATCGTGGTTTTGGCGGGCTTTATGCGCATTCTTTCAAAGCCATTTGTGGAACGTTACGAAGGGCGGCTTTTGAATATTCATCCCAGCCTCCTACCAGCTTATAAGGGACTGGATACACACAGCAGGGTGTTGGAAGACGGAGCCAAAGTGCATGGGTGTACTGTTCATTTTGTAAATTCTGAAATGGATGGCGGAGCAATCATTGCACAGGCGGCGGTTCCTGTATTATCCGGTGACACCGAGAGCGAACTGGCCGCGCGGGTGTTGAAATGTGAGCATAAGCTTTATTCTCGGGTCATATCGCTACTGGCTGCAGATCAGATACGTTTAGTGGACGGAAGCGTGAAATTTGATGATTTACCGTCAATTGATGGCAATGATAGTTTGTTTTCGATAGATATTATGTAATAGTCTTCACCAAATTATTGAAACTGGGAAATTGGAATTATTCGGATGAAAAAAGTTTCTAGCATCTTGATGGGTTTGGCATTGGCTTTCTCAATTGAAGCAAGTCCCGCATTTAGTGTCTCCAGTGCTCATGCTGGCTCCGAGTTCCCCAGTTGTGACGACACAAAAGTTACAAAGAAACTTTTGAAGCGCTTCAACAAAACTGAGAAGATTTATTGGCAGGAAAGAGGACTACAGCTTTCCGGCATTTCAGACCGTCACTTCCATACAGATTACAACCTGCCAGACTCTAAGTTTGACAGACGGTTTTGCCATGGAACAGCCGAATTTACCGATGGTTCAACTCGTCGTATCCACTATCTAATTGAGAGTAATGCAGGCTTTGCAGGCTTCACTTGGAATGTGGAGTATTGCATCCATGGTCTTGATCCATACCGCTACTATGATGGCCGTTGCCGCCACCTGAGCCGCCAGACATCAACCCGTTTCCCGTAATCTGAATTACAGGGCACCAGCCGGGTACAACAACTTCATAGATAGTGCAGCTTGTTCTGTGTATGACCGTGGATCGATTTTGATCGGCCCCTTCACCAATGAATGCTGAATTGCTTTTTCCGGTTGTATGGCAGCAACTTCCTGCTCAGCTTCCTTTGCAGGTGATGGCGCCGGTACGGGAATGCCGTAACTTTTGACATTCTGCCTGGTTACGTCGATCTCGACGGCAAATGTGGCCGTGACAACAGCTTGTGAAACATCAACTTGCTTCTTGGCCACGAGAACTTCAGTTGAACTTTCAGGCAGCTTACGTTCTGGCACAAGGAAATTGAATGGCCATTTCTCTTCCAGTTCAGCAGCTGTATAGGGAGTGACGTTGACATCAATATTAGGTTCAGTGCCTTTCACCCGATACAGGCATTTTTTCTTGTTGCAGTTTATGCCGGAAGAAAACTGCCAAATGGAATAGTTGTCCCAGTTCCCCATCGGGAACACACCCTTTATCTCGCTGCGATATCTTGCGTACCAAAGTGGCAAGCGTGACAGCAAAGGAAATTCAGCTCTTCTGGCTGCAATGCGTTGGGCAGTGTTGTGGTTTGTGTACAGGATCGGATAACGGCCCAATCTGAAATAGACATGACGAGCAAAGGCTTCCGCATCTTTGAACGATATCCATTTTGTTGGATCATCATGCTCAATATCCAGCGCTATGAGTTCGTCAGGTTGTGGATCCGCAAATTCGATAAAATGATTGGCCTGTTCAATCGGGTTGCCCGGGCGACCCAGATGATACGCGCCCCACTTAAGACCAAATGCCTTAGCCACGGTCCTGCGTGTCTTGTATAGCTGTTGCTTTAGCCAGTAGTTCTGGAAAGTCTTGGCGCAAAGGGTCCGCTTGGTCTCATCACCACTGCAAGAATACGGAGGTGGAATGCCATCGCTGGACTTTGCAATGAAGCCGCGAATACGCTTGTTCTTGGTTACTTCTGCCCAGTCTATGGGATTTTTCTCGTAGGCATCCAACACCAACGCCTTTTCTTTGTTGCGCCAGGGTTGGTTAAAGTCTGCAGATAATGCGATTGAAGGAAAGGCCAACCAAAGAACGACAAAAAAGCAAACACGCAACAACCGTGATACTGGCATGCGGTTTGAACCCATAACTTCGTTCTCAGCTAAATTAGCCCCCGGCAAACTGTTGCTCCCCATTGGAACTTATCCCGTAATCTTTCAGCCTATGGCTTTGTAGTTAATATTACGTAACAAGGTTGCCTGAACCCCTGCACTGCGGGTCGCTTATGACCATACAATTATGGGGATAAAATGACGATGGGTAATTTCTCATTCCAATCTGTCACCAGGATTTACTAAAAGACAAAGCGTCGAAATTTTTTAAATTCAGTTTAGCTCTTACAATCAATGATTTCACACCTATATGTTCAAAAACCTACCTAACGAGTAATCCGTAATATGTTGTCCTACCTGCTGCTCCTTGCCGGACTTGCTATCCTTGTATTTGGAGGGGACATCCTCGTGCGTGGAGCGGTTTCAGTCGCAGAGCGATTCGCGGTTTCACCGCTGATCATCGGCCTGACCATCGTATCCCTGGGCACATCCGCTCCCGAACTGTTCATCTCCGTGCAAGCCGCCCTTGCCGGATCAGGAGGCCTCGCCGTTGGTAATGTGGTCGGATCGAACATTGCAAATGTTTTGCTCGTACTTGGCCTGCCTGCACTCATCGCCGCTCAACCGGTAAAGGAAGACGGTGTGGGAAAGAACATTCTGGTGATGCTCGGGATTACCGTTGTTTTCATGGCGATGATGTCCAAGGGTCGTATGGGCGTGTTGGACGGGTTGATACTGCTCGGGCTACTTACAGTGTTCCTCTGGGATCAATACCGCACATCAGTCAAAGCAAATGGTGATGCGCCTGACTATCATGATGAGATCGGAGAAGGTCCATCATCTCCAACTGTGGCCGGCCTCTTTCTTCTATTCGGAATAATCCTGCTGCCAATTGGAGCACAACTCACCGTTTATGGTGCGCATGATATTGCGCTCAGGTGGGGACTTTCTGACGAGGTTATCGGCCTGACGGTCGTGGCAATTGGCACGTCCCTGCCTGAACTGGCAGCATCTACAATGGCAGTCATTAGAGGCAACTCTAATCTGGCGATTGGTAACGTTGTTGGATCGAACATATTCAATATTGCTGCCATCATGGGGCTGACAGTCGTCATTGCTCCAATTCCGATTGGTGACCATATCATCCACCTGGATATGTGGGTCATGTTGGCAGTGGCGCTGGGTCTTGGTTATATCGCAATGTTTCATGAGGCCATCACACGGTTGTTTGGCCTTGTTCTCATAGTCGCCTACACCAGTTATATTGTGTTTGCATTGATCAGCTGAGGCAGAAAGATATGAGAACCGCATTAGTTACCGGAGGTGCAAAGCGTATTGGCGCTTCCATCGTCACCGATTTGGCTCAGAACGGGTTTAATGTGGCGATCCATGCCGCTTCTTCCAGGGAAGCTGCAGATAAGCTTTGTGATCTGGCACTCAAACAAGGTGTAAAGGCCTGCGCCCTTTCCGGTGATCTGACAAACTCGAAGGAAACCCGCGAAGTTTTCAAACGAGCATCCGATGCACTTGGACCGATTGATCTGCTGGTAAACAATGCTTCCATTTTCAATGCTGACAGCGTGGATGAATTCGAAGGTCAGACCTGGGACACGCATTTTGCAATCCACTTGAAAGCACCAGCTATTCTTGCTGCAGAAATGGCTCAGCAAAGTATCAAGAGCGGCTTGATCGTGAATATCATTGATCAAAGGGTGAAGCGTCTGAACCCGAATTTCTTCTCGTACACGCTTTCGAAATCTGCGCTCTGGACTGCTACCCGAACCATGGCACAGGGGCTGGCACCAAAAATCCGTGTAAATGCAATTGGGCCTGGCCCCACATTGCAGAATGCCAGGCAGGATCCTTCTGACTTCCAGAAACAGATTGACGGATTGCTTCTCAAACGCGGGCCCGAACTGGAAGAATTTGGCAATACCATCCGGTATTTCTATGAAACACCGTCGATCACTGGTCAGATCGTAATGCTTGATGGCGGCCAACATCTGGCGTGGGAAACTCCGGACATCGCTGGCATCAAGGAATAGGCATTTTTTGCCGCTATCATTCGCTGGCGTTGATGCTTCCGACATTCACAAATTAACGTGGTGCGGTGTAATGAGTTGAAAACTCACACTCCAACCTCGAATTTTCTGCCAGAATCCACCATATTCCAGATATGACCGAGAAACCTGTCAAAAAGATCAACCTCACAAGCCTCACGGGCAATGCCGCGGACATTGTCTGGGAGGAGTCCGGCCAGGATACGGGGTCCAAATCCGGTATTGAGGTTATCGCAGAGTTTGTCAAAAGACTGCCGAACGGCCCTGGTTGCTATCGGATGTTTGATGCGAATGGTGATGTGCTTTACGTGGGCAAGGCCAGGTCTCTGAAAAAGCGGGTGGCATCTTATGCGAAAATGGGTGGGCATACCAACCGTATCGCCCGGATGATCCGCGAAACGGTGAATATGGAATTTGTGACAACGCACACGGAAATGGAAGCGTTGTTGCTCGAGGCCAATCTGATCAAACGGCTTCGGCCGAAATACAATGTCCTACTGCGTGATGATAAGAGTTTCCCATACATTGTGGTGACTGAGGATCACCCCTCCCCCGGCATATTCAAACACCGTGGGGCTCGTTCAAAGAAGCGCAGATATTTTGGACCCTTTGCTTCAGCGGGATCCGTAAATCGCACGCTCAATGCCATGCAACGTGCTTTTCTAGTACGGACCTGTACGGACTCCGTTTTTGAAAGTCGGACCAGGCCCTGCCTGCTGCATCAGATCAAGCGTTGTGCAGGACCGTGTACGGGTGAAGTGAGTGAGGAAGAATATGCGCGCCTGGTAAAGGAAGCCAAGGCGTTTCTTTCCGGGAAAAGCAACGATATGCAAAACAGCCTCGCCAAGCAGATGCAAGAAGCCTCAGCTGAACTGGATTTTGAACGGGCGGCCGTTTATCGCGACCGTTTATCTGCGCTGTCACACGTGCAAAGCCATCAGGGTATCAACCCGAAATCTGTCACCGAGGCCGATGTGTTTGCGGTAGAGCAAAAAGAGGGCATGACGTGTATTCAGGTGTTCTTTTTCCGCACCGGTCAGAACTGGGGTAACCGGGCCTATTTCCCAAGAGCGGACAAGGCCATAGAGCCCGGTGAAGTTCTGGGTGCTTTTCTCGGTCAGTTCTATGACGATCGCCCCTGCCCCCGTCAAATCCTGCTTTCTCATGACACCGGCGAGACAGAACTTCTGTCACAAGCCTTCTCAACAAGAGCAGAACACAAGGTGGAAGTGCTGGTTCCACAGCGCGGAGAAAAACGGGAACTGGTACAACATGTGGGTTCAAATGCCCTGGAAGCGCTGGAAAGGAAAATTGCTGAAACCTCCACGCAGGCCAAATTGATGAAAGGCGTGGCAGAAGCATTCGGTCTTGAGAACACACCAAATCGCATTGAGGTTTACGATAACTCTCATATTCAGGGTACGAATGCTGTTGGCGGGATGATTGTGTCCGGCCCCGATGGCTTTGCCAAAAACCACTATAGAAAATTCAACATCAAGTCCAAGGACCTGGTACCCGGGGACGACTACGGCATGATGCGTGAGGTCATGAGCCGCCGGTTTTCCCGTCTGGTGAAAGAACATGGCATGCCGGAGGATCAGGTTGTGGAACCGGGTGAAATTGGCGTATGGCCCGATCTCCTCCTGATTGACGGTGGCTTGGGACAGCTAAACGCGGTTTACGAAACCATGCAGGAACTTGGGCTGGAAAACTCAGTTACCATGGTTGGAATTGCAAAGGGACCGGACCGGGATGCCGGACGGGAAAAGTTTTTCATCAAAGGCAAGCAATCCTTCATGTTACCGGAACGAGACCCTGTACTTTACTTTGTGCAGCGATTACGCGATGAAGCGCACCGCTTTGCGATCGGCTCGCACAGGGTGAGACGCAAGAAGGAAATGGTGAAAAATCCGCTGGATGAAGTCGCTGGAATTGGTCCGGGCAGGAAACGCGCCCTGCTCAATCGTTTCGGGACTGCCAAAGCGGTCTCTAGAGCCGCGTTAAATGACCTAAAATCAGTTGACGGCATTTCCGAACAAATGGCACAAGCAATTTATGATCATTTTCACTGAGTCTTTGATTCAACAAACGAGTATAAGCCCCTATGAGCTCACCGAAAAAAGACACATCAGCTATTCTTTATAGCATTCCGAACATCCTGACTTATGCCAGGATCGTAGCGGTGCCTCTTGTGGTGCTTTGTTTCTTTCTTGAGGGGAAACTGCAATCTTCAGATTTTGCACGTTGGTCGGCGCTTGGGCTTTTCCTTGCAGCGAGCATCACCGATTTTTTCGATGGCTATTTGGCACGCATCTGGCAGCAGACTTCGAATATCGGGCGCATGCTTGATCCGATTGCGGACAAACTGCTTGTTTCGACCTGTCTCTTGCTGCTGGCAGCGGACACGGACAAGACCATCGCGGGTTGGTCCCTTTGGGCTGCCATAATTATTCTTTGCCGGGAAATCCTTGTTTCCGGCCTGCGGGAATATCTTGCAGAACTGAAAGTGAGTGTGCCGGTTACCAAACTCGCCAAATGGAAGACTACCGTTCAGATGCTGGCGATCGGATTTCTGCTGGCGGGTTCAGCGGGTGACAAAATCTGGGAATATACCACGCAAACCGGTCTGATCTTGCTTTGGGGTGCTGCAATCCTTACTCTTTATACAGGCTATGATTATTTCCGTGCAGGCTTGCGCCATATTATCGAGTAGGAATTTGTCATGAAACTCCTGTATTTTTCCTGGATCAGGGAACGCGTTGGGATGAATGAAGAGGTTGTTGACCTCGATGATAACATCAAGACTGTTTCTGATTTGATGTCCTGGTTGAAATCCCGCGGTGATGGTTTTGAAGCGGTGTTTGAACATCCGCAAATCATCCGTGTGGCACTGGATCAGGAACATGTGGATGATCTTGAGACATCATTGGAACACACGAAGGAAGTTGCCTTGTTTCCTCCCATGACCGGTGGGTGACGCATGGATAAGATTGTTCCAGATGTGCGCATCCAGGAGGAAGACTTCGACGTGAACGACGAAATCCGCAAACTCACCGAAGGAAGAGGTGATGTGGGCGCAGTTGTCACGTTTTCCGGGCTTTGCCGGGACGAAGGAAGCACGCTGTCAGCGCTCGAGCTGGAACACTATCCCGGAATGGCAGAAGCTGAAATAAAGCGGATTGCCACTGACGCCATTGAACGGTTTGGCCTTTTGGGAATGACCGCAATTCATCGCTATGGCAAAATTGCTCCCGGTGACAATATCGTACTTGTCATTGCCACCTCACCTCACCGCCAGGCGAGTTTTGATGGGGCCAACTACCTTATGGATTTTCTCAAGACCCGCGCACCTTTCTGGAAAAAGGAACACATGGCAACTGGTGAAGCCGGCGACTGGGTTGATGCGAAAGACATTGACGATCAAGCGATGGAGCGCTGGAAATCCAATTAATACGGGAAATGAAAAAGCCGGTGGGGGAACCGCACCGGCTGACTCGTTACTTCTTTTTCAAAAGTTTGGATACTCTTCACTTAAAACCTGAATTCTTGCAATTACCCTGGCTTCTCAAAAATGCAGCCATGGCTTTCATGGCAACAAGTGAGCCGTCCGTTTTATCGCCCCTAACCGGTTTTTTGTAAAAACGCTTGTTAGATTGCATGAGTGCTCTCTGCTTAACGCAGCCTCCTTGATTGTATTTTGTTTTTGACTGTCCGCCATCATCTTAGTAACCCCACGCTCACCAAGGACTTCAGCCCGTTTTCTTATTCATCCGGATGCGCAACACTAAATACCCAATCGAAGCGATTCCGGAAAAGCTGGGCCTGATTTATATTTTGCAGCGTGAGAATAGCGTGAAACCGATTTGACCAGTTTCACGCTGGATTGCTGATTAAGTGCGCAATTGAAAACATGATGCTGCTAGTGCGTTGCGATTACTGCGTTTTTTTCATGAGATAATAAGCCCCGGGCGAGGTTTTATCCGTGACGTTTTTTTGCAGCGCGGGCATAAGAACATACAAGCCACGCTCTTGCGGGACCAGATATTCACGCTTTTTGTCACGAGCGATTCTCTCACCTGGAGCCACTTTATCAAAGCTGGAATACTGCCTTGTAAACTTGAAACTGTCAGCATGCCCGACCATCACCTGCTCCAACACTTCAAAAGTGGGTTGTTTTCTGAAGGTGACGGGTTTCTTGGGCTTAATCATTTTGTAGTGGGAGAGAACGGAGAGCACTGTTTTCTCGGCGATCTTGATTGAACTTTCCGCCACGTGTTGACCTGCCTCCACCACTACTGTCGGAATACCTTTCAGGTTCATATAATCCACCAGCGTTCCTGGAACCACCCCAGTCCAGCCATAGATACGGGCAGCAGGGCATAGTTCCGTCAGCTCTTCCGAGCCGGGGAAGCTTACCGTAAAGGGATATTTAGTCTCGCTGCTGGTTGAATGAAAATCAATTGCATAATCCAACCCTAATGTGGGAACGACCTTTGCGAGATACTGGGCTCTGCGGAGATCATTTTGTGCATTTTTGGTTTTTAACTGCTCTTTCGTGAACATCCGGTTCATGTCAGATTCCACATAACGTTTATTGAGGAGTGCAGCTTCCTGGTTCCCATCGATCAGGATTAAGCTGCCGCGCTCAATATCATACTTTGACAACACTCTATGAACACCGTTTCTCCCGCAAAGCTCATTGCCATGTACGTTGCAGACTATGCCAATTGTTGGACCTTTGCGGCGGGCTTTGATCTGGACAATGCCCTGGCCGATTGCAGTTTTTGTTGTCATCATTTGTCTCCGTAGCTGTGCTGGGATGGTTTGTCTTGGGGAATTAGAATGCTTGCAGATTCTTATCTGATTGGATTTACGCGTCTTTTTCAAGCCACAATCTTCGGTCAAATAACAATTTTCAACCTCCAAAAATGGACATAAGAACTTATGAAACTTAAACTTACACTTGGCTCTTTAGCAATTACTGCAATGATGCTGACTTCCACGATTGCGCACTCAGTTGAGGCACGTATCGAGGTTGGACTTCTGACCTGCAGAGTTGAAGCTGGGACCGGGCTGGTGCTGGGTTCAAGCAAAGATATGGCCTGTACCTTTCAAGGGATTGACGATTTTACGGAAAGATATTCCGGGAACGTGAAAAAATTCGGCCTCGATATTGGTTCTACAGACGCAACTACCATCAAATGGGCTGTGTTTGCCCCGACCACTGAACTGGAATCCGGTGCCCTTGAAGGCAATTACGCCGGTGTTACAGCAGAGGCAACCGTTGGTGTTGGCATTGGCGCAAATGCGCTGATTGGTGGATTTGACAAATCCATCGCACTGCAACCCTTCAGCGGACAGGTTCAGGAAGGTCTGAACATCGCCGCTGGTATCGGAACCATGAGCCTTAAAACGGTTCGATAGAACAGAAATTCAAGAAATTTTTTCGGGGTATCGTTTGCGCGACGCCCCGATCAATCCGGCCCAGACGCTAAAGAGGCCAGAAAACCAGAATAGCTGGCACAGCCGCGCCAATGACTATTATCTCCAGCGGCAGACCCATTTTCCAGTAGTCACCAAAAGCATAGCCGCCCGGCCCCATGATCAACGTGTTGTTTTTATGACCTATGGGGGTGAGAAACGCGCAGGATGCTGCAATTGCCACGGCCATCAAAAACGGGTCGGAATTCACCCCAAGTTTGTTGGCTATATCAACGGCAACCGGTGCACCAATCACAGCCGTCGCCGTATTGTTCAACACATCAGAGAGCGTCATCACAACGACCATCAATACGGTTAAGACCACCCAGGGCGCCAAACCATCTGTGATGCCCACAATCTGCTCAGCGATGAGCTGAGTGCCTCCGGAGTTTTCCAATGCCGTTCCTAGCGGGATCATGCTGCCCAGCAACACAATCACCGGCCATTCAATGTAATCATAGACGCTGCGGATGGGTACGATATCAAGGATCACGTACAAAGCCACCACAATTGCCAAGGCAACAGCCAGATACAGCAGACCAATACTGGCCAATCCGATGGCAACGATAAAAATCGCGGCTGCCAGCCAGGCTCTGCTGTGCTGCGTTACCTGCAATCCGCGCTCAGCTAACGGCATGGCGTTGAGCCAAGGCACCACATCAGCTACGTTTTCAGCTGGCCCAATAAGCAGGAGTACATCGCCTGCCCTGATCTTTTCGTGACGAACGCGTTTGGTAAAGCGGCGCCCACGACGGGAAATTCCGAGCACTGCAACACCGCGACGAGCACGCAGACGGAGCTCGATTGCCGAGCGACCCACGATACGGGATTCCGGTGTAACCAGTACTTCTGTCAGCTGAAGGTCCCCAATTGCCTTCTCGTTGGTAGTCTTCTCACCGAAGAATTCCAGTCCATAAACTCCACGGAAACGGTCAATATCCTCCGCTGCTGCCTCCACAACCAGCATGTCACCTGCCCTGATCTCCATGGAGGAACTAAACCCGCTAAGGCGACGGTTGTTGCGAACGAGCCCCAGGATCACCAGGTCATTTTCATTGGCTTCCGGATAAAGATCTTTCACCTGTTGTTCTACGGCTTTGGATTTTTCAGGCACAACCAATTCTGCAATGTACTCATCGAGATCCATTGAGTTGGCATCAGCGCTGCTTTTCTGATCGCTTCCTGGCACCATCCGCCAACCAATGATCGCAACAAACAATATCCCGACAGCTGCACAAACGAAGCCGACCGGCGCGAAATCAAACATTTGAAACGGTTCGCCCACCGGCGTAGTTTCGCGATACTGGGCGATGATGATGTTGGGAGGCGTACCGATAAGTGTGACTAACCCGCCAAGGATTGTTGCGAAAGACAGGGGCATTAGGGTTGCGCGTACACTGCGTCCGGCTTTCTTTGCAGCCTGAATATCCACCGGCATCAACAGGGCCAGTGCCGCCACATTGTTCATAAATGCTGACAGAACAGCTCCAGTGGACGCCATGATTGAGATATGCGCGCCAATTCCCCTACCCGTATCAATTACGGCTCTGGTAATCACATCGATTGCTCCTGAGTTTAAAAGCCCGCGAGATACAACCAGCACCAGGGCTACAATTACGGTTGCGGGATGGCCAAAACCGGCAAATGCCTGTTCGGTTGGCACAACGCCCAACACAAGAGCAATCAAAAGGGCGGCGAATGCCACCAAATCATAACGCCATCTTCCCCAGAGGAGCATGGCGAATACTCCGGCAAACAGCGAAAACAATATGATTTGATCTTGTGACATCATCAAAATCCTGACTATTCTTTCTGATTACAGACCAGGGGAAGATTCGGCAACATGAAAATAGAAACCGGATATACACATGGCATTATTGGCGACGTGGTCGCCATGCATGCAAGATATTACGGGTCAGCACACGGTTTTGGCAGCGCGTTTGAAAGCGTTGTGGCAAGTGGCATGGCCGACTTTGTCCCGCGTTTGGAAAAACCGATCAATCAAATCTGGCATGTGAAAGAAAATGATCAAATCAGTGCTTCCATCGCAATTGATGGGGAGGACCTGGGAGACAATTGTGCCCATCTACGCTGGTTTATTGTGGATGACAGCCTGAGAGGAACAGGCGTCGGCAACAAGCTTATGGATTGTACCGTCTCGTTTTGCCAGGAAACCGGTTTTGACAAATGTGTCCTTTGGACCTTCAAGGGGCTTGATGCAGCACGACGGTTGTATGAGAAAAAAGGTTTTACCCTCGAAGAGGAGTATGAAGGGGATCAATGGGGCACAAAGGTCGTTGAACAGAAGTTTGTGCGAGAATTCTGATATTGGCTTGCGTTAACGCAACAAAAAACCGCGCAAAAGCTTCGCGCGGTCTCATCATCAAATAAATTGCAGGCTGTTAGCCGACGATTTCGTTTCCGCCGAACCAGAATGCGATTTCTTCTGCAGCTGTTTCCGGTGCATCGGAACCGTGTACTGAGTTTTCACCCAGTGACATCGCAAACTCTTTGCGGATTGTGCCCTCATCAGCTTCTGCTGGGTTGGTGGCACCCATGACTTCGCGGTTCTTGGCGATTGCGTTTTCACCTTCAAGAACCTGAACAACTGTCGGTCCTGAGGACATGAATTCGGTCAGCTCACCAAAAAACGGACGCTCTTTGTGAACCGCGTAAAAAGCTTCAGCCTGAGCAAGGCTCATATGCACGCGTTTTGCTGCAACAACACGCAGACCAGCTTCCTCGAGCTTGGCTGTGATAGCACCGGTAAGGTTGCGCTTTGTGGCATCAGGTTTGATCATTGAAAATGTACGTTCGATCGCCATTAATTTTTCCTATCGTTTATTTGTGGGAGGAATTTGTCGGGCTTATACGCCGCAAGCCCCTTTACCGCAAGAGAAAACAGCCTTGTGAGGGGTTGTTGCGCAGAAAAGAAATCTTTTCCTTTGCAAGCTTCGCTCACAGGCTTAAGAACGGGCCCATGTTACAGCTTAACGATCTCACAATCCGTATTGCCGGGCGCCTTCTGATCGAAGACGCTACAATAACCGTGCCTGCAGGATCGAAAGCCGGGCTTGTGGGTGCAAATGGCACCGGCAAAACCACTTTGTTCAAGGTGATTACAAAGGATCATCCAAGCGAAAGCGGCGGCATTCAGTTTCCGAAAGGTTGGCGTGTGGGTCAGGTGGCACAGGAAGCCCCGGGTACTGAAGAAAGCCTGATTGAGATCGTTCTAAGCGCTGACACGGAACGCACTTCCCTGCTTGATGAAGCGGAAACAACGACAGATGCTGGCCGAATTGCTGAGATCCAGGAGCGATTGACTGATATCGAAGCTCATTCTGCTGAAGCCAGGGCGGCAACTATCCTTGCAGGGCTCGGTTTCTCGCAGGAAGCGCAACAGAGACCGGCGTCTTCCTTTTCCGGTGGGTGGCGCATGCGCGTGGCACTCGCGAGCGTGCTGTTTTCAAGACCAGATCTGTTGTTGCTTGATGAACCGACCAACTATCTGGACCTGGAGGGCACCCTTTGGCTAGAAAATTATATCGGCCGATATCCGGGCACTGTGCTGATCATCAGCCACGACCGCGACCTTCTGAACACGGCTGTTGATTCCATTGTTCATCTGGAAAACCGGAAACTGACCTTTTATCGCGGCACTTATGACAGTTTTGAGCGACAATGGGATGAAGCACGGGAACTGGCCACAAAAACCCGCGAAAAGATGGAAGCGCAAATCCAGCATATGCAGACTTTCGTTGACCGGTTCCGCTACAAGGCTTCGAAGGCGAAGCAGGCCCAATCAAAACTGAAGGCGATCGAGAAAATCAGGCTGCCTGCCCAACTAGAAATCAGTGGTACACAACCTTTCCGGTTTCCAGCGCCTGAGCGAATTTCCGCCTCCCCCATGATCAAGCTGGAAAATGTGGAGTGCGGATATGCATCCGATCAGCCCATTTTGAACAGGATCAAGCTGAATATTGACGCCGATGACCGGATTGCGCTTCTCGGCTCTAACGGTAACGGCAAATCCACATTCGCGAAACTTCTGGTGGAACGCCTGCCCCATGTTTCTGGCAATATCGTAAAGGCACCGAAGATCAATGTATCCATTTTTGCCCAACATCAGATGGATGATCTGATCGCGGAACAGAATCCGATTGATCATGTGCGTCCTCTAATGCCGGATGCGCCCGAAGCGAAGGTTCGCGCGCGGGTTGCTCAAATGGGTCTCAATCATGAGCGCATGGAAACGAAAACCGGCGATCTTTCCGGCGGTGAAAAAGCACGACTGCTTCTCGGGCTTTGTACCTTTCACGGCCCTGACCTTCTGATCCTTGACGAACCCACCAACCATTTGGATGTGGGAGCGCGCGAGGCTTTGGTTCATGGTCTTAATGAGTTTCCCGGTGCCGTGATCCTGATTAGTCACGATCGACATTTGATCGATGCCACGATGGATCGTCTCTGGCTTGTTAACAACGGCCAGGTGGAACCTTATGACGGCGATCTGGATGCTTATCGCAAACTGGTTCTGAAATCTGACAAGCCGCAGACTTCCCAAGAGATCGGCAACCCGTCAGCTACCAATTCAAAAGTGGACACTCGTCGTGTTTCCGCAGAAAAACGTAAGGAACTTGCGCCTCTGAGGAAGAAAATTTCAGAAAAAGAAACACAAATTCAAAAGCTTGAGGAAGCTATCCAAAAACTTGATTCAAGCCTTGCCAAGCCAGGACTATTTGAAAACGACCCGGAAAAAGGGGTTCGCTTGTCCAAAAAACGTGCGGAAGCTGAACGTCTTTTGGGCGAAGTGGAGGAAGCCTGGCTTGAATTGAGCTCGGAATACGAACTGGCCCAGTCCTGAGTTTAGACTGTTAGTGCCGCTCTCGCCATCAACGCAACAAGTGCCAGCAGTCCGAACAGAAAACCAGCGCGCAAAAGACGGAATTTCCAAAGCAGGATTTTTGCAACCAATCCGTTGCTTACCGCAATAAAGCGGATGAGCTGGGAAGCCTCACTGGTATGCATGTATTCGGCATAGTCCTGCGGAGAAAGCGTTGATGCGGTAAGCGCTGGCCAGGACCAACGATCACTCTCCGCCATATGGGCGCAGGCTTCCGAAGAGGGATATCTGGGGATCACGGCGATGATGCAAAGAAGGGCTGAAAGAAACACACAGAGCATAAACGCCACGGCACCAAGGTCATTCATGGTGACTTGCTGAACGTTGATTGGGCCTCTGAATGTGACCACCCCTACCAACGTCACCATGACAGCCGCATTTGCATCTGCAAACTGCATCTGCGTCATCAGCATCTGACTTTGCGCGAATAAATATTGCGATCTGATGCGTCTGATATAGTTGGGATCGAGCTCTTCGGACCCACCCAGCGGGAGATCGAGGGGTATATCCCCTATTTTCTTGATGTCAAACATGGATAACTGCACCTCCACGTACTGTCCAACCATAAACAACGATAATAGTAACGGGAATTGTACTTAAGACTTCTCTTTGTAAATTTTTAAATACCCCAGGTACAATCACAATGTCAGAAAAATGCGGTGCGACAAACCGTCTTGTAATCTTTGTTTACCCGGCATTCACCTCGTATCTCCTTGCAAACAAACCGCTAATATGGAATGGATCATTACGGGGCGTAAACTAATCTGATCATTGCCTGTGGTGCAGAAGTTCACAGTTGGAGCTCTCAATGACCGGTCTTGGGATAGTAAGACAGATAGCCGATTTGTTTCAAAGCAACAAAGCAGAACGGTTTGCCGAGCTATACGATGTTGACAAACCGGTTGATTTTTCACGCATGCTTTATTTCCGGAACGACAAGTTTCCGAAATCTGAATCTGTTCCGTGGCTGGATCGTCCAGATGCCATGGTGGACATTGATTCAAAAGTGGTGACCGGTGATATGTCGGTAGAGGATGCTGACAAATACCGGAAATGGATTGAAGACGGTTACCATATCGAGCGAAACTTATTCAGTGAAGCAGAGATCGATAATGCCTGGAGAGCCTACGAAAATGCTGTTTCTGACGGTGTGATCAAACTGGAACAGGATCCGGCTGGCGAAGGCGATAATTTACCGGGGCGCAATCTCAACCCGCACAAAAAGGTTGCTGAACTCAAAGCGTTACAGAGTCACAGAAAGCTGTTGGACATTACCGACAATCTGCTGGGTCGTAAGACAATTCCGTTTCAAACGATTATGGGTCACAAAGGCAGCAACCAGGCCGCGCATTCAGATGCGATCCATATGACCACCTACCCGCTCGGCTATTTGATTGCAGCATGGATTGCCATGGAAGATATACATCCTGATTCCGGGCCGCTTGAGTTTTATCCGGGTAGCCACAGAAAGCTCCCCTATCTTCTGTCCAATGAAGCTGGCATTAAACTGCGTGGATTTAAAGCAAATTACCATAAGCAGTATGAGCCTATGATCCAGCGGCAAATAGAAGAGAAAAACCTCCACAGCAAAACATTTGTTGCCAAAAAGGGGGATGTACTGTTTTGGCATAGCAACTTACTCCATGGGGGCAAATTGCGAAACGATTTGTCAAAGTCCAGAAAAGCCTTGGTTTGTCACTATTTTGCAGAGAAGGTATTCACCTATCACGATCTTTCAGGCAAGGCTTCACGATTGCATCGCAACGGCACGCTTGCGCCTATACAACTCGACTAGTTTCGAGCTACATCTATGACCATCCAACAGGAATGACTGGGGCGTGTCCAATTTCATGGAACTAAAAATTGATATACCGGTACTGGAGCACTTCGAGCATGTGGCCGACACATCCAACTATGTGCAGATACCGGATGAATGGATTGTCGGTCTCTCCGATATTGTGAACTCAACACAATTGGCTGCTGAGGGCGGCTACAAGACCGTGAACTTCGTAGGCGCTGCCACGATCAGTGCCGTCACGAATGCGATGGCTGGAAATCTGCAATTGTTCGCATTTGGTGGTGACGGCGCTCATTTTGTTGTGCCTCCTGAAAAGTCAGATCTGGCGAAATCCGCGTTGACCTCTGTTTCCAACTGGGCCAGAAAATTCTTCAATATAGAGCTTCGCGTGGGGCTGGTTAGCGTTGGTGAGTTACGCAAGTCCGGGCATGATGTGCGAGCCACGATGGTGCAGGTCTCACCTAATGTGAAATACGCCATGTTTTCCGGCGGCGGCATTGAATGGGCTGAGCGACAATTGAAGCAGGGAAGTTTTCAACTATCGCCCGATCAGCAAGCACCGGAACCGGATCTGACCGGACTTTCCTGTCAATGGGGCCCTGTGCAAGCCAAGAAAGACACAATTGCGTCCCTTATCGTCAAACCAGCAGACGGTGTTGATACAGCTGCGTTTGAAGCGGTTGTTTCCAGTGTTTTGACGATGTTTGCAGACACTAATTCGAACCCGGTGGCTCAGCAGGGACCGCCAGTTAAGTTGCCTACCAAATCCGTTTTGTTACAGTCAAAATCACTCACCAAGAAAACCAATGCGATCGCACGAAACTTGCAAGCCATATGGAACGCTTTCTTCGCTTGGGCGATATTCAAGCTTTCCATTACCGTGGATGGTTTTGAACCTGAAAAATTCCGTCGGGAAATATCCGAGAACAGCGACTTCAGGAAATACAGTGACGGCTTGATGATGACGCTTGATTGCTCCGAAGAGGAACTCCATGCGCTTGAAAGCCTGTTGAAAAAAGAAAGAACCGCGGGAAAAATCATCTACGGAATACACCTGCAGGATGAAGCGTTGATCACCTGTGTGGTTCCTTCAATCCATCAGGGTGACCATGTGCATTTCATCGACGGGTCAGATGGTGGCTATGCGCAAGCGGCAAAGAAAATGAAAGCAAGCTGAGCCTAATCTGGTTTACTTATTGCTGGTTCTTCATCAGATGCGCCTCAAGAGCAGCCAATCCCTCATCAAGATTTTTTCGTCCAAAACCCAACCGAAAGCGGTCATTGGGGGTGGATGATAGATCCGAAGAATAGATTGTGCTCGGCAAAAACAAGACACCGCTTTCTTCAACCAGGGAGGCAACGAAGGCTTCAACCCCTTCAGGCCCAGTGTAGCGTGGAAATGCCATGCAGGAACCTTCCGGGCGCTGCCATTCAAACAGGTCTGGATAACGGGCAAAGAAGGCGTCCCATTTGGGTAGGTTTTCATCAACGATGGCGCAATTGCGGGCCAATATCTTGTCCCGGTTTCTGAGCGCTATCATGGTAAGGCGCTCACTGGGTCCTGAATTGCAAATGGAAAGGTAGTGCTTCATGCGCTCCATCTTGGAAAGGATCTCCTGATCCTTGCATGCTATCCAACCGATCCTCAGGCCTGGTAGCCCGTAAGATTTTGACATCACATTCAAGGAAAGTCCACGCTCATAAATGTCTGCAACAAAAGGCAAATGCTTTGCATCACTTGGACCGAGACCGTTGAAGATTTCGTCGTGCAGAATGTAAATCCCGTGTTTGCGGCATAGTTCAATCAAGGCATGATAGCGATCAAGCGGCAGGATGGCTCCGGTGGGGTTGTGAGGAAAATTGATCGTGATCAGCTTTGTGTTTGGCCTGATCGCATCTGCTACCCGGTCGATATCCAGAGTCCAATTATCATCGCCATCAAGAGGAACACCGGTTGCTTCACAAATGGCGACGGGAAGCGTTTCGTGAGACTGATAGTTCGGTGTCACAACGATTGCATGGCTGTCCTCATCCAGAAGCACGGTGTTCGCTGCAAAGATGCCTTCACTTGCTCCGGCAAAGCAGAGGATGTCGGATGCTCTCTGGTTCGCATAGGTTTGCGCAATTTCCTCGCGAAGGTCAGGCGCTCCGTAGGTTTCGGTATATCCCAGCCACATGCCTTCAAACATTTCGCGGTCTTCCGGCGTTGCCATCGCAAGTAGCCCGCGCATGGACATGCTTTCTGCGTCAGAAGCGGTCATGTGATATTTGGCTTTGAATTCCCACTTGGAAAAGTGCGTTTCTAATCGAAAATCCGGTAGAGTTGTCATAAGCTTGATACTTTGCTTCTGGAGTTCCCAAATGATTAGTTTAAGTCGAAAAGAAATTGAAGCCTTAATTGACCTGCCCAGAGCGGCAGCAGAAGTTGAAAAAGCCTATCGCCTTTCAAGTCAGGGGGACGCAAACCTGCCACCCGTAGGCCATATTATCTTTCCGGATTTCGAAGCAGATTGCCATATCAAATACGGACATCTCAAAGGGGATGAGAACTTTGTCATTAAGGTTGCAACGGGCTTTCCCAGAAATGTGAAAGCAGGGATGCTGGCCGGGAACGGTCTGATGATGGTCCTCTCAGCGGAAACCGGGGAAGTGAAAGCCGTGTTGCATGATGAGGCTATGTTAACCGATATTCGCACCGGTATCGGAGGAGCAATTGCTACTAACGCTCTGGCGAACAAAGATTTCGAGAAAATCCTGATTGTTGGTAGCGGGGAACAAGCCCGAAGACAGATAGAAGCGCATGTGGCGCAAGTTCAAAAGGACCTATCCTTCCAAGTCTGGGGACGAAATGAAGAGCGGGTAACAAACCTCATCAATTCCGTTTCGCACCTTTGCCAAGCGACAATGGCAAAGGATCTTGAAGAAGCTGTGGGCAATGCAGATGTGATTGTTACTGCAACCGGCTCAACCAAGCCGATAGTTCAATCTGACTGGGTGCAACCAGGTACGCACATTACTGCGGTTGGTGCGGATGCGCCCGGCAAACAGGAGCTTGAGACGGAACTCGTTGCGCGCGCTGATGTTTTGGTTGCTGACAAGATCGACCAATGTGTTGATCATGGTGAGGTCTCCCATGCAGCGGTAGCGGCATCGATCGATGTTACCAGCATCAAGGAGTTGGGTTCTGTGCTTAGTGGTGAAACGTCGGGACGAACGGAAGAAAAGCAGATCACGATTGCTGATCAGACTGGCATTGCCGCGCAAGACATTGCCATGGCAAATTCAGTGCTCGCTGTATGGGCTGAGGCCAACAAACAATAATTGAGGCCGGCTGTTACTAATTTGGTCAGGAACTAAGGGACTTCTGTCCAAAACGATGTAGCAAACCCGCTAAGTATCTTCCCTTTTTACCGAAATTCGGCAAATCTTCACAAATCTTCAGATTTTCAACACGTAATCCCTAGGTCTCCTTCAAGCATTGATCCGGGAATGGGCGCATATTCCCTTTCATCAAAACTGCCTTAACCGGTCCGTCCCCAAAAAAGGAAATAACAAAAATGACAAAAGAGCCCCAAAACAACCCATCGATTCTGCCCCGGATTGGTGGAAACTCGAAGAAAGCCGGTGTGTTGGTCGTCGCCTACATGTTCGCTTACTCGACCCCGGCACACGCCAGTTTCCCGTCAGGTCTGGATTCATGGCCGGTTGGTTGGCCCAGTGAAAAACAGGTCACTTCTGAAAAGAAACAGGTACCAAAATATCCCACAAGCCAGAGAAATCTACGCATCAAAATGTTTGATTTCTTTTCCAAACGCAAACCCAGAAACCAGCGCTAGTCGTTGGTTTCCTAATCCCCTAGACCAGAAGGAATTTTCAAAATGCTTGATACAGTGGACAAAGCCCCCGACTATGCAGCGATTAAGGCGAAGCAGAATGTTGCATGGAGTTCAGGTGATTATTCAAAAATCGGAACCACATTGCAGATTGTCGGAGAGCAATTGTGCGAAGCAATCGATCTGTCTGCCGGAAGTACCGTGCTTGATATTGCCGCCGGAAACGGAAACTTCACCCTTGCCGCAGCCAGACGCTTTGCGGATGTGACCTCCACCGACTATGTACCGGAACTGCTTGAAGCTAGTAAGTTGCGTGCAGAAGGGGAAGGCCATCAGATCGCGTTCCAGAAAGCGGATGCGGAAAACCTGCCCTTCGAGGACAATCTGTTCGACGTTGTAGCTTCAACTTTCGGCATCATGTTTGTGGCAGATCACGATACAGCCGCCCGCGAGATGGCCAGGGTATGCCGCCCCGGTGGCACAATCGCCATGGCCAACTGGACACCGCAAGGCTTCATCGGCCAGGTGTTCAAGACCATCGGCAAATATGTTCCCCCTGCGCCAGGCATGCGTTCACCTGCCCTTTGGGGTACGTCAGAAGCCTTGAACGACATGTTCGGAGATGAAGTGAACTCGATTGAAATCACATCGCAGTTCTTTAATTTCCGGTACTTCTCTGCGGATCATTTCATGGATTATTTCAAGACCTGGTATGGTCCGGTCCTCAAAGCCTTTGCTGCAGCTGGCGACAGGGCCGATGAATTGGAGGCGGATATGCGTGATCTCCTGAACCGGTTCAACACTGCCACCGATGGCACTTTGATCATTCCATCTGAGTATGTGGAAGTGATCATCCAGAAATAACGCCCCCCGAAAGTCGTGGACCAGCCCGTCTGGTCTGCGGCTTTTCTCTTCGCCCTCAGCTTTGCGAAACATGCCTCTTCAGATCATCGAGAATAGCTTCGGACTGACGACAACCGGCAAGCCCCGGTTTGCAGATGAAGTGTAACTCCTGCGATTGCAGACTCTCCTCTCCTTTAACCGGCAGGCTGATCAGAGCCAGTTCACCATATGGCCCACCGCCCAGGCGGATCAGACAATCAACCTCATCGTCATGCACCATCTGAACATCTGAACTCACAATGAGATCGCGCACATGGGGTTTCAACTCATCATCGTGCATGGGCCATTTTGCAGGCAAGAGGTTTTGAGCCTCTGATGACAGCCCCACATTGAACTTCTTGGAATTGATCTTGGGGGCAATCGCTTCGGTTGCATCGGTGAGGTCTTCAAAGATTTTGGAGATGCGCGGCCAGAACGCCTCCCCCTCCGGTGTCAGCAACAGGCCATGAGGCAATCGCCTGAAAAGCTGCACGTCCAGTGAGGCTTCCAGCTTTTTCACCTGCTGGCTGATAGCGCCGGGTGTCACGCCAATTTCTGTGGCCGCTGTCTTGAAACTCAAATGCCGGGCTGCCGCTTCAAAGGCGCGCAGCGTGTTCAGTGTGGGAAGGCGGTATGTCATTTCAAATCTCCTGAGCGCACAATCGCATAAAAAATAACCTTTTGAGACTCAGTTTTTCTATGCCTCGACAGTAGTTTTTTTGCGTTGTTTGCATAGCCGCGGAAACGATACCTTCGGGCTTCTAAACCCCAAAAGGAAAGATTTATGAAATTGGAATTTATCAGTTCTCCTCAGGCGCATGACCGCAAGACTGGATACTCCCAGGCCGTTCATATCTCCGGTCATAGCCGCACTGTTCTTGTGAGCGGCCAGATCCCCGTCCATCCTGACGGATCTGTGCCTGAGGATTTTTCTAGCCAGGCAGAGCTTGTCTGGGCGAATGTGAAATCGCAACTTGAGGCAGCCCAGATGGGCCTCGAAAACATTGCGAAGGTTACGATCTTTCTGTCTGATCGAAAGTACAGGGCAGAAAACACCAAGGTGAGACAAGAAGTGCTCGGCGCGCATGAACCAGCGTTGACCGTCATCATCACCGGAATTTTTGATGAAGCATGGTTGCTCGAAATTGAAGTGGAGGCAGTGGCATGAATGAAACTCATGAAAGATCATTGAGATACAGCGCGGTGGCAGACCGGGGCCGGATATATCTGGCCGTGTTCCGCGAACTCTCCAGCCGGTATGGCGAAGAGGAAGCGATCAGCGTGATGAGGGCCGCAAGCCGTGCCCATGGCTTGGAAGTGGGCGGCGCCATCGCCCATCTGGCACCGGACAATTTTTCCGGCCTGATGGATGCGTATTTCCTGGGTCCCGATAATGGGGCGACGTTTAACCCGGAAGTGAAGGAACTCAGCGAAACCTGCCTTGATGTGCATGTGCAGACCTGCCCCTTGAAAGATGGCTGGCTTGAATATGGATGCAGCGAAGATGAAGTCTGCACCCTGCTCAAATGCGCCACCGCCTTTGATGAAGCGGTTTGGGAAGCTTCCGGCTTTGAAGCGGAACTTGAATTCTGGGCACCGGGCAAGACGGGTTGTTGCCGCACGCGATTAACGGCCAAATCTGAGAGGTAAACAGAAATCATTGGTGGCAGCCTCAAATATCCTTGCTGTCACAATATATCTGCAAACGAAATTCCAGAAGCTGGAGTTCCTGCAACATGCGCTCGGCCATTGAGGTTTCATAGTATCTTTCGCTTGGTTCCCATGTGTCCTTTCCGGCCAGGTCGCGTATGCGGTTCTGCCCTTCCCGGCTGCAAACCGGCCAACCACCAGTGCGGGCACAACTGCCTCTGGGGCCGCCGAGACACGTTTCCCGCATCTCACAAATCGGATAGCTGCACCATTTCCATGCGCGTTTGTCTGTCTGCAGCAGTTTAGCTGCGTTAAACAGTCTGATTTGATTTGGATCTTTTTGTTCAGTCATTTTTGGTTCCTTTGTTTGATTGCGCTCACGCAAATGGCTTCGCCAATGCTCCGCGGGGCGCGCCATCCGGCACGGTCAGCATCTCCCCCCTTGAGGGGGAGAATGAAGTTTCTTAGGCTTAGCTTGCCTAAGTCTTAGAAACTTCAAGAGGGGGGTGACCCCCACCGGCTCAGCCTTCGCTTCGCCAACCTCCCCTCAAGGGGGAGGTAGTTTGGACATGCCTTATCATTCACTCGTCCGGTTTCCCGCCAGTGGTTTGCTTATTTATATCCCGCGGCGGGTTTCACCCTTGCGCGGCTCTTGTTTTGCACATTCCCTGGACCCAATAAGTACAAACATGCGGGGCTTTCTGAAGAAAACCGCTAATGAATGTATGTGTGGCTCTCGTCAGACGCTATACAAGGCATTCAAGAGTAAGGATGAAATTCTAAGTGCTCATATTCAGGGCTTTGCCGAGCAAGCAATTGCTGAGATTGAAGCTAATTTGACTAAGACCGATGAGCTGGGTGCAAAACTCGACCTAATTTTTGATAAGATTGCGGTTGCGGGTTTTGAGATGGCACGCTCCGTTCCAAACGCTCGTGACTTCGAAGAAGGATTTGAAGAGAAGTCTCGACAATCTTTGGAAGCCAATGCTGAACGGTTTCAAGCAGTGATTGCATCGGTGCTTCGACCCTATGCCTCACAGCTCGCTAACGCCGAACTATCTCCAGAATCACTAGCAGAGTTTATTCAGCGTTCAGCACGTGCAGCAAAGGGTTATGCAAAAGATCGCAAACATCTAATGCAGCAGCTTGGCACACTGAAACAACTTTGCTTGGAAGCCACAAAGTCCTGAGGGAATAATCCATCAACAAACGTAAAAACCGAAGCAGACGTTCGTTGTACTTTGCCGAATGTCCAACTAGGGCTCAATCCTGACTTCCGCATTGTGAACTTAATCTACACGGGTTACGGACGCTGCAAAACATCCAGGTTTCGCGTTGTGCAAATGCGCATAAGCCACCTGTTCGCTTTCAAATGCATTTTTAATAGCATCAGCCAGATCTTCGCCCTGAAATACATCAGCATCAATCATCATGTGATTTCTATCAAATAAGCGCAATGAGATAAGTCGGGATCGAAGAACCTCTGGTATCTCACCAACAGCCAGTTGCGCTTGAGCGGCACCTTCCCGAACAAAAATTGCATGATTGGCCTTGTAAGGCGAATTTGCGGTTTGATGTTCATAGTTCAACAGAATAACCGTTTCACCTATTTCTGCATCAGCCATACTTACTCGGCATGGAGTGCCAGGCTTCGATTGAACAATTTGTCGACGGGCATTTATTTTTGACAGCTCGCCGTCAGAAAGCGTGAACAGATCGGCAAAGTCTTCTGCTGGCAATGAATGAATTTGAAAGCTCATTTTGTCAGTTCCCTTATTGCTTGAAACCTGGATAGCTTACGTCTTACTAGCTCGCCACCCGAAACCTGCTCAATGCTCAAAACGGTCATTCAGACTGGTCAGAGCAAGTGTCACTTTGGGGTCAGGACAGACCTGCGAACATTCTTATGGCCAGCAATTGCTGCCAATGTCCGGCAAGCGTATAAAGCGGACACTGATTACGCTTTCATATTGGACACAGATGTAAGGTGGTACCGGCACATGAAAACTGTTTCGATCCTTTCAAGTTAGCGCGAACGGCTCGCCTAGTTGACCGACAAGGCCCGATCGATCACGTCGCGGGTGGTTCTCGGATCGATCACCGCGTCGAATTCCAGAAGACTAGCTGCGTTGAGCGCCGATCCACGGGTGTAGAGTTCATCCAGGAGGCGGCGGTATTCGACGTCTTTTGCCTCGGGATCATCGATTGCTTCCAGATGGTCACGATACCCCAACCGGACGGCACCCTCCAAACCCATTGCGCCAACCTCGCCCGTCGGCCAGGCACAACAGTAAACGGGGCGAGAGAACCCACCTCCGGCCATGGCCATTGCGCCGAGGCCATAGGCTTTGCGCAAAATGATTGTGACAAGTGGTTGCGCGAAGCGAGACCCTGCAACAAACAGCCGTGAAACATGCGCCACCTGTCCGGTCGCCTCGATGTCGGGGCCAACCATGAAGCCAGGGGTATCGCACAGTGTGACGAGTGGTATCTGCCACGCATCGCATAGGTCCAGGAAACGGGAAGCCTTGCTCGCAGCTTCTGCATCGATTGCGCCGCCGAGATGCAAGGGGTTGTTCGCGAAGAGCCCCACAGCGCGGTCTCTCACACGCGCAAAGCCGCAAATCGCTCCGATCCCGAAACCTTTCCCGAACTCGAGAAAACTGTCTGGATCAGCGATGGCCCGGACAGCATCACGCATGTCGTAGGCTTTCGTGCGGTCAGTAGGGACAATGTTCAGCAAGTCTGCGTCACGCTCAAGATCGTCTGCGGGCGGCGTGTGCTCGGTGTGCAATGAGAGGATCTGCTTGGCCGCCATAGTCCCGGCCGCTTCATCTTCTACTAAAACGTCGATCAGACCCGTTCTTACCTGCGTTTCCGACGGACCAATTTCATTCGGTGCGACCTTGCCGAGCCCGCCCCCTTCAATCATCGCAGGTCCGCCCATGCCAATCCAGCTGTTTTCTGTTGCAATACGCACATCGCAAACGCCAAACAGTGCTGCATTACCGGCAAAACAGAAACCGTGCACGATTCCGATCTTTGGGCCTTTATGGGCGGCGAAATGACTAAAAGACGTGACATTGAGCCAGGCTGACATCAGCGGAGCGACATCATAGTCGTTTGGTCGACCGCCGCCACCTTCTGCAAAAAGAACAATCGGCAGGTCTTCACGCGCCGCTAATTCGATCAGACGGTCCATTTTGCGATGATGATTGTAACCCTGTGTGCCCGCGAGAACCATGTAGTCGACTGCCATCGCCGCGACGCGTCGGCCGTCGACCGTCCCAATTCCGCAGATGATCCCGTCGCCCTGCGTGCGGCTGTGCAATTCGCCCAAAGAGCGCTTCGTTCTCTGTGCAGCCACAGCCAAGGCCCCGTATTCCTGAAATGTGCCCGGATCAAAGAGGTCGGTGATGTTCTCTCGGGCGGTGCGCCCTCCCTTGGCGTGACGCTTGGCAACCTCGTCTGGCCGGGCGGTATCTTCCAGCAGATCCATGCGCTGAGTGAACTCGGACAGATCCAGGCTGTCAGATTGCGTGCCCTGCGGTGCCTGCGTCGCAGCCGCCCCGGGCGCCAGCGTGACCAATGGCGTTCCGCTCAGAACTTCTTCTCCCACCGCAATATGGATCTTCTGAACTACCCCTGAGCAGCCTGCGCGAATTTCATGCTGCATCTTCATCAGTTCTGTCACGATCAAAACGGTCTCTGCCGACACCGCATCGCCTTCTGAAACACGAACATCAGAAATGATGGCGGCACTCTCGGCCAATAGAGTTGTCATATCTTGTTTCTCCCAAAACCATGTTGAACGGCATGAATGGTTTCGTGACACTTAGCATGTGATCCGGAAGTGACAAGTGCCGTTCAATACAGTTGTTGGAATGGCTGGGCTGTTTTCCGTGCATCCGCTTTGGGTTCCAAGCGGAGATTGGTGCAGATATGCAGACAAAAAGCACAATGCTATTGAGAACAAACATGTTCGCCGGGTACTGCGTCTTCTCCGACCAGCTTTAGCTTCTGGATGTTCTTTTCCGAAAAGGCTGCCTTTAATCTGCTTTCGCTGAAATTTGTTTTTGGCACCTTGTTCAGAATAATACCCTCAATGCGTGAACCATACTTGCGTGTGATTTCCCCATAAATCTCCGGATCACATTCACCGGTGTCTCCTATCAAGATGAATTTATGGCCGGGGTACTGGGTCAGCAGTTTCTCTATTGAGCTTCTCTTATATGCCCTGGATGGACCGAACAGGAATTTGTAAAAGTCTTTTTCAAAAATATCAGTCGGAAAATCCCTCAAATGCACCTGCCCCTTGGGATAATACATCGCCATAAACGGCTCAAGGCTCGGCCACAATTGCCAGGGTGATGCTGAAACATAGTGGAAGTGAGCACCTGCATTTTCATATTCTCGAAGAAGGCCGGGCATTCCAGGTATCACCCGATACCGGTCGATAAACGTTGATCGGATAAGCTGTTTCTTTGAAATTACATTACTGACTTTGAGCGTGTCATCGATATCTGAAATGACTGAAAGGCCATTGTATTTGATTGTTATGGGCTCAAAAGAGAAAGTCTGGGCGTTTCCATCCGTCATTTCTATGGTGATGTTTGACGGTGTACTTTCGGCAATTGGCTCAGTGTGAAGAACATTAATTCGCGCATGTCCGAGATTGCTCGTTGTTATCATTGTGCGCCTTGTATCAGGCAAAAGAACTGCATGGGTTGATCTTTCAACAGGTTCAAACGCAAACCATTTGGCTCTTTTCAAAAATCTTGCTTTTTCTGCCCTACTGCTTGTTCTGGAATTTTCCTCAAGAACCGGAGTGACAATATCCGTGATTATATTTTGTTTGAATTTGTCGAAGTCCTCCTCCATCAGCCAGAAATGTATTGTCTGTTTGTAGGTGCCGTCGGCGTTTTGGCTGTAAACCGACGGGAACAAATAGGCACTTTCCTTTTCTTCATCGAAGAATGCGAAGGCGTTTTGCGCCAACAAAAGCAGAAAAAGAAAACTGAGAAACTTCATAGATCGGTATCCAATAAAACCACTTCCGAATATGAGGCGTGCAATATGTAAGCCTGCTTTTGCGTTGCCTATGGGAATAGAACCAGCAGGTGGCCATAGTTTGAACTCCCGGTAGAAACGACATAGGTGAGCCAACCTGATGAGTCCATCGGACAAATGCCGGATGACTGAAAACGTGTCATCGGGCATACGTTCAATATACAGCGTTAGTGTTGACGACAGGACCAGAAACACCGGTCTATTTTTTTACATGCAATAATCAGAAGACACGTTCAGTGCCGGGACCTGAAGAACGGTTACCTTGCTTTTTCAATAGCTGTCTCAACCAGTTCCTGAGCCTCTTTCAGTGACACGTGGCGAGGATTGGTACAGGCTGCGCTATCGAGCAGGGCTTTTTCGGCTATGCGCTGAGCGCAATCAGATGGCACGCCGATTTCGCTCAAAGCCTTCGGAATTGCCAGTTCATCCAGCATGTTTTCAATTGCTGTGATGAAACCATCAGTCGTTTGATCATCAAGCTGCATCGCCTGTGCCATTCTGAGAGTTTTTTCATCCATGCCCGGTAGATTGAAACGCAGCACAACCGGAAGAATGATGGCGTTAGTAAGACCATGCTGAGTATCATATTCCGCACCAACCATATGTGAGATCGCATGCACCATGCCCAAACCCTTGAGGAAGGAAATTCCCGCCAGGCATGACCCCATGAGCATCCCTCCCCGCGCTTCCAGATTTTGCGGGTCCCTGTTCACAACCGGCAACCAGTGCGAAATCAGATGGAGTGCTTCAATGGCCATTGCATCACAAAGGGGGTGAAATCCGGGTACCAGATAGGCTTCGATGGCGTGGGTCAATGCGTCAGCCCCGGTCCATGCAGTGAGCGTTGTCGGCAGACCCAAGGTGAGTTCGGGATCCAGCAACGCCAGAGAAGGCTTATAGTCTTTATGCCAGACACAAAACTTCATGCCTTTTGCCGTGTGCGTGACCATTGCGGTGCTTTCCGTTTCAGCACCAGTTCCGGCGGTGGTCGGTATCGTAATCAGTTTGGGAAATGGCGTCTCTGCCTCGACTTCCGGTGACGGTTGTTCGAACTCAAACGTCCAGATATCCAGATCGTTGTGAGCAACGAGGCCGATGGATTTTCCCCCATCCATGGCGCTGCCGCCGCCAATGGCAATGATCGCGTCGTGTGCGCCATTGTGAAACGCTTCGCGGCCGGTGTAGATTTCTTCGTCCAGCGGGTTGGGTGAAATCTCTGAAAACATTGCACAATTGAGACCAGCGCCTGTTAAGTGGCCCTGAAGTTCTTGTAGGAAAGGCAGGCCTTTGCTACCCCTATCGGTCACAATCAGCGGGTTATGAATATCCAGCCTTTTGCAATAGGCACCGATTTCAGAAAGCCGTCCCGGGCCATAGGCGATGGGGACGGGAAAGTCCCAATCATGGTGTTCGAGAAGCCCGGATTGGATGGTAGGAATATTTTGCATGCCAGAACTCAGAATAATCAACTAAAGAATTTTACCCATTATTGCGTCAGGCGTTGCGAATACCAAACCTTTTGTTGAGCGGTTTTATCGGGGTAATCGAATTCTCTAACGGATTGCAGTTGAGCAGAGCTTGCAACTTGCCGCAATGGCAGAACTGGATTCCTCAAAATTGCATGTTGAGTTGCAAATCCGGGAGAGTTACTTTCTTTCAAACGACAGCTTAGAGGGTTTGAGAGTTGATAACTGCACAGTTAACTGAATTCATGCGCGAATGGCGGCGCCACCTTCATCAAAATCCGGAATTCGGGTTTGAAGAGGAAGATACTGCCCGGTTTGTGGCTGAGCGCTTGAAAGAATTCGGGTTTGAAGACATCGAAACCGGTGTGGGCGGCACCGGGATTGTGGCGACCCTGAAACGGGGAACGGGCGACAAGACCATTGCCCTGCGCGCGGATATGGACTGCATACGCATACACGAGACGACCAACCTTCCCTACTCTTCTTCAAAGCCCGGCCTCATGCATGCCTGCGGGCACGATGGGCACACCACAATGCTATTGGGAACCGCCGCAGTTCTGGCCAGCGAGGGAGATTTTGACGGTACGGTGAAGCTTGTGTTCCAACCGGCGGAGGAATGGGGTCAGGGCATGAAAGCCATGATCCGTGATGGGCTGGGCTCGCGGATAACCTTTGATGAAATCTATGGTCTGCATAACAAACCGGGATTACCAGTCGGCTCGTTTGAAACCCGGTCAGGGTCATTTATGGGGGCAGAAGATGGGTTCAAGATTGTGGTTCGCGGCAGTGGTGGTCATGCATCGCGGCCTCAGGACAGCAAGGATGCCATCGTTTGCGCGTGCTCGATCGTCGGGGAGCTGCAAACCATTGTGGCACGGGCGATAGACCCTGCTGAGCTTGCAGTTGTGTCAGTCACATCCATCGAAGGGGACAACGTGAAGAACGCCATCGCCGGAGAAGCCCGGATTGAAGGAGATTGCCGCCATTTCGATGACACGGTTAGTGAACGGATTGAGGAAACCATGCGACGTTTGACAAATGGCGTGGCGGCTGCGCATGGTTGCAGCGTGGAGGTGGAATACGAACGGGTTTTTGTGCCGCTGGTCAATGACATGCAAGCGACGGAACACGGATTGAAAGCCGCCCGAGCCGTCTTTGACCCGGCAAATGTGAATGACGATGCGCCGCGCATGGGCGCTTCAGAGGATTTTGCGCAGGCACTCAAGATTGCGCCCGGAGCCTTCTGCAACATCGGCAATGGGGATAGCGCACCGCTGCACAGCCCGGAATATGACTTTAACGACGAGGCACTTGTCCACGGTGTGCGATGGTTCGTAGAGGTGGTGCGGGACCGTCTACCGGTTCAATCAGGTTGATTTCCGTTAATAAGGCGTTCGGATAGCCAAAGGCTGGTAAGTGCCACCACGGCCATCAGACCGCCCATAACGCCCAGCGCCTGAAGCCCTAGGCCAAGTATCACCAATCCGCCCACGGCGGAGCCAATTGACGCGCCGATATAGATCGCGGAAGCATTAAGCGCGAGAAATACCCCTTGCCTGCTCTGGCCATAAACCACAAGACGGGATTGTTGGGGCGGCATGAAAGACCAGCCCAATACCGACCAGAAGAACACCAGGACCAGCAGCGCCCATCCGGGCATGGGCAGCAAAGAAAACAAAGGCATCAGCAAGGTCTGGGAAACGGCCACGATTGCAAGGGTTCTGCCAGAACCTATGCGATCTGCGAGATTTCCGCCAATCCAGTTTCCCACCACTGCACCGCAACCGAACACCAGCAAGACCAGGGTCAAACCATCGCGGCCATAATCCATGGTTTCTGCCAATAGCGGCGCCATATAGGTATAGGGAACGTATAGTGCAGCCATCAGGGTCGCGGTGAACGCCACCACCAGAAGGCCGCGCCAATCCAGCAAACTCTTTATGAGATCCTTAATTTCAGAGGGTGCAAAATCCAATTCTGTTGGCACTTTAAGCCAGATCAAAACTGTGCAGGTCAGGGACAGGATTGCTACGATCCAGAAGGCGGAGGTCCAGCCCAGCGTATAAGCAATGAAACTGCCCCCCGGCACGCCAATCACCTGGGCCAGTGTCAAACCGAAGAAAATGGTGGCGAGGGATTTTCCGCGCATTTCCGGTGGGCTGTTGGCAGCGGCAACGGCTGCCGCTGCGGGCGTATACATTCCGGCACCAAAGGCTGCGAGCACACGGGTGGCGAACAGCCATTCCGGATTGGGAGCGAGTGCTGAAAGTATGGATGCCAGCCCGAAGACGCCAATCCCCAACGCCAGAGCTGTCCTTCGCGACCAGGTTCCTGTGAGAGAGATGATAACCGGTGACCCTAGGGCATAAGCAATGGCATAGATGGTGAGCACCCACCCCGCCTGATCATGTGTGAGCCCGAAATCCTCCGCAAGCGGGTTCAAAATACCAATGATGACAAAGGCACCCATGCCGATGGCAAAATTGCCAGCGGACATGAGGCGAATGAGGAAGGTGAAATCTTTGATCATGGACTAGAAAGTAAAGGACACGGAACATTTTTCTACCATGATCATCTCGTGTGGTCTTCCCAATCTTTCACCAAGCAGGGATAGCCATCATTCGCGGTTGTTTAGCTGGTTTCTCAAGATACCCGGCCCATTGTGGACATTACCGTAGGCCAGCTTTCTGCATCCGCCATTCCCCGGCGACAGCAGAAGGGATTACAGAAGCCAACGATCATTCCATCAATGTTACCAAGCGAGTCTGCGCTGATCGGCAATCCTGAGTAAGGGCAGAATTCGTTTATCGCGTCGGCCACATCACCCTCATAGGGCTGTGCGGGTAAGGTTGGTTTCCTTGGCCATTGCCTGTTACTTTGCGAAGGCAAGTCAATGTGCCAGGTTTCAATTTGCCGTAGCTGTGCGTCAGCACACGCATGCCAACGGCGCAAGGCCGGAAAAGCATAAAGTGTTTCAATGTAGTTCCTAATCTTCCCGGTGTATTCAAACCCGTAAGTGACCAAGCGGGTTATGATTGGTGCTACTGCCACATCTGCTGCACAGAAGTCTGAACCAAAGAGATAGGGACCGCCGGAGCGATCTATTGCCCATTCCAACAAGGCTATAAGCTCCTCAACATCTGCCTGTTCGGCTTCACTTGGCTTATAGCCCTGATGTCTGGCATGAAGGTTCATGGGCAGTTCTTGCAAGGCTGAGAAACCTGTTAATGCACGGGCGGCGAAGACCTGTGCATTTGATCTTGCTTCCATTTCATTGGGCCAGTAACCGGCATCGGGATAGCGCTCTGCCAGGATTTCTATGGTTGCAGCGTTTCCCCAGCTTAGAGGGACACCCTTTGACGTATCATCCAACAAAATTGGTAAAGAAGCCGCTGGCGCGTATTCCTTCAGTTTGGCGGATTGTTCATCAGAAAATAGCGGCACGTAGTTTGGCTTGAATTTGATTCCAAATGCGTCCAACGCCAGCCAGGCCCTCATCGAATGATCAGAGTAAGCGTATTCACCAATTAGCAATGTGTAAGACATAACCAACTCCATTTTGAACTGGCTTTTAGAATAGGCAATGAGCTCGATGGCATAAATGACAATAAGCCCACGATTCCTGCCAAATATTTGGTTATCGGCTTGAAAGTTGAAAACATAACACCACCGAAAGCACAAAGGCTGTCAGCCGGATGAAACAAAAAAGCTGATTTGCTTACAATTTTAGTAAATGAAAAAACAAAGTTTTGAAAGTTGTCTGATATCAATGACTTCGGTCGGACCGTTCAGGTTCGTAGCATGATGCTTTTCCTCATTCAGGAAACCGGGCCCTGCATGGCCATTCATCCCTTTCCAGACCAAAAAGTCAAATGAGATCACCCGGTCAAAGGTGAGTGGCAAAATGCATTAGGGTAAATTTTTTGATAACAGAGAAGCCAACATTTTAATGAGGGAATTTCTGTAATTTTTACGTGTGGTTACTAGAATATCGATTGTGGGGTTAGGCGGGCGAATTTGAAAATCACCTTACGGCGATTAGCTAAAGACAATTTAGGCACGGTGGCAACAACTGTCGGAATATTGGCTGTTCCTCTCATGATGATGGGCGGAGTTGCGATCGATTATTCCATCTTAAGCCAGGTACAATCCCGACTTCAGAATTCGGCGGATGCGGCTGCATTGGCGGGTGCAAGAGAGCTTGGACTGACTAACACCAGTGACGAAGCGCTGAAGAACGCGGCAAAAAACTATGTGGTTGATAACCTCCTGCTGGCAGCGAACGTCAATACTGAAAATTCTAAACTGGTGATTAATCCGACGATCTCCAGTGACCGCAAGAGCCTTACCGTCGATATCGATTATTACTGGACGCCATTTATGTTGCACTTGGTGAACAAAAAGGCACTCCCGGTCAGGATAACCGCCACTGCAAGCCTGGCAGGTGATGAAAACATCTGTGTGGTTGCACTTGATCCATCGTCTTCATCATCACTTGCCATGACGGGTGCTTCAAAAATAACGGCCAATGATTGTGCCATATATTCGAACTCCACCTCCCCGCAGGGGGTTTTTGCAGTCAGCAGTGCAACCATGACGGCAACAAACACCTATTCAGCCGGAGGTTTCGGCGGACCGGTGGGTAGCTATTATCCTAGACCTATTACTGACAGTCCGGCGATTGATGACCCTTTAGGCAGTCGCAATCCGCCGTTTTTTAATGCATGTAATCATACGAATAAGAAGTACAAAGCTTCCCAAACTCTTAACCCGGGTGTTTATTGCGGCGGCATTTCAATCAATGGCAAAACAACCATAACCCTGAAACCGGGAACCTACATCATCAAAGACGGACCACTTTCCGTGAGCGGCAACGCCACCCTACAGGGTGAAGGGGTTGGCTTTTATTTTACAGGCTCCAACGCCACATTTGACTTTGGCGTTTCAACCCAGGTTAGCATATCGGCGCAAAAAACGGGTGCGATGGCGGGCCTACTGTTCTTTGAAGACCGCAGTTCCCCGGTTGGGCGGAATTTCGTCATCCGCAGTAAAGACGCGGAAAAATTCGAGGGAACCGTTTATCTGCCCAAGGGCAAGTTGATCGTGGATAAAGCAAGCCGGGTTGGCCAACTCTCTGACTGGACAGCAATCGTGGCGAGACAAATTGAAATCAAACAAGGTCCTCAACTGGAAATCAATTCTGACTATGCCAACTCAACCATTCCGGTTCCAGACGGGGTCGGTCCTTCAGGAACAGTTCCGCGGCTGAGCAGATAGGCCTTCTTCTGTCTTCAGACAATTATTCATAATACAGGACCTCATCCGGTGAATGTGCTACAAGGGCACATGATCAATAACTGGACTGAACTGCGAGAACTCGCCCTGTCTCTGGATTTGCCGGAAGTTACGGATGCCGTTAGTTGGGGCAATCCGAACCTGAAGGCGCATGGAAAGATGTGGACCTGGTGGAGCCCCATGATCGATGCAGCCGTCTTCAAGGGAAGTATCGAAGAACGCGAGTTTTTGCTGGAAGCGGATCCGGAGACCTTTGTCATGCATCCGCACTATGCCAATAGCGGTGTGATCCTTGTGGCTGGCGGCAAGATCGACCCAGAGTGGGCTAAAGCACGTCTCCTCTCGACGTGGAGAAACCAGGCACCGAAGCGTTTTCTCAAGGCATTTGACGCCGAACAGGAATGAGGCCTTTCGACTGATCGGCAGCAGCATCTGCGTGGGTCGAAAATTGATCAAAACCGGTTTTGACCAGCCTTTCTATGGTTTCATTCGATGCGATTTCCAGCCATACTCCGACCATGAATAATGAATCGGAAACACTACATTCTGATCGAATGCTTTACGAAGCTGAGCAAGCGGGTCTGAAGCTTGCCATCAAAGGCAGAATAGTCGCAGTTGTTCTGATAACCGCTCTCCTGGCAATAACCAGAGGTGCTGATCGCGCTCCAGATTTTGTCCTTGCCGGCTTATTGTTCGTTGTGTTGGGCATAATCCACTATCGGATCATAGGAACATCTTACGATCGACCGTGGGTCAAATATGCTTTCATAACGGTCGATATCCTCATGTTGAGCGCGGCGGTTGCATTTCTTCCTGCTGTTCCGGGTATCCAATTGCCGGATATCATGATCTTCCGGTTTCAAATATTCCCGTACTATTTTGTTATCCTGGCCGTAGCCACATTCAGTTTCTCGCCAGGTCTGGTCATGTGGTCAGGAGTAACCGGGGCCGCGGGATGGCTGGCTGCCTTTTATTATATTCGCGCTGGTGTGGACAATAGACTGGATTGGGGAGATATGTCCGCAAGTCCAACGGCAAATGAATTCCTGTCGATTTTTCTAAGTCCGGAATTCGTAGGCACAGGTTCGCGTCTTCAGGAATCATCGATTTTCTTGGTTGTGGCAACGTTGATCGCCATAGTGATGTTGCGTGCCCGGCGAGTTGTGCGTCGTCAACTGGAAGCCGAACGCAGTATCGCATCCATATCTCAGCTGTTTGGGCGGTTCGTACCCAAGTCAATCGCAGACTCCATGATCCAGCAGGAAGGCGTGCTGGAACCGGTTGGACGGGAAGCAACCATTCTGATCGCCGATGTGGCGGAATTTACCTCTTTGACCGAAACCAAGGGGGCACAGGCGATCGTCGATATTTTCAACGATTATTTTGAAGCGGCGTCCGAAGTTATCGGTTCACACAATGGGGTTGTAACGCAATTTATCGGTGATGCTGTCTTTGCTACGTTTAACGTGCCTGTGGAAGACCCTCAGCATCGTCAAAACGGTATCAATGCAGCAGCGGATTTACTGAAGCTGGTTCAATCAACGGATTTTGCAGGCGAGACATTGAAGATACGAATAGGTGTGAGTACAGGCTCTGTGGTTGCCGGTAACGTGGGCGGTGGTGGGAGAACAACCTACACAGTCTATGGCGAAGCGGTGAACCTTGCTTCACGGCTTGAAGCGATGAACAAAACGCAGGGCACTGAAATTCTGATTTCAGAAAACACAATCGAAGGTTCAGATATTAGCAATCTCAGCGACGTGGGCAGTGTCTCCGTGAGAGGGCTCAGCACACCGGTAAAGATTTACACGGTAGCCTAATCTCAGCAATCTCCAGACGTGTGAGGTTTGCCCGCTTCGGGTTCAAAGCGGGTCTTTGATAGTGGAGCAGTTGATGCTCACTCAGCTTTGCCGTCTAGATGCGCAATTGAGTTGGCATAGTATTCAAGCAGCACCTGTTCATGGGGATTAGCCTTATACAGGCCCTCAGAAGTGGTTTCCACCAGATGGCGTAAAGTCAGCATGCGCAAACCCATGGAAGCAGCATAGTCACGGTCCTCGCGAGGAATATGTAAGTGAGCGCCGGAGGCCTCCAACTCACTCATTTCCCTGAAAATCAGGGATTTTAGCTCAAGTTCGCTCAGGAGAGTGTCGCCAGCGTCCAGAAAAACTCTAGCCGTCACCGCAACGGGAAGCACTGGTATGATCCGGGCTATTTCGGTCAGGAGGTCACTGCCAAGCTTTTCTATGGCGGCATGGCGCTTCTTTTCAGTCATCGCTTCAAAATTGAGGCCGTTATCTTTTAACCAGGTTGCCAACGAAACCGGTTTGCCAAAACTGACACAGGCAGAACCATAACTGTAGAGCCGCCCCTGCAGTCGAAGAAGGATACCGTTACCCACAAATTTCAGAATACTGCCAATGCCCACACGGAACGAGCGACCGGTAAATTCTTCTTCTCTTTTGCGGGTCAGAATTCGGTCTTCCATCACCCGGTCGTAGTTGATGCCTACCGGAATGAAGACCACGTCCTTACTCGTTTTTGGGTCAAAGTCTGCAACCATATAGCTGAGTAGTCCCAGTTTCGGTGGACCCAGAGTTCCGTCACGGCTCAAGCCGCCTTCCGGGAACATGGCCTGGGTAACGCCCTCTTTGGTTGCCATGGACACATATCGGGCAAGAACCTTTCGGTAGAGATTGTTGTTGGAACCTCTACGGATGAAATATGCGCCAAGGGCGCGAATGACGTTCTGCAGGCCCCAGATCCGGGCCCACTCACCCACCGCATAGGAAAGTGAAGCACGAGCGGACGCCATGTAGGTCACAAGAATGTAGTCCATGTTTGAGCGATGGTTCATGACAAAAATCACACTCGAATCCTGAGTGATGGATTTGAGGCTTTCATCATCAGAGTATCCCAATTGAACCCGATAGATGAATTGAGACAACATTCGCGCCAACCGGGTTCCGAACCCGAAATAGGCAAAGGGAGAAAAAGAAGGCACGATTTCCTTAGCATAACGCTCTGCCTTTGCCATCACGACTGAAATGGGAGTGTTCTGTTCTGAAGCCTCTTTCTCCGCGGCGGCGATCACCTGCTGGTCATACATCAACTGATCGACGAGTGTTTGCTTGCGGGTCAATCGAAAAGGCTGGATGCGAAGATCCAGGCGATTGTTCAACTCATCAATCGCGGTGTTTAGCTTGCGACGGAAAAACCACCTGACAGATGGTGCCAAAATGCGGTCGAGAACACCAATTGCCGCAAATATTACCAGGAAAACGACTAACCAAACCGGAAGTGTCATCCTGTTTTCCGTACTGTTTTTTGCACTAAAATCGTCATCAAACCATCAAGCACGCTTTTCCCGAATTTGCCAACAATTGATTGAATTATTTGTGTTATCAATTCTGCCATCAGGGCTTGTGACGTTACAAATGGCTGGACGCGCCAGCCAGGCAATTGCCCACTTTTGAAAAGCGGCTTTGTGGGCTGAGCTATCGTTTATCTTTTCGAATTCAATACCAGATATAGAAGCCTTTCAAATCGTTTCGTCAATCTGCTTAAGGAGCTTGGCGGTAAGATCTGAACACCTCACCGGGGATCCATGGCAGGGCAACAGAAGGGTTGGAGAGGTCATGGTTAGAAATTTGGTGGCCCACATTCTGTATAAGCTCGCATCCTTTATGCCATAGCGTGGAAATGTACCCAACATCACCACCTCATCTCCGTATTTTCCCGGCGGTTGGATTGTGGAGCTAAACGCGTCCGTGACAATCAAGGCACGATCATGATTTGAATTGATCTGCACCCATACCTCTCCGGTTTTAAGACCATCCGGTTCATGCAAAATCTGATCAGTAGTGAAGTGTTCTTGCAGACCGTCTAGCGGATTGAAATCCAGACCCGTGATCCTGGACAGACGCGACCTCGCTGCGGCGGAACAATACAGCGTAGCATCCGGAAATGCCTCAACATGCGCCGCTAACCCTTTATTGTGATAGTGGTTTGGTGCGAGTAGAGCTGATACTTTGCCTAGTTCATCAATCTGCCTAAGCAACGTTTTCTCCAGCCCCGCAACCGGACTGTAAAGACACAGACTGCCATCCATAAGGCGCATGGCTGTACAACTCAACTTGCCCGAGCGCGCGACATATAGCCCGTCAAGCTCGTCTACGGACCGGAATTCAGATTTCAAGACCGGGTCCTCAAATCTGAAAGTGTGGCGCACATAATTTCCACCAGCGCTCTACCCCCGGTTTGATCTCCCAATGCCCGGTTTTGTGCATGAATGCCCATAACTGCGGAGACCAGTGCCTTTGCCAGTTCAGCAGGTGAGAAGCGAGTGGCACCATTTTGTTTCTTAAACTCATTCTCAAGGGCAGCTCTGAAATGATTTTCCAGGGCAGTCCAATAGTCTCTCGCAGCCTTTTCTATCCGTGGGCTCTTGATGCGGGCATTTTCTATGCTGGTGTTTAAAATCAAACATCCAAAATCGCTGGAAGTCATCGAACCGGGTGTCACGAGCCCCTGAAAGAAATCAATAATCTCATTGATACCACCATCCGCCATCGGAGCCATCTCACCAGTGATTGCAGCTTCACTGTAGTAGTTCAATGTTTCAAGATAGAGACCTTCTTTGCCACCAAACTCAGAACGTATGGCAAATTGATTGATCCCGGTAAGCTCTTCTAACTCCCGAACACCCAATGCCTGAAAGCCATGCTCCCAAAACGCGTGGCATGCTTTGGTAATCGCATCTTCACGATCATACGACTTGGGACGCGGCATTTTTTACTCCGTTTGACAATTTCTATACGATTGCATAGAAATAATAACAATGCAACTGTATAGAAATGGATTGAGCAATGCGTGAAGTGATTTTTCCCAAAGATAAGCAAGCCAGTTACGACGCTTATGGCTACTCGGCTGCGGTTAATAGTGGAGAGTTCCTGTTTGTTTCAGGCCAGGTCGGTGTTGACGAGGCAGGCACTGCAATCGCTGATCCATCCGCACAATTTGAAAAGGCGTTCAGTAATTTGAGCGAAGTGCTTGAGGCGGCAAAATGCACCTTTGATGATATCGTCGATGTGACAACCTTCCATGTGGACATGTATGACCACTTCGAAACTTTCGCCGCTGCCAAGCAAAGAGCTTTTCCAAATCCGCCCTTCCCTAACTGGACTGCCATAGGTGTATCAAACCTTGCAGATCCAAGCCTGCTGCTGGAGATCAAGGCGATTGCCAAGGTTGGCTGATCGGGTAAGATTAACGTAAAACTGTCTGGATTGTTGAGCTTTGCATACGGCACATTGCGCTCAGTGCTGCCGACAATGAATTAATAAAAAGCAATCCAAACCGGCGCTGGCCGGTCTGGATTTGCTGCTCCTAGTGTATCGCCCCACACGGTTTCAGCGCTTAAACGAGCTCCAGGCCCACATGGATGCCGTTGTTCCAACGTTGACGAACCTTCACAGGCTCCTTTAACACGATTGATCTGAGTTCAAACATGGAAGGCATCCATGTCACATTGGGGTGTTTGATCTTCATGCCGGTTGCTGAGATATCAATAATAGTGCAGTCAACAAGATGAGTATCGTCTTTCACATAGATCTGTGCCGGTATGCTGCAATTCAGACGCTTTGACTGGCGTCTGTTCGTCTCATCCCGCACTTCCGCAAAGGCCGAAGCGATCATTTCACTATGAGGTGTTCTAACTTCTAAAGACATCATGGCTTCTTTTTCTCTTAATGGGCGATGACTTAAGTATTGATTAACACAGGTAAACAAAACACTAACGCGTGATCACGTTATATTACTGAAACTTTTAATAAATTTGCGTTTTGGACGGCTTGAAAAAGGTTAACAGAGCGGGCTGAAACATCATGCCTTTTTCACTGAATTTTCAACCATCAGACGTGCTGCCTGCCCGGCTGAAGTGAGATATTCAGGGTCACGATGCACAAGGACTGTCGAAAACGCACCATCCATCAGCAGGACGATGTGCCTTGCCAGATCTCCGGAGTTTTTCACCTCGCGGTTTTTGAATTCCTCACCCAGCCAGGCTTCAAATTTCTTCTTGTGAGCAGCCCCTACCTTCATTGCCGGGTGTCCTGGCATGTTTGCCAGTTCTGCGGCAGTTCGCAGAAAGCCGCAACCCTTCCATTTTGGATGACGTGCTGATCGGGCGAGTTCTGTAAATATCGCCTCGACCTTGTCAGGCAATTCCCCATCCGTTTCCTCAAACCATTTTCTGTAAAGTGCCAGGTTCGGCTGATCGCGGGACACAAGATATGCCTCGATGAGGTCATCCTTGCTCTTGAAATGATAATAGAGTGTCCGCTTTGTAATGCCCGCTTTTTCAGCAATTGCGTCAACACTCACCGCGCGAATACCCTCGCCGTAAAACAGTCGGTTGGCGGCATCCAATATCCGGTCTTTAGCAGAAATCTTCACAGGCATGACGCTTATGTATACTACTCAGTGAGTATACGTCAATTTCGTTTCTCTATAAGGTCTGCGAAACGAAAGGAGATCCTCATGAAGGATTTGATCTTGATGGAGAAGAAGGGACCGATTGCGCTTCTCACCATAAACCGGCCTGAGAAACTGAACGCGCTCAACTATGCCACCAATGACCGTATGCTGGAACTGCTCGAGTTGATCGAAAGCGATCCTTCCCTGCGAGCCATTGTCCTTACCGGTGCCGGTGATCGCGCATTTTCTGCCGGTGCGGATATCCATGAGTTTTCAGAAAGTGTGAAAGCTGGGGTAGACGTGGCAGTGAATGAGTTTTGCAGGCGTGGGCAGACCATGACGAGCCGGCTGGAAACCTTTCCAAAGCCAATCATAGCAGCGATTAACGGCATTGCCTTTGGTGGTGGATGCGAAATCACAGAGGCTGTTCATCTTGCGGTTGCCAGTGAACAGGCAGTGTTTGCCAAACCGGAAATCAATATCGGAATACCCCCTACCTTCGGTGGCACACAGCGATTGCCGCGCCTTGCAGGCAGGAAGCGAGCCCTGGAACTGCTTCTCACGGGCGATCGTTTTACCGCGCAACGTGCCTATGAACTCGGGCTGGTGAACAAGGTTGTTGCGCATGATGATCTTTTGTCCGCTGCCTTTGAACTGGCTGAGCGGATTATGAGGCACTCACCCCTCGCTGCATCTCGGATCATTACTGCCGTTAATCGAGGTCTCAACACTACAATTGACGAGGGGTTATTAATCGAGCGCGAACAGTTTGCAAGAATGGCTGCCACCAGAGACATTCACGAAGGTCTTGATGCATGGATTGCCCGACGCAAGCCTGTCTATTCAGGTGAATGACGAAACTCGTTGCCTGTATCAACTCACTGTAAACTGCCCCATCATTCCGCGATCTTCATGCTCCAGAATATGACAGTGATACATGTATGGGTGTTGATCCGTCGCCAGATAATCAAAGCGCACGATGAACTCCGACCAGCCATCGTCATCCAGTACGACCGTGTCTTTCCATCCTGCCTGATCGGGCGACACATCGACACCGGCAAGCTTTTCAATCAGGAATGAACATCCGTGCACATGAAACGGATGTTCGCCTTGCTTGGAGATAACCCGCCAGCGCTCCCACACGCCGCTTTTGACGCGCTCGTTGATCACGCCCATATCCATCGAAACACCATTAATAGTCATATCCATCATGGCGTGGCCCTGATGATTTGAGTGACCGGATGCGTTTGAATGGTCCATCTCAAGAACAAAATCCCTCGTTCTGACGATCTCTTCAGGCTTGGGGCGAGCGATGGTTGCCAGTTTGCTAGGTAAGGGTGTCGTATTAGCGGGAAGTGATCTGTCGGGATTGAGTGTCAAAGCTGGTTCCGGCTTTTCAGCTCCCGATTTGAACAGCCAATTTACAAGGCTGCCGAACACACCCACATCGATTTCATCTTCAAACAGTGCCAGCAATTCGGCCGGATTTCCATCTGCCAGATCCACAATGACCTCACAGCGTTCTCCGGGTGACATTTCCATTTCATTCATTTCTACCGGGGCTTCAAGCAGACCGCCATCACAGGCGATTTTGCGGAATGTCCTGCCATCGGAAAAAGCCACGACATAGAACCGCGCATTGGCACCATTGAGCAGACGCAGACGAACCTTGCCAGCAGGCACCTTGGCTGATGGTGAGATCGCACCATTGATGGTAACAATCTCACCGTACCAGCCATCTTCACTAGCGTCGTTGAGCGAGTAAACCAGTTGCCCGCGTTCATCGAAGGTGCGGTCCTGAATGATTACAGGAAGATCATCAATTCCGTATTGTTGTGGCAGAGACATCGCTTCACTCTCCTCATCATCGATGATGATCATGCCGGCCAGTCCGCGATAAACCTGCTCTCCGGATTTTCCATGCGTGTGTGAGTGATACCAACAAGTGGCAGCCGGCTGTACGATCTGGAGGTTCGGTTGCCATTTTTCACCGGGGGCAATCTCTAACTGCGGACCACCGTCCACTTCTCCCGGCACATGCAAACCATGACCATGAATGGCCACGCCTTCATTGATGGTGTTTTCATAGTTCAGATTAAGCTCGCTACCTTTGCGCGTTCTGATCGTTGGCCCCAGATAATTCTGGCTCAAGCCCAAGGTCTGTGTTTTCACGCCGGGCATGAAAGACCAAACACCATTTTGAATTCTCAGACTTACCGGATCGCCCCTACTCCCATCAACAAGTCTCGGTATGGGCAACGGGCCAGAAGCCTTTTGCGCCCATACGGGTTTGATACAGCTTGTGCCCAACATTGCTGCACTGCCAGTGAGAAACTGTCGTCTTGAAACGGGTAAACTCATATGAGCACTCTACCTTGAAAACTAGATGCATCGAGAACAGGAAACGCGCAGGAAAGTCCCTTGCTTTCAATCCTATGACTAGCGAGAGGTGGAAGTTCAGTCCATCGGACAAATGCCGGATCAGGCGTATAAAACTATGGGACAAAGGGTCAATTTTGAACAATAGTTTCTGTGGTAACATCAGCAAATCAAAAGACTGAGGGAATCACCATGATCAGTGCCATTGAACAGCTACCACACAGGCAAACCATATTTGCTGTTTTCGTGTTTTTTGTATTCGGGACAAGTGTGGTGGAAATTATCCTGGAATTTGCAGATGGCGAGACGCTTGGTGCCATGGCAGATGATTTGGCGCGGTTTGCGCTCAGTGCTGTTGTGCTGGCCGTCTTCCTTTTTGAATATGTGTCCCAACAAAGGGCACTTGGAGAATTACGGGAGCGGCTGAAACAGGCAGGCGGCGGGCTTGCAAGACTGGATACGCACTCCCTTCAACTGGCAAGCCAGTACAGATCTGTCATGCAAAAGCAGTTTGAAGCCTGGCAGCTCACAGCCAGCGAGCAGGATGTGGTTATCATGCTGCTGAAAGGTCTCTCGTTCCGGGAGATTGCGGAACTCAGAGAAACGCGGGAAAAAACCGTTCGGCAGCAGGCTTCCAGCGTTTACCGCAAGTCTGGCGTAAACAGCAGAAACGAGCTGGCTGCGTGGTTTTTCGAGGATATGCTGGAGCCGCCGACGGTTGAAGAAGCGCCGGAACCAGAAACTAGAATTTGAAAGTGGTTCGGATACGACCAACAAAGACATCTTCATTATTGACCCCAACGCTTGCTGGACCGAGGGGTGACAAATAGATTTCGGCCAGAGCCTTGGTGTCGATGCCAACCCCTGCTGAAAATTCAAACTGGGGCCCAATGGCTTCCAACTCGATATAGGCACTGCCACTTACATTGGATTCGGTTTGATCAAAGTGGCGCATTTCAAATGCATTGACAGAGCCGGTCGTGGTCAGATGCGCACTGCCTTCAAGATTGTGGACGGTCAACAGCGCTTCCAGTTCTGCGCTCAGAGCGATTGTAACGCCATTTTCAACAGACAGGGGCATTCGCCAATTACCACCGATGCTTGCTCCATAATAATCGTCATCAATCTGGGAGCCGGAACTGAAATCCAGGCCAGGGGCGCCGCCAAAGATCGCAGTCTGGCCCCAGATTGATGTCTCTGACTCGGAGCTGCCGCCGACAACCCCGATGAATGGTGTAAATGACGTGACCCCTTCGCCGGTTGAAACCAAATTGACATGGGTTTCACCAAACAACCTTGCCCCGATCCTGTAGTCCATGAATTCAGAGGTCGAGATGGCATTCTGAACATCAGCAAATCCCGGAACTGCGAAACCTGGAATACGAATACCCCCGCCCAGGCCACCAGCAGGGCCCTCAGGACTGAGAATAACGAAATCATCACCCATACTTTCAATGAGCGGAAAATGGCTCGTTGCATCAGCCTCGAACCCGCTAAACACAATTTCAAGGCCATTTTGGCCGTATGAACGCGAAGGGTTGTTACCTGACTGACGGGTTCGCAGTGTATCATCACCTGTAAAACGTGTGTCGAAGTTCAACCGACCACGGTAACTGAATACTGAATCGTCAGATACACCTGGAACAGCGGTACGTCGATTATTGGCTGCATTTTCAAATAGGGTGGAGAAAACCTGCTTGGGGCCATCAAATTCACTCAAACCGAAGACAACTTCCGCCTCCAGTTTTGTCGACGCACTGAATGTTGGTTGCTCTACAGGATCCGAAACAAATGAATCTGTACGAAGCTTCAACGTGGCCAGTTCGGCTGCGAAATCCACCTGCAGTTGGGTTATGACAGTCACATCTTCCTGCAGGATGTTCTTGTCTTTAAGACAATTATGCAGAACTGCAGCAAACTCGTAACGGGTGATTACGCGGTTTTCGGACAGGAGTGCACTGATGTCACAATTGTATTTATCGGCCAGTTTCTGCAATTCAAGAAAAGCAAAATCTTGACGGCTGACGTCAGACAAATCAGATATACTGCTTACTTGTGAAAAGCTTTTGGTAGTGGAAACGGCCAGCCCGCCGATACCAGTTACAGATAACAAGCAAGCGCCGGCAAAAGAGCTGGCCAGCCCCAGCCTATTTGATAAACCACGTAGAAGCATCCCCTACCCCCTGACATCGAAATGACGTTCTCAGCTATCGATTTTGATAGTGGGGAAAAAATTTGCATGGTGCCCGAAGCTTGTAATCATCAAAATTGATGATGAATCAAAGATATTTGGAAATTATGCGAACAATTTCTGACTGCCTGTTGATAGACATCTTTTGCATGATGCGTTGCATGTGAGTGCGAATAGTTGCCAAGGAAGTGGCCGTGGAATGCGCAATTTCCTGAACCGATTGTCCGTTTGCAATCTCAAGTGCAACCTTTGCTTCCGCATTTGTAAACCCGAAGCAATCCATCAATGTTTCTATTTCTATCGCGTTTGAACTGGCTGGATCCTGGATTATGAGCAAAGTGCAGGCATGATTTCTCCCTAGCGGCAGGTCTGCTTTTGCAATCGGTTGAGCGCTGATCTTATAGGGAGGTAGGCCGGAACTCCTTGGCACCAAAAGACTTCTTTCAGCAGCTAGCGCATTTTCATCAGCGATGTTTGAAATCAGATTGCCCAGACGTTTATGGCTCAACGGATTGGTACAGCCGGGCTTGCCGTTGGAAATGGTGAGACCGTCTGCACCGCTCAACATGGTCACCGCAAGTTCGTTCATATCAATGATCGTGCCCGTACTATCCAAAAATACGACGCCGTCGCTTAGCGTGGCAAACATTTTTTCAAGATTGTACAAATGGCCAAGCGCTTCACTGTGATTGATCTGGAGATTTGCAATGTTTGAAAGAGTTGATGACAGCTTTTCCATGGCCAACAGTTCAAACTTGTCAGCAGGCCCGGAGTTTATGCCTCTCTGGATGGTGAAAACACCGATTACGTCAGGCGTGTCATAGGCTTTATAGGAAAGAAAGTATCTCAGGTCATAGGGTTGCAGGAAATCCACGTAGAACTCGTTCCGCCGCATATTCCGCTCAGAGATGAACAGATTGTCATGCAACACCCTTGGTGTATTTGCCTGATTGCCGAATGCTATGCGCGGGTTTTTCGGCATGTAATAACCAAGATACTCCTGCTGGATTTCCATGTCTGAACTGTCGTGATGCTGAAGATGTTGTCCGGTTTTTTTGTCTATCAACTCGAATGTGGCAAATGAGCCGTTGAACAAATCTGCCATGTTTTGCAAAGCATCCGGCCACTTGTTCTGCTGCAGCACGGCTTCGCTCAATCCAAACGAGATATTCAGAAGATCATCCAGTTGCGGTGTTGCCATGTCATCCCTCTAGCGCCGCAGCAGTGTAGCCAAGAAATCGGCTATTGGCGAATCCGGATGTTTTTCTTTATTTATCAGATGCTTGACGAAAAGCCTTACATTCGCCTCACAAAGATATGGCCTGGCTTGTAACCTTGCTGATTGCAGCGCCTGTGTTGATTGCGCAATAAATGGGTCTGGGTGGTCTTGCAGTCAGATCCACCTGGCGTTGAACCCAGTTTTTTTCCTCCATTGTTTGGAGCGATTGGGAAAGCGCCCGATCTGTGATTGAAGCGAGGCTTTTCTTGATCTGGCCAAATTGGTTTGGCTTGTTGAGCGTGGTAAGTACCGGCAGCGTCCAGGCTTTGCGCAGAAGGATCTGATCATCTTTTCCAGATACGTTTTGCACCTGTGCTGCGATTTCAGCAGCTGCAATCCCCAATTTCGTTAAGCGGAACTCGGGACGCAAGGGATGTCCGTGGCCCGGATTGCGTTCCAGCAGACCTGACTGGATCAGATGATCCATGCTTTGGGCAAAGGCGGTTCTGCTCGCACCTGTGGCATTTATCAACGCTGCCTGCCGGCCCGGGGTTCCGGTATGCATGCTTGATAAAATGGGCAAGGCCCAGGCGCGAGAAGTGATGTTGACAAATGATTTTATGTCCATAAAGTATAGTTACTATATTTTATGTTGAAAGGGAAGACCATGGCGCTCGCTAAGCTGGATGATACGATCACAATTGCAATGTCTGTGAAAGACCGGCACGAAAGTGCCAACTGGTACAAGGAGATGCTGGGATTTGAAGTGGTTTATCATGCCGATGAAGTGGGTTGGTCCGAGGTTCAGACCAACACCAAGGGCGTTACCATTGGCTTTGGTGAGCAGGTTGAGCCCTCCCCTGGCAATTGCGTGCCCGTGTTCGGAACTCCCGACATTGAAGAAACCCGCGGCAATCTGGAAAAGGCCAATGTGCGCTTTGACGGGCCAACGGATGTAGTCGAGGGCATGGTGAAGACCGCCACATTCTATGATCCCGACGGCAATGCCCTCATGCTGGCAGAAGACCTGACAAAGGGCGGGTGATCTATCCGGGGGTGGTTCTACCCCCTACCCGTTTCCGGATTACCCAGACGCGCAGATCAAACAGTACTTTAAGCGTTGCTGCGACGACTAGAATGCAGAGGACTATCTTGCTTACCGGTTCCATAGTCCCCTCAATGAGCAAAGCATGAACGACGCTACCAACTATCGTTATCAATGCCAGCGCCGTATGACCTAAACGCCATATGCGCGGTCTGATCTGCAGTCGCTTTCTCAGCGCTGCGAACAATGCGGCGGCAAAAACAGTCCACATGGCAACTACCCCCCAGGCTGAAAACGGTGTGGGAGAGGTAAAGGTCAACGCATCGATCACGTCGGGAGGGCTTGTCAGCCACAAGGTGAAAACGTGGATGATCACGGCTGCGACGAGCAGTATTCCGATCGCTCGGTGTATTCTTTTTGAGTTGAAAGCGGATATGCCCGGTAAATACCCTCCGGCGAGCAAAGGCTGCACAAGCAACAATCCCATGGCCAAAACTCCTGCAAATCCGGCCACGATGTAGACCGGCTGCCGCCACGCCAGCAGCGGGCTTGAAGCGGCAAGCACAAGTGGAATGATGATCGCGGCTGCCAAAGCGATCCAGATTAGACCTGCACGAAACCGGTTCATGGGGGCGAAAAAACTTCGATTAAGCAGGCTTGAGAACGAAATGTGCTTCCAGGGTCTTGTCTCTTGCGCTCTTCATGATCGGGCGCAGGAATACAGTCTCAAATTCACCGCTATCATAGGCAAGATGTCCGTGCGGTTGACCAAAGGCTGGTACGATCTGTGGCATTTCCAGGCGGAACCTGCCCTTTTCATCTGTGAGTGTTGCACCATGGCTTTGCGGTTCGCGCTCATGTCCTTCAGTGGTGTGGGCCCAGATCTGAATGCGTTGACCTGCCAGTGGCGCGCCATCCCCTGCCCGTCTTACCGTTCCAGACATCCAGAAGCCGCCACCGCCGATACGTTCCACAATCGGTGCACCGGGGCGATAATTGTTTGATCCACCAGGCATGGAAGGTGTTGCAGCAACGTTTTGTCCGAAGGCGGGGACGATTAGCCCTGCACTTCCGGTTGCGACCACAGCACCACCGGCTGCAAGGACACTGCGACGGGTTATCAGACGATTGCTCATATCAGTTTCTCCTGTTGGGTAGCGGTGCGCAATCAGGCTTGTGCCACTCTACGCTTACACCTTGAATATAGCACAGATATGAACGATTCCGAGGTTAGCAAAGACTTTGAAGGATTTTTCAGCGTTCAAGGCTTTGTGAACGAATGATGTGACCGGGAGTTGCTCCCGGCCACCGGGTGTCCCAGCCATCAAAGGGGGCGGGTCTTTTTTGCTGGTTCAGGGCTAAAGAACTTGCCAACGCGAGGAATGAGCATCGGCGTGTTATTGCGATAGCGCACATATTTTTCGCCGAGATCTCGGATCAACGTCTTTTCTTCGTGCCTTGTGCCAATGATGATGTAAGCTGTCATCACCACGTTGAACAACAACCGACCCACTGTCATCGTTGGAGCACACCAAAGGGCGATCAGGATACCTGTCATCATTGGGTGACGGACAATTCTGTAAAGAAGTGGCGTCACAAATGTGATTTCCTTGGACTGGGTCTCGGTAATCAGGCGATATGCCTGTTCAAGACCAAAGAGATGAAAGTGGTTGATCAAGAAAGTAGAGAACAAAACCACTGTCCAGCCGAAGAAATAACCACCAAGAAGAACATATCCCGCCGAGCTTGCTGAGAAATCCCAAAGGACAACCGGAATTGGTGACCATAGCGCGATCAACAGAACTGTGGTTACTGCAACGGCTAAGAGATAGGTGCTGCGCTCAATGGCGGGATGCACGATTTTAGTCCATTTTTCCTTAAAGAACGGATCGGCCATCACACTGTGCTGTAAACCCCAAAGCGCGATCAACATCACATTCCAGATGATAGCGGTCAGACCTGTAAATGCAGGCGATATGGGTGAGGCTATATTGACGGTGACCGGTATAAACACATCTGCGATGAACAGGATGAGGCCTGTAAGGGCTATAACGCCGATCATATAACTGGTTAAACTGTAGAGAACCGTGAAGATTTTCATTTTCATAACATTTTCCTTTCACTTGCCCGCCGGGCTGGTCAGGCTTGAGAGGAAAATGCCGAAATCCGGGATTTGATGCTTGAGGTATATGTGAGGATTTCCTGAGAATTGCCCAAAATCCGGGCCTTGTTGAAGCGGCTTCGAAAATCGGATTTAGTGTTATATGATGATTTAAGTATCGATTATTGAAACTGAATTAGGCGTATCATGATATTTTCATTTGAGGATTGGGAACTCGATAGCGAAGTTTATGAGTTGCGCAAAGCGGGCGAACCTCAGGATATGGAGCCCCGGGCCTTCAACCTGCTTCAGTTCTTGATTCATAACCGCCACCGGGTGGTCAGCCGCGATGAAATCGTCGAAGAAATCTGGGATGGCCGCATCGTTACCGAGGCGACCATTTCCACCTGCATCAAAGTTGTTCGCAAATCGATCGGTGACGATGGCCAGACCCAGCGTCTGATCAAAACGGCACATGGCCGTGGTTTTCGATTTGTGGGCGAAGTGGAGACGGTTAAGCCCGAAACGCCACCGGCTGAAGCGGAACCGGAAACAAAGAAATCCAAAATCGAACCTTTGGATCAGGAAATCTCCTTTGTGACCGCAAGGGATGGGGTACGCATCGCGGTTGCCAAGATTGGCGAGGGACCGGTAATCCTGAGAGCTGCACACTGGCTGAGCCACGTCTCGCTGGATCATGAAAGTCCGGTGTTCAATCACTGGTTCCGTTTGCTTTCGAGCAAAAACCAGTTTGTCCGCTACGACCTTCGAGGCAGTGGTCTGTCTGACCGCACTGTGGAGGATATGAGTTTTGATGCTTTCCTTTCTGATCTTGAGGCTGTGGCTGACACAATCGAAGAGCCATTTACGCTGCTTGGTTTGTCTCAAGGCGGTGCGCTTTCCATTGCCTATGCCCTGAAACACCCGGAAAAGGTGAAACAGCTAATTCTCTTTGGAGCCTATGGTCAGGGTGCCCTTGCGCGGGCAACCACTGATGAAGAGAGAATGATGGTTGATACTTTGCTCAATCTCATCCATCTGGGTTGGGGCCGCGAAAACCCTGCATTCAATCAGATCTTTACAAACCTGTTCATTCCAGGCGGCACTGAAGAACAGCACAATTGGTGGCGGGACCTGGAACGCAATACCGCCACGCCTGAATATGCGATCCGTGTGATGGAAGCGAACAACCGGATTGATGTGTTTGACAAGGCGGCTCAGTTAAAGGTACCCACCATCGTTTTCCATTGCCGGCAGGATACCCGTGTGCCATTTGATCAGGGGCGAAGATTGGCTGCCACCATTAACGGAGCCCGTTTCGTTACGCTTGAAAGCGCCAATCATTGCATTCTGGATGATGAGCCAGCCTGGGATGTTTTCCGTTCAGAAGTGGAGCCGTTTCTGGGCACCTGACTTTCCGGTACGATTTCTAGTCTCATGCGGTAGGATTTGCCGCGTTTTCACGGACTACCGGGAATAGCGAGCAATCTATCGGGCCTCCCTCAGGGATTTCCGGATCGTAAAGCATGGGTTGCAAATTTGGCCTTGGGTAATAGGTCACATCATCCCCACCCCACCGCGTCACATAGGCTCGACGGATTTGCGAAAGACTTGAATTGCCCGGCGCACCATGCACAGTCAAACCGTGATGCAGGGTACAATCGCCCGGTTCCAACTCAAACTGCACGATCTTGTACTGGTCACGCATTGCATCAATGTCCGGGACCGGTGGCAGGTCTTCCTTGTAAAGATTATCGTCCTTGAAAGAGACTGCTTTGAAGCGCTTGCCCCATCGATGAGAACCGCAGACATATTCCACAGCACCGTTTTCCTTTTTGACCGGATCAAGCGCCAGCCACAAGGTGCAGACCTGATCACCCGCAATGGGCCAATAAGTCTGATCGTGATGCCACAGGGTTGGCGTGGTGGTCCCGGGTTCCTTTACCAGGAATTGGTCGAAGATAAGGTTCACCTTGGAGGATTGCAAAATGCCAGCAACGATGTCTCCAGCCGGAGAATTGTGAATGAAATCATCCAGTTCTTCGTAATGTTTCCAAACAAAGGTGTTGCCGAAAAACTTGCCCTTGCCGTCCCGCGTCACGTCCAGTGCCATCGGTCCCGGATTGATCATATCCCGATCAACCACGTTTCGGAGCATCTCAACCGACTCCATATCAAAGAACTGCCGAAGGCATACGATGCCATCCTCATGGTAGGTCTTGATCTCTTCTTCGGTGAGGTTTCGAACCGGTTGATACTTCATGATGATGCTTCCCGTAATTTTTCGAGTGAATACTGGAAGGCAATCATGGCGCTAAAGTAACATGGGCACATGTTTGCCTTGATCCAATCAAGCATACAGGAGTTTTCACTATTGCATAAGTTCTCGAAAGCGTTTTGTTCAACCTGACCGGTCAGCCTGCCTGTGAAACAATAGCAATTTCATCTGCACCCGGCGGTTCCCAGATGGTTTCCACATAGTCGAACATGCCTCGGGTGATCTCCATCTGATAGGTCTCACCCTGCTCTGCATTACGTTTCTGGACCCTGTTCCATCGTTCTGAAGCAGCCACGTCCAGAAAATGCAGCTGAGTACTGATGCCTGCTTCCCGAGCCAGCATCATGAACTTCTGGCGATGCGCTTTCTTTTGAAACCCCAGATCCAGAATTGCCGGGGTTCCAGTACTGGCAAGCTGCATCGCAATCGCCCAAATCTGCGTTTCACAACGGTTTGTGCGCGGAAAGATCCAGCCGGGGTTCAACTCCTTTGGTGCATCCTCACCAAACAGGGTCACCATCCACTCATCAATGGAAAAGTGAATCCCATCAAGCTCTTGCGCGAGTTTCCTTGAGTAGGTTGTTTTTCCTGCACCGGTTGATCCGCAAACGAGGTAGACAAGTGCTTGATCATTATGTGTCATCAGACCAGCTCACCGTTTTCATTGGCCAACAGCCGAGCGATCAATTCAGCCAATTGCTGCAACTCTTCACGGGTCCAGCGATCCTGAAAAATCTTCTCGGCCTGATGTTTTAGTGTCAGACGGGCTTCTCCAACCCTGGTTTTCCCCGCTTCAGTGAGTACTACAAAGGCCAGCCGCGCATCGCGTTCGTCGGCCTCGCGCTTCACCAGTCCGATCTTTTCAAGCGGTGCCGACATGCGCGTAACCGTGGATGCACTGACGTGTAGCCTGCGGGCAAGTTCCACCCGGGGCAAACGCTCACGAGGGGCGTTTTCCAGATGCATCAATAGAAATACTTCGTTCAACGCCAAGCCATGAACGGACGATATGGCGCCGGATACCCTTTCCTCGATAGAGGAAGAAGCCTGCAACAGGCGCAGCATGGATGTTAAAGATAAATCAGTCATAGGGGCTATTTATTGCATAATGCATGCATATGCAAGTATCTTGCAAATAATTATTTTACTGCCGACCAAATTTGGTTTTTGATGTGAATTTCATCAAACAATTGTCTTGCGCTTGTTCGCTTTCCCTGACAACGTCTCTGCTCGGACCAATGGAATTGAGATAATGACTGAGACCACCCTTTCACCAAAAGCCAAGCTGATTGTGTTCTGCGGGTGCTGTATTGCCCTGCTTGCGTTTGGGCCAAGGTCTGCCATGGGCTTCTTCCAGCAACCTATTCTGGATTCGACCGGCTGGAGCAGTACCACATTCGGGCTCGCGATTGCGATCCAGAACCTGGCTTGGGGAGTTGGGCAACCCTTGTTTGGCGCATTAGCAGACAGGTTTGGTGCCTATAAATCCCTTGCCGCTGGTGGTCTGATTTATGCTTTAGGCCTTTATATAATGGGAACGGCGAATGCGCCGATCTGGCTGCACATCGGTGGTGGCGTTCTGGTTGGTCTTGGGGTTGCTGCAGGCTCTTTCGGGATCATCCTTTCCGTGTTCGCGAGGAATGTGGCGCCCGAAAAACGCTCAATTGTATTCGGCATGGGGACAGCAGCCGGATCAGCGGGCATGTTCCTATTTTCGCCCCTATCGGTTGCGTTGATTGAAAATTATGGATGGTCAAGCGCGTTGCTGATCATGGCCGTGTTCATGCTGGCGATACCGCTTCTGGCAATTCCACTAAGAGGCAACGCCAAGTCCTCTAGCGTTGCCGATGACAATATGAACCAGACGATTGCAGAAGCCTTGCGGGAAGCCCTGGGGCACAAATCCTTTATCCTGCTAACCTCCGGTTTCTTCGTATGCGGATTTCAGGTGTCGTTTATCGTGGCTCACTTCCCGAAATACATTGCGGATCTGGGCATAGATGTGAATATGGGCGGGTTCACGGTTGCTGCCTGGGCCATCGGACTGATCGGCCTTTTCAACATTTTCGGCTCATTGGCATCAGGTGTATTGGGTCAGAAATACTCCAAACCCATGATGCTCGCTTACCTTTACATCGGCAGGTCCATCGCAATTACAGCCTTCCTCCTGCTGCCGCAATCACCGACCAGCGTGATCATATTCTCAGTCATCCTTGGGGTTTTGTGGCTCTCCACAGTGGCACCCACCAACGCACTGGTTGCGGTCATGTTTGGCACACGGCATCTTGGTCTACTGGGAGGTCTTGTCTTCTTCTCCCACCAGGTGGGTTCATTCCTGGGCGTGTACTACGGCGGTTATCTGAGGGATATTTACGGATCGTATGACATCGTATGGTGGCTTGCCGTGGCGCTGGGCCTGATGGCCGCAGTCGTACACTGGCCTATCGAGGAGCGTGCAGTGGACCGCTCCCCTGTTGCCGCTGATCAATAATCATTCCATGGGATTGAAAATGGCACATGTCTCTGTGCCATGCGACAGGAGCTTTCCGTCCAGTGTTTTAAGCGTGGCTTCAGCTGTGGCCAGTTTCCGGCCCATATGGACAACCTTTGCTTCGCAGATCACTTCACCGGTCTTGTCAGTAATCGGGCGTACCAGGTGAACCTTGAACTCCGCAGTAGTGTAGGCAAGACCTGCAGGCACTTTTGTCCAGACACAGCAACCGAGAGCTGAATCCATAATGGTTCCTGCCCATCCGCCATGCACCACGCCAGCCGGATTATAGTGTTCACGCAGTGGAACACCGCGGAAAATCGCCTTTCCCTCTTCCACTTCGGTGAGGCGGAAATTCATCAGCTTGGACATGGGTGGAGGCGGTAATTCCCCAGCGATCATCCGGTTCATGAGATCAAGACCTGAATTGGTTGCCAAAATCTCGGGAGGAATTGAGCCGAATTCCTGATTTTCATCGTGCCAGAACTTGTTCATTGATGACTTGCCTTTGTAATTGCTTTGATAAAACCTTGCCGTTCGTCCGGACTTAAAATGCCTCTAGGGTTATATATATGGCGTTCGAGAAAGAAACTACTGAGCTTAAATCCCAAATTGATCTGCAAAAATTGGGGGACCTTTCCCCATTCCTGATCATGATGGTTGAGAAAAGCCGGTAATTCCAACATCTTATCTGCCCATGGCTTACCCGCTTCCCGGCTGACCGCTCGCCCTGATTTGGGTGAAACATAGGTGAGTTCCCGGGTTTCGCCTGTGGCCGCACAACTATTCAGATCAAGGCCAAAGCCCAGCTCTTCCAAAAGCGCGAGCTCAAAGCGGACCATCAGGCTTGCGGCAATCTCGAAATGCTCGAAGTTATCAAGCAGCACCATTGCAGCATTGTATAGTTGAGGGTGCGGATCGCGTTCCGGGAGCAGACGCAAGTGGGACGCAAGCGTCTGAATTCCGTAGATGCCGATCTGGCTTTGCATCAGGTCAGCAGCCCTGAGCGTTCCCGGCTCCAGGGTGAACGACCCCAGATGCTCCTCCAAACGTGCGCGCCAACTGACGGTTGCTGAATTGCCGGGCTGAAGAACTGGGCGCATTCTTGAGGAGCGACCTCCTCTCACAAGTCCCATATGACGGCCATGGCCAAGCGTCATCACCTCAACAATGGCAGAAGATTCACCATGGTTGCGGCTGCCGAGAATCAGACCTTCATCTTGCCATTCCATAGCTAATGTTTGCGGCTATCCTACCGGGAATTCAAGTCCCATTTCGCGGTAGCGATCAGGATCGTCACCCCAGTTCTCACGAACTTTGACGAACAGGAACAAATGTACCGGTTGCTCAACCAGTTCCGTGAGTTCTTTTCTGGATGCGGTGGAAATTGCCTTGATGGTCTCGCCTTTTTTGCCGATCACGATCTTTTTCTGGCTTTGGCGCTCCACATAGATGACCTGACTGATCTTAACCGAACCATCCTTCTTTTCCTCCCATTGCTCAGTCTCCACATGGGAGGCATAAGGGAGTTCCTGATGTAGCCGCAGATAAAGCTTCTCTCTGGTCACTTCAGCTGCCAGCATGCGCAACGGCAAATCGGAAACATGATCCTCCGGATAAAGATATGGACCTGCGGGCAGGTTTTCTGCCAGATAATCCATAAAGTCTGCGCAGCCATCACCATTAAGCGCAGAGACCATGAAGGTCTGTTCAAACTCATGCAATTCATTCAACCGGGCCGTCAATTCCAGCAACTGATCACGTTGGACCTGATCGATTTTATTGATCAGCAAAATCTTAGGGCCTGAAACTGTTTTCAAGTTCTCCGCAATTTTTTCAATGTCGTCTGTCAGGCCACGCTCGGCATCAATAAGGAACACAGACAAATCAGCATCGCGAGCGCTGCCCCATGCGGTTGAAACCATCGCCTCATCAAGCCTGCGGCGCGGTGCGAATATGCCTGGCGTATCGATAAAGACAATCTGCGCGTCATTGTGCATGGCAATACCACGCATGATCGCACGCGTTGTTTGGACTTTGTGGGTCACAATCGAAATCTTGGAACCCACAAGCTGGTTCATCAGCGTGGACTTGCCAGCATTGGGAGCACCTATCAGGGCAACAAAACCTGATCGCGTGGATTGAGACGGGTCACTCAAGACTTTTTCCCTTCAGAATCGGAATTACACTCATTTTCTTCTTTCCAGATACCCTCCCGCACAAGTAAGTCGCGGGCTGCCTGTTGTTCTGCCAGGCGTTTGGAGCGTCCCCTGCCCGTTGTAATTTCCAAGCCGGATACTCTGACACTTACCACAAAAACCGGCTCATGATCTGGCCCGGATTTTTTGATTAACTTGTATTTGGGCGTTCCCTTCTGGTGGGAGTGCGCCCATTCCTGAAGTTCTGTTTTGGAATCCCTGCGAGCTGCCTGTGGTTCATTGAGCAGGCGGGTCCAATGGTTGGTGATGAAATCTCTCGCCGCTTCCAGACCGCTATCGAGGTAAATGGAGGCGATAACCGCTTCCAGAACATCTGCCCGAACACCAATCATGCGTTTTCCTGTGATGGTCTTCAAATCATCACCAGTGCGAATGAACTTATGCAGATCAAAACGATCAGCAATCTGGGCAAGCGTGTCACCCTTCACCAATGCGTTGAAGCGAACTGATAACTCACCTTCCGTGGCTTTAGGGAATTTGTGATGCAGCATGTCCGCAACGCAGAGGCCAAGCACCCGGTCACCCAAAAATTCGAGCCGCTCATAATGGAAAAGCGTATCATTCTTCTTGCGTGCACTGGAATGGGTTAAAGCCCGTTCCAGATTTTCAAACGTCTTGAATTTGTGTCCCAGCTTTTCTTCCAGCACCGCAAAGCGCTTGTTGCCCTGGTTAGGTCCTGCCGGGGGCATTCCATCATAACCCATCAAAAATGCGCTCGAACCTCACATCCTGAGGCCAACGCCAGATCGCCAGAGGATGTTGCCCACCGCGAATTGAAAAGAAAATGACTGATGCCCGGCCCACAAAGTTTTCAAACGGAATGAAACCCGCATCAAACCGGCTGTCAGCTGAGTTGTCACGGTTGTCACCCATGACAAAGTAATGATCCGGCGGCACCTCAAACACACGGGTATCATCACCATGTCCGCGTGGATTGATGTCCAGCGTGGTGTAGGAAACACCATTTGGTAGCGTTTCCACAAAGGACTGGACGATTTGTCCGGTATCATCATCAGTGAACAGCCCGGCTCTCTTGCGTTCTACGGCCTTGCCGTTGATGTAAAGAATGCCCTCAGAAACCTGGATCTTGTCACCCGGGAAACCGATGATGCGCTTGATGTAGTCAATATTCGGGTTAGGTGGATATTTGAATACAGCGATATCACCGCGGGTTGGTTCACCAGCCCAGATGCGGCCGCTGAACAGATCCGGTGCAAACGGCATGGAATATTTCGAATAACCGTAGCTGAATTTGGAAACAAAGAGATAGTCACCCACCAGCAGGGTCGGCTTCATGGAACCTGATGGAATGCTGAATGGCTGGAAAAGGAAAGTCCGCAAAACCAGCGCCAGGATCAGCGCCTGGACGATCACAGAAACAGTCTCCCAGATGGCATTGCCTTCCGACTTCTTCTTCGATTCGGCTTTCGTATCGACGTTTTCTTCAGTCAAAGAACAAATCCACTTCCTGTCCCGTTAGAATTCAGCATTCAAGATTATCAAGACTTTGAACCGGCAATGCTTCAATAACAACAAAAGCCTGCGCGAGGGGAAAGTCATCGGTAATCGTTACATGAATATTTGCTTGGTATCCACTGGGCATCAATTCTGCAAGCCTTTTTGCAGCGCCGTTTGTCAACTTCATGGCGGGCTTGCCACTGGAATCGTTTACTACACCCATATCACGCCAGTAAACACCTTTGGAAATGCCGCTGCCTAATGCCTTGCTGCATGCTTCTTTGGCGGCAAAACGCTTTGCATATGAGGCTGCGCGATTCTTACGACGATCAGACTTTTGCTGCTCAATTTCCGTGAATATTCGCTCTGTGAAACGTGCCCCGAAACGCTCCAGCGATTTTTCGATGCGTCTGATATCGATTAAATCGCTTCCAAGACCGATAATCATTAAATTTCCATAGGTTGAGCACTGACCTTAACAAGATGATTCACGATCATCTGAGACTATATAATATGTATGGAAATCCCACATATCAATGTGTGGGAGTGGATTGTTCAGCCTTTTGCTGCATTCGTTTCTTTCTGGTGGTCCGGAAAGTGGCCGATGCCCAGCGAGTCAGAATGTAAGCCACGATACCAAACGCCACACCAAGGGGCATGCTGCCGATCAACATGGGTTTGAAAACCGGCTCCCAGATTCCTGTCACCTGATGCCAAAGCCCTGATATACCCACTTCGAACACATCCAGTTCTGCCAGCTCACTCAGGTTCTCTCCTTCATCTTCCACCTTTGTCCCAGAAAGGATGAAGTGACCCAGTTGATAAGTGGAACCCCAGATGAATGGAAATGTGAGCGGATTGCCAAAAAAAGTGCCCGACGCTGCAGCTAGAAAATTGCCTGCAATAATATAGGCGACGATGAAGGCTATGATGAAATGCAGGCCAATAAATGGGGTGAATGAAGCGAATACTCCAGCAGCTACACCGGCAGAAATGGCATGAGGGGAAGCAGTGAGACGCAGGATGCGTTTGGTCATGTATTTAAAGGACCGCGCCCAGCTTCTGCGCGGCCAAAGCATAATCCTTAATGTCTCGCTCCATTTGGGAGGTGTTTTCCTACCGAATAACATCACTCAAGCTTTTGTTTTCTGAAATTCCCATGCCCGAACATATAATTTATCAAAAACCCATTAACATCCTGTTTCAAACAGATGTGAACTTGTAAAAATGTATAAAAACCAAACAAGTAATTAATGAGACCTAAAGGTTTCTGCTACCTGGTTTATATGCCGGTATGTTTTCCAGCTCGGGCGGAAGCTGATCAGCGGGGTATGCGGGCACTTCATACTCCGCCAACGCGATAAGGGGAACACCCACATCTGACTTGCCGGCAGAACGGTCTACCAGGCAGGCTGCTGCCAGAACATTTGCACCAAGATCTTTCAACGATTGTACTGTTTCACGAATGGAAAGACCGGTGGAAACAATGTCCTCAATGATTACTACGCGGGCGCCTTCTTCCATTTCAAAGCGCCGAAGTTTGAATACGCCCTCTTCTCTTTCCACCCATACATTTGGAACGCCTAAGTGGCGTGAGGTTTCATAGGCAGGGATGATGCCACCCACTGCAGGGCCCACAACATAATCAATACCTTCAGGAAAAGCTTCGGAAACCTTCTCTGCCAGAGCCTTACACAACACTTCCGTTTTGTCGGCATGCATAAATACACGCGCCTTCTGCAAGAAAACCGGACTGTGGAGGCCAGACGTCAAAATGAAATGGCCTTCCAACATGGCGCCACATTCGCGAAAAATGTCCAAAACCTCTTCTGTTTTCATGCAAATTCTCCTGCCAGGCGTCGCACCTGCTAACCAATGATGCGCTCGGCCTTTGAAATCCTGGCCTTTTTGGAAAGCCTGGATATGATTTCGTTCAACTGCGTTAAATCGTGAACATCCACATCAATCAATATCTCAGTGAAATCTTCCACTGGAACCGTAAGGTTTAGGTTCTGGATATTGGCGTTCATTTCCGCAATTACATTGGTGATTGCGGCCAGCATGCCCGGTTTATTATCCGCCAGGATGGACAGTCTCGCAGGGAAATACGTCTTCTTGGCTTCATCCACATCCCAACGCACATCAACCAGTTTCGCGCCGTCATCCTTGAATTTAGCCAATGTGGGAGAACTCGCCGGATAAATAGTGACGCCCTCACCCGGCACCAGAATTCCCACAATGAAATCTCCTGGCACAGCACCGCCATTGCCGGAAAACTTGATCGGTATGTCGCTGTTTATGCCTCGAATTGGAATTCGGGTTGGTTTCTTCCCGTTTTTCGGGGCTGCCATGTCAGCAATGCCACTTTCCGTTTGAGGCAGTGCATCTGTGCTGAGCGGCGGCACCTCGTCTGTTTCAAACTGCGGATATACAGCTTTGATCACGTTTTCTGCGGCCATTTCACCGCGACCAACCTCGGCCAGCACGTCTTCAGTGGTTTCGCGTGCCAAGCGAGGGAGTGAGGGTTCAAGGTCTTCCAGACTGAACTCTTTACCGATTTTGAAAAATGCGCGTTCGAGGATCCGGGCCCCCAGGGTGGAATACTGCAATCTTATGGCCTTACGGCTTGCCCTGCGAATACTGGAGCGGGCTTTACCGGTTACTACAACGGACTCCCAGGCCGCAGGAGGGCTTTGTTGCTCCGAGCGGATGATGTCTACCTCATCACCGTTTTGCAGCTCGGTGATCACCGGCATGATCTTGCCGTTCAAACGGCAACCTATGCAGCTGTTGCCAATATCTGTGTGCACCGCATAGGCAAAATCGATCGGGGTGGCACCAGTTGGCAAAGATATGATCTTACCCTTGGGCGTAAAACAGAAAACCTGATCCAGGAACAGCTCGAGCTTGGTGTGTTCCATGAACTCTTCAGGGCTTGAACCTTCCGCCAATTGCTCAATCGTTTTGCGCAGTGAAGCATAGGCCTTGCTCTCACCCAACATATCAAGCCCGTCCTTGTAGGCCGCATGAGCGGCAATTCCGAACTCGGCCACCCCATGCATTTCATGGGTTCTGATCTGCAGTTCGACGCGTTGGCGCGAGGGACCTACAATCGTTGTATGGATCGATTGATAATCGTTCTGCTTGGGAACGGAGATGAAATCCTTGAACCGGCCCGGCACTGTCATCCAGGTCGTATGAACGATGCCAAGGGCTCGGTAGCACTCCTCAACAGTATCAACGATGATTCTGAAGCCGAAAATGTCTGAAAGCTGCTCGAGGCTCAGATCTTTCTTTTCCATCTTGCGGAAGACTGAGTATGGTTTCTTTTGTCTCCCGTATACAAATGCCTTGATGTCTTCCTGTTCGAGCCGTTCCTGAAGGATACCGGAAATTTCATCCGTCAAAGAGCGGTTTTTATCCGCCAGTTCCTGCAGGTGATCCATAACGGCGGAGTAGGCTTCTGGATTGATGTATCTGAAGGAGAGCTCTTCCAGTTCATCTCGCAGATCCTGCATGCCCATGCGGCCCGCAAGTGGCGCGTAGATTTCCATGGTTTCAGTGGCGATGCGTTTACTCTTGTCCGGCCGCATATGCTGCAAGGTGCGCATATTGTGCAGGCGGTCAGCGAGTTTCACCAGTAAAACCCGGATGTCATCGGAAATCGCAAGGAGCAGTCGTCTCAAGTTTTCTGCCTGTTTTGCCTCCTTGGAAACAAGGTCCAGACGCTTGAGTTTCGTGAGACCTTCAACCAGATGACCGATCTTGTCACCGAAAATGTCATCAATCTCTCGTCGGGTGGCATCAGTGTCCTCGATGGTGTCATGGAGGAGTGCAACCGCAATTGTCTCTTCATCCAGGTGCAGATCAGTGAGAATTGCTGCCACTTCAAGGGGATGTGAAAAATACGGATCGCCACTGGCACGTGTTTGCTCGCCATGTTTTTGCATGGCGTAAACATAAGCCTTGTTCAGTAAGGCTTCATTTGGCTGTTCAATGTAACCCGCGACACGCTCCACGAGTTCATATTGGCGCATCATTTCTTTTCATATCCGTTTGGGAGCATCATCTGCACTCAAAACAAGAGTGCCTCCCCCAAATATGAAACATCCGGCAGTGCTTTTAAAGCCCTGCCGGAGTTAAAACATTCAAAATTGGTCGATTAAACTTAGTAATCGTCACTCTTTTCAGGTGGTACAAGACCTTCAATTCCCGCAAGAAGCTCTTCTTCGGACAGACTGTCGAAAGTGACGTCCTGCTGCGGTGCATCAGGAGTATCGGTCAACATTGGTCCCTCAGGCACAACGTCTACCTCTGGTAGTGCTGCAACTGGCTCAGGGATCATTTCGCTCTCTGGCTCATCAACCTCAACCTGTTTCTGTAATGAATGAATCAGGTCTTCTTCAAGATCAGCAGGTGAAAGTGTCTGCTCAGCAATCTCGCGCAAAGCCACAACCGGATTCTTATCGCGGTCACGTGGTACAGTGATTTCACCGCCGCTAGAGATCTGACGAGCACGGTGACCAGCCAAAAGCACCAGCTCAAATCGATTTTCAACCTTGTCTACGCAATCTTCAACCGTGACACGGGCCATCAACATATTCCTTAGTTAGTGGAAATTTCGCCGTGGTTAACCCGAAATGATGTTAATTTCAAGGAAAATCCAACGAATCAGCTGTTTTGTCACATTGCTTTTTGTGTGTGAAGTTTGTCACCTCATTAACTTGTGATGTGTTGTCATGCGACAACCACTACTTATATCTATAGTATGTTTTGAATAGGCACGAGAATCACGAAACTATTTTCTGCTCTCATTTTTTTAAGTTACGGGCTTTAATACATGTTTGATCAACGCGAGAAAATCGCACTCTTTATTGATGGCGCCAATTTATATGCCACCTCTAAAACACTAGGATTTGATATCGATTATAAGCGCATGCTTGGTTATTTCATGCAGCAAGGCTACCTGCTTCGTGCATATTACTACACAGCTTTAATTGAAGATCAGGAATATTCGTCCATTCGACCGCTGATCGACTGGCTTGATTATAACGGATACAGCGTTGTAACCAAGCCAACCAAAGAGTTCACCGATGCCAGCGGGCGCAAAAAGTTCAAAGGCAATATGGACATGGAACTGGCTGTTGATGCCATGGAACTCTCCCACAAGCTTGATCACGTGGTTCTTTTTTCCGGCGACGGTGATTTCCGTCCGCTCGTGGCAGCCCTTCAGCGCAAGGGATGTAAGGTGAGCGTGGTCTCCACTGTGAATACCAATCCGCCTATGATTGCTGATGATTTGCGCAGGCAGGCTGACAATTTCATCGAACTCACGCATCTTCAGAAGGAACTGGGTCGGGACCCATCCGACAAGCACAATTTCCCTGAAGAAGTTGATGATTTTGATGGCGGTGCAGACTGATCGACTTCTGTTGATATCAATTCAAATGTAATGGCAACCCACAGCAATTGTGGGATTATGTTTGCATGAGTGTTTCACAAATTTACGACGCGCCAATGGACTGTGATATTTGTCCCCGCTTGTACGATTTTATTCAGGATCAGCGTCAAACCTATCCAGACTGGCATAATGCACCTGTTGATACCTGGGTATCAGCTGGTGGTGACAACGATGTGCAGATCCTGATTGTCGGCCTGGCACCCGGACTACGCGGTGCCAACAGAACCGGACGACCATTTACCGGAGACTGGGCCGGTGATCTTTTGTACGCCACACTTCAAAAGTTCGATCTTGCAACCGGTGAATATGGTGGCGAGCCGGAAGACGGATTATCCTTAAAGCATTGTGCGATCACGAATGCGGTGAGATGCGTTCCACCTGCCAACAAACCGGTTGGACAAGAAATTAACAACTGCAGACCGTTTCTGGTGAATACGATCAACCGCTTCAAGAACTTAAAATCTCTGGTCACGCTAGGCAAGATCTCCCATGATTCAACCGTTCGGGCCTTGGGAGGGAAAATTTCAGCCACACCGTTCGGACATGGCTCAGCGCAATCGATCGGTGATTATACTTTATTCTCCAGCTATCATTGCTCACGTTACAACACGAACACGGGGCGTCTAACAGAAGCTATGTTTGAAGAAGTTTTTGCTGAAGTCCGGAGTCATATCCGATAGTTAGGATGAACTCTTAACGCCGCGCATCAGTTCGGCAATTTCCGCAGTTTGAGCACCCACAGCACCTGCTTCAACGCCATCAGCAGCGGATAAACGTACCGCATCCGGTTTGTTTTGCGATAATTTCCAGGTGCCGTTAATTTCAGAGATGACCAGTTTTGCTGGTACGATCTGGCGTTGCATGCGTTCATAGACTTCCTGATCCATCTTGTCTGATGTCCAGGGTTTCTTGGGTAAAAGACGTTCTTCCTTGGCGGCTGAAAGGCGTTCCAAAACACCATGAAGGTCAGAATGCGGAAGTAATGAAATTTCACCACGCAAATGAACTGCCACATAATTCCAGGTGGGGACCTGATCATCCACATGATACCAGTCCGGCGACACATAGGCATCACCACCGGTCACCACCAATGCGGCAGGTGTGGGTTCGGAAATTTGTCTGACGATCGGGTTGGAACGAACCAGGTGCAGTTCCACCTCGGTTGCATCAGGTGAAAGCAAAAATGGAATATGGCTCACTAACGGACCGGTTTCTGCGTTGATTGTCAGCATTCCAAACGCACGCTCACGCGCAAAAGCAATGTTTTGTTCGTCAGTCTCGGTCCTGAAGGCGGGATTTGGATGCATTATCCCTTCTCCCGCATAAGCCGCGCCTTTTCGCGATCCCAGTCACGTTTCTTGGCAACCTGACGCTTGTCATGCGCTTTACGCCCGCGACCCAGCACCAGTTGCAGTTTGGCAATGCCGCGATCATTGAAATAAAGCCGGTTGGGAATAAGGGTCAGGCCCTCACGCTGAACGGCACCGATCAGTTTCGACATTTCTTTCTTGTGCAACAGCAACTTACGACGACGTCTGGGATTATGATTGTTTCGGTTACCTTCCAGATATTCAGGAATGTAACTGTTGATCAGCCAGATCTCACCCTCTTCCTCGGTGGCATAGCTTTCAGCGATATTGGCCTTGCCATTGCGAAGCGATTTCACCTCGGTCCCGGTCAATTGCAGTCCGGCTTCCAGAGTTTCCAGAAACTCGTACTCATGCCGAGCCTTGCGGTTATCTGCAATCAGCCGGCCATTGGTATTGTCTTTCTTTTTAGGAGCCATGATTGCAACTTGGATGTGGTTGATTAGTTGATCAATCCAGCATGAACCATGGCATCACGTACTGCAGCTTCAGTGGAAGCATCAATAGCAACCATGGGTGAACGCTGTACATTCTGACATTTGCCCAAAAGTGAAAGGGCAAATTTGGTTCCGCCGGGGCTTGGTTCGATGAACAGGGCCTTATGCAATGGCGCGAGCTTGTCCTGGAATTCAAGAGCCGTGGCATAGTCGCCCGCCAGACAGGCTTCCTGGAACTGGGCACACATGCGCGGCGCCACATTGGCTGTCACGGAAATACAACCATGACCACCATTGGCCATGAAGCCAAGCGTAGAGATATCTTCACCTGAAAGATGAACAAAATCGGCTCCCATCGCATGGCGTTGCTCAGAGATACGGCTCATGCTTGCGGTTGCATCTTTAACACCAACAATGTTGTCATGCTCTTCGAAGAGTTCCGCCATAGTTTCAACTGACATATCAATGATCGAACGGCCCGGGATATTATAGATGATCAAAGGCAGGTTTACCGCTTTTGCCACAGCTCCGAAATGAGCTTTCAAACCGCGCTGGTTCGGTTTGTTGTAGTAAGGCGTCACCACAAGAATGCCATCGGCGCCCGCTTTTTCTGCATGCTGGGCAAGGTCAACAGCTTCATCGGTGTTGTTGGAACCGGCACCGGCAATTACGGGCACGCGTTTGTTTGCAACTTCAATGCAGACTTCCACAACACGTTTATGCTCGTCATGGGAAAGTGTTGGAGATTCACCTGTAGTGCCTACCGGGACAAGACCATGGGTCCCCTCCTCGATCTGCCATTCAACAAATTCTCTGAATGCCTCTTCATCGAACGCACCTGTTTCATCAAACGGCGTTACGAGTGCTGGCATTGAACCTTTGAACATGGGTCTATTCCTACTATTAAAATCACAAATTGGGCGGGACATTAGCCAGTCAGTGTTTTCGGTGCAAGCAAAGAGTATGGTAAATTGATATTATTGAAGGATGAACGGCAAAGTTTATCTAATTTTCACCACTTTGGGGCTCAATAGTCCCACGCAATGGGTTGGTATGATAACGGGCAAAGGTGAATTCTTGAAAAATAGAATATTATCGGTTTTGTTTTTGAGCCTGTTTGGCTTTGTTTCAGCAGTTACTTATCTCCCTAAAGCATCCAATGCGCAGGGAATTGAGCAGTTATTGCTTGAGAAAATTCCTGTTCCCACAAAGCGACCTTCAGTTGATGCGATCAGGACCGGTACTGTTCCTACTCGTAGTAAACAGGCTTCGATTGTGATCGGGAAACCGGCAACAAAGGTATCAGCTGTTGCGGGTTCATTGGAAAGCGGGCTTAAAGCCTTGAGCAAAAAGGATGGGCAGCGGGCATTGCAAATTCGTGCTGGCCTCAAGCCAGGCAGTCTTGACCGCAAAATCCTCGCATGGGCTATCGCCCTATCAGGCAATTCGGCGGTTACATCCGGTGAAATCGCATCCATCGCCAGAGACCTGCCGCACTGGCCCGGACGAAAGGCTTTGGCACGAAATTCGGAAAGAGCTTTGGCGCGCGAAAGTCTCTCCGCCCGATCAATTGTCAGGGCGTTTGGCAATAATGCACCGCAAAGCGTTGAAGGCGCGATATCACTTGCATCCGCTCATCTGGCACTGGGAAACAGAACGAGTGCTAACAGAACCATCGCACCGTTTTGGCGCAATGAAAAACTCAATAACAAGCTGGAAAAACAAATCTTATCCAAATTAGGCGGTGTCCTCACACAGGAAGATCATCGATATCGCATGCACAGCCTTCTTTACAATGATCGGGCGCGTGGAGCCTTGAGGATAGCTGGCCTTGCGAAACAATCCAGTCTGGCAAAGGCACGGGCAGCTGTAGTCAGAAAATCATCCAAGGCGCCATCATTGCTTAAGTCAGTGGCTCCATCATCCAAGAAGGATACGGGGTATCTCTTCGCACGGATTGAACATGCAAGGCGCACGAAAGACTTCAAGACAGCGGCCAATCTTCTAGTAAAGGCACCGAGAAATCCCGCCCTGCTTGTTAACCCGGATGAATGGTGGGTTGAGCGGAGAATTGTGAGCCGGCAGATGCTGGAAGCCGGTAATCCGCGCCTTGCCTATAAACTTGTCTCGCAACACTCTGCCCAGTCTGCGAGCAAAATCATCGATGCTGAGTTTCACGCAGGCTGGTATGCGCTGCGTTTCCTCAATGACAGGAAGACGGCACAGAGGCATTTCACCCGGATTTTACAGCACGCCACCCGTCCTATCAGCATTGCGCGGGGCCACTACTGGCTAGGGCGGTCACTTTCGGGCGGCGAAGCGCAGCAACATTTTCAGTTGGCTGCAAAACATGCGGGCACTTACTACGGTCAACTCGCTGCGGCGAAGCTCGGGCAAAGATCTATTGTTATCAGGCCAGCGAGCCCGACACCCGCTGATCGTAGACGATACAAGACCCGTGAACTGGTACGGGCAATCCAGCGGATGGAAGCAGTTGGGTTCGGTGGGCGTGCCAGCATCCTTTATAAACACCTGGCCAGAACCATGGAAAGTCCCGGAGAAATCGCCATTCTTGCCGCCGCTGCTGAACGTAAAGGGGACTATTCGCTCTCCCTGCAAGTGGGTAAGCTTGCCCATGCCCGGGGCCTGGCTGTCGATAATCTAGCCTGGCCAATCGGTGCCATTCCCGGTTCGGCGAAAATCGGTAATTCCGGACGCGCCCTCGCCTATGCGATTGCCCGCCAGGAAAGTGCATTCAACAAAAGGGCAATTTCACCGGCAAATGCCCGTGGATTACTACAATTATTGCCCGGCACCGCTAAAGCGCTCGCCAAGAAGAAGCGGCTTAAATACTCACGCGGACGTCTCACTTCCGATGCCGGATATAATGCCACGCTTGGCGCTGCCTATCTGGACGAACAGCTCGATAACTTCGGCAATTCCTATATTCTCACCTTTGCCGGTTACAATGCCGGGCCAAGCCGGGTGCGGGAATGGCTAGAACGTTTTGGAGACCCGCGCGGCAAGTCACTCGATCATGTGATTGACTGGGTGGAACGCATTCCGTTCACCGAAACAAGAAGTTACGTGCAACGTGTTATGGAAAATTACCAGGTCTACAAGACACGCTTAAACGGCAATCAACTCGCAATTGTGACCGATCTTAGGAAAGGCAGGCGTTGATTTTTCTTCGTTCTGGTAATATACCACGCACTCGCCCCAATACCCTATTAACGCCCCAAACAATTACATGAATTCCGAGTACGAACCGTTTTATTGTAGCGCCAATGATGGGCTACGTCTGTTTGCCCGCAAGTATGGCTGGCAACACGATGATCCCAATCCTGTGGTCTGTCTTGCAGGCATAACACGCAATTCTGCAGATTATCATGAATTGGCCATGTTCCTTGCTTCTGAAGCGGGAGGAAACCGCCGGGTCTTTGCCATCGACTACCGGGGGCGCGGTCAAAGCGCCTATGACAAGAACGGCGACAACTACAACATCGCCACCGAAGCGGAAGATGTGATCGCAATGGTGACGGCTGCAGGCCTTGGTCACTTGAACATCATTGGAACATCACGAGGCGGTCTGATTGCCATGATCATGGCGACCACCCGGCCAGGGATCATCAAGTCCGTTGTTCTTAATGATATCGGGCCGGTTATCGATGCCAGAGGCCTTATCAGAGTTGCTAAATCGCTCGAGAATTTCCGGCGAGTCTCCAGTTGGCAGCAAGCGGAAGACAATTTTTATAGGTACGGCAAAACGCACTATCCGGATTTGAGTGAAGAAGAATGGCGGAAGGAAGCGCATTGGGTATACAAGGAAGAAAAGAAAAAGATTGTACCGCAATATGATCCGAAGATCCTGAAAGCTCTTCAGTCTATCAATCTTAACCAGCGCATACCTGATATGTGGCAGGAGTTTGCCGCTCTTTCCAAGTTTCCCATGATGGTGATCAGGGGCAGTTTGAGCGACATGCTCAGCGAGGGAACGCTCGAACAGATGCAAGCGTTTAATGAAGACCTCAACGTGGTAATTGCAGAAAACCAGGGCCATGCACCCCGTCTGGCTACACCTGCGATCGCATCACAAATTGCGAAATTCATCAAGTAATACAGATGGATAACCAATCTTAAATCAGACTACACCTTGTAGTTTTTTTACTAGATTAGTTTGCTTTTTTTGCCTGCCTGGGCTTGCGAGGCCGTTTGGGTCTCGGCTTTTTCGTATCCAAGCCTGATAGCTTCTTGGCCTGATCCACCCACTTTTCCCTTTGAACACGACCCGGGAAGCCCAACTCCTTACCGATCCAGGTCTGGTTAGCCTGGCTCCAACCCGCAATCTGTCTGATTTTGTAAATCCCCACATCGATAAGCTTCTGCTCAAGCGCATTGCCGATGCCGTTGATCTGGGTAAGCTTGTCTTTCCCGCTTGCAGGCTCTTTGCGATATATTCTGGGTTTTCCCGTATTCTTGACCTGCTTTGATTTTGGCTTTCCGGCGGCTGCTTTTTTACGGTCCAGTTGCTTGGCGTATTCTGTCTCCCTGCCATCGGCCAGAACACGAGCCTGCGGCACCCAATTGTCCCGTTCTATGCGGCCTTTGAATGAGAGTTTCTCACTGAAAGCATCACGATCGAGCTTTCTCCATGAGGCGATCTGTGAATAGCTGTCGACGCCGATTGCATTAAGTTTGCGCTCAATAACCGGGCCGATACCCTTGATCCGCGTCAGATCGTCCTTTTTACTGCTCTTGGATGGTTTTTCGTCTTTTGGCTCGTCCTGAACCTGTGTCTCTTCAGCTTCGGATTCCTGCTCCTCGCCTGTTTCTTCAGCCTCTGCTTCTTCTTTTGCTAGTTCTTCTTTTTCGGTTTCTTCTTTCTCCGGTTCTTCTTCCGCTTCAACCGAAGTTTCCGCTTCCTCTTGCGGTTCTTCAGAAGCTTCCGGCTCTTCAGAAACAAGTGCTACAGGTTGTGCTTCCGGTTCTTTGCTCGTGACCGGGGCTTTTTCAGCAACATTCGATGCTTCCCGCAACGCGGGCTTGGCAGCCTCCGAATTTGCAGCACCCGCCACTGCCATTTGTTCCGGCTCGCTGGAACCGAAGATTTTCTTCAGGAAACTGCCCACGATGCAACCCACCAGATAAGCCAGCGCTACGAGTATCAGCGATTGGATAATCAACATATTCATTGCGTTTTATATCCCTGGTTCAATGTGAGTCTCGCGACGTTGAGGACGTTCTCCAGCCCACGACCAGACCCACTGCAAACGCAATCAACAAAAACCAGATCAGATTTTCAGCCAAATATATCATGTCTGCTTCCTCACTTGATCGTATTAAACTCAATGCGCCGGTTCAAAGTCCGGTTTTGAGCGGTGTCATTGGATGCGACCGGACTGGTTTCACCATATCCCTTTGCTTCCAGCCTGGAGCCTTCAACACCATTATTTGCCATATATTCCAGAACAGCATCCGCCCTTGCTTCACTGAGTTCCAGATTGAATTCATCGCGCCCGCGGTCATCTGTGTGTCCGCCAATTTCTATGCGTACATCCGGGCATTCCTGAGCCGCCTTGATGATGTCATCCAGTATACTCTGCGAATTGGGCTGAATGATTGCGCGATTGGTTTCGAACAATATTTTGCGACCAGCTATCGCTTCCACAATCAGACGCTGGCAGGTTTCTTCGTCCACCCGCGGCTTGAACTCAATATCGGTTCCTTTGATAACCGTTGTCTCTGGCGCGGTTATGTTAAGTCTTACGTCATAACCCTCCGGCATTTTATTAGCCAAAGCACGCTCTATCAATGACAACAGGTTGTTGTTCCTGATCGAACCTTCCATGCTCACTTCTTTGCCGGAAATAACTGCTTCACCACTTTTGAGAAGCTTTAACTGCTTGATCAAAAGAGTGCGAACGCTGTCAAAGTTTTCAGGTTTGCCGGCAGCGATGGTCTGGATATCTTCAACTTCGGAAACGTTGAATGACTTTTTGAGATCTTCTATCAGCGTCTGGCGTTCCTCCTCACTCACCGCATTACCGGACGCGGTGATGCCTTCATCGGCTTTGCGGACGCTCCATATAAATGGATCGGCAATCGGGATTTCGGGTTTTGGTTCAGGAAAAACGATGTTTGTTTGGCCAGTGAAGCCTTCAGGCAGCCCGTCCAGAAACGCCTTTTCAATTTCTTCAGATACGGTTTTGGAAGAAGCTTTACCACTTATGGAAGCCACGTTGTCGATGATGTTGCCCTGACCTGCTTCCAGCTTTCTCACCTGATTGAAGAGATTGCGTCTTACCTGATCAAAGTTCTCTGGCTTTCCGGTTGCAATGGTTTGTTTGTCGGTAATTTCCCGTACACCGAATATGGATTGGGCAATCGAAAGCAAGGCACCGGCATCGTTCTCATCTGCCACATTGCCACGCAAGGTAACTCCGCGGGCCGTCTTGCTGACGCTCCAGCGATACGGATCTGCAAGCGGTGGCACTGGCTCCGGCTTCGGGAACAAAATGTTCGTTGAGGATATGAATCCTTCGGGCAGTCCGGTTGCAAGAGCGGCCTCGATCTCTTTTGCCAGTAATTCCGTTTCAGCCTTGCCGGTCACAAATACACGGTCACCACGAATATTGCCCTCACCCGCTTCAAGTCTTGCAACCTGTTGCAGCATTAAGGTTCTGGCTGCATCATGATTTTCAGGTTTACCTGATGCCAAATCAAGCGAGATCACTAAATCTGAACTGTTGAAGACTGACTTAACTTCTTCTGCAATCGCTTCCAGCTCCGCTTCTTCTGCAATATTGCCGGAAAGTCTCAACCCATCTGGTCTCTTGCCGATCCTGAATGTATACGGATCCGCGACCGGTGGTGGTGGGACAAATTCGGGTGCAGGCTCAGGTACCGGCACATTCGATGGCGCGGGCTCCGGGAAAATGATGTTTGTAGAACTCACATAGGCACCGCCAAGGCGATCCTTGAGTTCCGCATCAACCGCATTTGCTATTTCTTCTGTTTCCGCCCGACCGGTTACATAAACCTGCGTTGCAACGATGTTGGCCTGACCAGCCTCGAGCTTTGCCAGTTGCTCTATGAGGAGCGTAGCAGTATCAACAAAACCTGTTGGCTCTCCCTGGGCAAAATTTTGCTGATCTTTCAGTTCAGATACCTGAAACTGCGCTTTTGCAAAGGTGGATAATTGCTCGCCTGTTGCAATGTCCGGCACGTTCCCGCTCAACATGACCCCGTTGCCCGTTTTGGAAATACCCCATCTATAAGTGCTGATTTCCGGCGCATTTACCTGTGTTGTGCCTGCGACCAGCCCACCTGGCAGGGAACCGCCCAGCAATCTGCTGAGTGACAGAAAGCTTTCAGAAGATGATGCATCTCCATCAAGCGACAGTGCATTATCGACAATCTCAACTGTGCCCTGCGACATGTTTGCAAGGATTTCCAGAGAAGATTGAACCGCAGCTCTGATGTCGAGCCCTTCTGGCACACCCCCAGCGATCAAAAGGTCATTTTGCACCTCGGCATCCGGAGTTGCCTGTTTAGCCAGATTTTCGATCTCGTCTCTAGCCGCAGTGTCTGGAGCGAAGCCCGAGATTGTGACCGCCTCAGCGCTCTTTTCCAATTTCACCCGGTAAGGTGAAACTACTGATGGTGCCAGGCGATCAGTCAGTTTGATGCCCTGGGGTGGATTTGAAATTGCATCGAGGTGCTGTTCATAAGCTTCGGGTGAAGTGGCCGTTCCGTCGAACGTTAGTGTGTCACCGCTGAGGTCCACCTCCCCCTCATCCGTTGCGGAGAGCAGGTTCAGCGCAAATCCCACTATGGATGGATATTCAGATGGTGCACCGCCGGCGATCTTCATATCACTTTCAATCTCAGTGTCTGGAGAGAGCCTCTTGGCGAGATCCAACACCCCCTGCCGGACTTCGAGCCCAGGCGCGAAGCCTGAAAGCTTGATGGTCCCATCAGCTTTTACGGCCTTCCAGTTGTAGTTGGTAGCAACCGGTGAATTGATGGAATTTCCAGCCAGATCATAGCCTGAGGGAAGAGCCTGGATCTTGGCTACTGCGCGCTCAAAATCTTCCGATGAACCTGCCTGCCCGCTTACGCTCATCGTTTGGTCAGAAACCGTAATTTCACCGGATGAAAGCATTTGCATCAGGTCGATTGCGAACTGTGTGATGCCTTTGAAATTTTCGGGCGCACCGGAAGCGACGCGAAGCCCGTTTTCAATGTCTGCTCCCGGAAAAGCCGCACTAGAACTCTCGCCAATTGCCGTTTTGGCATCCTCAGTGGGAGAAAAGCCTGATATGGAAATCCGGTTACCGTCACGATTAATCTGCCAGACATAGGGAGCCACATCAGCCGGTTCTATTTCAGCCAGGGCGAGCTTGCCATTTCCGGGCAATGTTCCGGTGATTGACGATCTGATGTTCTCATAGGCTTCCAGACTTTTCGCCTTGCCACTGATGGTCAGGTTTTCGTCAGACAGGCTTGCAGAACCTGTTTCCAGATTGCCCAGTTGGCTGATCATAAAATCGGTCAGCTCCGCAAAACCTGAGGGTGCACCACGAGCGGGTTTCGTTTCATCTTCAATGATCAAATTGGGATGGGTTTCAGACAAAGCCTTGATGAGGTCTGCGCGAGCGCCTTCGTCAGGAATATGACCGGTAAGACCAATACCATCGCTTTTCAGATCAACTGCGAAGGTAAAGGGAGATGCTATCGGCAGTAGTTCCGTTGTGTCTTTTACGACGCGGACACCATATTGGCTGCCCGCGATTTCCCTGATTTCTTCCACTGCGGAATCAGATGGTGCCACACCGCTGATGGTGAGATCACGACCATCCAGCTTCACCTCGGCCCATGGGTGGGATGCTGCAATGCCTTGCGCAACCTTGGAGGACAGGTCCTGCTCAATCCGCTCGGATGACATAAAGACCGCAAGTGCTGTGATAATCGTGACAAAGAGAATGCCGGGTAGAACCCATTCTCTTACATTGAACATCAAGTCCACCTCCCTGACCCTGACATAGCGTCACCCGAATTAAGAAGAGAACCGGTCTCATTTGCAATAGGAGGGGTAATCAAATTTCCCGATTGTGGAAGATTCTAACAGGAAACCGGCTTAGTTGATCCGTTTGGACCGGTTGTTTGAGTTTTTTCCAACGACTGATCTGGTCTGCTTTGAATGAGATTCGCATTAGTAACATCTATTGATAAGGCATTTGGTGATCTGAATTTCCTGCTGGGCCACCGGTTTTTGGTACAATAAACAGCTGTATTCTAATGTATTTTGGGTAAATGGCTGAAAGGCCAAAAAACGCTTGATTTGAAAGGCGGATATCGGCTACTGCTGTCGGTGGACAGGTGGCCGAGTGGTCGAAGGCGCTCCCCTGCTAAGGGAGTAGGCGGCGAAACCGTCTCGAGGGTTCGAATCCCTTCCTGTCCGCCATTTTCCAAAATGCGAAATTTATTTTTCAAAAAACTTATCCCCACCCTTCGGAGCGGCCTTATTATTCCCTCATCGCCTGTTCATTGAACCCGCCGTGAATTGACACACCACACAGGGTTCGCTGCAAACTCAGTTTGGCCACCGAAGTTAAGCTTGAACAGGGAGTGAAGGGAAAAAGGCTCGTTCATCGGAAACGATTGGCGCTCTCCTTCCTTCACCGGGCTGCTCTTATTGAGCACCACGACGATCAAGCAATGAAACCTGCACCCAAAAGAGCAGCCCGTTGTTTGTAGAAGAAATCATACCGGAGCAAAGCTCCGGGAGGCGATAGCCGACCGCGCCGGACGGCGCGCCCTCGCGGAGCGGAGGTGAAACCTCTCGCGCGAGCGCGAAAGGATTCCCGCAAGGGAAAAGAATTCCCTGCGTGGCAGCACAAGCAAAGCGAACCGCTTTGTGTCAGTGCGTGAGCGAGCGCTCGTCGGATGACGAGCAAGACCAAATAAAATCTCAAGTGAACACTCAAACCTGGCGAAAAAAAAGATGGCCGCAGGGGCGTTCGCGACCATCTTCATAGGGAATAAAATGAAACACCAAGTATCCAGTTTGGTGTTGCCCAGTAATTTGCAAAGGCCGTGCCAGTTGGCAAAATGCACTTACCTCAGCGGAGAAATAATCGGAATTCCTCCATTTTTTTCAATTTTTACAGTGCCTTATAACAAGAACATTGCAGATTGATTCAACTTCGGCATCTTAACGTTCAAGCGACAGAAATTAATAATTGTGTCTCAAAATGGGCAAAGCTGGAGCCTAAACTGTATGAAAGGCGTAGTTGTGTCAATTTCGAACACTACTGTTTCAACCGATTGCCGGAGAGGTTTGCATGTTACTTAAACCCTTTAACAAGCTGTTTGCACTGCCACTTTGTATGGGTCTCGCTTTGGCGCTTCCTGTTCACGCCAGTGATGATTTGCCAGGCCAGGTTGATGGTTCACCTGATGCATACGACCAAAGCGGTTTCAAACCGCACGAGCTCTCTTTTTCCCTGCCCACGGATGGGTTGGCAAGAGCGGAATTCAGATCAGAAGAATTCTACGCAGTTATATTGAAGTCTGCAAAACGATGAACGCTCAAAGAGCAGGACCGATTTAAGATTCAGAAACTCTTTGCAAAGAACAAAGTGTTTATGGACCGGTTTAATTGTGATGACGATGTAGAAGAAAACATTACCTATTCGAATGTGAACCCGGATTTTTCCTTCATTGCGGTTTATGCGGGTGATGAAAAAGCATCAGCAAATGCGTTTTTCGAGCAGGAAAAACTGGGGCAAAAATTCCCCGGGGCCAATATCCGTAGAATGCAGGCTATTCTGGTGTTTCCGTAGTGACGCAACTTACCGCTCTATGTCGGCACCGCCTTCACTCTCCCTTCGAGCGATGAAGGCGACGATCTCCTCCATAGCTGCATCCGAAATTGGTGGTCTTTCGTAGTTTCTGATCGTGTTGTGATATATCTGGTTTGCCCGTTGCGTTGTGTCCACCGACCCGCTGTCGCGCCAGTTCTCGAAGTTGCTCCAGTCCGATAGCAAAGGCGAATAGAAGGCTGTCTCGAACCGCTCCAGCGTGTGTTGCGTGCCGAAGAAATGCCCGCCATGACCCACATCTGCAATGGCATGGTTTGCCAGGGTTTCGGCGTTGACTTCCAATGGCTTGAAGAGTTCTGCAAACATCTGCAGCATCTCAATATCCATGATGAACTTTTCCGCTGAAGCGGTGAGCCCACCCTCGAGCCATCCGGCACCATGCAGCAGGATGTTTGTGCCGCCCATCAATGCACCCCAGAGTGACATCTGCATTTCGTAAGCTGCCTGTGCATCCGGTGCATTGGAAGCCGTCACCCCGGAAGAACGAAGCGGCAGGCGATAACGCCGCGCCAATTGTCCTGAGGCAAACGCCGCACGCGTATATTCCGGTGTTCCGAAGGCCGGCGCGCCAGTTTTCATGTCCACATTGCTGGTAAAACTACCATAGGAAACGGGAGAACCAGGCTTGACGATCTGAGACAGGGCTATCCCTGCCAGGGCCTCTGCATTCTGCAAGACCAGTGCGCCAGGGATTGTGACGGGCGCCATGGCACCGGCCAGTGTGAACGGTGTCAGTATAGTCATCTGCCCGGCATTCGCCGCATCAATGATGCCCTGGCACATTAGCAGGTCCAGCTGCAATGGGGAGTTTGAATTTGCGACCGAATAGCAGACCGGTGTGTTTTCAAACTCCTCCTGGGTGAGACCATTGGCGATACGGATAATTTCGTAAGCATCGGCTACCGCCTCGGTTCCGCGGAAGAAGACGAAGGGGACTTTATCGGTTTGTGTGACAACCGATTTGGTCATCGCCAGATGCCGGATATTTGTGGGAATATCCTGCGGCTCCACAAACGGGCCGATCATGTGGATCACATCAAAGGATTGCGACAACTGGCAAAAGGTGTCGAGCGATTTGAGTGTTCCCGGGCGTCTTCCTTTATCAAGGTCAGAAAAATTGGGCGTACCCCCGGTCGTGCAAATCCCCACATGCTTTCCGCCGACGGTGACGCTGCGATCCGGATTACGGGTTTTGAAGGTTACGATTTCAGGTGCCATGCCGATCTGTTTCATCAGGAGATCGGCGTCAAACTGGATGATGTTTTCATCCTTCAGCGTGTGGCCTGAATTTACGTAAAACTCGATCGCCCTTTCATGGAGGATGCGAATTCCGGTTTCCTTGAGCACGTTGAGTGACGCGTTGTGGATTGCTTCAATCTCGTCGGTGCTGAATTGCTCAATCGGCTGATACGGATTCTTCCATTGGCGCCATGCGGCATCAAAGACTTTCTCAGCTGCATTGCTTCTCGCAAGTGCCTTGGCGTGTCTGCCACCGGACCGTCTGCGATTTGGTTTTATGGTTTGGGTCTCGGTCATGATGTTTCCTGTGCCCATTTGAGCATGCGTTGCCTGAAGCGCTCGGCTGTTCCTGCATTGATCTCCTTGCCTGTGAAACTCAGGAAATATGCGGAGAGGTAGCCAACGCGCTCCTCAATCGTTTCAGATACCCGCAGAGCGAAGTAACTCACCTGTGTGAAGTAAATTATACGGGCTCGGACAAAAGCTTCCTTCTCCTCGAACCCCTGCCCTCGCAGAAACCGTGCAATTGCTTCAATCCGGTCATCGTCCTCACCAGAAAAGATTTCCCGAACCGCCGGGTCAAATCTTCCCCAATCCCTCACCGCCTGATCAAGGTCAGGATTGAAATGTGTGTGATCCACCCAGATGAAAAACAATTCCAGAATACCCTGTTCAAGGGACTGGGCCTCTTCCAGAATTTCCACCATCTTGCCTGTGTTTCTGGCACTCCACTCATCCAGCAAGGCGGAAAGCAGGTCCTCGCGTTTTTCAAAGTGCCAATAGAAACTGCCGCGCGTTACTTTGAGTTCTCTTGCTAGTCGCGCTATCTGAACAGCCTCCACACCTTCATCCAACAGCACCGTCAAGCCGGCCACGATCCAGTCCTGCCGCTGAAGCGTTGCTTCTTTTTCTGACCGGTTTTTCTTTGATACCAATTCCATTTTCGCGCTTTCCGTACACTATTGAATGGAACAATACATTAGTGTATGTTTTTTGAAAAGGTCTAAAAATCATAATCCGGGAGGGTCTTTCATGGGCAATGTGACAAGCGCAAAAGTTATCGCCTTTGGTGATCTGCAATTTACACCACGTTTTGAGTACGGTGATCAGGCAAAGGTCACGGTGGTTACAGGCCCCGATGACGGCACACAGCTTGGAACGGGCTTTGCAAGGTTCATCGACGCGGAAATTCCCTGGGAAGTGAAATATGATGAAGTGATCCTGGTTCTTGAAGGCAATGTGAGCATCAAGACGCCGACAGGTACTCTGGAAGCAGGCCCGCTTGACTGCATCTGGTTGCCGAAGAATACCAAACTCACCTACACTTCAAAATCAGCGCTTGTTTTCTACACCATACACCCGGCTAACTGGGCGGAGGAGCAATCATGAAGATCAAACGCCTACCAAAGTCAGATGCAACGAATGGCTGGAGCGGTGTCCTTTCCTCTCGCACCGCGAAGCCAGGTTTGGCTGGTGATGTGGCAGCTGACTGGATTGTTTTGGGCGCAGGCTACGCCGGATTGGCAGCTGCAAGACGGCTGGCGGAGAACTGTCCGGATCAGCACATCGCGCTTATAGATGCTGGTGTTGCCGGTGAAAACGCCTCCGGCAGGAATTCAGGCTTTGCGATCGACCTTCCCCATAATGTGGGATCATCTCTCGATGAGTTGGAAGGTTCGCACCGCTTCATGCGACTGGCACGAATGGCAATTGATCATCTGAAGTCCGCCGTTGATGAGCACAACATTGAATGTGACTGGTCATTGGACGGGCGCTATCACACTGCTGTTTCTGAGCGGGGCACTCGCGATGTACTGGAGCCTTATGCCAAGGAACTTGAAGCCCTGGGTGAACCCTTTGAATGGTTGGATACAGATCAGATCAAGTCCCGCATCGGGTCTGATCATTTCACCGCAGCAGTCTTCACACCAGGCGGAGCATTGATGAACCCGGCAGCACTCACCAGAGGACTAGCAGATAGCTTACCGGACAATGTGACGCTTTATGAAAATTCCCCTGTTATTCAGGCCGAGTATCAAAACGGTGTCCAGCTTACCACAGAGAACGGTTCGTTGCGGGCTCCACGAATGATCCTTGCGGCAAATGGATATTCAGAACAGTTCGGCTTTTACAAAAACCGTTTCCTTCACCTTGTTGCCTGGGGAAGCTTGAGTCGTGTTCTCACGGAAGAAGAACGGGCTGCCTATGGGGTCGACAAACCCTGGGGGTTAACACCTGCCAACGCTTTTGCAGGCATTACCATGCGATACACCAATGACCATCGTATTCTCATCCGGCAAGGGTTGAACTTCAATCCAAATCAGATGGTGACGGAGCAAGACCGGTTGAAAGTTGCTGCCCGGCACAAGCAATTGTTTGATGAGCGCTTTCCTAACCTTCCGGATGTGACCATGGAACATACCTGGAGCGGGATTGTCTGTCTTTCCAGCAACAGTGCTCCCGGTTTCGGGCAGCTGGCGCCAAATATCTGGTCTGCGGTTTGTCAAAATGCTGTGGGTGTTACGAAAGGTACATTCGGCGGCATTCTGGCGGCTGATATGGCTACTGAGCGGGATAACCCGATGATTGAGGATATGTTGTCACTTGGGTCACCCAGCGCCCTGCCCCCGAGACCATTTCTCGATCTTGGCGTCAGAACCCGGTTTATGTGGGAGCTCTGGGCAAACCGTCACGAGGCTTAGGCCAAACACCACAGGCACTAGTGTTTAAATCTGGTTTGTGGAACAGCCACAAATGTTCCTTGCGCTTTTGGCACTGGATTATAGGATAACCCCATCGAGGTTACTTTGAGAGGTAACACCAGTGGTTGCTAAAGTAATTACCATCGCCCAGCAAAAGGGCGGTGCAGGAAAAACAACACTTGCATCAAATTTGGCTGTGGCGCTTGCTCAATCGAACAAGAATAGCGTTGCCGTGTTGGACACCGATCCTCAGGGAAGCATGGGCCGATGGTGCATTACCCGTGAGGAAAACTTTGCTGACAAAAAGGGTGTGGCGCAGCTGACACTTCGTACGGCAAGTGCCTGGGGTGCGCGTTATGAAGCGCGCAGTCTGGCGAAAGAACATAATTTTGTGGTAATCGATACGCCACCCAAGATGGGCCTTGATGGCCGCCCGGCGGTTGAAGCGGCAGATCTGGTTCTTGTTCCCATGACACCCTCTGAAATGGATAAGTGGGCAACTGAACCCACTCTGGAACTGATTGAGCGCGAAAAGCAGGACAGTTTGATCGTGCTCAACCGGGTTAATCCGAGGACCAATCTGGTGCAACGCATGCGCGCTGAAATCCCCAAAATGGGTGTGAAGCTTGCTAAAACCGAGATAAACCAACGTGTTATCTATGCGGATGTGATTTCTTCGGGTTTAAGTGTTCTGGAAAAATCGCCATCCAGTGAGGCGGCAAAGGAAATCCTTGCGCTAAGGAAAGAAATCATGCGTCGGCTTAAAGACTAACGCTAGCCAGACGTATCCAGAAATCTGTATCCCGCCCCTTCCAGAACCACACAGGTTAGCACACTGGTGTCATAGGCGCAGGTATCCACATTTATGCGGTTCAGTTTCACCTCCGGCTTGCTGTGGGGTGTGTGACCATGCACCACCACTTTTTCCAATGGCTCATCATTCGCGAGAAAAGCACCGCGTATCCACATGAGATCATGAGGATTTTGCGAATTGAGCGGCACACCAGGGTCCACACCTGCGTGTGCGAAGAAATAATCACCGGAACCAAAACTGGTGGGTAACGCTTCCAACCAGGCTAGATGTTCTTTCGGTGCCAGTCTCACTAACTCTTCCCGTACCGCCTGAGCATTCATTAAAGGATCGCCAATAGCAGCAATATTGACCCCGTAGGATTGACTGAGTTCGATCCCGCCATAGCCGAAAAACGATCCCGCCACACCCAGCGGATCATCCAGGAACTTCAAAAACTTGTCCTCATGATTACCCTTCAGGCAAACCACATTATCTGAACTTTCCCGAAGCTTGATCAGCTTCTCCACACACCCGGCGGAATCCGGTCCGCGATCCACATAATCGCCCAGAAATATGATCAAGTGATTGGCGATCTGGGCGGAAGCTAGATCGTTTTGGATGATCTCCAACAGCCTCTCGAACTCTGTGATACAACCATGAATGTCACCGATTGCATAAATTCTCGTATCGTCAGGAGTTTTTGCCTCTCCCAACTCGATCGTTTGCGTTTTCATAGGAAATCGTTTTTCCGTTCAGTCCTGTTCTAGTAAGTGGCGCGCCCACCTGACAGATCAAATACGCCAGCGGTCGTGAAACTGTTTTCGCGGCTGGATAGCCAACAGACCAGACTTGCGATCTCACCCGTTTCCACAAACCGGCCACGGGGAATTTTCGATAGCATATAGGCGATGTGTTCCTCGCTCATCTGGTCAAAAATTCTGGTGCGTGCAGCGGCAGGTGTGATGCAGTTTACTGCGATATCCATGTCTGCAAGTTCTTTCCCGAGTGATTTTGTGAACCCGATCACCCCGGCTTTTGACGCAGAATAGGCGGATGCATTGGGGTTACCCTCTTTGCCGGCAATCGAAGCGATATTCACGATCCGCCCATAGCCTTCCTTCTTCATGTATGGAACCACCGTGCGGTTGGTGAAAAAGGTGCCGTGAAGGTTCAAATTCAACACACGCATCCATTCCTCGACCGGATAATCTTCAACGGTCAAATTTGCGCCTGCGATGCCAGCTGAATTCAACAGAACAGAGATTTTGCCGTGAGAGTCGGCAACCTGTTTTGCTGCTGCTTCCACCTGATCAATGTTGGTGATGTCCACCAAAGCGGTCTGAACCTCTCCGCCGATTTTGCTTTTTGCGGCTTCCAGATCTTCTTCGCTAATATCCCATAGAACGACTTTGGCACCGGACTGGACCATTCTTTCTGCGCAGGCCAGACCAATTCCCTGTGCACCGCCAGTCACAATTGCCACATCACCACTCAAGTCAAAATTATTCATTCTCCAAGCCCTTTGTCTTCAATTCGCATGTCTACTGAGACATTGATCTCCCTTACTTTCAGTAGAACGAACTCAATGGAAATGCCATATCTGCCAGTCGTAAATTCACGTTTATGATTGATTAACCAAACTTAGAGATGATCTAGGGGTTAATTCCAGTGAAATTTTTATACGCGGTCTAGAATTGCACAAAGGGGAGTGCTCATGGATCGAACTGATTTAGATTCCGATCAAATTCAGCGCATCGTAAAAGAGCATCGCATGTTGGTTGAGGCCATCCAAATGGCACCGACACCCTTTGCCGTGTACGATGACGAGGACAATCTGGTTGCCTGGAACCCTGCTTACGAGAGCATTCATTCCAAGGTTTTCGCGGATTACGAGCAAGATTCAGATCAAAAGCTCAACTATGCCGATGTGGTCAGAAAGACAGCTTCTGCCACCATGTCAGGTGATGAACTGGAAGACCATGTTCAAGAGCGGGTGAAAAAGCAAAGAGAGACCAAGATCTCAAACTCCATCCGGGAATATCCGGGTTCGGGTTGGCACAGTGTTACGAAATACGTGACTTCCAGTGATGCCGTTTGTGGCTTTGCCATGAACATTGATGAGCTCAAGCAACGCGAAGCGGAATTGGAGATCGCCACGGAAGCTGCAAAGGCGGCTGAACTTTCGAAGTCAGAATTTCTTGCCAATATGAGCCATGAAATTCGCACGCCTATGAACGGTGTTATCGGCATGGCGGAACTTCTGGGCTCCACATCGCTTGATTCAAAACAGCAGATGTTTGCAGATGTCATTCTGAAATCCGGCCTTTCGCTGCTCACCATCATCAATGACATTCTGGACTTCTCAAAACTTGATGCCGGGAAAATGCAGCTGGACCCTGCCCCCTTTGATCTGAGAGAAGCGATCGAAGATGTGGCCACGCTAGTTTCGACGAGAGTGGCTGAGAAAAATCTTGAACTCATTGTGCGGGTTGATCCCAATCTTCCCAGAATGATGATTGGTGACGCAGGCAGGCTACGCCAGATCGTCACAAACCTATTGGGTAATGCAATCAAGTTCACAGAATCCGGCCATGTTTATGTGAATGTGGAGGGCAATGTGGACGGTTCAGAAAATGCATTCGCAGCCGATCTGGAATTTACGGTCGAAGACACAGGCATTGGCATTTCAGCCGAAGACAGAGACAAGGTTTTCAGCAAGTTTTCGCAAGTGGATACATCTGCAACGCGCAAGCATGAGGGTACGGGGCTTGGTCTTTCCATTGCTTCTTCTCTAGTGGAACTGATGCATGGTGACATTGGTGTTGAAAGTGAACTTGGTGTGGGAAGCAAATTCTGGTTCACCGCTAAAATGCCGGTTTGCGAGCATCAGGAAATCAAAATGCCAGTGCTCACTGAGCTTGATGGCGCGCGCGTGCTGATTGTGGATGATAATCAAGTCAACCGCTCTATCCTTCTGGAACTGATGCAATCGTGGAACTTTGATAGTGCAGCTGCTTCCAGTGGTGATGAAGGTCTTCGACTGATCCGTGCGGCGCAAGCACAAAACGTTAAACCGGACCTGGTTATTCTGGACTATCAGATGCCTGAAATGAGCGGTGCTGAGGTGTTGAGCATCATGCGCAACGATGAAACCTTGCGCGATATTCCGGTTATCATTCTGTCTTCGGTGGACAGTTCTGAGGTTAACAAGGAACTCACTGATCTGGGTGCTGAGGCTAATCTCACCAAGCCAACGCGCTCATCGCTGCTGCTGGAAACGCTGACGGAAGTTCTCGGTCAAAAGAGTTCTTCCAGTGCATCATTGCCTGTGACCCAGAATACAAAAGAGGAGCCTACCAGCGAGTCTACTGCGGTTTTCCAAACTGAAACTGATGCTCCTGAATCCACTCCGGAACCGTTGGCTGCTGAAACTCCATCAACGGAGAGTGTTGCAGCCTCGTCCGAGTTCGAAATTCTCGTGGCTGAGGACAATGAGGTCAATCAGATCGTGATCGGGCAGATCCTTACTGAAGCAGGATACCGGTTCAAACTGGTGGAAAATGGCAGGCTTGCCTATAGCCGTTTCAAGGTCCACAAACCTTCACTCATTTTGATGGATATCTCGATGCCGGAAATGAACGGGATCGAAGCGACGCAGGCTATCCGGAAGTATGAAGCTGAAGAGGGTTTACCGAAAACACCCATCATTTGCATCACGGCGCATGCGCTGAAAGGCGACCGGGAAAAATACCTTGAAGCTGGTATGGATGATTACCTCTCCAAGCCAATTTCCGTTGAGGCCCTAAGAAAGGCTGTATCGCGCTGGCTTGGTAACGACGAAGCAGTTCTGAGCGCCAGTTAGGACGATACTGGCAGCCTCGCCACTACACCGTCCACATTTGTGATTTCGGCCACGTTGGACATTCCGAATTCGATCGATGCGCGATGCCATTCCGCGTTCATGGTCGAACAGGCGTCTTCCGGCAGGATTATGTTGAAGCCCTTATCTGCCCCCGTTCTTGATGTATGCTCAACGCTCATATTGGTCCAGGCACCGGTGTTGATGATGGTTTCGATACCGGAACTTCGCAGTTCATTTTCAAGCCTGCCGTTTTCCCAGGCACTCATTGTGAGTTTTTCCACCACCACGTCGCCTGGATGGGCATGAAGCCCGTTAACTGGCGCGCCACCCCAGGTGTCGCGTACCAGTGCGCTTGCACCAATTAAACCCTCCATCAACGGGGAATTCTGGGCCATTCCGGGATGTCCCGGTTCGCAGAGCAACCACACGTGGATGACCTTGACGCCAGCCTTTCGACAGGCATCAGCCAGGCGCATGGAATTCGCAATCACATTCTGCTGACGGGCATGGATGGGAGACCCGGAGTCTGCAAAAGCGCCACCATCGATTATCACGTCGTTCTGCATATCCTGAATGATGAGCGCGGTCTTCTTGGGGTCGATCATGCGGGGCGGAGGGGCTGAAGCCGTTGCCGGTTGCGGAGCGCTGCCAGGCAAGGCCTGTTCTCTTGGGTACATGAACGGTTCATTGCGTGGGGCAACTTTGGTCTTCACGGAGTAGAGCGAAGTGGTGGCGCACATGAACAGGGTTTTGAAATCATCCCCACCCCAATGGAGGTTGGCTACCATTTCAGGAGCCGTAATCTTGCCGATGAGCATGCCATGGAAATCATATACCCAGACGCCACCGGGTGCGGTTACCCAGACATTGCCATTAATGTCTGCCTTCATGCCATCTGGACGACCGGCATGGACCGGGTCCTTTATGCCTGAGGCAAATATCCGGGCATTCACAAGGCGGCCATCAGGACCCACATCAAACATGCGGAAATTGGCCTGATCCGTGTCATTGACCCACATCCACCGCTCACAGGGTGAAAAACAGAGCCCGTTTGGCTGATTGAACATGTAACGGTCAGAGACAAGAATTGGTTCATTGCCGGGCACATGGTCAGGGGGAAGCATGTAAACGCCCTGGAAACCCTGCTGAAGCGGTCTCGGCACACCAAAATGTTCCATCCGGCCATAGGTTGGGTCTGTGAAGTAGATTGTGCCATCCGACTTGACGCAAATGTCGTTTGGCGAATTGAGTTCCTTACCCTCGAAATGAGAGCAAAGGACCGTCCTGTTTCCTGACGGAGATATGCTGACAACGGAGCTTGTGGCGTGTTCACAAACGAGCAGGTTCAGCTCCGCATCGTAAGTCATGCCGTTGCCCTTGTTTGACGGGCGCTGGATTTCCTTTATGCCGCCTTCCGGGGTCCATTCCCGACGCACATCAGCTGGCATATCTGAAAACAGCAGACGCCGCTCACGCGGGTTCCAGATTGGCCCCTCCGTAAAGGTAAATCCCGTTCCCAACTGGCTGATTGGTGCATATTCATCAATCAGTTCCAGAAACTTACGATCAACTATGACCTGACCCATGTTACTCCTCCACAATCAGGATATGTTAGACCGGGAACCAATCCCGTTTCGGCAATGTTTCGGTTACAGGACCCGGCACGGTCATGCCCAAACGACCCACAACCTGCTGATTTTCAATCACTGCCGGACGGTCATGAACAGGCAATAAGAATTTGTAATTATTGAGAAGTTTCTTAATTGCGCCCTTCTCTTCCCGCTTTGAGCCGGCATGGTTGCCGGTGACACGCGGTTCCATCCAGTTGTTGGTGTAGACATGGTTCACAATCTGGTCGTTAAAGTCGTAGATCACATCACCGCAAATACAGGCGAGACCTTCAGCGGTTTCCACCATCACATTCATGGAGCCCTCTGTGTGAGCCCCAGCCGCCTCGCACCAGACGCCCGGAATGATTTCTTCCGCACCTGTGATTTCCAGATCAAGGAAGCGCATGGCTTCGGGCTCATAGATGCGTTCCACAAGGTGCATGATGTCAGGCTTGGGGTATTGGGGGTACATGATCCCGGACACGGAAAACTCCATTTCCTTGCGATTGAGCACCACCGTTGTGTTCATCGGGAAGAGGTCATCCTTACCCGCATGATCAATATGCAAATGAGTGTGCAGGATATAGCGGATATCGCCGAGTTTCAGGCCATGTTTCGCCAACTGATTTTCGATCATATTGTCATGGAACTGAAGCCCCCGCATGCCGAGACTTTCCATAATCGCATTGTCACGATAGCCCGTATCCACCAGCACCGGATGAGTTCCGCCAAGGATCAAAAACCCATATACCGGAACCCTTCTTACGCGTCCGCATTCATGGCCAAGAACCAAAAAAGAGGTTTCCAATTCAATGTCGCCATAGTCCAAGACATGTATTGTAAGTGCCATAACTAAATTACTCCTATTGTTGTCTCACTAGGGCAAAGCCCAAATTTCAATTTCATTTCCTAAAGTCGGTAAACTCTTTCCGCAGTATCGTTGAAAATCGCATTCCGGACCGCTTCGCTCATGGACCTTGTGGAATTTTGAAACGCCGTAAAAAGGCTCGAATAATCCGTCCAGATTTTCTCAATCGGAAAATTCGAGCCGAACATGCATCTGTCTGCATCGAAAATATCCACGGTTCGCTTGATCATGTCGGCTATGAAATGCTCATCATTGCGATGAATGAATGTGCCGAATGCGGAGAGCTTGCTGAACACATTCTCGCATTCCGCCAGTTCGATCATTCCCTTATTCCAGGCCTGAATTCCCTCACCGCTCGTGTCTTCCAGCATGCCCGCATGTTGAAGGATGAAAGTCACATCCGGGCAGGCATTTGCAAGCTGCACCCCGTCCTGCATTTGAGAGGTGAAAAGCTGTAAATCGAAAGTCCAGCCATAGTCTGAAAGGTGGGCAATATTGTTTTGAACATTTGTGTCGAGACAGATGTCCTCTCGAGCGGCAAAGCGGTATGTGGGATTTTCGTGCCAGTGATATTGCTGGCGAATGCCGCGCATCAGCGGATATTCCACAAGTTTATCAAGCTGATAGCGCACATCATCTACGGTGAAATCTGCGTAGCCGACGATTGCATGAGGCCATCCTATCCCATCACTTACTGACTGAACCCAAGCCACTTCATCCTCAAAACGATCGGGTGGCCAGTTCGCCTGCACATAGACCGATTTTGTAATTCCGGTGCCGGACAGATCCGACAAGAATTCGTCGATCAGATAATCGCGCATGATAGCTTCATAGTCTCCGAATATGCGCGGTTGCATGGGACCTGAAAGCCAGGGCAGATCTTTCTGCATCCAGATATGATGATGCGCGTCTATCATGCTGCCCTCGCTAAACTGAGCACATGCGAACACACCTCTTCCAGGTTTTCGGCACCTGCAAGATCATCCAAGTATGGGAGGATCGCCGTCATAGCCTCTGTTGCTGCGGTGAAATCCTGTGAAGAGGCCAGTGGTGATAACCAGTGCAGACGCCATGCTATCCTTCGAATTTGGCTCACAGCCGCAATCATCGCATCCGGTGCACCCCTTTCCAGTCCATCGGAGATTACTAGAACCAGTGCCCCCCTGGCGTATCCGCGGTATCTGGGTACCTCCAGGAATGCATTGAGTGCGTCGCCAATGCGCGTACCTCCGTCAAAGTCAGCGACAGTTTGCGAAACCCGCTCCAGCGCTTGGCCACGTTCCTTGGGTTTCAGGCTTGTTGTTATTCTTGTGAGGCGCGTGCCGAATGTGAAGCACTCGAATTGGTCTGAGACCTGACAAAGAGCATGGGCAAAGCGTATGTAGTTCTCGGACAATTCACTCATGGACCCTGATACATCGATCAGCAGCAGGATTTTGCGTTGTCGCTGTTTGCGCTTGAGCCATGGCAAATCAATCACATCACCGTCTGTCTTGCTGGAAGATCGCAACAGCTTGCTCATATTGAGTTTCTGACCACGGTTTGCGCCAGAGAAACGATAGGACTTACGCTTTGGCAGTTGCCGACGGGCTTTACTGGAGAACGTTCTTAAGAGATCCCGGCTTTCAGTGGGTGAAAAACCTCTTTGCGAAAGGACTTCGGCAGCACTTGCCAACTCTCCGGTTTCATTTTCCTCCTGATCCACATCCATCTCACGGGTTTCAGTGCCCGGTTCATGCACTTCCAACTCATCGCCGTCTTCTCCGGCAACGGTGGGTGTCAGCGTTTGGCCATAGAAATGAGAGCGGAAGAGTTCATCAAATTCAGGCTCACGGTCCTTTGGGATTGCAAACATGGAGATGGCGGATAAACGAATGTCCCGCATGGAAGTGGGGCCGAGAAGTCCCACTGCCGCCACAAAGCCCATGGTCTGGTCTGGAGAGATCGCAAACCCGTTCTGTCTTAATAGGTCCGCGAAGTTGGCGAAAGACTGAATTACCGGTGGCGCCATTATGCTGCTGCCTCCGACAGTATTGTGTCGAGCTGCGGAGTGACAAAGGCCAGATCGTCCTGATCTTTCAGTGCCACACCGATTGATCGGCGGAACGCCGCTGGCCATGGATTGCCCTGGGTATGCAACAAGGTAGCTGCTTCGGCCCATTCCACAGTTTCTGCCACACCGGGCGGCTTGGCCAATGGCTGCTCGCGGAGCCTGGTCACCGCCTCAACCACCGCATCTGCTGTTTGACGCGCCACAGAGCTTGCGCGCATCATCACAATCTGCGCTTCGAGTGTGGCATCAGGATAATCAATCCAGTGATAGACGCATCTGCGCCGAAGCGCTTCATGCAATTCCCGGGTACGATTTGACGTCAGGATTACAACCGGCGGCTGAATGGCCTTGATCGTACCGGTTTCCGGGATTGAAATCTGAAAGTCTGACAAAAACTCCAGAAGAAACGCTTCAAATTCCTGATCCGCACGGTCAATTTCATCGATCAGCAGAATGTTGTCCGTAGGCGACTGAATGACTTCCAGCAAGGGTCGCTGCAGCAGGAATTCATCAGCGTAGATGTTCACATATTCATCGCCTGCCTGACGGATTGCGAGCATTTGTCTTGGATAGTTCCATTCATACAAAGCAGCAGCCGCATCGATCCCCTCATAGCACTGGAGACGAACCACCATACGGGCGAGGATTGAACCGATGGCCTTAGCAGCTTCCGTTTTACCAACACCTGGTGCACCTTCCAGCAACAGAGGTTTACCCAGTGCAAGCGCCAGATAAGCTGCGGTAGCCAGACCTTCATCCGCCAGATACTGGGCACCGATGAGGGCCTGCTGCAATTCAGCGGGATTGTCGATGCCGGCAATGGTGGGACGAACTGCCATTCCTAATCGAGCCTTCTTTGTGGTTTAGCACCGCCATTGGCCTGAAGGCCGCGCAAGACTTTTTCAGGTGTTATGGGGAGTTCATCACAGCGGACACCGACAGCATCGAAGACACCATTTGCTATTGCAGGCAGGAGGGGGTTGGCGCACATCTCACCCGGCCCTTTACCGCCGAAGGGTGCGTCTTCTGCCGGGCGTTCCAAAACTGCAATGTTGTGATTAGCCACATTGCCAGGGCCCGGCATCAGGTAAGTATTGAAGTCTTCAGGCCCGTGTTCGCGTGCCGGATAATAAGGTTCTGTGGTTTCATAGAGCGCGTGCGAAACACCCATCCATGCGCCACCGACCAATTGCTGCTCGACCAATTTCGGGTTAAGCGCCCGGCCCACTTCATAGGCTGAATTTATGTCTGTGACTTCCACTTCACCGGTTTCATCATCCACTGAAACATTGACGACCACTGCCGCATGGGCAAAGCAGGAAACCGGGCTCATTTCACCGGTATTGGGATCAGCTTCTGATGGCGGAATGAGAAAAATACCCCGCCCAGAAAGGGTTCTTCCCTGCTTAAACTGAGCGGCGATTGCGGTATCGGCCACAGTGATGGAGCGACTTGGAGCGCCTTTCACATGGATATTGCCCTGCCCGTCCGTATCGAGGTCCGCAGCATTTACCTCCAGTTCTTCAGCGGCTGCTTCCAGGAGGGCTTTTCTAGCCTCCGTTGCAGCCCGGATAACAGCGTTACCAACCCGGTGCGTCCCTCTAGAAGCAAAGGAACCCATGCAATGGGGGCCAGTGTCACTGTCAGCCGTATCCACATAGACATCGGCAACGGGCACACCCAGTGTTTCAGACGCGATCTGGCGGGTGACCGATTTCATACCCTGCCCCAGATCGATGGAGCTTAAGGAAACCATAAACTTCCCGTCCGGAGTGGAATGAACCAGCGCCTGACTTGGGTCTCCGCCCAGGTTCATGCCAATTGGATAGTTTATGCAGGCAAATCCCTTACCATGATGAATTGTCATGACTATCGCCTCCTTGAACCTGAAAGAAACCGCGAAACGCCGGGCCGCTTCACACCACGGTCAAACGGTTTGTCCGGCTGGTATGGTGTTGGCTGTGCCGATTGTTGCGGCGGTGCAGCCGGTGTAAGTGCCGCCGGGGGCGGTGTTGTTGGTGATGGCGGAGGAACTGGCGCAGCGGTTGCTGGCTGAGTAGCCGTTTCCGCTTCAGGATACGGAGTTGGTTGAATTGGCGCCATAGTTTGCGGTGCCTGTGGTAGCTTCTCACCACTTGATGGCCCGCGATAACCGTCCCTGCCCGGCTCGATCACCATGTCTGCGTCCTGGGCGGGTGCTGCGACCACCTGCTCACCGCGGACACCTGCGGCAACACGGCTTTGCTGGCCTGTTCCTTCTCCGGGATGAATTGGGATGTTTGACCTGCGTCGATCACCGATTTTGCCGTAATCGTCAGTCAGGGTTTCTGGAATTTCAATGCGTTCCGGTGTGCCACCACCGCGAAGACTTGAGTCGGCCATGAGTTCGGGGCTGAGCCTCACACCCGCCTTTTGTGCTGCCACCTGACAACATTCAATCAGCGCGGTATTCTTGGCCAGACGACGGTGCGCCTTCATATCTCCGTCACGGTATGCGTTTTTGATCCGCAACTCGATCGGGTTCATGTTTATCTGGGAGGCCACCTTATCCATGTGGCACTCAATCGCGAAATCAACAGCGGTGATGCCGAAGCCTCGCATTGCGGTCGCAGGGGTTCGGTTTGTGTAAACACAATAGACATTGGAAGAAACGTTCGGGATCGTGTACGGACCCGGCAGATGGCCTGTCGCCTTTACAATGGCATAAGGGCTAAGTCTGGAGTAAGCGCCTGCATCGAAAATCCCGGTAAACTGACGGGCGACTATCCGCCCGTCATTCATCACGCCATCTTTGATATACCAACGCTCGGCACCTCTGGGTGCCCCGACTTGCATTTCTTCCTGCCTATCAAATACGTATTTCACCGGCGCGCCGGTCAGATGCGCACCCAAAACCGCTAGCGGTTCATGCAAACTGTCAACTTTGCCGCCAAAGCCTCCGCCCACGGTCCCACCCACGAAATGCAACCTTGAAGATGGCATATCGAGTAGTTTCGCCGTTGTGCCCAGTGAGAAGAACAGAGCCTGCGTTCCCGTATAACAAACGTAGCGATCATTTGTTTCCGGAGCCGCAATAGCACCGCAGGTTTCAGTGGGCGCCTGCTCAATTGGCGAGAGCTGATATTTCCCCTCCACCACATGATCGGCAGCCTGAAAGGCAGCTTGCGTATCGCCAAATCTCAGCTTCTGGTGGTCGTATAATTCATGGTAATCAAAGGTGTTATTCGGATAGGCTTCATTCACTGACGGTGCTTCCGGTTTCATCGCCTCTTCCGGGTCAAGCACATGCGGCAACATTTCATAGTCAACCTTAACGGCATCAACGGCTCTTCGGGCCTGATGCTCGGTTTCGGCAACGATAGCAACAATGGGTTCGCCCACATAGGAAACCTTGCCCCCTTGCAGAAGCGCTTCGTCATCTTTTCCGAAATTAATCAGTGAAAGCAATGTGTTAAGATTGTTCGGCACATCACCCGGTTTGATGACACGTTTAACCCCTGCCATGCGCTCAGCAGCACTTGTATCGATGGATCGGATGCGCGCATGGTGGTGGGGGGAACGGACACATTTGAGATGTAACAAGCCGTCGAACAGGTGATCATCGTAGTAAGGGGAGCGTCCGGTCACATGGCCCAGGATATCCTGGCGGACGGTTTGCTTACCGATCTCGTTCAGGTTGTCATCGCGCTCATCGGCGAACAGATCCTTGCGGAATTCAATCGAGGACATCAGACAGCCCTCCCCACATTTTGGCCCGAGGCACGCAGGATCGCATCAATGATCGATTCATAACCGGTGCACCGGCAGATGTTTCCGGAAATTGCTTCAACCACTTCTTCTCTGGAAGGTCTCGGATTCTGATCAAGAAGCGCTTTTGCGGCCATCAACATGCCGGGCGTGCAGAACCCGCATTGGGCAGCAAAACCTTCCATAAACTCCTTTTGTAACGGATGGAGATCTGGCCCGTTGGCCAATCCACCTGTTGTCTCCACTCTCCTTCCCTCAACCGTTTCCGCCAGTGTTAGACAACCCAGATGCGGCTCACCATCAATGAGGATTGTGCAGGTGCCACAAGTGCCCTGCCCGCACCCGTATTTGGGGGTGAGGTCGCCGACTTCGCGACGCAGAACGTCGAGAAGATTGGCGCCTCCGTTTGCGAAAACCGCGGTCGGCGAACCGTTCAGAGTAAATTGCAATGGCTTTTTGCTCATCTTATCCGCTCCTTTCCAACAGCATTCGCTTGAGATGGATGGGGGCGACTTCGCTTCGGTACCAGCCTGACGCGATTGCATCATCCATCGGTCTGAGATCGTTGTTCAAGGTTGCAACTGCCCGGTCGACCGTTGCTTCATCCAGTTGCGCGCCTTCAAGCGCCTGTTCTGCAGCCTTTGCCCTGATCGGGTGCGGCCCCATCACACCAAATGCAATTCTTGCATTGGAAATTCGTCCGGCACTTTGAGGAAGCCAGGCGGCAATTGACATGACCGAAACCCCTTTCGGCTTGATGCGGCTCACTTTCCTGAAGCGGAACGTGCCGCGATCAGGAACTGCAAGCGAAACGTTTTGGACAATGCCTCCAAAGCTGTCCCTGGAAGCAAGGAACTGCTCAATGCCCTGTTCACCAGCACCCGTGACAGAAACAATTCCGTCCAAAGCCAGCATGGCAACAGCGAAATCCCCGTAAGGATTGGGTGCAAACAGATTGCCGCCAAGGGTTGCTGCACTGCGTATTGCCGGTCCGCCCACTGCCTTTGCCACATCGGAAAGGTGTTCTGTTTCACGGGTACGAATGATCTGAGCCATCGTGACGCCTGCACCCAGGATCTGACGGTTTCCCTGTGTCCTGATCTCATTGAGTGTGGGGTCTGAAACGCGAACGATACGTTCCAGATTTTCTTCCGCATAGTTTGCATCGCGCATCACCAGTGTTCCGCCACCATAGTAGCGTCCACCGGATGAAAGAGCGTTTGCGCCTTCTGCAACGGAATTGAAATTATCGACCGTGATCATCTAGTGAACCTCCAGTCCCATGTGAGAGCGGATGGCATCAAAACCCGCGGTGTAAATGCCGTCGCCCACAAGGTCAGCAAGCTCATTTTCTCGACCCTTTGGTGTGTCGAAACGGCTTTCCCACTCCCAAAACGTGGTGTCGTCATCCGTCACCGGGAAGAGCCGCACATGCGCCACATAGTTGAACAGGGGAATGGGTGTATCCAGCAGACAATAGGTGAATGTGGTTTCCATGTCCGAGAGGCTGAGAAGTTTCTCACGCAATTCAGAACCATCTTCCAGTTTGAATTTTCTCACACATCCAACACGGTCAGAGCTTTCAGAGCGCTCTATCTGGCTGGTGGCAACGGCTGGATGCCAGCGGTCATGACCGTTAAAGTCGCGGATGATATCCCAAACCGCTTCAACGGGCGCATCAAGTATGGTGCTGCGTTTCACACTGACCATGCCTAACCTCCGAAATGCCGCTTGAGCGCGTCAAATCCGCCCTGAAAGACATCTGTCCCGATGCCATTTACCAGGCCATCTTCATCAGACGGATCGCAGGAAAATTCCGCTGACCACTCCGCAAAGCACCGCTCTCCGTCTGTGATCGGGGTCAAGCGGAGCGTTGCAACATAGTCGGTCAGTGGCATGGGGCTTTCCAGAATGGCGTAAGTACAGAACATGTCATAGTCAGACAGGCCCAGAAGCCGCTCACGAATGTTGTCACCGTTCTGGAGATTGAAGTTGCGGATACAGCCCACTTTATCTGCGGGTAACGCATCCTCAATGCGGCTATCGGCGATACGCGGATGCCAGCGCGGCAGGGCATTAAAGTCCCGCACCCGCTCCCAGACCTTTTCTGCCGAGGCGTTGATCACAGAGGAGATATAGACGCGTGCCATCTATTTTTTCTCCTTGCCGTCGGAGGATGATTTCCCCTGATCGCTATTGCCGGATTTCAACCGCTTCATTTCATTGCCAGCACGGGCCATGTCATTTGCGGTTCTGATGATGTCTGACTTGGCGATGTTAGACCCTTCAATGCCGATATCATTCAATAGGCTGTCGACCATGGGTGCTTGAACACGGTATCTGAGTGCGGAATTGATCACTTCATCCGTGGGGCTGCCGCCGCCACCGTTTCCACCACCGCCGGAACCACTGCCATCACCGTTGAAATTCATACCACCGGCGCCGGAGCCGCCAAGTTGCATGATTTTGATATCGTTGATCTTTTCAAGCGGCTTGACCGAGGCAGACACAATGCCCTCCACATGTTCCAGCATCTTGCGCTTGAACAATGAATGGCGGGCTTCGTCGGTGAGAATGTTCTCTGCCTCGTTGATAAGTTTCTGCGCTTCTGCTTCGACGGCAGCTTTAATCCGCTCAGCTTCAGCGGCAATCTTCTTCTCGTCTGCTGCTTTTTCTGCAAGAACCGTATCAACAGAGCGTTTGCGCTCGGCAACCTCTTTTTCTTTGACGGTAATGGTTCGTTCTGCAGCTTCCGTCGCCCTTGCCTTGGCCAGTTCTGCTTCAGCCTCAGCAGCACTTTCCTCAAGCGACTTCTTGTAGAGTTCAATTGCCTTTTCCATTTCAGCTTCACTGACAGCACGCTCACGCTCGATCTCAAGCTTACGGCGTTCGGTCTGATGGCCTATCCGAGCGTCATCTAGCCCACGTTCGGATGCGATTTTCGCGCGTTCAATTTCTTCCTGCGAACCGATCTCGGCTTCACGCAACGCCTGAACTCTTGCGATCTCAAGTTGCTCAATTGCCTTCTTGCGCTCAAGCTTCTTGGCATCGAGCTCCTTCTCGGCAAGGATCTTTGTGACATCGATTGATTTTTCCTTGTTCACACGGGCAGCTTCGATTGCCTCTTCAGCTTCGATCTGTGCGGAGTCATTCGCCTTATTGCGTTCAATCTCGAGCTTGCGAATTTCCTCATCACGCGTGATTTTCTCTTCAGCTGTGAGTTTTTCCTTCTCGATCCGCATCTGCTCCACAAGACGGCGGGAGGAAATTTCTGCGCTTTCGACTGCCTCATTTTTCTCGATTTCACGGGAGCGCAGCTCCGCTTCTTTCTCGATCTCGGAGCTGCGTGTGCGGCGTTCCTCATTTATGCGGGCAGCGTTGACCTCTTCCTGGGCTGCGATGTTAGCCGTATCGACGGTCCTATTGCGCTGGATTTCACGCTCGCGGAGATCCTGTTCATAGGCAATCCGCTCGGCTGCGATTTTCTTCTCCTTCGCAATCCGTTTGGCTTCCGTTGCTTCAGCCTTTGCGATCTCTGCAGCTTCAAGCGCCTGCGCCATGGCAATATCGCGCTCTTTTGTTTCTTCCTGGCTTTCAGTCCGCTTAACCGCAACCCTTGCTTCCTGAGCAATTCGGGCAGCTTCAACAGCTTCCTTAGCCGCAATTTCTGCTTCATCCACCGCCTTGTTGCGCTCGATTTCCAGAGACCGGATTTTCTCTTCCTGCTCGATCCGGGTTTTGCTGGTTTCTTCCCGTGCGGCGATCTGAGAAATCTCGATATCCTTCTGCTGAGAAATCTCCAACGCCTTCGTTTCATGATCAGCTTCGATCCTGCGGGCGGTTACGTTTTTCTGTTTCTCGATTTCGGCTGCTTCGACTTCCTTCCTGCTTTCAATTTCTGCCGTTTCGATTGCCTTCTGGCGCTCGATCTCGAGAGAACGGGTTTCCCGGTCAGACAGGATCCGTTCTGCACTCACAGCCATCTCCTGCGAAATGCGCAGTTTCTCGGCTTCCTCACGTGCATTGATCTCAGCTTCTTCAATCGCGAGGTTTCGGGCCACTTCCTTCTCACGGACCTCACGTTCCAGTTGGATACGTGCTTCAGTAACCGAACTCTCCTGAGCGATCCTTGCCTTTTCGATCGCCTCCTTGGCAATGATGTCAGCCTCGTCAATCACGCGTTGACGCTCGATTTCCAGAGCCTGAGTTTCGCGATCTTTGGCAATTCTTGCCTGGGTAACTGTTTTTTCCTGCTCTATGCGTGCCTTTTCGATCGCTTCTTTCGAGGTAATGTCAGCTTTTTCAGTGGTTTGCTGAGTCTTGATCCGTTCCTCAGTGAGCTTTTTCTCCTGATTAATCCGGGCAATTTCCAGTGCCTCACGGGTAACAATTTCCGCTTCTTCAATGGCTTTCTGGCGGTCAATCTCCTTATGGCGGATCTCGCGCTCAGAGGAAATTCTGGCTTCAGAAATCTGACGTTCGTTTTCTATCCGCGCGGTTTCAATCGCTTCCTTGTTGATCAGGCTTGCCTGCTCAGCCTCCCTTTCCCGTTCTGCGCGTTCCTTTACAAGTTCCGCTCTTTGTTGCGCACGTCTGAACTCGATTTCACGTTCCTGCTCAAGGCGAGCCTCTTCGCTTTCCTTCTCGATATCCAGAACATGCTTTTCTGCTTCCAGATTTCTGGAGCGGATCTTGATCATGGAATCCTGTTCGATGTCATTGCGCAGCTTCCGGCGTTCCTCGACAGACTTGATGACTGCCGTCAGGCCTTCCGCATCGAAGCGGTTGGACGGGTTGAAATATGCCACATCGGTCTGGTCTATATCGGTGATCGCCACGCTCTCAAGTTCCAGACCGTTCTTGTCTAGTCCGGATTGGGCAGCCTCCTTGATGCGCGCCACATAGGCGTTGCGATTTTCATGGATTTCATCGCTTGTCATTTCTGAGGCTATGGTTCTGAGCGCTGAGATAAATTTACCGGACAACAGGGAGTGAATGCGCTCCGGTTCCAGGGTGCGGCGACCCAAAGTAGCTGCGGCCAGGCTGACTGAGTCTTTTGATTGCGCCACTCTCACATAAAACTCAGCATCAACGTCGATGCGCATGCGGTCCTTGGTAAGGAGAGCATCTTCCTTTTCCCGGGTGATCGCCAACTCAATCGAGTTCATATTGACGGGCGTAATGTCGTGAATGATGGGCCAGACGAATGCGCCACCGTCGATCACAACTTTCTCCCCCAGAAAACCGGTCCGAACGAAGGAAACTTCCTTAGTCGATCGCTTGTATAACCAGTGCATCACCCAGTAGATGATGAATACGACTATTACGGCAAGAATGAACCACAGGACTAATTGTCCGATCAGTTGTCCAGTCATAGTTTCCTCCCTCAGCTAAGTTCAGTATCTTCAGCGTCCGATTTGCTTGAATTTCCGTGTTTGTTCAGTGAGCGCCACTTCGGTTGGCAGCCTCTCCATGGAGGAGGCGCCATAGAACCCATGGCAGTGTTTTGTGTTTTTAAGGACAAAGTCCGCGTCATCCGGCATGGCAACAGGGCCACCATGAACCAGGACTATCTGATCCGGGTTCACAGCCTTTGCAGCGGCCGCCCATTCATCCACCAGCTCTGGGCATTTTTCCAATGTGAGTGCGGTTTCAGCGCCGATGCTTCCGCCCGTCGTCAGACCCAGATGGCAAACAATGATATCAGCACCGGCCTTTGCCATTGCCTCGGCATCCTCGGCAGAGAACACATAGGGTGTGGTGAACATGTCCTTGTCGTGCGCCATCTTCACCACGTCGATCTCCAGCTGGTAAGACATGCCTGTTTCTTCAAGATTTGCTCGGAAATTGCCGTCAATCAGGCCGACGGTTGGAAAGTTCTGAATGCCTGAGAAACCGGCTGCTTTGATTTCATCAAGGAACTTGTCCATCAATCTGAAAGGGTCGGAGGCGCATACGCCAGCCAGCACGGGTGTGTGGCTGACAACTGGGAGAACTTCTCCCGCCATTTCCATCACGACACCATTGGCATCGCCATAGGGCATCAGACCAGCAAGACTGCCGCGCCCGGCCATGCGGTAGCGCCCGGAATTATAGATCACGATCAAATCTATGCCGCCGGCTTCCTCGCATTTGGCAGATAGTCCGGTACCGGCACCACCTCCGATAATCGGTGTGCCATCGGCAATCATGCCCTGATATTTCTTCAACAATTCTACTCTAGAAAACAAGTAATTAGCCTCCCACTGCTCGTTTAGTCTGACCTGAGAAAAAGCCTAAGAATGTTTTGACAATCAGGTCAGAAAACTCTGGATCATTGATGTTGTTTGGAACCCTGATGAGTTGGCGCTCAGAGGTTTGCCGGACGGTTTGTTCCAGCGCCTTGAACAGGGCTTCATTAGCTTGGGGATCATGAAAAGCCATGCCGGGCGCATCCAGCAGGGACACACCACCTTCCGGCAGGAAGAAACGCACCGGCCCGGTCATCTGATTGAGACGCTCGCCAATCCATTTGCCCATAATTTCATTTTCTTCTGCAGTTGTGCGCATCAGGGTGATCTGTGGATTATGCTCGTAAAGGTTCCGGTTACGGTACTTTTCCGGCACTGTTTCGGGCGCATTGAAGTTCACCATATCCAGAGCGCCGCAGGAGCCAATGTAGGGTATTCCTGCACGGATAGACGCTCCGAAGCGATCTTCATTAGCGGCGAAAACACCGCCTGCCACCATGTCGCATATCTCTGTAGTGGTGATGTCTATGATGGCCGAGAGCATGCCGCTATCCATCAGTTTTTCCATGGAACGGCCACCAACGCCTGTGGCGTGGAAAACAAGACAATCGAACCTGTCTTCTAGAGCCGCCGTGATCTGCTGGACGCAGGGTGTGGTCACACCGAACATGGTGAGCCCGACTGCTGGTTTATCGTCCGATGCGCTGGCTGTAGTTTCTGCTCTGGCATTTACCATGCCAGCAAGCGCGGATGCGCCGTTCGTCAGAACTTCCCGTGTGATCGAGTTAATCCCCTGCACATCAGCGACCGAATGCATCATGAGGATATCGGACGGCCCCACATATTGTTCCACATTGCCGCTCGCGACGGTGGATATCAGAACCTTGGGCACACCGACCGGAAGGCTTCTGAATGCTGGCGCCACAAGGGCTGTTCCACCGGAACCACCAGCACCAATCACGCCTGCCACATTGTCCTGCGCTTTCATCCAGCGCTCAAAGGCCAGGGTCATTCCCGCAACCGCTGATCCACGGTCTCCCGTAAAAACACCGGACGCACCTGTGGGGTGGAAAGCTGCCACAACACTTGCTGGGATTTCTGCACCCGAGGGCTTTCCGCTGGTGGATAGATCAACCAGTTGGACGCTGACACCGGCCTCTTTCAGGATATCGCGGACAAACCGGAGTTCTTCACCTTTCGTGTCCAGGGTTCCGCACACATATACCACATTGCGAACTGCGGACTTATACCGAACCATTTCTGCAGGCCTGTTATCGTTTGCAATGGTGGGAGCGGAAGAGGTTCTCGCATTGCCTTCAATGACATGGATCGGTGCAGGCTTTGACCAGCGCGTGGGTATGTTCGGGTTGGATACGTAGATTTTTGAAGGACCGGGAGCACTTTCTTGAACAGTGCTTTCTGATGATGACACGGTCACCTCTGTAACGTCATCATGGGCATGGCGACCCACTCCCAGTAGCGCCTGTTGAAGATCGCGATCAGATGACAAAATGCCGGAGGGCAGGATGCGATTGATGCGACCGTTGACCATAATGGCAACCTGCTCCGAGATCGCACAGGCAACGCCTATGTTTTGTTCAATTACGAGGACGTTGATATCACCTTCTTCTCCAAGCCTGATCAGCATATCAGCGACCTGGGATACGATGACGGGTGCCAGGCCTTCAGTTGGTTCATCCATGATCAAGAGCTTGGGATTGAGGAGCAATGCCCGGCTGATAGCCAGCATTTGCTGTTCGCCACCGGAAAGCTGCCCGCCACCATTATTCTTGCGTTCAGCCAATCTTGGAAAGACCGAATAAATCCGCTCAGGCGACCACAGACCCGTTTTCCGGGCGACGAGCTTCAGGTGCTCGTCCACTGTCAAAGACTGCCAGAGCCTCCTGCCCTGCGGCACATAGCCTACGCCCAACCGCGCTATTTCTGCGGGGCTTTTGCCAACCAGATTTTCACCATCGACTGAAATCGAACCGGATGAAACCGGAACCAGTCCCATGATGGCCTGGCAGGTTGTGGTCTTGCCCATGCCATTGCGTCCGACAACAGAAAGCACGCCATGGTTATGCGTGAGGTCCACACCCTGCAAGGCGTGCGACTGACCATAAAAGACATTGAGGTCCTTGATCTCGAGGATATTGGTCGAGCGATCAACCATGACCCAACCCGTCCTCTCCACCCAGATAAAGTGCCTGGACTTCCTCATCCTCTTCTATTTCGGCGGGCTTTCCTTCTTTGAAGACGCGTCCATTGTGCATCATTGTGACGTATTCGGAGACGCGCAGTGCCACATCCATGTCATGTTCGATAATGACGTAGCCCACATGTTCAGGCAGACCGTTCAAGATATTTATGAGTTCAGCCCGTTCTGTTGGGGACAGGCCTGCGGCCGGTTCATCAAACAGGATAAATCGCGGAGCACCTGACAGGGCCATGGCGATCTCGAGCTGACGCTGCTGGCCGTATGAAAGCTCAGAAACGAGCGTGTTCATCACTTCATCAAGGTGCACGAGTTCCACAAGTTCGTGGGCTCTTGCTAGCACCGCGTCATCCATTCTTGGCCTGAAGAAAGAAAAGCGACTGCGCGATACACCACAACAAGCAAGATAGACGTTATCGATCACTGTAAGACCGGCGAACAACAGGGAAATCTGATAGGTCCGGCGCAAACCCCGCCTGATCCTTTCATGAGCAGGAAACTGGGTGATGTCCTCACCGAAGAAACGGATCGTACCGTTGGTCGGTTTAAAGTCTCCAGTTATGCAATTAAAAAGCGTCGTCTTGCCTGCTCCGTTTGATCCCAGAACGGCTCTGCGTTCGCCCGGCTCCACGGTAAATGTGATGTCAGAAAGAGCTGAGAGAGCGCCGAACATTTTGCCCACGCCACGCAGTTCCAAAGCACCGTCACGGGTGCCATTGCTCATCCGGTCAGAAATGGAAATGGGAGCGTTCATGCATCCTCCCCTTTCTTGCCGGTTAGCGGGTCTTTGCCAACTGAACTGCGCCAGCGCTTCCAAAGCCCAAGAATTCCGTCAGGGGAAAAGAAGACAATCAGCAGAAAGCCCAAGCCAATCAACAATTGGAAGCGTTCTCCGGACATTCCGATGGATGTGAGGATGTCGACCGAGAAGGTTTTCAAAATGACGTAAATAAAAGCACCGATAAAAGGTCCGATCGGATGGGCCATACCACCGATGACCGCCACGACCAGTATGTCGATGGCAGGCCCTATTCCGACCGTCCCGGGAGAAATCTGTGCAGATTGCCAGGTGAGCAGAATGCCACCGATGGAAGCAAAGAATGCGGCAACCGTATAGGAAGCAACCCGATGGGCAGTGACGTTGAACCCCAATGCAGCCATGCGCCGAGGATTATCGCGCACGCCCTGCAATGCCAAACCAAAGGGAGCGCGAGAAATGTACAAAATTACAAAATAGGAAAAGGCTGCCCAGAATAATGTGAGATAGTAAAATGCGTTTGCTGATCGCCAATCAATCCCGAACAGCTTGGGTGGCAGGATGCCGTTGAACCCGGAAAAACCATTGAAAATCGTGTAATTCTGTCTGGCGAAATAGAAGAAGGCTGCTGCTATGGCGAGCGTGATCATGATTGTGTAAATGCCTTCAGTGCGAACCGCCAGCCATCCAATCATGGTTGCGAAAATCATGGCTATGATCATGGCAATGGGTATTGCCACATACCAGGGCCAGCCCATGCTGATGGTGGTGATCGCGCTTTCTCCGAAGATGGCCAGCATGTAACCGGCAACGCCTGCAATGGACATTTGGGCAAGGCTCACCATTCCACCATAACCGGCAAGCAGCATGAGACTTAGAGATATGATCCCCAGAATGAAGGTCCAACCAAAAATCTGGTACAAGGCAAAGTCATTGACGAGCAATGGCATGATGAGCAGTAGCCCACCAACCACCCAATATTGAACGGGAATATTGATCTGCCTGGAACGGCGGGATTTATTGCGCTCTGCTGTTTTGGAAAAATCTTCAACGACGGAAAACATCATGCCCTCCCCAGCAAGCCTTGAGGCCTGAAGGCCAGGACCACGACCATGATAAGGAAGGTCAGTACAACGGCATAGGTCGGGAAGTAGACAGAGCCGATTTGCTCAGCCAATCCGATCAACAACGCACCCAGTGCCGCACCACCGATCGATCCCATTCCACCGACAATCACAACCACCAGAGAGGCCAGGAGAAAGCGTATATCCTCACCTGGTGCCACTGACTGGAATGTGCCGCCAATCACTCCGGCAACGCCTGCAAGACCAGCACCAAAGGCAAAGACACCCATGAAGATGAGCTGTATGCGCACTCCGGAAGCTGATAACATATCGCGATCATCAACACCAGCACGGATCATCATGCCGATTTTCGTGCGGTTAAGAAGATACCAGATTGCGATGCCCACGATTACCGACACGGCAAAAATCACCAGTCGCACAACAGGATATTTCAGATAAATCAAGTCTCCGCTGGATCTTTTCACGCCAGAAACCAGAAAGGTTTGCACGGGCCCGCTGAGCCATTCAGGAGGAGAGATGTTGATAAAATCACCGCCCCAGATCCAAAGCATCAGGTCGGCCATGATGATGGATATACCGATGGTGACGAGGGTTTGCCGCAGGTCCTGGCCTTCCATCCGGCGAAAGACAAAAACCTGTAGGAGCACGCCCAGAAAGCCCACTACGATAAAGGCCGCCGGAAAGGCCAACAGCCAATAGCCGGTGGAGTCCGCGACCATAAATCCGATATAGCCACCCAACAGGTAAAGGGAGCCGTGAGCCAGGTTCACATTCCTCATCAATCCGAAGATCAGGGTGAAACCGCTCGCGACCAGAAAATACAAGCCGCCCAGCGTGATCCCGTTGAGAATTGCGTTGAGGAAAATTTTCTTGCGACCGATCAAGTCAACAAGGCCCTGTGGCCAGACCGCAAAGATCAGCCACAGAAAGAACGCAGCGGCGATGACGGAGATCAAAGTCCAATAGGGATGTTTTTCCATGTAGTTTCTCATGGAAAATACCTCCGACTGAAAAGATCAGAGAAATCCGATATCTTGTTCAAGAGCACCCGGGATCCCTTTCTTCTGCAATTGCAAAGTGACATCACCGGAATAGATTAGGAAAATTTGCCTCGAACGGGCATACCTCAAAGTATGATCAGATGGCCGATCATCGCGAAAATCAAACGCCGAGATTTGCTACGCGGCGATAATCGCTAGGTGGAATACCCACATTTGATGCAAAGAAGCGTGTGAAGCTTGCCTGGGAGGAGAAACCCAGATCAAAGCCTATGTCCGACACTGTTTTCTGCGTCGTCATCAAATACTCAATTGCCTTTTCGGATCGAAGCGTATTGAGGTAAAGGTTGGGCGTTACTCCCATTTGCTTTTTGAAAAGCTTGAAGAAATGCGGACGGGACAGACCAACTTCGCGGGCCAGACATTCCATCTCCATGGTGTCCGTGAAATTCTCCTGCATCAGTTGAAGTGAGCGCCTGACGCGGTAATCCGAAAAACGGGAGCGCAGGTTCTTGATGATCGAAAGTTCACTCTGACCTTTCCACGACTGCTGATAGCATTGCGAAGTGGTTTCAAACAGGTAGGCGTTGAACTGGCCTTCGTTTTCCTCTTCGAGCATCTGGGCACTTAGACGGTGAACCCACTGTTTGACATGATCGGTCATCAGAATATCCGACCTGCCAAAGTTCAATGTGAATTCAGCAGTTTGGCTGCTTTCCAGAAACCAGATGGGTTTAATGTACAGCACCAGGCACAAACAGGCTTCATGCGTGGAACTGAGCACGTCAAAGGAATGTGGTTCCCAGGGGCTAACCGCTACACCGGTCTCTTTGTCAGCTGTGTAATCTTTGCCGCTGACGTTAACAACGGCCTTCGCGCCATCGAGGAAAAAGATCAGGTGACCTTCCCTGTGGCCGTGCGGAATTATCGGCTTGTCCAGTTCGTAAATGGCTGCACGGCCGAATGCGCCGTGGCGTACTGAAATCGCTCCACTCATGCAAAGCTCCCCTCCAAAAGAGCTAGCCAACGGGATTTTCAATCCTCTTTTTTTGATAGTTGAAACCGAAATTCGGATTTTGGCAAGACTGGCAAGCCTAAAATAATACTGTGGGGTATGAGGTGATGTTTTGGGTTAAGTCAGTTTGCAGACACATCTCAATTCAAAACTCACATCGCCGCGGTGTACGCGGTTTTGACGGTTGTATAGAACTCTTTGGCATAACTGCCCTGCTCTCTTGCACCGTAACTTGAACCTTTTGTCCCTCCGAATGGTACGTGATAATCAACGCCAGCGGTTGGTACATTCACCATCACCATGCCGGCTTGCGAGTTGCGTTTGAAATGGGTGGCGTGTTTCAGGCTGCCGGTACAAATCCCGGCAGAAAGACCGAATTCCGTATCGTTGGCGACTGCTAGTGCCTCTTCGTAATCCTTCACTCTGATGACCGAGGCTACGGGGCCGAAAACCTCTTCTCGGTTGATCCGCATGTCATTTGACGTTTCAGTTATGAGTGCGGGAGAGAGATAGAAACCTTCCGTATCCCGGCGAAGGAGTTCTCCTCCAAACCTTATGCTTGCACCGTCTTTGCGCGCAATCTCAATATATTCCACATCCTGGTCCAGTTGCGTTTGGTCCACTACCGGCCCGATATCCGTATCAGGTTTCAGCGCATTGTCGATCTTGAGGGATCTCAATCGTTCTATGGTAGCGCCGATGAATTGACTGTATATGCCTTCGGTCACGATCAGCCTTGATGAAGCCGTGCATCTTTGACCGGTTGAGAAAAACGCGCCGTTCACGGCGCATTCAACTGCGTTATCAAGATCAGCATCATCGAGAACCACCATCGGGTTCTTGCCACCCATCTCGAGTTGGAACTTGCAAAGCCGCGATACGCATTTTTGCGCAATTGCAGCACCGGTGGCTTGCGAACCCGTGAAGGTAATTGCAGCCACATCGGGATTTTCAACCATCTCATTGCCAACAACGGAACCTGGTCCTGTCACCAGGTTGAGAACACCGGCGGGAAGGCCCGCACGATGCAGGATATCTGCCAAAACCCAGGAACATCCAGGCACCAATTCAGCAGGTTTCAAAACGACGGTATTGCCGTAGCAGATCGCCGGTGCGATTTTCCAGGCCGGGATCGCAATGGGAAAATTCCACGGTGTGATCACACCCACCACGCCAACCGGTTCTCTGGAAATTTCCGCCGTAAGGTTCGGGCGCACAGAGGGCACAATATCACCAGTCAGTCTGAGCGCTTCGCCCGCAAAGAAGTCGAATATCTGAGCGGCCCGTATTGTCTCCCCTTTTCCCTCAGCAAGCGTTTTACCCTCCTCCCGACTGAGCAATTCTCCTATCTCAGCGGCACGCTGCATGATCTCGTCGCCAGCTTTTTTTAGGACATCGTGACGCTGCTGCGGGGTTGAATGGGACCACTTATCAAAGGCAATTTTGCCGGCTTCAATGGCCGTTTGTGTCTCGGCCCTTCCGGCCTGGAAATACTCGGCGATCACATCGGAAGTGTCAGAGGGGTTGATGTTAGATATGGTGTGAGATGTCTCCACCCATTCGCCATTGATCAATAGGGGCTTTTTTTCCATCAGCCAGCTCCAGCCATCATTTCCTTCAACAATGTACTTTCTATCGGTTCAAGCCCGGGCGCAACGCTCATTGCAACAGAAGCGATCTCCGCAGCATTTCCCATCTTGCAACTGTCGATCCCCAGATCCGAGATGCTACTCGAAAGTGGAAGATCAGAAAAATAGCTTTCAACCGATTGCGCAACGTCCGTTTGCTCTTTGCTGACAAACAACTGACACAACGCCTTAATCTTCTCAGGGTTTTTATTTTTAGTATTTTTAATGACTTTTGGCAAAAGAACTCGTCTGATGCTTCCAAGGTCCAGATGCTGTTTGCAGGCTTCCTGCAATCCGTCGCCAATCACCTGTGTTGTTCCAAGTCCCTTTTGAAGAGCCAAGGCACTGTTCAGGCTGGCGGCCATCATTTCACGGCGGTATTCCGCTCTTTCGGTTTTCAATACTTTGGGCAGATACTCCACAGCCCGTCTCAAACCATCGTAAGCAATACCATCAGCGGGCGGATTGTAATTTGGGGAGAGATAAGCTTCCAGGCATCGGGCAATCGCATCTACACCGACGCTGGCCGTGGTGAAATTATCCACGCCTGATGTGAGCGTTGGATCGCATATCGTTACGGTGGGGACCAGTTTACGGCACATGAGACGGGCATGGACACCGTTGTCCAGAACAAGCTTTGCGTGAGCGCTGACGGCTGAACAAAAGCCATGAATATTGGGAACTGCGAAAAGGTCCGGCAACAGTTTTTCCCCGATACGCCTCGACCCGCCTTCGGCAATTGTAAATTTTGAAAGTGTTCCGCCATGGGCGATTGCAACGCGGCTTATTTTTCCCACATCGATGATGTTGTTTGATCCAAGGGCCAGGAGAATATCGCAGTTTTCCTCTTGATATTTCTCAGCAATTTCATGAATTGACTGCTCAAGTGGAAGGTCATTCACATAGTCGAATTGGTGAATGTCCCGCATCTTGGGAATACAGCTATAAAGACGCTGAAGCATTTCCTGATCGGAGTCATCCAGGTTTTTCTCAACCAGTACCAATGGTCTCTTCTTGTTGTTGACCTCAAGCTCGGATCGCATTGCTTCTTCAAGCACACCATCGGCAAAATGCACACGCGTTGTATAGGTAATAAGCGTCATTGTATGACTTTACTGACCAGCCAGTTTCGTTGAATCAACCGGGGCCAAACAAATCGGCCCCGACTGACTTCATACTCTTACTTGTAAGACGTTTTACACTGTGGGTTTTCCCGGCTTGGGAGCCCAATTTTTGCAAAAGCGGCTTCATCAATTCCCAGCGTCTGATTTACGCTCGGGATCACCTTCACGGTCTTGTTGGTGAGTGTTCCGTCTGCAAGTTCAACCACTTCTGATACGAAGTTGCTGCCGATTGCCTGACGGTTCTTATCCAGCACGATATCTCCGTTAGGAGCTTCGAGCTTCAGGTTAGCGAGGCATTGGCGGAAGCCTTTGTGCCCGTCTGACAAGTCACCACCGATTACGTTCATGCAGGTCAATGCAGCTGTTGTTGCATTATAATAACCGGTTGCAAGAAGAGATGGGGATGGGAAACGCTGATCCGGCGGGAAAGCATCCTGATATGCTTTCACATAGGCCTGCCATTTCTCGTTTTCCCAAGTGTCGGACTGTGGTCCGGCAGACGGTGTTCCGATAAGAGCCTTCTTGGCATCACCCTTGGAGTTCAAGACCGTACCGTCAACCATGATGGAGCCACCGATCAGATTGGCGTCACCACCAGCCTGCTGATACTGGTTGAGGAAGTTGACGGCGTCACCGCCACCCAAACCAAGATAAATGGCGTCCACATCATCCGGCAATGACGCGATGATGGAACCGAAGTCTTTCGTGCCCAGAGGCACCCAAAGACGTTCTGTAACCTCACCACCTGCGGCGCAGAATTCTGTCACAAAACCAAATACTTGCGTATAGATGAATGAGTAGTCCTCACCAATCGTTGCGACCGAGCGGTAGCCCTTTTCATTGTAGGCGTAATTGCCCAGTCCCACTGACCATTGTGCACCGTCTGTATTAAACCGGAAAAAGTTGTCAGATGGCGTTACATAAGTGGTTTCCTGAGCACCGGAAATACCGTTCAGGAATGTGGTTTGAGGCTGTGTCTTGGAGTAGTCACGAATTGCGATACCCTCAGAACCGGAAAGCGGGCCAATAACGAAATCCACTTTATCCTGTTCGACGAGTTTTCTTGCAGCACGTACAGCGCTATCCGGTGAAGCATCTGTTGGGCCAATTACCAGCTCAACTTCGCGTCCTCCACCTTTTCCTCCAAACTGTTTCAGAGCGGTTTTCAACCCGCGTACACCATCTTCACCAAGCACTGTGTATGTGCCTTCAAGTGTTGCGAGAACGCCTACTTTCACCTTATCGGCAGCTTGTACGGTTCCGGAAGCCAATAGAGCGGCTACTGAAACGGTTGCTAATAAACCAAATTTCATAAAATTCCTCCCGAGTTCATGAACATGAGGATTCCAATTCGGGAATCCCCGCTTCAATCGCAGAAATTGCGATATGCGGGAGATGTTAAATGTATAATCGTATTTGATGATCTCGCACGGTTTATCTGACTTATCTCAAAGTCTGATTTTTGACAGCTACGCTAGACTTCTGACATGTCGTGCAAGATTGGTTTGAATCTGTTTTGGGAAATTGAAGTAGCTGGCCGATTTGCGGCCAGCAGTTGAGGGGATTGGCCAGCTACTTTTTTTGACAACGATCTATGCCCCATTGCCGATGCCGACTTTAAGATAGTCGGCGAGTGTTTTTATGAAATAGGTAAGATCTTACCTATTGTGCATAACTTTTGAGATTGCTGGCTGATCAAAAGATAGGCGTGTAACCCCTTATTTTACCCGAGATTCAAACGTTCGAACCGGCAGTTTTACCGAAGCCAGTTCGCATAAAATGAAAGTTTCAGGTCAGAATTTGAAGTCCGGCAAGGAATCAAAGGCTTTTTTCAGCGCTTCTCCCCACCCAGAAGAGATTGAGTTGAAATACTCATCATCCTGGTTGATCCGACGGGCTTCCCCGCCTTTGAAACTATCTTTTTCGTAGATCTGAAGATCTAAAGGCAGGCCAACAGAGAGGTTGGCCTTGATGGTTGAGTCAAAAGAAACCATCAGCAGTTTGATTGTATCTTCAAACGACATGTCCTGTTCGTAGGCTCGTACCAGGATTGGTTTGCCGTACTTCGTTTCACCAATCTGGAAAAAAGGCGTGTCATCTGACGCTTCTAGGAAATTGCCCTCAGGATAGATCAGGAACAGTTGCTGCTCCCCGCCTTTAATCTGTCCGCCCAGGATAATGGTAGCGTTGAAGGTGGAATCTGCCTCCTGCCCGCCGGTCGCATTAGACTGAACAGTCTCCCGCAAAGTATTGCCCACCAATCGAGCGGCCTGAAACATGGTTGGAACTTCCATCAATGACGGACTGCGTTCCTCTGGTGCTTTTGTGCGTTCTTCCAACAGGCTTACCACGGATTGTGTGGTTGCGAGGTTGCCGGAGGTCATCAAGCTGATGAAGCGCTCCCCGGGTTTTGACCAGGTGAACATCTTCTTGAAAGTTGAGATGTTGTCTACGCCCGCATTGGTCCTTGTGTCTGACATGAAGACAAGACCTTTGTTCAGGCGTACACCCACACAATATGTCATTTTTTGCGAATCCCCATTACTTTGCCAAGAGACTACTGCTGGACTTGCAAACTGACAATCATTGATTCAGAACTATCTCCAAATCTCATACCAGAAACAGGTGCTGTTTCGTTGTAATCAAGCCCAGTGGCGACAGGCACATATCGTTCATCCGGTGAAATGCCGTTGGAAATGTCAAACCCTACCCATCCAAGGCCTTCCACATGCACTTCAACCCAGGCGTGGCTGGCATCCTGCTCAACCCTATCGTTCAGCATCAGATAGCCACTCACATACCGGGCCGGGAAATTGAGTAACCGCACCGCACCTAAAAAGACATGTGCGTGATCCTGGCAGACACCTGCCCCGGTGGACAATGCTTCTTCGGCGGTCGTGTCCGTCGCAGTCTGTCCAGATTGATAGGTGACCTGTTCGGCAATTAAAGAAGACAAAGCATGTAACTTGGCGACGCCTTCAGCTTCTGATGTGTCCAGAGACTTTACAAGTTTACGTATCAGCGGCCCGGGTTTGGTGAGTTCTGTCTGCCTCAGGAAATACCACAATGGTGCATACCCGCCATGTCGCCCGGTAATTCCTGACGTATCGCTGGTTTCCACTGTGCCAGAAGCAGAAATTACCAGTTGCGTGCTTTCGGGATTGGAACTCACAAGCAAAACACGGTTATTGTGATGATCATCGAACCGCAGCTCTTCCTTGCCACCTTCCACTTCGATTTTCCAATCAAGGATCGTTTGGCCCTGACGCGTCTTTGGCGTCAGACGAATTTGCTGCAAGGCGTATTGGACCGGCTGATCATATTTGTAGATCGTTTGATGTGAAATGCTCAGTCTCATATCTCACCCATAAAAGCGGTAGTCATTCTCGATCTGGACACCCAGCGAGTTGTTGTCAGATACGAATGTCTCAATAAACTCATGCAAACCAATTTCGAAAACTTCTTCTATGGTTTTTGACTGTAAATGGGCACAAAGCATCTCTGCTTTTTCGTGACACTCATGACGGTCGCCATAATCGCCTGCAAGATAACCAAGATTGTCCGTAATCTTTGAATAACAGAAGGCGAGCGATCTTGGCATGCGGCCGTCAAGGATCAGAAAATCCGCAATTCCTTTAGGATTTATATCACCACCATTGAGCCAGCGATAAGATCTTTGGGCTGAAACCGAGCGCAGGATCATATCCCACTGCACATTGTCTAGCCTCGACCCCACCAGCGAAACTGACGGGAGGAGGACGTAATATTTCACATCAAGAATGCGCGCTGTATTGTCTGCTCTTTCAAGAAAAGTTCCGATCCTGCCGAAATTGAAGATGTCATTTCTCAGCATGGTCCCGTGAAGGGCCGCACGGACTAATGCTCCCTGTCTACGGATTGCGGCGAGAACCTCAGGCAATTCGCGGTCCCGCACAGGTCTTTTGAGGACATCCTGTAGCGTCATCCAGCATTCATTTGTTGCTTCCCACACCTCTCGGGTCAGCGCAGTTCGCACCAGTCGGGCATTGCTTCTGGCTGCTTCCATTACAGACATAACGCTTGAAGGGTTTTTGCGATCGCGGAGCAGGAAGTCGATAACGTTTGACGCCTCGAATGTATCATAATGCTCGAGGAAAATGTTTCGCACACCGGCCGTGGAAATGACTGATGCCCATTCATCCTCTGCATTCGAAGGACGTGTCAGGGCAATTCTGAAACCGGCGTCAATCAAACGGGCGGTATTCTCACTCCGCTCCAGGTAACGGAACATCCAAAAGACACCACCTGCCGTTTTGCCTAACACAGAATTATTCCTCCAGAACCCAGGTGTCTTTTGTGCCCCCGCCCTGGCTGGAATTTACAACCAGCGAACCCTTTTTGAGTGCCACCCGGGTCAATCCGCCAGGTGTGATGTTGATCTCATCAGGGGAAACGAGAACGAATGGCCTCAAATCCACATGGCGTGGTGCCAGTCCGTTGCGGGTGAAAATAGGAACCGTGGAAAGGGAAAGTGTCGGCTGGGCGATATAGTTAGCAGGCTTCGCGCGCAACTTCTTCTCAAACGCTTTTATTTCCTTCTTGCTGGCGGCGGGTCCTACCAACATTCCGTAGCCACCGGAACCATGGACTTCTTTGACAACCAGTTCTGACAGATTATCGAGCACATAGGAAAGCGCGTCTTCTTCTGAGCATCGCCAGGTGGGCACGTTCTGCAAGATAGCCTTTTCGCCAGTATAGAATTCCACAATGTCCGGCATATAGGAGTAGATGGCTTTATCGTCCGCAATTCCGGTTCCCGGTGCATTGGCAATTGTTATCCCACCGGATCGGTACACATCCATAATACCAGGTACGCCCAACATGGATTCCGGATTAAATGTCAGGGGATCGAGATATTCATCATCTACCCGGCGATATAACACATCGATGGGGGCATACCCACGGGTTGTGCGCATGGCGATCCTGCCATTGTCCACGCGCAGGTCATGGCCCTCAACCAGTTCCGCGCCCATCTGGTCAGCGAGAAAGGAATGTTCGTAGTAAGCGGAATTATGAATGCCTGGCGTTAACACAGCCACAACGGGTTTGCCTTCGCATTTATCCGGGGCACAGGCAGCAAGGGAACGTCTGAGATTGGCCGGATAGTTGCTGACGTCCCTGACCTTCGTTTCTGAAAACAGTTCCGGGAACATATGAAGCATGGTTTCCCGGTTTTCGAGCATATAAGAAACGCCTGACGGTGTGCGGGCGTTATCCTCAAGAACAAAGAAATCGTTCTCACCCGTGCGGACGATATCGATCCCCACAATGTGGGTGTAGATCTGACCCGGAGGCTGAACGCCGATCATCTGAGGCAGGAAGGCCTCATTGTTGGCGATCAGATATTTCGGGATCCGGCCAGCACGCAATATCTCCTGCCGGTGATACATATCATGCAGAAAAGCATTGATGGCTCGCACACGCTGTTTGATACCTTTTTCAAGGCGGGACCATTCGGGTGCCGAAATTATGCGGGGAACAATATCAAACGGGATCAGGCGCTCTGTGGCTTCATCATCACCGTAAACATTAAACGTAATGCCTGTACGCCTAAAGAACCGTTCGGATTCTTTTGCCTTTAAGGCAAGTCTTTTGGATTCTTCGTTCTGGATCCAGTCGCAGTAGCTTTTGTAGGGCGCGCGTGTGGAACTATCATGTCCATACATTTCATCAAAATGTGTACGCGCACTGTCCATGCCATTCAGATTAAACAAAAATTGAATTGTGGCAAGGTTCCCTTTTCAGTTTATGACCAGTTACCCATTTAGGATCTGGGGCTACGTTGCTCTTGGAATACTCAATCCAGAGGTTTTATTGATCAGTGCCTCTTGACGATTGGTTGGTCCAATACAGTGCGAACGCGAAAATGCTCAATCCCACCACAAGCGACAATTGCCAGCTGAACACAGCATCCATGATTGTGGTCCAAGTGCTATCCTGAACGTCTGTGAATACCCGATTCATGATACGTCCCGGCGCAAATGCAAATCCACCGGCAATTCCAATCCCACCAATATAGACGGACAATAATGCTGCTTTGTGTTGTCTGACGTCACCTCGTCTGATCGCGCGTACCGCCCAATAGCAGCTTAGGGGTGTCAAAATCGAGAAAATATGGATGGGGCTGAAACCGAAAAACAGATTTAGTTCATGTATGAAAAACGAGAACACGGATGTGGCAACCATAAGAGCAATCCATATACGACCTGCGAACTTGTGGATGGTGGTTCCCTTAGGCAAAAACAAGATGAACAAGCCTATAACCGCTGCTGGAACAACGGTCAGCACATGAAGTTGTACGGCAATTGGAGCATCGAGCAGTGGAGCCAAATTCATCGATTTAATCTTTCCTAATTTCGTTGCTGTTGAATTCTGGAGAGAAATAAGCGATCAAAAAGGAAGCGTTGCAATGTGATGTTCGCAGGCTGGTGAGAAAATTCGTAGAGTGATGACAAATGCAATCCACGCTTCGTGAAATGACATTCATTTTGAGCAAACCCCGACTGTGGGTCGTATTTGCCGGAATAGTGTTAATCTTTGCGATTACCGGACCATTCGGCACCTATATACGCCTCGGCGCTACTGAGCGGCTGGGTTACTGGCTGATTGTACAATCCGGCACATGGCTTACGGCACTCTTTTGTATTTCAGCGTTTATGGTTCATCTTGAACCTTACAACGTGCCCCGATTAGCCCGGGTAATTTACGGCTCTTTATTCGCTGCTATCCCGATATCTTTGATTGTTGTTTTCATGAACAGGCTTTTCTTTGAACTGCCTGCCACACTTTCAGAGTTTGCGTTTAACGTGATGATATCAGCACCCATTGCTGTTTGCTTTGGATGGATTACCTGGACATTGGCTCAGGATCCGCCGGAAACAAACGAAGAAGAAGATACAAACAAATCGGAAATTCCCCTCCTCGACCGACTGCCACCTGAGTTGCGTGGAGAACTGATCGCTGTTTCTGTGGAAGATCACTATACAAGGGTCATCACGAACAAAGGCTCCCATCTGATGCTGATGCGATTTTCGGATGCGCTGAAGGAACTTCAAAATGCGGAGGGTCTTCAGGTGCATCGCTCACATTGGGTTGCACAGAAGTCAGTCGACAGCCTTATTAAGGAGAGCGGCCGGCTGCGCCTCAAGCTCACTGATGGGCAGGAGGTTCCGGTGAGCCGGACCTATTCTGCGGAAGTACGGGAACAATTTTCCTGATACAATAGAGTATCGAAACTCACAGCTGGATCGTTCGAATGCCTAACTCAGATGAAAACAAAAAGAACGCAGTGGCGTTTTACGAGATGATGTTCAACGCTTGCGAGCCGGCAAAGGCGATCGAGACATATGTGGGCGAGGAATACATTCAGCACAATCCACATGTGGTCTCTGGCAAACAGGGTTTCATAGATTATTTTGATCGGATGGCACAGGAGTATCCCGGCAAGAAGGTGATCGTCAAACGGGCTATTGCTGAAGGAAATCTTGTGGTCCTGCATTGTCATCAAATCTGGCCGGATAATCTGGAATATGCGGGCATGGATATTTTCCGTTTTGATGAGGACGGCAAGATTGTAGAGCACTGGGACGTCTTGCAGACCTTGCCCGAGGAAAGTGCTCACGAGAACGGTATGTTCTGAGGGAAGCCGTTTGTACTAGGTTTCCAGCTTTTTGAGGTAGTCCGCGAGCATATCAAACACCAAACGGATTTTCCTGCTTGTGTGCAATTCCCGATGCGTCACCAGCCAAACCGGGAACAGGATCGGTTCCATGTGCAATTCCAGGCGTTTCATGGCCGGGTATTTTGTAGCAACCGTGTCGGACATGATGCAGATCCCCAATCCCTCAATACCGAGTTGCCAGGCGACCATCCCATTTCCCGAGTTTGCCGCGAAATTTGAGTGATCCAACTGAATTCCCAGGGCAGAAAAGTGCTGAATCAAATTTTCATTGTCCGAGAAACCGATGAACGGGAAGTTCTTGAGATCCGCGGCTTTGGTCGGGACACCATGTCGATCCAGAAACTGCTGTGTGGCGTAAAACCCTGCTGAAGCTTCAGCCACCAGTCGGGCAATCAAATCCGGTTGTTCTGGCCGCACGTGCCTGATCGCAATATCCGCTTCACGGCGGAGAAGATCGCTGATGGCGTTTTCAGCCACAATCTCCAATTCCAGCAGTGGTGCCTTTTCTTTCAGCAATTTTATAAAGCCCGGCAGATGCTCGAAAGATGTGACGTCACTGGCTGAAATGCTGACCTTGCCGTCAATTGTCTGGTCCTTGCCCGATGCGAAGAGTGAAATCTTGTTCGCAGCATCCCCCATCTCCCGCACATGTTCGAGGAGATCAAGGCCGGACTTCGTTAATACCAGCGACTTCCCGACCCGCTCGAAAAGCGCCAGACCGAGCGTTTCCTCCAAGGCGGCCACTTGCCTGCTTAAGGTGGGTTGGGTTAAATCCAGGGAACGGGCCGCAGCCGAAAGAGACCCCTCCTCCGCTGTCACAAGGAAGGCTCTAACCTGATTCCAGTCGAATGATATGGACTGCCAGTTCATTCATTTATGTATATCAATAATACGGAAATCGGCAATTTATATTTTATTTATGCATATGTATATGAGCTCTAAAGGAGCAATGAAATGCAAAATACAGCAAAATTCTGGGATGGCGTTGCAGAGAAATATGCAAAGTCTCCCATCAAAGACATGGAAGCCTATGACTTCACACTTGAACGGACTTTATCCTATCTGAAGAAAACCGATCATGTGCTCGAACTGGGCGGTGGTACCGGCACCACCGCAATCAGACTTGCACCGCATGTGAAGCAATATACCGGCAGCGATCTATCATCTGCCATGACTGATGTGGCGAAGCGAAAACAAGGCGATGCTACTAATTTGAAATTTGTCGTGGGTGATGTGCACGATGCCATCAACGCCGCTGATGATTACGATGCAGTGCTGGCGTTTAACCTGCTGCACCTCCTCAAAGATCTGGATGGCGCGTTGAAGGCGATCCATGGAACTCTGAAACCGGGAGACCTGTTCATCTCCAAGACTATCAGCAATCCAGGCAGAAATGCGCCTCTGAAACTAAGGTTGATGAAAATGATACTGCCGCTCATGCAACTGGTCGGGAAAGCACCCTATGTGAACTTCATGTCCATCACGGATCTTGAAAGTCGTATCGAGGCAGCCGGTTTCAAAATTCTGGAAACGGGAAATTATCCGGCCAGACCGCCGAACCGGTTCATCGTGGCTGAAAGAATATGAGGAAAATGGGAAAATTTCAGAATTTTCCCATTTATTTCAGTATTTTAGTTTCTTAATTTAGCTAACTGATTCAGACATGGGCGGACACGCACAAACCAGGTTCCGGTCACCGTGTACGTTATCAAGACGCGAGACCGGAGCCCAGAATTTTGACGCCTCATCCACTCCAGGCGGGAATGCAGCTTCTCGTCTGGTGTAGGAATGATCCCAATCATCATCCATCAGATCAGCAGCCGTATGGGGTGCGTTTACCAGCGGATTATCGTTGATGGACCATTCACCTTTACGGACCCGTTCTGCCTCTTGATGGATCGCAATCATGGCATCCACGAAGCGGTCAATTTCAGCAAGCGGTTCACTTTCCGTGGGCTCAACCATCAGTGTACCCATCACCGGCCAGGACATGGTTGGTGCGTGGAAACCATAATCGATGAGACGTTTCGCGATATCGTCTACCGTGATGTTTGCGGTTTCCTTCAGAACCCGCGTATCAACAATACACTCATGAGCGACACGGCCGTTCTTGCCTGTGAAAAGGATCGGATAGTGTTCCATCAATCGATGCGCAATGTAGTTGGCACTCAGGATCGCCACTTCGGAAGCATGCTTTAATCCATCAGCTCCCAGCATCCGGATATACATCCATGAAATTGGCAGTATGGAAGCTGACCCCTCTGGTGCTGCAGAAACCGCGCCGGAAGAACCGTTGTGGATGTGCCCCGGCAAATGCGGCACCAGGTGAGATGCTACGCCGATGGGACCCACACCGGGACCTCCCCCACCATGGGGAATGCAAAATGTCTTGTGCAGGTTCATGTGGCAGACGTCGCCTCCGATATCACCGGGCCTAGCCAGTCCAACCATCGCATTAAGATTAGCACCATCTAGATAAACCTGCCCTCCTGCTTCATGGACAATCTCGCAAGCCCGTTTCACACCCTCCTCAAACACACCGTGGGTGGAAGGATAGGTGATCATCAAAGCAGCCAGATTATCCTTATGTTCTTCAGCCTTTGCGGACAGATCCTCGAGATCAATATCTCCTTCGTCTGTGCATCGCACAGGCACGACCTGATAGCCGATCATCTGAGCCGACGCCGGGTTTGTGCCGTGGGCGGAAGTGGGGATGAGGCATACATTCCTGTGCCCCTCATTGTTCGCCTCATGATAGCCGCTGATTGCCAGGAGACCCGCATATTCCCCCTGACTTCCGGCATTGGGCTGGAAGCTGACTTTCGCAAAGCCGGTGATTTCGCTTAGCCATTTATCCAGGTCATCAATCATCTCCTGATACCCTTTGAGATGATGAGTTGGGGCAAATGGATGAATGTTCGCTATTTCCGGCCAGCTAACCGGCATCATTTCGGCGGCAGCATTCAGTTTCATGGTGCAGGAACCCAATGGGATCATGGCTTTATCAAGTGCCAGGTCTTTATCCATTAATTGCCGCAGCAAACGCATCATTTCTGTTTCGCTTCGGCAGGAATGGAAAATCTCCTGCGTCATGAAAGTCTCTTCTTTTCTGCGCGCAGGCAGGCAATCGACAGTTTCATCGCTCAACTCAATTCCCAGAATAGACGCCAAAGCCACAAGATCTTCTTCGCTCGTCGATTCATCAAGGGCAATTGAGATTTGATTGTTCTCCATCAAGCGGAGAAGATAACCCGCTTCTTCTGCCTTTTCGATAAGAGCTGAAGCTTCTTTGCCTGCGTCGAACGTGACCGTATCAAAAAAGTTCGAGGCATGGATCGCAAACCCGGCTCTCTTGAGGGATTGGTGTAGACGGGCTGCCTTCGCATGGATCGCCTGAGCGATCTCCCGCAATCCATCCGGGCCATGCCAAATTGTGTAAGCTGCAGCCATATTGGCCAACAACGCCTGAGCCGTACAGATGTTTGAGGTGGCCTTTTCCCTTCTGATGTGCTGCTCGCGGGTCTGGAGAGCCAGTCTGTACGCAGGTCTTCCCTGCGCATCGATCGACTGGCCCACCAAACGCCCCGGTACCAGCCTGGTCATGAGTGAAGTGGTAGCTACAAATGCCGCGTGTGGTCCGCCGTTGCCTATTGGCACGCCAAACCTTTGGATCGCGCCCACTACGATCTCCGCACCCCATGTTTCGGGAGCCGGAAGCAGAACAAGTGCCATTGGATCTGCCACCACAATGACTTTAGCCAGAGACTTCTGCGCAGCTTCAACAATCGGTTTTGGATCGGTGAATGCCCCTTTCGTGTCTGGGTATTGGATGATCACCGCAGCGGTTTCCTCATCAATTTCACCGTCGGAGACCGAAAATCCGATTGTGCTACCCCTTGTCTTCAACACATCAATGCTTTGGGGGTGGAGATCATTGGCGAGAACCACCTTGTTTCGTTTTGAGTGATGGAAACGGAAAGCCATTCCTGCTGCTTCCGCTACGGCTGTTGCCTCATCCAGCAGGGAAGCATTTGCAACCGGCAGACCTGTGAGTTCCGAAATCAGGGTCTGGAAATGAAACAGCATTTCCAGCCGTCCCTGAGAGATTTCCGGCTGATAGGGTGTGTATGACGTATACCAGCCAGGGTTTTCGAACAGGTTCCGCTGGATCACCGGAGGCACATGACAGCCGTGATATCCCTGCCCGATCATGGATTTGCCGATGCGGTTCTTCGAGAGCTTTTCCTTCAATTCACCCAAAGCGGTTTGTTCATCGACCCCATCGGGAATATCGAGCTTACCGGAGAAGCGGATATCTTCCGGGATCGTTTGGGAAATCAGAGCATTCAGCGATACCATCCCGAGGGAATTGAGCATTTTGCGCTGATCATGGGTGTTTGGGCCAATATGGCGATACAGAAAAGATGAGGCGGTCATGGGGATCTCCAATGAAGTTTTGCAAGGATAGGCTTTTGAGGAAATCAGCCAAGCAATGCGGCGTATGCTTCCTCATTCATCAGGCCATCCAGCTCTGATTGATCGGAGACTTTGATCTTGAAAAGCCAACCGTCACCCTGTGCGGCCGAATTGATCAGGGTAGGATCAGCTGCAACCGACTCATTCACTTCAGCCACTTCGCCACTGATGGGAGAATAAACATCTGACGCAGCCTTTACGGATTCCACGACTACGGTGTCCTCGCCTTTTGAAACCGAGCGCCCCACTTCGGGAAGTTCAACAAAGACAAGATCGCCCAGTTGCTCCTGTGCATATTCAGTGATGCCGATAACGGCCGTATCGCCTTCCACACGGATCCATTCATGATCCTCGGTAAAATAGGTTGCGCTCATGTTTGTTCTCCAATTTTATTCAACGTTTGTAGTTGTGGGGGGTGAATGGAAGTTTCACCACTTCCATCTCCAGTTTGCGGCCACGGACTTCTGCAAAGATGTCGTGGCCTTCGGTATCAGTTGCCACAAGACCCATGGCAACGGGGTATTCCAGGCTCGGCCCGAATCCTCCGGAAGTGATTGTACCAATGATGTTTTCCGAAAAATTTGTCAGTGTGGTATCAGCACGAACAGGAATTTTTTGTTTGGGCTTCAAACCGACGCGTTTTCTCGGTCTGCCCTGTTTGATTTGTGAGGCCAGCTTCTCAGCGCCCATGTAAGACCCGCCTTCCCGCAAGGGTTTGGGGATCGCCCAGATCAGGCCCGCTTCCAATGGGGAAATGTCCTCCAGCAGGTCCTGACCGTAAAGGGATAATCCCGCTTCGAGGCGTAAACTGTCTCTTGCTCCAAGGCCAATCGCTTCTGCGCGATCATCTGACAGGATACTACGGGCGAGCTTATCCGTTTCCGCCGCTGGTAAGGCGATTTCAAAACCGTCTTCGCCTGTGTAACCGGTTCGGGAAACAAACCATCCATCTGGTGTTTCCATGGCGGTCATGAATGACAGGGCTGAAGCGTCTATTCCAACCTTGCTTAAAATATCTTCTGATTGTGGTCCCTGCAGTGCCAGAAACCCTCTTTCGAGAATATTGACCGAGACGTTGAAAGCAGCTGCATGCGCTTTCACGTGGGCAATGTCCTTCTCGGCACAACCGGCATTGGCCACAATGCGGAAACGGTTTTCGTCAAGACGAGTTACGATCAGGTCATCGATAATGCCTGCGTCTTCATTGAGGAAGAAGGTATATTTGCAAGTTCCGATCGATTGGGATTCTGCTTCCAGTGGGCAGAGTTTTTCCAGAAATTGAAATACGTCATCGCCTTCGATCTCGATATGAACCATGTGGGAAATATCAAACAAGCCCGCGCTTGATCTGGTGTGAAGATGTTCCTTGATCATGCCAAGGGGGTAAAACAGCGGCATTGAGAACCCGGCAAACCCACCCATCTTTGCACCCAATTCCTGATGCAGATCGTTAAGCGGTGTGGTTTTCAGGTTTTCTTCGGCCATTACAATTTCTCCAGACAAGAACATTGAGCCAAGCAAGGCTCAGCTTTGTTCCCCTCTGTGAATTGGCCTGAGAGACTCGCAATGAGAATTGCTTACACCTTCGGCGCAGTGCACGTGAGTGCCCTGACTTTCCAGAGTGTCGATCTGCTCGCGATCCTTTTGCCTGAGAGATTATGGGTATTTTCACCTTCGGCGGCAGGTATTTTCGGGTACCTGCACTCTCTCGCAAACAGACTCGGGAATATGCCCGGTCGACTCATAAAACGTAACACAAGCTCAATTTATTGCAAGATTCACACAAAGAAGTGAAAATTTTCGGGATTTTCGCATGAATTCTTGTAAATTTCGTTTATTTTTCAGCTTTTTGCCGCATGGAGCGCAAGCAGGTTTTCAGCCGCGGTTTTCGCATCCAGCGCTGGATTTTCTGTGTGACCCAGGTGAGCTGTGACGATCGCGCCTTCTTTCAAGAGAAGCAGTTGCCTTACCAATTGCCCCGGATTTTTGAATTTGGCCTCTGATGCAAGTTGCTTCAGATGACGCTGCAACAAACGCTTGTGCTCAGCAGATTGCTGATGGATGGGATGATCGTGATCCTGATATTCAGAAGAAGCTTTGATGAACATGCAGCCTTTGAATTCCGGTTGTTTGAACCACTCACCCAACGCGTCAAACATAGTGATCAATTGACCTGCAGGATCATCGGACAGTTCTTCCATGCGTCTGAACAACCAGTTGCGGAAGTTTTCATCACGCAATCTGAGAACTGCAAGGATGAGGTCTTCTTTTGTGCGGAAATGGTTGTAAACGGAAGTTTTTGAAATCCCGACTTCCGATGACAAAGTATCCATACCGGTTGAGTGAAATCCGCCGGAATAGAAAATAGTCAGCGCTTTTTCTACCAGTTCCTGGCGTTTTGAGGGTCTCATCAAATCTCTTTCTGAACAAATCGGTTCACATTTTTTCCCAACGTATACAATGATTTTCCAACAGAATATAGCCTTTTATCAGAAATAAATTGACTGATCAGTTCATGTTGAGATAATAAATGAACCGATCAGTACATTTACTTGGTTGCAGCCCTGCCAACAAACAAAAGGAAATCCCCATGAGTCGCCCTCCTCTACCCCCGTTCACCGAAGAATCTGCCAAAGAAAAAGTCAGACTTGCAGAAGATGGCTGGAATTCTCGTAACCCTGAGAAAGTGGCACTTGCCTACACAACCGATACCAGTTGGCGTAACCGCACGCATTTCGTCAAGAACCGGGAGGAGGCTCAGGCTTTTCTTGAGGGCAAGTGGCGCAAGGAGCTTGATTATCGACTCATCAAGGAATTGTGGGCTTTCAGGGATAATCGCATTGCAGTGCGGTACGCTTACGAATGGCACGATGATAGCGGGAACTGGTTCCGCTCATACGGTAACGAGAATTGGGAATTCGATGAGGATGGCCTCATGAAAAACCGATATGCCAGCATCAACGACCTGCCCATCACTGAAGAGGAACGCAAGTTCCACTGGCCATTGGGACGCAGACCTGATGATCACCCTGGCCTGTCAGACCTTGGGCTCTAATCGGGCTTCAACATTACCTATCGCTAGAGCTTGTTAACCGGGACTTTCAGCATCATGTTGCCACTGTCATCCGTTGGCACATCACCGCCGCGCATGTTCACCTGCAGAGATGGAATGATGAGTTTCGGCATGGCAAGCTGGGCATCCCGTGTTGTGCGAAACTCGATGAATTCTTCACGGGTTTTCCCGCCACCCACATGGATGTTCTTCTCTCTTTGCTCACCAATCGTGGTTTCCCATGCAATGGCACGGCCACCGGGGCCGTAGTCATGACAGACGAACAGTCTGATTTCTTCAGGCAAACTCAGGACACGCGTGATGGAGTCGTAAAGCTGACCTGCGTCACCGCCGGGGAAATCTGCTCTTGCTGAGCCTCCATCTGGCATGAACAGTGTGTCACCGGCAAAGGCAGCATCGCCCATGATGTGAACCATGCAGGCGGGCGTGTGACCAGGCGTATGAATGGTAATGCATTTCAGACCGCCCACTTCATAGGTGTCGCCGTCAGTAAACAGCTGATCGAACTGAGAGCCATCCCTTTGAAATTCCGTACCTTCATTGAAAATCTTGCCGAAGGTATCCTGAATTGTCTGGATGTGTTCACCTATCCCGATTTTGCCGCCAAGTTGCTCCTGAATATAGGGTGCCGCAGAAAGGTGATCCGCATGGACGTGGGATTCGATAATCCACTCAAGGGTCAAACCTTTATCCTTGATGTGGTTGATAATTTCATCAGCCCCGTTATAGGACAGGCGTCCTGCTGAATAATCAAATTCAAGAACCGGGTCCACAATGGCACAGGATGAGCTGTCCGGATCTTTGACAACATAACTTATAGTGTTGGATTGCTCATCAAAAAACGCGGTCAGTTCTGGCTTTCCAGCCATCTGATCTCTTACGCGGCTTACAAGTTCTGTTTCGTCTATCATTGCTTAATCTCCGAAAACAAACTGCGACTTGTTCAAAAGGTGGCGTTGAAATCTATCTTGCGCAAATCAAAAGAAAGGGAACTGATCCCCGTGTCACCGACAAATGAACGCCACTATTATACCACTCGGATTGCAAGTATCCACCTTTCAACTTGACGCAGAGCATCAATGGCTGTGCACGAATTGTGTGACGTTACTTCGAAAGGAGGCGTCTAATCTATTTCTTTTCCGGAAACTCAACCGGACCGCCATGTTTTTCCCAGGTGGAATATCCCTCTTTCAGGTGTGAGGCTTCAAATCCCATATCCTGTAACGTGGCAACCGTGAGAGCGGAACGCCAGCCGGAGGCACAGTGGAAAACGAATTTCTTGTCCTCGTTGAAAATGTCCTTGAAATACGGACTGTCCGGGTCAACCCAAAACTCGATCATGCCACGGGGGGCATGAAAACTGCCAGAAATATAGCCGCTGCGCTGACGTTCGCGAATGTCGCGGATATCAACGATCACCACATTGGGATCTTCGACCATTTTGATCAGGTCAGCGGTTTCAATTTCCTCAATCCGGTCACGTGCTTCTGAAACCATTTGAGCGGAGCTTTTTTTAAGTGCTGGCATCACATCCTCGTTTCTCGATCAGTCATCATTCTGCTGGTTCATATCAATGAACCACATTTCCTGGCCATAGGACAAAAGTTTTGTGAGTTTGTTTGATAGAAATTGCTGTCCAGATGGAATTTGCGGGGCAGAAAGACCAAGCAGCCTGCCCCGCTATCATGCATTTCTTATTTTGGCCTTACAGCGTCAGCAGTACCCTGGATGAAGGCTACCAGCTTGCTGATATCATCTTCGCTGAGCTTTCCTTCAAAGCTCGGCATGCCGCCTTCGATCAAGGCATTGGTCAGGACAAAATCGCCAAGGTTTTCGATGGTCGCTTTCTGGGAGTAACCAAGGTTGGGAATGTTCCCGCCATTATTTACGCCCGGCACGCCATGGCAGAACAGGCAACTGGACACGTAAAGGGCAGCCCCATCTCCCACATGATTGGGGTCATAAGGCACTCCTGCCACAAGTTCAGCTGGTTCGCGTTCTATAAATTCCGGCATGGTGGCGCTGTCGCCCACTGCAAAGGTGAAGACACGACCGGGGCCGGTCTTTTCTGTGGCCCGCTGTAACTGACCATAAACACCACCCCAACCTACTGCGATTGTGACATATTGCTTACCGTCAAGTTCCCAGGTTACCGGTGCTGCAACCGCTCCGGTTCCAACTGGGGTCTGCCAGAGTGGAGCACCGGTCTCGGCGTTATATGCGATGAAGCGACCGTCGGCTGTTCCCTGGAACACAAGGTTTCCGGCTGTGGTGAGCGTGCCACCATTCCATGGGGAGACATATTCTGATCGCCAGACTTCCTTCTGTTTTAAAGGATCCCAGGCAACCAGATGACCAAATGGCGTGGCCTTTGGTGGCACCGTGTTGAACAATACGCCCAGGTTCCAGCCCACATTAGACATGGCCTGGCCAGGCACATGTTCGTCCAGTTTCCAGTTAGGGTCATTCTCATAAGATAGAGGGACGCCTTGCGCTGGAATGTATACTAAGCCGGTTTGCGGGTTATAAGACATGGGATGCCAGTTATGGGCTCCGTAAGCACTTGGAATGGCCTCAAACGGACCGTCCAGATAACGAGCACCATCGGCTACAATCGCGCGGCCGTTTTCATCAAATCCGGTTGCCCAGGTCACTTCCACAAAGGGTTCAGCGGAAATGAAGGAACAATCCTCTCTGTCCACCACGTAGAAGAACCCGCTTTTTGGTGCTTGCATGAAGACCTTGCGGGTTTTGCCATCAATTTCCAGGTCAGACAGGATGATGTGCTGTGTGGCGGTATAGTCCCAGGTATCCCCGGGCACAGTCTGATAATGGCATTTGTATTCGCCAGTATCCGGGTTGAGCGCCACGACGGAGCTCAGATACAGGTTGTCACCACCGCCTGGACTGCGAACCTTCTGTGACCAGGGGCTGCCATTCCCCACACCCACATACATGGTGTTGAGTTCGGGGTCGAAAGCCATGGCATCCCAGATTGTACCGCCTCCACCGGCCTTCCAGTATTCACCGGAGGGATTCCAGGTTTTGGCTGCTTCTTCAAGTTCCGGCTGTTCCTGCGATTTTGACGGGTCTCCGGGGACTGAGTACCAGCGCCATGCCATTTCGCCTGTGTTGGCATCAAAGGCTGAAACATAGCCGCGAACGCCATATTCGGCACCGCCATTACCAATCATCACTTTGCCATTATAGACGCGTGGTGCACCGGTAATTGTATAGGCTTTGGTTCGATCAATTAGCGTATCGGTTTTCCATATCTGTTCACCGGTTGCAGCATCGATTGCATGCAGGTAACCATCAAAAGCGCCTACAAAAACTTTGCCCTCGTAAACAGCAACACCCCGATTGACCACATCACAGCAGCCCTTTTCGCCATGCTCGGGTGGCACTTGCGGATCATAGCGCCAGAGTTCCTTGCCGGTTTTGGCGTCAAGCGCATGGACGATACTCCAAGAAGACGTCACATACATCACGCCATCGATGACGATAGGACTTGCTTCGACACCACGTCGTGAATCGAGCGATGTGGACCAACTCAAACCGAGCTGGCCGACATTTTCTGTATCAATCTTGTTGAGATCGCTAAACCGGGTTTCCGAATAATTGAGCCCGTAACTGAGCCAGTTCTTGTCTGACTTGTCATTTTCTATAATCGATTTCGTGTTGATTTCTGATGTTATTTTCTTGATTTGATCGGCTGATATGTTTTCGGCGTAAGCTAACCCTGAAACAAATGTGCAAAGCACACTACCAGCGAGTATTTTTCTGAAAGTCATGTTTCCTCCTGACAAAACTTTTTCAGTTCATTTCATCCAACGAAACCCCTCAGTTAAAAGTATGCAATTTTATTTCCGGTTGTCTCCGTGATTCCGGTAAATTTTCGAAAATTGTGAAAGTTATTGCAGCTCTGATGAAATATAATGCAAAGCGCGGAACTCGCAGTATGCGATCGCCTAGACAAAAGAAGGGATATTTATCCCGAAGTGCCCAGTTTCTTGATCTGATCAATCGCCAGCGCTTCAACATATCTGATCCGCGCTCCCCTCCCGCTGCTTTCAAGGGTTTGGGAAGCTTCTCTTCGACGCTTGAAAATTATCGTGTCCGGAACATTGATATGCTTGTAGCCCGCAGACATAGTCTCGATCGCCCACTGCCAGTCTTCATACGCATAACCGTCTTTGATAGCGCGCGGTGGGTATGGATGTTCCAACCAGGCGTCTCTTGGTCCCACTGACAAGGCGTCATAGTAGTTTGACACATAGAAATAGTATGGGGTGAAGAGTTCATCCGTTTGAGACGGTTTGAACATGATGGATCTGGCCGCATCAAAATAATAGTTGAGTTCGGGATGCAAGATAAGCTTCTGATCCTCAGAAGTGCGAATTGCTTCCATGGACTTTCGAAGCCAGTTCTCACTGAACAAATCATCGCCATCGAGCAGAGCAAGCCATTTTCCTGAAGCTTGTTCGATTACTGCGTTTCGTGCCAGCCCCTGGTCACCAAATGAAAACTCGAAGCGTTTCCAATCCGGGAAACGACCTTCTGAAAAATAGTTTCGGCATGTTTCCGTGGCATTATCAAATGAGAGGATGCGCTCTATCTCAATATCTGTGTCTGCCAGTTGCTGAATTGCCAGTTCTGCACTCTGAATGGCAGCAGAAGCTAGAAGCGATTCCCCATGCAGCGTGATTATGACGGACAGATCAACCTTGCTCATGATGCGCACCGACTTTCCAGTAATTCTTTGATATTATTGCGGAATTTCTCAAATGATCTGGTCTCAATCAGACGGTTTCTCAATGTGTGCGCCTTCCTCCTTGCAGAATCGGGATCACTGAGGACTTCTTTCAAAGCGGAAACATAATCATCGATGTTATCAGCATCTCCGATGAACCAGCTTAGATCGCTTGTTTCCTCATCGATAGCAATTCCAAGCGTTGATGAGACGATGGGCACTGCTCTTCCGGCTATTTCTATAAGTTCAAGGGACACATCACCCGAGAAAGTCGTGTTCAACCATGCTTCACACTTATCTAGGGGCAGATCGTCTACCGTGTCGTATCTTCCCTTAAAGCTCACATTCGACCGGTTCTCGAAGCCCGAAGATGAAACGTCGCTTTCGCCATTGTGGCCATAAACCCAGAAATCATACTTAGGAAGCTTATCCGCGATTTGAGCAATTGCGCGAACGTCACCCGAACGGTTTGTATTACCTGAGCAAAATACAACTGGTCGCTTGGTGCCAGACCGTTCTGGTTCTGGCACAACCTCAGGTTCCGTGACAAACGGCATCAACAACGTTTTCAGTTTAGGCAGGAGATTGTCCGGCAACTGATAAACCTGTTTCAGTTTCAATTCGAGTGATTTACTTGGCGTGATTGAACCGGTCAGGTCTTCAAAGTGGCTATAAAATTTTTGCATCGTATGACATGGATCGTAACCATAGACATTTTGCTCTTCAGGAAGAAAATATCCATAGATTTCAGAGTGTTCTGATACGATTTTGCCGTAGATTTTGATGACTTCCCACATGGTATCGCTATTGACGTTGAAAATCACATCGGGGGCCATGCTCCTGAGAAACTCCAACAGCAAATCCGGTTTGTGTTCCTGCGGTACAGAACTGGTGGATGAATAAAAGTCAGCGAGCCGTGCTTGCGATCCAATCCGATTAAACGCGTCTTCCGTTCCCTCTTCTGTGGCAACAACCACAACATTCTGATCTCCATAAATCTGACACAGGGCCAGGATCAAAGAACCAGAAATAAGTGCTGCATCAGAATTTCCACGATCCGGCACAACGACCACAGCATTTGCGGGTCTAAACTCTACTTGCTTTTGCAGCTTATGAATTGCCGCGACCTTTTTCACGATATGATCTGAATAAAACGGCTGGATTGCTGGTGCCGGAGCAATTGCAGACGGCCAACTGAGATTAATGGTAGGTTCCAGTTCAGCAGCCTTTTTGACCATAGCGCCAAGCTCCCCGAACATTAGCCGGTCTACCAAATCAGCTCTCTTGTCAGAGAGTAGCCCCTCCACTTCGATTTCTGGACGATCCAGCAGTTCGCACATTTCAGAGAACTCACTGAATTCATTAACTAAAGAACCTTCTGACTGACCGATGGTGAGCCAATGATAGAATGGATTTTGGTCTGCAGGGATGATTTCCGCGTATCGTTGCCTGTAGAGAGCTGTGTTAAAACCAGCCGATGGATCGCGACCTTCTTCGGCTCCGTGATCGATATAGTGTTTTACCGGATCCACATTTCCTATTTCGGCGATATCAGGATATCGAGCCACATAGAACGCGAAATCAAAATTATCCCTGATTTTACAATAAACTTCATCTTTGGAATTCCAGTCGGAATGCGATCGTGCATTCGCTACCAATCGGTCAAACTGAATACCCAGGTTAGTCGGCTTTTGATTGTTGGCTTCAGGACTATTTGCCGGATTTTTTGAATCTTTATCTCCTGCCAGGTGACTCAAGTATTTTGAAAGAAACGTCATACCAACTCAGTAAGCCTTTACAATTGAAGATTGCTTAAAAACAACCGTCCCTTCACAGGTTGTGGAAGCTCTTGCATTCTTCAATACGATTAAGCACATTTTTCTGTACCTCACCAATATACGTCTAGACAAGCAATCTACTTCCGCTTTTGAAAAAATATCGAAGGTGTCGGTTGCTTACTGCAGGTAGCCCAGGTGATAACCTTGTACTTGGGACTGTGAAATCAGTGTAATTTCCCGATTCTTGACGGCCACAAATTTTCGCCCAGAAAAACAGCATTCTTACAATTTTCCAGGCATGAGCACTGCGGTGTCCACTGCCCGACAACTCACTTCAATACTCATATCTTTCTAGAATTACAGGTTCTTAATAGTAGTCGGATGTTATCCAAGATCGGCGTTGCGAGCGTGGCCAAATTGTTCTACGAATCTCCGATGCAAACTTCGCGAAATCAAAAACTAGTTGAACTTTTTACATTTCTGGAAGGTATTCTTCCGGCTTCAACTATCCTGGTAGTAGGTGCCGGTTCATCAGGTTTTGATCCAGAAACTTTAAGTTCTAATGCAGAGGCGATACATTTGTGTGAACCGGATAATGGACGTGCACACAAGTTGAAAATGCGCCACAAACTTCTGCGGCAAGTTCACGTGCACAATTGTCTTATTGCCGATAAGACTGGACCAACCAATTTTCATCTTACATCACTCGAAGCAGCAGACGGACTTGTCAATCCTGAACAACTTCGATCGGTTTGGAAAAACATAAGGCTTGAAAAGCAGTTTGAACTTGATGCTAAAACCATCCAATCATTCGTTAAAGAACTTGGAAGTGAAGCAACGCCCGACTGGCTGATTGTTGATTGCCTGCGTGCTCCAGATATTCTAGCAGCTGCTGGGTCCCTGGTAGAGGAAGTTGATGTAATTGTGCTTAAATTAACCTCCGCGAATAATAAAAGTGAAAATCTACTGTATTCAACAGGACAAGCTTATCTGAAAGCTCTGAACTGTCTGGCTGAGTTCAGATTGGTGACAACATTAAGTTCGGGTTATTCTGCTGTTTTTCACAAGGTATATGTTAGAGACTGGAAACATAAGGCAGCGATAGATCTCACTGAACAAATCCAGACTCTTGAAGCTTCAGAACAAACAGCTATGTCAGAACTTGAAGCGGTACAAATTGAAATTAGGAACACAGAAAATGAGTTGAATTCTGCGAAGGCGGAATTGAAAAATTTGCGCGTACTTAGTGAGAAGATTCAGGTGGTTGAAGCCTTGGAACAATCAGCGAAATCAAGTCTGGCAAGCGCTCAAGCTGAAATACAAGCGCTGAAAAATGAGCTTTCCATTTCAAATGCAGACTACAGAAACCTCGAAGAAAAATTCCAGTCGATTGAAAGTCAAGCTTCAGGAGATAAAGATCGATTGTTGAAAGAAAAGAGATTGCTAGAAAACAATCTGGAAAATGCTCGAGAGAAATATCGAGAATTGGCAGAACAGCGACTTTCTGAAGAAGAACAATGGAAACAGATCCTTGCTCGTCTTGAGAAAATGGTTAATTCTGAAATTACTGCAGAAGTTTCCAAAAAAGAAATTCGCATGCGTGAAATTTCAAAGTTTGCAGAAAGGACAAAAACTCCCTCCAACAAGCATAGAAAGAACAAGCAAGAATCTGGCGATAAATGACCAATATTGTACTTGACAAAATTCAGCGAATTTTAAGACAACTTGAAGGTAATCCTGAAAGTGTCAAGAATTTCATAGATCCACTTCGAGATTTGACCTCCGGAATTGATATCCAAAATAGCTTGGAACAGGAACCAATCCGGACAATGCATCATCTTTCATGTACTGGTGGAACATTATTTTCGAAATGCATCGCCTCCATGCCGAATGTTCTTGTACTCAATGAAATCAACCCTTTCAGTAAAATGAACATACCAGAGGGGAAAGCTGATTTTACACCTACCGATTTGATTTCTCTTGTCCGTCAAGGTGACACAAATTTTGCCTCCGAGGCTCTAATAAAGGACCTTTTTTGGTCAAATCTAGAAGTACTGCGCAAAAAATGCTGGCTGTCAGGAAGATATCTGGTGCTTCGCGATCATAGTCATAGCCAGTTCCTATTCGGAGATTTCAATCCAGGAGAACCTACACTTAGGGATATTATAGCAGAACGTTTTCCGGTGGAATCATTGGTGACTACGCGAAATCCCAAAAACGCATTTTCCTCTATGGAAAGGTATGGGTGGAATAAGCACTTCGAATCAGGGACGTATGAAGAATACGAGGATCGCTGCAGACTTTTCGAACAAGCGTTCAAAGGTGTTGAAAAAATTTCGTATGAAGCCTTTGTTAAAAACCCTAAAAAGATGATGAAGCAAATCTGCAATACATTGAAACTTCCATATTTTGACGATTTTGAAGATGTCTTCAGCGCATTTAAATTTTCGGGAGATAGCGGGAGAAGCGGTGATCGAATCGTCCGATACTAAGATCACAATTAGACTTATAAGACCGTTGAACGATCTAGACATTAGAGGAAAGGGACAAATAAATCCCACAATGTACCTGTTAAATCTACTCGCAGTTTGTAAGTGGTATCAATGCATTTATCATGGTATTTTGAGGTTGCCATTAAAGCCTGTCCTCACTATAGATTTTTGAATAATAAAATACTCTCGAGTAAGACTTATCGTGTCCTTTTATCTGGTAACAGCATTTAATCCACAAGTTTGCGAACGTATTACCACAATTTTTAAATCGTTAGGTATTAGAACGCAAAATTCCTTGCCTGAATCGCATCTGGCAGCAGACGACTTATGCAGGAAGATGTTGGTTTCCAGACAAACTCAAAATAACTTTGACCCTGTTTCAATAAAGCAAATTGGTCAGGCATGGAAAGTGCAAGCTAGTGAAATCATAATAAGAAATGCGGACATTACCCCTTGGTATTGGACTTCAACCCATGCACTCGCTTTATTGGATTTTTGGAGAAGTTTAGAGTCAGAAGCGAGAATGATTCTTGTGTATGTTTCGCCTGTTCATGCTCTAAATTTCTGTTGCGAACATGCCTCTCAATATAAGGATGCAGATGGCCTGGAACTCTCCTCTTATGTCCAAGATTGGTATGAATACCACAACAATCTTCTGCGTTTCTATACAGAGAACCAAGATGCCTGTATTCTAGTTAACGCGGAGCAGCTAGTGGAAAAGCCTGATGAACTGGCCAGCTTGTTAAATCAAAAGTTCGGAACAAGAATACCCCAATCATTCGATGTTCCATCGTCGCCACTAGCTATTCCTGGTTTTATGGAATTGGTTGCTGTGGGCATACTTAATGATTCTCACGAAGTTAAATCGCTTTTTAGTGAAATGGATAACTTAGCAGATTTGACCAAAGAAAAAGAGGTAAGCAATCTCTCCAACAAAGAAAAGGCGTGGGTTGAATTTGTAGAGTTGAACACTGAAATCGAAAACCTGAAAGAAGAACGTGAGAAACTTCTAGAAAATGAAGAAACAGCAAAACAGGAAATTAATCTTCTGACGTCGCAACTTCAAACAACCCAGGAGGAACTTGAACATCAGTTTACCGAATTGTCAAAAGTTCGGGATGAGAAAGCTAAACTTGTTGAAAATGATGAAATCACAAAACGTGAGACAGAACTTCTGACTTTGCAACTTCAACAGGTTCAGCGGGAACTTGAAAAGGTATTCGATGACACTTCACGATCGAATGGAAAAGTTGAGAAGGTACCGAAGACAGAAGCAATTGACAATCGAAGTGCTAAATCAGCGGTCACCATTGATCTTCGAGAGTACGTTGTTGGAAGCAATTGGCATGAGGCTGAGCAGGATGGACGATGGACCGGTCCTGGGAACCACACCACGCTGCAATTACCTGATTTGTCACCTGGTCGGTATGTTCTGCAATTCACAATCATTTCATCTCTGGCGAGGCCCATCTTTGATGGCGTCAAGGTGCAGATTGATGATAAAGACCTGAATTGCAACGTGAAATACAAAGCGAACTTAAAGGGATTGTTCGCACCGATAAGGCGAGCGCGGGCCAAAATACAAAAAAAGATTTTCCCTTATCCAGCCGAGTTTTCAGCGCGGATACACATAACCGACACCCAGAATAGCAACCCACCCACATTGAAAATCTCTACGCCTGAGACCATGTCTCCCGAAGTTTTTGGCAGTGGTGACAAACGCCTGCTTGGAGTGAAAATCTCTTCACTCACGATCAAGCCTGAGTAAGATCTCAATTCGCAATCCTGATCGGTGATATTCTGGACCGAGTTCTCTTGTCCACGTTCTCAGAAACTAACTTGCTCTTAATTCTGTGACGTGTTTCAGAAACCAGTCGTAGGTTTCCGTAATCCCATCTTCCAAGCTGATTTTCGCTGTCCAGCCCATGTTCGCCAACCGGCTGACATCCATCAGTTTTCGTGGCGTCCCGTCCGGTTTTGAGGGATCAGTCAAAACCTCGCCTTTGAAGCCTATTACTTTTGCTACCAATTGCGCCAGTTCCAAAATGGTAACATCAGCTCCTGATCCAACATTAATGTGGCTCAGCATTTCTTCTGTGTTGCTTTCATAGGTGTGACGATCCAGGTCGAAAACGAACATGGTCGCTTCAGCCATGTCATCCACATGCAGAAACTCCCGTCGAGGTGTTCCAGTTCCCCAGATTGTGACAGCCTCATCATTGCGCTCTCTGGCTTCATGGAAACGGCGGATCAACGCTGGAAGGACATGTGAATTTTCAGGATGAAAATTGTCACCGGGGCCATAAAGGTTTGTTGGCATTACGGATCGATAATCCAGCCCATATTGTCTGTTGTAACTTTCGCAAAGCTTGATGCCCGCGATCTTGGCAATTGCATAGGGCTCATTGGTTGGCTCAAGTGTGCCCGTTAACAGCGCATCTTCAGCCATTGGCTGGGGTGCCATTTTTGGATAGATGCATGATGAGCCGAGTTGAAGTAGCTGCTTCACACCAGATGCATATGCCTGATGGATCACGTTAGCTTCTATCATCAGATTTTGATAAATGAATTCAGCAGGATAGGTGTTATTGGCGTGTATGCCGCCGACCTTTGCTGCAGCGAGTATGACAGCATCAGGCTGCTCGACCTTCATGAACTTTTCCACTGCAATCTGGTTTGTAAGGTCAAGTTCACTGGAGGTTCGGGTAATTACCTCAACATCCTCGCCACCATCGCTTCGTCTGTCAAGAAGACGCTTTATCGCTCCACCGACCATTCCTCGATGACCTCCCACAAAAATCCGTTTCATGGGAGAACCTTATCCATCTTCCAGCGATACTGGAATATCCAAATTGTGCTCTTTCAGCAACGCGTGCCTACGCGCTGTTTTCAAATCTTCAGCTACCATTTCTGCACACATTTCCCGCGCGGTAATTTCAGGGACCCAGTTCAGCAGCTCTTTTGCTTTTGAAGGATCACCCAGGAGTGTGTCCACTTCCGTGGGTCTAAAGTATCTTGGATCAATCCGCAATATCACGTCACCTACTGAAACTGCGAGCGACAGATCCTTGTCAACTTCTGCAACAGTGGCAACTTCCTCTATACCGGCTCCGGAGAACTCAAGTTTTATGCCCAGATCAGTTGCAGCCCAAGTTATGAATTCACGGACTGAATATTGTTCGCCCGTGGCTATTACAAAGTCTTCCGGTTTATCCTGTTGCAACATCAACCATTGCATACGCACATAGTCTTTTGCGTGGCCCCAGTCTCTCAGCGAGTCTATGTTCCCCATATACAGACAGTTTTCGAGGCCCAAAGCAATGTTTGCCAATCCACGCGTGATCTTGCGTGTCACAAAGGTTTCACCCCGTCGAGGGCTTTCATGGTTGAAAAGAATACCGTTACAGGCAAAAATATTATACGCTTCTCTGTAGTTCACACAGATCCAATAGGCATAGAGTTTAGCAACCGCATATGGGGATCGCGGGTAAAACGGTGTCGTTTCCTTCTGCGGTGTTTCCTGAACAAGGCCAAAGAGTTCTGAGGTGGAAGCTTGGTAAAACTTTGACTTCTTTTCAAGGCCCAGAAAACGGATTGCTTCCAGTAACCGAAGTGTACCGATTGCATCCACGTCAGCAGTATATTCTGGGGCTTCAAAACTGACAGCCACATGAGATTGGGCAGCCAGATTATAAACTTCGTCCGGCTCCACTTCACGCAAGATCCTTGTCAGATTGGAACTGTCAGTCAAATCACCGTAATGCAGTTGGAGATCTGGTTTTTTCACGTGGGGATCTTGATAAATGTGATCGATTCTCTGTGTATTAAATGAAGAAGCTCTGCGTTTAATGCCGTGCACTTCATATCCTTTTTCCAAAAGAAATTCGGCCAGATAGGATCCATCCTGCCCAGTAATACCTGTTATGAGTGCTTTTTTGGTAGACACTTCTAATCCTCATTAAGTTCAATTCTAAGACGGTTTCCAATCACGCAACGCTACATGGTTTCCTTATTAGACAATTCTGTTTCTTCTGAGATTTATCGGATGAAGGAAAGATATTGAGAATTGAAAAAAGTCTATATCACAAGTTGGTAGATTGAATCTGGATGTCGAATACTGACGGCTTCCAATTGCATATCGAATAATAAAATGCAAGTAATTCCAGCTGGTTCCACATATTGTCCTGGGCTTCTGCTCGACAATATGACGATGCTATTCAGTAGCATGATTGAGGGACACCCATACAACTCAACTTTGACTCAAATTGAAAAAAACAGGGTATAAATTGCCAGCTTTAGTCATAGCTACTCAAAGCTCAGTTTATTGCTCTGAATAACCGTCCACAGGCTAAAAATCCAATTCCCTAACACTATGGATCATCAAAAATTTTCTTATTGCTGAATGGAGAAGATTATTCTCTGTCCGCTCAACAATGCAGCGATAAGGCTCCAAGTCACCGTGATACTCGTTCGCCAAAATACATATTTCAGACTCATTCAATTCCGGAAAATTCTCAGAAATCAGTTGTTTCCGCTCAGACACAAAATTATCAGTTAATTGACCGGTGACCCCATTTTTTCTGAAATACATTACGTATTCATCTAACTGCTCCTGAGGTTTATCCAACCTGTACAATTTTTGGGTTTGTTTCAAATCGCCAATTATCTTGTAAGACGTATCGTATAATCCAGTCAATTGATAAAGCTCTTTCGATATCAACATGGTTTCATGGCGTAGTGGCATACGCAGCATGACATTTTCACCAAAGGGGATTTTCGGTAGTTTCCGCAATACATTTCCATGATCATCTGTTTCATATGCAAGCGCACAAATCCATTCCAAATTTTGTTCTAGAACGCGTGACATCAAAATCTCGATCGCGTTGTATTCAAACCAATCGTCTGAATTTAGGACAATAATATAGTCTCCGCGCGAAAGGCTAATCCCTTTGTTAATCCCTTCATACATGCTTTCATCTTGTTCTGAGATAAAATAGTCAATGAAGTTTTGATACTTTAAAATCAAATCCTGAGTAGAATCAGCGCTACCTCCGTCAACCACAATCAGTTCAATATTCGGATAAGTCTGATTCAATACCGAACGCATGGCCTTTTCTAGCGTCCCTCGCCTGTTCAAGACCGTTGTGATTACGGACACTAGCGGACATTTTTCCATAGAATACTTAAAAATATTACGAGTTCTCAGTCCCCCTTGAAACATATGTTTTCCATCTTTGAATGGATAAAAATTATACACACCAACCAAATGCTCCATATCTCGAGGTTTTTCATAAGAACCCTGCAGTTCAGATACACCATATTGATTGTGAAGTTTTGAAAAGAGTTCACTTATAGATTGTCCGGTTTTGTTTGAATATGGAGATGAAGTTTTGTCTAATATTCTTCGGTTTGAAAACTCTTTCAAATTTTGAATAAACTTGAAAGTCTCTTCCGGTAAAATTGCACTTGAAAATTCGATTTCGGCTTCGACCTCTTTGATTAGTTCATACATACGATCGAACTTATGTAGGCTGAAGTGGAGAAATGCTTCTTTTAATTTTATTAAGATACTGTTTTTGCTCATTCGTAACACCGGTGGTTAGCATAAAACGAATCTTCCTCACCATCTACCATGTCGAAACGCACGGTATTTTGGAAACATCGCATCGATCGGCGTATTTTTTGGCTATTTCCTGAACTTCCTTAAGGAGCCCTTCATCAAGGGTAATAGGCTTAAGACCCAAATCAATGAACCGGTTGTTTTGCACGTATAGGTCGTTTTCATCTGCCTCTTTTCTTGGATTTTTCACATAGGAAATTTCTGCACCGGTTTTATCGGCAATCAATTGCGCTAGGTCTCTTACCCGGTATGTTTCCGTCATTTGGTTCAGGATATTTACACGTTCCCCCTTTTGTGGCGGATTACAAAGTGCAAGCTCAATACATTGGCATGTATCCTGAATGTGGATGAAAGCTCTTGTTTGTCCACCGGTGCCATGGACCGTCATAGGGTATCCAATTGCTGCCTGCATCAGGAAACGATTTAGTACGGTCCCATAGTCCCCATCATAGTCGAAACGGTTAATCAACTTTGGATGCAGTTTTGTTTCTTTGGTTTGAGTACCCCAAACAATGCCTTGATGAAGATCCGTAATTTTTAACCTGTCGTTCTTGTTGTAAAACGCGAAGAGAAGCTGATCCTGGGTCTTTGTCATATGATAGATTGATCCAGGATTTGCCGGATAGAGAATTTCCTGCTCCTGCGAGCCGGTATCTGTGTCCACGTTGATCTTCAGATACCCTTCAGGAATTTTCAAACCGGCGGTTCCATAGCCGTAAACTCCCATGGTGCCCAAATGGATCAGATGTATATCCTGACCGGACTCTGTTATGGCAGCCAATACATCGTTTGTGGCGTTAATGTTATTTGAAACTGTGTAGCGCTTATGCCAACTGCTTTTCATGGAATAAGGTGCTGCGCGCTGCTCCGCAAAATGGACAATGGCATCGGGTTTGAATTCTTTTAGGAGGATTAAAAGCCGATGATAATTTTCACCTACAGTAAAGTTTTCATATTTCACCACATGGCCGGTTTCTTCTTCCCAGGTTTTCAGGCGCGAACCAAGCGCTTCAATTGGTGTCAGGCTATTTACTTCCAGCTCAACATCGATCTTCCGTCTTGATAAGTTGTCTACAATGACGATTTCATGTCCGCGGTTTGAAAGATGCAATGTAGTGGGCCACCCACAAAAACCATCACCTCCAAGAACTATGATCCTCATGCACAAGACTCCGGTTATCTAAGAAGAATATATTCCAATACAACAACACCAATGTGCCGCGGGATTTCGATAAATATTAACCAACAAGAACCTATAGCCATGCAAAGATTCAAGTTAACAGCAGTTGAAAATTACAGGCCACATTGAAACAATTATGTCAATATACAGGTATGAATTAGAGCGAGTGAACTTCCCTTCTGAAAAGTGATATTTTTCTTTAAATCATGTTGAAGAGCTTGGTTTTTCCCTTTCTGCATATTTTTTGAAACAAATCTTGATCGTCTTATCCAATTCCAGTCCAATTCTAGCTAATATTGTCGATGATCCCTTACCATTTCGACTTAAGTTTCAATTAGCCTAACAAAGAATAGATGCAGCACGGGGAGCGAAACTATTGAGGTGCCCTTTATGAATTGGTCTGCCCTAAGTGTTATTGATAGGAGGACCGAACATGGGGATAAAGCGTCACGAAGTTGCGTCTGGTTGACGTGCTTATGGACAGGGATTTATCTGTCCTGACGCGATACGTCAGGTTAGTATCACAGAACAAACCTACTACCGATGGAAGAAGCAGTACGGAGGCATGGGAACGGATCAGCTTAAAGAATTGAAGAAGCTTCAAAAGGAGAATGAGCAACTTCGCCGTGCCGTTGCAAATTTGAAATTGGACAAGCAAATGTTATCAGAAGCGGCGAATTGAAACTATTAAGCCCTTCACGTCGTGGTAATTGCATTGATCTGGTGCGTGACAAGTTTGGCGTGTCAGAACGCCGAGCTTGTCCTGTGCTGGGTCAGCATCGTTCCACTCAACGCCACGAACCTAGAGGTCGTAAAGATGATGAACGGCTTGTAGCTGACATGACAAAACTGGCCCGTCAGTATGGTCGTTATGGTTGTTGCAGGATTGCCGTTCTTCTTCGGAATTCCGGGTGATCGGCGAGCAATGGGCGAATTGAACGCTTGTGGCGACGTGAAGGGCTGAAGGTTCCATGCAAGCCGCCCAAACGTGGAAGGCTTTGGCTCAATAACGGATCGTGCGTCCGTCTCAAGCCTCTGCATAAGAACCATGTCTGGTCCTATGATTTTGTTCATCACCACACGGACGATGGCAAAGCCTTCCGGATGCTCAATATCATTGATGAGTACACACGTGAATGCTTGGCAATCCACATCAAGCGGAAGCTCAAATCTACCGATGTCATTGATGCCCTAATATATCAGTTCATCCTATGAGGCATTCCCAATTACATCCGTTTTGATAATGGTCCTGAGTTCGTTGCTAAAGCAGTGAGAAAGTGGATTACCATGGTTGGAGCGAGAACCGCCTACATTAAATCAGGCTTACCTTGAGAGAATGGATACATTGAAAGCTTCAACGCCAGACTACGCGATGAACTGCTAAACGGGGAAATCTTCTACTCACTTAAAGAGGCCCAAATCATGATCGAACAATGGAGAAAACATTACAAAACAAGGCGCACTCATTCTTCCTTCGGCCATAAGCCTCCAGCACCTAAAACAATCATCCACTTGCAACAAACACCGATCATGAACTAACATTCAAAATGGACCAATCAAATTAGGCCGTCCACTGTTTTACAAAAAAAACACGTAATTATTGATATTTCCGAACTAGACAAATTAGTGGAATAGTGATGAATAACCGATGTGCACAAACCCATTTTTTGGAAAGTTAATTTATGTCAATTGAGGCACATTCTGTTTCCCCCGTAGTTCTTTGTGGTGGATCAGGTACACGGCTATGGCCGATGTCGAGGACGTCATTTCCGAAGCAATTTTTACAACTTCATGGCGTAAACAGCCTATTTCAGCAAACATTAATCAGACTGTCCGAGAACCTGATATACAGCCCGCCAATTATCGTGACCGGAGAAGATCATCGGTTCCATGTGGCAGAACAAGCCCGTCAAATTGGTGTGGAGCTGGAGGCTATTCTGATCGAGCCGATGGCCAAGAACACTGCACCTGCGATTGGTGCTGCAGCCGCCTATGTATACAGACAGAAAGAATATGGGATCTTACATGTTCTGCCATCCGATCATTTAATCGTGGATGACGAAAACTATAGAGCAAGTTTAGTACAATCCGTTGAAACTGCAGCCTCTAATTACTTGGTAACCTTCGGCATTCAGCCCAAATGGCCGGCAACCGGCTTTGGCTATATTGAATTGGGTGAAGAGTTGTCCACCGGAGCGAACAGCATAGCTCGATTTGTGGAGAAGCCGGACAAGGAAGCAGCTGAAAATATGCTGGTGCAAGAGTCTTATCTGTGGAACTCTGGCATGTTTGTTTTTCGTGCCGATTCGTTTCTGGAGGAACTGAAAGCTGCTGACGACACGACATTTCACTCGGTTATGGATGCGGTCAAAAATGCGGTGGAAGATTTGGACTTTGCCCGCCTCGATGCGGAAGCCTTTGGCAAATGCACATCCATTTCGGTTGATTATGCTGTCTTTGAGCGAACCAAGAAGGCAGCTGTTGTTAAATCAGCTATTGAGTGGTCAGACATCGGTTCATGGCAATCGCTTTGGGAAGCACAAGAAAAGGACGGTGCAGGCAATTCGGTTAAAGGCGATGCGACCCTGATTGATGCGCACAACAATCTGATTATGAGCGATCAACAACATGTGGTGGTAAATGGCATATCCGATGCCATAATCGTTGCCACAAATGATGCGTTGCTGATCTCCGCCGCAGACCGATCTGAACAGATCAAAGACATTGTCGGCATGCTTAACAATAATCCGGAAACGCGACCTTTAACGGAAGAACATAAGACGGTTTACAGGCCCTGGGGAGGCTACACCTCCATTCTCAATGGTGAGAATTTCCAGGTTAAGCGCCTGTTTATCCTGCCTGGAAAGAAACTGTCACTGCAAAGGCACAAATACAGGTCTGAGCACTGGGTTGTGGTCGGCGGTAAAGCCAAGATAACAATTGATGACGAGATCAAAATTCTAAACGTCGACCAGTCTGTTTACATACCACTTGGTGCGATACACAGATTGGAAAATGAAGAAGAAGTATTGCTAGAGGTGATTGAGGTTCAAACAGGTTCTTATCTGGGCGAAGACGATATAGAGCGTTTTCAGGATGAATTCGGCAGAACGTAACCGTCCTCTCTGTCCAGTATGTTTGCAAGAGTGATTGGTGGGGGAAAACTCCTTTGCCTGCTGCAACAAGACAGTTTGCGAATTCAAAACAATCCGGACATGTTCACCTCGTATTTGGATCGTTTTATTCGAAAAGATCAAATTTTGAAACGCGACCACTAGAATTGAAGTATAAACAACCAGATGATTACTACGAATTATATCCAAGATTTTGCCTTTCTTCATTGATACAACGGCAGGAAATTCGATGTTTTTTAGCAAGTTAGCGTAAATTCACCAGAACAGGATTGCTTATGTCCACGACACGCAAAGGTATAATATTGGCGGGGGGCTTGGGACGCGTTTGTACCCATTGACACTTGTAACATCTAAGCAATTATTGCCGGTTTACGACAAGCCGATGATTTATTATTCTCTTAGTATATTGCTGCTGGCTGGCATCAGAGAAATTTTACTAATCTCCTCATCGCAAGCGTTACCGCAGTTCAAAGGCTTTTTTGGTGATGGTTCGAATTTAGGCATCAAAATCGATTACGTGGAGCAAAACGCTCTTAATGGCATTGCGGAAGCACTGATCCTTGCCGAACCCTATGTGGATGGGCATGAAACTGCACTGATTTTGGGGACAATATTTTTTACGGAAACAGAGTCTCCGAGGAGCTTTCCGTTGCTTCGAACCGCTCAGATGGCGCAACCATATTCAGTTATCGGGTTAGCGACCCAAGCGCGTACGGGATTGTAGAAATTGATAGTTCCGGGCAGGCTCTTTCAATTGAAGAAAAACCCGCAAATCCGAAATCCCAGCTTGCAGTCACAGGACTGTATTTTGCCGATACTTCGGCAATTGGTATCGCCAGGAACGTTAAGCCGAGTGCACGGGGTGAATTGGAAACAACCACGGTAAACAACGAATATCTGAAACAATGCAAACTGTATGTTCAGAAACTTCAGCGAGGTTTTGTCTGGTTCGATGCCGTTACTATTGATGACCTGATGGCGGCGTCACAATTTGTTCGACATGCGGAGAACAGGCAGGGACAGAAAATTTGTTGTCCAAAGGAAATTGCTCTCTTCAAAGGCTGGCTGAATCCTGAACAGCTGAGCAAAAGCATCAAAAACCAAAAGAAACACGAATATAACAAGTACTTGCTGGAAATTATCAAAGAACTGGGATAGCAGCAGCTCCTCGAGCATGCCGGACCTTTTTATATATATCCCTTTTCCTTCAAGTAGTTCACAATCCGCTCGGAGCTGTCTTCGGCAGACTCGTTTACTGTATCAATAGCTATGTCCGGGTTCCTGGGAGCTTCATAGGGTGAGTCTATACCGGTGAAGTTCACAATTTCACCACGCCTTGCCCTTTTGTACAGCCCTTTGACATCCCTTTGTTCTGCTACTTCGAGGGGTGTATTTACAAAAATCTCTATGAACTTCTGGTCACCGAGGAGCTTTCTTGCACTTCGCCGCTCTGATCTAAATGGCGATATGAATGCAACAATGGTGATCAATCCGGCTTCCACCATGAGCTTGGAAACTTCGCTGATTCTCCGAATGTTCTCAACCCGGTCCGCTTCTGTAAATCCCAAATCCTTATTGAGACCGTGCCTGATATTGTCGCCGTCCAACAGCATGGTGTGTTTGTTGGCTGTCAGCAATTTTTGCTCGACCAGATTAGCAATGGTTGATTTCCCGGAGCCTGACAAGCCGGAGAACCATAACACAACCGGTTTTTGGTTCTTTTGATCAGAACGGCTTTCTTCACTGACAACAATTTCCTGCCAGGTCAGATTTGAGGCACGACGCAAGGGATATTCTAATATACCCATGCCGACCGTTCTGTTAGTCATTCTATCGATTAGTATGTGAGAGCCAGTTTTCTGGTTATCCGCAAACGTGTCATACGCAATGGGCTTATCTAATGACATATTGCAGGAACCAATTGCATTTAGGGTAAGTGTGTCAGCGGCTAGATGATTTAATGTATTAATATCAATAATATATCTCGGCCTTGCCATTGTAATCCGCACCATTTGGGTGCCAATTTTCATCAGATATGCACGCCCCGGAAGCATTTCGTTTTCATCCATCCAAAGAATTGTGGACCGAAACTGGTCAGAACTGCTGGAGGGGCTAGCCCCATCGCATAGGACTGTTCCCCGCGATACATCCACGTCTTCTTTGAGCGTCAACGTCACGGATTGACCGGCGATTGCTTTGTCAAGCTTTTCTGATTTCCCGGGACCTTGAGGAAAGATGATTTCATTTACGGTGGCTTTATTTCCGCCAGGCATAATTGAAACCTCGTCGCCTGATTTGACGGAGCCACTTGCTACCAGACCACAATATCCGCGAAAATCAGAATTCGGCCTGTTCACCAGTTGCACGGGGAAGCGGAATGGCTTTTCTTCAATCGCTTGGGTGATTTCCAAACTCTCCAGGTGGGAGATCAGTGAAGGTCCGGTGTACCATGGCATCGCGTCGCTTTTCTCAACAACGTTATCACCTTTCAATGCAGAAACCGGCATTGCTAGGATGTTAGCGTCTTCCAGACTAATGTCAGCCGCGAAGCTCAAAAACTCCTTCTCGATCTGGACAAAGACGTCTTGTGAGAAATCAACCAGGTCCATCTTGTTAACAGCGATGACTATGTTTCTTATGCCAAACAAGCTCATCAGATAAGCGTGGCGGCGGGTCTGTGTCACGATGCCTTGTCGCGCGTCTATCAAAAGTATTGCCACATCAGCATTGGAAGCACCTGTGGCCATATTACGGGTGTATTGCTCGTGACCCGGGGCGTCGATTAAAACAAATTTTCGTTTGTCGGTGGAAAAGTATTGGTAGGCAATATCTATGGTTATGCCCTGTTCCCGCTCTGCCTCCAACCCATCGACCAGAAGGGCAAAGTCGATTTCTCCACCCTGAGTGCCGGAGGTTTTGGAGTCCCTTTCCAAAGCGGCCAGATGGTCGTCCAAAATCAAGTTTGATTCATAAAGCAACCGCCCGATCAAAGTGGATTTTCCATCATCAACCGAGCCACAGGTTATGAGCTTCAACAAGGATTTAGTCTCATACGCCCTGAGGTGCTCATTTACATTTTCTGACAAAAACCTGGAACCGCTATCCATCAAAAGTAGCCATCCTGTTTTTTCTTTTCCATGGAGGCCTGGACATCATGGTCAACAACCCTGCCCTGGCGTTCGGAAACCCGTGTCAGTAGCATTTCCTCGATGACTTCCGGGATTGTACTTGCTGTTGATTCGATTGCTCCGGTAAGCGGGTAGCAACCCAGGGTTCTGAACCGAACCATTCTGGTTTCCGGCACCTCACCCTCCTCAAGTGGCATCCTCTCATCATCCACCATGATCAAATTACCATCGCGAACAACTACGGGTCTTTCGGCCGCCAAATAAAGGGATGGTATCTCAATATCTTCCGCCATTATGTATTGCCAGATGTCAAATTCTGTCCAATTCGACAAGGGAAACACCCTGATGTTTTCCCCGTCATTTAGGCGGGCGTTGTAAAGGCTCCACGGTTCGGGGCGCTGATTTTTCGGGTCCCAGCGATTTTGATCCGAGCGGAATGAAAACACTCGTTCCTTGGCCCTGGACTTTTCCTCATCTCTGCGGGCTCCTCCAAAAGCCGCGTCGAATTTGTGCTCTTTCAATGCCTGTTTCAGCGCCTGCGTCTTCATGATGTCCGTATGAACCGTGGCTCCATGTTGAAATGGATTGATTCCATCGTTCACCCCATCCTGATTGACGTGAACCAACAGTTCCATCCCCGTCTCTGTGGGAATTCTGTCGCGGAATTCGATCATCTCACGAAACTTCCAGGTGGTATCAATGTGCATCAAGGGAAATGGTGGAAGTGCAGGAAAAAAGGCTTTTCTGGCCAGATGAAGCATTACAGCAGAATCTTTGCCAATCGAATAAAGCATTACGGGGCGATTGGTTTCGGCTACCACTTCCCTGATTATATGAATGCTTTCTGCTTCAAGAAGCTGAAGGTTAGTCAATTCAGTCATATTTGAAATTTCCGGACTTAAATTTCTGACTCACTAATACAATGACCTTTATCTTCGTTCTTATTCACTTTTGCTTCCGGTATCACCTGAAGCGTTAAAAATTTTAGCTCGATTAACAATGCTCTACTATGTCAAAAGACTTCATCCATCACAAGCCGAGCAGCCAGTGATCCAGCGAACACTGCCAAAAGCGTTGAAAAATCAATCGATATTCCGCAGGACTTCGTTGATCGACTCTTCGATTGATTTCAGCTCAAACCTGTATGCGTCGCAGAATTTTTCACAGCCCATCACGGAGTTTTTGGTCTTGCAGCAAGTGTGGGATATTCGTGGGCGGCCATATCGTTTATTACACTCGCCGGTTCGCCGTTTGCAGAATCCAGTTCAAACATAAGGCGAGCGAAATCGGACCATTTCGTTTTTTTGCCGCCTGCCAGGTGAAATGTTTCTCCCAGTCCTGTTGTTTTTCCCCACTGGTCATTGACCACAGAAATTGTTGGACGATCCTTGGAAAGGCGAAGCATGGTTCTAAGAAAATTCTTGCCATACTGGCTGTACACCCACGAGGTGCGAGCAATGCAGGTCGAAGGAAGAGCAGCGCGCGTGTTAAGCTCACCGGCAAGCTTGAACTGGCCATAAAAACCGATCGGGTTGGTTTGGTCGCTCTCGACATAAGCAGATGCTTTTTCACCGTCAAAAACAAAATCGGTCGACAAATGAACCAAGCGTGCATTTGTTTTTGATGCCGCTTCAGCCAAAATGCCGGGCGCGTCAACTTATATCTTCATGGCAAGTTTCAGTTCACTTTCCGCGTCATCCACTGCGGTGTATGCAGCTGCATTAATGATGATATGCGGATTTGCTTTGCTGACTGCTTCTCGAATTGAAGCAGCGTCCGTCAAATCAAGACTTACATCACCATATTCCCGGGCGCCACAAATCAATTCCAGATTTGGATAATCAAGTTTCTTGTCAAACAGGCATCAGGCTAATTGGCCATTGCGTCCTGTTACTAAGATCTTCATCATATTGATCTCAAACTTTCAGTCCCAAACGGCGATAGCCTGCTTTCTCCCTGATCGGCCCCCACCACCATTCATTTTCCAGATACCAATCAATGGTTGCAGAAAGACCGGTGTCAAAACTTTCTTGAGGAACCCAACCCAGGTCTTGCTTTATCTTGCTTGCGTCGATCGCGTATCGACGGTCATGCCCGGGCCGATTGCTTACCATCTCGATCAATTCGCTGTATTTGGCACCATTCTCTCTGGGAACCTTCACATCCTAATGGGAGCAGATTTCTTTTACGACCTGGATGTTCTGCTTTTCAGCATTGCCACCCAAATTGTAGCTCTCACCGATCGCCCCCCGCGTGGCAACAAGTTCCAGAGCATGGGCGTGATCTTCCACGTGCAGCCAGTCGCGGACATTTTCTCCGGTTCCATAGATCGGCAAGTTCATCCCGGCCAAAGCGTTTAACAGAACGACAGGCATCAGTTTTTCAGGAAACTGAAACGGACCATAATTGTTCGAACAATTGGAGATTACCGTTGGCAGGCCATAGGTTTCTCCCCAGACACGAACCAGATGATCAGAAGAGGCCTTGGAAGCTGAATACGGAGATGAAGGTGCGTACGGCGTTTCCTCGGTGAAAATACCGGAATCGAACGGCAGATCCCCGTAAACTTCGTCTGTGGAAATATGATGGAAGCGGAAATTGCCTTTCTTTTCACCGGTCAATCCATCGTAATACTGTCGGGTGGCTGAAAGCAGCTTGTAGGTACCGACAATATTGGTTTCGATAAACGCAGCCGGGCCGTCTATCGAACGGTCCACGTGGCTTTCAGCGGCCAAATGCATGATGATGTCGATTTCATATTCGACCAACAAATCAAAGATTTTCTGTTCGCATATATCCAGATTCTGGAACCGGTAATTTGGTTTATCGGAAACCGATTTCAGAGAATTCAAGTTCCCTGCATAGGTGAGTTTATCCACATTCCACACGAAGTGTTGATCGTTTTCCACCGGCCTGCGACCTACAGCTGAGCCAATAAATCCGGCTCCGCCAGTTATTAAGAAACGCATAATCTCTTACTCACATTAAAAGCCGGTCTCAACCTCGCTCAAGGGCAATGCGATCTTATCTTTCTCAGACAAAATCAGTTGCGATCTATCGAATGGCCAGGGAATATCCAGAGACGGATCATCAAACTTAACGGTGCAATCGTGTTCCTTGGAATACAACGCAGAGACCTTGTAAAGGAACTGGGTATTTTCATCAAGCGTAAGGAAGCCGTGGGCAAAACCTTTTGGAATGAAAACCTGATTCCATTTTTCCGCGGAGACTTCGATGCTGATCCATTTTCTGTAAGTGGGTGAGTCGCTTCTTATATCCACCACTACGTCAAACACCCGTCCGCTTACAACACGGACCAGTTTATCCTGCGCGAATGGTGGACGTTGGAAATGAAGCCCCCTCAAAACCCCTTTTTCAGATGAATAACTATGATTGTCCTGAATAAATTCAGCGTTAATTCCATTGTCAGCAAAAACTTTCTGATTGTAGGTTTCTGAAAAAAATCCCCGTTCATCACCAAACTTATCAGGAAGTATTTCAACGACACCCTCTAGAGCCAAAGGTCTAAATTGTGGCATTTCCTAACTCCAAATTTGAGTTAAGTCTCTCCAAAATAACAACATACATCGGGGCAAGTGTGTGAAAAAGACTCAACAATTTATGTATCAACTCACGCTATGCAAATAGAGCAATCTGCACTCCAACGCAACAAGCTCACACAATAAACTTACCTAACGACAGGTATCGGAAATACCTGGGAATTCAAATTGTGTATTTTCTCTCATTTGTAGGACAGAATTTTGCGTTGCCTCAGCGTGTTTACGCCGGATTTCCGAGTTGGCCACAAGCTCTTCAATCTTTTCCGCCCATAAGGATGGCTCATTCGGCAACAAAAACTCATCCTCCTGCCTGCATCTGGCATAAATATCTCCTTGTGAAAATATTGCAGCCGCACCCAGTCGTGCGATATCTATACGCTTTGTATCTGATCTGGCGTTATCAACATCACTATCAAACAAAGGTGCCAGGGCGATATCCGCCGGATTTTCTCGACAATATTCCAAGTATTTATCCCAAGGTAGAATTGGTTTGCAATCCAGTTGTTCTGGATTGATCTTTGAGCTCAACCACAACCGTCTGGATTTACCTCTTCCAAAAACTTCAAAGCGCAAATTCGGGTTCTGAGTCAAAACACTTTCCATGACAGGTTTTAAAAACTCATGGCCGGCAAAATGAGTGACGGTTGCATGATAGACAATCCGAACCCGGTTGCTAGAAAGACCGTCTTTCGGGTTGATCTTTGATGTATCTGATTTGCTTTCCGAAGGTTCAGGCAATGGTGGCAAAGGCTGTAGCAATTCTGTTTTGCAGCCCTCTTCTAGCAGTGCTGCGCCAAGCTTTGGCGTGGAGACCCAAATTACCGACAGCAGCTTGTTCAGTCGTTTCAGCAGCAGCAATCCCAGATAAGACACAAACAATTTGTAGCTGATTGGCGCCTCACCCGCGACGATAATGGATGCAATATCATCGTCAATCAGCAGTCCAACCCCAGACAATCGCGCCTTATGCCTTTCAAGCCATTTCAATTGTTTTCTCTGGATGTAGCGGCACACTATTACGAACGCTTCATCAGGGTTAAGCTCGTCCATTTCATTGGAGCGCACCACGCTGAATTCAACACCGAGCGTCTTGTAATGAGCCAGGCGTTCCTTGATGTAATATTCGTAGGTGGGATTGTAATTGTGAATAATTACAATCAAGCGCTTAAAGGATTTTGGGGGAACGGGCGATTCTGCTTTCGGCCTTGGTATCTGTTTGAAGATGAAATTTCGCAACATTCTTGATGTATTGCCTGCAATTAGAGAGCCGATTGTGACATTTTTTACAACAGCGGGTGATTTCTGTGAACCAGTTTTTGAGTTGAAGCTGTGTTTCCATCAACAGAATAGAATTTCACTTGAGCCCATGGCTCGAAGGCATTTTGAAGCGTGTTAATGTCAAAAAATGAATTATGTGACCTGCTACTCTACCAGCTATAGGTTCAATATTTATATTATTTTTCAATTGATTAAATAGATTTCCTGCTTCTCACAAAAAAATCAAAAAAACTACAAACCTTGAATTACCCTTCATCATGGCCTCTCAAGCACAGAAGCATGTGACTCATAACGAAGCCCTGAAAAAGCTGGATGCTATCGTGCATCTGGCGGTCATTTCACGAACCGAAATTCCAGACACGGCACTTCTAGCAGATGAAAGCAGGTTCATTGTGCCCGATGGTTCTGGTGGCGAATTAAGCGGCATGGGGGGAAGATTGCTGTTTTCACCAATCAGGTATGGGAGTTTTATCCACCAAACGAAGGTTGGTTGTGCTTTGTCCGGGATCAGGAGAGTTTATGGGCCTATTCCTCTGGCGACTGGCGCGAAGTTACCCAGGGTGCTTTCACAGACACTTTTGAGAGATTGGGTATCAATGCGCGCGCAGATGACTTTAACCGCCTCACGGTAGATGCAGAGGCGACCCTGCTCAATCATGACGGCGCCGGCCACCAGTTAAAGATCAATAAGGAAAGCGAAGCAGATACCGCCTCATGCGTCTTTCAAAGCGGTTTTTCCGGACGGGCGGAGCTTGGTCTCGTTCAATCGGATAATCTTGTTCTTAGGACCAGTGTTGATGGAGCCGCGTGGAAAACCGCACTTGAGATCGACAACGCCACTTTGAGTGTGTGTCTTGGGGGACAAGAACCCTCAGCGAACTTTGGCTTAGCGGTTGATCAGGGGATCAAAATCTCTTCAGGTGACAGACTGCATAACCTTTTTCAGTCAGAGGGTAGTTTTCAAATCACCTCCATGGAGAATTTCTCTTCTGCACAAGCCTGGCATTGCAATTTCCTAATGGCAAAGATGTCTCGCGGCACTGTTTCGCAGCCGGAAACAGTACAAAACGGAGATTTGGTTTTCCTACTGGATATTTACTCACACGATGTACAGGATTTTAATCGCACTGCCCAGCAAAGGTTTTTCGTAGAAGGGGAACCGCAGGAAGCTGCAATTCCCATGGGTTATGATTTCAGGTTGACTGATCAGGAAGGAATTCTCCATTCCCGTACGAGAATTCTCCCAAACGGTGATGTGGGAATTGGCGAATATGCGCCTTCAACCAAATTGCATTGGACGGCCCTGTGCGCGTAAAATCATACTCTCAGACGGAACTGCCCAGCGCATCTGATCATGGCGCAGGCTGCATGATATTTGTGCCGAATGAAGATGCTGGTCCCTGTATGGCATTCAGCGACGGCGCGTTGTGGCGCCGTATGGACACTTCTTCTGTGATCTGAGTTTAGTCCATAATAGCCCAACGTCTGCTGCCGCGAACGAAGTGAAGATATTTCCCAAAGGGTGATGCATGGCTCCGGCTCAGATAAGGATTGAGCGCTGGGTCTATGAGGTTTTGGGTGTTGTGCAGTTCCTGCAGGTTTGCCTTTTCGCGTTCGAAACGGGACTTGTTTTCCTCGGTTTCATCTGAACCTCTGGTGGCCGACTCCAAATGGAACAGTTCCGCAAATGGCGTCCAGACAATACGATAGCCCAATTTGTGAGCCCGGATACAAAAATCGATGTCATTATAGGCTATGGCAAAATTCTTCTCGTCAAACTGCCCGGTTTCTTCAAGGCATTTGCGGGAGACCAGCATTGCCGCGCCGGTGACACAAAGAAGGGAGTTGCGCACCAGCAGGCGGTTCATATGTCCGCCAAAATTTGCAGGCTCATGATTGTACCAGTGACCAGCATAACCGCCCAATCCGGCGATGACACCGGCGTGTTGTATTGTTCCGTCCTTGTAAAGAAGTTTTGCCCCCACAATTCCCACATTGTCATACACCATGCAGGAGACCATTTCTTTCAACCACCCCTCGGTGATGATCTCAATATCACTGTTTAACAGGAGCACATCATTGCCGCCTGAAAGTGCTACACCTTTGTTCACAGAGCGGGAGAAATTGAACGGCTCTTCGTGGATCTGATACTGGAAGTTGTCGAATTTCTTTGCATAGTTTTCGTATAGTTCAACGGTGCGTACATCATCGCTTCCATTGTCGACAATCAGAACTTCAAAATTGGGATAATCCGTTTTCTCATACAGTCCTTTTAGAAGAACCGATATGAGCTCAAATGAGTTTCGATTGGGGATTACGATTGAAATCCGCGGCCATTTGCTTTGTTCGATCTGGAACTCAACCTTGTGTAGTTTCTGATCCTGAGCCGAGACAAGCTGCAAGGGTGTTTGGAACCTGATACAGCTGTTCATCAATGCCTGTCTGGCGTTTCGAACCGTTTCTTCCACATGCTTTTGCGAGAAGGTATCTTCGCTCCTTCTCCACCAATAAGCCGGATAGGGAATATGAATGACCTTCTCATTGTCCAGGTCCTGCAGGAAACGCAGAAGAAAATCATAGTCCTGTGAACCATCCAGCTGGCTGTCAAACCGGCCGGTGGCCAAAAGCCGCTCCCGCTTATAAATCGAAAAATGATTTATGTAATTCATGCCCGTCAACAGCACCGGATCATAAGCAGGCTTCCAGAATACACCTGATATGGTTTTGCCGGCACCCACAATGACTTCGTCGGTGTAGGCAAATTCGCAATCAGGATTTTGCTTAAGCGCATCGAAGATTGCCTTGAACGCATTTGGCGCAATAAGGTCATCATGATCAAGAAAGGAGATCCATTCCCCGGATGCCTGGCCAACACCGTCGTTGAGCGTCGCGGATATTCCAGCATTGTCCTGATGCTCAACGAACTTGAACAGTCCTTCTGCAGCTTTTTCTACCAGCCAGCTACGGGTCTGCTTATCCGTTGATGCATCGTCACTGATGATGAGTTCGGTGCCAGGAATACCCTGTGATTGGTAGCTGCTCACCAGGTCTTCAAGGTAATTGACAGGCGTGTTGAAGGTGGTCACCACAACGCTCAGCCAGATTTCATCAGCATTTTCAGGTAGTGGCCAGTCTATGGTTTGACTATCCCGGTAAATCAGTTCGCATACACGGGCATCGCCTAGCGGTGAACGACCTTCATACTGTCCCCACCTCACGTAATGGAGTAGAGGGTTTCCTCCCCAGGCCTTCACATCTTCATATTGGGTCAGATAAGCACTGGTGGAAAACGCTTTTGATGGATCAAGGCCGGCGCGCCATCCATAAAGCGCATAATGCAGGATTGGTGAAATCTGCTTTTCAGCCAGGAAACTGGCATATCGGGTTTGATACCAATTCACATCTACAAAGGGCGCAATTATTTTCAATTCCGTTATGTAGAGGAGTGGGTGTGCAATGATCTCAGATAATTTCAATTCAATCACTTCCAAAGAATTTATAATTAAACACTTCGCTCATTCCCAAAATCCATCAACTATCACGAGGATTTCAATTTATTTCGTAACAATCTTTCCAATAACAACCCGGCGAACGCGGAACCAAAGGCCCAAGACACCAGATATTGCTTGTCCAGAAACTGATCGGGGTAGCCCAGATAGAAAGCTGACCGCATCCATTCCGTAGCATGGATGATCGGGTTCCAGGAAAGTGGATATCCAATCTGCTCAGGCAAATAGGAAGGCACGTAAAAGAAGCCGGATAGCAGATAAACTAGAATCATGGATATTGACCAAATGGTGGCGACAAAGCTCAGTTTTATAGCGATCAGGCTGACCAAAATCCCCATCCCGACGGAAAGCAAAATTATTGAAAACAGAGCCATTAACACCTGCAGGGGATCAATGGGACTGGGATTGGATCCAATCATCAATAATACTACGAAAATTCCCACGCAAGACAGCATTATCCCGGCTATTTCCAATAGGGCACGGCCGAATATCACATCCAAAATCTGGACTTTTGGGAAAGCCAGCATGGTTCTGTTCGCGACCAAAGAAATGGACATAAAGCGTGATACATACATGAAGATAAGGGAAGGAATGATGCTTATTGCAAAAAACAGAACCACATCATTGCCGAAGGGCGCATGCCGACCAAGCACAAAGTATATTGAGGTGAGCGCAAACAAGTGGGCAAATGGGAAGAGCGGGACGATCAGAAATCCAAGGCCGTGATTCATGAACCTTGACCGCATGTCCCGCAATATGACGGCATTCATCACCCGTTTCTTGGACTGTAGCGCCATCATGAATGTTGGGTTACCATCATTTGCCATTGTAGAATTACCTTCGAATTTCAGAGTTTCCAGCAGAAATTCAATTTTCCGGATTTACACGTTGTGTTGTTTTCATCTGTCCTGATTTTCTGTTTCTTGGACTCGGTAACGATGATTTATAATTGAAAACCCCCACACTTGAGATCCGCTTATAAAGCGGATTGTAAGCAGGATCAATAAAATGCTTGGTGTTGTGGATGGATTGGAGGTTAGTTTTTTCCCTCTGGAATCGATCGCGATTTGCCCGAGATTTATCTGATCCGCGGGACAATGATTCATGGTGATACAGGCAGGCGAACGGCGTCCAGACGATCCTGAAACCAGCATTGTGAGCCCGGATGCAATAGTCCACATCATTGTAAGCAACGGCGAAATTTGTTTCATCCCAGCTACCCACCATCTCCAGGCACTTTCCCGATATAAGCATCACAGCTCCAGTCACGCAAGTCATTGAATTTCTGACCTTTAATCGAGCCATAGGGCCGTCTTCATCACCGTCAAACTTGTAATACCAATGCCCTGCGAGACCACTCATGCCAACCAGAACACCGGCATGCTGCAAGGTGTCATCCGCATAGAGCAGTTTTGCTCCCACAATCCCCACATCTTCATAGGCCAGGCACGAGACCATTTCCCGAAGCCAGTCATCAGCAATCATTTCCACATCATTGTTGAGAATGAGAAAGTGATCACATGAAAGTTTGTTGAAACCCTTGTTGACGCTTCTGGCAAAATTGAACGGCTCGGTCTCAACCAGGGCTTCGAAGTTAGAATGCTTTGCTGACATTTCGTCATAAAACTCCAACACCTCGGGATCGGTAGTTCCATTGTCTACTATCAGAACCTGATAGTTGGGATAGTCCGTTTTCTCAAATACATCGTGGACGATTTTTTTAACCAGTGCTGGTGAGTTTTTGTTCGGAATTATGATACCGATCTCAGGCCAATTATCTTCAACCGGCGTGAAGGATACCTTGTGCAGCTCTGGATTAAGGGCTGGGCCCGTCTCAACCTCATACCCATCCTTGCCATAGTGCTTTTTCAGAGTTTTGCGGGCGGCATCCAATGCCTTTTCCAGAAATTGATGCGAAAAGCTTTGAGGAATCTGCCGCCACCAATAGGCTGGAAACGGAATATGCAGAACCGAGCCCGGAGCGATATGCTTCAAATAGCGTAACAACATATCGTAATCCTGAGAGCCATCTAATTCAGGAATAAACTTGCCCACTTCCTCCAGCTTTTGGCGTTTGAAGAGGGAAAAGTGATTTATGTAGTTCATGCCTGACAAAAGGACGGGGTCGAATTCCGGTTTAAGGAACAGATTAATTGCCTTCAATTCATCGTCTATGATCAATTCATCTGTGTAGGCGAACTGAGTTTCCGGATTCTCCTGCAACGCTTTGAAAATGACCTTGAAAGCATTGGGAGCAATGAGGTCATCATGATCGAGAAAACTGATCCACTCCCCCCTGCACTGCTCAACCCCCTTATTGAGGGCTTGTGCTATTCCGCCATTTTCCTCACTTGAAACCAGGATAACTGAATCACTCAGTTCTAAGGAATTGAGCCATTCGATCGTTTCTTTGTTTGTGGAACCATCGTTGCTCAAGATCAGTTCCACATGTTCGCTCCCCTGACTTTGGTAGCTCTCATACAGAGTATCCAGATAACGAACCGGTGTGTTGTAAACCGGCACAACGAGGCTGAGCCAGGGTGAGCCCGATGGGGAAGGAGCTTCTTTAACGGCTTCAACCTCCGCACCGATATTCTTGTAGAAAATCCTGATCTGGTTTTGGAAATTGGGGGTAATAGCCCGCATGGCCCAACGCTTCAGCTTGCGCCCGACCAGCAGCACTTTGTCATTTGCCAAAAATTGTTTGATCAAATCCAAGATTAATCTCGATGAAAGTTCTTGACGTTCAGAGTCTTCTGAAAGTTCAAATGCAAATAACCCAACGTCCCGTAATTCTTCAACTTTTCAAGCCCCACAACTGAAAAATTTGATACATTCGTTTCAATGCCTTATATCATGAAATGAATCAAGTAATGGCCCTGCTGCATGTTTCCTTTTTACTGCGCTAAATTATTGCCATATCAAATTGACTAAGAATCGTGATACGTGAATTTTCATTTAGATACAATTGTTTAACAGACAGATTTCCCGCGATTGATGATTTTTGTTTTGGAAGCACAACGAGAAAGTTATATTGAAACTGGACATATGTTTACACGAGTCGGCGAATTGACCGGTATATGCGAAAAACAAAAGAATTATGCTTTTTAAAGTAAACAAGGACACCCTGGATACGATTGACGGTTATCTGGTTCCCGACGGTTTTTCGGAGGCTGCCGAGATACTGGTGCTGGATGGTGAGACCGAGGTATATCGCGGTCCATGTGGTGTTCATATGCAAAGTGTCGTCAATGTGGGCAGACATTGCTCCGGTATGGTTGGATTTCATTTGGATGAATCGCTTATTCCGGCCATGAGAGAAATGACAGATTTGAAAATCAAGGATCTAAAATCCGGATTTCTGATTTATCGCCGGTACAACGACCCTGGTCTGGTGAATGAACGTGTGTTCCGGTTGGAAACGCAGTTTGTTCCACAAACAGCTTTGGACCGCAGCTTGAAAAAGCATTTTCGTTATAACTTACCGAATATGGAACTGCATGGGCAAGAAACCGTTTCGCAGATTTTTCACCTGGATGACTACGCTTCGCTATACGCAAGCGGACGGGTGATGATGAAAAATTTTGAACTGTTTCTGCAGTCGGATTTGAGGGTTCTAACCCAGATCAACAATCCATATATGGATTTCACCATTCGGTTGCTGACCATATGCGCTGCCAAGAACAGAGATTTCTGGTTCATCAATGAGAGGGACAAACTGTCTCTTAATCTGGCAATAGAGTATTTTTCAAACGTCAATCTGAAAGACACGGACCAGATTGTTTATGCAATCAAAAAGGCACCTAAAAAGATCCTGGAACAGTTCAGATCTCCGGTTACAAAACTCATGGTTTGCCGTAGCCCGGATGACAAAATTACCCATAAATCTGTTAGTCTTGCGCTGAATATGCTGTCTCAATTTGACCAAGTTTTCCTTGCAAACGACGAGGAAACAACGATCAAAAGTCTATCAGAAATGCTGAACATTCCAGACACTGACATTCGGCTGGATCGGCAGCAGGATGTCTTTTATCATTTCTCAAGTATATTTGAGTCGATCTCTGCACTCGATTCTCTTTTGGAATGCGACCTAATCCTGTATCACTATTTGCAGGAAGCAATTCAAAAGGTTGATCAGAGTAACGAACAACTAAAAAACGAAAGAGGCTGATCGGATTTGAGCTCTTCATCACAGAATGCTGTAGTATCTGGCAGAACGACAGAGGTCTCTGATTCCGATACGTTTATTGCTGCAAAAACAATCAATCTGGGCGTTAAACAAGCAGCCAGGAAGAGATGGGGTTCGCTTACATTTCTCCTTATGGTTTTGATACCTGGCTTGCTCGTATCGTTTTATTACGCCTTCTTTGCTAGTGATCAGTATTTTTCCGAAGTCAGATTTGTAGTTCGCTCCATTGGCATCAGTGCTGAAATCGGTGCTGAAAGCGACACGCCGTCCTTGCTGTCGCAGTCTCTTTCTCAGGACGGTCATATTGCTGCAAGTTTCGTGGAATCCGTTGAACTGGTCGAGCGTCTGGAAGCGAAAATCGGCCTGCGCAAGAAATTTTCCGATCCCAAGATCGATTATTTTTCCAGGTTGAAACCGGATGCCACTTTGGAAGAATTGTTTGATTTCTGGCAATACCAGGTATCGACCTATGTGGATGGTCCTTCCGGCATAATTGTCTTTACGATCAGAGCTTTTAGCCCGGAAGACGCGTTGGAAATTGCCAACTTCACGCTTGCGGAGACCACCGAACTGGTTGACCTCATTTCGGAGCGGGCCAAACAGGATCTGGTGAAACGTTCAGAGCAGGAAGTGATAAAAGCCTCGCAAAATTACCAGAAAGCTCTTGATGATTTGATGAATTATCAAAACGAAACGGGGATCCTGGATCCATTTTCAAATGCTGAAATTCTGGGTCGCCTGCTTTCGGAACTGATCGCGCAGCGGCTACAAACAGAAGCGCAGCTGAATGTTCTGATTGCCAATGGTGTTCAATCTTCTCCTCGAAAGACACAGCTGGAAAACCTGCTTGCCTCACTTGATGATCAGATCAAAACACAGAAGAATTCACTTGCCGGTGCCGACGTACAGGACGATCAGCTTTCATCTGCCTTGGTGGGCTTCTCGAAACTTGCCACAACCCGTCTGGTTGCAGAGGCTATTTATCAATCTGCTCGGGAAATCATGGATTTGTCAAAATCTGCGGCTTTACGTCGAACCACTTATGTTTCCGTGTTTTCACCTGCTAAGCTTGCCCAGAAGGCTGAATATCCCAAACGTTATGCCGCCACATTGATGGCTGTGATTGCCTTGTTTGTAGTGTGGGGATCTTTCATGTTGCTTTGGGCCTCAATCGAAGATCATCGGAGATGATTGATGATCACTTTTGATCGGGTTACTAAATACTACAAGGTTCATAAACAGAAGCGGATAATTCTAGATAACCAGTCTTTTTATTTTCAAAGGGGTGTATCTTACGGCCTGCTTGGCGTTAACGGGGCAGGAAAATCTACCACGATGCGCCTTCTATCCGGTTCTGAGGCACCCAACAGGGGCAACATAAAGCGCGATGTGCGCGTCTCTTGGCCATTGGGGTTCTCCAGTGGTTTCAACTCGCTTCTGAGCGGCAAGGAAAATCTGAAATTTGTTGCCCGTGCTTATGGTGAGGATGTGGATAGTGTGCTGGCCTTTGTGCACGATTTCGCTGAAATCGGCGACTATATGGAAGAACCGGTACGCAGCTACTCTTCTGGTATGATGGCACGCTTTGCTTTTGGCCTTTCGATGGCCATAGAATTTGATTGTTACCTGGTGGATGAAATAACTGCGGTAGGAGATGCACGCTTTAAAAAGCGTTGCAGGGATGTATTTGCAACACGATGTAAACACGCTGATCTGATTATGATTTCCCATGAAATGGGCACAATCAAGAAATATTGTGACAAGGGCGTGGTTCTGGTAGATGGAAACTTGATTTATTTCGACGATGTTGAAGACGCTATTCAAACCTATTACCGACTAAACCGTTAAACGTGATTTGGGGGCGAACAATTGAACGAAATCAGTAAAATTGATTCTGATGATGACGGCAACAGATCTCTGATCGTTCGTGGTCAGCAACTGGCCGTAACGCTGGGGGAGACTGCGCGTAACCTTGGCTTCAAGAGCACCAGCCGTCGTTCAATGTATCAAGTCGCAGGTATTCGCCCTCGGCCACGGGACAAGATTTTCCATTTTCTGTTGCTGACTGGTTTTTTTGTGCTGTTAGTTTTTCCAATTGTTTTCGGCTCGGTTTATTACAGCTTCATAGCCAATGATGTGTTTGAGTCGGAAACCCGCTTTGTCGTGCGGTCCGCCATTCCTGCGATCCCGAAAAAGGAAAGCACCAGTCAAACCGGCAGTCCTGACGTCAAGATTGCGCAGGACACGCAGGTTGTGACCAATTTCATCAAAAGCCCTAAAATGGTTGAGCAGATCGATCAGGTTTTCGGCATGCAGAATCTGTTCGGTGGTGATGATGTGGATTTCATCTCCAGGATTGATGGTGATGCGAGCTCTGAGGATTATCTGGATTACTGGGAAGATCAGGTTGAAACGTTCATCGACCTCAGAAGTGGTATCGTGACGGTCTCTTCATTTGCTTTTACTGCTGAGACTGCGCAAAACATTCTCAAGGAAATCTTGCGTAGCTCCGAACAAAAGGTCAACGAACTTAACGCCGGCATATGGGATGAGCTGATAGCGTCTGCTGAAAAAGACCTGGATGTGGCAAGAGCAAATATGGATGAGTTGCGAATCAAGCTCAGAGAGGAGCAGAACAGCTCCGGCATTTTTGACGTAGAATTGCTCGCCGAGACCACGACCGGTATCATAGGCACCATCAGGTTGGAGATCCTGGAACTGGAATCAAGACGCAAGGTGAGCCTGGCCGAACTCTCGCCAAACTCCAGCGTGATTCAGGATCTGGACAAGCAGATTGCTGCCCGGGAAGAGCAGATTGAGCAGCTTCAAGATGAGATCGCCGGAAGTTCTCAAAAGCAGCTCACCATAGCTTCCTACTATGCGAAGTTTGAAGCCCTGAAAGTGGAAACAAAGATTGCGCAGGAGCATTTTGAAAAGGCCGTGCGCGAGCTTGAGAGGGTTAAACTGCTCAGCACCGTTCAACTTGTCTATCTGGACACTTTTCTGCCTCCCACCCTGCCGGACAGTGGCACTCATCCAAAACGGATTGCCATGATTTCAATCGTCGTATTGATATCGCTGGTTGTGTGGGGGCTGTTCACCAGTATTGTTCTGTCTTTGAGGAACCGATTGGATTGATCTGCTAGTGTTGTAGTTATTTCAACCGGCAATAGGACAGAGTTGAGATTTTAGCCGCGATGAGTTTACAGGCAACCTTGCGGCCATTTGCGCGATAAAAGTCACCGGAAAGCAGCGCTTTGGCTCGCAACTGGTTGATAAATTTGATCGCAATGTCTTTTCTTGCCGGTTTGCAGTTCTGCCAGAAATCATCCAGATTCTTAGACTCTTCCACGCAGAAAGCAATCGCCTTGTGCCGGTAGATTGCATCACCCAATACGGCAAGTGGCGTACCGTTTCTAATTGCCAGAAAACCGCAACTGCTGTTGATTGTGAGCACGCCTGCGCTTTCACGTGTCAAAATGCCGATTGGCCCATCATCAATAACAAACACTCTGTCCTCGCAGCCGTAACTAGCGGCAAGCGACCTTACGGACTTGCTGTAGTCGTAGTGACCGCGTTCAAGTGGATGGACCTTGAAAACGATGATCTTGTCAGAATCTGCGTGTTTAGAGAAGGAATCCAGGCTCTGTTTGATCAGGCTCAAGTTGCTCCAACCACGACCACCCTTGAGCAACTGCATGTCATCGGTCACCTGCAGGGGCACGAAAAAATATTTGCCGGAGTAGTTTTCTGTAATGTGATTTACTGCATCCATATTGCGGCTTGACCGGGAAAGTTTTCGCATAAGGTTTCTGATCCAGAACAGTGCTTCCTTGATGACCGGACGGTTTTTGTGGCGCATCTCATTCAGATTGAAGGTCCGGCCAGCTGCCCGGAGCGTGAAATAAACGAATGCGTACCAGGCCATATTAGCCACGCCACCGCCACCGATGGGTTTAGGCTCGGATAAGTCTGGCGCATCAGAGCTGTAGCGATCGAAAAAATGGTTCATGGGAGAGAAACGATTGTTACCGCCCAGTTCGGCTGTAACAAATCCTGGACGAATATAACCCTCTTCCAGTGAGAGCACCTTGATGTCGCGTTCATCCGCAATCTTGCGGGCAGCGATATGTTGCTGGCGCTCGCAACCGAAAACGACGATGATGTCGAAGTCGTAGCTGTCAATGTAGTTGTTTAACCAGCTCTCCCACAAATGCGGTTTCAGATTGTAATAATCCACATTCGCCGAGCCGGAAAAGAACCGGTCGGCTATGTTAAAGATCACCCTCTTGGTGAACGATCCCTGTGATTCGAGCTCACGCTGCAATTCTTTGAAAAATGGCCCCACTGGCCCCTGTAACAAAAGAACAGACGGCTTCTTTACGATCAGTTTTAGCGGAACTTCTGTTACTCTTTCTTCCGCAAAACTTGCTACTTTGTTTCTGATCATAACTTAGAATACTTTATACTTATGCGGAATCAGTTCCGCTCCACCATTTCCCAATACAATCAATAGCATGGGTTCCTACTAAAATAAATCAGCAGGACAAAAAACTGTTCACATTTACTACACAATATTACAGCTTACGCGCATTCAACCTATTATATACCCGCACTAGTTGGTTGCTGCCGCCACCCCAATAGCAGTGCTTGTGACCCCTGAAATAATAGTAATAAATTTCCTTAGCTCCGCCCCACCGGCATTGGCAACGTAGACGATATCACCATCACGCAGAACAAATGATTGAGCTACGAAATAAGATTTTGGGCTTTTCATGTTCAGTTTATAGATGACCGGAACCTTTGGTGTTCCAGCACCTTGATCGGATATGGCAAGAGTATCGATAACTTTGCGGTCTTCATAACGGAAAACAAACAGTCCTGCCGGGTCTGCCCGGTTATCGTCCAGCCCCCCTATTCTGCCAAGCATCTTGATCAGAGAAACCTTGCCCCGTTTCAAGGGATATTCGCCCACACGCGGTACAGCACCGAAGGCAGTTATGGTCATGGGGTCGTGAGCTAGCAAAATCTGGTCATTTGCGCGTACGAAAATGTTCTCGGAAGGGTTGTTAAGCACGATGCTGAGCTGCTGCTTGTGCTTACGGTTGCTGCGAACAAGAGTGATCGACGTTTCGTGTACCGGATTAATGGTGCCGCTTGCTCTGGCCACCACATCTGACAGACGATCACCGCTCAAATTAATTGGGTATTGGCCCGGATTTTTTGCATCGCCATTCACGGATACAAGGCTGCTGGTATTTTCGGTGATTGCCACGACCACTTGCGGATCTACCGCTTTGGCCTGGAGTGCGCTTTGGATGGCCCAGCGCAATTGTGCGATGGTTCTTCCTCTGGCTGTTATGCGCCCTACGAAGGGAACGGCAATCTTGCCCTCACCGTCCACCTGGAACGGGCCTAATTCAGTTCTACTGCCTGTGGTCGGGTTAGCAAACAGACCCTGGTTACTGGCCTCCCATACAACGACAGAAACGAGGTCACCAGTACCGATGACACTGCGCGGCTTCCAGGCCTTGTTACCAAATACGCTGGAAAACGTTTTTGGCTTGTTCTCCAGAACAGCAACAATAGAGGTTTCATCCAGTTCCACAAGGGTGAACGGAAAATCAGTCTGTGCGCTCTGGTCGCTTTGGTTGGAAATTTCGGTGGTCAGAGGACCGTTGGAAGGCAAATAGGTACACGCGGAAAGTACAACCATTGCTGACACTACGCCGGTCGTAACCAACTTTTTCAAAGATGGCATCTTCTGCAGCGATTGCTTCATTAAGGAGTTCACCAAATCGTTCCCCACGGCTAACAAAAAATACGCGATGCCAGCCTCCCACGTTATACTTGCTTGTGGTTCTTATAGCAACATTTGGCAATTGCAAGGGTGATTTAAGGTTAAAATTTTATGAAAAACATTTACCAATTGTAAATCGATGTAATTTTGCAACAGTCTGTAAAATCTAAACGTTTTTTCGCTTTGCTCGATGCTGAATGCGTAAAGAATTATGCATCGGTGAAACAAATTGTGTTCGGCGCAAACCGTTTACTGCAATCGATCTCAAACCATCAATCGATTCGCCAAGCGTCTTAGTCAGGACGCTTGCTCATGTAATACCGATCGCGAAGATATTCTATCTTTTCGCAAATGGTTCGGTTTCCGGTATGCCTCAAATTGGCAATCAGTTCTTCAAGATGGATGGCAGTGAAGCGTTGCTCATCGATTCGCGAGTCGAGTAGATTGATCGCTTCATCCAGCGGGGTGTGTTTCTCCACCTTTTCGCGCGCCTGATCCAGGAATGACTTAAACTGGAAACGCCACTGAATGTTTTCGTCAATGAACTGCTTTGCCTCAAGCGGGTTCTGATTGAAGTCCTTCGGATGAACGAATTCATCTCTGAACCACGGATAGGTTTTCGGGTTAAAGCTTTCAATCAGCCAGTCAGCAACTGCCCGGACACGCCGGATCTTCATCATCTCCTTGCTGTATACAAGCCAGATCGGACGGCTGAAATTGAAATCAATATCCATGGGAATAAGCGGGGCATGAATGGCGCTGGAGTAAGTGGGCAAAAGGCCGACTGTAACACCCGACGCCACAGCAAATGCCTGGGCAGTGGAGGTGTTAGCTACCACTTTCACAAATTTGAAGAATGGATCATTGGTTACTTTCTCAGCTAACAGGTTTGCCGGAACCTGTTCTGCCACGATATGTACCATGGAGTGATTTGCCAGATCCTCTCGGCTTTTCACCGGTCCATAGCGATCAATGTAACCCTGCGTTGCATACATCATGAAATGCAGTGTTCCGAGTTTCTTGGCAATCAGGTCTTCGTCTCTCGGCTTTTCAAGCTGCACAGTGAGATTACAATCCGTGCGCGAAATATCCTGAATGCGCATCTCGCATTTCAAATCCAGTTTGATGTTCGGACTCTGTTTAAGGAATGACGGGATTTGTTGTGTAAGCCAAAACGCCCCTATGCCGTCGGTTGCGCCAACCCTTACCAACCCGCTCGAGCTGCTGTGCTTGTTAACTGCAATGCTGCCAAGCTGCTCAATGTGTTCCTTGATCTCGTAAGCTATGGGATAGATCGCCCGACCATCGCTCGTTAGTTCCACCCCATTGGCTTTACGAACGAACAGGACACAATTGACTTCGCGCTCCAACTCATCCACGCGCTTGCGGACAGAATTTACAGCAATATTCAACGAGGTGGCGGCTGCTCTGAAACTTCCTGCCTCTGCCACTTCAAGAAAATAGCGAAGCAAATCCCAGTGAAGCGCCCCAAGGTTTGGCGCATCGCCACTCAGAAGCCACTGTTCACTATTTTGAACAGGGGTGTTCTTTCTAGGTATCTCCCTGTCACCGTCCATAAGCTTTAATCTCCCTCTTACATCCATATCACAGGGAGAAAATTAATGCACCAAGTGATAGAAGCCAGACCCTTAGATCAACTCAAAGGCAATCGGAAATCCGAAAACTTTAAGTTTATTGAACCCACCAAGGACGTCATATTTGAATTGAGCCAACTTTTCTACGATAACGTAGATAAAGCTTCTCCGCCAGATGTAGTTAACGGCGTACTTGCTCACAATTCTGATATCCTTATGGTTTTTCAGAACCAAAAGACCAGGCGTCTGGGCGCAGTGATCATTCTGCCCCTTACAAAATCAGGCCATATTGCCCTTTCAGACGACAGACTTGATACAGTCAATCCTGATCTGAAACATGTGTGTAAAAAGGGTGAGAAACCTTCCGCAATTTACATCTGGGGTGTGGGTATTACACCAGATACAACCCCCGGCTTTGCCCTTGTGATGGAGAAATTTGACCGGGCACCCTACACCGGATGCCCCCTCTATGCCAAAGCAGCACATCGAAAGGCTGCGAGACTGCTGCATAATTTGGGATTTACAGAGGGGGCATACATTTATGGCAGTTACAGTGCCGAATTGTTTGCCTATGAACGTGATGCAGACATCGAAGATGTCAAATTTGAAGGTAAAACCAGCTATGATTCTTATGATCCTGCTGGCGCAAAACCGAATGAAATCGGCGTTAAGGTTGTTCATAACGCCAATGAGTTGTCACAGGTCTTCATGATACGTGGCGCTGCATACATCGGTGAACAGGGCATACCCTATTCAGAAGATGTGGACGGTAACGATTATTCATCAACGCATCTCATTGCCTATGTAGGCCATGAACCGGCTGCGTGTATGCGGATGAGATTTTTCGCAGGCTTTGCGAAAATCGAAAGATTGGCCGTATTGCCACACTTCCGGCACACGGCAGCAGCAACTCGAATCGTAAAAGCTGGCATAGAACTGGGTAAGGCCAAAGGCTACCAACGGTTTTATGGACAGTCAGAACTTGAAACCATGGCCATATGGAGGAGGGTAGGCTTTATTCAAAGGACAGAAGAAGCTGTCCAGTACAAAACTGATCGTAAATACTATGAAGGCGACATGGTTACGAGCAGGCATCCAAAGCCCGTGACACCGTTGTCAGGACCTTATGTGATCCTGAGACCGGAAGGGCAGTGGCACCGTGAAGGCCCCCTGGATGGATAATTTACAACATTATGGTGACGAACAGGAATTCGAAGACCTCTCCGTTATCATCGATGAACTGGAACAGTTCCTGCCGGCAATTCGAAACCACAGCATTGCAGCTGCATTCTGTATTTCGATTGCTATTCGGGAACTGGAAGCGGACTACAAATCGATGGGTTACGAAAAGAGGGCGATCCTGCAGTAAGACCATCACAACTTGAGCTTCCTAGCGAAGAGCATATCGTGTGTGTATGCAGGGAAGGTGCGCCCACTAGCCGGGGCGCACCTTTTTCTTTGCGAATTGAAATGCTCTTAAACGTCGAGCGTGTTTGCTTTTTCCCATTCCGAGAAATGAGAAACATATGAGTTCCACTCATTGTGCTTGAGTTTCAGGAAGGCTGCAGAAAACTCGGCACCCATCATGGCTTTAAGCTCTTTGTTTCTGTCAAAGGTTCTGAGCGCATCGAGCAGGTTCAGTGGCAATTTCTGCGCGCCCCTCGCCTTATGACCTTCCGTATACATGTTGATGTCCAACCGGCGTCCGGGTTCTGCCTTGTTTCGCACTCCGGAAAGGCCTGCCGCTATGATTACTGCCTGCAGCAGGTAAGGGTTTGCAGCACCATCTGGCAGTCGCAGTTCAAATCTGCCCGGTCCGGGGACCCGGACCATATGCGTGCGGTTGTTGGAAGTCCAGGTGACTGTGTTTGGTGCCCAGGTTGCTCCCGAAGACGTAACGGGGGCATTAATCCGCTTGTAGGAGTTCACCGTTGGGTTGGTGATCGCGCACATGCCAGTAGCATGTTTCATGATGCCACCCAGGAAGTGGTACCCATCAGCAGAAAGGCCCAACTCGTCCTTTCCGTCTTCGAATACGTTTTTCTTGCCTTTCTTGTCCCAGACAGAAATGTGGGCGTGGCAGCCGTTACCGGTGAGGCCCTCAAAGGGTTTTGGCATAAAGGTTGCGCGCAGACCGTGTTTTTCCGCGACTGATTTCACCATGAACTTGAAAAAAGAATGCTTGTCTGCGGTGGAAAGGGCATCGTCGAACTCGAAATTCATTTCGAACTGGCCGTTTGCGTCTTCGTGGTCGTTTTGATACGGCCCCCAGCCCAGATCCAGCATGTAATCACAAATCTCGGCGATCACATCGTAACGGCGCATGACGGCCTGCTGGTCATAGCAAGGTTTTTCGGCTGTATCCTGCGGGTCGGAAATCTCTGATCCATCTGCGGTGGTGAGGAAGAATTCCGCTTCCACGCCTGTTTTCACATGCATACCTTCGGATGCAGCTTCTGCGATCAGGCGCTTCAAGGTATTTCGAGGGGCCTGGTCGACCGGTTTGTCTTCCATCACGCAGTCACCGGCAACCCAGGCGACTTCCGGTTTCCACGGCAGCTGTATGACACTGTCAGGATCAGGCACAGCGAGCATATCAGGGTGAGCCGGCGTCATATCCAGCCAGGTGGCAAATCCGGCAAAGCCTGCACCTTCTTCCTGCATGTCACCGATGGCTGCGGCGGGTACCAGCTTTGCGCGCTGACCGCCAAACAGATCGGTGAATGAAATCATAAAATATTTAACGCCTTTATCCTTGGCGAATTTAGCAAGATCCTTTGCCATTAAGTAAGCCTCCCTGAGAAAATCTAGTTCTGTTCCTGCCCCGGTATCCAATTGGTTCCGGACAATGGGACCTGAGCCATTGCAGCGGCTTCCACGGTCAACGCTACCAGGTCCTCCGGTTCCAGATTGCGAAGATCGTTTTTGCCACAGGCGCGGGCAATGGTTTGAGCCTCCAGTGTCATCACTTTGAGATAGTTTGCAAGCCTGCGTCCGGCCGCGACCGGGTCGAGCCGTTTCATAAGTTCCGGTTCTTGCGTGGTAATACCTGCGGGATCCTGGCCTTCATGCCAGTCATCATAGGCACCTGCGGTGGAGCCGAGGGCCTGATATTCCTTTTCCCACTTGGGGTCATTGTCACCCAAAGCGATCAACGCAGCCGTGCCGATTGCAACGGCGTCAGCGCCCAGGGCCATTGCCTTTGCCACATCAGCGCCGGTGCGAATTCCGCCGGAGAGTACCAGTTGCACCTCACGGTGAACGCCCAGGTCCTGCAATGCCTGAACAGCGGGTCTGATACAGGCGAGTGTTGGCTGACCCACATGCTCGATAAAGACTTCCTGCGTTGCAGCAGTACCACCTTGCATGCCATCCAGAACCACCACGTCAGCGCCTGCTTTTACTGCAAGAGCCGTGTCGTAGTAAGGTCGCGCTCCGGCAACCTTGATGTAGATTGGCACTTTCCAGCCGGTGATCTCTCGCAGTTCAAGGATCTTGATCTCCAGATCATCCGGCCCGGTCCAGTCCGGGTGACGACAGGCGGAACGCTGGTCAATCCCTTTCGGCAGGTTACGCATTTCAGCCACGCGGTCCGAAATTTTCTGACCGAGCAACATGCCTCCACCGCCGGGTTTAGCCCCCTGCCCGATCACCACTTCAATGGCATCGGCCTTGCGCAGGTCGTCCGGGTTCATGCCATAGCGTGATGGCAATAGCTGATAGACAAGCTTCTCGGACTGGCCACGCTCTTCCGGTGTCATGCCACCGTCACCGGTAGTTGTGGAGGTGCCAGCAGCTGAAGCCCCGCGTCCCAATGCCTCTTTGGCAGGACCCGAAAGAGCACCAAAACTCATGCCTGCGATTGTGACAGGGATGTCCAGATGGATCGGGTTCTTTGCAAACCGGGTACCCAGAGAAACTTTTGTGTTACAGGCTTCGCGATAACCCTCGAGAGGATAACGGGACATGGAAGCGCCGAGGAACAGCAGGTCATCAAAGCTTGGCACATGGCGTTTCGCACCGCCACCACGAATGTCGTAAATGCCTGTCTGCGCTGCACGGCGGATTTCTGAATTGATGTATTCATCAAATGTGTATGGCTGGCGCGGTGTTGTTGGAGGATTGGTCATCACAGTCTCCCCTTAATAAGCATCGACATTGTCGATATTGAAATTGTAGAGCTTGCGGGCTGACCCATAACGCTTGAAATCCTCAGGCTTTGCGCCTGTCACCTGACCCTTCTCCAGAAGTTCTGCCAGAATTTCCAGATGTTCGGCGCGCATTTCCTTTTCTATGCAGTCAGCTCCCAGAGACTTCACCGATCCTTTCACGAAGATCCGTGCCTCATAAAGGCTGTCGCCCAAAGCGTCACCTGCATCTCCGCAAACGACCAGATTGCCGGATTGGGCCATAAATGCAGACATATGACCGATATTGCCGTGAACGATGATATCAATTCCCTTCATGGAAATGCCGCATCGTGAAGAGGCATTGCCCTTCACCACTAGGGTTCCACCATGACCGGTGGCTCCAGCATATTGGCTCGCATCACCTTCGATGATCACGGTGCCTGACATCATGTTTTCGGCTACACCGGGTCCGGCTGAACCCTCCACATTGATGTGCGCTTCCTTGTTCATGCCGCCGCAATAGTAGCCGGTTGAACCTTTGATTTTCACAGAAATTGGGGCATCAAGCCCGACCGCGATTGCATGGGCACCGCGAGGGTTCAACACTTCCCATTCTGTCTGATTTACCCCTTGAGACTGGGCCTGAAGGGTTTCGTTCAATTCCCGCAACGGGGTTTCTGCCAGATCAATTGCTTCCATGATCAATGTTCCCAGAAATAGACGGTTGCAGGCTCGGGCTCCCAGACCTTGGCATCTTCAATGCCGGGAAGGTTTGCCAGTGCCCGATATTCAGAACCAAAAGCCACATATTGATCGTTTTCAGCCAGCACAGCAGGCTTACAGGCAATCGGATCACGCAATACGCCAAACCCGTCTCTCGTTCCGATGACGAAAGTGTAGAAACCATCCAGATCCTTGAGGCTTGCCTCCAGCGCTTCGCCAAGTTTCGCACCGTTTTGCATTTTGTGGGCAAGGTAAGCTGCGCCCACTTCGGTGTCATTTTCCGTTTCAAAGGTCATGCCCTGACGGATGAGCTTGCGGCGCAGGGAATTGTGGTTTGACAAGGAACCATTGTGGACCAGGCATTGATCCTCATCCGTAGAGAATGGATGAGCGCCCAGGGTCGTCACCGCGGATTCTGTTGCCATACGGGTGTGACCCACGCCATGGGTGCCGCTCATGCTGCGGATGTCAAAGCGGTCTACCACGTCAGCCGGAAGGCCTACTTCCTTATATATTTCAATGACTTCACCGCTGCTCATCACACGGATATCGGGATGGGATGCAGCTATTTCACCGCGAACGGGTTCGATCGCATCGGATGGCACATCCAGTACCGCATGGGTATCGCGCAATTCCAGTTTCACATCGATTGAAAGCGCCGCGGACAAGGCTTTGGCCAAGCCATTGAATGCATTCTCCGGGTCACTGCTTTGCACCGTGAGTTTTGATCTGCCGCTATCTGAATCCGAATATATGGCAATCCCTGCACTGTCAGGCCCTCTATCGGACATGACAATCAACATATCTGAAAGCATGTCACCGAGCTTTGGCTCCAATGACTTATCTTTCAGAAATAATCCTACTATTCCGCACATGACTTTTCCTTGGTTTTTGAACCATGTTAAGGATGCGCCGGGAGGGGTCAAACAAAAAGAACAAAAGTTTCACCACAGTGAAAATTCAGCTTTGGGTTCTTACTCCAACGGCTTGTATGAAATGATCGAGAGGTAGGTAGCCGGTAGCTTGATCAGTTTTTTCGGGCCATGGGGAGCATCCGCATCAAAATAGAGGCTGTCACCGGGTTCAAGGCGGTAGCTCTTATTGCTGTGGGCATATTCCACCACGCCTGACAGCATGTACAAGAACTCAAGGCCTGCATGCTGAAAGGCCGGAAACGTGTCAGATTCTTTCGTGAGCGTAATGAGATAAGGCTCAACCACCACACCGCTTGTATTGGCGCCGATATGGCCCAGGAGTTTATATTGGTGCCCTGCCCTGGTGCCGCGACGTTCTGCTTCAAACCCCTCGCCTGCTTTCACGTGGACAGCAGCTTTAGTCTGCTCATAACTTTGAAAAAATGCGCTGATGGGAATTCCCAAAGCAGAGGAAAGAACTTCAAGCGACATCAAAGACGGGGCAGCGGTACCATTTTCGATTTTTGAAATCATGCCAGTGGAGAGGCCCGATGTTCCGGCAAGTTCGGTGATGGTGATGCCTAACCGTTTTCGGCAGTTGCGCACTTCATTGCCGATGGCCTGTGCCAACCGGGGCTCCAGATCGACGCTTGAACCATGGGGGTCCTGACGTAATGCGGGTGGTTTGGATTTTTCTACCATTCAAAAAAGTTTCATCTGTTTAAATTCAAGAAACCTTTTGGCACACAAAAAAAGAACGGTCAAAAGGGGCAACAATTGACCGTTAGTCTAGGGCTATATATTCGGATTGCGGATACTTTGTCCGCAATTCTCAATTACTCGATGAACGTTCTGGCAATGCGATCGTTCAACGGTTGCATGAGATAGCTGAATGCTGTTCGCTCACCTGTGTTTACGAAGACATCAGCAGGCATTCCGGGAACAAACTGCAGATCCGTAACCTGTTGTTCCTGTTCAGCATCCATGCGGATTTTTGCGAGGAAATAGCTTGATCCGCTGCGCTCGTCGACAATGCTGTCAGCTGAAAGATCGACGATGCGACCTGTGGCTTCTGGAATGTCAGTCTGGTCAAATGCAGTTAACCGAATTCGAGTTGACTGACCCACATAGAGCTTTTCAATATCGGTCACATTGACCTTCGCTTCCACAACCAGCTCTTCATCATTCGGCACGATGTCGAGGATCGGCTCACCCGGTCTGATCACCCCACCTTTGGTGTAGATGCTCATGTTCACGACCTTGCCGCTTACAGGCGCTGTGATTTCAATGCGCTTTTGACGCTGAAGGGCACCTATGTATTGCGGTTCGATTGAGGCGATCTGCGCTTCAAGGGCTGCCAGTTCCGTTGTCACAGACTCCTTGCGGAGTTTCTGCTGGCCAAGGCCTGTGAGACGAAGCTCGCCGATCTCATTGAGAGATCTTGCCTGCGAAGTGACAAAGGAAGCATCCAACCCGCGCAGTCTTTCGATCTCGCGCTTCACACCATTCACGCGGCTGATCTGGGTCAGACCCTTTTTGAACAGACTTTCAAAGGTCACCAGTTCAGACTTTGCAATTTCCAATTGGCGGGTGTTGGAAGAGCGTTGCTCTTCAATGCCCTCGATTTCACGTTCAAGGCTTGAAATCCGCTGGTCGAGAATTTCCTTTTCACTCAACCGGGCGCGCTTTTGTGCGTCGAACAGCTTCTTTTGAGTGGCAAATACACTCTTCAGGGTTTCCACGTCTGATTTACCGGTTGCAGAAGAACTCAGGTCAATGAAACGGAAATCTTCCTGCTCATCCAACTCAGCCACCAGTCTTGCACGGCGGACTGTGAGTTCTGTGTACTGGTTGCCCAGAACATCAAGGTTCACATCGTTGTCCGTGCTGTCCATGCGGATGAGGACCTGGTTGGCTTCCACATAATCACCTTCTGTGACCAGCAGTTCATTTACGATGCCACCATCAAGGTGCTGAACGGTTTTCTTGTTGCCTTCGACAACGAAGGAAGCCGGAGCAACCACAGCGCCATCAATCTTGGAGGTTACAGCCCAGTAGGACATTCCACCGATGAATACGGCGATGGTGATGACGCCCATTAGAACAAACAGGCCAATGGGGGTTTTCTGTGTCGGCATTTCAGCTGGTGCTGGCAGGTCGACGGGATCGAGGATTTCATAATTGTTGTGTGGGATCAGAGCATTACTCATTTTGATGCTACCTTTCCTGCTTGCTCGGGTTGATTGTTTGCAGACGTCACTCGGGGAACACTGTTGTTGACGATTGCACGGGTTGTGGAACGCAGAACCTGCTCTTTTGGACCAAAGGCTTTCATTTGACCGCTATCCAGCACAAGCACCTTGTTTACTGCCTGAAGCGTGCTTGGACGGTGGGTCATGACAACGACGATGGCACCGCGGGCCTGGGCTCTCATAACCGCATGCATGAGGGCTGTGTCGCCGGTAGCGTCGAGGTTGGAGTTGGGTTCATCAAGCACGATGATGAAAGGGTCACCGTAAAGAGCACGGGCAAGGCCAATGCGTTGACGCTGACCGCCGGAGAGGAATGTACCTCTTGTGCCGATGACAGTCTCGTAGCCATCTGGCAGATTGAGGATCATATCATGCACATCCGCATCCTGAGCAGCTTTGAGGATTGCCTCATCTGTAGCATCAGCGGCAAAGCGTGAGATGTTCTCGCGGATTGTTCCTTCAAACAATTCCACATCCTGAGGTAGATACCCGATCTGGGCTCCGAGTTCAGCGGCATTCCATTTGGAGGTCGGGGAACCATCCAGGTTCACTTCACCGCGTTGCGGGAACCAGATGCCTGTGAGCATTCTAGCCAGTGTGGATTTACCTGATCCACTTGGGCCGATCACAGCTACCACATCGCCCGCATCCAGATCGAAGTTGATGCCGGTTAGGGTTGCGCGTTGTGCCTGTGGCGGGCCAGCCTGTTTGATTGCCACATCCATGTTTGAACGGGCTTTTGGCAGTTGAATACGCTCTTCATCTTCGGGGAACTCTTCCACCAGGCCTTTAAGCTTTTTATAGGAAGCAACTGCACCAATGAAGAGACGCCACTGGCTGATTGCCTGATCGATCGGCGCCAGGGCGCGGCCAAGGATAATGGTTGCGGCAATCATGACACCAGCTGAAGATTCACCGGCGATTGCCAGAGCGGCACCGAGACCCAGCATGCCTGACTGTATCGCCATGCGGAATGTCTTTGAGACCACGAAGAAAAACGAAAGACCATCGGTAGCCTTTGTTTTGTGGCTGCTGGTTCTCCAGTTGAGAAGCGACCAGCGACGGGCGAGATCTGACCTCATGCCCATGGAGGTAACCAGCTCGGCATTTCTTTCGCATGATTCAAACAATGCGTCTGAAGATTGTCTGGCTTCTGCAGTTTCCTGCATCGGATCACGGCTCATGGAGCTATTCATCAGGGCGAGGATGGTGAGGATCATTGCGCCTGCAAGACCAAGGAGACCAATATAGGGGTGCAGGATGAACAGAATGCCCAGATAGATCGGGACCCAAGGGGTATCGAAGAAGGCCAGGAGTGTGTGGCCGGAAACAAAATCACGATAGGAGGTGATGTCGTTGAGGAGGTTGTCGCCAGATTTACCCTTGCCGGAAATCTTACGTTTCATGGCGGCTGCGAGGATGTGGTTGCCTGCCAGGACTTCAAACCGGCTACCCAGACGGTTGAGAATTTTTACGCGGACATAATCCAGAAGACCGCTTACTACGAACACGCCGAACAGGAGGATACTCAAGGCGATGAGGGTTTCCATGCTTTGGCTGGTAAGAACACGGTCATAGACCTGAAGCATGTAGAGGGGGCCAGCTAGCATTAGAATATTAAGTGCGAGGCTGAAAAGAGCGACTGCGGTAAAGCCTTTGCGCAGAGACTGAAAGGCCACTTTGACCGGGTTATGTTTTTTAGACATCGGGCTTGCCTTTATTTTGAAAACGGATGGGGACTAATTCGGGTTGCAGGTGGCGTGCTGAGTGCCGCCACCTGCTTTGGTGAAAGATTTATCTTGTGAAATCTTCGTTGAAGAAGAAGAACGGAACTGGTGCCGGAGCAGGCGCTGGTGCCGGAGCAGGCGCTGGCTCTGGAGCCGGAGCTGGTTCAGGAGCAAGTTCAGGAGCGAAGTCCTCAACCATAGCAACCTCTTCTTCCATCATCTCCGGAGCCATCTCCATTGCGTCGAAGTCGAATGCGTCTTCCATCACAACTTCTTCCATTGGAGCTTCCATGATTTCTTCCATCACGACTTCTTCCATTGGAGCTTCCATCATGACTTCTTCCATCATGATTTCTTCTTCCATTGGCTCTTCCATCACGACTTCTTCTGGAGCTTCTGGAGCCTCTGGTGCAAGCGGAGCTGCGCCATCAACCGGTATCACGTTACCGTCTGCATCGATGATGTTCTCGATCGAAATAAGCGTATCTGTCTCGATTACATTGTCGATTACATCCAGGCCGGACACACCGCTTGGTGAAGCCGCGTCGATTGTAGCGCCAGCATCAACCAGAGTATCCTGAACAACACCACCGTTCACACCAGCAGGTGCATTGTGAAGGTGGATTGCAGATACAGCACCCGGGATTGGTGTCAGAAGATCAGATTCTTCCAGTCCAACCACTGAGAGTTCACTTGAGTAAGTCACTTCGCCTGTTAGCAGGTTCTTTGTGATTACAAGCGAAGCTGTACCAGTAGCTTCTGAGTCTGAAGTTGGTCCAGGCTCTTGAGATGCATCCAGGTCACCAGCAAGGGTGATTGTGCGGATGTTACCTTCAGTTACATCACCGCCTTCAACTACGAACAGCTGTCCGCGGATTTCACCAGCAGGGAAATCTGCAGTGTGGATGTTGTAGTAGAGGTTACCGGCAACAGCCTGATCGACAAAGTCAGCCGCATTCTCGATTTGAGTATTCGGAGGACCCTGTACAGGAGCACCAACAGACACGTTGTTCACAGAAACAGAAAAGCCTGTTTCGCGAGTAACGGTTGTATTGCCGTCTGCATCTTCACCGATGATGATATCAACATCGAGATCAGAGAAGTCAGCAGTATCAAAGCCTTCACCACCATCGATGAGGTCTGAACCGAGACCACCGGTTACAACGTTGTCACCTGCGTCACCTGTGATGTCATCGTCATTTGCTGAACCAACAACGTTTTCGAAGTTAGTTACTTCATCCACGATCAGGTTACCGTTAGGCGCAAGATACTCAGCACGCTCAGCTTCCAGATCAACCGTTACGGATGAACCGATGTCAGCGAATGATACAGTGTCAATGCCTTCACCACCGTCGGTGATGTCGCTTCCGCCACCGCCTTGGACAAAGTCATCGCCTTCACCAGCGAAGATCGAGTTAACAGCGCCACCAGTTGCAATGATTGAATCATTGTTGTTGGTGCCTTCGATGTTTTCGATGCCTGTGAACTCTTCGAAGATGTTCGGGCCTTGCTCTACACCGTCGACGATGCCGCCAACCACGTAGTTTGCAGTTCCTGTACCATCTGCGTTGAGTGTTACAACAACACCACCGTCTTCAAGTCCGTCTTCGTTATCAAGGTCAAGTGCACCGTTGATGTTGAAGAAGCTGTTGGTGTCTACACCTTCACCACCGTCGATGATGTCTGTTGCACCACCACCAGCAAGGAAGTCGTCGCCACCTTCACCAAGAAGCGTGTTTGGAGCACCACCGTTAGCGATGATTGTGTCACCGTCGTCAGAACCGATAATGTTTTCGATTGAGAAGAGAACATCTGTCTCGATTACATTGTCGATCACGTCCGGACCGGAAACACCTGTAGGCTCGTTACCGTCGATGAATGCACCAGCGTCAACCAGAGTATCCTGAGCAACACCGCCGTTAATTCCGGCAGGAGCGTTATGCAAGTGGATTGCAGAAACAACGCCCGGGATTGGTGTCAGCAGATCGCTTTCAGCAAGACCGACAACAGAAAGTTCGCTTGAGTAGCTCACTTCGCCTGTCAGAAGGTTTTGTGTGATCACCAGGGTGGCTGTACCTGTAGCTTCAGAGTCTGAAGTTGGTCCAGGCTCCTGAGATGCGTCCAGATCACCAGCAAGGGTGATTGTGCGAATGTTACCTTCAGTGACGTCACCGCCTTCAACTACGAACAGCTGTCCGCGGATTTCACCAGCAGGGAAATCTGCAGTGTGGATGTTGTAGTAAAGGTTACCGGCAACAGCTTCTGTTACAAAATCAGCCGTATTCTCGATTTGAGTGTTCGGAGGACCCTGTACAGGTGTGTCAACGATCACGTCTTCAACGGTTATGGAGAAGCCGGTTTCGCGTGTTGCAGTACCGTTTCCGTTAGCGTCAAGAACAACAGTTACAGGCACATCAAGGTCTGAGAAGTCAGCAGTATCGATACCTTCACCACCGTCGATGAAGTCGTTTCCGAGACCACCCACGATTGTGTTGTCACCTTCACCAACGATCAGAACATCGTCGCCTGCGCCACCGTCAACGTCACCGTTGATTGTGCCAAGGTCGACAAGAACGTCAGCTTCGTCACCGAGCAGTACATTACCGTTGATCACGCCATCTTCGTCGTTGACGATGGTGACAAAACCACCGTCTGTTGCATCAATAGCGTTTACAGTACCGCGGATTTCACCGTCGTTGATGATTGCGCCAAGCAGATCAACACCACCGTCAACGCGGATACCGGCTGCTTCCGGTGAATCTTCTGAACCTGCAATCAGGCCATCGTTCTGGATAACGCCTGCAAGACCAGTGTCTTCCTGGCTTGAGAATACGCGCAGACCGTCACCAATGGTGTTACCTGCTTCCGCGTCACCGCGACCCTGGATAACGCCTTCGTTGAAGACAGAACCAGAAACGATGTCGTTAGAAACATCACCTGTCTGTAGTGATACACCTGAACCGTTGTTACCAAGGCCAGCGTCGATCACACCAGTAGAAGTGTTGTTCAGAACGTAGTTGTCGGCAGTAGCATCAGCGTACACAGTACCGTTGCGCTGATCGCCAGTACCAAGGATCTGGCCAGCGTTGTTGATTTCAAGACCGTTGCCATCAATGTTCAATGCACGGCTACCGGATGAAATAACACCGCCTTCAAGGTTGTTTACAACACCACCAGTGTGGTCTGCACCCTCTCCGTTCACCGGGTTACCGAAGTAAAGACCGTTTTGAACGCCAGAGATTGTGCCTGAGTTGTTCAATTCACCCTGGAAGGAAACACCGTTCACGAAGCGAACACCGGCAACTGTGCCGTTTGCGCCTTCAGAGTCAATCACACCTGAGTTGTTGATGATTGCATCAGTAACACCGATGTTGCCAACGTTACCGATTCGAACACCATCGCCAGCAGCGTTAACACCAGCGGAAGCGTTTCCGCGACCCTGGATCAATCCAGCGTTGTTCAGCTCGAATGTGCTTGCGCCATCTTCAGTACCACTGATTTCAACACCGAAACCAGAACCTTGGTTACCAAAACCGGCATCGATTGTGCCGTTCACCAGATTGGTTACTGAGAAATCATCCGCAGTACCATCAGCGTATACTGTACCATTGCGCTGATCATCTGTACCCAGAATGTCACCACCGTTGAGCAGGTTTACACCTGTACCATCAATGTTTACTGCACGGCTGTCTGACTGAATTGTACCGAAGTTCAGAACATCCAGATCATGCTCGGCTTCGCCGATGTAAAGACCGTTGCGAACACCTTCGATAACACCGGTTTGGGTGTTGAGGATCTGACCGTCAAAGGCCTGTCCATCTGCAACACGAATACCGGCAGCTGTACCCTGATTGCTTTCAGAAGATACAAGGCCACTGTTTACGATGTTGCTGTCAAAGATAGTACCTTCAGCACCGTTGTTGATGCGGATACCGTCACCGGCAAGAGCAGTGTTGGATGCAGCTTGTCCGCGACCCTGAATAACGCCGCCAAAGCTGTTGACGATGTTGCCGGATACCACGTCACCAAGCACGTCACCGACCTGCAGGGATACACCAGCACCAAGGTTTCCATCGCCAGCGTCGATTGTGCCACCAGTGAAGTTTGAGATTGAGAAGTTTTCAGCAACAGCATCTGTGTAGATTGTACCGTTGCGCTGATCACCAGTACCGATGATGTCACCGAAGTTACGGACTGAAACGCCGTCGCCCTGGATGTTCACAGCACGGCTGTCAGATGAAATTACACCACCGCGGAAGTTATCAAGTGAACCGGATGATTGTGCGCCGGAGAAGCTCACACCATTGAATTCACCAACGATTTCACCGAAGTTGCGGATATCTGCGCTACCAGTCACATCGATGGCAGTTGCAAGAGCATCTGGTCCGTCATTGGCTTCAATACGACCGGAGCGGAAGTTGAAGATGTCAGCATCTTCGCCAGGAACAGATATTGCTGCAGGTGCATTATTTGTTGTGATCTGACCGAAGTTCAAAAGACGAACGAAGTTGTTGTCGAGGAGAAAGGCGGGAGTGTTGTCCACGACAGTGTTTTGAAAGAATGACTGGAAGAAAGTTTGTCCATCGCGAACACTTTCCTGAGCCAATGACGAGGTATTTAGGAGTCTGGCACGCAGACCAGACAGGATTTCAGATAACATTTTTGTTCTCCAAAGTTAGCTTTAGGGGCAAGGAGCTTTCGGCCGAAAAACAACTTGTGCATCGGAGAACTACCCATCGGTTGGGCACCAGAAAAATATATTGTTCGAATAGGCGCTATAAACAACGCTTATAATCACGGCGTTCACATGCGCCGTAATCCGCAAAGTTAATGAATCGTAACACTTTTGGCCGATCCGGACACGAGCGCTCAACTATTCGTTCACTGAGCGTCACAAAAACTTTACGCATTTGTCATTAGAAATTTAGTCAAATTGGCCTTTTGCCGGCAATATACTGCCAGAAAATTCCGCAATTTCTGGTCAAAGACGCTCTTGAGATAAATGAAATTAATGGGCCCAAAACCCTTTATGTGAGTCGGTTCTGGCCGAATCCGGCAAAAACGATGCTGAATTATGTTGCAGATTTTCAGGAAACGGGTTCTGAAACCGGGATTACGCCACCCGGAGGGCTTTTTGAGATGTATTGGGAGATTTCCTGCAATACTTTTCTTCTCGGATATCCCGGGCGATAGGTCATGCCTAAGTCTCTCAGATTACCCTCATCCTTAAAGGGGATGTAATCAAGGTCCCAGTTATCGTGACGAAACTGCTCAACGGCAATAGCATTGATAATGGTGCAGTCGTCGCTGTAACTCACATGACGGCACACGGTTTCAAAGCGGGCCGCACTCACATCAAAACCGGTTTTCTCCAGCATGTTGGCTGAGGTTTCGGGAAGGTCCTTTTCCAGTCCGTAACCAAACGGGATTTTGAACCGGATCAGCATGTCTTCGGGCACATCTTTTGCGAATATGCCATCTTTGCGGGTCAGTGGATGACCCTTTCTGACACCCAGATATAAGGGTTCCTGCCAAATAGAGGTAAACCGCATGGGCGCCTTATGATCAGCTCCGTAAATGCGTTCATGGCTTTTGCGCGCAATCAGCGCCACATCAACTTCCTTTTTCTCCACCATTTCTGCCAGATTAACCGGGCGATGTTCCACCAGGACCACGCGCAGAGACGGATAAAGCTCTGTCATCATATCGCGCACATATTTGGTGAGGTATGGTGCCAGGGTTGAAGTCATGCCGATTTTGAACGGAGTGGCGTCAAGATTACGGTATTCCAGTGCGATTTCCCGGATGCGTTCGCTGTGGCGATTGATTTGCTCAGCCGATTCCAGAATGCGTTTGCCGAATTCGGTCAAAAGCACTTCATGGTTGCGCCTCTCAAAGAGTTCTGCGCCAAGTTCTGACTCGAGCTTTTTGATTTGAATGGATAAAGCGGGTTGGGACACGTTGCAGGCATTGGCTGCACGGCTGAAATTCTTATGGCTTGCAATAGCCTCGACATATTCAAGGTCGCGTAGGTTCATACTGGATCGAATTCAAGTTCTTTCAGAAGCGGGGTCGCAGAAATGCAGTCATTGTGACTAATGCATTTTTTTATTCAACTAAACCTTTTTTACAACTCGGTGAACAAATAACAGGCGAATTGGCCGAATTATTCAGTCAAATTGCCCAGAAATCGCACAATTTCATGCGCAACGAGGTCTCCAGCCTCTAACAGGAGCGAGTGTTTGTAGCCTTCCATGATCACCAATTCAGAGTTTGGCATGGCAGAATGTATTTGGCTGTTGAGGCGTGGGTTACAACCGCCATCATGCTCACCGGTGAGGATGAGGCTTGGCGCATCGACCTCATGTATCCAGGGTGCCATTTCGGTTCCTGCATAGATCCGGAATACATTCATGAAAATGTCTGGATCCGTTTCGATCACCTGTTTGAGCCTGCGATCCACCACATCGCGGTGATTTTCAATGAAGGCATCCGTAAACCATCGGTCTGTAAGCGTGGGGAGAATATTGGGGATGCCCTTTTCCTCCATCGCATGTACCACCGCCCAGACTTTGGAGCTGTCATCCTCGGTTCTGAACGCTGCAGTTGATAGTAAACCTAGGGATAGAACCCGATCCGGATACTTCTTTGCATAGGCGGGACCGATCATGCCACCCAGGGAATGACCGGCGAAATGAGCCTTTTCGATGCCTAGCAGAGCACGCAAATGTTCAAGATCTGCCACCAGTTCATCGAGACCAAACTCATTTACTGGCATTGGAGATGAGCCGTGACCACGCAGATCATAGGTGATGACCTGGAAATGAGGTGTGAGGACCGGCAGAGATTTTGCCCAGGTGTTTCTGGCTGCACCAATGCCATGGATCAGGAAGAGTGGCGGGCCCTCGCCCTCAACCGAATAAGCGCACTCAATTGGTTCGGACATGGCTTGATGTTCCTTGCAGGCCTGACGATATGGCTGAGCTCGCTGAAAAATGCGGCATCACTTCTTCAGCGAAACACTGGATTGCTTCAAGCGTGTCGGTTTGATCCAGCCCGAAATTAAAGTTGAGGATCACGCGATCAATTCCAAGTTCCGCGTAAGGTGCGAGCTTGTCGATCATGTCCTGTGGCGTGCCGATTAACAGGCTTTCGCCCAATTCATCAATCGGTGTGGCACATGGGAGCTCTCGGATCATGCCGTGGTCCACGATGCCAGGACCGGTGAAGATGTTGTCAAACCGTCCGTAATACTTATGGGCAGCCTCGACCTTGCGCTGACGTTCATCAAATGAATGGGCGAGGTGCGCAACGCGGGAAAGCGTGATCGTCAATTCATCCCCCTCACCGGCCATATCGTCCTTGGCGCGGTTAAAGGCACTCACTTGATCCAGCAGGAGTTGATGATTACCCGATAGCGGTGTGGTCTGGATATGGAACCCTCGCTTGGTGCAATGATAAATCCCTTCGGGGTTCATGACGGCCATCATCATGGGCGGGCCACCGGGGCGAACCGGACGTGGCATGATTGTGATGGGTTCGAAGTTATAATATTTGCCGTCCCAGCTCACCTCTTCAGACGATAATAGCGCCTGCAGCACATCGAGCGACTCGTTGAAGCGGTCCTGTGTTTCTTCCATCTTTACGCCCAGACGCTCCATCTCGTATTTGAAGGCGCCCCGCCCCACACCGAGGTAAAGCCTACCATCGGTGAAAATGTCAGAAACCACCACCTCACCAGCAAAGATCCTCATGTCATGGAGCGGTAATACAACGACAGAGGTAAGGATTTTGATCTGTTCGGTTTCGGCAGCGATTTTAACCGCGAATTGCAGTGGTGCGGGCATCATCAGGCAATTGACCAGATGGTGTTCGGTAATCGATACGGCATCATAGCCTAACCGGTCCGCCAACGCGGCCTGATCCAGCATGTCGCGGTAGACCCGCTCACCGCCGTAAGATTTGTCCGGATAATCTGCTGAAAGCTGTATGCAGAACTCCATGATCCCCTCCAATCGTGATTGCTGAAATTCATCTTTCCCGAATTCAGATTTAGATGCAATGTCGGAAATACAGGATTAGTGTCTCCATTCCAGCAGTGAAGATGGTGTGATCCCGTACAGCAGCGACACATTCAAGCTGCGGCGGGAAAATCGATTACTACGCCGGTCCCCCGCTTCACATTGGGGTGCAGGGAAAGCGTCAGGTGATGTTTGTCGACCAGTTCCTTGACGATCGAGAGCCCGAAACCATTCCCCACCTCCTGACTAGCCCCGTTTTTCAACCTGACATTATGAGCAAGTGCGGCCTCAAACTCTTCACTGGCCATGCCAACGCCCGTATCACGGACTTCAAGGCGGATTTTCCCGTTCACTTCGCTCAGACCGAAGGAGACCGTGCCGGATTGGGTATATTTGATGGCGTTGGAAACCAGATTTGAGGCGATCCGCATCAGGTCGAGCCCATCCACGTTCACTTCATGGTCAGTCCGGTTGTAGTGAAGCGTCAGACCTTTTTCTTCGGCGTCGGGGAGAAACATCTCGTAGACACTTGTGAGAATTGCACCTGAAGTGAGTTTATTATCAGCATTCTCTTCAACCGACCGGGTGTCACGGTTTGAATCGTTTTCCAGATCAACAACCATCGCATCACCGGTGTTGCTCAAATGATCGGAAACCAGATCTTCCAGGTATCTGAAGGTTTGTTTCACCTCATCGAAGCTTTGATTGTCGCCACTGTTTCCCTGCATCATGTGATGCATTTTCAGGCGAAGCGCATGCAATGGCTGACGAAGATCATGGATCGTATTGGAGATATGCTGGTCCTTCATTTCGGCGATGTTCATGATCGCAGAATATTTCATTTCCAGCTCGTTGAGCCTCTGGGTGAGGCTCATATTGCGGCGAACCAGCACTTCGTTTGGCGCTTCTTTTGCTTCCCTCAGCAGATCGGTTGCCACGGTGAAGCCAAACGACAGTGCCATGATCAAAATGCCTACTACCAACAGAATGCTGAGCATCACCCAATAGAAACTCGAGAAATAATTGTCTCCGCTTACCCCTTCCCCCAGTGATACGGCTATGGGTGTGACGCAGATCGCCATGAAGGCAACTATGCCATAGGCGACCGCCAGAGAAACGGATTGAGGATCCCGGTCCTTGTGGGTGAGTAGCCGGTATGTGCAGATGGCATGCGGTGTCCCCATAATCGCATTCACAACCATCAGGTAAACCGAACTGGAAACACCGTAATTTATGAGAAACATCCGGCATACAATATCGAAAGCCATGAGCAGCAAATGGGAGCGGATATATAGCCCCTCCCCCAGACGCGACATGGCTGCATGGACCATAAACCCGCTTGCTGCAAAAAAGAAGATGCTGTTGGAAAGCGCATTGGGGACCGTCATCCTTTCAAACAGGAATTGGGAGAAGAAGATCGCAAGCGCTGTGCAATAAAGGGACAAGCCGAAATAGGGCAGATACCGGACGCGGCGATTAAAGTGCCACAATACCAGTAGTGCCGTCCCCGCAAGCATTGCTACAAGCGGTGCAAACAGTCCTTGCAACTGTAAGATCTGCAATTTTCCCCCGTGCTAATCATTTGCCAGCGCGGAAAGGTTCCCAATCACTGGCAGCTGGACCTGAGTTGAATCTAGCGGGGATTCTTGCTTTGCGTCAACCGTGGCCCACAGGCTTTTGGTCACATTCGAGCGATATGAGGCCAGGTGATCAATTACTTCTTTAGTGGCTCACTTCTTTTGCCTTATGAATTGCTTGATCTCATTCATTTCGGCTATGAGACGCTGCGCACGCGCCTGATCCTCAACCCCGATTGCGCACCCTAGCCGGTGGGGCACGACAAGGGCAGTCTTGTACATGTCCTTGCCCTTTTCTGTGAGAAATACTTGGACCTTTCGCTCATCTTCATTGCTGCGCTGACGCGTGACCAGTTCCTGTTTCTCAAGGCGTTTTACCAGAGGTGTTATGGTTGCTTGATCCACTTCGAGGCTTCTCGCAATATCCTGGATCAAAATGCCGTCTTTCTTCCACAACACCATCATGGTGAGATATTGAGGATAAGTGATATCCATTGTGTCCAGCAAAATTGCATATTCCTTTGTGATCGCTCTCGACGTGGAGTAGAGCGCGAAACAAAGCTGATCCTCGATGTTAAGCAGATTATCTTTATCGGTCACGCAAGGCTTCATTGTTTAGTCCCTAATTATTAACGCACTAAATAGTGTGTTTTTTTGCAATCTTCAATCGTTGAAATTTCTGCTGATTCAAATTCTCTAATTTAATCAAGCAGTTTGCCGGGGTTGACTCAATCCTAAATATAATTAATTAATATATAGTGCATTATTTAATTGTGCATTAATTTAATAACCAGTTCTCAATCCATAGGGAGATAGAAATGAAATTCCTCAAAATGCTGGCGCTTGGCAGTGCCATTGTGGGTGCAAGCCTGGCCCATACCGCCACTACCCTCGCAGCTGATCTGACAGCAAAGTCGGTTGTCCTTGTTCATGGTGCCTTTGCAGATGGCTCCAGTTGGAGCAAGGTGACGCCTATTCTTGAAAAAGCCGGTCTTGATGTGATCGCGGTTCAGAACCCGCTTGAATCATTGGCTGGCGATGTGGCCTACACTGAACGTGCCATCAAACGGGCTGAAGGTCCGGTTGTTCTCGTGGGGCATTCCTGGGGTGGCATGGTCATTACCGAGGCTGGTGTTCATGACAAGGTGAAGTCTCTTGTTTATGTGGCCGCCTATGCACCAGATGCCGGTCAGTCTCTGGGTGCAGCAGCGAAACTTGAAGAACACCCTGCACCTGGTATCGCTGCCCTCAAACAGGATGAGGACGGATACTTTTATCTGCCAGACGAAGCAGCTTCGAAGTACTTTGCACAGGACCTGCCCGCAGAAGAGACCAGCTTTATCGCTGCCAGTCAGGGCCTTCTGAACAGCAAGGCGTTGGGCGAACCAGTTAAAAACGTTGCCTGGAAGGAAAAGCCGTCTTTTTACGCCATAGCCGGTGAAGATCACATGACGCCAACAGCCTTGCAGCGTGAATTTGCAAAGAAGATTTGCGCCACATCCAAAGAGGTGGTCTCCAGCCACGCCATCATGGTTTCAAACCCTGAATTTGTGGCTGATCTCATAATCAAAGCTGCAAAATAAGTTTCATCAAAGGAGGGAAACTGATGAAAACACTCGCAAAATTGCTCACAGCCACCTGTGTTGCTACATTCACTCTATCCTCAGTCACGTTCGGCCAAGAGGCCCGGATTCCGGTATATCCGGCAGGTTCCAGCCCGATTGCGCCTTACTCTCCCGGTATCAAACTTTCCAACGGCATCTTGTTCGTTTCAGGACAGATTGCCTATGTAAACGGGGAGATACCGAAAGAAGCCAGAAACGATATATCAGCCCAAACGAAAATCGTTATGGAAAATCTGCGAACGGTTTTGAACGAAGCCGGTTATGATTTTGATGATGCGGTCCGGGCAACGGTCTACCTGACTGACATGGATAATTACGGCGCCTTCAACAAGGTCTACGGGACCTATTGGGGGGAAGGTAAAACACCTCCTTCCCGGGTTGCCTTGGAAGTGGTCAAGTTACCGGGCAGCAAGCCTGGAGCGCCCACCATGGTCGAAGTCTCCATGGTTGCGGTGAAGTAGCAATTACATCCTGAAGATGTGAGCATGAACCCCGTTGCTACCAGTGAGTAGTAGCGGGGTTTTATTGTGGTGCTGGCAACCAGGTCGCAACATAAGTACTCAGTTGCTTTGAGTTAAATCAGCTATTTATCGTCACCGGATTGTTGCGAGAAGAAGGAAGCGCCTTTGGGTATGGCAGGCGTTTCGATTTCAAAATCCATTGAACGGATGCGGCCCGGTTCCTGCCCACGCACAATGAGCCCCTGATGCGGGCTTGGCACTGCAACAGGTGACAAAGGTGCAGCATCTGCCGCGGCATAAGTGACTATGAAAAGCGTTCTGGGTAAAGAGGATTTATTGGCTGTGGAAGCGTGTGCTACCCGGCTATGCATAAGGCAGACTGCACCGGCCGGTCCTTTGCAGGAAACGGCTTCTTTTTCGAACATCTCTGCCTTTTCAGGGGAAACGGCGCCTGTGAATATGCCATCCTGATAGTGAGACAGAAGCGGGCCACGATGAGAGCCGGGTGAAATTTTGAGCGGACCGTTTTCATCGGTCACATCGTCAAGAAACAGCAATGCGGTCAATGTGTCATCGTTAGAATGCGGATCGAATGGAAAATCCTGATGCCATTTAACAACCGTTTTGGTTTTCGGCAGCTTCGAGTTCACCTTTGAATGATGGAAACGCACATCCGGACCAAGGAGGTCAGCGGCCATATCAGTCATGGGACTGTCAAAGGCCGCTGTCGCATAGGTTTCAGAGATGTCCGTGGGAGAAGCCACCCGTCTTAGCGAAGGATGATCGGCCGAATGATCCTCTTCCAGATCAAAGCGTGGCCGCCCATCGCAGATTTCACCGAACGGTTTTTCATGACTGCGACTATCTTCAACCCATTGGTCAAAGGTCGAGCGCAATTGTGACAGTGCTTCTGCAGAGACCGCATTTTCTGCGACGATCGCGCCATCACGTTTGAACAGTTCGATTTGGGATTGGTCCAGACGGTTCATTCGGTTACTTCGGCCTGTGGTTGAACATTTGCGGTCATTGATGATCGTGATGCTATCTGAATGTTGAACCTTTGCAAGATCACGCAACTGCCTCAATTTTTACCGCATGTTCACTAGAATGGACTTATCATTACCCGATTGCCACATAACCCTTTTTTAGATTCAGGACTTTTAATGCGCTATCTCATTTCCTTACCGGTATTTCTGACACTTTGTGCCTGCGGCCCGTCCTCTGATGCTGATGACCCGATCCGAGGAGAGTTTGTGGAAGCCTGTATGCAGATGAAGGCATATCAATCCGTTCAAGCTGACAAGCGCAACACCCTTTGCAAGTGCAGCTATGACACGACGATCAAGGGATTATCAGAAGATGCGCAAAATGCAGCCCGTTTTTACCTGCTGGAGCAGGCAGGCGCTGAAACCGCATCGAAGAACCTGATCAGCAATCCACCGAATGTGAATGCAATGGTTGAAGCTTCAACAGCGATCGGCAAAGCGGTACAGCAATGCCGCTGATCACAGTGGGTGAACCCTGCAATCATTGAGATTATTCTCAAAACCTCATACCGTTGAAGCATGTACACGCTTCCTGAACTTTCTGATCATCAAACGGACACAAAAACCTACCCTCCCGGTGTGGCTTTTATGGATGGGCAGTATCTGCCGATGCGGGAAGCGAAGATTTCAGTGCTCGATTATGGGTTTCTCCATTCTGACGCAACCTATGATGTGGTCCACGTATGGAACGGGGCTTTCTTCCGGCTCGACAAACATCTCGATCGGTTTTTCGCAGGCCTGGAAAAGCTGCACATGTCGATTGAATATGACAAGGCGCAAGTGACCGAGATATTGCGCAATTGCGTCTCACTATCCGGTCTCAAGAATTCCTATGTGGAATTCATATGCACGCGAGGCATGTCACCCACATTCAGCCGGGACCCACGGGATGCGGTGAACCAGTTCATTGCGTTTGCGATTCCATTCGGGTCAGTTGCCAATCCTGAACAAATGAGACACGGGTTAAACGCAGCGGTCACATCACTCATGAGAATTCCACCCCAGTCCGTCGATCCTACCGTCAAGAACTATCATTGGCTGGACCTGGTGAACGGCCTGTATGAGGCCTATGACCGGGGTACGGACACGGCGATCCTGACGGATGCAAATGGCAATATTTCCGAAGGTCCGGGGTTTAATGTATTCGCTGTGCGGGATGGCAGGGTTTCGACGCCGAAACTTGGAGTGCTTCTTGGCATCACACGGCAGACCGTCTTTGACATTTGCGAAACCCTGAAGATCGATTGCAGAACACAGGACATTTCGCGGGATGATCTTTTGAACGCAGACGAAGTCTTTATCACCTCCACGGCTGGCGGTGTAATGCCAGTAACCAGGGTGGATAATCAGCCAATTGGTTCTGGTGTTCCCGGAGAAATTACGGGTCAGATTACGGATGCATACTGGGCAATGCATGACGATGATGCTGAGAGGTTGGTGGTTCAGTATCCCACCGATGTGTGACTGGGAACGGTTCGCTGACTGTAGGTGCCCAATCACAGAGCTGCAATTGACAAGCCATCAATACCTATGTAAACAGTAAAAAATTATTGTTTTACGTTAATTTTTTAAAAGGTGCTGATATGGGAAAGCGCTCAATTGTGGTATTTTCCACCCTCTGCATGATTGCTCTGGCAGCATTCATGATCCTTTATCCCTATCGGGTATTGAATGAATTGATCCCCTTCGCTTTCACCCAGCCAGACCTTTGGGAGAACCACTGGCTGGTGAAATATGAGGGTGAGATCCCGTTTATCCTGAGGTTTGGATATTTCATTCTGTGGTTGATCCCCGTTGTTGCCACAGTGTGCATGACTGCAATTGCAATGCACTTCTTTTATCTTTTCCGGCAAGGCGTGTATTTCGACCTCCGGATTGTTCGCGACATTCAACTTCTGGGTATCAGTGCGATCGTCTCGGGAATAGGCGTAATGTCTGGCTATTCATTCACTAACTGGCTGATTTCCTACATGAACACAGAGGATCGGTGGCACGTTCAATTCGGTTATGATGCCACCGAAGTGAGCCTCATCCTCACCGGTACCGGCCTATATCTCGGTGGATGGATCATTAAATCACTGGCTCTGCAAGACCAGGAAAACAAGGGTTTTGTATGATGCAAATCAATCAACTCAGGCAGAGAGTGATGTTCTGGTCCGGTGTCACACTGGTACCCATGGCAGGCTTCCTCATCTACTACATTTACGAGGCCATGACCCGTTTCATATCAAGGTCTTTCACCAATCCTGAATTCTGGGAAAACCACTGGATGATCGACAAGGACGTAACACTCGACCTCACCACACGAACTTTGTATTTCGTTGGTTGGATGCCAGTGATTTTATTGTCGTGCCTGTCACTACTGGTGGGCATGTATTTGCTGAACCGATTGCGTCAGGGGTTGTTCTTGAACACAACAAACGCAAGGTTGATCCAGCTGCTCGGCGGGATCTCGGTTGTGACTGTCATTCTGGATACGCTGATGGAATCCGTTTCCGTAGTCCTGATCACCGCGCAAAATGCGGATGGGGGCCATGCCTTCGCCTATCAGTATGATCCGACCGATATCAAGGCTCTCATCCTTTATTCGGTGGTCTTCACATTCGGATGGATGATGAGCGCCGCGATGGAGATTGACCGGGAACACAAGGAATTTGTGTAATGGCGATCATTGTCCGGCTTGATGTGATGCTTGCCAAGCGAAAGATGAAATCCAAGGAACTGGCCGAACGGGTCGGGATCACCGAGCAGAATTTAAGCCTGCTTAAGTCCGGCAAGGTACGCGGTGTGAGGTTCGAAACCCTCAATAGCATCTGTGAAGCGCTTGATTGTACGCCGGGTGATTTGTTGGAATATGAAAGCGACGAGACCGACTGAGGCTCTACAGCTACACACAAAGGGCTGGACCGAATCGACCAATGCACCAATAGTGCTGGAAAAAATTACTCAACTCATTTCCGGTATTCTTGCCATGAAACGATGGAAAACAATTGATCAAAGCGTCGTCTTCGATGCGTCACCCTATCTGAAAGTTTTAAAACAGAAGGTTGAGCTGCCTAATGGGGTCGAGATCGACGACTTCTACCAGGTTCATCTTCGCCATTTTGTCATGGTCATACCAGTATTGCCGAATGACAAGGTTCTAACCATCCGCCAATACAAGCACGGGCCTGGACGCGTCTCACTAACCTTCCCCGCCGGCTTTGTGGAGGAAGGTGAAGCGCCGGAAGAGGCTGCAAAACGTGAACTGCTGGAAGAAACCGGATATTCGACCGGCGCTTTGACCCATCTGGGAGAGTTTGTGGACAATGGAAACCAGCTAGGTTGCCTGGGAAACTACTATGTGGCGACCGATTGTGTTCAAACCGCTGAACCGGATTCAGGTGACCTTGAAGAGATGCTCATAGAGGAACTCGGAAGCGCTGAAATCGACTGTGCCCTGAAAGATGGTGACATCGCCATTATTCATCACGCTGCGGCATGGGGGATGGCGAGATCACGTGGTTTGATACCGGACGCTTGATCATATCTGAACCAGGTCAGCCCAATTCATGCTTATTCGCTTCCCTTACCTTGCGATCTGAACTGTTGCGGAGATTTTCCCGTAGTTGCTTCAAAAGCTCTGGTGAAGGCGCTGCGGCTTTGATAGCCGGACATCTCGGCGATCTTCTTCACCGGCAAATCGGTTTCCAGCAGGTTCACCGATGCCTGGCGCATTCTGATATCCCGTAAAAATTCCATGGGTCCGCTGCCATAGGCTTCCATGAACCGTTTTGCAAAGGCAGAACGGCTCATCAGAGCTGTTTCAGCAAGGCTCTCAAGGGAATGCATGTCTCCGGGTTTTTCGAGCATCAACTGCAATGAGGGCCATAGTTTGGGATCACGCAAGGCTGCCATCCAGGACAGGTTTTGATCCTGGGCAACGAGGCGCCGGCGCATCATCTCAATGGTACACACAAGCAGAAGCGCCCGGATCATTGCTTTACTGCCCAGCCCCGGTGCGGTGATTTCCTGCAAAATGGCCTCCACCGGGAAAGCCAGCAGGTTGCCTTCATCCACCTTTTCGATGATTGGTTCACGCACAAGGTCTATGAGGTTGTGCAGGCTTCTGAGAGAAAGAGAGATATGGGCACAAATGGCGATCAGCTGGCCGTCTTCTTCCGTTGCTTCGCCATGAATGAGGTGTGCCAGTTCAAGATTGGCAGGCTGGCACATGGGCTGAGGATTTTTCACTTCACCGAAACTACGTAATGTGTGTCCGCACAATGAAGGGATAAGCACCAGACTGCCCTGCTCGATTGCAATTGGTGGCGCGTCGGGCATGATGATCTCACCTCTCCCGGCCAGGATGTAATGCAAGGTCGCCATGGGATCTTTGCCCAACGGCAAGTCACCGCGCCCGTGAAGCTGACAAACTGCGAACGGTTCGGCGGAGGTTTCCATCTGATCAAGAATGAACTCTGTATCCATAAGACTATTTAGCACGATATTTGGATGAAATGGAACATCTTACGCACGCTCAGCACACAATATGGACTAAATGAGACATCTCATCACCTAAATTGAACTCGTCAAGTCAAAGAAAAGGAGATGAGTATGTGCAACAATCATAAGAAAATCAGCCGACGTGATGCGTTACGTGGTGGCGTTGCTGCCACCGCTGCTGCCGCAACCGTAGCGGCTGGTGCTGGCGCAGCACAGGCACAGGAGAACCCCTATGCTGATCCGGCAAATCCGGCATTACCGCCATCGGACATGAAACTCGATCTTGAGCGGGCAGCACTGGTTGTGATCGACCCGCAGATCGACTTCCTGCACCCTGAGGGTGTCACATGGGGTGTAATCGGGCCAAGCGTTGTGGAGCACAATACGGTCGATAACATCGAGACCCTGTTCAAGGAAGCAAAGGCGCATGACATCGTCACAGCTGTGTCACCGCATTACTACTACCCCACAGACCACCAGTGGAAGTTTGAAGGGGCACTTGAAAAACTGATGCACAAGATCGGCATGTTCGATCGTAAAGGCCCGCTCAATCTGGATGGATTTGAAGGTTCAGGTGCAGACTGGATGCCGCAATACAAGAAATATATTGAAGACGGCAAAACCATCGTCACCTCCCCGCACAAGGTCTACGGAAACGACACCAATGATCTGACACTGCAATTGCGTAAAGCGGGTGTTGATCAGGTGATCCTGTCCGGCATGTCAGCCAATCTATGCGTTGAATCCCATATGCGAGAATTACTGGAAGACGGATTTGAAGTTGCTGTGGTCAAGGATGCAACAGCGGCAGCCAAAGTGCCTGAAGGTGACGGCTATCTCTCCGCTCTCATCAACTTCCGCTACATGGCAAATGCTGTGTGGAGCACGGAAGAAGCCGTTGAGATGATCCGCAGCGCAGCGGCTTAAAATTCACGATGTTGGAGCGCAGGCAAACTGCGCTTCAGCAGACCCAATCAACAGGACTGAAAGTTAGGAAGAAGCGATGAAAACGGTAGATCAAACTCAAAGACCTGCTCAAAAGACCCTATCGCAAACATTGACGGATGCGTTTCTGTGGCCAGGAGAAACGGTCTGTAACTTTCTGAATGTTGAAGATCCGGACAGCAGAATGCTCTTCAGAATTTTCGTTAATCTGTCTGTTTACGGAAAAATCACATTGTTCATAGCCCTGGCAATCTTTTGAAATAGTAATACCAAGTGAGAAGAAAAATGCAGAAATTTGATATCATAATTATTGGTGGCGGAAATGCCGGGTTTGGTGTTTCGGCTGTGGCAAATGAAGCGGGAAAGTCTGTTGCGTTCATTGAAGAACGGGATTTTGGCGGCACATGTCCTAACCGTGGATGTACTCCAAAGAAAGTGCTGGTGGCCGCAGCGCATGCCATGCATGAAATTGAAAACGCTTCGGCCCATGCGATTGAAGTGGGCAAGCCAAAGCTTAACTGGGAAAAACTCATTACCCGGAAAGATGACATGATTGATTTCATCCCCGGCGCGATGCAGGGGCTGGCTGAGAAACGGGGCACTGTCTTCCAAGGACGCGCTGAGTTTACCGGACCCAATACCGTGTCTGTAAACGGGACTGAAATTGAAGGCGAAAACATTGTCATTGCCACGGGATCAAAACCTCGGGATTTGCCTATTCCAGGCGCCGAACTCATGATCACTTCCGATGAGGTTTTGTCAGATAAGAACCTGCCAAGTGAGGTGGTATTCATTGGTGGTGGCGTGATCGCAATGGAATTCAGCCATGTTTACGCCCGTGCTGGTGCCAAGGTCACGATTTTGGAAGCCATGCCTCAACTGCTTCCACGTATGGATCATGATGCAGTTGAAGTGCTTAAAAAGGCTACTGAAGCCCTTGGCGTCTCCATCCACGAGAACGTACAAGTGAAAGAAATTGCCGAGTTAGATGGAAGGCTCTCTGTTTCCTACGTTCATGACGGTGAACAAAGAACGGCTTCAGCTGATCGTGTGGTCAATGGTGCCGGCCGGGTTGCTAATGTTGATGGTCTTAATCTGGAAGCTGCCAACATTGAGCATGATGGTGTGAGAATTGCCCTTCACGATAATCTCCAGTCCGTATCCAACCCGGCAATCTGGGTGGCAGGTGACGCATTGGTGAATTCTGCCCAACTATCACCGCTCGCAACTGCGGAAGGCAAGCTGGTTGCCCGCAACATCATCAATGGCGGAGAAGAAAAGCCGGACTATTCAGCCAACGCGAGCGCCGTTTACACGGTTCCTGCTCTGGCAATGGTTGGATTAACTGAAAAGGAAGCTGATGAACAGGGAATTGATGTGGAAGTTTCCGTCAGCGATATGACCGGATGGTTTTCATCGAAATTCTATGCTGAAGGGACCGCCTGGTCGAAAATCATGGTGGACCGGAAAACCGATCAGATTGTGGGTGCCCACATGATCGGCCATCATGGTGAAGAGCTTATACACATATTCTCTCTCGCCATGCGTCATGGCATAACCGCTTCCGCATTGAAGGAAATGCCCTTTGCCTTCCCCACATTCTCATCAGACATCAAGAGCATGTACTGATTGAATTCCAGAAGACATTCCACCCACTGAATGGCAGCTTTGTCCGCAGAGCTGCCGTTCGATTTCCAATTAAAAATTTTTTGAAAAAATTATCCCCGCCTTTCCAGGTGTCCTTATGATGGCTCATCGCCTGTTCATTGAACCCGCCGTGACTGACAACCACACAGGGTTCGCTGCAAACTCAGTTTGGCCACCGAAGTTAAGCTTGAACAGGGAGTGAAGGGAAAAAGGCTTGTTTATCGGAAACGACTGGCGCTCTCCTTCCTTCACCGGGCTGCTCTTATTGAGCACCACGACGATCAAGCAAAGACTACTCTACCTAAAAAGAGCAGCCCGTTGTTTGTAGGAATGTGCACATCTAAACCACTGTGCCGAATGGCTCGAGTGAATGAATTAGTGTGTTTGGATTTCATTTTGCGGAATAAAGCCATTGCGCATTCGCTTGCATTCAGCGCTTAGCCATCCAGACCGAAAGCAACGAGATGCAAAGCACCGAAAATTCCAGTTCCTATGATCAATAACCAGGAGCTTAGATTGTTGAATTCGTAGTGAGGATGGTTGCGGAAGGCAATGTGAAGAAACACATGGATAATGCCAAAGATGGATAGGCCAAGGGCGGTCGTGGAACCGGCATCAAGACCGCCAAAGAAAAAAAGACCCGCGATGATGGGGACATGCGCCCAGATGAATACCAGTTCGCCCAGATGGTCTGGCAAAAATGAAGTGAGCGGGAGAACGCGCCACTCATGACGCTTCATCGCATCGAGTTCATGGGTCAGAAAGAAACCCAGCATGCAAAAATAAAAAAGGTCTGCCATCCCGGGACCGATAAATGACTTTGCCTATCCGGGCAACTGTTGGAACTGATAGACTTAATTTCGAGTGGATTTCTGCCAATAAGATGTCTTCGCTCATCAATTCCTGCAGCCAAGCTTGGTGATACCGTGGGCTTGCACGGTATCACGACCAAAAACGCGCTCCACCATGCGTCGCGATTGGTTGCTATTTTCTAACCTTGATCTTGGTTTGGATAACCGTTGGGTACAGATAATTATCACCAGCGCTTCTTAGCGTTATGCGAATATCTGCATAATCCCGCCCGTGAAATCCGGGGTTAGGCGTAAACCTGATACCGAATGGGCGTACAATGGTTATTTTGCCGTTTTTAGGCTGTTTTACCACTTCCAATTTATGAAAAACCCAAGCCAAATTTCTAAGGTGCGCCACATGTCTGGTGTAACAGGTTTTTCCGGACTTGATGCTCCAGGTGCCACGAACAACCTCTTTGCCAGGATCCATTCGCCATTTCCATTGACACATGCGTTCGAAAGCCGTCGCGTGCGTTGTGTGGATGATGCTGAAGAAAATACAAAAGCACAATCCAACAAAAAAACTAGTTGCTGATTTCAATTTTGATTACCCACCACTTCAATTTAACACTACGGATAAACTTTAGGTGCAGCGAAAATATAGTTCAACCGCTTGATTTGTCTAATTGAACCCAAATTTTTCCCGGATAAATACTTTTGGTTGTATTCTTCCTGCAGCTACAATCAAGGATATATACCATGTCACTCAAACTGGCAGAATACTTTGCGTGGGATGCCGTCTTCAAATGTGAGAATGCCTGGGACACCCTCGTCCTCTTCTTCCGCAGTTAGGTCTATGCGCAACGAAATGATGATCCTCGTGGCGTCCATATCAGCAAAATCAGCTGAGAATCTGTCCTTTTCTATCAGCCCCTGACTGGCGCCCAGTTCGAACTCACCGGACTGCGGATTGCTGATCCAGGTCTTGTCACCCAACCGCGCCATGGCAAAAGACGGTGAGTAGATCGGCACCCGGCCCATATTGATAGAAATCTCAGCATCCCCTGCCTTGGAATAGCAGCCAACACCGCCGGCGGCATTCGCATGGGTCATATGAGAGAAAGCCGTGATCAAAACAATCATGGCGAGTTTGGTCGGCTTGAAATATCGCTTGTGACTTTGATTGGGCATAATCATCCAAATTTAATCAGACTTTACCTGCAATGGCAAAGTGAGCTGTTTGCGTGTTCCAGTGCGGTTGTTGCACCAAGCGCGGCGGGTTGATCACTTATCAAGCTGATAGATTCACCTTGTCTTGCCGTTTGCCGATGATAGGGTCTGGTAATGGAGCTCAATCATATAACCTATCAAGGTCCATCGATGGATGACCCAGAGCTATTGGCCCAGGTGCCCGAGAGTCTTGCTGCAATTCTGGCCTCCGTGAACGGCTTCATTCAATTTGGTGGTGGGTTGCATATTCGCGGAGCCTGCACCGCGCCGGAGTGGCATTGCTTGCGCCGGGCATGGCATGGACCAAAGTCGATGAGTGAACTCTTCCCCGAAATAGACAAAAGCTGGGTGCCATTCGCCGAGGACTGTGTGGGAGACCAGTTTCTGTTGAAAGACAGGGAAGTTCTGCGCCTGACTGCCGAAACTGGCGAGGTGGAACACTTGGGATTGACACTGGGCGATTTTCTCAGAAATGCCGGTGCAAATCCGATCGAATATCTGTCTATGGAGCCGCTCCTACAGTTCATGGAAGACCACGGAGAATTGCCGGAGGGACACCTGATCCAGGCATACCCGCCATTTTGCACCAAAGAAGCGGCACAAGGCGTGTCACTTAAAGCCATTCCAGCGTGGGAGCTTCATGAGTTTCATTCAGAACTCGCAAGATCGCTGCCCAAGAATGACGGTGACGCATTTCAGATCATGATTGGTGACTAAGTCTTGTTTGCAATTTTCGCATCGGACGTGGAGTTTCGTATTCTTTCTCTATCTTTGGCTTTCCAGTGACGACTGCCAAGAGCAGTTTGACCGTCGCCGAACACCAAGATAATTGTCCGGCTGTGAGATTTCATAAATCAAGTGACTAGGTAAGAATGCCCGGCAATCCGAAAAAATCACATACAAACTGGGCACCTATGTGTGATGAATATTTCAAAACATACAGTGAGGGGGTTTACGATGTTGAAAATTTCATACAGCTAGTTTTGTCAGCAGAGGAATTGATTGCAGACTATGAAAAAGGTGACCTGATAGTTGGTTACCCAGGGATTGATGGCATCTATTTTTGCTTCCGCAAAAATCAAGCTGGTATTTGGGCATATATGCCCCTGGATGATGCATATATACTCCTGGCAGATAGTATTTCGGAATTTCTGATAAACTGGGAAAACGGGCGTATAGCGCTTTAATTCTTTGTTCCGGAATTCGAACGAGTTCACGTTTGGAAACCGTCATCTAATTGTGGGAAAACCGATCCATGAAACTTGATTTGGAAGATGAGTTGTGGAGCCGATTGTACGGACCTTATGGAAACAGGTCTGTGAACAAGCAATTGGCCAAGCTTTGCAAACAATGGGATAACACGCTCGCCAAAGACCTCTTTTGGGAAGAATTGCATCATCAGAATGATATCTATCCGGTTACCTTTGCTGCACTTCCTTGGATAATGGAGTTTTCTCCTATGAACGGTGAAAACGCGGATGAAATCTACCTTTTTCTATCCCACGTTATCCATTGCGCATGTATTGAGGGTGGAACGGGTAGTGATGGAATGGGTCCGAGGCGGAAATATCGCGGATTGTCGACAGAAGTTTCCGATCACCATCATTCATGGATCCCGGAGAATGAGTGGCTGACTAACGAAGATCGGCCTCTGCTGATCAATCTGGAAACGTGGTTTACTAACCACTGCCAATCGATCGCAGAGGATTGCCTTTGTCTCGTGGGACCTGATCTTTTGATTTCTGCCTACGCACTTGAGGGCCTTGCCACATTACTCGGCAGTACAAGGGTAGCGTGGTCCATGCAAATGTTCGCCAATGGGCAAAATGTAAGTGTTATACGTGAGGAAATCGGTGACTTCGATGAGCGTGACACCTTGGTTGTTGCGCAATTACATGCATACATCAGCCAAAGAAATCCTGTGCTGACATCATTTTTGTTGAATTATCCGGGCTGCACCTTTGATCCAAACAATCTCTGAAAAGGTAAGCCGCGGGTAGTATTTCCAGCCTGCCTATCCCGGTAATATGCTACTGATGAGATTTCCAACCATTTCCGTAATTCTGCCGCGCAAAAACAACCAGTCGAAGAAGAGTAAAGCAGCAAAGATCATGCCCGCTTGGTAGCCAGGTGCTGCCCAGTCTTGCAAAAGGATCGATAGGGCCCAATTTTGCTTATACACATATCCGTAAGTGGCCCAAGCAGTATAGGCAGTTACCGCAATGGAGAAAGCCATAAACCGCCAGTTCAAATAGTTGCGGAAAATTACCAGCCCCATCATCAATGATAGCGTCAGGACATTTACCAACCCAAAATGCCGCAAATCCAGCAGCAAACCCCGCACGGATGTTTCATACCTTTTGAGTACAAATTCCTGTAGGGTCACCTGCCCTACCCGCAATTGAGCAATCCTACTCAGCATTACGCTGTCAGTGATTTCGGAAGCAGTTGCCCAAAATTCGCAGTTTTCTTTGCATCGGTCTGAATAGGCTTCAGCGAGTAGAGCCGGCACTATTTTTTGTCGCTTGAGATCAAGCGCTTCTGCCTCAATGCCCAGTTGACGTGACAGATTGGCTAAACGCCCTGTGCTGTCTTTGTTGCTTATATTTCCCGTAACATTTGACAAGGCAGCATCGGCTGCGTGTTCCACTTTGGCGATTGCAAAGTCCTGCAACCGCTCCTGAACCTGAACCGGATTGAGATAGGTTGCGGCCACAAGAAATACGGAAATCACCAAACCGACCAGTTGGACCGCAATCAGCGCCAGTTTGCCTGTCAAAGCCATGAAAATTCCAAACCTAATTCACCAGATTTTACCCACCAAAGGCAAAACCCACCTAGCTGCCCCCTGCACACTTACCCAGTTTGAACCACTGCCTCAAAGAGGTATGTGGATAGTTCTTCTTCAAGCAGGGAGACATGCTCCGGATTATCCTCTTCAAGGGTTACGGTCACGCGCATGCCGCGGGCTCCGCCATCGGTCACATCCACCGCGCATCCCGTCAGATTAAGTTTGTCGCGAACCATATCGGTGATCATCAGTCTGGCGGCTTCACAGCGCAGGCTCGGTTTGTAAATCTTGCCAACGGTCGTCAGTGGAATGGCATCAATAACGTGAATGGCCTTGGGCCAGGCGGGACGCTCATCAATGTGGTCCTGCGCATGAGAATGCAGTTCATCAACACCCACATTTGCTCCGGGGTTTAATTCCACAAAACATACGGGCAATTCACCGGCATAGGCATCGGGCTGTCCCACCGCTGCGGCAAGTGCCACTGACGGGTGTTGAACCATAACGTTTTCAATCATTGCCGGATCAATGTTGTGGCCGCTTCTGATGATCAGATCCTTGGAGCGGCCTGCCACATAGATGCGGCCCGCCTCGTCCTTGTAACCCAGGTCACCGGAGTTCAACTGACCATTTTTGAACACATCCACATTGTGATCGGGATCGCGATAGCCGGGAGAAATATGTTCACCGCTAATGGCGATGACTCCGATTTCACGGGGTGCACAAACCTCACCCAGGCTGCCATCTGCATTAAGTTTCAGAATATCAACCTGGGTATAGGGAAGCGCCCAGCCAACGGAGCTGACACCGCCCGGCCCGTTTAACGGATCGATGCTGATTAGACCGGATGCTTCCGTCATGCCAAGAATTTCGTAGAGATTTGCACCGGTTGCCGAGCGGAACTTTTCCCCGACTGCGGGTGGCAATAAAGCCGCACCGGTCAAGCCAGCGCGTACGCTGCTGATGTCGTTATCTCCCATTGGAACCTGCAAAACCGCGCCCAAAGCTGTGGGCACACCGCCCACCAAGGTGGCCTTATGTTTGGCCACAAGGCGCCAAAACCCTTCGATGATTGCCGGGTTACGCAGACCTGCCGGCGACATTATCAGCAATTCCGAACCGGCCATGAACACGCAAAGTCCAGCGGCGATGGTGCCTGCCACATGAAACAGCGGAAAGGTGCCGGTGATAATGTCATCGGGGTTATAGCCGCACAGGGCGACCCCGCCGAATGCAGAAACAAGCTGGCTGCGATGGGTGTGCGACACAAGCTTGGGAACACCGGTCGTGCCGCCGGTGTGAAAGTAGGCTGCCACATCATCTCCGCTACGCGGTTCTCCAAACACCAGATGATCCATGGGTTGAGCCTGCAAGGCGGTCAAAAAGTCGATCACACCTTCTTCTTCCGGCGTGCCCGGAGGCGAAACACGAACAAGCACTAGATCAGGAATTGCAGCACGCAGCTCTAGCGCCTTTTCCCAGATATCCAATTGAGGATGCGGGCCGAGGGTCACCAGGATTTTCGCGTCAGAGGCCTTGAGCAATTCGGCAATGGCTTCAGGCTGCAACAGGAAGTTTATGGGAACAGCATAGCCTGCCGTTTCGGCTCCCCACAAAGTCACATGGGTTTCAACCAGCGATGGCAGCATATAGGCAACACCAGGTGCCGGGCCGCCCAGATCCGTAAACAGATTGGCAGCACCGCGGATCATACCGAGCAATTGGGCATATGTGACACGGCGGGGCTCTTCATCGGGAGCGCCTGTCATCAACATTGTGATTGCAACACCGTCAGGTTGTCGCTGCGCGCTTGCTTCAAACACATCCAGAATGCTTTGTTCCGGAAGGCGTTCAGCAAGCGGCTTTTCCTGCTCAAACCTTTTCAGGTCTTCCAATGTGCCAATGGGTTCACTACCAAAATCAGGCATCCAACTCTCCTCCAAAGCCCTATAAACAAAAGCCATATTCATACAAGCGGTCAATTCTGGCAAGGCCGGGAAGACAGGTTGCGGAGTTGTCTGTGGTGGTAAGGATCAGGTATATAAGGCGGGTTGCCGGGAAATCAGATAGTAACAAGACTGGTACCAGTTTGAAGAACCTTTTCGAGGCCATACAATTATGAACGATGTAGCAAACCCAAAACCTGAGATTTCTTTCGATGCTTTTGAGCAGCTGGATATACGGGTTGGAACCATTCTCGAAGTGAGCGATGTGCCCGATTCCAGGAAGCTGGTTCAACTTAAGGTCGATCTGGGCTTTGCAGTGAGAAGCGTGGTCGTTGGAATGAAAGATGAACGGGAAGACCCCAAGGAAATTGAGGGGCAGCAAGCCCTGTTTGTGGTAAATCTGGCACCCAGAAAAATGGCTGGCATCCTGTCTGAAGCAATGCTGTTCGACATTGGCTATTCGGATAATATTACCCCGGTTCTGGCCCAGCCAGAACGGAAGGTCCCGAATGGGACAAGGGCAGGTTAGGCCCCTTTTCTGCGGCTAGTGAGCAGTTAATCCTTTTGCGCTCAGGAAGGCTCAAACAGTTCAACGACGTTTCCTGAAGGGTCTTCGCATAATATCTGCTTGCCGCCGGGTCCCTCGACGATTTCATTGCGAAAGACAGCGCCTTGTTCCTTTAATTCAGTAACTTTTGCGGCAAGGTTTTCGATTACGAGCACACATCTGTTCCATCCACCGGGAACCGGTCTTGCACCATCAGGCATTGGTTTTGACGCTGATGCCATTGGACCTGCGACCCACAAATCAAGATCACCGGACCGTAAAATTGCCATGGCCGGTCCGTATTGCTCGACCAATTCCAACCCAAGCTGGTCGCGATAAAAAACCACTGCTTCGTCCACGTCGAAAACCATGTATCTAAACTGAGCCATCTGGACCTCCATCCGAAATCATCATGACACAACAAATGGCAGATTTGTTGGCGTGGATGTTAATTGATGCAAAAGTCCCCAAGCTTTACATCGCTAGCACCTTGGGCCAGATTATGAGGAGGGAGCTTCTCGATGATCAATTTCAAACCTGTGGCATTCATGGTCGCCATCGCTACATCAAGCATCCTGGCTGGTGCAGCCTGGGCGGCTGACGACGCAGACGGAAAGTGGCGCATATACTCTGAAGAACCAAATGGCGATGTCCATTTCTTCGATCCCACTCGAGTGGAAAATAGCGATAATTCCCATAAGGTTTGGAGCAGGATCCGCTACAAAACATCAATCATGGGAGCAGCAAGTTATCAAAGCCTTTTGGAGATTGACTGCTCTGAACGCACTGAAAAAATCCTCCAGAACACGTTCTTTTCTGACAGGCAATGGGAAAGACCAGCGATGAGCACGGACCGTTCGGAGAAGCCAAAGAAACAGATCGTACAAGATTCCGCGGTGTGGCGTCTTTCTGAAATTCTGTGTGTACACTAAGAAAGATCTGCCGATTGGCTCGCTGACATTGAATTTGGTGGTGATGTCACAGACTGTACAATATTCTTGATCTGAACAGATGCCATTTTTCACTCAATTGTAGATGGAAATGAGTATTGTAAGTTCTGATTTTTAATGTGGGTTCTTGAGATGTATGTGGATGCAAAAAAGAGAATATTGGGAGAATTTCTTTTAGGGAGGGAAATAACCTCAGTCACGCGCGCCGAATCTAGAGCGCATGGTCAGATACCGAATTTCCTCTCTTTGAACACGAGTGATCATAGTTTGTATATTGAGTTTGGCGGATACTCCGTCAATTTATTTGCTGTTAGTGATTACCCTCTGTACGATTATTTCAATCTGTACTCGATATGGGATGATCTCGAATTTGATAAAACAATTTGTGAGAATTTGAATACGACAGAAAAAATCTCTGTATACCGGTTGGATTGCGAGGAAGAGATTGCGTTTCTGAAACTAGTCCAATCCAACTCAATTTTGCTGATTTCTTTCGTCGGTGATGAAATTGAGTTTGAAAATACAGACAGATTCGACTTGGAAAAACATCGCGAAAAGTATTTCAGACATCTTAGATCAGAGCAAATTGTTGAAGAGGTAATTAGCTGAACTGATTTATGGCGGCTTTCTGAAATTTTGTGTGAAGAATAGAGTTTTCTGCGTCACTGGCCCCAGTTAGTGCAAAGAAAAACCCGCGCCATTTTCATAGCGCGGGTTCTGAACTTTTAATCTTGCGGAATTACTTAGCGCTTTCCGCTGACACTTTGTAGATTTCACCTGCATCAACAGCAACGTAAAGGGCGTTATCCGGACCCATTACGAGACCGCGGAACCGTTTGGTGATCCCCAGAGGCATGCGGGTAATACCATTAATGCCCAGGCCATCATTCGTGATGCTGATCATGTCAATTCTCGAACCGGCTGGTGTGCCACCAAATCCGATACCCATGATACCCACTGCAAGGCGACCTTCGTAGATGCCCCAGTTATCGCCTCTCAGGAAGGCTGCAGAACCGGTACCTTGTGAGAAACCGTTATTGTTCCAGGTAGCTGGCATCAGGTCTTCAAAGCGAGTGTCACTCATCGGAGTGTAAGCCGCACGCAATGCGGGGTCCATGCCCTCAGTCTGGTTTGGCTCATAACCACAGTATTTATCCGGGCACGCACCTCTACCACCTGTGTTTTCAGCTGGGTCCCAGCCTGCATTACCACCGTTTACAAGTGCAGTGATTTCATCATTGTGCCATGGACCATGCTCAGCTGTGAACGCTTTACCATCGCTCGGACGGAAATCAATACCCTGAACGTTTCTGTGTCCATAAGTGTAGATGCGCTTGTCAAAACCTTCCGGTGGATTGTTTTCCGGGTGGGCATTGCCGTCACCATCGATCCGCAGAACCTTACCGCACAGCAACTGACCATCCTGAGGACAGATACCTCTGTGGCGGTCACCACCGGCAACCCATAGATAGCCTCCTGGACCAATGCGGATTCTACCACCATTGTGAGCGCCCGGATCACCGAATGGCTGATCGGACGAGAATGGCTTGTATTGAATGTCTGTGACGATATCAGTCCGGTCAGATACGCTCTTCAGGTCATCGCTGACCTTGAATTTCATCACGATGTTGCCGTCACATTTTTCAAAATTGGTTTTACATCCGTCACCACGATATTTGGTGGAAGATGAGTAAACATAAAGCGTACGGTTACTTGCAAATTGACGGTCCGGTACCACGCCAAGCATGCCCGCCTGCGCTTCACAGAACAGGTCGTCACCGCTGTCCGCGAACCCTGAGGAGCCCTTCACGCCGTACAAAGCATTGACGCTTCCATCGGTTGTTCTGACGGAAAGGCCTTTACATTTTTCTGTAAAGAACATCGTGCCGTCTGGCAGGAACGCCATGTCCCAAGGGTTCTCCAGGCCCTGCAACACAACTTCTGCTTTGATTTTAGGGACGTCCATGGCGCCACTGTGCCCATCTGCCTTGGCAGCTGAGGGTGCGCCGGCAATCAAGGCAGTCGCCATGACACCTGAAAACAAACTACTAATAATTTTTTTCATTCTTTCCTCCACTATTCAACATTATATTTGGCATCTTCCAAATACGCCGCCAGATTAGCAATTTCCTCATCGCTCAATGGCTTGGCCATAGGAAACATGAGAAAAGAGTTAGAGCCCTGTTTGATGCCTTTTCTGTAGGCTTCTAGTTTGGCAATCGTATATGAAACCTCTTTGCCAGAGACTTTCGGAAAACTTCCTGCACCTTTCCCGGCTTGTCCGTGGCAGTTGACACAAGTCTCCTTGTATCGGATTTCCCCCGCTGCTTTGTCAGCACTGTAAGCTATCTGAGGATAGGCAAATATTGTTAAAACCAAAAATGAACTGAGAAGTCTCAACAAGACGCGCATCCTTTTGTCAGTGACTGTTTTATTGTTAGTCGGGTCCTCGTATCGGCGATTGGTGCAGTACATTTTCTAGCCGGTACAGTTCACCAAGGCTGTAAAGGTTAACGGCTCGATCAGTTTAGTCAAGGTGTCTTTCGGTCGGCAATGGATATTCAGATCAATTGGCGCAGTAATCGGGGTGGTTTCAAACAAGTATTCAGGCCCAGATACCTTCTGTTCAAATCTCATTACTGAAACCTGATTTTTGTAACATTTTCCTGTGCTGCTTCTTATTACAACCTATAAGGGATATTTCTTATTTGGTGGTGATTTTTACGCGATCAAATTCTATGCTTGAAGCCTGCAAAACCGAAACTGCTGGCGGAATACGGAGGTCTTAAGCGACATTCAAAGAACATTGCTTTCATGGCCGGTTTACGAATAACTTGTATGCGCTCAATACCAGATAAAATGTCGCTATCGTCAGGCACACGAGACCAGTCAGATATGAGCCGGTGAACAGAATTGATATTCCAATTGCCAGGAACAAAATGCTGACGATCAAGAATTGTATGGCACCCCAACGGATTTTGGTGGGAGCCTTGCTATTCCCACTCGCATTGTTCGGATTGGGCATTGCTACAACACATAGTGCAAGTTACAGAACTGCGACCTGAACTCTGCCACTTCTTTAGACAGTGTGTCGGGATCATTCGTTGTCAGAGCTCGGGATATCAGTTCTGCCAACTTTGGTGTGTGGTCCTTTTCTAAACCCCAGCGCACCAGTTCAGGCGTTCCAATTCTCAATCCGTTCAAGTCACCTTCTACCGGATCGATAGGCAGTCCTATCCCACACGCTAGAAATCCTGACTTTCGAAGTGTTTTCGAAGATGCCTGACCGCCACCATATTGCGCTGCCTCCACCGCGAACTGATGAGACTTGGTAAAGCCCTGCTCTTTTCCAAATACTGGTATTCCAACTTTATCCAGTTCTGAAGCCAAGCTCCTTGAAACTTCCACCATAGCTTTTGCGTAATCCTGGCCATGAATCTTCCAATCAAGCATGGTTATCGCAAGGCCTGCAGATTTGGCAGCATCGAAATTTGCAGTCATGCCCGGAAAAGCGATTGCGTCAAGACGTTCGGCAATATCTGCCTCATTGGTTACAATTAACCCTCCGGCTGGACCACCCAGGCTCTTGTAAGTACTCATGGTAATTACATGAGCACCCTCGTTGAGCGGATTTGGCCATGCACCTCCTGCGATGATTCCGCATTGATGTGCGGCATCAAACAGCACTTTTGCATCGACTTCGTCAGCAATCTGTCTGATTTCTCGTATAGGATGAGGGAACAGGTTCAAACTTCCACCAATGGTAATGAGTTTGGGACTGACTCTTTTTGCCAAATCTCGAAGCGCATTCAAATCAACCGTAAATCCGTCCGGATTGACAGGAGCTTCATGTATTTTCAATCCGAAGAGGCCTGCGCATCCAGCTTCGTGATGAGTTACATGCCCTCCGATAGAGGCAGGTGGAGCAATAATTGTGTCACCCGGCTTACAGGTCGCCATGAATGCATAAAGATTTGACATGGCACCGGATGCAACTCTTATTTCTGCATATTTTGACTGAAAAACTTCAGCGCAGAGTTCGGCGCAGATAACCTCAATTTCCTCAATTGCCTCAAGACCCATTTCATACTTGTCGCCTGGGTATCCGAGAGAAGGACGTGAACCCAAACCGGAAGCAAGGGCGAGTTCCGCCTTTGGGTTCATCACATTTGTGGCCGGGTTCAGGTTGAAGCACTCCTGCTCATGGATTTCTTTGTTCCTGGAAATCAGCGACTCAATGCGCTCCGAAATGTCTGAAGTACCAGATTGCGCTGTCACTCTTGCCAGATTTTGAACATGACTTTCACAAGCTTCCGGTACCCACGGGCGTTCTGATAATGCAGTCATTGGTGTCTCCTTTTTTGTGAGAAGAACAAAAAGTACTGTCTTACGCAAACGAGTTTTGTTATATTTTAGGCCTAGAAATTATAGGTCTAAAATGCCCGTTTCTCCACCTCGCCCCAAAATGCCGCAGCTCAATTCACTGCGTGCTTTTGAAGCTGCAGCAAGACACAACAGCATCGCTTTGGCTGCAACGGAACTGCATGTCACCCCTGCCGCTGTGGCGCAGCAGATAAAAGCATTGGAAGCCTGGGCAGGCGATCAATTGTTCAAGCGTAACGCAAAGGGGGTTGAACTCACTCCTTTGGGTGCAGGCGTTTTGGATGATTTCAGTCAAGCGTTCGATGCACTGGCTGGCGCTGTTCAAAAGCTCAGGATGCGGGCAAACCCAAAGGAAGTCAGAATTGCTGCGTTACCCAGCATTGCGCAATTGTGGGTATCACCTCGCCTACCGTCGATCAGGCGAGAAATGCCGGATGTTTCGATCTCAGTAACGGCCTTGGAAGAAGCTCCTAATCTGAAACGAGAACCCTATGACGTGGCCATTTTCTACAATGAAAAACCTGATCAGGGGAATGAAGAGACAATCTGCCAGGATGTGATCTTCCCGGTCTGTTCACCCTCAATAGCTAAGAGAATTCTGAGTGTAGGAGATCTTAAGGAGGAAACCTTCTTGCATGATTCAACCTGGAATGATGATTGGGGCAAGTGGTTGACTGTGGCATCTCCCGATCGCAATCTGAACAAGAGTGGCCCTGAGTTTTCGCTCTATGCTCTGGCGTTAGAGGAATGCAAGAACGGTGCTGGAATTTTGATGGGTCACGAAGCTTTGGTTGGACCACATATTGAAGCTGGCCAACTGATAACACCCATTCCCATATCGGTTAAATTGTCTCAGTTCATGACCTTTAAAACCAGAGTAGAAAATCCGGATGATGTGATTTTCGGCAGGGTTATTGAGATGCTGAAATCTCAGCAACCAGCTTTAGGAAACTGAAAGCCTAGCCTATTGTCATTATGGACTGGCGGGCGGAGACAATAGCTTCCTGCATGGCGTTAGACAGAGCTTCTGGTGTATTTTCCGACACCAGGATCGTGCGTCTGGAACTCGGCAATTCCGGGAAGCCGTGTTTTCTGGTCAGCACTTCAAAATCAGCAGTCACGCTGGATTTCGGCAACAGGCCAACGGCAAACCCTGCCCGAAGTGCCGCCTGCAGGCTTGAAAAGCTGCTGCTGCGAAACGCGATTTCATATTTTATGTTAGCTGCATCCAACGCTTTGATCGGCAGGTCTGACCACCAGCAACTCCGATCAAGAATTGCAAGCGGAACGGTGTTGCTGAGACTGACCTTTGCACCCTTTTGCGTCGCCCATACTGTATCCTCTATATTGAGCAATTCCCCACGATGATTGTCCGGACCGGAGCAAACGGCCACGTCCAGTTCTCCCCTATCAATCGCTGCTGCAAAACCGGATGTACATCCTGAAGTGGCAATCACCCGAACGCCGGGATGGGCACGGGAAAATCTGCCTAGAATTTGTTCCAGCACCTGTTCGTCAAAATCATCGGGCACCCCAATTCGGATTGAACCGGTCAGCGGTTGTGCAAACAGATTGGCCGTCTCTTTCATGTCTGCCAAAATCGATCTTGCGCGTGGCAGAAGTATTTCACCGGCGTGAGTGAGCGTCATGCCTTTGGGGGTTCTCAAAAAAAGCGGTACATCAAGGCCATCTTCAAGCTTGCGCAGTTGCACACTGATGGCGGACTGCGTTCTCCCGATTTGCCCTGCAGCCACTGTGAGATTGCCGCAACTGGCTATGGCTACAAAGGTTTGCAGCAAATCACTGTCAATATTCAAGCGTTCTGTTTTATTCATGACGCTGATAAATTTAATTCGTTTTGTCGAATGACTCAAGCGTTTTAACCTCCGGCCAGCAAATGGAGGAAAATCATGGATATTACTCAGGTGATCATATTGGTGGGCATTGGCCTTTTCGGCGGTGTGTGGAATGCGATTGCGGGCGGAGCCACGCTGTTCACATTTCCTGCACTGATGGCGGCGGGCCTGCCACCGGTTGTGGCAAACGCAACTAATTATCTGGCGCTTCTTCCTTCAAATGCAGCAGCACTGCCTGCTTACCAACAGGAGCTGTCGGGCCTGGGGAAATCCCTGCTCCCGCTTCTCACCGTCTCGGGTCTCGGTGCAATCGTGGGCTCCTTGCTGTTGTTGATCTCAGACCCGCAATTGTTCATCGTCTTGATCCCGTTTCTCATCCTCTTTGCCACATGTCTGTTCGCTTTCGGGGATCGTCTGCGCGCTTCGCTGCTCAATTGGGCGGGTGAAGAGCGCGGCACCACTCTGGTTTACTTAGCACTGTTTGTTTCATCCATTTATGGCGGTTATTTCGGTGCGGGCCTCGGCATTATTTTGCTCGCAATCGCTCAAATCATGGGGTTCTCGGATTTTCATGTGGCCAATAGCATCAAAAACCTGCTTGCCACGAGCTTTACTATCCTCAGCATTGTGGTCTTCGGTATTGGAGGCTTGATCGCCTGGCCAGAGGCAACCGCCATGATGATCGGCAGTACGATCGGCGGCTATGCCGGAGGGCGGTTTGCAAAGCACGTGAGCCCGGCCCTGCTGAAAGGCCTGGTGATTGCCTTTGGAGGGGTGCTCTCCCTCGTCTACTTTGTCCGGGTGTTTGGTGGCTGAGATTGAAGTGATGGGGCAGGTGTTAGCACCCCAGCCACCAAAGAGCTCAGGTGGAACTCAAACGCCTTACAGAATTGATTTGGTCAGCTGTTGGATCTGGCTCTTTCTTTCAAAGCCCAATCTGGCAACTCAAAGCTAACCTTTCCGGTGTCAGCGGTATAGCGAATCCAGATTTCATCCGGGTGATTTTCTTCAGTTACCCGGATATCCTTTTGAAGTTTTTCACCCAGTGCCACCAAAAACTCGATAAACCAGTCTAACCGTTCTTGCGAGCTAATTTCCCTTGGATCTATGTCGAACTCCATTTCCGTAACCTCAAAGAAATGGGCAACTATGACGACACCACCCAAATCAATTGACAGAGAGGGTGACAATTCATCTTTACTGAAAATCTCAATTGCCTTTGCTGGCAGTGGGGGCTGATTAACATCAACAGGCAAACCGAGTTTACATGGGAAATGCCGAAGCAAGTCAAATAGTGCGTCCCAATCGTCAAGCGTTGTGTTGGAGACATAGATATCTCTCCAGGAGCCATCCCAGTGAAAAACCTCTTTGAAATCCTCGAGCTTCATGTGTTCAACCTTATCAGAGGAACAGGATTTCTTGTGAAAGCCGTCCTTACATCTGTTTTTAAAACTTGGTGGCCACTGCATAAATTATTACACAAATATTGCGAAGACAATTGATCCACCCGGCAGCGGAGACTGCTTAACTATGTTCTGAGGGCAGTGTGTTATCTGGAATGGTGCGAACGCCTGTGTGGGGTGTAAAACAAACAGTATTTTTAGAAACCTATCGCAAACTTTTGGAAGTGACGCAGAATTACCAAATTCCAATACTATCGCCTAGAAACAGGGCTTGATCTTGTTTGTGAGCAAAACTGATTTCCATGGAATTTAGAGCAACTACCATTTCTTTATCGCTATCTCTAATTTACTGCGCTGTGAGTCCCGCATTTGCCTTTACATGCCAGCCAGACCATCAATCACAGTTGAGAGCACAAACTGATTTGCATTCAGATGCGACTGTTTTTGCGCTTGTATCATTCGAGAAAATTGAGAGCTCTGTTGAAGAATCATCGCTTTGTCTAACTGTAAATTTCAAGCTGGAACATGTTTTCAGCGGGAAAACGTTGCGAATGAACCACATCCGATTCTGTTATGAAAATTTCAACGTTGGAACGATAGAAAGTGAAAATTTGCATACGGAATTAAAAGAAGCTGAGACCAACTTGAAATATTGGTTTGGGTGGGAAAGCAGTCAGCTGTCAACCATTGCTGTAACAGAGCAAGAGCCAATAAAAGATACATTCTCGGATATAAGGTTTTCCTCCAAGTATCGGTTTATCTTCTCTCCTTGTTTTACATTTTTTTCACACCCAGTTTCTGCTGAATTACAAAACTTACCGAGAGAAAAAATGATAGTAAAATTTCAATCAGAAATCGATTCAATTGCTGAATACAAAACGAATGCCGACTGATCAGATTCCTATCTGAACTTTGTTTAGCCACTAGTACGAATAGGTTACGGACAACTGCACCCAGCATCCACATTCAACCTCCAATCACTTGGGTTGAATGTAACGGCCATATACCCAGCCATTGATGACACCGCCCTCGCCTGTGTCGCGAACGATCTGGCACCATTCGTAGCGTACAAGTTTGCGGATTTCCCATTTGGACAGCTCAACCGTATTTTTAACATTAATGCCATTTGTGCATGTGCCTGTGAGGGAGACAGCGGTGCTGTTGTCCACAATTGCACCCACAACGCGGGCATTGCTATTGGGTTGTTCGCGCACCTTGAGAACATCGTTCCATTCAAGGTTCACGGTTTCCCATGGTACAAATGTGGATGCATCAGCCTTCTGCGTCATGTGTGGCAAGAGGGTTATGGTTGCAGCCAGTACGGTGCTTGCGACAATACTTGCGGACATAAATTTAAACATAACTGGTTTCCTATGTTTCGATGGATATTCGGGGAATTTCCAAAGTCAGGTTTCGATGAAGCCTTGATAAGGTGTTGCGAAAACCAAAGATGTGTACGTTATCACACTGCCGTAATCTGCCTGTTACCGGGTGGCGGCGGGTTGGAGGCGGAGAAGCCTGAACCTAACCTTTCCTCGACAGCCATAATCCTAAGGGGTTAGATAGACCATTATGTCGATTGTTATCCGAGAAGTTACGCGAGAAGATCTGGAAGCCGTTTGCGCGTTAGACGTGGCGCCTGATCAGAAAGACCTCGTAACACCGAATGTTATGACCATGGCAGAAGCTCCATTCGAAGCCGGTGCCCTGGTTCGGGCCTTGTGGCAAGACGAGCAAGTGGTTGGGTTGCTGGCCATGCTGCGTCCTTCCGCCTATCCTGAAGACGAAGACATCGTCATAAGACGGGACGCGGCTTATGTCTGGCGTTTGATGATCGGCGAAGACTTTCAAGGACAGGGTCTTGGAAAAATCGCCCTCGATGAAGCAAAACGCACAGCGATCGCGTGGGGTTACGGAGGCATGTCCCTAACCGTTGGCGGAGCGCCTCATGCGGCCACACCATTTTACGAGCGATACGGTTTTACCTTAACCGGCCGCAAGCTGTGGGATGATGAAAACGAGATCGAAATGATCTACTGGTTCAAGGATTAGCTTGGTTCGGTCGCTGGTATTGTTCTTCGAAACTTGACTTCACATACCTCAGTTACGATCAGAAAATCAAAATCAAAGAATCTTTCTTGAACATATCTCTGAAACCTAGTGTGATCATTTTAAAAGAAGTTTGTTATCGATCTGAAATCGAGTTCTACCTTTAACGTCGCAAATTCCGTGGGGCTGTTCAGTATCAATTTGCAGTCCACTCTGGTTGTTTGCAATAACTTCGCATTCCAATGCCACTATCATTGGAAAGCTCAAGTCATCTACATTTTCTTCAACACCGATTACGGATAATTTTTCATGAATTACAATGGTTTCCCCTGATTTGGTGGAGAATTCAAAAGCACCCCATACCGGAAAATCATATTCAACAATCTTTGTTAGTGTGACTTTGATGAAGGGCATTGGATGATCTTTGGCTTCAATATTACGAGAATTCCAAACGTAGATAATTCGGTGGAAGATGCAAACCAATTTCAGCTGATACTGGACAGTGGCTCAATCCTCGTCCGAAAGTTTATATGAGGCCCACATAACCACCCTCCCCCAACAAACCTGAACGGTGCATTCAGCACAGGTTCAACCGTCTTAAACCATCCTGACATGCAGGATGCAATTTCATCCTTTGGGGCGTTTTACTTTGATCACCAATGGAGAAGACGGATGTCTAGAATTACAGAAAATCTAAGTCGAAGAAAATTTTCATCATCGTTATTGGCCTTTGCAGTGGCTTGCTCAACCCAGTTGGCCACAATGCCCGCCGAGGCTGCCAGCTGGAAATATTTGGGAACAAGAACGGTCAACGGTCTTGTTGATTTTGATCAAATCAAAGTTCCGGTCAGCTACGGAAAATTCAAGAAGATACGCCTGCGGGTCCGGGGAAATTCACTCCTGGTCTATGATGTGAAGGTGCATTACCGCAATGGCAGGGTTCAGGATGTGCCCATCAGGGTATTTATCCCGCAAGATGGCAGAACACGGGTCATCGATCTGAATGGCTCCAGCCGCTGGATTAGAAAAGTGACCTTCAAATACGGAAAGTTCGCCAATGGCAAAGGTAGAACCTTTGTAGATCTGGTTGCTCGCAAATAGTGCTAGATGGAGCCATTTGAAGCTCACCACAATGAGCCGGGTTGCTGTTGGTAGTTACCCGGCTTTTGGTTACATTCACACGCAAGCTAATGTTGAAACAATCAGTGCATCAATTTGCATAAAACATGGTGATAGAGACCTGGGCTTTGTTTAATGTGGCACTTCTGAATGTGGGGATGTCATAAGCATCAACGGCGCCGCTGGTTGCATATCCTTCCGTTGGCCATTCGCCATCCATGTTCAGGTCCTGATTTTTGTCTTCGTCATGAAATGCCACAACCACGTAAGGGCCGGTATTCAGATCCTTGAATTGAAGGCTTACCGACCCCTGTTTGGCTGGAACTTCCTGATATCCCACGGCCTTAGTCGCGTCGTAAACCTTGTATGCCTCACGGTCATCAAAGATCATCACCACCACATTTCCGGTGCTATTTCTGATTTTGTCAAAGGTGATGCTGAGCCCATCGGGAAACGAGGAAAGTGACTTTTCGTCTGTGCTGGAATGCGCAGTGCTGGCCAACCATGCACCTGCGACTGTGATACCAATCGATGCAATTGCTCCGACAAGGCGTTGTGTATTTGTGGGCATTTTGAACTCCTACTCGGCTGGTTCAGTGTGCTGCGTGTCCTCTTTGGGTTTCCACCCTGGAGGACCTAGCAAGACACCAAACTTGTTCTTGAGACCTGGCATCATCCAGACATCTCTGCCCACCCGGTAGAAACCATGCAGGAATGCAACAAATGGATTTATGCTTTCAATCGGTTTTACAAGCCCGTAAACGACCTCTTCCCGCTCTTCCTCGAACGTCCCGAACATGCGGTCCCATATGATGAAAATGCCCGCATAATTCTTGTCGAGATATTTGGGATTGGAACCGTGATGCACCCTGTGATGGGAAGGTGTATTCATGATCCATTCAATCGGTCGAGGCAGTTTCCTGATACTCTCCGTGTGCAAAATGGTTTGATAAAGCTGAACCATTATCTCTGCAAACAAGACCACAATCGGGTTGAAGCCGAGCAGTACCAGCGGCAGATGGAAGAAAACCGGCCAGAAGGAATCCATCGGCCCGAACCGGTAGGCGACGGAGATGTTGAAGAAGGGTGAAGAGTGATGAACGGTGTGTGTGGCCCATGCCAGGTTGACCCGATGCATGAACCGGTGCTCCCAGTAATAGGCCAGATCGGCCAGCACGATACAGATTAAGACCGTGACCCAGTTGATCTCGATATCGAAGATGGCAAACTGGAATGCGTAATAAAACGTGGTGACGTAAAACGCTCCGAGGAACAAGATCGTCAGCCCGATCAAAAAACCAAGCGTGATGTAATTGGTCACCGTGTCACCAACCAGTGTCCAGGATAGCTTCTTGTAAATGGCATATCGAACAAACTCGAAAGCAAGAAAAACCAGCGCGAACACGAAGAACCAATCGTTCACAAAGTTTTCAAGCCACTCGAGATAGCCAGCGCTGATGGGAGAAAGAAGCCAGTCCATGGGACACCTGTAAATTATCAATGTTGACAATAAATAAGCATCGCCTATATTGTTTGTCAAGTTTGACAATTTATAAATGAGCGAACATGGCAAGACCCGACATCAAGGAATCCCGACGGGAACAAATAATCGATGCGTTCGAGTTCTGTGTTGCCCGATACGGCGTGGAAGGGGCGACCCTTGCCAAGACCGCAGAACAGGCCGGTCTTGCGCGCCCGCTTGTTCGCCACAATGTGGGAAACCGGGATGATCTGGTGGATGCACTCACAAAGCGCTTTTTGAAGAGAAGTCGGGAAGCGATGGATAGCTTTCTGGCGGCACTTCCTCAGGATGAACGCTCTGAGACCGCAATCGAATGGCTATTCGACCCGCAATATTCCGATGATCATCAAGTGCAGGTTTCCTACGCGCTGATCACGCATTGTTACGATGACAAGAAGCTGGCAGTTAGTATGCAACAATGGCTAGACGACTTTATTTCAAAACTTGACGGGTTGCTGGCTGAAGATTTTCCTGAAGCAGAGCCTTCCAAAGTGACTGCCGTATCAAATGGTATTGCGGGCATCTATTTTAACGTTGAGTCCATGAAAGGACTTGGCGACATTGATAGTCTTTTGGCTTCGTCAAAACAGGCGGCATTTATCCTGCTTCACTCGTTAAAGGATAGCAAATGAGCAACCGCCTTCCCAAACAAGCCTATACCGAGCGGTCCTGGTTTGAGAGTGAGCGCAAGGCAATTTTTCAGGATGCCTGGACCTTTGCCGGGACGATCCACGATTTCAAAGATGCAGGCGATTTTCGAACGGTTTCCTGTGGTGCGAGCCGAATGGTTGTTATTCGAAACAAGGATCGAGGCTTGAACGCTTTCCACAATGTATGCCGTCACCGTGGTGCAGAATTGCTGGAGGGCATGGAAGGCAATTGTGGTGGCGTGTTGGTATGTCCCTATCATCGTTGGACCTATGGGCTGGACGGCACCCTGCGCGGTATACCAAACAGGCAGGAGTGCTTTCCGGATCTTGATCGATCAGATCTTGGCCTCCTGCCTGCGGCATTTGGCGTTTTCAAAGACTTCATTTTCGTCAATCCAAACCCGGAGGCCGATTTTGATAAGTGGATTGAACCGATTGTCGGCAAGGAATGGCCCCATGACCTGACGGCATCCGATATCAAGGAAGCGGCTCCACTTTTCTACGATATGAAATGCGACTGGAAGGTCTATGTCGAGAACGCAATAGATGGATATCATCTTGCCTATCTTCACGAAAATACGCTTGGCGGTCCATTGACGGGATTGAATGAATGGGAACGGGCGGGTGATCACATGATCTGGTACGCCACGGAGGATGGTGTTCGTCACCGATTGCCAAAGAAAATCCGAGACGAAAATGGCAGCACCGGAACGATCGAAAGTGCAGCAGTCACAGGATATGGAGGCGTATACTATCTGTTCCCCACTACACTTATCGTTCCCACTCCTTATGGCATGTCTGTTTCCTCACTTGTTCCGAGTAGAGCCGGTAGATGTAAGATGAATGTGCGCCACTGGGTCGGACTATGGCAGTCAAAGGATGAGCGCAAGTACATCCTCGGCTATGATAAATCAACGGGAATAATCTCTTCGGACAATTGGTCCAAACATCCACTCGAAACCGGCGACTTTCAAACAGAAGATGTGTGGATCTGCGAGAAGGTACAACGTGGACTGGAGATGCCGGCCTATGTTCATGGCCCCTTGTCGCAAGGTGCTGGTGCAGAAGATCCGATCAGATGGTTTCATGATACCCTGAACAGGGTAATGGAATAAGTCGGCCTACCGGATAGCGCCCTATGCGGCCGTCCACACCCAAAAAGTTCAACGCATCACCCTACCAGAACCCGCTTTTCAGCTGATTCAAAACAAACCATCAACCGCTTGTTTTATTTTCGAAAATTCTGAAGTGATGACGCGGTTGTGGTAGAACCACCGCATATGATTGCCAGCACATTGTCGTATTTTGAAGCGTCGAACTTTTTGCCGTAAAGCAGCGCCAGGGCTGCCCCGCAGGCCGGTTCCACCAGCATGCGATGATCATCCAGGAACGCGAGACATGCGTCCACGGCTTCCTCATCCGAGACCAATACTGACTTGACCGTTCTTTCTTGAGACACTTCGAAAGCTCGTTGGCAAACCTGTCTTGCGCCGAGCGATGTGGCAACCCCGGTGACAGCGGAAAGTTCAACAGGCTTGCCCGCTTTCTGCGCGGCATTGAACGATGCCATGCCTTGCGTTTCCGCAGCATAAATCGGCACATCATCGAGGCCGTTTCTCCGCAACCCTTCATGCACACCGCACATGAGGCCGCCACCGCCAACTGAAAGCACTACCGCGTCTGGGCGCGCTCCATCTGCCACCACTTCATCAATCATGGAGGCATGCCCTTCCCACAAAAGCGGATCATCGAAGGGATGGAGGAACGCGTCCTGTGGCGTTAGTTTGGAGACCGCCAGATTGTTGGCATCGATCCAGCTGCTGCCGTGAACGATTACCTCAGCGCCTTCCAGCCGTAGCAGATCCTTGGCGCGTTCTGTCGTTGTTTCCGGCACAAACACCATGACCGGAATTCCAAGTTTTCTACCCGCATAGGCGACTGCGAGGCCTGCGTTTCCGCCGGAAGAGGATATGAACCTCTTGGCCCCCTTCCCTGCGTGTTGTTCGCAGGCATGACCTACCCCTCGGATCTTGAAAGATCCGGGCGGTTGCAACGCCTCCATTTTCATAAGAACAGACGTGTTATTTAGCTCGCTTAGAGGCAAGCTTTCCAGAAGCGGCGTGTGAATATTTAGTGGCAAGAATTGAACTCCAGAAACGGTCAACTCATTGAAGTTTTATCGTTGGTGTTCCCGCTTGTCCACGATCACTTTCTTGCCCGTACTCAGACTTTCAAAAGAGCCGGTAGTTCTGCCATGCTGCTGAAGGTGGCATCGCTGATTGGGGCCAGCGCCTCTTTAGAGGTTTCTGCCGTAAAGCCCCAGGTTATCATGCCAGCGGCCTTACCTGCCTTTACCCCGCTCACACTGTCCTCGATGACAATGCAGCGTTCGGCAGGCTCTCCCATCATTTGAGCGGCGCGTAAATAAATGTCCGGTGCCGGTTTGGGTTGGGCCACATCCTCCCGCGAGACTACGCGCCCTTCAAGCCGATCCTTCAGGCCGGTTTTAGCAAGCGTAATGTCCATTTTGGCGTGGGGCCCGTTTGAACCCACCGCGTAAGGAACGCCAGCTGCATCCAGCCGGTCAAGCACTTCGATTGCGCCGGGTATGGGGGTTACCTCTTCTGCCAGACGCTCATACATCTCTACATAAATGTTCTGCACCCAATCGTCTGGCAGTGCTGCACCGAGCTTCTTTGCCTGCTCATAGCAGGACTGGATTGTGCCACCCACAAAGAGCCCCATAACCTCGTGCAAGGTCAGGTTCAGGCCATAATTGGCCAGACTGTCACGCATAACTGTGTTCGTAATCGTCTCGCTGTCGACGAGCACGCCGTCGCAATCAAACAAAACCGCATTTGGTGGGAGCTGCATTTAGAGAATCCAAGGTTATTTGCTTGAATGTGCAGCATTTTCTGCCGTGTGTGTCAAATGACGTTCTGTTACCCCAGGATGTGGGGGTGGAGTCAGTTTTGGAGAGCATCTCCTGCTTAGGATTGGTACGCTAATCTCCATAATACTCATCTTTTACTGAATTCGAGATTGGTTTTTGGCCAATCGAGTATACCCATCTCATTTTTCCATCCGCCCCCAATTTTTGCACTATGTTTTTTGCAAGGGCATCTTTTATCTCTTCAATATAATGTTTCTGTTTTCGTTGCTTTTTTTCTATTTCCTCTAGACTTTCTGGTACATCTATCCATCGATCCCTGCTTAAACGTTTTTTGTAGAAATAGCTCCCAGGTGAGGTGTTATTCCCTTCATCATCTGTCAGAAAACTTCTTTCTTCATTTACCTCCAAATCACCAAAAATTTCCATTGCCACACCGTCTTTCAAACCGCACTTTTCTCGGGCTGCATCATCTAATAGAACACCAAATTGGTTTTCCCGTATCAGGATTAGTCGGCACCCAAGTGATGTAGCCAGAAAGGTGTTTAGAGCGTGACCTTTGTGCTTTCGATGCTGAATCAACCAATCTGGATGAGGTCCTTCTTTCTCCTCATCATACATTAGTGGCAAACCTCCAATTAATGCATGACTGCCCTCATAGCCGAGCTCTGGCACGCCATAGTCTTCCGACTCTGTTAGTTTTCCTAATTTGATGAAATCACCAGTGTCCAAATTCAACAGGCAAAGTTCGTTGGCCATTTTCTAATCCACAAATACACAATTTCTTCTAGGCGGCACTCTCAGGTTTTTTTCGCGGGCATACAAGGTGATTTTCAACGATGTACTATTGTATTCCGCAGGATGAAGAAATTCATTCAAAACTCTACGCCCAGTGGTGCCTATTATCCGAAATCTGCATTTGCATTGTTTCCAGATATGCACATGGCTCCTGCGGATTGTTCCAATACCGCTTCATTTCTCGTGAGAAAGGACGTTGAGCAATTTGCCTGCCGGGTCCAGCACATAGAAACGACGCACACCCCAGGGTTCGTCCGTCAGTTCATACTCAATTTTGTGGCCGAGGCTCTTTGCCCGCTCATAGACTGCATCCACATCATCCACCTCGATAGACGCATCCGGCACCTGTGTTCCCGAGCCACCCTCAGATGCGATACTGATCTGAACCGGCGCAGATGTGCCGGAAGAAAGCGTGGCGATCCAGCCCATATCCATGACAGGCTCAAGATCAAAGAGTTCCACGTAGAATTGGCGGACTTCTGCGACTGAACTTGTCGCCACATCCAGGACTATACGTTTGACGGTCATTAACTGCTCTCCAACAATCCAGATCATAACAAGACAAGGCCGCATCGTCTGCAGAAGATCGCAGTGAGAACCATCTACGTAACTGACAGTAAATTGGCCGCGCTTACACCGTTTTACCGGAGAAAAGAAACCAAATCATGCTCGCAACCATGATGATACCGAAAGCTGCATTGATGAGCACAAATGCATAGGCTCCGCGGCCTGCCTTCCCTTCCGGTGGATTTTCATCGGTCAGGCTAAACAAACCGCCCGCTATGCTGTCGATCCATTTGACCTGTTCAGTGGGCATGATGATCTTCACATCCGGCGCATTGCGCAACTGGATTTCGGTGGATTTATCGTTGAGATACCATGATGTTCCCCAGCCTTGAATGTCACTAAAGGGGATGTGCAGTGGGCTGTGAAACAGGGAAAACGGAGGGAGTAAACGAAGTGATATACCGTTGCTGCAAACGCCTATCGTCAATATACCCTTGATTGTGTTGTATGCACCCATTCCAACCAGAATTGCATCCTGCATGGAGCGTTTTTCAATAAAGTCGTCTCTGACCTCTGAATAATGCTGTGCCAGATATCGCCAGCGTTTCGCATTGGCATATAAAATACCCCCGAAAAACACCAGAAACATCATTATGCCGAAGATTACCATCACGCCTTCCCGATCAACTTTGGTGGTCAGGATAACTGAATTGGGTAAAGATATTGTAATGGCTCAGCTTTTTGGAAAATCTGTCAATAATCCTGACCGGAAGGTGGCTCAACCAACCTTGAAGCCAACCCTGAAGCCACCCCAATGCTTGCCTTTGACAAGGACGGGCGCTGATAAGTCTTTCATCAGGGTGAAGGTTCCGCCACCCATGTCCCGGCGATAGGTTTGTAATAGAAATGGCTTGGTGTTTCGCCCTGCTGCCAGGCCTGTGCGGTCGTCAAAAATCCGCCGGTTCCGGCAATTGGCTGCATTCCAAACGGGATCGCTCGATTGAGGTTTTGAATAGGTCTTGTTGTGGGTCGGCAGATAACCATTTCTGTCAACCGCTGCACAGAAGGCAATTCTGGGGTCCGTATCAAGAAACGGCTCCTGAATTTCAGGCATCAACCGGTCAGTGAATTCTGTGAAGGCGGTCATTGCCTGTTGCGGGTCTGTACCGGGGATAGGACGGTAGGTTTCATCAAACAGGGCATCGATCGAGATCATGTTTCTGTCAATGGCATCTTCAAACAGTGCAGCAATCCTGCCTGCTGTCTCCATGCAGCTGCGGATCAGTGGTGTGTCTTCGGTTTCAATACCGCTTTCCTCAATGAGGCGGATCATCTCCTCGGTGAATGAGACAAGACTGTCAAAGCTCTCGGAAGTCTTGGACAAGGCGGATGAATTGGATTTCGCTTCCCCATCCAGATCATGCATTTTACTGACAACCTGCGAGCAGATGGCAACATTCTGTTCCACCGGTCCGGAAAGCTCAGAGATAGAAGCGGTCAGGGTTTCCACCTGTTCGCCGAAACTGCGGAAATTCCTCAGTTCATCATCCATCTTCTCAGTGCGCTCCTTTGCTTCCAGCGCGACCTTGTTGTTTGTTTCGCCATATTTAAGGAGTTCACCCACTGTATCTTTCAAGGTGTTCAACTGAGCGTTGATTTCGTTTGAAACAGAGGTGGTCTGTTGCGCCAGTTCACGGATTGCCTCGGCGACAATGGCAAACCCTTTGCCCTCTTCACCCGCTCTGGCAGCCATAATGCCGGCGTTGATTGCGAGGGTCTGGGTTTGGGTTGCGATTTTCTGGATGGATTCAGAAAAGCTGTAGACCTGGGAGATGTTTGCGTTGACCCCGTCCAGTTCAGATACAACCGCTTCTGAGGATTCAGCGATCTTGTGCATGTCACTGGCAGAATTTGCAAAAACCCGTTCAACCAGACCGGTGGATTCACTCAAACCGGAATGCACATTGCTGGCGATCTCCTTGGCATTGCCCAGAACATTGGTGATCTCGGTATTTGTGCTCGAAATCTGATAGACCGAAGTGGTAATTGTGCCGAAGTCCTCAACCTGCTTGGACAGATCAACCGACACATCGCCCACAGTCCCGGAAATGCCTGCAATGTTGACCGACAACTCACCAATGCGGCTGCCCAGATGATTGATCGCTGACTCAAGGCGCGCCTTGGACAGGGTTTCAACAGCGGATGCAGCAGCTTCCTGATCTGAAGCTGGCACGGCGTTTTCGTATTCTTGTTTTTGAGCGTTAAGCAAGATCCACAACCTTCATGCGTTTTTTATTAGAATTAGGTTCCAGAAATTGCGCGAAGCTTGTGCCCCACAAGGGTTTGGCGCTGATCGAACACAAAATAAATATTTTCAGAACGAAGTATGTTTTCAGCCGTTTTTCCAGCTTCGCTTAAGCCACGTCAGGCAGTGTGATTTTTACGAACCACAGCTCTTACAAATCCCGAAAACGGGAAGGCGAGGAAAAATTGCGTATCAACGACCTTCTATCATCATCCAATCGCTCTGACGTTAAATCTGTTTCACCCAACACAATCCTTATCGAAGTGGCGCAGATGATCGCCGAGTTTAACATCGGTGCTTTGCCGGTGGTCGATAAGGACCAATTCGTGACGGGCATTATCTCCGAACGCGATCTGATCAGAGCCCTTGCAAGAACCAATACGGGGTTCTTTGACAAGCCAGTTTTTGAGGAAATGACCACACCTGTTTTCACCTGTGCAGTCGAGGACACTGCATTTCACATCTATGAAGAGATGATCGCCAGGAAAATCCGTCATATTCCGGTTACTGAAAACGGTAAACTGGTTTCCATGCTAAGCATTCGTGACTTTGACAATGTGCATAAGAACCTCAAGGACCAATCGCTGACTGACGAGTTAACCGGGCTGCAGAATGTGGACCACTTTGAAAGCCTGCTTGATAACGAATTCAACCGGTTCCGCCGTTACAACTCACCACTATCTGTATTGACCATGCAAATTGACAAGCTGGACGAGCTGATTGCATCCCGCGGGCATATTGTGGCTGATGCCATGCTCAAGAAGTTTGCTGACCTGCTGGTGGCGCAGACACGTGCCTATGACAGTGTGGGTCGTGTATCCAAGGGCGAGTTCTCTGTCATTCTGCCCAACACGAACACCGAAACCGCGACGCGCACGGCAGAGCGTATATTCGAGAACGCCAAGGAAGCTTGTGCTGAATATGAAACGCCAAACTGGAACTTTACCGTGAGCATTGGACTTACCTTTGCCAATGCGGACAGCAGGGAAGGTTCAGAGCTGTTCGAACGCTCCAAGAAGCTCGTGCATCAGGCGTGGGAAAAAGGCAGCAAGAGCGTGGAGATCGATTTCGTGCATTAGGGGATCTAGCGGGTTCCCTCACCCTTTATTCACATGCAGCAACTAATTCCTGATCACTGTGAGTCTATAAATTGAACAAAATCCTGATAGGGTTCTGATGTAGCCAGGTCTTTTAGCGCAGTTGAAAGCATGTCGCATCGGGCTTGTTCATCGAGCCCATACTCGGCAGGATCATCCATATATTCCAACTCAGCGACAGTTTGTGCTTCCAGTTGTTTCATCGCGTGTTCACAGATTTTGACTAACTCAGCATTCAAAGTTACGTCGCCCTTTTTGTCGACGTGGTGACTGAAAATTATGGCTCGGAGTAGATCACCTTCATAAAAATCTCCAGCAGCAAGAGGTTGTTGACGCAACACATTCATAGCGATTGGGAGCAAGTGCTCCAGCCCGAAATTTTGACCAATCATAATTCTGAGGTCTTCTGTTGAGAATTGATCAATTGGCAATTTCCTAAGCCGATGACATGTTGTCACCAGATGGGACTCGTGCGTAGGTTCATCCCATACCTCACCCTCTAGTTCTTCCAGTGTAGCACCCATCTATCCTACCTTCATTGGGTGGTCAGGATTACGCGCCAGGAAATCATCCACGTCCTGCAGTCTTTCCGGCAGCGGTTCAGCCTCGGGAAAGTGGCGATAACTGAAGAACACAAAACCCGCTTCATAGAGTTTCTTGACCTTCGCCCACTGCTTCACATCCGTTTGCTTAGGGGTTTTAAAAGAGCGCCCCATATAATGGAGGTTTTCTGAGCATTGCGGGCATTTGGCGTTTGAAGTTTCGCGTGCAAACCCAATTTCTATCTTGTAGCTTTTGCGGCAATCAAAGCATGCATGGGCTATGCGATAAGCAGGTTGGAATCGTTGCGAGGGTTCAGTCAAACTTGGATTTTCTTTCAGCCCCAAGTCTATGAGAAATCTCTTTCTCGCATATTTCTCTTCTTTGGTGACCATTTGCAATTTCCACAACTTGAAAGGATCTGATCGATCTGTGTCCCCTCAACCGTTTTCATCATACTCTACCAGGTTAAAGTTTTCATCCGCTGAAGGTGGTGAAAAGTGCCTTGATATCTGATGGTATTGTTCATCGCTCACAGCAAATGGATGCTCGCCTGAAGCGTTGCGTTCATGCAAACGCTGAAGACAAACCTCATCCGGCACATTCAAAACGTGGAGCTGATGATAGGCGCCGGTATCATCAATGATTGTTCTGAGCCAGTTGCGCGCTTCGACCGTGTTCGCCTGAAAATCCAGCACGACCGACACGCCGTTTTCCAATAACCTTGCGATATGACTTTTCATCGCTTTGCGAAGCTTAGCGGAACACCGCACATAGTCTTTTGGTGACGACATCTGATCGGAGAAAAGCGTATAAAGCCACTCATCTTCTGAGATTATGATGGCCCTGTCAGTTTCTGCCAATCGGGATGCAAGTGTGGATTTGCCTGAAGCGATTTTCCCGCACATCATGTGCAGCGTTGGAGATGATTGTGACACTGGTCTGCCCGTTCAGCTTCGCTTGTGTTGGTGTTTAGTTTGCGCTGAATGAAAGCCTATTTTGAGATTGTGAAATTTGCAAGAATGAGACGACACGGCAGGGCACACAACTTAAGCAGACTTTTCTCACTGATCTTCAGAAATCAAATATTTCCTCCAGGAAGGAGCTCTTCTTTTTGCGTTTTGAACGATACTCCTGGTCTTTATAGGAATGTCTTTGGTCTTCTTTCCTACCGCCACCGGCTCCGCTGCGATCAATTATCTTGTCGAGTTCACCGCGGTCCAGCCAAACACCTCTGCATTGAGGACAATAGTCGATCTCTACACCGTTTCTTTCACTAATGATCAGGGTTTCATTATCTATCGGACATCTCATTTCATGTTCCTTTCATGGGTTGGATTGGGCCAATACTGTCAACGGGTTCTGGTGCTGGACTGCAAAGGAAGCTTCACCGGCTCTGCCAGAACCTGACTGACACCGTCTTTGAACAGCAACCGTTTCTTTTTGAGTTGACGGAGTTTCATGAAGCTCGGTCTAGGGCGCTTCATTTCCAGCTTTATTTTCGAGTTGATGTGGGAAATCTCGTTTTTCAATTTTTGGGACAGATATTCTTTACTCATCTCTCAAGCCTCTCCTTTTGGCGTGATATTGTTCATCGATAGTGATGAGATGAGAATTGAAAAACGATAATACAAATCGCAATAAAATTAGATACCGATAGCTTTTTCCTATATGTTAGTGAAATTAGTGGTTTGGCAGGGACAGGGGTTTTGGAACAACGGACAAAAACAACAAGAAACGTATTGATGGTGATTGCGGTGCTGCAAATCATCATTGCGGTCTGTTCAATTTATTTCACGGGCCAAAACGCCATTGCCATGCGGTCCTGCCTCACCGGAATTTTCGGCATGTACGGAAATGCGTTGATCTTTGTTGTGATGCTGGGTTGGACGGGCTTTCTGGCGATAAAATCCTTCATCAACAAGCGTATTCACCCCTTACTGGGGTTTCTGTTTGTAGTGCTTGCCACCAGCGGTTTTGCAACTCTCATCCATACAGGTTCTGCAATGTTGTGCACGGTGTGAAGCAAACTTCTGCAAATATTACAATTTGGTATTATTGCCCACACGACTATTTGCAGGAATAATAGGTTGTGGTTTGACCAGCTTACCGCGCATTGCAAACACGGTGGAACAGAGTTTGAGCAACGGGTTTTTCAGCAAAGCAGCTGACAACAACAAAGATCATATTTTGACTGAACTCCAGAAGCTGCTTTCTGATGGAGACAGGGTGTTGGAAATTGCCAGCGGCACCGGTCAGCATGCGGATCATTTTTCTTCTGCCCTGCCGGGAGTGGTATGGCAGACGAGTGATCTTGACCTCAGCGCCTATGGCCTGACTGATACGCTTGCTCAATTGTCCCGGCCCAATCTTCCCGCTCCCATACAGCTGAACATTAATCAATGGCCTGCCCTTAGCGAGCAGTTTGATGCGGTATACAGCGCAAACTGCCTGCATATTGTGGATCAATCTACAGTGCGGGATTATGTGCTGGGTGCTGCCGGATCTTTGAAGCCCGGGGGTGTCATGATCCTCTATGGCCCGTTCAAATATGACGGTGCTTTTACGACGGAAAGCAATGCCCAGTTTGATGCCTATCTTAGGGCGAGTTATCCCGGTGGCGGAATTCCCGACTTTGAAGAGATTGACCTGCTGGCTATGAGCGGCGGCATGACCTTTGAAAATGATACTCCTATGCCTGCGAACAACCAGCTTCTCGTGTGGCGTAAAAAAACACTGTCGCAAACAGCTTAGAATTTCTCAGAATATTGTTGCATCAGTAGCTGGATTGGAAAAAGCGCGGGGTGATGAACTTGACCCGATATGAAAAACTCCTTCACCGGATGCGAAATGGTGAGCAGATCATGATCGATGGCGGCACTGGCACCGAAGTGGAACGTCGTGGTGTGCCCCAACTAGAAAACGCTTGGAACGGTGGCGGCGCGTTGAGCCATCCTGATATTGTGCGAGCCATTCACGAAGATTATATCCACCATGGCGCACAGATTGTTATTTCCAATACCTTTGCCACATCGCGCAATCTGCTTGAAGATGCTGGTGTTCCCGAACTCTTTGAAGCCAATAACCAACGCGGGGTTGAACTTGCTTGCGAGGCTCGAGAAAACATGGGCAATCCGAATGTGTTAGTTGCTGGCGGAATATCCCACTGGACCTTTTCCGGACGCCTGCCTTCACTCGAGGAACTGAAGAGCGGCGCAACCGAGCAGGCGAAAATCATGGCTGATGCCGGTGCTGACCTCATCATGCTGGAAATGATGGTGGAAGTTCCACGTATGCTGGCTGTTCTTGAAGGTGCTCGCTCAAACGGTCTACCAGTCTGGGTTGGCTTGTCCTGCGCCCCCGATGCAGATGGCAACATATGTTTGCAAGCGGGTGAGACGGATGAAACGGGCAAGGTTTTCGGAGGTTCCAATAAACTCTTTAAGGATGCGATTGCCGCTCTGGACGATAAAGATATTCCACTGATCAGTATCATGCATACGGATGTGAGAGACATAAACGCATGTCTGGACGTGGTGGAAGAACACTGGAATGGCCTTGTAGGTGTTTACGCTCATTCCGGTGAATTCATTGACAATACCTGGATTTTCGAAGGAACCATCAGCCCCGAAGACTTCACATCAGCGGCACAAACCTGGCTTGACCGGGATATCAATCTGGTGGGAGGTTGCTGCGGCATTCGACCCGATCACATGGCCGCTTTGAGAGATATTGTTTGAGTTATCAGACAGGTTTTCACCTGAAAGCTCTTGCCGTTAATTGAAGAGCCTGACACCATCGGGAGCGATTTAACGGAGAGACCGATCTTTGAGCCCTTCACCTGCATCATTAACCCGTTGGGTTGCACTCGCATTGCTTGTGGTGATGGGTGTTTTATGGGGGCTTCAATTTGCCATGCTCAAACTTGCAGCTGAGCGAGGGTTGTCCGAGATCGACACGCTGATGATCGCGCTGGTGCTACTTTCGATTGTATTCACGATCATCCTGCTTGTACGGCGGCAAACCTTTGGCATAACGGTGAAGCTCATCTACTTTCTCGTTATCATCGGATTGCTTGGCTATATATTCCCGCTTCTGGCAGCACTGCATGCTGCACCCCACATACCTGCTGGCATTCTCACGTTGATCGCAACGCTTGTTCCCGTGATCACAATACTGATCGCAACGTCATTGAAAACAGAACCGGTATCAATTCAGCGTTTGATCGCTGTTGGATTGGGCGTTGTCGCTGTGTTGCTTGTACTCTGGCCAGAGCTTGAACTGCCAGGATATGGCAACACCTATTGGATCTTCGTCGCGCTGGTGGTGCCATTTTGTTATGGCATTGAATCCATCTACATTGCTTCAAGCTGGCCACGCGGAATGACTTCACTTCAGGTGGTGACCGCCCAAACCCTGGTGGCTACCTTGTTGTTCCTGCCAGTCTTCTTTTTCTATGGAAACCCCGGCGTTGTGGGATCAAACTGGTCCGGCGGTGAAGTGGCAATACTGATTTTCGTGCTGGCAGGCGTAATCGAAAGCCTGATCTATTTTCACGTTATCGAGAAAACCGGAGGCGTGTTTGTTTCGTTTGCCTCTTTCATTTCTCTTTTTGCAGGCATTGCTTGGGGCATATTATTGTTTTCAGAAAGTCACGGGCTTGTGGTCTGGTTTGCCGTTGCTGCTACCTTCGTCTCGCTGTTACTTGCGACGTCTGGGAAATCATTCAGCAAGGACAGCGAAGCATAGGTGAGTGTATCGCACCCCGGATATTACAAATCCGGGGCGCAATTGTTTTTGCTTGTGTCTAGTGGGTGTGGCCGGAATGTTCGCCTGAAAGGCTTCCAACAGGAAACTTAACTTCCACCTTGCCAGCTTTTTCAAATGACAGCGTAACGGTACGTGTTTCACCTTCGGTCATGGGTTCTTTGAGTTTCATGAACATCAAATGTTCGGCGCCAGATTTCAGAATGACTGTTTCACCTGGAGGAATTATGAGGCCATCAGCCAATGGCCGCATCTTCATAATGCCATCGGTCACTTTCATTTCATGAACATCTACCTTTGCGGCAAAATCCACTGTTCCGCCCAACAGCGTATCCGGCTCACTGCCGTCGTTGCGAATGGTGAGGTACCCAGCTGCAACTTTTGCAGAAGCGACCGTTGCGCGTATGTTTTGATCTGAAATGACAAGTGAGCCGATCTTGATTTCCCCGGCATTGGCCATGGAAATGACCAGGAATGAAATGGCTGTAACAGCCCATTTGAGGCCCTGTTTAAACATGTTTTTTCCTTTCGTTAGAATGACTTCTGCCACCCCAGTGTCAGAGTGTAGTCGGTTTGCATTTGTGGACCGTTCAAGTCTTGAAAAATCGGAACACCGAATTCTGCTGCCAGGCGATGACCCTTTGCAGCACCTTCCTGACCCAGGAGGTTCACGCCAAACAGGATGTCTACCCGCTCGCCTCCATAGTTGGCAGGATCAGCAGTCTGGACCGGAGCAATGATGTTTGGATCAATGCCATCAATGGCATCCTGGGTCATGGCATCAAGGCGCAGAGACGTGCTGATCCAGGGTTGCCATTTCCTTGCGACCCAGGCCGTCACAGCATGTTTGTCACCCCAGGTGTAACCTTCGCTGTTTTCACCCAATCTGATTTCGCTTCGGTATTGAGCGCCCCACGAATAATCACCTGAAAAACCGTTATAGGTTATGCCCGGCAACAGATCATAGGTGCCGGTACCAAGCTGCATGGCATAGGGAAGACGCAGATTAGGCGTCATGCCATTGGGTGCAAGAACTGTATCACGTTCCTTGATGGAGCCAGTGGGAAGGCTCACGCCGAAATTCAAATGGATGCTGTGTGTTTCATCCTCAAATAGGCGTTGCAGAGCAGCAATCCTGGTATCGCCGAAACCCTCAGATTCTGTAGTGAAGGTTCCTAAAATACCCGTACCCATACCACCGGTAAATGTCAGATGGTCCATTTCCTTTTCGATGTAATTCACCATCGCCATGAGAGTTAAATCATCTGTAGGTGCATACATGGCTCCCAACATGTGCATGTTCATGGTCATTTGTGTGGGCACCACCCGAAGCGTCGGCGGTTGACCCGGAAGGCCGAAAAACCGGTTTGGCACGGTGGTTGCGATCGTTGTAGGTGAAACCTCATCACGGCCGATCTGATTGCCTTCCATGCCCATCTGCATGAAGCGATAGGAGAACATCCATTCTCCTTCCTTGTGCAAATGATCACCCATCACACCTATCGGTGCGTGGCCATCCACGCGGTGCACATTTCCCACATGTGCGTGGGTAATTTGCTCGTTGTCTTGATTGTTTTCATCTGCAGAAGCTAACGCCATGCAACTGAATGCTAAGCATGCTGCTAGTGTTATTTTTGATAGTTTTGAAGAAATGACAGCACAGTCAGGCTGTCTGATATATTTTGATTTCAGGTACATTACTAATCTGCCCAATAAGAATGCGAATTCGCGCAAGCCTACCCTGACTTGCACGTGCTAATTTATGGATCAGATTGTGTGTGGTGGATCGAGGCAGTTGAGCGTGTCAGGCTCGCGCGAGGTTGGCTTACTGTATGAAGCGACTGGCAGAAGCTTCTCCTCCGCCATACTGGGCGCAAGAAGGAATAGCTGAACAGCAGCCTGTAGATAATATATTCCGGATGCAAGACACAGTGGACAGTGTGGAAGGTTGCCACCCTCCTCAATCGGTTCACCGTTTGCATCAACCGTGATTTCACGGAACTCACCATCAGTACAAATGATGATGGTTTGAAGTTCCCCTGAATGTATGTGACCTGATGCATGACCATGATGGCTCATGGACAAGGCCTGCGACAACACACTGATTGTCAGCAGCAGTGCCAGAGGCAATATCCGGGTCAGTCGTGCAAAAGTTCTCATGGGTCTTCTGTTAAGCCAGAATGGATTTCACGTCCAGCGTCCAGTTTGTCGCTGTCACAGAAATTACTTCAGTCCAAGCGAATGCCGGGCATCTGCTTGACAAATTTTAAAAATTTGCCCCATTAGTATTGGCTCCTTCAACAATGTGAGCCGGTCCAATGATGCAATCCTATGATAATCATTCCCCCTATTCAGACCCCAAAACCTTTCGATCCCTGATCCGCAGTTGGCCTTTGGAACCGAAGCAGCTTGCTGATGAAATATCGCGACATTTGTTTCATGTGGGCAGTGAAGAATGCCAGGCGGTGTTTTCGCCTAACCTGCATCTGGATGACATGCGGGCGAGATCCGTAGCAGACATTTTGAGCAGATCTATCGAAACCGGTCCCCAATCGAAAATCCGTAAATGTGCGGGTGTCTGCCGTGATTTCGCACTGCTCGCAGTCTCCGCCTATCGCAGTCACAGGACACCAGCCCGATTGCGTGTGGGGTTTGCTGATTATTTCACGCGAGGCTTCTGGGAAGATCATTGGCTATGCGAGTTTCATGACGGAGAGCAATGGCGGCTGCTGGATGTGGAGGTGGTAGCAGAGCCCGGCATCTCACTGTTGGAATTCGATGCGACAGACGTGCCATCGGAGCGGTTTATCAAAGCCGCTGATGGTTGGAAACGAGTGCGGAGCGGCGAGATTTCTTACAATAAATGCGGGGTGCACCGGTTGAACATTACCGGCGAATGGTTTGCTGCTGCCAATGTGTTTCGTGATGCTGCGGCCTTGAGCGGCATAGAGTTGAAGCCCTGGGACTATTGGGGAGAAAACGCCAAGTTTGAAATTTCTAATGATCTGGCGTCTGAACCATGTCGGGCTGCCGCATCATTGCTGGCTGAGAAAATTCTTGAACTGGAAACGCCGCGATCGCCCGTGTTGATCGAAGCGTTTAAGGACTGGTTACCTGAGGAATACGTGACCAGTTTTCCGGATGGGGAACCCGAAACGGTTCAACTGCTCTGCGACGACAATTCTAGTGACTGATGATTGGAGTGATTGAAATGGTGCCGTTAGAACTTGATGTATTTCACCGGCACGGACTGCGTCAGCCAAACACCATTCTCTGAAACATAAAACAGGATACCATCTTGATGCATTTGGTGTGCGTCAATCTCCAGTATGACCGGCTTGCCGTATCGTTGCCCCACTGATTTTGCTGTTTCTATCTCCAGAGAAAGATGAACATGCTGCCTTGATTGTGATTTCAGGCCTTCCGATTTAATGGAATCCAAGAACCTTGATGCGGTGCCGTGATAAAGGATTCCCGGTGGCTCAGTTGGTTTAAGATCAAGATCGATGTTTACAGAATGCCCCTGATTGGCACGCACTGACTTCCCATCATCTGATATGGCAAATCGCTTTTTATCGTTCTGCTCCACAATAGACTTGATGGTTTCATGGGTCAGTTTGCCGTTCGATTTAAGCACCAAGTCCTCGATCGATACCCAGCCGTTTGCATCCAGCTTTATTCCGATTTCTTCAGGTTTGTGCCTCAAAACCAGACTCATAAATTTGCTGAGTGACTTCAGATTTGTGTTCATGCCCTTACTGTCCGGATCCTCGGTATTGCTTTCTATACATGTAACAAAAGAAGCGTGTTACCGTTGAGACGAAGCCAATGCGCCGCCAAGACCGATCAATATACCGCCGCCGATGGCCTCAATCCATTCGATCAGGCGCTCCTTCATGATCCGCGCCGAAAGCGCTGACGCGAGGCCGTAGAAGACCAGAATCGGCAGTTCAAGCAGGACTGAGACAACGCCCAATACCAACATCTGAAATGCGATATTTCCCTCAGGCGTTATGAACTGCGGCAGGATAGCCACGAAGAATGCGAGATTCTTGGGGTTGGAGGCCTGAAGGGAAAAGCCCTGCCAGAAAGAGCGCAGTGCTGATTGTTTTCGCTTTGGCACGGCTTTTCGCGCGTCTTCCAGATCGAGGCCTTCTTCGTCTGCGCTTTCCTTTTTCCAGAAGCATTTGACGAGCGGCCGAACCATTCCCAGCCCCAAATAGACGAGGTAAGCCGCACCCACCCATTTAAGCACTGTGAAGAGCGTGGCGCTTGCCAGGATCAAGGCACCAATGCCAAGCGCTGACAGGGTGAAAAACACTGCGTTTGTGGAGAGTATTCCAAGCGTTGCCATGAAACCAATGCGGAAGCCCTGACGCATGGACAAACCGATCACCAGCAGAACCGCAGGCCCCGGTGTGAGCGATAACAAAAATTCGGTCAGTGCGAAAAGTGCAATGGTTTCTAATTGCAAGGGAATCTCCCGTTTTGAATGGTCGAGTCACCTAAACACAGGCGAGTGTTTTTGGCTAGAATTTTGGGAGGGATCAATATGAATTTTGGTTGCAACAAATTTCGAATTACGTCTTAGACCTCACATCATAAAGACTGTCATCTTTATTTGCATGAATGCACTGGGTATTTCGAGCCCAGATTGTGAAATGCTTCGCACATTGTGGGGATGAATGGTTTCGGCCACAAAATTTATGACACTGTAATCTCTAGAACCAAATCTGTTTTCACCAATCATTTTCTGACTAAATGGCCCTGAATTTGTTTGCTGACTAAAATTTTGATCAAAGTGCGATGCAAAGGAAAGCCGCTTGATTTCCTGATTGAAAAGTTCCCGGCAGATTTCTGGGAAACAAACAAACAGGGTGAGTTCGAAATAGCCATAATCAAGTTTACGGTATTTCATAAAAAACAGTAGCCCCTCAGCATCTTCAGCAACATAGGCTTTTGTTTCATATATCACCCAGTTTTTTTGTTTCTCCTCGGAAAGTTGTTCATGATAATAATCAGTCCGCTTCGCGATATGTGACACAGCCTCTGAGCGTAGTTTATATCCCGTTTGTTCTGAAACGGCCGAAATGCAGGATTGAACTCGCAAGGCTCTTTCAATGTCACTATCCTCACCTTCCAGCCAACCGTGTTCAATCAATTCTGCACCTAGCTGCTCCATTAATTGCGAAAAGCCAGCGCCAATAAAGCTGTGACCATATTTGGAACAGATGGTTTCGAGTTGTAAAAGTGGCAACGCAGCCGTTTTGAAGATTTTTTCATCGTGGGCGGGGTTAAGGTAGGTCATTTTTCCGAATCTGATCAATGAGATGATGATGATGTTAGCAAGTAGAAATAATAAGGCATTAACTTTGATTTACTAAAAATCGGAGCATGCACCCTCTGAATGACTATGTTTAGATTCTAATAAATTTTTTATATTTATGTTCTCGTTGTGTGAATACATATGTGGGAATTTCAAATTGTTAAGCAGCGCCAAACCTCCAAAATATAGCAAAACAGTAAATTCGATTTTCACATTAATGGAATCTCTCCCTCCGCTGGGTTTCCTTTGGATCTGCTTCATGCTTGGTAAGTTATCCACTATTCCCTTGGATAGTGAAATGAGGCGATACGAGCCATCTATTGTATTCCATAGTGTCTTCATAGCGATCACGTTAATTGGTTTTACGCTTATCCTCATTTTTAGTGCACTTCAGAATTTTGCGAATAGACAACTAAGAAACGTTACACTGACAATCGATGATAACGGGATTACACGCCTGGGGCAGGGAATTAGAAGAGATCTGTTTCTACAATGGAATAACGTCAGGATTGTAACCACCTATGGCTATTGGGATCATGGAGTTCGGATTTGGATGAAAGAGCCCGACAAGGCTTGGGCATCAAAAAATATCTTTCTTTCTGCCATTAGCAAGGTCTTGCGAGTTGCCTCTTTCGGCTTGTTTCAAAAGGAAATTGAACAGCCGTATATTCACATACTACCAAGAAATTTGGGTTTGACGACTGATCAGCTGGTCGATGAACTGAACCAAAAAATCAACGTGGCCAAGGCACCAAACTGGAAGCCTGATACAAACTTTGGTAACGGAAACTATGCCAAGCTTCCTAAAATCTTCACCCTGATTTTTCTAACACCTTTTGTGTGTTTTGTTGTTGGGATGTTTTTCGCAATTCCATCACCGCCAGCAACAAATCCGGAGCCTGTGGAAGAAATTATTCACAGAAGCGATGGCAAGTTAGTTCAAGCTATCGGTTTTATGTTATTCCTGTTTACCGGTATCATTGGGTTCGTTCGTCTACTTCAAAAAATCTTTTCCAAATCCAAAAAGCGCCCCAACAGAAGATATTCATTTGCATTCATCACACTATTTTTCTTGGGTATTGTTCTGATGTTTTATGGTGCCCATATCAGAAGACCTCATATCGCTGCGGAAAGAGGGTTCTCTTCATATGAGGAAATGAGAGAAGCACGGAAATTTGGTTTTCGCACTGGCGAAAAATGGCAGGAATATAAAGCCAAGCAAAACGGGAAAGAATGAGTGATAGCTTAGGGTAAGAAAACAAGCGGTTCTTTATGTAAGATGCCAACACCCAAACCCCATCAATGAAAGTTCCGGCCCTTTGGCAACACCTTTTGTGCCTGACGGCGGGCGGCGAGTTTGACGTAGTCGGCCCTCAGTTCCGGTGCCTCACGCAGCAGGCGTGCGAGGCGGGAAGCGGGTTTGATTTTTTGGCGAATATCCTCCTGCGGGCGGCGTACTTCATCGGCATTGGCGAGGCTTTCAATCGCCGTATCACAATCATGCAGTGTGGAGAGAAGCGGCGTTAAATCCTCCACATGGTGGGCCACCACATGGATCACATTATCCACGTTCTGCAATTTGCCCCTCACCGCGATGCAGCGGCTGCCCAGCACCAGATTTCGGTACTTCTCAAAGGTCTTGGGCCAGACGATGATGTTTGCCACGCCCGTTTCATCCTCGATGGTTTCAAAGATAACGCCTTTGGCAGAGCCGGGCCGCTGGCGCACCAGCACGAGCCCCGCCACCTGTACGGTGCGGTTGCTTGGCATGTCACGCAGCCGCCCGTTCATGACAAAATTGCGCTTGGCGAGCTGCTCACGCAAGAAGCTGATCGGATGGGCTTTTAGGGAAAAGGTGAGCGACTGATAGTCGATCATTACATGTTCGCCCAATGGCATGGGAGCAAGTTTGATGTCCGGTTCGCGTTGCAGGTCGGTATTATCAACGGCTGCAAAGAGCGGCAGGCGTTCAGCGCTTGAAAGCGGGTCCAGCGCCTTTACCGCCCAGATCGCCTCACGCCGATCAAGACCAATTGAGCGGAAGCAATCGGCCTCTGCCAGTTTTTCAATGGCGCTGCGCGAAAGGCCTGAACGCAGCCACAAATCCCGCACGCTGTCATAACCCTTTTTACGTGCCGCGATCAGCATCTCTGCATTTTCCTCGCCAAAACCTTTCACATGGCGAAAACCCAGACGCACGGCATGGGTGTTTTTCATGATACCGGTCATTTCGCGGTGTTGCGGGCTGATGGCCCGGTTTTCTGCCCCCTCCTCCAGCATGCAATCCCAGTGGGAGCTGTTGATATCAACCGCGCGCACATCCACACCATGTTCTCTGGCATCACGGATCAACTGACCTGCCGCATAAAAGCCCATGGGCTGAGAATTGAGGATAGCAGCGCAAAACACATCCGGGTAATGGCATTTAAGCCAGCAGGAAACGTAAACCAGAAGCGCGAAGCTTGCCGCATGGCTTTCGGGGAAACCGTATTCGCCAAAGCCCTCAATCTGTTTGAAACAATGGTCGGCGAATTCACGCTCATAGCCATTTGCCACCATGCCTTCCACCATTTTGCGGTGAAACGAGCCGATGGTGCCCACCCGCCGGAAGGTTGCCATGGCCCGGCGCAATTTATCGGCTTCACCTGGAGAGAACTTTGCGGCAACAATGGCAATGTTCATGGCCTGCTCCTGAAAGAGCGGCACTCCCAGTGTCTTGCCCAGAACGCCTTCCAGCTCCTTGCTTGGATATTTGACCGGCTCCTTGCCCTGTCTGCGTTTAAGATATGGGTGCACCATATTGCCCTGGATCGGCCCGGGCCGCACAATCGCCACCTCAATCACCAGATCATAATAGTTGCGCGGTCGCAGGCGCGGCAACATAGACATCTGCGCCCGGCTTTCGATCTGGAAGACCCCGATCGTATCGGCCCGACAGATCATGTCATAGGTGGGCACGTCCCCATCCTTTAGCGATGAAAGGGTTTCGTGGCGGCCATAATGGTCTTTCAAAAAATCAAACGCCTTGCGGATACAGGTGAGCATGCCAAGGGCCAGCACGTCGATCTTGAGCATGCCCAGACTTTCCAGATCATCCTTATCCCACTCCACGATGGTGCGGTCTTCCATGGCCGCATTTTCAATGGGAATGAGCGAGGATAACCGGTCCTTGGTGATGACGAAACCACCCACATGCTGCGACAGGTGACGGGGGAAACTCACCAATTGCTGGGCGAGATCCAGCATCTGGGAAAGGTGTTTGTCCTGCGGGTCCAGCCCTGCCCGTTTGGCGTCCTCCGTGTTTATGTCACCGGAGTAACTGCCCCAGCGCGTACCGGAAATGGCGGTGATTGAATCATCCGACATGCCGAAGACCTTGCCCACTTCCCTGATGGCCGAGCGGGAGCGGTAGGTTACAACGGTTGCGGCAATGCCTGATTTCTCGCGACCATATTTGTTGTAGATGTACTGGATCACCTCTTCGCGGCGTTCATGCTCAAAATCCACGTCGATGTCTGGTGGTTCGTTGCGCTCTTCGGATATGAAGCGCTCAAAGAGGAGATCCACCTTGCCCGGGTCTACCTCTGTGATGCCTAAACAAAAGCAAACCGCGGAATTAGCTGCCGATCCCCTGCCCTGGCACAAAATGCCTTGCGAGCGGGCAAAGCGCACCATGTCGTAAACGGTGAGAAAGTAAGAGGCATAGTTGAGCCTGCGGATCAGGTCTGTTTCATGGGCAATGGCTTTCAGCACCTTGTCCGGCGCCCCTTGCGGATAGCGCCTTTTCAGGCCCATTTGTGTGAGGCGTTCCAGCGCCTTTTGCGATGATACGGGCTTGCCGCCCAGTTCTTCAAATACGGGATCATCGGGATATTGATACTTGAGTTCATCCAGCGAGAAATGAATGCGGGCAAACAGTTCATTTGTGCGCGCAACCGCCTCTTCATAGCCCTTGAACAGGCGATATACTTCTGCCGGTGCGCGCAAATGTCTTTCTGCATTAACTTCAAGCCTTGTACCGATGGTTGCCAAAGTCTCGCCTTCACGAATGCAGGAGATCACGTCCTGCAGCGGACGTCTTTCCGGCTTGTGGTAGAGCACATCGCCTATGGCAATGAGCGGTATGGAAAGACTGCTGGCCAGTATGGCGAGTTCTTTCATACGGCGCTGATCCGTTGGGCCGTAAGACCTTAACAGGCCCAAATGCACGTAATCCTTGAAATGCGCTTCAAGCGTCACAAGGCAAGATTTCAAATGCTCCACAGAATGCGTGCCAGGGTGAACGACCATCAGCAGTCCGGCACCCATCTCCAGCAAATCCTGCAATTCCAGATGGCATTCGCCCTTTGGGGCCCGGCGCTTGCCGAGGCTCAGAATTTCGCACAGGTTCCCCCATGCTTCCCGGCTCTCCGGCCAGACGAAAACATCAGGGGTTCCATCCATGAAAACCAACCGGCAGCCGGGCGCAAAGGCAAGCTCTGCTTCCTTTGCTGCCATATGCCCACGCACAAGGCCGGCCACAGAATTACGGTCCGCAATTCCAAGGCCAGCCAGTTGCAGGGATTTGGCCTCCACCACAAGTTCTTCGGCATGGGAAGCGCCACGCAGAAATGAAAAATTACTGGCAGCGGCCAGTTCCACATAGGTGTTTGCGTTGTTCATCCAAACATCCCGTGCACATACCATTTGGGAATATCGGTTTCACGCACGTAAAGGCCGTAACGGAAGAGCCATAGGCGATGGCCGTCATTGGTCTCGATGCGAAAATAGTCTCGCGAATAGATGCCGCGGCCATCTTTCCACCATTCGCAGGCGATGCGTTCCGGGCCTTCATAGCGGGCGACCTCATATTGTGCCTTGCGCCATCTGAAGCGAATGGGTGGGCCTTCCGGCACTTCAGCAACCACCTCAGCCAGTTCGGGCCGCGACAGCAGGATGATCGGCCGTGTAGCAACCTGGCTTTCCTGTTGAAGGGCGGCGTTTCCCTGTGCCTGATGGTGAACGGCGGGCACAAGGGCGAACTGGCGCTCGGGGATATGGGTGTCAGCAGTCTCGCAAACCAGAACCTGGCGCGAACCCAGACGTGAGGAAAGCCGGTCCACCAGATGGGCGATCGTGTCTGTTGTGACCGTATCATGGGTCAGGGTTTCCTGCTTTGCCTCCAACCTTTCACTGCGCAATACGGAAAGGCGGATCACGTCAAATCCGAACCCGGCCTCCCAGTCATCATGCAGGCTTGCCAGACGCTCATCAAACAGGTCAGCAATGCGTTTGACATTACGCAAGGGATTGGAAGCCTCCACCGTGAGCGACACGATCTCCCCATCCACGCGGAACAGCACCAGTTCGCACTGGCGCATGCCGGTTCCGTGTTTTTCAAGGCTCAGGGCCAGATTATCAGCCAGGATGCGGATGGTTCTCTGGATATCCTCTTCATACACCAGCGGCTCGGGAAAGCGTTTCTCGGCCACCAGCTTTGCCACCGGTTGCAGCGGTGAAAGAGCTTCATCTTCATTTCCCAGTGCCTGATCAAGGCGCTGCAGAACCCTGTTGCCGAAACGGGCAGCGATGGGTGCACGAGGCAGATCAATGATGCAGCCAATGGTTCTGAAGCCCACACGCGTCATTTCCGCCACCTGATCGCGGGGAAGCCGCAAGGCATTGAGCGGCATGGGTTCGAGCGCTTCTCTTAATGGGTTTGATCTCACGGCAGTTTCGCTCTGCTTAACGCCTGCGATGGCGCGGGCCTGCGGCCCGGCTCGCTCTTCGCTCGCTTGGGGATTTGATCTCACGGCAGTTTCGCTCTGCTCAACGCCTGCGATGGCGCGGACCTGCGGCCCGGCTCGCTCTTCGCTCGCTTGGGGATTTGATCTCACGGCAGTTTCCCCCTGCTCAACGCCTGCACTAGTGTTTGATTTCACAATCGGATTGTTGCCATAGCGCGCAACCGCCCAGGCCGCACCTGCCGTATCTGCAATGGCAAGTCTGATCTGAAATCCTTGCGCTTCCAGGCGAGCGGATACATCGGCGAGCATCTTCTGTTCACCGCCAAACAGGTGGGCGCAGCCAGTAATGTTCAAGAACAGCCCGTCCCGGCCGCTTAAGGCTACAAGTGGCGTATAACGCTCGCACCAGCGTGCAATCTGTTTGAGGAGTTGCATGTCGGCATGCTGGTCGTGTTGTACGCTATCGATGCCGGGATTGATGGCGCGGGCGTCTCCCAATGTCTGCTCCACCTCGATGCCGACAAGTCTGTCGTCTTCTTCCAGCGCGATGATACGCATGGCGTTTTTCACCATATCGATGACAACGAGCGGTGATGTATCAACCGGTCTTTTTATACGCCAGGACTTGCCCCATCGCTTGCGGGCGATGCGGTTTGTGGGCAGATGCGTGAAGTGGCACGCCAGTATGCGCTGCTGTAAGGGTATTTGCGGCATTTTCAAACGACCTCGTCTCGGGGTTCCAGGCAATGGTCCACTTTCCGGTGTGGCCATTGCGGTTACGTTCCAGAGTCAGGGAAAGCCGCATATTCCCTACTCCCTTGGTGAAATGTGGGTGTGCAAGCGATGCGGCGGGTGCCACATGCCAGCGGGTGACAGCGCTGGAGACTTCCTCTTCCCCTGACTGCCGGATGACGAAAATTGGCGTTCTGCTGGTTTGCGAACGCAAGGTGAGCTTCCGGCTTGCCGGAAAATCGATTGCTTTGGGGTTGCCTTTGATATGAAACACAACCGCTGCGAGGCCCGGCGTGACCGCAGCCTCTCCTGCGGCCCAAAGGGCATCGTTTAAATGCGTGGGCCGTATGTGAATGAACCGGGATGCGTCAAACCCGAAGGGTTTCAAACCTCCTGGAAAGAGCGTGCCTGCTTCAAGTGCTGCAGCGGGTTCAGTAATCCAGATCACTTGCCCGGCATGTTCCAACCGCCCTAACAGGGCAAGCAGGAAACCTTTTGCGCAAACAATGTCGCGCGCGTTAGAACAACGTACTTCGTGCAGATCAGACAGGTTCAGGCCACCATCGAGCAGGTTATCAATCTCTTCCACGCCCAATGGCAAACACTCACCCGTGTGAGCGTTGTCCAAACGTTCCCGTGTGCCGTCAATCCTCGCAATTGACTGGCGTAAGCAGGTCAAAATTTGAGCGCGCTTCTGCACTGGCAACCTCAAATATTAGATTTGTTCTTGTTTTGTTCTTTTATAATATTCCGGTTATGGGAGTCAATGTGAACGTGATCGGATATTTGCACGCATGGTTTACAAACCACTCCGGAGGGATTGACCCAATGCACCACAAGACTACACTTGGCACACCAAACTCAAAGAAATGTAACGGCTCTCAAGTGAAACGACTGCATATCACCAATGGCGACAGCGCGGCTGATATAATCGGCCAGACCCAGATTTCAGGTGAGGTTTTGCCCTGGCGTGACCCCATGCATCACGGTCCTTTTCCAGCTGGCGATGATCTCCACGAAATCAGCCGTATACGGGCACGCTATCTGGCTGAGCCTGACTTGGATCTCGCGCAAGTGGAGGCCGGGTTTAAAGAAAGAGACGACAAATTACTGTCTGCCGCCAGTTTTGACAGTGTCGTTCTGTGGTTTGAGCATGATTTGCTCGACCAGCTTCAAATCCTGCAAATTCTTGATTGTCTTGGAAATATGGATCTGGGTGAAACCAGCATCGAGATGATCTGTATTGACGAATTTCCAGGCATTGAACCGTTCCGGGGTATTGGACAACTGAACACGGATCAGATGGCGTCCTTGTTTGATAAGAGAACTGTTGTGACCGAAGAGGCCATTGAACTCGCCAAAACAGGTTGGGCTGTGTTCTGCTCAGACGATCCGCAGGCGCTCATGGCGTTTCTGGATCAGGACCTGACAGCCCTGCCATTTCTGCGGGCAGCGCTGATGCGTCATCTGGAAGAGTATCCCTCAACCATCAACGGGTTAAGTCGGACAGAGCAACAAATCATGCAAATGGTTGCGAACGGCATACATAACCCGGGAGACTTATTCGGACAGAACATGGAATTTGAGCAGGCCTTGTTCATTGGCGACTGGCGAACTTATTCAACCATTCAAGCTTTATGTGATGCCGGGCTACTAACCTGCGAGCCCGGCCCGTTCTGGCACCCGCCAAGGTCACGCGAAGAACTAAAAACCTTCATAGCTCAACGCATCAGTCTCACATCGCAGGGAAAGCAGGTGCTAGCAGGTGAAGAAACCGCAGATGGGCTGGGAACCAATGATTTCTGGCTTGGTGGCGTTCACTTTAGCCCAGATCAACCCATATGGATGTGGGATAAGACCAAAGCATGCCTCACACGCCAAAACCCTTAAGAAATGAACTGTCATGACAGCACTTCCCACACTTACTGACCCTGATAACGACCCACACCTATGGCTTGAAGAGATCGAGGCAGAAAAAGTGCTTTCCTGGGTTGAGGAACAAAACAAACGAACGCTTTCGAAATTTGATACACCCATGTTCCGTGAAGATAGGGATGCGCTTACCGCAATTCTGGACACGGATCAGAGAATTCCTTACGCGGCTAAAACCGGCAACGAACTCCACAACTTCTGGCGGGACAAAAGCCATGAGCGCGGGATCTGGCGACGCACTACTTTAGCCAGCTACATGACTGACGAACCTGAGTGGGAAGTTTTGCTCGACTTGGATGCAATTGCAGAAACAGAAGACGAAGACTGGGTCTTTTCAAGCCGTAAACTAAACACCGACAATAACCGTTATGCGTTGGTACGCCTTTCGCGCGGCGGCAGTGATGCGATTGTTCTGCGAGAGTATGATGTGGTGAACAAGCAATTTGTGGAAGATGGCTTTTTTCTGGAAGAAGCTAAAACTACAGCTGAGTGGATTGATGAAGACACTTTGCTGTTGACCAGTTCCTATGGTGAGAACATGGCCACTACCTCTGGCTATGGGCGCACGGCACGAAAGTGGAAACGAGGCCAACCGGTGGAAGAAGCGGAAGTTCTGTTTGAAACGGATGCCGACAAGTTGGCTGTCTGGAGCTGGATTGAAAAGACAAGAGACCCGCAAACCATATTCTTTACCGAGCAACTCTCTTTCTTCGACATCAATGTGTGGATGCATGGGGAAGACGGGACAAATAGAAAGCTCGATCTGCCAACCGATATAACCGTCAATGTGTACAACGAACATATCGCCGTCATGCGGAAATCAGACTGGGAGCTTGATGGCCGGGTTTATCCCGCTGGTTCGGTATTGATATTTCAGCTCATGTCCCTGTTAGAGGGAAATCATGTTTACGATGTGATCTTTGAACCGGAAGACCGGGTTGCCGTTCAGTATTTCTTCTGGAACAACGGACGACCCGTTTTGATGTTGCTCGATAATCTGGAGCCGAAGATCAAAATCTTTTCGAAGGAAAATGATGGCTGGAAAGCCACACAATTGCCTGATCTACCAGAGGTGGGTGTCGTACATGCTTGGCGGTTTGATACGGAAGAAAACAGCAATAACGACGACCTTCTGTTGGACGTACAGACCCCGATTGAACCTTCCACCCTATATCTATGGGAGGACGGTAAAGCACCTGCGGTTCTCAAGAAAGCGCCGAAGACCTTTGATGCAGATGGGTTGAATGTTTCAAGGCATGAGGCGGTCTCGTCAGATGGGGAACGAATTCCCTATTTTCAGATTGGCCCGGAAACAGGTGACAGCAACGCACCGGTCCACATGTTGGGATATGGCGGATTTCAGATGTCAGAACTCCCCTATTACCGCTCATCCATCGGCAAGCTTTGGCTCGAAAAAGGTGGCACAAGCGTCATCACCAATATTCGCGGCGGTGGTGAGTTTGGACCGGAGTGGCATGAGGCTGGCAAGCGGGAAAAGAAAATGCTCAGCCACGATGATTTCGCTGCTATCGCGGCTGACATCGTTACCCGTGGAGTTACGACCCCAGAACGCATTGCCGCTGAAGGAGGATCCAATGGCGGTATCCTGATCTCCAACATGCTCACACGGTATCCAGAACGGTTTGGCGCACTTTTCTGCACCATCCCGCTCATAGACATGAGGCGCTACAACAAGCTTCTAGCCGGTGCAAGCTGGGTTGCGGAATACGGAGACCCGGACAAGGCAGAGGATTGGGCTTATCTGCAGCACTATTCGGCCTATCACAATGTGAAAGCTGGAAGCGACTATCCGCCAATCCTGATTGCCACGACCCGCAAAGATGACCGGGTTCACCCTGGTCATGCCCGTAAATTTACGGCAAAGCTCCATGCTTTGGGGCATGAGGAATGCTACTATCACGAGCTTGATGCTGGCGGGCATTCCTACGGCAAGAACAATGCGGAAGCCGCATCGTTCAGTGCCTTAGGGTTTAACTTCCTACGCCGGATGATCGGCTGGGAATAGGTTAAAACGGAGTTTTGTCCTAATTCCTATACCAGGCCGAACAGGTCTGCTTCGTTGACGCGGCCATTGGAGACGGCATCAGCAAGATCCAGTCTGGAATCCACAAAGACGAAGTTCTCAATGCCAATGGTTGTCACCCCGATGTCACCCAGATATTCGAACCAACCACCGTCCAGATCGGCTTCCACGAGGTTTCGGGTTTCTTCAGAAAGTGCAAGGAAGAGCGTGTCATACCCGCGACCACCGATGAAAATATCATGATCCTGTCCGTTCACGCCGCCGATGAGTGAAGCTTCAGTAAAGACGAACTGGTCGTCACCACGACCACCAAAGGCAGTGTCAGAGCCGAGGCCATCGATTAACAGGTCATTGCCGCGCCCGCCGAACAGTTTGTCATTGCCTTCACCACCGCCCAGCACATCGTCATCACGACCGCCAAACAGTTTGTCATTGCCGCTGCCGCCAGAGATCAGGTCCTCACCACGGCCGCCGAATACCTTGTCATTGCCTGTGCCTGCGAGAACCGTGTCGTCACCAGCGCGCAGGAACAGTTTATCGTTTCCGGCTCCTGCGATGACAAAATCATCGTCACGGCCAAAGCTCTGGCGATCGTTACCTTCTGACAATACGGTCAAACCATCTTCAATCGAAAGCGCTTTGAACGCCCCAAACACGCCGTGCAAGGCAGAAGAGAAGTGAAGGAAATCCACAAAGGCAAACTGGTCTTCATCAAGCCCATCCAGTGCCGGGTTTTCCGCAAAGAACGGTACCGGACCTTCCGGTGTATCGATGATGGTTGGATCAGCACCTGTGCCAAAGAATTTTGGATCGGTTACATTAAGAAACCCAAATGCTGATGGATCATCCAGAACTTGCTGGCCGATCACATCGAAGCGCACAAATTCCACAGCCGGGCCAAAGGTTTGCTCGGCTGTTGCAATCAGAGACTCGTTGTATTGCTGCAATGCTGCCACACCGATCGCCTGGATTTGCGGGTCCGCAAACTGGAAAGATGGAAAGAAATTCGCCGGTGGAAGCGTGTTGATAAAGACTTTAGACACACCGCTTTGCAGCAGAGCGCCGGCAGCACCAAGCGTTGAGCCGAGCACATTGGCTGCAAGTGTTGAGAATTCTGCAAGAATATCACCACCCGGTGTGGGTGTGAAAGCGTTAAAATCATTGAGGCCAATGAAGATTGAAGCCGCTGTGCCCGGTTCTGCAGGCTGTCCACCCAGCGAGGCCAGGAACCGGCCAACCTGTCCGCCCAGATTGATATCAAACTCAGAGACAAACTGAATGTCTTCCGGTGTTGCATTAGGGTCCAGAAAAGCCTGACCCAATGGGCCGAATGGCAAAAAGGCTGCTGGCGCCTCACCAAGGGCACGAGCACCGCCAACGCCGAAATTCTGAACGTTTACACCAAGCAGTTCCGGTGCCACGTCAGCGTAAACGTCACCGTTTGAAAACTGTCCCTGATATCCGAAAAGTGGCGATGGAAATGGTACTGTTAGTACGAGATCTGCCAGGGCAAAAAACTCGCCACTATCCGTTAAGCTATCGCCGAAATAAACGATTTGATTGAAATCTAAATTGTTTGACATTGAAACCCCTCCTGCTTCCGTAGACGTAAGAGTTAGAGCAAACGTAGAGCAATTTCAAATCAAAACCTGAAATTGTTACCGAGCAAGCTTCACAAATATCTCACTCCCGTAACATTACGTTAGAGACACTTCGCCAGTCAGGGCAACAGAGTTCCAATTGAAGATCAGGAAAGACGCTCAACACCACCAAGAAGGAGGTCCGTTGCCAGCTCCGCATAGTCTGAACGGGAAATGCCCGTGTTGGGGCGATGCCACTGGTAAAACCAGTTGAGCATTGCAAACATGGACATGGTAACCGGGAACAGACGGTTAGGATTTTGCTCAAAATAGTCTGGTCTGATCTGGAAGATCACATCGGAGAAAACCTGAACGATCTGCTTCTGGATTCGTGAGAGAACTTTCTGCTGTTCAGTGGTGAGCGCACCCATGGATTCCAGTTGAAGACGGTGCTCGAAATCAGCACCACGATAGCTTTCCAACAGCTCTGTAACCAGCAATCTTAGTGCTTCGACAGGTGGTTTTCCGTCCACATCAACTGATTCAACTACGACCAGTAAGTTACTCAAATGACTGTTTAAAATGTCAAACAGTAACGCTTCCTTGCTGTCATAGTAGTGATAGATCAAGGCCTTTGACACACCGCACTCGGAAGCAAGCTGACTCATGGACGCCCGGTCATAGCCCGCCTGGGCAAAGAACCGGGAAGCAGTGCCTAAAATGGCACCACGTTTCTCGTCATGATCTTTTGCAATGGTGCGGGCCACGCTCTTACCTATTTGTTCCGGTTATCAATGATACGCACTGCTTTACCTTGCGATCTTGGAACGGAATTTTCCGCACCTGCCCTCACTTCAGCCGAAACGCCAATATTGGTTTTGACCAGGGTTGCAAGGCGTTTCGCTGCATCATCATTGCCATCTGCCGTGAGTGTTTCACAATGGATGATCATGTGATCCATACGGTCCCGTTTAGTGAGCTCGATCTGGAAATGGGCTGCCAGTTCTTCCACCTTCATGAGCTCTTCCTCGATCTGGGTCGGGAAGACGTTTACACCGCGCAGGATCATCATATCATCGCTACGTCCGGTGACTTTTTCCATGCGGCGCATGGATCGGGCGGTGCCCGGCAATAATCTTGTGAGGTCACGTGTGCGGTAGCGAATGATCGGGAATGCTTCCTTGGAAAGCGATGTGAATACCAGTTCACCGAGCTCGCCATCTTCAAGCACTTCACCCGTATCAGGATCAATGATCTCGGGAAAGAAATGATCTTCCCAGATCACAGGCCCGTCTTTGGTTTCCACACATTCACTTGCCACACCCGGGCCGATCACTTCGGAAAGACCGTAGATATCAACCGCATGCATGTCGAAGGATTGCTCCACCTCTTCACGCATGGCGTTGGTCCAGGGCTCAGCGCCAAAAATGCCCACTTTGACGGAACTCTCTCTAGGATCACGACCCTGACGGCGATATTCGTCGAGAATGGATAGCATGTAGGATGGCGTAACAGTGATGCCGGTCGCCTGAAAATCCTCCATCAATCGGACTTGTCTTTCAGTCATACCGCCGGAAATCGGCACAACGGCCAGTCCCATTTTCTCCGCGCCGCCGTGAACACCAAGTCCACCGGTGAAAAGGCCATAACCGTAGGCATTGTGGAGCAAATCACCCTTGCGTAGACCTGCTGCCCGCAAACTACGGGCAATCACATCCGCCCACATGTCCACATCGTTAGCGGTATAACCCACGACGGTGGGCTGACCTGTGGTGCCGGATGAGGCGTGAATTCGTACTACTTCCTCGCGGGGAACAGCAAACATGCCGAATGGGTAATTATCCCGAAGATCGGTTTTCACCGTGAACGGAAATTTCGACAAATCTTCCAGTGACGTTAAATCATCGGGGTGAACGCCCGCTTCATCAAACGATTTCTTGTAGTGGGGCACGTTCTCATAGGCATGAGACAGTGACCATTTCAACCGCTGAAGCTGCAGTGCAGATAGTTCATCGCGAGAGGCTGTTTCAATCGGTTCAAGATCACCGGGTTTTGGGGAAAGATCTTCCATCTTTTTCTCCGTAAAATTCTAAGCGGCTTCAAGCATCATGGCGATGCCCTGGCCAACGCCGATACACATGGTGCAAACGGCCCGTTTAAGATCACGATTTTGCAGTTCGATAGCAGCCGTGAGGGCCAGTCTTGCACCAGACATGCCAAGCGGGTGACCAAGCGCAATGGCGCCACCATTCGGGTTCACAAAATCTGCATCATCCGCAATACCCAATTGGCGTAATACCGCCAAACCCTGACTGGCAAAGGCTTCGTTGAGCTCGATAATGTCCACGTCGGAAATCTTGTGACCTGTTTTTTCAAGCAGTTTGGATGTGGCTGGAGCCGGGCCAATGCCCATGATACGAGGGGACACGCCAACCACTGTGGTTGCTACCACTTTTGCCTTTGGTTTCAGATTGTATTTTTCCACGGCAGCTTCCGAAGCGATTATGATCGCAGCAGCCCCATCATTGGTGCCGGAAGCATTGCCGGCGGTCACGGTGCCACCATCGCGGAATGGTGTGGGAAGGCCAGCCATTTTTTCCAATGTGGTTTCGCGGGGATGTTCGTCCGTATCAAAGACGATTGGGTCCTTTTTGCGCTGCGGGATGCTCACTGACGTAATTTCCTGCGCAAGTCTACCGGAACTTATCGCAGCAGCGGCTTTTTGCTGGCTGCGTAAGGCAAACGCGTCCTGATCATCACGGGAAATCTGGAAATCCTCAGCCACGTTTTCCGCTGTTTCCGGCATGGAGTCGATACCGTATTCCGCCTTGAGCTTCTTGTTCACAAAGCGCCAGCCAATGGTTGTGTCATAAATTTCCGCCTTACGGCTAAAGGCAGCGTCAGGCTTGGGCATCACAAAGGGTGCACGGCTCATGCTTTCCACACCACCTGCGATCACCACATCGGATTCGCCTGATTTGATGGCACGTGCGGCCATGCCCACCGCATCAAGACCTGATCCGCAAAGCCGGTTCAGGGTCACACCTCCGATTGTGTCTGGAAGGCCGGCCAGAAGTGTCGCCATACGTGCCACATTGCGGTTGTCCTCACCTGCCTGATTGGCGCAGCCCATAATCACATCATCGATCTGTTCCGTATCGAGGCCGGGAGCGCTTTCCAGGGTTGCCCGCATGGCATGGGCCAGCATATCGTCCGGGCGCATGGATGACATGGTGCCTCCATAGCGGCCAATCGGGGTTCTCAATCCTTCGCAAATATAGGCTTCTGTCACGCTTCATTCTCCTCAAAATGCTGGCCTTTGATGGTTCGTGAGTGCCCTCTGAAATGGGCGATCACTTCGCTGTTCTGGTTTGTTACAGTTATGTCGTAGATGCCGGAGCGCCCTGTTCGGTTGATTTCCACCGCTTCGGCTTTGAGCTCATCACCCAATTTGCCGGGGGATACAAAGCTGACGGAACAGGTCTGGGCAACTGTATTCTGATTGTAAGTATTGCAGGCAAAGGCGAATGTGCTGTCAGCCAATGTGAAAATATATCCACCGTGGCAGATTTTATGACCGTTCAAATGTTTGCTTTCCACTTTCAAGGTCATAACTGCTTTACCGGGCGCAACCGACTGCAGTTCCAAGCCAAGCCATTTGCTGGCTTCGTCACCTGCCCACATCAATTCGGCACATTTATCGGCCCGGTCCTGCGCGTTCATTCAGTTGATCACTTTCCGCTAAACTTGGGTGCGCGCTTTTCAAGAAATGCGGTTACCCCTTCTTTATAGTCATCAGAACGTCCGCAGGCCCTCTGCGCTTCAGCTTCCAGCTTCACATGGTCTTCAAATGTGTTCTGAACAGCCGAATTCATCAAAGCCTTGGTGCTAGACAGGCCCATGGTAGCGCCTTCAGCAAAGGAAGATGCCATCTGGCGGGCCGCATCCATCAGCTCCTCATCAGGATAGACTTTCCACACCAAGCCCCATTCCTGTGCTGTCTCAGCAGTGATGGGTTCAGCGGTTAAGGCCCAGGCCTTGGCACGCAAGGGACCGAGCATATTGGTCAGGCTCCAGCTACCGCCCGCATCAGGGACGAGCCCTACTTTGGCGAAGGACTGGATGAACTTTGCCTTATCTGAAGCCAGGAGGATGTCACAGGCGAAAGTGATGTTGGCACCAGCGCCGGCAGCCACGCCGTTCACCGCGCAAATTACGGGTTTCTCTAAACTTCTCAGTGAGTTAACCAGAGGATTATAAAGCGTTTCAATGGTGTGACCGAGGTCTGGCGGCCCGTCCATCTTACGTGGATCCCTGCCATCAAGGTCCTGACCAGCACAGAACCCCCTGCCCGCTCCGGTCAAGAGAACCGCACGGATATCATCCTCACCAGCCCGTGCAAGAGCTTCGCGTAATTGCGCATGCATCTCGTCATCAAACGAGTTCAAACGATCCGGGCGGTTTAGGGTTATCTCCATCCAGCCATCGTGGATTTCGGTCAAAATTTTGTCAGACATCACAAACTCACAAGCTAATTTCAATTAAGCTATTGCATAAACCGACCGGTTGGTCAATTATATAGTTGAGCATCCCTAGGATTATGATTTCAACAGGAATGGAACAATGAGCATAATCGAATTGAAGAGTTTTGCACACGGCGAATGGATCGGCCCGGACTCATCTGCACGCAGCATCAGGTCGGCTGTTACCGGTGAGGCAATAGCACAAGCCGGATCCGGTCAGCTCAATTTCCAGGACATGATCGACTACGCGAAAAACGTCGGCGGACCGGCTTTGCGTAACATGACGTTCCATGATCGTGCCCGCATGTTGAAGGCGCTCGCGCTGCACTTGAAAGAACATCGAAAGGCCATGTACGAGCTTTCTTTCAACACCGGCGCCACATTGATGGACAGCAAGGTTGATATTGATGGCGGCATCCAGACCATGCTGGTTTTTGCCTCCAAGGGTCGCCGTGAAATGCCAGACGAAAAGATCTTCGTGGATGGCGATGTGGAAATCCTGAGCCGCAATGGCACTTTCCTGGGCCAACATGTGTGCACCCCGCTTCAAGGCGTGGCGGTTCATATCAATGCTTTCAATTTCCCGGTCTGGGGCATGTTGGAAAAACTAGCGCCTACCCTGCTTGCTGGTGTCCCGGCAATTGTGAAGCCTGCAACAGCTACCAGCTATCTGACCGAATATTGTTTCCGTTTGATGATCGACAGTGGCTTACTGCCAGAAGGTGCTGTGCAGCTCATCTGTGGCGGTACAGGCGATCTTCTTGATAGGCTAGGCAGTCAGGATGTTTTGAGCTTCACCGGTTCTGCGGCAACTGCTCTGATGCTTCGTTCAAATCCAAGCCTTTTGGAGAATTCAGTACGGTTCGTAGCGGAACAGGACAGCCTCAACGCTTCTGTTCTGGGCCCGGACGCGGTATCCGGCACGCCTGAGTTTGATCTCTTCATCAAGGAAGCGGCAAACGAAATCACGACGAAGGCAGGCCAGAAATGTACTGCAATCCGCCGGATCATGGCGCCGGAAGGCCAAGTGGATGCGGTGATTGAAGTGCTCAAAACCCGGCTTTCTAAAACCACAATCGGCGATCCGTCTGACGAAAACACAAGAATGGGGGCGCTCGCTTCTGAAGGTCAACGCCAGGATGTGCTCGAAAAGGCAGGCCTGCTGGCTGAGGAATGCGAACGGGTATTCGGCGACCCGGATAACTTCTCAGTCTCCGGTGCTGATGCCGAAAAAGGCGCGTTTCTGCCACCAATGCTGTTTCACTGTGCGAACCCTGATACCGCGCAAAAGGTCCATGATGTGGAGGCGTTTGGTCCGGTATCCACCATCATGCCTTATCGTGATCTTTCCCATGCCATCAGCCTGCTCAACCGAGGCGAAGGTTCGCTTGTGGCATCCGTCATTACCCACGACCCACAAGTGGCACGTGAAGTGGTGCTGGGTTCCGGCTCTTATCACGGCAGACTTTATTTCAACGACCGTAATTCCATGGACGAGAGTACCGGGCACGGTTCTCCCCTGCCGCATCTGGTGCATGGTGGCCCGGGTCGCGCCGGTGGAGGCGAAGAGATGGGTGGCGTACGTGGCGTCATGCATTACATGCAGCGCACAGCCATTCAGGGGGGTGCAGATGTATTGACCGCAATCGGCAATCAGTGGGTTAAGGGCGCTCCAGAGATTTCTGAAGACAAACACCCGTTTACCCGTGGATTTGATGAAATCGCGATCGGTGAAACTATTCACACAGAGCCTCGCGAGATCAGCATGGAAGATATTGAGCATTTTGCTCATTTCACCGGTGACACATTCTACGCCCATATGGATGAGGAAGCAGCCAAGGCCAATCCATTCTTCCCGGGCCGCGTGGCCCATGGGTATCTGTTACTAAGCTTTGCCGCAGGGTTGTTTGTGGAGCCTAACCCGGGTCCGGTTCTCGCCAATACGGGGCTAAATTCACTTTCATTCCAGAAGCCTGTGGAAGCTGGCGACAGCATCAAGGTGCAGTTGACGGTCAAGAAGAAAACCAGACGCACAGATGATTATGGTGAAGTGCGGTGGGATGTGATCCTGACCAATCAAGACGACGAACAGGTTGCAGAATATGAGCTTTTGACGATGAACCAATATGTCGTTAGTTAGGAGTGTATGAGTGACTCGCACGAACTGCTAAAACCGTTACTGGACGAATTACATAAGTCGGGCCGATTGCGAGTCTGGTCAATTGTGATATCTATTTTCGGTGATCTTGTTCAGCCACGCGGCGGCAGGATCTCGATGCAGGAACTCCTCGCACTCACGGAAAATGTGGGAATTGAGGGCAATGCGCTCAGAACCGCCATGTCCCGCCTTGCGAAAGAAGAATGGGTTGATCGCTACAAAGAGGGTCGCAATAGTTTCTATACGCTGAGCGGCGATGGCAAACAGACATTTCTTGCTGCATCCGAGCGAATTTATCAGGCGCGCTTCAACTCGGGCTCTTCTGACTGGGTGATGGCCTTTTATCCAGAGGACCTGCCTCAACAGACCGTGGATGTGGCATCCAGACTTTCATTTAACAAGCGTATTGCAGTTTGTAGCATTGAGGATAAGGCGCGGCTTGAAAACGGTCAGGCTTTGATACTGGATGCCAGGGTTGGGGATATTCCCGCATGGGCCAGGGAAGAACTCATTCCGCAAAGCCTGACGGATCAATACGGGATTCTGTTGAAGCATTTACAAGCAATTGACAGCAGGAGCGATGAAATCAGCTCGCTGCCCCCGCTGAGCGCAATAACTCTTAGATATTTGCTGATCCACTTTTGGCGTCGTCTGGTTCTAAAACATCCACTTCTGCCGGACGGTCTGGTTACGAAGGAATGGGAAGGCGTATCCGTGCATAAACTCATGTGCAAACTCTATCCTCTCACCATTTCTGCCTCCGAAGCCTGGTGGGAAACGCCCACTGGCGAAAGCGGCAAGCAGCTCCTGGAAAAACGTTTCAAGGATTAGAACCCAATTTATGTGGAAGATGACCCCATTTTGAGCATATATGTTACAAAAATTTCTTGATTTTTATTTTTTTGTAATATATAAACGAAAGTAGAACATGTTCGATGGAGGCAATATGTATTCCCAAGGCTTGATTGGTGCGAAAACCGACACCACGGAAACAGAAGAATTTCTAGCGGAATTCCAGGCACGTATTGATCGTGACGAGAAGATAGAGCCCAATGACCCTATGCCCGAAGCGTATCGCAAGACACTTGTAAGGCAGATCGGTCAGCACGCCCATTCTGAGATTGTGGGCATGCTGCCAGAAGGGAACTGGATTACCCGCGCCCCGACCCTTCGACGCAAGGCGGCACTACTGGCGAAGGTTCAAGACGAAGGTGGCCACGGGCTATATCTTTACTCTGCAGCGGAGACACTTGGCGTATCCCGCAAACAGATGACGGAAGAACTGCTTTCGGGAAAAGCGAAATACTCCTCTATCTTCAATTACCCCACACCCACATGGGCTGACATTGGTGCCATTGGATGGCTTGTGGATGGCGCTGCCATCATGAACCAGATCCCGCTTTGCCGGTGCTCATACGGCCCTTACGCAAGAGCCATGATACGGGTTTGTAAGGAAGAGAGTTTCCACCAGCGCCAGGGTTATGAAATCATGCTAACCCTTTGCAAAGGCACCCCTGAACAAAAGGAAATGGCGCAAGACGCGCTGAACCGGTGGTGGTGGCCGAGCCTGATGATGTTTGGCCCGCATGACAGCGACAGCCAGCATGGTGATCAGTCAGCGGCATGGAAAATCAAGCGTTTCACCAATGATGAACTGAGACAAAAGTTCGTGGATGCCACCGTCAAGCAGGCGGATGTGCTTGGCATCAAGGTTCCTGATCCTGATCTCAAATGGAATCCGGAAAAGAATGATGGCCAGGGTGGTTATGATTTCGGCCCGATCGACTGGGATGAATTCTGGAATGTGGTGAAGGGTAACGGCCCTATGAACAAGGACCGCATTGCAGCGCGCACGAAGGCCTGGGAAGAAGGTGAATGGGTTCGCGAAGCAGCGCTTGCCCATGCTGCCAAGCGCAAAGAAAGACAAGAAGCTGCCCGCGTGGCTGCGGAATAACGGAGAATATCATGACTGACACAGCTGAAATTCCTTTGTGGGAAGTCTTCATTCGCCCACGCAACGGCCTTGCTCATCGTCATTGCGGCTCGCTTCATGCAGCTGATGCCGAGATGGCACTGCAGGCTGCAAGAGATGTGTATACCCGTCGCGGAGAAGGCCAATCTGTATGGGTTGTTCCCTCCGCCCAGATTGTAGCTTCTGATCCACAAAACAAGGATGAGATGTTTGATCCGGCTGAAGACAAGATTTACCGCCATCCCACATTCTATGACATCCCTGAAGAAGTGGGGCATATGTGATGGACGCGCAAAAAACCCTTTTCACCAATCTGGTCAGGCTTGCTGATGATCATCTGATCCTCGGACACAGGCTCTCCGAGTGGTGCGGCCACGCGCCTATGCTCGAAGAAGACCTTGCCATGCCTAACATTGCGCTTGATCTGATCGGTCAGGCACGTGCACTTTACACCTATGCCGGTGAGGTTGAGGGCAAAGGGCGAGATGAAGACCAGATTGCGTATCTGAGGCTCGAGCGCGAGTATAACAATCTGCTTTTGTGTGAGCGGCCGAATGGTGATTTTGCGCATACGATGTTGCGCCAGCTCTTTTTCGCAATCTTCATGGAAGCCTATTGGGACAAGGCGCAGAGTTCGAGCGATGAAACCATTGCCGGAATTGCAGGCAAGGCTGTTAAAGAGGCCCGTTACCACATCCGCCATACAGGAGAGTGGACGGTCAGGCTTGGTGACGGTACGCCGGAAAGTGCTGAACGTCTGAAAGAAGCCTTTGAGCGGCTTATACCTTACATTGCTGAGCTCTTTGAGTCAGACGCTGTTACGCAGCACAATGCCAGCGGTAACATTCTCCCGGACCCTGCTGAATTGAAAGACGTGTTTATCAATACGCTTAAGCCGATTTTCGCGCAGGCTCTTTTGACAATGCCTGAAATCACAACCGGTCAATCCGGTGGCAGAGCCGGCCGCCATACAGAGGACATGGGTTTTTTGCTTGCAGAACTTCAGTATATGCAACGCACCTACCCTGACATGAAATGGTAGCAGCAGCCATCGATATGACACGCGTGGCCGAACAGAAACGGGCCTGGGAGGCAGCGGCAGCTGTTCTTGACCCGGAAGTGCCTGCCGTGACTGTCGAAGATCTGGGCATTCTGCGTTCCGTGGAAATTGATGATGACGGTGTGGCGGTTGCGAAGGTGACGCCCACCTATTCCGGATGCCCTGCGGTTCTTGCCATTGAGTTGGCAATTGAAGCTGCCTTGCTTGATGCGGGGTTTAACCCGAAAATTGAACGGGTGATTTCACCTGCCTGGACAACTGACTGGATCACCGAAGCCGGGCACGAAAAATTACGCGCTTACGGCATTGCGCCACCGGTATCTGGCAGCAATTCCAAAATGGCTCTGTTCGGTGAAACGGTGGTTGAATGCCCGAAATGCGGCAGTGAAGACACCAGAAAAATTTCAGAATTCGGCTCCACAGCCTGCAAAGCACAATATCAGTGCAATGCCTGTGCTGAGCCCTTTGATTATTTCAAGTGCATATAGGGAGTGAGAGAATGAACCGTACGGACGATGCTGCTGCTGTTTCGAAAATTGTGAATGAATATGTGGCTGGAACCACCGATCGCGACACCGACAGGTTGAAAGCTGTCTTTCACCCTAATGCGGTTATGTCTGGTTATCTGGGACCAAACAAGCTGATTGGTTCACCCCAACCCTTCTATGATCACCTTGAAGCCAATCCCCATGGTGAAGGCTATGCGGCCGAGATTGTGGAAGTTTCCGTCACTGGCCAAACAGCACGAGCCCGCCTGATTGAAGACAATCTGTACGGCATGTCATTCGTCAATGATTTCCATCTGATCAACGAGGATGGTGACTGGACCATCGTTTCAAAACTATTCCATCACGACTGAGATTGAACCATGAACCAACACGTCAAATCTCCACCCAAGTTTCACTCACTCAAAATAGCTGATGTTCACCGGGACACAGCTGATGCTGTGGTTGTTTCTTTTGAAATACCCGATGACCTGGAAGGTAATTATGCTTTCATTCCAGGCCAGTACCTGACTCTGCGTGCGGAAATTGATGGCGCAGATGTGAGGCGTTCATATTCAATTTGCTCTCCGCTCGGATCAGAAACCCTCTCTGTGGGTATCAAACGCATTGATGACGGTATCTTTTCAAGTTTTGCCCAGGATCTTTCAGCGGGTGACATGCTTTCCGTTATGACTCCGCAAGGCAGATTTGCTGCACCAATTGGAGGGCAACACAATTATCTGCTGCTTGCGGCTGGTTCCGGTGTCACGCCGATCCATTCGATTGCCAAGTCAGTCCTTGAGAATGAACCGGATAGTCAGATCACCCTTTGCTATGCAAACCGCAACACCGAAAGCGTTATGTTCCGCGAGAGTTTTGACGATCTTAAAGACCATTACATGACACGGTTTCTCATGACCCATGTGATGGATGAAGAAGCCCAGGACGTGGAACTCTTCAACGGTCGTCTGGACGCTGAAAAGCTTGAAACCATGGCCACACGCGGTCTCATCACCCCGGATGAGTATGATGCCATCTTTATCTGCGGACCTCAGCCAATGATTGAAGCAGCTTCCAAAGCACTAAAAGACATGGGCGTGGATGAAAACAAGATCAAGTATGAGCTATTCACCCCTTCAACGCCGCTGCGCACCGCTGGAGAAGCAAAGAAAATCGAAGCGGTTACCGGTGCAGAGGTGGAAGTGGTCATTGACGGTTCACGCCGCTCCTTCCGCATGGATGAAGACCAGTCCATGATTGAAGCTGCCGCCCATGCCGGCTTTGAAATCCCCTATTCCTGCGCCAATGGCATGTGTGCCACCTGCCGCTGCAAGGTTACTCGTGGAAGCGTGGAAATGGTTCAGAATTTCTCACTGGAAGAATGGGAAACGGATCAGGGGTTTGTACTTGCCTGCCAGGCAAAACCCACTTCAGACAAGGTTACACTGGACTTTGATGAAGTCTAATCAGCCAGATAATTCTAGCCATTAAACTGCATTTCATAGCCGGGTGCGTAGGTAAGCTCGGCATAGGTGATACTGTTGTCTTCATTCCATGTATTTCGTCTGAACTGGAATAGTGCGGTGCCAATTTCCGTCTCCAAGGCTTTTGCAAGCGTTGCATCAGCGGATATGGCGGAGAAAACAAAGTCACCACCTGTGAACGGTGCATTTCTCAGTAGCCATTCATTGGCATTTTCATCAGCAAATGTTTCATCCAACGCATCGGGTAGGAACAGGGAATTAATCCATCGCCGCTCGTGCACGTACGGTTTGCCATTTGAAAGATGGATCGCCCGCAGAAACAGAATAGCGGCGTCTTCATCAAGGTTCATCGCTGTACGCACCTTTGCTGGAGGTACTTTCTGCGCGGAGGAAAGCAATGTATGAGCGTATTTCTTGCCCTGTTTTTCGATCTCGCGACGAATGATGGGTATTTTCAGGGTGGCTTTGCGCTCAGGTTGCTCTTTCACCCGGGTGCCTGCCTTGCGCTTGCGATCAAGCCAGCCCTGCTCTGCTACCGATTGAAGGGCACGGTTGATGGTGGCACGCGCGCAACCAAACTCCTCAGCCAGCTCAACTTCAGTGGGGATCAACTCGCCCGGCGCCCATTCGCGCCCCATAATCCGTTTCAGGATTTCGTTCTGAATATCCTGCCAACTTGTGGCTTGACTGACGGTCACAACACCCCCCCTAATTCCTGCATCACTTTGGCGTACCGGCCTATGATTGCATCACGTTTGATGTGCCGCCCTTCATGGACCAGATGTCGGCCAGCTGACCACACATTTGTCACGGTCCGTTCCGCGCCTGCAAAGATAAAGCTATCAAGGAGAATGTCACCGTTACGGCCTATGAAATCCACATGGCTGTTATCCAAAGCCATCAAATCTGCCCAGCATCCTGTTTCAATGCGACCGCTGTTACGCTTTGCTGCTTGTGCACCCCCTTCGCATACCGCATCGAACAGTCTGCGGCCCGTCGATTTTTCAGATGTGGCAAGTGCTGCGCGTGAATGATCTCGCAAGCGTTGGGAATAATCCAGCACCCGCAGTTCCTCCGCCAGTGAGATCTTGATGTTTGAGTCAGATCCTACGGCAATTTTGCCATCGGCATTCAGCCATCGCACACCGTCAAAGATACCATCACCCAGACTGGATTCCGTGATCGGGCAAAGTCCTGCTACAGCGCCGGTTTTCGCCAGCCCCAGAGTCTCATGCTCCTGCATTTGTGTGCAATGAATGAGGCACCAATCTTCGTTCACATCCACATTATCGAGCAACCACTCCACTGGCCGCTTACCCCATGCAGCTGAAACCTCATCCACCTCAGGGATCTGTTCTGCCAGATGCAAATGGATTGGACCTCCGGCTGCAATTTCTACGAGGCGTGGATAATCATCCTGCCCCACCGCCCGAAGGCTATGCGGCGCAAGACCAATTTTGCAATCAGGCGTTAAGGTGGAAACGGCTTTGGAAGCCTGTTCAAAAAGGTTCGCAAAACGGTCGATATCATTGCCAAAACGGATTTGACCTGGCCCCAAGTCTCTCTTGTCACAACCGCCGTATTGATATTGCACCGGAAGCAGCGTCAGTCCGATGCCGGACTCCTTCGTTGCAGCAACTACCCGCTCGCTCAGCTCCGCAAGATTATCATACACAACACCGCCTGGCTGGTGGTGAATATAATGAAATTCCACATTCGTGGCGTATCCGGCTTCCAACATTTCCATTTGAACAAATGCCGTGATGATCTCGATATGCTCCGGTGTTAGGTGATCGAGAAACTGATACATGAGTTGCCGCCAGGTCCAGAAGCTGTCACTTGGGTCCGGGCCTCTGCGTTCCGTCAAGCCAGCCATCGCTCTCTGGAAGGCGTGACTATGGGCGTTTACCGGAGCAGGCAGAAGGATCCCCACCCGTTCACCTTCAGGATCAGCATTACGCGTTACGGCGCCGATGCGGCCATTTTCATCCACATCAACACACACATTTTCAGCCCATCCATCGCTGAGAAGTGCTTTCCCCGCCCAAATTCTTGCCATTGGAATTTCTTTCTTGACGTTTTATTATGTATAGACATAATATCCGTTATTCATTCAAACGCAAGTCTGGTTTCATGATACTTACGAACATCAAGATCGCCTCGATGAATGGCAGTTCTGCCTATGGCATGATTGACGATGGTGCCATTGTAATCGAGGGGGCAAACATTGAATGGGTGGGCAACAGAAACGAAATTCCAGACACGTATAAAGACAAGCAAACCATTGATCTTGCTGGTGCTTTAGTAACGCCAGGACTCATAGACTGTCACACTCATGTGGTTTTTGGTGGCAACCGGGCCAATGAATTCGAGATGCGTCTTAAGGGTGCAAGTTACGAGGAAGTGGCAAAGGCCGGCGGAGGCATTGTCTCCACAGTTTCAAACACCAGAAATGCTTCACCGGATGAGCTTCTCACTGATGCATTGACGCGAGTGGATGCCCTGATTTCCGAAGGTGTAACGACCATGGAAGTGAAGTCAGGTTACGGCCTTGATCTGGAAACTGAACTCAAAATGCTTCGGACGGCCCGTAGCATCGCCATGGAACGCCCAATCACCGTGAGCACGTCTTTCCTGGGTGCCCATGCGGTGCCGAAATCTCACGATGGAAAGGCCGACGCCTATATTGATGAGGTTTGCATTCCTGCGCTTGAAGCCGCTCATGACGAGGGTCTTGTGGATTGTGTGGACGGCTTTTGCGAAGGCATCGCCTTTTCCGTTGAACAGATTGAACGTGTGTTCACGAAAGCGCAGGACCTCGGCCTACCTGTAAAACTGCATGCGGAACAATTGTCCAATCTGGGAGGGGCGAAGCTTGCTGCTAAATACTCAGCGCTTTCCGCCGATCATCTGGAATATCTGGATGAAGAAGGTGTAGAGGCCTTGGCACAGGCGGGATCAGTTGCCGTGATGCTGCCAGGTGCGTTCTACACACTTCACGAGACACAAGCACCACCAATCGATCTTTTCCGCAAACACAATGTGCCCATGGCCGTTGCAACTGACTGCAATCCCGGTTCTTCCCCGCTTGCTTCAATTCTCCTTTCCATGAACATGGCCTGTACCTTGTTCAGGATGGCACCCGAAGAAGCGCTTTGCGGTGTTACGAAACATGCAACCAGCGCCCTTGGCCTTGCAGATCGGGGGACAGTAGAAGCTGGAAAACGTGCTGATCTATGCGTCTGGTCAATCGAGCATCCGGCCGAGTTTTCCTACCGCATTGGGTTTAATCCGCTAAAGCAACGTATTTTCGGTGGAGTTTTGCAATGAGCGTGATTTTGAAGCCGGGAGAAGCAACGCTTGCACAACTTGAAGATATCTGGCGCAACAACAGCGCTGTAAGCCTGCATGAAAGTGCTAGAGAACCCATAAAGCTGGCTGCCGGACTGGTCGAAGAAGCAGCTATCAACGATGAAGCGGTCTATGGCATCAACACAGGGTTCGGCAAGCTTGCCACGGTCAAAATACCGCCCGAAGAGACAGCAGCCCTGCAGCGCAATCTGATCCTCTCCCATTGTTGCGGGGTTGGTGAAATCCTCGACGTTCCCACCACACGCCTGATGATGGTCCTGAAACTGTTGTCTATTGGTAGAGGCGCATCTGGCATTCGGCTTGAAACGGTGGAGTTACTCGAAAACCTGCTTAAACATGGGGTTACTCCAGTGGTCCCGGATCAGGGCTCCGTGGGTGCCTCCGGTGATCTGGCTCCTTTGGCGCATATGGCAGCCACATTGCTTGGCGAGGGTGAAGCCTGGTTTGATGATCAGCGTATGGGTTCAACCGAAGCCTTGAAACGGGCTGGCCTAACCCCCATTGAACTCGGTCCTAAAGAAGGGCTTGGCCTGATCAACGGGACGCAATTCTCCACAGCATGCGCCCTTACCGGCCTGTTTGACGCCTGGCGCAACGCGTCTGCCTGCATTGTGAGCGCAAGTCTGTCGACTGATGCAATCATGGGGTCCACTGCACCGCTGGTTGCCGAAATTCACTCACTGCGTGGGCATCCGGGACAAATTGCCGTGGCCGAGAAGATGCGGGAGATCATGGCTGGATCAGAAATCCGCGAAAGCCACCGCGAAGGCGATACACGGGTTCAGGACCCTTATTGTATCCGCTGTCATCCGCAGGTGGCAGGTGCGGCAATGGATTTGCTTTATTATGCAGGGCGGACGCTTGAAATTGAGGCAAATGCGGTCACTGACAATCCACTTGTGCTGGTGGACGAGCAAAGAATAGTCTCCGGCGGTAATTTTCATGCTGAACCTGTTGCCTTTGCTGCAGATCAGATTGCGCTTGCAATTGCGGAGATTGGCGCCATTTCCCAACGCCGCGTGGCTCTGATGGTAGATCCCACACTTTCCTTTGATTTGCCACCGTTCCTCACCCCTGATCCGGGCCTTCATTCCGGCCTGATGATCGCGGAAGTCACTACCGCTGCGCTAATGAGCGAGAACAAGCATCTGGCGAACCCCTGCTCTACAGACTCAACCCCCACCTCTGCCAATCAGGAAGACCATGTTTCCATGGCAGCGCACGGGGCAAGGCGATTGCGAAAAATGAACCTCAATTTGAACCATATCATCGGTGTGGAAATGATGTGTGCCGCGCAGGGTGTGGAATTCAGGGCGCCCTTAAAAACCAGCGAAACCCTGCAATCCGTCTTATCTGAGTTCAGGGAGATGGTTCCATCGCTCAAGGAAGACCGCTTCATGTCTGGTGATATTGCGACAGCTGCCGAATTAGTGAGCAATGGTGCGTTGACCCAAACAGCCGATCTCTCCGGCTATGTTACCGGAGGATTGAAATGACACCGGTTGAAGTAAAACAAGGGAACAGCCCGATCGTTCTCGGTCTGCCGCACACCGGAACTTTTGTGCCGGACGATATCCTATCAAACCTCAATGAACAGGGTAAAATTCTGGCTGATACAGACTGGCATGTGCATCAGCTTTATGATGATCTACTTAGCGATGTGACAACCGTCAGAGCCACGTTCCATCGGTACGTTATTGATGCCAATCGCAGTCCAGAAGATGAAAGCCTTTATCCCGGGCAAAACACAACCGGGCTCGTTCCCACGACAGATTTTGACGGGGAGCCAATCTGGTTCGAAAACCCCTCATCTGATGCAGTTCAGGACAGGCTTCAAACCTATCACCGCCCCTATCATGAAGCGCTGCGGTCCGAGCTAAACCGGGTGCACGCAATTCATGGCATTGCAATCCTGTATGACTGTCATTCCATCCGTTCGAACATTCCCTTTTTGTTTGAGGGCACCCTGCCCGATTTCAACATCGGGACAGATACTGGCCAAACCTGCGCGCCAGAAATCGAGACATGCGTGACTGAAATTTGCGCAAAAGCTGAAGGTTATACCAGCATTAATAATGGCCGCTTTAAAGGTGGCTGGACCACACGTCACTATGGCAAACCGGAAAACGGATTTCATGCAATCCAGATGGAGCTGGCGCAATCCACGCATCTGGAAAACGAGCAACCGCCATTCGATTACAGTGTTGAAAAAGCCGGTAATCTGCGTGTGCACTTAAGCGAAATTCTGGAGTCTTTAGAATCCCTTGCGCCAAAACTTGGAGGCAAAAAATGAACAATCCCCGTCACAACAAAAGAGACGTTTTTCCTGATACCGGAACCGAGATCAGCGCCAAAAGCTGGCTGACAGAAGCACCCATGCGGATGCTGATGAATAACCTTCACCCGGACGTGGCTGAGAACCCGCATGAGCTGGTTGTCTATGGAGGCATCGGACGTGCTGCCCGCACCTGGGATGATTTTGACAAGATGGTTGCAACCCTCAAAACCCTTGGCGAAGACGAGACCATGCTGGTGCAGTCAGGTAAGCCGGTGGGCGTGTTTCGCACCCATGCTGATGCGCCACGGGTGCTGATTGCGAACTCCAACCTCGTTCCCCATTGGGCCAATTGGGATCACTTCAACGAACTGGATAAACGCGGTCTTGCCATGTATGGCCAGATGACTGCAGGTTCATGGATTTACATCGGCACGCAGGGCATTGTTCAGGGCACTTACGAGACCTTCGTGGAAGCTGGACGGCAACACTATAATGGCGATTTGACAGGCAAATGGATATTGACCGCAGGCCTTGGCGGCATGGGTGGTGCACAACCACTTGCAGCTGTGATGGCTGGCGCTTGTTGCCTGGCTGTTGAATGCGATGAGACACGCGCGGATTTCCGGCTGCGAACCCGTTACCTGGATGAGAAGACCCACTCGCTTGATGAAGCTCTTGAAATGATCAACCGGTGGACTGCAGCAGGAGAAGCAAAATCCGTAGGCCTCATCGGAAATGCTGCAGACGTGTTTCCAGAACTTGTGGCCCGCGGGGTTAAACCGGATATGGTAACTGACCAGACTTCTGCTCATGACCCGATCCATGGTTATCTGCCACAGGATTGGAATGTGGCCGAGTGGCGAGAAAAGCAGGAAAGCGATCCCAAAGCTGTAGAAGCGGCTGCACGTGCATCCATGAAAACCCATGTAAAAGCCATGGTAGATTTCTGGAACATGGATATCCCCACGCTCGATTACGGCAACAACATCCGCCAAGTGGCGCTTGAAGAAGGTCTGGAGAATGCATTTGCCTTCCCGGGATTTGTACCTGCCTATATCCGTCCTCTGTTCTGCCGTGGTGTTGGGCCTTTCCGGTGGTGCGCGCTTTCGGGTGACCCGGAAGACATTTACAAGACTGATGCCAAGGTGAAGGAACTGGTTGATGATCCCCATCTTCACAACTGGCTAAACATGGCACGCGAACGGATCAGCTTTCAGGGGCTGCCTGCCCGCATTTGCTGGGTTGGGCTCGGCATCCGTCACAAGCTGGGTCTCGCCTTTAACAAAATGGTCCGTGATGGCGAACTTTCCGCTCCGGTGGTGATAGGGCGTGATCATCTGGATTCGGGGTCCGTGGCTTCCCCCAACCGCGAGACTGAAGCCATGAAGGACGGTTCTGATGCGGTTTCGGACTGGCCGCTATTGAATGCGCTGCTAAACACTGCATCAGGTGCCACCTGGGTTTCACTCCATCACGGGGGTGGTGTGGGAATGGGCTTCTCCCAGCATTCGGGCATGGTGATCTGCTGCGACGGGACAGAGGAAGCTGACCGACGGTTGGAACGCGTTTTATGGAATGACCCGGCAAGTGGCGTGATGCGTCACGCGGATGCGGGCTATGATATTGCGCTTGATTGTGCGAAAGAAAACAATCTCAATCTACCAGGAATTCTGTGACAAGGGGTGGAGCAATGACAAACATAACCACGCAACAAATCGAGGAATATCAAGAGCACGGTGTTGTACTCCTGAAAGGTGCTTTTACCGAGTTTGTGGAGACCGCCCGGGAAGCAATTGAGGAAAACAAGCTTAACCCGTCCTGGCGGGAGCGGACCTATCGTCCGGATGATGGCAGCGCACCCTTCTTTCAGGATTATGTTGTTTGGAATCAATTCGATGGCTACCGGTCTTTAGTAAAAGATTCAAGCATGGGTGAGATCGCGGCACAGTTGATGAAGTCAAAAACAGCGCGTATTTTCCACGATCATATCCTTGTCAAAGAGCCTGGAAATTCGGTTGTAACGCCCTGGCATCAGGACATGCCTTACTATCTGGTGGAAGGTGAGCAGACCGTCTCTTTCTGGGTTCCTCTTGATGCTGTTCCAAGAGACCGAACGATTGAATATGTGGCGGGTTCTCACAAGTGGAACAAGAACTTCAAGCCCACCCGTTTTGATGGGACACCGCTCTTTGAGGAAGACAATTCCGAGGAAGTGCCGGATGTGGCAGCTCAGCGAGATCAGTTAAACATTGTGGGTTGGGAAGTGGAACCGGGTGACGCGGTCGCCTTTTCATTCAGGACACTGCATGGCGCTCCGGCAAATTCTTCTCCTGTTCGTCGCCGGGTCATCTCGGTAAGGTGGGTTGGCGATGATGCAGTCTTTGCGGATCGCCCGGGCAAGACCTCACCAGCCTTTCCTGATCTTCAATACCAACCGGGAACGCCTTTTGAAGGTGAAGAGTTTCCGATCCTTTATTCTTCAGAGCAACGCTAAAACTTCAAGGAACTGACGTGGATCACGCCAATACACCACCCGTATATCTCGATTATCTCAACCGGTTTGATATCGAAGCACTAGGCATCACGGATGAAGAAATACTGAGCGCCATTGAGGCAGCCCTTGTGTCGCAAGGACACGGAGAGACAGAAATTGAGCCGCGAACCCATATTCGTCCCCGTACAGGCGTTGAAGGGCACTTCAATGTGCTGAGAGGCTGGATTGGTGAAGAGATCGACAGTGCCGGTGTGAAGGTGGTGGGTGACTTTGTGCCGAATTATCAGCAAGGCAGGCCTTCCGAATACGGGCTTCTCACCCTGTTTGATCCGCATATGGGAGCACCAAAAGCAATTATTGACGCCACTGGCATCACTGAAATGCGTACCGGGGCAATTACGGCGCTTGGTGCTAAATACCTTGCTCCTGAAAACCCGAAAATCCTCGGCCATATTGGCGCGCGGGGAACCGCCTACTGGAATGTGCGGCTGTTGTGCCATCTCTTCGATTTCGAGGAAGTGCGAATTCACTCCAGAAGGCCGGAAAGCAGGGAAGCATTCGCTGCCAAGCTGGAAGCAGATCTCGGTCAGAAAATCACTATTACGGAGGATTGGCAATCCTGTCTTGAAGGAGCAGACATCATGGTTGAAGCCTCGCGGCTTCCTGAACCCACACCGCTTTTCAAAACCGAATGGATTAAGCCCGGTTCGCTGGTCATCCCATACGGCACCATGTCTGCGGTCGAACTTAATCTGACTGACATCATGAGCAAGGTGGTCATGGATGACTGGGGTCAGGCACACGGTATCTTTGGTGCATTAAGGGAGCATGTGGATCAGGGGAAACTGACTGCGGAAACACTTCACGCCGAACTCGGGCAGATCTGTGCGGGTGTAAAGCCAGGTCGTGAAACGGTTGATGAAACCATATTGTTCTGGCATCGTGGATTGTCGCTGTCAGATATAGCACTGGGGCATGCAATGCTGGCGAAGGCAAAACAGATGAAAATCGGGCAACGTTTACGCTTTTACTGACCATGACAATCAGCACTGAACCTTTGGATCTGGATACATTCTCTGCTGCTGCAAACAATCCTGTTGAACTGAAATTTTCAGCCTCTGATCTGGATCGCATCGCTACCAGCCACAAAACTGTCATGGAAATGGCGGCGGGTGAAGAACCCGTCTACGGCCTGAATACAGGCTTGGGCGGCAATCTTGCTTATCGCATTAAGCCGGAAGACATCCCCGGATTTCAAACGGCGATTGTGGCCGGACGGTCTGCAGCTTGTGGCGATATGCTTCCCCCTGAAGTGGGGCGTGGCATCTTGCTATACCGGATTATCTCAGCAGTTTCCGGATTAAGCGGTATCAGCGTTGAATTGTTCAACCATCTTTGCGCTGTTTATGCGGCGGGCCTTGCACCTGCAATCCCGGAATATGGCTCAATTGGCGCAAGTGATCTGGTCCAAAACGGATTTTTTGGCCTAGGCGTGCTTGGACAGGGTGAGATATGGCGGGATGGTGAGTTAGTAGATGCCAAAACAGCCCTTGAGGATGCGGGCCTCACTCCACCCGAACTAAAGCCAAAAGAAGGTTTAATCCTGATCAGTCATTCCGGACTAACGGTTACGCTGGCAGCACAAGCCTTAAAAGAAGCAACCACCGCGCTCAATATGGCAAAAGTGGCGATTTCGCTTTCCTATGAAGGATACAGCGCCAATCAGGCCATTCTGGCAGCTGAAATCAATGAACTGCGCCCTGCTCCGGGACAAGCAGAAGCGGCTGCATGGTTTCGCGATGCACTTACCGGATCAGACAACAATCCCCGGCGGGTTCAGGAAGCGTTATCGTTCAGAACTGTCTGCTCGGTTATTGGAGCCGCAGAACACGCCCTTAAAGAGGCAATCTCGGTTTGGGCTGCGGAATGTAACGGATGTTCGGACAGTCCAGCAGTGCTCGACACGGTTGAGATGAAATCCACCATCAACTTCCATTCGCCCGCGCTTGCCCTGGCGCTTGAAACCGTATGTCTTTCGTTTGGCGGTGTAGCGAATGGCTCTGTCCAGCGCATGTTCCGCATGATGACTGGAAGTTTTTCTGATCTGCCGCATTACCTGACACCGGTTGGTGAAGGCTCCGCCGGATTGGTACCCACGCAGAAGACAGCTTCAATTCTCTTATCTGAAATCCGTCATGCCATGCATCCGGTAGCAATCGACACACCACCCATCGCAGATGGTGTGGAAGATATGGCTTCGATGACCCCTGCTGCGGCGAAAAAGTTGCAAACCATGACCAAGCCACTTCATCTGCTGACCGGGCTTGAAGCTTTGAGCGCTTGTCAGGCAATCAGCCTGAGAGAGCCAGAAAACCTCGGTAAAATTGTCAGTGAGATTTATCCTGCAATCCGTGCGCAAATCCCCAAACTCACGACTGACCGGCAGATTGGCACAGATATCAACAAGGCAACCGAAATCCTCAGGGGTTTCGCTGATCAGCTTTAGCTTTTGGTTATTTCAAGAGTAATTCACTAAGCTATGGCCCGCTTAGGTATGCGGCTTTCCATGTAGCGGAAGAGCAAGATCAAGATGCCGGAGAGACACAGATAGATGAATGCCACGAGAAGCAGCGGCTCATAGATGCGGTAAGTTTCCTGACGCACCATGTTGCCAACGCCGTAAACCTCAAAGATCGTAATGGTTGCTGCCAGGGGCGTGGATTTCAATGTGAGGATAAATTCACCGGTTAGCGTGGGGAATACGTTTTGCAGCGCTCTTGGCAACCAGACGCGACGTAACACCTGAAATGGTGACATGCCAATAGCACGTGCTGCCTCCAGCTCACCCTTTGGTACACCACGGAAGGCGCCGCGCATGACTTCGCCCTCATAGCCGGCAACGCTTATTGAAAATGCGAAAATTGCGTAGGGGAATGCCTCACGAAGAACAGGCCATAAAAAACTCTCTCGGATGCCTGGAATAGAGGGAAATAGTGATCCCACACCGTAATAAATCAGCCAGAGTTGGATGAGTAGAGGTGTACCGCGGACAATCGTGCAAAAACCTTTTGCCAACCAGGCCAATGGTTTTGGACCGGCAACCTGTGCCAGACCGATTGGAATTGCCAACATCATTCCGAAAATGATCGAGAGGACCAGCAGCTGGATAGTCAGCCACAACCCTTCCAGGAACATCGGTGCATATTCGGGAACCCAATACCACTGCATAGCACTAACCCTGCGCCGGCTGGCCGCGGCGATAATATCGCTCAAGCATACCGAACCCAAAATTCGAGACCAGTGTCAGCATCAAGTACAGGAACCCGGCTGCAAGATAAAATACAAAATAAGCTTTTGTGGATCCGGCTGCCTGACGGGTTTCCAGAGCCAGTTCACTGAAACCAACGACCGCCAGCAATGCCGTATCTTTTGTTGTAATGAGCCAGAGGTTTGCGAGCCCAGGAAGCGCGAAGGGCAACATGGCCGGGATAATAATCCGCCTGTGCGCTTTGAACGATGACATGCCAACTGCTTTTGCAGCTTCAATCTGTCCTGGTGGGACAGCGAGGAAAGCCCCTCTGAAAACCTCTGTCGAGTAAGCGCCCTGGACAAACCCGATCACGTAGATTCCGGCCCATAGGCCATCAATATCAACGCGTTCGAAACCCATGCTTTCCAGGAAAAAATTAAGAAGATCATTGCCTGCATAGTAAAGAAGCAGGATCAAAATCAGTTCCGGCACAGCCCGGATTATAGTCGTATAAACCTCAAGGAACCCCCTGAGAATTGGGCCACCATAGAGTTTACCCATCGCGCCAAACATGCCGAGCGTAAGCCCAAGACAATAGGCTCCTATGGCGATAAGAATTGTGTTTACTAACCCACGTAACAGATTACCACCCCAACCTGGAGGTGATAATGCGAGCATTTCCAATGCCTGTTCCATGATCTACCGAGTACCCCAGAAAAACAAAATGCCGGGGAAGTTCCCCGGCACAATTATTTTGGCTTAGCCACCGTAAATATCGAAGTCGAAGTACTTCTTCGAGATTGCATCATAAGTGCCATCATCGCGGATTTTCTGGATCGCCGCGTTGATTTTGGCTTTCAGATCGCCGTCTTCCTTACGAACGCCAGCGCCAGCGCCAAGGCCGAATACTTCCACGTCATTCAATAAACCTTTGATTTCAAAAGCTTTGCCCGCTTCACTTTCAAGGAAAGGTGTTAGTGCAAGGGAGTCAGCTACTACTGCATCAATACGACCAGCTACCAGATCCTGGTTGTGCTCATCAAATGTGCTGTATGACTTTGCGTTTGCATCACCGAAATGCTTCTCAACATAGTTAGCGTGAATGGTTGAAACCTGTACGCCAACATTTTTGCCAGCAACACTTGCAGGGTCGCCTGAAATGTCAGAACCCTTGGCAGCGATGATCACAGCAGGTGTCTGATAATACTTGTCTGAGAAGTCGATTGTTTTCTTGCGCTCTTCAGTGATTGACATTGAAGCAACAATTGCGTCGATTTTCTTGGAAAGAAGTGCTGGAATAATACCGTCCCAGGCCACCTCTACCACTACGCAATCTTCTTCCATGGCTGCGCAAAGTGCGTCTTTGATTTCCACTTCCCAGCCTTTCCAGACGCCGTCAGGGCCTTTTTCTGTAAAAGGTGGATAGTTTTCAGCGGCAAAACCGATCTTGATTTCAGCTGCTGCCAATTGGGCGCTCAGTACCACTGCAGTGGCAGCACCGACCAATACTTTGAGGAATGATTTCATTTTTTCTCTCCCTGTTGAATATTCATTCTAATGAATGGACTTTACGAAAGCCCGGCAGCGGTCACTGTCGGGGTTTCCGAATACTTTTTCTGGTGGACCCTGTTCTTCCACCTTACCCTCATGAAGATAAACGACTTCAGAGGAAACATCACGGGCAAATTTCATCTCGTGGGTCACGAGCATCATGGTTCGCCCTTCGTCTGCGAGCCCTCTTATTACCTTCAGCACCTCGCCAACAAGTTCAGGATCAAGCGCAGATGTGGGTTCATCAAACAGCATAACCTTGGGCTCCATGGCTAACGCACGAGCTATCGCTGCACGCTGCTGCTGACCGCCTGAAAGGAAAGCCGGGTATTGTTCTTTTTTGTCGTAAAGGCCAACCCGTTCCAGAATGCGTTCGGCTCGATCCTTGGCTTCTGCTTTTGAAACACCCAGGACATGGACAGGACCTTCCATGATATTCTGGGTGATATTCATGTGTTGCCACAGATTAAAGTTCTGAAACACCATGCCCAGCTGAGAGCGGATGCGTTGGACTTGTTTCTTATCGCTGGGAATGAGCGAGTCCGGGCCCTGCTTGAACTTGATGGCTTCACCGGAGAGATAGATATCTCCCATGGTGGGCAATTCCAGCAGATTTACACAGCGCAGAAACGTGCTTTTGCCAGATCCACTGGCACCGATGAGGGAAACCACATCGCCCTGTTTGGCTTTTAAGGAAATTCCTTTCAGGACTTCCAGTTCGTTGAAGGACTTGTGTAGATCCACTACTTCAAGTGTCAAATCCTTGTCAGACAATTAAGCCCCCAATCATACTCCCGGTAGAAAAACCCCTCTACCGTACAAACCCAGATACTAGCACCTGCTTAGTATTGGCCAAGCCAAGTTGGTTTTGCAACTTATTTATCAGGAAGTTAGGCTATTTGTGATCCGGGCATTCATGAGGACAGTGCGAATAAATGCCAGGATAAAGAGTACAACCATGACAAGCACGATGGTTGGCGCTGGCGCGCTATCGATGAAAAAACTAAGATAAACGCCTGAAATCGTGGAAAATATCGAGATTGCAACTGCGAATATCAGCATCACATGAAAGCGTTTGGTCAGCAGGAATGCGATTGCCCCGGGCGCAATCAACAGAGCAATTGTCAGAATGATGCCGACCGCTTTTAGAGCGGCCACAATCGTCAATGAGAGCCCACAAAGCAAGGTGTAGTGGATGATCGTCACTGGGAGACCCGCAACTTTTGCCTGAGCCACATCAAATGAATGCAGCAGTAAATCCCGCCATCTTGCCATGATAACACCAGTCACCAGCACCGCGATTACACCCGTTGTTATGATATCTGTGTAACCAACACCCAGCATGTTACCGAACAGAATATGGTCAAGATGCACATCGGATTGGATCTTTGTGTAAAGCACGATACCAAACCCGAACATGCCAGAGAAAACAACGCCCATTACCGTGTCCTGTTTGATGCGGCTATTGTCTTTCAAATATCCTGTGACGATTGCGCAGACCATGCCTGCAATAAAGGCACCAATCACCAGAGGAATATTGGCAATATAGGCTAGCACCACACCCGGGAGCACTGCATGGCTGACAGCATCACCCATCAAGGACCAGCCCTTCAATACCAAATAGCAGGACAACAATGCAGCCGGGATCGCCAGAATAAACGATATCATGAGTGCATTCACCATGAACTCGAACTGGAACGGTAAAAGAAGCTCATTCAGCAAGGTCACTGTATCGCCTCCGCTGAACGTTTTCTGGCAGCAAGGATGCCGTGCTTGGGTGCGAACACGAAGGCTATCAGGAACAGGAGTGTCTGAAGGCAAACGATTATGCCGCCTGTTGCTCCGTCCAGGAAATAGCTCAGGTAAGCGCCAAAAAAGCTCGTGAGAATTCCAATCGCGGTGCTTATCATCAAAAGTCTTGGAAAACGGTCGGTCAGCAGATAGGCCGTTGCGCCCGGTGTCACGACCATGGCGATCACAAGAAAAGCACCTACCGTCTGCAGCGCTGCAACTGTGGAAGCCGCAAGCAGTGTGAAAAATACCGCTTTGAGCAGCTCTGTGTTGAGACCGATGGATCGGGCATGACTTTCATCAAAGAAAGTGATCATCAGGTCTTTCCACTTAAGCAAAAGCACGGTCAGGGAAACCCCGCCTATCAGCACCAATTGCAATGTGTCAGAGGGTGTAATGGCAAGGATATTGCCCAGAGTAATCGTTTGTATGTCGACCGATGTGGGGGACAGAGACACCATGAAGAGCCCGAGGCCAAAAAACGAGGTGAAGATCAGGCCAATGATAGCGTCTTCCTTCAGCCCGGTGCGCTGATTAAGAAACAACATGGCCGCTGCAGCAAGACCGCCGGAGAAAAACGCTCCAATCGCAAAAGGCAGCCCGAGCATATAGGCGCCAGCCACACCGGGAACGATTGAATGGCTGAGTGCGTCGCCAATGAGCGACCAGCCTTTCAACATCAGATAGACTGACAAGAACGCACATACGCAGCCAACCAAAGCGCTGACGAACATGGCATTGACCATGTAGTTGTAAGCAAAGGGTTCGAGCAGATAATCCATCACTCGCCCTCTTTGCCTTTTTCATCATAAATCACGAATGGACGTTCATCATCGGTGATAACCGTGACCTGACGGCTGTCTTCGTCATCATGAAGATCAGCACCACCGAGTACGAAGTGACGGAGCACGCCGCCAAATGTTCTTTCAAGGTTTTCCTGTGTGAATATCTCTGATGTTAAACCGTAATCCAGCACAGTTCCCTTGATCAGCACTGTGCGGTCACAAAATTCCGGCACACTTCCCAGATTGTGGGTTGAAACCAGGATGACACAACCCTCATTTTTAAGCTGTTGCAACAATTCGATGATTGCGTATTCGGTCTTCACATCAACGCCGGTAAACGGCTCATCCAGCAGGATAACCCGGCTTTCCTGTGCCAAGGCACGCGCCAAAAACACACGCTTTTTTTGACCACCGGAAAGTTCGCCAATCTGCCTGTCCCGGTATTCCCACATGCCAACGCGTTTCAAAGCGCCAGTAACCGCATCTTTGTCAGCTTGTCTCGGGATCCGCATGAAATTCATGTGGCCATATCTGCCCATCATGACCACGTCTTCGACGAGGACTGGGAAACTCCAATCAACTTCTTCAGCTTGTGGCACGTAGGCAATCAGGTTCTGTTTGAGCGCATTGTCGACACTCGAACCCATAATGGACACATTACCCTTGGCCGCAGGGACAAAACCCATAATGGCTTTGAACATGGTTGATTTGCCAGAGCCATTGACCCCAACAAGCGCAGTGATGGTGGAAGACGGAATTTCGAAACTGGCATTCTGTAAGGCTGTATGGCCGTTACGATAGGTGACGGTTATGTCTGTTACAGAAATGCCCTGATCGAAGTTTGTGGTCATAATCCAGATAATCCGGCTGCGATTGTCTCAGAAGTGACACGCAGCAAATCGATATAGGTTGGAACTTTGCCATCAGGTTCGCTGAGCGAGTCCACATAAAGGATGCCACCATAGACCGCATCGGTTTCCCTCGCCACCTGTTTGGCTGAAGCGTCAGGTACCGTGCTTTCAGAGAAGACCACTTTGATGTTGTTTTCGCGGACCGTGTCGATGACCTTACGAACCTGCTGCGGTGTCCCCTGTTGATCAGCGTTCATGGGCCACAGATAAAGTTCCTTCAGACCAAAATCACGAGCAAGGTAACTGAAGGCGCCTTCACTGGAAACAAGCCACCGGTCTTTTTCCGGAATCGCCTGGATTTTTGCACGTAACGGCGCCACGGCTGCTTCAATCTCCGCTTTGTACTTTTCCGCATTCGCTTGATAGATTGCTGCATTTTCCGGATCGTGCTTCACGAAGGCATCCCGGATATTATCCACGTAGATGAGTGCGGAATCGAGCGACATCCAAGCATGCGGGTTCGGTTTGTCTGTGTAGGGCCCTTCCGTAATGCTCATGGGCGTAATGCCGTCGCTGATGACAACGCCTGGTACATCTTTCAGGTTTCTGAAAAACTGTTCGAACCAGAGTTCCAGATTGAGCCCGTTCCACAAAATCAGGTCGGCACCCTGTGCTCGGATTATGTCTCGCGGGGTTGGCTGATAGCCATGTATTTCAGCACCGGGTCTTGTGATTGATTCAACTATGGCTGCATCGCCCGCAACGTTTCTGGCCATATCAGCAATAACCGTGAACGTGGTCACGGCCTTGAATTTTTCTGAGGCCAGGGCTGGTGTCACTGCCATGCTAGCCACCAGCACCATCGACATTACAATCTTTTGCATAAATTTCTGCATTACTAGGTTACCTACACTAAACGTTTTCATCCTTTTTGCATATGCGAATTAGTCGCATTCGTCAATGTAAATGCAAATCATTCGCAACTAAAGCGATGAAATTTCTGTTATTGCGGTATATGGTTGGAAAGGCCTGAAATTAAAGGGTTTAAAGCAACATCCAGATGCCCATTGCTACCATCAGGACGTTCTCCAAGAGCGAAACGAAGCCTAGTGGCACATTGCTATCGCCACCGACACAGGCGCATTTCAGCTCCCGTTTCTCGATATAAACAGCCTTGATCACGGAAACTGCCCCGATTGAGCCTATGAATAGCATGATTGGCGAAGCGAGCCAGACCAGGGCGCCGGATAACATCAAGATACCGCCCAATGCTTCAGCAAATGGATAAATCTTGCCGTACGGGATCCATCGCTGTGCCAGAAGATCATAATTCAGGAACATATTGGAGAATTTTTCCACGTCCTGCAGCTTTTGGACTGCGAGAAAACATACGGAAATCGCTATAAACCACTCTGCTGTTCGAACGCTAAAAACCTGCCCACTGGTTGCAAAATTCAGGGCTGCGGCCATTAGGGCTGCCACTGAAAAGATTGCGATTACAGGAATGTAGCTCGTTCCACCCACCTGAGGAACACTCTTACCGAAATAGGAGCGAAGATCGTCATATCCCCCCACCCTTTCACCATCGATCCAGGCTTGAGGTGTGGTTTTCACATCATGAGAGTTCTTGAAGGCTTCCACCTCTTCTCTTGTAGATAAATAATTGTCCTCGATTTCATAACCTTCTGAAATCAATAGCGCTCTGGCTTTGAGACCATGAGGACATTTGTGGTCAGACATGACCATCCGATAAAGAACAGCGTTTTTATGTGACATGGGTCGACCAATGTTTCCGAAAATTCTGGTTGCATACACCCTAATCCTTCCAGTAACTGTAAGGTCAAGGGAGAATTGAGATGAATATCAGTGAAGCAGCGCGTCAGAGTAAACTATCATCCAAGACAATCCGCTATTATGAGGATATCGGTCTGATAAAGCCTTCCAGAGCGGAAAACGGATATCGCGACTATTCTGTCGATGACACACACAGGCTGGCTTTCATTCAGCGTTCGCGTTCTCTCGGGTTTTCGGTTGATGAGTGCCGCCTTCTGTTATCGTTATATGATGACGATGAGAGAGCGAGTGCTGATGTAAAACGGTTGGCGCTTGCTAAAATCAGCGAAATCGAAGCAAAAATTGATGAGCTGGAATCCTTGAAACGAACTTTGGCGTCACTGGCTCGCAATTGCCATGGCGATGACCGACCAGAGTGCCCGATCATGGATGATTTGATGGGAAAGCATTAGACATATCGGCAGGAAATAGCAGGCGCACGGTTTTAGTTGATAAATGAAAATGCTCTCGATACTCTGATTTTTTAAGCTTCGGGAGGAATTTATGACACGATCTTTTTCACGCACCACTTTGAGTTTGGCATTAGGCGCTTTCCTGCTTGCAGGGAATGCTTATGCAGAAACCAGAATTACCTACAAATCTGCGAAATCCACCTCATCCTATTATCAAATGGGTGTTCAGATCGCGGAAGCAATGAAAGCTGCTTCCAATGGAGACATTATTGTGACCGTGGAAGAGAGCCAGGGCTCTGTTCAAAACGTGCTTGAATCAAAGGCTCGCGGTGCAGATTACGTATTCACAACACCGCCGGTGCTAGTGAAGCTCGCCCAGGGTGGCAAGGCCATGTTCGAAGGCAAAGAGGACCCGAAATTCAACGAGATCAGGGCACTCTTTCCCATTCCGTCCCTGACCATGCATTTTGTCATGTCAAAGGATAGCGGCGTCAATGATTTCGCCGGAATGGAAGGGAAAACCATTCTGTTGGGCAAAGGCTCATTCGGTGCCCGCGAAGGTGAAAAATACCTCAAGCTCTTCGGATTGGAAGGCAAGGTCACGCTGGCGGAAGTTGAATTGTCAAACGCTGTTCCTGCGTTGAAAAACGGGCAGATCGACGGATTTGTGACAGCGGGCTCCTGGCCAGCACCCAATGTGATCGAGGCTGCTGCTTCAACTGGTGTGCAAGTGATTTCGCTTTCTGATGATCAAATCAAGCAGTCCAAGCGGGCAAAACTCGTAATCCCGGCTGGAACCTACGCCGGACAGGATGCTGATATCACAACCACATCACTTCCGGTTGCCGCCTTCACCACCACTGCCATGGGCGAAGATGCTGCTTATCAACTCACCAAAACCTTCTGGGAAAACAAAGGGAAAATGGGAGAAGCAGCTAAATGGTGGAACGGCGTGGACAAGGGTCTCATGGCCAACATTACCGGTAAGATCCATCCAGGTGCTATCAAATATTATAAGGAAGCAGGTTTCGAACTAACCGAAGCCCAGCAATAAGTATTGACACGGCTCAGGTGAAACTTTGGTCAATTCTAACCCAGTGCCGGGGTCAGCATTACGCTTATTAATGCTGGCTGTGGCCATTATTCTCGTCGTTTATCACCTGAGCCTGATCTTCTCCGGCCTGGTTCCCAATCTGGTGAGCAGGCCTATACATCTGGCCTTGGCATTGCCGTGGATTTTCTTTTTCAGCGGTAAAAGCGGGCTTGAACGGTCAACGGGTTACGTGATCGGAATTGCGGGCATTATCGCTTCGCTCTGGGTTGCATGGTCACATGATGCGCTTTCTGATCAATACGGCTTTCTGGAAGGCAATCTTCAAACTGTTGTGGCTTTCACATTGCTTGCTGTGGTTCTGGAGGCAGCAAGGCGAGCGATCGGTTGGCCCCTCCCCCTCGTTGCTGTGGTGATGCTGGTCTACGGGTTTTTCGGGCAGCATATTCCTGGAGAGTTCGGTCATTCCGGCACTCCCTTAAAGAGTTTTCTGGGCACCTTGACTATTGCGGAAGGTGGTATTTGGGGGAGCCTTACGGGTGTTTCCGTCAATGTGGTTGCAATCTTTGTGATTTTCGGCGCGGTGCTCAATGCTGGGGAGGCAGGTCAGGGTTTCATGAATTTTGCGACGCTTGCGGCCGGTCGCCTTAAAGGGGGAGCGGCTAAAGTTTCTGTCTTATCTTCAGCCCTGTTCGGCTCCATCTCCGGATCAGCTTCAGCCAATGTGGCGTCAACAGGTGCAATCACTCTGCCCACAATGGTCAAGCTTGGTTATCCCAAAAAACTGGCTGCTGCTGTGGAAGCAGTTGCCTCCTCCGGTGGACAGATCATGCCACCTTTGATGGGTGCAGGTGCCTTTGTGATGGTTGAACTCACGGGCGTGCCCTATTCTCAGATCATGGCCGCGGCGCTATTGCCTGCCATTTTGTATTTCTTTGCAGTTTGGATCGGGATCAATGCCTATGCCACGCAGCATGATCTCAAAGGCATATCCGCAGATGAACGCCCGGACCGGAAGCGGGTTTTCATAACATCTGCGTTTTTCATGGTCCCGTTCTGCATCCTGCTCATTGGCATGTTTGTCATCGGCTACACACCACAATACTCAGCCTGCCTCGCCATCTTGGCGAGCTTTGTGATGTTATGTTTCAACGCGGAGGGAACTTTCGATCTCAAAATGATCCTTGGGCGGTTTGAAAATGCCTTCCTAAACGCAGCACGTCAGGTTTCCATGATTGCCGCAATCATCGTATGTGCCTCGATCATCATCGGTGTTCTTTCAATCACGGGGTTGGGTGTGAAGATCACGTCCCTCATACTTTCTGCTTCGGGAGGGTTGTTGTGGCCATCCCTCTTGCTGACGGCACTTGCCTGCTTGGTGTTGGGCATGGAAGTTCCCACGACGGCAGCTTACGTTATCTGCGTATCAGTGGCTGGACCGGCGTTAATTCAATTGGGGTTGGACCCATTGCAGGCGCATCTGTTTGTTTTCTGGTTTGCGTTACTTTCCACAATTACACCACCTGTTTGTGGTGCGGTTTTCATTGCCGCAGGCATGATTGATGAGGACTGGCTTAAAGTCGCCATATCTGCCATGGCGCTCGGAATTGGCCTATACATCATTCCACTAGCCATGATCGCAAATCCTGATCTCATCCAATTAAATGCGGAGCCGTTTTATGCAGTTCTCACATTCCTGCAGGTTGGTATTGGATTAGCGGCTTTATCCTATGGTGTGATCGGTTCCAAATCTTTTTTTCCGAAACTCGGCCTTATTGGTATTGGGGTCCTGGTCATTTTCCTTCCAAATATTCTCTTCTAACACCTTTCCGCGTATTGCCATCTTGAGCGATTTCGGTAGAGATAAACACAGGCAAAACCATCAACGGAATGATAGAAGATGAGCCACATATTTCCCCGTCATAACAAAGCCAATCCACCTGTTATCAGCACCGGAGACGGTTGTTACCTGATTGATCAATCAGGAAAACGATACCTTGATGCCTGTGGTGGCGCTGCGGTTTCATGCCTTGGGCACAGTACTGAGGCGGTAACCGAGGCAATCAAGGAGCAGCTCGATAAGGTTGCCTTCGCACATACGGGGTTTTTCTCGTCCGAACCTGCAGAGAAACTTGCTGACCTATTGATCGAAAACGCACCTGGTGATCTGGATCGCGTCTATCTTGTGTGTGGTGGTTCAGAAGCCATGGAAGCTGCGATCAAGCTCGCCCGGCAATATTTTCTGGAGAAAGGAGAAACCACAAGGCATCGCATTATTGCACGGCGTCAAAGCTATCATGGTAATACGCTTGGTGCGCTTGCTGCCGGTGGCAATGAATGGCGGCGTGAACCCTTTTCACCACTGATGATTGAAACCAGCCATATTTCACCATGCTACGAATACCGAGAAAAGCGTGAAGATGAGAGTGCTTATGAATTCGGCCAGCGGGTTGCTAACGAACTGGAAGCGGAAATAAACCGCTTGGGCCCTGAAACGGTAATGGCTTTTGTGGCAGAACCGGTTGTGGGTGCAACACTTGGCTGTGTCCCTCCAGTTGAAGGCTATTTCAAACGTATTCGGGAAATTTGTGATGAATACGGGATCCTGTTGATCCTGGATGAAGTGATGTGCGGCATGGGCAGGACCGGTTCACTGTTTGCTTGCGAACAGGACGGTGTCGCTCCTGATATCGCAGCAATTGCGAAGGGACTGGGCGCTGGCTATCAGCCAATCGGCGCCATGTTATGCACTGATGAGGTCTACGAGACCATCGCGAACGGTTCCGGATTCTTCCAGCATGGGCACACTTACATTGGCCATCCTGCAGCCTGTGCAGCGGGATATGCTGTTGTTTCCACTATTCTCAACGACAATCTAATCGATAATGTCCAGAAAATGGGTGGGCAACTAACTCAGGCTCTTCATGATAAGTTTGGTCAACATCCTCACATCGGTGATATTCGAGGGCGCGGTCTGTTTATCGGCCTCGAAATAGTTGAAGACAGATCCACCAAGTCTCCCTTTGATCCGTCAAAACAGATCAACAAGCAGATCAAGCGAAATGCATTTGAGGCTGGTCTGATGTGCTATCCGATGGGTGGAACGGTGGATGGGCGAAATGGTGATCACGTGCTGCTTGCACCTCCATTTATCATGGACGAAAGTCATCTGGATGAGATTGTCACCAAACTCGGTGATGCAATCGAGGCTGTGCTTTGAAGACCCTGCCTGATGTGATGGTAGCACCTAACGGGGCAAGGCGTAAAAAATCAGATCATCCGCAATTACCGATCACCATCGATGAGATCGTCGCAACGGCAATAGAATGCTTCAAAGAAGGTGCTGGCGCTCTGCATGCTCATGTACGAGATGCTGAGCAAAATCACGTGCTCGATGCTGGCCTTTATCGCGACCTGATTTCCGAAATGAGTTCGGCCGTTCCTGATATGCACATACAAATTACAACGGAAGCGGTAGGGATTTATACGCCGGATCAACAGCGACAACTGGTGAAAGATGTGATGCCGAAAGCGGTATCTGTTTCGCTTAGCGAAATGCTGAGCGATGGTGATATGGAAGCAGCTCGAAGCTTCTATATATTTGCCGAGGAAGCCGAAATTGCAGTTCAACACATCCTCTACAATAGCGACGAGCTACAACAATTTTTAGAGCTTGCGGAAAATGAGTTTTTTTCACGCGAGCACCATCAACTGCTCTTTGTGCTGGGGCGTTACTCTCAAAATCAACAGAGTCAAATCAGTGACTTAACCCCCTTCATTGATACGCTGAATCAAGGCACCGAAACCTATGATTGGGCTGTTTGTGCCTTTGGTCAAAACGAGACTGCATGCGCACTTAAGGCATTTGAGTTAGGTGGAAAATGCCGTGTGGGATTTGAAAACTCGATCTGGAACGATGATGGTGGCATTGCCAAAAACAACGCCGAACGGGTCGCTGAGATAATCCGAGAACGATCAAACTAGACCTCATCCTAAACTGGCAATCAATCACGCAACTCGTGCCACTCAGAGCACTTGTGCGGCCACTTCATCCAGACTTTTTGACACTGCTTCCAGCACGAAATCAGCATCTGACTTGGTCATGATGAGTGGAGGGCTGAATGCCATTGAGTCCCCGAGATTTCGTGAAATTACTCCATTTTGAGCAAATGCAGTTGCAGCAAGTGCGCCTAGTGTTCCCGGTTTCTCACCCGGTGATTTAGTGTCCTTGTCCATCACCAGTTCGATTGCAGCAATCAGTCCGATACCACGCACCTCACCAACAATCGGATGGGATTTAAGTTCAGCAAATCCAGCGCGCAAATAAGCTCCAACATCACGAGCGTTACTCACCAGATCACGCTCTTCGATGATTGCGAGATTCTCAAGAGCAATTGCAGAGCCTACCGGATGGCCAGCACCAGTCATTCCATGCCCAAGCGTGCCTATGCGATTGCTTTCATCTGCTACTGGTTCAAAGACGCGATCATTCATCATGAAGGCTGACAGCGGGAAATAAGTGGAGGTTAGCCCTTTGGAAAGGGTCATAATATCGGGCTTGATATCAAAGGTCTGAGACCCGAACATTTGTCCCGTACGGCCAAACCCGCAGATCACCTCATCTGCAATGAGCAGGATGTCGTATTTATTGAGAACTACCTGGACTTTTTCCCAATATGTTGCTGGCGGCACGACTACACCTCCTGCTCCCATTACCGGTTCACCGATAAATGCAGCTACCGTTTCCGGTCCTTCTGCCAGGATCATTTCTTCCAGTTCGTTTGCCATGCGGGTTGCGAAATCTACTTCGCTCTCCCCCACATGTGCGTCACGGTAATGATGCGGGCAACCGGTATGGAGAATGTTTGAGAATGGAAGGTCAAACGAGCGGTGATTGTTCGGCAACCCGGTCAGGCTCGCGGAAAGTGCTGTCACACCGTGATAACCACGCAATCTGCTGATGATTTTCTTGCGTTCGGGCTGACCCAGCGCATTTGATCTGTACCATATGAATTTTACAATTGTGTCGTTCGCTTCTGACCCTGAATTTGTATAAAAAACCTTGCTCATGGGCACTGGTGCCATGCTGATAAGCTTTTCGGCGAGATCAACCGCAGGGCTGTGCGATTTGGAAGCAAAGTTATGATAGTAGGGCAATTTGGCCATTTGTTTTGCGGCCACATCAACCAACCGCTGTTCAGAAAAGCCTACTGCAGTGCTCCAGAGACCGGCCACAGCTTCAAAATACTTCTTCCCGTTATTATCAAACACATAAGCGCCTTCGCCACGCTCGATGACCATAGGACCCGTTTCCATATGGGCGCGGGCATTGGTGTAGCTGTGCATGTGATACGCGATATCACGCGCTTCAACGGAATTTGGTATGATATTCATGGCAACCACCTGTGTCAGGATTCTTTACATCATCGTAATACGATAAATGCGGAAATCACAATAGATGTTGTCCGCCATTGATCGGTATTTCAGCGCCATTTACGTAGGATGATTTCTCACTGCAGAGAAACGTAACGACTTCGGCCACTTCTTCCGGGCTGCCAAGGCGTTTCATAGGCACCTTTTCCTCCACAATCTGGTCTGTGCCAGGTGACAGAATGGAAGTGGCAATTTCACCCGGAGAAACTGCATTTACCCGAACTCCGCTTTCTGCCAGTTCAAAAGCCAACTCACGAGTAAGCGCTGAAAGGCCAGCCTTGGAAACCGCATAAGCTGATCCGGCAAAGGGATGAATCTGAGAACCAGCTATGGACGTGACGTTTACCACGGCGCCATTGACGCTCGACAATGAATCCAAAAGTTCGTTGCATAGCATTAATGGGGCAATCAAGTTGACCATCTGCACATGTTGGAAAACTTCCATCGTTGTATCAGTGGCTGACAAGCGGCTGCCATCCGGGCTCTTTGGAGAGATGCCAGCATTGTTCACAAGCGCATTCAGGCCACGTTTGCCAAGCATTTCTTTCAAAAGCTGTGTGCTTTCCAGAATGGACTTCTCTTGAGAGAGATCCACTTCGATGTGCTTGACGATCCCTTCTGCCCAGGGGCACACATTGGAAAAGGGTGTGCGAGCCAAGGTGAAGACCTCCCAACCCTCTTTGTGAAACTCCTTCACAATCGCATGGCCGATGCCTCTACTGGCACCGGTAACAGCTACGGTAGGCTTTTCACTGGCAGCGATGTCCATGCATTTTCCTTATGCCCAGAAAGCGGGGGTCTCCTGTCGTCTACGTTGTGACAGTACAACGATTCCCAGTAACAGCAAGGCAGGTATGTAGAAAACTTCCTTGAAAATACGCTCTGCTTCCAACTGCACCGTTTTTATCTCAACCGGTTCGTCACCATAGAAATCGAATGACTGGAACTTGGTGAAGAATGGTGTTCCGGCAAACGGTTCATCCAGTATGGCTTTGCCATCTTCAACGCGTACCTGCAGACCGCCTTTATCAAGTCGCTGCAGACCATCACCTTGTTCACCCATGTTCACGAGTACGGTTTGTTGCGAAATCTCGTCAGGATTATCAAAGTCAGGTCCAGATACAATCATCCGCATGAAGCCGTTTTCAGGAATGGTTTCTGCATGCTGGGCTGCCTCCACACCAGGTCGGTTTTCAAACGGTGGTTGAACATAATCCAGCCAGAAACCCGGTCGGAAGAGCGTGAATGCTACAAGCAACAGGGCGACTGTTTCCCAGGCTCTGCTTTTGGCTATGAAATATCCTTGCGTCGCCGCCGCGAATAACATCATCGCTATCACCGCAACAATGAAGATGAATACCGCCTTTGTTGCAGTCACATCAATCAGAAGCAGTTCCGTGTTGAAAATGAACAGGAACGGCAACAAAGCTGTACGGATGTCATATGCAAAACCCTGAATACCCGTCTTGATCGGATCGCCCCGGGAAATCGCGGCAGCTGCGAAGGCAGCCAGACCCACAGGCGGCGTGTCATCCGCCAGTATGCCGAAATAGAACACGAACATATGGACGGCAATCAATGGCACGATCAGGCCGCTTTGCGCACCCACCGACACAATTACTGGCGCCATCAACGAAGACACAACAATATAGTTCGCAGTAGTTGGCAGACCCATGCCCAGGATCAAGCTCATGATCGCCACCAGGAAGAGCATCGCCATTATGTTACCGCCGGACAGGAATTCCACAAATTCACCCACAACCTGGTGAGCACCTGTAAGGGACACCGTACCAACGATAACGCCGGCTGCACCGGTTGCGACACCAATGCCGATCATATTGCGTGAACCCGCGATCATGCCTTCAAAGAAGTCGTGCCAACCATCTCTAAATCCCTGGCCAATGGAATCTGTGCCTCGCAGGAAGTTCTTGATCGGCTTCTGTGTGAAGATGATGAAAATCATGGCCACAGTTGCCCAATATGCTGAAAGCGTAGGCGACAGACGTTCAATCAGGATACACCAGATAAGGACGACGATTGGCAGGATGAAATGCAGACCGGTGATGGCTACATCGCGTGGTCTTGGCAGTACTGCCATCGGTGCATTTGGATCATCCATTTCAAGATCAGGAACCTTTGCTGCACGACTGATCAGAACCGCATAGGCTATGAGGAATATGATCACTGCTGACATGAATGTTAAGCCCGGGAACACAACCTTGATCCAGCCGAGGCCGAAATAGACTGCCATGCCCAAGATACCCATGGCGATGAAGCCAAACAGGAAGCTTGCGAGGCGTTGTGCCACTGTTCCCATTACAGATGGGCGTTCCATGCCCTTCAGGCCGAGCTTCAATGCTTCAAGGTGCACAATGTAGACCAGTGCGATATAGGAAATGATAGCGGGTAAGAATGCGTGTTTGATCAATTCTGGATAGGAAATGCCGGTAAATTCGGAAATCAGAAAGGCTGCTGCACCCATCACCGGAGGTGTGAGCTGACCGTTTGTGGAAGATGCCACTTCGACCGCACCCGATTTCTCGGGGGTAAAGCCAGTTCGTTTCATCAAAGGTATGGTGAAAGTACCTGTTGTTACCACGTTGGCGATTGATGAACCGGAATAAAGACCTGAAAGCGCTGACGCCATGACAGCTGCCTTGGCAGGACCGCCGCGCAGATGTCCTAGCAGAGCGAAGGCCAATTTAATGAAGTAATTCCCCGCCCCTGCTTTTTCCAGCAAAGAGCCAAATAAAACAAACAGGAAGATCATGGATGCCGACACACCCAGCGCCACACCGAACACACCTTCCGTCTGCATCCAGAAGTGCCACATGGCTTTGCCGAAGGAAGCGCCCTTCCACTGAATGGCTTCTGGCATGAACGATAAATGGCCAAAGAAGACGTAACACATGAACACCGAGGCAACGATCACCAATGGAAGCCCTAAAGCCCGGTAAACAGCAACAGCCAAAGAAAGCATGCCGATTGTAGAAATTGTCAGATCAGCCGTGGTGGGAAGGCCGGCACGACCGGCAATATCTTCCTTGAAAAACAAAAGATACAGACAGGATGTGGCGGCTAAACCTGCCAAAACCCAGTCATAGATTGGAACCCTGTCCTGCGGGCTTGATTTGAAGAGCGGATAGGCAAGCATTGCCAGAACAAGGCCGAATGCCAAGTGAATCTGGCGTGCTTCCTGGTTGTTGAATACCACATTTATGCCAGTCAGACTGGTGAGCGTAAACGGTATGCTGGACGCGATATAAATCTGAAACGCCGCCCATATGAAGGCTATTGCCAGAATAAAACGACCCGCGAAACCAACCGCATTACGGGAGCCGGTTTCCACCTCGGCAACCATCTGATCTACATCAGTATCTACTGTATTTTTTGCTTCACTCTCCGACATGGGACTGCCCTCCCCGCAGCTTTATTATTATTGTGATATCCGGATACAAAAAGACCGGGCATTTTCATGCCCGGTCTTCTAAAGGCTTATTTCCAGCCGCGTTCTTTGTAGTATTTCAACGCACCTGCGTGAAGTGGAGCAGACAGACCATCGCTGATCATTTCAGTCTCCTTGAGGTTAGCAAATGCAGGGTGCAGCTTCTTGAAATCATCAAAGTTTTCAAATACAGCTTTCACCAATGTGTAAACTACATCTTCTGGCACCTGATCAGATGTGATGAATGTAGCACCCACACCGAAAGTGGTCACATCACCGTCTGTGCCACGATATGTGCCGCCGGGTACAGTTGCTTTACGGTAGTAGGAGTTTTCTCCGACCAATTTGTCAATCGGAGCACCTTCTACTGATACAAGTTCCACATCACATGTGGTGGCCGCTTCAGTGATCGCAGCTGCCGGATGGCCGATGGTGTAGATCATTGCATCGATTTTTCCATCGCAAAGCGCCTGCGCCATTTCTGAACCTTTCAGCTCGGATGCCAAAGCGAAGTCTGACATTTGCATGCCGTAAGCTTCCATAACCACTTCAGTGGTGGCACGCTGACCGGAACCCGGGTTACCCACGTTCACCTTCTTACCCTTGAGGCTTTCGAAACCGTCTACTCCGGCACCTTTCTTGGCAACCAATGTAAATGGCTCTGGGTGAACAGAGAATACAGCGCGCTCGCCATCCCATGCACCCTGGTCCTTAAACTTTGAAGTACCGTTTAGGGCATGGAACTGCCAGTCTGACTGGGCAACACCAAACTCAAGCTCACCAGCACGAACAGTGTTGATGTTATATACAGATCCGCCGGTTGACTCCACTGAGCAACGAATGCCGTGTTCTTTACGGTTCTTGTTCACCATCCGGCAGATAGCACCACCGGTCGGGTAATAAACACCGGTAACACCACCGGTCCCGATTGAGATGAAACGTTGATCAGCTGCATGGGTCATGGTTGCTGCCAGAGCTGTTCCTGCCAACAATGCAAATCCTGCAATTAAATTTTTCAATTTACTTCTCCCTGTTAGTTCTATGGCCGGTTTTCTCCAACCATTAAACAAAACTATATCCCAGAGATTTTTCGATGCAAGCGTATGGTTATACTTTCGTAGGAGCTTGTGAATTATTCCGTTACGTAAACTTGAAATTTTGATTTCTAAGCTTCTGATATTAAAGGATATTTTATAGTCTTACGAATAATTCCGGGGAGAGACTGCGGCATGAAACCAGTAAATGAAATCGATGATAGAAAACACTGGTAGGTTGAGTGCTTCTGCTACGTCCTTCGCATAAGGGGCCATATTTGTGCATTCCAACACAATCGCACCGAGTTCGGGATGGCGGCCATATAATTCCTGAGCCGCATCAATATTATCCTGCCTTGCCTTGTCCACATCGAGTTCCGGCAGGTTTTCCAGAATAGCACGCGTAAATTCCAGACCTCCTTCAGTAGACCCAATGGGTGTGTCCAATGGAACATCAGCCAATTGCAGGTGCTCTTCTGACAGGCTTGACGCTGAGATTGTCAGAACTCCAACGCGCTTTTCTTTCGCTAATGTCTTGTTGATGAGATTTACCTGCATCAGGGAGGATGTGAGTACTGGTACATCGAGTGCATTGTTCAGTTCCTGCTGAAACAATGACAGAAATCCACAGCTTGTGGTGATACCGCAAACGCCTTCATCCACCAGTGTCTGGCCAGCATCGATAAAACTATCAAGAAGACCTTCAGCCCGGTTTTTTACCACTTTCTGCGGAGATGCATCAGGTACTATCTTGTAGTTTACGGGAAAGGGAAAACTGGCCGGGTTGCCAATATCTCCCGGTATGCGTGGGAACCTAGAATCCAACATCAAGATGCCGACCGGTGGGCTGGATTTATCTAACGGCATTTCTGTTTCTCAGTTTCACTTTCTGTTTTCGACAATTAAACCTTGCACGTTTGGCTGTAAAACGTTTTCATATTGAAAGGGCCGCATAAACTAGCCGACCCCAATTCATAATGGGAGGAATCGAAATATGAAAAAACTCGTAACCCTTTTGGCGGGTACTGCCGCAGCCGTTGCATTTACAGGCACCGCGCTGGCTGAGAAATGGGATATGCCCATGGCTTATTCTGCTTCAAACTTTCACTCCACCAATGGTGCTGAATTTGCCAAGTGTGTAACAGACAAAACGGGTGGCAAACTTGAAATTGTCACACATCCTGGTGGTTCATTGTTCAAGGGCGGAGAGATCAAACGTGCAATACAGACAGGACAGGCTCCTATAGGAGAGCGTCTATTGTCAGCGCATGCAAACGAGAACCCGGTTTTTGGAATAGATTCAGTTCCATTTCTAGCCACGTCATTTGATGATTCAGTCAAGCTGTTCAAAGCTTCAAAAGGCGAGTTGGAAAAGGCTCTGGATGAGCAGAATATGAAACTCCTCTATTCTGTTCCCTGGCCGCCTCAAGGATTATATTTCAAAAAAGAAGTGAACTCAGTTGCAGACATGAAAGGCCTGAAATTCAGAGCTTATAATGCATCCACTTCACGTCTGGCAGAACTTGCAGGTATGCAACCAACTCAGATTGAAGCTGCGGAAGTACAGCAGGCATTTTCAACCAACGCAGTTGAATCCATGGTATCATCAGGCGCTACAGGCTATGACCGGAAAGTTTTTGATGCCGGTGTGACCAACTACTACGAAGTGGACGCCTGGCTTCCACGCAACACGGTCATGGTCAACAAAGATGCCTATGCCGGACTGGGTGATAGTGAGAAATCTGCGCTCACGGATTGTGCGGCAGAAGCAGAAGCTCGTGGACTACAGGCTTCCAAAGACTATACGCAATTCACCTATGACGGTTTGCGCGAAGGCGGGATGACGGTTGAACCAGCCTCAGCAACACTTAAAGGTGAGTTGGAAGATATTGGAGCAACCATGACAAAGGAATGGCTCGACGCAGCTGGAGAAACCGGCAAATCAATCGTCGACGCATTCAAAGGAAACTAACACTTAAGTTAGTTTGGATGGCACCCAAGTGGTGCCATCTTTATTTCGGGGACCTAAATGAAAAAAACTGTTCGGCGTATTCTTGACGGCCTCTATCTGGCAGGTGGCATCGCGTCTGCCTTGTGTCTGATTGGTATTGTCACACTTATCGTTCTGCAGATCGCTTCCAGAAACATCGGATTTTCCTTTCGAGGAGGCCCGGATTACGCTGGTTATGCCATGGCGGCTGCCAGTTTTCTTGGTTTCGCCTATGCCCTCAATCACGGCGCTCATATCAGGGTAACCCTGATGATTTCTGCCATGGGCAGGTACCGATATTGGGGTGAAGTATGGTGCTTTATCGTGGGAACCACCATAAGCACCGTGTTTGCCTGGTTTGCCTGCAAGTTCACCTACGAATCTTACCGGTTTAACGATATTTCCTCGGGCCTTGATGCTACGCCTCTGTGGATTCCACAACTCAGCATGGCCATTGGCTCCATCCTGCTGGCAATTTGTTTCTGGGATAATTTGATAACCCTGCTTTTCACGAAGAAGCCCAATGTGATCGAGAGCAGCATCACAGATTCAGGGGCTGAATAATCATGGAACAACTGGTTGCAATTGCAGTATTTCTCGGCGTTCTGTTCCTGTTCCTGGGAAGTGGTGTCTGGGTTGGGCTTTCGTTAATGGGCGTTGCCTATATCGGCATCGAATTCATTGCCGGCCGTGCAGCAGGTGGCGGAATGATCAATACGATCTGGGGGGCTTCATCCTCCTGGACACTCACCGCGCTTCCTCTGTTTGTATGGATGGGAGAAATCCTGTTCCGGACACGGTTGTCAGAAGATATGTTCAAAGGCCTGTCGCCCTGGATGGCACGATTGCCTGGCGGCCTTGTCCACACCAATATTGTGGGATGTACGGTATTTGCTGCTGTCTCAGGTTCTTCGGCAGCAACCCTCACGACTGTTGGAAGAATGTCTATCCCCGAGTTACGCCGCCGGGAATATCCAGAACACATGATCATCGGCACACTGGCGGGTGCAGCTACTTTGGGCCTTATGATACCGCCATCCCTCACCTTGATCGTTTACGGGGTGAGTATCAATGAATCCATTAGAGAACTCTTTATTGGTGGCGTAGTTCCGGGGTTGGTACTGGCTGGCATGTTCATGGCATATGTGGCCATTTATTCGGTAGTTTCGTCTGACTATAAGCCCAAGTCGGAGCCTTCTCTGGCATTTTCGGAAAAACTCAAAAATTCAGCCTATCTGATACCAGTGCTGTTGTTGGTGTTTGTGGTAATCGGTTCCATGTATTTCGGCATTGCCTCTGCCACTGAGGCGGCCGCATTCGGTGTATTAGGCGCCCTTGCTCTCGCTGCCTTTCAAGGCTCGCTGACGGTCACGTCTTTCTCAGAATCTCTCATGGGAGCGGTTAGAACTTCTGCCATGATCACGCTCATTCTCGCAGGCGCTGCTTTTCTGTCTCTAGCTATGGGGTATACGGGGTTACCACGTGCTTTGGCGGACTGGATCGCAACCATGGAATTTACCCGGTTCGAATTGCTGATGGCGCTGCTCGTCTTCTACATTATACTTGGGTGCTTTCTGGATGGCATCTCTGCTGTCGTTCTGACTATGGCGATTGTAGAGCCCATGATCCGTGAAGCCGGGATTGATGTGATCTGGTTCGGTATTTTTGTCACTGTGGTGATCGAGATGGCCCAAATTACACCACCAATCGGTTTCAATCTCTTTGTGATGCAGGGCTTGACCAATCATCAGATGAACTACATTGCTAAGGCCGCTTTGCCGATGTTCAGCATTATGGTTTTGATGGTTTTCGTTCTGATCGCATTTCCGGAGCTTGTGACTTGGTTGCCGGATACAATCCGGCAATAATGGGCAATGCAATTTCATCACAAGCTGCTGCATTTGATCGCTGAAAACAGCCGCTGGGCACTCGTGGCCGGGTTGTTGATAGGCATTTTGTTCCCACAAATCGCAGGATTAGTGAAGCCTTGGGTCGGGCACTGGGTGGCGGTTGTATTGTTTTTAGCAGCCTTAAGAATTGACCCTAAAGATGCCCTGGGTTCCAGAGATGACTACAAGCAGGTGGCCTTCTTTATTGGGGCATTTCAACTTCTCTTGCCGAGCCTCGCGGCCATTATTTTCCTGGTCATTGACTTTACCGGACCCTTCGCATTGGCACTTCTGATCGTTTTTGCGTCTGCGCCCATTTCAGGCAGTCCAAGCCTCACTATGATTACCGGTCATAATCCGGCTCCGGCGCTGCGACTATTGGTGACTTCAACAGCGCTATTACCCCTAACTGTGTTCATCCCTTTTTCGCTGATGCCTGTCATTGGCAATCCGGCTGAGGTGTCGTGGATTGCTTTCAGGCTGTTTTTGATCATTTTTTCTGCTTCTTTAGCCGCTTTCCTGATCCGGCGGCTCTTCATGTCGTCACCAACTGCCAGAACCATAAAGTCCATAGATGGCCTGACAGCCATTGCCATGGCAATCGTAGTGATTGGTTTGATGACCGGATTTTCCGAGGCTCTTGAAAACAGACCATTGGACATTCCATGGACATTGGCCATCGTTTTCGCAGTCAATATCGGCACTCAAATACTGGTTTGGCATCGCATGAAATCGCATCAAATAGGGGATGCGCGCGCCTCATTTTCTGTGTGTGCTGGCAACAAGAACATGGCAATTTTTCTTGCCGCGCTACCGGCAACAGTCACAGATCCGATTTTGCTGTTTATCGCTTGCTATCAGATACCCATGTACCTGACCCCAACCCTTCTGGGTTGGATGTACGGCAAGCCATCAGATCAGAGATGACCAGCCGCCATCAATGACATGCGCGTGGCCTGTGGTAAACGCACTTTCATCTGACGAAAGATAAACCACCAAGGCTGCAATCTCTTCCGCGGTTGCAATCCGACCCATAGGCTGGCGGGCAATGAACGCTTTCATTGCAGCTTCGTAGTCACCCGTTGCATGCAAGCGATCATGCAATGATGGGCTTTCCACTGTTCCGGGGCAAATGCAGTTGCAACGAACTCCTTGAGTTACGAAGTCTCTGGCAACGGATTTGGTCAAGCCGATTACCGCTGCTTTACTCATGCCGTAAGCAAATCGGTTTGGCGCACCAATCACTGAAGAAGCTGCGGACGACATATTAATAATGGAGCCGCCACCACGTTCAAGCATGCCCGGTACCGTCGCTTGTATGGTCCAGAACATCGACCTGATGTTCAGGTTGGTCGCAAAATCCCATTCTTCATCCGTGCATTCCAAAACAGAGCCGTGATGCACAAAACCAGCGCAATTGAAGAGCACATCGGGCTGCGCGAGCTCAACACCTTCGAGAATGGATTCCTTGGACAGAGCATCCAGAACATGAGTTTTCAGATTCGGCAAACCCTGCGCGTCTAATTCAGCAAGCGTTTTTTCGTTCACGTCGGTAGCAAATACGTGTGCCCCTTCATTCGCTAACGCTATTGCCGAAGCAAGTCCGATGCCCTGCCCGGCTGCCGTAATCAAAACCCGTTTTCCAACTACCCTTTGATTGCCACTCATGATCTATAACTGTCCTTATTGTTCGACTTTATCGGCGTAATGTACACATTCAGGAACCGGTGTAATTACCTTTCCGTCTGTAAAATATCGCACCAGATTTTCAACGGTGAGATCCCCCATTGCCTGCCTGGTTTGACGAGTAGAACTTCCCACATGCGGTGTGAGCGTCACATTGTCCATTTCCAGCAGCTCAGCAGGAACCGCAGGCTCCTTTTCAAACACATCCAAGCCTACACAACCAAGTGTTCCAGCCTGCAGTGCCTTGATCAATTCAGCTTCGTCCACTACCGGACCGCGTCCAATGTTAATCAACATTCCTTCCGGTCCTAATGCATCCATCACTTCGCGGGTGATCAGCTTTCGTGTGGCAGGCCCTCCCGGAGTGATTACCACCAAAGAATCCACCTCCTGAGCCATTTGAACCAAATTGCCAAAGTATTTGTATGGGCTATCAGGTTTCTCGTTTCGGTTGTGATAACTAATCTCACAATCAAACACGCTAAGTTTGTGTGCAAGTGTTTCACCTATCCGGCCTAGCCCGACGATCCCCACCTTGCTGCCTTCGATCGAATTGGTTAGCGGCGCCTCACCATGCTTTTCCCATTCCCCTGAGCGCAGATAATCGCTGTCACGAATTAATCGACGGCTGGTTGCCAAGATGAGCATTAACGCGGTATTGGCCACGTCTTTATTCAGGACTGTTGGTGTGTGAGTTACAATTATTCCCCTATCAACGGCCGCTTGCGTATCAATGCCATCGTAGCCAACTCCATAGGACGAAATCACTTTCAGGTTAGGAAGTGCGGACATAACCTCTACTGGTGCCCCATCTTTACCACTGGTGGCAATTGCACCTATGTTTTCACCATTTTCAGCAAGGTAATCGATCAAATTATCGATTTGTGAAGCGATATGAACCTCAAATGCCTCGTTAAACTGATCCATCATTCGAGGTGTGGCACCACCGATTAATAGCATTCCTGGTTTCATTGTTTTTCCTGATCTTAAAAATTTTCAGTGAAGGGACGGAAATCAATCTCATGTGTCCAAACGGATTGGTCCTGAAGAACCAGTCCCATATAGGCCTCAGCCACAGCGTCCGGGTCAAGGCATTTTTCCTGTGGCGGGTTGAAACGTTCAACGGTTTGTTCCTCCCACAATAATCCATCCAAAACGGCGTGCACCACGTGGATGCCCTGAGGTTGGAACTCCCGCGCCAGTGCCTGTGCAAATCCTCTGAGCGCGAACTTGGCTGAGGCAAAAGCTGAGAACTTCGCCCCGCCCCTAAATCCGGCTGTGGCACCGGTGAAAATTATCGTTCCTGCTTTATTTGCCTGCATTGAAGGGATAACAGCCTTAGCAACCGTCATCGCACTAAAACAAGTGTTCTGCCAGACGGCTTCCAGATCTTCGGTTTTGGTCTCCAGAAATGATGCGATATGCAATTTGTGGGCATTGCAAACTGCCACATTGATTGTGCCAAGCGTTTTTTCTATCTCGTTGATTTTATCGGACACCGCATCAGCATCTGTTAAATCACATTCTATGTGAGAGTAACCTTCCAGATTACTCAGCCTGTCTTGCATACGATTAGAACGCGCCATACCAACAACTTGATAACCTTCAGCGTCAAATCTTCGGGCCAGGCTTTCACCCAGGCCTGGCGCCACACCTGCAATCAATGCCACAGGCTTATCTTGTTTCGAACTCATTGCTCAATTTTCCAGAAAAAGATGTGTCTCGCAAAAAAGCCGCCCGAGAGGGCGGCTTCCAATTACTTTATGATAGCTTTGAAAATTAAGCCATCCACCAGCGCTCGATAACGCGTGAGCCATCAAGCTGGAAGTTGTTACCAAGTGTACCGGAGTTAGCAACTTTGGTGCTGTGAGCATCCACGTAGTTTGCATACATTGGCACGATGGTTCCGCCTTCTTGTGACATAAGTGACTGCATTTCTGAGTACATTGCACGACGCTTGTCTGCATCAAGCTCAGCACGAGCAGTAAGAAGCAGCTCCTGGAAGCGTGCATTTTCCCACTTGGTATCGTTCCACGGTACACCGCTTTCGTAAGCTGTTGAGAACATCCAGTCTTCTGTCGCACGGCCTGACCAGTAACATGCACACCATGCTTTCTTCAGCCATACGTTTGACCAGTAACCATCATCTGGCTCCTGAACGACGTTGATGTCGATACCAGCAGCTTTTGCAGATGCCTGATAAAGTTGAGCAGCATCAATCGCGCCCGGGAACGCTGCGTTAGCAGCAGACAGGTTCACTTTCAGTGAAGAAAGACCTGCTTCCTTAAGGAAGAATTTCGCCTTGTCTGGGTCGTATGGATTTTGTGCCAGGCTGCTGTCGAAGTACTGGTTAGCAGGACCAATTGGGTGGTCGTTTGCAATCTGACCATGACCAAGCAGAACTTTGTCAACGAGTTCCTGACGGTTTACAGCGTGTTTCAGAGCTTTACGAACGTTCAGGTTTGTAAATGGATCCTGATCAGTCAACATCGGGAATGTATAGTGCTGGTTACCAGTCACTTCGAAGATGTTTACGTTCGGGTTAGCTTTCAGCAGTGCTTCAGTTTTAAAGTCAACGCGGTTAATCACGTCAACCTGGCCAGTCATGATAGCGTTCTGACGCGCAGATGCGTCGTTGATAGCGATTGCTTCAACTTCGTCGAAGAAGCCAGCGCTGTCACCTTTGTAGTGGTCTGCGTAACGCTTCAATGTGGCGCGAACACCTGGGTCGAATGTTACTACTGAGTACAGGCCTGTACCGATACCCTTTGCAATAGACTCTTCAACCTGACCGGCAGGATATATCACAATGTGATAGTCTGACAGCAGGAATGGGAAGTCAGCGTTACCAGCTTTCAGTGTAAACACAACTTCGTGATCATTGACTTTTTTCATGTCAGTGATCGCTTCAACGATAGGTTTAGCGGCTGATTTAGCGCCTTCAGCTGTGTGTAGCTTCAGGGATTCGATAACATCGTCTGCACCGAATGCTTTGCCGTTATGGAACGTTACGCCCTTGCGGAGCTTGAATGTCCATGTTTTCGCGTCAGCAGATGCTTCCCAGCTTTCAGCCAGTTCGCCTTTGAGTGAGCCGTCTGCTGCAACTTCTGTCAAACAGTCATATACAGCGCCGTGGCCCAGTGTAATCATGAAAGAGTCAGAATGTGTACGAGCATCCCAACTGTCTGAAGTGTTAGCACCAGCAAGGCCCAGGCGAAGTTTTCCGCCCTTCTTGGCCGCAAATGTAGGTGTGGAACCCAGCGTCAAAACCGCAGCAGCTGCTGCACCTGTTTTGAGAACGCCGCGGCGGTCCATATTCATACTCATGTTTATTTCTCCTTTTTAAACATATATATGTGCGGGATTTCCCGTCATTATTGTTCCGGCGTCTTACTCCCATCAACCGGAAATACATTTGGTGGTTAACGCATGCGCATTATCCGTTATTTTACCTGTGTATTCATTCTGCATGACCAGAAAATGAATGTCACGAGGAAATCTTACTGCTGGCGGCATCGCCAATGTTGTCAACTCCGCGTTCCTCCAACAATTGATCAAGCCAATCTGGATCCATTTCTGGTACCGAACTGAGTAGCAAATCCGTATATGGATGGTGCGGTGGTTTGAACATTTCATCTTTTGGACCAGCTTCAACCACACGGCCTTCTTTCATGACTACCACTTCGTCTGCAATAGAGCGAACGGTAGCGAGATCGTGTGTGATGAACATGTAAGCCAAGCCAAGTTCGTCCTGCAGTTTCGCAAGTGTACGCAAAATGCCCTCAGCAACCAATTGGTCTAACGCAGATGTGACCTCGTCACAAATAATGAACTTGGGTTCTGCAGCCAAAGCGCGTCCAATACCGATCCGTTGCTTTTGTCCCCCGGAAAGCTCAGAAGGCAACCTGTCCCTGAATTTTGTGGGATCAAGCTCAAGCTGATCCAGTAATTCATCCACGCGGTCGCGTTTCTCGGCACCGGTCAATCCAAGATAGAACTCTACCGGGCGTCCAATGATATCAGAGATCTTCTGCCTCGGGTTAAGTGCCGTATCTGCCATTTGATAAATCATCTGTGCCTGACGCAATTGGTGATTGTTTCTCTGGCGGTAATCCAGCGGAAGTTTCTCACCATCAAACTCGATATGTCCTTCCATCGGTGGCAACAGACCGGTGATGCAGCGAGCTGTGGTGGATTTACCTGAACCGGATTCACCCACTACTGCTACTGTGCGTCCGGCGTGAATGTCGAAACTCACGTCATGCAGCACTTTTACAGTTCCACCACCGTAGGCAGCAGTTACATTCTTGATGCTTACAACTGGCACTTCTTTCTTTCCAGCAGGCTTTTTCTGCTTACGCTGGAAACTGCGCACCGCCCAAAGCGATTTGGTATATTCCTCTTTCGGGTCAGATAGCATTGTGCGAGTGTCGGCCTCTTCAACTTCATCACCCTTGAGTAACACTTTGATTTTGTCAGCCATCTGCGCAACCACTGCAAGATCGTGAGTGATATAGATTGCAGCTGTGTCAAACTGTTCAACAATGTCCCTGATCGCAGCCAGAACTTCGATCTGAGTTGTCACATCAAGAGCTGTTGTAGGCTCATCAAAAATGATCAGATCAGGACGGCAAGCCATTGCCATGGCTGTCATTGCGCGCTGTAGCTGTCCACCAGAAACCTGGTGCGGATATCTAAAACCGATGTTTTCAGGATCGGGAAGACGGAGACGGCGATACAATTCCATCGCGTCTTCTTCACTTTCAGCTTTGGAGTTTACACCATGCTGAACGGGTGCTTCTGAATGCTGATCAATCAGCTTATGTGCCGGGTTAAAACTGGCGGCAGCGGATTGCGCGACATAAGCAATACGCTTTCCGAGCAATTTCCTCTTGGTTTCTGCATCAGCATTTACCAGATCAACGCCGTCAAACTCCACTGTTCCATCTGAAATGCGGCAACCATCGCGGGTAAAACCCATCGCAGCCAGTCCGACAGTTGATTTACCGGCTCCTGATTCACCGATCAAACCAAGCACTTCGCCTTTGTTCAGATCCAGATCAACGCCGTTTACAATCTGCATCCATCGTTCATCAGAACGCCCTTCAATCTTCAGGCCCCTGATTTTTACAAGCAACTTATCGTCATCAGACATATTGTTATTCCTTAAGACCTGAAGATTTCTGCAACATCCAGTCAACTACGAAGTTGACCCCAACCGTTAGAAGCGCGATCGCTCCAGCAGCCATAAGAGGCAGAGCAGCGGTCAATGGGCTGAATGCAGCGAAGTTAATAAACGCTGATAGATCCTTCACCATTGTACCCCAGTCGGCCAGTGGTGGTTGGATTCCTATGCCCAAGAAGCTCAATGCAGCGATCGTGAGGAACACAAAGCAGAAACGAAGTCCGAATTCTGCAAGCAATGGTGCAAATGCGTTCGGCAGGATTTCCTTGAACACCAGATAGCTAATGTTTTCACCGCGTAGTTTCGCAGCTTCAATATAATCCATAACCACGATGTTAAGGCCCACAGCCCGTGACAAACGATAAACCCGGGTACTATCCAGAACGGCAATGATGAGGATCATATAGATCGTAACCAGCGCCTTGTCTGAACCAGCCCATGCCGTTGCAATTGTCATGAGAAGCAGTGCGAAAATCAGCTGAGGGATCGCCATCAAAGCATCCACAATCCTTGAGAACAACTGATCCGCCCATCCGCCTTTAATTGCCGCCATGAAGCCCATTGTGATCCCGATAAGGAAAGCAAGACAGGTTGTTACAAATGCAATTCCAACGGTGTTTTGAGCGCCATAGATAATCCGTGAGAGAATATCACGCCCGATTTGATCAGTACCAAGCAAGTGAGCTGGGTCACCACCAGTCGCTGCATCACCACCTGGAAGCAGATTGGCTTTAGCGAACACTTCTTCCTGACCGTAAGGCGCAAGTGGGCCTATAAAGAACATTGCTGTAAACAAGGCAACAACAGCCAGCACTATAAATACGATCATCTTGGTCGCTTCAGCTGTATACCGTCTTTCGGCAGTCAGGCAGAATAACAACCCCACAAAAGCAACGAAGAACACGGTAATAACGCTTATCTGTCCCGCGAAAATCGAGAAGAAAGCATATACAATGATTACCAAAATACCGAATGCAGCAGTCAAAGGCATTTGACGAAAGAACTTTCTTGATCCCTCGGTGCCGATATTAATCCCGATCAGGCGGAAATAATAAGCAACAACCGCAAAACCCAAGAAGCCGTTTATAGCCCAACCGATGAAGGCTGATGTTCCAAAGAAATAAAGGTAAATCGCATAAAGAATAGCTCCAATACCGATGGCAAGGCCTACTCCGGCGAGATAGGACATATCCCGGAAATAGACCATGCGGTCTTTGCTGCTCCAGGGGATGGCCTGACCAACTGCCCGGACAATCCAACCGCCACCGAATATTCCAACAAGGATTGTAAAGATCCAAAGTGTAGCTGACATCGTATTTACCCCTTACTTTGGATGTCTTAGACGCGGGTTCGAGATGATCGAACAGATATCCGCAATCAAGTTAAGTGTGATGTAGGTTGCAGCGAACAACAGACAGCAAGCCTGCACCACCGGGATATCCCGCAATTTAACCGAGTCCACAAACATCTGACCAACACCTGGGTACACAAACACGGTTTCAACAACCACAACACCGGTGATCAGGAATGCGAGGTTTAGTGCCAGAACGTTGATGATTGGAGCTAGGGCATTTGGAAGCGCGTGCTTCACAATCACCCGCATAGGGCTGATACCCTTCAACCTTGCCATCTCGATATATGGGCTTGCCAACAGGTTGATGATCGATGCTCTGGTCATCCGCATCATCTGAGCAGTAACAGCCAATGTGAGCGTTAAAGCTGGCAGAAGTGTTGCGTATAGACGTTCTCCGAATGTCATCTCCGGGAACACGTTGGACACGGCTGGCAGTATTGGATTGATCACGGCTAATAGCAGGATCAGGATATATGCCAGGAAGAATTCCGGTGAAGAAATCGAAGACAGCGTGAAGATATTGACGAACCGGTCATAGGCAGAATTTCGGTACAGGGCAGCCAAAATTCCCAATGTCAGAGACAGAGGAATTGAGATTGCTGCCGCAACTGCAGCCAGGAACAAGGTGTTCTGGAAGCGCGGTGCCAACTGACCAGCAACTGAGGCGATCCCGCCTTTACCCGTATCCGAACCACTGAAGGATTCAAAATTGGCTTGTGCAAAACTGGTACCGAAGTCCCCTACCATTGCACCGCCTAACCATTCGAAATAACGAACGATCGGGTTTTTATTCAACCCCAAATCTTCCCGGATGGCGGCAATCGCTTCTGGCGTGGCCCCCTGTCCAAGAATTGCCTGGGCAAAATCCCCCGGCAATAGATTTACAGCTGCAAAGATTAATATTGAAACGACGAAGAGCGTCACAAGCCCAAGCCCAAGACGCTGCAGAATTATCCTGCCTATAGAATGCAAAACATCCCTCCCGAATGCGAATTGCATTTACACAAATGACCACTAATTAGTATTTTTTGGTCACAACTCGACACTCAGATTAACGGCTAAATCTACTTTGTCAAAGGTCTGGTAACATTTTTTGGACAATTATTACATGTGCTTAAGTTCCCATAATTTCTGCTAATGGCAACATCCTGTTGAACTTAAAGATTAATGCGATAATCTGTTCAGTGTGCGATCTATTTAAGGGAGAATAAGGTGGAAGCCAGTTTTTCACGTCGAAAAGTTTTGGAACCTGCTGAACTTAAAGCACTAAACGAAAAATCTGATCTCTATGGATTTTTGCAGTTGGGCAGTCATCTTGGTGCAATCGGAATGGCAGCCTGGGCGCATACATTAGCGCTCGGTACGTGGTGGGTTTTACTCACAGGCTTTGTGTTGGGTGTGTTGATTAATTTTCTATACGCCGCTCAACATGAATTATCTCATGCGACCGTTTTCAAGACACGGGCATACAATGAACTGTTTGGTCGCATCGTTGGTTTTTTCCAATTGTATCCGCGTGATTTCGATCAGGTGATGCACTTTGCCCATCATCAGCACACTGCGGATTGGGAGCGTGATGGCGAACTCATGCGTGAGCCATATACGTTAACAACCTATCTGTTGTGGCTGGCTGGCATCACTTACTGGCGCAATCGGGTGTTTGGAATTGTCAGGCGCGCCCGTGGCAAAATCATTGAGCCGTTCATCAAACTGGATGAAGAGGCGATGATCATCCGAGAGTCCAGAATTCATCTGGTGCTATATCTACTTATCGCAGCGGTTTCGTTCTATTTCCAAAGCTGGATTGCACTTACCTTCTGGCTAATCCCAATGATACTCACTAAGCCGGTGCATCAACTTCAGAATACGATTGAGCATTTAGGCCTGAGCCATGAAAATGACATTCTGGAAAACACACGTTCCACGCGAGCCAATTTTCTTATCCGCTGGTTGTGCTGGCAAATGCCTTATCACACAGCCCATCACACCTTCCCCACTGTCCCGTTCTGGAAGCTGAAGCAGCTGAACGAGAAACTCGAGTCCGCTTGTGGCGAGGTTCATCGTATGGGTTGGTTGGAGTTCCAGATCGAGGTGATCCGCCGTCTGGCTCAGAAGGATGAGAGCCAATATCCGCTGAACGAAGTTTGGATTGTACCGATAAAAGGTGGTCGGTCTGTTCGGCTTCAGGCTGAAGGATAAGCAAAGCGTGCGTGAGCTGAAAACTTACACGTCTTTATGGGCCATGCAGCCGCATGATCAGACAGGAGTGAAACTCCCTTACGAACAGGTATGCGAAATGGTCGCCGAAGCCGGTTACGATGGTATGGCGATCGATCTGGGTGCCGGTGATGTGGCGCAAGCCCATGAAGTGCAGCCGATCATGGAGAAAGCGGGTCTCACACCATTAATCGTCGCATTTCCCAAAACGGTGGAAAGCCTTCGCGATACTCTCAAAATGGCAAAGGATTTTGGTTCTCCCTTTGTGGATGTAATTGGGCAAGTTACCCCCCTGAGTGTGGAGGGTATGATCCCGATTATCAGAACCTGGATAGAGATGTCTGATGAGATCGGCATACCGATACAATTTGAGACGCATCGGAACTGCATAACCAATGATCTCTATTCTACCTTACTATTGTTGGACGCCATTCCGGAAATGCGAATTTGCGCTGATCTTTCTCATTATGTGGTTGATCGTGAATTCTGGTTTCCCTTGTCGGAAAGAGATCTTGGGCTCGTGAGCCGTATACTGGAACGATCCAACTCTTTTCAAGGTCGCGTGGCAAGTCGCCAGCAAATTCAGCTGCAGCTCGATTTTCCTCAACATCAGAAATGGGTGGAGCTCTTCAAGAGCTGGTGGCACGAGGGTCTGGAAGGATGGCGGGCTCGAAATTCATCAGGTGAATGCATTTTTCTGTGTGAACTCGGCCCACCCGAATATGCGATGACAGGCCCTGATGGCAAAGAAATGTCAAACCGCTGGGAAGAAGCCCTGCTGATCAAGAGCTGGATTGAACGAATGTGGTCGGAATTGGAAGCCAGAGGCTGACCGGACTATTCCGCCAGGAATGCCTCAATCGTCTCAGCGCTTTCCTTTGGTCTTGTGACGAGGAACATATGCCCGTTATCGTTAAGCTCGAGCCGAGAGTTCGGTATCATCTTGGCAAGAAATTTAGCATTCGCTGTGGGAATTAGCGGGTCGTCTGTACCGGACATGATCAAAGTAGGTTGCTTCAACATCCACAACCACGGCGCGCTGGTCCATCCTGTCATTGCGAGCAACTGCATAGCATAACCCGCATTGGAAGATGGCTTCATGTTTGCAGCATGTTCGTTGATAAGATTTTCATCGTGCCGGAAATCACCACCGTAGATCTCGGCAGCGATTGACCGCATGTAACCTTTATCCGTGTAACGGCGGATATTCGTCATTTTGGATAAAACGTTCGGACTTCCCGGCAGCATTGTCCAGCCTGAGGACGTGGCTACCAAAATCAACTTCCGGCAAGTTCTGGGATATTGGAAAGCAAACTGCTGTGCCATGCCGCCGCCCCAGGATACTCCCGAGACGTCCACTTCCATATGGCCAAGCATTTCACAGATGCGTTTGGCCCACCGTGCCAAAGTTGACGGTCTATAGGGAAGTTTCGGCAGCGGAGACCCACCTACTCCGGGCACGTCAAAGATTATGCCGCGTGTTTGTTTAAGCTCATTGAAAAAAGGAGCACCCAGTTCGAGGTTTGCCCCAATGCCGTTGAACATCAATAAGGGTGGACGATCATCCGGGCCATCGGTTGTACCGACCCTGATCTCCTGACCATCCACATCCATCATTTCAATTTTCAAGCCACCCGTCCGGCTACGGCTCTGTTTTCTTTTAGTTACAGCCATTTATCACTCACTACTGTTGCCGGGGCGAAGTATTTCAGATCGGTCGATACTAAACCGATTCTCCTGCTCGTAAAGGCATTTGGCCTATTCTTCAAAGATATATGTTCCAGGTGCCGCGCCTAATGGCGGGTATTTCTTACTACCAGGTTTGGCAGGGCTCTTGATCTGTTTGTCGGATTTTTCCTTCAGATGCTCGGCCCAATCCATCCACCAGCTGCCTTCATGTTTGACGGCAGTTTCTGACCATTTGTCTGCATCCTTGGCATCGGCTGGTGCCTTCATATACCAGGATTTTGGATTGCCTGGCGGATTTAACAGGCTTTGCAGGTGACCAGAATTCGAAAGGATGAACGTGGTTTCGTCACCGAACAGTTTCGCTGTTTCATAAACCGATTTCCATGGCGTAATATGATCGGTGGTGCCGCCAATGACGTAAGTTTCGTAGTTCACGTTTTCCATGTTGATAGGCTGACCACCAACGGAAAGCGCATTGGGGTTCATGAATGGATTGGTGAAAATCAAATCAAGGAAATCCGCATGTAATCCAGCGGGCAGTCTTGTCGTGTCGGCATTCCAATAAAGTACATCGAAGGCTGGAGGCGCATTGCCAAGCAGATAGTTGTTCACCCAATAGTTCCAAATAAGATCGTTCGGGCGCATCCATGCGAACATCTTGGCCAATTCTTGCCCGTCGAGCACACCACGCGATTTCGACATCTGTTTCGCTGCGACAACTGTTTCCGGTGTCACAAGCGCAGCCAGGTCGTTGTCTTGGGCAGACATGGTGTCAAGCACACAAACCGCCAGTATTACTGAGTTGATTTTGTCGCTCATGTCCTGAGCGGCAAGCCAACCGGCGTATGTGGCAAGCGTAATACCACCCGAACAAGACCCCATGATGTTGACAGAGTCCGATCCAGTAATCTCGCGAGCCGCATCACAGGCTTCATCCATCGCTTCTACATAAGTGGCAAGATCCCAATCGGCATGCTCAGCTGTTGGATTACGCCAACTGATGCAGTATGGCTGGATCCCATTTGCGAGCAGGAACTCAATCATGCTCTTACCAGGCGCCATATCGACAGAATAATATTTATTGATCTGTGGTGGGACGATCAGAAGTGGGCGTTTGTATACGGTGTCGGTATTTGCGGTGTAGTGGATCAGTTCAAGAACATCATTCTTGAACACTACATTGCCCGGTGTGATGGCCAGGTTTTCACCCACTTTGAATTTTGATGTGTCGACTGAGGATGGCAAACCACCGTTTTTGACCATGTCGCCGACAAAGTTCTTCACACCGTTGACCGCGCTCTTGCCGCCAGTTTCGAACAAGTGCTTCATGGCTGTGGGGTTTGCCAGAAAGTTGTTGGATGGCGCCATTGCATCCACAAACATGGATGCCATCAGGCGGGCCCGAGCCGCATCCTTGTCAGGCAAATCCAGTTGCTCGACGGTATTCATGACACTTTCACCCCAAGCAATATAGGACTGCATCAATGCTTTGCTGATATTGTTGTTCTTCCAGGCAGAGTCAGCGAAACGGCGATCTTTGGGAGAAGGCTCTATGCTTGAGCGATTTGTGACGATGTTGGAGAATTCAGATGCAAAGGACATCCATTCTTTAGCAATTGTCTGAGGCTGGGACATCATGGCTCGCATGATGTTTGTACTTGCAGCAAACATATCCTGACCATTGAATCCAACCAAAGGGTTTAGTGCCAGAGTATTTTCTGCGGCACTTTCAGCTATGGCTTTAGCATTTTTGTCTTTTCTTGAATCATCCACCATCGATCTAAATTCCAGTTTCGTGGGTCCCTATTAGGTTCTCAAAACTGTTGCCGGGGGTCAAATACAATTTCAGAACCTGATTAACGCGGGGCTATAATATATATTTACTTTTACGTCAAAGTAATATTATATGTGATGCTTGAATTTTATGCACCAGTCATACAATTCGGTCTTTCAAGTCATATAACTATTGCAGGAATGTAACATTGACATGGCCGCTTCAGTGTTAAATCCTAAGAAATGCATTTCTCATGGAGGGGATAGCAATGAAACAACTCGGCGGAATTGATGCAGCTTTTTTGTATATGGAATCCCCGCAGACTCCCATGCACGTAGCGGGTCTTACAGTATATGAGTTACCGGAAGGTTTTGATGGTTCTTTCCACGAGCACTTCAAGACATTCTTTAAAAGCCGGGTTCATCTAGTTCCTATTTTCCTTAAAAAACTTGCAAAAACGGTGTTTGAACTGGATCACCCCGGATGGGTGGATGCCGGTGAACCGGATATGGACTATCACATTCTCTCAGCAAGGCTTGATGCACCTGGTAGCCAGGAACAACTCGAGGAATTGGTGGGTGATCTACATTCAAAACTTCTGGATCGTAAGAAGCCGCTGTGGCAATTCACCGTCATTGAGGGATTGGCGGATAATAAAGTGGCTCTTTATGCCAAAGTTCATCATGCGGCGGTGGATGGTCAATCCGGTATGCTTCTGACACAAGCGTTGTATGATCTGGGTCCTGTTCCTCGCGAAGTACCGCAGCCTGACGCACCTGAAGAAAAACGCGTTCCGACGGTGCCCGAACGGGCAATACTGGGCATGCATGACATGATGACAAACGTGGTGCGCCAACAGTTGAACATGATGGAAGCGGTGCCCAAAACCATGGGCAAAATGATCGACATGGCGGCACCAGTTGTTTCGGGAAAGGTCAAGCTACCTCAATTCATGGCTCCGAAGACGCCGTTTAACGGATCCATCTCCCCTGCCCGTTCTTATTGTGCAAGAACGATTTCACTTCCCGATGTGAAAGCAATTTCAAAAGCGACCGGTACCAAGTTGAATGATGTGGTGATGGCCATATCCAGTGGAGCATTACGCGCCTATCTCAAAGGCAAACATATCTTGCCGGACGCACCGCTTGTGGCATTTGTTCCAATTTCTACCAGAGAAGCCGGAGATACGGACATCCGTAATCAGGTTTTCGGCATGAATTGCGGGTTAGCCACTAATTACGGCAATCCCCTCAAACGCCTTCAAAAGATCAATGAAGAAACGGGCTCTTCAAAAACACTTTCGGGAAGCGTTCAGGATATAGCGCCAAAAGACTACACATTAATCGGTGCGCCCATGCTGCTGCCAGGACTGATGCAGCTCTATGGTGAAAGTAAGCTGGCAAATATTCTACCGAATGCTGTGAATGTGACAATATCGAACACCGCTGGTCCTCCATTCCCGATGTATTGCGCAGGAGCAAAGGTGGTGGCTCTTTATCCAGTTTCCATACCCATTCATGGGATTGGCCTGAACATCACTGTACAAAGCTATCAAAAGAGCCTGGATTTTGGTCTCACAGCAGATAAAAAGTCTGTCCCTGATATCGCCTTTCTAGGTGATTTGCTGGTTGAAGCGTTTGAAGAATTGCGTGACCTGGTTCTTGAGAAACCTGATGGCGACGAAGAACCGCCTAAGCCAGTCGTTACAAAATCGGCCGCAAAACCCAAATCTACTGCACAGAAAACACCTGTTGTGAGGAAGCGCGCGTCCAAGAGTGCAAAAGCTGCAAAAAAAGCCAGTTAGGATGGAATCCACCGGTATAAAATCGGTGAATTCACACACAACTTCCTATTACGTTAACGTTATTGAATTGGACATCTGGCAATTTGTAACTATATTGAGAGTCGGAGGAGATATGCAGAAACGGCGCTGAATGCGCGGTTTTTGTATCGGGAAGTCTTAACTAACTTCCGGGATATGGAGGCTTAAATATGGTAGAAATAGCGGCAAAACCGCCGAGTCGTGGTCTTATGTTGTTGGAATTGCGCGCAATTCCAGAACTGTTCGGATTTGCGGTTTCACTCCCTACCCTTGCTACACTTGCTCCTCGAGGCGACGGTCAACCAGTTTTGGTTTTACCGGGACTGATCACGTCTGATCGTTCAACAATCGCACTTCGTTCATTTCTTACAACACTTGGTTATCCCACCTATGGATGGGATTTAGGACGTAATTTTGGGCCTATTCCAGGTATTGAAGAGGGTTTGAAACGCAGACTAACTGATCTCAATGAAAAATATGGCAGGAAAGTCAGTATTGTCGGTTGGAGCCTTGGCGGCATTTACGCACGACAATTGGCTAAGCAAATGCCTGACCAAGTGAGGCAGGTTATCACGCTTGGAAGCCCATTTGCTGGAGATCCAAGAGCAACAAATGCCTGGAAACTCTATCAGATGACAAGTGGTCATAAGGTTGACGACCGTAACCATCATATGGGCGGTGATATTGCGAGACGCCCTGATGTGCCTACGACAGCTATCTACAGCAAGACAGACGGTGTCTGTGCATGGCAAAATTGTATGGAAGAAGAAAGCAAGATTTCTGAAAACATCGAGGTAACTGGCAGTCATTGCGGGCTTGGACATCATCCAGCAGCGGTTTATGCGATTGCGGATAGACTTGCTCAGCCAGAAGGAAAGTGGAAAGCGTTTGATCGCTCAGGTTTCAAGAGCATTCTTTTTCCCAAAGCAGCTAAAACCAACAGATAAAACCAACGCTGGCACAATAGCAAATTCTCTGTCATCATGATCGCCCGAGTCTAATCTAATCGGCGCGATCATGAACGAAAAGACCTTTCTCACTTCTGCTCATTGGGGCACATACAGAGCCGTTGTCAAAAACGGAAAACTGGCCGAAATGAGGTATTTTGAAGAGGACCCGGATCCCTCTCCTATCGGCCTTGGAATTGTTGACGCCCTTGATGCTCCCAGCCGGATTACCGCTCCGATGGTGCGGGAAAGCTGGCTAAAAAACGGCCCTGGAAGCAATACCCACCTGCGTGGAAAAGAAGCTTTCGTGGAAGTCTCATGGGAAAAAGCCGAGCAACTGGTGGCAGAGGAGCTCACGCGCGTTAGGCAGGAATATGGATCGAATTCCATTTTCGCTGGATCCTATGGATGGTCCAGTGCCGGTAGGTTCCATCACGCTCAAAGCCAATTGAAACGTTTCCTTAATTGCTCTGGCGGATTTACAAGTTCGGTATTCACTTATTCATTCGCGGCAGCTGAAGCCATGATCCCGCACGTGCTTGGCACTTTTCGTGAGGGCTTGAACACCACAACAAGCTGGAAATCCATCGCCCAAGAGGGTGAACTTGTGGTGGCCTTTGGTGGCATTCCTTTGAAAAATGGCCAGATTGACGCCGGTGGACTTGGGGCACACAGGCAGAAGGACGGCATTCTCAACGCACACAAGGCCGGGGTAAAGTTCATCAATATCAGTCCGTTGCGAAGCGATATGATGGATGAAATCAATGCTGAATGGTGGCCGGCACGTCCCAATACGGATGTGGCCATCATGTTAGGCCTTGCTCATGTGTTTTATTCTGAAAATCTGCACAACCAGGGATTTCTGGATAAGTATTGTGTCGGGTTCGAAAAATTTGCCGATTATCTGATAGGCAAAACAGATGGCATTCCAAAAACGCCTGAATGGGCATCCGAGATAAGCGAAATCCCAGCAAAAGATATTCATTCGCTAGCGCGTCAGATGGCTGAAAGCCGTACTATGATTTCTGCCAGTTGGTCGCTGACCCGGCAGCATCACGGAGAGCAACCCCATTGGATGGCTATCACCTTGGCTTGCATGCTCGGACAGATCGGCAAGCACGGTGGTGGGTTTGGTTTTGGTTATTCCGCTTCAAATTCAATTGGCGCTGACTATCCTCTCCTGTCCGGAGGCTCGGTACCACAGGGTAAAAATCAGGTTCCTGATTTCATACCAGTGGCCCGGATCGCTGATCTGTTGCTTAATCCCGGCAAGGAATTCCCATTTGATGGCAGAACGCTCACTTACCCGGATATTCGGCTTGTGTGGTGGGCCGGAGGCAACCCGTATCATCACCATCAGGATCTCAACCGGCTAGCGAAAGCCTGGGAGAAACCCGATACGATCATCACCAATGAATGGTGCTGGAACGCAAATGCAAAACGTGCCGACATTGTTTTACCGTGTACAACGCCTGTGGAACGCGATGACTTGTGCCTGTCTCAACGTGACAGCTATATCATCCGGATGGAAAAGGCGGTCAATCCTCCGCCCAATGTGCGAAATGATTATGATATTTTCCGGGGTATTGCACGCTGGATGAATATTGAACCGGATTTTTCTGAAGGGATGAACCCGGATGAGTGGATCCGTCGGATCTATAAACAAACTACCGTTTCTGATGGTAAGACCGGCGACCTGGCCTCGTCCCAAAACATTGACGGCAATGCCGGTAAGGATGCTTTGACGTTTCCAGACTGGGAAACATTTTGCGAAAAGGGTTGGTTCCAGTTTCCAATTCCTGACGAACCTCGTGTGATGTTCAAGAACTTCATCTCGGATCCGGAGAAGTTCCCGGTTGATACACCAAGCGGTAAGATTGAGATTTTCTCAGAAACTGTCTCCGGATTTGAATATGCAGACTGCCCGGGGCATCCCGTTTGGATGGAGCCGTTTGAATGGTTGGGAAATGGAAACGAAGACCAACTTCATATGATCTCCAATCAGCCTGCAACGAAGCTGCATTCGCAACTTGATCAGGGTGCTACTAGTCGATCCGGAAAGATTAACGGCCGTGAGCCAATGATGATGCATCCAGATGATGCGGACAGGCGCGGTATTAAAGATCTGGATTTGGTCCGATTACACAATGAGCGGGGGTCATGTCTGGCTGTGGCCGTTGTAACAGAGGCCATTCGCCAAGGTGCTGTTCAGATCAGCACTGGTTCCTGGTGGGACCCAGACGAGAATGGAATGTGCCGGCACGGGAACCCAAACGCATTAACTTGTGACCAGCCCACTTCCAGGCTTGGACAAGGCCCTACTGCCCATACTTGTCTGGTTAAAGTGGAAGTTTTTGCCGGAGAGCCCGAACCAATCACTGCGTTCGATCCACCTGTCATCAAATTGGCTGTCTAACACAAACATTAGTAAACCGGGCTAAATACCTAAAATTTTATCTATTTTTCGCAAGCCTTGCTCAAGCCTGAGTGTGTAAACCTTACTTTACACATACACGGTGGGGCTTACCGATATGAATATTGATGATGTAATGGCGGCCAGAGGGCCAATGGAACCTAAATGCATATCTCCTGATCAACCGATCACCGAGATGGCTAGGCGACTTCGAGAATTTAACATTGGAGCATTGGTAGTTACCAATTCCGATGATCAACTGATCGGGATCGTTTCTGAACGGGACCTGGTTGGGGCGGTTGCTTCCACACCTACCGAACTGGAAGAAACTACGGTCGCAGATATTATGACCAATAATGTGATTACCTGCACGCCAAAAGACGGTGTGCGGCTGGTTCTTTCCAAGATGAATTCCAATCGCATCAGACATATTCCGGTGGTCAATGGTGAAAAACCGATCACGGTCATCAGCATCCGGGAATTTGAAACAATCTGCAATCATCTACAGGATCTGGCTCTCACCGATGAGTTAACCGGCTTGAGCAATCGTCGTCACTTCATGGAGATGCTCGCAGCAGAACTCAGTCGGTATTCACGCACCAAGATCCCGTTTTCAATTGCGATGGCCGATATCGATCACTTCAAGAAGATCAATGACACGTATGGTCATGATGTGGGTGATGACGCCATCGTAAAGCTTGCCGACATTATGCGGGATAAACTGCGGACCCATGATATTATCGGCCGTCTAGGGGGCGAAGAATTTGGCATCATATTCCCAAATACGGAATTGCCCGGTGCTGTACTTGCCTGTGAAAAACTGGCAGCTCTTATCAGAAGCGAGTCCATTAAATCCGGAGATGCGGACGTTTCCTTTACCGTCAGCTTTGGTGTTGCACAAATGGATGGTAAGACCGATGGCGTTGGCGGGTTGATGAAACTGGCTGACGAGTTACTGTACAAATCCAAGAATGGTGGCAGAGATCGCGTCAGCTTCAGGCCACTGAAGCTCGCTGAAAGCTAAGTCAAGACACCCAAATATACGGTAACATAATACCACATTTGTAAACCATTGATTAATAATCATTTTTTCGATAAGTATCGAAATAAAATGGCTTGACCGGATATTGTGCTTGTCCTATAACCTGCGCAACTCGGGTCCGATTTAGGGCCTACAATAGTATACACCCTTATATTTGAGGCTAACCCTATGAAAACCTTCTCGCAGAAGCCTGCCGAGGTTGAAAAGAAATGGCTGTTGATTGATGCTGAGGACGTGGTTCTTGGCCGACTGGCGTCATTTGTTGCCAACCGTTTACGTGGCAAACACAAACCTACCTTCACCCCGCATGTGGATGACGGTGATAATGTAATCATCATTAACGCTGCTAAAGTGAAGCTGACAGGTAAAAAATACACTGACAAGAAGTACTACTGGCACACTGGTTATCCTGGTGGCATCAAGGAACGTACTGCTCGTGCTATCATCGAAGGCCGTTTCCCTGAACGTGTAATGCAGAAAGCAGTTGAGCGCATGATGCCAGGTGGACCACTTTCCCGCCGCCAAATGAAAAACCTTCGTGTTTATGCTGGCACAGACCACCCGCACGAAGCACAAAACCCTACCGTAGTTGATGTGGCATCCATGAATGCCAAAAACAAAAGGATTGCAGAATAATGGCTGAACTTAACTCTCTAGAAGAGCTTGGTAGCGCCGTCGAAGGAACTGCCGCTCCAGCAGAAACTGCTCCTGAAGCACCTGTATATGTACAAAAGCTTGATGCAAATGGCCGCGCCTATGCTACTGGCAAGCGTAAAGATGCGATTGCCCGCGTATGGGTAAAGCCTGGCTCAGGTAAAATCACTATCAATAAAAGAGATTTTAATGTGTATTTTGCCCGCCCTGTTCTTCAAATGATTTTGCAGCAGCCAATTGTGGCAGCAGCACGTGAAGGACAATATGATGTGGTTGCTACAGTTTCCGGCGGTGGATTGTCCGGTCAGGCTGGTGCAGTACGTCACGGGATTTCAAAAGCGCTAACGAATTATGAGCCAGAACTTCGTGGAGTTCTGAAAAAAGGTGGATTCCTTACACGTGACGCTCGCGTTGTGGAACGGAAGAAATACGGTAAAGCAAAAGCTCGTCGTTCATTCCAGTTCTCAAAACGTTAAGGCGTTCGAGAATACCGATCCTTCAATTCTGGATTGGAAATTTATTGAGATTAAAGAGTCGCTTCGGCGGCTCTTTTTATTTTTAAGCTGAGAAAACAGCTCTCACCAGTTTTATTCCCAATCTGGTCACCAACATATTTCTGCTTTGTTATCGGTTTTGTATCCATTGGCAATGTGCTTTGCAGGGTTTGACCAAATGGCAACTTTGATACTTGTCCTTAGGTAATCCTGTGGCATAATCATCAAGAATCGGGGCTGAAACTGAACTACAGGGGAAACTTTGATGACTTTCAAGAAAACTGTTCTCGCTGCAACTGCTCTGACAATCGGGCTTGCTTTTTCACCGTTACAAACACCCATTACTGGCGTGCAGTCAGCAGAAGCCAAGCTATTTTGCTCTAACAACGGAAAGCGTTTTAATGAGTGGAAGAAAGCTTTCAAGAAAGAGTATGCGGGCAAGTATAAGAAATCTACTCTGGCGAAACTTGATGGCATCAAATATGACAACTCTGTTATCAAGCTAGACCGTAACAACAAGAAAAGTTTCAAAGGAACCTTTGAGAGTTTTTATAAACGCCGTTCAAAAGGTGTGGCGCCGATTGCGCGAAAAAAATGGAAACAATATAAGAAGTACTTTGACCGTGCAGAGAGCAAATATGGGGTCCCTGCTGAATTGATCCTTTCAATTTGGGGATTGGAAACTGCGTTTGGTCGATACTCCGGAAACAAAAACATCCTGCAATCCACCGCCACACTTGCTTATGACTGCAGGCGCTCTGAAAGCCTGTTCTTTCCTGAAATGCTTGCAGCTATGGAAGTGATCGACCGTGGCCTTATTGATCTTTCCAAGCGCAAAGGTGCTTGGGCTGGTGAAATCGGCCAGACGCAATTCCTGCCACGCCGTTTTCTTGAAGGAGCAGTGGATTTTGATGGCGGTGGTGTAGATGTATTCCGCTCGCCACCAGATGTGATCGGTTCTACCGCTCGTTGGTTTGCAGTTAAAGGATGGCGCCGCGGGCAGGACTATGGCGAAGGTACCTCGAATTATCGCATCATAATGGAGTGGAATCGGGCAACAAATTACCAGAGAACTATCCCACGTCTTGCCAAAGAGATTAAAGGTTAAGTAGATAGATACCGGGACACATAAAACGGGTATCTACAATAACATGTTTCAAAAACTGGGCCAGAAGCTGCTAACGCCCGCAAGCGGCAGACAAATTGTCTTTGGGGTTCTGGCATTTTTCCTTATCAAGCTATGTTTTATTTCAATAGGCTTCTGGTCCATGAATGGACCCAGACTGGGCGATGATGCTTACGTTTATCTTTGGTATTCCCTGAGTTCCATTTTCAACGATCTCGGTTCCTCACCTGCGCTTACGAGCCTTGAACAGTTTGCAGCCAGCGTTCCACAACAAGATATTCCAGCGGAAGCTCGGGATAACTTTTATCGTATCCTGTTGCGCACCGGTAATATTGCCCAAAACTACATTCACATGTTTTTGGGCCTGATAATGCCTGCAAGCTGGTCATTTTATGCATTGTTTTGGTTCCAGGAATTTTTCATCGTGATCGTCATGTCCGCGGGACTTTACACGCTGTTTCGGACACAAACAGAATTGCGGGGAACCGGTTTCCTTCTTGTTTTATTGGCGCTGGCAATCCTTCCCGGTCAGGGCATCCACTTTTTTATCCCTAGCACCTTGGCGCTTTCATTCGGCATGATTGTCTGGGGTCTTGTTCTCAGTCGCAATGCACATCCAATTCTATTGTTCTTGATAGGTTTTGCCGCCTTGCTCAGTCATCCTGTTGGCATTGTTCACGCCGGCTTAGGTGGCCTCCTGGTAATAGTCCGGTTTTTACAGGCCAAAATAGAAATTAAGCGCGCTATGCTGGAAGCCAGCGCGCTATTAATCGCACTTGCCGCATTAGTTATATTCCGGGTCCTTTATTCTCAGGACAACTCTGGAAGTACAGCTCTGGTGACCTATGGATTTCACAATATCGGTTTCAACTTTTCAGGTTGGTTGAACAACCTTTATGTATTTTTCAAGCGGGATACGCCCGGACTGATAATAGTATTGATCGGTTTGATAGGTTTCCTGAAAATATTTCGATTGAAATCCGCTCTGAGTGTTATCGCAACAATTCTAGCAGCGTGCATATTTGTGACCAGTCTACATGGAATTGATGGATATCCATCAGAGGCGATGATCAGGATAACAGTGCCTTTGATCTTCATCTTATTCATGCACGTATACATGAACGAAAAAATTGATGTTGCACCTGAGGCCTTATCAAAACTTCAAACCCGCACAGGAGTTTTCTATGCAATATTCCTGATAGCGATGGCCGCAAACACTTATTCGCATGCGCTGAGTAATAGAGAGACCCGATGGCCACAAATAGATCGAGCGATTTTGTCCGAGCAAATAGCAAGTCTCCCAAGCGATGCACATTTGCTGTTCCTTGAAGAAGATATCGCGCTTCAATCAAGCTTATTAGCAGGATCTTATGCTTACAAGACCAGTACCATTTCACTACTGAACGGCAACACAGAACTTGGCTTCAAATGGCTAAACGACAATCCACCCAGTCATGCAGTAGCGCTGGTGCCGGGCGACTTAACTCCTCGACGTAAACTGGAAAAACCAATATTCAGCTACACAGCACCTGGTTTTGACCTGCGTCATGGTGGCAATGTGGAATTACAGGGTTTCACTGTGTCAAATGCCTTACTCAGATTTTCAGTGGATGCAAGTGAGTTCAAGGTAGTTCAAGATGGCGTAGTCTGTAATCTGGAAAGCGTCACTGACACTGAATGGTACCAGGTTTCCGGCGATTGCACTGGCCGGCCTGTCAACCCAGACACGGTCTTGGAAATTACCGGCGAAGGTATCGTTACGGGAATTCAGGAGGAGTTACCCAGTTCCGATATTCACTGGCCTTGGGGAAGCTCGATCAAATACTCACTGAACAGCGGATCAAGGTTAGGTCAGGAATATGAGACCATAGAGAGTGGATTCTCATTCGATTATCTTATTGAAGATTATATGAAGAGCCCATATTCGGAGACTTATGTTTGGAAAGTCCTGTCCGACCACTCAGGTGTCGTTTTTCTGACGAGGCGATGAATGCGATTTCTCTGGTGGGAGGACTCCAGTGTGAAGACTAAGGAAAATGGATTTGCGCATAATACAAAACCTGATAAACAATTCGTGGAATTTGATCGGCGGGGGGTAAACAAAGAATTTTCCACTCGTCTTTATTTTTCGCAAACAGACAAGTCTACTGGACATAGGTCGCCTTGCATTTAAACCCACATCTATCCCGGGAATTCATTGATGATACCCTTTAATAGAGCTTACATTTCCGGAAACGAGCTCGATGAGATTGCCAAGGCATTGGCAATGCGGACCCTGCAGGGTGATGGGTATTACACAAAGCAATGTCATGACTGGTTTATTGAAAAGCTGTCCTGCGATAGTGCGTTTCTGACCAGTTCATGCACGCTGGCGCTAGACATGGCTTCGGTCGTTGCTGGTTTTGGCCCTGGAGATGAAGTCCTGGTGCCAGATTTTACATTTGTGTCTACAGCTCAATGTGTTGCGCTCCGTGGAGCAACCCCTGTGTTGTGTGACATAAGACCGGACACACTTAATCTGGATGAGCAGCGTCTGGAGGAAGCGATTACTGACAAAACCCGTGGGGTTATTCCCATACATTACGCGGGTATGTCAGCTGAGATGGAAACAATCTGCAAAATCGCAGACAAGCATGGCCTTACGGTAATTGAAGATGCCGCACAGGCTGTGGGTAGCAAATTTCACGGCAAACCAGTCGGAACGTACGGCGCTATGTCTGCATTCAGCTTTCATGGCACAAAAAATATTCAGTGCGGCGAAGGCGGATTACTGGCTGTAAACTCTCCAGATCTGACTGACGCTTGCGCTGTTGCATGGGAGAAGGGCACAGATCGCCGGCAATTCCTCGAAGGAAATCTGGAGCGCTATCAATGGAAGTCTTTGGGAAGCAGTTTCCTGACAAGTGAAATTTCAGCAGCAATGTTGTGGAGCCAACTCAATATTGAGAAAGAAATCACCAGAAAGCGCTGTGAAATTTGGGAACGCTATCATAGTGCCTTTGCCGATGCAGAACAAAAGGGATTGGTTACGAGGCCAACTGTGCCAGAAGGTGTGGAGCACAACGGACACCTCTACTATCTCATATTGCCGGACACAGAAACACGGGCCCGGATGATACGTGCAATGACAGAAGTAGGTGTAGGTACTGTTTTTCATTACACACCTCTTCATGAAAGTGATGGTGGGAAGAAGTATTGCAGGACCGGAATGTCACTCACTCATGCATCCTCTTTGCCGCACAGACTAATCAGGCTCCCGCTCTTTCCCGATTTGTCTGACAGCGAACAAGCGCACGTGATCGCATCTATTCTTGAATTTCTTGAGACCCTATAAATGGTGGATGGACTAAAGCAGGAGCAACTCCTGGGTTCGGAACCTGAGTTTATTTCTTTCCTGGAAAGCTTCAACACCGAGGAATTCAGACAGCAATTGTCGGCTGCTCATGACATGGAACTCGATGAGGTAACACGCCTGACTGATGTATATTTCGGTGAGATGTTGCATGGCTATCGTTTTCTGGAATCCCAACTTCCCGGCGGTAAATTACGAATTCTGGAAGTGGGGGCAGGATTAGGGCTAATTTCCATTTTTCTGCATCGCAAAGGGCATGATGTGGTGGCGCTTGAACCAGCTGGTTTGGGATTTGACTTTTTCGAGGCAACAAAGAAGGAAATCTGGAGAATTGCTGGCAATGATGCACCCAAATTGGCTGAAAAACCGGCGGAAGAACTTACACCAGAAAATGACGGATTGTTCGACTTCTCATTTTCTGTGAATGTGATGGAACATATTCAGGATATCGAGGCCGCCACAAGTGCTATTCTGAGTGTCCTGAAACCTGATGGTATCAGCGTCAATTCCTGTCCCAATTACATTGTTCCTTACGAGCCGCATTTTGCTATCCCGATGGTTCCGTTTCTGCCGGGTGCAACGCGATGGTTGTTCTCCAGGAAAATCGATAGAGACATCGCTTTATGGGACAGTTTCAACTTCATCACATGGAGACTGGTTAGAAAAATGGCCAGAGATGGAGATGTGGATGTGAGTTTTGAAAGAGCTTTGATTTACAACAGTTTTACACGTCTGGGATCAGATGAGGAATTCATGAAACGGCACAAGGACGGTCCGGTTGGGTGGCTTTACCGTTTTCTGAAAACAACACGGTTACTGGGAATGCTGAAATTCCTGCCCCCCGCCCTTAGCACACCGATGGTGTTCACATATCGCAAGAATTAGCGGTCAGCTATAGGCAGCAATCATGCAAAGCCCGGTGACAATCAAACCACACCCGAGAATTTGCGGAAATGCAAAGGTTTCTCCCAGGAAGTAATAACTGCCAGCCATGACAAGCGGGTATGAAAGCGCTGCAAACGTGAACGCCACTCCCAGAGACATTCTTGATACCATGGCGTACCAGAGGATGGCCGCGCTTACCAACATAATGCCGGCTAACCAGAGATATGGGTCTTTTAGCACCTGCCAAACAAATTCAATGAAACCGTCGGGCCTTAGTGGAACTTCGCCGTGACTAACGTTGAATCGATGCTTAATGATCAGTTGTACAACTGAAAGCATTACCACTGCGGTTACAAGTAGGATGAAATTCTGAATCAATAAAAGCTGCTCCAGATTTGTGGGGTGCCCAGCACGACCTTAGCCCTGACCAGGATAATAGAGCCGTTGCTCTGGTGGCACATAATATTGCTCCAGATTTTCTGGTGTCCGCACACGATAGCCCAAAAACTTCAATCTTCTTTCGTCCAGCTTTTCAAGCATTTCTTCGCCGAGCATCCGGGGATAGTCAAACCGTTGACGCATGAAAGAGCGGCACACATTGATGGTTAGCGCATGCCTGTATGCGTTGGTTTTGTTTTCTCCGCCGCTGTGCCAGGTGCGTGCGTTGAACATTACGCCATCACCTGCCTTAAGTAAGGGACGTTTGGCATAGGTAAAGAACTCTTCCGGGCTTGGAGCTTCAGCCGTTTCATGTGAGTTGGGAAGATAATAGGTGGCACCATTTTCTTCGGTAAAATCAGACAAAGCCACTAAGAACCCCAAATTGGTTGTAAACCCGTTTATTACACGAGGGCTGTCTACATGTATCCGGTTTGAAAAATTGCTTGCAGAAGGTGGCATGCTGGAGGTGGTGAACGCATACAAGATACAATGAGGATCAAGAGCAGCCTCAAGGTAGTCGTTCATCATCGGATTGCCGAGAAATTCGAGAAACAGGTCATCATAAATCATCGGGTTATGTACCATACCCGTATCATTGTAGTAGGGATTATCTCCCCATTTCTCCTCTTGTGCCTTTAGTGCATTTTCCAGCGCCGACTCATACTGAGTTACTTCATCTGAGGACAAGACACCTTTAATGTGAACAAATCCATCTGCCTGAAAGGATTTCATATTTTCTTCAAATGTGGTGCTCAATACTATCTCCTTTCCTGATTCCCTGGTGTTACTTCTTCAGTACAAACCATACATATTTGAACATGCCCTTTGAAACCGGCAGACATTCTTTGAGATAGGCCATCACTGTTTCGGCTTCTTCTGCACTTTGCTGATGCAAGACCTTGGCATTTCCAAGAAACCAGTCAAAGTGAACTTCACATTGTGAGAAGCCCACATCAAGTGCCAGACGCTTAAACTCGTAAGGATCAACACCACCCGTTTCTTTTGCCGGCTCGGCAGCACGGAATACTTCAGCATCGATCCCGTATTCTGCTTCAATGCGTTTGTCATTTTCCGTGACCATATCATGTTCGCGCTTTACGAATGCAGACACGTCTACCTGATCGTAATCAGTTTCCTGACTTAGGGCAGCCCAGTAAAATCTATTGGGTACCAGATCAATATAGAATTCCGCACCTTCTTTCATGACGCGTTTAGCTTCCACAAGCATCGCGCGCTGGTCTTCAAGATGGTCGAGAAACGAATATGCTGTCAGGGCATCAAAACTATTATCCTCAAAAGGCACATCCTCCACCTGACCATTGTGCAATTCAATGTCATGGCCTTCTGTATCGACCTGCTCGAGCATTGCCGGCGTAATGTCCACACCTCTAATCGTTGAGAAAAAGGGGCGAGCCAGATCAATGATAAACCCGGTACCACAACCCAAATCAAGCAGGCGTTCCCCTTCAACTCGTTGCTTCAACGCTTCAAGTCTGCTGGAGACCTTGGCCTTGTTTTCGGGCCTAAAATGAGGTTCGTCTTTGTTGTAAACCTCAGCAAGGCTCGTGTGTACGTGGATATTGGCTTCAATCACGTCTGACATGGAACATTTCCTCCTTCAGAAATTCCTCTTCAAAAGAAGAGTCCGTGGTTTCAGCAACGATGTAGATTGGCCGCTGCAGGTTTTCATCCAGTAATCTCTGCATATAAATTCCCATAATACCGATCCCGAAATACAGAACCGAGAACAAAAGAAGCATTGCAATCGCCAAAAATGACAAGCCTGGAGGCAACGCAATATCAAAAAATATATACTGAATTACGATTAGTGCTGCATAGGAAATTGAGGCGAGAAATGCAACAAAACTTGCGGCCATAAAAAAGCCGGTTATGACGCTCGTATATCCGATCAAATAGTCGAGTGCTAGCTTAATGCGTTTTCTGAATGTGTATGAAGAATGGCTGCCTTTGGCTCCATCAATGTTCACATCAACAAAGGCGTGCGAAAAACCGAGAGCTGTAATCAGCGGTCCGTAGACCGGACGTCTTTCACCATATCTGAGTATTGACCCCAAAACCCTGCGGTTGAAGCCACGCATTGTCCCGATCTGTTTGCCTGCAAATTCCGGATTTGAGTTGTTGGTATATTTCTGGAAAAATTTTGAAGTCTTGCGCAGGCTGCCTTCATTTCCGGCAATAAGGTTGGTGTAGCAGATATCAAATCCCTCAACCAGTTTTGCAAAAATCTTCTCAATAATTTCGGGATCATCTTCCAGATCCGCGTCCAGCATGATCACGTTCTGTCCTGAACTTGCCGCAAAACCTGCCTTAAGCGCTGAATGCTGCCCAAAGTTCCGTGAAAATTTGATCCCCCGCACAAACTTGTTTGAAAGTTCACGGATAATCTCCCAGCTCATGTCTTTGCTGCCGTCATCTACCAGAATCACTTCATAGCTTTTCTCACAGCATTTTTGGCAGGTTTCGCTTATACGCTGCACTAACTCTTTCAGTGTGCTCTGATTATTGTATATTGGCACAACAATGCTGAGTGCTATGTCATTCTTTTCAGACATTTATACCGGCTTTTTTGGAGAACATGACTTGATTATCCTACGCCCCCTGGAACGTTTTGACCTCTTAACACTAAGACCATGGCGTAACAACCGCAAACTGAGGAACCAAACACATGGATTTCGCTTTCCGGTAAGCGATGACATGGAACAGATCTGGTTCGAGAAAAACGTGCTGGAAGCACCCCCTCACAAGGCCATATTCGCTATTCAGCACGAAGATAACAGTCTTGCCGGACTAGCTCAACTTGACGGCATCGACATGGTACATCGCAATGCACGTCTGGGGATATTCATTGGTGCGGAAACGGCACGAGGCAAAGGCCTAGGAAAAAAGGCGCTGATTGAGCTGATAGATTTTGGGTTCGCCGACTTGAATCTCGTGAAAATCTATTTGTACGTCAATGTATCAAATAAGAATGCCATAGGCCTGTATGAGCAAACGGGTTTTGTCACCGAAGGTACATTGAAAGACCATTATTTTGTAAACAACAGCTGGGAAGATCTGCTGATCATGTCGATCTTTCAGGAAAACTGGCGGCCGTTACAAGACTAAACTCTAGGACACATACCGCATATAACGCCCGATCTCGGGGCCGCAATTGAACATAAGATCTATGATGGAAACGCCGTGGGTAAACTCTCCCCAAAGCTGCGGATATTCCGGATATCCATCATAATTGAACCATGTCACATCAATTCCTGCGGCATTGAACTTATCTTCTTTGAGGTAATTTTTGGCTGCAGGACCCGACACATACTCACTTGCACCAGCATTTGCGCAAATTGTCACCAAACGTTCTGTTTGCTCACCACCCGCATCATAATCATTCGAACTCGATATTTTCGTTTTTATACCAATATGCTCGCTAATTCTTTTTATGAACTCCACGTTTATTTCTGACAGCAGATCGATTGATTGTTCATATATGGGGTGCAGCAATTCCGCAGCATGATCAAAATGATCTGCCTTGCGGTAATTGGCTTCGATGGTCTTCCAGTGTTTCACACGCCATCGCTTGTCCGTGGCCGTTACTTCGCAAACCTTTTGGTCAAGGCCTTGCGACACCGGAATGGTAATCCATTGCACACCATTGGGTGTCTTGATTTGATTACGGTTACGCCAGTCGTTTTTTGTGTATTGAACATCGTCATAAATGATAAATTCATCCACGCTGGCAATCAGGTCAAAATATCCCTTCCAAGGTATGTAATTGGATTGAAGGATTGCTACCTTTTTCATGTCCGGTTCGCCACCATGACACAATGGGAATACGGTATCCGCAACTTGTCCGTACAGACTGTTGTGCTGACCGAACCGAATTTCTCATCTGCCAACGCACGGTATCCGGTTTCAGTGCGTATATCCTGGCCACTATCCCTGTCACACATCCATTTTGCAAAACGGTTCTGGCCTTCGTGATAAACAGGATCAATGGACAGAAACTTGCTTGCTGGCGACAACAGTGCCGAGCAAACGGACATCAATGCCGCAGCCTGCTTGTCATCCAGATGATGAAGAATGCCAAATGCGAAAATATAATCAAACTGCTGTTGATCAGCGCTGATATCTTTGGAGACGTCACCGCAAACAAAACGCGTGGTCTCGCTACCAAAACGTTCATTTGCCTGTTCGATATGCTCTTCGTTCCAATCCATGCCCAGATATGAAGCACACCCCTCCATCTCCGGAAACCACGTACCGGGACCACAACCAACTTCCAAAACGGATTTGCCGGCCACGTCCGGAAAGAACTCGTCTCTGAATGCACGACGGGCTGACAGACCTCCCAGCAGGTTCTGGAATGCCTCATAAACTGAGGGTATTGTGACCAGCTTGTAAACGCCTGAGGTTTTTTCAGCCATATGAGCGTGCCTGAGTTGGATTGTATTGACCGCGAATGCAGGAAATCTAATCCAATGCCTGCAATTTGCGCATGAAGTAAATCCCAAATACAGGGCCTGCACCCATAATTGCAAGCACAATCGGCCAGCCAAGGATTTCAACCACAAAAGGTGTGATCTGAACTGTGAAAATAGTCAGGGCAAATCCGATTGCCGTCTGGAAGGTCATCAGAGATCCTGCGATCTCCGGTGGCGATCCATCAGCGACCAAAGCTGAAAATTGCGGGCTGTCTGGAATTACAGCCAGCCCCCAGATCAGTACTGCAATAAATGTGATCCATGGTGGACCGCCAAAGGATAATGCTGTTGCCACAGCCGCTATTCCGCTGACCGTCATAGCGATGATTGTGACCTGCGCTTTGCCTATTCGGTCCGCCACATAACCACCGGCGATACAGGCAAATCCGCCAATTCCGATAGCGAGAAAAGCGGTAAGTTTTGAAAATGAAATTGCGTCAGCCTCAGCCATACTGAACTGATATGAAGCAAGCGTAGCAACACCGATCCAGGCCCACATGGCGTACAGTTCCCACATATGTCCGAAATAGCCCAGATAAGCGTATCGCACGCGTTTATTGGTCCAGGCCTCACCAATTGAAGAAACCCTAAAAGCAGGGGCCTTTGCGTGATATGGACCCAGGCCTGCAAACAAAATCAGGAAAGCAGAGATGACTGTGAATGAGGAAACGAGAATAATCGTCATTCGCCATTCAGCACCACCAAACCAGGCAACCAAATGTGGAGAGGCAGACCCAAAGGTGAGAGCACCAACCAGCAGTCCCACAAGTAGTCCGCGGTCTTCCTTACCCCATCCTACTGCGATCTTCATGCCTACCGGATATACGCCAGCCAAAAGAGCACCTGTCATGAACCTGAGAAAGATGGAAACTGTACCGCCCGGGACTGCGTAAAGAAGTAAAAATCCGCTAAGCGCAGCGAAAAATGCACATATGGCAAACACCCTTCTCGGGTCAAAGCGGTCAGCCAGTCCCAACAACGCTGACACTAAAGCTCCGAATACAAACCCTGCAGCTACTGAACTGGAAAGGGCAGCCTGCTGGAGTTCCGTAATCGGAAATTCCCGAATCATATCAGGAAGTACGGCCGCAGAAATAAACCAAAGACTTAGAGCTGAGACCTGAGCAAAAACCAGAATTAGGATGGAGCTGAACTTGGAAGTCATGCTGAATTAACAGCATGTATCCAATCGTTCAGCAAGTCTTTGTTTTCACAAGTTAGTTAGTGAAGCCTCAACTCTTTTTAGTCATGCCGGCACGGATCTCTTCGATACTTTCCTGCATTCTGTCTTTCAAAATGTTGTAAGATTCCATGTTGGTGTCACGAATGATCTCACCCATTTCCGTCGTGTTTTTGATGGTGGCATCAAACGACTTTTTCGCAAACTCCATTTGGTTGGAGATCATCTGCTGCGGGTCTTTGTTTTCCGCAGCTGATTGAACCATATCAGTCACTTCAGCCAGTGTTTCCTCCAACACTTCCCTTTGCTTTTCCATCAGTGCCATTGTTCCAGAGGAGGTAGCCTTGGCCACATCCTGCATGGCTTGGATGTTCTTCCGGTGATAATCTACAACGCTCTCAATATCTGCACTTGGCAATTTCAGGTTTTCGCCGAACTTTTGAAACATGTCGACAAAAGGATTTTTTGAATTGTCACTCATACTGGATATCCTTTGGGTTGGTGTTGGTACGGGTTCGAGATTTCATGTTACCAGTGCAATCGAGGACAGTCGATTACGTGATAGCGATCTGTACTATGTATAACGCCAATCCAACGAAACCTCCAATGATCATTCCATTAAATCGGATGTATTGAAGGTCTTTTCCGATGTTAGCTTCGATCAGAGTGATCAGTTGCCGGAAATCCCAACTCTTCACCTGCTCGGAAATGAACATGGAAATGTTCGTCTTTTGATTGGCTACAAAATTTGAAAGCAACAGGATCATGCCATCGTTGATGTCCTGTTTCAGCTCTTTCTCTGCCTTTAGGTTTCTACCCACATCGATAAACATTTCGGCTAGATTTTCCACAAGGATGGAGTCCTTAGACTGCACATCCTGCTCTATGAAGGTGCGGATACTCGTCCACATCTGTTGAGCAATGCTCATCAGTTCCGGGCGCGCCAGGATCTGTTTCTTGAAAGTATCGATCCTTGCTGCGAACCTTTTCGAGCGTTTTAGGCGTTTGGCATAATCTTTAAGGAATTGTTCAAACTCCTCACGCAGTTCATGTTCCGGATTGTCCTTGATTTCATCTAATAATGAGGCAGCAGCTTTGATGATGCGGTTCACTACCAGTGCATCTGCCCTGAACAGGTTCAAGACCGTCGGAAGTTCTTCCTTAACTTTGGACTGAATGACTTTAAGCGCTTCTTCGTCATTCAAAAAGCGATGGAGTGCCAGAATAACTTCGTCCATCAGCTTTTGATGTCGATCGTCACGGGTTAGAGAATCCAGCACCTCGTTTACAATTGGTGAGAGATCCACCTGTTTGAGCTGTTTTGTAACGCTGTTAGCGGCAAACTTGACGAGACCTTTCTGATCTACGGACTCTAACAATTGAGGAATAATAGAACGAAGAAAATGAGCGAGCCCCCTCGCCTTACGTTCATCGGACAACCATTTTGCGATTTCATAGGCGAAATCCACTTCCTTCAGTTTTTGACTGACAGGTTCTGGTGCCAGGAAGTTCTTTTCAATAAAGCGGCCAAGATTGTCGCCAATGCGTTCCTGATTGTTGGGAATGATTGCGGTATGGGGAATTGGCAGGTTTAACGGTCTTTTAAACAAAGCAACGACAGCGTACCAGTCTGCGATCCCACCAATTGTGGCTGCTTCTGCAAATGCTGCGATGAAAGCAAGTGCTGGATATTGGTGTTCGAGCCACATGGCACCTACCATCACAAGAAAGCAGGCAAACAATACTAAAGTGGCCGTCAATTTAACCCGCTTGAGCTCGGCTAATTTGGCCAATTCTTCAGGTCCCAACTCTTTCATTGAGGAACTCCATCAGTTTTTGGGTTCTTATTGCGCTTATATGGAGTAAAAACCTTATTGCTGCAAATGCAAATTTATGAAAATTTCCACACTATGGGGCATCGTATGCATGCAAAAAAGGCTAACTAAGAAGCTAATTGCTGCATTGCAGCAAAAATATTTACATATTATCCTATTGTTTTTAAATGATTTTCAAAATTTTATTCAGTTTTTTTACGTTTACGTCAAAATTTTTCTTGCAATATGCAAAATGCCGGACTATATAACCGTCATAACGAGTTAAACAAACAACTCAACGAGAATTCAAACCGGGCTTAGGCCACGACCCAACGGAGATTGAAAATGACTGCTAAGAACGAAACAAAAAAAGTAGAAACTAAAGTAACTGAAACTGTTGCAGAGCAAGTAACTGCAAACGCATCAAAAATGACTGACTCAGCTCGTGAATTTGTAAAGCGCTCAGCTGCTACTGCAAAAGAACGCTCAGACAACCTTTATGAAGGCACCAAGAAATATAACTCAGGTCTTGAAAGCGTACTTACTCGTGCTGTTACCGGTTATGTTGGTTTCCTTGGCAACCTTGCTGAAGCTGCACATGCAAATGTTGATCATGCACTGACAACTGCTGAAAAACTTGCTGCTGCCAAGTCACTTTCAGAAGCTGCTCAAATTCAGACTGACTATGTACGTGAAAACACTGCTGCAAACGTAGAGCGTGTACGCAACGCTGTAAACGCAACACGTGAAGCAGTAACTGAAGGCGCTAACAACCTTCGTGAGAATGCTGCAAAAGTTTGGCCATATGGTCAAAAAGCTGCATAAATCAACTTTCCATAGTTGATACCTTAGAAAAGCCCGCTCTCCCTTTCTCCTCCCTCACTGAGCGGGTTTTTCTTTGGCAGTTAGACTTTCTCTTCCGCAAAAATTGAATCTACTGCCACGTATGCAAAATGCTACGGATTTGAGAGATTGAAAAGGCTGGTTCAGTCTCTCTTATTAGAACGATTGCTCAAATCAGTTTGATACCCACACATCCAGAACATAACGTTCATCAGCAATCATTTGCTCTAACCAGGCATTGCCAGCTTCCACACCCACATCCTTTTCCTCAGAATAGATAGTGGTGAGCGCATGACGAACGTCGGGCTCCATGCGGCTTCCATCACCACACACGTAAATGTGGGCACCCGCCTCAATCATTTCCCAGATCTGTTCACGCTGTTGGCGCAAAAGGTCCTGAACATAGGTTTTTTGTTTTTCCTTCCTTGAGAAGGCTACGTGCAGATCAGTTATTCCGTTAGAAGCAAAGTTTTCCAACTCCTCCTGATAGATGTAGTCTTGATCTGGATGACGACAGCCAAAGAACAGAATTGCGGGTCCGAGTTTAGAACCGTTTTTCTTCAAGTATTCACGCTTTTGCAGAAAGCCCCTGAATGGAGCGATCCCAGTGCCAGGCCCAATCATAATAACAGGCGTTGAAGGGTCATCCGGCAATCTGAAGCCTGCCTTTGTAGGCTTCATGCTCGCAAAAACTTCTGTGCCCGCGTCAAGATTGGCCAGATAATTCGAGCATACACCCTTGAACTGACCATTACCTGAAATGGCAGGTTCATCCACCACCCCTACGGTAAGCGTACAATGACCCTCCTTCTCCATGGAGGAAGAGGAAATTGAATAGTAACGCTGAGACATCATCGGCATCAATTCAATGAATACCGCGAATGGCAATTCGCATGCGGGGAACTTTTCGAGTATTTCAAGAACAGCAACACGTTTCAGGAACACTTCTTTGCGGTAGTCAGCATCCGCAAGCAGCTTCAACGCATCCTGAGTTACCGGGCATTCTGTATATTGAACGAGTGTGTCCAAGTCTTTGCGTGATGCCACATCCTGCAACTCCAGTAACTCTGTCAGCAGGTAACGTACCGAGATCGGATGCTCTATCGGCAACTGGGCATGATCTGTTGATGTGGTTGTAAGCTTAATCCGTGTTTTCGCTGTAAATCCGAAACGGCGCTCTACTCGCTTAGCCAATTCACGAGAGTTTTTCGGCACAATACAGCAATGGTCACCAGTTCGGTATTCCATCCCTGGAGCCAGAGCCAGTTCAATATGCCGGGTGGATCGGGATGAAGCGTTCTCGCCTTCGTGGTTCTGCAGTTCACGGTTTTCCGTAATGCGCACTACTTTTGACTTGGTTTCAGTGACAAGCGGGTTTTCTTCCTTGTCTGCAAGGAATTCCACTTTAAAGAGCGGCTCAGCCACAGCTGGTTGGGAGAAGTCCACATCCAGACTGAAATATTCTGCTGTTTTCGGCCAGATGGCTTTGTCCCAATTAGTAAATGCTTCATCGATATCTTCGCGCGCATCCCCCTCACCGCGATCGAGAATACGATTGGCGCCCAGTTTTTCCATCATCTCATCAATCAGCCTAGGTGTGGCCTGGAATGTGGCAGCCCAGTCGCTGTGACCACAACCAAAGACAGCATAATTCACCCCATTTAGAGACTCGCCAGCTGCTTCTGCACCTTCTAACCAATTGATAAATTCGGTCGCATTATCCGGCGGCGCGCCGTTGTAAGACGAGCATGCAATAATGACAGCGCCGGTCTTTGGTAACTTGCCTGCGAATTCATCAAGTGAAGCAAGCTTGGTATCAAATCCGTTTTGTTCAGCTGTTCTTGCTGCATCACGGGCAAAATCTTCTGTAGTTCCAAGATTGGATCCATAGAGGACAAGAGCCGGAGTGCCATGGCTTGGACGTTTGGCAACGTTTGACAAGCCTTCAGACTTTTCAGCCTCTGCAGGCATACCACCCGGTACGAGCACACTGCGCATCACTTCAGGGCGCAGTTTAACCTTCATCCGGAAATCGTCCGGCTTGATAGACATGGATTCCTTGATGCGCAGCTTGTAATTTGTGTGGTCAATGAGCTCGAACCTTTGCAGGATCATACCGATGACGAGCACCGCTTCCTGCATGGCAAATTGACGGCCGATACATGCTCTTTGTCCGTTACCAAATGGTTTGTATGCGTTGATCGGTCTTTGCGCGATAGCATCACGGGAAAACTGTTCCGGATCAAATTCCTCGGCATTGTCTCCCCAAACCGACTTGTCGCGATGCAACATCAAAGTCAGGACTGTTGTGAAAGTTCCCTTTTTGATTTTGTAGTGCCCACCAACGATTTCATCCTCATATGGAGAGATGCCGAAAGCAGGTGCAGTTGGCCACAAGCGAAGCGCTTCACTGATGATTTGCTGCACGTAGGTAAGCTGGTTCACCTGTTTTATGTTAGGTTGCACGGAAATATCCCTACCAAGCACGCGGTCCACTTCCTCATAGGCTTTTTCAAGGACATCAGGATGATTTAGCAAGAAGTAGAGCGTGAAAGACATGAGGCCGGATGTGGTCTCATGGCCGGCAATCAGGAATGTGTTGATCTGATAACGGATGTTTTCATCGGACAGGCTTTCACCAGTAACTTTGTCAACGCCTTCAATCATGTAATTGAGAAGATCGTTTTGCTCGCTACCGACACCACCAGAACGACGCTCCTTGATGATATCGTCAACGAGTTTGTTCATGTAATCCACGTCCTTTTGCATTTGATCGACGCGGTTGTGCAGGAACTGCCGCTCAAATGGCAATCCCCGCAACATCATGCAGGTCTCCAGAGTGCGGGTAAGTGATTCAATAAATGGGTGATAATCCTGCCGATAGAATGAATTGAAGCGGTAGTCGAACCCACAGATACCGATGGTATCAAGGGCAACTGCCGTCATGTCATGGACAACATCAATTTCGTCATCAGCGTTGAGGCGTTCCCATTTCTGAACCAATTGTCCTGCAACATCGAGCATCATTGGCATGTAATTGTTCATTGCCTGGCGACTGAAGGTGGGGAGCAATATGTTATGCGCTTTTGACCAGTTTGGGTCATGCGTATCACCGGTAAAAAGACCGTCACCTCCGATAGCGCGTACACGACGCAAAGATCCGCGAACCGCCTTGTCGAAGCGTTTCTCATCGCAGAGTTCATCTATGATCTCAAACCCGGATGCCACCACCATGGGCGTACCCATCATATCCATGCGGTAAATGGGGCCGAGCTGTCGAGTCAGTTCCATCAGACTTTGAAGCGGGTTGTCTTTATCAACTGACAGCATGTTACCAATTACGGGCTTTTTATCCGGCATTGGTATACGTTTAAGTGTCGCCGCTTCTGTCATTGTATTCTCCCTGACGCATTGTTTAGTAAGGGTTCGAAACAGGAATAGACGCGGTTATTTTGTTGTTTCGCTCTGCTTCCTGATCATCGAACGATGCGAATTTTTACCTTAACGTAAATTATCGATCTTTCAACTTCTCTTGGAGCTGTTCGATCTGATTTTTCATCTGTAGCAACTCCGCTTCAATGTCCGTTGCTGGTGCCTCGTCTTCAACCGGTTCATTTGTTTCGGCTTCCGGATCCTTTGAAGGCTTATCTTTTGATGTTGGCAGCCAGGGTTGAAGAACTGCGCTGACAATTCCAGCCTGCGCCTCGCGGAGCGCATTGATGTTCTCGATGGCATTCTTCGGATCGAATGGGTTTTGAATTTGACGTTGCATCGAGTTCACAAGAGTTTGCTGACTCTCCTTCAACGCGGCAAAAGATTCTGACAGAAACTCGGGTACCAGCGATTTGACGTCAGCTTTATAGGAGCGAACAATATCAGTGAGTACATTGACTGGTAGTACGCTACCTCCCCGGCTTTCCTGGTCGGCAATGATCTGAAGTAAAATCTGGCGTGTAATGTCCTCACCAGACTTCTTGTCCGTAACACGAATGTCGTATCCATCGTGGATCATCTTCGCTATTTCATCGACCGTCACATAGTCACTTGTGTGTGTGTTATAGAGACGTCTGCTGGAGTACCGACTTATATCAACTGTTTTACGCTTGTTTTCTGACATATCGCCCATCAATTCATTTGTTTGCCTTGTTATCATAGGCAAATCTTACCATTCAGCAAACCGTTGTGTTCAAATTGAAAAGGGAATTTCTGCAACCACAATCCGGTGGAATACTAAAGATAACCCGATCAATAGGGAGATATTGTTGATGAAGATTTTGCCCGTGCGGAGGTTGTACATTTTGTTGACCTGTTCAGAACGCCATCTTCTAACCAGGGAAACAGCCAAACTCGCAGTACTACTATAGGTTGCATTTTAACATCTAGTGAAAAAAATGCAATTTATTTTATTCAAGTTAAAACAGAAGCTTAGTTACTTTTCCACTGAAGCACATCGAATCAGCAGGCCGAGCGCTTTTTAAACTTCACGCTAGTGTTGAACTGCGCTAAGAGCCTCTACCCCATTTTCTATTAGACGACTTATCCTCCTTGTTGTCAGCGGATTTTCGCCTTCTACCCCGGATGATAAAGTAGACACCGGTCAGCGCCAATACGACGGACAGTACCTTGTAATCTTCCTGAACCTCGGGGGCATTTGTCACAACGGTTGCAACAACCTTTTCAATATCCGGCTTTGAGAACTGGCCGGGATTAGGGTTCGCAGCCAGTTGCAAAGTAACACGATGACGTCCTTCGTTCAGCACATCAAACTCTAAAGAATTGCTGCCTGCTACTTTCGGCTGTTCAGGGCCGGAAAAATTTCCATTTGTGGGAAAAGAGATCCGGCCCGTCAAAAATGGCCCGACTGGATCATTTATGCTCACTTTCACCGGCAGTTTGACTGGAGGAAGTTTGCCATCAATTTGGTAGTAAGCGAGAAAGCGAACGCGAACTTTATTATTTTTCTTGGTGAGATCAACATCAGCATGGATTGCAGATCCATCTCGCAAGTTGTTGAAATTCAACTTCGCAAATTCTTCGCCATAAAAGTTTAATTGGTACCATGGCCACAGGAGACCCAAGGCGACCCCTGAAAAGACGAGGAAAATGCCAATGCGTTTCATCATCTTTTTTGCCAGACAAAGAACTTATGCGGAATCTGCCTTCCCGGGCGCTCGATGGTGAATTCTTCTAAATCAAGTAACTGAAAACCAAGTTCAGAAAATTTCACGGCACTGCTTTCTTCCAATGGCCAGGGTGGTCCGTCCACTTCTCCACCATCCTCACGTATACGCGTATAGACGAGCAATGTGCCGCCCGGGGCAACAAGGCTTGCTATGGCGGGTAAAGATCTTTCAAGTGTTTCAGGTGGAATTGACTGCATGGTGTAACACTCATGAACCAGATCAAATTTTCCAATCCAGTCACCGGGTAGATCAAAAAGATCGGCAACGTGGTATTCGACTGTTGTGTCCGGAAAACGAGCCTTTGCCCAGTCGATTGCCTTGGGTGAAAAATCAAATGCAGTTGTGTTCCATCCTGCCACTGATATGGCTTCAGCGTTATCTCCCAAGCCGCATCCCACATCAATTGCTTTAGAACCAGCGTTCGGATGCTCTTTCAACCATCTGTCAAGTTTGTCTTTAGCTTCCAGATCCGCCCATGGTACCGCTGCCGCATCGCCTCCAGCTTCTTCATAAACAGTTTCGAAAAATTGCTCACGTTCAGGATTTGAATGGATCACATCCTTGTCCATCAGTTGAACTCGCGCCATCGCATCCTCACGACGCCTGGCAAAGTCGGAGTCTTTTTCGTTGGAACTATCACTCAAGCCTTTTTCTCCCATCCGCCATTGGAATTTTGTTGCCAATAAGTCTGCTCATGTTCTTTGTCGCCATCCTTATGGAATTTCCAACGTTCGCGGGCATGTTCTACAGAAGTATTGTCGTGTCCATCAAACATATAAACTATGCGTTCATAGGGTGATGGGTCATCGATATCAGCACCGTCAATCAGAAATCTTATGTTTGCGCTGTTCGGATTATCATTCTCAACGGTCAACCAAACCGGTTGCAGGTGCTCTTTTCCATCCCTCACGCAACCGTGCGGCAAGAAACTTTCATCACGGAAAGTCCAGAATAACGCATCCAGCGCCGCAACGCGTTCAGACGATCCAGCCTGGACGACCACATTCCATTTTCGTTGCAATGATTTTTCAACAAGGCCTGGCAATACGGCCTCAAGCGTTTTTTCGGTAAGATGATAAAACAGGATTTCACTCATGGGGTAATTGTTATCACATCTGTCCTTGACTCAAATATCTAATCTGTACATTTTTTTGACATACCAGATTAGACGGGGGAGACTATGCGCCTATCTGAAAGTTCGTTCCTAAAAGCATCAGCATTAACAATCCTGGTTGGTTTGTTATTTGCGCCGGCCAACAGTCTCGCTGAGGGATGTATACTGGACGATGTGCGCCTTGTTTGCGGAGAACAGCAGTCACCCGATATCCTTAGCAATCTAGCCGCACCTGAAACAAAAAAACTGCTTGGTAAACCATTGGCAAGCATCGGCGTGTTTGATGAACCCAACGACCTGGAGATTTTCAGAAAAAGCCTTGAAGCCAGTTGGAGTAGCATTTCAAAAGATGCCGAAATCCAGAGGCAAAAAATGCGCACCGGAAAAATAAGCCTCAAGGCGTTTGATGACTTCACCAAAACTTATCTGAAAGCGCGGGCGAACTACGATTCAGGCATCACGTTTTACAGAACACTGGTCTGGCACGGGAAGACGGGGAAAGCCCCGCCTAAAGATGAATAACTTATTGATTATTCGTAGTATTCTGAAACCAACTTATCTAACAACCTAACCCCGAAACCGGAGCTCCAGGACTGGCTGTATTCGTTGGTTTTGGAGGCGAGTGCCATGCCGGCGATATCGATATGTACCCATGGAACATCATTGACGAAACGCTGCAGGAATTGACCGGCGGTAATTGAACCGGCATATCGTCCGCCAGAGTTTTTCATGTCTGCGTTCTTGGAATCGATGATCTTGTCATAGCTATCGGTGAGCGGTAGACGCCACACTTTTTCGTCTGTCATTTGGCCAGCTGCAAACACATTATTTGCAAGTTCATCGTTGTTGGAGAATATGCCTGCATGGTCCTTACCCAGGGCCACCATGATCGCTCCTGTTAGCGTAGCGAGGTTAATCATAAACTTTGGCTTGTAGTTCTTTTGACAGTACCAAAGGCAGTCAGCCAAAACCAAACGACCTTCAGCGTCTGTATTGATGATTTCAATGGTCTGTCCTGACATGGATGTGACAATGTCGCCTGGACGTTGTGCGTTTGCATCCGGCATATTTTCCACAAGGCCAATAATGCCAATCACATTGGCTTTGGCTTTGCGGCCCGCTAGAGCGCACATCAGTCCGGTTACCGCAGCAGCGCCACCCATATCGCCTTTCATATCTTCCATGCCACCTGATGGCTTTATGGAAATACCTCCGGTGTCGAATACAACTCCTTTGCCGACGAACGCCAAGGGTTGTTCACCTTTTTTGCTGCCATTCCATTCCATTATTGCCATGCGCGCTGGACGTTCTTTTGCAGATCCTTGCGATACACCCAAAAGCGCGTTCATTTTGAGGCGCTTCATCTCGGGCACGCCAAGTACCTTAACCTTGACCCCAAGAGATTTCAGCTTTTCCGCTTCCTTAGCAAATTCTACTGGGCCAAGCACGTTTGCTGGTTCGTTGACCAGTTGGCGGGCAAGTACAACCCCATCAACCATTGCGCCTGCTTTTTCCCAGGCGCGTTTTGTGGCGGTTAAAACATCTGATCCCACAGTAATTTTTGCTGCCTTTTTGACCTTCTTGTCAGCTTCGCGACCCTTGGTGAGGTAATCGTCAAATTTGTAGGCACGAAGCTTACAGCCAGCAGCGATAGAAGCGATCGCGTCCGCTGACAATGCATTGTCGGCATCATTTGCCTTTGTGAAAATGACTAGTTTTTCAGCCTTGCCAGCGCTTGCCATGATCTTACCACCGGTTTTGAGATAGGTGACTTCTGTTGCCTTATCAGTCTTTCCACAACCAGCTAGGATGATCTTATCGGCCCCACCTTCGGGTGCTAATATCGAAATAATGGAGCCAGCTTTGCCGGTAAATTTCTCCACTTTGACGGCGCGCGCGATCTGTGGAGCAGCGGGATGGTCAAGCACCATTTGCGGCAAGTCCGCACCTTCCCGGAGCACAATGGCGATGGTGCCGGAAGACGGCAATGTGTTTTTTGTGAATGAAATAGCTGGAAGCTGAGCCATTTGTCCTCCAAGTTTGTCTGGTCGCTAATTTAAGGGAATTCCCACTGATGAAGTTAGCGCATAACATAGCGGATTTATCCAATCCGTCAAAGGCACGACAATCGATTGGTTCCGAAACACAAATTGGCGTTAAGGTTTGGTCAATTTTTGGCCAATTATCGGGTATAACCCTGTGAAATGAGTAACTTTTATTCCGTGAATCGCCTATAGTCATCAGGCATTCGGAAACAGGTAAGGGCAACCTGGATTAATCTAATCCGGCATTTAACTATGACTTTGATTGAGCGCTATATTTTCAAGAAGGCAGGTGTCTCGACACTGATTGTCCTTTTTTCGCTCGCTGGCGTGGTCTGGGTTGTTCAGGCGCTCAAGGAAATCGACATAATCAACAACAAAGGTCAGACCATTCTGGCCTACCTTTCTCTTACGAGTCTGGCGGTTCCGAATTTGATCCTGGCGGTCATTCCAGTGGCTTTGCTGTTATCCACCATTCATACGATCAGTTCCATGAACACAAATACGGAACTGGTGGTTGTAACTGCGAGCGGATCTTCAAACTGGACTATTGCAAAACCAATGCTGATACTGGCGTTGTTGTGCAGTTTGTTTGCTGGTCTTGTGGGGCATTATCTGTCTCCCATCAGCCTAGTTAAGCTGAAACAGCAGCTGACTGATATCAGAGCAGACCTGGTTACAGTCATCATCCGGGAGGGCTCTTTCAACAGCATTGAAGGTGGATTGACTTTCCATATTGCTGAACGTGGAGCTGGTGGCATTTTGCGTGGTATTCTCATCGCAGATGATCGCGAAGAAGACACCTCCATCGTTTATCTGGCAAACGAAGGCATTGTGACCCGTACACCTGCCGGTTCTTTCCTGAAACTCAAAGACGGTGAGATTCATCAGACTAAACGTGATGATGAAAGCGTCACTGTGATCAAGTATCAGTCTTACATATTTGATCTTTCGGGATTTTCAGGAAGTCGAGACATCGAAAGCTTGAAAGCAAAGGAACGGGTGACCTGGGAATTGTTTAATCCCAATCCCAATGATCCCTTCTACAAACTTTATCCAGGCCGATATCGAAGTCAGATCCACGAGCGTTTTTCTGAGATGCTCTGGCCCTTTGCCTACGTTTTCATCATCCTTGCTTTTTCCGGTCAAGCCCGTTCAAACCGTCAAACCTTCTCGACTTCAATCACCATGGCAAGTGTTTGTGTTATTGCTGCAAGAGGCATGGGATTTTCGGCCGTAAACTCGCTTAAGTCTGATCCAAATGCGATATTCCTTGTGTATGCCCTACCTGTGGGTTGTATATTGTTCGGTGCCTGGTTTGTGGTAACAAACCGTCCGGCAAGTCTGCCGAAACCTGTGGTTACTCAGATCGATAAAGTGAATGGGAAAATTGCCGGCAAGATAGAAAAGCTGGCCACTCAATACAAACTATACCGACGCAGGCGTGCTGGAGTGGAGGTGTAGATGATCGGCAAAACATTGAGCATCTATATTTCTATTCGCTTCCTGAAAATTCTTGCAGGCATGGTTGCCGGTTTGGTCTTCTTGATCGTAACTGTGGATTTCATTGAGCAGTTGCGAAAAGCTTCTGATGTGGAAGATGTGACACTCTGGCAGCTTTATTCAATATCGTTGATGAGAGCTCCGGTGTTCGTTGAAAAGGCATTTCCATTCGGGTGTCTTTTCGCCGCTATGATCACTCTTACCCAGCTCAATCTGAAAATGGAACTGGTTGTGGCACGGTCTGCGGGAGTATCTGCCTGGCAGTTTCTGCTACCCATTGGAATCTCCGCAATATTTGTGGGTGTCTTCGTGGCTACTGTTTATAACCCACTGGCTATTTTAGCGTTTCAGAAGAGCCAGGATCTGTCTGCTGCAGTGCTGGAAAAAAAGCATGGCACAAAGAACAAAGATACAGAGAGCCATTACTGGATCAAACAACAAGATGAGCAGGGTGTAACGACCTACATCAATGCAGCGTTTGCGCGTGACAACGGGAAACTGCTTACCCGAGTTAAGTTTCTAAAGCTCGATGAGACCGGTGGCCTCGAGGAACGAGTTGATGCGCTACGAGCTTCCTACCAAGGTGACCATTGGCAGCTTGAAGAAGCAAGAATTAACCGTGGCGGCGTCATAATATCTAAAAATTTAATAAAATTGGAAACAAAGTTAACGGAAAATGACCTGCTGGGTGTGAGTGCAAAACCCGATGGTGTATCTTTCTGGGAACTTCAGGAAGTTTCAAAAAGACTCGAAAAATCAGGCACTAACGGAAATCCGTATCTGGTTCAATACCATAGCCTTACAGCACTTCCAATGTTTCTTTTGGCGATGATACTGGTCGCTGCGACAGTTTGCCTGCGATTTGTCCGATTTGGTCAGGTCGGACGCATGATTTTAGGTGGTATAATGTTTGGGTTCGTGCTTTATATCATCACTAGTTTAATAACTGCATTAGGGAGTAATGGTGTCGTTCCGCCAGCTGTGGCGGCGTGGGCGCCAGGATTTGTGGCAATTTTGTTTGGTATTAGTGCATTGCTGCATCAGGAGGACGGCTAATTGAACCGGCCTTTGCACGCAAACCTGATGTTGAAAAAGCGTGTTACAACACGTTTGCTTGTAACCACTGCGGTTGCAGGCCTGTTTGCGTTTGTGCCTATCGTTGAAGGCAACAATCCTTTTGCAAATGTGAGCAAGGTAAACGCTCAAAGCACCACTGCCAGTCAGATATTTGGTGATGCTGCCCCTCAGGAAGACGATCAGCTTCTGCTTGAGTCTGATGATCTGATTTTTGACAATGATCGCCAACTTGTAATTGCTACCGGCAATGTACAGATCGCATTTGGTCAATTTGCTCTGGTGGCTGACAAGGTGGAATACAATCAGCAGAGTGGCCGATTGATTGCAATCGGGAATGTGGAAATTCTGGAACCCAATGGCAATCGTATTTTCGCGCAGGAAATCGATATAACGGATGATTTCAGAGATGGGTTTGTATCCGCTCTCAATGTGCAAACACCGGACAATACCCGCATTGCAGCTGAAAGTGCAGAACGTGTTGATGGTGAGATTACCGCGTTCAACAATGGTGTGTACACAGCCTGTAAGGCCTGTAAGGAGAATCCCCAAAAGCCACCATTCTGGCAAATTCGCGCCAAGAAAGTCACGATCGATAACGATACTCGAAATGTGGAGTATGAGGATGCTACGCTTGAGTTTTTCGGCAAACCACTTGTAAGGCTTTCCCGTTTTGCCCATGCAGACCCTGCAATAAAGCGAAAATCCGGCTTTTTGATACCCACTTTTACCGAAGATGATATTCTCGGTATCGGAACCGGCCTTTCCTATTTCTGGGCACTGGCTCCAAATTACGACCTAACAGCTACCGGAACCTATTATTCCCGACAGGGTTTTCTAGGTGAACTTGAATGGCGCCATAGGGTTGCAAATGGCGAATACAGTGTCCGATATGCAGGTATAAACCAGATCGACCCTGATGCGTTTGAAGTGGGCACCATTGGTAACGTGGAAGAGGAACGGCATGCGGTAACCACTACCGGGCGGTTCCAGATTAATGACCGTTGGGAGACAGGCTGGAATGCATTGTTCCAGACCGATAACAATTTCGCGCGGACCTATGATCTCGCCGGCTTTGGCGAAAGGGATGTTGTAAACGAGCTTTACCTTACCGGGTTAGGCGAGAAAAATTTCTTCGATATTCGGGCACAAGACTTCCTGGTGCAGGACAACCAGATAGACTTCGATGTGACTCGCTTGGGTAATCAAACATTTGATGATCAGCAAGCTACACTGCTGCCCTCTCTGGACTACAATGCGGTCTCAAACGACACGTTTGAATACGGACAGATTTCTCTTGATATAAATATTGCCAGTGTCTCAAGAGACGTCTTTCAGGTTTCGAACTTTGACAGCAATGCTGCTGTGTTGTCTCCCAATGAACGGTTTACAGGGATAGAAGGCACTACCACCCGCTTTAGCGCTGAAGTTGAGTGGAAGGCTTCCAATATCACGGACTTGGGGGCCGTTGTCACAACAGCATTAAGCGCGCGTGGTGATGCCATAATTCAGGATACTGACCTGTTGAATTCGGTGAGCAACCCGCTCATGTCGAATGACAGCATATACCGCAGCATGCCAGCTGGCTCACTGGAAATACGCTATCCACTTATAGCAAGCTCTGACAATGCAAGTCATTTGTTTGAACCAATCGCTCAAGTGATTGTGCGCCCTGATGAAACAAATATCGGCGAGTTTGCCAACGAAGACGCACAAAGTCTGGTCTTTGACACGAGCAACCTCTTTGAACGAGACAAGTTCTCTGGTTTCGATCGTGTCGAGGGTGGAACGCGGGCAAATGTGGGTTTCCGCTACTCAGCTAGCTTTGTTAACACCGGCAATTTGACCGTTGTTGCTGGACAATCGTTCCATTTGGCAGGGCAAAACTCTTTTGCACAAAGAGATCTGGTAAATGCGGGACTTGAATCAGGACTTGAAACAGATCGGTCGGATTACGTCGCGTCTTTGCAGGTTGACAATGGTGGAGGCATTTCCGCGGGCGTTTCTGTAAGGCTTGATGAGTCTGATTTGGATTTGAATCGCGTAGAAGTTAGTTCCAAGGTAATTGAAACTGATTACTCATTTGCAGCCAACTATGTGTTTACGGAAGCACAGCCGCTGTACAGGTTTAACCGTGATCGGCATGAGGTTTCTGGATCAGGAAGTGTGCGCATAGATGAAAACTGGCGCCTGTTCGGATCAACAACCTATGATATCGAGGTCAGTGAAACTGTGTCTAACAGCGTAGGCATTGCGTACAATGATGACTGTTTCTCATTCTCAATTGGCTATTCTGAACTTAATCGCGACTTCAATGGTGATGATATTGAACGCTCGATCAACTTTTCTCTAGGTTTGCGCACAATTGGCGGTTTTGAACGGTCAGTGGCGTTTGATCAGGATGACAATTAGAACCGATTCAGATATACAGTCGGAAAATAGACACAAAAGTGTTTGAAAATTCACAAAACGACCAAATTTTGGTAGATAAGTGACGTCAGTTTTTGCTGCTTGGGGTACGGACGCGAAAAATGAAACTTTTAGAAATCAAGTCATATTTATTCATTGGAGTTGCCTTAGTGGCACTCAGTGCGTGTAATACATCTTCCTCAGGCCTTGACGGCAAGGAAGTGGCGAAAGACTCTAAAAAAACTTCTGAAACTGCAAAAGTTGAAGGTGAAGAGACCCAAGCTGCGGACGACAAACCGAAAGAGGCTGAATTCGCAGCAGTTATCAATGACCCGGGTAAAGTGAAAAACCGGGGCGGCTATATAAAAATTCTGGTCAATAAAAATCCGATCACCAATTTCGATATTCAAAGACGTGCAAAATTCCTTGAACTTAGACGCGCGCCCGGAAACAAGCGAAAGCTTGCCGAAAAAGAACTTATCGAGCAGATTTTGAAGCTTCAGGAAGCTAAAAGACGCCGGACACTCGCAAATGATGAAATGGTGGATCGAGCTTATGCGACTTTCGCGAAACGCAATCGTGGTACAGCATCGCAATTGACAAGGCAGCTCAACCAACTTGGCGTTGGTGCTCCGCATTTTAAAGAGTTCATTCGCACTCAGATTAGCTGGCAAAATACGGTTCAGGGACGGTTTCAGGCTGAAACTATCAGAAAATCTGAAAGGGATGCGGTTACACAACTACGCAAGAGCGGTAGTGCCAAACCAGAAGTTACTGAGTACACGTTCCAACAAATTGTTTTCGTTATACCAGAAAGTCGAAAAACAAAGAGACTCGTTCAAGCAAGAAAGCAGGAAGCAAATGCTTTCCGTCAGCGATACACAAGTTGTGATGAAACGCTTGAATTGGCAAAGCAGTTGAAAGACGTGGCTGTCTTGGATCGTAGGCGCATTATGGAGCCGGAACTTCCTAACCGTTGGAAAGACGAGATTTTCAATGCTGATGCAAAGGGTACAACCAGGGTTCAAGAGACCGAGAAGGGTATCGAATTGATCGCTGTGTGTAACAAACGTCAGGTCACAGATGACAGAGCAGCTCAGATCGCATCGCAATCCAGCGACTTTACGGACTTCAACGACAAGGCCGGCGAGTTGGAAAAAAGTTACCTTGATGAGCTGCGTTCCCGCGCCAAAATCATTTACCGATAAATTCAGATGAACACCTCGATACCGCCGCTTGCTGTCTCGATGGGCGATCCGGCAGGTATTGGGCCGGACATCCTATTGAAAGCCTGGTCAGATCGCGAAACACTCTCGCTACCGGATTTTTTTGTGGTTGCCGATCCAGACTTGCTATCGAGACGAGCTGATCTGTTAGGTATCCCAATAGATATTTGCACCTATGAAGGCATTGTAGAAAGCAACTGCCTGAACGTTTTGCCGCTGAAACAGTTGACAGATGGTGAACCTGGCAAACCATCATCACAAGATGCCTTGGCAACTATTGAATCAATTGAAACTAGTGTTGATCTTGCACTGTCGAATTCGGCTTCCGCGGTCGTGACCTGTCCCATTAACAAAAAAGTGCTCTATGATGTGGGTTTTGAGCATCCAGGCCATACTGAGTTTCTTGCTGAACTGGGATCAAGATTTACTGGAAGCGACGTCATTCCCGTAATGATGTTGGCAGGACCGGATCTTCGCACAGTGCCGGTTACGATCCATATACCGCTTCTTGAAGTTCCAAAAGCACTCACTACCCGATCTATTGTCGAAGTGTCTTCAATCACAGCAGCGGCTTTGTCAGATCATTTCGGAGTTAAAAATCCAAGACTTGCTATAGCGGGTCTTAATCCCCATGCGGGCGAAGGTGGAAGCATTGGTAAGGAGGATGCGGCTGTTATCGGTCCAGCAATTGAAAATCTCACCAAATCAGGGATCAATACAAGAGGACCATTGCCAGCGGATACCATGTTCCATGCAGCTGCACGCGAAACATATGATGCGGCCATATGCATGTATCATGATCAGGCATTGATACCTGCAAAAATGCTTGGGTTTGACGATGCGGTTAATGTGACGCTTGGATTGCCCTTTATCAGAACGTCACCTGATCACGGAACTGCCTATGATATTGCAGGGTCTGGAAAGGCTAATGCCTCCAGCTTCGTGGCGGCCTTGAAGATGGCGTGGGAAATGAAAGTGTGCGAATTGGAGAAACATGAGTAATATCGATGATCTCCCTCCTCTGCGTGACATAATTTCCCAATTTGACCTTGCTGCAAAAAAGACACTTGGACAAAACTTTATCCTTGATCTCAATCTTACTTCAAAAATTGCACGTTCTGCGGGCGATTTCAAAGGGCACGATGTCTTGGAAGTGGGGCCTGGTCCTGGTGGATTGACCCGTGCGTTACTTGCTTGCGGCGCGGAAAAAGTAATCGCAATAGAGCGCGACCCACGCTGCCTGCCGGCACTTCAACAAATTTCCGACTACTACCCAGGGCGCCTCGAGGTGATCGAAGGCGACGCCATGGAAATTAACCTGAATGATCTAAGTTCGAGGCCTGTCAAGATTGTTGCCAACCTACCATACAATGTTGCAACCCCTCTCCTGACCGGCTGGCTGAGTTTTCCCGACTGGCCGCCAATTATCAGTTCAATGACTCTGATGTTTCAAAAGGAAGTGGCTGAACGTATTTGTGCAGATGTGGGTAGTAAGCACTATGGCAGACTTAGCATCTTGTGCGGTTGGCGAAGTGAGGCAAGCAAACTGTTTGATGTGCCTCCGCAAGCATTTACACCCCCGCCAAAGGTTACTTCGTCAATCGTTCACATCGTTCCACGACAATCACCCTTGCCTTGTAAAATTGGCAATCTGGAAAAGGTGACTCGCGCGGCTTTTGGGCAGCGCAGGAAAATGCTTCGCGCCAGCCTCAAGTCGCTTGGGGGGGAAGATTTACTTAATGTTGCAGGGATTGAGGCAACCAAACGTGCAGAAGAGATATCCGTCGAAGGATTTGTGGCATTAGCCAATGCACTTCAGAATTTCCGGACCTAGCTCTCTAATAGGGTAGATTCAAATTCAAACAAACCGGGGCGACGATCCCGTCGAAGCCGTTCAGCTGTCAGTATTGAAACAACTTGATTGAATGCAGTATCGAGATCCTCATTCACCACCACATAGTCATACTCACGCCAGTGAGTGATTTCCTCTGTGGCATTTGCCAAACGCTTGGCGATCACATCCTCAGCATCCTCTGCCCGGCGGATGAGACGAGACTTCAATTCTGTCATACTAGGCGGCAGTAAAAACACTGAAACAACATCAGCCCTCGCCTTTTCCATCAACTGTTGGCCACCTTGATAGTCAATATCAAAAAGCATATCCCGGCCTTCTGACATGGCCTGATCAACTGCGTCTCGTGGTGTGCCATAATAGTTGCCATGCACTTCTGCCCATTCAATCAAGGCATCACTGTCGCGCTGGCGCATGAAATCCACCTCTGAGATGAAATGGTAGTGCGTACCATCAATCTCACTGCCACGCCTTGCTCTTGTTGTGACTGAAACAGATAATTCAAGATTCTTTTCCTGGGACAGGAGATTTCTCGCAATTGTGGATTTTCCTGCTCCAGACGGAGAAGAAAGCACTAACATGACACCACGTCTTTTTATTGCCTGAGCACTCATCTCCAGAATCATTCCATGTTTTGTAATTGTTCTCGAAATTGGTCGATTATCAGCTTCATGTCCAGCCCCAGCGAAGTAACTTCAGCTGAATTGGACTTGGAACAGATGGTATTGCATTCACGATTGAACTCCTGAGCCAGAAAATCGAGTTTTCGCCCTACCGGTCCTTTACCAGAGAGAAGTTCAGCAGCTGATCCTAAATGCACTTTCAACCGATCCAATTCTTCTTGGAGATCGGCTTTCGCAGCCAAGAGTGCCGCTTCCTGGTGCAGTCTTTGTGTATCGAAATTGCCCGAGTTTTCCAAAAGCATTTCGACCTGCTGAGTCAGTTGTTTTCTTATAGCCTCCGGAGATCTTGCATCGTTGCTTTCAATGAGTTCGCACTTGGCTTCTATGCCGCTGATTTGCTCAGAAAGTATTCGTGACAGAGAATTACCTTCTTGTTCACGGGTTTTCTGAAGTGATTTTGCTGTTTCCTCCAGCCCATTCAATATCGCGGCATTGCGCTTTGTGATGACATCAGGATCTGGCTGATTTTCAATCAGTTCAACAACGCCCCTCATCGCCATGAGTTCAGCTGGTCCAGGAAGTTCTCCTCCGACCATCGCCTGCAGTTCCTTAGCTGCCTCAATGAGAGATGTTACAGCCTGTTCGTTTACTTTTGGGAGGAAGTCATTTGCGTCTTCAGATACCTGGAGATTGATTTGCATGTTTCCACGGCTGAAATATTTGCCAAGTATTTCTCTGGCTGGGGCTTCAAGAGCTTCATAACCGGATGGCACGCGCAGTCTAAGGTCCAGGCCTTTGCCATTGACCGACCTTATTTCCCATACCCAGGATGTGCTCCCATCTTGCCCCTCTTGTCGGGCAAATCCCGTCATGCTCTGTAGCGTCATCGTCCCCTAATTTCTTTTGAAAGAAACTATTCTTTCGCCCTATGCGACACTTCTAATTCGAATTCGTTTCTTGCTGACTGTTTTGTTGCTCCTTGAGCTGTTTTTCAATCGCACGCCATCGTGCCACATTCTGATTGTGCTCTTCGAGCGTCTTGGCAAATACATGCCCGCCTGTTCCATTTGCTACGAAGAATAGATCATCCGTAATCGAAGGATTTGCCACAGCTTCCAATGCTGCACGTCCCGGGTTAGCAATCGGTCCAGGAGGCAGAGCCGGGATAGTGTATGTGTTGTACGGAGTTGGTTTATCAATGTCTGATCTATAAATCGGACGATCCTTTGGCTTCCCGGCACCTCCGAATATTCCATAGATAATCGTGGGGTCAGACTGCAATTTCATTCCCTTGCGCAGGCGATTGATGAACACTGAAGCCACATGTGGGCGTTCTGCCGCACGGCCTGTTTCTTTTTCCACAATGGAAGCAAGAATAACCATCTCCTCAGGAGATGATATGGGAAGATTGTCTACGCGTTTTTCCCAAACAGAGGCAAGAAACTGCTTTTGAGCAAGCTGCATTCTCTCGATAATCTCTTTTCTGGTCGTCCCTCTCTGGAACGGATAGGTGTCCGGCATAAGGGTACCTTCAGCAGGGGCTACTTCCGGAAGTTCACCTTCCAGAATTTCGTTTTTAGCCAAACGGTCAAGGATTTGCAGCACAGTCAGTCCTTCGGGGAGGCTCACTTTATGCAGTATGCCTTTACCTGAACGAATTGTTTCCATCACATCCAGCATGCTCATGCCAGGCTTAAACAGGTATTCTCCCGCCTTCAGGGAACTTTGTGCTTTGTGGACACGCGCCCAGGCCAAAAAGATGAAATCGTCATTTATGACGCCATTTTCGCGCAATTGAGCAGCAATTTTCTGAACGGATGAACCTGATTCGATCACAAGGGTCTGAGAGGTTTGCAACGGACCAGCTTTTTCAAATTCATGCTTACCATAGTAACCCACTGCAACCAGAATAATCGCAACGAAGATTATACAAGACATGACAAAATTAGCTAATACAATCAAACCGTTACGAGATTGCTTGCTTCGCTTGGGTGGTGCGGGAACGTCTTTCGGTTGCAAAACATCCATCGGAGACCGCGCCTCCAAGGTCTGTTGACCTGCATTTGAATCATGCTGCTCGATATGGGTATCCGCCACTTGTACAGTCCTATTATCTAACCAAAAATAAGTATTGATCCGACATTGCACATAAAGTTTTGGAAATTATGACCATTTCCTCATTTTTTACAATTGGTTACGTAACGTCATATTTTCACTATTCAGCTGCTTTTACACAGTTGAAAACAAAGACAAATGTAATTTGCGTGTACTGTCGGAACTACACTTTACGTAAAATCAGTGACGCATTGGTTCCGCCGAAACCGAATGAGTTTGATAGTGCCACATTTATCTCACGTTCACGAGGTTTGTGTGGAACAAGATCAATCGCAGTTTCACGTTCTGGATTATCCAGATTCAATGTGGGTGGTACTATCTGATCTCTAATAGACAAAGCGCAGAAGATTGCTTCAACAGCACCAGCCGCACCCAACAAATGACCGATCGACGACTTGGTTGAAGACATGGATACGTTCGAAGCAGCGTCACCTAACAGGCGTTCAACCGCTCCCAGTTCAATGGTGTCTGCCATTGTCGAGGTGCCATGGGCATTAATGTAGTCCAAATCGCTTGCATCAATCTTTGCATTGCGCAAAGCAGCTGACATACACCGGAATGCGCCATCTCCATCCTCAGAAGGAGCCGTAATATGGAAAGCATCACCGGATAGTCCGTAACCGATTACTTCCGCGTATATTTTAGCGCCCCTGGCCTTGGCGTGTTCATATTCTTCGAGAACCACTGTTCCGGCACCCTCGCCCATTACAAATCCGTCTCTTTCAGTGTCATAAGGACGAGATGCGGCTTGAGGGTTGTCATTGTAGCTTGTGGAAAGCGCCTTACAGGCAGCAAACCCTGCCATGGACAGCCTACAAACCGGTGATTCTGTACCGCCAGCGACCATCACGTCCGCATCACCAAACATGATAAGGCGTGAAGCATCACCAATTGCGTGTGCACCGGTAGAACAGGCAGTTACCACAGAGTGATTAGGACCTTTGAGGTTATGCTTTATTGAAACCTGACCTGAAGCCAAATTGATAAGACGCCCTGGAATAAAGAACGGGCTAACTCGGCGTGGACCACGATCTGCCAGCAACAAAGAGGTCTGCTCGATTCCCTGAAGTCCGCCAATTCCGGATCCCAGAAGGACCCCAGTTCTGAAGCAGTCCTCATCTTCAGTTGGATGCCAATTTGCATCATTCAAAGCCATTTCACTGGCGGCCATGCAGTAAATTATGAACGGATCGACTTTTCGCTGTTCTTTTGGCTCCATCCAATCATCTGGATTGAAGGTGCCGTTGGTTCCGTCACCAAACGGTATCTGACAGGCAATTTGAGCTGCTATATCATCAACCTGGAAATTTTCGATTTTGCCTGCTGCATTTTCGCTTGAAAGAATTTTCTTCCAGGTTTCTTCCGCTCCGGATGCCAGTGGCGATACCATCCCGACACCGGTAATTACTACCCGTCTCATTAGACTCCCCTTATGTTTTTGAACAATTTAGCCGGATGGAAAAAGATATGCCAGCCCCGAATAAGACAAAGGCGGCCCGTTCAGGACCGCCACTAAATCCAAGCAATTAGTTGCGAGGTTTACGCTTTTGCTTTTTCAACGAATTTGATTGCATCGCCAACTGTTTGGATGGTTTCTGCAGCGTCGTCGGGAATTTCAACGTCGAATTCTTCTTCAAACGCCATTACAAGCTCAACGTTATCGAGGGAGTCAGCACCAAGATCATCAATGAAACTTGCGTTCTCGGTTACTTTTTCGGCATCTACATCCAGATGCTCTACAACGATTTTTTTGATGCTTTCAGCGATATCACTCATATTCAGCCCTCGACTGTTTGGTTATTCCTGGTTTTCAGGTTTTCTGTTGATCAGATGCGATAGCCAAGCGCAAATTGCAAGAGCTATTCGTTAATTTCTGCGGTCGGGTAACACAATTTACAGCAAACTTAAAGGCCAAAGCGCCATTAAATTAACCAAAATTGCCTCATCCTGTTAAATCATTGCCATCCCGCCATTCACATGCAAGGTCTGCCCGGTCACATATCCACCTTCGTCACTTGCCAGATAAAGGACTGCTGACGCGATGTCGTCACCCACTCCCATTTTCTTCATGGGAATGGCACCCATAATTGCTTCTTTTTGCTTGTCATTCAGCTTGTCTGTCATGGCAGAGGCGATAAATCCGGGTGCTACACAGTTTACTGTCACACCACGTGAGGCAATCTCCTGGGCCAATGACTTGGTAAATCCGATCATGCCGGCTTTTGACGCACAATAATTGGCCTGCCCAGGATTGCCTGTGACCCCGACGATGGAGGTGATGTTGATAATTCGACCACCCTTGCGGCGCATCATCGGATAAGCGATTTCTTTCGTGAGCCGGAATACAGATGTGAGGTTGATGCGCATCACATCATCCCAATCGTCATTCGACATGCGGGCAAATAAACCGTCGCGGGTGATTCCTGCATTGTTTACCAGAATATCCACACCTTCCAGTTTCTCTTCAGCATCCTTGCCCAGTTGCGAAACTGCATCCAAATCAGACAAGTTCGCCGGTAACACAACGGTACGATCGCCCAGCTCACCAGCAAGTTCGTTTAGTTTTTCTTCCCTTGTCCCATGCAAACCCACAATGGCACCTTGCGCGTGGAGCATGCGAGCCACTGCTTCGCCGATGCCTCCGGAAGCGCCAGTAATGAGGGCTTTCTTTCCTGTAAGATCAAACATTCTTTTTCTCCTTACTAAGCGCTTACGGCTTCCATAGCCGCATCGATATCATCAGGTGTCGCCACGTTGATGCTTTTCAAATCGCGGTTTATCCGTCTAGCAAGTCCGCTTAGAACCTTTCCTGATCCCACTTCCATTAGCTGGGTAACACCATTTTCACCCATCCACTGCACACTTTCGCGCCAACGAACCTGACCGGTCACCTGTTCAACCAGACGGTTGCGGATTTCATCGGGATCCGAGATCGGAGCGGCAAGGACATTCGCAACCAAAGGAACACAGGGTGCATTCATATCCACTTCCGAAAGCGCTTCAGCCATGGCGTCTGCGGCCGGTCCCATTAATGTGGAATGAAATGGTGCAGATACTGGCAAAAGGAGTGCCCGTTTCGCACCTTTTTCCGAAGCCAGAGATGCAGCGTTTTCCACAGCTGACTTTGATCCCGAAATCACCAATTGCCCACCGCCGTTATCGTTTGCGATCTGGCATGCTCCTGTCTCACTTGCCTGAGAACAAATTGCTTCCACATCGGCATGTTCCAGACCGATGATCGCTGCCATGGCACCTTCACCCACTGGAACAGCGGCCTGCATTGCATTGCCACGGATGCGCAAGAGCCGCGCTGTGTCGGCAACGGAAAACGTGCCCGCTGCACAAAGCGCTGAATATTCTCCCAATGAGTGACCGGCCACATATGCAGCCTTGTCAGCGAGATTGAAGCCTTTTTCTTCAAGAGCGCGAAGTGCAGCTATTGATACAGCCATCAACGCTGGCTGTGCGTTTGCTGTCAGTGTTAAAGTGTCTTCTGGACCTTCCAGGATAATCGCGGAGAGCTTTTCGCCAAGTGCTTCATCCACTTCCTCAAATACCGATTTAGCGGCGCCGGAATTTTCAATCAGGGCTGACCCCATTCCAACAGCTTGACTGCCCTGCCCGGGAAACGTTACAGCTAGTGTCATGTAAATCTCATCTATGGTTGGTTTTTGCTCTTTTGGAGACTGACGAAAGGTAAGTCAAGAACAATCACCGTAGCGGCTTTCATCTAAATCTTTATTCACCACTTCTCTTCAGTTTATTTCTGTTGGAATAATCATCATGGCTTCACAAAGCCCAGTTCAATCCAGAAACACCGCGTCCGGCTATGGTTTTGCTTTGGGCGCATTTTGCATTTGGGGGTTTCTGCCGCTGTTCTGGAAACTGACCGGTCATATCAACCCGATTGAAGTAACAGCGCACAGGGCGCTTTGGTCTTTGCCGGTTGCAGCGATTATCCTCGTCATCATTGGCAGAACTGCTGATATCATACCGACCCTGAAATCACCGAAGAAACTCTGGATCCTATTCATATGCTCGGTTCTGATTTCCTTGAACTGGGGCGTTTTCATCTGGGCGATCACGGTGGAGCGCACTCTGGAAACCGCTCTAGCGTACTATATCAATCCACTGCTGACCGTGCTGCTCGGTTATATTTTTCTCGGGGAACGCTTCACCAATCTACAGCGCGTTGCGATTGCACTTGCTGCACTTGCAGTGCTCTTCATGACGGTGGTTGGTGGAACGTTTCCATGGGTCAGTTTGCTCCTTGCGGGGTCTTTTGGATTTTATGGACTATTGCGCAAGACGGTGGATGTGGGACCAACGCAAGGTTTTCTGGTCGAAGTATTGCTTATCGCTCCATTTGTTCTGGGAATAGCCATTTGGTTGCATGTGGAAGGTGAAGCAGCGTTATTTACAAACAACCACGATACGCTTTTGCTTTTACTGTCCGGCCCCGCTACCGCGATACCACTGATATTGTATGCCATGGGTGCGAAACGCCTCATGCTTTCAACGATTGGCATTCTACAATTTCTGGTTCCGACCATGCTGTTTCTGATCAGTATATTTGTCTTCAAGGAACCATTGCGGGATGGCCAGGTAATTGCATTCATCATGATTTGGATTGCGATTTCGCTTTATGTGATATCCTTGATGCGAGATCACAAAGAAGCTGACAAACGGCAAACTTGAACACCCGAGAATACCGAAGCTTGCAACACGGCTATTTCAGACCGAAACAATTTGCATAATAGGTTGTGGTGGCTGGCCAGTCTGAAAACAATCCCTTGATGCCTACATCCATATGCAAGACATGAAGAAGATTGAAAATATCTCCGTCATTGTTTGTGACATCTGCAACCGATTGATAATACCAGCCGCCACCGCTTTTCAGTAAGCCGGAACGTTCAGCCGTCCAGGTAATGATTTCCAGCCCCGCTGACTTGGCCTCTTTGGCATAAGTGGACGGTACAATTTTACCGTCTTCAGATGTTACCAGCACCCACATTGGTGGAGCGATAAAATTCACACCCATTTCCTTTAATTCCGGCATTTGAAGCTGCCAGGTTGTTGCATCCATATGAGACCAACCCGGTTGGCGAAACGAAGCATCCAAAAACACAGCCTGTTTGCCAAATTCTGGTTCGTTTTCAATCCAGTAGAGAATATCTTTGATGTTGAACGACTGAGGAAATACATCAGATGCCGGCACACCTGCGTTCTTGTATTCATCAATTAATTTCTGCGCATAATCTTGCTGGGAAAAGCCTTCAAAAGGCATTTGCACCGAAGGAGATTTCAACTCAGGTGTGAACTTAACACCCAGTGATTTGAAGAGTTCGATGGACTCTGCATGTGTCATCAAACTGCCACGCGTTGAATAGAGGTCTGTGCGCCAATTGGCTGTTCCATTGAGATACTCATCGACAGATTTTGCCGCTGAGTTTGCAGCATCCATTTTTCCCTCAAGTGTCTTGAATTCGGCCAGCGTAATTTCTGAAGCCCTACATTCGGCGACAGCTTCTTTGCCAGCTGTTGCTGGTGTGAACGGCTTTATACAGGAGGGCGCAAGCCTGCTTTGCAAGATATTAGTGGTAGTGTGAAGATCATTTTGTGCATGACGACAAACGAGTTCCTTGTCCTTAGTAAAGGTCACATCACACTCCAGAATTCCCGCTCCCATTTTGGCTGCAGCGATGTATGACTGCCTCGTATGTTCGGGAAACTGAAGTGGTGCACCACGGTGACCAATTGACCAGGAGGACTTACTGAATGGACCTGCCTCGCAAGCCTTCAGTTGGTCTTTCAAAGGACCTTCGTCCATGTCATTGACCAGAAAGAACGGCCGTGGCCCCAGTTGGACAGGAGTTTCCGCTGACGCAGAAAACACCGATGCAAAAATGCTTAGTATTCCGGCAAATATTAGAGTGTGTTTCATTGAGAATTCCTTCGTACCAAGCAGCTTAGTGTCTCAGTGATGACAGTATCAATACATGAGCAATAAGTCAGACTTTAGCAGCGGTTAAACTCTCAAGAACGTTTTCAGCATTATCTATCATTATGGGCTTCACCAGTTTCTGGGTGTGTATGAAACCTTCCTCAGTCATATGACCCAGTAAATCCAGCATGGGATTCCAGAACCCGTCCGTATTCAGGAATGCGATAGGACAATTGTGGCGACCCAATTGCGCCCATGTCATCATCTCCACGATTTCTTCCAATGTTCCCAAGCCTCCAGGCAAAGCTATAAAAGCGTCTGAAAGCTCAAACATTTTCTGCTTCCGCTCATGCATGTTCTTGGTGATGATTGTGTTGGGATCGTCTGCAGAAACTGCCATATTGGCTTCGAATTCCAATAGAAAATCCGGAATAATACCTTTGACTGTGCCGCCTGCTGCACGGGCGGAGTCCGCAACGGCACCCATTATTCCAACGGTGCCACCGCCATAAACGATCGAAATTCCTGCCTCTGCAAGTACTCTGCCTAAAACCCGCGCTTCCCTTACGTAATCTGGATTCTCTCCAGATTGTGAACCACAATAGACACAAACTGATCGGATTTCTGTCTGATTCTTGAGCATAGCAACTGTCCTCACTTGTAGATCAATTCCGTTTGGATTAGCAGAGTTATTAAAAACTTTTAAGGCGTATCTTCCCCAAGTGGTGTAAAAGATGCGTAAAAAACAAGGGCGATGGAAATGGCTGACAAATCCTTACCAATGATCTTCGTCACTGCTGGTGTCGTGATTGCCGGTTTGATCGGTTATGGAATTATCAATCAAGGAAGCGAAACGGCCGAAACCGTCGCGACGTCTGTTGGGGAGACATCACAAACAGCTGTGGTTGATCAGACCCAGAATGACAATCAGCAGGATCCGACCAAAGCACCAAGTGAAACTACTGACAATGCTCAAGAAGCAGAAGAAGTAGATACTGCATCTCTCAGTTCTGAAGAAGAGGCATCTCAAGCCTCAGATGGCGACGTTCAGAAACCGGAAGTCAAACCGATTATCCCCACCTATGACCTGCTCAGGATTGAACCGGATGGCAGTGCTGTCATCGCCGGTCAGGCTGCTCCGAACAGTGACGTGGCACTGCTCGATGGGGATGACGTTATTGCCAATACCAAAGCCGGGAGCGGTGGCGACTTCGCAATCATACTGGATCAGCCGCTTTCCTCTGGACTGCATCAGCTCACACTCCAGACCAAAGACGCCGATGGCAACATTACAGAGTCTGAAGAACAGGGAATTGTGGAAGTTCCGGCCGAAGGCAGTGCAGACAAACCTACCGTGCTTGTGTCTAAGCCAGGAGAAGCAACGCGTGTGCTCCAAAAGCCTGAGATTGCACAGAATGAACAGCCGGAGCCAGTGGAAACCGCAAAAGCCGAAGAGGCCACCACGCCTGAGGATCAAACTCAACAAACCGAAGAGAATACTGAAGCTGCTTCTTCAGAAAACACAGAGGGTGAAACTGACAACGTCGTTTCTGCCACTGATAGTGCATCCGTCGATTTGGCAAAACCGGATGAGGAGGCTGGAGAACCTTCTCAAACAGAGCAAGCAGAAAACGAAAGTCAGGGCGACGAGGCTACAACCGGCTTTGGCGGAACTGTAACAATCGGTGAAACTGCGGAAGAAACAACCGAGCCGGAAAATCAGGAAACCGCCGCTCTTGCAAATCCTGAAGAAGAAACTTCTGCCAGCACTGAATCAGAGTTAAGTGAAACAATAACTGAACCTGTACCAGTGCCAACGCCAGCACCAAAGGTCGAAGAAACCCCTGAACCTGAGCCGGTAAAACAGGTCGCGCCGGTATTGCTTGAGGCAGCTGATATCGAGGGTGACAAGATCTTTATTGCCGGAACCGGTGAGCCGGGGATGATTGCCAACATATATCTGGATTCAGAGTTTCTGGGTCAAACAAAAATCAGCGGCAATGGTGCATTTCTATTTGAAGGCAACCGCAAGATTTCAGCTGGCCGATACGACGTGCGAGCAGACATGGTTGAAAGCGGTTCAAGCAAAGTTGTGGCACGAGCCGAAGTTAGCCTTCTACATGAACCTGTGCCGGAGGTTACACCTCAGCCGGTACAGACTGCTAACGTTAGTCCAGATGTGACAGCCAGCGAGGAAGCTGAGCCCGTTGTTCAAGAGCCAGAAAATACAGAAGCTCAGGCAGAAACAGAGACAGCGGCGGTAGAAGAAGAAACTGTTGCCGAGCAAACAAATCAGGCTTCAACTTCGGAAGGTACATCGGCTAACGAAGAAACCAACGAAACTGCTACTAATCTTGAGACAGTCAATCAACCTACGCAAAAACTATCCGAAACGAACGAACCTACTGAACAATTGGCAGCCATTGCGGAAGACAAGGTTCAATTGCCAGGACAAGAAGAAGCTGCTTCCAATACGGATCAAGGCACGGAAGAAACTAATAACGCCAGCAATGACAACAGCGTGGTTGAAACAGCGCAAGATGAGGCTTCTGAAGGTGACACGACAAATCTAGCTTCAACTAGCTCCACTAGTGACGAGCAAGATCAAGCCCAGGCTGCTGGTGCAAGCGATGTGGAAACGTCTGCAAGTGATGAGTCCACGGCAACCGAGGTGGCATCACTCGCCAACGACAATGCTCAAACAAGCAGCGATGCAGATCCCGTCGAACCGAGCGCTAAGAAAGAACTAAAAACTGGTACGGCTGTTATTATCAGGCGTGGAGATAGCTTGTGGCGAGTTGCCAGACGCAATTATGGGAGAGGTATTCGGTATACCACGATTTTTGAAGCAAATCGCGACCAGGTCAGAGATGCGGATCTGATTTATCCTGGTCAGGTTCTCAAAGTTCCTGAACTTGAGGAAGAAGCCGCTTCCGAGTAAACTTAAGCCACAGATTTTGGCCTTTAGGATATCTGATGACACAGTCCGCTGTTTGACTTCATCGGCTTTTACCGATAAACCTTCCGCATGGAAGAGAAGCAAACATGCGACTGTTTATCTGATCAGGAACAAGATTTAGCCGAGCTCTTTAAAGCGCTTGGGCATCCTGTCAGGTTGAAGATGGTCTATGAGTTGAAACAGCTTGAGAACTGCTGTTGCGGTACCATATGTAAATACTTCTCGCATTCGCAATCCACGATTTCACAACATATATCTGTATTGAAGGATGCCGGAATAATTATTGCTGAGCGGGACGGGAACAAATCGCGTTTTTGTCTCAACCATGAAGTGCTTGCTCGAATTGAGCAATCCATGACCGCTCTTGCTGCAAAAGACTGAGATTTGAATGACAGATCAAACCGCAAAACAAGCCGCACCGATTGAACCTGCGGAAACACAAGGTACGCCAAAGTTGCGTAAACCGATTGTGAGTGCGGATCGTGGTGGTATGTGGTCGACCCTTTACAATTTATGGCCCTATATGTGGCCTAGCGATCGTGCGGATCTCAAGTTACGCGTTGTTTATGCAACGTTTTTCATGGTCCTGGGCAAACTTGTGACGGTTATGATCCCGTATCTGTACAAGCTAGCCACGGATGCGCTGACCGGCGATCTTTCAACTGAAACATCTCTGCAAGATTGGCTGCCGGTGATATTCCTGACACCAGTCGTTCTGGTAATTGCCTACAATGTGGGCCGCGTCTTGATGATGGGCCTGAACCAGCTCCGGGATGCACTTTTTGCAAGCGTGGGACAATTCGCGGTCAGACAGCTTTCTACCATCGTTTTTGCCCATCTACATTCTCTCAGCCTGCGATACCACCTGCAAAGGCGTACAGGTGGCCTTACCCGAGTTATTGAAAGGGGTACCAAAGGAATTGAAGCCATTGTGCGGTTTTCAATTCTGAACGGTGTGCCAACCATTCTGGAATTTGCATTCATGGCGGTTGTGATTTGGTACTGGTTTGATTTCCGCTATGTGCTTGTCATCAGCATCATGATCTGGATCTACGTATGGTTCACAGTACGTGCTTCGGATTGGCGGATCAACATTCGACGGGACATGAACAAGAACGATACGGACGCCAATTCCAAGGCGATCGATTCACTCCTGAACTTTGAAACAGTAAAGTATTTTGGCAACGAGCGATTGGAAAGCGACCGTTTTGGCGTATCCATGGAACGGTATGAAAAAGCGGCTACAAAGGTGTGGACTTCCCTCGCCTACCTGAACTTTGGCCAGGCTATCATCATGGCAGGTGGGATGATTGCTTGTATGCTTTTATCGGTTAAGGCAGTTCAGGCCGGTGAGCAGACCATTGGCGACTTTGTGATGATCAATGCATTGCTCATGCAACTGTTCTTGCCCCTAAACTTCATTGGATTCATGTATCGGGAAATTCGTCAGGGTTTCGCTGACTTGGAAGAGATGTTCACACTATTGGGTGTGGAACAGGAAATTCAGGACAAGCCAAATGCAAAGCCATTATCAGTCAAGGACGGCGGCATAAAATTCAATTCAGTCAGTTTCCGCTATGAGGAAGAACGGCCAATTCTCAAAAATGTATCCTTCGATGTGCCTCCTGGAAAAACCGTGGCAATTGTGGGTCCTTCAGGTGCTGGTAAATCCACCATATCGCGGTTACTTTTCCGCTTTTATGACGTGTCAGACGGGGCCGTGTTGATCGACGATCAAGATTTGAGAGACGTGCAGCAACAGAGCCTTCGATCAGAAATTGGCATGGTGCCGCAAGATACAGTGCTCTTTAACGAGACGATTGCCTATAACATCCGCTATGGCCGACCGGATGCCTCTGATGCTGAAATAGAAAAAGCTGCAGATATGGCTCAAATTGGTGACTTCATAAGGGCACTTCCGGAAGGATTTGATACGGAGGTGGGTGAACGTGGATTGAAACTATCCGGCGGTGAAAAACAGCGGGTTGCTATTGCACGAACCTTGTTGAAAGCCCCTCCGATCCTCATCCTTGATGAGGCTACCTCAGCCCTGGATACACAAACGGAACGGGAAATCCAAACCGCACTTGATGTGGTCTCCGAAAACCGAACAACTGTTGTCATTGCTCACAGGCTGTCCACGGTAGTTGGTGCAGATGAAATTTTGGTGCTGCAAGCTGGCGAAATCGTAGAACGGGGAACACACGATGAACTGCTCAAGCAGGATGGTTTGTATGCACAAATGTGGAATAGACAGCGCGAAGCTACAGAGGCAGAAGATAAACTGAGACAAGCCCGAGAAAATGACGACCTGGGTATATTAAGATGATATCAGTCGGCTACTGACATTGAGTCGGCAACACAAAACTGATAGCACTCAACCTTGCATCAATAACCAATAAACTGACCATGAGCCTTACAAATTCAATTAAAAACGCAATTCCTCCAATTCACCCGGAGGGCTACAAATTTGTAGCTATTTTTGCAGTGGCAACCCTATTACTGGCGTGGCTCTGGGAACCTTTGTTTTATCTTGGCCTCGCCTTGACGGTCTGGTGCGCACTTTTCTTCAGAGATCCAAAACGAGTCACGCCTATCAGTAATGAGTTGGTAATCAGCCCCGCGGATGGCAAGGTTTCTCATGTGGGCAAAATTGTACCGCCAAAGGAACTCGACCTTGGCGAAGAACCAATGCTGCGTGTTTCGGTATTTATGAATGTGTTCAACTGCCACGTGAACAGGGCGCCCATGCGCGGTAAAATTACAAAAGTTGTCTATAAGAAAGGGCAATTCTTGAACGCCGAACTGGATAAGGCATCACAGGATAATGAACGCAACTCTTTGGTTCTGGAAACCGAACAGGGAAAGATCGCTGTCGTTCAAATCGCAGGCCTTGTGGCCAGACGTATTATTTGTTGGGCCAATCAGGACGAAGATTTGAGCCCGGGCGAGCGGTTTGGCCTAATCAGATTTGGTTCGCGGTTAGATGTGTATTTGCCCGATGATGCGAAGGCCGTTGTTGCTGTTGGACAGACTGCGATAGCAGGTGAAACAATACTGGCCAGATTTAATGATGACACCACTGTACCACTGATCCGGTTAAGCTAGATTGGTAACAGAAATTGCGAGGACATGATGGAAACTCCGTTTCCCCCGTTTGACCCAGATGGTGACAGCGAAAAGTCGTCACCCAATGATGATGCATCGATCCGTCTGCGTGATATTCCGCTTCGCACAATCTTTCCCAACCTTTTAACTTTACTCGCGATTTGTTCAGGCCTCACTTCAATTCGTTTTGCAATTGAAGAGAGGATTGAGCTTGCTGTGGCGGCCATAATCTTTGCCGGGTTTCTGGATGGTATTGATGGTCGGGTTGCCAGGTTCCTGAAATCCACAACGCGTTTTGGTGCTGAGATGGACAGCCTGGCTGATTTCGTGAATTTCGGTGTTGCACCTGCAATGTTGCTTTATTTTACGCTCTTGCATGAAGTGGAGCGCTTTGGTTGGATGTTTGCGCTTGTGTATGCAAGTTGCGCTTGCTTAAGGCTTGCGCGTTTCAATGTCATGCTCGACAACCCGGATCAACCTCAATGGCGAAACCGGTTCTTTATCGGCGTACCAGCTCCTGCTGGTGCATTGGTTGTATTGCTGCCTGTCTACTTCCTGTTACTCGGTGTTGAAAGCACACCTGGATTTGCCTGGAGTTCGGCTTTGTTCATGGGTCTGTGCGGTTTCTTGATGGTGTCAAACATTGCCACTTTTTCTGGAAAAGACATGACAGCCGATGTTCGTCGTGATTTTGTGCTGCCGATGATGGTTTGCGCAGTCTTTCTTGCAGCGCTGCTGTTCAGTTATCCCTGGTGGGTACTTTCAACAATCGCTGTGGGATATCTCACAACCATACCGTTCTCTTACCGCTCATGGCATGCCCATCTGGCTGGTGAAGATAAGTGACCTTAATAGAGTTTGATGCAGCTTTATTCAGCTGCATCAATAATCTTGACGTCTGATTGGCCGGTACCTGTCTTCTTAGTCGAAGTTCTTCTGCGGGGCCCCGCTGCTTTCTTGACCGGCACTTTGCGTTTTCTAGGAATACGCGCAGCTGCAGGTTTTTTCTTAGGTGCTTCTTCGACAACTTCAGGTTCTGGCTCTGACACAGGCTCAGCTGCTGGCAGTTCGACTGCAATATCTCCGCTACCCACCGGAACCGCAACTGCCTCAGCCATAACAGGCGCCTCCGCTTCAACAGCAGGTCTGCGACGGAACAGTGAACCTACCCATTTGCCGGAATTCACTACATTAGTAGGGAATGCAAGCATTACAGGGATCAGGAACAAGGTCAGTATGGTTGAGAATGCCAAACCGGAGATAATGGCAATTGACAACTGAACCCACCAAATCGCTGTAATTGACCCAACAGATATGGTTTGCGCAAAGAAATCCAGGTTGACCTGCATCGCCATTGGTACCAATCCCATTATGGTTGTGATCGTTGTCAACATAATGGGACGCATGCGTTGGCCAGAGGTTTTGAGGATAGCATCGTGTACACTCGCTCCCTCTTCTCTCAACCGATTATAGGTATCAATCAGAACAATCGCATTGTTCACCACGATACCCGCAAGCGCGATGATACCGGTTCCGGTCATGATGATGGAGAATTTCTGCCCGAATATCAGCATACCGATCAAGACACCAACCACAGCAAGAATAACTGTCGATAGCGTCAATACAGTCTGATAGAACGAGTTGAACTGGGTAACCAGAATGATGAACATCAGGAATAGTGCACCTGCGCCAGCCTTTGCCAGGAATTCTCCGGACTCTTTTTGCTCTTCATCAGCACCGCGGAAGCGGAAAGATATCTGCTCTGGCCATTCTTGCGAGTCCAACCAGGTTTGGATTTCCTGTACCTTCTCATCAGGTGTGAGACCGTTTTCTTTGGCCTCATCCAGCAAGTTGGCTTTAACATCCATTGCATAAAAGCCATCACGACGGGTGATTGTTCCGATTTTATGCTGTGGCTTCACTTCAATGAAGTTAGAGATGGGAACCTGACCATTTGGTGTACGTAATCTAAGTTCACCTAGTCGATCGAGCGCCCGTTCGCCTTCCGGCAATCTAACTCTGATATCGATTTGTTCATCTGACGAATTGGGGTTAGCAGTTCCGATAAGAGTACCATTGGTGATCAACTGGATCATTGCGCCCAAAGCAGGGATACTCGCATTGTATCTGCCGGCTTCTTCACGGTTCACACTCAGTTGCCAGTCGATGCCAGGTAGTGGTCTACTGTCTTCGATATCCTGAAAATTCTCAATCTGATCAAATTTCGCACGGACTTTCGCTACGTTTGCAAGAAGCATGTCGTAATCGGTAGACTTGACCTCGAGACGAACATCTTTACCAGTTGGTGGGCCACCTTCGATCTTTCTCAGCTCGACTTTGATGCCAGGGATATCAGCTGTTTCAGCTCTGATCTCGGCGAAGATGTCTACGGCACGACGACGCTCGGAATAGTCCTTCAACTCGATGGTCATGGTAGCGATCACATCTGCCGGCAAATCCTGTGGCAATGAAGGGTTGAATCCACCGCCTCCACCACCGCCAGGTGCAGTTGCGGTCATGACAACATTGTCGATACCTCTGATCTTGAGGACTTCTTCTTCAACTCGGATACCGATATCGCGGATATCAGAGCCTGAAAGGTTGCCACGTGCTGACACAAACAACAGGGCAATGTCTGGCTCTTCGTCAACGAAGAACTCTACGCCTGCATTGTTCTTGCCAAAATAGTCAAATGTGAAAACCGTAATCGCTGCAACCGCCACGATAACAACGATATTGCCCACAAGGTTGTTCATGGCCGCACGCAACCACCAGAGGTAATAACCAATGATGCCGGTTACCTTTTTGACGACAAGCGGTTCACGGGATGCCAGTTGAATTGCATTTTCGTTGACCGGTGCGGGTTTGCCTTCATTTCGGCGGGCAAAATATCCTGAAATAATCCAGGTTACCAAGCCTACGACGAACGCGAGTGCCCCAGCTATCAAGAATGGGAGTTGTCCAGCCACTACACCTGATTGTCTGGTGATTTCTCCCGCAACTTCTCCTGGCAAAAGCGGGGTCAGTGCGTAGAAACCAATCAAACCGGCAAACGTGGCTGCCAAAGCAGTTTTCAAAATCCGGGCATATCGATCAATTACCCGTCCAATCTGGCCAAACAATACACCAGCGGTCGGCATGAAAATCAGCGCTGTCATCAAAGACGCTGACAAAACGATAATCACCATGATTGGCAGGTAACTCATGAATTCACCCGGCACACCTGGCCACAATAGAAGTGGCAGGAACGCAGCCAGCGTTGTGGCAGTGGATGATACCACAGGCCAGAACATCAGCTTTGCTGCACGAGGATAGGCTTCTTCTGGAGGCATTCCCTCCGCCATCTTCCTGTCTGCATATTCGGTGACAACAATTGCTCCATCCACGAGCATACCAACGGTTAGCACCATGCCGAACATGACCATCATGTTAACGGTCAGGCCAACGCCGGACAGGATGAGGAAGCCGATCATGAAAGATGTGGGGATAGCCAAACCAACCAGGAGACCGGAACGTACGCCCAGAGAAGCAACAACGATGATCATCACAAGGACAATAGCAGTCATGATCGCGGACTGGAGTGAACCAAGAACCTCGTAGATGAAGCTCGACTGGTCGATCATATAATTCACTTTGATCGTGTCCGGCCAGTCCTTGGTGAACTCCTCGACCACGCGTCTTACTTCTTTGTTATTCTCGATAATATTTGTGCCAATACGCTTCACAACCTCAAGCGACATTGCAGGCTTACCGTTCACACGAGTGAAGCTGGAAGCATCTTTGAAGGTGCTGCGAATTTCAGCAACCTCGCCGAGGGTTACAACGCCCTCGCCGTTTTGCTTGATTGGAATTTCGTAGACGTCCTGCGGTGTTTTCACCAAACCGGGAACTTCGAGGTTGAACCTCGCGTTTCCGTCGTCGATAAAACCGGCTGGAACCAGTTGATTGTAGCTTGAAACTGCGGTTAGCAGTTCTTCCTGCGTGATGTCGTATGATTCAAGTTTTTGAAGATCAAGCAGGACTTCTATCAGCTCTTCACGGGTGCCGTTGAGTGTCGCTTCCCTAACAGACGAAATTGCTTCCACTTCATCCTGCAACCGCTTGGCAAGATTGAACAAAGTCCGTTCAGGAACGTTGCCTGAAAGTGTAACAATAATAGTCGGCTGTAGCGCAAGGTTTGTAGCAAAGATTGCAGGTTCTTCCGCATCTGCCGGCAACTCAGCCTGTGCAATATTCACCTTGTCTCGGATGTCCGCAAGGACTTTGTCTTTATCGGTGCCAATCTGGAATTCCAGGATGATCGAAGCGTAACTCTGAGCAGCAATCGAAGTGAGCTCCTTCAGCCCTTCGAGCCCACGCAACTCGATTTCCATCGGTCTGACAAGCAGTCTTTCCGCATCTTTGGGAGAGATACCTTGTTGCGTGATGTTAACTGCATAAACCGGCACATCGATATCCGGATTAGCCTCTTTGGGAATACTGATATAAGTCAATATCCCGGCTACCACCATGACAACCATCATGGTGAGAACGGTTCTTGGTCTGCTTAGAATAGTTTCAAGCATTCCGGTCATTGTTGTACTCCGGTATTGATTGCAGCGCTTACTATCGCTTCTTCCACGGGCTCAACTTTCTCGCCCGAGATTACATATTCCTGTCCACGTGTGATAATGCGTGCACCTTTCTTCAATCCTTCCACCCAAAAACCTTCTTTGGTTTGGGAGATGATTGTGACAGGGTTGAATACCACCTGATCCTGTTCATCCACCAGTTTGAGACCAACTTCGCCAGTATCCGCGAGCGTGATCCAGGATGGAGAAATCAGGAATGAATCCTTTGCAGGAAGCTCGATTGATGCTGTAGCAGTAAGGCCGTCACGTACGTCTTCACCAGCTTCATCAAGACGGATCTCAGTAAGGAACGTACGGGTAGCCGGGTCCGCTGCAGCAGCAATATATGTAATTGTACCTTTGGTTTTCGCACCAGTGATGAGCTCCACACCGGCACTCATCTTAGTTTTAACAGATGTGATATCCGCTTCTGACAATTGTCCGGTGAAGAACATCGGACTTGTGTCAGCCAAGGTTATGCAGGTGCTTCCGACGGTCATCACGTCGCCAGCTTCCGCAATCGGATCCATAACGGTTCCTGAAGCCGTAGCAGTGATATTTGTATATTCAAGCTCAATTTCTGCCTGACGCTTTTCAGCCTTTGCAGCGTTTAGATCAAACAGTATCTGACGGGCTTGAGTATCGGTAGCAAAACCTTGCTTCACGAGCTTCTGGTTGGCGTCATATAAAGCTTGTGTCTGTTGTAAACGGGCTTCGACGCGCTCCATATTGACTTCACGTGCACCTTTGGCCAGCTGACAGACCAACTGTCCTTCCTTGACAAAGTCACCGCGTTTAACAAAACGCTTCTCAAGCACACCAGCAGTTTCGGCACGGATAGGAATAATCGCTTCAGCCTTGGTGCGACCACGCAAAACCACATTGCGGATACGTTGCGTGGGTTCAATAGTCGTAACAGCAACCTTGAACAATTCGCTGCTCGTTTCAGCTTCGCGTTCGGCGATTGGTTTGCTTTCTACCGTCGGCTCACCGTTACCACCGATACGAATTTCACCTTCATACATCCACGCACCGATTGCCAGCGTGATAAGGAGCGCTAGAATGTGCGAACCTCTAATTGTGAAAGTCATTGTTCTTTACCTTGCCTAACTCTTTGTTGATCCTTGGGAGGATGTTTACTCTGCAGCCTCTTCCAATGACGGGTTAACCCCAGCCATCGCTATAAGACTGTCTTTATTAGCCTTCAAAAATTCCAGATCGGCACGTTTTACGTGTTCTCCGTAGCTGGTGATCCACTGTGTTGCAGGATGATCGCAACCTGCTCGCAGCTCTCCGATGATGCGAAGAATATTCTCCATCTCATCTATGCGCTGGTCGATCGCATTTTCAATTACCTTGGGGGTAGTGAGACCCGCACACATGGCAATCAAAAGAAATTCTGACTTGAATTTATCCTTTTGAGGCGCAACAGAGAGCGTAGAGATAAACTCTTCACGTCCTTTGTCGGTGATTGAATAGACTTTCTTATCAGGCTTCCCGCTTTGGGCCTCTGATCTGCCTTCTACAAGACCGTCTGCTTCCAGTTTTGCCAATGTGGGGTAGATCGAACCATAACTGATATCAACAAAGTAGCTGAACGCCCCTTCGCTCGATTCTTTTTTGATTTCGTAGCCGCTTGCATCCTCAAAATTCAAAATGGCCAGAATTAATGATTGTGTATTCATCTTGTTTTTCCCGCTCGTCGACTAAGCGCAGAAAATTCTGCTCTATCGGAATTATATATCTCGAACCGACATATTCATTTCTGACATATATTGTTCCGATATATATCATTCAAGCATAATTGTGAAGATTTTTTGACAATGGCGGGCATATTAGAACAGATAACACTTAACCTGTTGTAAATTTATGTGTACAGAACACACAATAATCGCCGCCACCGGATAAAAATAGCGCTTATTTATCAGCAACTTAAAGTTTACATGAATTATTGTCTGCTAAATGTATGTCCATTTTCGGACAATTCACCTGCGACCAATTGCAACAGACTGTCCGAAATTTCTGACGGGTGAGCGATGGTGTCCGGATCCTCACCAGGCATTGCCGCTGCCCGAAGAGCGGTGCGCATGGGTCCCGGGTTCAACATATTGATGCGCATATCAGTACGTTCGCATTCAGAAGCCCAGGTCTTGATCATTGCCTGGAGTGCAGCCTGTGAAGTGGAATAAGGTCCCCAGAAAGGTTTGCAGGACTCTTGCGCATTGGAAACCAGAAACACTACTCTTGCTGCATCAGCTTCTCTAAGCAATTGTGACAATGATCCTATCAAGCGCCAGTTTGCCACTACGTTCAAATTCATGGTTTTTTCAAATGATTTGGGTTCTATGTGTTCCAGAGGAGACAGGTCACCCAGCATACCTGCATTAGCTACTAAGATATCCAGCTTGCCCCATCTATCGTGAATAGATGCGCCCAGCCGGTCAATCGCCTCAAAATCGAGTAGATCAAACGGCACCAGGGTAGCACTGCCGCCCAAGGACTGAATTTCATCATCCAGTTCTTCCAATCCACCAACTGTTCTAGCGGTGGCAATCACGTGGGCTCCTGCTTTGGCGAGCGTCAAAGCAGAATGGTAACCAATGCCCCGTGAGGCACCGGTCACGAGCGCCAGTTTTCCTGAAAGATCCGGCAAGAATTAACCCTTTGCTTCGGAAAGAAGTGACAGATGGGAGATGTTGTCCCGGTCATCATGATCTGTAAGCCCGGTGGGATATTCACCAGAGAAACAAGCGTCACAATATTGTGGTGAGTCATTATCACGGCCCGCTTCACCTGCGGCGCGGTACAATCCATCAAGCGAGATAAATCCAAGTGAATCTACTCTGATGAATTCCCTCATCTCTTCTATGTTCATGCGGGATGCCAGCAGTTTGTTTTTCTCCGGCGTATCCACGCCATAAAAACAGGACGCCATGGTTGGAGGACTTGCAATGCGCATGTGAACAGAAGAGGCACCGGCTTCTCTTACCATTTGAACGATCTTTTGGGATGTGGTACCACGAACGATTGAATCATCGACCAATACAACGCGTTTGCCTTCAATCATTTTCCGGTTAGCGTTGTGTTTCAACTTCACACCCATATGGCGGATGGAGTCAGATGGCTGAATAAACGTCCGCCCCACATAGTGATTACGGATAATTCCAAGTTCAAATGGCAGGCCCGCACCTTGCGCGTACCCAATCGCTGCCGGCACGCCTGAGTCGGGTACAGGAACGACAAGGTCTGCTTCTGCGGGTGACTCCTTAGCCAGCTCAACGCCGATCTGTTTTCTGACTTCGTAGACGCTTTTGCTTTCAATTGTTGAATCCGGTCTTGCGAAGTAGACATATTCAAAAATGCAGAGCCGTTTCTTTTCTTCTTCAAACGGACGCATGCTGCGGATCCCGCGGTCAGTTACAATAACCAACTCACCCGGCTCGATGTCCCGCACAAACCGTGCACCGATAATGTCAAGCGCGCAGGTCTCTGAAGCCAGGATGTAAGAGCCGTCCAAATCTCCCAAAACAAGCGGCCTGATGCCTCGAGCATCACGACAACCGATGAGTTTCTTGTTGGTTAAGCCAACAAAGGAGAATGCGCCTTCCAATCGACGCAAGGCTGACTGCAGGCGGTCAACGAACATAGGTTCTTTGCCCATGGCGATAAGATGCAGAATAGTCTCTGTATCGGAAGTGGACTGGAATATTGCCCCTTCACGTTGCAATTCGGCACGCAACGTCATCGCATTGGTAATGTTGCCGTTGTGCGCTACAGCGAAACCGCCGCCAGAAAACTCTGCAAAGAAGGGCTGGACATTGCGCATTTCATCGCCGCCCGTTGTGGAATAGCGCGTATGTCCAATGGCGCGATGACCTTTAAGGCGGTCAATCACGCTTTTCTTGGTGAACGTGTCACTGATCAATCCCATGTGGCGCTCAGCATGAAACTGCTTGCCATCGAAGGAGACTATGCCTGCTCCTTCCTGGCCCCTGTGCTGTAGAGCGTGCAGACCAAGTGTTGTCAGGGTAGCGGCGTCTTCATTGTTGAAAATACCAAAAACTCCACATTCTTCGCGGAGCGTATCGTCATCGAGAAAGGACATATCAGCCTCGTATATCGTCCAGGTTAATTAACGAATTTGTTGTGATCAGGCATCCTGGCCGTCCTCTTTAGGAGCACTGCCAATTCCAAATCGTTCATACAGATATTCGGATGGGTTATCCGGGATCATATTCACCAGTCTTTCACCCATTGATTCAAGCGCAGGTTTTGATTTTGCATTTGCCACCCAGTCAGGTTGATTGTCTGGGAAGAAATTTAGATAGAACAAGAGCATAACCATAACCAACAGTGCACCCCGTGCTGCACCAAAAATGAATCCCAACGTCCGATCCAGTGCACCTATGCGACTGTCGACGATAAAATCGGCGATCTTCATGGTGATCAAGCTGACAATGATCAGAGCTACCAGGAAAATTCCAGCGCCTGCAACAAGATCGGGGACCAATTCATTGCTTGTTACGGATTGGGTATAATTTGCGGCAAAAGGCGAAAGCGTAGGGTAGAACGTGAACGCCACAAAACCGGCGATCACCCAGGAACTGATTGAGAGAATTTCCCGTGAAAACCCTCGCACCATTGCAAGCAATCCGGAGATCAGCATCAACACGATGAGGATCACATCCAGGAGTTCAATTGGCATCGGCTATCCCTTTACTGTACCGCATATGCACGTTTAGACCTCATTTAAACCGAAAGTGTGCCTATTTCCAGCCCTTACGTAGTTTTCAAGACGTTTCTTTATGCGACGAAATTTTGACCACAAGCTCAGTGAGTTCTTTTATGTGGTTGACTGAAATTCCACTTTTCTTTGTTTCATCATCCTCTGCACTTGACGCATCAGCGCAATTGAAACCCAATTTGCCTGCTTCTTTAAGCCTTTGTGCTGCATGTGCAACGGGTCTCGTAGAACCGGAAAGGCTGATTTCACCAAAATAAACGCCCTGTGTTGCCAATGGTACACTGCAAAGTGATGACACTAGGGCAGCTGCAACCGCAAGGTCAGCGGCTGGTTCCACGATCCGATATCCGCCAGCCACATTCAGATAAACGTCATGCTGACCGAGTTTCACACCGCAATGGGCTTCTAATACGGCTAGAACCATGGAAAGTCGTGAAGAATCCCACCCCACTACAGCGCGTCTTGGTGTTCCTAATGTGGATGGCGCCACAAGAGCTTGAATTTCAACCAGAACAGGTCGTGTGCCTTCCATACCGGCAAAGACTGCCGCACCAGGTGAATTTTCGTTGCGTTCCCCCAGAAACAACTCGGAAGGATTACGAACCTGCCGCAAACCTTTGTCCGACATTTCAAAAACACCAATCTCATCGGTCGGACCGAACCTGTTCTTGACAGTTCGCAGGATACGATATTGATGCCCCCCTTCCCCTTCAAAATACAGAACGGCATCGACCATGTGCTCCACCACACGAGGACCTGCGATTTGGCCTTCCTTTGTCACATGTCCCACCAACACGACACAGGTTCCTGTCTTCTTTGCATAGCGGATCATGGCTTGGGCGGCACTGCGCACTTGCGTCACTGTTCCTGGTGCTGAGTCAGCCAGATCAGTCCAGAGGGTTTGGATGGAATCCAGGATCAACAATGCTGGCGGATCATCGTTTTCGAGGGTTGCAATGATGTTTTCAATACTGGTTTCTGCTGCAAGCCCAATATTCGGGTCAATAGAACCCAGTCTCAGAGCCCGCATTCGGATTTGAGCTACAGCTTCTTCACCAGAAACATAAACAACTTTATGGCCCAATCGGGCGACTGCAGCGGAAGCCTGCATCAGAAGTGTTGATTTGCCGATACCAGGGTCGCCACCAACCAGCAGCGCAGACCCACGGACAAATCCGCCTCCGGTAACTCTATCCAGTTCATCCACGCCAGTTGCAATTCGGGGTTCCTGCTCGGTCTCGCCAGCCAATGAAACGAGTTGAACCGGTGTTCCCTTTCGCATCTGCTTGCCGGGATTAGCGCCAATGCCAGATGTGGGGTTTTCTTCGACCAGCGTGTTCCATTCTCCGCAGGCATCGCATTTACCGGACCAACGTGGGAACGTACTTCCACAGGATTGGCAAACAAATTGGGTTTTGGACTTTGCCATTAGTGGTTGTACTCCCGCCTATATCGGCTCCCAAGAGACGTCAGAAGTTCGTATCCGATTGTCCCGCAGGCTCGAGCCGTGTCATCAACCGGAATGTTGGCACCAAATAGCTCCACCCATTCGCAATCATTCAGGGTCTGATCCGGCACTTCCGTCACATCAAATGCACAGAGATCCATTGAAACGCGCCCTATCAATGGAATTCTATACCCATCAAGATACCCAAACCCACCTTGAGGTATTGCACCACGAACAGATACGCCTGCTCCCGAGGCTGCCCGATGGAAGCCATCAGCATATCCGGCAGAACAAACGGCAATTTTTGTTTCTCTATTGAGTTTAACGGTTGCCCCGTAACCGACCGCATCTCCGATCTTACCGTTTCGTATTTGCAGAATACGGGCACTAGCGGTGACAACCGGCTTCATGGGATTAGGCACGTTATTAACTGCCTCACCGCCATACATGGAGATACCGGGCCGTGTCACATCAAAATGATAGTCTGGACCCAGCATGATCCCGGCACTGTTTGCAAAAGACGCTCTAATGCCAGCAAATTTTTCTTTTACAACAATAAAACGCTGCAGTTGTTCACCGTTCATGGGATCATAAGGTTCATCACCACATGCCAGATGTGACATCAACAAATCCGGGTTCAATGCGTCAATTGCGGATTGATCCGCGGCTAGATTTATCGCTTCCTCCACATCCAGCCCAAGCCGGTTCATGCCAGTGTCCACATGAATGGCGCATGGGTTTGAAATACCAACTTTCTGCCAAAGAGATATTTGAGCCCTGCTCGAGAGGACAGGTTTCAGCTGATGTTCCAGGATCGGGTCAACTGTGTCCGGGAACAATCCGTTGAGAAGATAGATATCAGCTTCTGCGTTGCAAGCTCGTACACGAGCGCCTTCATGGGCCATTGCGACAAAAAACGTTTTGCATCCTGCTTTGGACAAAGCGGTTGCAACTGGTTCAATTCCGAGGCCATAGGCGTCAGCTTTTATGACTGCGGAAGTTTCCGCATTGCCGGAATAACTGGCCAGGGTTTTCCAGTTGGAAACCAGCGCATTAAGATCGATTTGCAGGGTTGGTGCCGTAGACATGGCAGGGGTTTAGCCTACTCCATGCGTTCGGGCAAATACTCTTCTTCAGCAATATCAGTGAATCGTGTGAATTGTGCCTGGAATCCGAGTTTTGCAGTTCCTGTCGGGCCATGTCTTTGCTTTGCGATGATCACTTCGGCACGGCCTTGAGCGTTTCTCAGCTTTTCATCCCAGGTAACCCAGGCTTCAGTTCCAGGTTCCGGTTCACCGTTCTGGAGATAGTATTCCTCACGATACACAAAGAGCACCACATCAGCATCCTGTTCAATCGATCCAGATTCACGCAGATCCGATAGTTGAGGCCTTTTATCATCCCTGTTTTCTACCTGACGAGAGAGCTGTGAGAGTGCAATGATCGGAACATTGAGTTCCTTGCCCAGAGCTTTGAGACCCGTGGTGATTTCAGTAACTTCCTGCACTCTGTTTCCGCTGCTTTTGGATGATCCTTGCATAAGCTGAATATAGTCTACAATGAGAAGATCAAGACCCTTTTGCCTCTTCAATCTCCGTGCTCTTGCCGCCAATTGTGCAATTGAAATACCACCGGTTTCATCAATGTAGAGCGGGATCTTAGACATTTCATTGGCGCAAATGGTCAGTTTGGTAAAATCGGCTTCCGTGATTTCACCGCGACGGATTTTACTGGATGAGACTTCTGCCTGTTCGGAAATGATCCTTGTTGCGAGCTGTTCGGCGGACATCTCCAGCGAGAAGAAGCCAACTACGCCGCCTTCAAGTGCGTTTGGGGAACCATCTGCTGCCACATCATCCCTGTGATTGTGTGCAACGTTGAACGCTATATTTGTGGCGAGGGATGTTTTACCCATGCCCGGACGACCCGCCAGAACAATCAGGTCTGAAGGTTGAAGACCACCCATACGGTTATCAAGCGCCGCAATATCTGTGGGCATGCCGGAAAGTGCGCCATCTCTCTGGTAAGCTGCTGCAGCCATATCCAGGGCGATGTTCATGGCATTATTGAAGGTACTGAAACCAGCGTCACTGCCACCCTTTTCAGCCAGATCAAACAGACGCCGTTCTGCGTCCTCAATCTGATCGGAAGGTGAATTTTCTACTGGTGCATCAAAAGCCACGTTGACCATGTCCTCGCCAATGCCAATTAGACTACGTCGAGTGGAAAGATCGTAAATGGACCGGCCGTAATCTTCTGCATTAATGATGGTTGTGGCTTCTGCGGCCAGTCGGGCCAGATATTGGCCAATTGTCATATCATTGGCGATTTTATCATCGGCAGGAAGAAACGTTTTGATTGTTACCGGATTAGCCGTCTTGGTCGCCCGGATCATTTCTGAAGCAACCTTATAAATCTCTGAATGCAAAGCCTCATAGAAGTGCTCGGGCTTCAGAAAGTCTGAAACGCGATAATAAGCGTCATTATTGACGAGAATTGCACCAAGCAATGCCTGTTCCACCTCGATGTTATGAGGTGCTTGCCTATAGCTGGCATCACTGTTTCCGCTAATGCTGATAACTGTCTCTGACATTCGAATTCCCCGTTAGTCCCTGCGCCCAATAACCACTTTCACTTTGTCGGGGTAAAGGCTGTGGGAGTGACTGTTCCCATTTTGCCCGTTGTTCACAGGAGAAAAAAATATCATCAAAATTTTTTTCGCAACTTGACAAACATAGCCGATTCGCAAGCACAAAAAAACGCGGACCTGATCAGATCCGCGCTTACTGATTCGGTATCAGCAAATTGGATTAAGCTTTGTCAGCTTCTTCCTCTGCTGCTTCTTCAGCAGGTGCTTCTTCAGTTGCATCTGCCTCATCATCACCTTCGCGTTCCTCGAACACTTCGGACAGATCGATGTCATCTTCATCAAAGTCCACTGCGTCATGTTCGAACTGCTCGTCGCGGGCTGTCAGATCCTCACCTGCTGCCTGACGCTCTGCTTCGTCCTCAGAACGAGCAACGTTAACAGTAATGTTTGCGTCCACTTCCGGGTGAAGGATCAGTTGTAGGTCATGCAGACCAATTACTTTGATCGGATTGGTAAGGTTTACCTGGTTACGCGCTACTTTAAACCCGTTCTCATCAAGGGTAGCAGCAATGTCACGTGTGGAAACGGAACCATAAAGCTGTCCAGTCTGACCAGCTGAACGTATGATAACGTATGTGTTGCCATCCAGATTGGCTTTAACTTTTTCCGCTTCAGTTTTGCGTTCTTCGTTGCGTTTTTCCAGATCAGCACGTTGTGCATCAAAGGCCGCCTTGTTTGCTTCGTTTGCGCGAAGAGCTTTGCCCTGTGGCAATAGGAAGTTACGTGCGTAACCTGATTTTACAGTCACAATATCGCCCATATGGCCGAGTTTTGCGATGCGCTCTAGTAGAATGACTTCCATTGAATTTTCCTTTCAACTTGAATTTATGTCCCGTCATCAACGGGAGTTATTGGTGTTTTTGACAAAGCTCTCATGATGCCACCGATCGCAAAGAAGAAGAGCGGCAGATAGAAGAGCAAAATTATGAGATAAGTGGCTACAAGGAGCGGAAAGCCGATATCGGTCTTGCGAACCTTCAGATGAAGTGCTGCCAAACCGAGAAGCGAAAATGCCATCATAAAGCTTCCTGCTATTACGGTCGCTATTTGAAGCAGGACACCGCCAAAAAGCAACGTACCAAGAAGACTGAACAGCAATATACCAACCGCGATTTTTGGAAGATTTGCGGTCATTGGCAAATCATCTTTGGGTCGTGGCATCATCTTTGAAGCCCGGCACACAACACTGGCTAAATGCAAATTTGCGACGTGGACGATTAGCCACATTCCTGCAAACATGAACGGTAGAACAGCCAGAACTGCTGCTGCCGCCTCTTTCAATCCATCCTCATCCAATGCAGCGAGATCCGGAGTTTGTCTTGCATATTCCCGGAATGCCGCTTCGATTTGAGGCAAGAGTGCATCTGTCTGGTAACCACCCATAAATCCCATAGCGATAATGCCTAAGGAGAGCAATGCTGTTAAATTGAAGAACAGGAATGACAATGGATACCAATCCATTGTGCCGTCTTCATTTTCCTGCGCCAGATTTGCCTGGTGGGCAATTACGGATGCAGGAATAGATACTATCAAACCCATCACAATTGCGGCTTGCGGTCCAATCAGTGAAGATGTGGCAACTATAGCCAGAATGGAAGAACCGATGCCGACGGTTGTACCCGAGGAAAGCGTGGCCACATAAATTGGGAAACTGGCCACCAAGAGCAGCAGAATACCGCCCGAACCCGCGCGACTCGCTGCGGCAAATGCGAGTGTCGTCGCAATACCGGCTGCAATAATCACTAATATGGACTTCGGGTTCATCGTTTCGCTGTCCTGTTCCCGGGCTATAGCCCAAACAGTTAGAGGCTTATGCCCCAACTTGGTTTCTTTTATGCCCGCTCCAGGGGCTAGTGAGAGGGAACCGAGGCTCCCTCCTGAACTTTGTATTATCCGATTACGTACGGAAGCAATCCCAAGAAACGGGCACGCTTGATCGCTTGTGCAAGTTCTCTTTGTTTCTTCTGGCTTACAGCTGAGATACGGGAAGGAACAATCTTTCCGCGCTCAGAAATGTAACGCTGAAGAAGCTTTGTGTCTTTATAATCAATCTTCGGCGCATTTGGTCCGGTAAACGGGCAGGATTTGCGGCGGCGATTAAATGGGCGGCGACCGCCTGATGTTGATGCAATAGCCATAATTTATTCCCCAGTCTCAGCTGAACTGTCAGCTTCTTTTGCTGAATTTCTGTCTTCACGAGGGCCACGATCGTCACGACGTGGGCGATCATCGCGGTCAGCCTTCTTCATCATTGCTGAAGGACCTTCTTCGTGCTCTTCAACCTTGATGGTCATGTAACGAAGAATGTCTTCGTTGATGCGCATTTGACGTTCCATTTCAGCGATAGCTGCTGCAGGTGCGTCCACATTCATGTGAAGGTAGTGTGCTTTACGGTTCTTCTGGATACGGTAAGCTGAAGTACGTAGACCCCAGTTTTCTACTTTTCCAACCTTGCCGCCATTTTCTTCAAGAACAGACTTGAACTGCTCCACAAGCGCTTCAGCTTGCTGGCTGGAAATATCCTGGCGCGCCAGGAATGTGTGTTCATATAGTGCCATTGATGGGCCCTTTCCTTTTCAATCATTCAGGTCAACTGCGCAAAGCCTTCACGCCGCCTTTTCTATTGCGTTTATCGCAATCCGGAAAGGCTTGGATGAGCGGTCGAGAGCGGAGACACGGAAGGACGAAACATCTTGTATTTCTCAGGTTCTGAGAACCCGCCTACGTTCAGCCACCAGCAATTGATCCTGATCGGAGGTTCAATAGTGGGAAAGATCAGGAATTGCAAGCTAATTTTCACTCATTTCTATTGGTCCCGGTTGAGTTGTCATAAGCTTTACTGGATTTTCACATGTGGCTTATTTTATATATCAAATCAGCTTTGAATTAATGGAGGCATGTTTTGACCCATAAACTGCTTGCTACATTGTTTGTTTCAGCCGTCATGGCGTTCATAACAATTCCTGCATTTGCATTTGAAATTCCTCCATACAAAGAGCGGCTGTTTAAGTACAGAAAGCCTTTGGAAATTCAGGATAACGGCGATTTTCTTCGGCTACCCTACGACCCCAAAAGAGATATAAATCAGCGGGACGAGATGCCGGTTCGCAAGGTCAAGGGCAAATACGTATCCTCAAAACCCAAGCGTCACCAACAGGATATTGCTATTCAGGCAAATGGTAGACAAGTCACGCATTTCGCTGTGGGTGCGCTTGGCGGCAATGCATCTATGACGGTCATCTTCCTACACGGGCGTGACGGCAGTCGGCATTTAGGTTTTTCCGATGAAAAGTTCGGCGGTAACTTCAATCGGGTGAAGAACCTGATGTTCCGCAACAATGGCATTTATATCAGCTCCGATTTTGTGAATTTTGAGGATGAAGGGCGTAAGGATATTACAGCACTTGCAGAACACTACCGGGCAAAGACTAATGGAAAGCTTGTAGTTGCCTGCGGTTCCATGGGAAGCTTCTTGTGCTGGCGTTTGATGAAAAATTCAAAAGCCAGTTCCTTGATCGACGCCTATGTGATCATGGGTGGGTTTCCAGACCCCAACTTTGTCAAAACCGGTAATATCACAGTGCCAAGGGGCAAGAAACCTATCTATTTTGCCCATGGCAGCATCGACTCTGTGTACAAATGGGAAAATACCTACAATTTCTACAAAGGTTTGAGGGCTAAATCCCCCGGATATCCGGTTCGCATGGCACTCTTCAACGGTGGGAAACACGGAACGCCGGTCCGTATGATTGACTGGAGAGTGGCGCTCAACTGGATTGCAGCTCAATGAGCCCTAATCATCCATTTGCATCAATTTATAATTGATGGAGTCAATTAGAGCCTGAAAAGATGCATCTATGATGTTGTCTGACACGCCGAGTGTTGTCCAGCGCTCGCCATTTCCATCAATTGAGTCTATCAAAACCCTGGTTATGGCTTCCGTACCACCGTTTAGAATACGCACCTTGTAGTCTACGAGCTCCAGATCTTCTATTTTCTCCTGGAACTTCCCGAGGTCTTTGCGCAGGGCATTATCGAGCGCATTCACTGGCCCGGCCCCTTCAGCGACTGACAATAATGGTTCACCATCCACAGTGAGCTTAACAACGGCTTCTGAGACGGTAACTATCTCTCCTATGGCATTGAATCTGCGCTCCACCTGAACCCGGAAACTGTCTATCTGGAAGAATTCCGGCACGCGGCCTAAATGTCTCCGCGCCAAGAGTTCGAAACTGGCGTCGGCGGCTTCGTAGGCATACCCTTCTGCTTCCCGTTCCTTGACAACAGCAATGAGGCTATCGAGTTTTGGATCGTTTTTGGACACTTCTATGCCCCGTTTGGCCAGAAGATCCAGAAAATTGGATTTACCACCCTGATCGGAAACCATGACCCGACGATGATTGCCGATCGCTTCCGGTTTCACATGTTCGTAGGTTTCCGGTTCTTTCAAAATTGCAGAAGCATGGATCCCGGCCTTTGTGGCAAATGCGGAGGACCCCACATATGGAGCCTGATGATCCGGTGCCCGGTTCAGCAGTTCATCAAACATATGCGATAGCCGGGTAAGCTCCTCCAGCTTTTCCTTGCTTACGCCGATTTCGAAGCGTTCTGCATAATAGGGTTTCAAAGCAAGTGTCGGGATTATCGAAACCAGATTTGCGTTACCACAACGCTCACCGATCCCGTTCAGCGTACCCTGAACATGTCGAACTCCTGCTCGAATGGCCGCGAGGGAATTAGCAACAGCTTGCCCCGTATCATCATGAGCATGGATACCAAGATTTGCTCCGGGAATGAGTTGGATTACCTTGGAGACTATTGCTTCGACTTCGTGTGGTTGCGTTCCGCCATTGGTATCACACAGCACCACCCATCTTGCACCGGAAGTGTAAGCAGCAGCAGCGCATTGCAATGCATATTCCGGATTTGCTTTATATCCGTCAAAGAAATGTTCGCAGTCCACCATGGCCATGCGGTCTGCTTCAGTAACCGCTTTTACCGATGAGGTGATACACTCAAGATTTTCTTCATTGGTTGTGTTGAGTGCGACTTTCACATGATAGTCCCAGGCCTTCGCCACGTAGCAGATTGCATCGGTTTCTGATTGAAGGAGAGCGGTAATTCCAGGATCATTTGAAGCGGATACGCCTGGTCGTTTGGTCATCCCAAAGCCAACGAAGGCTGCCTTTTCAGTTCGCTTCTTTGAGAAGAATTCTGTATCCGTTGGATTGGCTCCTGGATAACCGCCTTCCACATAATCGATACCCAAATCATCCAGCATTTTTGCGATCCGGATTTTGTCCTGAACCGAAAAATCCACTCCAGGTGTCTGTTGCCCATCGCGCAAGGTTGTATCGAACAGGTAAACGCGTTCTCGGCTCATCTCATTATCTCCCAAGTGGTGATCCGTTCACCAGTTTCTGAGTCTTTTGAATCCTTTAGCTGAATTCCTTGAGAAGCCAATTCATTGCGGATTCGGTCGGCTTCATCAAAGTTCTTCTCATTCAGCGCTGCGAGACGCTTCGCAATCGTATCCATAATCATGTCTTCTGAAACATCGGTTTCCCGTTCTGTAAATTGAATACCCAATATGTTCAGCGCTTCAGAAAGGGCGGCTCCAGCCAGTTGATTCAAGCCAGAGATCACATCGGAAGTATTCAGATCATCATGAAGCGCCAGCAAGACTTCTTTAGCATCTCCCTGGCTTTCTTCTGATGATCTTCGTTCCAGTTTGGCGAGTATATTCTCTGCTTCTTCCAATCGTTTAATGCTGAAATCAATCGGCTCGCGATAGTGTGTCATTAGCATCGCCAACCGCAACACTTCACCAGGCCACTTGCGACCTCCAAACTTCTCAGTATGCAGAAGATCATAAATGGTAATGAAGTTTCCATCGGACTTGGACATCTTCTTACCTTCAACCTGAAGATAGCCGTTATGCATCCAAATGTTTGCCATCCGGTCGGTACCGTGGGCACAGCAGGATTGGGCAATTTCGTTCTCGTGATGGGGGAAAATCAGATCAAGTCCGCCTCCATGGATATCGAATGTCTCACCCAGTTTCTCTTTGGCCATGACCGAGCATTCAATGTGCCAACCGGGCCGGCCATGAATGGTTTCACCGTTGAACACACCCTGCCAACCGGGTTCATTTTCGTTCGATTCTTTCCACAAAACGAAATCGCCAGGATTTTCCTTGTGCGCTTCTACAGCAACACGCGCGCCTGCTTGTTGATCCTCCAGTTTTCTATTCGACAATCCGCCGTAATCGGGCATGGACTGTACACGGAAAAGCACTTCCCTACCCTGCTCACCATTGGCCACATAGGCATGCCCTTTATCAATCAGCGTCTGGATCATCTCAACCATGCCTTCGATATGCTCTGTAGCTCTTGGCTGATGGGTGGGCTCAAGGCATCCCAGTGCCTTTACATCGTCCTGAAACTGATTGGCTGTGGTTTCGGTTACGTTTCTGATGGCTTCATTAAGCGGAAGGTCGGGAAAATCGCGTAGAGCGCGAGCATTAATCTTGTCATCCACATCTGTAATGTTGCGAACATAGGTAACGCTTTTCTCTCCGTAAACGTGATTTAACAGTCTGAAGAGTACGTCAAATACAATAACGGGCCTTGCATTTCCGATGTGTGCGAAGTCATAAACCGTGGGTCCGCAGACATACATTCGTACGTTTTCAGGATCCTCGGGCTCAAAACCCTCTTTTTGTCGGGTCAGAGTATTATAAAGCTTCATTTCGCTCATCAGACAATTCCAAACATTCCTGTGCCGTGGCCCGGAGCGTTCAGTACAGCGATTTTAGGAAAAGAACGACCGGACCAGCTGTGTGCTAGTCAATAATGCAAATAGCAATACAAATTGCGTTAAAGGTCGTATTCATATCTCCCTTATGCCGCCAAAGGATGAATCCGTCAAGCGACAAACGGAGAAAGCAGGGAAATGGCGATCAATAACATTACTGCGGCAATCAGAAAATCGAGTATGCGCCAGGCTAACGGTTTTTCGAACAACGGCACCAATAATCGTGCACCATAGCCAAGGCTGAAGAACCACAAGAAAGAAGATGCAACCGCACCAGCTCCAAATATGAACTTTCCCTCTCCGGGAAACTGTGTCGAGAGACCACCCAATAGTAACACCGTGTCCAGATATACATGCGGATTGAGAAACGTCAGCATCAAACAAATGGTCACCGCTTTCAGGAGACCATCTGCCCCTTCTTTGGCCGCTTTCAACCCATCAGGCTTTAGCGCTCTTTTCAGGGCTAAAGCCGCATACCAGATAAGGAAGGCTGCACCTCCAACCCTTATTGCGGTCAAAAGTATGGGCGAATTCTCAATGAAGGTCCCAACGCCCGCGACACCAATTGCAATGAGAATTGCATCCGATAAAGCGCAAATCAGGCATACTGCAAACACATGTTCTCTAAGTAGACCCTGTCTTAGGACAAAAGCATTTTGTGCACCGATCGCTATGATTAAAGATGCGCCCAGTGCCAGTCCTGTTAGAAAGGGAGTAACCAACATAAAACCCAATTACAATTGATGGTATGAACTTACAGATTTGAAAACCTGTTTCGAGTGACTGACGGAAAGTACTGACTGGCGGGTCAAAGTCAAAGAAAAACTATTGTTTGTCCTCTTGATATCAATGAGCCAACATAAAAGCCCAGATCAAAACAGATCCAGTTGATCAGTGTCAGGTTTTGGTTTCTTTGCTGGCGCTTTTGGCTGAAGTGGTTCAGCCTTGCCAGGTTTTTGAATGTCTGCGTCCGTGTTTGCCACTTTGTTTACCCGATCACTCACCGCGATTGCTTCAAAAAAGCCATCTTCCACCGCGGACATCAAATGTGCCACATCGCGGGGTTCCTGAGTTTTGCAGTCAAGCCATTGATCAAAATCTTGAGGCTTGATGACCACTGGCATGCGATGGTGGATGTTTCCGATCTGATTGTTTGACTGGGTTGTGAGAATGCAACCTGTATCCATCTCCGAACCGTCTTTACCCATCCATGTTTCAACCAAACCAGCAAAGCAAATAGTCTTATCATTTGACGGCTTTATCCAGTAGGCCTGTTTTGGCAATTTCTTATCCTGCGGTCTGTGCCATTCGTAAAATCCGGTTGCCGGTATTAATACACGACGATGGCGTAAGGCAGTCTTGAACGACGCCTTTGTGGCTGCTGTCTCTGACCGGGCATTAATTATTAGTGTAAAGTCTGCGGGGTCTTTTACCCAATGCGGTATGAGACCCCATCGCACCAGATTTGCCGACTTGTCTCCCGCAGGATTTATCCCCACCGTCAGGATGGGTTGAGTGGGTGCAATATTATAGCGTGGTGGAAATTCACCGATCTCCACCAAATTCATCAAATCTGCCAGTTCTTCCGGGCTTGCAAGTAGAGAAAATCTGCCGCACATAGAAACTGTCCTGTTAATGTTTTGAATCAAAAACATATCACATTGATTCATGTTTCGAGGACAAGAATCTGTTTTTCAAGAGTTTTTGACGAAGAGTATGATGGAAAAACAACCCCGCAGTGGTGCAAGTGTAATTGTGTTCAATAAAAGAACGAGCCAGATCAAAGTGTTGCTGATCAAGCGTGGGAAACCGCCTTATCAAGGTCATTGGTCGTTGCCCGGGGGCAGTCAGGAGCTTGGTGAAACCATCGTGGAATGCGCCGCACGAGAAGTGATGGAGGAGACAAATCTGACCGTTACAGATCTGAAATTTGCAGGCATAAACGACAGAATCTCCAGAAACGAAAGTGGCGAGATTGAACATCATTTTCTTCTGACCACGTTCAAAACAGATAACTTCCACGGCACTCCGCTGGCATCCGATGATGCTGCGGATCTTGGTTGGTTTACTCACAATGAAATGCTGGATTTACTTACTACTCCCGAAACGCCAAAGTTCGTGGGCGATGTGCTTGGGCATGAATTTACCAAGGGCTGATATATGCCTTGTAATGCAATGGCTGAATGCACATAATCATGGACGGAAACAATCACCCAGGAAACGGCAGTTGTCTAAGATACGGTTCAGCTCGAAATTGCTACTGATGCCAGCAATATGCTGCCTTTGGCTCACTGTTTCCGCTGTACATGCTCAACAGCAAGAAACAGCGGAGCCGGAAGCACCTAAGGTTAAAATTCTGCCTCCTGCATATGATAATCAGATGATGAGGTTGTCGGAAATATTGGGTGCTTTGCACTATCTTCGTGAGTTATGTGGTGCGAATGAAGGCCAACTCTGGCGCGATCAAATGGCGGAAATGATAGCGAAGGAAGAACCATCGGAAGAACGTCGAGCCCAGATGATTGCTAATTTTAACCGTGGATTTAGGGGATTTCAGGAGACTTACAGGGAGTGTACTGAGTCTGCGATCGAGGCCAATAACCGGTATATTTTCGAAGGAACCAAGCTGTCAGGCGAGATTCCAACCCGCTACGGGCGTTAACTATTAAACCAAACTTTTAGCAATTACCCCTTTTTTTAATCGCAATTTGAATTAAAAATGCCAGTCGATTCAAAGATGTAGTTATGTGTAGGGTTTGGGCGTTGAAAACACACAAATTACCAATGGACCTTGATCAACTCATTGCGAAAGAGAAACGTTCGCTGGTTGGTGAGTATTTTGAAGAGGTCTGGCAAGAGATTACTCAAGACGGTGTTGAAGAACACGTCATTGTTGAGAAGTTCATCGAATGTGGCTTGAGCAAAATCAATGAAAGCCACGGAACAGATGAGGTTGCCCGTATTATCCGCCATTTCAAAGATCTGAGCGACATGGGTGCTCTGCCTTCCGGAAGAACGCTCCAGTAAAGTCCTCTCACCAAGTTTACCAAATTACCCTTTCACTTTGTCCCACAACAGCATAACATCCGCGCGTAAGAGCGAGAGATGTTGTCATGAAGGCCATCACATTTCCGATCCACATCCTTTTCCTGACTGTTTTTTCAGTTCTGGGCACGGTGGCATTTGCTCAAAACACTGATGAACCTACATCGGAAAACGAGACATCTCCAACGGTGGAACAGAAAACAGACGAGCCGGAAAGCTCTGACGCCGCAGCCAATCAGGATGAAGGCAAAGCAATCGTAGACGATGCCGACCGGAAAATTCCTGATGTCTCTTACGACCTTGAAGCACTGCCATTTTCTACCCGGCGCATGCATGAGCTTTTGTTGGAAGCAACCAAATCTGGCGATATCGAGAAGTTGCGGCCCTATATCGGCAGTGGAGAGTTTGCTACCCAGCTGTCATTGGGTGGCGCTGATGGTGATCCTATCGAATTTCTGAAGCAATCCTCCGGCGATGCTGAGGGGCATGAGATACTGGCAATTCTCGAAGAGATACTGCAATCAGGCTATGTGCGAATGGATCCCGATTCGGAGCACGAGGTTTACGTGTGGCCATATTTCTTTGCCATGCCTATTGAAGCTCTGACTGCAAAACAAAAGGTTGAACTTTTTCGAATTGTGACTTACGGCGACTTTCTGGATATGAAAGACTTCGGTGGCTATATATTCTATCGGGTGGGAATATCACCCGAGGGCCGCTGGGAATTCTTTGTTGCTGGAGACTGAGATTTGGACAATTTGATTGAGCATCTGGAAACCCGCTCGATTATTCGAGTTGGTGGAGAAGACGCGGAGCATTTTCTGGAAAACCTTGTGACCTGCAGCGTTGTCGATCTTGATGACGGCGAAGCAAGGTTTGGTGCGCTGCTGACACCACAAGGCAAGATCCTGTTTGATTTCTTTCTGATAAAAATGGGCGATCAATTTCTCCTTGATGTGCATTCCGATTCTGCGGAAACTTTTCAAAAGAGACTTATGTTTTACCGCCTACGGGCGAAGGTAATCATCGAGGCGGATCCTGAAGTGCAAGTGCTATGTACGGCAGGAAACGATCCTGAGGGAAGCATTGTTACCGTAGCAGACCCGCGCCATGCTGATCTGCCAAAGCGTAGTTATGGACAATTCGACACCTCCAATTCCAGCGAATTTTATGATCAGAAGCGGATTGGCATTGGTGTTCCTGAGGGCAATTCCGATTTCGAGTATGGTGAAGCTTATCCTCATGAAACGCTGATGGATCAATTCGGAGGGGTTGATTTCAGGAAGGGTTGTTATGTGGGACAGGAAGTTGTTTCTCGCATGCAACATCGCGGCACTGCAAAGAAGAGAATCGTTCGTGTTACCGCAGATGCACCCTTGCCGGAAAACTCGTCTGATGTACTTGCTGATGGGAAGTCAGCTGGCACTCTGGGGAGTGTGCATGGTGACTCAGGTTTAGCACTATTGCGTTTGGACCGAGTGAGTAAAGCAGACACGGTTACAATTGACGGTACAGTCGTGACAGCAGAAATACAGGACTGGGTAAATTTCAGTTGGCCGGAGTGAGGTTTAATAATGTCCAACAGTAAATTACCTCGCGCTTGGCAAAGGATGCTGTCCGGCAGACGGCTTGATCTGTTGGAGCCCTCTCCTCTGGATATTGAAATTGACGATATCGCACACGGACTGGCAAGGGTAGCGCGCTGGAACGGTCAAACGCGTGGAAGTCATGCATTCAGCGTGGCACAGCACAGCGCTATCGTATGGCAAATATTCAAACAACTACACACAAAAGCCACTCCGGAAGACGAGTTGGTAAGTCTCTTGCACGATGCCCCGGAATACGTCATCGGCGATATGATTTCTCCTTTCAAATCAGTGTTGGGTGAGAGCTATAAGGGCACAGAAGCTCGATTGGCTGAAGCAATACATCTAAGATACAGTTTGCCACCGGTACCGGATACAAAGCTAAAGACCACGATCAAAAAGGCTGATTCCATCTGTGCGTATTTTGAAGCAACCTTGCTTGCAGGGTTTGACAGAAAAGAAGCAGCAAAGTTTTTCGGCACGCCGCGAGGATTTACTTCTGACATGTTTGAATTTGAACCCCTGTCTGCAGACGCTGCACAACAGATGTTTCTTGACGGATTTGAATTGATTGAGCGCAGGAGGCAGAATGCTACGTAATCACATAGCATTCCCCTTATGAAGATGGCGAAGATCAACAACATTGAAATAGGTCTAAACGCAGCAGTAGTGGCTATGGTCGGGAATAATCCGGCTATACTGCGGGCCTCCAATCCCGAGAATATGGCTGTTGATGCACTTCCCTATGGACAGTTTGATCCAACAAATCATCGAACCATGGAAGAAGGTCTGCGTGAGTTGGCCCAGGCACAGACAGGGTTGAGACTTGGATATGTGGAACAATTATATACCTTTGGTGACCGAGGACGGACACCAGCAATGGGTGAGATTTCTGCCCATGTGGTTTCAGTGGGTTATCTGGCATTGACAAGGCTCGAGGATAATCCCAACGGAGAAACTTCGTCCGTTGCCGGATGGAAGAGCTGGTATGAGTATTTTCCTTGGGAAGATTGGCGCGTGGAACGTCCCACAATCCTCGATGAAGTTATCATTCCGGCATTGGTGAAGTGGTCCAAGAACCTTTCAAAAGTGGAAATTGCCAAACATGGTCTCGACCCGTTGTCGAGAATACGAATTGCATTTGGGATGGATGGTGCGAACTGGGATGACGAACTGGTTCTGGATCGATATGAACTCATCTATTCCGCTGGCTTGGTTCAAGAAGCTGTTGCAGATGGTCGGGTATCTGAAACGGTTGTGCCAGTGATGCTGGGATCCACTATGCAACATGACCATAGACGGATACTTGCAACTGCAATAGCACGCTTACGCGGCAAGCTAAAATATCGACCGGTGATTTTCGAACTGATGCCGGAGGTGTTTACACTCACGCAACTTCAACAAACTGTTGAGAGTATATTCGGGCGAGCTGTCCACAAACAGAACTTCAGACGTTTAGTGGAAAATGCGGAACTTGTGGAACAAACAGGTGCGAGCAAACATTCAACAGGTGGACGGCCTGCGGCATTATTCAGATTTCGAAGTGAGATACTAAAAGAGCGGCCAGCTCCAGGACTAAAAGTCGGACGCAGTTCCTGACTTTGGTTCAAACGACCTTAAAGTAAAGAATCAACGCGGATTGTCTGTGACCGAATTTCACGATGTGAATCATGGTTCTACGCTGATTTTCAGATAAAAAGATTCATGCATAAAAAATAAGAAACCCCGCAACTTTCGTTGCGAGGTCAGTTCTGTTTTAAGGGAGGTTTATTATTCTGCTGGTTGATTACTCACCACAGTTTCTTGTCCAGCGGCTTCCCGTTTGCCGTCGTTGTAGATGGCTTTCACCAATGCAATGCATTGAAGCACCATCACAAGCGAGAACGGTAGTGCGCCGATTACCATCGCGGTCTGGATGGCTTTCAAGCCACCAACCAGCAACAGTGCCGCTACAACGGCGCCTAATGCTACACCCCAGAAAATGATGTGTGGGCGGGCCTTAGGACCCTCATCACCTGCAGCGTTAATTGTATTAACAATCAACACAGCAGAGTCTGCGGTTGTCACAAGGTATGTCATCAACAATACGACGATCATTACCGCCATACCCCAAGCGAGGAATTCCGAGATTGGCGTCAACATAAAGGTTGTCATCGCGAAAATCTTGTCGCCGTCGGGAGCTTGGAAGATCACACCATCTTTGACAGATGCAATGTTTCCAGCAGCCACTTCACCAAGGGTCAGATCGATCGCTGTACCACCTGCCCAAGTGAACCAGATGAAGCACATCAGGGATGGCACGATCATCGCACCCAACACAAATTCCCGGATCGTACGACCTTTAGAGATACGTGCCAGGAAGAGACCTACAAATGGTGCGAATGCAATCCACCATGCCCAGTAGAACACGGACCATCCACCCTGCCAGGCTTCCAGTTTTGATGCCACACTATCCGGGTTACCATCGCCAGACCACACCACGAAACTCATGGAAGGAAGGGCAATCAGATAATCCCACAGGCCAACAACAAGTGCCTTCAGGCCGAAGAAGGTAGAGCCGAACAGCAGGAAGAATGTAAGCAGTGCAATACTCAATCCCATGTTCAGGTTCGAGAGCCATTTAATACCTTTACCAACACCGGACAGAGCCGAAAGGGTAGAAGCACACATAATGACAATAATCGCAACCAGAACACCGGTTGTGTTAGCAGTACCTGCATCATTCGTCAGACCACCGATTCCAATCCGGGTCAGGCCTGCTACAAACTGTTCAACACCAAATCCGAGTGTCTGTGCAACACCAAGGATTGTGGCAACAACCGCTACAATATCTACGATATGGCCAGTTGAACCCGACAGTTTTGAACCGAATAATGGTGTTAGCGAAGACCGCATTGTAAGCGGTAACCCACGTCGATAACTAAAGAAACCTAACGCGAGGCCAGCAATGGCATAACAAGCCCAGGCGCCGAGTCCCCAATGAAGGAATGACCACTTGTAAGCCATTCGCACATTGCCTTCGGTTCCACCTTGGGTAATGCCTTGGATCACCTCCGGATTGTTATTAAAGTGATATACCGGTTCGGCTACGGCCCAGGTCAGCATCCCGACCCCGATACCGGCACCAAACATCATCGAAAACCAAGAAAAGTTCGAGAATTCAGGTACATCTGTTTTGGTTCCAAGCTTCAAGCGACCGCCGGTTGGCCATATGGCCAGACCTATACAAATCAAGACGAAAAGCGTCACGGTCCAAATGTACCAAGCTCCAAACGATGAAAGAATGAAAGCGTTGATCCCGTTGAGTACTGCCCCTGATTGCTCAGGAAAAGCAATGGCCCAAACGACCAAGCCACCAATTAGCACCTTGGATGAGATGGTCACTATCTGACTGAAGCCTCTATAGAAGCCGCTATCAGCTGTATCGATAGGTAGCTCCGTTAAAGCTGGTTTAATTTCCATATTTCCCTCCTCCCGCCGCCTGCATGCGTGGGTAACTACTTTTACTAACGCGTGCGAAACTCGCACCTTTTGCTCACTTTTGGAGCCTATAAATCGCCCAAAAAGGTGTGCATCTGGCTCAGAAGCCAGACTTTCATGCTAGGCACATATTTAAAATAATGCCAGTGTTAATATTCTATTAACATTATTTTAGCTGTGACCAGTGGGTGATTTATTATGACTGCCATTAGCCAAACTTATCGCAAACTCAGCCATAACCTGATTGGCCTTTGTGCATTTGATCTGGTGGCGCAGCACAGCAACTTCACAGGAGCAGCCGAAGCCCTGGGAATCAGTCAATCTGCAATTTCACAAAGGATCAAAACTCTGGAATTGGAGTTAGGCGTTACTTTGTTCAAGCGTGAGCATCGCGGCGTAACGCTTACCAATGAGGGGATGAGACTTCTGAATGTTGTACGCCCAGCCATGAAACAAATGGGCAGTTCTATCAACACGATAGTGGAAAGAAAGTCCAAACCGAGGGTTAGATTATCTGCTGATTTTGCGTTTTCAACATTCTGGTTATTACCGAGGCTACCTCAACTTCGATCTGAACTTGGTGAGGAAATAGAAATTCAAATCCTTGCTTCACAAGTTCCACCGGAACCATTCACGGATGACTGCGATATCAATATTCATATCGCTCCCATTGATCAGATCAAAAATGGAGAAGTTTTGCTAATGAAGGAAAAGGTTGCAGCGGTATGCAGCCCGACTTTTCTTGTGGAGAATGGACCTTTTCTTTCTTCTGAACACCTTCTTGAAACTCAACTTCTCAGTCTGTCCCGCCCTCCATCAGCCATGTGGCAAACCTGGCAAGGTTGGTTTAACGGGCTCGGGATAGCAGGAGAACGGTTAAGGAGTTACAACAGCTTCAATAACTACGACATGGTTACTCAGGCGGCTGTTTCCGGACAGGGAGTGGCGTTGGGTTGGTTGGGTCTTGTCGACGACCTTCTTCAAGAAGGCAAGCTGGTAAGAGCAACTGATGATGTTGTTGTCAGTGATGCTGGCTACATCATGTCATATGCTTACGGCGGCGTTGGATATGGCCCTAAGCTTGTATTCGATTGGATCCTGGCTCAGATCGGAAATGAACCTAGCTGATGTTGATGTCCAAACCCACATCAAGTGTGGGGGCAGCCATGGTGATTTTTGATGTGGAGATATAGTCCACACCGGCTTCTGCGATTTCTCGAACGGTATTGATATTCACATTACCGGAGGCCTCCAGAGCAATGCTGCCATTGTTATGTGCCTGATTTCTGCCGACCGCTGTCCGCAATTGATCGGGTGTCATATTATCGAGCAAAACCACATCAGGATTTGCTTCAAGAGCCACATCGAACTGTTCAAGGTTATCGACTTCCACTTCCACCTTCACTAGATGACCTGCGAAGTCGCGCGCGCGTTGAATGGCTGTGGCAACACCACCCGCCACTGCTATGTGGTTATCTTTAATCAGAATAGCATCATCCAATCCAAACCTGTGGTTTGCGCCACCACCACATTTGACTGCGTATTTGTCGAATGCCCGATGACCGGGGACAGTTTTCCTGGTGCAGCAAATTTGAGCACTGGTGTGTGCAATCTCTTTGGCAAACTCTGCGGTGTAGGAAGCAATGCCCGACATACGCATCAGGAAATTCAATGCCACACGTTCCGCTGAAAGGATTGAACGTGCTTTCCCATTTATGTTGATCAGTTCCTCGCCAGCTTTAACCGCGTCACAGTCCTTCTTTTTGGATGAGAATTCGACGGAAGGATCAATCGATAAAAACGCTGCACGCGCCAGTTCAACTCCAGAGATAATCCCATCTTCACGGGTAGCGAGAACGCAGGTAGCAATTGCATCCTCCGGGATGGTTGCATTTGTGGTTATATCGCCTGCTCTGCCCAGGTCTTCAAGCAATGCTGCTTCTACTGCCTGTTTGATCAACAACGGTGAAACGTGAGGAGGAAACTCTGTCATCTGGCCTCGCCTACAACTTCCGCAATAAAGTTATCAGCTTCAACCAGCTTGATGAAAGTCCTTCGCCTCCACTCTTCTCGCTGGTCAGGAAAATCCGATCTTTGATGTCCACCCCTGCTTTCTTCTCTCTGCAGCGCAGAAACTGTAATCAGTTTTGCAGCAGTAAGAGCGTTGAGAAAGCGCTGCGAACGGTTTTCCTGCTGCAGCCGGTCTATTTCATGCAATGCCTGCAGCAGACCTTCTGCATTGCGCGATACACCCACATACTTTGACATGATATGCCTAAGTTCAGGCATCATTCTTCTCGGGTTCTTGATGTCATCATCACCCGGAGGACGTTCGACGATTACGTTTGTCTGTCCAACCGGATAACGGTTAAGTACATCGTCAGCAATCCTGCCAGCGAATACGACTGCCTCTAGCAAGGAGTTTGACGCAAGGCGATTTGCACCATGGGCACCAGTAGATGTTGCTTCTCCGCAAGCGTAAAGCCCATCAAGGGAGGAACGGCCATTGGCGTCAACAAATATCCCACCCATGTGGTAATGCGCAGCAGGTATGACCGGAATCAAATCTGTTTCCGGATCAATCCCTGCATCACGACAATATCCATAGACTGTGGGAAACTCGTCCTTGAAATGACTGCCCACTGCTGTTCGGGCATCCAGCCAGGCTCCACGACCGGCTTGGACCTCTTCATAAATAGCTTTTGCTACCACGTCTCTCGGTGCTAGTTCTGCGTCTTTGTGCACCGCCAGCATAAAACGCTCACCTGCGTCATTCACTAGCGTACAACCTTCCCCTCTCAACGCCTCTGTAGCTAGCGGTGCCGGGTCCTGGTCCACATTCAAAGCAGTCGGATGAAATTGAACAAATTCAGGATCGGCGATAACAGCCCCTGCACGCGCCGCCATACTCATTCCGCCACCGCGCGCCTGAGCGGGATTAGTGGTAACTTCGTAGAGCGCACCCACACCACCAGCAGCCATAATGACGACGTCTGATTTCAATTCGATGCGATGAGGATTACTGCCGCGATCTCCTCGGGCAAGCAGTCCGGAAATTTTACCGCCTTCAGTCAATATTTCCTCGGCAACAAAACCTTCAAGCAATCGAATTGACTCGGTTTCGTGCACCTTAGCAACCAGCGCTTCCATAATAGCTTTTCCAGCGCGGTCACCTTGAACACCGACGACACGATGCTCGGAGTGAGCAGCTTCACGGGAAGCTTTGAGCTTGCCTTCCAGATCCCGATCAAACGGCACGCCATATTCTGCGAGATCAAGAACCCGGTCAGAGGCTTCGGTAGCCATTAATCTTGCTATGTCCTCGTCCGAAATCCCTGCACCAGCAGTTAGAGTATCGGCCACATGCTTCTCTATTGTGTCACCCGGCATAACTGCAGCAGCGATGCCAGCCTGTGCCCAAGCTGAAGATGCTCCTGTACCGATCGGTGCGGCAGCAAGAACAGTTACCGGCCGTGGCGCCATTTTCATAGCGCAGAACAGGCCGGCGAGCCCACCGCCAACGATTACGATATCATCGCAGACATCGCTGGGTAACTTCTCGAAAAAGTCGGGTTGTTGCTCTGTCATTCAAAGGCAATCTGGATTAGTTGATCTTCAAATTCACCATGCGTTCAACCGCACGACGAGCTTTTTCGGCCATTTCTGGATCAACAACAACCTCTTCGCGCATATATACAAGACTTTCTAGTATATTAGGCAATGTGATGCGTTTCATGTGTGGGCACAGGTTACATGGCTTAATGAACTCTACTCCATCGGCCTCTTGTTCGATATTCGATGCCATTGAACACTCAGTAACAAGCAAAACCTTGGCACCTTTTTTCTGACCGACAGCAAAATCTATCATACCCGAGGTGGATCCGGAGAAATCGGCCACTTCAACAACTTCAGGCGGACATTCTGGGTGAGCCACAATCTGAATGGCCGGGTCTGCCTCTTTGTATGCAAGCAATTCTTCCGGCGTAAAGCGCTCGTGTACTTCACAATGTCCTTTCCAGGTCAAAATCTTCTTGGAAGTCTGCTTGGCCACATTCTGAGCCAGGAATTCGTCAGGAATCAGCAGCACGGTATCTGATTCAAAACTCTCGACAATCCGAACCGCGTTTGAGGATGTACAGCAGATATCACTTTCCGCTTTTACATCAGCAGAAGTATTAACATAGGTAACGATCGGGACGCCGGGATTGGCTTCACGAAGCAGTCTTACGTCTTCACCGGTGATGGATTCTGCTAGCGAGCATCCTGCCTTCATGTCTGGAATTAGAACGGTTTTTTCAGGGCTTAGCAGTTTAGAGGTTTCGGCCATGAAATGCACACCGCATTGGATGATTATGTCTGCATCCACTTTCTCTGCCTGTTGAGCTAACTGAAGTGAATCCCCTGCGAAATCAGCTACACAGTGATAGATTTCAGGCGTTTGGTAGTTGTGGGCAAGAATGACCGCATTACGATCTTTTTTCAGCTTATTGATTGCGTGAACATAAGGCGCATGAACAGGCCATTCTATTTCAGGGATGTGGTGTCTTACCTTTTCATAAAGCGGTGCGGTTTCGCGAGCCACTTCTTCGTTGTATTCAAGAACGGGCATCTCCAGAACGCCGTAACGTTCTGCTGCAGTAAGCTGCTCTTTCACTTCATTTGAAGCAGTTTTGACTTGATCCAGGTTCGCCATAATGAATCTCCAATTCTGAATACACACCATATATACGTTTTATGCTCATATTGAGTATAAGGGGTGCGAAAAATTATGTCCGCGTGCGGACAACACGTATGTAGCAATTTGAAATGGCCATTTCAAGGCGTTTGATTTGTATAAGAAAAACAACGGAACAAGCAAAAAGGGGTATTTGCAAGCAAAACCCCTAGCCTTTCTAATACTTGCAATATTTCAATACGTTAGTCTAAAACGCATTTTCCATGACAACCGCGAGTCGCCGCGAGAACTCTAATGGGTCTGAAGGCACTTCGCCTTCAGATATTTTGGCCTGGTCGAACAGCAAATGTGCTGCATCCTTTAGCAATTGGTCGTTTGCTGCACCTTCCTCGCCAGCTCGATCTGCTAGCTTTTTGATCATGGCATGGCTGGGGTTTAACTCCAGAACACGCGGTACATCGCCCTGCAAATGGCCATGCCGTTGCAGCAAACGAGCGAGATTGACATCGGTATCGCCATCATCTGCGATTAGACATACCGGACTATCCGTCAAACGCTTTGAAGGACGAACATCCTTGATTGCTTCACCCAACTCAAGTTTGATGGATGCAATGAGTTTGTCCAGCTGTGATGAAGAAGCTTCATCTTTATCATCATCCTGGTCTTTTGCATCAGACTTGATTTTGTCCAATCCAGCATCACCTTGCGTGATCGAGGTAAATGACTTTTCTTCAAACTGTGGGATATGCTGCAACCAGAACTCATCCACATGATCGGCCAAGAGCAAGACCTCGACACCTTTCGCACGGAAGCCTTCCAAATGCGGTGACTTCGCTATTTTTTCCAGTTCCTCCCCAGCTATGTAGTAAATGTGGTCCTGCCCCTCTTTCATCCTGCTCACATAATCGGCAAGGCTGGTCAGCTCATCTCCGTTTGTTGAATTGAAACGGCAGACTTCAAGAATTTTATCTCTGAGGTTTACATCTTCTACAAGGCCTTCCTTAAGTACTGGCCCAAAATTCTGCCAGAACTTTGCATACTCATCGGAACTTTTGTTTGCCTTCTTTTTGAGCTCGCCAATTACCTTTTTGGTCAATCCATTTCTGATTTTTGTGAGCTTAGGATCTGTCTGCAGCATTTCGCGAGAAACGTTCAGCGATAAATCTTCGGAATCCACTATGCCGCGCAAAAAGCGAAGATACGCTGGCAACAGGCCCTTTGTGTTCTCAGTGATGAAAACCCGGTTCACATAGAGCTTAACATGGCTTTTACGTTCAGGCTCGTACAGGTCGAAAGGTGCAGTTGCCGGAATGTAAAGAAGATTGGTGTAGTTCACCAACCCTTCCACATGATTGTGGATCGTCATCCAGGGTTGATCAAATGCATGGGCAGTGTGACGGTAAAAGTCGTTGTGCTGTTCTTCAGTCACATCTTTCGTTGGCCGGGTCCAGATAGCGGATGCTGAGTTTAACGTGTCTTCGCCAAATTTGACCGGAAAGTTGATATGATCAGAATAAGTCTGCACCACGTTGCGAATACGTTCTTCCTCCAAAAACTCCTTGGCATCTTTTTTGAGGTGTAACGTGACAGTTGTGCCGTGAGAGTTTCTGTCGCCAGATTCAATAGAGAATTCACCCTTACCGTCAGATGACCAGATCCAGCTTTCAGCCTCTCCCGCGCGTCGTGTGAGCACGTCAACATTTTCAGCCACCATGAATGATGAATAAAAGCCCACACCGAATTGTCCGATTAATCCAAGATCGCCCTTTTCACCTTCCTTGATCGCATCCAAAAAAGCGCCTGTTCCTGATTTTGCAATCGTTCCCAGTGTCTCAAGCAAATCATCGTGGTTCATTCCTATTCCGTTGTCGGCGACAGAAATAGATTTCGCTTTTTTATCGATTTCGATCTGGATGGCGAAATCTTGTTCACCCTCTACCAGAGATGGATTGGTGAGAATTTCATAACGCAGTTTATCGCAGGCATCAGAAGCGTTTGACACGAGTTCGCGTAAAAATACTTCACGGTTCGAGTAAAGCGAACCTGCAACTATATCAAGTAGTTGGCCTACTTCTGTTTGGAAGGAGAAGGTTTCCTTGTCGCTGCTTTTTGTCATTGTGAATATCCCCATCAAGACGTCTTTTCATGAGACGCAATATATAGGAATGCTGAATTTAGCTGACAAGTCCCAAGACTGACGGAGCAACCTCACAAGGCCACCCCGCCATACCTACGCTACCTACACGGCAGGGAGGAGAATTTTATCCGGCAGCTTCTACTGCCCGCTTAGCCATTACCTTGACGAGGTTAGCGCGATAAGAAGCATCACCATGCAAGTCTGAAAGCATGGCGCCTTCATCGACACTGCAACCGGAAATGGCACCAGAGCTGAAGTCACCAGCCAGAGCATCTTCCATTTCACCATGACGGAATACTCCATCACTGCCTGCACCTGTTACGGCCACACGTGTGCCATTGTCACCCTGCGCTACGAAAACGCCTGCCATCGCATAACGCGATGCCGGGTTCGGGAACTTTGCGTATGCAGCTTTTGAAGGTGCTGTAAACGTTACGGCTGTGATGATTTCATCGTCTTCCAAAGCTGTTTCAAACATGCCCTGGAAAAAATCGTCAGCCGAGATTGTCCGTTTTGTGGTCATGATATCCGCGCCCAGTGCCATCATTGCAGCAGGATAGTCAGCTGCGGGGTCATTATTGGCAATGGATCCACCGATTGTTCCCATATGGCGCACATGTGGATCACCGATATGACCGGCAAGTGCGGCAAGTCCCGGGCACGCGCTTTGCAACTCAGCAGACTGGTTAACTTCAGCGTGGGTTGTACCGGCTCCGATTGTTACCTGGCTACCGCTTACGGTGATGCCCTTCATTGCATCGATATGGCGCAGATCAATAAGGTCGGATGGTGCAGCCAAACGCTGTTTCATTGTTGGTATCAACGTCATGCCACCTGACACAAATTTGCCATCCGCTGCACTGCCCATTTTCGCTACAGCATCATCTGTGCTGGAAGCTCTATGATAATTCGTTTCATACATTTTTGTTTTCCTCCTAAAGCACGAATAACTATCCATTAATCCCCAACCATCTCTGAAAGATGGTCGGGAGATCATTTCGGATGGTTATTCGGCTGCATCCTTCATTGCGTTGGCCTGGATTGCCGCCCAAACTTTGGACGGAGTCGCCGGCATGGACAGGTCATTGCTACCGATCGCATCGGTGATCGCATTGATGACCGCTGGTGGCGAACCGATTGCTCCTGCTTCACCGCAACCCTTGATGCCAAGCGGGTTACCCGGGCACACAGTGCTTTCATGACTTACCTGATAACTTGGCAAGTCATCAGCACGAGGCATTGTGTAGTCCATATAGGAACCTGTCAGCAATTGACCGCTCTCATCATAGACGGCCTGCTCGAGAAGTGCCTGACCGACACCCTGTGCAATGCCGCCATGAACCTGACCTTCCACAATCATCGGATTGATGATTGTACCAAAGTCATCTGACGCCACGAATTGAACGATATCGGTTGTGCCGGTTTCCGGATCAATTTCCACCTCACAGATGTAAGTACCGGCCGGGAATGTGAAGTTAGAAGGATCGTAGAATGCGCCTTCTTTCAAACCTGGCTCCATACCTTCTGGAAGGTTATGGGCGGTGTAAGCACCAAGGCATACTTCATGCCAGCCAAGGGCCTTGTCAGTACCGGCCACTTTGACTTCACCATTTTCAATCACGATATCGCCTTCGTCTGCTTCCAGCAGATGAGCAGCGATCTTCTTGGCTTTGGTTTCCACCTTATCAAGTGCCTTGACGATGGCAGACATGCCGACAGCACCGGAACGTGATCCATAGGTTCCCATACCAAACTGCACCTTGTCCGTATCACCATGTACAATCTGCACATTGTCTGTTGGCAGACCAAAACGATCGGCAACAACCTGAGCAAATGTGGTTTCGTGACCCTGACCATGTGCATGCGAACCTGTCAGGATTTCCACTGTTCCCACTGGATTGACCCTAACCTCGGCGGATTCCCAAAGACCAACGCCAGCACCCAGCGAACCAACGGCTGCTGATGGAGCAATACCGCAAGCCTCAATATATGAGGACATGCCGATCCCTCTCAGCTTGCCGCGAGAGGCTGCTTCAGATCTACGTGCCTCAAAGCCAGCATAATCTGATGCTGCCATTGCTGCATCGAGGTTTGCGTCGAAGTCTCCTGCATCATAGGCCATGATAACCGGTGTCTGATGCGGGAATTCCTGGATGAAGTTCGCGCGGCGCAAGTCTGCCGGTGAAACACCCAGTTCACGCGCTGCAGTTTCCATCATACGCTCTAGTAGGTAACAAGCCTCCGGACGTCCGGCACCACGATAAGCATCAACCGGAGTTGTGTTCGTGTAGATTGCCCGCACATTCGCATGAATGTTCGCGATGTTGTACTGGCCAGAAAGCAATGTTGCGTAGAGATAGGTTGGTACTGATGACGAGAAGAGTGACATATAAGCACCCAGGTTAGCCTTTGTATCAACCGACAAACCAACAATCTTGTTGTTTGCATCAAATCCCATGCGAGCCTTACTGACATGATCGCGACCATGCGCGTCTGTCAGGAATGCTTCGGTACGATCGGAAGTCCACTTTACTGAGCATTTGGTTTTCATGGATGCCCAGAGGCATACGATCTCTTCAGGATAGATGTAGATCTTGGCACCAAATCCACCACCCACATCGGGTGCGATAACTCTGAGCTTATGCTCCGGAGCAACCTGATAGAACGCAGATAATACCAAACGCGCAACGTGCGGGTTCTGCGACGTTGTATATAGTGTGTAGTGGTCTTCTGCTGCGTCATATGTGGCAACAGCAGAACGTGGCTCCATTGGATTAGGAGCGACACGGTTGTTGGTGATATCCATTTCGCAGATATAGGCAGCGCTTGAAAGGGCTGCTTCCGTTGCGGCCTGGTCGCCAATTTCCCAATCATAGATCAGGTTATTCGGTGCTTCAGGGTGAATTTGTGGCGCACCAGCAGCAATTGCATCTTCCACATTGGTAATGGCAGGCTGTACGTCGTAACTAACCTCCACTGCCTCTGCAGCGCTTTTTGCATTTGCCGGGCTATCTGCAATTACTACTGCAACAGCATCACCCACATAGCGGACTGTATCTGTGGCAAGAGCCGACCATGCACCCATGTTCATCGGGGAACCATCTTTAGAAGTGATTGCCCAACCACAGATGATGTTTCCAATGCCGTCACCGGTCAGTTGCTGACCGTCCAGCACACCTTTCACGCCAGCCATGCCTTCAGCTGCTGACTTGTTTATTCCGGTTACTTTCGCATGGGCATGAGGTGATCGGACAAATGCTGCGTAGCACTGATTGTCGTTCTTCACATCATCGGTGTACTTACCTGACCCGGTAATAAACCTTTTGTCTTCTTTGCGCAGCACTCGTGCGCCAATACCTTCACTCATATTCCTCTCCTCCTCATCAAGGATAAAACCCTTGGGTCAATTACATTTTTGATGCGCCGTCCTGGATGGCTTTAACGATGTTATGATAACCGGTGCAGCGGCAGATATTGCCCTCAAGCTCAGCACGAATGGTTTTTTCGTCCAGGTCCTTGCCCAATCGATTGACCATATCGGTAGCAGACATAATCATTCCAGGTGTACAGAAACCACACTGTAGTCCATGATTTTCCTTAAAGGCGGTTTGCATTGGATGGAGATCACCATTAGCCAACCCTTCGATCGTGGTTACATCGCTGCCATTAGCTTGCGCAGCGAGCATTGAACACGACTTTACAGCCTTACCATCAACATGTACGACGCAGGCACCACACTGTGACGTGTCGCAGCCAACGTGAGTACCAGTTAACCTCAGATTTTCGCGAATGAACTCAACCAAAAGGGTGCGGTCTTCTACGTCACCGCTGACCTCCTGGCCATTCACTGTCATTGTAATTGATGTCATTCAATCTCCTCCTCAAAATCAATTAATTATATGAAAGACACGGCACCCTCACGGCCACGACTTTCACTGTTAGGAAGAAGCTTAACAGCCACAATTGCAATCTTACAAGCAAAACATGATCAGCACGCGAAAAAGCGGCCGATTAACTCCTCCCATGAGCCTTGGATAGATAATGAAAATTATCACTCCAAAAGCAAACTGTACTTTCGGTCACCTTGCGACCAAATCCGCCATTGCGAATTCATTTTGGAAATGGAATTATGTCTTTGCGCAGTTTCTCTGATTTGAGATGACTGCCGTGGAGGAGATTAAATGAAATCAGGACGCAAAGAGTTTGCGAGTGGCGTAGTATGCCTTTTTAGCGGTCCCGGTGAGTTGGCTGAGCTACAAAACGATTTATCTGACAAACTCAAGCAGGACAAATATTCATTCGCTTTGCTGTTTTTTTCAAAAAACCATTGGAATGCGAACAACATCTGCGACCTGATGCGGGACACAAAGTCAGATATACCCTTTGCCGCTTGTTCCACTGCCGGAGAGATTACACCGGACGGAATTTCAGACGGGGAGATTATGGTCATTCTGTTTCCCGCTGACATGTTTGACATTCAACCCTTCGAGATAACGCGGGAAGACACCAACAACATGCAAGATGTGGTGTCGAAAGTGCATGCCATGAAAAGTGCATTCTTTTCAGGCCCGGATGAAGGTAATCCATCCAATAATTTTGTAATCTGCCTGATGGATGGCATGTCATACATGGAAGAGGCAATAACCGCCGCGTTGCATTGGGGACTTGATGATATTCCATTGCTGGGAGGGTCAGCGGGCGACAGCCTTGATTTCAATGAAACCAGCCTGGTGCTGAACGGAGAGATCCTGGAGGGCAACGCTATCATCCTGCAAATCAAGTCGCGTTTGCCGATGGAAGTGTTCAAAACGGAGAATTTCGTTCCCACATCGGAAAAGCTGATCGTTACCCAGTCCGAACCAGATAAGCGGATTGTGCACGAATTTAATGGAGCTCCGGCCGCTAAAACCTATGCTGAAACTATCGGTACGGACCCGGAGTCTCTGACCCCGCAAAGTTTTGCCTCACACCCACTCGTTGTCCGGGTTGGCGGGGAATATTATTGCAGATCAATCCAAAAGGTGAATGATGATGGTTCGCTGACGTTCTTTTGTGCAATTGATGACGGGATTGTACTCACGGTGGCTGAACCTACCGGAATGGCTCGCACGACAGACAGCAAGATGCAGGATCTGAAGCAAAGCCTCGGGGATATAGATTTTGTTCTCGGATTTGACTGTGTGTTACGTCAGATAGACGCCAGAAACCGTCAGGTTACCCATCGCATTTCAAAGATATATGAGGAAAACAACATCATTGGGTTCAACACCTACGGCGAACAGTATCAGTCCATGCATCTAAATCAGACGCTCACCGGTGTGGCTTTTGGTAAGTCAGTGGATCAGGAGTTGAAAAATGTCTCTTGATTTGATCGATGATGTGGAGCGCTTGCAGAAGATCAATCGTGCTTTGATATCACGTGTTGAGAGCTCGATGGATCAGCACGGCAATGCCTTTTCTCTTTTTCAAACAGCGATCAGTCTTGAAGGTCAGGTTAAGCGCAGAACAGATGAACTGACTATCGCTTTACGGCAGTTTGAAAAAACCAATTCCGAATTGGAAGCGGCGAAGGAAGCATCAGAAATCGCAAATCTGTCAAAAACAAAGTTTCTTGCGGCAGCGAGCCATGACGTTTTGCAGCCGTTAAATGCAGCTTTGTTATCAATCTCTGTACTTTCAGACTTGCAAGAAACCGATTTGGGCAAGGAACTTGTTCAGCAGGTTGAAAGATCTCTTGAAACCATGAGTGAACTCCTAAGCACCTTGCTCGACATATCCAAACTCGATGCTGGAATTGTAAAGCCTCGTTTCGAAGAGTTCAGGCTCTGGCAAATCCTGGATGCGATACAATCAGATTTCTCTCCCATTGCTGATGAGAAGGGCCTCGAATTGAGGATCCGATGTGATGAGTTTCTTGCCGTTAGAAGCGACCGGACAATGCTTCGGCGGATTTTTCAGAATTTGATTTCGAATGCATTGCGTTACACCTCTTCGGGTGGCGTTCTGATAGCTATTCGGAAACGGCAAGACCATCTTCAAGTGGAAGTTATTGATACAGGTGAAGGGATACCGGATCATCAACAGGAAAACGTGTTTGAAGAGTTTCATAGAGGAGCCTTGCCAAATGGACACGACCGGGAAGCAAATTCCGGTCTGGGACTGGGCTTATCCATTGTGAAACGGATGGCGACCACGCTTGGCCATGAACTAACCATGAAATCACGAGTGGGCCGCGGCACCCGGTTTAGTTTAAGAGTTCCGCGCGCTGACGATGTTCCAGCATTGGTTGAAGTCAATGAGGTTCAATCAACACCCGCAGTCGCAGGCATCAAAGACCGCGAAGTTTTGCTGATAGAAAACGATCCAGATGGTATCGCAGCGATGAAAACACTTTTGGAAAGTTGGGGGTGCAAGACAAAGGTTGCACGCACAGTGGATGAAACAAAGGAACTGACCTGCAATGACGAGTGGGTTCCGGATATCATCGTTGCTGATCAGAATTTGGATTTCGGAGATTTAGGAACGGATGCTGTGCAAATGGTCAGGGAATCCACGCAAAATGATATTCCAGCGCTGATAATTACCGCTGATCCGAACAAGTCTGTGGACCAGAAGGCCAAGCAGCTTGGGATGGAAATGATGTATAAGCCGATCAAACCTGCTCAGCTAAGAGCATTACTCAGTCATCTTGCTGGCTAACCGGAGATATCGAACTCACCGTTGAGTTCATCAAAGTCATTGCTTCTAAGTTTGGAAATTTCCATGGCGGCCTGGGTACGATTGTTGACGCCAAGTTTCTTCAAAATCTCTGATACGTGAGCTTTTACCGTGGTCTCACCGACCTGAAGCTCGTAAGCAATTTGCTTGTTCAATAGACCATCGCGAAGCATCTTAATCACCCGCAACTGTTGCGGAGTGAAGGAGCCCAGTTTCTTGATGATTTCAGCACGTTCATCACGGTCAGCGCCGTTTGAGGCCGGTTCCTGATAATTTGCAGGGACAAAAATATTGCCATCCATCACAGATTTGATGGCTTCGGTTAGCTCATCCTTTTTCGTGGATTTTGGAATGAACCCTGCTGTTCCGTATGAAAGAGACGTCTGAATGATTTCAGGGTCTTCATGGCCAGAAACAACCACTATGGGTAAGCGTGGATAAAGTGTCCTTAGTTCCAACAAGCCGTCAAAACCGACTGTGTCAGGTATTTTCAGATCAAGTAGAGCAAGATCAAACCCGTCCTGGGCATTAAGTACGGCGACAGCTTCAGCCAATGATGCTGTTTCGACAATTTCTGCCCCCTCATAGGCTAACTGAACCGCACTGTGCAGGGCTTCCCTGAACAGGGGATGATCATCGATGATCAAAAATCGAACCATAGAATCCAACCATTCGTTTTCTTTTGACATAAACATGGCGCTCGGTTGCATTTCAGTCAATCGCTCCCAGAGAGTTTGCCGTTTTCAGGGTGACAGAAACCGTTCCGCTTCTAAACGAAGCAGGTTGGAATTCGCCCTATTGTTGAAAGTTCAAATTAATATCCCGGCAGGCCTAACCCGCCGGGAATTCTTTGCGCCTGGATCAGTTCGATGAGGCGAGTTGTTTTGGTAAGCGGAATGTCCAAAGTGTGCCACCCTGATTGAGGTAGTTCACTTTCTTGGCGACTTCACCACCCCAGAGTGGAACAGCACCACCCCAACCGGAGATGATTGAGACATATTGCTCACCGTCCTGTTCCCAGGTAACCGGTTGACCAACGATGCCGGAGCCGGTTTGGAATGACCAAAGCTTTTCACCGGTTTCATCATCCAATGCGATGAACTCACCTTCTGGTGTACCGTAGAAAACCAGGCCACCAGCAGTGGTCATTACACCTGACCACAACGGAGCATCGTTTTTCACTTCCCATTTGATTTCACCGCTGTCTGGATCAATCGCCTTGAGTGAACCAATGTGGTCCTCATAGTTTGGCTTAATGGTAAAGCCGGAACCCAGGTAAGCTGCACCTTTCTTGTAGGTCACAGGCTCATTCCAGATATCCATGCCCCATTCGTTTGATGGCACATAGAAATTACCGGTCTTTGGTGAGAATGCCATTGGCATCCAGTTCTTACCACCAAGGAAGGAAGGTGATGCAAAGATCACTTCGCCTTTCTTGCCATCTGCTGATGCGGATGGGTCGCCTGGACGATTGTTCTCAATGAAAATCGGGCGACCGTTTTCATCAAGCCCTTCAGCCCAACTGATGTCCTTAACAAAAGGCACACCACGTACGAACTTCCCATCTTCACGGTTAAGAACGTAGAAGAAACCGTTACGGTCGGCAGTTGCCCAGCGTTTTTCACCGCTGCGGTTCGTATAAGCCACAACTTCGTTCACGCCGTCATAGTCCCAACCTTCTCGAGGTGTGGTCTGGAAGTGCCACTTGATCTCACCATTTGATGGATCGATACCGATACGGCTGGCTGCATAGAGGTTATCACCCTCTGTGCCCTCAGGCTTACCAGCAGCTCTTAACCATGAATTCCATGGTGCTGGGTTACCTGCACCAAACACGAGTGTGTCGGTTTCGGCATCATAAGAACCGCCGAGCCATGTGGCTCCACCGCCTGTTTTCCACATGTCACCAGGCCATGTGGCGTTAAGCGTACCGGTCATCGTGGATTCTTTACCATTAAGGGTACCCATATGACCTTCAATCACCGGACGTGTCCAAACGGTTTCACCAGTCTCGGCATCGCGTGCCTGAACCTCACCCACGATACCGAATTCACCACCGGAGTTACCTGTGATGATAAGACCATTCACAATCAATGGTGCGGCTGTGTAAGAATAGCCAGCCTTGTAGTCCGCAATTTTCTTGCGCCACTCAACCTTACCTGTCTTGGCATTCAAAGCCACAATACGGGCATCAAGCGTACCGAAGTAAACCTTGTCACCGTAAAGTGCTGCACCGCGGTTCACCACGTCGCAACAAGGAAGAATACCTTCTGGCAGACGAGCGTCATATTGCCAGAGTTCCTTACCTGTTTTTACGTCAATCGCATACATGCGCGAATAAGATCCTGTGATGTACATGATGCCATCATGAATCAGAGGCTGAGTTTCCTGTCCCCTTTGCTTTTCTCCACCCAGAGAGAATGCCCAAGCTGGCAATAGGTTTTTCACATTGCCCTTGTTCAAGGTTGTTAGTGGAGAGTGACGCTGTAGGTGCCGTCCCATTCCGTTTGTGAGAATATCACCCACTGATGCAGTATCGCCAGCCAGATCAGCTTCGGTTACATTACCGGCGTAAGCTGTCGATGTGGCTAGAAGCGCTGCAAAACCCGCTACAATAAATTTCCTCATTTTTTTCCTCCATGATCACCACCAGAGCCCAAAACGGGTCCTCCTCCGAGTGGTGCCTAAGAAATGATGTTACCGGAAGAAATGCGGCCCTGCAATTATTCACAGTATGTACCTTGGTACACATTTAGCAGAAACCTGCTTCGAAATATTATGTGCTAAGGTAGTCAGAGTGAAAGAGAAGACAATGACCATTACCGCTACAGGAATTATATTTTTTGCAGTGCTTTTTTCGATATCCGGAAATACTTATGCATCTGTTCTAGAAGGCGAAAAACAGATCAAACTCGTTGAGATTTCCGGCAAGGAACACGTTGTTGGCACCATCCAATTCACCAAGGCCGGTAATGGGTCGAGCTATGCTATATCTTGGAAAGATGAAACATTCGAAGAGCACTTTCTATCGATGCGTCCATTCAAATGCTTCGAGGGATCAACGAAATACTGGTGTCGCGTTCCCTACCCGTACGAGATCAAGAAAACAGTTTCAGCAGAAGATCTTACAGACCTGGAATATGATCTGATGTTCATCTGGAAAGGAGCTACGGAATACGGCATCAACATGTGGAACGGGGTGTATTACCAAATTGAGATTCAGGAAGACAAACTCGTGGGTAGTCTTAACGAGATTGATATGGACAAGTTGTCCGCTCCCCCTGAAAAAGGAAATCTAAGGCCAATTGAAGAATATGATCTGGAGCCGGGAGAACCGGAAAGCCATTGGCTCCCGAAGCTGGTTATTGAATAAACTGACTAGTAAAGCCGCTTCTCGAATTTCCATTGATCAGCATCGGGCGTAACCACTTCGGGATCGTAACCTCCAGCTTTCAGTTCTTGTGCTGATTTTACACCTGCGCTTGCTGCACGATCTATGTAGGACCGGCCAAGAGTCTCATCCTGCTCTACACCGTAACCGCGCAATAAATCCAATCCGTGATTAAACATACCGATGGGATCGCCAAGCTCTGCTGCTCGCTTATCCCATGCGGCTGCTCGTTCCGGATTTTCCGGAGCGCCATAACCGTTCTGTTCCATGTAGGACATCCAGGTCATTGTGCCCGTCCAGCCCTGTTTTGCGCATTCTTCAAACAGAACACGAGCTTCTTCGTGATCACCCTTCTTGGTTAGAAAGTAACCTTGGGAGCAAATGACCATATTCACTTGTCCCCGACCTGCTTTTGCCAACGAAGACGACAATGACATCTCATCAGGATTTAGCTCGCCGCCAGGATCTGTCTCTTCTTCAGCAAAACCCAAAGAAGACAACCCAAGCACAAGAACGGATGTAATCAACAGTCTATTCATACTTGGATTGTCTCATAAATTGGACTTTGTTGCCAGATGACCAATGGTCGAAAGGCGGAGAGAAAACTATTCGATTGTAATTTCTACCCGCTGAAGTTCGCTTCCTGGAACTCCGAAACTATAAACGCCTGGCTTAATTGCCAAAAAACTGATTTCAGCCGTTCCTGCTTCATCAAACTCAAGGCTATCGATGCCAAGTGGTCGAACTTCGATGCCTTCGATTACCACTTCATCAACCCAGATCGCGCGGAAAAAATCAGCACCCGCCAGGGCAAGTTCCTGGCTGCCATCGGCTGTAATCTCCAGTTCATAATATGTGCCGGACTTGAGTTCGATCTTCCCGCTCTCCAACAACGGTGTGCCAGCAGACAGTACAAGCTCAGGAATGTCTCCACGATTTTTCTTTGAAAGGATTCCAGCCTGACCAAACTTGTTATCATCATCGTCATCATCCGCCATCGCTGGCGTTGCAAATGCAATTGATGCGGCCAATAAAATCGCTAACTTCTTCATAGAATTCTCCCTGATACTCTAACTTTTGTTTGTAGGTCTGAAAGCTGCTCCCCAGGGGAAGCGACCCACCTTAATACTTTTGACGGCTTTTAAACTGTCCACGTCAATCACAGTCACATCGCCGGAAACACCGTTTGTGGTGAACAGTTGTGATTCATCCGCGTTAAACGCCATATGCCATACACGTCTGCCTACTAGAATATAGTCGAGAACCTCGTAGGTTTTCTGATCTACAACAGCCACGTGATTGGATGGACCAAGGGCCACAAACGCATATTTCCCATCCTTGGTCATTTCAAAGCCTACTGGTTGGACACGGTCCGGGTGTATGCCTTGAATTTCGAAACCGATCTTGGCCTTTTCCGCTTGATCTTCAGTATTGAAGACAGTGATCGTACCGCCAATCTCAGCGCTTACCCAAAGCTCTTTTCCATCATGGGTGAACTCGGCATGTCGGGGGCGTTGATCAACGAGAGAGTTGGCTATGATCTGCTGGCTGGATGTGTCTATCCAATGAGCCATGTTGGTTGTTTCGGAAGTGGTAATCGCAATTTTTCCATCAGGCGAAACAGCCATTCCTTCCGGCTCAATTCCCACATCAATCTGTGCAATGACAGAACGGGAGTCTACATCCACAACAGTGGTGATCGCATCATCCTCGTTGGCGATATAAAGATGTTTATTATTCGGATGCAGTATGAATTGTTCAGGGTCCTCACCAGAAGGCAATTCGTGTAACACCTTACCGGTTTCAGGATCAATCACTTGGACAGTATCGCTGTCTGAGGCACAGACAAACAGTACTGAGTGATCATGTGCGAAGGTAATCCCTCTGGGCCGTTCTCCCACTTCAATGGTTCGAATAACCTCCAGGGTTTCCACATCAATCACGCTGACCGTATCGTCCTTTTCATTGGAAACCCAGATTTCATCAGCGGTGACGGAAGTGGTTAGCGCCGTGGTTGCCAACAATGCCGTTGCAAAGATCAAATTGCGTTTCATGATTTACTCCTCAAATGCAGTACAGTTTGATTCAGGCAAATCCAGCCCGAGTGTGTCGAGTTCGTTTCGTTCGTGCAGATAGCCATCCAGCGGAGCAAGTGCAACGATCGCGCGGGGGTGTGTGAGCGGGATTGGCTGGCGGAGCTGTCCATTCCATTTGCGGAATGTGAGTGGCCTACCCTTAAATCCGGCCAGCTTGAACTTATCCGAAAACAGAAATTCACGAACTTTGGCCACATCCGCTGAGTTTGTGCGGGTTACCGCCTCTCCTACACTGCGCACTGCGGCCCATGCAGCGTAATCAATCGAACGCATTGCTCGCCCACTTTGTTCCTTGAAGCGACTTTGCAATTGGGCTGCCCCGTGCTGTTCAACCGAAGCACTCCAGGCAACAGGCACTACGCCCTCAGAACCGGCAACCGGTCTTGGAAGCCAGGTGTTATAGAAAACATAGCGACCAAAATCTCCAGGTTCATCGGAGATCACCATTAAATCGTGATCATCAAAGTCCTGAGTAAATAGCGGCACTTCCTGCGGGGCATTTCTGCGCATATCCGCATCGAAATTCCATTCTTTTTGCCCAACCAGTTGCACACCATATTTCTTGGCGGAGCGTTCTAGGGCGCTCTTATAGGCCAAGTCCCCGTCTCTTGTGCCATGGATCAGTGCCCATTTGGTCCAGCGCTTCTTCAGGGCAAATTGTGCCAATGCATCGGATAGCATTGATCTGGAAGGTATTGTGTGAAGCACATTTGCCCGGCATTCATCACTGCGTAAGGATACTGCTCCTTCTGAGGCGTTAAAAATGATTGCACCTTCAGCTTCCGGCAAATCGGCCACTTCAAGCAGTTGTTTCTTTGGGGCCTTCACCACAAGAAATCTGGTTTTTTGCAGCGCTTCTTTGGCAGCAGACAGAAAATCTCCACCTTCCTCAATGATTTTTTCTTCAAGCGTGTAATTGTGCTTCAAGAACTTTCCGGTAGTTGCATTGTCTTTAATTGCAACCTTACTGCCGGCAAGCCCTTCATCTTCTGGAATGCTCTCCAGATTAGAAAGAACCGGTGGTGCAGGAACCTCCTGTTCAAGATAACCGATTGTAATATCTATTTCGGCTGACGCTATTGTCGAAAAACAACTAGCCATCAACCCAAGCACTATTTTGCGAATAGACAACTCGCACTCTCCTCCACTGCTGTACACAATACAAACATATGTGTTTTCTAACATGCAAGGCGTTTCGGGCAGTTTCGGATTGTCCTTAAGTACAGTGTTGTTCTTAAGTACAGTTGTCTTCAAAATTTGCTTCACATAGTTTCGCGCCATGGAGTGGAGATATAGATATGCGTTCAAACAAATTGACATGGGTCCTTTCGGCTTTAATCGCAGGCGGAGCACTAACTTTCAGCTTTGACCGCGTGAATGCGCATGGAGATGTGGCCCCACAAGCAGTAGATACATCCGAACTTCCCGATATTGGAGAAGAATGGTTGGAGGAAAACCCCTGGCGTGATCCCAACACACCCGAATGGGCAGCGGCCATCAGGATTGGAGCTTCAGGCTACAATCAGAACTGCGCCCGCTGCCATGGGCTGGAAGTGATCTCAGGTGGTCTTGCCCCTGACCTTCGTTATCTGGAAGCCAATATTGATGGGGATGAGTGGTATCTAGAGCGGTATCAAGTTGGATATACCCAGAACGGGATTACCAAAATGCCGGCCTTTGGCGAACTGCTGGGTCAGAAAGCTGCTTGGGCAATCCGTACTTACATTGAGACCCGGCCTGGCGACGGTGCGCTTGATGACTATACCGGCCGCCTTAAGGAGATACGCGACACCATCAAAGGTATGGCGGAATCCGGTAAATCGGCAGCCGACGCTGAAAGCGAAATAGCACCTTTGCGAACCGAGATGGACGAGATTGCCAAGTCAATAGAAACCTCATCGGAAGCACCCGTTGCAGATTCTGCCGCATCCAGGGCTGTTGCATTGCTGGATGGATCTGATGATAGCCTGAAAAACGCTGCTGAAGCGTTGACTATCGGACTTTCTGCCGCACAATAAATATATGAGAAAGTTTCTAGCCCTCGTTGTTACAGCGCTCCTGTTGGTTGTTCTGCAGGAGCGTTCATATGTGCCGCCATTCGCTTCGTTAGGGCATGCTCAGGCGAAAAACTGCGAGAATGTGAAATTCGGTTTCGGCCATTATCGCAAGCCGCAAAATACCGGGCGGGATATTATCGGGCAGAGCCTTGATGATATTCAGGAACGTGGATGGATACAGATCGCGGTCTATTCTGATTTCCCCCCATATTCTTACGAAGAAAAGGGTAAGCTGGTCGGGGTCGATATCGATCTGGGCAAACTCATCGCTGAAGATCTCGGCGTGGAAGCCAGATTTTTTGCCACAGATGCCGGTGAAAATGTGGACGCTGATCTGCGCAACAATGTCTGGAAGGGAAAGATCATCAGCGGGCCCATTGCTAATGTGATGATGCATATCCCTTACAATAAGGAGCTTGTTTGCCGTAACGAACAAGTTGTTCTTGGCGGACATTACTACAACGAGCAGATTGCCATCGCTTACGCAAAGAAGCATTACCCCGATGGTGGCCCTACGCCAGCTTTTTTCCGGTTTGATACGGTTGGAGTGGAGAACGATACCATTTCAGATTTCTATCTTTCCGGGATACGCGGCGGTCAATTGATCCCGAAAATGAAGCGTTATCGAACCACCGACGAGGCAATGCAGGGATTGGCGAATGGTGAAGTGATGGCCGTAATGGGTGCGTTGGGACAATTGGAGCATGCTCTCACGGAAGAGCTTGCCGTTCACACTCCTCCGCTACCCGGTCTTGGAATCGGTGAATGGACATTGTCAGTGGCCACCAATTTTCGCTGGCGACCTCTTGGTTACGCTGTTGAAGATGCAATTCTTGCTGCAATCCAGGATGGCAGAATGGAGAAAATATTCAAAGATCACGGACTGACTTACACCCCGCCAAAGTGGTGACGTCTAGATCTTTGTGACGTTACCTTCCAAATCCTTGAGAATTATCGCATCAACAACCCTCTTCGATTTAAGCTCTTTTGCCAATGACTTATCTGGCGCCAAAGCCAGAGCGGTAGAGTAACCATCAGCATTGGTCGCATTTTGGGCAATTACACTCACTGAATCCCATTGTGTTTGTGTGATGATGCCGTATGGATGGATGATGTGGTGCAGGTTCTCTGCCAGCTTGAGTGATAAAGGTGAGGATGTGGCTATGGCCTGGTTCTGAAGAACCGCCACTTCAAACACATTTCCATCTGAACCCGCAATTCCTATGCGAGCCAATCCATCACCTGCATTGTACTCACCCATATTCACAATCGTGTCTTTGTAACCATGTTCTGCGAGTATGCGTTTTACGTGATCAGTAATGTAACCTTGGGCAATACCATTGAGCGTCATCTCAACACCCGGCTGGGCATAACGTATCCCATCTGGCTGGACGACAACCTTCCACCACCCAAGCTTATCAGTTGCCCGTTTCAATTCGCCAGCCGAAGGAGACCCTTGAGCATCCTTATATGCCTGGAAAACAGGCTGAACCGTTGGGTCAAACAAGCCATTTGTGTTTCGATAAACCTGATAAGCCGAAGTAAACAGCTTGAAGAAATGATCTTTGTTTTCACCTGTCAGCGACACATGACCAGTCGCGTTCAAGCGATACAAATCAGAACTTTGATCATAGAGGGAAAAGATTTTTTCAAGTTTAGCAATCTCGGATACGGACTGATTTATTGCTGCTTCGGCATTACCCAAATGATCGTGGATGGTGATTGACACATCTGCCCCAAGTGCCCGTCCTTTCCATTGGACCGGTTTTGTTGAAGCAGAAAGGCCAACTCCTGCAGCCAAACCTGCTGCCGAAATTGATAGGAAACGTCTACGGGTAATTGCGGTCATTCACCTGCCCTCACCAGTTGTGGGATGGGCTGGCCTTCACCGGATTTCAATGACCGCTTTCCGGCCTTACCCTGCAATACAAGCGGTACGCACTGAGTTTCATCATCGTGGATGGTCACGCAATCGAGGCACTGGAAGCATTCAGAATAGACAATTTCACCTGTCTTCTTGATAGCGTTGTAGTTGCACCTGACCTTGCAGAGTTGGCAAGGTGAGCCACACTCAACGCGACGAGGTATCCATTTTTGAATCCGTAATAGCCCGCCGATTGCCATGAACGCACCGAGAGGACATATGTACCGACAGAAGCCTTTGAACACCATCATGCTCAAAACAAGTAATCCGACTGCGTAGAGCACATAATACCATTCCCGTACGAAATAGGTTGTGATCGCTGTTTTGAATGGTTCAATCTCGATCAGTTTGTCATTTAGTGCTGGCATAAGAAACGCAGCCAAAACCATGGCAAGTAGAATGACATATTTAAGATTGACCAGAACCGCATCGAGTTTTTCAGGCACAGTTATCTGTTTGAACCCGATCAATTGGCCAAGTTTGTGACTGAATTCCTGCATGGCACCAAAGGGGCAGAGCCAACCGCAAAAGAGCCCCCGGCCCCAAAGGACGAATGAAATGATCACAACACCCCAAAGGAGTAATGAGAAAGGATCATAGACCAGGAACTCCAGGCTCTGACCATCGTAGATCCCGCGCATGACGCCCAACACAGTTGCTATGGACAATTGTCCCTGACCCCACCAGCCCACGAAACCTATTACGATCGCTAGAATAGTGAACCGAATTGCAGTGTAATTGGAGAGACCGGAAAGCCAGTTCATTCTCGTGAGCAGGAGCAGAAACAAACCTCCAACTCCAACCGAAAGTGCCGCCAAATCCGGCGCGCGTTGTTCAATTGCCTGCTTCCACGGCGGTGCAGGTGCGACGGGGGTGTCCACCACGAAAAATCGACCGTCGGTGGCGTGAGTAATTGTGAAATCCTTTGACCCGATTTCGGGTTGGAAGACGCCATGTTTCCTAATCGCTCGGATTGATAGTTCCCAATCCTGTGTTGGGTCAAAGCCAAGCCTGCGATCGGTTCGCAGTATCATGGCAACTTCGCCGGGCACACCATCTGCGAGCTCCACATCAAGATCAGCATCTCGAAGGGCTACAGGCAGATTATCCTGCTTGGCGAAGATCAGATCCGGACTTGTATTGCGGATGAATTCTTCACCTACCAAGCCATGCCGACCTGCATCAATTACAAGAATGGGTTCGTCATGCTTTGAAATTTCCCGGAAGTTGTCGAGTTCCGCCAGTGTATCCTTACCAAGAACAGCTTTGGCAATTGCCGGTGGCCCCACATCCACAACCCATAAATCCAGATAGGGTTCTTCCGGATAATCCCGCGCTTCAGGATCATCGTCTTCCCAGGTGGTCCCTTCAAATGCTTTGTCCACATCGGCGTTTGTAACCAGTTTGCGCTTCGCCAGTCCGGACTTGACCAAATCATCCCAGGTGAGCTCTTCTTCATGTTCAAGGTTGGGCCGGGTTGGTTGTCGCGCCGCGATCCCGGCCATGCGCTCCCTTGCAACTGCGAAAGCTGCTGCCAGTATGGTTTCATGGGCAATACGGACACTCGCTGTGGCCTTGGTAACGCCGTCCAGATAAACGAGAGAACTGCCTTCGCTTTTACCTCCATAAGGTACACCGACCACCAGAGTATCAGTGATAGAATGCCCTCGGTATTGGGTTACGAAATTGTGGAATGGTGCCTGACCAAGACCAGAAACAAAAATTGGCTCATTGTGCGTGATAATTTCCGCGTTGATAAACTTGCCTTCCAAGGTTACCTGCAAAAACAGATTTATCGGTGCACCGGAAAACCCAGGCAATGGTGCTAGCGGAAGGGTTTCAAAGCCATAACCGGCTACACGGCTATCAAGATTTATCAACTCCCACATTCCGGGTGCGATTTGTTCTCCCAGGTCGTATGGCGGGCGCAAGAAGGAGAAAGCCTGATCGCGCGTCAATTCCTGCGCAAAGGCTGTGGCACTGATAAGCATCATCATTAGCGCCAAAAGTCCGCATTTTAAACGATTGAAAAGTTCCTCCATGGGGCGGAATGTTCTTCAACTTCATGTGCGTCGTCAAGGTCTGTGAGGAACGTTAGAAGTAAATGTATGCTACACTTTAGTACAAGGTGGAGTTGAATTATTGAAAATGACCACTGGCCTAGATCAAATTCATGGCTTTTTCCAACTTCGTAATGACCCGAAGCAGTTGTTTCTGATCAGCGTTTGATATTAGCCCCATAACCCTGGCTTCTTCTTTTAAAACTGGATGAATCAAAGAGTTATAAGCCTGTTCACCCATCTTTGTGAGTGTAAGAATCTCTGATCTGCGGTCTTCAGGGTCAACCTGTCCTGAAATCCAGCGCCGTTTTTGCAAGGCATGAACTGCCCGACTGACTTTCGTTTTATGTTGAGCGCTGTGCTTGCCAATGTCCTTTGCGGTGGTGGGACCGATTTCTGCTATGGCTACCAGAACACGCCATTCCGGCCTGTTTAATCCGTACATGTCGCGATAAACGGGCCTGATTTCATTGCTCACCGCTTCATTCAGTCTGGACAGCCGATACGGCAGAAATTCATCCAATTTCAGGGTCATTATGTTCCCTTGATAGTTACATCTGATTTAGTTACGAATGTTACTAATTACAGTAATCTTTAGACTTTGCCTACCGGGATTGATACAAATGAATGTGATTGTGAAAGACGATAATTCATTCGAAAATGAACAAACAAATCCTTCGAAAGCTTCAGGTTATATGCCTGGGTTTGGTAATGATTTTGAAACTGAAGCGTTGGAGGGTGCCTTACCAATTGGCCGTAATTCACCGAAACGTTGCGCTTACGGCCTATATGCCGAACAGCTTTCTGGCTCACCTTTTACGGCACCACACAGCACGCTTGAACGGTCATGGCTTTACCGTATCCAACCCTCAGTGAAGCATGTGGGCAAACTTCAGAAACTTGGCCTCCCTTATTGGAAATCAGCCCCGAACAAGATTCCAGATGTGATATCTTTGGGTCAGTATCGTTGGGATCCAATTCCCCTACCCGCGAGCGAAAAACTAACCTTCATCACTGGCATGAGAACCATCACCACTGCTGGAGATGTGAACACTCAGACTGGAATGGCCGCACATGTTTACCTGGCAAATCAGGATATGGGGGATGAGTATTTCTATTCAGCTGATGGGGAATTACTTATCGTACCGCAGATTGGCCGACTGAGAGTTTATACGGAATTCGGGATTATTGATCTTGAGCCCCTTGAAGTTTGTATTTTGCCCCGTGGCATGGTGTTCAAAGTGGATTTGTTGGATGAGGAAGCCAGAGGGTTCGTTTGCGAAAACTATGGCGCCAAATTCACGCTGCCTAATCGCGGCCCAATCGGGGCTAACTGCCTTGCCAACCCTCGGGACTTCAAAACACCGAAAGCATGGTTTGAGGATAGAAAAGCCCGATGCGGTGTCACAGTGAAATGGTGTGGCGATTTTCACCGCAGTGAAATCGATCACTCACCCTTGGACGTGGTGGCATGGCATGGAAACTACGCTCCTTATAAATATGATCTTCGCACTTATGCTGCTGTTGGCTCTATTACGTTTGATCATCCGGATCCATCAATCTTCACGGTTCTGACAGCGCCAAGTCCCGAAGAAGGAACTGCGAACATTGACTTCGTGATTTTTCCTCCCCGTTGGCTTCCTCAGGAAGATACATTCCGTCCTCCCTGGTATCACAAGAACATCATGTCTGAGCTTATGGGCAATATCTATGGACAGTATGATGCCAAGCCAAGCGGGTTTTCACCCGGTGGGATCAGCCTTCACAATTGTATGTTGCCGCATGGCCCGGATAATGAAGCATTCATGAAAGCAAGCTTCAGCAGTGATGATCCTGTCAAACTCGAGAACACAATGTCCTTTATGTTTGAAACCCGCTTTCCACAGTTGTTGACCGACTTTGCTGCAAAGGAAGCCCCACTTCAGGATGACTACACGGATTGCTGGAATGGACTTAACTCGCGTTTCAACGGCACCAAAGAGGGTGACTGGTCTTAGAATTCCAGTAACTTAGCGGCTTGATTGCGAACCTTTTCTTTCTGAGTGCTAACGTCTGTCTTGACTCAAAAGGGTTCGCCCTTCATGACTGCGAAACCAATTTCAGAATAACTCCAGAGCTTTCGTTATTATGGCAACACCCCTTTGGTCCCCATCCGCTGAAAACATCGAAAATCACAAGCTGACAGCGTTTACCCGCTATGCCACCCAAAAGACAGGGAGGTCCTTTGAATCCTATGAAGACCTTCACACCTGGTCATGCGAAGAAGGTGCTCAGTTTTGGGATGTGCTTTGGGATTTCTGCGACATCGTGGGAGACAAGGGTGAAAGGGTGGTTTCTGAAGAAGAGAAGATGCCAGGAGCTAACTATTTTCCAGACGCCCGGCTGAATTTTGCAGAAAACATGTTGAAGCCATCGTCCAATAATGAGGCGATGGTTTTTCGTGCTGAAGACCAGTTGGAGAAAAGACTTACGCGCGATGAGTTACGGCAGATGGCATCGCGCATGCAGCAGGCTTTTTTGGCTGCCGGCCTGAAAAAAGGTGACCGTGTTGCTGCCATGATGCCCAACATGCCGGAGACTATTGCTGCCATGCTGGCTGTGACCGGGATAGGTGCAATCTGGTCTTCATGCTCTCCGGATTTCGGTGAAAAAGGTGTGCTTGACCGGTTCGGCCAAATTGACCCCAAATTTTTCATCACCTGTGACGGCTATTGGTACAATGGCAAACGGATAAGCATCCAGGACAAACTGGCCACTATTATCCCTGAACTAAATTGCGAGAAGGCTATTATCGTACCGCTACTTGGTGACACGGACGCAATCGTCTCAAATATATCAGGTGCAATCTCACTGGATGAGTTTACTTCGCAGTATGAGGCCGAAAAACTGGTGTTTGATCGCCTCGAATTCAATCATCCGTTGTTCATTCTGTTCTCTTCAGGGACCACAGGTGTTCCGAAGTGTATTGTACATTCTCACGGCGGCAGCCTTATGAAACTCACCAAGGAGCACCAGCTTCATGTTGGCATGGAGGAAGGTGATCGCGTTTTCTATTTCACCACCTGTGGCTGGATGATGTGGAACTGGCTTGCGGGCGCACTCTCAAGCGGCGTGACCTTGATGCTTTACGATGGATCACCGTTTGCACCAGATCAGAAGGTATTGTTCGATTACGCGGAAAAAGAGCGTTTCACACTTTTTGGTACTTCTGCGAAATTTATCGATGCGGTGCGGAATGCCGGCTTGCGACCCATTGAAACACATGACCTTTCTTCTGTCAGGTTACTGTCATCGACAGGGTCGCCCCTTGCTCCTGAAAACTTCGATTTTGTCTATGACGGCATGATCAAGGATGTTCATCTGGCATCCATGTCTGGGGGAACAGATATTATGGGCTGCTTTGTGGCTGGCATTCCGAGCAAACCAGTCTTCAAAGGCGAAATTCAGGGCCCTTGCCTCGCCATGAAAGTGGAAGTTTGGGACGATGATGGAAATCCAATGCAATCGGGCAAGGGAGAGCTCGTTTGCGCTCATGCTTTCCCTTCCATGCCTGTAATGTTCTGGAATGACTCCAATGGGGGAAAATACCACAATGCCTACTTCGACAGGTTTGATAACGTTTGGTGCCATGGAGATTTTGCGGAATGGTCAGAAAATGGCGGCATGATCATCCATGGCCGCTCTGACGCCACGTTGAACCCCGGTGGAGTGCGGATAGGTACAGCTGAAATCTACAATCAGGTTGAGCAAATGCCTGAAGTGGAAGAAGGGCTATGTATCGGACAACAATGGGATAACGACGTACGCGTGGTGCTGTTTGTGCGCCTTGCCGCGAATGTTCAACTGGACGAAACTCTGGAAAAAGAAATCAAGCAACGCATCAGAACCGGCGCCTCTCCAAGGCACGTGCCGGCCAAGGTAATTGCGGTTCAAGACATACCAAGAACCAAGTCTGGCAAGATCACCGAACTGGCCGTGAGAGATATCGTTCACGGGCGTGAAGTGAAGAACCGTGAGGCTCTTGCAAATCCTGAAGCACTAGACTTATTTGCCAATCTGGAAGCTTTGCAATCCTGACCTCTTCAATTTTGGGACTAACAGTCTTGTTTTACGTTCTGCAGTTGAAAAGAACAGGATAGTTCCGTCTAGCATGCTGAATTCATCAGAGAATTTTGATTTGAGTCATTGATGAAATGACAACAGCAGTATAATTCAAGTCGCGGAGGAGTTTGATTAATCCTATCTGCAAAGGACCCCAATATGCCGATAAAGAAAATCCTGGTCGCCAACCGCTCAGAAATTGCAATACGAGTTTTCCGTGCCGCTAACGAACTTGGATTGAAAACGGTGGCCGTTTGGGCTGAAGAAGACAAGCTTGCTCTGCATCGCTTTAAGGCCGATGAAGCCTACCAAATCGGCAAGGGTCCGCATCTTGAGAACCAATTGGGTCCTATTGAAAGTTACCTTTCCATCGATGAGATCATCCGGGTAGCAAAGTTGTCGGGGGCTGATGCCATTCATCCTGGCTATGGTCTTTTATCAGAAAGTCCTGAATTCGTTGATGCCTGTGCAGAAGCGGGTCTGACCTTTATCGGACCAAAAGCCGAAACCATGCGGGCGCTTGGCAACAAGGTTGCGGCACGTAACCTCGCCATATCAGCCGGAGTACCCGTGGTTCCTGCAACTGACCCATTGCCAAATGATGTGGAAGAAATCAAAAAGATGGCGGAAGAGATCGGCTATCCGATCATGCTGAAAGCTTCCTGGGGTGGCGGTGGTCGCGGTATGCGCGTTATCAGATCACCACAAGACCTGGAAACGGAAGCACTGGAAGCGCGCCGTGAAGCTTCGGCTGCATTCGGCAAGGATGAGATCTACCTTGAAAAGCTCGTTGAACGTGCGCGCCATGTGGAAGTTCAAATTCTGGGTGACGGACAAGGAAGCGCAGTACATCTGTTTGAGCGCGATTGTTCTGTCCAAAGACGAAATCAGAAAGTGGTTGAAAGAGCGCCCGCACCATATCTGGGCGAGGAAAAGCGGCAAGAGCTTTGTGGCTATGCTTTGAAGATCGCTAATGCCACCAACTATCTCGGTGCCGGTACGATCGAATTCTTGATGGATATGGAAACCGAAGCGTTCTACTTCATCGAAGTTAATCCACGGGTACAGGTGGAACATACTGTGACCGAAGAAGTTACAGGCATCGATATTATCAAGGCGCAGGTTCATCTGGTTGATGGACACAAAATCGGCACCGAAGCTTCTGGCGTCCCGGCACAAGAGGACATTCACCTCAACGGTCATGCTCTTCAGTGCCGGATTACAACTGAAGATCCGGAACAGAACTTTATTCCCGACTATGGACGCATCACCGCTTACCGCGGCGCAACCGGATTTGGCATCAGACTAGATGGTGGGACGGCATATTCCGGTGCTGTGATCACCAGATATTATGATCCTTTGCTGGAGAAGGTTACCGCTTGGGCTCCCACATATCAGGAAACCATCAAACGGATGGACCGGGCACTGCGCGAGTTTCGTATTCGGGGTGTGGCAACGAACCTCACATTCCTTGAAAACATCATTTCTCACCCGAGTTTCCTTGATAACACCTATACAACCAAGTTCATCGATACCACGCCTGAACTGTTTGAGAAAGTGAAACGCCGCGACCGTGCAACGCGTCTACTAAACTACATTGCGGATGTTTCAGTGAACGGGCATCCTGAAGCACGGGACAGACCGCAGCCAAAAGAAGGTCTCCCAGCACCGCAAGTGCCATGGTTTGAAAACGAGATCATGGATGGCACCAGGCAACGACTGGAAAAAGATGGCCCAAAGGCATTCTCGGAATGGATGAGAAGTCAAAATCAGGTCCTCATGACTGATACCACCATGCGCGATGGCCATCAGTCTTTGCTCGCCACTCGGGTCCGGACGCATGATATCGTGAAAATCGCGCAAGCATATTCGAAAGCTCTGCCGCAACTTCTTTCTCTGGAATGCTGGGGTGGTGCAACCTTTGATGTGGCTATGCGTTTTCTGACCGAGGACCCATGGGAGCGACTTGCCAGTATCCGTGAATGTGCACCGAACCTCTTGCTACAAGCATTGGTCCGTGGCTCAAACGGTGTTGGTTATACAGCCTACCCGGATAATGTGGTTCAACACTGGGTGCGTGAAGCTGCTAAAGGTGGCGTGGATATTTTCCGCGTGTTCGATTCTCTAAACTGGATCGACAATATGCGCGTATGTATGGATGCCGTTCTGGAAACTGACAAATTGTTGGAAGCCACCATTTGCTATACCGGCGACCTTCTTGATCCAAGCAGAAGCAAATACGATCTCAAATATTATCTGGAAATGGCCGAAGAGCTTCAGAAGTCAGGCGCTCATATCATTGCTATTAAAGACATGGCAGGCCTTATGAAGCCTGCGGCGGCACGGATCCTTTTCCCTGCTATCCGCGAAGTGACCGATCTACCAATCCATTTCCATACGCACGATACATCCGGCATATCAGCAGCAACAGTTCTCGCGGCTGTGGAGTCTGGCGTGGATGCAGTGGATGCTTCCATGGATGCATTCTCTGGTGGCACATCGCAACCTTGCCTTGGCTCAATCGTGGAGGCGCTTCGAGGGTCTGACCGTGATCCAGGCCTTGATGCGGATGCGATACGTCAAATTTCGCTCTACTGGGAGCAGGTTCGCGCCCAATATGCCGGGTTTGAAAGTGATGTGAAATCACCGGCCTCAGAAGTCTATCTTCACGAAATGCCAGGTGGTCAGTATACGAACCTGAAGGAACAAGCCCGTTCTCTAAATCTCGACACACGTTGGAATGAAGTGGCAAAAGCCTATGCAGTGGTGAACGAGATTATGGGCGACATTGTGAAAGTTACCCCATCCTCGAAGGTGGTAGGTGACATGGCGCTCATGATGGTGAGCCAGGATTTGTCCCGGGAAGATCTGGAAGACCCTGAAAAGGACATCGCATTCCCAGAGTCTGTTGTCTCCATGATGCGTGGTGAACTGGGTTTCCCGAAAGGCGGGTGGCCTGAGGCTTTCCAGAAAAAGGTTCTCAAAGGTGAAGCACCACTGGCAGATCGTGTTGGCGCTCTAATGGAACCAGCAGATCTCGACGCAGAGCGAGCTGACATTCAGGGGCAGATTGACCGGGAAGTGAGTGATACTGAATTTGCATCCTACCTCATGTATCCGAAGGTCTTTAAAGATTATGCCCTCGCGCAATCAGCTTTCGGCCCCACCTCCACTCTCCCCACGCCAGTGTACTTCTACGGTATGAAGGCCGGAGAAGAAATCATGGTGGAAATCGAGAAAGGGAAGCTTCTGGTAATTCGTTGTCTCGCCGTTTCAGATATGGACGAGCAAGGCATGGTAACGGTCTTCTTTGAGCTCAATGGTCAGCCAAGACGTGCAAGGGTCCCGGATCGTCTGCATGGTGCTGAGGCTGCCGTTGCCCGACAAAAGGCAGATGCGGATGATCCAAACCAGATTGGCGCACCTATGCCAGGTGTCATTTCAACAATCATGGTTGAGCCTGGGCAGGATGTGGAAGCTGGTGATGTACTTGTTTCAATTGAAGCTATGAAGATGGAAACCGCACTGCATGCTGAAGTTTCCGGTAAGGTTGCAGAAGTATGCGTTAAGCGCGGCGACCAGATTGATGCGAAGGACCTGTTGTTACGCCTTGAAACATAGGCCTATCAACGCATTTCCAATAATAACCATTAAAGACAATGGCTTAACGCCTCCGCTACGTGTGACTTACTGCGCCTGAAGTTGGCATAATTCTTGCATCAATACATTGAGTATCTAGGTTGACGGGAATTATTTCATAATGGCACGGCATTATAACTTGCGTAAAAGAGTTTTGGTTACGGGTGGCGCCGGGTTTCTTGGGTCGCACCTGATCGACAAATTGCTTGCCGAAGGAAATGAAGTTCTTTGCGTTGATAATTTGTTCACAGGGACAAAAGAAAACATCAAGCATCTGCTGCAGCATCCGAATTTTGAGTTTATGCGGCATGACATCACCTTCCCACTTTTTGTGGAGGTGGATGAAATTTATAATCTTGCGTGTCCCGCTTCACCGATCCACTACCAACATGATCCTGTCCAAACCACGAAGACTTCCGTGATCGGTGCTATCAACATGCTGGGTTTGGCAAAGCGTCTTGGCGTTAAGATATTTCAGGCTTCAACCAGCGAGGTTTATGGGGATCCACACACCCATCCTCAAACAGAGGAATATTGGGGGAATGTGAACCCAATCGGCATCCGGTCCTGTTATGATGAGGGCAAACGCTGCGCGGAAACACTGTTTTTCGATTACCACCGGGAACGCCATGTCGAGATAAAAGTAGGCCGGATCTTCAACACTTACGGGCCAAGAATGCATCCATCAGATGGTCGCGTTGTCTCCAATTTCATTATTCAGGCTCTGAACAACCTTCCCATCACACTCTACGGCGACGGTCAGCAGACAAGATCTTTCTGTTATGTGGATGACTTGACTGATGCCTTCATGAGGTTCATGGCGACTGGTGCAGAGGTCACTGGACCGATCAATCTTGGTAATCCGATTGAATTCACAATTCGTGAACTTGCAGAGACCGTGATCGAGCTAACCGGCAGCAAGTCAGAGCTTGTCTATATGCCTTTGCCAAACGACGATCCGAAGCAACGCAAGCCAGATATTTCCAAAGCAAAAAAGATACTTGAATGGGAACCCAAAATTCAGCTCGCCGAGGGTCTTGTTAATACGGTCGAATACTTCAGAAACTTCCGGTTGGACGAAGCAAAGACACCAGGCATGTATCAGGAGAACATTCTGAGCAAGAACAAGGTGATGCCCGGGAAAGCGACCAAGATGCCTGTTCGTATGATATCGGACAGCACAAACGGGAAGACCGATTTATAGGTCTCAACGATTTTGGTGGTCCGGTCCATCGCGTTGATAACGAACAGATTCATGCCCACTGGTGGAGTGATCAATCCCACTTCCACGACGATCAACACCAATATGCCGAACCAGATGGCGGTTTCTTCTGGTGTTAATCCAAACTCCAGAACCGAGATGATCGGGAAGAAAATCGGTACGGTCAGCAGGATCATGGAAAGCGAGTCCATGACACAGCCGAACACAAGATAAAGCCCTAGAATGATGATCAGGATGAACCAGGGATTGAAACCCTGTTCAACGATAAAGCCTGAGATTTCCTGAGGCACTTGAGAGAGTGCCAGAAAAGAATTGTAAAACCCGGCACCCAAAACAATGATGAAGATCATTGCTGTGTTTGAGGCCGTGGAAAAGATCGCGTTAGAAAATGAAAAACGGTTCAAACCGCCATTCGCCCATGCAATTATTGCTGTTCCAGCGGCACCAATCGCAGCAGCTTCTGTCGGGGTAAACCAGCCCAGATAAATACCACCCACCACGAGGAAAAATACGACAAGCACGGGCCATACATCAAAGAGGGCCTTGAAGCGTTCAGCATAACGAACCCGTTCGCGAAGCTGAGCATTGCCCGGGTTCAATCGCATGACGATTGAAATGGTTATGATGTATCCGAGTGCTGCCAACAGGCCAGGAATGAAAGCGGCCAGAAACAATTTCGCTATGTTCTGCTCGGTCAAAATCGCGTAGATGACCAGTACAACTGAAGGTGGGATCAATATCCCCAGTGTGCCGCCTGCTGCAAGGGTTGCTGTAGCCAAACCACCGGGATAGCCATAGCGTTTGAGTTCCGGTAATGCCACCTGCCCCATCGTGGCCGCTGTGGCCAGTGATGAGCCACAGATTGCACCGAAGCCAGCGCATGCTCCCACAGAGGCCATTGCCACACCACCTTTGCGGTGACCAAGCCAGGTTTCCGCGGCTTTAAACAGAGCCGTGGACATGCCGCCAAGCGTCGCGAATTGTCCCATCAAAAGGAAAAGGGGTACGATCGAGAGCGAATAGTTTGAAAAAGTGGAATAGGTCTCGTTCTTCAATTTAGCGAGCACGACTATTGATCCGCCCGTAATCCACATTGTGCCACCCAGCCCGCAGATCAGCATGGCCAGGCCAATGGGCATGCGCAGGAAAATCAACAGTAGCAAAACCGGCATCGACCAGATGCCAATTTCCAGATTGCTCATGCAAGGTTCTCCTGTGACGGATCCTGCATCGCTTCTGGCTGCCGGATATCAACAATGCGCAGCCAGACAGCATAAATTGCAACGAGGCAAGCAATTACTGCTGCAGCACAACAAGCAGCGTAACCCCACCATACCGGGAACTGCAGCATGAAGGTCGTTTCCCCATAGCGCATTTTGTCTGTGGTGCCCACATATAGGCGCCAGGCAATAATGACCAGAACAAATGCGAAGATCACTTCCCACAATAGGGAAAGATATCTATTGAACCTTTCCGGCAAGGCGGATGTGAAGAGCTCCACGCTCGCATGAGAGCGTGTCAGCTGGCACAGAGGCAAGAACGCCATTATTGCAAAAGCAACGCCTGCTTCCACCAGTTCGAAATCTCCCACAATCGGGCCAAACTCGGTCAGGAAATCAGATAAAAAGGTGAGATTGGATTTTACGAAATCGCTATGACCAAGTGTGTTCAACAACCTACCAAGAATTGAAACGCAAGTTACCAGTATCAGAAGAGACAATACTGTCCCGCCAATTAGCGCCATAAGACGCGCAAGTTTATGAACCATTGCTGTCATACGTTTCCGTCCCGCATGTTTTATTTTGTAAACCAGACAAGCAAATTTTTAAAATAGTTAGCAGGCCCCGAGGAGCCTGCCGAAACATACTCTTACTTGGAGTATTTTTTGATCAGGTCTTGAGCTTCAGCAATCAATGCTTTGCCATCAATACCCTTGGAGTCCATGTCAGCAATCCACTTGTCGTAGACCGGCTGAGCAGCTACACGCCATTTTGCAACTTCCTCATCGTTCAATGTGATGATGTTGTTTCCGGCAGCTGCAGCCTTTTCACGAGCCGGGCCATCTGCTCCCGCCTGAGTTTCACCAGCAAATACAGAAAACTCTTCACCGGAATTTTCATCAATTGCTTTTTTAAGGTCATCAGGAAGGCTGTCATACTTTGCCTTGTTCATGGCTAGTACGAATGTAACCGTGTAAAGGGCGGTATTGGAAAATTCTGTATGGTTCTTAACCAGTTCAGGTACTTTAAGCGCAGCTGTTACTTCCCAAGGAATTGTCGTGGCATCGATAACACCTTTGGACAACGCCTCTGGGACAGCCGGAACAGGCATACCTACAGAAGTTGCGCCGAAGTTTTCAAACAGGCTTGTCACGGTCCGCGATGCACCACGCACTTTAACACCCTGCAGGTCGGCTACTTCCTTGATTGGCTTGTTGGAGTGAATAAGACCCGGACCATGCACCCAAGTTCCAAGGATTTTCACGTCTTTAAAATCCTGATCCTTCATGTGCTTTTCGAACATCTGCCAATAAGCGCGAGATACAGCACCGGCATCGGTCATCATAAATGGCAGTTCAAATACTTCAGTTCTCGGGAAACGACCTGGCGTGTAACCTACAACCGTCCAAACCACGTCAGCCACGCCATCAATGGCCTGGTCAATCAATTCAGGTGGCTTGCCACCCAGTTGCATGGAAGGAAAATGCTGGACATCAATTTTTCCACCAGATGATTTTTCAACCTTTTCTGCCCACACATCCAGTACAAGTTTCGGTACATTTGCCTGAGGCGGCAAAAACTGGTGCATTTTCAAGGTTACTTCTTGTGCCAAAGCCGATGTGGCCACGGATGCAAACATAATTGCTGCAGCACTAACACCAGTAACTTTTTTCATAATTCCCATAATAAAATCTCCTCCTTCTCGACGGGGCATGTCAGGGATCAACACAACGACACATCGAACATTTTTCATTTTTATAAATCGACGTGTCCAACGCAACTTGGCATTAAAAACCGATCATATCTACTGAAAAGAGCGTCGTAGAGCGGATTTTAATTTACGTATTCTGTAAGCGTCAATTTTGTCCCACTCCTGCCTGCTTCGTCAAGATTACTTGTGCTTTGAGTTGCGCAACATCGCTTGAAAACAAAGCAGAATGAAGTTCAAATTGGACATGGTTGGCTAACATATTACGAATTTTCCTGCAATATATTTTTTATGTAACATAATTTTGATACATTCCGTACACCGACCAGGCGGTGAAAAACTCAAAGTGCCGGGATTAATTGGTGTGCAGGTCTTCGTCGATGTATATCTGTATAATTTCCTCGAAACTGCCTTCCGCCTTGAAACCAAGTTCAATGGCACGTTGCGGATCAAAATTTTCGGGCCAATTTTTGACAATCGCCATTATTGCTTCATCTGGTTGTGGCTTGATAAGGCTGACAACCTCTTCACCGGCGATCTTGCGAAGCGCTTCGATCTGCTCTTCCACAGTGCAGGAAAATCCGGGCATGTTGAGGCTTCTGCGACTCTCAAGCGTTGCCAGATCCATATCCATGGCATGGGCCAGGAATCCAGCGGCAGATCTTGGTGAAGCATGCCAATGCCTTACAGTGTCCGGCACCGGAAGTATCGCCTCCTGGCCGTTAAGAGGCTCCCGGATAATTCCAGAAAAGAATGATGATGCCGCAAGATTTGGCTTACCGGGCCTCACACAAATGGTGGGCAATCTGATTGAGACACCATCCACAAATCCTTTGCGGGAATAGTCTCCTATCAACAGCTCGGTCATTGCCTTTTGTGCGCCATAAGAAGTTTGTGGAGCACATAGAAACTCGTCACTTATCTTTTCAGGATAAGGGCCACCGAAGACGGCAATCGATGATGTGAAGATGATCTTCGGAACATATGGTTCACTGCCTTCAGAACTGACATCACGGATTGCATCTAATAAATGCCAGGTACCTCGGGCGTTTATATCCCACCCTTTTTCAAAGTTCTGCTCTGCCTCTCCGGAAACGATAGCAGCAAGATGAAAGATTACATCAGCCTTCAAATCGGCCAGCTTGCGGGCTTCATCCGCTTCGGCGCAATTACCGACCATGGCTCTTGAAGTAAAACTTGCGTTTTGCGGCAATCGCGCCTCAACGATATCATGCAAGATGAGTTCTGAAACTGTTCCTAGTGATGAACCATTTTGCACCAGATGTGAGACAAGCTTCTGTCCCACCATTCCTGCACCGCCTAGAATTAGAACTTTCATTTTACTTCCATACCATTGATATCTTTGAGATCGAGATACAGGGCAGAATGATCGTATTCACCCATCCCCATTTCCTCGGTCAGTCTGGTGAAACGTTCCTGCACATAGTTTGAAAGCGGAAGCTTCAACCCGCAATTTGCAGCCTCTTCCAATACATTGTTCACGTCTTTCAGTTGCAGCCTGCATAGTCCACCGGGTTTGAAGTTACCGGTTGTCATCCGTTCTCCATGCTGTTGCAGTATGATTGAATCTGCGAAACCACCTTTCAACGCCTCGCGAATTGCGGCGGGATCAGCACCGCCCGCCTCGGCAAGCAACATCGCTTCCGAGACCACACCAATTGTCACGGCAACAATCGCCTGATTTGCAAGCTTTGATAATTGCCCAGCACCATCAGGCCCTACACGGACCGGACGGCCCATAGCCTTAAATACTTCTTCTGCTTCTCCGAATACGGCCTCATCGCCACCAGCCATGATAGCAAGAGTGGCTTCTTGCGCACCCCGTGTTCCACCGGATACCGGTGCATCCAGATGTCCAAGCCCCATGTCAGACAGTTTCTGGGCATGTTCTTTTGCCTCCGCTGGCTTTGTGGAACTCATATCCAACACAGCAGCACCCGGCTTCATTGCAGAAGCAACACCTTTGTTGAAAAGAATATCGTAAACAGCGGGACCATCGCTCAGCATCGTGATCACAAAGTCAGCTTTTACCACTGCATCAGTAGCATGGTCATGAACCGTGGCGCCGTCAGCTGCCAAAGGATCAGCTTTTGCCCTTGTCCGGTTCCAGGCGTGAACCTCAAAGCCCGCTTTCAATAGATTGAGCGCCATTGGACCGCCCATCAAACCAATGCCCAATACGGCTACAACCGGTTTGCTCATTTCAAATTTCCTCAGATTCAACTTTCTCCGGTCTGTTGCTTAACACACCGACTAGATTGGATACCACCGGGAAATGTATTTGAAACGGATTTAGCCCAATTCGAGAACGGGTTCGCCGAGCAATTCCGGATCAGGCGTGATTCCATGGCCGGGTTTTTCAGATGGCTTGATGCGTCCATCTTCTCTCGTTGGTCCGGTTTCATCCAGACGCGGATAAACGTAACCGGAAAGATCACACACATTCAAAACAGCTGCGGGCGGAGTGGCAGCTCCAAGATGAATTGCTGTAGAGGTGGTGATATCAGATCCCCAGGTGTCCTCGATGCACATTTTTGCACCCAGATGAAGACAGAGATCGCGTGCTCTGCGCATAGCACTCAAACCACCAAACTTCGAAAGCTTCAACGCTACGGCATCAAGACATCCAAGCTTGTTTGCTCGCAAAAGGGACGTTGTATCAAAAGCGTTCTCGTCAATCTTCATAGGTAGACCGGACGCGTTTTTCACACTGGCGCATTGTTCAAGTGTCGCGCAGGGTTGCTCTAACATGATGTCCAGATCAGAAACCGCACGTGCAACCCTCGTTGCGTCAAGCTGTGTGGATCCGCAATTCCAGTCGCCGTAAACCAGTGAGCCATCACCCACCGCTTCACGCACCTTGCGCAGACGTACCACATCTTTTTCCCAGTCTCCATCAGCGCCCAGCTTGACTTGAAACTGTTTCATACCCTGTTGCTTTGCGCGTAGTCCGATACGTACCATTTCATCCGGCTCTACACAGGTGATCGAATGATAGAGAGGTAAGGATTCATTCTGCCTGCCGCCTAGCAAGGCATAGAGCGGCAATCCGGTCGCCTTTCCTGTCAAATCCCAGAGCGCAGTATCAATCGCTGATTTCGCGTAAAAATGTCCTTGAAGATGATTATCCAGTCGAGACATAACTGCTTCGGGACCAACAGGATCTGCACCCAGAATGACCGGTGCCATTTCATTGATTGCAGGCGCAACCCCATCTGCATAGGCCGGCAGATAATGCGGGATCGGACAAACCTCTCCCCAGCCATCAGCACCCTCATCTGTGCCCAGACGAACAACCATTGAATCAACCGTGTCACAGGTCTTGCCATCCGCCATGTAGTAGGTTTCATGACTTGTGAGCGGTACTTTCCATAGTGTGATGCTTGTGACTTTCATTGTACTTGCCTAATGCGTTTCGCGATCTGCTATTTCAAGGGTACGATCCAGAATTTCTAGCCCAATATCAATATTTTGCCTAGTGATGTTGAGAGGTGGAGTCAGACGGATAACATTAGAAAAGAACGATAAATACAAGCCTTGATCCATGGCGAATTTCATCATTTCAGCCATAGGTTTCGCATCATCGCCTTTAGCTGCAAACGGTACCAGCGGCTCTTTTGTCTCGCGGTTCTTTACCAGTTCGATGCCATTGAACATGCCCAGCCCTCTGATGTCTCCGATCGACGGATGCTTCTGCGCAAGTTCCCGCAATTTGGAGCGCATATACTCGCCGTTTTCACTGGCCTGATTGAGTGTATTTTCTTCCATCATTGCACGGATTGCAGCGACACCTGATGCACAAGCCAAAGGATGGCCTGCATAGGTCAGGCCGCTTGGGAACACATTATCTTTCAACCAATCGGCAATAGGCTGGTTTACGCTCATGGTTCCCAATGGCACATAGCCTGAATTAATTCCTTTCGCACCTGTCAAGATGTCCGGTGTCACGTCCCAATGCTCGCAGGCAAACCATTTTCCGGTACGGCCAAAGCCCGCCATAACTTCGTCGAGGATCAACAGTATTCCGTATTTTTCACAGGTCGCCTTGATAGATTGCAGGTACCCATCGGGTGGTACAAGAATGCCATTCGTACCCACCACGCTCTCGATGATCACAGCGGCAATCGTATGGGGATTTTCAAAAGCGAGAATGTCTTCGAGGTGCGGTCCACCCTGGCAAACAGGACAGTTCTTTGGATCATCATGACCAGTCGGTGTGCGATAGCTGTATGGATCAAGAATGCGCACAACACCCGGCATATCACCGCGAGTAAGGTGGTGACGCGGATCACCGGTGAGGCTTAGCGCGCCACCTGTAGCTCCATGGTAGGATCTGTATCGTGCGATGATCTTGTTGCGTCCGGTGTAATGACGCGCCAGGCGGATTGCAGTCTCGTTGGCAGCTGCTCCGCCTGATGTGAAGAATGTGGCGTTCAGATCACCCGGTGCAATTTCCGCCATCAATGCAGCCAGTTCTGATCTCACATCCGAACCCATGGCCGGACCGATATAGCAGAGTCGTTCAGCCTGTTTTTTGATGGCTTCGACGATTTTCGGGTGCTGATGACCCAGGTTCAAGTTCACTAGCTGCGACTGGAAATCTAGATAGCGCTTGCCTTCGTTATCCCAGAACCAGCTGCCTTCACCACCTGTGATGACCTTCGGCCGGTTACCCTGTTTTGACCAACTCTGGATATAATGGTTGGCATGCATGTCCTGAACCCACTCAGGATCATGGGTTGGAAATTCATTACTTAGCTGTTCAAAGTTTTCCATTAATTCGCTCTCTAGCTATAAACTGCTACCGGTGACCCGATTATATCCAAGGATGGTTCGACACCGAGACCCGGCACACTTGGTGGTGTGGCAAATCCATTTTCATTTCTGGCACCCATTCCTGGAACAGGGTCCACGCTCAAATGATAGTGACATAACCAGGCCGCCAACCGATTTGCTTCGGGTGTGGAACTTGCCAGATGGATCGCTGCGGTATCAGCCAGGGCTGACCCGCCAAGATCCTCAATATGCATCTGCCAACCGATCGATACGCCAAAATCCCTGATTTGCATGGCTTTCGTGAGGCCACCAACCCGATTGGGCTTTACCTTGACCCCTTCGCAGGCATTCAGGCGCCACGCTTCCAGGTGGTCATCAAATGTGTGCATGCATTCATCCAGCATGATCGGGTTTGAAACGCGTTTGGCAACGTGATCACACTGTTCCAGTGTCTCACAGGGTTGTTCAACCCAGTCATTGGAAGAAACGGAGTTCAGCACCTGAACCGCCACACCGGGTGTCCAGGCGCGATTCACGTCAAAGGTCACCTTTTCACCGGGCAACATAGCGTTTGAGATGCCCTCGATCCGATGGATATCCAACTGGGGATCATCGCCACCCACCTTGGCTGAATGAACCTTGTATCCCTTTGCGCTTGCTTCTCTAATGAGATCGATCATTTCCTCCGGTGTACCGGTGGAAATTGATGAATTGACCAATACGGGATCAGCGGATGCACCACCCATTAATTGCCAAAGCGGCATTCCTGAAACCTTACCCAGAATATCCCAACAAGCCATATCGATTGGTGATTTCACATATGGATGGCCTGGAAGGTTTATGTCCATAACCCTGTTCATGTGAAGCAAACTTCTGGGGTCCTGCCCGAGCAAGCTTGGAGCCAGTGTTTCGATACCAGCCCGGATTCCGGGGCCGTGCGCAGGCAGGTAGGTGTTCCCCCACGGACAACCTTCACCCCAACCATGCATACCTTCATCCGTATCGATGCGAACGAAAGTTGAATCCAGTTTTTCAAATTTCAACCGACCACCAGAAAGCCAATATGGTTTAGTGAGTGGTAAATCCAGTTGGTAGACAGAGATTTTGGATATTTTCATCTCAGCCACCATACACCGCGACTGGATCACCCAGGACTGATAGATCCGGAACTACTCCCAATCCAGGCGCATTGGGTGCGATACATCCGCCTGCTTTAACTGGTGCATCAATTTCCGCAGTAGTTATGGAGACCATGGAACGTGTGTCCAGGGCACATCTCAGTATTTTAGCTGGAGTAGATTGTGCCATATGCAGAACGGCTGCAAAGGCAATATCTGATCCGGTTGTTTCCTGTATGCTGGTGACCAGGCCTGCTGCTGATGCAATATCCCGCTGTCTTTTGGATCTGGTAAGACCGCCTTGCTTTGAGATTTTCAGTCCAACACCATCACATGCGTCAGAATGAATGGCATGCACGAGATCCTCTTCAGTCAAGATCAGCTCATCAAGCAGGATTGGAACCCGGCATCTCTTTCGTAGTGAAAGCGTTTCTCTCCAACTGGCACAGGGTGCTTCGAGGACAAAATCCATACCGGCTGGCAACAACTCCAACATCCGCAAAGCATGTTCGGGGGTTAGTCCGCCATTCGCATCCACAAGAAACCATTCACCGTTCTGTCGATCCGCCAGACAAGCTTCTATGCGCGCTGCATCCAGCGCCGGACCGCCTTCAGCCTCACTTGCTCCCACTTTGAGCGAATGGCCAAGAAAACCGCGCTTTCGAAACTCAGACACATGTTGTCTCATGTTTTCAGGGTCATCGGTCGGGATAGAGGAGATCATTGGAACTGGTTTGGGAACCCTGCCCCCGAGCAGGTCGCAAACTGGAAGATCAAAGGCTTTACCAGCGATGTCCCAGCACGCCACATCGATGGGTGTCTTGGCATGGTTATGCCCAACCAGGGCCTCATCCATGGCATCGTTTATTCTATCAAACAGACGTGGATCCCGTCCGATCACTACCGGCGCCAGTTCTTCAAGACCAGCCCGGACCCCTGTTGCATGGGCTGCAATGTAGGTGGAGCCGAACGGTGTGGATTCACCCCACCCTTCATGACCTGTGTCTGTGGTAACGCGCACGATGGTTGCATCGAACTGAGTATATTCGCGCCCACCCGAGAGCGTGTAGGTTCCACCCGCATACGGAAGATCGACCTGATAAACCTCAACCCGGTCGATCTTCATGAAGCCTCTCCGTAGACCGCAACGGGCTCACCCAGACTTTTTAAATCAGGCTCCACACCCAGGCCGGGCACATCAGTTGCGTAGAGTTTGCCGTCCTTAACAGTTGGTCCCCCAACCCCGGTGGAACGGGTATTGTAATTGTGAAGGTCAGTGGAATTAATCAGATACTCTTCCGGCGTGGAGGCTGCGAAATGGGCGACAACGGAAGTGGTAATCTCCCCACCCCATGTGTCCTCACTCACGACCGGAATACGATTTTCAACCAGAAAATCCCTGACGCGTCTTGCCTTGGAAAGGCCACCCAGGTTTGAAATCTTGAGGCAACAAATTTCTGCACCTCTGTCTGCCACAATCCGCTGGGCAGCACGCATATCGGTGACGCATTCATCCAATTTCATGGGTTGCGACACATGTCTGCGAACCTGCTGGCATTCCTCATAGGTCTTGCAGGGCTGTTCCATGATGTAATCCAGATCTTTAGTTGCCTGAGCAACTCTGATGGCATTATCAACGCGCCAACCCTGATTGGCATCTGCCATCGCTTTTTCGCCCGGCAGAAGCAGTGGAACTGTTTGCTGAATTCTGTCGATATCGGTTGTCCAGTCTGCACCGACTTTAATCTGGAATTGGCGATAGCCATCAGCGCGGTAAGCTTCCATTTCCCGCTTTGTTTCAGCCAATTCATTCTGCGGCGCTACCCGGTACATGGGAGCGCCATCTGTGAGTTTTCCACCCAACAACATCCAAACCGGTTGATCTGTGGCTTTGCCCAATATGTCCCAGCAGGCAGCATCAAATGGCGCCTTTGCGTAGCCATGCCCCTGCACCAGATGATCCATCTTACGCTCAATGCGTGAAACCTGTCTGGGGTCTTCACCGATCAATTCATTGGCCACCAGACGTGCCAATGCTTCCACGCCTTCAGAATGGGCAACCATGTAGTTCTCACCGCAGGGTGTGAATTCACCGCAACCTGAAATACCAGCATCCGTATCGATTACAACCACTGAAGCCGTGGCCACATCGATTGCATTACCTGCGCCCCAACCGTAGCTACCACCCACATAAGGCAGGTGAGTTTTATATATGGAAATGCCTGTGATCTTCATTTGTTCAACCTGTCAGTAAGAACAGGAGCGACGCTCATCTCACCCCGCCACTGCACCCAGGCCAAGACACCGTTTTCCTTCGTTTCCATGTTGTGAGGTTGATTTTCCGCATGAAATACGGTGTCTCCAGGTTTCAACATCTTCGGCTGATTGCCTTCTGTGGCAAACTCAGCTTCTCCGGCAAGAATGCAATACATTTCTTCTGCCGGATGGTGATGCCAAGGATAATAGAGCTCAGGTGGAGAATAGACGATGAACCCACGTGTGGCCTGACAGAAAAAATGCCCGTCCCAGCCAAATAGTTCATAACATCCGAACCGAGACATGAAATCATCACCGATGTCAGTGTCCTTGTAGGTCTCCCGCCATTGAGCGTGATCCTTGACTGCGATCAGGGCGTCTTTGACAGAAGAGAATTCCTTTGAGTCCAACGTGCTGTCTTCAGCAAAAAGAGTGGCCGGTGCGATATAATGTGGCTCCACATCCCGCCACTCCAATTCATCGCTTTGCGGGAATGGATGAAAATTCACCATTTCGGGGTTGGCATCATAAAATGCTTTCACCTCGACCAATGCATTTTCAAACAACTCCCTTGCGATCATAGCGTCACCACGATGTTCCCGGTGTGCTTTTTGTCAATGAATGCCTGCTGGGCCTCATGGAAATCCTTTAACGGATATGTCGCCGCGAGCATGGGCTTGATCTCGTTGTTTTCGATGTAACTCACCAGATCCGGAAAGACATTCAGACTGGTAATTGTGCAACCGTGGAAAGTAAGGTCACGCAAATAAAGTGTGCGCATGTCCAGATCCACAATCGGACCTGCAATCGCGCCAGATGTACCATACCGCCCACCGCGAGCCATGACTTCGATCAGTTCCGGAAAGTATGGTCCGCCAACAATATCTGCCACGACCGTAACCGTATCGGATCCGGTTGCTTCTTTTAGTGCAGCACCCAAATCCTCAGGTGCACGCGGTAGAATCGCAGAAGGATTTAGCTTAGCCACTTCCGCGTGCTTGGCTTCGCTTGCCATGGCAATGGTTTTGGCGCCGCGCCGGTTAGCGAGCTGAATAAGTGCTGAGCCTACACCACCAGAGGCACCAGTAATGAGAACACTGTCACCTGCCTGGCAATTCACACGATTGAGTAGGTTCTCAGCTGTTGTGTATGAACATGAAAACGTTGCCAGTTCTGCATCAGACAAGTCTGAGTTGACCGGCAAAATCTGTTTTTGATGAACGGTAGTATATTCAGCGTAGCCGCCATCGCGTTCAGAACCAAAATAACCGGTGTTGTAATAACTTTCCGGATTATCCCAATCCCGGATCCAACCATCATTCATGACACGCTTGCCGATCAGACTTTCATCGGCACCCTCACCCACTGCCACAACAGTTCCCACCATATCAGCTCCCTGTATTCGTGGGAAAACCAGTGGTGCGGAACCCCAGGTGGGGTCTTCTTCATGCACTTCATCATAACCACCGCCAGTGGTTGCTTCCGTGACCGCCTTTGAGTACCAACCTGAGCGTGTGTTCACATCCGTATTGTTTAAACCACATGCATGCACCTTTACTAACACCTCATCTGCTGCGGGTGTCGGTGTGGGCCAGTCTTCGTGATACTCAAGTTTATCCAGACCACCGTGGCCGGTGAGCACAATCGCACGCATGGTTGATGGGATTTCTTGCATGTTTTCTCCTATGCGTCGGTTCGGGGTAATTCACTGGCAGGATCATAGGCTGGCTCGCCCAGCACTTTGGCCTTCCTTTCCTTACCCATAATAACGACTTCCAGATCGGTGTCTGTTTCAGCGGCTTCCGGCTTGAGATATGCAAACGCAAGAACCTTTCCAACGGAATGACCATAGGCGACTGATGAAGTCGTACCGACCACTTTTCCGTCTTTCAGGACAGCCTCTCCGCCATGTCCGTCTTCCACACCATCCGGCTCAATCTGAAGGTAAGTACAAATCCAGGGCAATCTGTTTGACTGCAGACTTGTTTCTGTTGCTTCCTTCCCGAGGAAATCGCCTTTATCAATCTTCACAAAACGCATCACATCCGCTTCGGGCAATGTGACCTCATTCGTAAGCTCACCAGCGCCTTTGAAGCCTTTTTCCATGCGCATAACGTTCATGGCAAATGAACCGTAATCTGCGATTCCATGTGCTTCACCGGCTGCCCACAAGGCATCGTAGACTGCAACTGCACTATCCCTTGGCATATGCAGCTCCCAACCCAGTTCACCAGCATAAGACATTCTGAATGCCCAGACATTATGCCCGGCAACTTCAATTTCCTGGGCGCTCATCCAGCGGAAATTGGCATTGTCGAGTGCAGCATCAGTACAAGCCGAAAGCACATGACGCGAGCTTGGACCATTGATCGTTAGCGCTGCCCAATCATCAGATAATTTAATGATTTCGACATTTTCCGCTTCCTTGTGCTGATTGAGATGATCCAGCAAACGGTTTTCAAAGAATGCGGCACATACCAGGTAGAAACGATCTTCTGCCAAGCGAACGATGGTCGTTTCGATTTCAATGCGACCGCGTCTACTCAGGAAATGCGTCAGGCAGATGCCACCAACTTTTTGCGGCAGACGGTTTGCCACCAGCCTATCAAGGAATTGTTCTGCATCGGGACCGCTGACTTCGACCTTTGTAAACGCTGAAATATCCATGATACCAACGGCTTTTCTGACCGCCTCACATTCAGATCCCACAACATCATGAACACCATTTCTCTTGAAGGAATACTGGTCTTCCTGTGCCATGCCATTGAGCGCAAACCAGCGTGGTCTTTCGTGACCGAAAACCTCTTCATACACAGCACCCTTCTGCTTCAGTTTTTCATAAAGCGGGGATGGCTTGACTGGTCGTCCCTCAAGACGGTTGAAATGCGGGAACGGGATTTCGTGGCGCAGGCAATAATCTTCCTTGGCTTTCACAACTTGCCAGTCTTTTTCGGCGTAGTCACCAAAGCGGCGGGGATCAAATTCACGCATGGAAATATCTGCTGCGCCATGAACAATCCATTTTGCCAGTTCACGCGTTAGGCCTGGACCCCAGCCGATACCGATCTGTGTTCCGCAACAGCACCAATAATTCTTGACGCCGCCTGCTGGACCCACCATGGGATTTCCATCGGGCGGGTGAGAAATTGCCCCATGAACTTCACGCTTTATTCCCAGTTCAGCGAAAATCGGCATCCGGTCCATGGAGTTTTCAAGCCAAGGCATGATGCGATCATAATCTGCCTCGAAAAGCTCGTTTTCTGCTTCCCACGGGCAATGATCTTCCCACACTGAGTTTGGGTTTTCCTTTTCATAAATACCGATCAGTCCGGATTTCTGTTCCATACGGATATAGCCGGAAACCAGCTTGTCATCGCGGATCACTGGCAGTTCATAATCCAGATCCTTAAACTCCGGAACCGTATCCGTGACAAAATAATGGTGTGTCATGGATGTCATGGGCAGGATCAGGCCGGACCACTCGCCCATTTGGCGCGCATAGGTACCGCCCGCATTGACCACATGCTCACAGGTGATGTTGCCCTGTTCAGTAAAGACTTCCCACTCACCAGATGGTTTCTGTTTAATGTCCGTTGCCCGGCAACGGCGGATAATTTTCGCGCCAAGCTTTCTGGCACCGATTGCCATGGCCTGGGTCACGCCCGACGGATCCACATGACCATCATCGGGTGTATGCAACGCACCCAATACACCATCCAGATTATAGAACGGGTGCATTTCACGGATTCTATCCGGCGACACAAGTTCGATATTGAAACCTAGGGATCTTGCGACCGAGAGCGTGTGTCTCAGCCAGTCCATCTCATCTTCTGTATAAGCCAGCCTGAACGAGCCGCAGCCATGCCAAGTCACAGACTGCCCTGTTTCTTCTTCAAGACCACCGGCATAAAGGCCGATGTTGTAGTCCACACATTTGCCCAAACCGAAGCTGGATGTGGAATGGGTAATCTGCCCAGCAGCATGCCAGGTGGAACCGGAAGTCAATTCTGCTTTCTCAAGAAGAACAACATCCTTACCCCATCCTTCATGAGCAAGATGATAGGCAAGTCCACAACCCATTACGCCACCGCCTACGATAACAACACGGGCATGAGTAGGAAAATTCGAATTTGTAGAATCAGTCATTTTGCAACGCCAATTTTTTTTGAGGTTCGGTCTTGGCAAAATAATCAAACAAATGTACCATAGTCAACCATGAATGAGATAAATGTACCAAATAGAGAAATTCCGGAGCCAACAGCTGTTCTGGAGGAGTTGACCAAGAACCTGGAATCGCTCTCTCCGGAGTTGCGAAAAGCGGCCGCCTATGTGCTTGAGAACAGGCAGGATGTGGGCATCAGCTCAATTCGTGAAATTGCCGATGCTGCTGGCGTAAAACCCAACACGTTCATGCGTATGGCCCGCGAGATCGGTTTTGACGGTTACGATGATTTTCGTGAACCGTTCCGGGAGGAGATCCGTAAAGGGACGGCCAGTTTCCCGGATCGCGCACGATGGCTGCAGTCAATCCGGCAGGGTGGTGGCCTGGGTGAGCTTTATGCAGATATGGTCGCTTCAACTCTTGAGAACATCGAGACTACTTTCGCTGGTATCGATGAGAAAACGCTAAAATCAGCAGCTGAAATGATCTGGAAATCCCGGCAGGTGTTTACGCTTGGCGTGGGTGTCAATTCAGCCAATGCACAGAATTTCACTTATCTGGCTTCAACGGGAATGGTTCAGTTTCATGCAATTCCAGCTACGGGAAGCACCGCAACAGATGACCTTGCCTGGGCGGACGAGCGTGATGTGCTCATTGCGATTACTTGCAAACCGTACAGAAGAGAAGTTGTTGAAGCGATCAAGATTGCCCGCGAACAAGGGCTGAAAATCATCGGTATTTCAGACAGCCCAGCCTCTCCAGTTATCCTTGGCGCCGACATCGGCTTCGTAATCGCGGCGAATACACCGCAGTTTTTCCCTTCGTCCGTCACCACAATTGCATTGCTGGAAACGCTGTTGAGTTTTGTGATTGCTTCAGCAACCCCGGAGATTGTTGATCGGGTGGACAAATTTCATAAGCGTCGTCACGAGTTGGGAATTTATCAGGAGGATTTGTGATGAATATTAGACCTGAGCCCATACGCTCACTGGAAGCGCGTTACTATACAGATCCTGCTATCTTCAAGGTGGAGCAGAAAGGATTGCTGGCCCGCACATGGCAATTTGCCGGGCATGTGAGCCATGTTGAAAACCCGGGCGATTACTTTGCCTTTTCCATAGCTGGTGAGAACCTGTTCTGCATCAAGGGCAAGGACGGCGAAATTCGTGCCTATTATAATGTTTGCCAGCACAGGGCCCATGAGTTGGTGCGGGGTGAAGGAAACGCGAAACTTCTCGTCTGCCCTTATCATGCCTGGACTTATGAGCTGACCGGGGAACTTAGATCCGGCCCCAATGTAAACTCAGTTCCGGGTTTTGATCGTTCCAAGATCTGTCTCACAAGTGTTCGTATCGAGAACTTCAATGGGTTCCTGTTTGCTAATCTCGATCCAGATGCAAAACCCATGGATGAGTGGTTTCCCAATGCCCGCGAAGAACTATCGGCCTGGGTTCCTGACATGGAGCGCCTGAAGCCTATTGAATGGGTTGAAATTCCCGAAAACTGCAACTGGAAAGTTTCGATCGAGAACTATTCAGAGTGCTACCATTGCTCTTTGAACCATCCAACCTTCTCCACTGGCGTGGTCAAGCCCGAAACTTACGATATCCAGCCGGAGGGTCACATTCTCCGCCATCGCACGGAATGTCAGAACCTTGAAGATATGACTTACCCCATCGATCTGGAATCAAACGAATTTGCTGGTAAGTACTCATCCTGGTTTCTATGGCCAATGTTCTCGTTTCAGGTGTATCCTGGCAATGTGCTCAACACCTACCACTGGCGCGCGGTTGATGTGGACAAGGTGGTTGTATGGCGTGGCTGGTACACCGTTGATGGCGTGAAATCCGATGTGATCAGCGATCTAGCCATTCAAGATCGCCAGACCACCGTCGAAGAGGATATTCATCTGGTTGAATCAGTCCAGCGGGGTTTGAATTCCAAGGGATATGTTCCCGGACCTCTGGTTGTTGACCCTGGAAGTGGTGTAAATTCAGAGCATTCCGTAAAAGCCTTGCAGCAATGGATGCGTGAAGGTGTTGACGGCTAGCGAACTGCGTCCACAATAAAATTGCTTGACCTTATGAGTGATCGGGGTATCTCTTTCGATATCCATTATTTTTAATGTCCCCCAATAAACTCATAAGGTAGTGCAAATGTCCCTTAATTTTGGCCGACAATTTTTGGCTATTCCCGGTCCATCTGTTTTTCCTGACCGCGTTCTCAATGCCATGCATCAACCCACAACCAATATTTATGGTGGTGATCTGATTGGAATGACGGAAACCCTGTTCCCGGACTTGCGTAAAGTTGCCCGAACGGAGCACGAAGTGGCGATTTATATTGCGAACGGGCATGGCGCGTGGGAAGCCTCTCTTCGTAATACGCTGGTTGCGGGAGATAAGGTGCTGGTTATCACAACCGGCAAATTCGGTCCCGGTTGGGCTGCCATGGCTGAAACGCATGGGATTGACGTGCAAATTCTGGATTTTGGAATGCAGGGGGACGCAGACCCAGACCAGTTGGAAGCGGCGCTGCGTGATGATGTGAATGGTGAGATCAAAGCGGTGCTTACTGTTCAGACTGATACGGCATCGTCTGTGAAAAATGACATTCCTGCTCTTCGGAAAGCGATAGATGCCGCCAACCATGATGCGCTGTTTATGGTTGATTGCATTGCATCGCTTGCCTGCGATCGGTTTGAAATGGACGCATGGGGTGTCGATCTAATGGTTGCTGGCTGCCAGAAGGGTCTCATGACACCTCCCGGCATCTCCTTTGTTTATTTTAATCCCAAGGCCAGAAAGGCACGCGAACGTGCCAATCCCGGACAATACTTTGACTGGAACCTGCGGATCGACGTGGAAATCTACTACCAGTATTTCTGTGGCACATGCCCTACCCAACACATATTCGGTCTGCGTGAAGCGCTTGACATGCTTCTCAATGAAGAAGGTTTGGAAGCAGCCTGGAACAGGCATGAGCAGCTGGCAAGTGCTGTGTGGGCAGCGATTGATGCCTGGGGTGATGGCACATCCATCTGTCATAACATCGCTGACCCATCAAAACGCTCCGTCGCGGTCTCCACTGTGAATACAGGTGTTGGCGAGGCTGCTAAATTGAGACAATGGGCGGAATTTGAGGGTGGAACTACTCTGGGAGTGCCACTGGGATTTGATGTGGATCCGGATAATCACTTCAGGATCGGGCATATGGGGCATCTGAATATCCCGATGATTCTCGGTACCCTGGGTGCGATCGATACCGGTTTCAAGTCTCTTAACATACCACATGGTGACAATGCACTGGCGGCAGCGGCCTCTTCACTTTCTCAAACCAAGGCCTAGTTGAAAGACCAATGTGGTAGCCAGGCAACCTGCGGCCCGGCACACATCAAATTCTTGTTAACAATAAGCCAGTGCAAAGACTTACTTAATCCGATAGAACGCAGTTCATAATGGCCAACGGAGTTTTAATATGACTGAAGAATACACGCCTCCCAAAGTTTGGAAATGGGAGTCAGAGAGCGGCGGAGCCTTCGCAAACATCAACCGTCCGATTTCCGGTTCCACGCATGAAAAGGATTTGCCTGTTGGCGAACATCCTCTACAGCTTTACTCACTGGCAACGCCCAATGGTGTGAAAGTCACAGTAATGCTGGAAGAGCTTCTGGCTCTGGGGCACTCAGGTGCGGAGTACGATGCCTGGCTTGTTAACATTCGCGAGGGAGACCAGTTCGGAAGCGGATTTGTAGCCGCCAACCCAAATTCGAAGATCCCAGCGCTGATTGATCACAGCACAGAAACACCCACTCGAGTTTTTGAATCAGGATCAATCCTTTTATATCTCGCTGAAAAATTTGGCGCATTCCTTCCAACAGATCCTGCCGCAAGAGCCGAGACCCTGAACTGGCTGTTCTGGCAGATGGGAAGTGCACCATATCTTGGTGGTGGCTTCGGTCATTTCTATGCTTATGCACCGATGAAGATTGAGTATTGTATTGACCGGTTCACAATGGAAGTTAAGCGCCAGCTTGATGTGCTCGACAAACAGCTTGAGAAAAACGCGTATATTTCAGGCAGCGAATATACGATTGCGGATATGGCGATATTCCCTTGGTACGGTGCACTCTGCAAGGGACTGCTTTACGATGCTGGCGAGTTCATTGATGCCCAGAGCTATAAGAACGTTCTGCGTTGGACAGACGAGCTGTACGATCGTGACGCGGTAAAACGTGGACGTATAGTAAATCGGAACTGGGGTGAAGAAGACGAGCAGCTTCCAGAACGCCATTCAGCGAGTGATTTCGACTAAAAATCAATAATTTACCTAATAAATACAGGCGCTTATGTGCCTGTATTTTTTTGTCCGCATATTCGATTATATGTACTGAAAGTAATTTTCCTGCGCCTAATCATGTGATACGCACTTCTGATCGCCAATAAGAAATATGAAGTGGATATTACGTGAAAACAGTCGGTGAAACGCTTATCGATCTTCTCGAAGCCAAAGGTACGGATCTTGTATTTGGCATTCCCGGGGTTCACACCGTTGAACTTTATCGTGGGCTCGGAAATTCCTCCATCCGTCATATCACACCACGGCACGAACAAAGTGCTGGCTTCATGGCTGACGGATATACGCGCGTTTCGGGCAAACCCGGCGTCTGCCTCATTATTACAGGTCCGGGCCTTACGAATATGATTACCCCAATGGCGCAGGCTATGGCTGATTCCATTCCAATGTTTGTGATCTCCGGCGTTAACAAGAGCACGGCTCACGGCCATTATCGCGGCGCGCTTCATGAATTACCTGATCAACAGGCAATGATGTCGACGGTTACCAAATATTCCCAAACCCTGCTTCATGCAGACCAGTTGGGTGAGGTTTTTGAAAAAGCATGGACACTGATGCTGGAAGGCCGCCCCGGCCCCGTTCATATTGAGATCCCCATTGATGTGATGTCACAAAAAATAGATGCGCCAAGGTTCAGGTCTTCGGCAAGAGGCGAGTTTGCGGCACCGGACGTAGCGATCGAAGAAATCGCAAAAGATTGTGCTACAGCGCAAAACCCGGTCATCCTGATCGGAGGCGGAGCCAAGGAAGCAAATGATGAGATTTCTGAATTGGCCACCCGGCTCGATGCACCCGTAATCAGCACGATTAATGCACGGGGGATGCTGGCAAACCACGACTTGCTTGTGCCTGCAAGCCCGGGGTTGGAAAGTGTAAGAGCTTGTTTGAGAGATGCCGATCTGATCCTGGCTTTCGGTACCCAGATGGGGCCAACGGATTATGACATTTACGAAAACAACGGAACGCCTGAGTTACAAAAGTTTGTGCGTATCGATAAAGAAATAAGTCAGCTGGTAACCGGACCCGCCAATGATTTGGCAATTGTGTGTGACGCAAAAACTGCCTGTAAAGCTGTTCTTGCAAAGCTTGATCCGCAGCCAATGGCCAGAAACGGCAAAGAGACCGCCGAGAGAATAAATGAAGCAGTTCTTGAGGAGATCGGGCCGAAGTTACGGCATGAGATCGACATTATTCATAGCGTCCAACTGGCACTGCCGAACCTCATATTTGTCGGTGACTCGACCCAGTTAGTTTATGCTGGCAATTGCTTCAGCAGAATAAACCGTGCCTCCGGATGGTTTAACTCGTCCGTCGGCTACGGTTCATTGGGCTACGGCATTCCAGCTGCCATCGGCGCAAGCCTCGCAGACCCTCAATCCCCTGTGGTGTGCATCGTTGGGGATGGTGGGGCGCAGTTCACATTGTCTGAATTGGGTTCCGCAATGGATGAAGAGACACCCGTTATTTTTCTGGTCTGGAACAATTCAGGGTATCAGGAAATTGCCAGATTTATGGAGACAAACAACATCACAACAGTCGGCGTTACACCGTCGCCCCCTGACTTCGTCATGCAAGCCAAATCCTATGGTATGGATGGGATAAGACTTAGTGCTTTGAATCAGTTAGCGGATGTTCTCAAAGCAGCATATCAGGCAAAGAAACCGTATTTGATCGAAATGCCTGAATCCGTCTGTGGATATCAAGACTAATATCTCAAGGGCTTGCAGGCGGGGCAAGATAGGCGCATATTTGTAGATGAATTCTACAGAGGGAAGTTATGTCTGTTACCAAGGGACATCGAATTGATTTGCCAATTCCACGCAATCTTGAGATGCGTTGGCGTAAAATTCCTGTTGCCGTTACAGTCGATCTGGATCCGGTGATAAGGCAAATTACCCCGGATATTCGACCCCTACTTCCTATCGGCAGACAACCACTGCTCTTTGGAAGGGCCGTCACAGTTGCATGCGAACCGCCCGATTTCGGGGCTGTTCTTCATGGTGTGGATACTGCTGAGATGGGAGACATACTGGTTATTGCTGCCGGAGGGCACCAAGGCAATGCCATGATTGGCGACATCCTTTGCGGCCAGCTTCGCAGCAAGGATGTGGGTGGTGTCATTTGCGATGGCGCTATTCGGGATGTGGCAACACTCGCGACCTGGGAGAATTTCCCTGTTTATACCAGACATATCAATCCAAGGGGACCAATAGGCAATCAAGAGGGCGTTGTTAATGGTCCTGTGGTTGTGGGTGATGTGGAGATTACACCGGATGACTACATCATTGGTGATGATGATGGTCTTGTTGCCATGTCGCCTGAAGAGTTGGAAGTCTGGATAGACGCTGCTGAAGCCCGACTGGAGCTTGAAGAGGAGTGGCAAGCAAGTCTCTCCGAGGGAAAAACCATGCAGGAAGTATTCTCTCTTGATCTTGTTGTCCCTGCCCCTGACAATGACAATATCTGCAAACCTTAGACGTAGTTTGCCACCAAAGTTGCCACCAGCAGGATTGCAATCCACAACACCATCGAACCGGTAGGCCAGACACGGGCCATTCTACCTTCTGGCCCATGCGATCTATAAAGACCCTGCATGATAGTGCTTATGCGCTTACTGGTGAAGTAGCCCGCAAACTGCCATAACCCGATGATGATATTGGTAGCCCTTGTCAAAATTATTGGCAGGAGCTTCCGGTAAGTCCAATCCGTATCCAGATTGACCGATTTCAACTCTGGTGGATAAATTCCCGTTCTCATCAGTACGGTGAATGCCAATGCTGAGAAGAACAGCAATTGCAATTGTGTCACCACGTGGGTTGTTGTGTACGGGACATAGCTTACGTCATATGGCAGCAAGGCATAAAGCGGTTCAGGGAAAATACCGATCAGGATACAAAGCGCTGCTGTAATCCCCATGGCTAACAACATATGTGTGGGAGCTTCTTTGGGTCGTTTGCCACTGTCATGTGCGAAGAATGCAAAATACGGGATCTTGATCCCCGAGTGGTGGAACACACCAGCTGAGGCAAATAGCAGAATACCCCATACGATATAATAGCCTTCATGTGCGGCATCAGACAGAATAAGCGATTTTGTCACAAACCCTGAGAATAACGGGAAAGCGGAAATGGACGCAGCCCCGATCACGCAAAAGATCATGGTCAGTGGCATCGTCTTGTAAAGCCCGCCAAGTTCTGAACCCTTGGCCGTCCCTGTTCTGAAAAGGACTGCCCCCACGCTCATGAACAGGAGTGATTTGTAAAGGATATGCGCGAAGGCATGTGCCGCGGTTCCATTGAGGGAGAGCTCTGTGCCGATGCCAACACCCACCACCATAAAGCCCAACTGGTTGTTCAGTGAATAGGCCAACACCCGACGAAGGTCGTTTTCAATGACCGCATAAAAGATCGGGAACAGTGTCATCACTGCGCCTATATAAATAAGGATTTCTGTTCCCGGGAATCCTCTCGCCAGAGCGTAAACCGCAAGCTTGGTGGTGAAAGACGACAAGATTACCGTACCTGTCACCGTCGCTGCCGGATAAGCATCCTGGAGCCAATTGTGAAGTAGCGGGAAAGCGCATTTGATACCGAAGGCAAGGAACATCATCCACGTGGCAAGTGTGCCAAGTGTCATGGCTTCGAAGGCAATTGAGCCCGTTTCACGATAAAGCAATGCCACGCCACCGAGTAGAAGAACACCCGAAGCAATCTGAATTACCAGATAGCGCAACCCGGTATAGAAAGCTCCCTGTGTCCGTCTTGCCCAGATCAGGAACACAGACGTAATCGCTGTACCTTCCCAGAAGATGAAAAGCGTTATCAGATCACCGGCGAACACGGCACCAATCGCTGAGCCAGCATATAAAGGTGCCGCCATTTGCTGCTGAATATCGCGCACATGCCATGCATATAACATGGAGAGAAACGCCGCGAGCGAGAACACAAGTCCGAAAATTACAGAGAGTTTGTCAACGCGCAGAAGGGTGAGTTCCCAACCTGCAAGATTGACAACCCCATGCACACCCATGGGCAGTTCCCAAATCATTCCTGCGCAGAAAATTGGAAGCAGCAGAGAGAACCCCGCCCTCAGACTAGGATTAGACTTGGGCAGCAACGGTAGAATGAGGCCGCCCAAAATAAGGAAAAGGTATGGAGGAAAGAAATCAAGCATCGTGCTCTTCCCGTTCCATGTCATGTTCAGGATACTCTTCCGATTCCACGTCTTTCGGGGAATAGTAAGTTTCGTCACGCATCAGAAATACCCGCATGCCCCTTGCGCAGACCACCAAGGCGGCACACATGACAAATCCATAGATTGCATAAAAACCTGGCAAGTCTTCCAGATCGAGATAGGTTTTCTTCTTGTATAAGAAGTCGGCCAGAAACAGAACTGTACACAGGCCGTACAAACCATAAACGATACGATCGACATTCTTCATATTGTCGAGCCACAACAGTTTTCGACCAAGCCAGGGCAAATCTGCGGGATTATCAACGCGCTTTTTGGTTTCCGAACTCATTGAGCCGTGCCTCCCTGTCCTGCGATCATGGGTTCAAGCATGGTCGTGATGTCACCTGCATAGAAGAACAGCACAATACATCCTATCGCTGCGAAAACGGGTGGTGCCACGCACCAGAACGGTGCTTCGGATATTCCATTTGCAGCCAGTTTTTCATTGTCGGCATCCGCGAGATAGAAGCCTCTAGCGATTGGTCCTAACAGGTAAACCACATTCAGCAGCGAACTTACCATCAACACCACTATCATGATCACCTGTCCGGTGTCGGCTGCACCTAACATCAAATACCACTTGGACCACGAGCCTCCCAGCGGTGGGAGCCCAATGATGGACAAGGCTCCGATGAGGAACGCTGTGTATGTAAATGGCATTGCACGACCCAAACCAGTCATCTGGCTGATATTGGTTTTATGCGTTGCGACGTAAATTGCACCCGCGCACATGAAGAGAGTGATCTTGCCAAAGGCATGCATGGCTATATGCAACCCACCGCCAATGGCACCCATGGAAGTGGCAAGCGCCATACCGAGTGTAATGTAGGAAAGTTGACTGACTGTTGAATAAGCAAGACGAGCCTTAAGGTTGTCTTTGGTCATGGCAACAACGGACGCAGATAGAATTGAGAAAGCTGCCAGCCACATCAACCAGTCAGACGCATTTGTTTCGGCCAGAAAATCAATACCGAAAATATAAACACCGACTTTCAGCATGGTGAACACACCTGCTTTCACAACGGCAACTGCATGCAGCAGTGCAGAAACCGGTGTTGGCGCAACCATGGCTGATGGCAACCATCTGTGGAATGGCATCAATGCCGCCTTGCCGATACCGAATGCATAAAGTGCCAGCAAAACAGCAGCCAATCCCGCACCGACTTTACCATCAAGAATTCCACCTGGAGTGAAATCAAGCGTACCGGCTGCGACCAGTGTCCATACGATAGCAACAAGCTGGAGACCGATTGAGGTGCCCAACAAAATACCGAGATAGACCCTGGCGCCACGTTTTGCCTCTTCCGTTCCCTTGTGTGCAACCAGTGGATAGGTGGCAACAGTCAGGATTTCATAGAAGATAAAAAGCGAGAACATGTTCGCTGAAAAGGCAATGGCCAGCGTAGAGCCAATTGAGAACGAAAATGCTGCAAAGAAACGAGCGTGGTTTTCTTCCTTGTTACCGCGCATATAACCGATGGCATAGAGATGTGTCACACACCAGAGCCCTGATGCTATCAGCGCAAAGAGCATGCCGAGCGGTTCCACATGGAATGCCACATCGAGCCCAGGCATCACACTGAATAGTTTGAACGTTTCGGTGGGAGCACCACCTGTGTTCAAGAAGATGCTTACGACACAGGCGAATGTCCCAAGTGCAGCGATGAACGTAATGCCATCGCGCAAATTGTGTTGCGTGGGATGAAGGAGATTGCTCACGGTAGCAAGCATCGGCAGCAGCAGGGATACAAGGATTGCGGTGTTGGTATCCATTACTGGCCTCCTCCCAATGATGGAATTAGCCCTTGAGCAGCAATTCTTGCCATTTGTGTGGTGCCGTCTGTATCAAATCCTGCATAGATACAAGCAAGCGCCAGAACCCACATGGGAATAAGCATGGATAATGGTGCTTCTTTTGCCGTAGTGCCCTCGACGGGGTCCTGCATATAAAGCACCTCAATAGATTTCCAGACATAAATAACAGCCAGCAGCGACGAAGCAGCAATCAACAAGGCGAGCCACCAATAATCGAGCTCAAGTGCTGCATTTACAAGTACCCACTTGGAGATAAATCCTGCGGTTCCTGGAACGCCGATGAGGCTCAGCCCGCCAATGAAAAATACGGCACTGGTCCAGGGCATGCGTTTACCGAGACCTGATAATGAATTGAGGAATGAGTCACCGGAACGCATGACATAAGCACCTAGCGCCATGAACAGCGCGGCTTTACTGATGCCATGGTTGAACAAATGCACAATTGCAGCCGTCAAACTTGTCTGTGTTGCCAGCGAAACGCCGAGGATCATGTATCCAATCTGCGCAATACTTGAATAGGCCAGTAGTCTTTTAAGATCTGACTGGAAAACCGCGATCAACGATGCAGCAAACATTGCAAGGATTGCAAGCGGCATCAGGATCCAAAGCATGGTGTTGATTTCGAACGCAAATTGCGGCTGGAACACAGAGAACATAAACCGTATCAGAACGTAAATCGCCGCTTTGGTAGCTGTCGCAGCCAAGAATATGGTGACCGCCGATGGTGCGTAGGTGTAGGCGTTTGGCAACCAAAGGTGAAGCGGATAGATGGCTGCTTTCAAGCCCATTCCAATGACGATGAATGCAAAAGCTGCCTGCACCGTGCGGTTATCACCCATGGTTGTTAAGCGCTCCGACAGGTCCGCCATATTGAGCGTGCCGGTTGCCATATATAGAAAACCAATCCCGATGACGAAGAAGGTAGCGCCAATCGTACCCATAATCAGATAATCATAGGCAGCGGTGAGTGCGCGTTTATCGTGCTCTGCGCCCATGGCGATCAGGACATAGGTAGAAAGTGAAGAGATTTCGAGGAAGACGAATACGTTGAAGGCGTCGCCTGTTGCTACCATCCCCATAAGACCGGTGAAACACAGCAAATAACAGCAGTAAAAGAGCGTATGGCTTACTTTCTTCACCTCATGAGCAATGCTCTTGATGGCATAGGGCAATACAATGGTGCTTATGCCGGAAATCAGCATCATGACAAAGGCGTTTGCTTCATCAATCCTGTATTCAATTCCTAGCGGCGGCGCCCAACCTCCCAGATGGTAAGAGATTACATCGCCATCCATCACCTGCAACATCAGGTGAATGGAGCCTAAGAATGCGAACAGGCTTGCAGCAAAGGCCAGCACCCACGCGATGTGCCGATTGCCAAACACAATACAAAGTGGTGCAGCCAACATCGGCACGGCCACGGTCAGCAAAGGAAGCTGTTCAATTATGCCCAGCGCTGGAGATACAGAGGCGTCAGCCATCAGGCGCGACCTCCCATTGATTCTCCATGGTCAGCGTTTTCCTCGCTCTGCATTTGGCGTTCGATATCCAGAATATCTTCTTCTTCGATTGTGCCGTATTCCTCACGGATGCGCACAATCAAGGCGAGCCCAAGTGATGTTGTGGCCACACCCACCACAATCGCTGTGAGGATTAGTACGTGCGGCAATGGGTTGGAATAAGCCACATTGGGATCGACGTTCAGATCAATTGGATAGATTGGTGCTGTACCACCCGAAATCTTCCCGATTGAGATGTAGAACATGAATACGGAAACCTGGAAAACGTTCAGACCGACGATCTTTTTGACGTAGTTTCCGCGTGCCACAACGATATAAAAACCTGTCATCATCAGAACGATGAAGAGCCAGTAGTTCATATGTCCGAGAATAAAGTCCATCTGAATTACCACTCCTCGTCACTGATGCGGGGTGGTCTTGCAGCGAATGCGTAGTAGATCGCAACCATCACTGATGCGACTGTAATCCCCACGCCTAATTCTACGGCGATGATCCCGATATGCTGTCCGTCCTTGGGATAGGAAGCGAGGGCAGAATAATCGAGGAATTCCTTTCCTCTGAACAGGCTGACTACGCCGGTCCCGGCATATAAAAGCACGCCAAGTGCCGTGAATTTGTGCACCAGCCAGGGCGGGAACACCTGTTTCACTTTCCGCAAACCGAAGACGATGCCGAACAGAATGAATGCCACTGCAAGGATTACACCAGCCTGGAACCCTCCCCCCGGCGAATAGTCACCGTGGAACTGCACGTAAAGCGCAAAGAGAGCAATCGGGGCAACGAGTAGTTTTGTAATAACCCTAAGAATGAGGTGGTGGCGCATCAGGCATCATCCTCCGGTTCAGGCTTGTCACGTCTGCGTGCAAAATTGCCGATCAAAATCAGAACACCGATTGCTGCTGTAAACACCACAACAGTTTCACCAAGCGTATCATAGCCACGGTAGCTCGCCAGAATTGCAGTGACCACGTTCGGGACACCCGTATCCTCTGGCGTGCGCTTCAGATATTCGGCAGCCACATGGGTCTGTGCCGGACTGTCCGCGGAACCAAATGTTGGCATGTCCAACGTTCCGTAGACCAAAACTGTACCGGTCACCAAAACAACCATCAAAGGAACGGGGGAAAATTTCCTCGGCATTTTCTCATCACGGGAAGTGAGCGCAAGGGTCCCCAACATCAGAACGGTTGATATGCCTGCGCCAACAGCGGCTTCCGTGAAAGCCACATCCACAGCGTCAAGTGTGACGAAGAGCAATGCGGAGAGCAGGCTGAACACACCCGCCAGCATGACAACGGCAAAAAGTTTACGCATGAACAGAATGGCAAAACCTGTTGCAACAAGACCGGTAAACAGGACCAGATTTACGAACACGTCCATTACTTGCCACTCTTGCGTTTTGTTGGCGCCTTGGCACGCTTAGTTGTTGTTTTCTTTACCTTATTTACGGTCTCTGTTTTCTTCTTTGTGAGTTTTTTCCGTGTATATCCCTCCGGCAGCAGACCGGATACAAGGGCTGCATTTGCCACTGAATGGGTTGCTGTAGGACCTGTGATGAACAGGAAAATGCCGATCAAAACGAGTTTCACAGTAACAAGAGAAAAGCCTTCCTGAACGATCATGCCTGCAGTGAGCAAAATCATTCCGCCGGAATCAGTTACGGAAACCGCATGAAGCCTGCTCCAGAAATCCGGGAAACGGACCGTACCTATCGCACCGATCAGCAGAAAAAATGAGCCGCTGGCAATGAGCAGCCAGCTGACAATTTCTACAATCAATTCCACAGGGGTCATGATTGCGCCCCCCGGTCTTTAAGGCGTCCGATTTTTGCCGGAACACCTTTTGTTTCCGGAGATGTGTCACCAATAGCGCGGTATCTGAAATATTTGAGAACTGCGATCGTGCCCACGAAATTTATCAACGCGTAGAGAAGCGCGATATCAAGAAAGTCCGGCCGACCGTTCAAAAAACCCAACACTCCTATGAACAAAACTGTGTAGGTCCCGAATGAGTTTCCAGCCAGTACACGGTCATAAAGTGTTGGCCCCGCATATAGCCGGTAAAGGACCAGAGCCATGCCAATGAAGAGTGCAACGGCAGCAAACAGAAACATCAGCGATCACCTCCGACCGTTTCTATGGCTGTCACCCGGGAATCCATTTCTGCCAGCGCTTCCATGTCACCATCACCGAAATCCAAGGCATGAACTATGAAATGATCATCTTCGGTTTCCACAGTTACTGTGCCCGGCGTCAACGTGATGGAGTTTGCAAATACTACCTGACCCAATTCACTCTTCTGGGTGACCGGCACATCGAACATTTTTTGTGAGGCTGGTGGTTTCCCGGACAGGATGATCTTTGTTACCGCCCAATTGGATTTGGCAATCTCCACAAGCAGCCAAAATACGTAGGTTGTGGTAGCTACTACGCCGATGTCGTATCCAAGATTATGTTCGTCAACACGATCCATGCGAATAGCGATGTAAACGGAAAGCGCGACCGAGAAGGCACCAAACGCCAAAATAAGCGACTTGTCGTATATTCCGGACATCAATAGCCACAAAATAACCAGTCCCAATGCACCTATGATGCCGCGTAACATTTCTACCTCTATCTAACGTTAACGCTGATACATACAGATTAGGCGTTCTTTTTCAAGCGAATGCAAGGGAGATCATGGATTGTTTTTCAAACAGTCCTCAATAATTTTTGCAGACCTTTCCGCGCCTTGCGTTTCCAGATCAATCGTGCCGGGTTTTAGCATTGAAGCTTCATCAACTGTTGCAGCCAGATTTTCCGGAGTAAGTCCTTCTGGCAGGATCATCTTTGCCAAACCAAGGTCCTGCATCATCGTAGACCGCCTGAGTTGTTCAGTTTCCTTACCATCCGCATACGGGTTCAACACAGCTGCGCAACCTGCCCTCAAGATATCGCCAACCGTATTGTATCCCGCGTGGGAAACTGAAACCTTTGTATACCGCATCACATTCGCCAGATTAGGAATATATCTCAAAATCTTCATACCGGCAGGGCATCGATCAACTAAGGACTGGAAGTCTCCGTCTGACAATTCAGTGCCGGCTGAAACAATCCAGTTTTCCGGAAAGGCCTTGGAGTATTTCATCGCTTCCATGGCCGTATTCGTGAGATTTTGCCCAAAAGCTCCACCACCAACTGTCACAAGTACATCGCATTTGTACTCTGAACTTACCGGTTCATCGGAAGGTTCTGGCAATACCAACCCGGTGTAACGGATCTTGTCTGCAAACTGATCCACGCCTTGCAGAGTTTCTTCGATGCGGATCAAACCCGGATCACCATGAACGAGTATCACATCAAAGAAATCGCGAACTAAATTCGCGGACTCAACAACACGTTTTTCCTTTCTGCCCTCCTGCATGATATCGCGGATTGATGCTGCAATTAGCGATATGTTGTGTGATGCCTTTGCTCTTTCCAATAAAGGCAAAAGTTCAAAACGCATTTGCCTTCGCCCAAATGGAAAAGCTTCTGTGATCAGGACATCAGGTTGGATTTTTTCAAACAATTCCAAGAGAGATTGAGCACGCCTGGCTTGATCATCTGCTGTGAACTCTGTGCCATCACCGTGCACAAGCTTACTGAATGAAACATCATTTGTACGGACAGTGGTAAGGTGATGGACTGTGATGCCGGAAAAGTCGAAGGACTCAATTCTCGTACCGCCCCAAATGAGGTGCACATCAAACCCGTGGGCTGAAAGCGCTTTTGCCACCCGTGTTGCACGATAAACATGCCCCACTCCCCACAAATGTTGAACATAGAAGAAAATTTTCTTTTTATTCAACATTTTAACTAGTCCAAGCCTAAACTCTTATCCAACAATGATACCAGAGTTCCTATCGTTTCCATGTGGCTGAATTCCGACCGGACTTTGGCTTCTCCCGCCTGCCCCATTTCCATTCTCAGCTGAGGATTACTTCCGAGGTTAGATATTTCCCGGGTTAGAGCCTGCACATCATCCGGATCGACCAAAATGCCATTTACGCCGTTTTCGATGAGTTCGGGTATTCCTGATATGTTTGTTGATAATACAGGCAGACGCTGACTTTGAGCCTCAACAATAACATTTGGCAATCCGTCCCGGTCGCCTGTCTCATCGATTTTGCTGGGTAGTACGAAGAGATCAGATTTATGATAGTGTTCGAGCACTTCCAGTTGAGGCATACTGCCCTTGAAGTGGCAGCGGTCGTCAATCCCGAGGATTTTAGCAAGATCTTTCAAATCATCCCTAAGCGGACCACCGCCGATATGGGTCCAATGCCAATGGAAATCATCGTCCAATCCTGCGAAAGCCTGCAACAGATTATCAATTCCCTTTTTTGCAACCGCACGGCCGACCGTGAGGATCTGCAGCGGGTCGTTTGGATCTCTGCCATCGCGTTTGCTGCCAACGGTTTTCGGAGGCTTTGGAAAACGGGTTAGATCAAGACCGTGATATACCAGCTTCACTCGCTCTGGTGGCGCAATGGAACTGAGATAATCCGCCCCACCCTTTGTGCAGGTTACAAGCCAGTCACAATCGACCAGTTTTTCTTTCATCTCCCATTCTGGCGAAGTCCAGATATCCTTTGCGTGGGCTGATATGGAGAAAGACTTACCGCTGATGATTGCAGCGTACCGGGCAACCGAACAAGGAGTATGCAAAAAATGCGCATAGATGTGATCAGCATCATCCGTATACTCGTTCGCCATCACTAGTGCCTGACCCCAGCGTCTGATCCGGTTGATGGTTCGATCCCTGGCCAGGTCCCTCAGGAACACCGGTAGTGCCTTCCAAAACCCCGGTTTGAAGAGACAAGCAATCTTGGCGCGAAGCACGCGAACCATTTCCTGATGTAGATATTCAGGCAAGTAGTGAACATCTGCACCAATTTCTTCATGAACCGGATGTACCTGCTTGTCGGTTGGAAAGCGCAACGAGACAATGGATATGTCAAAGCCTGCCCTTTCCAACTCCAGAATTTCCTGAGCAATGAAGGTTTCAGACAGGCGTGGATAGCCCTTCAACACCAAAGCGATACGTTTTGAAGATATTGGATCTGTCACGCAGTCTGCGCTTCCATCAATTTTTCAGAGTGATCATCATTCACTTCATCCAGAGTGGAGAGACGCTCGACTTCAGAACAAATATTGATCAAACCATCAAGGCATCCGGTATTGAGGCTCGACGATGGACGGGGAATGTCAGGAAGACTGCGAAGTTTTTCTGCCATCACACTCGGGATCGCCGCATCATCGGGGTGCAACATTTCGCACAACCCAAGTTCCTGTGCCCGTTTTGCGCGAATAAACTGCTCTTCGCGAGGTGATACACGCGGCACGAATAGTGCCTTGCGATCGAAGGACATGACTTCACAGAAGGTGTTGTATCCACACATTCCCACAACTGCTTCCGCTTTAGCCGTCAGCACTTCCATCCGGTTGTCAAAATCTATCACTGTAATATTCGCAAGACGGGAGGCTCTTATGCGTATCCTGTCTCTCACGTCAGATTTCATGAAGGGTCCCAGGACCATCACGATCGGAAAATCGATCTGACTGTCATATTCGCGGGCTGCTAAAATCTGCTCCATCAATGTGCCACCATCTCCACCACCGCCACCGGTAACGAGGATATATTTGTCAGGCAAATTATGGCTTTCGGATGTGTCCAGCGAAGGAAGTTCCCTATGGATGAATCCGGTATAGGTCAGCTTGTCGCTGAGTGTTTCCGGGAGATCAAAGCCCTTTAGCGGATTCCAGAAATAGTCCGGTCCATAGGCCCAAACACAATCGTAATACTGATCTATCTTTGAGATCATATCTGATTTGGCCCACTCAGCGGTGAGAAGTTCGGGAGAATCCATCACATCACGCAAGCCGATCACAGTCTTGGTATTCATTTCCTTGAACATGTTCAGCGTGGGTTCCAACTCACCACGAAGGCCCAAGGGCTCCTTGTCAGCTATGAAGATATCCGGTTGGAACACTTCAGCTGTTCGCTGAATGATAAGTTTTCTCATTTCGAGGATATCATCGATATCGATGTATTCACCGATTGAATCGTATTCACCGTTGTAAAGCTTGATGACTGAAGGGATTTTTACGAAATCCACCCGTGCACGAAAATCAAACGCACCGGCGATCTGAGAACCTGAAATTATGAGGACGCTAACGCCTTTAAACTGTTCCACAATAGCATGAGCAATCGTGCGGCAACGGCGCAAATGCCCCAAACCGAACGTATCGTGGCTATACATCAATATTCTGATGTGATCGAGACGATCTGTTTGCACCACTCTGACCCGCTCTTATTACTCGTCTACTACTCCCCGACGGCATTATGATCTTTTTGCGCCAATAAACAAGCCTGTCCACATAAAATTTACTTTGCATCGGGATTTGTTTAACCGCTAAATAAGCCCATGAATCAGCCACCTCGCATTGCTTTTTTTGCCCCAATCAAGCCACCTGATCACCCTATTCCCTCAGGTGACAGGCTGATTGCGCGGAATCTGGTCAAAGCACTTTCGATGGCAGGTTTTACCGTTGATATCGCATCGGAATATATATGTTACTCAAAGCGCAGCGGAGATGACTATTTACGGGATCGCAAATCCGGAGCGCTGGTGGAAGTGGATAGGCTTATACGTGAATATGATGGTCTGCCACCAGTTGAATTGCCGCAACTCTGGCTGACCTATCATCCCTATTGCAAAGCGCCAGATTGGATTGGCCCTGCGGTAAGTGAAGCGCTTGGCATTCCGTATGTGACAGTGGAAGCGGCTCGAACGGGGCAAGGTGGTCCCGAGGATGAATGGAAACCTTGGCGCGAAGAAGCACAAGTTGGCATCAAGCAAGCGGACCGGCATCTCGTCTTCAAACCGACGGATCGTGCCTATCTGAGTGAACTCCTTGGTTCCCAGGAAAAACTGTTTGAGCTCAAGCCTTTTATTGATCTTGAAGGCTTGTCTGAACCGACGGACCAGACCGTTTCATTGCCGGAAAACTGGGATCATAACACTCCCACCCTCATCACCACAGGCATGATGAGAAAAGGGAAGAAAGACCGCAATTTTTACATGCTTGCGGAAACACTTACGCAAATTCAAGACGCAAACTGGAACCTTGTTATTGTCGGCGGGGGGCCAGAGGAAGACAGTATCCGGGAAGCATTTTCAGGCATCAATCAGGAGCGGCTACACTGGACTGGTCAGGTTACGCAGGCGGAAGTTCTTGCGTGGATGAAGCTTTCCGACATTTTCATCTGGCCCGGCTGGAAAGAACCAATCGGGATGGTTTACCTCGAAGCTCAACTGCAAGGCCTGCCTGTCATTGCCTTTGAAAGCATGGGCGTACCTCTGGTAGTCCAGCATCAGGAAACGGGATTGCTTGCCCCGGAAAATGATGATGAACAAATGCAGGCAAATATCATCAAGCTCCTAAAAAACAAAGAGCTTAGGGCCAGCATGGGTAGTGATGCGCACCAGAAAGTGTTGAGTGAACATAGTCTGGAGGCGGCATCTTCGCGCCTCCAGCAAGTGCTTTCTGATCTGATATCCTAGCCGTACGGATCAGCGGCATCCCGCAATCCATCACCGAAGAAGTTGTATGCCAGAATAATCAGGATCACCGGAATAACCGGCAGGATCAACCATGGACGCAGGGCCACGGCTTCGATGTTTTGCGCCTCGTTTAACAGAACACCCCAACTCACAACCGGTGCACGCAGCCCCAGCCCCAGGAAGGACAACGCAGTCTCACCAAGGATCATTGTGGGAATTGTGATCGTTGCTGACGCGATCAAATGGCTCATGAAACCGGGCACAAGATGCAGCCCAATAATCCGGCCAGGACTTGCTCCCATCAACCGGGCAGCAAGCACGTAGTCCTCTTCACGAAGCGAGAGCAATTTCGATCGCACCGCTCGCGCGAGCCCGGTCCAGTCAATCAATCCTAATATGATCGTTATCCCAAAATATATGAGAATTGGCGACCAGGTAGCAGGCATGATTGCGGCCAAAGCCAGCCATAATGGTAAGGTGGGAAGCGATTGCACCACTTCGATGATACGTTGAACCACGAGATCAACCCAACCACCGTAGTAACCTGCCAAGCCGCCAATGATAATTCCCAGTGTGAAGCTGATGGCGATACCCACAAGACCAATGGTCAGTGAAATTCTCGCTCCGTATATGATCCGGGACAGCATATCCCTGCCGAGCCGGTCGGCACCCAGAAGGTAGATCGGTTTTTTGATATCAGCGCAAATCAGATGATTGTCTGCCTCGATAAAGCCCCAGAACTTGTACTTTTCACCAGAGCAGAAAAACTGCAACTTAATTATTCTATCTTCACTCGGCACATATATGCGCCGCGGGATTGTGAAATCCATTTCGCGATCATAATCATATACGAATGGCCCCACATACTCACCCTTGTGATAAAAATGAATGCTGTGTGGAGGAGCATAAATGTATTTTGCATTGCGCGAGTCCAGTGCATAAGGGGCAAAAAACTCCGCGAATACCGTGATGAAATACATGAACAGCAGGAAAATGCCGGAAGCAACAGCTACCTTGTGTTTCTTGAATTTCCACCACATCAATTTGCGCTGGGAGGCGAGATAAACCGCTTCCTGTTCCGGTGTGAGTTCCTCAATGGATTTGGGATCAAACGGCGCAGTATTAACGTAGTGGTTGTCAGCTGTTTTCTCTGTCATCGACTTACTCCCCCTGAAAGTCGAATACGCGGATCAAGGAATGCCAGCGCGATATCTGACAGCAATACACCGATCACGGTCAGGAACCCGAGTAGCATCAGGAATGATCCAGCGAGATACATATCCTGGGATTGCAGGGCTTCAATCAGCAGCGGACCCGTTGTTTCAAGTGATAGAACGATTGCGACAACCTCCGCGCCTGAAATCACCTGAGGCAGGATTCCGCCAATGTCTGCAATGAAAAAGTTCAATGACATGCGGAACGGATACTTCATCAGGCCGCGTGTCTCAGGCAGTCCTTTGGCACGTGCAGTGGTAACGTAAGGTCGGCGTAACTCGTCCAGCAGATTTGCCCTGACGCGTCTGATCATGGCTGCTGTGCCGGAGGTTCCAATCACAATTACCGGTATCCAGATGTGTTCCAGAACTGACAGGAATTTAGCCCAGCTTAACGGTTGATCCACAAACTCCGGATCGACCAAACCGCCGATAGCGGTGCCGAACCACTGGTTCGCCAGGTACATCATGATCAGTGCCAAGAGAAAGTTTGGTGTTGCCAGTCCAAGCAGACCAAGGAATGTGAGACCATAGTCACCCCAGCTGTACTGATGCGTTGCAGAATAAATGCCAATTGGAAATGCTACCAACCAGGTAAAAATGATGGTGAAGAACGTAACGATGATTGTGAAAAACAACCGATCGCCAATCACTTCACGAACTGGCAGTTCATATTCAAACGAATACCCAAAATCGCCGACCACCATTCCACTGGCCCACTTAAAATACCTTTCCCAGATGGGCAGATCGAAACCGTATTCCCTTCTCAGGAATTCAATTTGATTGGGATCAACCGTCTCACCGGCTGCCAGTAGATTGTTCACATAGGTTTCAAAATAGTCACCCGGAGGCAATTCGATAAGCAGAAACACAAGGATACTTGTCAGTATCAGTGTAGGGATCATGTATAAAATTCGTTTGAATATGTACAAAATCATTACGCTGGAATCCTACCGATCGAACCAGAATGTGTCTGGACGATAGACGCCGAAATACGAAGTTGGATCCCAAGAGTAAATGGCCTGTTCCGGCACATTGCGCAGATCTTTTGAAACTACGACCGGCTGTCGGCTGTTGTTTATCGTACCAATCGTGAAAACCTGATCAGTGTAGTTCTTCAACATCTGATGCCAGACTTCTTCCTTTTCACCCATGGAAGAACTCATCATCCATTGATTGTAGAGAGCCAGCTGTTTCTTGGCCACGTCCATCTCAACAGGTTCACCAGCCTTGGCATTGGTTTCGTTATATTGCCCCCACTTTGGCCATTGCAGCTGTGGTTGGGCAGTTGGCGCCAGCTCTTGCGGGCTCATTTCGGGGCTCGCGATCGCATTGTCCATGCCTGTGAAAACTGACATCACGGTGTCACCGGAATAAGCCCGGCGTCTGAAGATATCGCGTTGTGAAGCACGCACGAAGATTTTCACACCCACACCTCGAAGATGGTCTTCGATCAGCTCCAGAACATCTGTTTCTTCGGTACTTTCCCCGGCGGATTCAATCGTAATTTCAACCCGTTCACCGGTTGGGAACAAACGGATACCGTCGTCTGCGCGTTTTGTCAGACCAATTTCATCCAGGAGAGCATTAGCTTTGTCAGGATCAAACTCAGCCCACATATTCGCGTATTCTTCGCGGAAGAGCGAACTTTCCGGCATCACAGTGTTGGCGCTTGGTGATCCCAGACCGAAGTAGATTACTTCGTTGATTTCATCACGATTGATCCCCATAGACAAAGCTCTGCGGAAGCGTACATCGCGAACGAGTGTGCGCCATTTAGGATCATTTGTATTCAGATTAGGGAACAGTGCCAGCTGCGATCCTTTGCCCAATGACCAAAGCAGCGTGTTGTATCCGCCCTTCTCTTCGCCCTGTTTCAGGAACGGAACATTGTCGAAACGCAGATAGCGTGCCTGCAGGTCACTTTCACCCGTACCGGTTTTTGCCGGGATCACATCCTTTGAAACAACTGACATGATCAGCTTATCAATGTACGGAAGCTGACGACCGTCAGGGTCTACCCGATGATAAAAGGGATTTCTTTCAAATACGAAGCGTGTACTTGGTGGAGCAGTCGTGTTTCTCCAAGCTTGCAGAGTTGGCAATTCCGGGTTTTCCGGACGTCTTTGCCTCTGTTTGCGTGTGTGTACACCTGTCCAGTCCTTCGTGCTTGCGGCCTTTGCCATTTCAGCAAGTTTAGTCGGGTCTGTATACCGCGCATGAAACTGCTTCATGTAATGTGCCGGGCGATAAATGTAGAGTGGCGAGGGAGCGGCCAACGCAGGTAGGAATGCAGGATTTGGTTCTTCCCATGTATATTTGAAGGTGAGTTCATCCAGAACTTCAAACTTTGGGCCTTTTCCGTTCACCAGCATTTTGATTGGAATACCCTTGCGACCTAGTTCAGGGTCATTGACCATATCTTCCCAGTAGTACCGGAAGTCTTCAGTGGTGAGCGGGTGTCCGTCGGACCATTTGTGGCCTGCTCGCAACTTGAATGTAAATTCCCGACCGTCTTTCACTTCAAAGGATTCAGCGATGTCCGGTACGATGTTATATTCGGTGTTGTAGCCCACGACCCGGGCATAGGTATAAACCGTAATCTGACCCAGGTCTTTGGCGCGTCCCATCAAAAGACGCATTTCACCGCCGTACTTTCCTGAAACCTTTTCTTCTTTTTCAAAGTCAATCACCAAGGGGTTGTCAGGCAACCGCTCTTTTTTTGGTGGTAACTTTCCAGAAGAAACGCTTGATTCAAAAAACGGCACTTCTTCGGCCGTCACAATTCCGGTTGGGACAAAAAGGCCAAACGCCATAATTGTCATCAATCGCATTAAGTAATACATGCCCGTCCTCATGCACTTAACTCCTTCATATCACAATTTTCATTTGCCAGAACAAAGTGACCCTTCTCCACCTCTATTTTTGTCAGTGCAGAATTTTCTGTTGTAGCAAATGCTCCTCCCCACGCTTCCGATCCGGTTGATGAAGAAAATTTCACCTGTTCAAAATCCAGTAACCGATCAAGGTCTGGATAAGGAACCGACGCAAGCAGTGACTTAGTATAAGGGTGACGCGGGCTTTCAAACAATTGTTCACGGGAAGCAATTTCAACCAGCTTTCCCTGGCACATGACAGCGATACGCTCGGCCACATAGTGAACCACTGCCAGGTTGTGTGAAATGAACATGCTTGTGAGCCCGAGTTCAGTCCTTAAATCATTTAATAAATTCAGTATCTGTGCCTGCACCGAAACATCAAGTGCTGATACAGGTTCATCGCAAATCATAAACTCCGGATTAAGAGCCAAGGCACGTGCGATTCCGATGCGTTGGCGTTGACCACCAGAGAATGAATGCGGATAGCGGTTCAGGAACCTGGGGTCCAAACCTACCAGAGACATCAGGTCGATGACTTTTTGTCGTTGCTCTTCCGCATTGCCAAGTTCATGAATGGTAAGTGGTTCGCGCAGAATGTTCTGCACAGTCATGCGCGGGTTGAGGGAGCTGAACGGATCCTGAAAAATCATTTGAACCTTGCGGCGATAATCCATCAGGTCTGGACCCTTCAGGTCCAGAACATTTGTGAATTTTGAACCGTCACTAATCTCTACGGTTCCCGCGGTAGCTTCCAGCGCACGCATCACCAGTTTTGAAACGGTGGTCTTACCAGAGCCACTTTCTCCAACCAGACCCAGACATTCACCCTTGTTTATTTCGAAACTCACATCATCAACAGCGACCACTTTTCTTGAGTCATCACTGGCAAACCAACTGCCTTTACTGAGTGTGAATTCCTTACGAAGGTTCTGGACACGCACATGCGGCTTATCAAACTTTTCACCAGCGGTTTCAGCACGGAAACGATGCCCAAGTTTCTTGACGGCGTTTTCCTCTGCACCATCGATCTCACGAAGAGAAACCAGACGTTCGCCTGGTTTCATATCGAAATGAGGAACCGCTTTCATCAGAGCTTTCAGATAAGGGTGGCGTGGACGTCTGAAAATCTCATCCACACTTCCCGCTTCCATGATGGTGCCATGGTAGATGACTACCACTTCGTCAGCCATGTTTGCGACCACTCCCAGATCATGAGTAATCAGCAAAATGGCAGTGTTGAATTTCTTCTGCAGATCTTTCATCAGACCCAGGATCTGTGCCTGCACGGTGACGTCTAGAGCGGTGGTTGGTTCATCTGCAATGACCATCGCAGGATTGCAGATCAAAGCCATCGCGATAACGGCGCGCTGGCGCAATCCACCAGACAGCTCGAATGAAAACATCTCATACCCGCGCTCGGGATCTGGAAAACCGACAAGGCGCAAAATTTCCACCGTGTCCTGTTTTGCCTCCTGCGGGGTCTTCTTGTGATGAAGGGTTAGTGCTTCTTCCACCTGATTGCCGATGGTGTGGATGGGAGAAAGAGCTGTCATAGGCTCCTGAAAAACCATGGAAATCCGGCCGCCGCGGACTTCATAAAGGTAAGGGTCTTTCGCATGCAGTTTTGCAATATCAACAGGAGGATCATCGGTTGCGGGATCATTTAAAAGTATGGATCCGGTTTCGATGTGCGCGTTTCGTGGCAGGATTCTGAGGATGCTTTGGGAAATGACAGATTTACCGGAGCCAGACTCGCCCACTAGGGCTACAACCTGCCCTGCTCTTACTGTGAAGTTGACCCCTTTGACCGCCTCTACTTTGCCTCCCTGAATATCAAAGGAAACTCTAAGGTCCTTCACTTCCAGCAAATAATCAGCCGGCCCCATAACGAATAATACTCCACTTCCCGTTTCCGGACAGATTTCAAATCGATGCCCGGACACTTCTCCCATGTGTCTTCAAAATTAATGCACACCGTTTCAAGATTGAAAAGTGACATATTGCACACTTCATCAACTATCTGTGTGAAATGCCGTTGACAATCCCGAAATGACACAATTTACGGGTTATGGATGATCATTATCCATTTGGCAATTGGCCGTCGAAGCCACTTTGACGAAGTATCTTACAAAAGGAACTATCCATAATACCCTGCCCGGATGCCAACTGTGACAAGTTCAAATCCCCACCGAAGTTCACTTCTAATAAAATTGGCCCCTTATCAGAAAAAGCAACATCCCAGGATTGGACTTTTATTCCGGCAAGAAATCTTGCGGCGCGAAGCACCGTTTCACTTGCCATTGAAAAGTCAGGCAACCGGTATCCAATCATTTTGAAATCCGTGACAGGATGCACGGATATGGCAGTGATACCATCTTCGTTTTTGCAGACACTTCTGATGATCTCACCTGACTGAGGATCCACATTGCAGAGCACGGAACCGGGGCGCCAGAAATTATCCGCCACCTCTCCCTTTGCCGGTAGTTTCAGGATGCAGGAATGTATCTCGGCGTGACCCTCAAAATTCAAGATGACAAATCTTGCCGATGCGATCGCATCACCGGTGAGTGGCTGAAATTCCGGATGAGGTTTAAGAACTGACTGAAACAAATACCCCTTGGGTGAGAGTTTTGAAATGTAGTTCACCACCTCATCGGCTGAATAAGGATGCGATCCGTTTATCAGCAATTTGTCACCGTCTTTTCCGTCTATTCTGAAAGCACCAATACTGAGCAATCCGGTTGTGGGCTTGCAAAAGACCGGGTGGTTTGAAGCATCATCAAGATAAGATTTCAGCTGGTTGAGATCGGTCAGGAGCGGATAACCGGCACCGCGGCCTTTCCGGTCATAGATGGCCTGCATGGTTGGTATCGGAAGACCAGCCCCCTTCATGGTAGTATCGAACAGCAATTTGTGCTTGGTTGCTGCGTACCAGGTCTTGTCGTTATAGATTATGTTAAATGCCTGCTGCGCCCTTTTGCCCGCAAAACATTTCATTTCATCCAACGTATGCCGCCCATCGCAAAACCCAAAGTCGATGAACTCATTGCTTGAAAGTTTGCCCGTTCCAAAGCGCAACTGGAGAAAATTTAAAACTGCCGATAATTTTTTACCTGCAGGTGCTTCGTTCCAAATCGTCAAAGCTGAAGATCTGGAAACCGTCGACAGCGCTTTCCTGAGATGCAGGTGTCTTTCCAGATCGAGAGGGTGCGCTTCATTCGCCATAGAATTGCCGATACCATCTCACGAAGCTTTTTAAGCCACTGCGCAAATCGGTTTCCGGCTGGAAACCATAATCCCGGTTAATAGCTGAAATATCCGCATATGTTGCCGGAACATCACCAGGTTGCATGTCCAGATTCACTCTATTTGCACGAACGCCTAGCTCATCTTCCAGTATGGCAATGAAGTCTTCAAGCTTTTCGGGATTATTGTTGCCAATATTGTAGACCACGTGCGGCACGCCTTCCTTGACCGAATGACCCTTTTCGGCAATTGCCAATACGCCTGAAACAATATCATCAATATAGGTGAAATCGCGCAACATTTCTCCGTGATTGAAAACCTTGATCTCATTCCCGGACAGTATGTCCCTAGTGAAGGAGAAATATGCCATATCGGGTCGGCCAAAAGGGCCGTAAACGGTGAAAAAGCGCAAACCGGTCAAGGGAATATCATAAAGATGAGCATAGGTGTGGCTCATCAATTCATCTGCCTTCTTTGTTGCTGCATAAAGCGAGACAGGCGTATCTGCCCGATCGTCTTCACGGAATGGCAGATCCGTTCTTCCGCCATAAATGGAGCTGGAAGAAGCATACAACATATGCTCCAAGCCTTTGTTATTTCTTGCTATTTCCAGAATATTGACATGACCCACCACATTGGATTTCACATAGGCGCGCGGGTTTTGAATGCTGTAACGAACGCCTGCCTGAGCAGCCAGGTGAATTATTTTTGTATAATGCTTACCATCAAGAAATGCTTCCAGAGCCGCATCGTCAGCAATGTCCACTTCGCCGAATGTGAAATCATCATGAACCTTTAGGCGCTCCAAACGGGCAAGTTTCAAATCCGGTGAATAATAGTCATTCAGGTTATCGATGCCGATAACCTTTTCCCCTTTTTCAAGAAGTCTTGCTGAGAGGTGATAACCAATAAAGCCAGCAGCTCCGGTTATGAGATAAGTCATGTGGCGATATACTCAGAATTCCAGGAATACGGTTTCATGCTCACCCTGAAGGTGAATGTCAAACATGAATTGTTTTTCATCTGTTTTTTTAGCAATTAGCGTTTCTCTGCGAGCTTCCGGCACGGTTTGTAATACATTGTCTGATAGGTTTTCAGCCTCGTCCGGCAAATAAACTCTTGTACACAAGCCAACATTTATCCCGCGAGCCATTACGAATAGTGTGAAAGGTGCGTCGCTGGTTTCGTTGAACCCGAAACTGAAAAGTCCATTTGCCTCTTCATAGGTCGTGCGGGTCATACCTGATGCGTGATACACTTCGATGATCGCATCGGTTACAGCTTCTTCTCCACCATCGAACAGGCGCATGTTCAATTGATATTCTTTGGCTCCTGTTTGACTGCAAAATGAAGTCCAGTTTTTGGGCTCGGTTCCGGATGCTTCCGGCATCATGCCAATATGAAGGTAGGGACCGGCTGTTTGTGAAGGTGTTTCCTTTAACTTCCGCATATCACATACCCTCCGGTCTATTTTCAAAACTCGTCTGGCCACGGCCACGCAATACCAGATCAAATTGATAAGCCTGCATGTCCATCGGCAGTGTTGCGACGGGATCATGCTTGGCGGTCAGGCGGTCCACCGCCTCTTCGCTTGGCAGTGTTGCAACGATAGGGCAGAGCCTGATCAATGGATCGCCTTCGAAATACATCTGGGTGACAAGGCGCTGTTCAAAAGCATGTCCAAACAGGGAAAAATGAATATGAGCCGGACGCCAGTCATTGGGTCCATTTGGAAACGGATAGGCGCCGGGTCGAATAGTCAGAAATTCATAAGACCCGTCAGCTTTCGTCAATGTGCGTCCGTAACCTCCGAAATTTGGATCAAGTGCTGCCAGATAGGAGTCGTCCTTGTGACGATAGCGACCTCCAGAATTGGCCTGCCAGATTTCGATCAGACAATCAGGAACCGGGTTTGCATTTTCATCCAGCACCCTGCCGTGGATGAGCAATCGGGAACCGATGGGCATCTGCCCATCTGCCGCATGATTGGCAATCAGGTTATTGTCCAATTCACCAATGTTTGAGTGGTCAAAAACCGGCGTATGGATAGCAGGCATCTTTCCGGGTATCAGGATCGGTGGGTTTGTCGGTGAGCGAAGTATGCTGCTCTTGTAAACGGGCTTGAGTGCTGGCGGGTGCCAGTCTTTCAGTCTTGGAAGAAACCGGTCCGTCGTCATCACTGATCATCCATTTCGCGGAACACTTCCTGTGCAATTCTGATTGCTGTATTTGCTGCCGGAACACCAGCATAGATGGCAACATGTTGAAAAACCTCGCGAATATCCTCCCGAGACGCTCCTGTGTTTACGGTGGCACGGATATGCATGGCAAGCTCTTCGTGATGGCCAAGACCGGCCAGGAGTGCAAGTGTTACGATGGAGCGTTGTCGATCATCCCAGTGATCGCCAGACCAGACCGTGCCCCAGGCAGCTTCGGTTATCAGACTTTGAAATGGAGCATTGAATTCGTTTGTTCCGGCCACTGCCCGGTCCACATGCTTGTCCCCCAAAACCTGCCGGCGTTTTTTCATGCCCGCTGTTTTCCTGCTGGTTGCTTCATCATTCATGCCAAACACCTGAATCTACATTTTTCACAATAGGTATAGTTGCTGTTCAGGCAAAAGAAAACGGAAGTTGCCGATTTTAATCAGACACAACTTCCGTACGTTCTTGGAGAGTATTTCGGCAGAATGTCAGGACTGTTCGGAGGGAGGAGAATAACCGAACAGTCCTGATTTCCCCCTGCTTAATTTTTCCAGCCAAAAAAGGCCGGGGGTATTCTGTTAGTGTTGCGTGATCCACTCACGTGCAGCACGCTGTGCTTTTGCAATCTGTTCTTTTGTCATCTGCATGGCAATTTCTTCGCGACGCTGTTTAGCAGCTTCAAAACCTCTAAAAGAAGCAATGTTAAACCATTTGTGAGCAGAAACCATATCTTCCTCACCGTCGCGACCGGCTGCATACATCAGACCGAGTTCAAACAACACCTCGGCATTTTCAGTAGATGCCATATCGGCAAAATCCGCATTCAAAGTTTCAAAACGTGCCATTGTTAGTTCCTTTTTTGCCCCTCATTCACCGAGGTGTTGTCGTTAGTCACTTTAGCTCGCCGGGTTGTCCCCGATCTCTTATTATTATGTCAGGTTTGCCCTGATCTTATTGTTTTGCCGAGTTAATCCCGGTCTTGTTATTTGTTCGATTGTCGGGTTGATCCCGATCTCGTTTCGATGAGGTGAGAATGACGCAAGGAGTTAAAACCAGCCTTAAGAACTTTGCTTAACGAGATGCAAATGATTTAAAAACGGAAAGTAAATTTAAGATTCGATTCACTTCACTGTTTCAATGATTTCAATAGGTTATTGGGATTTTTACCCTTGATTCATGTTTGAATTTCAAGAATCTCGTAACCATCTTTGAAACAGGCAATTCCAATTTACATAAAATTTGAATCGAAGTTCACATTCGAACACGAAGATTTGGGTAGGTTTTGGAAATCAGCAGTTGACGTTTACGTCAATTTTTGTTTTGTGTCCCAGTGAGGGTCAAAATACGTTTGGAGGTACAATCAACATGAAAAGAACATTCTCTATTGCTTGCGCTGCAGCCTTGTTCGCAGCGAGCATAACATTTGCACTATCCGCAGAGCCGATTGAAGGAACATGGAAAACTCAAAGCGGTGAAAACGCCAAAATTTCCAAATGTGGCAGTTCGTTTTGCATCAAACTCACAACCGGGCAGTATACAGGCAAACAAATTGGTAAGCTGAAGGGTTCAGGCGCCGAGTACAAAGGAACTGTGACAGATCCTGAGGATGACAGAGAGTATTCCGGCAATGCAAAAGTGTCAGGCAAGTCCATGAAGCTACAGGGATGTGCCCTAAGAGTTTTCTGCCAGACACAAACCTGGAAGAAACTATAATCTGAATATCAGATATTGATTGAAAACCCCGTCCCAAACGGGGTTTTTTATTGCGCTGGCCGGTGCCAGACCTTGCATCGCACCCAAGTCACACCAGTGATTTCGAAATAATCTTCCGTTGCCAGTTCGAAGCCTGCACTTTTTGCCTGTTGTTCAGCCGCCGGGTTTGGGGCATTGGCGTCAAAGGTCCACCCCCAACCTATTGGAGTTTGTGGTCGCTCGAACTCCGCGCGGAAGATAACATCTGACCGGCCTGGATTTTCAATACCTTCTTTAAACTTGCAATTGAGCCTGGTTAGCAGCAACCGATGCTTGCGAGCAAAGTTTGACTGCTTTTTCATTTCAGCTTCGTCAATCCACTCTTCGCCCAGGAGTTCCGCATTGCTTTGACCGGCAGACAGCAACATTGCCGTTGCGGCCAGAATTTTCAGGAGCTTCATATTAGTTGGCCTTTTGTCCGAACAGGACGCTTTGCGCTTTTTCATCTTTCGGATTTTGAGCCTGGCGTTTTTCGATGCCCAGTTGCAGGCCGGCCTCCACACCTGGACGCGCCTTCATGGTTTCAAACCAGCGCTTTAGATTTGGAAAATCGTTCAAATCCTGGCCCTGGCGTTCATACGCATTTACCCAACCGATAGAGGCCATATCGGCAATGGAGTATTCACCTGCCAGGAAGTCTCTTCCCTCCAGACGTCTATCCATCACGCCGTATAGGCGGTTCACCTCGTTCGTATACCGGTTGATCGCATATTGTATTTCCTCTGGTGCATAAATGCGGAAATGATGAGCCTGCCCTGCCATGGGGCCAAGGCCGCCCATTTGCCACATGAGCCATTCGTCCACTTCGACACGGGCCCGTTCGTCAGCTGGATAGAATTTTCCAAATTTTCGTCCCAGATATTGAAGGATTGCGCCTGACTCAAAAACAGAGATGGGTTCACCACCCGGTCCTTCCGGATCGATGATCGCGGGCATGCGGTTATTGGGTGCAATTTTCAAAAAGTCCGGAGCAAATTGATCACCGGCGCCAATGTTGATGTAATTCACCTCATAGGGAACCCCGAGCTCCTCCAGCATGATCGTAATTTTCCAGCCATTGGGAGTGGGCCAATAGTAGAGTTGGATGGGGGCTGTTTGTGTCATGGGGAATTCCTAAGGGTTTGAACTTCTCTGGGAGTTTAGTGCAGGATTCTCAAAGTGCAATCTCGGTAACTCTAATTTGAGGTCGCTAATTCTCCCAACGCCAACTATAAGACTTCCATGATTCTCCGTCTCATTAAACTCGCGTTAAAGCTCGGCGTTTTAGGCGCTGCTGCCGGTGTCTTACTGGGGCTGTTTGGCCAGTTGCATCCTGCCTTTGATACGATTGCGCATGGCCGGTTTCATTTCGGCGTTTGTTTGATGATCGGGGCAATTGGGGCAATCGTATTTCGCGCGAAAGAATATGCCGTTATTTCATTGCTTTTCGGCTTTCTGGGTCTTTTTCTCTCATACAATGGAACCATACTGGCCAAACCAGATGAAAGTGCTGCTGCGGGAAAGCCTGTCCATACCGCACTTCATTTCAACCTGCTGTTTAACAATGAGCGGCAATCAGATTTTATAAAAACCGCCATTGCGGCAGATCCTGTATTCATTTCAGTCACAGAAGCCGGGCCTTTATGGGATCAAAGTCTCAAGACATTTTCGGATAAGTGGCCACATCTTTTTCACTGCCCGGAATTCGGAAAGAGAGGCGGCATCAAGATTTTCTCCAAATGGCGATTTGAACCTGGAAAGTCCGAGTGCGGTGTGTTCGGGTCTCTGGCCAAGGTTTCCGTGGTTGCACCGGATAATAAACCTATGGACCTGATACTGGTGCATTCCCGTTGGCCTTGGCCTGCATCGGGTCCCAAACAATTGGATGCCAATCTTCCGATTCTCAAAAAAACGGCAAAAGACGCGCTCGCAACGGGTGATTTTAATGCCACGACGTGGTCTTACGCGTTACAGAAATTTGCCACCGCCTCGGGCATGAATATCACTCCAGGTATCGGCCCCACATGGATTTTGGATGAGCCTGTTATTAATTCCTGGTTCTGGGCAGGATTGCCTATTGATAACGTGCTTTCCAAAGGCCGTGTGCGGGTAATTTCTGCCGAAACGTTAGCTCCGATGGGGTCTGATCACCTCCCCATAAAGGTGAAATTCCAGATTACCGATTAAGTTTTTTCGGCAAGCTATCAACACATGTAAAAACGTATGGATTGCAAAAAGCGTAAAGTTTGAACTACAATTCTTCTTGGCGGGGGGTATTTTTGATACCTAAGGAGAAACAAATATGTCTGTTTCCGCAATTTTAGCTGAAAAGGGCCGTAAAGTCGTAACGGCAAATACGAACACGACTATCAAGGATATTATTAAAACACTTGCAGAAAAAAAGATTGGTGCTGCCGTAGTTCTGAGTGACCAGGAACAGGTCTGTGGCATTGTTTCAGAAAGAGATGTGGTACGTGAAATTGCAAGGTCCGGTGCTTCGGTCCTGAACGAACCGGTTTCCACCTGTATGACGAATAAAGTCGTCTCTTGCGGAGAGCATGACAGCATTGATGAGCTCATGGAAAAGATGACTCAGGGTCGTTTCCGGCATCTTCCTGTGATCGACAACGATAAGCTGACCGGGATCATTTCCATCGGTGATGTGGTGAAACGAAAAATCCGGCAAGCAGAGCTCGATGCCGAAGACATGAAGCGCTACATAGCCGGATAATTCTAAAATCCGATACCGAATTACATATTCGGGTAAACAGGCCCCTCGCCACCCTGAGGAACCGTCCAGTTAATGTTCTGGTTCGGATCCTTGATATCGCAGGTTTTACAGTGAACACAGTTCTGGTTGTTGATCACGAAAGTTGCATCTTCCGCCTGTGCTTCCTGACCGAGCGGGATAGCGTCGCCGTTTGAATCCACCCACTCATAAACCGCAGCTGGACAGTAGCGTGTGGACGGACCGGCAAACTCATGAAGTTCAGACTGTTTTTGTTTATCAAGATCAGCAACCTTCAGGTGAACCGGCTGGTTTTCCTCATGGTTGGTGTTTGACAGAAATACAGAGGATGAACGGTCAAAGGTGATCTTACCATCAGGTTTTGGATATTCGATCGGTGAATGCATGCTTGCAGGTTCAGTTGCCTGATAATCTGCTTTCTGATGCTTCATGGTACCGAATGGAGACCATTTCAGGATGATATTGCACCACATATCGAAACCGGAAAGGATCATGCCCTTCACGGAACCGAATTTGGTTACAAGTGGTTTGACATTGCGAACCGGCTTCAGGTCCTTACCGATTTCGCTGTCACGCCATGCATCTTCATATGCTGCAAGTTCATCGTTTGTGCGACCGGCGGCAATGGCTTCTGCCACATGTTCAGCCGCAAGCATGCCTGAGAACATGGCGTTGTGCGAGCCCTTAATGCGCGGCACGTTTACGAAACCGGCTGCACATCCCAGCAATGCACCACCTGGGAAAGAAACCTTTGGTACGGACTGCCAGCCACCTTGGGTGATGGCGCGGGAACCATAAGCGATACGTTTGGCACCTTCCAACAATGGTGAAACGGATGGATGGGTTTTGAAACGCTGGAATTCTTCAAACGGTGAGAGGTAAGGGTTTTTATAACCCAGTGCCACAACATAACCCACATAAACCTGGTTGTTTTCGATGTGATAAACGAATGAACCACCGTCCTGGTTGTTTTGCAGTGGCCAGCCGAGGGAATGCTCCACAAGGCCTTCCTTATGTTTGGAAGGATCAACTTCCCAAAGTTCCTTAAAGCCAATGCCGAACTTTGGTGGGCTGCTGTCTTTGTCCAGGTTAAATTTGGCGATCAGCTCCTTGGAAAGAGAGCCACGCGCGCCTTCTCCCATAAGGACATATTTACCGTGCAATTCCATGCCGCGTTCGTGCATCGGGCCAGGTGTGCCGTCTTTTTGAAGACCCATGTCACCGGTAGCAACACCCTTAACGGCTCCGTTTTCATCGTAGATTACTTCAGCGGCAGCAAAGCCTGGATAAACTTCTACGCCCAGCGCTTCCGCTTTTTCAGCCAACCAACGGCAAACATTGCCCAAGGAAACGATATAGTTTCCGTGGTTGTGCATGAACTTTGGCATGCCAAATCCAGGCAGTTTGAATTTGCCGGTTGCAGTAAGGAAGTTGAAAATGTCATCTGTGACCGGAACCTTGAATGGATGGTTTTCATCATCCTTCCAATCAGGAAGCAGTTGATTGACCGCAGATGGGTCCATGACTGCGCCTGAAAGAATGTGCGCACCAACTTCTGGCCCTTTTTCCAATACAACAATTTCCAGATCAGCATTGATCTGTTTAAGCCTGATGGCAGCAGATAGACCTGCCGGGCCCGCCCCAACGATAACCACGTCGAATTCCATGCTCTCACGTTCTGCGAATTCCTCTGACATAGCGTTCTCCAAAATAAACCAACATCATGCCGATAGCGGCGTTCAAAGATCAGCCCTTTTATCACGTGAAACGCGAGTTTCCATTATTATTTTCATGTTTTGGCATGAAATCCATGTGTAACAATGTTCAACCGGTTTGCCTGTCAATTTGACCGCTGATAGTGTCTATATATGCACAATGTTCAGGAAATTCTCGAATGGTATGTTGACGCAGGTGTTGATCTGCTGCTTGAGGACAAACCTGTTAACCGGTTTGAGGAGAAACCTGGCCAGCAGCAGGTCTCACTTTCCAAGCCTGTGGAACGCTCTGCCACACCACAAAATCAGGGTGCACGCGAACGCGCGGAAGTGATTTCAAGGGCAAAATCACAAGCAAAGGCGGCTACGACACCCACTGCCACAATGCCGGACACGGCAACCATTGAAAGCGCCAAGGAAGTGGCTGCAAAGGCGCAAAACCTTGAAGAGCTTGAAAATGCGCTAAAATCGTTTGACGGATGCAATCTGAAGCGGACCGCGAAGAATACCGTGTTTGCAGATGGTGACCCCAGTTCAAAACTGATGCTGATTGGTGAAGCGCCTGGACGGGATGAGGATATTCAGGGCCTGCCGTTTGTGGGTCGCGCCGGGCAATTGCTCAATAAAATGCTCGCGGCGATCAACCTTGAGCGTAGTGATGTTTACATAACCAACGTCATTCCGTGGCGCCCGCCCGGCAACCGAACCCCCACACTGCAGGAAACGGAAATTTGCAGGCCGTTTATTGAACGTCATATCGAACTGGTGGAGCCCGACATTATCATGTTGCTTGGCGGATCATCGGCGAAGACCCTGCTCAACACCACAGACGGGATTATGAAACTGCGGGGAAAATGGAAAGAACTCCCCGTTGGCCAGTCGCAAATCCCCACTCTACCCACCCTGCATCCGGCTTATTTGCTGAGGCAGCCGGGGCATAAAAGACTGGCCTGGCAGGATTTGCTGGAGATAATGCAACGCCTTGATTGAACTGCGCAGAGTTTCCAAGGCACATTAGAAAGCCGGACGATCCATTTGCGACAACAATATTCTAAAAACCGTTTGCACAATCTGCAATTTCCTGACAAAGCGGTTTTAGTGACAACGCATTTGTTCGGGCTGATGGAGTGAGTTTCCATGTTTAGACAGATTTTGCCGGTTTCCGCGCTTTTCCTCAGTAGCTTCTTCCTGCTCGCAGGTGGTGGCATGCAGTCCGTCCTGCTTCCCGTTCGCGGGCAGTTGGAGGGTTTCAGCGCGTCGCAGATCGGTCTGATCGGTGCGGGATGGGCGATTGGCTTTACGGTCGGATGTATTATTGTACCGCATCTGGTGCGCAGGGTTGGCCATGTGCGGACCTTTGGTGCCCTGGCAGCCCTACTGGCAACGGTTGTTCTGTTAAATGCCCTTATCATTGAAGCCTATAGCTGGATTATCCTGCGGGCCATCGCCGGATTTTGCTTTTCCGGCTCCTATATGATCATTGAAAGCTGGCTCAATGAGCGGATTTCGGACGAAAACCGTGGCGCCATGTTCTCAGTTTACATGATCATTTCACAGGTGGCCTTCATGTCTGGCCAATACATGCTTGTGCTGGCTGATCCATCCCGCGAGACCCTCTTTATGCTGGGTGCGATTTTATATTCGCTGGCAGTCCTGCCAACCGCCCTTTCAAAGGCACAGTCTCCCGCTCCGCTTAATCAGGTGGAATTCGATTTAAAGAACATGTTCAATAACTCGCCATCGGCGTTTATCGGCTCCATCATTGCCGGCACACTTGCGGGTTCGTTTCAGAGTTTTGCACCGGTCTTCGGAGCGGATGCAGGCATGTCTAGCGCCAACATTGCGAATATGGTTGTGCTGGTGATGTTGGGCGCAGTTCTATTCCAATATCCGCTGGGTAAAATATCAGACATGGTAGACCGCCGATATGTGATGGTTGCCCTCAGTCTTGCCGGCACGCTGGTTGGTTTTCTGGTGGCAAAATATCCGGTGAATGGTGCTGAACCCCAGGTTATGTTCTTTGCCCTGATGGTTCTCCTGGGCGGGTTCGTCTACCCGATTTACGGGCTCGTCAATGCGCACGCGAATGACCATGCAGCACCCGAGGACTTCGTGAAAATTTCTTCGAGCCTGCTCATTCTGTATGGGGTGGGCAATATGATCGGGCCGCTTGTTACCGGTCCATTGATGGAAGCGTTCGGTTCAAACGCCCTCTTCCAGATGATTGGTGCATCCCACCTATTGCTGGCTGCCCATATGACTTACCGGATTATCAGACGCGAAGCACCGGATGATGAACAGCAGATGGATTATCAGGTGGCACCGATCGCGATTATCGGTCACTCTACAGAGACCTACGCGCTGGATCCGAGATCAGATCACGAAACCTATATGGCTGATGACGAGGCTGAGGACACGGATCAATCCAGGCCCGCGCAGTAGTTTGATCACCACAAGGCGTGGAAATGCTGGACAGGACCTGAACCTTTGCCCACATTGAGATCATCTGCTGCTGATATGGCACCGGTAAGCCAGTCTTTTGCTTCCGAAACTGCCTGCTCTAGTGTCTTTCCATGGGCCAGTTGTGCTGCAATTGCGGAAGAGAGCGAACATCCCGTACCATGGGTGTTGTTTGTATCAATGCGCGGCGCTTTGAATTCTTTGACACCATCTGACTGCACCAGCAAATCCACGCAATCACCAGTACTGCCATGTCCACCTTTGATCAGAACGGCCTTGGCACCAGCATCTATCAACTGATTTCCTTGAGCGCGCATCTCATCGAGTGACTGTGCCACCGGCTTGCCGGTCATCTCAGCTGCCTCGAAGAGGTTCGGTGTAATCACATCAGCCAATGGCATCAGTATAGATTTGACGGCATCCACGGCATCATTTGCTAGTAACAGGTCGCCAGACGTGGCGACCATCACCGGGTCAAATACGATGTTGGTGACCTGGTGTTTTTTCAACCCGGATGCCACTGCCTCGATAACAGGCACTTGCGACAGCATTCCAATCTTCACAGCTTTCACATCAAGGTCCGAAAAGACCGCATCAAGTTGAGCTGTTACAAACTCCGGCGGCACATCGTGGACACCGGTTACGCCAAGTGTGTTTTGAGCGGTCAGGGCTGTGATGACACTGGCACCAAAGACCTTGTTGGCAGAAAATGCCTTGAGATCCGCCTGGATTCCGGCACCCCCACCAGAGTCAGATCCAGCTATGGTTAGCGCTATGGGTATATCAGTCATTGATACGCTTCCAGAGTCTGGCCGGTGTCACCGGCATGTCCATATCTGTGATGCCATACTCGCGATCAAGTGCATCGACAACAGCATTCATCACTGCAGGACAGGATCCGATAGTTCCGGCTTCACCTGCCCCCTTGATCCCAAGTGCGTTGGTGGTGGAAGGAACATTGCGGGTTGTGAAATCAAAGCCCGGTACGGTGTCTGCACGAGGCATGCCGTAATCCATGAAAGAAGCGGTGAGCAACTGCCCTTCTTCATCATAGACCGTGTGCTCATTGAGGCACTGGCCAATTCCCTGAACTACGCCGCCATGGACCTGACCTTCAAGCAGGATCGGGTTCACTGTGACGCCGAAATCATCCACGATTGTGTATTTGATGATCTCGGTTACACCCGTTGAAGGGTCGATCTCCACTTCACAGATGTGAGTACCGTTGGGATAAGTTGCTTCAGACTGTTTGAACTCGCCTTCAGCTTTAATGTCTTCAGGATCATTTGCTGCTGCAGCGATATCAGCGAAAGAAATTGTTCTGTCAGTTCCGACAATTTTGGCTTCGCCGTTATCCAGTTCGATGTCAGCAGCAGAAGCCTCCAGTTGATCAGCGGCGATGTTCTTGATTTTCTCAGCCAATTGTTCGCTGGCGCGCACAACGGATGCACCACCCAGGGGCACCGAACGAGAACCACCGGTTCCGCCGCCATTTTCCAATTCATCCGTATCACCCTGACGGACCTGGATTTTCTCGTAGTCTATGCCCAGTTTTTCTGCGGCCAGTTGAGCGTAGGCCGTGGCGTGACCCTGGCCATTGGATTGAGTGCCGATCTTGATGTCAAAAGAACCATCTTCTTTCAGTTCCATAAAAGCAGGCTCTGAACCGGAGAAGGCACAGGCTTCAATGTAAGTGGACATACCGATACCGCGGATTTTTCCTTTGGACTTTGCGTCCGCATTGCGGTCATCAAATGAAGCCCATTGAGCGCGTTCCATGCACAGCTCCATATGAGCCTGGAATTCGCCCGTGTCATACATTCTGCCGCCAACGGTAGTGTATGGCAGTTGCTCAGGCTGGATGAAGTTGCGACGTCTGATCTCATCCTTTGACAGGTTCATTTCGCGAGCACACTGGTCTACCAGACGCTCAATCAGATAAGCAGCTTCTGGACGGCCTGCACCACGATAAGCGTCGACGGGAACCGTATGGGTGTAGCAACCACGGGTGAGCGCTGCCATTACCGGTATATCGTAAAGGCCCGTAGCCATGGTGATGCCGAGAAGCGGAATATATGGCCCATAGGCGTGGAGATAAGCACCCATTGCCGCAAGAAGATTGATATCAAGCGCCAGGAACTTGCCGTTCTCGTCCATCGCCATTCTGGCTGTTACAAGATTGTCGCGACCCTGCGCGTCACTCACGAAATGTTCGCCACGATCACTGGTCCACTTAACGGGACGGCCAAGCTTTTTTGCCGCGACCATGCAAAGGGGATATTCGCGGTAAGCAAACACTTTGGTTCCGAAACCACCGCCCACGTCATGGGTCATCACATGGATTTTTTCAGGATCGAGCCCCATTACAGCAGAAAGGATCCTGCGCTGGCCGAACACACCTTGTGAACTGACCGTCACATCATAACGGTCCTTCTCATCATCCCACTTTGCCAGACAGGCGCGGGTTTCCATATAGTTGGAAACAAGACGATTATTGACGATATCGAGCTCAGTTACGTGATGAGCGCTCGCCAGGATTTCATCGACCTTTTCCCGGTCACCCATGAAATGGGTATAGGCAAGGTTCTTGCCTTCATCCTCATATACAAGTGCAGCATCATCATTGAGAGCTGATCGAGTGTCGACTACGGCTGGCAGAATATCGAGATCATAGTCAATGAGTTCAGCGGCATCGCGAGCAATTCGCACACTGTCTGCCACAATGAACGCCATCGCATCACCCACGTGACGCACAGTGCCATCACACAGGATCGGGATATCGCGGTTGATGTTCTTGGTGCCATCGGGTTGTTCAACCGGGATCAGGCAAGGCATGGGGTTGAGATCAGAAACGTCTGCAGCTGTGAGTACCGCATGCACGCCGGGATGGGAGCGCGCAGCCTCAAGATCATTGAAACTGAATTTCGCATGGGCAGCGGGCGAGCGAAGTACATAACCGTACAACACACCTTCTTCAGTTTTATCGTCCACATACAAGCCGTTACCGGTAATGAAACTGTTGTCTTCCTTGCGCAGTACGGATGCGCCCAGGCCAAATTTCGTATGCGTGATTTCGTTCATGCTTGTGTCCCAATCTCGATATTGATGTTTGACATATAGTGATCCCCAGTTGGGTCGTCGAGCCTATTAATTGTCATGATGACGGGAAATATCGAAATAACGTCTTGCAGGCAGATTGTTTGGAACTATGCTGCAGTTCTGGAAACATCTTATGTCAATCAAAACACTGCAATCAAAGTTTTATAAACTGCCCGGAAATGTGAAGGGCGGCATCTACCTCATGTTCGCTGCTGCCGGGTTTGGCACCATGATCGCGCTTATCAAACTGGCCGGTGAACGCCTTGACGTGTTCCAAATTCTGCTGGTCAGGCAGATTGTTATGGGATTCATCGTGGCACCCAGCATCTTGAACGGATTTCCAGGGAGCCTGAAGACAAATCATCTGGGACTGCAGTTTCTGCGGATTTTCCTGGCCCTTGTGGCCATGTCGTTCGGCTTTACCGCTGTGATCCATATGCCCCTAGCGGACGCGACCGCGATCGGTTTTGCCAAGAGCTTCTTTGTGACCATTTGCGCGATTTTTGTCCTTAATGAAGTGATTGGTATCCGTCGCTGGTCGGCTGTTATCATCGGTTTCATTGGTGTTTTGATCGTGTTGCGGCCTGGCTTCGATGGGTTCACGATTTACGGTGTTTACGCCCTTATCGGTGCAGCGGGTGCGGGAAGTGTCATGGTGGTTATCCGGATCCTAACCCGCACCGAATCCAACACCACCATTCTCACCTATCAGGCGCTTGGCGTGGGTGTAGCGGTTGCCGGTCCAGGCATCTGGTTCTGGCAATGGCCAACCGTATGGGAATGGGTGCTGTTGATTGCCATGGGGTTCATCTCCTATGGCGCGCAAATGCTCAACATCATGGCTTACCGATATGGAGAAGCCTCTGTGATGGCTTCGCTTGACTATGTGCGATTGATCTATTCGGTGTTTTTCGGATGGTTGTTGTTCAGTACGTTCCCGGATTTCTGGACCTGGTTTGGTGCGATGATCATCATTGCAGCGTCGATCTACACCATTCACCGTGAGGCACAGAACAAGCAAACCCTGTTACGAACCGCTCAGGGCCGGGAATAGACGTTATCTGAATTTTGCAGCTGCATCCAACAAGCCTTTGGTGGAAGCATTGTTGGCGCCTGTGTTATCTTCCGCTTCCATGACTTTCTCGATATCACCGGCAAGTTCCTTGCCCAGTTCCACGCCCCATTGATCGAAGGAATTGATGTTCCAAAGAACACCCTGCACGAATATTTTATGCTCATAGATGGCCATCAGCATGCCGAGGGTTCTCGGGTCGAGCTTTCGATACAGAAAGGTGTTGCTCGGCCGGTTACCTTCAAACACCCGATGGGGATTGCCTTCTGCTTCCTTGAGCGTGCGGCCGCGCATCAATGCTTCTGACTGGGCGAGGCAATTTGCCAGCAAAATCTTGTGGTGCTCATCAAGCTCCGGCTCATGGCCCAGCGCTGCAACGAGGAAATCACACGGGATGATTTCGGTTCCCTGATGGATCAGCTGATAAAATGCGTGCTGACCATTGGTGCCCGGTTCACCAAAAATGACAGGTCCGGTATCGATGGAGACCGAAACGCCGTCCAGCATGACGGACTTACCATTGGATTCCATGTCTAGCTGTTGCAACCATCGGGGCAGACTTGCGAGGCGATTGTCGTAAGGAAGAAGAGCATGGGCGGCAAATCCGAAAATATTTCGATGCCATACACCAAGCAGGGCCATCAAAACGGGAATGTTCTTGTCAAACCCTGCTTCCTGAAAGTGCTTGTCAGCTGCAAGAGCCCCATCGAGGAACTCATCAAAGCGGTCTGCACCGATTGCGAGCATCACCGACAGCCCGATTGCAGACCAGACCGAATAGCGTCCACCGACCCAATCCCAGAAACCGAAGGTACGCTCATCTGATATGCCGAACTTGCCGGTCTCCTCCAGATTGGTGGAAAGCGCGCAGAAATGCTCGCCTACCTTTTCACCTACAGCAGCCTCTACCCATTTTCGGGCTGAATGCGCATTGGTCATGGTTTCACGCGTGGTGAAGGTTTTTGAAGCGATGATGAAGAGCGTGGTTTCCGCGTTAAGGTGTTCCAACGTGTCTGCCAGATCGGCAGCATCCACGTTTGAAACAAAATGTGATCTTGGCCCATCGGCATAGGGAGACAGCGCTTCAACCGCCATTTTGGGGCCGAGGTCTGATCCACCGATACCGATATTCACCACATCGGTGATCGGTTTTCCTGAAGGCTTGTAGGAACCGTTTCTCACCTGCTCGGAAAAAGCCTCCATCCGAGTGAGTTCTGCATCCACTTGAGGGATAACGTCTTCACCGTCAACGAGCACGCTTTTTCCGCTGCGATTGCGCAGGGCAGTATGCAGGACCGCGCGGTTTTCCGTCGTATTGATCTTTTGCCCGGAAAACATGGCCTGGCGCTTTTCCGCCAATTCCGCGTGTTCGGCAAGCTTCAACAAATCACTCAGCGCTGCATCATCGATATGGTTTTTGGAATAATCAAAAATAAGGTCACCCACTTGGACTGACATCTCGTCAAAGCGTGCCGGGTTAGTCTCAAATTGCTCTCGCATGGAAGTGCTGGCAAGGCGGTCGCGGTGCTCAACCAAAGTATCCAGCATTTGAATGATAGCCGAGGACATGTGAGATATTTTCCTACGTAACAGAGCGGATTTGGACTTCTAACCGAATTGCTCTAAATGACATACTCTTAACGGATTCGAAACAATCGGAAAACCTCATATGCGCACTTCTCAGGGTCAGGTCATCCATCTGAAAAACTATACCAAGCCAGATTATCAGGTTCTAACCGTCGATCTTGATGTGAAGCTTGATCCTGAAGAAACGCTCGTCAAATCCAAACTGGTGGTCCAGCGGCAAAAGGGCATTGATAATGATTGTCCGGTCAAGCTGGATGGCGATGAACTTACCCTGCGCTCTGTCAGCGTCGAAGGCAAGGAGCTTACTGAGGCGGACTATAAGGAAACGCCAACCGCACTGGTAATTCGCAAGGTGCCAAAGAAGAAGACCTTCGAAATTGAAATTGAGACGGTCATCAATCCTTCTACCAATACCAAACTCATGGGACTTTATCGTTCCAGCGGCAACTATTGCACACAGTGTGAGGCTGAAGGTTTCCGGAGGATTACCTTTTTCCCGGACCGGCCGGACATATTGTCGGTTTACACCACGCGCATTGAAGCTGACAAAGCTGATGCACCGATTTTGCTGGGCAATGGCAATCCGGTCAAAAAAGGTTCTGCTGGCAAGGGACGTCATTACGCGATCTGGCATGACCCGCATCCCAAACCATCCTATCTGTTCGCCCTGGTGGGCGGTGATCTGGGCTCTATTCACAAACCTTTCAAAACCGCTTCCGGCAAAAAGGTGAAGCTTGGCATCTATGTGGAGAAGGGCAAGGAAGATAATGCTCACTACGCCATGGACGCCCTGATACGGTCCATGAGGTGGGATGAGGAAGTCTATGGCTGTGAATATGATCTGGATGTCTTCAACATTGTTGCCGTTTCGGACTTCAACATGGGGGCAATGGAAAACAAGGGCCTCAACATCTTCAACGACAAATATGTGTTGGGGGATCAGGAAACGGCGACTGATGGCGACTATTCTAACATCGAAGGCATCATTGCGCATGAGTATTTTCACAACTGGACCGGAAACCGGATAACCTGCCGGGACTGGTTCCAGCTTTGTCTCAAGGAAGGGCTGACAGTCTTCCGTGATCAGGAGTTTTCGAGCGACCAGCGTTCGCGCCCAGTGAAACGGATATCAGATGTGCGTGGATTGAAAGCTGCGCAATTCCCTGAGGATGCAGGTCCCCTCGCCCATCCGGTTCGACCCAACACCTATGTGGAAATCAATAACTTCTACACCGCCACCGTTTATCAAAAGGGTGCGGAACTGGTGCGGATGATTGCCACCATTCTGGGTGAAACGAAATTCCGCAAAGGTATGGATCTGTACCTCAAGCGTCATGACGGGGATGCGGCAACGATTGAAGAATTCATCGCTTGCTTTGAGCAAGCCGGCAAGGTTGATCTGGCGCAGTTTGCCCTTTGGTATTCACAAGCCGGGACGCCACTGATCAATGTGTCCACATCCTATGATAAGGCCAAGGGCAAGCTTACCGTAGAGTTTGAGCAATTTATCCCGCCCACACCGGGCCAGACCCGGAAAGCACCACACCACATTCCCCAGCGTGTGAGTTTCTTTGGCAGTGATGGATCGGAAATCATACCTGAAAATGTCACCGGCATTGAGATGGATGGCAATCTGCTGCATCTGAAAAAACGCAAACACAAAGCTGTCTTCAGCGGGATTGAGCAACGCCCTATCCTCAGCTTGAACCGTGGATTTACAGCACCTGTGCAGATAAATTATCGCCAGTCACCGAGTGATCTGGCGTTTCTTGCGTTGCACGACACGGATCCTTTCAGCAGATGGCAGGCCTATCAGAACTACGCAACGCGCCTTTTGATTAATGCGACAAAGGCGGTTCAGGCGGACAAGCCTATCGAAGTGGATGAAAAGTTTCTGGAGATTTCGAAATCCATTGCACAGATGGAAACGCTGGACCCCGCCTTCAGGGCAACCTTGCTCAACCTTCCAAGCGAAGGGGATCTGGCGCAGACCATTGGCAAGAATGTGGACCCGCAGGCAATCAACAAGGCTTTGACCACCGTATGTGTTGCTATGGGCAAGGCGATGGAAGATGTGCGCCACGAAATTCTCGACACGCTCAGCCCATCGGAGAGTTTTTCTCCTTCTGCCGAAGAAGCCGGAAAACGCTCACTCCGGGCATCCCTGATGGCTCTGGCAATTTTGGGCAAATCCAAGGATGCGGCCAAAGAAATCATGCGCAATTACAAAGCAGCGGACAATATGACCGATCGCTTTAACTGCCTGAGCACGATCGTGCATTTTCATCCGGACAAGGCTGCAAGAGAGAAAGTGCTCGCGGACTTCTACAAACGATATCGCAACAACCATATCGTTCTTGACAAATGGTTTGCAGTTCAGGCTACGCGACCCGGGTCGGCAACGGTTACACTGGTCAACAAGCTGATGAAACATGAGGATTTCACATTCAACAATCCGAACCGTTTCCGCTCTCTGGTCGGTACCTTCTCCATGGCAAATCCATCCGCTTTCAATGCCTCCAATGGTAGGGGATACGAGTTGATGGCGAAGTCCCTGATCAAACTCGACAAGATAAATCCGCAAGTGGCCGCTAGGCTTCTTACTGCTTTCAGATCGTTCCGATCACTGGAAGCTGGAAGACGCAAACTTGCGGAGGCGGCATTACAGTCAATTGCTGCAACACCGGAGCTTTCCAGAGACGTTCAGGACATTCTGGATCGTACGTTAAAAGGGTAAATTACGGTCCCCTCGAGCAAATTATAAATAATTTATTAACAGGGCTGGACAAAGCGATTCCCGATGATTCAAAGTAGGGGTGATTCGGGTACGCGGCGTTTCCGGAACATTGATAAATCGAGGAGGTCGAAATGGCTCATGCGGAGGCGCAATCCGTGCGACCCCGTGGTGGTTTGTTGTCGCAAAACAGCGGCCAAACCGTTAATACAGTTGCCGGCTATGCCCGGCAACTGAGCCATCCCGCCTACGAAAGCCTTCTACGTTCAGAGTCTTTTCTAAGAAAGCTGGTCCCCTTCCTGATCGTGCTTTTTCTGGTGATCGCAGGTGCTGCACGTTGGATTGCGCTGCAGTCTCAGGCAGATGCGATTACCCAGCAAACCAACCGGGAAATGCATTTCATCGCAGAATTGCTGCAGATCAAGCTGGAGAAAATCGACACAAGTGAATTCTCAACGGCAAATAATCTAAAATTACAGAACCTATTGGCTGACACAATCCCGGCCAAATATCTGCCCGCTGGCAGGAATGTGATCCTCACTGATCAACGGGGGATAATTCTCGCCAGCCTGCCATACCATTCCAACGCTAATGGCAAACAGCTGGATAGTGTGCTTGGCAATGTTCTGTTGCTAACAACCTTCGGCGCCAGGGCAGAAAGTCGTGAAGTTACAACCATTTCCGGTGAACCAGCCCTTGCTGTTCATCGCAGATTGCCTACGCCATATGGTGGCATCACATTGATCCAGCCGCAGCATGTGATCTTCGCAGAATGGCAGAAGAATGTTTCACTGAACGTGACCCTGTTTGTGGCCACGTCTTCAATTCTGCTGGTTATACTATACGCCTATTTTGCCCAAAATGCCCGTGCCCGTGAGGCGGACAGCATATATGGCGAAGTACAAAACCGGTTTGAAACCGCCCTCATGCGCGGCGGTTGTGGTTTGTGGGACTGGGATTTGTCACGTGGCCAGTTTTACTGGTCTAAATCCATGTTCGAGTTGCTGGGCATGCCACCCAAAGGGGAAATCATCAGTTTTTCGAAAGTAGTGGAGATGGTCCATCCCGATGATGTGGACCTCTACATGTTAGCATGCCGCGTGCTTGATCAGAACCTGATGCAGGTGGAGCAAATCTTCCGCATGCAACATAACGATGGTGACTGGCTCTGGATCCGCCTCAAAGTTGAGATGGCGGGCAGAGATACGGGAAGGCCACGTCTTGTGGGCATTGCCGAGGACATCACCGAACAACGCCACATGGAACAGGCCACCTACCAGAAAGACATGCGTCTGCATGATGCGATCGAGAGCCTGCCGGAAGCCTTTGTGTTGTGGGATGAGAAAAAGCGCCTGGTGATGTGCAACTCCAAATATCAGCAGCTACATCAGCTTGACCCTGACTGGCTGAGTGCCGGCATGCCTTATGATGCCGTGATGAAGCGCGCAAGGTCACCTCAGACCAGCGTGGAACAAATTCGGGGCCTGGATAGCGACGACAAGACCCGTACGCTCGAAGCAAAGCTTGAAGACGGCCGTTGGCTGCAGATCAATGAGCGTCACACGGAAGATGGTGGTTTTGTTTCTGTTGGTACGGACATCACAACCATCAAGCTGCACGAAGCCCGTTTGATGGAATCTGACAAACGCCATATGGCGATCATTGCTGATCTGGAGAAATCCCATGTGACGCTTGAAAAACAGAAGCATCAGCTAGCGGAAATGGCAGACAAATATGCCCAGGAAAAGAACCGTGCCCAGGCCGCCAACAAGGCAAAATCCGAATTCCTTGCAAATATTTCGCATGAGTTGAGAACGCCGCTCAACGCCATTATCGGCTTTTCCGAAATCATGAACGAAGGCATGTTCGGGCCGCTCGGGTCTGAGAAATATGCGGAATATGCCCGTGATATTCACGAGAGTGGATCCTATCTACTCGGCATGATCAATGATGTGCTCGATATGTCAAAGATCGAAGCGGGTCGTGTGGTTCTTGATTATGAAAAATTCAATCTGGATGAAATGATTGAAGAGACCATGCGGATTGTTTCGCATCAGTCTGAAGAGCGCAAACTTCTGATTGAAGACAATGTTTCACCCAAGATTGAAATTGAAGCTGACCGCCGGGCCATCAAACAAATCCTGATCAATCTATTGTCCAATGCGGTCAAGTTCTCCAATGAGAATGGCCGCATCCACATCCGCGCACGCCGCCGCGGAGATTGTGTGACGATCACCATTGAGGATAACGGCATTGGAATTTCGAAATCCAATCTGCGCAAGCTCGGACGCCCGTTCGAACAGGTGCAGAACCAATTCACAAAGAGCCACAAAGGCTCAGGCCTTGGCCTCGCAATCTCCCGTTCACTGACAGAATTACACGGTGGCGCCATGAAAATCAGATCCGTTGAAGGTAACGGCACAATCGTTTCAATCCGGTTGCCGATTGCCAAAGGACAGAGCTGTAAGGAGAGCACCAAGGCTGCCTGATACAAGTTTACCCTGCCAACTGTGCTAGCCCTGAACATTCGTTCGGGGCTTTTTTTTATGCCTTCAGCAAGTTTGTGAAGATTTGCCGGGTTTGTTCCTGCACCGCAGCGAGATGGGCTTCACAGGCGGCCAGATCCGGCAGATCCATGCTGCTTGTGAGGATTTCGTGGAACCCTGCCGGTGCTTCGGCAATTTCGGTTTCGTCCGAAAGGCACACTCTGGAAAGATGCATCACCAGGGAATAGAGATCGTAGGCTTTGATCAGATGTTCGCGTTCATCTTCGCCGAGGTTGTTGCCCGCGGCACTCCCCAGCACTTCTCCTGGTGATTTTCCACCCTCACCGCCGTAATTCAGCGTGAGCCACTGGGCGATGAATTCCACATCCAGAACGCCTCCTTTCGCAACCTTGACGTTCCACGGATTGTCGTCACCCTTTTCTTCTTCAATGCGCATCCGCATGCTGAAAATCTCGTCGCTGAGCTTCTCATCTTTTTCGAGTGCTGAAAGGATATCTGGAATTTCCTTGCTGATCTGCTCGCAAAGGTCTCCATTTCCGGCCACTGACCTCGCCCTACTCAAGGCTTGCGCTTCCCATATCCAGGCTTCGTTTCGCTGATATTTCAGGAACCCTTCCACATGGGTCGCCAGCGGCCCCGCATTACCGGAAGGACGCAAGCGGAAATCAAGCTCATACAGTATCCCCTCTGCTGTTGGGGAAGTCATTGCCGTGATGAAGCGCTGAATAAGCCGCATGAAATAAAGCTGAGGGTGGAGCGGCTTTTCACCATCGGACTCTTCAATCTCTTCGTCGTAATCGTAGAGGAAAATCAGATCGAGGTCAGAAGTGGCGGTGAGTTCACGACTGCCAAGGCGCCCCATACCCAGAATGCAAACCCGAGAGCCCGGCACTTTACCATGGCGGATCGCAAACTCTTCCTGCACCACATCCAGCATGACAGTGATGATCGCATCAGCCAGATCGGAATAGGCACCAGCCGCCTGATTAGCGTTGATCTGGGAACTGAAATACTGGCATCCGATCATGAAACGCATCTGGCCCAGGAACCGTCGAGCTTCATCCAGTTTCATCTCATAACCGGCGACGTTCTCCAGGTTAATGCGAAGGGCTGATACCAAACTCTGGGAAGTGGGATGCTGCCCAGCAAATTGCGGGTCTATCATGGCATCAAACACATGAGGCTTACGGGCGATCTGTTCAGCAAGGCGAGGTGCGGCCACTAGAATTTCAGACAGGAGCTTGCGAATTGCCGGGCTGTTCTTGAGGATGGAAAAGAGCTGGATACCCGCAGGCAGGCCGGAAATGAAGCGGTCAAAATTGAACATCACTTCATCAGGGTTGGCAGATTTTGTGAACGATTGCAGCAGTTCAGGTACCAGTTCGGTGAGGAGTTCCTTTGCCTGTGTGGCTCTCAAGGCGGGGTAACGGGCGGTATGCCAGCGGCGAACGATGTTGATCACATCTTCTGCGCGCATGAACCCCATTTGAGTGATCGTGTCCTTGGTTCCCGGATCGATGTCATCGCCGGTAAACACCAGATTGCCGCTTCCCGAACCCAGTTCCGGTGCAGCCTCGAACAGTTCCGCATAATGGCGTTCCACCTTGATGAGCGTTGCGCGTACGCGTTCAGAAAACACATCCAGATCGCTTTCACCAAACATGGCGGCAATGACAGACAACTCCTCGGAGTTTTCCGGCAGATTATGGGTTTGCTGGTCACCAACCATCTGAATGCGGTGTTCGCAATCACGCAGGAACCAATAGGCCTCTTTCAGGTCTTCAACCGTTTGTGGTTGCACCCAGCCATGGTCCTGTAATTTTTCCAGCGCCACTATGGTCCGGTTATCGCGTAGTTCTGAATTACGGCCGCCGGTTATCAATTGCTGCGTCTGAACGAAAAACTCAATCTCGCGGATGCCGCCCCGTCCAAGCTTGATGTTGTGGCCCTCCACTGCGATTTGCCCATGCCCCTTGTGAGCATGGATCTGGCGCTTGATGGATTGCACATCGTGGATCGCAGCAAAGTCGAGATATTTGCGCCAGATGAAGGGTTTGATTTCTGCCAGAAAGCTTTGCCCAGCCTTCATGTCACCCGCCACTGGACGCGCCTTGATCATGGCAGCGCGTTCCCAGTTTTGCCCCTGCCCTTCATAGTAAAGCTGGGCTGCCTCATAGGGCACAACCAGCGGCGTGGAAGAAGGATCAGGGCGCAGACGCAAATCCATACGGAAGACGTAACCATCGCCAGTACGCTCCTGCATCAACCGGATCAATTGCTTTGCGAAACGGCCCCAAACAGTGATCGGATCATCGGTTAGAAGCTCGATTTTCGCCGCATCGTCATAGAGTAAAATGAGGTCCACATCGCTGGAATAGTTCAGCTCACCAGCGCCGAGCTTTCCCATGCCAAGGACAATCAGGCCACATTCATGTTGAGGATTATCCGGATCGGGCAGAACAAGCTTTTCATCCGCATGATAGCGGGTCAGTAGAAAATCCAGACAGGCGGACAGGCTTGCAGAAGCAAATTGCGAAAGATAGCCCGTTACCTTTTCACAATTCCACAGTCTGCTTAGATCGGCGAGCCCAACCAACAAAGCGACGCGTCGTTTTGCGATGCGAATTTCGCGCATGAACTCCGCTTCATCCGTGATGGAACAACCGGTCTTCTCACAATTCTCGATGGTCTCGACGATCGATGCTTCAAAACCAATCGACAATGCTTCCTGCAAGAAAGCTGCTTCCTTGAACGCGCAATCTTGCAAAAACGGGGAAAGACCAAACACATTCCCCAGAAACCGAGCAAAGTCAGAGGGGAGTTCAGGCAGGTCTTTTTCGGCTAACAGAGCGGAAAACTGATCGGAAAGGTCCTCGGTTTTTTCTGGATCGATAGGGGTAAGCATTTCAGGTACATTGATCTTCCCTGTCTTTGTGCTCATCCCGTTTCCTGTTTATCAATCGGCAGTTTCAGTTGGACCTTCAGTCCAGGCTCATTGTTTGCCAATTGAAGCACACCGTCATGCAGTGATGCAATTGCTTTTACCAAGGATAGCCCCAAGCCATTTCCGGGCATGCTGCGTGATTTTTCCAGACGCACAAACCGTCCTGTAATCCGATCAAGGTCTTCTGGCGCGACACCCGGTCCGTTGTCGGACACTTCAAAGACACACATCTTATCGGCGACGGAAAGTTTCATGGTGATTTCGGCGGATGCATCCTCATTGCCAGCATATTTGAGCGCATTGTCCACCAGATTGGTGAGGGCTTGAGAGACCAGTTCACGATTTGCGTTGATGGACAGGCTCTCGTCACAATCGATCTCGAGGTTAAGCTGAGCACCTTCGTCTTCAGCGACGGCTTCATAAAGCTCATGAACGTCAGTCAAGATCTCGACTGGTTTAACCTCAGAAAGTGCCACCACACTGGAACCAGCTTCCACTCTGGAGATCATCAGAAGCGCATCAAATGTGCGAACAATCTCATTACAATTTTCGATGATATCCTCAATTGCCTCATGCCGCGCCTCGGAGCCTGGCTTCATCGCCAATGCTTCATCCGCCTTGTTGCGGAGCCTGGTGATCGGCGTTTTCAGATCATGGGCAATATTGTCAGAAATCTGCTTAACGCCTTGATCGAGTGAGTTAATCCGGTCGAGCATGTGGTTGAGATTTTCAGACAAGCGGTCAAATTCATCATGAGAACCGGTGACCGGCAATCGCTCGGAACGATCACCCGCCATGATCCGTTTGGTGGATTTTGACACTTGGTCGATGCGGATCAGCGCGCGCCTTCCCACGAAGAACCATGTGAGGATACCAAGTCCCACCATGGTCAGAATAGCAAGGTTCAGGCTACGCGTTACCACTTTCCTGAAACCTTCATGCTCCCCTATGTCGCGGCCCACGAGAATGCGCATGCCATTTGGCACCTGCAAAACGCGAGCAACGGCCCGGTGGCCGTGTTCATCATCGTCATCATCATCGTAACGTTCGTACCGGAATGGCCTGCCGGTCCACCCGACCTTATCCATAATGCCGTTTTGTAATCGCGGAACATTCCCGGCAAGGATTTCACCCTGCTGATTGGCCACGATGTAGAGATTAGCGCCAGGCGCTCTGGATCGTCGTTCCAGCGTTCTGATGAGGTAATTGAGACCACGACGGTTATAGATGCGCGAAAGTCCCACAATCTCCTGATCGATCGAAGCCTGATACTGGTTTTGTACCAGTTTTACCGTTGCCCCAGTCATATAGGCCACAATGCCCACGGAAAGCAGGCCGAATATCAGCGTATAGAGGATCGATAAACGGATCGCCGTGACCCGCATCAGGGAACGCAGGCGGGCAATCATCCTTCGGTTTCCGGTTCACGTAATTTGTAACCGGCTCCCCGGATGGTTTCGAGCATGGGAAAATCGAAATCCTTGTCGATCTTGCCACGCAGTCTGGAGATGTGCACGTCGATCACATTGGTTTGGGGATCGAAGTGATAGTCCCAGACCTTTTCCAGCAACATGGTTCTGGTGACGACCTTGCCAGCATTCTTCATGAGATAGGCAAGCAGGCGAAACTCACGCGGTTGGAGGAGAATTTTCTGGTCGGACCTCGTCACTTCCCTCGACAGCTGATCGAGGTGCAAATCGCCTACCGTCAATTGGGTTTCCGCACCCGCAGAAGCGCTATTGCGTTTGGCAAGCACTTCCACACGGGCAAGGAGTTCAGAGAAAGCATAAGGTTTGGTCAGATAGTCATCACCGCCGGAGCGCAGGCCTTCCACCCGGTCATCGACTTCACCCAAGGCGGACAGTATCAATGCGGGTGTCTGGTCGCCATCTGTGCGAACCGTTTTGAGCAGGCTCAAGCCATCGAGTTTCGGCAACATCCGGTCAATGATGTACACATCAAATTCTTCGGTCTGGGCCAGATGAAGTCCGGTCTCGCCATTGTCAGCATGCATGGGAACGTGCCCGGCTTCTGAAAACGCCTTTATCAGGAAACGTGCAGCTTCATCATCATCTTCAACAATCAGTATTTTCATGAGCTTAGACTATTACAATTGTCGAGGGGAAAAAAGGAAAATGCATTGGGCTTGCAGGGGACAAGCCCAATGCTTTGTGCATTTCCTGGAGGGTGGGCGTGGAAATGCAATGCGTTGTCACTAACCGCGTTTCACCGGAACCGGGATGAACACGATGCGGTCCTGACGACGAACTTCGAGAAGTGCCTGCTTGCGGCCCAGTTTGCGCACCTCTTTCAAGCCTTCACGAAGGCCCTTGAGAGTGGACACATCCTCGCCGCTCACGGAAACGATCACGTCACCTGGACGGATGCCACGCTGTTCAGCACGGCTGCCTGGACGCACGTCCAGCACTGAAATGCCTTCTGAAGTTTCCTGCAGACGCAGGCCTAGACGTTTCATCTCACGGGTTTTGCTTGGAGTATTTGCGCTAGCTGGCCTTACTTCTGCAGTTTCCAACTCGCCAAGAGTGACAGCAATTTCCTGAGCTTTGCCATCGCGCCAGACGGTGAGGTTCACTGCGCTATCCGGCTCGAAACCTGCGATTGAGCGGGCAAGTTCTTTAGGTCCTTTCACCGCTTTACCATCCACTTTTGTGATGATGTCACCGGAAATGATACCAGCCTGATCAGCGGGGCTATCTTCCTGAGGTGCTGTGACGATTGCACCCTCTTTGAGATCAAGACCCATGGATTCTGCGATTTCCGGAGTTACGGGCTGGATTTGCACACCCAACCATCCGCGTGTCACAGAGCCTTTTTTGATGAGGTCGGTTACCACTTCGTCTGCAAGGGCTGCAGGGATTGCGAATGCGATACCCACATTGCCACCTGATGGTGAGAAGATCGCGGTGTTCACACCAATCACTTCACCGTTCAAGTTAAATGCCGGACCACCGGAGTTACCCTTGTTGACGGCTGCATCGATCTGGATAAAGTCATCATAGCGGCTGGCACCAATTTCACGGCTATGAGCGGAAACAATGCCTGCGGTCACGGTGCCACCAAGGCCGAACGGGTTACCAACGGCTACGACCCATTCACCAATGCGCGGGCGTTTGCTGCCGAAATCCACATAGGTGAAATCCGTACCGGCATCCACTTTGAGAACAGCAAGATCTGTGCGTGGATCAGTGCCCACAAGGTCTGCTTCATGCTCGGTTCCATCGGACATGACAACGGTGAACTTTGAACCACCTTCAATCACGTGGTTGTTGGTGACCACATAACCATCGTCAGACACAAAGAAACCTGATCCTTGAGACTGTCCACCACGTGGTCCACGCTGACGTGGCCCGCGGAAATCGCGGTCACCGCGCGGACCATTGCGGAAGAAGCGCTCAAAGAATTCCCGTCCACGACGGTCAAACTGGAATTCATCATTGTTTGTGGCCGGTTGAATGGAAGCTTCAACGCGAACACTCACAACAGCGGGTGAAACGGCATCAACCACATCAGCAAAGGAAAAGGCAGCAGGCGCCTGTACCTTCACCGCATCAGCAAGGGCTGGTGATGTGGAAAAGAAACCGGTCTGACCAAGGCTGTAGCCGGCAACGCCAAAAGCTACTGCGGAAGCCAACAGGACAGACTTGAAAGACCTGGAGGGGGAGGAATTTGTCTTCATGTTTTTTACTCCATAATTCAGAATCAATTGAGCACGCGTGCTCATTAAGTGTCTGCAATATGAAGAAGTGCGGCTTACTCCAGCATGAACAACAAATTAAATTTTCGTAATGTGAAAAACCCTATTGATAGCGTGTGTGGACCTTTGCGCCCTTCTCAAGGGTCTTGTGAACCGGGCATTTGTCAGCGATTTCCACCAATTTGGCCTTTAACGCTTCATCTTCTAGACCTGCCACCTGGATAGTGCGTTTGAAAATATCGATGTTTCCGCCGCTATTGCGCTCTTCCTCAGTGCATTCGGCGCAATCCTTGGCGTGTATTTTGGAGTGGTCAACCGTTACGGATATGCGACCCACATCAAGCTTTTTGAAGTCCGCATACATGCGTAGTGTCATGGATGTGCAGGCGCCCAGGGACGCGGCCAGAAGATCGTAAGGTGACGGGCCTGAATCCAGACCGCCGACGCTTACCGGTTCGTCAGCCATCAAATGATGGCCGTTTGCATAGATTCCGTTCTGGAACTTACCCAGGCCGGTTTCCGTGACCACTGTGTTTTTCGCATGCTCATCTTCGCCGGGTTTTGTCACTTCGCTGATGTATTTCTCGCTCCAGGCAGAAATGACCTTGGCGGCGAAGTCCGCATCCTCATCCCTGCTGATCAGGTGGTCGGCATTATCCAGTGAGACAAAGCTCTTGGGATGTTTAGCAGCCACGAAAATCTTGGTGGCATTTTCAACGCCCACTGTCTGATCAATGGGTGAATGGAGCACCAGAAGCGCTTTATGCAGCTTGCCCACTTTTTCCAGCACATCATTGCTTGCAAGGTCGTCCAGGAATTGACGACGGATGGAAAACTCACGTCCCGCCAGTTTGACCTGCGCCTCACCCTGCTCGTTAATTTCATCGAGTTTGGCACCGAAGTTAGCGACCACATGCTCAGCTTCAGCGGGCGCGCCGATTGTGGTGACCGCTTTTACCTCCGGTATCTCGCCGGCAACTGACAGGACAGCAGCGCCACCCAGAGAATGGCCGATCAACAGGCTGGGCGCTTCGAAGTTTTCACGCAGATAGTTTGCCGCGATGACCAGATCTTCGCGGTTGGAGGAGAAGTTGGTGGAGGCAAAGTCGCCCTGACTGTTGCCCAGACCGGTGAAATCAAACCGCAGAACCGCAATGCCGGTTTTTGCAAGTTCCGTCGAAATGCGCCTCGTGGCATGCAAATCCTTGGAGCAGGTGAAGCAGTGGGCAAAGATTGCATAAGCGCGAATGTTAGTGTCCGGCACATCCAGGCGTGCAGACAATTTCGATCCCTGGCTGCCTTCAAAGTCCAGCCTTTGAGTGGTAACTCGCATATGATTTCTCCAATTGAATGAGGACTTGTGAGCCGGGGCCAAGTCTATCGGGGTTGAGTGAAAACTGTCGCAGACGGCTCACTCTTTATCAAGAATTTTCAGAAGTGCTTTCTTCTCTTCTTCACTCAATTCTTTTGTCTCTGCAGTTGCCTTGCTTGTCCGGTTGAACAGGGTTCGCGCTCCCCATAATCCACTTAACAGGGCAATGAGAGGCAATATCCACAATACCAAAGTGTGGGAGCCGAAACGCGGCTTCAGCAATACGAATTCGCCATAGCGGGCCACCAGGAACTCGAGAATTTCCTCATCGGACAACCCCTCCACCAGCTTTTCGCGAACCAGCACCCGCAAATCTCTTGCAAGCTGGGCGTCAGAATCGTCGATGGACTGGTTCTGGCACACCAGACAGCGGATTTCTGCTGACAATGCTCTGGCTCTTGTTTCCAATGCACTATCTTCAAGAACTTCATCCGGATTTACCGCGAAGGATTGAACCAGCATAGAAAAGAAGAATACGGCGACGGTCAGAAATTTCAGGATCGATTTCGAGAAATCAGGCATTCACTAATCCACTTTTGGCTTTCGAGGTTTTAGGTGCGCCTATTCGCAATCGTCTGTCTGATAGTGAAAGGAAGCCGCCAAAGGACATCAGGATCGGGCCGAGCCAGACCAATATCACCTGGGATTTCCACCAGGCTCTCAGAACAGTTCTACCGTTTTCATCTGTGTCGCCCACAGAAAGATAGAGTTGAGAGAACCCATATGTTTTCAGGGACGCTTCTGTGGTTGAGGAGCCGTGTCCGGTATAGAACCGTTTTGCAGGTACCATCTGCAGATTTTCAACGCCGTTTCCATTGACGGTGACCAGCAGGCGATCCTCGATGAAGTTTGGACCCTGCACCCGCTGGGTACCCGCATGGGTCAGCACAAAATCACCAATCTTGAGGGTTTCGCCTTCTCTCATGTTGGCACCGGTTTCATCACTGAAAGCAGTTGCACCCACGATACCCAATACCAGAACGCCCACACCAAAATGAGCGAAGGCCGTGCCCCAAGTGGAACGTGGCAGACCACGCAGGCGGGCAAACGCCACAGAAAGGGAAGCCTTTGGCAAACCGGATCGTTGGAAAATTTCAGCAAGGGCGCCAAGCATCACCCAGACCGCAAGGCCAATCGCCAGTGACGCGAGAATGCGGCCACCCTGAGTGAATGCAATCGCCACAATTATGGTCAGGAGTGAGACACCCACCACAAAGTAAAGCCTTTGAAGAACGGGTAAGAAATCACTGCGTTTCCACGACATGAGCGGGCCCAAAGGCATTGCCAACAGAACCGGGATCATCAACGGTCCAAACGTCAGGTTGAAATATGGAGGACCAACGGAAATCTTTGAACCATCCACTGCTTCCAGGAAGAGCGGATAAAGGGTTCCGAGTATCACGGTGAGACAGGCGACGGACATGAAGAGATTGTTGAAAACCAGCGCACCTTCGCGGGATATGGGCTGAAACAGACCGCCGGACTGAAGCACATTTGCGCGCAGGGCAAAGAGTGCAAGGGAGCCACCGATGAAGATCAGCAATATGGCCAGAATGACAATGCCTCTGGTGGGGTCTGACGCAAAACTGTGGACGGATGTGAGCACGCCTGAGCGCACGATGAATGTGCCTAGCAATGACAAAGAAAATGTCAGAAGCGCCAGAAGAATTGTCCAGATTTTGAGTGCGTCGCGTTTTTCCATCACAAGGGCTGAATGGATCAGAGCTGTGCCAGCGAGCCAGGGCATGAAGGAGGCGTTCTCCACAGGATCCCAGAACCACCAGCCGCCCCATCCGAGCTCATAATAAGCCCAGTAAGAACCCATGGCGATACCAGCGGTCAGGAACACCCAGGCAAGCAGTGCCCAGGGTCGAACATAGCGGGCCCAGGCCGGATCAATGCGACCGGAGATCATGGCAGCAACGGCGAATGAGAAGGTGAGCGAGAAGCCCACATAACCCACATAAAGCAGTGGTGGGTGTATGGCCAAACCAATGTCCTGCAGAATTGGATTAAGGTCACGGCCTTCCAGCGCAGGAGTTTCCATGCGGACAAACGGGTTTGACGTGAACAGGATAAACAGAAGGAAAGCTACGGTTATCCAGCCTTGTACGGCCAGCACGTTGGCTTTCAATTGGGGCGGAAGGTTTGGGGTGAATGCTGCCAGCAATGCCGAAAACAGGGCAATTATCAGGATCCAGAGCAACATGGAGCCTTCGTGATTGCCCCAAACACCCGTGAACTTATAGAGCAGCGGTTTTTCGGAATAGGAATTCTGCCACACATTTACGAGCGAAAAGTCTGACGTCACATAGGCGTAGGTCAATGCGCCAAAGGATAATGAAAGTGCGATGAAAGCAGCAATTGCAGATGTGCTGCCGGACATCATAAGGACCGGGTCACCGGTGCGGGCGCCAATAAAGGGAAGCGTGGATTGCACGAGCGTCAACGCCAGTGCGAGAACCAGTGCATAGTGCCCGAGTTCAGCAATCATTGCGTTTCCTCACCTTTCCAGACCTGCTTTTCCTTCAAGACGCCCTCGAGCTCTTTGGGGATATAGTTCTCATCATGCTTTGCCAGAACGTTTTGTGCAATAAAGCGTCCCTCGGAATTTAGTGCACCTTCTGCGATAACCCCCTGCCCTTCACGGAACAGGTCCGGCAAGATGCCATCAAAAGTAACCGGAACGCTTTCCGCACCATCCGTCACCACGAATGAAACCTTGGTGTCGTTCTTTTCCACACTACCATCTGCCACCAATCCACCGATACGGAAATTCTGACCCGGTGAAACCTTGTTTCCGGCGACCACGTCGCTGGGATCATAGAAGAATACAATCTCATCATTGAGAGCGAACGCCATAAGGCCCACAGCAACTGCAATCACTGCTCCCATAACCGCAATAACCGAAAGACGTTTTTGCTTGCGTGTCATCCGTTGCTCCTAGTTCTCACCGGTTGAATTCTGGCCTGTAAGACCTTCGATCATCTTATCAAGTTCTGCCTTGAATTCTTGATCCTGCGCAAATTGCTGCTTGGCTTTGGCAAGGGCAGCAAGTGCCTCATCTTTGCGATCAAGCACCAGATAAGACCGTATCAAACGCTGCCAGCCGTCGCGGTTATCCGGGTCTTCTTCGAGTTTCTCGGAAAGATTAGCCACCATCTGATTGATCATTGCAAGGCGTTCACCTTCGGGGAGATTATTGACCGCTGCTATCGTATCGGCATCAAGTTCGTTTTGTGCGGGACCCGGAGTCGAAGTGCTTGTTTCCCGGACTTCAGCAATTCTTTGCTTGATGACCGGTAGCCATTCCTCGTCACCGCTCGCCTTATCGACGAGGTTCTGCCAGATTTCGAGGCCAGCATCTGTCCGGTTGTTCTGAATTTCTGCCAGCCCCAGGAAGAAGCTTGCCGTGGCGTTTCCAGGTGCCAATTCCAGCGCCTCCTGAAACAGGGAGACCGCTTCGGGTACTACCTGACCTTCGGCTCTGACCACATGTATTTCACCAAGCGCCACGGTTACCTGTGGTGTCTTGCCATCAATTCTCATGATGTTCTGATAGGCATTGATCGCATCGTCATAACGCTGCATCCGCACGTAAACGGGCGCAACCACCTGCCATCCGCGCACATCATCAGGGGTTTGCTTCAGGCGTTTTTCAACGGAAACCACCAGCTCTTCAATGGTCTGGCTTTTTCTCTCGTTCGCCTGCTGGATTGCAGCCAGTTCGGACGGCAAGGTGCCAAGTGACAAATAGACGAGCAAGGAAAATGCAGGCAGGAAAAATGATGCCAGAAAGATTGTTCTGGAGTTGTCATTGCCCACGGTATCCGCTTGCCCGTTGTTCTGGTTCAAGCGGATGAGTTTGCGTGCTTCCTCTGCCTTGGCGGCTTCCGCGCTGTCACTGTCGATCCGACCCAGCGCAAGGTCATTATCAATCTCGGAAATGCGCGACTCATAAAAGGCCTGATCTGAACTGCGCTCTTTATCTGCAGCATCGTTTTTTGCACGCAAAATGGGTGCAATCAGCATGGCAGCCGCCAGTGCAGTCATAACGAAGATCAGGATCCAGAACATCATAGCAGGTTACATATAACCTAACGGACCGAAAACAAAGAAACATTAGATTGTAAAATTGACGCACAAAGCGGCAAATCAATCAATTCTGTGCGATTTGAAAGTCAGAATCAGTTCCCGGTCTAGGAAAGTGGAGACCAGCTACCATCAGGATTGCGGCAGGCTGTGCCACTTGCTTCCTGCGGCACACCATCAATGAAGATGGTGTGGGTATAGCGTCGGCAGTTCTGTGAACCCACCTGATAGGTTTGTTGTGGAACCACTGAACCTCGGACACCGTTGTTTCCCTGCCAGGCTACCGGACGGCCGGGTGCGCCTCTTTCCAGCGCATCATATTCGGCTTGCAAAGCAAGGCTGCGGCTTTGATCATCAAGACGTTGTCCGATGTTTCCACCAATCAACCCGCCTGCAAGCGCACCCACAATTGTTGCTGCCACACGGCCGGATCCGCCACCAAACTGACTACCAATCACACCGCCAACCACAGCACCGCCCACGCGGCCCACATCCTGATTGCTGACAGAACTGCACGCAGAGAGCAGCAAAACGCCAGCGGACATAACAGTGATCGATTTAAATGTGTTTAGAAAAGTCATTGGCAGAACCCCGTATTTATAACCAATTTGCTCGAATCATATGATTTTTCATGTCTAAAGTTAGGAAAGAATGTGGTCATTTCTCGACCCTGCCCGGCAGAACGACAGTAGCTTTGAGGCCACCAAGCTCTGACTCGCCCAAAATGAACTCACCGTCATACTCTTCCAGAATGTCACGCACGATGGAAAGACCCAAACCCCAGCCGGTTTTGCCTTCATCCACGCGGCCACCTCGCTTTTGTGCTTTTTCGATGTCTTCCTTGGACATGCCCTCGCCATCATCTTCCACATGGACACGAATGGCGCTGTCCGCAAAGTCAGCGGAAACTGTAACTGTGGTCTTTGCATATTTTGATGCGTTTTCGATCAGATTGCCGAAAATCTCCTGAAGGTCATGCTCTTCACCCTCGAAAACGACGGTTTCCACATCGTCCAGCTCGGTGCCGAAATCGATGCGCGTGTTGAGTTTGCTCACCACGGTTACGAGTTTCTCAAGAACCGGTGCAAGCGGTGTGGCAGCGATAGCTGTAGTGCTTCTTGCGGAAATTCTCGCTCTGTCGAGATAGACCTGAACCTGGCTGCGCATGACATCCATTTGTTCTACCACAAGTTCGCGTTGTTTGCCTTTGAGAGAAGCAAGTTCGTTTTGCATCACGGCCAGTGGTGTCTTGAGCGAGTGCGCCAGATTGCCCACCTGCGTTCTAGCCCGCTCCACAATCGTATTGTTTGATTCAATCAGCGCGTTTGTTTCGGTGATCAACGGCTGAATTTCATCAGGGTAATTGCCGTCAATTTGCTCAGCCTTGCCAAGGCGGATTTCGCCCAGCCGCTTCGTGGCGTTTGAAATCGGTTTGAGACCGAGACGCACCATCAAGTAAGTGGCAAGCACAATCGAAAAAGCGAACAATGCGAGAATGAGCGCCAGGCGCTGGCGGAAAGCGGAGATTTCCTCTTCGAGCGTGCTCTTGTTTGCGGTGATGCGGAAACTATAAAGATCATCACCTTCACCGAGGAAGACTTGTGCTTCCAGACCAACCAGGTCCTGACCCACCTTGTCTATCAGATCAAAGAAGCGCTGAAAGGTCTGATCCAGTTCAACACTTTCGGGGATCATGATCTTGCCGGTGCCAAGGGAAGAACTCATGATCCGGCTATCGGGATTGCCCACTTTCTCTACTGACCAGTACCAACCGGAATCAAACAGGTTGTAGCGGGAATCTCCCAGATCCGGAATCCCCATCAATATGCCGTCATTGTCCACCTGAAACGTTCCCATCAGGTTGAAGACATTCGCCACAAGCACATCATTAAGGCGTGCTTCTGCGCTGCGTCGGTAGTCTGATGAGATGACCACAGCCACAATGGCAACACCGATCAGGGCCGTCAGGGAAGACAGGATGAAAAGGCGTGATGCAAGAGTGTTGGGCAGCAGCTTCATGGGATGAGCGTGGATCAGGTTTCCCGCAGGCGGTAACCGAGACCACGCACTGTTTCAACGAAATCCGGATCCAGTTTCTTTCTCAACCGACCCACAAACACTTCGATTGTGTTGGAGTCCTTGTCGAAATCCTGATCATAAAGATGTTCGGTAAGTTCAGTTCTGGAAATGATCTGACCCGGGTGATGCAAGAGATAGGAAAGAAGGCGCAACTCGTGGGAGGTGAGCTTTACCACCTTGCCCTGATAAGTCACCTTGGAGGTGCGCGTGTCAAACACGATCTCACCATTCACAAGTTCTGAAGATGCATGGCCTGCAGAACGGCGGATCAGAGCGCGCAGACGGGCAAGCACTTCTTCGATGTGAAACGGCTTGGCAAGATAATCATCAGCACCGGCGTCTATGCCAGCCACCTTATCGCTCCAGCGGTCACGAGCTGTGAGCATCAGCACAGGCATTTTGCGCTCGGCCTTGCGCCAGTTTTCAAGCACAGTGATACCGTCCATGCTCGGCAGGCCGATATCCAGAATAACGGCGTCATAAGGTTCCGTATCGCCGAGGAAATGTCCTTCCTCGCCATCGGTTGCCTTATCAACCACATAGCCTGCTTCAAGACATGCTTCTTCGAGTTGACGATTTAGTTCCGGGTCATCTTCAACGATAAGGATACGCACGGACTTACACCTTTCTGCACGGAGATCGTGAGGGTCACGGTCTCACTCTTCTTGTCACTATTCGAGGCGGTTGTCCGTTACCGGAAACTTTCAAGCGAATAATACAAACTGTCCCTCCCCTGTTGTCCTTTTGCTTCTGGACGGAGAGCAATTGTGTGTTGGCGGAACTTGCCATTTGTCGCGCAATATTATCACACGCGTCAGCCAATGCAGGCGACACGGGTAAAACCAGGGCCAAGAAAGCCATTATGATGATCTGACGCAATTTCATGGCAGCGAAGTAACACGAAGTCCCTGAACCAAACATGAATGGTATTACACTTTAAAAGTTTCGGATTTACAATGAGCATATGTTGGTGGCGAACAACAATTCACATCCTGTTTATCCTGTAAATTGTTACCGGGAAACTTTGTGCGATCACGGGAGGGAACAGCCTCAAACCCTCATCCCGTGATGCTTCTTTTTCAAAGAGCCTCAAACTGCCTGCAGTTCAAAAGCTCAGGCGGTGACATTACCTCGGTCAGACAATGATGTCTGTGGCGGTAAGCCGTCCGTAGATGGCCACAAGCGCTCCTGCACCTGCTGTAATCTGCAGGATCGCATTGGTCATCTCATCTCGCGCCAAATCATTGATATTTATATCATAAACACCTGCGAGAGAGGCTAGGATGGCAAGAATTGCACCCCAGATTGTTTTTGATTGTGTCCAGTGTTTTTCTTCAGTCATGTGTTCTCCTTTGTTAGACCTGAGAAGGATTTATGGTGATGGTGCATGGCGGTCCGGCGTTTCCATTGTCACCGATCTGCGCCACGGAAATGACGATCACTTCGGGCTCTGAACCGAAGTCAGCAATTTGACTGGATAGGGGGTAATCAAGTTCCACCGATTGGGTTTCGTACTCGCGTACAACTTCGCCTAAAGGATTCAGTAACCATAAACGGTAGTTTTCAGCATTAGCGTCGAGCGGAATTTCAACCGGTTCCCATGCGTCTGAACTGATCCGGCCTCTGCGGATCCAGGAGAGGTTGAAGGAGCCATCAGGCGAAGGTCTGGCTGCAAATGAACCGGGCTGAGCATCTGGAATGATCTTGCGTTGTTCGTGTGTTGAAGCGCACTGTATGTATCTGCCTCAAACCCATCACTGGCAGGACCAACGCGCCAGTTCAGCGGTTTGTCTATTTCGCTTTCATTCAGTTCGATTTCAGCCAGCGCAGAATTGAGCGGGACAGCTCTTGCCCCGGAATTGGCAGTGGAGCGCATCTCTGCTTCCGTACCCTTTTGGGCGCGCAGCAGGTTTGAAAGGCACCACGTTCCGTCAGGCTGAAGATCGGCTTGGGCAAACTGGATGAGGATACGGTGGGTGATCTCCATCGTGTCCTTGTCAGCACGAAGATTGCGGGCACCCCTCACCGGTTTCACATGGGCCCAGACGGAGTTCCGCGCTTCATAGAATTTCAAAAACCCGCCGAAACCATCCGCCACTTCGTTTTTCGTTTCCACGGTCAAAAAGCGGTTGAACGAACCTGCATCATAGGTTTTGACAGCGCTCATATTCTTACCCCTCCAAGCGGATGGAGGAGGGATTTGAAATCGTCGGGAATACAGGTGGATTTGATGTCCGAGGTTTGTGCGCCACGAAACTCATACCAGTCGGCTATCACATGAGCAGGGCCTGGCGCAGATTCGCAGGCACATAGTCAGGTGCGCCTCCGTAAACCGCCACATATTCCACGTTGAAACTGTTGCACGCCTGGTCGAGCCTGCCCCAGCCAATGACCTGGATTATTGTACCTTGTGGTGAACCGGAAAGCCGGTAGTCAGAAGGCGGAATGGTGAACTGTTCACCGGTGAGACTCACTGCCTCCACCTTCACACTGGTCTCGACCGGGGAAATTACCAGGTTCAATTGCTGTTTTGAATTGAGCTTCAAATCCTTTTGCAAAAGTGTTTGGTAAATCAGTGCCTTGTGGGATTCCGATTCCACATAACTTACGGCTGCATCAGCAAGTTCCAGAAGTTTTTCATCCTCCACATCGTGGGTGATGCGCAGATATTGCTTGATCTGATCAAGCGAAACCGGCCGCATTGCGGGCGGCGAAATGATCTTGATTGTCATGAATTTTCCTCAAAAAAGCTAGCGGCCCTGTCCGGGAAGGTAGATGACAGGGCCGCGGTTCGGCATGGTCGCTCTGGGGAGCTGGAACAACGGGGAGGAGACGTTGTTATGCGATGCCGAATCTGACGAGTTTTATCGCGTCAAAGTCTTGTACATCACCTCCCACACGCTTGGTTGTGTAAAAGAGCACATACGGTTTCGCCGAATAAGGATCGCGCAAAACACGAATCCCTGCCCTGTCCACAATCAGGTAGCCGCGGTTGAAATCACCAAAGGCGATTGCCGTACTGTCGGTTGAGATGTTGGGCATGTCTTTGGCTTCCACCACGCCGAAGCCCAACAGGCTTGCGCCTTCGCCCACCGCTGCGGGTGGTTGCCAGAGATGGTTGCCATCGGCGTCTTTCAATTTGCGCACTTCAGCCTGGGTTTTGCAGTTCATCACCCAATGGGCGTTCTGGAGTTAGCCAGCCTTGAGCGCGTAGATCGTGTCCACCAAAACGTCGGACGCATCCTGATCGGCAACGGCACCGTCAGTGCCGGTTGCCACATATCCAAGATTACCCCAGCTCCAGCTGTCTTCCGCAACCACCGGATGATCAAAAAAGCCTAAGCGTGCAACAAGCACACTTCTCCGACCGTGGAAAGAACCTACCCCACAACCGTTACGGCGCCAAGAATAATTTCCTACTCCTCTGAATAAATCTCCAGAGGCCAGTCGACGAGGTAGTCCTCATAGTCTTCCGGAGCGATTTTTTGATCGGGAATCACCCTGCCCTTAACGCTCACGCCTGCCTTGTGAACGGACTCCGGATCACCGGAAATCAGCGGATGCCAGTCAAACAAGTCCTTGCCCTCGGCCACCAGACGATAGCCACAAGTGGGCGGGAGCCATGTGAGGGTTTTTACCACCTCCGGCGTCAACTGAATACAGTCAGATACCTTCTTGAAGCGATTTTCATAGTCAGAACAACGACATGTGTCACAATCCAGCAGCTCACAGCCGATTTTGGTCCAGTAAATTTCACCGGTTTCCCAATCTTCCAGCTTGTTGAGACAGCATTTTCCACAACCATCACAAAGGGACTCCCATTGCTCGGACGTCATATCCTCCAGTTTTGTGATTTTCCAGAAAGGTTGGTCTGTCATTTTGCGATCAGTTTTGGTAATTATAGAAATTGCAGAGGCGTGTGTGTTTACCAGGATTAGATAAACAAGTTTCTTTTACTGGAAAAATTGTTCAAACACACCCAATATATCCTGCATAAACAGAACTATCAGGTGAACGCGTACCGTGAGTGATCCGTTTAAGAATTCGAACAAGGGACGTGGTTGGAATCGGCTCCTCGATTTCGACTCGTGGATCGATTCTTCCCTGTACAATCTGTTTTCCGGTTCTGCGGAATGGTGGGAAAGTGTCACCATATTCTTCCGCCGGTTCCGGGTTCGCGGTTTAAAGCGTGTTTTCGTGGAACTGATCGACGAAGGTTTCACGCTCGGCCTGCTTGGCTGCATTGCCATGCTGGCCCTTGCCCTGCCCGCTTTTGAAGAAACACAGAAAGACTGGCGCAGCCAGGGTGACTATTCGGTTCTGTTCCTCGATCGCAACGGCAAGGAAATCGGTCGGCGCGGGATCAGACAGGATGCGGCTGAAGAGCTGGACGCCTTGCCGGATCACTTTATCAAGGCTGTTCTCGCCACCGAGGACCGACGGTTCTTTGAGCATTTCGGAATAGATTTCTTTGGTCTTAGCCGTGCGCTTGCTGAAAACGTGCGAGCAAACTCTGTTGTGCAGGGTGGTAGTACGATTACTCAGCAGCTTGCCAAGAACCTGTTCCTGACCAATGAAAGAACGCTCGACCGGAAGATTAAGGAAGCCTTCCTTTCGCTTTGGCTTGAAGCGAACCTGACCAAGAAGGAAATCCTCAAACTCTATATTGACCGCGCCTATATGGGTGGCGGCAACTTCGGCATTTCAGCTGCAGCACAATATTATTTCGACAAGGATGTGAAGGAAATTTCACTTGCCGAGGCTGCGATGCTTGCGGGTCTCTACAAGGCTCCGGGCAAATATGCACCGCACATCAACCTGCCGGCAGCCAGAGCGCGCGCTAACGAAGTGCTGACCAATATGGTGCAGGCAAACTTCATGACCGAGGGCCAGGTGGTCCGGGCACGCCGGGAGCCGGCTGCGGTTGTGGAGCGGGAAGATGCGCAAGGCCCCAACTACTTTATGGATTGGGCCTATGAAGAGGTACAACGCCTGGCGATTGGCCTGCCCACACGAAATCTTGTGGTGAAAACAACGGTTGATCTGGACCTGCAGCGGGCAGCGGAAGATTCTGTTGAAACGCATTTGAGGCAGTTTGGCTCACAGTATAATGTGCGTGATGCGGCCATGGTGGTGATGGACCACGAAGGCGCGGTTCGCGCCATGGTGGGTGGTCGCGACTATGGCCAAAGCCAGTTTAACCGGGCGACTGCTTCCAAGCGTCAGCCGGGTTCTTCCTTCAAGCCTTATGTGTACGCTTCTGCGGTTGAAAATTTCGGCTACACCGAAACCACCCGCGTGGTGGATGGCAGCGTTTGTGTGAACCGTTTCGGCAGATCCTGGTGTCCACGAAACTATAATGGCAGTTTCCGCGGTGCGACGGACCTTACAACTGCGCTTGTTAAATCAATCAACACCGTGCCGGTTAAGCTTTATCTGGGCCGGGACAACCTGCAGCAATTGGGTGGTGACCGCCTGGTGAAAACCGTTCGCGACATGGGTGTTAAATCCGATCTTGTTGTGAACCCGCCAATGGTGCTTGGTGCCAATGGCCTTACCGTTCTTGAAATGGCGGCGGGCTACGGAACGTTCGTTACCGGTGGTAACAAGATGAACCGTCTGGGTGTCTCACAGATAATGAACACCAAGGGTGACATTCTCTATGACGTGCGCAACGATTTGCCGAAGCCTAAGCGTGTGCTCAAGGAGAGCACGGTCAAGGTGATGAACACCATCATGTCGCAAATTCCTGAGTGGGGTACGGGCAGACGCGCTGCACTTGAGGGCATTCGCTCAGCGGGTAAAACCGGGACCACACAGGCTTACCGCGATGCATGGTATGTGGGTTATACAGGCAATTACGTGGCTGCGGTCTGGTTTGGAAATGACAATTATCAGTCCACCAGACGCCTTACCGGCGGGCGGCTTCCGGCCATGACCTGGAACAAGTTCATGACTTATGCGCATCAGAACATTGAGCTTCGTCCAATTCCTTATATTGAAAACCCGCTACCGGGACCCGATGAAGATGCTCCAGCTGTTGCTCAGGCTAGTGAAACGGACCCCGAAGCGGTTACCATTCGTCCGAAGCTCTTGAGCAAAGAGGCTGAAAATCAACTGCGCTCGTTGGAAGATATTTTCAAACAGGCAAAACCGTTGAAAGCCGCCGACGAATTGGCCAGAGTGGGTGATGGTAATCCTCAAACATCCACGCGGTAATCCAGTTTTGTTCATTCCATGCGTACGATCATAAATATATTCGTCATTCTGGCCATCGGACTTGGCGTGGGCAGCGTTACGGCAAATTATTCGCTCGACCGGACCTATAGCCTGGGTGCGATCAACACGGGGCCCTGGTCTGCCTGGCCGTTTGCCGGTGGTTCTGAGGTTGATCCATACACAAATGCAAGATTTACGGCCAATGGTACAATCCCGCTGGGCGCGGCAGAAGGGCTGACCTTTGAAGCCATTACTGATAGCGGCGGCACGCCTTTGCGCGCCAACTGCAATTACCGGGTTACGGGCAATACATCCGCCACGCGGCTCTGGACGCTTGCAGCCTACAGCGATAATGGCAAGCTGGTGCGCGAAGATGTGGAGGGTCTGTCAGCAGCATTTTCGGGCCGGATTATCCGTTTCCCGGATTCCACTTTTAACATCAAGCTCAGCAAGAGCCCGAGGTCAGGCAACTGGATGGGGCTTGATGGAAATGACAATTTCAAGCTGATCCTGCGCCTTTATGATACGCCAATCACCAGTAATTCGGGTGTGATTGAGCCGACCATGCCGGACATCGTTCTCGAGGAATGTGCGTGATGGTCAGCCGGTTTATTTATCTGGGCATTTGCGGGATGTTTCTTGCGGGGATCATCCATATCTGCATCGTGCTCCTGATCCCGAGTTTCGGCTCCCGTGATGCGGCACGCCAGATCTCGCAAAATACCGAGCCCTACAAGTTCAAGCGCATAAACGCCACTTCGGGTATTTCGATCGCAAACAGTGATCCGTTTTTCAAATATTCCGTTTGCCCTTTCAATCTCACTGAAGCTGCTCTGCAGGTAAACGGTGAGAACATGCCGGACTTCTGGTCCGTCGCGGTTTTTGATGAAGGTGGTCAGGTCATCTACAGCCTCAACGATCGCACAGCGATCAACAAGGCGTTGCGGGTTATTGTGGTGAACTCAATTCAGATGGCTGATCTGCGGCAGGTGCAGGCGGATGAACTGGAAACTTCTGTGGTGGTTGAAGCACCGGTGCAAACAGGCTTTGTTCTGTTGCGGGCTCTGGTGCGTGATCCGAGCCTTGAAGAACGGGGAGAAGAGTTTTTGCAGAAGGCTTCATGCAGCCCGTTTTCCACACGCTAGCGCAGAATCACACGGCTAACTGGTCGTAGCGGCGTTCTCAATCCCGTAAATTAAAGCCGGGTTACTTGGTTTTTTTCAGGCCTAAAGACCTGTCTGTTTTACCCTTGTTACTGATTTTGCAATCGTCGCCCAGCCGTGAATATCTCACACCTGAGAAAAATAAAATCTCTGCAGAATCAGAGGCTTGCCTTGTCCCCGGCGTTCTGTGGGACACGCGTTCCAAAGGAAATTTTACTACTTCGCTCATCATGTTCTCCATAAAGAAGTGCTTTCGCACATGAATCAGCCCCGTATTTTGCATTTGACACAAAACATACTTAACAAGTTGTAAACATCTTAAAGGGCAATCTGTAATCAAAGCGAATCACTACTATAGGACCAAGTTGTGAACACTGCAGAGACCACAGCGATTGCACCACGTTCCAGCCGTTTACTGGCAGGCCGGAATGGGTCACCCTTACTTGATCTTGCCACTAGTTTTGCGGCAACAAAAAGACCAAATCTGAAAGCGATAGAACGCTTCAAAGAAGTTTTCTATGCGCTCATTTTCAAGACCACTATTTCCGAGCGTAAAATCATCGGTGCCAGTCTTGCCAAGAGCTATTACACGCCGAGAAGCGCTGCACTTTTCCTGGCAATGGAGGAGATTGCTGTCGCTGCTCCAACCTTGCTGTTCTCACCTGTACTAAATACGCGTGATTTGAACGTTATCATCTCCAAGACGACCTTCCGCCATGCCTGTGTGATTGCACGCCGGATTGATCTGGAATTCTCCACTGTGCGGATGCTTTTGGCGGCTGACAACGAGAATGAGGAAATTCGCAATCTGATCAAACGCAATGTGTGTGTGAACAATAAGCAGGATGTGATTGATCTGCTTAAGATCCCGAGTTCCGAGATCAGGGCGGAGATGGAGTTTCAGCGGGCTCAGGACCTGCTTCAGAACAAGACCGGCGAAAGCGTTGAGGTGAGCGTTCCTCCCCTTCCCGTTGAAGTTAATCACCGGGTCACGAATGATATGAAAGACAAGTCTTCTGAACTGATGGAGCTTGCCAATATTGGTGGCAGGCTATCCCAGAACCTTGAGAGCTTTACCCTGAAGGGTGGCGGAAAATCTTCCAGGTTGAACCAAAAAGAGATTGAATCTCAGTTGGTTAGCCATGCCAACGATCAGGATCTGGAAGGCCTTGCGGCTTCACTGCAGCAATTTACCGGGCTTCAACTGGCGCAGACCCAGGCGATCACCCAAAGCGGTGATGCGGGCCTGATTGCCTCCTTGTTAGCCTCGCTTAAAGTTTCCAGACGCACCGCTTCCCAATTGCTGTTGCTCCTAAATAAGGATGTGGGCCGCAATGCGGAAATCTTTAATGTGGTAATGGACAAATACACGCAGCTCAACACGGCGGAATGTGAAGCGATTTTCCGCAAGATGGGCGCAAACTTCCCGCATGCCACATCCGGCAAGGGCAGAAACGGCCTTCCCGAAGAGATCAGCACGTTCAATTCGGTCATGATGGAACGGCGCAGAAATATGGCGATCGGCAGACCGTCTGACATTCGCGCTGTTCAGCCTGCGAAACACAGGCTCGTTTCCAACGCCAGATAATAGCGCTAGCTGACAATCTCAAGGGAAACCGGCCCGTCACCGGATTCGGTTTCCACAATCCATAAATCGGGATCGAAATTCACCTGCTTTTCAAGGTAGGTATCAAGCTCGTACTTTGAGATGGCCTCATGCACCAGCTCGAACATACGCTCTTGAGTGTTGTCCTCATCAAAGAATGATTGGGGTGCCGGGCCATACAGAGTAAATGTTCCGTCGAGCAGATTGTGCACCACGAACACTGCGCCGGACTGCTCTGCCCCACGGCGCGCAATGCACACATAGGCGCCGCGTTGCGTCTCAAGGCGCATGAAAACGGCAAACCAGATTGCTGTGGTCAGTCGCATGGGGGAGATATCCTCAAGCGTGTGAGTTGGAACCGGCGGTGTGCAGCCCGTCGTATCAGATATTTTCAATAATACCAGTGGAGACCAGCTTTTCCAGGGTTTCGCGGTCGAGTTTGCCGGTTTCTTCAAGCTTGAAACGCTGCTGGAAACGGCGGATTGCACCACGTGTCTGGTTGCCCAGAAGACCGTCCACGGAGATTTGCTCGTCACCGAAATTGTTCTTCAAACCGGTCTGAATCCTGGCTATCGCGGCAGGATCAAGGGAAACGGCCACGTTTGATGTGGGCGTTTCGGTTGGCTTCGGAGTGGCGACGGTTTCAGTTCTTTCAGGCTTGTTGCTCTCAGGCTTCCTGGTTTCCGTTCTGGCCTGCTGTGCTGACTGAAGCTCGGCAACGGCGTAGGCGGATTTCAGATTGGTCAGCAGGTCGTAGCTTGCCTCTCCGGTTGGCAGAATGCCTGCACTCGCCTGGTATGTCATGATCGCTTCACGGGTCACGGAACCGCTGATGCCGTCGATCTTGCCTTTATAGAGGCCGATATCAGCAAGGGCTGCCTGCACATCACGAATGAGGGTCACATTGCTTGTGACATTGACTTCTCGTGCAGGATTGGCCGTTGGCACCGGAATGTTCTTCAGGCTGAAACGCTGTGTGAGCACGCTGCGGGTAATGGAGACAGGCTTTGTTTCCACGCGCACCGGCTTGTAGTTTGAATGTTCTTCAGCAGTTTCCTTCTCCTGCCAGATCGGGGCTGGATGAAAGCCCTGTTGGGAATAAAGCGCGTTTGCCGCTATCAGGGAAAATCCGAGACCAAATACAACCACTCCAGCTGTTCCGGCAGGATTTCGTGCCAGAAGGTTTAGTGAAGAAAGAAACATATGGTTCAGTATTTTCATTGGACTATCCTGCTTTGAGAATATTGATTTGGGATGTCGGATCCTCTGCATCCGTCATCTCCTGATTTAGAAAAATAAAAGTATCATCCAGCTTTGCGGGAACGGGTATCACGGCACATTTGCTGAGGCCGGTTTCCGCTTGTTCCAACGCTTCTTCCACTTGCGGGGAAGCAGGTTCAGAGGCTACGGCCGGCTCATTGATCTCACGGTAAGTGATGATCACAAGGCCATCGCCATCTACCGGCATATTGATTTCGTAGGACGAACAGGCTAGCTCGTAAGTGCGGTAATCCTGCGATCCGTCCTCGTTGAGGAGCGGCTTGCGCAAAATGCACTGGTGCGGGTTGCCCGAATGCGCTGTCGAACTGATGGCATGGAGAATGGCTGGCTGATCCTGCGGATTTGAGCGGGAAAGAAAACCGTAACCCGATGCTTGATCCTCCGTCAGCTCAAGCAGACGCTGTATTTTGGGAGAGACCCATAACAGATGGCCATTGCTGGAATGAACCGAACAACAAAACGGCAGGGATGAGAGAATTGATCTTGCTTCAGCAGACAGCAAATCATTTGCAGCCTGAGGCACAGGCTCTGCCTGAGGCCTAGCGCCGGTAGCTTTCTTCAGCCACGAAATGGAGGAAGCGATTACAAAACTCAAAACTAAACACCGCGGTTGTATGGTACCTCCAATTGGTTACACAACGTATTTAATGGAATCCTAAATTCCCGCATTGCGCGAACCAAAGTGATCCCAAATGGTACGGTTTTCCGCGATTTCTACGGTCATGGTAAACAGGACCTTTCCAGATCATTACTGAATCGTTTCGATACAATTTTAGATAAATTGCGAAGTAGTTCTAAAACGCGACTTAATTCATTCATGCTACTCATGCATTCGGGACAATAACACGGGTGGAAACATGTTCAGACTGGTAATCGCCATATGCATCGCTGTCTTGCTGATGCCGGTAGACCCTGATGGTGTACAACTGCAAAATTCAGCATCTGATGCAGCGCCTTCGCAAGAAGTGTCGAGCTATGATGTGCTATCTGCAGCGCAGAGCATCTACACAGACGTTTCCACATTCTGTAACCGCAATGAAGAAACCTGCGAGACGGCAAAAGCCTTTGCCAAGAAATCGATCGTGGTACTGGCATCTTTCATTTCAGATCTGAAGGGCAATTCTGCTGAAAGTGAAAAGCAGGAGCCCGTTTCCAGTGTTGATCCGGTAACGACTGCGTCTACAAACTAGTTCCACAAGCCACAAAATCCGTAGAATCAAATAATTACGCTACCAAGCGGGCACAACTCGCCTTATATAGGGCTGGTAACGACCCAATTTTGAACGGCATTTTGATGGATATTGAAGAGATAATCGAAAATTTTCAGTTTCTGGATGACTGGGATGACCGGTATAAATATCTGATAGAGCTCGGTGCTACCCTGCCGGAGTTCCCGGAAGAGTATCAAACCCGTGAAAACAAGGTTCAGGGTTGTGTGAGCCAGGTGTGGGTCAAGTCCAACAAGCTTGATGAAAGTGCGGATCCGGTCCTAGAATTTTCCGGCATCTCGGATGCCCATATCGTAAGCGGTCTGGTTGCAGTTTCCTTTGCGATTTTCTCCGGCCAGAAAGCTTCCAAGATCGTGGAGACCGATGAAAAGGCGATCTTCAACGAGATCGATCTTTCCGAACACATCACACCACAAAGATCGAACGGGCTGAAATCACTGGTGGAGCGCATCAAGACCGATGCCCGCAATGCGCTCCAGGCTTAACGCGTTAGCTGTAAGAAATTTCCGGCCGATAATCATTGGAACCACAGGCTGAAATACGTCCTGGTTTGCTGGTGGCAAATGCCGATAATCCGTAGTGGCAGGAAAGGTCCTGCGTTGAGAATTCAAACGCAGAGGCGACTATTTGAATGGCAAACCGGATCAACAGCGGGCTTTGGCGCCTGTAGCTCACCTGCAGATAACAGATGGGTGGTGAAAGTAACCTTTCTGACAGTTTCCTGGGGCACCCACTCTCTATTTCAGTCGAAAAGTTGTCTTCATCAGGTTGCCCACAGTTAGTGCGATCGAGCTCGATCATTAATGTTTTCCCGGTGATAAATAAAAAAATTTCTTTGCCAACCTTTAGGTAAGATGAGGAAAGAAGAATCCGGGGGTGCTGTAGTTTTGAGTTTTTTTGAATGAACACTCTGCCACTAGAATTATCTGAAGAACTGCAAAACAAGCTGAAAGAATTTGGGCAGCGCTCTGCGCGATTAAGAAATTCGCTACCGGTCGAGGACCGGAAAGCCGGGAGGGATTAGCCCGGGAATTCAAATGCTCAGGCCACCCGATGCTCTAATACCGGGCAAGAAAAAACCCCGGCAGGTTTTGGACGTGGCCGGGGTTTAACAAAAATATCTTTATGAAATTTATTTTCTCTTTTTGATTTTGGTTCCAGGCTTACGGCCAAGACCCATATCGCGAGCCAGTTTTGAACGGGCTTTTGCATAGTTTGGTGCCACCATTGGGTAATCGTGAGGCAAACCCCATTTTTCCCGGTACTCCTCAGGCGACAGGTCATAATGACTGCGCAGGTGACGCTTAAGAGATTTGAACTGCTTTCCGTCTTCAAGACAGATGATGTAATCGTCTGTCATTGATTTCTTGATTGGAACAGCAGGCTTAGCAGTATTTGCAGCCAGACTAGAACCCTTCTGGTTTGCTTTTGCCAAGGCATTGTATACCTCGCCGATTAATACTGGTAATTCCGATGTGGAAACCGGGTTATTACCAACATACGCAGATACTACCTCCGATGTCAGTTCGAGCACGTTGTCATAATCATCAACAACATTACTCTCTTGTTCGCTAATTAAATTGTCCATATTGATAACCTTATGATCCCTTTCGGGAGGGTTTGTTATTGATTTAGGTGAAACAGATAAGTCTGCTTGCCCAACATGGCTTTTAGATCAAGTCATATACTAGAGTATTAGCTATTGGCTTTATCCAAATGCGTGAAACAGCATCATATCGCCCCGATAGTCAGCCCACGTTCGACTTATTTACGTTCACGTCAAAAGTCAACCTTTCGACTGGGAACACCAAAGAAAAAAGACACAAAACTGTGTTAAGATTGCGACCTATGCTTATTGAAATGTCAATATTCATTGATAAATACAAATGAAAGCAAACAGTTACAGAACTATAAAAGGCTATATATGACTAAAGTAGTGAAGACAGACGATGAGTGGCGCAAACAACTCACGCAAGAGCAGTATCATGTTACGCGCGAACACGGCACCGAACGCGCCTGGACCGGCCCGCATCTTGATGAGAAACGCGACGGAACTTTCATGTGCGTTTGCTGTGGCCATGACCTGTTTCGAACTGCTGCTAAATATGAGTCACATTCCGGCTGGCCGAGCTTCTATCAACCGATGAATGAAAAATCAGTGACAGAGCATGTGGACCGCTCTTTCTTTATGAAGCGGATTGAAATACGGTGCGCCAACTGCGATGCCCATCTGGGACACGTGTTCAATGACGGTCCCCAACCCACTGGATTGCGTTACTGCATGAACGGGCACGCTCTGGAATTTGACCCTGACGAATAAAGTTGACACATGAAACCGATTTTTCCCGCTGCCAAGGATACTCCTGCGGCAGATAAGAGACCCTATTCCTCCACCCACCACGGAATAACCCTTACAGACCAATATCACTGGCTTCGTGCAGACAACTGGCAGGAAGCCATGCGCGAGCCGGAAAAGCTTCCGGAAGACATCAAGGCGTATCTCAAGGCTGAGAACGCCTACTATGATGCGGCCATGGCGGACACGAGCGAGCTGCAGGAAAAGCTGATCGCCGAGATGCGCGGGCGGATCAAGGAGAACGACAGCTCGGTTCCGGTGAAAGACGGACCGTTTGCCTATTCCTGGAAATATGTGGAAGGGGGCGAGCATCCGATCCGGATCCGGACCCCGCGTGATGGTGGCGATGAAGCGGTCCTGCTGGACATTAACAAGGAGGCTGAGGGTCAGGAATATTTCGAAATCGGTTACGTTGACGAAGACCCGTCCCACAAAATCCTGGCCTGGAGCCGAGATACTTCAGGAGCAGAATACTATGCACTCGTGTTCCGTGACCTTGCTACCGGAGTAGATGGCGAAACGGAAATTGCCGATGTGGGTTCCGCCTGCTGGGCCAATGAGACCACATTGTTTTATTCCCGCGTCGATGAAAACCACCGGCCATCCAAGATCTTCCGTCATACGTTGGGCACTGACCCAGCAAGCGATGTGCTCGTTTATGAAGAAAAGGACCCAAGGTTTTATTGCGGTGTGAGCAAGAGCCGTTCGGGCGACTACATCTTCCTGTCAGCCGGCATGAACGACCAGGACGAATTGCGATTTATCCCGACTTCGGATGTGACCGCTGAACCAACGCTCATGCAGGAGCGGACCGAAGGGCTTGAATATTCTGTTGAACATCAAGGAGACCGCTTCCTGATCCTCACTAACGCTGGTGGCGCGGAAGACTTCAAGATCGTGGAGACCCCTGTTACCGCACCATCCATGGACAACTGGAAAGACTTCATCCCGCACAAGCAGGGTCGCATGGTGATTTCCGTCGATGCCTATAAGGATTGGGTAATCTGGATGGAGCGGGAAAATGCGCTTCCCCGGATCTGCTTCATGGGTAAGGATGGTGAAGTGCGTGACATTGCCATGGATGAAGAGGCCTACGGACTTGGTGTTTCTCCAAGCCCGGAATTTGATACGGACATGTTCCGCTACACTTATTCCTCACCCACAACACCAAGCCAGACCTTTGATTATGATCTGAAGTCCGGTGAGCGCACTTTCCTGAAAGAAGCGGAAATCCCGTCAGGGCACAACAGTGCTGATTATGTGACGCGACGTATCCTTGCCAAATCCCATGATGGGGCTGAAGTGCCGGTGACTATTCTGCATCATAAAGACACCAAGCTAGATGGTTCTGCACCTTGCCTCCTTTACGGATATGGTTCCTACGGCATGTCCATGCCATCAGGATTTTCCGCAAACCGTCTGTCGCTCGTTGATCGCGGTTTCGTCTATGCAACAGCCCATGTGCGTGGCGGACAGGAGAAGGGTCGCTCCTGGTATGAGAACGCCAAGTTTGGCAAGAAGCCCAATACGTTCCACGATTTCATTGCGTCAGGAAAAGTTCTGTCGGAACTCAACTTCACCTCTGAAGGCAATATTGTGATTATGGGTGGATCAGCTGGCGGATTGCTGGTGGGTGCGTGCGTAAACATGGCGCCTGATCTATTTGCCGGTGCCATAGCTGACGTGCCGTTTGTGGATGTACTCAACACAATTCTGGATGACACCCTGCCGCTCACACCGGGTGAATGGTCTCAGTGGGGTAATCCGATCGAGAGCAAAGAGGCGTATGACGACATCGCTTCCTATTCGCCCTATGACAAGGTGGAAGCGAAGGATTATCCGGCCATGCTGGTCACCGCAGGTGTTTCCGATCCGCGCGTTACCTATTGGGAGCCTGCGAAATGGGTTGCCAAATTGCGTGACATGAAAACGGATGAAAACGTGTTGCTGTTGCGGACCAATATGAGTTCAGGACACTTCGGCAAATCCGGACGGTTTGCGGCACTTGAAGATGCGGCGCGTTCGTATGCGTTTGCGCTAAAAGCGGTGGGTAAAGCCTAAGGCGTTTTATGCGAAGCAACTGGCGGAATGGATTTCAGATATTTCGCCATTGCATTGAGGTCTGACTTCGGCAGCTTGGACATATTCTGCTGGACGGAAACCATGGTGCCGCCGACGGAATCAAAGTCCGGTGTGAAACCGGATTCCAGATAATAGGCGATATCTGACTGAGACCAGGAAGCTAAGCCATCTTCGTGCGGGGTGATGTTGGGGATTTTGCTATCCCCTTCCGGTGCCGGACCGCCTGAAAGCCAGCGGGATGTATCCATGCCGCCAAGGCCTGAATTGGTGCGTGGTGTATGACACTCTCCGCAATGGCCGAGTACCTCCACCAGATATCTGCCGCGTTCAAGTTCCGCGTCTCCACCCGTATCCACATTTGGCCGCTGATGGGGAAATGCCAGTTTCCACAGACCGGTGCTGCGCGAGATGTTGAACGGGAACGGCAGATCATGCGGCTTGTTGGGTGTGGCAACCGGTTCCAGTGTCTTGATGAATTCAAACAGGTCAGCGAGATCCTGACGCGTCATGGTTGAGTATGACGTGTAGGGAAAAGCCGGATAATAATGGCGGCCATCGGGACTTGTTCCCAACAGCACTGCATTGGCAAAATCGTTCAGGCTCCAGCTACCAATGCCAAATTCGGGATGTGGTGAAATGTTGGGGGCATAGAAGGTGCCAACCGGGGTGACCAAAGGATGATCCCCGCCTAGGCGGAGTTTCTCGTCATCCTTTGCGCCTTTTTTTGCATGGCAAGAAGCACAGCCGGACGCCCAAAACACAGCTTCACCTTTGGCAGCATCACCGGCATAGGTGATGCTGACTGTGTCATCGAACGTTTGGGGTATCGTCAGCCACCAGAATACTGCAAACCCAATTATGGCGACTGTCGTGGCTAACTTAACAAGCCATCGGAGCATTTAACTGCCTATTGTTTTTTGATGCGGTAACCTTCGTGGCAGGCCTTGCAATTCTTGGCAACAGAACCGAAAGAAGCTTTCAGTGCATCTAGGTCAGCTGGCTCACCTGCCTGAATGGCAGCCACAAGGTCCTCTCCAAATGCCTTGCCTTTTGCCTTGAAGCCATCCCGGTCAGACCAGATCTTAGGTGATGCGGTTGTCTCGCCGCCGGTCTCGGAACCTTCGGGGAACAGTTCACCGAAGCCGGTTCCTGCCTCGCCAATGGCCATGTAAGCAGCCAAAGCAGCCTTGCCATCAAACGGGTTTTCACCTTTGACCATTTTGCCGATAATGCCGAAATTCTTGCCGACTTCCTTCATCTTGGCCTTGCGGTCAGCAATGGCATCAGCATTGGCTAAAGAGGTTGTGGCAAGAATTGCTGCTGAAAATACACTAAAAATCATATACTTAAGCGATTTATTCATAGTTAGGGGTCTCCCATGAAAAAGGTTAACGCTCCGAGTTTAGTAAACAGATGTGGCGTGTCTAGTAATGAGAGCGTTTCAATCCAGTAAACGCACTGTTTACAAATAGTGAACAATCAAACAAAAACCCCGGCCTACAAGACCGGGGTTTGATAACAGGAAGGCGTTTGGACCTTAGCTTGTTGCAGCTTCGTAAAGCTCAAGCACGTAGTCCCAGTTGATCATATTATCAACGAATGCTTCCAGATATTTAGGACGGGCATTGCGGTAGTCAATGTAATAGGAATGTTCCCAGACATCGCAACCCAGGATCGGTGCCGCACCGTGGATCAATGGGTTTTCGCCGTTTGGTGTTTTCATGATTTCAAGCTTGCCGTCTTTGACAGCAATCCAGCACCAGCCAGAACCGAATTGTGTGGCGCCTGCAGCCATGAAGTCAGCCTTGAACTGGTCATAGCCACCAAGATCGGAATCAATAGCAGACTGCAATGCGCCTGGCAGAGATGTGCCACCGCCGTCTTTCTTCATCCAGTGCCAGAAGTGAATGTGGTTGTAGTGCTGGGCAGCGTTATTGAACAGGCCGGCGTTTGAACCATGGCTTTCACGAACGATGTCTTCCAGCGACTTGCCTTCAAGGCCTGAACCCTTAAGCAGATTGTTGCCGTTGGTCACATAAGCCATGTGGTGTTTGTCATGGTGAAACTCGAGTGTTTCAGCTGACATGTAAGGGTCAAGTGAGTCATATGCGTAAGGGAGGTCAGGAAGTTCAAAAGCCATATTCATTCTCCAACATGGGGGCCAAGTTTTTGTTTTAATACCAAATAAGGCTTTCGTATGCATTTGCCAATGGTTAGAACATGATTCAGTTGAAAAATTGGAGGTTGGTCATGTCTTTTAAAGCCTATGTGTTTGATGCTTACGGCACGCTGTTCGATGTTCACTCGGCCGTGTCACGCCATATGGACATTGTGGGCGAGAACCCGGCCCGGGTTTCGGAAGTCTGGCGCAACAAACAATTGGAATATACCTGGGTCAGAACCTGCATGAGCAAGTATGTGGATTTCTGGGAGCTGACCGCTCAGGCGCTGGACTTTGCGCTTGCTGCTGTTCCGGGCAGCAATCCGGACTGCCGCAAAACCCTGCTGGACGCCTACATGACGCTTGATTGTTACCCCGAGGTGCCGGGTGTTCTTAAAACACTACGCGAGAATGGTGCCAAAACCGCGATCCTCTCCAACGGCTCCCCGGAAATGCTTTCAGCTGCCGTAAACTCTGCCGGACTGTCTGACCTGCTTGACCATGAGTTCTCGGTTGACGAGATTGGCATATTCAAGACGGAACCGGCGACCTATGCCATGGTCACCAGCGAATATGGCCTTCAGCCGGAAGACGTGGCCTTCCAGTCCTCCAACCGCTGGGACATTGCGGGTGCCACTGCCTTCGGCTTCAAGTGCCACTGGATCAACCGGACCAATCAGCCGGATGAATACAAGGACCTGGCGCCTGAGAAAATTCTGTCCGATTTGAACGGACTCACCTAATCAGGCGCCGGGTCGGGTTGGTTTCCGGCCTAAATATCAGACGCCCCGATCAAACCAGAGCGTCGATGATGTCGCCCATGGCTTCAGCGCTCATATTCCCATATTTTGTGCCGTTGATGAAGAATGTCGGGGTTGAATTGACCTTGTATTTGTCTGCCGCGTTTTTCTGGATTGCCAGCACGCTGTCAAGGAGCTTCTGATCCTGCAGGCATGACTGGAAACTGTCTCTGGAGAACCCGGCCAGTTGAGCAATTTTGAAGAGCTCCTCAACCACATTGCCGCGTTTCCAGACCGCCTGTTTTTCGTAAAGCACATCGATCATGGAGAAGTATTTTTCCTCGCCCGCGCAATGGGCAAGCATGAATGCTGCAGCAGCTGCGGGATCAAACGGAAACTCTCGCATATAGAACTTTGCAATGCCCTGATCAATGTATTTAGCCTTGATCGCCGGATAATGGTTTTTGTGCCAGGCGCGGCAATGGGGGCAGGTCATGGAGGCGTATTTGATGATGGTAACCGGTGCGTTTGGATCACCCTTGATGTGCTCACCCAAGGGGCCCGGATCCATCAAAGTGTCGAGATTGGCGTGTGCTTCGTTCGCTCCGAAGAGTTCGCCGGAAAAAGGTGACTTAGCCAGTCCCCCGACGGCGGTGATGCCCATGGCAGAGAAAAGTGGTAAAGCGGTACGGCGTGTAATGTTCATTGGTCTATAACTTTCTATCAAAATTGTTGTTTGAGACGGCAGGAGCTCACTCCTCTTCATCGCCCTTTTTGCATGGTTTGGCGGTGGAAAATCCGGGATAGTATTTTCCCAGATGTTCCAGTTCCGCCATTGAGAAGCCGATTGAAACGGCAGTCGCTTCAAAACTCGGCTTCCCGGCTTTTTCGTAATCATGGCGTTTGCCCAGCAGTTCTTCCTTTGCCGATGACCCCTTCTCCCTGAGATGTAATTTTGCTCTCTCGGTCATCGCTGCCTCACGTCACCACAATGGGTGAGTTCGTCTTGATGCGATCGTAGAGATCCACCACATCCTGGTTGATCATGCGCACGCAACCGCTGGAAACCGCCTTGCCGATGGTCCAATATTCCGGTGAACCGTGAATGCGGTAGAGCGTGTCCTCATTGCCCTGGAAGATGTAGAGCGCACGCGAGCCAAGCGGGTTTTTGAGACCCGGCGGCTGGCCACCATTGCGGACGCTGTATTTCTCCAGCTCCGGCTGGCGGGCGATCATCTCATCGGGCGGGGTCCATTTCGGCCATTTCTGCTTCCATGCGATCCGCGCCCTTCCCGACCACTCGAAACCGGCACGTCCAAGCCCCACGCCATAGCGCATGGCCTTATGATTGCCCTCCACCAGATAGAGGTAGAATTTGGATGTGTCGACCACGACCGTGCCGGGCTTTTCCTTTGTGCGGTAGGTGACCCGGCGGCGAAGGAACTTGGTGGGAACCCGCTTCAGATCAACGGCAGGGATCGGAAACCGCTCATTGGGCAAGGCTGCGTATTGGGATTTGTTTACGCGTGAGAGGGACGCTTCAGATGAAGTGCCCTCACGCCGTCTTGTGAAAGTGCAGCCCGTCAGCCCCAAACCGGCCAGTGCCGCTGAGGAACCGATGAACCGGCGCCTTGTCAGTTTCATTTCACCGGTCATAGAACAACCACCTTTGTGCCAATCGGAACCCGTTCGTACAGGTCTTCCACATGGTCGTTGAACATGCGGATACACCCGGCAGAGACCGATCTTCCGATGGAACTCGGCTGGTTCGTGCCATGGATCCGGTAATAGGTGTCGCGCTTACCTTTGTAGAGATAAAGCGCCCTTGCACCGAGCGGGTTGTTAGGTCCGCCAGGCAGGCCCTTGGCATATTTGAGATATTTCTTAGGCTCGCGGCGGATCATATTGTCCGTCGGTCGCCAGCTTGGCCATTCTGCCTTTCTGGCAATGGTGGCGGATCCCTTAAACGCCAGGCCAGCCCTACCCACACCAACGCCATAGCGTCTGGCGCGGCCGAACCTGCCAGTGAGATATAGGAAATGATTGCGTGGATCGACCACGATCATTCCGGGTCTGTACCCCCTGAACCGGACGTTTTGCGGATTATATTTCGGGTTAATCTTGAACTTTTTCTTGGCAGCCATTGCCGTTGACGGCGTTGCAACCGTTGCGGCAATTCCTGCCATCACAAAATTTCTGCGAGATAACATAATCTACTCCAATCTTTCTGCAGACAAACGTGTGCTCCCTGCCCGGCCCAATGCGGATCAGGGATTGTCAAAGAAAGATCAGGAGATGGGGGGCCTTAAAAACCTGTCAGGTTCTAACGTGCCGATGTCTTGCGCCAATGTCAGGCGGATTTTGTTGCCATAGCCCTGAGGCGAAGACAGTGCGGAAATGGTAGAGATACAGTTGTCACCAAGGCATCGTGGATTTTCGAAGTCTGATTCTTCGCTTTCACCGTCGCAGCATTGCTCGATACCGGCTTTGATGACGTCCTGCGAGGCGGCAATTTCGAGGGTTGCCCGGTCATTGTAATTTTCAACGAGCTTATTCACGCCGCCAGCAGCGAGCGCAAACGCTACAATTACCATGACAAGTACAGCTCTAATCATCACTACCTCTGATATGTAACAAGTATCATAATTTGATTAAGCTGTTTTCACATTTTTGTTATCAGAGCCGATTTTCCATGGAAAAAACGCCTGTTTCTGGTGTGCGCGAACAGGGTGACTAAGGTCCCCACAATACTGGATCCATCCACGGTTCGGGTAATTTCAACTGACCCGATTCTAACGGTTGACACCCTGCCAGGGTAACGGACTGCCAGGCATCGGCCCATTCTTCCGGCATGGGATAGGGCGGAGAAACCGCACGCTCGGCCTCAAATCCGAAACGGCTGTAATAGGCTGGATCACCCAGGACGAAAACCTGGCTGATCCCCCGCGCCTCCATCCGTTTGAAACCTTCCCGCACAAGCATGCTGCCGATCCCTGCGCTTTGGTGCGAAGGCAGAACACCAAGCGGGGCAAGGAGTGCACCATCATTCCTTCCATCTTTCGTGCCGCAATTAGTGAAGATGATATGCCCAATCAGATCATCCTGATCAAAAGCTGCCAGCGACAGAACCCCATCACCCAATTCCAGCAATTGGGTGACCACCGGCCGCAATTCCTCATCTGGAAAGGCAAGCGGATAAAGCGCGAGAACTTCCGCTATTTCACTGGATGTGGTTTCACGAATTTCAATGGTTCCTGGCACGAGATTCTCCTGATGGTCATTCAGTTTACCCAACCGCGTCTGCATGGGAACCGAGATAAGCGGCCGGGTCCTGGTCATCACGCATCATGGTTTCCTGCCAGAGTTTGCGCTCCTGATCGATGATTTCCAGTTCCCAGACACAGGCGACGACGGGCCGTGTAACGGTGTCCATCGGATCATTGCTCCCGTATTCCTTGCGGTAGATATGCTGACACAGGACCGACCCCTGCATCCATCAGTGGACTGCAATGGAAATGCCCAGATCACCGGGATGGATGATCACGAAGCCCAGTCTGTTGCTGTCACCCATCTGGTCCACACGGCTCAGCACTTCTTCCGCAATAAAATTCCGGGCAGTGGAAAGATCAGTTTCCGAAACCGTTTTTCCGGTTGCCAGAAGGCCGTACACTTTCAGGTGTAGATCACCATATTCCCAGACCCCGAGCTCCGAGACTGGTCTTTCGTGATAGATTTCAACCGGACCCGTATTCATCGTTAAACCCTCGGGCTCAATTAGCAGGCCCATCGCCTGGCTAGAAACCTTTCTTCAGGCTCCCCAGAATGCCACGGACAAGCGCACGGCCAAGGCCGCTTGCGAGCGAACGGGTGAGCGACTTTACCGCTGCCTCTGTTACGCTCTGACGACCGCTGCGGCCTCTGCTACGGCGTGAACGGGTTTTCTTGCGAGAGCGTTTTCTGGGCCGGTCATCGCGATCAAAATCAGGGAGTTCGAAACCTGAGCGCGTACGGCGCATCCGACCTTTTTCCTCGCGTTCTCTTTCTTCGCGCTCTTCCTGCTCTTCCTCTCGTTTGGCGGCTTCTTCTGCTGCCTTTTTGAGCATTTCATAGGCTGATTCACGATCCACCGTCTTGTCATACTGGGCACCCACAGGGCTCAGCTTCATGATCTCCTGACGCTCCTTCTTGGTGAGCGGACCCAGGCGGGACGATGGCGGACGAATCAACGTGCGCTGTACCATGGACGGCACGCCCTTTTTCATCAGCGTTGATACAAGCGCTTCACCCACGCCCAGTTCGGTGATCACGTCTTTTGCTTCAAATTCCGGGTTCGGGCGGAAGGTGTCTGCCGCCACGCGCACAGCCTTCTGCTCCTTCGGTGTGAAGGCGCGGAGTGCGTGCTGAACGCGATTACCAAGCTGGGACAGGACCCCGTCGGGAATATCCACCGGGTTCTGGGTTACGAAATAAACGCCGACTCCTTTAGAGCGGATCAGTTTCACCACCTGCTCCACCTTTTCGACCAGCACTTTTGGCGCTTCGTCAAACAGCAGGTGCGCCTCATCAAAGAAGAAGACCAGTTTCGGACGGTCCATATCACCCACTTCGGGCAGTTCTTCAAAGAGCTCTGACAGAAGCCAAAGCAGGAAGGTGGCGTACAGCCTCGGTGAATGCATGAGCTGATCGGCGGCGAGAATGCTTACCGCGCCACGGCCATCTCTTGTGGTGCGCATCAAGTCAGAGATTTGAAGCGCAGGCTCGGCAAAGAAGCCCTCCCCGCCCTGTTGTTCCAGCACAAGCAGCTGACGCTGGATCGCACCGATGGAAGCGCGGGAAACGTAACCGTAAGATGAAGTGAGTTCCTTGGAACGTTCGCCCATGGAAACGAGCAGTGCACGCAGATCTTTCAGATCGAGCAGCAGCATGCCTTCATCATCGGCAAGCTTGAAAGCAACGTTCAAAACGCCTTCCTGCGTGTCGTTCAATTCAAGCAGACGCGCAAGCAGAAGCGGACCCATTTCTGAAAGCGTTGTTCTGATCTGGTGACCCTGCTTACCGAACAGGTCCCAGAAGATGACCGGGAACTCCTGAAACTCGTAATCTTCCAGGCCGATTGTTTCAGCACGTTTTTCCAGGAAATCCTTGTATTCACCCGCTGCAGCAAGGCCGGAAAGGTCGCCCTTCACATCAGCGCAGAAGACGGGAACGCCCGCATTTGAAAAACCTTCGGTCAGGATTTGCAGGGAGACGGTTTTACCCGTACCGGTGGCACCTGTGATAAGGCCATGGCGGTTTGCCAGCTTGAGATTGAGGTATTCCCCCTTGTTGATGCTGTCATCGGGTTTACGGCTTGTGCCCAGATAGAGTTCACCCTCTTTGATCATTATTCGCTCCCTGAAAGAAAAAGGCTGATTTCCTTGTATTGCGTTACGTCAACAATCGCAAAGGAGAATTGTGGAAATCTGGCATGATTCCTGCATCGAAAGGAGGAGAACAGAAGGGTTTATCATGATTAACCGTCGAAATTTCCTTACCGGCATGACTGCAGCCGGACTTGCAGCCACCGTGACACCTGTGAATGCAGCTGGCATCACCACTTCCGGTGGAAGGCTTAACCCGGGCAGCCCGGACGACCAGGGCCCTGTGCTACAGGCGTTGCTGGACAAGGCCGCCAAGCAAAACACCGTTTTGGTGTTAGACCCGGGCAGATACCGCGTTTCCAACATCACACTTCCCAAAAACACCCGAATTTTGGGCGTTTCCGGTTCAACGGTTCTGGAATATGCCGGCGGTGACCATTTCATCTACGGGGAGAACGGCAATTACACCGAACTTTCCGGCATCGTGTTTGATGGTGCCCTGCAGCCGGTAAAGGAATATGCAGATGCAGCTGTGCGGATTAACGGCACCTCGCATCTTAAGATGTCTGATTGCCGGATTACCAATGCCGGGCAGATCGGTGTGCAAATTGACAAATCCGCCGGGACGTTTGAGCGCAACCGGATTGATAACGCGGTTGGGGACGCTGGGTTCTTTGGCCTGGAAAACACCGGCCTCATGATCTTCAACAACCTTGTGGAGCAATGCGCCAACAACGGTATTCTCGTCTATCGCTGGGACCGGGGTGAGGACAATACGATAGTGAGCCAGAACCGGGTGCAGTACATCAACGCCATCAATGGCGGCACAGGTCCCTATGGTAACGGCATCAACACCTATCAGGCAGACGGGGTTGTGGTGACCAACAACCATGTTTCCGATTGCGCATTTTCCGCGGTTCGGTCAAACTCCTGCAGCAATATACAGATCACCAACAATACCTGTTTGCGTTCAGGTGAAGCTGCCGTTTACTCCGAGTTTGCGTTTCAGGGAGCGAACATCTCCGGCAACATCATTGACGGTGGTGTGCGCGGTATTTCAATCGCCAATCTGGATAAGGGCGGCAGGCTTTCGGTTTGCGCTAATAATCTGATCCGCAACATTCATGACCGCGTGCCTTATGAGGAAAAACACCATTTCTTCGGAACAGGCATTTCAGCCGAAGCAGAATGTGCCATTACAGGGAATGTGATTGAAAACTCTATCAATTTCGGAATTTTCCTTGGATGGGGCAATTATCTGCGCAATGTGACGGCGAGCAACAATGTGATCCGCCGCACGAAGACCGGATTTTACGTGAGTGTGGTTGAGGGGACGGGGAAGGTGAACATCACCAATAATGTGATGTCCCAGATCAGCCGAGCCGGAATTGTGGGCTATCACTGGAAGGATGCCGTGACCGGTGATCTTGCCCGGGATGGCGGCGGCAAATTCGGCAATTTGACAATCGACGGGAACCGGATTTCCAGCTAATCTGCGGTTTTTAAATCTGTTGGGGAGACAGTTTTTTGTCGCAGAATTTGCCTGCCGGTTTCCGGTCTGATTTTCTCACCTGTAATGGTGTGCGCATGCATGTGGTTCACAACGGGCCGGAGTTTTCTGGTGCCCCGTTTGAAGATGACCGTCCGGTAATCCTCATGCTGCACGGGTTTCCGGAATTCTGGATTGCCTGGCGTGATGTGATGGCCGCATTGGGGGATGATTTTCTGATCATCGCACCGGACCAACGTGGCTATAACCTCAGTGACGCACCGACCGGTGTTGAAAACTATCAGGCGAGATTGCTGGTGGCGGATATGCTGGATTTGATGCGCCAGACCGTTGGAGATCGCAAGTTTGCCCTATGCGGGCATGACTGGGGCGCTTCCATCGCCTATGCGCTTGCCATTCAGTTTCCAAAGCTTGTGAGCCATCTTTTCATCGCCAATGGGGTACATCCGGCCTGTTTTCAGCAGGGGCTGATCGATGATCCGGCCCAGGCGGAGGCAAGTGGCTATTTCCATCTCTTACGTCAGGAACGCGCTGCAAGTGTGATGGCGGAAGATGATTTCCGCAGAACCTTTTCCATGTTCGAGAAGTTTTCTTCCACCCCCTGGCTTACGGATCAGATCAAGCAGGAGTATCGCGATGCGTGGTCGGGTGAAACGCGCCTCGCCGCCATGCTCAACTGGTACAGTTCTTCGCCGATCATGGTGCCGAAACCGGGGGAAACCATCACCGACGCACCTCTATACAATGTGAAGCCGGACAAGCTGCGCATCGCCATGCCGCACCGCCTTGTGTGGGGCACGGGCGATCAGGCGCTGCTCGCCTCTTCACGCCAACGCTTAGGCGAATTTTGCGATGATCTGAGCGTGGTGGAAGTGGACAACGCCGACCACTGGATCCTGCACACGCATGGCGAACAAATTGCCGGAGAGATCAGGAAACTGGTGGGGTGAGATGGGTAGGTCGGGAAATGGGGACGAAGTGATTATGTTATCTTGAACCTTTAACGTCTGCTCCATGATCCAAAGCAAACATTTTTATTGTTCACATAAATGATTATAAGTATGAGAATTTATGGGTATACAAATTGACTTTGAAACAGCAAAAAATACTGCTGAAAGGCTTATGAAAGAAAATTTCAGCCTATGTGGCGTCAAGTTTTCTGATGAAGCCCTTTGTGAAAGTTACTTAGATAAAGAATTTTGTTATATATTCTTTCGAAATAAAAGCATTTTAATACCCCATAAGTTCTCAATGAATTTAAATTGGGCATATGCCGTTTGTAAGAGAACTGGTGAATACCAGCAAATTTATGACCTAAGAAATAATCCCAGTGAAATGGAAAAATATTCAGAACTTATCTCAGAACTTTTTGCACATGACAGAAAACAAACACGCCAACTTTATGCGAAAATGGAACTTCATCTGAAGAAATATGGATATCGATAATGTCCGTTTTGTAGCTCAACGCTGCCTTCTGAACTTTAGCAATGAATGTCCGACCCGTGCCCTGAGCACCCCTTAAAACAGACTATTCAAATTTAAAATTTGCCCTGACAACCATACAAGCAATCGTAAATGTGCAGCGTAGTTTAGTAAATTCCCATGCTGAGGCCGGCAGCTAGGGCGGCTCCCAGGTCACGACAGGGTGCAAGTTCTTCCTCTGAAATTGTTTTCTCAGCAAGAATTTCTTCGGGAGTTTGAGCACGGGTGCAGACAATCAGGGGTGGTTGGGCTTCTTTCAACCGCCAGCCCGTGGCAATGCGCGCGATCTGGCGCACCGCGTTTTCTCCGTCCGAGCCTGCGCAAACCATTTGAGCATACGGGCGTCCCTCTATGCGGCCCAACACAGGATAATAGCATCTGTCGAAGAAGTCTTTCATCACTCCGGAGATTGCGGCAAGGTTTTCCGGCGCGCAAAATATGTAGCCATCGGCATGCAACAAATCCTCTGGGCCTGCTTCATCGGCTGCCTTGAGGACAGTCGGAGTTTCCTTCAGTGCTGCAGTTGCCGCAGCTGACGCCATTTGCCGGCTACCGCCGGTTCGGGAATGATAAACGATGAGAAGTTCTGCCATTTCTCATAAATCAAACATTATGGTGTGGTGCGTCAACCAAAGAAGTAAAAGATGCACATCACCGAATGATCAGTGGTTCGAAATATTTCCGTTCTTTTCGGCCCATACCGGATATTCGGAAAAACTTCGGTCTTCCGCTAAGAATTACCAATGGAGGGCATTGTCATAGACCGTTTGCGTCGTGTTGGGGTAGCGGGCAAAGTGATGTTCTTACATTAATTGCTGAATGACAGTTTTCTGGCCACGCACCGCTCAATCGTGATGCGCGGCTTCTTGATTTATTCGCTTCTTACGATAGCGCTGTAGTCTCCACGCAATTGCAGAACAACAGTAACATCTGCTTTGTCCCGATTACGCCAGAACCAGCCGTGATCGCCGGCAAAGGGTGTTTCGAAACTGCCTTCACCAGATGTTTTGCCCCGGCCTTTTTCATAGGTAACATCTTCACCACCGGCATGGGCATGAAGATCGAAATTGATCTTACCACCCTCGGCTTTCCAACTGTAAAACAAGGTTGCGCCTTTTTCCATTGTGGCTTTGATCTCCGCCGCTTCTCCAGGTGGAAGTGTGAAAGTGATTTCATCCTTCCAGGTTTCCTCAGCATGAGCTGTTGTGACAAACAAGTTCAGGAAATTATCCATCAATGATGAAGATTGATCATTTCCATGTTTTATTTCATCTTCAGCTGCTTCCTTTGCCAATTGCTGCTTGATCTCACCCATTTCGGTCAAACCAAGAATACTACCAACCCCTGTGGGGTCTTTGCCATATTCAGCAGGCAGATAAACAGCAAACCCTATGAACAATGCCATTATGGTAGCAACGATTGATGAACGACGAAGCTGTGCCTTAGTTGGCAGGTCTTCGAGTTTTGGTTTAGGTGCGTTATGCATAATTACCTCCAATCCTTATGAATGCGTGTGATGGCTCAAATAACCCGCCACCTGCTGATAAGTGAGGAGCAAGCCCAGGATAACCATGATTATGTTTGCGTATGTGGCGTGACGCATGAAATTTGGATGTCTACGCCAGTAACCCATGACAATCAGGATGATGAACAGCGCAAGAAGTTGCCCTACTTCAACACCCACATTGAATGAAAGAAGATTTGCCAACAAACCGTCTTCCGCAATCTGATATTCCAGGATTTTTGAGGCAAGACCTGTTCCGTGGAACAAGCCAAATATCAGGGTTGCTGCTTTCGTATTGGGCTGGAAGCCAAACCATTTCTGGAATGCTCCCAGATTATCCAGTGCCTTGTAGACAACTGAAAGGCCAATTATTGCGTCAATGATATAGGCGTTGATGCCCCAACCATACCACACGCCCAAAAGCATTGTGACCGAGTGACCTACGGCGAAAATTGTCACGTAAATCGCCACGTCCTTCATGTGGTACAGAAAGAACACGACACCCAGCAGGAACAGGATATGGTCATAGCCTGTAATCATGTGCTTGGCGCCCAGATAGATGAATGGGATGATGTGTACACCCCAGATTTCCTGAATGTATCCTGCGTCTCCCGGTGTCACATCATGGGCAAACGCCAGGGTGGAGCTTAGAAGGATAGCTCCAAGACTGAGAATGAGGAATGTAAACGCCCTATCCAAGCGCCACTTGCCCCACTCCGATTGAGAATGGATCATAAAATATCTCCGATTAGAATTGATTGAGTGTGGTTTGCCGAGCAAACGGCACAATCAAGCCCTCGGAGGTCGTTCGATGAGAAATGTGGTTGAACTTATGTTCTTGGGGGGTGGCTGTCGCCACTCGTTATATTTTGGTACCGAAAAGTCATGCATGGCAACATTCAGTACTAAGGGTGAATGATCATGATCCATCTCATCATGATCATGCCCGTGCATTGCCCACAGCAAATCTTCAGCGAAGCCGTGTGAATGGCCATGCTCGGCCACCATTTCCATATGTTCCTGCAGGGTTTCCAGAACTCTTGGTGAGTGATTGAAACTCGGTAGAGCAGACCAAACAGCGAAAGACACCACTAGAAGTAGCGTAAAAATTCTTCCTCTGAACTTGTGTTTGCGGTCCATAGTCTGCATCTGGAATCAGGTTCAAATCGTCCCGTATTATAGCGCACAAGAATGTGCTTAAAAACAATATAATGTTCAGTGTCTTGGGAGCAAGTTATAACCGGCATCCAAATCTCACAATTGGTTGTTTATCGGACTTTCGATTTTACAAATTGAATGTCCACCCTGCCCTCAAATCTGCCATTTGAACTCCGTATGAAAGCTGCACGCCCACTAACAGCAGATTTGAGGCCAAAGCCGTCGTTCCCAAAAATCAGAACGGATAACAGCTTAGCGGTGCCTTGTTAGTGGGATTGCTTTTGACGCTCCTTTGTTCAGTCATATTCCCTGCTGCGTTCGAAAAGTGGTGTGCTCGACCTAACTCTCTGTGGCTTCCACGTTGAATTTTCAACCGAGTCGGGATCAGCACATAGCTTTTCAAAAAGCATTCGGCTTGTTTCCGGAAGTGCGGGTGCCAGGCAATACGCAATCGTATGAAGCGAAACTGAAAGGCAATACAAAACTCCCCTCAGTTGAGCATCCGCTTCTTCAGTCGCTTTCATATTGTTGGAAAGTTTGGCTTTCGCGAGTTCCCAGGGAGCCTGCTCGTTCACGTACCGGTTTGAATCTGAAATAAAAACCCAAATCGCATTGAGAGCACGATCGAAGGCGAATTGCGATAGATGGCTAGCCACCACATCAGGCAGTTGTTCAGCGGAGCGGATCAAACTATCGCCCTTGGTGAAGTTTTCCGGTGGAACTGGCACAACCCCGTCGAAATATTGCTCAATCATACGCAAAACGCGGTGAACGAGGTTTCCGAGCTGACCAACAAGTTCGGAATTGTAAGCCTGATGAAACCGCTGCCGGGAATAATCTCCATCTTCGGTGGAACGGATATGTTTGAGCAAGAAGAACCTAAGGGCATCAGTGCCCAATTCCTGGGCTAATGGAATGGGGTCAACTGCGTTACCAAGAGATTTGCCGATTTTTCGCCCCTCTGCGGTGACGTAACCGTGGACAAGGATGCGCGTTGGCAGAGGGAGCTCTGCAGACAACAACATAGCTGGCCAATAGACCGCGTGAAAGCGGGTTATCCCCTTGCCGACAACATGTTCGCGCGCTGCACTCTTTGTCCACCATTGAGAGAATTCATCATCATCACTGTGGTAACCCAAGGCGGTGATGTAGTTGCACAGTGCGTCAAACCAAACATAAATTACCTGTTCAGGATCACCCGGCACAGGTATTCCCCATCCTCGGGCACGGGTTGCGCTACGCGAAATGCTAAAATCTTCCAATCCATTATTGACCCACGACAAGACTTCATTGCGGCGGGTGTCGGGAACGATCTCTATCGTATTGTTGCTGTACAACTCGTGTAAGGCATCCTGATAGCGAGAGAGCCGGAAAAACCAGTTCTCTTCCTCCACAAGCTCCGGTTCGGTGAGATGTTCAGGACAACGCCCTTCATCAAGATCTTCCGGCTTGTAGAACTGTTCACATCCTGAACAATACAATCCACGATAGGGACGCTTATAAATATCCCCCCTCGCAAAACACTTGTTCCAAAACCGCGTAGCACCATCTTTGTGGTGTTTATGGATGCTGGTGCGGATGAAGTCGTCGTAAGAAAGATTGAGGCTTTCTTTAAGGGCAAGGAATTGAGCTGCATTGCGTTCCACAAGCTTGGGTGTGGAAAGACCTGCCATCTCGGCCGCCTGAACATTTTTTATGCTGTTCTCGTCAGTTCCGGCCTGGAGCCGAACATCGTTTCCTTTCTGGCGGTAAAATCGTGCAAGGGTATCGGCCTGCACAACTTCCAACGCAAACCCTATGTGCGGTGAAGCGTTAACATACGGAATGGCAGTCGTCAGATATCGGCTCTGCCCCTGATTGTCGGTTGATTGTTTAATTTGCATGTTTGGAAATCCTTCATATTTGAAATGAGGCGATCTCCAAAAACAAAAAAACCGCCTCTGTCGAAGCGGTTTGGCGAACAAGATATATGGTGTAATCACATACCGAAGTGGACCGCTTCTGGGGTAGAAAGCGGCATCATCATGTTAACGGATATGGATGTCAGAACGTTTCGCATGAAGGGTTCGTTAGACGAAGTAGAGTTCCCTGTCAAATTGCTCACATCAGTTCCGAGCAGACATTTCCATCGTTTAGCGTGTGAAGATTTGTTTTCCTGACAGCTTTAAAAAGGTCAGGAAGCTGCTGGGTGGATGGTAAGTGGTCAGGCCGAACCTGTTGTCGTTGATCGTCCATAAGCTGCGGTGTTAATGTTCCAAGACCAGTTACACTTGGGAGGTCAAAATGCGAATTCTATCACTGATCCTGATTGCCCTAATCGCACTTCTGCACGTCTATATCGCATGGTTTGAAATATTCGCATGGGAAACAAGAGGACCGAGGGTCTTCACCACATTTCCGGCTGAGCTGTTTTCTCAAACAGTCGAGATGGCCGCCAATCAAGGCATTTACAATGCATTTTTAGCAGCAGGCCTGATCTGGTCCTTGTTCATATCTGACAGGCAATGGCAAAGAAATGTGGCGGTCTGCTTCCTGATCTTTGTTGCGGTTGCAGGTATTTTCGGTGCAGCAACAGTAACGATGCGAACCTTCTACGTGCAATCGGTGCCGGCATTTCTGGCGCTGGCTTTTGTGTTCCTAGCGAACAAGGCTAATCAGCCCGAGCGCCAATAACCGCTTAATGCTATTTTGCTGTGAAATCGGGCTGCTTTTTTACAAGTGTGAGCATCGCGACAAGGGCCAGCAGGCCGAATGGAATGCAGGCTATGTATACCCATTTGGCTATGTTTGCCGCCTGGTCTGGATCGGTCATGTTTGCGAAACCAATGGCGTTTGCGACGATCCCCACATAAGCTGCACCCAGCGCATAACCCAATCGCTGTATTGTTGGCATGGCGCCTGAAATGCGTTTCACTTCTTCCTTGTCCGCAAGCGATGTGGTGCGCCGCAGGATAAAAGTCCACGCTAATCCGAAGCCCGCGCCATCCATAGCCGCGAATACGGCGACCAACCAGACTGGTCCATTTGGAATGGCGTACACAAAACCAACTACACTGGTAACAACCAAAATAATGCCGATTGCAATCATCAACCGATCCATTCGTTCCGGTGAACCGCTTGCGAAGACAGCTGCCAACGTCCAGCCAATCGAGGAACACGCAACAATGTATCCAGTTGTTATTGCGGATGTGCCGTGAATTAAGGTCATCAACAGTGGGCTGAATGCAGTGAGCGCGATAGTGGCAATGGATAATGACAAGATCATAAGAAGGGCTGACCCTGTTGTTTGATTGATGCTGAGAGGGCGAAGTGGAAGCAGTCGATTTGAACCTGCACGACCGTCCAAGTGAAGGAATGCCAGCAAACACAAAATGCCAGCAGCCACAAACAGCGAAGTCTGAAGAGGCTCTACTTCAACACCGCCTGCTGAAACCAGGAGAATAGCCAAACAAAGCAGTGCGAGCCGCTTTATTGGAAAACTGCCACTGGTTGTGCTCTGTGCGGCAGCATGGTCAGGCCTTAGCGCAATCCAGATTGCAAGCCCAAATGCCTGCATTGCAAAAAATCCAAAGCCCCAACGCCAACTGGCATACTCAACGAAGAAGCCTCCGATCAACGGGCCCAGAAACGCAGAAACACCCCAGAACGTGGAGACAGATGCCAAAGCTCGAGCCATATAGCGTCTCGGGAAAATGACGCCAACAGCGACAAATGACAGTGAAACCAACCCGCCTCCACCCAGGCCTTGCAGAACACGCCCGGCCAACACTAGAGGCATGTTTGGGCTCAGCGCACTGAGGAGGCATCCTATTCCGAAAACCGCGGCAGCCAGGCTCATCGGTGTTCTCAACCCATAACGAATGGCCAGAAGAGCACTCGCAGCACCGGCTACAACGGAGGCAATTTCGTAAAGCGAAACAGACCAACCAACCAAGCCAGCGCCGCCCACGTCAGCTACTATCGACGGTAACATGGTGGCAACGATCAATGATTCCGCTGCATGCAGCCATACTGCAAGGCAAACCAGAGCCAGAGATGACTTGAACTTACTGGTCAGAAACTCCCGCCAGGAAACAAATGTTTCCGTGTCTGCTTCTGAAATATTGCTCACCTCAGCCATTTAGACTTTTTCTCCTTATTGACTTTGTCGTTGCTACGACCTCAACATTGGTTGAGGTCAAGGAGAAAAAACCAATGGCAGACACTTTTTTATCTGTTGGTCAGGTTGCTCAAAGGAGCGGCCTGCCTATCTCGACGCTACATTTTTATGAGCGCAAGGGGCTGATAACCGCGGAGCGAAACACCGCTAATCACCGGGTGTACCGGCGCGAAATCCTTCGCCGTGTTGCCGTGATCAAGATAGCGCAAAGTGCAGGCGTGCCTCTTGCAGAGATTTCGAAAGCGCTGAGTAATCTTCCAACCAGCTCTAAACTGGGACCTGATGACTGGGCAAAGGTTTCTGAAGTCTGGCATGACGAACTGACGCAACGGATAGAATTGCTCACTTCCCTTCGTGATAAAATGGCCAAATGCATCGGTTGTGGTTGCCTGAGTGTAAAAAACTGTCCACTATACAACAAAGACGACGAACTGGCCAAGGAGGGGCCTGGTGCAAGGCTTCTGTGACACATGGCCAGACATTCATCGCCGGTTGTAAGTTTGGCAATTGGGGCTAACAGCGGTCATCTGAGTACCAACGATGGCGATAATCCAATCGCTTCGGTAGCTCCCAGGCGCAATATCCTCTGGTTTTAGCGCACTGCGCGGTTCATGCCACCGTCTGAAAGAATGCCCTGGCCGTTGATGTACCGTGCTCCTTCAGATGCCAGGAAGACGCATGTTTTTCCGATTTCCTCAAAGGTTGCAGGACGCTGCGCAGGAATGGAATTCCGGGCAAATTCTGACAGGTTCACATTCTCGCAGAAGCCCGGCATGAGATTGTTCATGTTGATGTTGTGCCGTGCGTAACGATCGCCGTAAAGCTTGGCAAAGCTGTGCAGAGCACCGCGCAACATGCTCATGGGATATGGAGCACGGGGTTCGACGGTATTCATCGATGAAATGTTCACGAATGAACCACCGCCCTGTTTGATCATGATTGGCGTGACGATGCGGGCCAGTTTGACAACGTTCAGCACATACATGTCCAGGCTATCATGCCAAAGCTCATCCGGGAGCTCCAGCAATGGCCCATCGAAATCAGGATCAAAGCCCACGGTCTTAATCGCCTCCGGCACACTGCCCCCATGGCCCATATTGCTCACCACCGCGTCGATCCGGCCGTAGGTGGAAATGGTTTCGTCCACCAATGCCTGCAGGTCGTCCACATCCAGAACAGAGCCGCTTCGACCAATGCCGCCCAATTCTGCCGCCAGTTCAATTGACCGGTTGGACGGAGACATCAGTGAGACTTTGTACCCTGCCTTGGCCATTTCAATCGCACAGCCCCGGCCTATCCCCTGACCCGTACCGGTCATGATTGCAACTTTATGCTCCGACATGTTTCTTCTCTTTCGCTAGCTATGAGTTTTCTGGACAAACAAACAAGCATATGATCTATTTTTGTTTATAGATAAGGAGTTTATTTCACACCTATATGAGGAAAAGTCACAGCTATGGATCAGCATGTCCGGCATTTGCGTGCATTACAGGCTTTCGATGTGGCTGCCAGCTGCGGCAGCCTTAGCGAGGCGGCCATAGAGTTGGGTGTTACTCACGGGGCCATCAGCCGACAAGTCAAACAGCTTGAAAACCATTTGGGAGTGACGCTGTTTCACAGGCAGTCAAGTGGTGTGGAAACAACAGTCCATGGCGCACGCCTCTATGAGGCAACACAACGCGCCTTTGGCGCCCTGAGCGAGGGCATCCAAAATGTGAGGCGCGTCGAGAACAACCAATCGATCACCATTTCATTGTCATCGTCCCTTGCGACCAAATGGCTTGTTTCAAGATTGCCGAAGTTCCGTGAAGCCTATCCGGGGCTTTCTGTTTTTCTGGACACCAATGATGAAGTCGTCGATCTAGAAGTGAGCCAGGTTGATGTTGCTCTAAGATACGGGACGCCAAATTGGGGAAATGTGCATCACGAAATACTTACACAAGAAGAGCTGATTGTTGTGGCCGCTCCGGGCATTGTGACCACGGAAGAATTACCGATGGATCCGGTCGAAATATCAGCGATGCCACTTCTCTCGGATGAGTTCAATCCCAGATGGGAACAATGGGCCACGGAAAGTGGCCTTGATCCTGATCGCGTGGCAACACCTGCGGTCAGGTTCGCTGACTCCGCTGTTCTCATTGCTGCGGCAATCGATGGACAGGGTGTTGCTCTGGCTAGGCGTCTACTGGTCGAAGACGATCTTAATGCCGGCAGGCTTATCAGGTTGGACCCTTCAGCCACCATGTCTGACCGCTCGCTTTATTTCGTGTGCCGTGCAGGCGATCAGGACCGTATTCCGGTTCGTCGCTTCAGAACCTGGTTACGCTCGCTGCAGCTAGAACAATCAATCTGATCCTGTTTCCAGCGAGCGAATTTTGGATTGGCTCCGGGGATATGGAGGTGATTGGGAAGCGAGAGCGTGAAGCCCTGATTTAATTGATACAATCTTGATACCATTGATACCAAATTGGTTCGGTTTTGAAATAAAGCAGATAATTCTCCGATCTACTCTGACTGTGTTGCCGTGAAGCAATTTCGCTGTCCCGGCCGCCCTTAACCAGAAGGAAATAACCAGGGGCACGCTAAGGAGAATTGAAATGAATGCGAGAAGATTATTCGTACTTGGGATGCTAAGTCTGGGCCCTGCCATAATACTTACAGCAACCACAGAACCCAGCTATTCCGGCAAAAGAGCATTTTGTACCTACGCTGCTTCGGACATCCACAATCGACGCTTCGACGAAAGCGCAAAGGCAAAGAAGATGAGTACCGCCTGTAAGCGGGCCAAGAGACAGTGTAATAGAACCTTGAATTGGAAGCAGAAACGCAAGCGGTTCGGCCGCACGCATGGATGCAGAAAAGTCACCTATGGTTCCTAATCTCACCATTGTAATGATAACTGAAATGGATGGATTGCGGTGATCATGGCCATCGCGATCTATTCTTCGAAATGCGTTGTGAACCTTGCGTCTCTCTTCAGGGTGCGGCGCTCAGGACATTGGGACCTAGCAACTAATCCGGAGCAGATTGCTAGAGAGATCAGAGATTGATGGGGTTATTTGCAATCTGTCACAGGGGAACTGATACGGGTTGTTTGATATTCCATCCGCTGCGATCTTTGTACCAAGTCACTTAATTTCCAAGCGCCGAAAGATAGCTGTTCACGTGCTTTCTGGATGTCTCTAAAAACCGTTTGTTTCTCGCCCTACCATTTTGTTCATTCATTCTGGACATGTTCCATCCCAGATAGGTTACAGCTCGCAGTGCAAAAAACAGATCCAGCCGTGAGACATCAAGAGACCGCTGTGAATGGTAGCCGGCGATCAAACCTTTCTTCAACAGGGGATAATCCTCATGCGTTTCGTGCTTTGAAAGTGCCGTGGCAATATCAAACTGCCGATAACCAAACCCGCCGTCATCAAAATCAATCAGACTGATGTGTCCTTCATGAACCAGTACATTGTTGGGAACCAGATCGGCGTGGATCAGTCCGTAGTCTTTTGCTTCTTCCAGCGTTTCCAGATGTTCAATTGCTTTGGCTCGAAAAACTGAAAACAGATCACGATCCTGGGTGGAAAGTTCTGGGTTTTCCCAAAACCTGTCCCAAAGCGGTGTTTCTCCCAGCAATCCTTCAATATTCCAATGAGCGCGGACAAATTCCTGAGGCTGCTGCCAATCATCAGACAGGCAATGCAATTTCGCCATCTCCCTGCCCAAATCAAAAAACAGCTGGAGCCGGGCGTCTGGTTCAAGTGTGTGCAAAATATCGGCCAACGGCTTACCGTTTAACCAGGACAGGGCGTCAACCTGAACGCCATCAATATGCAGGATGAATTCACCGTTTAACGCGGGGATGGGTGCAGCAGTTGAAATGCCAGCACGGGCAACCTCCGCCATCCACGCTAATTCCGAAACAAGTTCTACATCGCTACGATATCCCTTCCGGTGCAGTCGTAATGCAACATCACCGCCTTCGGTGGAAACTTTGTAAACCGCATTTTCGCGGGCGGCCACCAAGGTGAATTCAGCATCTTCCAATCCCCATTGACCGAGTGCTTCTTTGACCACTTCGCTCATGGTTGTGGCGGGTTCTTTTGGAGCACATCATCAAGAGTATCGAAAAGCAGATCTGCATTCTCGATTGAAAAAGGCATGGGTGGTCGGATTTTCAAAGTATTCTTGTGTCTGCCCAGCTTGGATAGAATAATACCCTGATGACGCATTTCATTGACGATCTTGTCCGTGTACTCGACCGCAGGTTCCTTGGTGGTTCTGTCCAACACCATTTCCGCACCAAATATCAGGCCAGATCCCCTCACATCCCCGATCACCTCATACTTTTCTTTCAAAGCCGACAGTCGCATGCGGGCGTGTTGGCCAACAGAATGCGCGTTGGATACCAGATCGGCATTTTCAATTTCTTCCAAAACAGCCATGGCTGCGGCACAAGAAACCGGATTTCCGCCAAAAGTGTTGAAGTAACGATATCCATTTCGAAATGCAGCAACAATGTCATGATTTGCCACAACGCCACCTACCGGATGGCCATTAGCCATCGGTTTTCCAAGCGTTACAATGTCAGGCACAATTCCCATCTTTTCGTGTGCCCATAGATGTGTGCCGGTCCGGCCAAACCCGGATTGCACTTCATCGCAGATCAATAGGCCACCGGCTTTGCGCACAACTTCCTGGACAGGTTGCAACCAATTATCAGGATTATCCGGGAAACCTTCATTCAAAAAATATGGACAGATAATCAAAGCGGCAAATCCAATGCCATCTTTATTCAGATCCGAAATTTTTGCTGAGACAGATTCCGCAAATAATGTTCCATCTGTAGACGGATTTCTGAAACTGTCCGGGGCTTTCACGAAGCGAAAGTATTGTTCCAGACCAAAGCCAACCGAGGGGACATTTGATTTGCTCAACTGACTGACAAGTGACGTATTGCCGTGGTAAGTGGCATCGGTAGCGATAATACCACGCTTGCCAGTAACCGCTTCCGCCATGCGCAGGGCAATGTCGTTTGCTTCAGAGCCTGTGCAGGTGAGAATTGCCGTGTCTAAACTGGATGCCATTGTGGCGGTAAGTTTCTCAACATAATCGAGAATGCCCTCGTGCAAATACCGAGTATGCGTGTTTAGTATACTGGCTTGGCGGCAAACGGCTTCCACCACCCGTGGGTTACAGTGACCCACATGGGGAACATTGTTATAGCAGTCGAGATATTTTCTACCGTCGTGATCCCAAAGCCAAACACCTTCACCTTTTACGAAGTGGATTGGATCATCGTAGAAAGTGGAAACATTCGGGCCCAAAAGCTCGAGACGACGCTTAACTAGTCGGGGAACTGACTGAACCATAAAAACCCTCAATCTTGTTGAAATCAGGAATACCAAAGCAGGTATCCAATGCGCAACACATTCATGGCCACTTTGGCTAGGGTGACATTATTCTTCTTTTTCTATCTATTCAAAATCATATACTCTGTTGTCATGAAACTGGGAGTGAACGGATGGACATTAGACCCCTGACTGGTGGCTTGGGTGCCGAAATCTTCGGTGCGGATGTTAAAGATGGTGAACAGTTCAAAGAAATCCACGAGGCTTTTGCCGAATACTCTGTCATCGTTCTCAGAGGTCAAAACATAACATCAGACGATCATCTGACCTTTGCCCGGCGCTTCGGCTCGATAAACGTCAACCGGTTCTTCAAGCCTGTGGATGGCCATCCGGAAATCGCTACTGTTTTGAAAGAAAAAGATCAGAAACAGGCAGTTGGCGAAGGTTGGCATACGGATCATTCTTACGATCTGGCGCCTGCAATGGGGTCTATCCTACATGCGATCGAGATGCCGCCCTTTGGTGGAGACACGCTCTTTGTGTCGATGAGCCAGGCCTATGAGGCGTTGTCTGATCCTATGCGCAAGTTTGTGGATGGATTGACTGCTGTGCATTCGTCTCGCCATGCGTTTGGCGCAAACATAAAGGATAGCGAAGCAGCCAAGAGCGGACGGTTCAAGAATGCAGAGGCAGCAACACAGGACGCACGTCATCCGGTAGTCATCACACATCCGCTTAGCGGGCGGCGCGGCCTCTACGTGAACCCTGTTTTCACAACCCATATTGAAGGATTAACCGAAGAGGAGTCCGCAGCAATTCTGGAGATGCTTTATGAGCATTGCAAACAGCCGGAATTTCAATGCCGGGTCCGTTGGCAGGCTGGAGATATTACCATGTGGGATAATCGAGCGACCTGGCACAAGGCTATTAATGACTACCATGGTTTCCGGCGTCTGATGCACCGGGTTACGGTGGAAGGTGTGTCCCTGTCGAACTAGTATCTGAGTTATATCTGCGGCATCTGCTTCTGCCAGTTGGAGAGACCGGGTGAACACAGGGAACAGAAAACTGTATCTTTGTGGGTATGGTCTCCTAGGCGATACCGTTTCGGCAGTGGGAAACAAACCCGGACCTTGAAGACATTCTCTGCATCCAGGCCTTAATTGCGGGCAGTTCAGGGCGTTGCATCGGTGTCAGTTCCCAACGGTTGGTTGAAAGTGCGAGAACCACGTCAGCCAATGTGAAATTCTCGCCACACACATAGGGACCTGATTGCTCCAAATGCTTGTCCAGCAGGGACATGGTGGCGTTCCAGGCTTCAATGCTCTTTTCCTGGATTTCCTGATCCTGAAAGTCGGGATGCTTTCTCACACGACCCATGAATGCCGCCCGCCAGGCATTGTTCAGCTCAGTGGCCTGCCAATCCATCCACGATTCAACCTGCGCCCGTAAATCCGGATGCCCGGGGAGGATGTCGGTTCTTTTCTCCCGGGCTGCCAGATATCGGCAGATTGTATTCGACTCAGTCAGGACTTTGCTGTCATCAATGAGAACCGGCACCAATCCTCTTGGATTGAGCTTGAGAAACTCCGGATCTGATGTGTCCCGGGTGTTTCCGCCCCAATCTTCGCATTGCGGTGCCAGGTTCAGTTCGGCACATGTCCACAATACCTTCCTCACATTGATTGAGTTTTTCTGCCCAAGTAGTTTCATTTTCTGACTATCGGAAATAATCGAATTTCTCGCAAGCTAAGTGTTTGTTTCTTCAAACTCTGGGAATGATTGTGACGGTGCATTTGTCGTTTGTTTCCAGACCCGCTTTCCGGCATTGCTGAGCTGTGAGATTGAAAAAGAAAACATCAGAACCTTTGCCCCACGGCCTGATATTTCGCTCAAAGGGCCCTGCCTCGTTGAGCATCACATCAGCAGAAAAGGCACCTCCCCGCCCGGCCACATGCTCAGGATTGACCACAATGTAACAGGGCAGGTTTTCCTGTTTACGGAGAATTCTCGCCTCAAATTTTATCTGTTCCCGGGCCAAGGGTGTGAGTTCCTGTTGTGCTTGGATACACTAGCTTGTTATCCAACCTTCATAAAGAGATTGGCGCAAGCTTGCGTATCAGTTCATGGATTAGTGCTTTTTAAACAGAGTTAACCAATGATGAGCCACAACTGGTGTGGAAAGTACGACTTCGTTTTCTGACCTTTCGTAAACTCGCAATCTTAGATGGAGCATAATCATGTATCAGGTTTCCAAGGAACTTAACGAAGCTATTCATAAAATCTTTGAAAATCCAGAACCAGCTTTCCTCATGTTGGGAAGTGGCCCGAACAAAGACTCATTGGGGTTGCAAAGAGAGGCACCTATGCCAGTGGAGTTGCCTGTTCTAGAGCGCGTCGCACTATTAAGAAGACGGTTAGAAGATGCTATAGAACTGTTTGCGGATCAAATGGACTACTATGTCGAAGACGATCAGGACCAGTTTGTTTATCAGGCACAGGCGACGTTGATCGCGTTGAGAGAAATCAAGAAATTCGTTCCTGAGTCCGAAACGGCCAGCAAAGACGACGCTGACAAGGTATTCCAAGAACACGGTATGGTGAAAAGTTACAGGTAAATATCGTCTGACAATTCAGTTTCATGCTTAGAGGCGAGGAGCTGAAGGCGAGTGAAGTCTTGCGGTAATTCCACTGTTTTCTTCATCAACACACATTCATTTTTTTAAAAGTGTTTGGAAAATCGTAGCAATAAAAGTCAAAGGTCAAAGATGCATGATATATACTTTTGACAAGTGGGAAGATTCAAATGAAGATGGTTGAGGCAGACCCAAGTGTGGGAAGAGAAGCAGTCAATCTTTTTGAGAAGATTATCCGGGGAAAATTTCCAAAACCCTACCGGGAATTTCTCCTTACTTATAACGGTGGCACGCCAGTGCCAGAGTGTTTTCTAATACCTGGAGATGGCAGCTCTGTCATCCAGTTGTTTTACAAGATAAACGCCAAGGAAACCTATAATGACCTCCTTAATACCCATCGGGTATTCAAAGGGAGAATAGCGAAGGAACTCCTTCCCATTGCCTGTGACCCATTTGGAAATCAAATTTGCATCGCCACATCCGGTCAGAATTTTGGCAAGGTGTTTTTCTGGGATCATGAAAAGGAAAGTTCTGACCCAGACGATCCAAAGCCTTTAACCATCATCGCTGAGGGGTTTCAACAATTAATCGATTCCCTATATGCGCTTCGATTTGATGAAGAGTAGCGTGCTCCATGAAACAACTAATGCACCGTAATTATCCACTGATCAGGGAACTATTGGCGCAGCAATCCTCCATTTCGGCCCTGAGCCGCTTTTCCGATCTTTGGCCACCAAGAGTAGATACCGGGTGATTGAGACACAATTTGTGATAAAGAATCCGCCGTAGGATTTGAAAGAGGTTTTGGTTTTTCATGGGAGGATTGAAGTGAGAATCATCGCAAATCAATATTTTACAACAATCTGTTTGTGCCTGATTGCTCTGCCGGTGAAACACGCAGTCGGGCAAGAGTTACCCAACCCCCCAACCTATTTCTCGGTTTTCCGGGTCAACCTATCGGTGGCTCAGGATGTGGCTAAGAATTGTGACAAAATCGAAATAGACAAACAAAACTTTTCGGCCATGGCGGAGGATCAGTTTGTAAGACTTGAGCGCGATGGTTTTACAAGAGAGAACTGGCGCTCTGAAATGAAGGAAATTCCCAAGGGCCTGAGGGAGCGACCCAATGTGGAGTTTTACATGAAGTGGGCGATAAAGAAAAATGACCAGGCAAGTTACTGTGCGGCCGGAGAGATGGAAATCAAAAATCGCTCAATGATCGGAAAGCTTTTGAAGAAGGCAGAACAGTAGTTGGTGACGAGAGATGAACTTACGGTCAATTTTCGCTTCAAGGCAAAACAAACTCATAAATCTTATGAACAACAGGCAAAAGCAGGCCTATGCCGCGCTTTGCCTAAGGCAGTTTTGCCTCCAAATGGAGATAGAACATCCTGAGATTTTCAGCTTTATGTCACATCTGCTAGGCATGCTGATTGCAGAAAATTTGGTAGACTGGGAAACAAAGGGCACACAACTACACCTTTCAGGCATGGTTGACCCTATTCCGCAAGACATCAAGGAAGTGGTCCCGAAAAACTTGTTTTCTGAATTTGAAGATCTCGTCAGTTTCTGTAATGAAGTGGGCGTGGTAGATATGTATGGTGCAGATACCACAAAGCCTGCCGAATACCTTGTCAAATGCATAGCAGTCCTTGAAAGACTAGGCATCGAGGCACCAGATCCAAGGCCATTGCTAAAATTTGCCACTAATACCGAAGTATGGGGAGACCCAATTTCAGATGCAGAATTTAGGGAACTCTGCAAGGAATATGATTTTGTGGAGTGAAGCTACCGTCAAGCTTTTAACAAAGGTTGCGAAGTTTAAATGGTGAGTTATGAGTGCGTGTTTTTCCAGGCTGAACTAAAGTTATTTTTTTGTCTGACCTTGCTGCCATTCAGTGGGTGAAGCACCCGTCACGCGCCGAAACTCCCGGTTAAAATTTGACTTGGTATAAAATCCAGCGTCGAGCATAACGTTAGTTACAGAATTGTCCGTGGTCTTCAGCATTTCACAGGCGGCAGAAATTCTGAAATTGTTGATGTATTGGGAGACGTTTAGCCCGGTGCTTCGGTTCACAGCCTGCGAGATTTGTCTTGCTGGGATTGTGAGTTGTCTGGCCAGACGATTGAGTGTCAAATCCGGATCGCGGTACAATTCCTTTTCCTTTAACTCCAGATTTAACCGCTCGATCAATGCACCGTCTTGTGCTGTTGGTTTTGGTGATGAATCGCTTACCCGGCCACGCAAGAACATCGCAACACCCAATGTTACCAACAGCAACCCGGCCAGGGATGCGCCCCAAACAATCGAAGTGGTGCGACCTCCGCTTAAGACAAGATGGTCCGCAGAAATGATGATGTCTGTCGTGGCAGAGTGCAACAGAGTGGCTACGCTTAACCATGCGCCGGTCTTGAACCTGGCTTCAAATCTGAGCGGCAACCATGACAATAATTCCTCGTCTTTCAACAGGGCAAGCGCAAGCGCGATGGCATATCCGAATGTGATCACCGCCAAAAGTGCATCGAGCAGATCTACTGCAAACATGATCGTCAGTATTACGAGAAGCAACGGCAGAAGATGAATGGTCAGACGGCTTGAAATTTTGGGGTTTCTGAACGCCAGAAAGGCCAATGGCGGAACCATAACACCTGTAATATGCTGGATCGCGAGAATGGCTTCCACACCGTAACCATGTCGGGCACCGATCAGTAGGAGTTGTAATGCGAAGCTGATCAAAAACGCGATCATCCAGGGCGCGCGTATCGGCTTGTTGTATTGCACGAGGAACAATGCTGCCAGAAAGGCCAGTATGATCGCGGGAAGAAATGTCACCGGGATCATTAACATGGCATTCTCCGCAAACTAATCTTCCTGAATATGGGTGATCTAACGTACTTTTTTGCTGTTTGGAATGACTAAATCATGATTCAGGTCGCGTGAATTTCCTCAATTGATACCGACAGGGGCAAACAAACGAAAGGATTTGGTCGTGAAAATCCTAACTTACACTCTTATACTTGTTGCCCTTTGGAATATGCCTGCGGCGGCGTCAGGCGTTGGATTTACTCGCTTTGGCATCGATGATCCCATGGGTGGCAAGATGCAGGTTTCCCTCTGGTACCCCACGGATACGCCCAGCGAAACGGTTGTCATCGGGCCATTTAGCTTTCCCGGAACTCGCGAAGCTAAACCGAATGATGATATGGCTGGTCTGGTTGTTATTTCCCACGGCACACAGGGATCTGATCTTGGTCATCGCAATGTGGCAGTTGCCCTGGCAGACATGGGATTTATCGTGGCGGCACCGCTGCACCCTCGCGATAATTTCAGAGATAACAGTGGTGTTGGACGCCGGATCGTGATGGAAGGACGCCCCAGGCAAGTGTCTGCTGTTGTTGACGGGCTTCTCTCTCATGCCAGTTGGGGAAGACGAATTGATGCAAACCGGATCGGTGCCTTCGGCTTTTCCCTGGGTGGCTATACAGTCCTGTCTGTGCTCGGCGCGGAACCGGACATGTCCCACATCATCACCCATTGTGATCGTCCGGACACTGACCCTTTCTGTGATGTGATCAGAGGTGGCTATCGATCATCCGACAACACACTGGCACAGGAATACAGAACTGAGTTTACGAATTTGACTGATACCCGCTTTTGCGCCGCGGTCATTGTGGATCCGGTTGCGGTTCCATTTTCAGATGAAGCGGTTGTTCAGATCAAAACACCTTATGTCCAGGTCTGGCGTCCGGAAAATCAAAACGTACTTCTTGCTTCAGCACATGCAAGTCGGGTAGTTGAGCAATTAAACAAGCGAGCTAAATTTGAAGAGACAGAAGAAATTGTTGTGCCCCATGCCCAGCATTACTCGTTTATTGCTCCGTTTCCATCTCAGATAAAGGCATCTCTACCCAAGGCGCTCACTTCGGATTCCCCTAAATTCAATCGGGAAGAGTTTCACATTGGATTTGCTGATCGGGTTGCGGAATTTCTTCGTTCCAGGCTGAACCGTTGTGGGGGTGAGAAGTAGTAAATTCCTACTCACCCCTGCCCGGAATGCTGACACCCGTTATGTATTCATAAGCGTCGGCGATGAGGCGGTAGACCATCAGGGCTTCCTCAGTGTTGGTAGGGGTATAAATCATCACGAAACCTTCCCAGCCCGGGCGTTTGTTGGCCCAAGGGTGGGCGATTGCCCAACCTGCATCAATTGCGGCAATTGCGTCGCTTGGATTGAGCGAAGCGTGAAGGCTTCCGTCCGGATGAACATGGGCGAATTCCCGGCCGCCCACAATGACCTCTGGCCGTTCGAGCGGCAAATCTTCCAGAAGCCAGAAACCTTTTGCGCCGGGCAGCGAGATAATCGTTTCGCGCACTTCTACCTGTGGCAGTTCATCCACCTTTTGCAGCAATTCGGCATAGAGTTCCGGATTGATCTTAGCGCCGATCTGAATATGCGGCACACCGAGGGTGGTTTGCGGCCTTGGCCCTTCCCTTACCGGATATTTCCCGCCTTGAGCCTGTGCTGGCAACGCGCTCATAAGCAGAGACGCTGTGAAAACAATCAATGGCAACCAATATTTTGCGGACACGTTGTGCTCCTCTTCATCAATTGCGATATGCAGCATTTTACACCCATACCGCGCAAAGTCACATCAGGGTGGAAGCGTTGCGGCACAGGCTGACCCGCGCCGCAATCGAGAATGTGGAGATTATTTACCGGCAAGCTGTTGAAGCGCGCCTGCCCAGTCTTCCACATGGTAGGTTTTGACGATCTTGCCGTCTTCCAGATGATGGATGTCGATGGTCAGGATATCGAAGCTGCGGCCCTGGCCATCCACGCCGAACATGGGTCCTTTTGGTGAACCTGTTGCCCGGCTGCGCACGACAACAGCGTTTCCTTCCTGATGCATGGCCTGCACGTCCCATTCAAGATCCGGGATCAGTTTTGCAAACCCTTCCATCTGGCCGAGAAATGCTGCTCTAGTTTTGTTCTTGCCTGAGTAATTACCAATGCTTTCCCAGTTCTCACCCACTGCTTCCTTGAATTCAGCAACCTGTTCCTGAGAGCCGGGATTGCTCAAAAGATCGTAGAATTTCTGCACGGTTGCCTTTTCACCGGCCATGGCGCTTGAAGCCAGTGCGATGATTGAGAATGCCAGGCCGAGGCCAAGATTTCGAATAAGTTTCATAGTGAGTTCTCCTAAGTTGCGATGCTCTGACGGGCATCGGTCGTGGTGATGAGAACCAATGTAGACTTTTCCAGATTATATAATAATATGGGATAAGTAAATTTAACTGTTCGGATTTCTTTAAATATGATTGATCAGTTGCGGCAGATTGCCATTTTCGCAAAGACTATCGATCACGGTTCTTTTAGGGGAGCTGCCAAAGAGCTTCGTCTTTCGCCTTCTGTGGTGAGCCACCATATTTCGCAGCTTGAAGAACATCTTGGTGTTGCCCTCATCTATCGCACCACGCGCAAGCTTTCCCTGACGCGGGAGGGCAAGCGTTTGCTTGTGGCTGCGCGGTCCATGCTGGATGCGGTGCAAGGTGAGATACAGGCCTTGTCTGCCGAAGCAAATGAGCCGAGCGGAGCCTTAAGGGTGACCGCCCCTTCTGTCCTCTCCATGTCTCCTTTCACTGATATGATTGCGGAGTTCATGGTGAAATATCCACGCATAAACCTGTCTCTCGATTTTTCTGACGAGCGAAAGGAACTCATCGAAAATGGATTTGATCTTGCGATCCGTATGGGGCTTCAGGCCAAGCGCTCTCCCTCCACCCGGCGGCTGTTTGACGCGCAACGTGTTCTGGTTGCCTCTCCGGATTTTCTTGAAAATCATTCTGTCCCCTCAGAACCCGCAGACCTGGAGGATTGGCAATGGCTTGAGCTGGCACCTTTGAGCAACACGCCAGCCCATTTCCGAAAAGACGGGAAGAAACAGATCGTGCAGCAGCGGAAATCCCAGCTCACCTGCAATGATGCCCAGGCGCTCTACCGCCTTGCCCGGGCGGGTGCCGGGCTTGCGCTCATTCCGGAATATCTGGCAAGCCAGGACCTTGCTTCCGGACGCATCAAGATTGTGTTGCCTGACTGGCAACTTGAAACGATCAAGATTTATGCGGAATGGCCCACTAATGCCCCCAAGAATGGTTTGATCAGGCTTCTTACTGACGAGTTAGAGAACAACCGGACGGGCTTTGAAGCTAACAATCCAGGTGAGATCAAATTCTGATATAAGTTCTTTCAGGGCTTCATTTCTACCAGTAACTCGTGCGTTGAGATTTCCGGTGGCGCTTGGAAATATGGGGCAAATCCCTGCATCGTATTCCTGAATTCATCACTGGCACTGAAGTGCCTGTATGAGGCCAGATCCCGCCAAGTTGCAAGCACGGTAATCTGGTTTTCTTCCCGGTTAACTAACATCTGCGCACCCAGCCAGTCCTGTTCACTTTTGACCAGTGGTGGATTTGTCTCCTCAAACATTCTGGCACAATCTTCGGCTGTTTCCGGCTTTAATTGAACTTTTGTCATCACGATATACATCTTATGGTCACCTCTTGATTGTTCGTTCCTGCCACGGCTCGCCACCAACGTATTATCATCACATCCTCACACAATCTTGAAGCTCTTTTGAACCCGACGACATAATTCTTCGTCCATACAGGCGTAGTGAATACCATCATCATCACTCAAACACTTACGGGAGGAATACTCATGACACAAACAACACGGCGACAATTTCTGGCTTCATCCGCAGGGGCTGCGGCACTGGGCCTGAGCGGACAGCTCGCTTTCATGAGCTCTTCTCAGGCTGCTGATCTGCGCGAGAAAGGTTATTACACCTACAAGGTGGGTGATATCGAAGTGACCTCCATCTATGACGGCATCTGGAAGAATGACGGTTTCGACGGCATTTCACCGGGCGTTTCCGGAGACAAGATCAAGGCCGCATTGTCAAAGGCCGGTCAGTCGACTGACTATGTGCCGATTGAATTTGCATTCACCGTTGTGAAAACCGGTGGCAAGACCATTTTGCTGGACGCGGGCACAGGCGCGCAACTGGCCCCGACCGCGGGCAATGCTTCCAAGAAAGGATTTGCTGCAGCGGGCATTACGCCGGACAAGGTTGATCAGGTCATTATCAGCCACATGCACCCGGACCATATTTTCGGCCTGATGGAAAAAGACACCAATGCGCAGGTTTTCCCGAATGCAGAAATTCTGGTGGGTGAAACCGAATACAAATTCTGGTCCGATCCCGCGATCATCGAAAAACTGCCAGAACGTCGTAAAGGACTGGCTCAGCGCATTCAGGCGACCTTCCCGAAATGGAAGAACGTGACGCAGTTTAATGGAGAGAAGGATCTTGCTCCCGGGCTCAGGGCGATTGAAAGCCATGGTCATACTCCGGGACATGTGAATTTCCACATCTCTTCAGGCAATGAAGAACTACTCCTGATCGGCGATGCGATCATTGTGCCGTCCCTCTTCCTCGCCAATCTGGATTGGCAACTGGCATTCGATGCTGATAAGGACAAGGCCACAGCAACCCGCAAGGCGATTGTGGATCAGGCAGTGGCTGACAATCTGACCATCGGCGGCTACCACTTCGGCTTCCCCAATGCGGGCAAGATTGAAAAAGACGGCGCAAGCCACGTCTTTATCCCTGCCAATGTGTAACCGGAACAAACATCAAGAACTTATCAAGGCGCGGGTTCCCGCGCCTTTTTTGTTGGGATTACCCTTTTTCAGTCAATTGCTTTGAAGGGGGGCTTTGAATTGCAGCTCTGATTACTTTTCTGTCGATCAAAGATGTGCTCTCAACTCAGTATGTCCAGGCAACCAATACTAACCGATCACCTTACACTGAGACGCTGGCGCCGAGAGGAAACGGAGTTTACCACTATAATATCTGATGACGTCCAGGCATCAGATTAGAAACTTGCGTTTGAGCGCGTCTCTTTTTGTGGTCTTTAAATCCAGACCGTGCAGCAGAAACTTTTCAAACGAACCGTAGTCCTCTTCCATGGCTGTGAAAGCAGACTGAAGGTAACTCAAGTCAGCCCTCATAACCGAGAGAAAAAACTCAGGTAGACCTGTGGGATGGTCCTTTGCAATCCATCGGTCCACCGCCGCATTGGTGGCGAGGTAGTCCTCGAATATCACCTCATCCGGTACATCCAGCGCACGCAGCAGGATTGCCGAAGCAATTCCGGTCCGGTCCTTCCCGCCTGCGCAATGGATCAATGCCGGGCTGTCTGCCTTGGACAAGTGATGGAACAGTTCGGACCAGACATTCAGATTATCCCTGATGAAAGACATGTAGAAGTTCTGCATGGCGCTGGCCGTGTCAGGATTTTGACCGGAAGCCGCTTCTCCAAACTCTCGGATTTTCCCGTCGAGGATTGCTTTTTCAATTTCGTTGGTTGCAACAGGCCAAACCGGCAGGCTTTGCATCACCACTTCAGAAACAAGTGGCAAACGGTTCGGCTGAGATTGCTGCTCATGACTGTCGCGCAAATCAAACACATGCTTGATGTTCAGTTTAGCGACTTTCTCAAGGTCCGCATCCGTTGCCATGGAAAGGTGGCCAGATCGAAAAAGAGCCCCTGTCCTCACGGTTTTACCGCCGCTGGTCTGGCATCCACCAACGTCTCTGAAATTGAAAACTGCATCAAATTCCGGAACGAGCGTCATGAGAGCTATTTATACAATTGGGTCTCGCATAACAAATTTGGCGTGGGAGATAGGAAATCTCCCGGAGTATGGGGAGGGCGCGTGTATGCGTAGTAGTTGTCAACGCCTATTGGGCCAGTAAAAGTAACCAACAGTGTTTCATCACCCTTGGTCATCGCCGAAGGCGTCACGTCCATACTGAGACCGCAAGTCATACATCAATTTGTGTACATCTTCGTCGATATAGGCATCAAACCAGGTGCGAATGCCGAGTTGGGTTAAACGCCTTTGGTGTTGAAAATCCAGTTCGAAGCTGAAGCACTGGAGGCTGTAACTCACTAAAACGACGCGAACATCGTACTCACCCGTCAAGCTCTGCAGTGCCAATTCACAAGGGTGCAAGCGTTGCAAAATTGCTTCCACATGGGTGTTCAGATCCTCTGTGTCCAGCACACCGCTGTTGAGCTGCCAATTCGTAAACCATCTCTTTTTGTGAGGTCCGTTTGTCTGCCAAGGGTCTCCCTCAGACCATTCTTCATCAGGCTTGATACCTAATGTTTCTGTAATCAGGTTTGATGGTCCCTTCCCTTTAATTCCAAGATAGGCGTATTGGCGGTAGGTTTGTGGTTCTCGCGGCATTGAGTGCAGATACTTCTTGATGATTGCATTGATTATCGATGAACCTCTTAGCAGAGATCGATACGTTTTGCAGTACCCGTGGAAAAGGACTCATTCCTGCCATTTGATGGAACGACGCCCTAAGGCTTGAGAGCCGTCCTATCACAAAACACCATCAGACATAGGCTCGAAACGCGCCTTCTCATCAGCGCGTTCCAATCGTGTTAAGGCGGGTTCTAGAATTCCTGGTATGCCAGGATGACTGATGCTGTGCTGACGGTTGAAGTGGAGCTGAACAGTGAAAAATTATTTTCAGGCTCTTTCTTGTCTACTTTCGCACCGGCTTCGTCAATTTTATCAAGAACGCTTTGAAGCCTGTCCACCACAGATTGAATTTCCGGGTCAAAACCGGTCTGCAACTGCTCGGCTGTATAGCCATCCTCTGCGGCGCCGGTGAGGACAGTGGTCGTTTCTATCTTCTCGGATTCAGAAAATTCAAAACTCGTTGAACCGAAAGACAAACTGGCTTGCGAAGAATCTTCAAATTTCTGTTCCTGGATCACCGTTCCATCGGCCAGGATATCCAGGTTGAAGGAAACTTTCGTTTCGGTTTCATATTCACCGAAGCCGTCCAACTCGCCCTCTTTCTTCACAAAGCCTGAAAAGCTGAAGCTGAAGGAGCCGTCAGACTTTATCTCTATTTCGAGTTCCAGCCCGGCTTCCGCCTCAAACTCGCTGTCACCAACTTCCAGTTCCACTGAAGAAAACTGCGAGAATGAAACTTTTACGGAGTCAGATTTGACCTCATAGTCATAGGCGTATTCAGAAAATGTTTCGCTGGAAGCAATCTCGTCACCGCCCCGGCTAACCGAAACCTCGCGGGAAAACTCGCCTGAGCCGGAACCGTATTTCTCGTAGCCAGAGTTTCTGTTTGAGAAAGCTTCTGCTGCACCAAAAATAACATCACGCACCCGGTTTGCGAGTTTCTGATCAAAAAACGAGGCATCACCACGTGCGGAATTCTCATTTGGAACTTTAACGGCATTGTTCGCTGCTGCAGGTTGCGCTTTATATGCGGCGAAGAGGGAAGTGCTTTGATAAGTCGTCAACGCATTAATCATGAGACTGCTCCTTTTAAAGGTGTAAGTCGTCATGACTTTTTTCGAACGCGGTCAAAACTTCGCGTCCACTAGAGCGTTTCGCGGATATGAAAATTGCGATAACGCTGGTTACTGTTGAACTCACTATCGCTTTCAGGGATCGCTGATCCAGTCAGCACCTGAAAAGCTGGATATCTAATATTTAAACAAAACCATTAATTTTTGATAAAGGATGATTTTCAGCGAGTGGCCGGCAGTATTTCCTGCGGGCCTGCGAAGCTCAACACATCATAAACGCCTGTTTTTATTCGTTCTATTGATGCTCATGGCTTTCTGACCTTAGCTGGTGTATGATAAGGCATCAAAGTGATCACCCCGATATGCTGTACTTGAAAAACCATATCAGTTTCTTTGTCGCGCTGTTTTTCATTGCCTTGATGTGCAGCCTGCAAGCGCATGCGCAACAGGTCGCCGGGCAGGTTGAGCGTCAAAAAGGATCGGCGAACCGCGTTGCAGTAGACAATAGCGCGAACGATCTTGCAAAGGGCAGTCAGGTTTTCGTCGGCGATGAGATCAGTACGGGCCCGGGTGCACGGCTTCTAATTGTATTTGATGATGAGTCAGAACTGACCCTGAGTGAAAATGCTCGCATTACCATTGATGAATTCGTCTATTCACCGGGCGGCAAATCGAGCCAGATGGTGAAAATCATGGTCGGTATATTTCGCTTTGCCTCAGGAAAGATTGGCAAGGAAGCCCCACAAGAAGTTGCTTTCATAACACCGGTGGCCACGCTTGGCATCCGTGGTACTGAATTTCATGGTGGCGAACTGACGGTCGGAATGCCTGAAGGTCAGCCGCACTACGGCTTTCAGATCCTCGAGGGGGCAATCGAGGTGATTGCACCCGGCGGATCAGTTATTCTGGATGAGGCGGGTGAAGGTACGTTTCTGCCGCTTAATCGTGTGGCAGCACCCACAGAAGTGCGCCAATGGACGGCTGAAGAAACAGCAGAAGCGGTGGAAGCATTGGAATTCTAATAGCCGCACATCCGTCTGTTATTTACTTGGGCATCAACTCAATCAGGAGCTCAAACAACCTTGCCGTTTAATGAAACTTGGCGAATGCTGCCTGGTCTCCCCAGAGCTGCAAGATACGGGCATCGCGGCGGCAACCCTTGCGGTAGTACTTGTAGGCGTCTGACTGTTTGACATAGCCAAACCGGGAAAGGACCCGATTATCACCCTTGTAATAGTCCTGGTGATAATCTTCCGCCTTGTAAAAGGTTGAAGCGGGAAGAATGGGCGTGACGATTTTTTGACCAAGGCTTTCCTGAGCTTCAGCCAGCACGCTTTCTGCCAGCGTTTTTTCTTCTTCATCGGTCACGAAAATAGCCGTTGCATAGCTCATGCCACGGTCACAGAATTGTCCACCATCATCGGTTGGATCAACGGAGCGGAAAAAGAGTTTTAGCAGCTTCTCACGGGTTACCACTTCCGGGTCAAACAAGATTTCAACCGCCTCATAGTGCCCGGTTCCGCCTTGTACTACCTGTTTGTAAGTGGGGTTATCCAATTCTCCGCCTGTGTAACCGGAGATTACCTCGCTCACGCCTTCAACCGATTCAAAATCGGATTCCACGCACCAGAAACAGCCACCGGCAACGGTAAGCTTTTCGGTTTCAGCAATTGCTTGCGACCCGAATAAAGCCCAGATGGCAATAGCAGCAGACAAAACCAGTTTTTTCAGTTCTTTTTTCACGAGATCCTCCAAACTCTTACCGGACTAAGACGCACTTGCGATTAACGGCTTGAATTTATCCTTGATAAACAACCTAATTCAATTCTTATCTTAGCATTCATATGCGTCTGGATACATCTAACAAAGATGTGAGAGATGGCGTTGATGGACATTGTGTATCGCAAATTCTGATCTAAATTGAGTTGAAGATGTTTCAGCAGGAACCTCAATACCGGCGCAATTGAGCTATTGTTTGTGGGGTTCAAATCAACAGGGATGGGAAATCAGAATGAAAACGCATGCGCAGGCAGTGGTTATCGGTGGTGGACTGGTGGGATGTTCCATCCTGTATCACCTGGCAAAACTCGGATGGCAAGATGTCATACTGTTTGAACGCGACGAGCTAACTTCCGGTTCCACCTGGCATGCGGCTGCCGGCATTCATGGCCTGCATGACAATAACAACATCACTCGCATCCAGCACTATACGATGGACCTCTACAAGGAGCTGGAAAAAGAGACGGGTCAAGGCTGCGGCGTATTTCAGCCGGGTTCGCTTTATCTGGCGCAAACGGAAGCGCGGGAGCATCAGTTGCGCCTGCAGGAGGCAAAAGCGAAGTTTTACGGTCTGGAGTTTTATGAGATCAGCCGGGATGAGGCCAAGGAGTTGCACCCGCTTGCGCAGTTCGACGATATCCGCTGCATTATGTTTGAACCTTCTGGCGGCAATGTGGATCCGTCCGGTGTCACGCACGCTTATGCGGCTGGTGCCAGAAAGCTCGGCGCGCAAATCGAGCGATTTTGCCCGGTCCTTGGCACTGAAGCGCAAGCAGATGGAAGCTGGATCGTGCGCACCGAGAAAGGTGATGTGCACACCCAATGGGTGGTGAATGCCGCCGGGCTCTGGGGCAGAGAAGTGGCCGCCATGGCCGGGCTTACTCTTCCTCTGCAACCCACCGAACACCAGTATTTCGTGACCGAAGCGATCGGGGAGATTGAGGCGATGGGCAGACGTTTACCCTCAATCGCCGACCGGGATGGCGAATATTATCTGCGCCAGGAAGGTAATGGTCTCCTGATTGGTGCCTATGAAAAGGATTTGCGTTTCTGGGCGGAAGAAGGGACACCGCTTGATTTTGCCCATGATCTTTTCCCCGATGATCTGGACCGGATCATGGAAAATGTGATGCGAGCTATGGATCGCATCCCGGCGGCGGAAACAGCCGGCGTCAAACGGGTTATAAACGGCCCCATGATCTGGTCGCCCGATTCAAGCGCGCTTTGGGGTCCTGTACCCGGCATGCGCAACTATTTTCTTTGTGGTGGCATTATCCCCGGCTTCTCCCAATCCGGCGGGCTTGGCCTTCTAAGTGCACAATGGATGATCGAGGGCGAACCGCAATATGACATGTTTGCCTGGGACGTGGCACGGTTTGGAGATTGGGCGGACAAGGCTTTCACCAAGGCACGCGTTGCTGATCAATATAGCCACCGCTTTGCAATTCACTTTCCCAATGAGGAACGCTCAGCCGGGCGCCCTGCCCGTGTGAGACCTGCCTATGAAATGCAGAAAGAGATGGGCTGCGTTTTCGGCCTCAACTGCGGCTGGGAACATCCGGTCTGGTTTGCTGACAAACCCGGGGTTGAAGATACCAACGGCTTCACAAGGCAAAACTGGTGGGAGCCGGTTGGCCGGGAAACCAGAATGCTGCGCGAAAGCGTGGGTATCATCGATATTTCGAACTTTGCCAATTACGTGATCAAGGGCCCCGGTGCCTGGGAATGGCTTGATAAGCTCATGGCAAACAAGGTTCCCACCGAGATTGGTCGATCCTGCCTTAGCCCGATGATCTCGGTTCGTGGTGGCGTGGCGGGTGACTTTACCATCACCAAATCCGGTGACGATGAATACACGATGATCGGCTCCGGCATGGCGGAACATTATCACCGCCGGTTCTTTGACATGGTGCCACTACCCGAAGGCACCACGTTCGACAATCAGACCGACCGGATTGCGGGCTTCAATGTGGCGGGGCCAAAGTCTCGCGAAATGCTGCAACGGCTTACCAATGAAGATCTTTCAAACGAAGATTTCCGCTTCATGCGTTCGCGCAAGATTAACGTGGCTGGTGTTGATTGCCTGGCATTGCGGGTGTCCTTTTCCGGAGATCTGGGCTGGGAATTGCACTGTGATGCTGAAAACCAGGTGGCGCTTTATTCTGCGATCCTTGAAGCAGTGCGTGAGTTTGATGGCGGGCCTGTGGGGTCTCGTGCCCTTGGCAGTTTGAGAATTGAAAAGGGCTACGGTTCCTGGGGTCGCGAATACAGCCAGGAATACTGGCCGCACGAGGTGGGTCTCGACGGGCTCATCAAGCTCGACAAGGACTTTCTCCATAAGGACGCCTATCTGGCCGTGAAGGATAAGGCGCCCCGAGAGAAGCTCTCGATTTTCGAGATTGAAGCGAACAATGATGCAGATGCCACGGGTGGGGAAGCCATTTTCACCCCGGATGGCAGGTCCGTCGGCCGAGTGACGTCGGGTGCCTATGGCTACTGGGTTGATAAATCACTGGCGCTTGGTTACGCAGACCCGAAAGTTGCTGGGCCTGGTGATGAAGTGGAGGTCTTCATACTCGGCCTGCCGCACAAGGCACGTATTCTGGAAGCCGCTCCGTTTGACCCGGAAGGTAAGCGTTTGCGGTGTTAGTGGGCACCCACTGAATAAGCAGCAAGTTCGAGCATAGAGAGCTTCGGTCCACCCCGCCCTAGGGGGATAGATTTATTTCCGCTGATAAATTCCCCGGAGAGCCCGTGTGCTTAGCTCTCCGGGGCGCGGCTGCACTAAGAGGACTTTGGGGACGGTGTGTGGGGAACGTCCTTCATCCTCTTCCGCTTTAAAGTTTGCGCTCACGCAAGTAGCCAAGCTACTGCTCCGCGAGGGCACGCCAAAAGGCGCGGTCAGCATTTGCTTCCCGGAGCTTCGCTCCGTTACATGTTTCCGTAAGCACATCCGTGCTTTCGTCAATTCATCTCCAAAATACCATCCAGATTGGTGAGAGCGTAATCACCCACAGGGCAATGCTTGCCGTGAATAAAAGAACCGCCCCGAGCAAATCCATCACACGTCGCCGAAACGGATGCAGGCCTGCGCACTTTTCACGGTATTCTCGATTTTCAACGCCAATCTGTTCGTAATATCCCATGGTCGTACTCCCAATCCCTGCGTGGCAGAGCAAGGTTTTGACCACTCGTCAAAACTGCAAGCTCGTGAACGCGCGCTCGCCGGATGGCGAGCAAGGCTAAAAAACAAACGGCTGCTGGGAAAACCCAAGCAGCCGGGGAGTTCATAAATCGCCAACAGACGATCGCCATAGCCTTTAGGCCCGGAGGCCCTGGACATTCGCCATAGCCTCCCCGACCAATCAGATTGTTCGAGGAGGTGCATTGTGCGGCTGCACCCGCCGCTGTTGGTGAGGTTATGACGCCCCGGGGTTCGAACAAAACGAACCCTACGGAAACTATATGAGAGATGTGTGGTGAGAGCAAGGGGGAAACAAGTTATGAAAGAAGGAAGCATCCGAATTATAGCTTATTGAAGCACTTATAATAAACCACAAACTACCGTCTATTTATTTCTTGTTATTCATACTATCATTATTATTGACTTATGATAAAAATAATAACTTTTGAATTTTAATTTTTTTGTCATTAAAATATATTTGTTGATATTTATTTCACTAATTGACTTATGGACAGGTGTTTGTTCTTTTTGGGTATGGCGTGGAGCCTAGGTGGGGCGCGACCTACCCGGCCTTTATGAGGTCGAAGACGCCCTTGTCAGGAAGACTGATTAGGCGACAGTATCTACTGGATGGTGACGGCTGCCCTAGGCGCCGTTTCCCCTTACTCTTTGCGCCCCACCGATTTTGATGAGAAAAATTAATGCGTAAAGAATTGCGAGAAGAAATCAAACGGCTGAGTAAAAGGGCGTTTGACAAAGATCGAAAACAAAAAGAAAAAAAAGAAAAATATCGCGAGAAGTTTGAACGACGAACTGGAAAAACGGCTGCGGTTTCAAGACTACGGAGCCGAATGTTGCCACATCGGCATTTTGACCCAAAACATTGCAAACGAAATGCAAATGTCATTGCCACAGCTATCTGGCAAAAAATATTGGATAAAAATTATGATCCTGAGCCCGCTATCATATTTGAAATTCCCAAACCCGACGGTAGCAAGCGTGTTGTAACTGCCTTCGGAATACCGGATGCAGCTGTTGCAAATGTCTTACTGCGTCGTACTTTAAGCAGAAACAAAAAACGACTTTCACCGCACTCCTATGCCTACCACCCAGATAAAAACGTCTTCGATGCAATATTAGCACTACGAGATTTTGACAAAGACGGAAAGTTGTTTGCTGTACAAATCGACTTCGAAAAATACTTCGACAATATTCCGGCGAATTATTTGAAAAAGAAAATTAGTGACCGGTCTACAGTCAGTCTGACACCACATGAAAGACATGTCTTCGAATCCTTTTTGCATCACCGTTTTGGTAACTTAGAAGAACACCACACGTCCACGTTTAAAAGGAAGATTAAAGGCACTCCGCAAGGTTCATCTGCATCACTGTTTTTAGCTAATCTTGCCAATCATGACCTGGATCGAAAACTGTCAGCTGAATCAGGTAAGTTTGTCAGATTTGCCGATGATGTTGTAGCCATTTGTGGCAGCTACGAAGAAGCGCAGCGGCTTGAACGCTGTTTTGACCGCCATTGTTCCGAAAGTGGTCTAATTGTAAACAGGAAAAAATCTCCAGGAATTGCTGTCATTTCCGACCAAAAACAAGAAATTCGCACAATATAGGACTTTACCTATTTAGGATACGGTTTCCGAGACGCTGGTTTAACCTTACCCGAAAAGACCAAGCAAAAACTGCAACAGAAAGTTTCGCGACTGATAAACGTATACCTAATTAACGCACTTAAACATGGTTATGCCGATGGTAGAGCTAGCCACCAAAAAAAGTATGATTGGGACCTTCTTGGCTTAATTTATGAATTGAGGAGGGGTTTCTACGGCGGGCTACGTGAACTAGAAATTCAAGATTTCTTGTATAATCAAGGAAAATTAAGGAGCATGCGGGGTTTAATGGGATTTTATTGTCTCATTGAGGACGCCACGATTTTGAAGGAATTAGACGGATGGACCTTAAACATGGTTCGCCGCGCCTGTGTAACTAGAAATCAAATACTCAGAAATAAATATAGCCGCAATTGCCCAACCCCATCGAACAAAGAACTCATACTAGGCACTTGGCTCTCTAGTTCCGCTTGGCGAAAAGACGATCAAGAAATGGAACCAATAGAAGTAAAGTTTCCAAGCCTTATTAGAGGCTGGCGAGCCGCCAGAAAACATTTTTTCACTTTTGGTCTTGAAGGAGTTCAAGCACCAGGTTACGAATCCTCTTTCGAGGTCGCATCTTTATTTGATGCTGTAAACTACTAAACTGCTATTCTTAGGTATATGGGATCTAAATCTCAGCTTAATCCTCATAATCTGATGTCCCACCCCACACCAATTTCACAAGATCAATAGTTAAGCCACGTTCCGAGCCAGAGCACATTGGGACCAGAGGTCTGACAGGGCGCTGACGAGGTTTTCGATATCCTCATCCGTGTGCAGCGGGCCAGGCGTGATGCGCAGACGTTCGGTGCCCTTCGGCACGGTCGGGTAATTGATCGGCTGCACATAGATGCCGTAATTATTAAGCAGCAGATCGCTGATCCACTTACATTTCACCGGATCTTTCACCATCACCGGAATGATATGGCCCGGGTTCATCTGATGTGGGATGCCTTCACGATCAAGACGCTCACGCACCTTGCGCACGCGCTCCTGATGGCGGGCACGTTCGATCTGGCTTTGCTTCAGATGCTTGATGCTTGCCAGCGCACCTGCGGCAATTGCCGGTGGAAGAGCAGTCGTGAAAATAAAGCCTGAGGCATAGCTGCGGATGAAGTCCACCAGTTCTGCTGTCCCGGTGATATAACCACCCATGACACCAAAAGCTTTGCCGAGTGTACCTTCGATCACATCAAGGCGGTGAGAGATACCAAGCTCATCACAGATGCCGCCACCGCGCTCTCCATACATGCCAACGGCATGCACTTCGTCGATATAGGTGAGTGCACCGTGTTTCTCTGCTACGTCACAAATGGCTTCAATCGGCGCGATGTCACCATCCATGGAATAGATGGATTCGAACGCCACAATCTTTGGCACTTCAGGTCCGTATTCAGAAAGGAGACGATCCAGATCTTCCACGTCATTGTGTTTCCAGATGCGGCGCTCAGCCTTTGAATGGCGAATGCCCTCGATCATTGAGGCGTGGTTGTTGGCGTCAGAGAAAATCACACAGCCCGGAATTTGCGAACCAAGCGTGCCGAGTGCCGCCCAGTTGGATACGTAGCCAGAAGTGAAGAGAAGTGCGCCTTCCTTGCCATGCAGATCAGCAAGTTCTTGCTCAAGCAGCACATGATAGTGGTTCGTGCCGGAAATATTGCGAGTACCGCCTGCGCCAGAGCCGCATTCATCAATTGCGTCTTTCATGGCTTCCTGCACGGTTGAGTGCTGGCCCATGCCCAGATAGTCGTTTGAACACCAAACGGTCACTTCATGGCTGTTGCCATCGTCATCATATCGAGTAGCGCGCGGGAAGTTTCCAGCCTGGCGCTCAAGGTCTGCGAAAATGCGATAACGGCCTTCGTCCTTGAGGTCGTTCAGCTTAGATGAAAAATACGACTTAAAATCCACGGGTCTTCTCTACTTATTATTATAGCTGCTGTTTTACAGCAAATATTGCGTCTTTAGAACCCAAATACGCTATAAATGCCAGTTTTATTGTCGCACAATCTGTAACAGTTAATTGATTGCAGGTTCTTGATCTGGCTCAAGAAAACCAGCTTTTACCCGTCAATCTCGTTTTATTTTGGGCTTGCCCACAGCATTTCCTGCCAGTTTCGCCTCGATAAAATGCCGCGATCCATCAATTTCGGGGGCACGGATTTCAATCTGGATTTCCACAGCCGGATCTACGGCGCCTGCTTCATCTGCCAGGGTCTGCAGTAAGGCTCTCAGCTCCGATTCTGCTTTCTCCAACGCCTCCGCTTCGCTTGTGAACAGGAGGCGTTCATCCAGACCGATGAGATGGTAGCTGCTGCCACCATCCGGGCTTTGAACAATCAGGGTTTTCTGTACACGCACTTCACCCGCCACGGCACCAATGGCATTGGCCACATCTGCATGTTCGGGGATGTGACAATCGGACATGAGGCGCTCACCAATTGCGGGGTAATAGCAAGCGGCAGAAGCTCCCAGCCCAACGAGTGCACGGTCAAGCCGCAGGGAGAAATTCACAAGCCGCTCTTGTTTATCCAGCGAACGGGCGATCAGCATGCGTGCGCCCTCGCCTATGGTGATGCCATCTTCCGCAAGGCAGGTGTCAAGGATCACATTGCCGCTTTGGACGGTGAGCTGGTGTTTGATGTTCTCGCAAAGCGCTTCCGGTGTCTTGGCGATCTGGTCCCCGAAACGATCCCGCAAACGGGCGTAGATGCCTGCGGCTATGCTTGCTGCTTCCCCGTTCCAGTTATCCTGAAGCCCCAGCACATGCATGGCATCAGACGGGGTGAAGCCAGAAACCTGCGCCAGTCCGCGAGAGACCAGACGGTTCAATGTTCCTGCTTCCGAAGCCCCTTTCAACACATTGGCCATCGCCTGCGGTTCCGGGGTCAATTTGGCATAAAGTTTTGCTTCCGTTGCCTTCAGGCCGCCAGCCAGGTGCTCCATATGGGCAACTCTCGACACAAAGCGACCGTGTAAATGATTGGGATATTCAACCATCTGCTGTTTTTTGAGTTCGCCGATCACCAGGTCCGGGTGGTCAACGGCGAGCAGGCTCAACGGGATCTGCCGTCTGGGCCCAAGCTTAACACGGGTCTCGGCGCTGTCATCCACCTCAACCACAGAGTCTCCACCCAGCCCGTAAGTGTACATGGCGACGGCTTCCACCATGGTGATAAAGCCACCAACGGTGGCGCCTCTTTCCTCGATGCGTGGCCAGCCTTTTTCCAGGATCGCCACATCTGTGGTAGTGCCGCCGATATCGGAAACGATAGCGTCAGCCGTGCCGAGCAGGAATTTTGCACCGATCAGACTGGCGGCCGGGCCGGAAAGGATTGTTTCAATCGGCCGGTTAAGCGCAAAGTCTGCATCCACCAGCGCGCCATCACCACGCACCACCATGAGAGGTGCATCAATCCCTACGCGTTCCAGATGTTGCCTGCAGGCAAGGATCAGATCCTGGATTACCGGGATCAGCCGGGCATTGAGAATTGTGGTGAGCGCTCGTTTCGGGCCACCAAGTTTTGAAGAAAGTTCATGGCTGCAGGTGACCGGCAGGCCGCAAGCCTCCCGGATCGCGTCACGCACCCGTAATTCATGCGAAGCATTGCGAACGGCGAAGTATCCGGCAACAGCAAATCCGGTCACGTGACCTGCCTGCTCTTCCAGAAATTGGGATAGCGGAGCCAGATCGAGCGGTCGCTCATTGCCCTGCACATCGTGGCCGCCTGCCAAAAAGAGAACGGGATCCCCGCCCAGTGCTTCCCGCAAGCCCGATTTTTCCATGTCCGCTTCATCAAAGCCGATCATCACAAGGGCGACACGTCCGCCCTTGCCCTCTACAAGTGCATTGGTAGCCAATGTGGTGGAAATCGAGACGAGCGCGATGTCGGAAATATTACCGGAAAACTGGTCAAGCACCGTATCAACAGCGCCTGAAATGCCAATGGATAGATCGTGCTTGGTGGTCAGCGATTTTGCTTTCACCATCACCCCATCAGCGTGATTGAACAAAACCGCATCGGTATAAGTGCCGCCTGTATCTATGCCAAGAAGAAGCGGGTTGTTAGAAGTCACCACAAAGCATTCCACTGTTTATCGTTTCGCACTCAATTGGCGCAGCAGTGGCGATCAATCAAGTCTTAATTGCGACTGTAATCAGAAGAAATGCACCACAGCAACAGTCATGACCGACTTGGATGACTGCTGCTGTAACTGTTTGATATCATTCGCCAACAAATGCTTTTTCAAGCACGAAGGTGGCAGGCTTGGAGTTGGCACCCTCTTCGAAGCCATTTGCTTCAAGGATTGCACGCACATCTGTGTTGAAGCCCATGGATCCGCAAAGCATGACGCGGTCAGTTTCCGGGTCGAGTTTATCAATGCCCAGATCTTCAAAAACCTTACCGCTTTCAATCAATGTGGTGATGCGGCCCATATTGTCTGAAGTTTCTCTGGTTGTGGTGGGATAGTAACAAAGCTTTCCTTCCACAAACTCACCGATCAATGGGTCTTCAGCCAGACTTCCGACCAACTGTTTGGAGTAATCAAGCTCAGCCACATCGCGGCAGGTATGCGTTACGATTACTTCGTCAAACTTTTCATAGGTTTCCGGGTCGCGAACGAGAGAAGCGAAAGGAGCAAAGCCTGTTCCGGTTGCGAGCATGAAGAGGCGCTTGCCAGGGATCAGGGCATCAAGAACCAGCGTTCCCACGGGCTTTGTCTTCAGGATGATGTCATCGCCCACTTTGATGTTCTGCAAGCGCGAAGTGAGCGGGCCATCAGGAACCTTGATTGAGTAAAATTCCAGCTCATCGTCCCAGGATGGAGACGCAATTGAATAAGCGCGCAGGAGCGGCTTGCCGTTATCACCGATGAGGCCGATCATGACGAATTCGCCTGATCTGAAACGCAAGGATTGAGGACGCTCCACGCGGAAAGAAAACAGTCTGTCAGTATAATGGGTAACCGCGGTAACGGTCTGAGCATCCGGGTGCCGTTCTGCAGCGGTATCAATAGAAATAGCTTGAGTATTCATGGGAGGAACCTTTTTTTCAAAAACAGCCAGGTGTTTATCTTGAAAACCTTACATTTATCTTATGTGTTACGGAGTTCACGCTGCTCAAGCAACGTGTTTTGATAGGACAAATCGTCCTGCGGTAGTCTTGCCAGCCATTGCTCCTCCGGTTGGCGGGCAGCCAGATCATCACTGATCTCCACTTCGTCAAACCCACATGTTCTGGCAAAACCGTATTGATCTGCAATCACATGACCCACAGCTCGCAAACGGCCCTGAAAGCCGTGCTGGCGTAACTGTTTTGCGATAGAAAACCCGCGACCATCCGCGAAAGATGGAAACGGAATGCGGATCATAGCGACCTCTTCGAACAGCCCTTCCAGGCTGTCCACACCGACACTGTTTGGGATATCCAGTGCGGTCTTTTCCGGGCGTTTGTCAGCCACGTCCTGACCGTATTTTTCCAGGTCTATGAACAAGCCACCTTCTTTTTCCCAGGTGTCCGGGAAAAACCCGTCATCGCGTACTATTACTGCCATGATAATTCTCCCTAGGCCTGCTCTGCTTCGTCGGAATAAAGCACATCTTTAAACGGCTCCGCGCCAACCCTGCGATAAGTTTCAAGGAAAGTTTCATCTGCCCCTTCCCGGATTTCCAGATACTGATCCAGAATTCTGGTGATGGCAGGGATGATTTCCTCATAAGAGAAGCCTGGTCCTGTACGTTCGCCGATTGACGCGCTTTCAGTTCCGTCTCCACCAAGGGTGATCTGGTAGCTTTCAACACCGGCCTTATCAAGACCCAGAATGCCGATATGGCCCACATGATGGTGACCACAAGCGTTGATGCAACCCGAAATCTTGATCTTCAGCGGACCGATGTCTTTTTGGACTTTCAGGTCTTCAAAAGCGAGGGAAAGTTCCTGGGCAACCGGAATGGAGCGTGCTGTGGCCAGCGCACAGTAGTCCATGCCCGGGCAGGCAATGATGTCCGACAACAGTCCCACATTGGCAGTGGCCAGGCCTGCATTTTTCAAAACTTCGAAAATCTCCGGCAAGTCATCGCGACGCACATGCGGCAGAATCACATTCTGCTCATGGCTGATGCGCAATTCGTCATAGCCATAGGCCTCTGCAAGGCCAGCCATGATGCGCATCTGTTCTGATGTGGCATCACCTGGTGTACCGCCAATCGGCTTCATGGAGATGGTGATGATCGCATGATTAGGCTCTTTGTGTGGTGTCACATTAGTTTCCACAAATGAGCGCAGCAGCGGATCAGCAGCTATGATTTTTGACAGTTTGTCTTCATCCACAGGTGCTGTTTCAAACTTTGGAGGCAGGAATTGTGCTTCAATTGCTTCCACCATTTCCGGTAGTGGCGCCTTGTGGTAGCTCTTTTGCGTTTCGAAGGCTTCTTCGATCATGCCACGCAGTTCTTCAAGACCGGTTTCATGCACCAGAATCTTGATGCGAGCCTTGTATTTGTTGTCGCGTCTGCCATTGAGGTTATAGACTTGCAGGATCGCTTCCACATAGGGAAGAAGATCAGCCTTTGGCAGAAACTCACGAACCACTTTACCGATCATCGGTGTGCGGCCAAGGCCACCACCAACAAGCACTTCATAACCGGGTTCGCCCTTGTCGTTTTCAACCATGCGCAGGCCGATGTCATGGGCCTTGGTCACGGCACGGTCATTGGGTGAGCCGGTGATTGCGATCTTGAACTTACGCGGCAGGAACTGGAATTCCGGATGATCCGTTGACCATTGGCGAAGCAGTTCAGCCGTTGGGCGCGGGTCTTCGATCTCATCGGCCGCAGCGGCAGCGAAATGGTCAGCGGTTACGTTACGAACACAATTACCGGATGTCTGGATCGCATGCATTTCCACATCAGCCAAAGCATCGAGAATATCCGGTACGTCTTTCAATTTCGGCCAGTTGAACTGAATGTTCTGACGGGTGGTAAAATGTCCGTAGCCCTTGTCCCATTTGTCTGCGATGTGGGCTAGCTGGCGCATTTGTCTGCTGTTGAGCGTGCCATAGGGAATCGCCACACGCAGCATATAGGCATGCAGTTGAAGGTATAGGCCGTTCATCAGGCGAAGTGGCTTGAATTCATCTTCGGTCAGGGAACCATCAATCCGTCTTTCCACCTGCTTGCGGAACTGACTAACCCGATTGCGAACGAAGTCGTGGTCAAATTGATTGTACGAATACATTATTATTATCCTTCAGCCTGTTTACCGTGATCGGGGTAGTTTGAGGGTCCGCGTGTGCGGAACGCTTCGCGGAAGTGCACCGGTTGCGGCTTGCCGTCTTCACCAAGTACTGCATCAGCCAGATAGGCCCCCACAATCTCGTCAACCTGTTTAGCAGCTTCAGCCAATGCTTCTTCCGCATCTGATTTTTCTTCATATAAAACAGCATCTTCGTGCTTGCGCGACCAGGAACCGTCAGCGGTGAAATAAATCACATCGCCTTCCAGCAGATGGTTGGCTGTGATGACTTTGGGTACAAAAGCGCGGGCCATTAAATTGCTCCAGCCTGTCTTAATTGATTTTCATTGTTCTTAGCTGCAAGGCTTGCCTCGCGGGGTTCAAGACCAAGCATCAGGATGACAGGACCATTATGTCCTACTTCCTCGGCAACTGATTTAAGCTCACCAAGTGTCGAGGGTATGACTTTCTGATTGGGTCTTGAAACATTTTCCATAATCGTGACCGGTGTTTGCGGGTCCGCGCCATGCATCAACAAGCGACCGCTCAATAAATGGGCTGATTTCAGACCCATATAGATTGCGGCAACACTGCCTGGTTCGGAAACACGGCGCCAATCCTGCTCGGCAAAACCCTTCACATCATGCGCTGTCATAAATTGCAGCGCAGAGTTGCGTCTGCGTCTTGTGAGTGAAACGTTCATCTGGGCAGCTGCTGCAGAAGCTGTAGTGATGCCCGGCACGATTTCAAATGGCACACCAGCCTCATCCAGCGCATCCATTTCTTCATCCAGACGGGCAAACACAGCTGCGTCACCTGATTTCAGGCGGACAATCTGCGCACCCGTTTTGGCATGGGCAACCATCAGATCGTTGATGTCTTCCTGTTTCCAGGAGGGACCAAATCCTTTTTTACCGGTCTCAATGAGGTCGGCCTCACGTCTCGCGAGTTCAAGGATTTGGGGTGCCACCAGCCTATCATGAATTACCACATCTGCCTCGTGCAGAATTTTGTGCGCTTTTCTCGTCAAAAGATCAGGGTCTCCGGGACCGGCTCCTACGATCCAGACTTTACCCTCTTCAAATGACCCGGACCGGGCCTCTGCATGGAGTTCTTCAAGGGTCTCATTGACCCGCTCCTCACCACCGGTTTTGAGCGCCAAAGGCCCTTTATCAAAGTAGAAACGGGACCAGAATTTTCTACGCGGACGGCCATGCGGCAAAGTCGCCGCCTTTGGGCGGAACTTTTCGCCAATACGCGCCAGCAGGCCAAGTTCTGCGGGTAGTTTTTCTTCCACATCCGCTTTTATCTTGCGGGCAAGAACAGGAGCGGTTCCTTCAGTGCCAATCGCAATGGTCACAGGATCGCGGTCGACAATAGCAGGAGTGATGAACTCGCTCTCAGATAGATTGTCCACAATGTTGGTCAGTACGCCTGCCATCTGCCCCATGGTTGAGGTGCGGGCGTCCATTTCCTCATCATCGTCGGCCGCATAGCACATGGCCGCGTTATAAAAATCGTCAGAACGGATATGGCGACGCACAAGGGTGATTGCACCCTGTTCTGCCCAGCTTTCAAACAAAGGCTCCGGATTTTGAGAAAACACAACCACTTCAGCCTCCGTCTTCAAGAGAAGACGCAACTTTGCGATCGCACATTCTCCGCCACCAGACACGAGGATGCGCTTGCCCGTTACCTTCAGGAATATGGGAAAATGACGCATAAACGCTTGTTTCCTTTACCGTTAAAGAGATTTTTTTCTTATATGATGGAATACAGCCCCGTTTTCAAAGGATGCTTTTCCTATTTCCTGATGCTTACAGGAATGAAATTCCAATATTTTCAAGTTTTAGAGAAACACTCCAAACACTTGTCAGCATAGCATATTTTTCGCATAGTTTCGCACTGAAACAAGAGGATAATCCATGCGCTGGTCTAGAACATTTCAACTGTTGGATGTGCATTGTGAGGGAGAGATTGGCAGGATCATGACGGGAGGCCAACCCGTTATTGCCGGATCGAACATCTATGAAAAGTTCAAAACACTTAGCTATGATCCTGAAATGCAGGCGTTCCGCAAAATGTTGGTGCTTGAGCCACGCGGGGCAGCTGCGGGGTCGACCAATCTGATTTTTCCGCCAGATGACCCGCAAAACCATGCGGGGTTTATCGTATTGCAGCCCGATCAGGCTCACGCCATGTCCGGTTCGAACGCCATTTGCACCACAACCGCCTTGCTTGAAACGGGCATGATTGAAATGAACGATGGTGAAAACCTGGTCAGGCTTGAGACTGCAGCCGGTCTGGTGATTGCCAAAGCCCATTGCAAGGATGGAAAATGCGAACATGTGACGCTCACGATGCCCGCTTCCTATGTGGAAGAACTGGATTACAGAATCGAAAAGACCCAATGGGGTGAATTGAAAGCCGATATAGCATTTGGTGGTGTCTTTTATGCGATTGTGGACGTGGAGCAGATTGGCCTCACCATAGAACCTGCCAATGCTCATCATCTTTCGGCAGCGGGAATGACGCTGAAAAATCTGCTCAATGATCAGTTGGAGATCAGCCATCCGGAAAACCCGGATATTGCCGGCATTGCCTATGTGATGTTCAGGCAAAAGGAGGCAGACGGGTCAATTCGAACCGCGACCACTATGTGGCCGGGACGTCTGGATCGCTCGCCCTGTGGAACCGGTAATGCCGCCAATCTTGCGACCCGTGTTGCCCGCAATGAGGTCGCTCAGGGGGATGAATACAAGGCGTTTTCTACAATCGGAAGTGAATTCCGAGTCCGGCACACCGGATTGACCTCAATCGGAAACAAGCAGGCCGTAATACCAGAGATCACCGGTCGGGGGTGGACATACGGGATGCATCAGATTGGAATTGATCCATCCGACCCGCTAAAGGCCGGATGGGCTCTCACTGACACCTGGGGTTCTGAAGCAGGAAAAATCTAGTCGTAGCTAGTTGGCCCGAAAGACCAGCAGAACACCATTTATGCCTTCTTTTTCCAGGTAAGCGATTTCACTTTTCTCAATGAGTTCAAGGCTTTGCGACTTGATGACGTTTGCCAGTTTTTCTTCCCAGTTTGCATCCTGCCAGCCTGCACCGTTGACCGTATGAACAGCGATACCGCCTGGTTTCAGAACATCAAGAGTATTCTTTATATGCTCAGGATAAGGAGGGCCGAACCCGAAGACACCTGAAGAAAAGACCGCATCATATGGCGCGTCAACTTCAATTGGCTTCGTCAGATCAGCTGTTCCGAGGCTGTTATAGATTTCGCGGTCCTTTGCCAGTGCCAGCATTTCCGGTGACAGGTCGACGCCATCAATGTTGGTGAACCCCTGCTCGCTCAACGCCATGCCAGATAGGCCGGTTCCGCAGCCCACATCCAGGATGCGGGAAGACTTGTCGGTTACCCGTTTAGCGAACTCACGGGCGGCAGGCACATAGCCAATCCAGCCGAGCTTGTCGACAGTGTGGTTTTCATAGTCAGGGGCCCAGTCCCGATAGAGTGCTTTCTGGTCTTCCACAGTCTTGGAACTGTAAGCGGTCTTCAAACGCTGGCTCTTCACATTATCAATAGTCTGAGTCATGGCTTTTCCCTTTATCAGAATAAACGGCTTCAAGACCTAACTATAGGGTTGAAGCACGTGCAAAAAAGGGCAGTTAACGCCGCTTTGAATGAAAGTGTGCGGTTTGTTTTTGCGAAAAGCCAGGCCTAGGAGGCAAGTAAATCAGAAAAAATCGCCTTTTTCTTTTCCATTTTTGCCTGCAGCGCGCGGGATAAATCCTCCGGCCGCAACATGCCTGCATTCCAGGTGGCAATCTGGTCAAGGCCATCGGCAACTGAGTGATCTCTGGCGTAATTCAAAGACTGCTTGATGCCTGAAATCGCCAGGGGGGACTTTTCGGCGATGTCTCTTGCCATATCAAGTGCGGCCTTCACTACCGCTTCCTGATCTTCATGAATTGAATTGATCAGGCCCCAATTCATGGCTTCCTGAGCGCTGAAGCGGCGACCGGTAAAGGCAAGCTCCTTGACAATTCCTGGCGGCATTATTTTTGGCAAACGCTGCAGCGTGCCCACATCAGCGGTCATGCCAATGTGAATTTCTTCCACACCGAATTGTGCATCCTGGGATGCAAGCCTGATGTCGCAGGCGGAGATAAAGTCGATACCGCCGCCCAAGCACAGATTGTGGATGGCAGCGATGACGGGAATTCGAATTTCCTCCAGCGCATTGAATGTGTCCTGAAGTTTCAACAGCAATTTGCGCAGCGCAAAAGCACCGCGGGCGGGCTCGGCATTCGAGATCTCCATGATCCCTTCAAAGGCAGACAGATCCATGCCGGCGGTGAAATATTTCCCCTCGCCCGATATGACCAATGCGCGGATTGATGGGTCCTCTTCCAGTGCGCGCGCCAGACGCGGCAGGTCGTCCCAAAAGTCGGGAGACATGGAATTGGCTTTTTCCGGCCTCGACATGATGAAATGTGCGACGCCATCGGTGACTTCGGTCTTAAAAAATGTGCTTTCCAAATTCATGGACACACTTTAGCGCAAAGTGGTCGTAATGAAATAGGAAATCGTGGCGACACTGGCGGTTAGAACGGTTCCCCAAATGATATCCACAATTGCGACAATCGGTGGCCATCCCTTAAGGGTTGCCAGATTGGTGATGTCGTAGGTGCCGTAGGCGACAAAGCCCAAAAGCCCGCCGTAAAGCAGGGCTATGGTCCAGCTTTGTTTTTCAAGTGCGGGATAAACTGCAAGGACGATCACCCCAACCACGTATACAAGATAGAAAACGAGGGCGATTGCGAGGTTAGGCTTGTCCGTCATCAAATGCCCGATGTGGCCGCGATAGAAAGACAAGGCTACATATTTGAGCCAGATGTAATCAATCAGCAAAAAAGCGATCAGTCCGGATACATAAGCGGTTACGGCAGTCATAAATATAATCCCCTGTGTTTCCCACTAAATAGGTCACCAATTCCGGTTGTAAATGCCAAAGGGATTTCTGGAAAGTCAGTCTAATGATTGTTTTCAGAAAGCAAAAAACCCGTTGCTTATTACGGCAACGGGTTAAGTGTAACCTAAAGAAATAAATTGAGAATTTAGAACCAAGGCCTATTTGGATTAATTGTTAGGCCTTGGTAATTTCTTAGTTCGTCAACTTAGAAGTCGCGGCGAATTGTTACTTCGAAACCGTCGAAATCTGCATTCACGTCAGTAGCAGCACCACCTAGAGGAGTACCGAAGTTACCCAGAGGAGAAATCGCGTTGTCGATTTCGCCTGTGTAGAAGGCAGCTTTGATGCTCAGGCCAGGAGCAGCTGATGGGAACCAGTTAAGACCAACACCAAACTGTTGTAGGTCACCAGTTGTACCAGTTGCACCGTGTAGTGGGAATGCAAGAGCAGCAGGTCCACCAGCAGTGATTGCTGTACCTTCAACATCCCAGTAGTTAGCCCAGAACTGAACTTCGTCAGTCAGGTTAGCGTTGAATGCAATACCCCAAATCTGCTCAGGGTTGAATGTTGTCTGACCAGTGTGAAGGTAATCTGTGTCGTAGTCACCATCGTTCATGTAGTAACCAGCAAGACCGCCACCAGGGATGAAGTCAGATAGGTCAAGTGTTGCGGACACTTTATATGCCCAACCACCAATGTCGCCATCGTTCTGGTCTACAGCGATTGAATCGTGAACTGCAGTGAATGCAACACCGAAACCGTCACCTGAGTAGTTGAAGCCTGCGTAGAAGTTAGCACGACCGTCAGTACCACCAGCGTTTGTAGCGTTACCGAAACCGCCTGTGAAACCACCAGCACCATCAGAAAGAGCGTATGAAATACGAGGATCTTCAGCACCGATTGTTACTGAGAAACCGTCGCCAGCCCATGTGTAGTCGAAGATAGTCGCATCGTCGAAGCCGTAGTAACCGTCTGTGTAGATAGCACCACCAGCAACAGATGATACAGATTCAGCATTTACAAAGCCGAAACCGTGGTTTGTTGACCAGTATGTTGCACCAGCAAAACCTGCGCGGAAACCGGCAAGTGAGATAAGTGCAATATCCATGTCCACATCAACGTCAACGTTAGACTGACCGCCTTCAAGACGATACAGAGCACGAAGTGTGCCGTATTCAGTCTCGTTACGTGTGTCAACGTTCAAACGACCGCGCTGACCCCAAAGGGTGAAGCTTCTGTCAACAGCGACAGGAGCACCAGCAGCGTCGTCAGCGACACCATCGATGTAGTATTTTTCGTACGCGGAGCGAACAAAGCCGCTTAGGCGAATACAAGTTTCTGTTCCAGGAATGAAAAAGAAACCTGAACCGTACGCGTCACACACGCGAACGTATTCGACTGGTTCTGGCTCAACCACAACAGCATCAGCCGCTTGCGCGCCTGAAACAGCTACCATTGCAGCTGCTGAACCTAGAAGAAGAGATTTGAAGTTCATAAATGACCCCCTGCTAGTATTAAGAGTAAAAAAGTTCCAAACTTCCCACACGCCGAGGAAGCTACTCACAGGAAATTGATAAGTCTATAGCGATATGTCGAAATGTGGCGGATTTCGCCTTATTTGTGCGTGTTATTATTCTTTGTGACATAAATGTTACAGTTTTTACGCGTCTGGCGGGCATTTCAGTGGAAAAACAACTGCCCAAAGTCTTAACAAAGGGTAAAAATTGCTGATTCTTCAGCAGTTTCATCAATTGTGGCGTTTTCTCTGTTTACGACGGTTTGGTCAATTACCTGGCACATTAATAGAGAGAAACAGGGCAAAAACACAACGCTCACACAAGCAATCAATGCATTTTATCCTACCCATCATTTCACGAATATGAGGTTACTTATGCTGATAGAAGATCTAATGCATTTGGTGGCTCAGGAAGACACAATTACCGTCGACCCTGAAGTGGGATTGGCGAGTGCGGCCCAATTGCTGGTTGAATACAATATCGGCGCATTGCCTGTTGTTGATGATGAGGACAAAATCCTAGGTGTGATTTCGGAACGCGATATCGTCAAGGCTGTTGTGAGAGATAAAATGGCTTATGACAATTTGCGAGTGTCTGATGTGATGTCATCATCGGTTATCACATGCCGTTCTGATGATGATACTAAGGACGTGTGTGACACTTTAATGCAAAAGAACATCCGTCATATTCCTGTTGCAGTGGATAACAAGCTCATCATGCTTTTGAGCATGAAAGACTTTTTGAAATTTCCGACTTTGCAATAGCAACTATAAATGTCCGTATAGACAAGACCTGTTATGATGCTCCAAGGCGAGCACCCTTTTGCGGCGGTTTTTCCGGAGGGCCGGCAAAGCATTGCGCCGTTGCCATCCAGTTAGAAGCGATATCACCCGTGATCTGCAAACTCGTATCAGCGTAATTTCTAGTTTGAGTTACGACCTGACAAAACTCATGCGCCGGCCCTTCAATAAGATTGGATGAATCTTCGCCAAACTCCCAAACCTCGCCTGAAGGTGCCGTTAATTTGATGACCGGCATCTGATCTGGCACATCCATACCATGCACCTTGTGGCTCCAGCCGAAAGCATTGACCCCGAGTATCACGATATTCTTTATGCGATCAGCTTCGGATCTTTCAATTCCCAGCAGATCGTAAATCGCCTGGCCATGAGCCCAGGTTTCCATTTGTCTGGCGCTGATAGATGTGCGAACTGACATATCAGGACCCGCCCATTTTACGCGCGTTTTAGGATCAAGATCCTGCCACCGCTCTCCCATATCGCGAAACAAGTCGCGCCATGCTTCGACCAATGCCCTTCCCCGTTCGGGAATCTGGCTGTTTTCATGTTGTCTCAAATTGCCAGACTTCAGCGCCCCGTATAAAGCCTCGAACATAACGGTGAACCCTTTGGGGTCTTTTAATGAAAGATCTGCACCCAGGTTCCAGAAATGTAGATGCGTGATCACATCATTGATGGTCCACTCTTTGAAGAGTGTTGGTCTATCGAAGTCCTGCTCTTCCAATTCTCCCAGAATTTCCAGCAACGCCTCACTTTCATCCAGGAAGTCTTTTGCCTGTTGCATGTCATTGCTCCCTAAAACCGGTCAGTCCTGTAGGCTGATATATCTTCATTGGGCGGGTTGCCGGAAATCAGTTGCGCCAACCACCGCCCGGTCTTCGCTCCTCCGGTAAGCCCGAGATGCTGATGACCGAAACCAGCCCAGACATTCGGCACATGGTCAAAGGCTCCGATCAAAGGCAGTGAATCCGAAGTGGACGGTCTGTGACCAAGCCAATGGCGTACTTCATCATATTGCAAGTCCGGGAACATGGCAGACATTTGCTTCATCAAAAGTTTGGGCGGCGCTTTGCTTGGACCCGCTTCAAGACCACCAAACTCCACAATGCCGGCGCAACGTAATCTGCCATCCATGGAGTTCATGGCAAACTTTTTGGAGGAAACCATAACCGGGCAACGCAGGTTAATGTCAGCGTTTACGAATTCAAGATGATAGCCGCGTTCACTTTCCAGTGGCACTTTGATGCCAAGCTTTTTGGCAAGGGGACCGGACCATGCACCGGTCGCGATTACCACCTCTGACGCATTGATCAACCCGTTACCTGATGTTTCCACCCCGATTGCCTGGTTGTTTTCAAGAGGAATGTCTGTGACCTCATCAACGAGGATTTCACCACCGCTACTTATAAATGCATCAGCAAGCGCTTTCACATAGGCACCCGGGTCTGTGACCCGGCCATCTGTCTTGCTCAATACTGCATATCCAAATTTTCCAGCCAGTGCCGGTTCGAATTCCGCGAGCGCGTCAGCGTCCATCTCCTGCAGATCAAGACCTGCTTCAGTTCTGGTTTTCCATGCAAGTCCATCTTTTTCGAATGACTTCTTGTCTTCATAGGCGTGCAAATATCCGCCATGCTCGATGTACTTCTCAGCGTCGGTTCCCGCCGCCAGGGCCTGATGCTGATCAACGCTATCATACATGAGACGGTAAAGATCTGAAGATATGCGCTTCATGTCCTTATGATTGGCATTGGAAAGATATCGCAACAGAAACGGGGCAAGTTTCGGTAGATACGACCATCTCAGGAACAAAGGCTGAGACGGGCTGAACAGCATTCCAGGTGCCTTGCCAAAGAGCCCGGGTGTCGTGACCGGTACGATCCCTGAGGATGCAAGTATCCCGGCATTGCCATAAGAAGTGCCTGCGGCAACGCCTTCGCGGTCCAGAATCAGAACCGAGTGCCCCATGCGTTGCAGCCAGATTGCAGCGGAAACGCCAACAATGCCTGCACCAATGACGATGATCCTATCTGCCAAAATATCTCCCTTTCCAAGTGGGGAGAAAATCATCTCAAGCTCAAATAATCAAATAGAATTCTGTAAATCCGCGTCGTCCCTCACAATTACTGCAGAAATCAAAAAAAGAATTGATGGGGGTATCAGTTTTACTGAATTGATGTGGTGCAACTCCGGATTTCAATTCAAAAACAAAAACCCCGGCAAAATTGCCGGGGTTCTTTTCGGGCCGGGAGGAACCAGCCCATATCTGCAAGGGAGGAGTTTATGCAGAATAGTACATGTCGAACTCGACCGGATGCGGTGTGTGTTCGAAACGGATAACTTCTTCCATTTTCAGTTCGATGTAGGCATCGATCTGATCCTTGTCGAAGACATCGCCTTCGAGCAGGAATTTGTGATCCTTTTGTAGGCTTTCAAGTGCTTCGCGAAGAGACGCTGAAACAGTTGGGATACGCTTAAGCTGGCTTGGAGGCAGATCGTAAAGGTCTTTATCCATTGCATCGCCAGGATGAAGCTTGTTCTTGATCCCATCAAGGCCAGCCATCAGCATTGCAGCAAATGCTAGGTATGGGTTAGCCATTGGGTCAGGGAAACGGACTTCCACACGCTTTGACTTCGGTGAAGAACCGAACGGGATCCGGCAAGAAGCAGATCTGTTACGTGCTGAGTAAGCAAGAAGAACCGGTGCTTCGTAACCAGGAACCAGACGCTTGTAAGAGTTGGTTGATGGGTTTGTGAAAGCGTTCAGTGCTTTAGCGTGCTTGATGATACCGCCGATGTAGTACAGGCAGTTTTCGGAAAGGCCTGCGTATTCATTACCAGCGAAAGTTGGCTTGCCGTCTTTCCAAATAGACTGGTGAACGTGCATACCAGTACCGTTGTCACCGTAAACCGGCTTAGGCATGAAAGTAGCTGTTTTGCCGTAAGCATGTGCTACCTGGTGTACAGCGTACTTGTAGATCTGCATCTTGTCAGCGTTCACTGAAAGTGTGTCGAACATGATACCCAGTTCGTGCTGAGCAGCAGCCACTTCGTGGTGATGCTTTTCAACTGTCACGCCCATTTCCTTGATGACTGAAAGCATTTCGCCACGGAAATCCTGGCCATCATCCACTGGAGGAACAGGGAAGTAACCACCTTTAGTGCGTGGGCGGTGACCCATGTTGCCTGCTTCATACTCAGTGTTTGAGTTTGATGGCAGCTCTGTGGAATCAAGTGTGAAACCAGTGTTGTATGGATCAGCAGAGAAGCGAACATCGTCAAATACGAAGAATTCAGCTTCCGGGCCAACGAATACCTGGTCGCCCAAACCGGTAGACTTCAGATAAGCTTCAGCTTTTTTCGCTGTGCCGCGTGGGTCACGGTTATAAGGCTCGCCACTTACCGGATCCAGAACGTCACAGAAGATCGCCATTGTAGACTGAGCAAAAAACGGATCCATATGTGCTGAGCCCGCATCAAGCGCCAGGTTCATGTCTGACTCGTTGATTGCTTTCCAGCCTGCAATTGAAGAACCGTCGAACATAACGCCATCGGCGAACATGTCCTCATCGACGAGATCCGCATCCATAGTCACATGCTGCAGTTTACCTCTGGGGTCGGTAAAGCGGAGGTCGACATACTTGATGTCTTCTTCCTTGATTTTCTTGATAATATCGCTGGCTGAACTCATGTCTGTGCCCTTTCTTTCTTACCCTTGTACGGTGCCCATTACACCGATCTTTTTAATATTAAAATTCAATGATTTAGATTGCATCCGCGCCGGTTTCACCAGTACGGATACGGATTACATCCTCGACATTTGAAACGAAGATTTTGCCATCACCAATGCGGCCTGTCTGGGCTGCGTTGCGAATGGCTTCCACAGCGCTTTCCACTGTGTCGTCGCTTGTGACAATTTCCAGCTTAACCTTAGGCAGAAAGTCGACCACATATTCAGCGCCACGATATAGTTCTGTGTGCCCTTTTTGTCGGCCAAAGCCTTTCGCCTCAGTGACGGTTATCCCTTGAAGACCAACTTCTTGCAGGGCCTCTTTCACTTCGTCCAGCTTGAACGGTTTTATGATTGCTTCAATTTTTTTCATATCAAATTCCTGCTCGAAACTCTGAGGCTTATTCAGCGCAGCAAAATCATCCGGACAAGGTTTATGTGGCAAAGAACATTGGGAAAGGGATCGGCAAAACCCGATTCAAAGATGCAAAAATGCCCAATTGCTTATTTTTTAGGCAAACAGGCCAAAAATTGCGCAAAAAATTATCATTTTTGGCGGATGGAAAGAAAACGAAAATTTCTTCGAAAATGACAATAAAATCACTTGGAATTGCAGAAATTTCCCCCTATAAGGCGCTGACCAAACCGTCAGTGTTTAAAAACTGACGTCTTTACTGCGGGTATGGTGAAATTGGTAGACACGCCAGATTTAGGTTCTGGTGCCGCAAGGCGTGGGAGTTCAAGTCTCTCTACCCGCACCAAAGACAAGGCGATTTAGCCGCCAATGTCTATTATTTAGCAAATGAATTTCTGGAAATCTCAACCACACAATATCATGCCGGTGGGGCAGCGCTGTAGGTGGTGCGATAGAGCAATCTGCGTGAACCGTCATAGTCATTCGTCGCGTAGTGAAGGCTCATGCGATTGTCCCAGATTGCCACGTCACCCGCCTGCCATTTCAGACGACAGGAGAAATCCGGTCTTGTGCAGTGTTTGTAGATTGCCGCAAGGATTGGCTCGCTTTCAGCCTCCGTCATATCCTCAAAACGGGTTGTGTAAATAGGATTTAAAAACAAGGCCTTGTTCCCGCTTTGCGGGTCAGTGACCACGGCCGGGTGGAGCATCTCACGATCAGCTTTCGGATCCCCTCTTGTCATCTTGATTGATGCGTTTGCCTGATCCTCCTTGGGAGGTGCGTGTTTAACTCCGTATGGCGCACCGAGGTGAACCGCTTTTCTTGACGTCACTATGTCCTTCAGATCTTTAGGCAAGGACGCATAGGCAGAGACCTGACTGGACCAGACCGTATCACCGCCCACGTCAGGGATTTCAACCGCGTTGAGGACAGAGCCCGCAGGCGGGTTTTCGAGAAAGCTGAAATCAGAATGCCACTCCCCGCCGAATACGCCTGAGTTTGTTTCACTTGCTTCCTTTAGAACGGCAATAACCTCATCGTCATCCTCCAGCGGCGAAACGTAGGGAAGTTTCATCAATGGGCCGAAGACTTTCGTCAGTTCCTTTTGCTGCTTGATATCCAGATGCTGATCGCGAATGACAATCATCTGATGCTGTTGAAGCGCAGATTTCAGTTGAGATCCGATTTCAGGGGTTATGCCCGCTTTCAGATCAATGCTGGTGATCTCCGCACCCATCAGGCCGGTCAGTTTAACTAGGTTCATTGCTTCTGCCACTATCGATAGAATTCAAACTGTATTTCAGTCAGACGAGCTTACTTCCGTTTGAATTAGGTGTCATCCAAATGTGCGGTCAAATTTACGCGCGATAGGCGGGCAATGGGGCGCGATCCTGAAGTTCAATGACCTGTCGCAACATCAGCTCGATCAGCTCCTGTCGGGTTGAAGCGTATGCGGGTTCATCGAAGACATTACTGATTTCCAGCGGGTCATTTTTAAGGTCATAGAGTTCTGACCAGTTTTCACCTTCCCGTAGGGACAGCCTGTAGCGATCAGTCACCAAGGTCCTTACCCGTTGCGGACGGTCAAACCCGATCATGGTGCGTTGACTGTCTTCTTCAACGATTACCGCATCTCTTGAATTGGTGCCGAACAGGTCTTTTCCCTGAATACCGTTGAACGGTTGGATATTAGCTCTTTGAAGGATTGTGGAAGAAATATCAATTGACGAAGCGAGCCCATCTTCCACGGCGCCATTTGTTGCATTTTGTGGGTCGTGCCAAATGAATGGCACGCGAATAATGCCTTGATAATGCAGAAGTAATTTGAGCATCAATCCGTGATCACCCATGTAATCGCCGTGGTCTGATGTGAACACCACAACCGTATTATCCGCCAGTCCCAACGATTTGAGCTTTGCCAGGACCCGGCCGATGGCATCGTCAATCATGGTTATCATGCCGTAGGTCAGAGCAATGATGCAGCGAGCTTCTTCTTCGGTTACTGCAAAGGGGCTTTGATTATCACGGGGATCGGTTCCGTTCCTGAGCGCCTCTTGCATGGCCACAATCGGTGGTAATGAACTTTTGCCGAAGGAAGGGGGAAGTTCTATTCCCGATGGATCATACATATCCCAGTATTTTCCCGGTGGTGTGAACGGGTGATGGGGATCAGGAAATGACATTTGCAGGAAAAACGGTTCGTCCTGTTGAGAGCGTTCTTCGAGCCAGTTTTCGGTGCGCTCCGCAATCCAGCTGGTGGAGTACAGTTCTTCAGGGACAGCCGTTCTCCAGGCCTGTGGTGCATCTATGCGGTTATCAGGAAGGGCATTTTCAGGGCCCACCAGCTTGTCAAACTCAGGGTGCTTTGATCTTGCCCAGAGCAGGTAATCACCGGATGCCTGATCGGCATGGTCGGCTGCCACTTCCACGTGTTCAAAACCATAGAAATCCCCTTCCAGCCGTTCTGCCAATGGGCGATCCCAGGCTGGTGCTATCTCCAGATCATAATCAGAGCCGTGGCGGTTGTTCTTGTATGCATCACGCAATTGAGGAGAAGGGACGTGCTGGTCCTTGCTTGGTTCAAAGCGATTTGTCGCCATTAGCCCGGTGAAGCTTTGCAGGTGCGATTTTCCGATCAAACCAGTCCGGTATCCTGCGTCCTTAAGCAGTTCAACGAATGTGGTGTGATCTTTGGACAGGGGAATACCATTGTGTCGCGCACCATGCACCGAGCACATTCTGCCAGTCATAATCGATGCCCTGTTCGGCATGCAGATGGGATTGGCCACGTAAAACCGGTTGAACCGCGTACCAGCATCAGCCAGGCTATCAATATGCGGTGTGCGAACCGTTCCATTGCCATAACAGCCCAGATGGTCAGCACGGTGCTGATCGGTGATGATAAAGAGAAAGTTTGGCTGTTTAGTCATGAGCTCCCCCTCCTTCTGCTTGCACGACTGGCGTGGGTTTGCGCTGGTCATACAAGATCAGTGCTCCTGCGACCAACAAAGCCGGCCCGTATACCAGTGGGTCTGTAAATAGAACTGCGAAGGCTGCAACAAATCGCAAAGCGACTTCGACCATGGACAGTTTGTTGCGGTCATAAGCGGATAAAGCCGACGAAAACAACCAGATGCAAATGCAGGTGCGAAGCGAAATCCAGACAAATTCCACCAGATCAAACTGTTCGATTATCAGGATCGTCGGATAGAAGGCGAAGACAAAGGGAATGATAAACTTTGCCATGCCGAGACGGAATGACATGAGTGCTGTTATCAATGGATTTGACTGTGCGATGGGTGCAGCTGCGTAGGCTGCAATCGCCACGGGCGGTGTCAGGGAGGATGCAACACCATAATAAAACACAAACATATGGGCAGTGAGCATTGAGAGGCCAAGCGCCTGAATGGCTGGCCCCATTACCAGGACGATAATGAGGTAAGCTGGCAGCGTAGGCATTCCCATGCCAAGGACAAGCGCACCACACATGGCGACCAGCAAGGCAGAGAACAAACTCTCCCCGCGGATTGTGGAAATGAGATTGGCGAGTTTAAGACCGAGACCAGTGGAATCCAGTGATCCGACCAGGATACCGATCGCGGCAATGGCGATCAGAAGTGTAGCACCGGATTCGCATCCCTTGAGGAAAGAGTTCCATATTCTCAATGGGTTACTGCGCACTTCCGGATTTACAACCGACAGGAGCACAAGAACAACCACGGCGTAAAAACCGGCTGCAGACGTGGAAAGACCAGTGGCCAGACAACCGATAACGACGAGAATTGGCCCCAAAAACAGGATCGAATTGATCATATCGACTGAAGTGATTTTATCATCGACGGTTAGCTGCTGGATCTGGATGTTTTGGCGCCTCGCCTCAACAGTTACGGCAGCAAACAGGCTGAAATAATAAAACAATGCGGGTACGAGTGCCGCCACGATCACATTGAGATATCCCACGCCGGTAATGTCCGCCATTACCAGTGCTGCAGCGCCCATAATCGGTGGCATGATCTGACCGCCGGATGAGGCGGTTGCCTCAATGCCACCGGCAAAGGCGGGGGAGAAACCGCGCTTCTTGATCATGGGAATTGTGAAGGTTCCCGTGCCAACGATGTTGGCCACGGTGGAACCTGACATGGTGCCGAACATTGAAGAAGCCAGGATTGCTGCATGCGCCGGACCACCTCTTGTGCGACGTGTGGCGAGGAAGGCAAATTTCAGCAGGGTGGCACCGGCACCTGTTCCCTCAAGAAGCGTACCGAAGATGATGAAGATGAACACGGTTGAGAGAACAATATTGGTGATTGAGCCGAAAACGCCCTTGTTGGTGTTGTACCAGAGCGCTTCTGAAATCTCCTTCAGTGAGAAACCGGTATGGGCAAAAATGCCCGGCATGTCCTGGCCGAGTAGCAAATACACAACAGCCAGCGCACCGATTGAAAAGAGACCCCATCCCCAGAATCTGCGACACAATTCAAGAAAGACAACCAGCCCTGCGATGGCAGGCCAGGTGTCCACGGAAGAAATGTCGTAAAGCGCTTCCTCCATCTTGGTTTGGACTTCAAAAAATGAGAAGACGGCCCATAACCCAAACCCGACGAGCAGCAGATCTGAGACGCCTGCCAGACGGGAACGCCATAGCGGCAACTCAGCTTTTGATTTTCGCGTCGATCTGGAAAGTGCCACGCAGACGATAATCGCCAGTGCAAAACCTCCAGCTCTATGAAGCTTGGGATCAAGCAAACCGATGCCCGAACTATAGATCGCAATGAACCCCATCAGTGCTGATGCTACAGCACCGACTATCAGAACTATGCGCGTAATCGGTTCGCTATTTGGAGCAGACTCAGTCAATCGTGCCTCGCCGGTTGCGCTGTTTTCCAAACATTGAAAACAACTATGTTATGAAGTTTGAATATCTCTGCCAAAAGTTACGGGCGGAGATTCTCTGGAATGTTAAATCCAGCCTCTTCATAATATTTCAGCGCACCTGGATGCAGCGGAACGTTGATTGCCGTGAAGGCTGTCTCCTTGTTGACTTCTTTCAAGAAGAAAGCTGTAGTCTGAACCTCTTCAATGTTTTCCCAGAAAGCCTTGGTCGCTTTGTAGACTGCTTCTTCGTCAGCATCAGCGTGAGTGCCCACAAACTGGAAGAAACCCAAAGCCGTGATCAGACCATCAGTGAGCTGGCCTTTGTAGACGGTACCATCAAACTGCGCCATGCCGCGGCCCGGGCGGCCAAATAGTTTCTGCATGGCATCGGTCTCAATGGTTTTTTCAGGAATGGAGAGAACCCGGAAATTTCCAGACAGGCCAAATTGCTCGATACGGGCAGAGCCGATTTCAGCTGGCCGTACCATCATATCCACTTTCTTGTCAGAAAGAGCAGCGTAACCCTCACCCCAACTCAAGCGGATGGCATTATAGTCTGTACCCGCTTCGTAACCGGTGATGATTTTTATGAGCGCTTCAGCTGTCGCTGCGGCTGCACCAGCGGGCGGGCCTGTGAACACGTTTTTTCCCTTGATGTCTGCCCAGTCAGAAATTTGAGAATCTGCGAGCGTTACGGGATGATAGGCTCCGGCCTTGAAACCGACAATGGCACGTAGGTTTTTCGATAACTCAGGTGCCTCAGAGATGTTCTTGTACATTCTCTTCTGGCCTTCCATCAGCTTCACCAGGCCTGGAACAGACGAAAAGAAATCGATTTCGCCCTTCGCACCTTTGAGCATGGACTTTGTTAAAGTCTGCCCGGCATTCACCTGAATATTTACGCCTCCCTTTGACGCCTGATTGGTGAAAGCCACGAACATGGTGTGAACCGGATCGCCTACACCCGCGGTTTCACCCTTGTAAATTTGTGCGTGCGATTGCACCCCCGCAGAAAGCAGGATTGCGGCGGTAAATATGAAAGCCATTGGTTTTAAAAATTTGCGCATAGTATTCTCCCTTTTCTTTTAGCTTAACAAGAGAGTTTAATTACATATAATCAAAAATAATCGCTGATACATAAAGAATTGCTATGAAACTTGATCCAAAACATCTCACCCATCTCTCCGAAATTGTGGAAGCGGGGTCATTTCAATCGGCTGCTGACCGTCTGGGCCTGACGCAGCCTGCTCTGAGCAGAAACATGCAAAAACTGGAAGAGAGGCTGGGTGCTCCCATATTCCAACGCGATGGTCGACGTTCCACACCGAACAGTTTGGGGTTGGAATTGGCGCGAAGTGGGTTGGCGATAAAAATTGCACAGGAACAGGCAAGCAATCTGGCTGACCTTGTCACAACGGGATCAGCCGGACAGCTCAGGATCGGGGCTCCACCGATTATTGCCGGCAAGTTTCTGACCGATTCCATTTCCACTTTCATCGTGGATAACCCAAGCTGCAGAATAGAGTTGCGAACCGGATTTGTGATCGACCTTCACCGAATGCTGGAGCGTGGTCAGATTGATATTGTTATCGGCCCACAAAGCCTGTCTGACCCGGCTGTTGATCTGGACTATTCGCTGCTCGTGGATGACCGGGTTGGCATCATGTGCAGGAATGACCATCCATTGGCTTCAAAAAGCGAGATATCCGTCGATGATTTAAGCACGCAAAAGTGGTTGATCCACTCACGCAATAGCCTGCTCAGGCAGCAAACAGAAGCAGCCATGATTGCGTTGGGCATTCAGGAAATGCACGTGCTTTGTGAATCTGATTCAATCCGGTCTTCGTTAGAAATCACATCCACAACCGACTTGCTTACCTTCATGCCCGTTGCGCCTACTAACCCTTATCTGGGTGATGAATTGACGTTTTTGAATTTTGATCATCCGCAGTTCCACCGGCCGATCGGTATTATCCGCAGAAAGAGCACACCACTTAGTCCTGTGGCAGTTTCATTCCTGAAAAAGCTGAAGAGTGCATGGGCGGATTGATGCGAAAGAGTTAGCCACTCTCCACTGGCGTGGCACCCATTTTCTTGAGCACTTCCGCGTCCACAAGCCGTGTGATCAGGGGATGGATGCGTAAATCTCCCTCTTTCACCACCTGTTTGAAGTTGGCGATGACCGCTGTCGTTAGTTGTTGCGAGGGAGCGATGATGTCCAACAGCCAGTTGTTTTCACCGGAATTCCACTCTTCACCATTTAGGCGAACTGGGAACACCCCTGCCCTGATCTGTTCGCGGATTTTTGCATCCACGTCATCGGAGACGCTTGCCCAGATGGCAAATCCTGCCAGCGGTGCTTTTGTGAGATCATCGATCTTGCCACTGTTGGCGATGGCCACACGATCACGGAGAAGGGGTTCCAACAAAACGGTGCTAAGGTCAGCAATCGAGAGGTGCTTGTAACGGGGGATAGCCATCATGGAGATGGCCACCTGTCCAAAAGTTTCATTTACTCTGGAACGGATCGCCGTGATTTTTTCAAGAATTTCGGGATTAAGTTCCTGGATGGTTTCATTGTTTGACGCACCATTTGCTTCTTTGCCATTGGTGCCTGCGTTTGATTTCGATGATGATTTAGTCACAGATTTGGGCTCGGCTTTTTTCGCCATAACTTCCCCCACACAAAAATTTAGAAAATAAATTGGCGAGTGCATTGTTTGAAATAAACATCACACTCAAGAATATGCGGCCAACATAAACTCATTTTCCGCAAACACAAGCATTAATTGTATTACACTCCAAAAACACGCAAAAGTTTAACATAGGCGCTCAAAACCTTATGCAGACAGACAAACTAGTTAATATGCTTTATTGTGAAACACTTTTCGGTATGGGATAATTATGCAAATACTAATCCAATTTTAATGCGTATCTTATGCAAATCGCCGTCAAGACGATGTATAGAGCATACAAAAGGCTTTCGCGATGATATATATTCTTAATATTTTCGGACCGGGAAAAGGAAAATATACACATTAGTACCAAAGTATTCCATATATTTAATGATAATTTTATCTTCATCTGATAATGAGTTACTATTGCTCAGGCAGTAAATCACACACGATATGCATGAGCGATTGGCCCCACGATTGACGGTCGCCCCAATAGCGTTGGTCGTGGGGTTACTTTCTTCTTCAGCAGAAAATAACTCTCTTACCCCTCAATAAAAAAGCAGGTTGCGAGATCACAACCTGCCTCTTCACTGTACCATGGGGGAACTGGCTTCTAGAATTCTTCCCAGTCATCATCCTGCAGAGCTGCATTGCCGTTGGTCTGACCGGAAAATGCTGTCTTGACTTCCGACACGAGTTTTCGTGCAGGCGATTCAGGAACCGCTTTCGGTGCCGGCGCAGCTGCCGGAGCAGCGGCAGGTGCTGAAACCGGGACGACAGGTGCCGGGCTATGACCCGATCCACCGATATCAAAATGATTGATCAGGGAAACAAGCTCTTCTGATTCCTGGTTTAGGGAATGACACGCGGCTGTGGCCTCTTCTGCCATGGCTGCATTTTGCTGTGTGCTGGCATCAAGATCTTTCACGGTTGCATTGAGATCATTCAAGGAGGCAAACTGAGACTTGGCGCCTTCGGAAATCTCATCAACCACAGAACTGATTTCAAGAACCTGATCTGCAATCCGGTGGAATGTTTCACCGGTTTCTCCAACCAGTTTGGAACCGCTTGCAACCTGGACACTTGATTTTGAAATCAAATCCTTGATGTCCTTGGCAGCTACGGCAGAACGTTGCGCCAATGCGCGAACTTCTGACGCGACAACCGCAAAGCCCTGACCTGCATCACCGGCACGGGCTGCTTCCACGCCCGCGTTCAGGGCGAGCAGGTTGGTCTGGAATGCGATGTCATCAATTACTGAGATAATCTGGTTAATCTCTTTCGCGGAGTTTTCGATTTCACTCATGGCGGTCAGAGCTTTTTCAATGATCTCACTGCTGCTCTGCGCGTCGCTTTTTGCGGCTTCCACAACCTGCTGGGTGTTTTCCGCACCTTCTGCCGATTTCTGAACTGTTTCCGTAATCTGGTTCAGCGTAACAGCTGTTTCTTCCAATGCTGCAGCCTGTTTTTCTGTGCGGGACGCCAGATCATTGGATGCGGTGACAATTTCACGAACACCTGTTCCCACGCTTTGGGTCGTGTTCATGATATTTCCAAAAGTGGAAGCGATCTGACCAATGGCAAGGTTGAGGTCAGTCCTCAGTTTCTCCAGATCATCAGGAAATTTGGAATCCACATTAACCTGCAGTTTGCCTTCGGAAACTGATTTCAGCGCATCTCCAACTTCGCCGATTGCCTTGACCCTTGCGGTCACATCCGTGGCAAACTTGACGATCTTTATGGGGCGACCGTTCATGTCCAGGATCGGATTATAGGAAGCCTGGATCCAGATTTCATTCCCATTCTTGCCGTTTCGTTTGAATTCGCCGGCTATGAACTCACCATTTCTGAGGCGATCCCAGAAATGTCTGTATTCGTCACTTGCAGCGTAGGTTGCGTCTACAAATGTTGAGTGTTTTCTGCCGACAATCTCTTCAAGTGAATATCCAACTGCTCCGCAGAAGTTTTCATTAGCCGTTAGAATTGTGGCATCCAGATCGAATTCGATCACCGCCTGTGCGCGGGAGATTGCTTCGATCTTTCCCTCATATTCTACAGCTTTCAGTTTTTGTGCCGTGATGTCAGAGGCGAACTTCACCACTTTCAAGACCTTGCCATTGCTGGCAGTCACCGGATTATAGCTTGCCCGGATCCACACTTCCTTACCGTCTTTGCTAAAACGTTTGTATTCGCCTTCATCAAACTCGCCGTCGCCGAGTTTCTTCCAGAAGTTCGTATATTCTGTTGAATTCGCATAATCGGATTCCACAAATATCCGATGATGTTTTCCTATGATTTCTGACTCATCATAACCCATAGCCGAACAGAAATTCCCATTTGCATGAAGAATATGGCCTGTGGGGTCGAATTCGATGATCGCCAGCGAATTGTTCAAAGCATTCAACGTTGCTGTTGAGTTGCTTTTGTTACCTGCAGAAAGCGAGAACATTTTTGGTCTCCAGTAAACAACCTGATGGACGTGTTCACACGTCAATTATCTCCGCTGCACCGAAGGACAATGAGGGACCGACGGAAGCATCCAATCACTGCTGTGGAACAGGATCAGGATTCCCTTTTGCTGACACGTAAACGCAAAACGAAAGTCAGTTGAAAATCCGAGATTTTTGGATGTTGCCCGTTTGAGGTGTCCCCTGAGAAAACCCCAGCCAGTGGAACAAGAAGCATGCCGGATTGACCGGAGCGTGGGGTCGGCATCATGTCTGGGATTATCCCTCCACGCCCGGCGAGTATTGAAGTGTTATTGTTAACAAAACGTAAAATGATCAGCATTTACCGCTATTTACGGCCAATTTCGGACAGTGTACTAACTTAAACGACCGGGACCACAGTTTCGCGCAAGCCTCATCCGTATGGAGCGGATTTGCCGATCATAGAATGCACAAATTCTGCACATAGTTCCAGGCGATTTGCACAGATTGATAATCATGATTGCACAGTTATTGAAGAGTATTTTCAAATCGGCGGTAAAACCGGAACCTTTGTGATTTTTTCCTGCAATTACAAAGGTCACAGCAATTCCGAGTTATCCGCCGGAGAGGAAATAGCCAATTCAAACCGTTGAAGGAATTGTAAATGTATTCTGCGCAAAATAGACTGCAACACAGTACGGAAAACAAAATGCCCAATATTCTCGTTGTCGACGATGATCCTCATATTATCGATGTCATCTGTTTTGCGCTCGACAAGGCCGATCATTCACACGTGACCGCAAGAAACGGCACGGACGCGCTCGAGAAGTTTCAGCATGAGAAACCTGATCTGGTGATTCTCGATGTGGGCTTGCCTGAAATCGACGGGTTGGAAGTTTGCCGCCAATTGCGGAAAACATCCAATGTACCGATCCTGTTTCTTTCTGCGCGTGATGAGGAAATTGACCGCATCCTTGGTCTGGAAATCGGTGGCGATGACTACGTAACGAAGCCATTCTCACCCAGAGAACTGATTGCCCGGATCAGCGTTATTCTACGAAGAGCTAACCAGCAGGCGGTGCCTGAAGAATCGGAAGACATGTTGAAAGTGGGTGAACTGGAGCTTGACCCCAATCACCGCTCGCTTAGCTTTTCCGGAAAAGCGGTGGAGTTGACCGCTATCGAGTTCAACATCCTCAAGACACTTCTTGCCAGACCCCGCATGGCATTTACCCGGGAGCAAATTCTCAACCAGGCATGGCCTGACAATATACATGTGTCTGACCGGACTATTGACAGTCATGTGCGCAATCTGCGGGCAAAGCTTGCTTCTTCCGGATGTCGCGACGCGGTGGAAACGGTTCATGGTATTGGATTTAGGCTGGGCGCCTGCAGCAGCTCAGGCACGGAAGGTGATCGGTGAATGATTATCCGAAAAAGTGGCGGCCAAGCCTAGGCATGGTGGTTATCGCCATGCTTGCCTTTGTGCTTTGCCTGCCGCTTGCGAGCATTTTGCTCTTCCGGTTTTATGACAGCCAACTGGTTCGGGAAACAGAAAATGAGTTGATTGCCCAGGGCGCATTTGTGCGGGCAGGTATCATCGAACTGCTTAAATCGAACGGTTTCAGTCCGCAGAGTTTCGAGGAAAAGGTTCCCGGAAAATTATTGCCGAAATCTGATGATCCCTATCTGCTTGTCCTTCCAAAACTGGATCTGGCGCAGGAAACAGTTTTGCCGAGACGTGATGATGCACGGCCAGTTTCGCTGCCGATCAATCAGCGCCTTAGCGATGTTTTCAACTCGGTCATGCCTATCATCTTTGAAGCGCAGAAGACCACGCTTGCTGGCTTCCGACTGCTCGATACAAACGGCACTGTACTGGCCGGACGTGGCGAAGCCGGAATGTCACTAGCTCATGTGAGGGAAGTGGCGGTTGCCATGGAAGGGCGATACGAAAGCGTTGTACGCTCACGCAAATCCAATACCCCTACACCACCCATCTACTCAATCAGCCGGGGTGCCACGATCCGCATCTTTGTGGCCATGCCAATCATATGGGAAGATCGATTGGTGGGGATATCCTATATGTCCCGGACGCCATCTCACTTCCTGCGTGAAATGTATGCCCAAAAAGAGAAGCTCGCGCTGGCCGTTCTATTTGTCATGGCGATCACCATCGCGATTGCCGTCTTGTTTGTACGTTTCATCAAAGGCCCGATTGATGCGCTCAATTTAAGAACATTGCAGATCAGCCGTGGTGACCGGGATGCCTTTCATCCGCTCAGCAAACACGGGACCAGAGAGATCGCCAATCTGAGCAAAGGGCTTTTGTCCATGTCACAAAAGCTTCAGGACCGGGCTGAATATATCAAGAACTTCGCTTCTCATGTGAGCCACGAATTGAAGTCGCCACTTACTTCCATCCACGGTGCCGCGGAGTTGTTGAAAGACAATGATATGAGCAGTGAAGAGCGTGAGCGTTTTCTCAACAACATCATCGCTGATACGGGGCGGCTCACCAAGTTGCTGGAACGGCTACGGGACCTGGCTCGCGCCGATATTGCAGAACCTGATGGTCGATGTGTGGTATTTCACCAGATCATGCAAACCGGAAGTGACTGGCCGGACGTGAAGCTGACAATTGATGGCGATCAGGAAGCCACAGCTGTCATAAACCCTGAAAACATGAACATCATATTATCCAACCTCTTTCAGAATTCAGCCAATCACAGCGCAACGGAAGTGGATATTGAGGTGAAGGCGGAAGAGACTTTATGCCTTATCAAATTCCATGATAATGGCTCAGGGATTTCCGAACACAACGCAGACAAAGTGTTCGAACTATTTTTCACCACAAGGCGTGAAGAAGGTGGAACTGGAATGGGATTAGGGATTATCCGGTCCATTCTTGCTGCACATAACGGTGAAATTCGTCATATTCCCACATCACAAGGCGCATGTTTTGAGCTCAGGATCCCGTTATCCTAGCCATCTAAGTTGATAAACTCATCGTGAGTTCAATTCGTTAACTTTTTTTCTCATATTTTTCAGCACCTTACCCGATTACTTAATTACTGACGCACCCCCGCGTACGTAATCAATGCGGATGGGCTTGAAAGGGTCAAATCGGTATGTTGGTTGCAACGACGACCAATCGTTAAAGTATTTGGAACAACTGATCGGAAATTATAATGGATACAAATTCCACAGCTGGCACCGGTGGCGGACTTACGCAAACTGCGTCAAACAATCCTGACCTTCAAGGTACAGGCGGAGGGAATGATCAATTGTCGCAAGCTTTTGACCGTGCAATTGCTGAAGCTCAAAGAACTTTGGCGATCTCCACAGTTAAAGGTGCAGATCTCTACGCACTGAAACAGAGCGTACGATAAGCAACCCAAGTATTTATGCAAAAACCCCGCATGGCTCATGCGGGGTTTTTTTGTGCCCGTTTTCAGGTGGGCTGAACTTAGCCAACTGAGTTTGATTAGCCGATAATGCCGGTCCGCACGAGTATTTGCGCCACTTTCTCGAAATGACGTTCGTGGATGGCCTTACCTACTTCAACGCTTCGGAAAATATCTTTGGCAAGCTCTTCTTCTGTCACTACAGGAATGCCCTGCTCTTCTGCATCCCGCAGGCTCTTGGTAAGTTCCGGTCCGCTGAACCTGCTTACCACATGGGGAACATCGGCATGCTCCTGATGGAAATAGATCCCGACTGCAAGCTGATAGCCGCGCAGGATAATGCTGATACCATCCGTGCCGTGGCTGATCTTGCCGGTACCGACGCCGTCAGTTGTTTCAGCATTGAGGATTTTCTGGTGCTCGCGGCGACGATGGCTTTTGAATTCAGGTGAGCCCAGAATTTCCTTCATCTCGCGCTTAAGCTCCTTGTGACCCATTTTCTGTTCATGGCGGAAGAGCGCGTGCTGAAGCGGGATATCAATTAGCCCTGTGAACATGAGCAAAATGATAGCGGCAACCATGATCAGCAACATGACGGCGGATGCACTGTCTAGAACGCAACCGATCGAGCAATAGGCGCTCGCCATGATGGTCTGCAGCGATAGCCAGATGAAAATCGCAGCAATCGAGAACCAGATTGTCAGCTTGACCAGGGCAACGCTGAACTCAGTGGCGTTTCTGCGTGAGAAGAGTTTTTTCAACCCCTGTCCCGGATTGATCTTGCCGAAATCCGGTTTGATCGGTTCAAGAGAAAACGGGATGCCCTGTTTTTCCAGAATGTTCGCCACGACGCCAGCCACGATCACGATGATCATGAAGGGTGCGAGCACATAGAACATTTCAAACAAGGTGGTCAGAAAGACCGGGAACAATCTGGAAGGATCGCTGCCGCCGAACGTCAGGACAGCAACGGTGTAGAGTTGCGAGAAAACCTCGAAGAATGATTGCCAGTTGAACAGGACATAAAAAATGCCGAGCGTAGTGGTTATGCCGGAAACAAAGTTGTCGCTTGAGGCTACCTGGCCCTTTTCCCGAGCTTTTCTCAGCTTGTAGTCGGAGGGCGGGAGGGTTTTTTCTTCGCTATCGTCTGACATGGCTCACCCTCAAATGAAAATGCCACTTACAAAGCCAAGCACGGTTCTGAGGAACTCAAGCTCTGACTTGAACAGACGAATGGCAACCACCAGGAAGAGTGGCAGAACAATCGCTGCGATCAGGTTCTTGGTGGAGAATGTGAGATGGCCCACATCAATGTTCTTACCGAACTTGGAAGCGATTAGATGAACGATGTCAGAGCAGAACATGATAACGAGCATAGGGCCTGCAAGAACAAGCGCGCCAAGCAGTATCTTCTCCAACACCTCAAGGAGCACAGTGGCGCCGGCATTGAAAACCGGGAATGTGCTGTTGACCGGCCAAAGTTCATAACTTGAATAAATTGTATCGGTAACGATCTGGAACCCGCCGATTGAGGCGAAGAGCCACAAGGATACAATCGCAAACAGATTGCCATAGGGCGATGTGGTTCCGCCTGAAGGATCCGGTCCACCTTCCAATGCACCGCGATAAAGGTCGAGGATACTGCCACCCGCGATCGCAATGGCGAGCGGAATGGATGAAATCAGACCAAGCACTGCGCCCAGAAAGAGTTCCTTGATGAGCGTTGCGGCAAAGGCCATTTGTAGTTCTTCCACGCCGTAGGATGGAATGCCGTTAGCCAGCAATGGCAATGCAATCGCGATCGAAAACGCCATGCGGATCACGCCGGAGCTGATATTGCCCCAGGCAAAGGCTGCAAACAGCATTGTGAACCCGAAAGGCCGGGCAATCGCCAGCACAACCCAGGGCACATAGTCTCCGATGAGATCAAGGAAAGCGAGGAAGAAAGCGTTTACCGTCATCCTTCACCACTATTGTGCGTATTGATGGAAGTTTGAGAATATCTCGTTTGAAGCGGAAAAGAGCGGTCCGCTGAGCACGCCACCGAACACAATCATCACAAAACCAACAACGAGGATCTTGATGGTTTGGGGAAGTGTCTGTTCCTGGATTTGTGTTACTGCCTGCAACAGCCCAACGATGAAGGCAACAAAGGTTGCAATCAGCAAGGGCGGGACAAGCATTACCGCAGCGTAGTAAAAGATCGAATAGAGGGATGCGACGAGTTTTGCTTCTTCCATGTTTCACCCCCTAAACATAAGTGAGTATCAGGCCGTGGACGAGCTTGGTCCAGCCATCGAGGAAGACAAACAGCATCAGCTTGAACGGAATTGAGATGGTTGTAGGTGGAACCATCAACATGCCCATCGCAACCAGAATTGTGGTGACGATGATGTCAATCGCCATGAATGGCAGATAGAGCAGGAAGCCGATTTCAAAGGCCCGCGTCAACTCAGACAAAAGGAAAGAAGGCACGAGAATGGCCATGGAATCCGATGACGTGCTTTGAGCCAGCCCTTCCCCCCAGATCTGGGTGGTGGAAGAGGAAAAGAACTCCAGTTGCTTTGTATCCGTGTGTCGCTTGAGAAATTCTTTTAATGGATCAAGCGCCAGTTCTCCGGCGTTCTGCCATTCTTCTATGGTTTGATATTCAAAGCCGTTGGCTTCAAGATTTGTGTAGGCCTCATTCAAAACCGGCATGGCGATATAGACCGACAGGATCAAGGACAAGCCATATAGAATGATGTTGGGTGGCAGTTGTTGCACGCCCAGAGCGTTACGGACGATGAAGATTACCACTGCGATTTTTGCAAATGCGGTCACGGTCACTGCCACCATCGGCAGGAATGCCGTTGCCAGGAGGAGAACCAGAATTCCAAAGGAATTTTCGCCGAACATTACAAGTTACTTCCATTGTTTGACAATTGAGGCAGCCCATCCCCAACCGCGCTTAATCAGGGTTTAAAACTGCCTATTTCATCCAATTGAACCGCCAGGTTTTGCCCGAGGATTGAAAGATGTCCCTGGGCAAAAGGTTTGGTCTGGTAATACACATGCGCACCATTGTTAGGGATGCGCTCAATTTCGATCCGGCTGCCCACGTCCAACTGACTGCGGACAAAAGCAGTGAGTGAAACCTCACCCAGTCCGAAGGTGACGTAAACATAGTCGTCTGCGTTTTCAGGAAATTGCACCGGTCCGGTCAATGGTCCGGCGATTTCAACCGTGTTGTCTTCAATGTAGATCGGCCAGTAATATTTATCCGCACGCAGCAAGACGCCATGGATGACTGCTGACGGTTCGACACCGCAATCAATCGTTTCGCCAGCGCGAGCCATATAAGCACCTGCTGACGGCAGGACCACCGGGCCGAGATGAACGATCATTCTTGCTTCGAGTTTCTTTTCGTCGGGGTTTGCCCTTTGGGCGACCACATACTCAAACCATTCATGAAGCTTACCACGCACATGAAGAGCGCCTTCGAATACCTGGCCGTTAATCTGGAATTCAAATCCGAGCAGCTCCGTAGGTAGCGGGAAGGCCGGTGTGGAGAACTGGTCGAGTTTCAGATCGGCACCAAGTACATTTTCCAGCTGATGCATGGTGTGGGTAAATACATGTTCGAGAACGAGCGCGGCATCCGCCTGGTTGAGACTGCTAGTATTCAGATCCTCATTGGCCGCCTGAAGTAAAATCTCAGCAGCATCCAATGGCAGGTAAACATAAAATTCGCCAACCGAGCTGCTGCCTTCCACACAGACCCATTCACCGTCCTGAGTAATCACAGGGGCATGGTCCACAGGATCAGCTGAAGCGCTCAACGTTCCGAATTGAAATGAAAGATCGGTAACCAAATATGGCCATGCGCTGTGAAGTGCCAACATGGAAGTCCCGGTATGGGACATGGGCGCTGCCACATAACCGTTTTGGTTATATTCGGCTGCATTCGGGTGTGCATCTGAAACCTGACGCATCAAAATACTCCGCAACAAAGGTTACCTGCAGAGATTAATTGTGCCGAATTGCTTCCTTGTGTTTCATTTCGGCAAGCTTTTCGCACAATTTTCTCGTTCTTTCTTCAATTTGCAAAAAGCGGGCCAGTTTCTGTTGCGCCAGGCTGGCACATTCTGCCGCTTCACCAAGCGCTGAATCCTGGTGTTTTGTGTGTTCGATTGCCTGGTTAATTTCCTGCTCTGTCAAAGCGTAAGCGTTCTTTAATTGGATGCTTTGGACAGCAATATTTCCACCACCTTCAAGGAGATGATTTAGCCGCTCATTGCGTTTCACATCACTGTTTGCACGCACGGAAAACTCGTTTTCCTTTGCACGCGCCAGAGCGTCTTCTGCGGCATAAAGGGCGCTTCTTGCCTGTGAAGCTTCTATCTCTGCAAGGCGGCGCCTCAATTCCTTAACCTTGAGCAGGCGGTCTATGTTTTTGGACCTATCCATTCAGGATACGCTGCATCTGATGGACCGTGTCACCATAAGGCACGGCGAGATGTGTATGCTGACCAAGAAACTCCTCTAGCGGCGCATTCACTTCAATCGCCTGATCGGCTAACGGGTCTGTGCCTGACACATATTCACCCACCTGAATGAGCAGTTCCATGTCCTGATATTTCGCCATTAATCGGCGCAGGCGATTGGCTGATTCAACGAAGTCCTGCGCAGCGATTTCATTCATGAGACGGCTTTTACTGCGCAGCACATTAATCGCCGGATAGATGCCGCTTCTCGCAAGGTTTGCGTCGAGCACCAGATGGCCATCGGTCAAACTTGCAATCTCTTCGGCAACCGGATCGTTCACGCCTTCATTCTCGGTCAGGACCGTGAAGAAAGCGGTGATGGCGCCAGCAGAAGTCTTACCCGTTCTTTCAATCAGGCGGGGAAGTTCCGCATAGACCGACGGCGTAAACCCGGCACGTACAGCTTTTTCACCGGCTGACAAACCCACTTCGCGCAATGCACGTGCATAACGAGTGACACTATCAAACAGCAACAGCACACGCTGGCCTTTTGAGCGGAAATGTTCGCAAACCGTAACTGCACAGTGAGCCGCCATAATCCGTTCCATGGCCGGGCGGTCAGAAGTGGAAGCGATCACTACGCAGCGCTCACGGACTTCGGGTGGCAATTGCCGTTCCAGGAACTCGTTTACCTCGCGGCCGCGTTCGCCAATCATTGCCAGAACAACCACGTCGGTTTCTGAATGCCTTGCCAACATGGCAAGCAGTGTAGATTTACCGGAACCCGCTTCACCAAATATTGCAAGACGTTGACCCTGGCCTACTGTGTTAAATCCGTCGATGGATTTAACGCCGGTTTGAAAAATGTCATCGATGACCGGACGATCCAATGCGTCGGAAACCGGTGGGGTGATCTTTACTTGATCCATTCCTTCTGTATCGAAGGGTTGGCGGTCAATTGGACGGCCGAGGCCATCGATCACTCGGCCGATAAGCGATCTGCCGACGTGAATACGGTGCGGTTCGCCGGTTCCCCAGACTTCGGTATTTGCAGCCAGTCCTTCAATCTCTTCGAGCGGAGCAAGAATGGCCCTTTCGTTTTCAATTGCAACGACTTGAGCCGCGATCTCTCGATCTGTGCCCGGCGTGCGCAAGAGGCACTTTTCACCTACAAAAACATTACGCAGAGTGGTGACAATCCGACTTGCAGAAATGTCGCTGATCTCACCAATCTCCTGGCACAGAGGTGCCTTGCGGACCTTTGTGGAAAGAAGCTTCAGGGCTGATTGAAGTTGTGTGCCCTGCTCGCTTTGATGAGAAAGCTGGACCGACACGTTACTGATCTCCAGCCTGATCTTTTTTCTTGTGTTGCACCTGTTCCATGTCTGATGCTGTGGACTGGCTCAACTTCCGCATGGCCTGCATTTGTGCTTCAAGGCTCACTTCAAAACGTCCTCGTCCAGTGTCGAGAATTACCCGTCCCTCTTCGAGCGCCGGATCACGCTTAAGATGAAATGCGGGGAGTGAAAGTTTGTCCCTTGCGGCAACCCCGATCAGTTCAAGCCGATTTGCTGTGGTGTCTGAGGCATAGACCGTTGGGGTGTGCTTATCGCAATAGGTTTCGATTGCGGTTGTCACTGCGGCCAGTGTCGCTTCGCTTTGACCCAGTTTGCCGATCATCTGCCTCAGTGCGGAATCTACAATTTCCGCAAGCGCCAAACGGGACGACCATAGATCAAGCCTGAGCGTATTGCTGGCTTCATCCACTTTTTCTGCGACAGACAGCTCTACGAAATCACCGGCTTCGTCCAGTTTATCAGCAATGATCTGGTTTGCCTGTTCATGAGCTTCAGCAAGAATTCTCTCTGCTTCCTGCCTTGCATGATCAAGAATTTCTTCGGGGGTGGTCGGTTCTTTGAAGACCGGTTCAGCTTGGCTCGCAACAATGCCCTCTTCTCCAGCGGGAGAAACCATTGCACCGGAATAAGCCTGTAATTGGTCGAACATTTTTTCCTCTATGCCGCGAATGAGTGGGCTTCCCTCATCATTGCTTTGCTGACTTCGTCAACAATTTGCGAAGCAAGTTCCGGGCCAATATTCTGCGAAACGAGCTCTTCAGTTTCATCCGATTGCTCGATGAGCAATAACCGCATATTGGCCTGATCAGTAAGCGTTGTTTTCCAAGCACTTAGACAGGCTTCACCGGCCCTGTTGATCAGGGTATTCAGCCTGGAATTATCGGTTGAGAATGGTGGTACCTGCGGATGCAGATGATGCATTGATACGGCCAATTGAAGCTCTTCAACCGAGAACTGTTTTGCAAGGGTTTCAAAATCTGATTTGGCAACTCTTGTGCACAGAAGCCTGCCGTATACCACCAAGCCACAAAGGCGCACGAGCTTCTGCCGTTCGGTTGCGTAAGCCGTGGCTGCGATGATCTCGTTTTCCGGCAAGCGCGCGTTCAGATCAATCCCGAGCGTCTCGAACATCCGGGTGCGAACGCGACCCCAGATCCGGTCATTTTGACTCAAGCTTTCACCCAATTGGGGAGATCCCATCAAAGCACCCCATTCGTGAAACCAACGGGGATTGATCTGATCTCGCTCAGGCAGGAATTGCTCAATCATTACTGATCCCTACTCCTGGTGTTCCGAACGACGGGAGCGGATTGTTCAGCAGAACCTCTGCCCGAGGACATTCTGAAGCCGAACCATGCGAGCACTCCGAGGAGACCGAGAAGCACCAGGTTCGCAAGACTGTTTGACCCAACGGATGCAACCGATCTGGAGCTTGATGTTGTTGCGGTGTTGTCTTCAAACAATGCAACCTCAACAAAAGCGTATTCCAGATTGTCGACGCTGTTTACAATCAGGTTTTTCACCGTGGGGATTTGAGCCGTCAGGTCCACGCCATGTTCCTGATATACAAACACTGAGGCGCGTGGTGGTGTCTTGTTTTTCTCAAACGGTGAGGTTTCCGGCACCATGATGTGTACGCGCGCAGACACAACGCCATTGATCCTGGAAATGCTGTTAGACAATTCCTCGTTCAGCGCATGCATGAACCGGGCGCGTTCTTCAAACGGTGTGGAGACCAGTTTTTCAGAATTAAATACCTTGCCCAAAGAGCCGAAATTTTTGCGTGGCAAACCTTTTTCAGAAAGTTTGGCGATGGCCAGGCTGAAATCAGATCTGCTGACTGAAATTCCGTAAGTGCCTTTGCCGTCCGTTGTGCGGCTCGCGCTGATACCGTTTGCAGCGAGTACGGTAATCATCTCATTGGTTTCACGCTCGTTCAGGTTGGAATATAACTCGGACTGACACCCTGCCAGGAACAATGTGCCTGCCAATGCGATGGCTAGGCCAGCACTTCGCAGCCATTGCTTTGTACCGATTGTTTTTTCTTTGCTACTCATGATCGCATCCACCGCATGATTGTCTGAACGAGTTATGTTTGTCTGATCAATGTGCGCGACGTATCACCCACGCCACTGACCACCTGATTGACCATCGCCATGAAGATCGCGTGGTCGAATGTTTTTGAAAGTGCCTGAACTGCATCGCTGTTTTTGTTCGCAAGCGCATCCACCTTGACCGGGCTGATACTGTCGTTCGGCGAAACCATGCTCGATTTGTATGCTTCAATTGGCGATTGCTTTGTCACTTCAGGAAGTTTGGAGCCCAGTTTGTCGATCTCTTTGTAGACCCCATCAAGCACGCTGTTGACGAAACCCTGGTTCGATGTGCTGCCGGAAGTCTGGGCAGGTGCCTCCACCGAAGCGGGTACTGAGTTGATCGGCGCCAGAGAGTTGCCAAGAGATTGCGGACCGGATTGCTGGCTCGCTGCCTGCGCGATTTGTTTTGCAGCAGCACCTTCAGCTCCAATTGCCCCGATTGGTGGAACGGTCATGATTACGCTCCTGTTCCACTGTTTTCACGCGAGTCTGCGAGAACACGTTGAATGATCGAGAAAAATACGGTCCCCAGTGCAGATGCGGCACGTTCTGCATCCGCATTTTGTGCTGCTGTTGTCCCGGTTATCTGACCGTTCTGGGCCGTCGTATCCAATCCACCGTTAAGTGCCTGATTGACGCCCTGATTATTGTTAATTTCCATGGTTACACCGTACTTAGTGCTGAACAATAGTAACCAAATTATACGTGTTTCTACGCTTGAATAACACCGTAAAAACTACGTAGAGCATTGATTTATATCATCTTTTTTAAGAAATTTAAACAAACAAGGTTAACGGGTGACGCGCAAAATCACGCAGCATCCGTATAATCATCATGACCATGTGTTCCGGCAAAGTCCGAACCGATTGTGCCTATCGGATTGAAGTTAAATTCACCTGAAAGCTCGCGGAATGCGATCACATGGAAGGCCAGATTGTTTTGTTTCAGATATTGTGAAATGGGCCTGCGCAGATCCGGTTGTGTGATGATGACCGGCGGCTTGGCGTTCAATTCCTCGATATTATAAATGTTGGAGACATCCGTCAGCAGGGCTTCGGAAAGCTGTGGCGAAGGATAGAGATTATTCTCTTCCTCATTGAAATTGATGCTGTTGCGGATTTCGTTTTCCATCTCCGGCTCGATGACATAACCGGCGATCATCCGGTTTTCATCTGCATAATTTGCGCAAACCTGTCTGGCCAGGGCAAAGCGGGCATTTTCACCCAGACTTGCCGCACTGCCTCCGGTCAATGAACCCTCGAGAAGTGCTTCAAACAAAATGCGTCTTGGCAGAAGTGGCACACCATCGTCCATCAAGTTACGCAGAACATTGAGCAGTTGAACGGGCGACAGAGTTTGGGAAACCTGGGTCGCCAATTGGTCATGTTCTTTTGCCAGATCCCGGACGATTTCCTGCACCGCCTTGTAACCCATGATCCGGGAAGCTTTGGCAGAAAGGAAATGTGCGCCGAGCCTTGCGATCAATTGCGCCAACGGAATTACTTCCACATTCACCTCTTCAAGGGGTGCTTCATTGGCTTCATCAATCCAATAGGCTGAACGCAATGGCCAGTGGTTGTCCACCTGAACAACCGGTAGTTCATTGAGCTCCAGGATTTCCGGATCACAGATTGCAATTTGAACACCACTTGGAACTTCCGCTGTAAACACGGCCACATTATCAAGTGAAATCTTGAGCGTGGTTTCACTCAGTTCCGTGTCTTCTTCCACACCGAAGCTTGGCAGGTTCATGCCGGTACGCTGGAATGATTTCTGAAGTGCAAGCTCGCGTTCAACGATGAACTGCTCCTTGTCGAAGGCATTGAAGAGTTCACTGCCAACAGAGATCTTGAAAGCGTCGCTGCTGCCTACGGTGATGGATTCTTCGGCTTCTTCCTTGTTTGAAGGCAAGCCCTGAGAAATCTTTTTCAACTCGTCTTTCGCGTCTTCCAGTGCTGCTTTTTCTTTTCTGCGTAACATGAAGCCCGCAAAACCAAGCAGTGAGGCCATGGCCACAAAAATCTCGGTTGGGAAACCCGGGATAAAGCCGAAACCGGCAACCAGCAATGCGCTGATGAAGAGTGACTTTGATCTGCCCACAAGCTGTTCAGTGATGTCTGTGCCGAGATCATTCTTCTTGTCAGTGGTAACACGGGTAATGATCGTGCCTGCACAAATCGCCATGATGAGCGCTGGCAGCTGGCTCACCAGTCCATCGCCAATCGTAAGCAATGAATAGATCTGGCCTGCTTCACTGGCAGACAAGCCATCGTTGAGAATGCCGATGGAAATGCCACCCAGAAGGTTGATCGCGATGATGATCAATCCAGCGATCGCATCACCTTTTACGAATTTCATGGAACCGTCCATGGCACCAAAGAACTGGTTTTCCTTTTCCAGCTGCTTGCGACGCTTTGCGGCTTCTTCCGAGGTTATGTCTCCGGCGCGCAGTTCTGAATCGATGCTCATCTGACGACCGGGCAAGGCATCCAGCGTGAAGCGTGCGGCAACCTCTGCCACACGTTCGGAACCCTTGGTGATAACAATAAACTGCACTGTGGTGATGATAAGGAAGATCACCAGACCCACAATAACGCTTCCCTGGGTCACGAAATTGCCGAAGGTTTCAACGATTTCACCGGCATCGGCCTGTGACAGGATCATTCGGGTCGTGGAAATAGAAACCGCCAGCCTGAAGGTGGTTGCTATCAGGATGATGGCCGGGAACGCGGAAAAATCATCCGGTCGTTCCAGATAAACCGCCACAACCAGGATCATCACCGTAAGGCTGATGCTCAATACAATCAGCGTATCAATCAGGAATGTGGGTAAGGGAACGATCATCACCAGGATGATCAGCATCAGCATGGCAACGAGTGCGATATCCTGACGGCCCTTGAAGAAATTCAGAAACTTGTTCATGCCCGCATCCTCCCGCTACAGAACGCACGGAAACGGCTGAACCATGATTTTGCCTCGTCGAAACGGTTTTTGCGGAATGAAACTAGGCTGCGATAGAGCATCATGATGCCGCTCGTTGGATTGTCAGCCCCGTTCACGTTAAGCGCATCAAGTTCATCCAGAATGATTTCTGCCTGATCCCAATGTTCGAGCTTGATCAAGGCAAGCGCCAGTATCCGGCTCGCTTCCGCATTTTCGGGATTAAGCTTCCTGATCATGGTCAGATAAGGCACTGCTTCTGCCGGGCGACCGTAACGGATCTGCACAGCTGCCAGCGCCATCAACGTCTGTTGATCGCCCTGGGAAAGGACGTTTCTTGTGTCAACGGAACCTACCTGCTCAGTCTTCATGGCTACCGAAGAATGCGCTTCGTTTTGCTTCCGGTTCGGTTGAGCCGGATGTGGGGCCATTGAAATATTGCTGTTGGTTGCAGAAGGCTCACTTCTGACGGGTGCATTGTTGGCCTGTGTTTCTACCTGAGAGACAAATTGCTGTAATGCCATTACGCCGTCCCCCGCAGATTATCAGATTCTGTTTGCCCACCCTTGACCAGCAACATGCGGCGCACCTGCTCTTTCAGCATCATTTTACAAAGCACAGACGTATCATCTTCACCTGCCTGCTCTTCAAAATTCTGAATGGCAACGAGTATCCGGGAGAGATCACCGATCAATTGTTCGCGCTTGGCGCCCATGAGCGGTTGCAGGTCTGCTTCGGAGATGTCCTTGATGGACGAGAATTTCTTTTCGCGCTTGGCGCGGGTTTTCAGATCTTTAAGTGAACGTTGATTTATCCGCCAGTTTCCACCTGTAACAGAGGCAGGACCGACCTTTGCGGCGCTGGTCTGGGGACTGGCTTCCACAAGGTGCGGAGATGAGGGTGTACGCGTTTCAATGCGGGACATTGATGCCTCATGACTTAAAGATACATTTAACTAGGCACATAGGTGCAATTTTCATGCCATGATGGATTATGACGCTGCTATTTCGCAGAGCGCTGACCTAGTAGGTTAGCGACACCACCGCGCCATCGCGCTCAAGCATGATAGAAGCGGAGTTGATATCCACCACGCGCCAGCCGTCCTTGATCTGGGTTCCGATATTGGCGACGCTGCCATCCTTGAAAAACACGGTCGGTTTTTGGTCAAGCCAGACGGATTTGATCTGTGGCAGGTTACGATCAACGCTTGTTCTGTTCACGTCCCTGATGAGCGGCGGGAAATCACTGGTTGTGTCGTACCACTGCAGAAACGCAGTCCAACGCGGCAGTTCGGCGTCCGAAATATTGCCATAAACCCTGATTGATCCATCATTAGTGGAAAGTACGCGAAGCCTGTGATTGAGTTTCAGATCCTCAAGTCTTGTGCGGATCGTCCAGGCAAAGGCTTCAGTGTGCTGCCTTTGCTCGGCATTGGTTGATGCAAGATAGGTTTTTGCTTTTGAAGAGATCGTGTTGTTGAGCGTGCTGATGGCGCGCGATCCCGCATCGGCAGCTGAAATTGCAACATCAGACAGAAGCGAATAACCAATCGGTATCATCGCCAACAGGCAAAGGATTGCGAGAAACCTGACACTGGGCTTTGCATATCTGCGTGGATCAGCAATGCGCATGACGGAGAGTTGCACATCACCGAAGGAGATTTCGTGGTCCACATCAATCTCAGCGTATTGCCCCACTTCAACAACGGAACCGTCATCCAGCTGCACCGGCATATCAACCGGCTTCACCACAAGCTTGCCCATTATGTTTTTGGGCAGAGTGATTTCCACATGGTGCGGTGCAATCTGTGACCCGAACAATACGAGGTCATTGTCCTTTGCGGTGCCGATTGTAACCGTGCCTGACTTCTGCTGGATCTTTGCTCCAGCATGAACACCTGCTGTGATCTCCACGACATATTCACCGGCATGTTTGATCGTTTCGCTTGCATTCAGCAATACGCTTTGGGGATCAATACTCACATCTGATTTTGATGAATGGTTCGGTGTCATTATAGCGTTCCAAAACTGGTGTCAGAAAAAATCGGGTTCTTCGGGCCTTAAAGACTTACTGCGGTCTTTGTTTCAGCGCGTAGAGGTCTGCACCTTTTTTCGTCGTGATTGTCAGTGTTTGTGTTGCTTCGCGGATTGCAGAATCGAAAGCTTCGTTAAGCTGATTGTTGCCTGCGCCGGCACCTGTCAGGTTTTTGCTGGCTTCGGTCTTGCCTGTTGCATCGATTGGACCAGAATTCATGACTCACTCCGTACTTTTTTTCGTTTGCTCTGTATTTATCACGGACCGTTCCGTCAGCGTTGGACTAAAAATACTTACGTATGGCCGTTTCTGACCGGATGGTTAATTCCGCTTTCCTGATCAATCATCCACATTGCCGTAGCGGATCACTTTGATGCGCTTGTTACCGGAGTCGATGTTCTTGTTATAAGACTCAGCCAGCAGTTCAATGTTTGCGATGTAGCTGACAGGGCCGTTGACCAGGACCGAGTTGCTTTCCTCCACATAGGAAAGTTCGTATTTGTCACCTTTGATGCCGGCATCTTTCATGGCGCTTTCCAATTGCTCCATGTCCATCTTGCCGAGATAGATGAGCCTGCTGGCGCTTTCAGAACCAAGCGAAACAAACAGCTGCTTGTTCTGATAATGCCATTTCAGATCGAACTGAGGGGCTATCTTTTCCATCATCGCGTTGATTTCGATCGGCAGTTGCGTCTTTTTCAGTACGCCGCGAACGCGCTTGGTAAGTTTAATCTCATAGCCATTGCGACGGGCCGCCTGACGCAGAACCTCCGGCAATTGTTGCTCAATGATAAAGACCACCGGTGCACTTTGCGATTCGTCGCGAATGACCGGTGTTTCGTCTTTGATGTCCGGATCCTTTGCCCTGAAAGTCCGGATCGTAGTTTCCTTACTATCGAGAGCAGCTGATTGCGTGGGTCGAGGTGTGGGAACAATTTCAGTTGACTGTGCCGTTGTGGTGGCCAAGGCAGCAACGAAGAATGTGAGCGCAGTGAGAATAAGACCGCGAAGGCGAATGCTCTTCATGTTCATTCTCCGATCGCTGTGTCAACGGATGTGAGATCCGGAGCCATCAGACCACCCATGCTGGAGAGGCCAAGAGAACGGGCAATGCGAACCAGATCACTCAAAGTGTTGGAGCTCGTCTTGCGACGGATGTTCAACCGGTGTGTTTCAACCGTGCGTACTGAGAGGTCGTACTTGTTTGCGATTTCCTTGTTACAGAGACCATTGGCCAATAGAGACAGAATTTCCATTTCCCGACTGGTGAGGCCGTATGCGTTGCTCTTTTCTCCCGCAGCGCGATTAACGGAGAAGATTACGTCGGTGAGATTTTCCGAGAAGAAGTTACCGCCTTCAGTGACGGTCTTGACGGCAGCGCCATATTCACCGGAAGCTGCCTTCTGGCCGATGAAACCATCGGTGCCGCTTTTTCTGAATTCCTGTAAGAGGCTCACATCTTCATTAATGTAACAGACAACAACCTTGCTCTGGGGATGTACCTTCTTGATGGTCCTGATGGTTTCAAAAACATCTGTGCTCGGTAATGCAGCGTTCATGAGCAGCACATCATGTTCATGGTTTTCACAGGCGAATATGGCGGCTGAACCATCACTGGCTTCTGCTACTACCTTGCAGGAATTGTCTGCCTCAAGAAACTGGCGAAGCCCCTCACGAACAATGGGATGAGAATCCACCACCACGACTTTGATTTCACTCATAACTGTCTCTAACCTCAACTACGAACTGTTCTTTCTGTGTCAAAAGCGGACACAAAAAGTAGCTGCACTTCGTAATTCAAGTTTCGTGCCAAAGTAGAACCGGTGGCTGTATGGAGCTTGTGAAACAAAGGGTTCCTGCACCAGACAGGTATGTTTCAGTTTGATGCAGGATGATTTTGAAATGAGACAGTGATGCTCAGTTTACCTTGGCCGAGCCGGACATGAGGTAACCTGTCAGGAGTTCTAAGATATCTTTTTCCGGGGAATTGATATTGTCCCACGTTATCCACGCTTCAAATTGATGATGGGGGATAAACAAGGTCTTTCCCACAAGACGCGGTGAGACTTTTCTCGTTTCGGGATTTGATGGCATTTGCTCGAAATGAATAACTGCCGCCTTAGGCAAACAACCGGGGTGTTGACTGTTAATCAGCCGAACCAGCGGACTGTCGGGAAGATTGAACTGTTCTACCACTTCCACAAAATTGTAGATGCGTGTGGTTTCGTAGCTTGTGGGACCGCTGGTGTGATGTTGTGACTTTGACAATCTTTGATGGTCGCTCTGCAGCTTTTCAATTCTTGCAGTCACTTCACGAATGGATATGTCGGTCACATTGTTTCGAGGCCTGGCTATATCACTGGCGCCAACATCTTCCCCGCCCTTGCGAGCGTCAGAGTTTTGCGCTTTGCGAGTTTCAGCCACCTTGAAAGGTAGAATCTTTCCACCCATCACTTTATTCCTATCCCAGTTTTCCTCCGCCGCTTCGCCCTATTTTTGCACTGACCCTATTTTCAGCGTTTGCCAGATTAACCACGTAAGTTCACAATTCCAAATGAAAAAAATACCTACGTAGAAAACGAAAACCTCCAGGTTTTGCACCTGGAGGCTAACTTGACCAATCGATTTGCTCTTTGGAGCAAATGGTAAGGCCCGAGGGCCTCACCTAAAATATTCAGGTGTTAATCTTAGTAGTCCAGGCTCGCAAATTCAGAAGTCTGATGAACGACGTTCTGAGTAATGCTTACTGCATCTTTTGCTGCGCTGCCGCCAAAGTCACCTTTAGCCAACAGGGACAGAACGTTTTCCAGCAGGCTTACGATTTGTGTAAGGATCTGACGGATGTCCTGAAGTCCAGCTGCACTTCCGGTGTGTACCGGCTGGCCAGTTGGCTGATGAATTGGAGCCTGTGTCTGCACATGTGGAACACTTGTGCCTACTTTTGGAGCACCAGTTGAACCACCAACTTTTGCGCCCTGATCCTTGAACACCACGCTAAGTGTATTCAGCAGTTGCTGTAGCAGGCTGGAGATCTGAGCAAAGACCTTGTTCACATCGTTCACTGCTGCTGACTGAGAACCACCGAAGTAGATGTTCTGAGTAACAGCACCGTCCACTTTACCGATTGCTGTATGGATGTTGCTTGTCAACCCTGTGTAAGCTGCATGCGGACGTCCACCACCGATGACGATTGTCGGAACATGTGGCTTAGGCTGCTGGATGATGATTTTCACATCGCCAGGATGACCTTTTGGACCTTGAGGACCGGTAGCGCCTGTTGCGCCTTTAGGACCTTGCGGGCCAGTTGCGCCAGTAGCACCTTTAGGACCTTGTGGGCCGGTCGCACCCGTTGCGCCTGTAGCACCCTTAGGACCTTGTGGACCTGTAGCACCCGTTGCGCCGGTTGCACCTTTTTCGCCGCGATGACCTTTGTCACCTTTTTCGCCTTTGGCACCCGTTGCGCCTGTGGCACCAGTTGCACCTTTAGCGCCTGTAGCACCCGTAGCGCCTGTGGCACCTTTAGCACCGGTTGCGCCAGTAGCGCCTGTGGCACCTTTAGCGCCGGTTGCGCCAGTAGCACCTGTGGCACCTTTTTCACCACGATGACCCTTGTCACCTTTTTCGCCTTTAGCGCCGGTGGCTCCTGTTGCACCTTTAGCACCAGTTGCGCCAGTAGCACCTGTGGCGCCTTTTTCACCGCGATGACCCTTGTCACCTTTTTCGCCTTTAGCGCCGGTGGCTCCAGTTGCGCCCGTTGCACCTTTAGCACCCGTTGCGCCAGTAGCACCTGTGGCACCTTTTTCACCGCGATGACCCTTGTCACCTTTTTCGCCTTTAGCGCCGGTGGCTCCAGTTGCGCCTGTTGCACCTTTAGCGCCAGTTGCGCCAGTAGCACCTGTGGCACCTTTTTCGCCTTGGTGACCTTTTTCACCTTTGGCACCAGTTGCGCCTGTTGCACCTTTAGCGCCAGTGGCACCTGTGGCACCTTTTTCGCCTTGGTGACCTTTTTCACCTTTTGCACCAGTAGCACCGGTAGCACCCTTAGCGCCGGTTGCGCCAGTAGCACCTGTGGCACCTTTTTCGCCTTGGTGACCTTTTTCACCTTTGGCACCCGTCGCGCCTGTTGCGCCGGTAGCACCCTTGGCGCCTGTTGCGCCAGTTGCACCACGATGACCTTTGTCACCTTTGGCACCCGTCGCACCTGTTGCGCCAGTTGCACCTTTTTCACCTTGGTGACCCTTTTCACCTTTAGCGCCTGTGGCACCAGTCGCGCCAGTAGCACCACGGTGGCCTTTGTCACCTTTATCTGTCTTTGCCAGTTCGTGAGCAGACACCCAACCATCACGGTTTATGTCAGCGTCCGGACGCAGCGCTGTGCGGAGTTCATCATTACTGATGTACCCGTCTTTGTTTTTATCAGCCTGGAAATGGACTGGTCTGTATGGATTGAATGTCATTTTAATCACCTTGATATAAATGTTTAAACCACGGCCCCACAAACGGGTTTCCCGATGGTGCAAACATGAACAAATGCCAGGCAATAGAAAATTTGTAAGGAATACCGATGGGTGATGCTAACTACGTAGAGGCCTTAAGTAGTAAGCCGGATAAAATTGCGCACAACCAATTTCATACCAATTAACATACCAATAGCATACTTTTAGTTTGATTTATAAAACAGTGTTGATATTCTGCGCTGAGACAGATGGTGAGCAGATGACAGTCAATTTTAATCCCAATCCGCCCGTTCCTTCACATGTGGAAAATCCAGGGCTACTGACCCTTCCGCGTGATCTGGAACGCTATGTGGTTGCCGGTGGTGGTTCAGTGATTGTGGAGATCAATGGCGGGGACACGATCACAGTAATAGACATGGAAGGGCTGCAACCCTGCGAGCTGATCACAGCTGCTTCCAACGGCCGGATGGACGCAACCCTGCTCGATCAAAAAGCTGATACGGATGCGTCCGGGTTTTTGTCTATCCTCAAAGGCAATGACAAGAGCGCCGAGCGGGCGCTGGCCTCGCTCAGAAGACGCAATATCAGCCCGGAAAAAGCCAAAGCGGTTCGTGTTTTCGGTGACGGTTCCCGAGCCGGAAGCCGTGCGGAATTCAAGGTACAGGACAAGGGGTATCTGATCGTTTGCGCACCAGGCGAGCCTATGGATGCGGAACTGCAGAATACGATCACGCCGATTGAGCTCTTCATCAAGCGCACCAAACTTCGAAAACCCGGCGACCATCCATTGCCGGAACCGCTTGCCGATCCGGTTCTCGATTTCAGGATCCATTGCGCAACCTCGGAAAGTTTCACCGTCAAGAAGGGTGAATATATCCAGATCATTGATGTGGCTGGCAGGCAGTGTTCTGACTTCCAGGCCTTTTCCATGTCCAAACTTGATAAGGGCAATGAACAGGCGCTGGATGCTACCATTACACGCAGCCTGCTGGGGCTTGCTAATCCGATACCAGGCCTTCCGTCCAAGGCGTTTGATCTGGAAATGGAACCGCTGGTGGAGGTTATCCAGGACACTTGCGGGCGGCACGATGTTTTCATGACCGCATGCAATTCCAGATATTATGCCGATATGGGATATCCCGGGCATGTGAACTGCACCGATAATTTCAACGGTTCACTGGACAGTTTCGGCATCAAGGCGCGCAAGGGCTGGGAAGCGCTCAATTACTTTTACAACACCAATGTAGATGACCAGAACCAGATCTATTTTGATGAACCCTGGTCGCGTCCCGGCGACTATGTGCTGATGCGCGCCTTGACCGATCTGGTATGCGTAGCCTCGGCCTGCCCCTGTGACATTGACGCGGCCAATGGCTGGGAACCTACCGACATCCACCTACGCACCTATAAAACTGATGAAACTTTCGAACGAGCAACGGCCTTCAGAATGACCACCGACGCAACACCAGAACTGACAAAACAAACGGGTTTTCATGAGAGGTTCTCTTCCATGACCCGCGATTTCACCGAGTATAACGGCTATTGGCTTGCCAACCGCTTCAACAATGAAGGCCCTACCGAAGAATATTGGGCGGCGCGGGAAAAAGTGGTGGTGATGGATTTATCACCCTTGCGGAAATACGAGATTACCGGGCCGGATGCAGAAGCATTGATGCAGTATTGCGTGACGCGCAACATCCGCAAACTGTCTCCAGGACAGGTTGTCTACACTGCGATGTGCTACGAGCATGGCGGTATGATTGATGACGGAACGGTCTTCCGGCTTGATCAGGACAATTTCCGCTGGATCGGTGGCAATGATCTTTCCGGTCTGTGGTTGCGTGAACAGAGCGAGAAGCTGGGGCTCAAGACATGGGTGCGTAATTCCACTGATCAATTACACAATATTGCGGTTCAAGGACCGTCGAGCCGTGATCTTCTGAAAGAGATCATCTGGACCGCCCCTAACCGCCCGGAAGTGGGCGAGCTTGACTGGTTCCGCTTTACACCGGGCCGCATCAAGCATTTTGAGGGCGCACCGGTTGTGGTTTCCCGTACGGGTTATTCCGGTGAATTGGGCTACGAGGTTTTCTGCCACCCGAAAGATGCCAATGAAGTGTTCGACGCGGTCTGGAGTGCAGGCGAGAAATACGGGATCAAGCCACTTGGGCTTGAAGCGCTTGACATGTTGCGCATTGAGGCAGGACTTATTTTTGCCAATTACGAGTTTGATGACACAACGGACCCGTTTGAGGCGGGGATCGGATTTACCGTGCCACTGAAAACCAAGGAAGACACGTTTATCGGGCGTGACGCACTGATTGAGCGCAAGGAACATCCGCAGAAGAAACTGGTGGGTCTCGAAATCCATTCACAGGAAGTGGTGGCAAACGGCGACTGTATCCATATTGGCCGTCCCCAGATCGGTGAGGTCACCAGTGCCATGCGTTCTCCGGTTCTGAAAAAGAATATCGCGCTTGCCCGCGTCGACATCGTTCATTCAGAACCCGGCACCGAAGTAGAAGTGGGAAAACTGGACGGGCATCAAAAACGCCTTCCGGCGACTGTTTGCGCCTTCCCGCATTATGATCCGAAAAAGGAACGTCCACGCAGCTGATCTAACAGCTAATCTGTTCGTGGCACTATCTATCGGTTGCAAACCTGCCCGCATGTGTTTTTTATCAAGCGAAAGACATTTGAGGGAGGCGAGCCGTGGCTGAAGAACATGATGCTGCTGTGATGGAAAATCTTTACTGGTGGGGCATTCCCACCCTGTTTCGTTGTGAGCAGGGAACTCCGGAGGGGAAGGATATTGTGCTCGCCGGTGTCCCCCATTCCACCGGCAATGGCACAACGGAACGTGATCAGCATCTGGGCCCCCGCTCCGTGCGCAATGTTTCAGCAGTTCAACGGCGGATGCACTCGCAATTCCGGCTCGATCCATGGAGTGCGGCTACAATCGCAGATGTGGGGGATGTGCCCTTTCCCAAAGCAAACGACAACGAAGATTGCATCGAGCGTATCACTGAATTCTACAAGAACATCGATAAGGCTGGTGCGAGGCCCGTCTCAATTGGAGGTGACCATTCAATAACCGGTGGCATTGTGCAGGCACTTGGCAAAGGCAATCTCACTGGCGGGGAGCCGATTTGTTTCCTGCATCTTGATGCTCATACGGATGTGTTCACCAAGGTGGATCATTTTCTGGGTGCCAAGAAGTCTGCTGCTCATTGGGGTGCCTATCTGGCAGATGATGGTTTTGTGGATCCCAAAAACTCCATGCAAATCGGATTGCGCGGTCATGCCCGCACACTCGACTGGCTCGAACCATCTTATGAGTATGGATACAACGTGGTCACCATGGCCGATTACCGTGAGCGTGGCGCAAAAGATGTGATTAGCCAGATCAAGGAAACGCTTGATGGCCGTCCGGTATACATCACCTTCGACCTTGATTGCCTGGATGTGACGGTCGCCCCCGGTGTGGCTAATCTGGAGCCGGGTGAAGGCGGGTTTCAAATCGATGAGGCGGTGGAGCTTGTGCGGTCCGTGCGCGGGATGAACATCATTGGTGGTGATGTGGTTTGTCTCATGCCCACAAAGGATCACCGCAACAACATCACATCACTCGTTGCCGGATCGATCATGTTTGAGATGATCTCGATGATTGCGGAGAATTGCACGTCCGAGAAGGCTTGAGCTTTTTGCCCTAACCGCGGGCCTGTTGCATGAAGCCTTCATAGAGTTTGCGCGAGCAGGCTTCAAAGTCCTGCATGGCGGCTGTGGCATCAGCTTCCATGCGTTCCAACGCCCCCTCTCCCAGGCTTGCCTCCAAAGCAGCGGCATAGGCGGGTATGGCACCCCAGTTTGAAACCGTGTCCGGTTCGCATTCCACATGGTATTGCGCTGACCAGGCATTATCGCCCACCCGCATGGCCTGGACTGCACAATCTGATGACGAAGCAAGGCAGACCGCGTTTTCAGGCATCTGGGCAACCTCGACCGAATGCCATTGAAGGCATTTCTGAACCGGTGGTAGCGGACCGAATACGGGATCTTTCTTACCATCTTCAGTGAGCTCTATTTCAAGGATACCGATTTCAGGTGGTCTCGCCGGACCGCAGGTTCCACCCAGAGCATCAGCCAGCAATTGATGCCCGAGGCACATGCCCAGATAGGGACGCTTTAACTCCTGAACCCATTTTCGGATGGCGTGTTTTTCCTCAATCAACCATGGATTTTCCACCACATCCCACACGTCCATCGGGCCGCCCATGACCCACAGAGCGTCGTAGTTTTCGAGCTCGGGGATTGGTTCGCCTTCGTCCAGTTCCACCGCATCCCATTCAATTCCGTCTTCGCGCAGATAATTGCGCAAGGAACCGGGATGTTCACAGTCAATGTGTTGAAAAACCAGAAGCTTCATGATCTTTCCCTCCAAGAGAATGCCAAGATAAAACCATTCCCCATCTTGGTCGATCATGCAACTATTTCAGGAAAGAATACTGCTCTTTGCTCGAAGATTCTTGGGACAGGCTGGCAGAATTATTGTCTCTTTTCTTTGTGCTTGGCAGCGAAGCCACATTGGTGGCGATTTCGCGCGCAAGCTTCTCCTGAATTGCCCGCCCGAAATCCTCAAAACTGTTTGCGACCACAATAAATGATCCAAGTCCCGTGATGACATTTTCGCGGTAGTATTCATCGAGACGGGGAAAATCCTGAGACAGGATGGGAAGGCCGTTGATCACTACCCCTTCGGCTTCGGCGAGCAGTTTTGCGTCCGGCATCAAAATGCTTTGTGAAAACCAGAACTCGGTTTCCACACCATCACCGGAAACATCTATCACGCGCCTCAGGCCCTGGTAGCCATTGCTGTTTATGAGTTTCAGTGCTTCCTGGACGCCCGCGCCAATACCGGTGCCGCCGCCACCAACACCGATGGTCTTCTCAGAGGTGAGCTGAAAATTTGAAACAAGTGCAGCAAAAGCGTTAGCAGATTGGGGGCTGTCCAGCACAAACCATCCGCTGTTCACCTTGGGAAAGGCCGCATCGGACCACAGCATGATGGTAACAGCGATCTTTCCCACAGGGCCGGAGGTAATTGCCGCCTGAATGGAAGGATCGCGGAAAGCAGCAGCTGTGCCCTCCAATTGCAGGATATATTCTGTCTCACTGATCGAGCCGGATGCATCCATAGCGAGAACCAGTTCCAGATCCACTTCCTCGGCATGAGAGGCGTTGACCGAAATGCCAATCAAAATCGCGGTAATCATGGCAAGAATAGATTTCATGCTTGCTCTGCCTTCATTCCCTGGTTCAATATCTGTGGAGTCTAATTCGCCAATTAAATCTGTCAAATCAGCTAAATGTGTGTGCACAAATGGGAACAGCTCAAAGCAATCTGAAAATTGATGAAAACCGCCTTTGGAACTCAATTCATGAAATGGCGAAGATCGGCCCCGGCGTTGCTGGCGGCAATAACCGTCAGACATTGACCGATGAAGACAGTGAAGGTCGGCACCTCTTCAAAGACTGGTGCCTTGCTGCTGGTCTTGAAATGGGTGTGGACCAGATGGGTAATATGTTCATGTTCCGGGCAGGCACCGATCCTGACGCGCTGCCTGTTTATGTGGGCAGTCATCTTGATACGCAGCCGACAGGCGGGCGCTATGACGGGATATTAGGCGTGCTGGCCGGGCTTGAAATTGTGCGCACGCTCAATGATTTCAACATCGAGACGAAACATCCGATCGTGGTGACCAACTGGACCAATGAAGAAGGAACGCGGTTTGCTCCTGCCCTTCTTTCCTCGCTCGTTTTCTGCGGCAATCATTCCCAGGATTGGGCCTATGAGCGCACTGACATTGAGGGGAATAAATTTGGTGACGAGTTAGAGCGCATCGGCTGGAAAGGTGAAGAGATCACAGGCGAGCGGAAAATGCATGCCTTTTTTGAACTTCACATCGAGCAGGGTCCGATCCTTGAAGCGGAAAACAAGCAGATTGGTGTGGTGACCCATGCCCAGGGCCTTGTGTGGTTGGAAATCACCGTTACCGGACAGGATGCCCATACGGGCTCAACGCCGATGCTCATGCGCAAGAATGCGGCGATTGGCATGGCCAAGATCATTCAACTGGTGGATGACATAGCCATGCGACACCAACCCCAGGCCGTCGGCACGGTGGGTGAGATCAACGTCTATCCATCTTCGAAGAATGTCATTCCGGGAAAGACTGTCTTTTCCGTTGATTTCCGCACACCTGACATCAACATCCTCAAATCCATGGAAAGTGAATTGCGGCAAGAAGCGAAGGCCATTTGCGATGAGTTGAAACTGGGCCTCGAGATCGAAGTGGTGGGAGGCTATGATCCCGTGACCTTCAATGAAGACTGTGTGAAGGCAGTTCGCGGTTCTGCCGATAAACTGGGATACTCCCATCGCGACATTGTTTCAGGTGCAGGACACGATGCCTGCGCCATCAGCAATGTGGCACCCACTGCGATGGTATTCTGCCCCTGTGTTGATGGGCTCAGTCATAACGAAGCTGAGGAAATTACTTCCGAATGGGCACGGGCGGGAGCCGAAGTATTAATGCACGCCGTTCTGGACGTGGCAGAGATCGTCTAAAAGAAATGCCCCGGCATTTCAGCCGAGGCACATCCCCCTCGTAAACTGTTTTCGAGGCTAAACTTGTAGATAGCTCTCCAGGGAATCGTCCAACGCATCTTTCCATGGTGTGTGATGCGGTGGCGCCATGGTGCCCGTCATCGGAGATACGTAGCCATGGTTTCTGAATTCCATGATGCCCTTCTTCTTGTGCTTCTTCCACTGGAAGAACGCTTCATTGGAAGCTTCGATGTCGAATGACGGATAATCCGTTTCTTCCATCAGCTCCAGAGTGTAGGCACCCTGATAACGAATGCAGGCGTAATCATCTTCCAATGCATCTTCGGCATCTTCGCGAGCCTTCACATCTGCCAGCATGGCAGCTTTGTCCGGCATTGAGATCTTGCCCATCATCACGTCACGTGCCCACCAGGCCTGCGCATCAAACATGTTGAACGTGTACCACTGGTCCTGCATGCCAAGATAAAACAGGTCCGGATCATGCACATAGGTGACACCCTTATAGAGGTCAGCTGCTGCAAGTCTGTTTGCTGTGCGCAATCTCAGCTTGTCTTCCATGAACGGGAAGTGGTGCTTATAACCGGTGCAAAGCAGGATAGCGTCCACATCCTTGGTGGTACCGTCCTTGAAGGTGGCTGTCTTGCCTTCCACCTTCACCAGGGCAGGCACTTCCTGCCAGTTATCCGGCCAGTCATAACCCATTGGCGCGGTACGGTGCGCAACGGTGACAGACTTACAGCCATACTTCCAGCACTGGGAGCCGATGTCCTCAGCGGAATAGGATGTGCCAAGGATCAGGATGTCCTTATCCTTCATCTCCAGCGCATCGCGGAAATCATGCGCATGCATGATGCGGCCCTGGAAACTTTCAAAGCCAGGATAGTGAGGCACATTTGGCGTGGAGAAGTGTCCGGTTGCCACAACCACATGATCAAAAACCTCATCGGTTTCCATGTCGTTGGCGCAATCGTTAGCAACCACGCGGAATTTGCCATCGGCAGTTTTTTCCACACGGCGCACTGCGTGATTGAACTTGATCCAATCCCGGACACCCGCCTTCTTTACACGCCCTTCAATATAGTCGAACAACACCGCTCTTGGAGGATAGGAAGCAATCGGCTTACCGAAATGCTCCTCGAAGGTGTAGTCTGCAAATTCCAGCCCTTCCTTTGGACCGTTTGACCAAAGATAACGGTACATGGAGCCGTGAACGGCTTCACCGTTTTCGTCGAGGCCTGTCCGCCAGGTGTATTTCCACAAGCCGCCCCAGTCGTCCTGTTTTTCGTAACAAACAATCTCGGGAATTTCCTCGCCCTTCTGCTTGGCAGACTGGAAAGCCCTCAACTGCGCCAAACCTGACGGACCAGCTCCGATAACTGCTACGCGCTTTGTCATTAAAAATTTCCTCTCTACTTTTTAATTATGTTATTCCCAAATCTTTCTTGCGCTTGTCTGCCCAGGCGCCGATGAGCCTGTCAGCAATAATACCAAGCGTTGCAATTCCAAGTCCGGCCATCACACCGCGGCCTGCATCACTGGTGGGCAGTGCCCGATAAATTTCCTGACCAAGATCCGTTCCACCAATAAGCGCGGTGATCGCGGTCATGGCCAGCGCCATCATGATGGTCTGATTGACGCCAAGCATGATTTCCGGGATAGCCACGGGAAGTTCCACCTTCCACAATCTCTGCAGTGGCGTGGCGCCCGCCATTTTGGCAGCTTCAATGGTCACTTCCGGTACGCGTTTGAGGCCCAGATAAGTGTATCTGATTGCAGGTACCGTGGCGTAGGGAACGATCGCGAAGATGATCGCCAGTTCGCCCACTTTGAAGAGCATGATAGCCGGCAACAGATAAATGAAGGACGGGAAGGTCTGCAGCGTATCGCATATGGCGAGGGTAATTCTCGCGACGATTGGTGATCGTGCAGCCCAGATGCCCAGTGGCACCCCGATCATCATACAGACAACCAGTGCGGACGACACATAATAGAATGTGGTCGTGGCAAACTGCCAATTGCCCGGGAATACGATGATGAAGAAGAACATGCCGCAGGTGACGCCCACCAGTTTCCAGCCTCCGAGCCGGTGTGCACCAACCGCGATCAGCGCCATGACGACACTCCACGGCATGGCCTGATAGAAGTTACGGATCGGGATCAGAATGTTGACCGTGACAAAGTCCCTGAACGGTTTGATGTAGTCGATCAGGAAGAAGGTCACCGCCTTGATCGATTTGTCCAGTTCCAGTGCGTCTTTACTGTCCACCAGCAGGTATTTCTTCGGCAGGATGGAAATGCCACGAATGTGGAATGTGGCGATGACCGCTGCCACCAGAACGCTTGCGAAAATCAGCAGGTGCTTGTGCCTTTGCACAAAGGTTGCGTTGTCGCGGTGTTCGTAATCGGTTGCCCGGTTGGCATAGGCCTGGGTCAATTGGTCAAGCACCACGGCCATCAACACAATGGCGATGCCCTGCATAGTGGCGAAACCCAGTTTCAGTTGCTGCAATGAGAATAACAGTTTGTGGCCAAGGCCCTGCGCGCCAACGAGTGAGGCGATCACCACCATTGCGAGCGTTTGCATGATCACCTGGTTGAGGCCCAGAAGAAGCGTTTTCTGGGATGCTGGCAGTTGAACCTTCCACAAAAGCTGGCTTGGTGTGCAACCGCTCATACGGCCGGACTCGACGACGTCACTCGAAACAGTCTGGATCGCCAGAATGGTACAACGGGCCATCGGCGGCATGGCGAAGATCACGGTGGCGATCAATGCGGGAACCTGCCCTGCACCAAACATCACCACCACCGGAACCAGATAAGCCAGATGCGGTGTTGCCTGCATCAGGTCGAACATGGGAGTGATCACAGAAGCTGCGCGTTTTGAACGGGTAACCCATACGCCGAGCCAAAGCCCGATTGCTGCAGAGAACGGCACTGCCACCACAACGAGCGAGAAGGTTTTCATGGATTCACGCCACAGGCCCGTCACCGCCAGATAGCTCATGGCAAGACCGACGATGATTGCCAGACGCCAGCCACCCACCCAGTGGGCAAAAATTGCAAAGCCGGCAACAACCACGACCCACGGAATAGCCTTGATGGATTTAAAGCCCATCGCCAGCAGAAGGTCAGCGGGCCATTGGGAGAAACCGATAAAGGCACCGAAGTCCTGAACCGCCCTAGCCTTCACGTCCGCACCGATGATTTCAAGCCTGATGGGCGCGTCAGCAGCGGTTCCAATTAGGAAGTCCAGCACGAGGAAGCCGATGAGAAGACCTAAAAACGTCCACTTTGCCGGTGTCTTGAAGTTCTTGATGGCCAATGCTGAAAGGGTGATGAAAATGGCTGACCAGATCATCACCAACAGTGCAGTATCAGGAGATGCCTTGATCGCCTTTGAAAGGCTGGCCAGAATGAACGGCAATCCATCCAGCGATACCACCGCCAGAATAGCAATTGCCACGTTGAGGCCGATTTTCCCGTTGTATCTTCGGGTGACGAATAAGCCTGCGACAGCTGCAATCGCCATCCAGATTATGGGCAGCATGAGATGGGCCTTGGCCCCTTTCCAGAGCAGAAATTCCGACCAGATGAGTGGTTGTTTCAGCACCCAGGAGATTGCCCGAGTAAATTCCTTCACCGTAAAAAGAGCAAAGGTTGCTGTCTTGTCGAGCCAGCGGAACATATCTGATATCCACTGCTTGATCGGAAGCACCCAGGCTTCAGGCCAGACGTAGGCCGGTGAAAAGACTAGAGAAACAATCAAGCCTGCGGCAATCGCCAGCAGGCATAAAATCAGCGTTTGATGCTGTTCGTAAATCGATTGGCCAGGGCCTGTATAGGTGGGCGAAGTGGCAACCGTCATACGACACCGTCCTTCCCGAACAAGGCCTTGGTGATGCGTTCCCGGGACACGGTTCCGATCACGTTGGAATCTGCATCCACCACATTTACCGGTTTTTCGGAGCTGAGAACCTGTTCGGCAACTTCACCGATTTTCTCCTTGGGAGAAATTCCCTGATCCTTGCCTTTACCGTTCTTTTTTCCGGGATCCATGATCGCGCCCACCGAAACAATGCGGTCACGCGGTGCGTTTCTGGCAAATTCAGCCACATAATCATCAGCCGGATTAAGTACCATCTCCTCCGGCGTGGAGAGCTGAACAAGGCGGCCATCCTTCATGATGCCGATCCGGTCGGCAAGTTTGGTGGCTTCCTCAAAATCGTGTGTGATGAAGACGATGGTCTTCTTGAGCATCTTCTGCAAGCGGATAAATTCGTTTTGCATCTCGGAGCGAATGAGTGGATCGAGCGCAGAAAACGGCTCATCCAGGAACCAGACATCCGGCTCAACCGCCAGCGATCTGGCGATGCCTACCCTTTGTTGCTGGCCGCCTGAAAGCTCTCTGGGGAAATAACTTTCCCGGCCATCGAGGCCAACCAGTTCGATCATTTCACGCGCCTTGGCCTCGCGGGTTGACCTGTCAATCCCCTGAACTTCCAACGGAAATGCCACATTGGACATCACATCGCGATGGGGCAACAGACCGAAATTCTGGAACACCATGCCCATCTTGTGACGCCTGATCTCGATCAGCTGTTTTTCATCAGCCGCCAGCAGGTCTTCACCTTCAAAATTGATGGAACCGGTAGTGGGATCATTGAGACGGGTAATGCAACGAATGACTGTGGATTTGCCTGATCCGGACAGTCCCATGATGATCAGGATTTCGCCTGAGTGCACATCGAAGTTCACATCGCGAACCGCACCTATGTACCCTTCTGACTTGAATGCTTCATCATCCGGCTGACCCCCATGCCTTGCCATAAAACCCTGCGGATCAGATCCGAAGACCTTCCACATATTCCGACACTCAATCTGGGCGTCTTGGTGCATTCATTCCCTCCCCGGGTCCGATGTGCGCGGACTTATCTTTGTATTGAAGCACAGTAGTACGTATTTGCAAAGAAAAAGGCCGGACATGCGTACATCACGCCCGGCCTATTTCATCATTCAGACAAATGGTGCCGGTTTAGTTTTTCCAACCGTCGATCACAGACTGGTTGTCCGCAATCCATTTGTCAGCAGCTTCTTCTGTGGTCATGCCGTCCACATCAACCAAGAGAGATGCAGCAGCAATCTGTGCGTTGTCGAAGTTGATTTTCTGCATCACACCCCAGGCCACAGGATATTTCTCTGCAAGACCTGACCATGCTGCCTTCTTCAGCCAACCTGAACGCGGAGCACCACAAAGGTTTGGATCTTCCTTACACTCAGCAACTTTAGCTGGATCCGGGAAGTCAACGAACATGCCTTCGTGCTTTGCTTCAATGAAGTTTGGTGTCCAGTTAAACAGAACGATTGGCTCCTGCTTTGCAACAGCAGCGTCAAGCTCTGCCCATAGTGTAGCAGCCTGACCCACATTGATTGCCTGGAAGTTCATTTTCAATGCACCAACACGCTCTGAGTAGTTTTTACCCCAGTCAGCTGGTGGTCCAACGAAACGACCTTTTGGAGATGTTTCAGCTGTTGCGAAAATCTCTGCACACTTGTCCAGCGCTTTCCAATCCGGAAGGCCCGGGCACTTCTCAACCACATATTGTGGCACCCACCACTCTTCGCGGGTTACAGCAGCGTGTGCGCCAGCATCGACCATGCCGTCTTCTGCCACTGCTTTTTCAAACGCTGTTTTCATGGAACCTTCCCAGGCTTCCACCTGGAAGTGCATGTCACCATCAGCAATCGCTTTGAACTGAAGCTGTGAATCTGATGGTGCGTACTCAACCGTGTAACCTATGTCTTCCAGAACCTTACCCACCACTGTGGATAGAACCAGCTGGCTGGTCCAGTTGTTCTGAACGATGATGATTGGGTCATCGGACTCAGGCGCTTCTGCAAATGCCGCACCTGACATGACCATGCTGGTTGTCAGCGCAAGCGCCATAGTTAATTTCTTAGCAAACATTTATTTCCTCCCTACATTGGACGGCCGATGCAACCGGAATTCCCGCCAGTCAGCTCAGCCAGGCTTTTTGCCCTGGGTCACCCCTCACAGAGTGCCTTTTGAATTATTGGACATAAAGCAAACCAATGCAAGCCAAAAACATACCATTTTGAACCATTGTAGCACAAATTTTAATCAATTTTACTGTGCCAGACCAATTCCGACCGGTGCTATTACCCTGCGATAACACAGCATTAGTCAATCTTATGCAAGAATGCGGTTTTCCACCAAATTTCTGCAAAAAATGAGATTTTTAAATTGGGGATGGAAAAATCGTTAATTTTTGTTTAAAACCAATTTAGACCAATTTGGTCTGAATCGAGTCATATACACGAGTTAACTTCTGGAGGGGGAACTCATGGAAGAACAAGTCGCCAAGTTAGTGGCAGAGGTGGCAGCGCTGAAGGCTGCCAATGCGACGGGTAATACCATCGTTGCAGAAGTCTATTATTATTTAACAATACCTTTGATGATTTTAATCCACGTCGGATTCCTGATGTATGAGATGGGTGCTTCACGCATGAAAAACGTGTTGGCATCCGGTGTTAAGAATATTCTGGCATTCTCATTCATGATCCCGACATTCTATTTCTTCGGGTTCTGGATCTATTTCGGTTTCCCAACCGGCTTTGATCTGGGAGCCGGACCCAATGGAATAAGTGGCGCTGAGTTTGCCACAGCAGCGGCAAACCCTGCCGGTGCGGTCATGGGACCCAATCTGGGTGACAGCATTACCGGTGTTTTCTGGGGTGCATTTACGCTCTTTGCCTGTGCGACAGCGTCAATCATGTCCGGTGCGGTGATCGAGCGCATTCGCGTTGTACCATTTGTCATTCTGGCTATCATTCTTGGTTCCGTTGCATGGGTTATCGCAGCGGCCTGGGGTTGGCATGCAGATGGCTGGCTGGTCAGAAACTGGGGTTTCCACGACTTTGGTGCGTCCGGTGTGGTGCACATGATTTCAGGCTTCTTTGCTCTGGGTGTGCTGATCAATCTTGGACCACGTATCGGCAAGTTCAACGCTGACGGTTCAGCAAATCACCTGGCGGGCCACAACATGCCGATGACCATGGTTGGTCTGATGGCAATTATCGTCGGCTTCTGGGGCTTCCTGATGGCATGTCTCGTACCTCCGGGTGAGGCATGGTCATGGTCAGCTGTGAGCTTCACAAACATCTACGGCACTCCGATGAACCTTTCTGCTCTTACCTTCAACCTGTTGATGGGTATCGGCGGCGGCGTGATCGGTGCATGGATGACAACACGCGATCCGTTCTGGATGATGTCCGGCGGTCTGGGTGGTATCATTTCGGTTGCAGCCGGTCTTGATCTCTACTGGCCACCGATGACCTTCGCAATCGCCTTCGTAGGTTGTGCATGGGTAATGCCATGGTCTGCCAAGATGCTTGAGAAAATGGGCATTGATGATGCCGTTGGTGCGGTAACCGTTCACGGTACACTGGGTGCCTATGCACTGATCGTGCTTGGCATAGTGGCATCGGGTTATCCGTCTGCTGCTGCAGAAGGTGCCGCCACAACCAGCTTTATCGGCCAGTTGGTCGGTACCATCGTCATGTTCCTGATTGGTTTCGTACCAGGATATGTGTTCTCGCTACTGTTCAAGATGGGAGGCATCCTGCGTCCATCTGAAGCTGTTGAGCGCGCTGGTCTCGATATTTCGGAAGTGCCTGCAGTGGCATATCCGGAAGGCATGGACTCAAACGGTAATGGTAAAGCGCCAAGCGCTGCGCCTGCTGAATAAGGTATTGGCAAGCGCGGATGAACCCCGCGCTTGCACTTCAGTCAACGCCCTTGAAACGGGCACTATTATAAGGAGAAATGTTCCATGATTGGTGCACCTTTTGATAATTGGGACGCTGTTGCAGGCGCTTCATATTATACCGGACTTGGCAGCGGAGAATTTATCTGGTTGCTGATTTCCATTGTACTTTGCATTCTGGCGCTTGTGGTTGGTCACATGCACGAAAGCAAAATCAATAAATCCTAACAGTTACAATGCCTCAGGCATTGCACAAAGGGCTGCTCTCGGGTAGCCCTTTTTGTTCGACAGACTATATATTCAACCACAACATAATCAGAATTTAAGGCCTGAACATCATGTCACCAACAGACCTTCGTGAGCAGTTTTTTGCCTGGCAATGCCGTATCCGCCAAATGGCGATGCGGGAAGATGAGGGCCGTCCTTCTCCGGGCATGTGTCCCAAGCTTTTGACCACGAATGACGAAGTTCTGGCTGATCGCACGATCACCCTCATTCTGAGAGGCGCACCTGAAGAGAGTACGGAGTTCTTCAAGTTTCAGGTGCAGCGTAATCATGATCCCAATGAGGTGCGCAAGAAAACGCTCATCTATCTGCAATCCACGCATTACCATGGGCCACGGGAATTTATGGATTGTCTGACCGCGCTTTACGGTGAGAATTCCGAGCTGGCCAATGAGCTCGTCAATCTCGGCAAATGCGTCCTTGAATTCAAGCAGTTTAACCAGGGCTACCGTCTGCACTGTAATGTATCGCGGCTGGAACTGGGCAGCGCTGAACATTCCGCTACCATCTGGCACAATCGCTGCTTTAACCCGAATATTCCCGACACGGTGGAAATTCTGAAATTTGAACCCGACTGGCTGGTTTCCAGCTTGCTCGGCTGATGCGGTTCAACAGGCGTTATCTCACAGCTGGGACGCGTGTTGGATGGGAGTGAAAAACTTTCTCATCGAAGGCGTATCGTGCACAGGCAAGACTTCCGTTTGCCACGCATTGCGACAGCGCGGATATCAGGCAATTAATGGCGATCAAGAACTGGCCTATTGTGGTGATCCGGAAACCGGAAAAACGTTAAAGCCACCTCTGGACTTTGTGGAGACGACGACCGCTGAATGGTTTCACAACCATCACATCTGGGATCTTGGGAAGGTCAGGTGCCTGGTTGCTGATAAAGAGGAAACCATCACATTCTTCTGCGGAGGATCGAGAAATTTCCCTCACTTCATCGATCTGTTTGATTGCGTCTTTGTTCTGGTCATTGATAGGGTCACGCTTGAGCAAAGACTTCGCGAGCGCCCGAAAGACGAGTTTGGAAGTAATCCGCAAGAGCGGGATCTGATTTTACGGTTACATTCAACGCAGAAGGATATCCCTCAAGATTGTATCGAAATCGATGCAACCAATCCCCTGGATGACGTAGTTGAAGCTATTCTCACCAGATGCGGCTAGGTTCTCCGCTTTGCTCGATCTTCCTGTCTGAGCCCCCAACCCTGCCGGGTTTTCCTCTAGCTCGAAATGGCAGACGTGGTGTCCTGTTTGATCCATCTCTCGAGCTTGGCTTTCAGGGCATCGGGTGAAACCGGCTTGGAAATATAATCATCCATCCCCGCTTCCAGGCAGCGTTCCATGTCACCCTTAAGCGCATGGGCGGTGGCACCGATGATGGGTGTATGTATACCCGTTTCCTTTTCCAATTCCCGGATCACCTTGGTTGCTTCCAGGCCGTTCATTTCAGGCATGGACACATCCATCAGGATCAGTTGTGGCTGTGACCTTTTGTAAAGCTCCACACCTCTTCTGCCGTTTTCAGCAATCTGGAAACGATATCCTGCCGCTTGCAGTGTCTGTTTGAATACGATCTGATTGATTTCATTATCCTCACAAATCAATATCTGCGGAGCAGTGTGCAAGTCTCTAACCGCAGTGCTGATCGGTTTCTCAAGTGCGGCGTTATTTTCAACCGGCTTGGTAGAGGCTTCTGATCCAATCTGTTTTGCTGCGGCGACCGGAGTCACGATCTCGGCCCGGTTCTCATCAACACCCACTTTCTCCTGCAAGATTTCAATAACAGTTTCCAATAGCAGTGAAGCGCGGGCGGGCTTTGTGAGATGTCCTTGAATGCCAAGCGAAGAAAACGGTTTACCTGCCTCAGTTGCATCGACCGATGTGAGCATCAGAATTGGAATATCTTTCATGGACGGATTGGCGTGCATTGCTCTCACCGTCTCTTCACCGGTCATTTCGGGCATATGATAGTCCATGACCACGCAATCAATGACGAGGCCTGCTTTGTGTGCTGCATCGATGAAAACCATGGCTTCCTGTCCGGAAGCTGCCGCTGCATTGTCAAAGCCCCAGGATGTGAACATCTCTGTGAGGATTGATCTGTTGACGGCGTTATCGTCCACAATCAGAATTCTGGAACCGGAAACGTCAACGGGAACCTTCTTCGCAGCCTTCGTTTCACCATGCACTGGAAGTTCAATCTCAAACCAGAACTTTGATCCCTTGCCCTCTTCACTTTCTGCGCCAATGGTGCCCGCCATCAGTTCCACCAAAGACGAGGAGATTGAAAGGCCAAGACCGGTCCCCTCATGTTTCCTTGTGGCGGAACCGTCGACCTGAGAGAACTTCTCGAACACTTTTGACACTTTGTCAGCAGCAATTCCGACACCGGTATCTTCGATCTCAAATCTGAGTTTGGTTGAGTCCTGATTTCCGGCATTATCAAATGACCCATCCACATTGATATAGACGTGACCCATATCGGTGAACTTGACTGCATTACCCACGAGGTTCGTGAGGATCTGGCGAATTCTACCCACATCCCCCACCAGCATTTCCTGAATGTTAGGGTCAACACGCACGATCAGTTCCAGATCCTTTTCATCAACCTTGCTTGAAACGAGCGTGGCGATATCCTCAACCGCTTCTCGCAATTTGAAGGGCATCGGGTCCAGTTCCATCTTGCCTGCGTCAAGCTTTGAGAAATCCAGAATGTCGTTGATGATCGTCAGAAGCGATGCGCCTGATTTCACAATAACGTCTGTGAACATTTTCTGTTTAGCGTTGAGATCACTCTTGGCGAGCAGCTCAGCCATGCCCATCACACCATTCATGGGCGTGCGGATTTCATGGCTCATGTTAGCGAGAAATTCTGATTTTGTGCGTTCGGCTGCTTCTGCCACATTGCGCAGTTCCTGCTCGGCCTTTGCGCGCTCTTCAATGATGAGGGCGCGTGACTTGGCTTCCGAGCGACCCAGTGCAAGAAGTCCGAAGGATGTGCCGATTAGAAAAAAGCATAATCCCACTGCGAAACCAAACCAAATGGCTTCATGCCGAAATTCTGCAAAAGGGCCCGATACCGGTGTATCGAGAACATAGGCGCCCATGAGGTCGCCCAGTTTCCAGGTTTTCAGACCTGCTTGCAGATCATTATGACAGGCCACACAAGACTGGGTAGAGGCAACCGAGGGCATGATCATTCTCAGATGTGGAGCACCTTCCAGAGATACGAGGCTCGTCCATTTCCTGGCATCCGTCTGAGCAGCCATCTGACGGATGATGGAAGCGGATTGATCGTCAGGCGCTTTGGTGACGATTTCCAGATCCGGTACGCCGGCCAGTAGAATTGTGGTGTTATCTCCCTGCGAAGTGTTCGCCAGATGCTGATCAAAGGCCCTGGCCCGAAAAGACGCCGGCACCGGGAGATCGCTCCCGTCCTCTTGCGCCCTGAAACCGGAATAGGTTTTCACAAAGGAAGATGTCAGCGCTATCAACGCCGATTTCTCAGAAATTTTCTGCTCTTTATAAAAGTTCTTACTATACTCCAGATATCCGTAACCGGCGCCAAAGCCGATTATGGAGGAGAGTAGAAGACAAACTGCGGCCAGCCTATATTTTCCGCGTGTGAGCATCCGTATACTCCTTTTTCAGATCCCACGCCGATGGTTATGCTGGAGGAAGGTTAATTTTTTGGAATTTTTGTGCGGCCAGGACCGGTTTATGCCACCGACTAGGTGAGATCTTACTTGTTTCACACCTGCAGTGATTGTCTAAGTCAAACGGGTTGCTCTTGTGGTTGGGAGTGATAGGTTAAACAAGAGTGGTCCATCTCACAGACTTATCGATCTCGGGATTTGTTCCGACTCAGACACGAAAACCGCATAGAGTGATCAAATGGATAATTTGGCAGAACAGGACAGTAACAGCATTGCCTCTCATGCAATCGACTATGCTATCGCTGCCAGCATAGGTGTATTTTTTGCCCTTTGCGCCTGGCTCTGGATAGAGAATGGCGAAAGCCTGGCCATTGCCTCAGCTCTTGCAGGTTTGCCTATCTGTTTTTGAGATTTTCGCGAACTTGATTATTCACTCGTCCGGTTTCCCGCCAGTGTTATGAAATCGCTTATCCCCTCTGCACTTTTTTGTTTTCTACAAACAACGGGCTGCTCTTTTTAGGTAGAGTAGTCTTTGCTTGATCGTCGTGGTGCTCATAGAGAGCAGCCCGGTGAAAGATTTGCTGAGCGCCTTTCGTTCCCGAAAAACAAAACTCCTCTTTCACTCCCTGTCCAAGCTTAACTTCGGTGGCCAAACTGAGTTTGCAGCAAACCCTGTGTGGTTGTCAGTCACGGCGGGTTCAATGAACAGGCGATGACCCATCATAAGGCCGCCCGAAAGAGCGGGGATAAGTTTTTTGGAAAAATAATTTTCTGAAAAAAGGAACCGAAGATGCCTTCGGTTCATCTGATATCAGCCCACAACAACCTCAAACTGTCGGTAGCCCGGCCCGTTTTCGACCCTCGTCAGTTTTCAAGGAAAAATCCTCACCGGCGAATTCATCACCCTCCGGGCCGCACAGAAAACCGATTGCCTGTGCTACCCATTCCGGCGGGATGTGTACGGATGGATCGAGTTGGCTGACGGGATTAATACCGGAGGCTTTGATTTTCACCTGCATTTCGGTTGCGACCGTGCCAGGGCTTAATCCCACAACCCGAACTCCATCAGCCGCGTATTCTTTATGTGCGATGCCGGTTAAGCGTTGTACTGCAGCTTTGGTGGCGCAGTAGTGCGACCAACCCTCCATAAACGAATTCGCTGCACCTGACGATATGTTGATGATCGTTCCGGCACCATTTGCCTGCATGACAGGAATTACGCTTCTCATTGCGTAATAGACACCTTTCAAATTTACGTCGACCACTTGCGACCACGCGTCGGGATCAGTGTCTGCGATGCGGGCGATGGGATCGATGATACCGGCATTGTTGATGAGGATATCGACTGAGCCGAAGGCTTGCCGGGCGTGGTCTATCAATGCTGAAACATCGGAGGCTTTGCTCACATCACAGGCAAGGGAAGTTGCAGCCCCATCCGCCGAGTTAATGTCTACAGCCAGTTCATCAATCACTTTGCCGGAACGTGCGGCTAATACAACATTTGCACCTTGCTCTGCCAGATACCTGGCCGTTGCTTCTCCGATACCGCGACTGGCACCCGTAATGATTGCGGTCTTTCTTCTTAGATGTTCCATAAGTTCTTCCCTTTCTTCAATTTATGCAATTGCTGTGGCAAGCTCTTCCTTTGCTTTCGCGATGTTGTCGGTCACTGTTGTTTCTTCAGCAGTGGTGGATTGGACGGAAATGAAACCCACATCCTCGATGCCCAGGAATGCGAGAAGAAAGCGCAAATAAGGATCCAGGAAATTGGCCTGTTCGAAAGGTTGCCCCTCCAAATAACCATCAGCGCCATAAACACAGATCACGATTGCATTGCGAGTTTTAGTGAGACCGCGGAACTGGCCATCTTCATAGGCGAATGTGCGGCCGATGCGTGTGATCTGGTCAATCCAGCACTTCAACACTGCGGGGACAGAGAAGTTGTAAATGGGGACCGCGAGTAAAAGCGTATCTGCACTTTGTAACTCGTCTATCAGAACATCAGACAGGGCAGTTGCCTGGCGCATTTCATCGGTCAATCCTGCCTCCGGGGTAAAGAAGCCGGAAATAGCCGACTGCGTGAGGACCGGCACCGGATCTTTTCCCAAGTGACGGTGAATGACCCGTCCCCGGTTATGGGAATTGAGCCAAAGTGCTTCTGCCTGATCAGCCAGCTGGCTTGAGTGTGAGCCTTCCAGACGGGAACTGCTATCGATGCGTAAGAGTGTGGGCATTTAAACCTCTAGGTTTGGATTGTTCGTTGTGAGATTTATAATTCCGGTGAATTTTGAGAAAAATGATTGAATTATCAGCAATGTCGTGCAATTTTTGCACGAATGGATATTGCAGCTCTAAAGACCGTGCTCATGGTTCAGGCACAGGGAAGCATTGCCGGCGCAGGCCGCGCCCTTGATCTTGATCCCTCTTCAGTTTCGCGAATAGTGGCGTCTGTGGAAGCAGCACTTGGCATGAGACTTTTTCAGCGCACCACACGAAAGCTAACCGTCACCGAAGAGGGGCAAACCTATCTCACGCGTCTGGCTCCGCTGATCGAAGAGCTGGAAGCGGCACGAGAAGATGCTCAAGGATTGCGTCGTAAACCTGCGGGCACGCTGCGGATGACGACGTCGGTTGCCTTTGCGCATGAGGTGATTGTGCCGCTTTTGCCTGAGTTTCAGGCACGCTATCCGGATATCAAGATTGATTTGCAGAGCAGTGACGCCAACCTTGATCTGATCGAAAACGGAATTGATCTGGCAATCCGCCTAGCCCCTGCACCATCTGGCGATCTTGTTTCCACAAAACTGATGGCAACGCGCTACCGCATTGTGGCGAGCCCTGAATATCTGAAAACCCAGGCGAAGATTTCAGAACCCCAGGATCTGACGCAGGTCAGCTGTCTCAAGTTTTCAATTCCGGGCCTTCGTGACAATTGGTCTTTCAGGAAAACGAATGGCGATGTAATTGATGTGCCGGTTCAGGGCAATATGATGATTTCCAATGCCCTTGCGCTCAGACGCGCTGCCCGGATGGGGCTTGGTGTGGCGATGTTGGCAAACTGGATGGTTGATGGCGATGTGCGTTCGGGTCGCTTGGTGGCGCTTCTGCCCGACTATGAATGCACTGCGACTGTATTTGATACCTCAGCCTGGGCACTTTATCCGAACCGGAATTATCTGCCACAAAAGGTGCGCGTAATGATTGATTTCCTAAAGTCCGAGATAGGGTAAGCTGAGATCATTATTCGTGACGTTGAAAGCACGGCGGTGAGCCATGCGGCAAATCATTCACCGCCTGATGCCTTCAACATCGCCATTGGCGGAATGGAAAGTAGGACAAAAAGCGACATTATAAACGTGGCGTTGTCTATTCCGTTGCCATCTGCATACCAGCCGAAAATGATCGGGCTAATGATAGAAGCAAATGATCCGGGTGCGTAAAGCAGTGCGTAACCGCGCGCCATTTTTTCTGGCTGGATGAGTTTGGAGGCATGTCCGTATGTGATGGATGATGACCCTTGCAGCACACAGCCGAGTGTAAAGAGCAAAAACAAGGCGATCCAACCAGGTGATATGGCGACCAAAACCAGTCCGATGGCTGTTAGAATCTGCACAAGGGCAAACGCCTTGAAAGGTCCGATTTTTGCAGCCAGGAAGCCGCAACATGCCTTACCGAAAACTCCGCCAGCCAGTAAGATCACTGCACCTGCGGTTGCTATTGAAACAGGCAGCCCCTTCGCAACCATTATGAAGGGTGCGAATATGATGCCCACTGTTTGAACACCTGTATCAATGCTGGAGACAAACAAGAGTACGCGGTACGAGCGCCAGTCAAGAATTCCCCAACCTTTTGTTTTTTCTCCCTCTAGGTCCGTAGAGCCTGAAGCGCGTTTTCGCGTGATCTCGGAAGGGACATGACGAGCCATCAGCCACACACTAAACGCGGTGACAACAGCAAGCACACCAAAGAAGAAACTGATTTCGTACCATGCAACACCAAGGCCAATGCCCAAGCTGAATACACCTGTGAAGACGAGTTTTCCCACATCGCCGGAAGCATTGTATATTCCCAGGGCACCACTTTGTTGCTCCGCTGCACTGTTGTTCACAACCAATGAAGAAGAAGGCGCATGATGGAGCGCTGTTCCTGCACCGATTACCAGAAAGCAAAGGCCGATAATGCCGATGTTGGAAGCAAACGGGAGTGCCAGAAATCCAAGACCAAGAACGCTTAGTCCAAACATCAGCAAGACAGCATCCCCCATACGTTCAGCAATCCAACCGGAGAACACTTCCAAAGTGGCCTGAGCGCCGGAACGCAATCCCTTCAATAAACCAACCTGGGTATAGGAAAGACCAAATGTCTCGGCGAGCACGATCAGCAATACGGACATGCTCGAGCCAAATCCGTCCTGCACAATATGTGTCAGACAGCTGGGAACAAGTGCAGGATTTTTTCTGAGGGCTAAACCAGACATGCCCCACGCTTATCAGCTAGCCTCGCATCAAACAACTTCTGTCTCATTTCGCCAGTTCAGTCTGTATGTGATCCGTAGGAGGTCATTCTTCTTTCAAGGTCGAAACAAGCGCGTCCAATACCTTGAGATGATCGTCCGGACTTTCCCCTTCCGAGACTGCCAAAGCAGCGCGATCGAACATGGCTGAGAGCTGCGCGGTCAAAGCATCAATGGGCAGGTTTCTAATATCACCTGCCTGCATGGCTTCTGCCAGCCCAACCCGTAATGTATCTGCTGAAGTATCCCGATCGATCCGGTCCAGTTCGATCTGTCCCAGAACAGCAGGCCCATCCAGAAGCAGGATGCGCACACGCCCCGGGCTATCCATGGCACGCAGATATCCACGTCCGCCCTGCTTTAATGCATCAATCGCTGAACCGGGTGCAGACTGGGCAGAAGCATTAATCTCATCAGCTACAGCCATATATTCTTCGGTCACCACAGCGCGGAAGATTGCCTCCTTATCCTCGAAATGATGATAGAGCGCGCCACGGGTAACCCCTGCCGCCTTCACAATTTCCGGTGTGGACGTTTCCGCATATCCCTTTTCCGCAAACAAGGCCCTGGCAGCGCCAATGAGTGCAGCGCGGGTTGCTTCAGTACGAGCCTTATTGGAACGTGTTTCATTTTTTTCTTGCATACATGCAGCCTGTATGTTTATATTTCATATACATACAGACTGTATGTTTTTTTCAAAGGAGACGCAACAATGAAATGCACCCAATATTATCCCGTGATCCAGACGGAAGATGTGGCGGCCACAAAAGCCTTCTATGTGGATCATCTACGTTTCAAGGTAAGTTTTGACTCAGACTGGTATTGTCATCTGCAATCGAGTGAGGATGAGGGCGTCAATATCGCTATATTAAAGAGTGATCATGAGACAATTCCTACGGAAGGACACGGAACGGTAAATGGCTTGATCCTGAACTTCGAGGTGGACGATGTGGACGCGGAATTCCGGCGTCTGGAGAAAGCCGGACTACCGATCCTGAAACCACTGACAGACGAAGCTTTTGGTCAACGTCACTTTATCACCCGCGACCCGAATGGCGTTTTGATTGACGTGATCAAGCCCATACCACCATCGGCAGAGTTTATTGAACAATACGCAGCTGATGCCCTTCCCTCATAAAAAATGACGAGATCCATCTAACTGTTATGGATCTCGCCCAACAGATTTCAGCTCAAAATTCAATGATCATTAAGTGCGTTCAAACGATCCGCATTCGCACAAAAGCCCGGCGCCGGTGCTTTTCCTTCATTCAAAGCCAACCAGGATTTGCACGCTTCCTCATGTTTGCACCCAAGGCAAGCAACTATTGCCGACTTCAGTTTCTGCCCACCGGAGAGGGCAAAATCCGTTTCAATTTCTGATCCGGTGCGTTCCATCATTTGCTGGAGGAGTTCCAGCCTGGACGCTGATTTTGTAAAGAAGTTCAACGCTAACCTCCCATATGTTCATGCATCCAAAATAGCAGTGACAAGCGGTTTGTCTTTGATTCATGTCAATGACGATTGACTTATTCCCGTTCATAGGTGTCGCGAAACGCATTATCTGAGGAATTCGGTTGATGGACTATAAGGCAATCCTGGAAAATTATTCAAAACCTGTACCGCGATATACAAGCTATCCGACTGCACCCCATTTCAAACCTGAAATTGGTACGGAGGTGTTTGAAGAGGGGCTGGAAAGTCTTGATCCGCGGGAAGAGGTTTCCGTTTACTTGCACATTCCCTACTGCGATCGCCTCTGCTGGTTTTGTGGTTGCCACACAAAGCACACACTCAAATATGCGCCGATCTCACGTTATGTTCGAACGCTTGCCAAAGAAATGGAGCTTCTCAATGAAAGGCTTGGTTTCCGGCCGATGCTCAAGCATCTTCATTTGGGCGGTGGCTCGCCGAGCCTTTTAAAAAGCGATGAGCTGATCCGTTTGAGAGATGCACTTGATCTCACGTTCCGCTTTGGAGCGGATACCGAAGTGAGCATCGAGATCGACCCGTGCGATGTGAATGAATCCACTGTCTCATCGCTCCGGGAATTTGGCGTAACGCGCGCGAGCCTCGGCGTTCAGGACTTTTCACCCGAGGTTCAGGAAGCGATCAACCGGCCACAAAGTTACGAAGAAACGAGAGACGTGGTTTGGGAATTGCGGGAAGCAGGCGTCAACTCCATCAACATTGATGCGCTATACGGCCTCCCCTTGCAGCATGAAAGCCGGCTTATAAAAACAATCGAGCAATGCATCAGCCTTCAACCGGATCGCATGGCATTGTTTGGTTATGCCCATGTGCCATGGCTGAAGAAACATCAAAGACTGATCAAAACCGAAGATCTGCCAAACAGTTTTGAGCGTTATGAACACTCTCAATCGGCTACGCAGTGTCTTATTTCTGCCGGCTATGAGGCGATTGGCATAGATCATTTTGCAAAGCCTGATGATGGTCTTGCTCATGCGAAGCGAGCGGGGACCTTGAGGCGGAATTTCCAGGGCTACACGACCGATACCCATCAAACCATGTTGAGCTTTGGCGCATCTTCCATCGGTCGCTTCCAGGACGCCTATGTGCAGAATATTGTTGCCACATCCCAGTATGAAGCTGAGATATCCGCCGGACGTTTGACGAAGGCCAAGGGCTTGAAACTCACGACAGAAGACCAGTTGCGAGGGCATGTGATCGAACGTTTGATGTGTGATTTCAGGTTCGACTTTGCAGATCTCGCTGAACAGTCACCTTCACTGGCAGATCGCTGCCTTGAAGATGCCCTGTTCTTTACGGCCGCTGATCGATTTGATCTGTGCCAGATAGAGGGCACGGTTCTCAAGATCAACGAAGCGGCGCGACCGTTTACACGGATTATCGCATCACAATTTGACGCATATTATCTGGAGGAACAGTTCCAGTACTCAAAAGCTGTTTAGGGGTCGTTATTCAGATGCTTTTTTGGTTTCCGTTTCCACGAAGATCTCGGCACCAATAGGCACTTCTTCAGTGATCAAATCCGCTCTCAACAAAATCGGAGCAGAGTCTTTTGGTCCTCCACCTGTTTCTATTCCGGCAATAAGTGTTGAACGCTCTTTTCCGTCCGAAAGCCTTATGATGATCGGGTCACCAACACAAAGCTTCCACCCTTCCCCAAAAGGGATACCCGGCATGACAATTAAGCCGTTTTTGATTGGGAAAACAGCTTCCACTGTTGATAGCTTCTTTAACATTCAAGGGCGCGTTTGTTGGAAAATTTGAAGAGACATTTTTCGTTTTCAGGTTTAAGTAATTATAGTTTCTTATCATGAGTTGCTAAATCCTAAACAATAAAGGCAGCAATATTTTGCAAGGAAAGAGTTGGCAGGGCAATTCCGGTGCTTCCAAAGCAGCAGTGGAGAAATTGGCATCTATCGCTCCAATCAATTTGCCCAAAAGCTATCTAGAATTTTTATGCAAACATAATGGCGGGCAAGGTCCGATCAAAGTTCAACCCTGTTGGCTTGTTTTGTATCCGGCGGAGGAAGTTCTGGAAATAGAAGCAAGCGGTGTCTATCAAGAGTTTTTCAAGGACTATTTTGTAATCGGTGGCAATGGCGGAGGTGAGGCCATTGCCTTTACTGAAGATCAGCAAGGCAGGATCTGCGTTGTTTATTTTGATACGACAAACATTGATCTGGCGGAAAGCGTCGAGTTTCTTGCATCATCATTCGAGGTATTTTTGGAACAGATCGAAAGCTAGACCTCGATCCACTGGCAAACAAAACTCTGTTTTTTCTGCACAAACATCATATTGCACTCACCTGACCCTTATGTGAGAGTGGCGCAGTAACGACCAAAATTTTTCAAGAAATGTTTAAAGACCTTTCCGCCCCTTCCATCTATATGGGTTTGCTTGCCGCCTTTGTGGGATATTCAGCCTCTTTCGCGATTGTGCTTGCGGGGCTGACCGCCATGGGTGCCAGTGAAGCGCAGGCGGCAACGGGATTGTTCTTTGCAACCATTGGCATGGGAATTTGCAGCATCTGGCTCCCAGCCATTACCCGCACACCGGCAGCGGTTGCCTGGTCCACCCCGGGTGCTGCCTTTCTAGCGGCAAGCGTGGCGCTACCCGGCGGATTCAACGAAGCGGTTGGCGCCATGATCTGTTGTGCCGCGCTTATCCTGTTCACCGGGTTTGTGCCAGCGCTTGGCCGAGTTGTGGCGGCGATCCCCAAACCGATTGCCAACGGTTTGCTGGCAGGCGTGTTGTTGAAACTCTGTTTTGCGCCAGCTTTGGCGCTTGGTTCCATTCCGCTTCTAGTACTGCCCGTTCTTGCTGCCTGGCTAATCGGGCTCATGTGGAACAAGCTTGCTGCCATGCCACTGGCGGTGATCACATTTCTGGTTGTCCTATATTTTGTGGTGGATACTTCCGGTGTGGAAACGGGCAGCGGCACAATCTTACTTCCGGAATTTACAGCACTCACACCTATCTTCACGATACAGTCCTTCATCTCTGTTGCCTTGCCGCTTTATCTGGTGACTATGGCCGGGCAGAACATCCCGGGGTTCGCGGTGTTGGAGCTCAATAATTATCCTGTGAAACGGCAACCACTGATCCGCAACACAGGCTTGGTGAGCCTGTTGATAGCACCGTTCGGCGCGGTTCCGGTGAATATGTCCGCGATTACCGCTGCCATGATGGCGGGCGAAGATGCTGGGCGCGATCCGGCAGTGCGCTACTGGGCGGCCATCACATCCGGAATTGCCTATGTTCTACTGGCTTTTGCAGCGGGTCTCGTCACATCCCTTGCAAGCCTTGCCCCCGCTGCGTTGATCACGGCGGTTGCGGGCCTTGCGCTCATTCCCGCATTGGTCAATTCGGTTTCAGCAGCTTTTCAGGATAGTAGTCAGCTGGAAGCACCTGCAATTACGTTCCTGATCGCTGCCAGCGGCATGACCCTAATGGGCGTCAGTGGCGCCTTCTGGGGTGTGGTAGCCGGAGCTGTCATCTGGTTCGCCAAATCATATGCGCAATCCAGGAAGGGCGAGTAGGTGAAACTAACTGCACCAAAAGAAAACCCCCACCCGAAGTTTTTCGAGATGGGGGTTTGTAACTTGATTTTTAGCCCGGTTAGAACTTGCGATAAGCCTCATTGAGCTGCACCATCGGATGATCCGGTGACATCTGGAACTTGATTAGAAGTTCACGCGCTATCATGTCTCGGTCCTGCTGGTTGTCCGGCAAATCCATTTCTTCCGGGATCGCCACCCAGCCGTTGATGTTACGGTCGAAAACAGCGGCCTTGCCGTCGTCATAACCCATATGCACATCTTCCAGCCAGTTGAGGTCTTCCCAACCCATGAATTCCATATAACCTTTGAGGAAGTCCGTCAGGCGGTCATAATCCGGCAACAGGTTCACATCATAGCGGTAGCCGATGTGCTGGCCGATTGTTTTTTCACGCTCTGACTCCAGACCATCAGCGGACTTGATGAACTGATCAACGTCCTTGATTTCGGAGCCTTTGTAGCTTGTTCCTGCCATTGTTCGTCTCCTTAGATGTGGTGATAGTCTTCAACACCAACCGTATGGTCAGTGCCGGCCAGTGGAACCTGGGCAATTGCGGAAGCTTCCATGGTCAATGCAGCCAGATCTTCTGGCTCCAGTGAATGGATGTTTGTTTTACCGCAGGCGCGCGCCATCATCTGTGCTTCCATGGTCAATGTATGCAGGAAGTTGTAGACGCGTTCTGCTGCCTCATCCGGGTCCAGACGGGTACGAAGGATCGGGTCCTGCGTTGCCACGCCAACTGGGCAACGGCCCGTGTGACAGTGGTAGCATTCACCTGGCTCCACGCCCATTTCTGACGGATAATCCGCTTCCGGGATGTCCTTGTTACAGTTCAAGGCCATCATGGCTGAGTGACCAATCGCAATCGCATCCGCACCCAGTGCAAGAGCCTTGGCAATGTCACCACCGTTACGGATACCACCAGCGTAGATCAGGCTGATTTCACCACGCTTGCCGATATCGTCAATCGCGCGACGGGCCTGACGGATGGCTGCCATGCCTGGTACACCGGTTTCCTCGGTTGCCAGGTGTGGGCCTGCACCAGTGCCACCTTCCATGCCATCGATGTAGATCGAATCCGGATCACACTTTGCCGCCATGCGCACATCGTCATACACACGCGCCGCACCAAGCTTGAGCTGGATCGGGATCTGCCAGTCAGTTGCTTCGCGGATTTCCTGGATCTTAAGAGCCAGATCATCCGGGCCCAGCCAGTCCGGGTGACGGGCAGGAGAGCGCTGGTCAATGCCTGCCGGCAATGAGCGCATCTCCGCCACCTGGTCGGTCACTTTCTGACCCATAAGGTGACCCCCTAAGCCCACCTTACAGCCCTGACCGATGAAGAACTCACAGCCGTCTGCCAATTGCAGATGGTGCGGGTTAAATCCGTAACGCGACTGAATACACTGATAGAACCATTTGGATGAATATCTACGCTCATCCGGGATCATACCCCCCTCACCTGAACATGTGGCGGAACCAGCCATGGTGGCACCGCGGGCAAGGGCCGTCTTGGCTTCAAAGGAAAGCGCACCGAAACTCATGCCGGTGATATAGACCGGGATATCCAGTTCCAGCGGACGCTTAGCACGAGGGCCAATAACAGTTTTTGTAAGACACTTCTCGCGGTAACCCTCGATCACAAAACGGGTCAGGGTTCCGGGTAGAAATGTGAGATCATCCCAATGGGGGATTTTCTTGAACATGGAGAAGCCACGCATACGATAGCGGCCGAGCTCCGACTTGATATGAATGTCATTGATGACTTCAGGTGTGAAAATCTGGCTCTGTCCGAGCTTGTACTTTTTCTCCACCTGTAACTTTGCAAGACCGGTTTCAGTCTTTTTTGGTTTTTCCAACATAATGTCTACCTTTCAACGGGAATTCCCGCACAAATTTCCAGGTTCTAGAGAACCAGTTTCTTCTCGGATGGCTCCAGGTTGTCGTAGCTCCACAACTGCTTGCCAGCGACGATTTTGGTGAAGTGATCAACACCCTTGTCCGGCATAATCTCGTATTGAGTGAGCTTGCGTGTGAGCCAGGCCTTATCGAGGTCTGTCAGTTCACCGGGAACCGCATCAACACCCAGATCCTGGATTTCGCCACCCACATAGATCGTTCCGTCATACATGGAGTCGCCCAGGTTCTTGCCTGCGTTTCCGCATACAACCATGCGACCGCGCTGCATCATGAAGCCTGAGAAAGCACCGGTGTCACCGCCCACGAGGATGGTTCCACCCTTCTGGTCAATGCCGGTACGTGAACCCACAGAGCCTTTACAGACCAGATCGCCACCGCGAAGAGCAGCACCGAAAGTGGAGCCAGCATTCTTTTCTACCACGCAGACACCAGCCATCATGTTTTCACCGAATGACCAGCCTACACGGCCTGAGATGCGTACGTTCGGGCCGTCGAGAAGACCGCAACCGAAATAACCCAGAGAACCGTTTACAATGAAATTCATGCGATTCAGGACACCCACGATGATCGAGTGTTTCGCACCTGGATTGTTGAGCACAATGGTGCCGTGACCGCTGTTGATCAGATCACGAATTTCATTGTTGATCTCTGTGGCTTCCTTGCCTTCGCACTCCACTTCAGCGCGCTTGTTAAAGTCCACATCCTTGGCAAACGCATAGGCATAGTTACCCTCGTTTTCCAGTTTGAACATGGTTTTGATGTCACGGCCCTTAAGCGGTTCCGTGTGCATGCCCATTTCATGGGAAGTACTTACGCCTGCCATACTCTTACCTCCTCATCATAAGGGTCCCAGGTGTCAATCTCATGTGGCACCACTGCACGGATCGCCACTTCTTCTGAAGCGAGCGCGACCATGTCATCTGTTTCGTAAAGAACCATTGGCTTGGCTGCCATGGAGTCCTTTGCCATGCCCAACTGGTCGGTTGTGGTGACCAGATAGGTGAAGACCCCATCGATCTCGTCGATGGATTTCTTCAAGGTCTCTTCAAGTGAAAAGCCTTTTTCCAGATGCACAGCCACGTAAACAGCAAGAAGTTCTGAGTCACAGTTTGAAACAAACCGCTGACCTTCGCGCTCCAACTGTCTGCGCATCAACCAGTAATTGGTGATCTGACCGTTATGGACCACAGCAATGTCGTTGTATGGGTAAGCCCAGTACGGATGTGCTGAACGGATATCCACGTCTGACTCTGTGGCCATGCGGGTGTGACCAATGCCGTGGGTTCCGGTAAAGTCATCCAGACCATATTGGTCTGACACTACTGTTGCGTCACCCAGATCCTTGATCAGCTCAAGTGCAGAACCGATTGAGAGAATTTCCACATTGTCGATTTCCTCAATACGGTCGGCAACCTGCTTCATGTCACCGCTATATTTGATCTCATAGCGATGAGCGTATTCAGTTGCTTCTTCCTGTTCGTCCACTTCGACGCCCAGTTCTTCCAGGATCGCATCGACCTTTGCCTTGCGCTCAGCCATTTCCCCATGGATGCGGCTGCCTTTGTTCAGGTCTTCCTGTTCGGCAACCTTGAAGCGCATGACGAATTCTTCCTCGTCCGGCTTGCCATAAATCGCAAAACCGGTTGAATCCGGACCCCTGTGTTTAAGGGACTGAAGCATGGCAGTCATTTCCTGACCAACATTACTCGAGCCCTTTCTGTGAATGATACCAGCGATACCACACATCTCATTAACTCCTGTTTGTTGTAATAAGGCGGCAGGACGGGATGTTCCCGGCCTGCCAAATTTCGTTTGGAAAGTCCGGCCTTATGGCAGGCATTCCATATACGTTTCATTGTCCCACTCAGTCACAGTTGACATGAAGCGGGCGTATTCGTCGTGTTTGTATTCGTGATAGAGGCGATACATTTCACCCGGCATGCCGCGGCGAACCACCTCACTGTTTTCAAGATGGCCAAGCGCCTCACCCAATGACATTGGGAGCTTCTTGACGTCTTTGCCTTCTTTGATCGCTTCGTAGATGTTGCGCTCTTCCGGCTCACCTGGATCCAGCTTGTTGTCGATGCCATCATCCATGGCAGCCAACAGGGTTGTACCCATGAGATACGGGTTCACCATGGAGTCCACTGAACGATATTCAAAGCGTCCTGGTGCGGAAACACGCAGACCGGTTGTTCTGTTCTGGAAACCCCAGTCAGCAAATACCGGTGCCCAGAAACCTGTGTCCCACAAGCGGCGATATGAGTTAACGGTCGAACAGCCAACAGCAGTCAGAGCCTGCAGGTGATTCACAACTCCACCGATTGCTTCAAGACCTTCTTTACCCGGCATTTGTGGGTCATCATCATCCGGCATGAAGGTGTTTTCACCCCCACGTACATACATGTAGTTGTCTTTCATGCCTGGTAGGTTGTTTTCATCATTGCCGGTTGGAACGAAATGATCCTCACCACCACGCCATAGTGACATGTTGTGGTGACAACCGGAAGCTGACACACCCATGAATGGCTTGGTCATGAAGCAGGCAAAGATGCCGTGCTCACGCGCCACCTGCGCACAAATCTGACGATAGGTTGTGAGGCGGTCAGCGTTGCGGAGCACGTCATCAAACATCCAGTTCAACTCGAGCTGGCCCGGTGCATCCTCGTGGTCACCCTGGATCATGTCCAGACCCATTTTACGAGCGTAACGGATCACCTGCAGTGAAACAGGACGCAGGCTTTCGAACTGATCGATGTGATAGCAATATGGCTTGGAGAAACCGTCTTTTGGCTGACCGTTTTCATCAAACTTCAGCCACATCATTTCCGGCTCGGTACCGATGCGCAGCTGACGGCCATGTTTCTTCTGGAAATCATCATGCATGCGACGCAGGTTTCCGCGGCAGTCTGCAGTCAGATACGCACCTGGATCGACTTTTTCCTCACGGTTGCGGAACAGGGTGCAATAGAAGCGACCAATTTCCGGCGCCCATGGCAGCTGCATGAATGTTTCCGGCTCAGGAATACCCACAAGCTCTGCAGCTTCCGGTCCATAACCAAGATAGTTTCCTGCACGGTCGGTGAACAGGTTGACTGTAGCACCATAAACGAGCTGGAAGCCCTTCTTCGCCACGCTTTCCCAATGGTCGGCAGGAATGCCTTTACCCATGATCTTGCCAGTGACAGACACAAATTGCAGATATAGATATTCAATACCAAGTTCGTTGATTTTCTCACGAACCTGCTTGATCTTTTCGTCGCGACCATCAGCCTCGACGAATTTTTCAATATCCATTGCCATAAACAGCTCCCTCCCGGAAATTTACTTTGGTTCTTTTTAATATACCAATAGCCTACCAAATCCATACCAATTTTGACAATAGCTAATTTTCGTTTTATGGTGAAAACAACGGGAAACATCGTCGATTGCTTGGAGACGCAGAGCGGTTTAACGACCAACTGCTAGTGGGATGGATGAGTGCAGTGGTTTTTCCGAATACTTGCTGTTTCACATTGTCGCGGAACGGCGATCCACTGAATGTTCACGAAACACCACACATCGGCAATCGCGGATGATCGCAAATCATTGTGCTTTGCCAAGATTTCCGTTGATGGCACTGTTCTGATCCTCGACATTGGAGCGGTAACGTATTAACAGAATGCAATTGTTTGGAGGAACATAGCCGCTAAAATCCAACGAAATGGAGAGGTTTTAGGAATCTAGGTATGGTTTTGGAAGAACCGCATAAAACAAGTATGGGAGCAAGGGCGATAAGCCTGAGACTTCGCCGTGCTATCGAGACCGGAACTTTTTCCGATGGTGACCAGTTGCCTACGGAAAGGGAGTTGGCGGAAAATTATTCTGCCTCACGCAGCACGATCCGCAATGCGCTGGACATGCTCGAGAATGCCGGTCTGCTCGAACGCAAAGTGGGTAGTGGCACTTTTGTTACCTATGACGGCAAAAAAGAAACAGACGTGGTTGATGTTATCGACCAAATAAGCCCAATCCAATTAATTGATGCACGAATTGGTATTGAAAGGCAGATCACCAGACTGGCTGTCATTCATGCAACACGCCGGGATATGGATGTGATGGGCGGGATCCTCGAACGCATGATTGCATCTGAAAATGACCGGGATAATTTCTCCAGGCTGGACAGTGATTTTCACCTTCAGCTGGCCAAGAGCACTGGCAATCCGTTGATGGTCCATCTATATGAGCAGATCAATGAAGTGCGTTCCCACAATCAGTGGACCGCCATGAAGAACCTTATTCTGTCACCGGACCAAATACGTAAATATAACGACCATCACAAGGAAATCCTGGATGGGCTTTATAACCGGGATACGGCGAGTGCCATTGATGCGCTTAACCGGCACATGGATCTGGCAAGACAAGATCTGATCGGCGCTGAAGACCGGCTCTAAGGTTACTCCACCAGCTTTTCCAGATCGCTCAGCAGGTTAGCCTCGTTTGCAGGCTTGTCCCATCTTATACGATGAATTCTGGGAAATCTGAGCGCGAAGCCCGATTTATGGCGGGTGCTGCGATGGGCACTGTCGAAAGCAACTTCAAACACCAGTTCCTTTTTCACTTCCTGAACGGGACCGAAGCGCTGAAGCTTATTCTTGCGGATCCAGTTGTCGATCTGCTTCAGTTCTTCATCGGTAAACCCGAAATAAGCCTTGCCGATCGGAAGTAACTGGCCCTCCTCGTTCCATAGCCCGAAGGTGTAGTCAGAATAAAAGCTTGAGCGTTTGCCATGACCGCGTTGGGCATACATCATCACCGCATCAAGCAGGTAAGGATCGCATTTCCACTTGTACCATGCATGTTTTGGCCTTCCTGCCACATAGGTGCTGGCGCGATCCTTGATCATCAGGCCTTCGAGCTTGCCGTTTGATTGTGAAGCTTCCTCGCGCAGACGCTTCAAATCTTCAATATTCTGAAAATCAATCCTGTGAGACAGGGAAAATGTGTTTTCATCCTGCTCGGCAAGGAGTGTTTCGAGACCCTTGCGTCTTTCGTCCAGAGGCTGGTCACGCAGATTTTCACCTTTCAGCTTCAACAGGTCATAACCGCGGAAATGAGCAGGCGCCTCCGCCATCAGTTTTTTGGAGGGCTTTTTCTTGTTGAGCCTTTGCTGGAGATCGTTGAAGGATCCGATTTCGCCCTCCTTTGTCACCAGCAGTTCTCCGTCCACCACAGCATCAAAGGTGACCGCATCGGCAAGATCCGGGAAGGAATGGGAAATGTCATCGCCCGTGCGTGAGAAGATCTTCACATTGCCATCGGCTGATGCGATCTGAACACGGATACCGTCCCACTTCCACTCAGCCACATGAGTCTCCGGTGAAATGCGGTCCAGATCCTTTTCCTCATCAATCGGATGGGCCAGCATGACAGGTGAAAAGCTGATGGATTTTGAGATGTCAGGAATGTCTGTCTTTCCCTCAATCCAGGAAAACAGATCCTCGTATGGGGGTTCAAGCGCATGCCAGAGCTCTTCGATCACCTCCAACTCCACATCTTTCATGCGGGCTAGCACACGTTTTACAGATCGGGCTGACATGCCGATCCGCAGGCCACGTGTACCAAGCTTCAACAGGGCCCAACGTTGTGGCGGGGTCATGTTATCCAGCAATTGCACGAGGTATTGACGGATTTCATCTTTCCCGCGTGACTGGAAGTCCGCAATGATTTCGGTGAGGCCAGGGAGCTTGTTGAGAAGCACGGGTTCATCCGACACGGGCCAGGCAAGGGCAATGGTTTCAGACAGTTCACCCACATAATCATAAGACAGGGCGAACAGTTCCTCATCCATGCGTTCGGTTATGAGGTTTCTGGACAAATTGCGTTTGAAGAGATCAAAGCTCAGGGTACCGGCAATGGCAGCAAGGGCCCAACCGCGATCGGGGTCCGGTGTGCGTTCGAAATAGGCCGTGAGGATACGTTCCTTTGCGAGCGTTGAATTGGTGAAGTAAAGATCATCAAGCAGTTGGGCGAAGGCTTCCATCAATCCCCCTCCTCTTCACGACCGATGAGTTCCAGCGCCTTTGCATCAATGCCATTGGCGCGCAGCGCATGTTGTAGGGCCTCAACGCGACCATGGGTGATCCAGACTTCTTTCGCGCCAGTGTCATAGACAGTTTTCAGCAAATCCTCCCAGTCAGCATGGTCAGAAACGATCAAGCCCATCTCCACCCTTCTCTGACGGGCGCGGGCTCTGATTTGCATCCAACCCGATGCCATGATGGGAAGAGCATCCGGCATGGACCGGCTCCAACGGTCTGCCAGAGCGGATGGTGGGCACAACACCACATGGCCCCGCAGCGCTTCGCGCTCTGCAGGTGCGAGATCACCTACAGCGACCCAATCACCAAAAGCCATTCCGAATTGTTGGTAGAGTTCTGTGAGCTTCACAAGCGCGCCATGAAGATAGAATGGACGATCATATCCCGCTTGCCTCAAAGCCAGTAGCATGCGCTGACATTTACCCAGTGCGTAAACACCGAGCAAGTGTGTGCGATCAGGAAAGGTTTCGAGAGAACGGATAAGCTTGGCCGCTTCATCTTCGAGCGGAGGATGGGAGAACACCGGTAGCGCGAAGGTTGCCTCTGTCACGAAGACGTCTGTGGGCACCACTTCAAACGGCTCGCAGGTTGGGTCTTCATGGCGCTTGTAGTCACCTGAGACCACCACACGCTGGCCGTTATATTCCAGAACCACCTGGGCACTTCCGAGTATGTGCCCGGCAGGGGCAAGCCAGCATTTCACATCCGGTGTTAGCATGATTTCATCATGGTAACCGCAATCTGTTACCGTTTGCGGTGCATCATCAGGGTAGCGTGTCTTCATGATCGCAATCGTCTCACGGGTTGCGATCAGGCTCTGATGACCCGGGCGGGCGTGATCAGCATGGCCATGGGTGACAATCGCCTTGGGCACGGCCACATGGGGATCGATATAGGTGTCAGCTGGTTTGCAGTAGAGGCCCTGCGGCCTTACTTCCATCCAGTCCCGCGGTGTGGCCATGTTGAATTCTCAAAAGTTCCTACTTCTCAGTCAACAATATAGCTCACAAACGCCAATCTGAAACTGCCACACAAAAGAAAACCCCCTCAAGATGAGGGGGCTTGGATCTTTTACTCAGTAATCAGATTAAATCGCCAGATATTCGTGGCGGAGGTCTTCATTATCCAGAACCTCCTTGGCGGTACCGTCATAGACCACCTGACCGGTATCGAGGATCACAGCCTTGTCCGCGAGATTAAGTGCAGCCACAGCGTTCTGCTCCACGATGATCGTGGTCATACCCTCTTCCCTGATGAGTTGAAGGGTTTTTTCAATCTCCTGAACGATAACCGGAGCCAGGCCCTCATAGGGTTCATCGAGCAACAGAAGTTTAACGTCACGCGCCAGTGCCCGGCCGATTGCCAGCATTTGCTGCTCACCACCAGAAAGGGTTGTACCCTCCTGCTTGCGGCGCTCACCCAATCTTGGGAATAGCCCGTAAATTCGATCCAGTGACCAGCCGACGGGCTCAGCAATCTGGGCCAGTTTCAGGTTTTCCTCAACGGTCAGTCCCTGAATAATTCTACGGTCTTCCGGCACCAGGCCCACGCCTGATTTCGCAGCCTCATAACTGGCCATTTCATGCAGTGCTTCGCCATCCAGCGTGATGTTGCCTCTTGTCACAACAGGATCATCGAGGCGTGCTATACTCCTCAGTGTTGATGTTTTGCCCGCACCATTTCTTCCCAGCAAGGCCATGATCTGACCCTCACCCAGGCTCATGCTCACACCCTGAACAATGTAGCTCTCACCGTAATATGCGTGAATGTCGTCTGCATGGAAGTACTCGGCCGATGCAGTTTGCGAATTTGTTTCCGCCTCGCTCATTAATGTGCGCTCCCCAGATAGGCTTCCTGAACTTTAGGATTGCCTTTAATGTTTTCCGGCTTGTCTTCCACAATTACAGTCCCCTGTGCAAGTACCGATATTTTTTCCGCCAGTGAGAATACCACGTGCATGTCATGTTCAATAATCGCCATGGTGATGCCGCGGGCTTCCTGGATTTCCTTCAGCAGGTCGATGGTGTTGTTGGTGTCCGCACGGGCCATACCGGCTGTGGGCTCATCCAGCAAAAGCAGCTTGGGGTCCTGCGCCAGACACATGGCCATTTCCAGACGCCGTTTGTCACCACGAGAAAGAGATGCCGCGTTCTCATCACGCTTGTCGATCATGTTCACATCGATCAGCATTTGCTCGGCTTTTTCCTGTATGTCAGTCTGTGAAGAAACGCTACCGATAGCATTCATCTCAAACGACCCGTCACGCTTTGCAAAGCATGGAATCATGACGTTCTCAAACACAGTGAGATCGGTAAAAATCTCCGGTGTTTGGAAAACCCGGCTCACGCCAAGCTGATTGATCTCGTGCGGTTTGATGCCAAGCAGAGACTGGCCATCGAACATCACTGTCCCTGTGTCAGGAACGAGCTTGCCAATGAAGCAGTTCAGCAGCGTGGATTTTCCCGCACCGTTAGGGCCGATGATCGCATGCACGGTCCCCTCTTCCACACTCAAGTTCACATTTCCTAGTGCCTGCAAGCCGCCAAAGCGCTTGTTGACCCCGGATACCTCCAGAATACCCATTACAAAACAGCCCCTTTATTCAGCTGGTGCGGGCTTAGGGCTGCCCGAACCTGGTTCCATTTTTTCTTTTCGCTTGAACAGATTAGAAATGCGCTGCCCGCCTTCCATCAATCCGCCCGGAAGGAAGATAACCACCAACATGAAGATGATACCCAATGTGAGGTGCCATCCCTTACCGATGAACGGATAGAAAATACTTACCAGAACGTCTTGAGCACCTTCAGGCAGGAATGAGAACCAGGCCTGCAAAATGCCCTCGTTGATCTTAGAAACAATGTTTTCAAAATATTTGATAAATCCAGCACCCAGGACAGGCCCTATCAATGTGCCGGCACCACCCAGGATGGTCATCAGAACGACCTCACCGGATGCAGTCCAGAACATGCGTTCCGCACCAGCCTGTGTATCCATCGCCACCAGCAGACCACCGGCTAGACCGGCATACATGCCTGAGATCACAAAGGCAGCCAATGTGTATGGACGAGATTCGATCCCTGTATAGTTCAGACGTTGCTGGTTGGTTTTAACCGCACGAAGCATCAGGCCGAATGGTGATCTGAAAATCCGGATTGAAATGTAGAACGCGATTACAAGGAAAACCGCCGCGATATAGTATCCGGTATTGAACGTGAAGACCCATCCAGCCATGCTTAGCTCGTAACTGTCATTCATGAACATGCCGAACAGATTGGCACGCGGTGTTTCACCTTCGGCCAGTGCACTGTCAAGAATTCTCGGATCGCCAAGTTTTGGCTGAAGACCGGTTTCACCACCAGTGATTGGTGTCAGCACGGAATAGGCGAGAGAATAGGACATCTGCGCAAAGGCGAGTGTCAAAATCGAGAAATAGATCCCTGATCGTCGCAGCGATATCCAGCCCACAAGCAGTGAGAACAGTCCAGCCACAACGATAGAAGCAATGATTGCCGGAATAACGTTCAAAGTGAGGAGCTTGATCATCCATATACCGGCGTAACTGCCAGCGCCGAGGAAGGCAGCATGGCCGAAACTCAGATAGCCGGTTAGGCCAAAGAGGATGTTAAAGCCGATGGCAAAAATTCCGAAGATTACCAGACGCTGCATCAGGTCAGGATAGCCGGCGTTGAACTGTGCCATGGCTGAATTTTCCGGAAACGGGTTCAGCAGGAACGGTGCAAACAATGTGAGTATGATAACAACGGTCAGAAGACCCGCATCTTTTTTATTAAGTCCCAGCATGGTTATTCCTCCATAACACCAGCTTTACCCATAAGCCCCCGAGGCCGGGTCAGAAGTACGATCATGGCGACCAGATAAATTATGATCTGGTTGATACCCGGTAAGGTTTCCAGCACCACCGTCATCGAGGCGAAACTCTCGAGCACCCCAAGCAGGAAGCCAGCGAGCACAGCTCCGGACAATGATCCCATACCGCCCACAACAACAACCACGAAGCTCAAGACCAGGAAGTCCATGCCCATATGATAATTGGGTGAGTTGATCGGTGTGTACATCACACCGGCGAGCCCCGCCACCGCGGCTGCAAGACCGAACATGAGTGTGAAACGCTTATCGATGTTAATGCCCAACAGGCCAACGGTTTCCCGGTCTGCCATACCCGCTCGGACAACCATGCCGAAGGTGGTAAATTGCAGGAAAGAAAACACCGCGCCGATTATTGCCGCAGCAAAGGCAAAGTAAATAAGTCGCCAATACGGATAAATGATACCCGCTCCTTCCAATCCAATCAGAGATCCGAAATCAAATGATCCCTTGAAGATCTCCGGTGCCGGTGTCGGAATAGGGTTCGCGCCATAGAAGAACTTGATGATCTCCTGCAACACAATCGCCAGACCGAATGTCACCAGGATCTGGTCAGCGTGCGGGCGTTTGTAAAAGTGTCTGATCAGACCGCGTTCCATAATAAAACCGATCAATATCATGATCGGGATCGCAAACAGGATCGATATGGGAACTGACCAGTCAATGATCACGTTACCCACGTTCTCACCGAAAATGTCGTAAATATATGGCACATCCACTTTCAAAGGATTGCCAAGAAAATCTGTCTTTGTCTCGTCGATGACGGTATGGCTGAGTGTCAGTATGCGGCTCAGTGTTACCGCGCAGAATGCACCCAGCATAAACAATGCGCCATGCGCAAAATTCACCACGCCCAGCGTGCCGAAAATCAATGTCAGGCCCAAGGCGATCAAGGCATAAGCCGATCCTTTGTCTAAGCCATTAAGTACCTGAAGGATTATCGCTTCCATAGCGTCACCAAAAATTTGTTAGAGTTGCGCTCGTTGTCATACAAATGGAGGAGGGATTAGAGCACCCCTCCTCCGGCATTTGTTATAAGAGGTTAATTATGCGCCGGGGTTACATGTACCGATTGGCACAGGGTTACCGTTAGCATCACGCATTTGCGGATGGTCAGGTGCATAAGTAACTTTATCAACCGGAGTAACCTCAACAACTTCCAGAATATCGAATTCTGATGTTGGGTTCTCTTTACCCTTCACGACCAGCACGTCTTTGAAGCACTGGTGGTCTTCAGCACGGTAAAGTGTCTTACCATTACCCAGGCCGTCAAACTCGAAGCCTTCAAGAGCTTCAACAATGCCACATGGGTTGAATGTACCGGCACGCTCTGCAGCATCAGCATAAAGCAGTGTCTGACAGTAAACTGTGTGCGCAGCCTGTGATGGCGGGAAGCCATACTTTTCACCGAATGACTTAACGAATGCTTTTGAGCCTTCGTCAGACAGTGACCAGTGCCAGTTTGTTGAACCGAAGATGCCCTTAACGTTTTCACCAGCACCGCGAGCCATCAGGCGTGAGTAAAGCGGAACAACGATTTCGAAGTTCTTGCCGTTTACCTGCTTGTCACGAAGGCCGAACTGAACAGCGTTTGTGAGCGAGTTCACCATGTTACCACCGTAGTGGTTCAGAACCAGAACGTCAGCGTCTGACTGAAGAACCGGAGCGATGTATGATGAGAAGTCAGTTTGGGTCAGAGGTGTCTTAACAGAGTTAACTGTTTCCCAGCCCATTTCTTCTGTTGAAGTCTTAACAGCTTCTTCTGTGGTGTAACCCCAGTTGTAGTCAGCTGTCAGGTGATATGCCTTACGGTCTTTACCGTATGCGTTTGCAAGCACTGGAGCCAGTGCAGCACCGGACATATAAGAGTTGAAGAAGTGACGGAAACCGTTAGCCTTCTTGTCCTTACCAGTGGTGTCGTTTGAGTGTGTCAGACCAGCCATGAAGATTATGCCAGCTTCCTGACAAAGAGCCTGCACAGCAACAGCCACACCTGATGATGAACCGCCGGTGATCATGATAGCACCGTCTTTTTCGATCATGGACTTAGCAGAAGCGCGCGCAGCGTCAGCTTTAGTCTGGGTGTCACCTGTTACGAATTCCACCTTCTTGCCAAGGATACCATTACCCTTCAGCGCCTTTGATGAGAATGTGCTCATCATGCCGCCGTCACCGCCACCGTTCAGGTGCTCAACAGCAAGCTTGTAGGCACGCAGTTCGTCAGCACCCTCATCAGCATAAGGACCAGACTGAGGCACGTTGAAACCAAGTGTCACAGTGCTGCCTTTAGGCTCATTTGAGTAAGCTGAGGCTGAACCGGTGAAGATAGTAGGCATGGCAAGGCCAGCGCCAACTACAGCACCTGATTTCATCAAACCACGGCGTGTAAAATTAAATTTGGACATATATGTCTCCTCCCAAATATTCTTTTTCAGAATACACGTGTATCGCGAAAACAGCTACAAAAATAGCTGAGTATAAGAAACCCGAGTTGGAGCAAACAATCTATTCAACAATAGTAGCACGGTGAAAACGAAAATTGCCGGCAATCACGCTGACCGGTATTTTCAATAATTGTTAATGTTAACAAAAGGTTAACAAGAGCAACGGTTTGCACTCTCGGATTTTCAGAATCCGGCCTTTTAGCTCGATCGCTGTTAACCATAAATGCAGGTAGTCAATTTCCACTGATTTGAGGGGAATAACGGTCGCAAATCAACCATGCTCTGTTCTGTTTGAGTAATTGACGGGGTATCAAAATTGGTGAACCCTATTTTTATTTTTAGACTCAGCCGGGAGGTTTGAAATGAGCGTTCAACAGATTACAGATTCTGACACTCAAACCATCAATGAACTTATGTCACAAATGCCGGATACGGAATCGGTTGCCGGTTTTGTGGAGGGTCCCGGGATCACCAAGCTGCAACTGTCTTTCGACATTGAAAAACTCAGAGAAGCATTGAGTGACGCCCTTTCCCACACCGAGTTCAAAGGTGACCTGACGGCTGGCTTTGGCGCTTTTTCTCTCACCCGCAGACCGGGCGTGGAAGTGGAAACTCCCAACGATCTTTCAGGGCTTTTCTTCACCAGAGTGGATGACAGCTATGAGGAAGTTCGCCGGGAAGAAGTGGTGGACGAGTTCAAGTTCACCGAACTGGTTCCTGCATTTCAGGGCACTTATTTTGAGCATGTTCATAACGAACTGACAAAGCGCTTCCCGATCGGGCGGATGCGGGTTCTTTCTAAGGGATTGTATAATTGTAATTCCTGGCACCGGGATCCCGAGCCACGCTTGCACATTCCGATTGTCACCAATCCGGGTTCCCTGTTTATCGTGAACCATCACGTGACTCATTTGCCTGCTGATGGATCTGTCTATTTCACCGACACTCGGGGTTATCATACGGCACTTAATGGCGGAGAGAGTAACCGGGTCCATATTGTGGCGGCACTACCCTGGAAGGGAGCGCCAACCTGATGCCTGATTTCAACGGGTTTCTGCACGACACTCGATACGACGACATTCCTGATCATGTGGTGCAATTTGCAAAACGATGCCTGCTCGATTTATGCGGCGTCCTTGCCAGTGGTCGAAATACTGAACTTTCGCATCTGATCCGGGAACATGTGTGCGAGCATTTTGCGGCGGGTGGCAAATCTGCATCCATATTGTTGGACGGAAGACCGGCCAGTCCTGCAGGTGCGGCGCTTGCAAACGGAATGACCATTGACGCCATTGATGCCCATGACGGTTTCAAACCGGCCAAGGGTCATGTGGGCTGCCATGTGTTGCCGACCATTCTTACCTTTAACGAGGCTGAAGACAAAATGGATGGCAAGGATATGATCACCAATCTTGTGGTGGGATATGAGATTGGTGCGCGCACTGCGCTTGCTCTTCATAACAGCGTGCCGGATTATCATACTTCCGGGGCCTGGGGTGCTGTCACTTCGGCAGCTCTGGGATCGCGAATACTGGGGCTTGATACTACGCTCACCCGGGAGGCGATCGGGATCGGGGAATATCACGGACCACGCAGTCAGATGATGCGCTGTATCGATCATCCCACCATGTTGAAGGATGGATCAGGTTGGGGAGCGATGGCTGGCGTGAGTGCTACCTATCTTGCTCAATCCGGATTTACCGGTGCACCTGCCATCACGGTGGAAGGTGACGATGTGCAGGAATACTGGAGTGACCTTGGATCGCGCTGGACCATATTAGAGCAGTATTTCAAACCTTACCCGGTTTGCCGTTGGGCACAGCCTGCAAGTGAGGCCGCTTTGACGCTGAAACGTCAGCACGGGTTTTCTCATGAAGACATCGATCAGATAACCGTTCATTCCTTTCATGAGGCGGTCCGGCTTGCCACGACCCATCCTCAAACCACAGAGCAAGCGCAATATTCATTGCCGTTTCCTGTGGGAGCAGCGCTTGTGTTCGGTCAGCTTGGCCCTGAAGAAGTGGGTGGTAAGTCTCTACATGATCCAAACGTTCTAGAACTATCACAAAACATGCTGCTCAGGGAATTCGAACCCTATAACGAAGCTTTCCCGGCAGAGCGGTTTGCCCATGTGGAAATCAGGTTGAAAGATGGCACGAACCATGTTTCCGAGTGTCATCCGGCCCGCGGTGATCATGAGGATCCTTTGTCGGACGACGAAATTCACGAGAAGTTTTTCTTCCTCGCAAACCCTGTGATTGGCGAAGAACGTTCCGCTCAGCTTTTTGACTGCGTGATGGGCCTGGGTGAAAACTCGGACGTAAATGATTTACTGGCGGTGCTTAGACCGCCAGTTTAGGTTTACTTTTCTTTTGCAAGCTTCTTGGCTTGAGCTACCCAATCATCACGCTCAATGCGGCCTTTGAACTTGAGGTGCTCGTCCACCCAATCGCGTTCGGCTTTTTTCCATTTGGAGATTTGCTCAAACTTATAGATACCGAGACCGTTTAATACGCCTTCAAGCTTGGGACCAACACCTGAAATCCGCTTCAGATCATCCGGCTTGGCCGGCTTCTTCATCTTCGGAGGACGGGCGTCTTTCTTCGCGCTTGCGCTTGCCGATTTTGCAGCAGGAGCAGCCTTCGTGGTTGCAGCCTTTGCTTTGGTTGATTTAGGCGGCGCTTTCTTTGTCTTGGCAACTTTGCTTTCTGCATCTTTTGCCGCGGCAAGTGCTGAAGCGGTTGCAACCGTAGCTGCGCCGGTTTTCTTGGAACCTTTTTTCTTGTTGCCAAGAACAATCACCGGTTCCATTTCTTCCAGAACAGCATCGCTCAGGTGACACTTGACGATATGCCCGCCACCCAAATCACGCATTGGCGGAACTTCGCGTTCGCATAAATCACCTTCAACCAGCATCTTGCGCGGGCAACGGGTCTGGAACGGACAACCCGGTGGCGGGTTCAAGGCCGAAGGAATGTCGCCTTCAAGAACAATGTGCTTTTTCTCCACGCTGGTATCGGCGATCGGCACCGCAGAAAGCAGCGCTTCTGTATAAGGATGGTAAGGCGGCGAGAATATCTCATCCGTTGTTCCCTGTTCCACAATATGACCGAGATACATCACCACAACGCGGTCCGCGATATAGCGAACAACTGAGAGGTCGTGGCTGATGAACAGCATGGTGGTTTTGGCTTCGCGCTGGATTTCCATCAGCAGTTCGGTAACCGCGGCCTGCACCGACACATCAAGTGCTGACACTGGCTCATCCGCCACCACAACTTTCGGCTGACCGGCGAATGCCCGTGCCACACCGATACGCTGTTTCTGTCCACCAGAAAGCTGACGCGGCATGCGGTCCGCAAAGGCTCTTGGAAGCTTGACGAGATCAAGCAGTTCCATAACCCGCTTACGGCGTTCCTCCTGGGAGTTGCCGATCTTGAACATCTCAAGTGTTCTCATGATCTGGCTGCCCACAGTCTGGCTAGGGTTAAGCGTGTCAAACGGGTTCTGGAAAACCATCTGAATGGAGGCAACGGTGTCGGTTTCCCGATCGTTTACTTCCACATCGCCAATTTCAAGATTGCCGAGGGTGACGTCACCATCTGTCTTGGTTTCAAGTCCCAAAAGAACCTTCGCCAGTGTGGATTTACCGCAACCGGATTCACCCACAATCGCAACCGTTTCAGCCTCACGGGCCGTGATACTCACGGACTCGTTGGCTTTCACCGTTCTTGTGTCTGACCCACCAAACAGGGCACTTGCGGCCACGTCGTAATATTTCTTGAGGTCGTCCACTTTCAGAACCACATCACCCGGTGGAACAGGATCAGCAACAACAGGGCGTTCAGGTTCTGCGTACCAGTCAATCTCGTCAATCCTGTTACAACGAGACTTGTGGTCCGGCTCTCCCTTGATCGGATTCATTTTGACCGGTGCGGAGTTACACTTCTGTTCATCGAAATGCGGGCAACGGGGACCGAAATTGCATCCGAAGGGACGCTGATGCGGTAGCGGCAACTGACCAGGGATGGACAGGAGCGGCCGTGAATTCTTGTCAGCGCCTGGCAGTGGGATTGAGTTAAACAGTCCTTGCGTATAGGGGTGACGCATTCTGTCGAACACTTCATGGCATGTGCCGGTTTCAACAGCCTCACCGGAATACATCACTGTGATCTTGTTACAGGTTTCGAGGATCAAACCGAGGTTGTGAGAGATGAAGACCATGGAGGTTCCTGTCTTCTCACCGAGTTCCTTCACCAGTTCCACAATGCCTGCCTCAACCGTCACATCAAGCGCGGTTGTTGGCTCATCCAGAAGCAACAGATCCGGATTGGAAAGCAGGGCCATCGCAATGACGATACGCTGCTGCTGCCCACCGGAAATCTGGTGCGGATAGGATTCCATGACGCGTGCCGGGTCAGGCAGTTTAACCGCCGCAACCATTTCAAGGGCACGCTGATAGGCCTCCTCTTTCGACACCTTCTCATGGAGAATCGGAACTTCCATAAGCTGCTTACCGATCCGCATGGCCGGATTAAGCGAAGCCATCGGCTCCTGATAAATCATGGCGATCTTGGATCCGCGCAATTCGCGCAGCTCTTCAGCTGACATGTCTCCCATGTCGCGGCCTTTGAACTTGATGGTGCCACCCACGATTTTACCGCGGTTGCCCATGTCACGCATGATGCCCAGCGCCACCGTGGATTTGCCGCAACCGGACTCACCCACAAGACCCATGGTTTCGCCAGGATAAACCTTCATCGAGAAGTCCATCACAGCTGGAATTTCACCGGCCCGGACGAAGAATGAAATGTTCAGATCTTCTATCTCGAGGATCGGTTGTACGTCTTCTTTAGCCATCTTTCCGTTCCTCCCTTAGTCTTTCAAGGATTCTTCGCGCAGACCATCGGCCAGCAGGTTCAACCCGAGCACAAGGCTCAGAAGTGCAAACGCCGGTACCAATGGTGGATGCAGATATACCGAGAGCAATTTGCGTCCGTCGTTAATTGTGGATCCCCAGTCCGGGCTTTCGGGTGGAAGTCCCAGCCCAAAGAAACCGAGTGTACCCAGAAGGATCGTGGTGTAACCGATACGCAGACAGAAATCGACGATCAGCGGGCCACGAACATTTGGCAGGATTTCCCAAAGCATGATGTACCAGGGTGATTCACCACGGGTCTGGGCAGCCGATACATAGTCACGTGTCTTAACATCGAACGTAAGACCGCGAACGATCCTGAAGATTGTCGGTGAGTTAACAAACACCACCGCAACAAACACAACCAAAATACCACCTGGCACGTTGAACAGATCCATCCAGTCTGGAAGGAGATCAACAACTGTGCCGCGATCAATTTCGGAGACAAGAGATGCATACAGCCAGAACGCTGCCACCATAACGATGATGAGAATGGGTGTCCTGATCTCCGGTCGAGTGACAAACTTCGAGTTCAACAATACCCCGATGAACACTATCGGGAATATGAATAACACCGCCGCCATATAAGCCGGTATGCCGGTCTGAACAATTTCCGGTGTAACTAGAAGGTAGAACAAAAGAATAACCGGGAAAGCAAGAATGAGGTTTGCCAGGAATGACAGGATTGTATCGAGCTTACCACCGTAGTAACCGGCCGGAAGTCCAAGCGTAATGCCGACCATGTAAGCAAACAATGCTGCAAGTGGTGCGATCTTGATCACTTCCCAAGAACCTTTGACCATGCGGCTGAACACGTCACGTCCAAGGTTATCACCACCAAGCAAATAATGGGTATAGACCCCCACATCTATCTGAGCCTGAGGTACTGGTGTTCCCGGTGCCTTGTTCTTCATTCGTGCAATCTGCGACAGCGGATCATGCGTGGAGATCATATCCAGCAAGGCGGTAAACAGACCTGTATAAATCCAGAACATGACAATGAAGAAGCCGATCATTCCGATCGTACTGTCAAACAATCTTCCGTAGAGCCCTAACCGATCCTTAAAGAATATGGAAAGAGCAAAGGTCAGGAAAAGCGCAATCCAAACCGGTGTGAACTGAGCAAAAACCGTAATGATAATCTGAAAAGATGATAATGGTTCCATGTTGCCGCCCCCCTATGACAATCTGATACGCGGGTTGAGGAACACATAGCCGATGTCTGAAATCAGCTGCGTGACCAACACGATAATTACTGAGATAACCGAAACGCCCAGCAGCATTTCAATGTCATTGTTACCCGCAGCCTGAACAAGCTGCCAACCGATACCCTTGTAGTTGAACAGGGTCTCAGTGATCACAACACCAGTGAGCAGGTACGGAATTTGTAGAATGATAATGGTGAAAGGAGCGATCAGCGCGTTACGCAGAGCGTGTTTGAGAACGACTCCCCAGAATGACACGCCTTTCAGCCTCGCGGTTCGGATGTATTGCGCCGTCATCACTTCGGCCATGGAGGCGCGTGTCATACGAGCGATGTACCCGATGTTGAACAGTGCGATAGTCAGAACTGGCAGGATGAAATTCTCGATATTCGGTGCAGTCATTGCTTGTGCTGCGGATCCCTTGAACCATTTCAAGCCTACCGCACTCGAGGCGAATATGGCTATCAGCACCACCCCCGACACATATTCCGGCGTCGCCGACGATAGGATCGAGAAGGTGGACACGCTTCGGTCCGTCTTGGAACCCTCCTTCATACCAGCGAAGATACCAAGCATTAAGGCAATCGGCACAGTAATAATCAGAGCCCACATCATCAGGAAGCCAGTCAATTTCAACCTGTTCCAGAGCAATGGCCCTGCGTTATCCTTGGAAACTGTTGAATATCCCCAGTCACCCTGCAGAATACCGCAATATCTGGGTGCATCTTCAACCGCGGTGCCTTTTCTGGCACATCTGGCACGGACTTCTCCGTCAGTACCTTCAATGACGTAACCGGGAACAACGCCCAACCACTCACCATATTTTACGATCATGTTTCGACCATAACCACGGTTGTTAAGCCAGGTGTTCACCTGTTCTTCCGACATGCGGAAATTGCCCTGTGTTTTGGCAAGCTTTTCTAGGTTGGGATAAAGATTAGTGAGAAAGAATACGACGAATGTCAGACATAACGCCGTCAGAATCATAATTCCGGCACGGCGGGCGATAAACTGTAACATGGGCTCCCCTCATTGGCCGATAGGGTTCGGCACATTCTTTCAAATAAAGATAAAGCAATCCTGATAGCAAAAGGGCCACCCTGATGAGCGGCCCTGTGCAGTTTTCGAAAGTTAGGCTTTCCAACCCCACTTATAGACTTGTGGTAGATATGCGATGTGCATATCGACGCCAACCATGTCTTCTTTGTGGTGGCGGCTAATTGTGCGCCAGTAAGGCTGGATGGTAACACCTTCATCAACCATGATTTTCTGGATCTTGGCCATAACTTCACGACGCTTGTCAGCATCAGCGATTGAGTTGGCTTCTGCGAGGAGAGTGTCAAACTCTTTGTTCGCAAATCCAGATTCGTTCCATGCTTCGCCTGAACGATATGCCAAACCCAGAACCTGCGTACCCAGCGGGCGGTGGTTCCAGTTTGTTGATGAGAACGGATACTTCGCCCAGTCATTCCAGAATGTGGAACCAGGCAGAACTGTACGCTTCACCTTGATGCCAGCGTCACGCAGCTGGGCTGCAACAGCATCTGTGGTGTTCTTGCGCCAGTCATCATCGATTGACTGTAGCTCATGCTCGAAGTCAGCCTGGCCTGCTTCTTCCATAAGGGCTTTCGCACCTGCTGGATCAAACGGGATACGACCGACTGATGGATCATGCTCAGGGTGAACCGGACCCACATGCTGGTTGTTTGCAGCAAGGCCTTTGCCTGCCACACCCAGATCAAGACAAACCTGGTTGTCAACAGCCATGGCAAGCGCTTTACGCACACGAACATCATCGTAAGGTGCACTGCCCTGGTTTGGACGGATAACGATGGTTGCACCGGATACCACGTCTGAACGGGTAAGGCCGAGGCCATCCATAATGTCGGAGAATTCACCGACAGATTCCCAGTTCATGTCAATCTCATCGGCTTCATAAGCTGCGACGAATGCAGAAGCATCTGTACCGTAGTCAATGAATTCGAAGCGATCGATGTAAGCACCCTTGCCTTCTTTATAACCCCACCAGTCAAAGCCTTCGTTGCGAACAACGACGCCTTTAACACCAACTTCGAGGCTTTCCGGCTTGTATGGGCCTGTACCCACTGCTGTGCCCAGCATGTCTTCCGGATTGTGGCTTGAGTGCACAATCGCAGCTGGATAGTCAGCCATGCCAGCGATCAATGTGATGTCAGCTTGTGGCAGGTTCAGTTTAACAGTGTGGCTGTCGGCTACTTCAATTGCACCTGGAAGTGCTTTGTTGTCTTCACCGATCAGAACAGCAAAACGGCCGGCCATTGAGTTACCCTCAACGTCCTTCTCACACCAACCAGTGATGTTGCGTGCCACGTCTTCAGCTGTAAAGTCGTCACCGTTGTTCCACTTCACGCCCTTGCGAACGTTCAATGTGTAGGTTTTAGCGTCGTCACTCACTTCCCAACTCTCTAGAAGCATAGGCTTGAATGTACCGTCACTGTTGTATTCTACCAGATACTCAAGCCAACCTGCTGTGTAGGTGGCAATCTGTGTCCAGTCATAAGTACGCGGATCTTTAAGTGCGCGAACTTCCATTTGCATGCGGATTGTTCCGCCCTGCTTTGCAGCAGCATGAGCGGTTGTTGGAACAGTTAGTCCCAGCATGCCGTATGCAGTTGCAGCAGTTGCGCCGACAGTACTCGCTAGTGCGAAGAACTCACGACGTGACAATTTCCCCTCTTTGGCGTTTTTTGCAAAAATCGACAAAAAAGGATGTGATTTTTTTGTTTCAGTCATTTTTGTTTTTTCCTCCCAACAAAAACAGAGTCTCAGAATTGCACGCAAGACACCGGACTTCAATACCGACAGCATAAAAGTCTACGACAAATTTTGTGCTGATTGCGCATTTCTTCTGAATTTTTGTTGAAATTAACCAAAAAACACAAAAATAAACCCGCTCTCCAGCTTTGGGCTTACTGGAAAAGCGGGTCATAGAAACAGAGTTGATTGGGGGATGGGGTTCGTGCACTCAAGGCGAGACCAATCGGTCGGTTGAGTAGACAATCAACTCGTAAAATGGAGCATGGCGAAGCTATGTGACAGGGATATGACAGTACCAAAACTGGGCCGGGATATTGTAAATTCGTTCAATTCTTGATTTTTGCATTGCAAATTATCACCTAATGGGGGACAAGTCGCAATAAGCCCAGAATGTCTTATTGGATGCGGACAAATTTGACGGAATATGGGTAACGCCTATGTGGAAACTGTCACAGAAGTTTCGTGAATTTGTCATAGAGAAGAGGCACGAGGCTAATTGAGGATACGGGGTTAGATCTTGGCAAGCTTAATTCAGAAAGAAGCGATAGACTTTACCTACTCAACACCCTACGACCCACTTTACAGGCGTGGCGTAATCAAGACATTTGAGATGCTGGGTGGGCAAAGACGCTTGAAAAAGCTGTATTTGCAGTTTGATCGCGACGAGTCGGATACGAAAGACTTTTTCAACTCGGCTATCGAACTACTCGGTCTGGACATGAAATTCGATGAAAGCATGCTTGATCGCGTTCCTCGTAGCGGTCCTGTCGTATTCATTGCCAATCATCCATATGGTGTGTTGGATGGTATTGCGCTCACATGGCTTGCGCGTAAAGCACGGCCTGATGTGAAGGTTATGGCGAACCATGTTCTTTGTCAGGCACCTGATGCGAAAGGTAGTCTTTTGCCGGTGGACTTTTCCGGAACTGAAGAGGCGCAGCAAACCAACATCGATACGCGGAAAGAGGCTCTCAACACGCTGGCCAATAATGGTGCTATTGGTATTTTTCCGGCTGGCGGCGTGGCGGTGAGCGAAAAACCTCACAAAGGTCCTGCTATTGATACACCCTGGCATCCATTCGCGGCCAAGCTTATCAAAAAGTCAGGCGCGACGGTAATCCCGGTATATTTCGGCGGGCAGAATTCCCGTCTGTTCCAGCTTGCCAGTCATATGAGCTACACGCTGAGGCTTGCTCTGTTCTTCTTTGAAACCGCAAGGCGCATCGGCAGTGAATTTGAACTGGCTGTGGGTGAGCCCATTACGCCAGAGCAGATCGCGGAATTCGGAAACCGCAAGGAATTGAATACATATCTCCGCAAACAAACCTTCGATCTGGCTTCAAAGCTTTCAGAACCTAAAGTGGGTTATCCGCCATATGACCGGGAGTTTTATTTCCCGAAGCATATGGGCTTGTAGTTCCTGACCAAGGTTTCGAAAATCTAGATATCCAGCAAGTTGTTCCAGACACGCATGGACCACATGTGCGCATAGACCATGTTGAGAAGACCGGTCTTCCGCATCTGCAGGAATTTGTGATCATCCAGTTCAGCAAGTTTCTTTTCATCGACGACGCTGAAGCCCGCTATCCGGCTTACTTCACCATCACTGAGAGTGACTGAAGCATTGCGTTCCACGAGTATGTCTGCATCCTCAAGCTGGTTCATCAGTGTTTTCGTACGTTCCAACTCTGCTCTGAAGTTCAGACAAAACTGCAAAGCGTGTTTGGAAGTGTCACTGGGGCCATCTTCTGAATAGAGTTTTTCACCTTCCTTTTCGGAGATGAACGGGCTTTTGTCATCGACGGCCAGAGAAAGCGTCTTGCCGTCATCTGACTGAACGAGCAAAAACGGGTAACGTCTCACATAGGCAGGAATATAGGTATCTTTACGCCAGTTTTTATCGCTATCAACAAAGGCGTTTTCACCCTCCTTATGCCCGGTTACGGCAAGTGCAACCACACCATCGGCTGATTTCCAGAATACGATCGGATAATGTGCTGCTGCTTGTGCAAATTCGGTTGCGACCACGAGAATTGAGCTCACGTCGCTGGCGAAGCTGAAATCATCGAGTGGCTTCAGGCAAAGCCCTTCGTGTTCTTTGCGGTTCAATACCGCGACGGATTGATAAAACCGCGGCAGGCTTTCACCAGCGGCCTGTTCTTCCTTACCATTTTTCTCTGCAGCCTTGGTTTTCTTTGCAGGTTTTTTTTCCTTAGCCATTGATCATGCCCTCATATTGTCAATATGTGTTTGTCTGACGAAACTATGGTGCCAGATCAAGATAACAAATTGATAAACTGAAACTTTTGTTGAAGCAACTTTCAAAGCCAAAGTATTGTCGCACAAAACTTCTGCAATCATATCCAAATAAAGCTGGAAAGCTCCGTATTGGTCAGTGGTTTATCTTTGTGATGCTGCATTATTGAATGGAGCGTTGCCGTGAGATCTTTCATGGCACCTGCGGTATAGCATGCACCCCTTTGCGAAACCGGGCCTGGCAACCGTATTGAAGGCAAAGACGGTTCTCTTGAGACATCTCTGTTCAAAAACAGTACGGGTTTGCGGTGTTCAAGGGCTTCAAACATGACAGCCGTCGCACCTTCGGTTACTACCAGGTCGGCATCGCCAAGATATTTTTGATGGGATCCGTGCGTGGCATCAATGATGCCGCGGGCAGGATCGAAAACATCACTGATATCGGCGGGCAACAAACCCCTGGTGGGTAATTTTGCAAGTTTCTTGGCATTGTCCTGAACTGTTGTTTTTATCCGCAGATAGAGTTCCACATCCGGCAATTCACTTACGGTTTCCACCAGTTTTCGAATGCAGTACTCCGCTTCAAAGCAACTTTGCGTCATGCCATGGAAACACACAAACCAGCTGAGGAAATTGGGAGCAAAATAAATTCTGAATGGCCGATTGGCCTCTACCGGCTCGGCTGCGGAGTTTTCACCTGACAGTCTGACTTTTGAAACAATTTTCGATTTGTTTCGCTGTGCGCAAACCTGTAACGGCGATCTCGGCAGGAGCGAACTGGCGTAGTCAGGTTCATTGTAAATGGATCGCGACAATACCTCGGTAATAAATTTTCGGTCAGGTGACCCATGCGAGATCATGGCTCCGTGGCTGAAAAAATCCACCGCTATGTCCTGCTCGCCGAACGCATGTCCCATGGCTGCGAGGGAGATTGACCCGGCATTGTTAAACTGTGCTTTTGTCGGTGAGCGCTTCACCCCTTCCAACCAAACCTTGGTGGAGTGGAAAACAGTATTGAATTCGTCAACCGTCTGTTTTAACCGGCCAACAATCGTTTGTATAATTTCTGCTAACGCTACTTCCTGAAGATTGCTCTGCAATTCTTCTGCATTCTCCAGTCCCGGCATTACTACTTTTGAGGGATCACCCGCTCTCAACTTATACCGGAGTCGTGTTCCAGGACTGAGAGATTTGAACAATTGAAGTTTGTTCCCAATCGCTGTCTTTAAAAACGGAGCAGAAGGTCTTTCAAATGAAAGATGAACATGCCGGGCACCTTCGTCGGCAAATTTCTTGCCAGATTGCGAGTTCAAATTGACCAGAAACGGTCTTGAGAAGAGCAATAGATTATCGACCCCGCGATCAAAACTCTCCAAGAAACCGGCCTTGGGCCTTCCTGATTTCACCAGCGCACCTTTTTGGGCGGGCGCCACAAATGTTTCCAGTTCTATTGCGTCCAGATGTTGTTTGAGGCTAGCAGCCCCCAACAATGAAAATGCCAGTGAGACGATGTCAGCAAGCAATGCGTATCGCATGCTTTGTGGCCATTCATACTTTTCCAGATGTGAATTTGTGATGCGACAAATCTCTGCAACGCTTGCCAAAATCTGACCGCGATCTTTCTCCGTCGTCAGACTATCCGGGTTTACCGGCTTATATCCAGCAGCCAGCAATCGGTTATGGATGTGCAATGAACCGGATACGATCTGAGCATCCCGATTGGTCGGAAAGTCATCATTCGGCTTTAGAAATAACGGTCCCAAAATCCTGTCCGTCTCTGCATTTATACCCACTTGCCGAAACAATTGGGAATGTCGTTTGATATTGCTTGGCATGAAATTGACAAAAGTATAGAAGCATTGTCCATATTTAGGAATTAGCCACAGGATTTTTAGTCAATGCCGGATTTGAGAGTATTTATTGGTTGGGACTCACGTGAGGACATCGCTTATCAGGTGGCCCGGGCTTCTCTGCTTGAGCATGCCACGATCGATGTGGAAATTACGCCGATCAAATTGCAGGAACTCGTGGACTCCGGCCTTTACACACGAGAAGTGGATCCGCTTGCCTCAACCGAGTTTACTTATTCACGTTTCCTTACACCGCATCTGGCAGGTTTTGATGGCTGGGCGCTTTTTTGTGATTGCGATTTTATGTTCTTCAGCGATGTGAAAAACCTGCTGCAATATTGCGATGATTCAAAAGCAATCTGCTGCGTGAAGCATGAATACAAACCAAAAGAAGACACAAAAATGGATGGTAAGGTGCAAACGGTTTATCCGCGCAAGAACTGGTCATCCTTCATGTTCTTCAACTGTGCACACCCATCCACCAAACAATTGACGGTGGAGAAAGTGAACAGCGAAGGCGGCGCTTACCTTCACCGCATGCAATGGGCACAGGATGACGAAATTGGTGAAATTCCGGTGGAATGGAACTGGCTCGAAGGCTGGAACGATCTACCCGCTTCAGGCAAGCCCAATGCCGTGCACTACACCTCCGGCGGCCCGTGGTTCGAGGACTACCAGGATGTGGAATTTGCTGACGAATGGAAAGCCTACGCAGCTCGTTTTGGTTCGTAGGCTAACTTCTGTATTCAGAAATTTGCCAGATCTGTCAGAAGTATCTGAGCGCGCTTGCCGGGCCCTCATTCTGTTTTCTGTAATAACCACAAGGCCTTGAAATCAAGCCAGGTTTTAGAACAATTCTAAACTAGACTTTTTTTGTCATATATACTTGACTCCGTGAGAGCGATCTGCAATTTGGATATTCATAGTCAAGTTTTCGGAGACCCCCATGTCCAAAAAAGTTCTCAACCTAATCGGCGCAATGACCATCGGTGGTTCATTGCTTTCAACTTCAGCAGCAATTGCGGCAGACCAGGTGAATATATATTCCTATCGCCAACCTGATCTTATTGCCCCTTTGCTTGATGCATTTACCAAAGAAACCGGCATCAAGACCCAGGTCCAGTTCCTGAAGAAGGGCATGGTTGAGAAGCTGAAGGCAGAGGGCGCCAACTCTCCTGCCGATGTCATCCTAACCGTTGATATTGGGCGTCTTTCAAGCATCAACAATGAAGGCCTCACTCAGCCAGTTTCTAACGACACGATCAATGGCAACATTCCAGCCAATTATCGCGATCCATCAGGTAACTGGTTTGGCCTCACAACCCGTGGGCGTGTGGTCTATGCCTCAAAAGACCGCGTATCTCAGGACAAGATTACCTATGAAGAGCTTGCTGATCCAAAGTGGAAGGGCAAGATTTGCACCCGTTCAGGACAACATGCCTATAATGTGGCCCTGATTGCTTCCATGATTGCTAACAAGGGTGCCGAGTTTACTGAAAACTGGCTCACTGGTGTTAAGGAAAATCTGGCTCGGGTGCCTGATGGTAACGACCGTGCTCAAGCAAAAGGGATTTTCTCCGGCGAGTGTGATCTGGGCATCGGTAACACCTACTATGTGGGCCTGATGCAGAATAATAAAAAGAACCCTGAACAGAAAGAGTGGGCCAAGTCCATCAAGGTTCTGTTCCCTAACAGTGAAGATCGCGGAACTCATGTGAACCTTTCCGGCATGGCACTTGCCAAACATGCACCGCACAAGGAAGCCGCCATCAAGCTGATGGAATTTTTATCCAGCGGAAAAGCTCAGGAGATTTATGCCGAACAGGTTTACGAATATCCGGTGAAGCCTGGAACAAACCCATCTGCTACCGTTGCCGGGTTTGGGCAGATCAAGCCGGATACGCTTTCACTTGATGAAATTGCCAAGCTGCGCAAACAAGCATCTCAACTGGTGGACAAAGTGGGATATGATGACGGACCATCCAGTTGAATGAACTTGTAAAGAAGATATCGATTTCGAATTCCTCTAGTAAGCGCGTCGGGTATTTAATACCCGGCGCGTTTGCCGTAGCCATTCTGCTATGCCTTCCCATATTCACCCTACTTTATCTTTCGTTGGCGGGTGATCTCGACAGTTTCATACACATTGCTACAACCGTGATGCCTACAGCGGGTCTCACTACCATTCTGGTAATGGTAGGTGTGGGGATTTTTGTGGCTATTGTGGGCACTTTCACCGCCTGGCTGGTCACCTACTTTGATTTTCCATTCAAAAACATTCTGCAATGGGCACTGGTGTTACCGTTAGCGGTTCCCACCTACATTTCAGCCTATACCTTTGTGGAGTTTTTCTCTTATACCGGACCATTGCAGGAAACTGTGCGGGCGATCGGAGGCTTTCAATCCTCCCGAGACTATTGGTTTCCGGAAATAAGAAGTCTGCCGGGAACAGTGTTCGTGCTGGGGCTTGTCTTATACCCGTATGTGTTTCTTTCGGTGCGAACCCTGTTTTATCTGCAAGGGTCGAACGTCCATGACAGTGCACGTGTTTTGGGGACTACCGGGACACGTTTATTGTTTAAGATCACCATTCCACTGGCACGCCCTGCGATCATCCTCGGCGTCACACTCGCGCTCATGGAGACTATCAACGACATTGGCGCGGTGGAGTATCTGGGGACCAAGACCCTCACCTTCTCGGTCTTTTCTGTTTGGCTCAATCAGAACGATCTGGCTGGAGCAGCGCAGATTGCTATTTTCCTGCTGATGATCGTTGTGGTGTTGATTTTTCTTGAGCGCTTTTCACGAGGTGCCAGGCAGTATCATAATTTGAGACTTGCTTCCAAGCAGCAACCGAACCCGATCAGGCTGTCAGGCTTGAATGCATGGCTCGCGTTTCTTGTGACGCTTCTGCCATTTGTGATCGGCTTTGGAATTCCTGTCTCCGTACTCATCGAATTTGCCTATAAGGATCTCGGCCAATTGGTTTCTCCTGAGATCATTGAAGCTTTCCTGACGACGATTTCGCTGGCTGGACTGGCGGCTTTCATGGCGGTTCTGGGTGGGCTCGTTATGAGTTATGCGATCCGCGTCAACCCTGCTCGGGATGTGACCCTGGCTGTGCGCCTCGCCTCGATCGGCTATGCAATCCCGGGAACTTTGATCGCACTTGGCGTCTTCATCCCGCTCGCCTACTTTGACAACGCACTTGATGGTTTCCTGCGATCCACGCTCATTGTTTCTAGCGGATTGTTGATTACCGGATCAGGTGCTGCTCTGGTCTTTGCCTATGTGGTACGTTTTATGGCCATGGCTGAAGGGAACCTTGAAAACGGGTTTTCGAAAATTTCCACCAACCTTGATATGGCTGCCCGCAATCTGGGGCGCAGCCAGTTTCAAACGCTGAGAATAGTGCTTTTACCGTTGTTGCGGCCAGCGATTGCCGGTGCCGCTTTGCTGGTGTTTGTGGATGTGGTGAAAGAACTGTCCGCCACCATTCTACTTAGACCGTTTGGCATGAACACGCTTGCCACTCATGTGTACGACTTTGCGTCTCAGGGCCGGGTGGAGGATGGAGCGTTAGCCTGCCTGCTGATTATCATGGCGGGTATTCTTCCGGTCATACTGATTGCGCGAAACAGCAGGTAGATCAATGAAAATGGCTCAACAAATTCAACAACAGGAAACGCAATGGCAAGGTATTGCGGCAGTTATGATCTTTGACTCCATAAATCTTGTATGCTTTAGTCAAGTTTAATTAGCGAGAGACGAAATGCGCCTTACAAAACAAACGAATTACGCGATACGGATCATGATGTATTGCGCTGCAAACCCGGGAAATCTCAGCCAGATTCCGGAAATTGCGGCAGCCTATGGCCTGTCAGATGTATTTCTGTTCAAGGTGCTTCAGCCTCTGACCAAAAACGGATTGGTGGAATCGATCCGGGGTCGTAATGGCGGTATCCGCCTCACTAGACCTGCCAAGGAAATCAGACTGTCAGAAGTGGTCCGCGTTACAGAAGACAATTTCGATATGGCAGAATGCTTCAAGGAAGAAGGTACTGATTGCCCATTGGTTGATTCCTGCGAATTGAATTCGGCCTTACGTGAAGCGTTGGGTGCCTTCTTCGCTGTCCTCGATAAATACACAATTGAAGATTTGGCGGTTAATCGCTATCGGATCGACAAACTTCTGGGCATCGATATGCTGGAGACTGCTGCTCAGCAATAAAAAAGCAGCTGACACACATGCCAGCTGCCACCATAACTTCTTTTCGAGCAGTTGATTAATCTGCTTCGTTGGCAGGCTCAGCATTGAGCTGGCCGTATTTTTCTTCCCCGATTTTCTCAAGCAACTCCAACTGGGTTTCAAGAAAGTCGATGTGCCCTTCTTCATCGGTGAGCAGTTCTTCGAAAATTCTCATGGAGACGTAGTCACCGCAATCCTGGCAGATTTCACGAGATTTGGAGTAGGACTCGCGTGCAATATGCTCGCCTTCCAGATCCGCGTTCAGAACTTCTTTTACATTCTGCCCAATTTTCAAAGGTGCAACGGACTGAAGGTTTGGGTGCCCTTCCAGAAAGATGATGCGCTCAATGATCTTGTCAGCATGGGCCATTTCTTCGAGAGATTCCTCACGCTCTTTCTTGGCGAGCAGGCCATAGCCCCAATCATCCAGCAACCGGTAGTGAAGCCAGTACTGATTGATTGCACCCAGTTCCAGAAACAGGGCTTCGTTGAGTCTTTCGATTACTTTTTCATTGCCTTTCATGGGGATCTTTCCTGTCTACTTTTTAATTAGAATAATTCTAAACTAGAATGTAATTGATGCGGCTTGATTGTCAACCAGCAATCGATATTTCTCTCACAAATTAACCTTGAACCGAACCGATTATCGAACCAGATGGGTGCGTTACGCCACTTTGATAGCGGCTTTTTTTCGTTGAGCGAGAATTCGCGCGGTTTCGCACTGTTCATGCTCTTTTTTGAGTTTATTGATAAAGCTGATCACCGTTGAACGGTCAGAAGTCATTTCCAGGTGATAATGTTCTGTGGTTTCCAGAATAAGATCCACAAGTCCTGGAAAACAACCGCAACAGCGGCCTCTTTTACCCATTTCATGATAAACCTGAACCGGTGTGATCAGACGCCAAGGATCGTCCTTCAAAAGAGAACGGATGGTCTCTCTGATCTCGTCATCCATAATGATATTGCAACTGCAAACAATCACGGCTTCAACCTGTTTCAAATCTAACCTGACATAAATACTCTAGATAAAAAGAGTCAAGAATTATCTTTTAGAACGATTCAAAGGAGTGAGCGCCAATGACGGGGACCTGACCTAATTCAATCAACAAAAAACCCGCCAACCGAGGTTAGCGGGTCTAATTTGATTTGCTCGGAAACCAATCTTAGAAGTCGCGGCGAACCGTTACTTCGAAACCGTCGAAATCTGCATTCACGTCAGTAGCTACAGCACCTAGAGGAGTACCGAAGTTACCCAGAGGAGAAATCGCGTTGTCGATTTCGCCTGTGTAGAAGGCAGCTTTGATGCTCAGGCCAGGAGCAGCTGATGGGAACCAGTTAAGACCAACACCAAACTGTTGTAGGTCACCAGTTGTACCAGTTGCACCGTGTAGTGGGAATGCAAGAGCAGCAGGTCCACCAGCAGTGATTGCTGTACCTTCAACATCCCAGTAGTTAGCCCAGAACTGAACTTCGTCAGTCAGGTTAGCGTTGAATGCAATACCCCAAATCTGCTCAGGGTTGAATGTTGTCTGACCAGTGTGAAGGTAATCTGTGTCGTAGTCACCATCGTTCATGTAGTAACCAGCAAGACCGCCACCAGGGATGAAGTCAGATAGGTCAAGTGTTGCGGACACTTTATATGCCCAACCACCAATGTCGCCATCGTTCTGGTCTACAGCGATTGAATCGTGAACTGCAGTGAATGCAACACCGAAACCGTCACCTGAGTAGTTGAAGCCTGCGTAGAAGTTAGCACGACCGTCAGTACCACCAGCGTTTGTAGCGTTACCGAAACCGCCTGTGAAACCACCAGCACCATCAGAAAGAGCGTATGAAATACGAGGATCTTCAGCACCGATTGTTACTGAGAAACCGTCGCCAGCCCATGTGTAGTCGAAGATAGTCGCATCGTCGAAGCCGTAGTAACCGTCTGTGTAGATAGCACCACCAGCAACAGATGATACAGATTCAGCATTTACAAAGCCGAAACCGTGGTTTGTTGACCAGTATGTTGCACCAGCGAAACCTGCGCGGAAACCGGCAAGTGAGATAAGTGCAATATCCATGTCCACATCAACGTCAACGTTAGACTGACCGCCTTCAAGACGATACAGAGCACGAAGTGTGCCGTATTCAGTCTCGTTACGTGTGTCAACGTTCAAACGACCGCGCTGACCCCAAAGGGTGAAGCTTCTGTCGATTTGAACCTGGGCGTTGGTTGCGTCGTCAGCGACACCATCGATGTAGTATTTTTCGTACGCGGAGCGAACAAAGCCGCTTAGGCGAATACAAGTTTCTGTTCCAGGAATGAAAAAGAAACCTGAACCGTACGCGTCACACACGCGAACGTATTCGACTGGTTCTGGCTCAACCACAACAGCATCAGCCGCTTGCGCGCCTGAAACAGCTACCATTGCAGCTGCTGAACCTAGAAGAAGAGATTTGAAGTTCATAAAAACCCCCTGCAAATTTTGTTTAAAAGAATCCAAACTTGATTTTCGCAGACGAAGCTACTCACAAGACTTGAACAAGTCCATAATGATGTTGAAGCATATGGCCATATTCTCTCTGCTGTGACATCAATGCAACATATCAGCAAAGGCCATTTTTGACGGTTTTTCAGCGGATCAATTCAGATTTGAATGTCCAATTCCGGAATTGGCCTACGGGTATTATCGAACGCGACACAACTTCGAATACTTGTGAAAGAAAAATGGTGGGCGCGGAGGGACTTGAACCCCCGACCAGACCGTTATGAGCGGTCGGCTCTAACCAACTGAGCTACACGCCCTCAGTGGAGAGTTCAATAACTTGTTTGCGGGCATGCCACAAGTCTCTTATTGTCATGAAATACCCCAATTTTATCTATTTGTATCTGTTATCGCAAAGCCAGCCCGAATGGAGAAACCAATGAAGAACCTCATCCTCTCATCAATCATGATAATTGCGTTTATTTTCATGAGCAGCGCTATGGGAACAAGCGAGGCTGAAGCTAAAAATCATGGCCGCAAAGCCGCAATTTCGGTAACCGGAACGGGAACCGTAGAAACCACTCCGGATATGGCTGTTATTTCCGTGGGCGTTGTGAGGGAAGCCAAAACGGCCCGGGAGGCTCTTTCCGCCAATAATGAAGCCATGGCAAAGGTTTTGGCAGCGATGAAGGAACAAGGTATTGCTGACAAAGACCTTCAAACTTCAAACTTCAACATCTCACCCAATCTGGTTTATCCAAAACGCACCTCCAGTGGGGAACAACCCGCTCCCCGGATTGTAGGATATACAGTATCCAACAACCTGACCATCCGGATCCGAGAATTAGCGAAGGTTGGCGAAATACTCGACGAGACTGTTTCCCTGGGAGTAAATCAAGGTGGCGGTATCCAGTTTCTCAATGCAGAAACAAAACCGTTCTTGAAAGAAGCGCGGGTCAAGGCCGTAGAAGATGCAAAGGAAAAGGCACAAACCCTCGCGGAAGCATCTGGCGTGACACTTGGCAAAATACTGTCGATCAATGAAGGGGGTTCTGTGAACCGTCCTCGGCCGGTGGCTTATGCGCGCAGTGCCACAGTTGCGGAAGCTGCCGCTGTTCCGGTGGCTGCGGGTGAAAACTCTTACAGTGTATCGGTTCAAATCCGTTGGGCAATTTCCGAACCTGAATAAGTGCTCCCTCCCGTCTGGCGAGACGAGAGGGCTATCACGGGGTTACGATGAGGGAACAAATTACCCCGCAATAATGGGGGGCTTGTTAGCGGATCCCACGCATCTTGATGATTTTACAACCACCACCGTGACGTGAGAATACGATCTTCGCTGGTCCGCCGTAGTAGTTGTGTCCACGTACAACGATTTTTCTGTGGTTTACACGGGCCACATGCGGGTCACCCAGGCCAATGCGATAGGCTTTGTTCAGAGCACGGCGTGGACCACATCTGCGATGTCCGTAACCTGTGTGACGACGAATTTTCTTTCCATGATAACCGTGGTTACGATGGCCGTGGCCGTAATAGAAACCACCACTGTGGCCGTTTCCAATATAAAGGCTGAAACCTCCGTTACCTGCTTGAGCCGGGACAGCTGTGAATGCAGCGCTTGCAGCGACTGTTGCAACAGCCAGAGCGGATTTAAATGAACTAATAAACATTATTCTTCTCCTTGGTTCTGACCGGTCGAAAATCGGTGTGGGGGCGGCCAGTTGATGATTAAAGGTACCAAGGCGCGACTTAACGCAGCCGGAACGAATTGTTCAGTCCGCGTTAAGGTTTCTTTCTCTTATTTTTCAATGACTTAGATAAGTTTTGGCTAATTAATGCCTGTCAGGCAGATATTTTTTCGTACAAATCTGAAGGAATCTGAACGCCGTTTTTGCGGGTATTTTCCTGTTTTGCACGGCGGCCATCTCCGGGAAGGCGCGTGCCCTCCTGCATCAGGATTTGTGCAAAGAGGCCTTCTGCTGATGCCATGCCATTTGCCGGATCAATGGCGAGGATAAACTCCCCTCCCCGTGGCGGGCCGCCATCATTGTTGTCCTGCTGTGCTGCTTCATAGCTCATTTGTTCGCCGATCAATGCGCCGGATAGCAATTCAACCATCATGGCAATTGAAGCGCCTTTATAGCCACCGAACGGCAACAGAGCACCTTTCAGAACCGCATCAGGATCAGTGCTTGGGTTTCCATCCGCATCAATGCCTGCGCCCACAGGAAGCTCGTGCCCCTCACGCGCTGCGATCATCACTTCACCTCTGGCCATCACGCTGCTCGCCTGATCAAAGACGCAAGGTTCTGCGTTTTCGCGCGGCCATGCAAAGGCGATCGGGTTTGTGCCGTAAAGCGGTTTCTTGCCGCCAGCTGGTGGAAGCGCTGGTTTGAAAGATGTGCAGGCAAGCGCGACGACACCTTCATTCGCCAGCATCTCCACTTCCTGCCAAAGGGCAGAAAAATGAAAGGTGTTAGTGAGGGCCGCCATGGCGATGCCCTGTTGTTTCGCTTTTTCTGCCAGAGGTTTTGCCAGCATCTGATGAGCCAGCGGTGCGTAACCGCCATCACCGTCGACTGAAAGAAGCGATGCTTTGGCATCAGTCAATTTGGGCAGCGCTTCACCATTTACCTTGCCGCTGTTAAGCGAAGCCAGATATCCGGGCATTCTAAACAGCCCATGGCTGTGAGCACCGTATAATTCCGCCTTGTAAACACACTGGGCAAGCGCGGTAGCATTTTTATCATCGCAGCCGGCCCGTTTAAGGGATGCCACAACCAGCGGCTCCACCTCATCCAGTTCCAGATGGATTTTCCCGTTTTCCAGATTTTGCATGGGCCCCTCCCTAAAGTTCTTCCCTGGCTTTCCATTCTTCCCATTTCATCAACGCTGTTGCGCCGATGCTGTCAAGCGGTGCGGGGGGAAGCTTCTTCGGTTTTTCCTGGGCAAGGAAGGTTTTTACAAGGTCCGTTTCGCCCAGAACCGCCTGCTCAGCGGCAGCCATTCCTGACAACGTGCCCCGAGCTGTGCCCAGACCGTTCTGGCAACAGGCTGAAAAGAGTCCCGGCTCCACTTCACCAAATGCCGAAACCCCGTTCCTGCTTAAGCAAAGCCTGCCGGACCAGCGATATTCCTGCTCAACATTTCCCAGATGAGGATAGCGTTTCTGAAATGACTGGTCGTGGGTCCTGCCCATTTTCTCGGTGACCGTATCATTCACCTGAAGGCAAGGAGAATAGGTCACACGGTTGCGGGTAATGATCCGAACGCCGCCGGTGCCGGAAATTTTCCGAACCGTAGTCCCCGATGGATCCGAAGGTGTAATTCCCCAGCGGGCAACGCCGGTTGCTTCATCTTCCTGCGAGGTGAGTGCACGGGTCATGGAGGCGTAGAGCATGATGTGAACGAGGCGGCGTTTGAAATGTCCGAAGCTTTCAATGTGCCCGTTTGTGGCCAAAATCATGGTTGGCGCGGTAACCGATCCTGACGGGGTTTTGGCAATCCATTTGCCCTGAGCCTTGTCGATGGAGATTACGGGTGATCTTTCAAAAATACCGATGCGGTTTCCCAAAGCTTCCGCGATACTCCGGATATAAAGGGCCGGCTGCAACATGGCTGTGCCTGGTGTGTAGAGGCCAGACCGGTAGAAGTTGGAACCTGTCAGTGCCTTCATCTCACTGGCATCGAACATTTGGAAAGGTTCGCCCAACCGCTTGAGATGTTCGGCATATTCAACGTTATGCTTGACCGCTTTTTCACCACGCGCGCCATTCACTTTTCCAGCAATTCTGAAAGCTTCTTCGCTGATATTGAATTCTTCGGCGATTTCCTTGGCAAACTTGATTGCATGGCGGTTGAGCATAATCTGCTGACGATCATTTTCCTGCGTGGTGGAATAGTCTGTGGATGTGAGGTCATGCGGCAGATCAATCATGAAACCAGAGTTGCGCCCTGCAGGTCCCTCGGCAACCCGGTTTGCTTCCAGGAGCACGACACGGGCATCCGGCTTCAGCTTTAGCAGGTTCATGGCTGCGGACATTCCGGCAAAGCCCGCGCCAATGACTGCGAAATCAGCATTTACATCAGCTTCGAGCATCAATGGAGGTCCGGCTTCCGGCAGGATGGAGTTCCATCCTGTGGTTCCGGTGTCTACGGGTAGTTTCGTGACTTCAGCCAAGTCAGTCTATGCTTTCATCAGCGGATTGATCCGTGAGATCGATCCAGATGGTTTTCAGTTCGGTATACTGGTCGTGGGCATGAATGCCGTTGTCACGTCCACCGAAGCCTGACTGCTTGTATCCACCAAACGGGGTGGAGATATCCCCCTCACCGTAACAGTTCACGCTCACCGTTCCCGCCTTGATTTCGCGGGCAGCGCGGATTGCTCTCTTCGCATTGGAGGTGAAGACACTTGCCGCAAGCCCGTATTCGGTATCGTTGGCAGCAGATATCGCCTCTTCAAATGAGTTAACAGTGATGACGGATAGGACCGGCCCAAAGATTTCATCTGTCGCAAGTTTGTTGCCTAGTTTGACCCCGTCATGGATGGTCGGCTCAACGAAATTGCCTTTGGCCTTACCACCGATCAATGTGTTTACGCCTTTGCCACCTTTGAGATATTTAGACACTTTCTTGCAGTGTTCACTGTCAATCATGGCACCGAGCTGGTTGACCGGGTCCAGCGGATCGCCGGTACGCCAGTATTTGACCCGGGCCAATATCCGCTCCATCAATTCATCCTTGATGTCAGCATGAACAATGAGACGGGAATTGGCTGAACAGTTCTCACCCATGTTCCAGAACGCAGCGTTCACCACATGGCCCGCCACGAGATCGATGTCTTCTGCATCGTCGAGCACAACGGCCGGGTTTTTCCCACCACATTCCAGCACGACCTTTTTAAGATTGGATTCTGCGGCATATTTCAGGAACAGTCTGCCGGTTTCCGTTGATCCGGTGAAACTCACCATATCCACATCCATATGACGGCCGAGTGGTTCACCGGTTTCAGGACCCATGCCGGGCAGCACCTGAAGCACGCCATTGGGCAGACCTGCTTCTGTGGCGAGTTCCGCCAGACGTAAAGCGGTCATGGAGGTTTGCTCTGCCGGCTTCACGATGACGGAATTACCCGCAGCAAGTGCAGGGCCGATTTTCCAGGCCATCATCAGAAGCGGGAAGTTCCACGGCAGAATTGCCGCCACCACGCCCACGGGCTCACGCACGATCATGGCAATATGATCATCGCTCGAAGGCGCCATCTGATCGTACATTTTGTCGATTGCCTCGGCATGCCATTTGATGGTGTGGATTGTTTCAGGAATGTCTATTGTCTCACAATCCGCGATCGGCTTGCCGCTATCCACGCTTTCCATCACCGCCAGTTCGCGGGCATTGCGCGTTATGAGCTTGCACAAACGGATTAGCACGTCCTTGCGGTCTGAAGGATGCATCTTTGACCAACGGCCCTGATCGAATGCTTCGCGTGCTTTTTCCACGCAAAAATCTACGTCCTTGGCATTGGCGCCATGGATTGTGGCTATTGCCTCTCCCGTTGCCGGATTGATTGTGGGGAATTTCTGACCGTTGCCAGAGCGGAATTTGCCATCAATAAAGGGAGCTGCTGGATAGACCATATTGGTAGCCAGTGCGGCGTATTCTTCCCGTGTCAGAAGTTCGCTCATTTCGCATCTCCCTTTTGGATATTTTTAATCGTTGAATTCATCACCCGGATTACCTGCTCCAGTGCACGTTTGTCGTCTTTGTTCAGGGGTTGAAGCGGTTTACGGGGTGGGCCTGCCGGAATGCCGCGCAAAGTCAGACCATGTTTGATACATTGAACAAACTTACCGCCCTGCTCCAACACGCTCATGAGCGGCAGCATGGCACTCATGATTGCCCTGCCCTTGTCGAAGTTTTTCTCAACTGCGCAGGCTTCATACATGGCTATATGTGCTTCAGGTGCGAAGTTTGATCCGGCACAGACCCATGATCTTGCACCCCAGGCAAAGAATTCGAGCGCCTGATCATCCATGCCGCATGACAGTTGAATATGCGGATAATCGCGGGCAAGCATGTGGACGCGGTTGATGTCACCGGAACTTTCCTTGATCGCACAGAAGTTCGGGCTTTTACCAAGCATGGAAAGGGTTTCCTCGTCCATGTTGACGCTCATCCGGCCCGGGTAATTGTAAAGCATCACCGGAAGGTTTGCGGCCCGGTCAATGGCGAGGCCGTGCAACGCGATTTCCCGTGGCGTGGGGTAAGCGTAAGGCGGTGTGGTAATCAACAATGCATCAGCACCGATTTCCTTTGCTTCCTTCGCATATATAATTGAATCTTCCGTCCGGATTGCTCCGGTTCCGATGATGAGTGGTAAGCGATCCTTGATCAGTTCCTTGGCCAGTTTCATCATCGCGATACGCTCATCCATATCCTGCGCGTAATATTCGCCGGTAGTGCCCGCTATGATCAGTCCATGCACGCCAGATGAAATCAGATGCTCAATCACATCTGCGAAGCGGTCCTTGTTGATTGAAAAATCCTCATTGTGAGGCGTCACTACCGGGGTATAAATTCCCTCAAAACGCATTTTACTACTCTCCTGCCTCCTGCATTCCCAGATCCATATCCAATGGATCTGGACGTACAAATTTCTCTATCCGCCCGCGGGACAATTCCCAGTGCTGCATGGTCAGTTCCACGATTGTGGCTGGGTCAGCTTTTTCGATCGCCTCAATCATTTGATCATGCTGGTCACAGGCCTCCCAGACCAGTAACCGTTCTTTTGAATTTACGGGCTTGTAAAACATCTGGCTCATGCGGGTGTGATCAATCAGAAGCCGGTTCAGGCTTGGTGACAGGTAAGGATTTCCTGCCATATCCCCCATGATGCGATGGAATTCATGATTGTGCATGGCCATTTCGCGCGTCTCGCTGTTTTCGCTGGCCATGCGGAAACGCTTCTGCGCCATCTTCAGCGCTGTGATCTGTCTCTCGTTAGCGTTCTCTGCCGCGAGCCTTGCGATTGCCGCATAAATCATAGGCGCTGACTGAAAGAAGTTACGCATGTTCGGCAGATCCATGGATGAAACCTTGGCACCGCGGTTTTCCTGCAGATTCAAGTATCCCTCACCTGCCAGTTTCTGAAACACCTCACGCAGAGGGGTGCGTGACAACTCATATTCATCAGACAGCAGTTTTTCGTCGAGCATTGAGCCGGGCGCGATGTCCAGGGTCAATATCCGACTGATTAGGTCTGTGTAGCAGGTCTGTTTCTTGGTAACGATCATGGCAAAAAATACAATTTGTATACGAAACATATAAAATAGATGTTCAGTCTTGGCAAGCGCATAATGTGCGGCAGACAAACCGTTGTCAGCTTTTGTTCACTGATCCATGTTTCAATAAAAGTGATGAACGTTGGGTATTAATTTCAGAATTTTGCTCTAACAATCAAAACGAGTACCGGAGTAGACCCGCCCATGCCCGTTAAAAAGACGAAATCCACGAGATCAATCAACCTCGCCCTGCAAGGGGGTGGTGCGCATGGGGCTTTCACCTGGGGTGTTCTGGATGCGCTTTTAGAAGATGGTCGGATTGATATTGTGGGCATATCCGGAACCAGCGCAGGTGCCATCAATGCGGCTGTACTGGCTGATGGGTTGCAGAGCGGCGGCACCGAACATGCCAGACAAAAGCTTGCAAGCTTTTGGGAAAAGCTGAGCGAACTTGGTCAATACAGCATGATCCAGAGAACGCCCTTTGACCGGGCGCAGGGTGACTGGAGCCTGGACTTCTCTCCTGGCCGGATGATGTATGACACGTTCACCCGTGCTTTCTCGCCCTATCAGTTTAACCCAATGAATGTGAACCCGCTTCTGGACCTCATCAAAGCTGAGGTGGACTTTGAAAGTGTCAGGGCTTGCTCCAACATTCAGCTGTTTGTCTGTGCAACCAATGTGCGAACCGGAAAGACCACCGTCTTCAAACATCACGAGATCACCGCCGAAACCATCATGGCGTCATCCTGTCTGCCGGAGGTTTATCAGGCGGTGGAGATTGATGGCGAACACTATTGGGATGGCGGGTTTATGGGTAACCCACCGCTTTACCCACTCTTCTATCATACCGATTGCGCCGATGTTCTACTGGTACAGATCAATCCGATTGAGCGGGACGAAGTACCTCAAACGGCGCGCGGCATTCATAACCGCTTAAATGAGATCACCTTCAACGCAACGCTTCTCAGGGAGCTGAGAATGGTGGAGTTCGTGACCCGCCTGATCGATCATGACAAGCTCGATCCTGAAACCTATAAGCGCGTCAACATGCATTCTGTGGGACCGGCTGAAGAGATGAAGGAACTCTCATCCTCATCCAAGCTCAATCTGGAGCTGGAGTTCCTGCATTATCTGCGGGACCTGGGCCGGGAAAATGCAAAAGACTGGCTGGCAAAGAATTTCCTGTCCATCGGGGAGGATTCCACGCTCAACCTGCGCGAAATGTTCAGCTGATCTCAATCTCAAATGGTGACGACGAAGCTTTACGGTTTGACGAAAAGTTTGCCCGGTGTGGAACACAGACACTCATAACCGGTTTCGGTGATCAGAAATGGCTCCGTGATTTCCAACCCGCCATCATCCAACCAGAGAGCAGGCATGAAGTGAAAGGTCATGCCCGGTTTGAGTTCGGTTTTGTCTCCCCGCCGGAACGACATGGTCCGCTCCCCCCAGTCAGGCGGATAGGAAATTCCGATTGCGTATCCAGTGCGGCTGTCTTTCTTGAACCCGTGTTTCTCCAAACAATCATAAAACGCGATTGCAATATCCTCGCATAGATTGCCAGGCTTGGCCTTGCTCAGGCCTGCTGCGGTTGCTTCCAGCACGGCGTTTTCCGCTTCCAGGTATTTCTTTGGCGGATCGCCTAGAAACAGGGTTCTCGATTGCGGACACTGATACCGGCGATAGGCGCCGGCGATTTCAAAGAACGTGCTCTCACCCTTTTGCATGGGCTTGTCATCCCAGGTGAGATGGGGTGCTGTGGCATCCATGCCGGAGGGTGCCATGGGCACAATCGCAGGATAATCACCCCAGTAACCATCAACGCCACGAATTGCGGTTTTGTAGATCTCGGCCACAAGCTCGTTTTTGGGAAGGCCCGGCTCAGCCACTTCCACGATCATGGCATGCATACGCTCCACGATTTTTGCTGCAGCCCGCATGAAGGAAATTTCCGTCTCGCTCTTGATCGCCCGTTGCCAGTTCACCAGACCGGTTGTGTCCATGAATTTTGCGTCGGGCAGATTTTCCTTCAGCGTTTCCCACGCGGCTGCGGAGAAATAGTAATTGTCCATCTCAACACCGATGCGCAGGGTTGACAAACCTCTTTCGCGGATCAAATCGCTGAGCGGTTGCATGGGATGGCGTTCAGGCGTTTGCACATATTCATCTGCATATCCCACAATGTTGTCATGGCTCATGAAAACAGTCCGCTTGGCACCAAGCGCATCCATGCCACGCCCCCACCATACGGGTTCACCTTCCATCGCAAGCAATACGGCCTGGTGTGTATAAAAGGACCAACCGTCATAGCCCGTGAGCCACGCCATGTTCGACGGGTCGCTGACGATCAGCAAGTCAGTTCCAGCCGCTTCCATGGCTTGACGCGTCTTGGCAAGACGCTGGGCATATTCATCCAGTGAGAAGTGCAGTGTGGGTTTGCTCATTTTTCTCCGGCCTCCACTTCTTCTCCCGCCATGATCCTCTGATGCAGGTTCATGTCTATGTTGCCACCGCAACAGAAGAGTACGGTCTTGCCTTCCGGTTTTACTTTGCCCGAGATGATCGATGCGATGGCCACACTGCCTCCGCCCTCCACGATCTGGCGTTCCTTGAAATAGGCATGGCGCAGTGCATCGCGGATTTCCTGCTCGCTCACCAGGATGTATTCATCCACCAGTTCACGAACCATGGGGAAAGTGTATCGGTTGTTTTCACCAATACCGCCACCCAGCGAGTCTGCGAGCGTCGGCACTTCTTCCACCTCCACATAGTGGCCTGCCTTGATGCATTCGACCATGGCAGGACCGCGCTCCATGGTTACGCCGATAATCTTGATCTTGTCGTTGCGCGCTTTCAGTGCTCCCGCGACACCGGCAAGGAGCCCGCCACCGGAAAGGGGAATGACCGCACAATCCATGTCCGGCAGTTGATCAAAGGCTTCCAGTCCCAAAGTTCCCTGACCGGCAATCACGTCAGGATGATCGAAAGGCGGGATCATGACCATCCCCTCCTCTTCCACCAGACGGATTGCCTCTACCTCAGCCTCGTCCTGGCTGTTGCCGTAAATGCAGATTTCCGCGCCTTCCAGTTTGATGCCGTCGCGCTTTACCTGCGGCACAAGGTTGGACATGCAGATGATGCACTTTACCCCCGCAATGCGGCAGGCACGTGCAAGCCCCCGGCCATGGTTTCCGGTTGAAACACCAACCACCCCGCAGCGCTTTTGTTCGTCCGTCAAATTGGCGACCGCATTGCTGGCGCCGCGCAGTTTGAAACTGCCGGTCAGCTGATGGTGCTCGAGTTTCAGAAAGATGTCCGTTCCAGTCGCGTTACTCAGCGTAGCGGACGGGATAAGAGGGGTTCTTTGAACCGCGCCAGAGATTGTCTCCTTTGCTTTTTCAAAGTCTGCAAGTTTGATCATGAATTGGGTGCCTCCAGGGTGGGATCAGGTTCAGTAAATACTGAAAAGCAAGTGGCGGCAATCTCTTTGGCATATGGATTGCTCCTCATTCGATAAGTAAGTGCGTCCTGTTTCAAAATGGTACAGGTCGTCCATGATTGGTGCATGACCAGAGTGTGAAATGAGCATTGAAACCTTCGAGGTAAATCAGACACCCGCAAAACCGGCCAAGGGCCCTAAATCCGAACAATCCATGCCGTTGCGTGAAGGGTATCTGAGACTTGGCTTCATGGGTCTGGAGATGGTGTCACTCTTTCTTCTGGGTTTGACGATCGCCCATGGTTATGTGGTGATGTTTTTGCAGGAACCCCAGATTTTTCCGCTCTACAGCACTCCGCTTATGTTGCTGCCATTGTTGATGGCATTGAAGTTTAACCGCGATGGGTTTTACGAAACACCGGCGCTGATCAAACCTTCGACCATCGCACTCGATCTGATGAAATCAGCAGGAACAGTCTTTATCATTCTCATCATTATCGGATTTCTCTCCGGACTTGCACATCATTATTCGCGGGTCTGGTATGTGATGTGGGCAGCAAGCTCTGTGGGTGTCTCGCTCATTCTGCGTGGTGCGTTTTCTCACTTCCTTAACCGGATCACCAAAGGGGATGCGGGCCTCAGTCAGGTGGCCATATTCGGTGACTTGCCGGCGGCACTTAAATTGCGCGCGCAAATCAACGCTGAGGCAAACGGTCTGAAGGTGGTGGGCATATACACCGAGAATGGCAATTCACTTGATGCAAATGTGGCGGGTTCACTGGAAGATCTCATTGAAGCCGGACAACGCTTTCACATCGACCGGGTTATCATTGTGAAAGATACGATCGCGCGGTTTGAACTTTCCCGCCTGTTGCGGACCTTGAGCATTCTACCCAGCGAGGTTTTGCTTTATCCGAGCTTCCTTGGTATCTCCGGCGGATTTTCCGAGATCACTACGGTTCATGAAAACCGCTTCATCCGCGTTCAGAAGAAACCGATTTCCGAGTGGGGACTGCTCGCAAAATCCATGTTCGATAAATCCGTCGCATTGGTTGCCCTGGTCGGATTGTCACCGCTTCTGCTTGTAACGGCGGCTGCCATCAAACTCGATAGCAAGGGCCCTGTCTTCTTCCGCCAGAAGCGTCACGGTTACAACCAGAAGGAAATCAATGTGTGGAAGTTCCGCACCATGACAGTGATGGAAAACGGATCGGACTATAAGCAGGCCACAAGGAACGACAGCCGCATTACACGCATTGGTTCTTTCCTGCGTAAATCCAGCATTGATGAACTGCCGCAACTCTTCAACGTGTTAGCGGGTGAAATGTCTATCGTAGGGCCGCGGCCTCACCCAATTGCGCTCAATGAAGATTTCCGCGCACGGCTGATGCATTATGAAAACCGCCATAAGGTGAAGCCGGGGATTACCGGCTGGGCGCAGGTGAACGGCTATCGTGGACCCACGGATGAACCGGAAAAAATGCGCAAACGCGTGGAATATGATCTTGATTACATTGAGAATTGGTCGTTGTGGTTTGATATCAAGATCATTCTCGCCACACCCTATTACGGGCTTATCAGCAAGAACGCTTTCTAGGCGCTGAATTCAAATTTCTCTAGCGATGGGGATGTGGGTTAAAACCTAGCCTTATTCGACAAGGTAACCAAACAAATGGCCATTGTGATTAAAGGCAAGACAAGGTGCTCAATCTGCAATTGTTTGATCGGTGACAATGAGGCATATGTATCTTTCCCCCACTTCATCCACGACGCTGATCACCCTTTTTGGCGTTACTCAGATTCTGCAGTGCATCGCGTCTGCTTTGCATCATGGCCGCATGCCGAAGCGTTTCGAGACCTGTTTCATACACTTTGGCCGGAGTTAATGCCAAGCCATCCAAGATTCATGCGTGAAGATGGACTGATTGTCGACGTTGTAAGTGAAGATGCATCATAAAAACGGGTATGCTGCGCAGCCGGATAGGAAAATTTATGAGTAACCCTCAAGGCGCGAGTCTTGAAGAATCACCGCATCAAAAATTGCAAAGACATGCTCAGCGAGTGGTGTACCAACAACGTCCTCTCTCCCTAATGCGGAACTAATCAAATCGCTATCTGCTATTGCACGACTTTTTGCATCGATCACAGAAACACCTGGAACGCCGTCGGTTTCGAAATGAATGAGCGAAATGGCGCAACGGTGCTTTGCATCAGTGCCATCACCCCAACTCCCGTAAATCAAATCATAATTCGCTGGATGATCTTCAATCGATTTTCCAACTGTCCAGTGAACAAAGTAAGCTGCAACTGTTCCTTCACCCTCATGTACAAATCCCCAAACGGATCGCGTTTGATTTCCACAACAATCGCAATAGCTACTGGATTCCTCGGTAGGTTCGACTTCAAACATTTGGGGTTCCCATGCACTTTCCACACCGTAGTAAACACTATCGTAACAAAAAACCCAGTACCAGTGCTGATTTTGCCAGGTTAATGAACGTCTGACTTAGACTTGGACTCAAAAATTTTGATCATAGGTCAAAGCATGGGGAAGTCTTGATTCAACAAAGAAGCTCTATCTAATTTACCCAATCAAAATCAGTCTACGTCACCTCCGACGTCGTCTTCATCATTATTTCCCGACGAACGCATCGCAGAGGGAAGATTGCCCCGCTCAGTTTCTTCCAGCACGGTGAGGTCATCAGGGCTTATTTCGAAGTTTCCTTTTTCTTGCAGCAAGCGGCCCGCAAACTCCGAAAGAGAGGTGAGAATTGTAGAAATTCTGATGGTGAGACCGGAATTGGTTTGCAGTTTAAAATACCCGAAATCCTTTGAATAACTCACTTTGGATATTTCTGACCACTTAGTCTTACGATTACCCGAGAAAGCAGTTTTATGAACCAAAAATTCGGTATGAATTGTAAAATGAGAAACGACACCGGAAATTGCACAATACAGAGCTAGTACTGCCATCACCGCGAAAATTAAAACAATAACTATCGGGTTGCCCTTAGCTGTATAAGCTGCAAACCATCCAACGCCTGCGCAGAACAAAGAACCGAAAATATAAAAATGAAAATATGCCTTCGGATACTTCAGCACCGGTCGTCCATCTGCATCGGTGCATAGGATATTTGATGATGGTATGAGGTACTTGTACAGATAAGTGTAGACCAGAGTCAGTACAGCGAACAAAGCTGCAATGATCAGAAACAAATCCCACATCCATTCTATCTCCAATTAAGCAAACACCAATATCAATATCTCACATTGGTGCGGATCACAAAAAGCTCTGAACTGAAGTATTAGGACCTTTCTTCTGGCTTCAGTCATTTTCCTCGAACAAAAAAATATTTTTCAAAAAAACTTATCTACGCCTTTGCGGGTGGCCTTATTATTCCCTCATCGCCTGTTCATTGAGCCCGCCGTGAATTGACACACCACATAGGGTCTCTCGCAAACTCAGTTTGGCCACCGAAGCTAAGCTTGAACAGGGAGTGAAGGATGCGTTTTGTTTTTCGGGAACGAAAGGCGCTCAACAAATCTTTCACCGGGCTGCTCTTTTTGAGCACCACGACGATCAAGCAATGAAACCTGCACCCAAAAGAGCAGCCCGTTGTTTGCATCACTGTCTTGCCTGCTATCCAGCAGGCGCGCGTTCACGCACTGGCACAAAGCTAGTCGCTTTGCTGGTGCTGCCACGCAGGGAGGGTGGGATACGGAGTGATCCCCCTCCGTGGCAGAGCAAGGTTTTGACGACCAGTCAAAACAGCAAGCTCGTGAACGGGCGTTGGGTCGGAGGCCCAACGAAGGCAAACAAAAGAATGTGCGAATATCAAAACACTGGCGGGAAACCGGACGAGTGAACGATCCTCTTTGCCTGAAATCAGTATCAACAAATGGAAACATTGCGCCCGGTCTGATCATAAGCGCGATATCCTAAGACAAGCTGGCTTTTGCCATGTGGTGACGGTCCCCTTCCTCCCATTTACAGGAGCGTATCGGCTTGCACTCCTTTTCCCGTTACGGAACCCAGTTCTGCAGTCAGCTCGCGCAAGACTTCCACAGCCTGATCTGTCAAGGGTGCGTGTCTGTTTGCCGGCCAGGCCACTGCGGTCGTTACAATTGAAATATCCTCGGCTAGCGGGATGATGCGAACGTTTTCGGGAGCCAAACGCGTCATTGATCCGGGCACCAGGGCAAGGCCCTGGCCACAGCTCACATAGGCGAGTTGCGAGGAAATGGAGCGCACTTCGTGCAAAATGCGCGGGTTTAGCCCATGTTGCCGACAGGCCGACACGATGCTGTCGAAGTACACCGGACTTACGGTGCGAGACGACATGACAAGCGGACTGTCAGCTATCAATGATAAAGGCACCTGCGTTTCGTTTGCGCTTGGATGGTCAGCTGGCATTGCCACCCACAGCTTGTCATAGGTTACAGGAAACCCATCAAGGCCATCTCCCGGTGGGCCATCCAAGCGATAAAACGCCATATCCAAAACGCCGGAGAGCAAACCGGGCACGGCCTCTGCGCTATCAATTTCATGAATTGAAACCGTCAGGTCTGGTGTTGTTTGGCGCAGGCTACGCATCCATTGAGGGATAATATCCGTCATTGCTGAAGTGATTGCTCCGACATTCAGTATTCCGGATTGACCTGTGGCCACCTCTCTGACCGTGCGTTCAAGATCTGCAATTTGGTCAATGAATTTTCGAACTGCCGGTAAAAGCGCCATTCCGGCGGCTGTGAGTTTCGTTCCGCGTCTTGACCGATCGAACAAGGTAACACCGAGCGCCAATTCAAGGGTTTTGATTTGCTCAGAAAGAGGCGGCTGGGTCATGCCAAGACGCTCGGCGGCCCTCCCGAAATGCTGTTCTTCAGCGACGGCAAGGAACATCCACAATTGCCGGTTCATCCTAAAATCGATCTGCTGCATGGCGAAAACTTCTCATATGAAAAACCTATCACAAGCATATATTAACAAGATTTTTCAACTTAGCTACACTGTGCCAAGATCGTTGAAAAATCCTTCGATTTTCAGGGCGATATCCCCTGTTACAGATCGAGTGGACAATGGTCAGGCAAGGAATATCTACAATGGCGAAACACCCTGAATTTCATAACATCAATGACAGCAGTGACGCGATCGTGCGACAACTGGCTGATGGTTTATCAGCGCATATCTACCCCGGTGATCAAGCGATGATTTCCGTTGTGACGGTCGATCCGGGGGCTGCAGGTAGTCTGCATCATCACCCGGAAGAACAGTGGGGATTGTGTCTGGAAGGCTCCGGAATAAGAATACAGGGAGATCAGGAAATTCCTTTTTCTCAAGGGGATTTCTGGCGCACGCCCGGTGGCGTGCCACATACTATGCGGGCGGGACCTGATGGCTGCCGCGTGCTGGATATATTTGCTCCCCCGCGTGATGAATACCGCACGCCCGGCAGCGGCTTTGGAACGCAGTAGCGGTGCCGGTAGTTCACTATCAGACTGATTTCCAGCGGCTCTCTTCTGATGAGCTTGCACCCTGGATGAATGCCGAGGCAGCGGCGGTTTCTGACTGTCTTCACCGTGCCCAGGCGATGGATGGGGGAATCCAACCACTTGATCCGGGCATGAGGCTCGTAGGTCAGGCGCGAACCGTTCGATGTACTGTCGGAGACAACAGCGCGCTGCATGCAGCACTTGAACTGGTGGAACCAGATGATGTGTTGGTGGTTGATGCGGGAGGCTTCCTCGGCAATGCCATTTGGGGAGGCTTGATGACTGAAGCCGCCCGAAAGAAGCGCGTTGCTGGTCTGGTGATTGATGGATGTGTTCGGGATCGCGCGGAGATCGTGGCTGCAAAATTCCCGTGCTTTACCCGCGGAACGGTGCCAGCTGGTCCGCACAAAAACTTTGGCGGTGAAATCGACAGCCCGGTTGCCTGTGGTGGAGTTGCTGTTACTTCCGGTGATTTGGTGGTAGCGGATGGCGACGGCGTCACCATTGTTCCGCTGGCAAAGGTCGCTTCGGTGCTTGTTGACTACACCGCGTTGAAACAGAAGGAAGCCCGGGCATTGGCGGAATTGGAAGCTGGTGGCACATTGGCTGAGATTTACGGGGTCCCCGAGGTTACGCATATGAAAAAGGACGATGGATGAGTAGCGAATGTGAGTACTTGGAACGCAAGTTAAGCGTTGATGGTACCGGGTTGAACATCTCGGCGCTCCGCCGCACAGGTGAAAAACCTCCCATACTGTTTCTCCATGGCTTTGGGTCCACCAAGGAAGATTATGCCGATATTCAACGCCACCGGGTCTTTGATCAGCATGGTGTTCTCGCCTATGATGCGCCTGGTTGCGGGATGACCATCTGTGAAGATTTAGGTCGTATTGATATCCCGTTCCTCGTCAATACGGCCCTTGCCATGCTTGAAGCTGAAGGGATCGAACGGTTCCATCTTGTGGGGCACTCTATGGGTGGGCTCACTGCCCTCATGCTCGCCAGTGAGCATCCTGACCGCGTGCTGAGCTTCTGCAATATTGAGGGCAACATTGCGCCTGAAGACTGTTTCCTAAGTCGCCAGATCCATGACTATCCGGCTGAAAATCCTCAGGCGTTTATGGATGATTTCATTGATCGCGCCCGCAAGGCTCCAGCCTGGTCGAGCCCGCTTTTTGCTGCCAGCCTGGCATATAAAGTGCGTCAGGAAGCGGTTCACGGGATTTTCACATCCATGGTGGATTTGTCCGAAAATACGGGCCTGATGGAGCGTTTCCTCAACCTGCCCTGCCCTAAGATGTTCATGTATGGCGATCAGAACTCGACCCTGAGTTACTTGTCGGATATAGCCTCAAAGGGAGTAGAACTTGCTGAAATTCCGCAGTGCGGTCATTTCCCCATGTACTCAAACCCGCCTGAGATGTGGCGGCGTATGGGTGAGTTCATAACGCGTTAAGTAGAAATGGATCCAAGAGGTCATTGAAAATGTTCAATGGAATTATTCCCCTGTCGAGCGACACCGAGAGCCAGCCCACTGACGAGATGCGTGAAGCCATTGCCTCTGCCGTTGTGGGGGATGAGCAGCAGGGTAATGACCCCACGGTAAATCTTTTGCAGGAGCGGGTTGCAGATTTGCTGGGGAAAGAAGCAGCCTTGTGGCTTCCCGGCGGGACCATGTGCAACTTCATAGCGACGAAGGTTCATACCCAGCCGGCGGATGCAATCATAGCGGAATCCATGGCGCATATCATTCGAGCAGAAAGTGGCGGCGTGGCGATGAGTTCCGGGATACTTATTGAGCCGATAAAGACAGAACGTGGCATCTTCTCCGCTGACCAACTGCGGGACGCAATCGATCGTATAACCACTGTCCCGGTACCGTATGGACAACCCTGCGGCATGATAGCAATTGAGCAGACCCACAACCTGAGTGGTGGATCGGTATGGTCTCTAGAGGAACTGAAAGCGGCGCATGACGTGGCAACGGAGCTTGAAATTCCGCTGCATATGGATGGTGCCCGTCTTCTAAATGCCTGCATCGCACATGGTGTTTCCGCCGCATCGATCGGTGCGCTGGTTGACACTGTCTGGATCGATTTCACAAAGGGGCTCGGGGCTCCGATCGGCGCTGTGCTTGCCGGCTCAAAGGAGTTTATCGCCAAGGCCCGTCGGATGAAGCATGTGTTTGGTGGCGCGATGCGCCAAGCCGGCATTGCAGCGGCAGGTTGTATATATGCCCTTGATAATCATGTTGATCGTCTGGCTGATGATCATGAAAACGCGAGGGCGCTTGCACAGGGACTGTCAAATATTGATGGGATCCGTGTGCTTAACCCTCAGCCGGAAAGCAATATGGTTTTCTTTAATGTTCATGGAATGGGGCATGACAATAAATCTTTTGTTGAGGCCCTTAAAAAGCAAAACATCAAGATTGGCGGTGTGGGAAGTTCAATCCGCGCGGTCACGCATCTGGATGTCACTGCTGAGGATATTCAACAAACCATCGAGACAATCCGTACTCTGTGAAGTTGATCATGCCGGAAACGAGGCTCAAATCATCTGTCAGAATTACGCATGCGTACCGTGATGTGCTTTTAGCCATTCTTCCTCTTCGCCCGGTTCGGGCAGGATATCACCGCCCTCCATCACCCAGCTTGCGGGCACGTCGATTGTGGCCATCATGATCTCATCCAACGGAACACCGGCATGGGTGTTAATGGATTGCTTCATCTGATCAACCAGCGTTTGTTTCTGTTCTTCTGTGCGCCCGTCACGGATGCTGCCCATCAGGAAGACACGATTGCCGCTCAACGGTAATTGTGGTGCATCCTCAACGAAGAAAGCGTGGACGAAGGTTGGTGGGGCATCGGTCACATCGCAATGGATGTTCGTGATGTCTGCTGCGATTTTGGATTTTGCTTTTTCAGGTATGGTGCCCTTGAGCGAATTACACATATATAGCGGCATCTGTCTCTCCCATCATCATTGAGGATCGCGTATGGATGTGACGACTTCATTGGTCGACAATCCGGTTATGTCCATACAGATTTCGCCCAGCTGCTTAAGCAGGGGCACGCGCACATCCTGTGGCAAAGGTCTGTTGGCATGCATGGACGCAATCAGGGTGGTAGAAGGTTTTGCGGTAGTAAAGCCGCTACCAGCTGGAATTTCGATCCAAGCAATCTCCGCGTCTGCACCAAACGACTGCTGGGTGAATTCCCCGATCGCAGACTTAAGCGTTTGAGCCACGTCGGCTGTTATCTGGTCTTGCTGAACCACACACATAACCGGAATCATCAACTAACCTCCCCCTGATTGATCGCTCTCGTTGATACACGAAAAACAGGAAGTGGTCATCAGGGAAGATTAAAACCTTAGAACCAGCTAGAAGGGCAGACCTCGTATTGCTGGGGTTTAAGGTGTGCCATCACTTCCTTTGGGCCTTCCTTGAACATGGAAGAGAAATCAGACTTGCTGATCAGGCCGTATTTGGACAGTTCGGCCAGTTGCGAGGACATTTCCGCTGAAATAATCGGCCCCTGGTTGTCACCGTCGATGATGCCGTTATTGGCTGAAGAATCGTTGAGTGATTTGTGCGCTTTGGCCTGACGGTAAATGTATCCCTGCATGCCCTTGCTCTTGGCGAGTTTGGCCATGCGCGCCTCCATCTTGTGATGGCTCTTGATCGTATCGGTTAGCCTTTCAGCGAAACGGGCACGGTAATGGCTGTCACAAAAGCGGCTCTTGAAAATCGATGCTGTGCAGGCGAGAAACTTGACGCTTTTTCTGGCCGAAAAGCTCACATAACCAAGCCGCATCATGTCGTGGGCTTCATTGGGGAAATGAGGTTTCAGGCAGCGTTCGTGCAGCTCACTGTCAATCGCATTAAGGCCTGTTTCTGTGCGCGGGATCTTGATTTTCAGCCCGCCCGAAGCAGCGCCAAAGATGGAAGAACTTCTCAGCAGGTTCTTCTCGTAGCTGCGCGCGATTGGGGTTGGTTCATCGGCGAAGTAGGAATTGACGCTCGCAGTACTGCTTTGCGTACTGCCGAAATAGATGGTGGCCATGAAAACCGTTGACGACACAATTGCGATGCCGGCAATACCGGTGACAATGGCACCCAGCCCACCTGATGAAGAGGTGGCGCTATAGGTTTTGGTTGGTGTCACCTTGAACTCTTTCTGAAATTTTTCAGTTTGAGTTTGTCCCTTTTTCCCAAATGACATCTAGATCACCTCACGCAATAGTCTTTGAAAGCCCTCGAGCGCGAAACCCGCAAGCCATTGTTCACAATGTTATATTTTCTTATTTTTAAATCTTCGGAATTGCTGACAGTCCAGATATAGGTGCTGTCGCGATCCACCTCGAAATATTCCTGCCAGCGTTTGATTGTCTTGCAAGCTTTGCGGTTTTTAGACTTTTTCTTGCTGCTGACCACGATGTCGAAGTCTTTCACATCGGCGCTGGAGAAGAATGTGAGCGCCTCACTCAAATAGCCCGCGAGCAAGCCATTGTCTGCTCCCGCAACATCAAAGGCTTCCTTGCCTTCATAACCAAACAAGGCTCTTTGATCTGCCCTGACTTCAGGAAAATTAAATACAGTGGGCCGGTTTGTGACGATCACAAATGCTGTCTTTTGAACTTCAGAAATGTCCATATTGACCGTGCGTCCTGCGGATGTATCGAATGTTGTCGTATCCTGGGTGCTGCCTTTCTGGACGGTCTTATCGTTGTTGACGATAATGATGTGCACTCGCTCTGCGAGCTTGGCCTCAGATGATGGAGCGGTAATTGACTGCAGTCTCTGTTCCAGTTGCTTCAAGTCTGCCAGTTCAAAATTTGTGGTGATACCGTCCTTGATGTTGGCATTTCTTATCCTTGCTTCACCAGCATCAGGAATGTCACTGAACATATTGCCAAGGGCAGCGAAGATAGATCCATAAATTGCAAAGAAAGCCGCAATGGGTAACAGCAGGGTAACAATCGTCAAAACAAGAATTGCTTTGGATGAAAGCGAAATCGCCCGATCAACACCCCCATTATTCCCATTATTTTGAGAATACTGGCCCATTTAATATTTACCCCTCATGCACTCCAACTTCGACTGGTTATAAACTTAGGATATTAATTCCAGGTAAAGTATTTGTGAGGCTTTTTGATTAGGTGTTTATAATCTTTACGGTTTCTTCAACCGGCGATTGACTGGAATTCTCGAAAATGGTCCAGTTTCCTGATGGAAGTATTTCAAAAAGGACTTGAGTTTTATGGATCGCTGATCACAGGTCCTACTCATAACTATTTGTCCATAACGTTTGGTGTGGGTCCACGCACCCCTATTGAGTATGTTGAGACTGTCAAATCCAGGCAGGGTCACAACAATGAAGCAATTGTTTCAGAAATCATGGACGAGCACGCATCTGATTTTCCGATAAACGGAAATTACTATCCGCACGAAGTGCGGTTTCGTTCAGACGACACACCATCCAAAGCGTGCTATGCGCGTATGATCCGGGTAATCATTCAACACGCCGGAACCAACCTGCAGGACTAATTTTTTCTACCTGGCTTGTACTAATGCGAAAAGTGCTTTGTAAGCCGGGCTGCGTTTCTTTTGTGCGCTCCTGGAATGGCGGTCCATCTTACGCGCAAAGCTCCGGTGTATTGATTTGATCCTGAAATTGGTGGTGAAATCCGATCTGGAGCAATCCCCATTAGTTCTTTTACTGGGAGATTTGATAGCTTTCTCCAGGCTTCGTGCATAAGAAACTGCAATTGACGCGAATTTTTTTTGAAATTTCAGAGCTTCAATTGAGAACTTCTGCCACGCCGCTCTTGTCTGTGCGCTTGCTTTATTTGACCCACGCCATTTCGGGAGAACGTGTTTAACGGAAACCGTCATATCAAAATCAGTAATTCGACAACGGTTATTCCTGATCCCGGTCCTGATCTTCGTAATATCGTACGTAATAGTGGAACGTGCCATATCGCTTCGGCCAGTATTTTTATTGGGTGGTGGTATGTTCTTTTTAATGCTTCTGTAAATCTCTACCCCAGTGTTACCACTAACATTGAAATAGGTTTTCTTCTCCACAAGCCTTACCTCTGCCTGGGTAGCAAAAGTCAGTTGCAGCGACGCAATTATTATCAAGAAAATCAATCTCACCATTTTCGGATCCCCACACATGATTACTTCATTTCCAGAATATTAAGTTATGGAAAATTCATAGACAAATGAAAACTGGCAAATTGATTAATGCAAAATCGCCACTGCGGATTAGCGTCAGAACTGCCACCAGGCGCGTTTTGATGATGAATGGCCGGTTTTATGGGAATCCTTTACAACCTCACCATTTTCATCATAGAGTTCACCAGCTTCACCCTCCACTCTTGCATTCAATGAGTCCGCTATTTCCGACATTTTTGTAAGAGCATGAACATCCGGCTTCGTCACGCTCACCTCTCCTCCATGAGTTCTGCAAAAGTAATAGACAAGTTTGTCTGTTGGGCGGGTCCATGTGGCTATACCTTCACTTTCAGCTCTAACAATTTCTCCTTTTGGGTTGGTAACTTCCGCGAAACCCTCAAGTTCCATCTCAGCGTCCGAACTGATGTAACTTTTCCATTCTTCCAGTGTGATATTTGAACTTTCGTCATAAGAGTCTTTTCGACGGGTAATAAACACTTCATATCCCATTTCGAAATTCCCATCTGATTGTATCAACTCCGACTAAATCGGTAATCCTTGCAGTGGATTCTGTCAAACTCAGTGTGGAGCCGAGTGCCGTGAGTGTAACCAGGTAACACAAAGCGCGTTCGCCGACGCGACTGATCTCCATTCTGTGGCACAATGGTATGAGGCGCGGTTATAACACAGTTCACGGGCTGCAAATCCGCCCTGCCATTTTTAGGCCTTTGCATCACTAACGTTTCCGGTTTCTGCCAAGTAAGGCCAGTGGCACCAGGACCGTTACGACCGCAGCAACGCTTAACATGCCGATCGTGAAGTCCGTTGCCTCCACAAGCAAACCAACCAGAATAACAGCCACCGCGCCAACCGCTCTGGTCATCATGAAGTTATTGCCCAGAACCCTGCTTCTCAGATGTTCGGCAGTGCGATTTTGCAGAATGATCGAATTGCCGGTCCAGACATAGGCGCTTCCCATGCCGATAAGAACCAGCAGCGGTATCGAGATGAATATACTGCTGCCAATCATCGCCTGAATCAGGAAGAAAGCAGCAAACAGGAAAATCACCACACTTAAAACACTGACAGTGATTGCCTCGAGCCCTTTGTCACTGTTCCTGCTGGCATGCAAGAGCCCGGCAATCACACTGCCTGCCATGAAGCTTGCCGTCAGAAGCGTAAAATAGGCGGGATCAAACAGACTTAGAAAATCATTGATGCCCGGCATCAGACTGATGAGCGGGCGTTGCAAAATCGCGACGCCCAGGATCAACACCATGGACCGGTAGACCATGGGATTGGTCCAGAAAATGTTCACACCTTCGATGATGTCATTGCGGATTCCCGTATCAGCCTTTTCTTCCCTTGGCGGAGCGGGATGGAGTTTGATCTTGTACAGTGCAGCCAGGTAGACAAGCGTTCCCGCCGCGTTTGCGGCAAAGGCGATGGGAGCGATTTCCAATCCAAATGAAAACAGGAAACCGGCCAGGACCGGCCCGAGAATATAGGTTGTTTGCGTGACACTGGTGTTGAACCCGATTGCGGCGGACAGATTTTGCGAGCTGACCAACCGGTTTATCAACCCGAAAAACGCGGGCTGACTGAAACCGATCAATGCGCCTTCTACGAAAACGAATGCCGCCAGTAACTGCGGGGTCAACCAACCGGAAACGGCAACAAGGGCGAGCGTGAAGCCGGTTGCGACCTGTATCCAGAGTATGGTTTTCAGGAATTTGAAACGATTGCCACGATCTGCCAGAGCAGAAGCCCAAGGCGTCACCAGAACCGCCGGAAACAGATCACAGAAGAATGCGAAACCAACCCAGGCCGCTGATTGCGTTGTTTCCCACATCCACCAGGCAACGGCCAGCAGAGTAATCCAGTAAAGCGTGTAGGAAATCCCAAAGCCCGCAATGAACAGTCGATAATTGCGTTCTCTGAGAACATCAAATCGACCTTTTTCAGGTAACGGTTTTGAACTACCAGTTGAAGTCAATGCAAATCGTTTTGGTTTGATCTGATTTGTTTGGATGTTCTGAATCCATACGACAAAAAGACATTTGTTGCGACCTGTTTGTGATGAAGATTGAGTTGTTCCCACACTAATCGGAAGCAAGTGCGCGTTAACTTCATCCCTTCTCGCTGTCATCAACGTGCGGAAATTGCCCGGCTGTGCGTGTCAACGCGCGGGCCTCACAGGTTTGATAAATGGTTCTGATTAAGCTAATTCTTTAATATGATATCGGAAATTCCGAACCAAGTTGCGTGAAATTTGAGGCAGAAAACGGATGGCGTTCACATTCAGGCAGTTGCAGTATTTTGTTGCCGTGGCCAAGACCGGCACCATATCAGGCGCATCCAAAACGCTTTCAATTTCTCAATCCGCGATCACTGAAGCCATTAAAGAACTGGAAGCTGATCTGGGTGTTTCCCTGTTTCAGCGGCACTCACGTGGGCTGAATGTGACGCATAAGGGGCATCAGTTTCTCAGGCACGCAACCAGTATCCTCAGCGACATTACCAATGCCCGGCAGGCTTTTCAGGAAGAGGAAGAATTTGTACAGGGTGAACTGCAACTGGGTGTCACGTCGCTCGTGGCGGGTTATGTGCTCTCGGACATTTTGGCACGCTACAAGCGGGCTTATCCCAAGATGGATGTTTCCGCCATTGAAGATGAGGGTAGCTATCTGGAGCACCTGTTAATCGGTGGCGAGTTGGATGTGGCAGTGATGCTAGTTTCCAATTTGCGCAACAAATATGCTCTACAGGCAGAAAATCTCGTCTCTTCGCCCTACAAGCTGTGGATGCCCATGGGCCATAAGCTCTCCACCAAAGACCGGATTTCCCCTGACGATCTGACCTCTGAACGGCTTATCATGCTGAGCATCGATGAGATTGAGGAACCGACGGAAAGGTTGCTGAAATCGCTTGGTGCCAACCCAACCATTGCTTTCAAGACAAGGTCCGTTGAAGCGGTGCGCAGCCTCGTTGCAACCGGCGCGGGCCTGGCTATCCTGCCTGATCTCATCTACAGACCCTGGTCTCTTGAAGGGGACCGGATTGAGTATCGGGATGTGTCTGCTGCCCTGCCGACCATTCAGGTGGGAATCGTCTGGCGCTCGGGATCCGGCCTTTCAGCGGCGGCACAACACTTCATAGCCACCGCTCAATCCCACAGTGCGCAGAGAAGCAGGTGATATCGGAAAAACCGATATCACAATTCGTGATTTCATAATGGAGAATTTGGTTTCTATTCCTTAAGGTTTTGAAACCGGAAAGTGCGCATCGCGAAACCCGCTCAGGTTTGGCGAGGTGACGCGGTTGGTCTGGAACATTTCAGGATCAACATTGGAGGTCGGGCTTAAGTAAACCAAATCGACTGGAATTTCAGAATTCGCGAACGGGAGGAACATATGAAATCAATTATCGCAAAAATTACAATTGCCGCATTAACAACTACAATGATTGCCCAGACAACGTTAGCCGCAAAGCTTGAATCACTGGGAGCGGCCGAGGGCCAAGTGAACATCGTTGCCTGGCCGGGCTATATCGAACGGGGTGAGACTGATCCAAATTTTGACTGGGTGACCGGATTTGAAAAATCCACCGGCTGTAAAGTGCAAGTCAAGACTGCCAACACATCTGATGAAATGGTTGCCCTGATGAATGAAGGCGGCTTTGATCTGGTAACTGCATCGGGGGACGCGTCCTTGCGTCTGATTGCCGGTAAGCGGGTTCAGGAAATCAACACTGCCCTCATTCCAAGCTGGAAAGACCTTGATGAGCGCCTTGAATCTGCCCCATGGCACACGGTTGACGGCAAGCATTACGGCACACCTTATATGTGGGGTCCGAATGTTCTGATGTACAGCACTGAGGTTTTCAAGGAGCCACCAAAAAGCTGGAACGTGGTGTTTGAAGAGCAGACCTTGCCAGACGGCAAATCAAACATGGGTCGTGTCCAGGCTTATGATGGCCCAATCCATGTGGCCGATGCTGCCAACTATCTGATGAAGCACAAGCCGGAACTCGGCATCACATCGCCTTACGAGTTGAACGCTGATCAATACAAGGCTTCTCTGGACCTTCTTAGAGGACAACGCAAAATCGTGTCGCGTTACTGGCATGACGCCTTCATTCAGATGGATGACTTTACTAATGAAGGGATTGTGGCATCCGGTTCCTGGCCGTTCATGGTGAATATCCTGCAGTCCAAAGGTGTACCGGTTGAATCTACCATTCCAGAAGAAGGTGCTACCGGTTGGGCGGATACAACCATGATGCATGTGGACGCGGAAAATCCAAACTGCGCTTACATGTGGATGGAGCACACACTTTCATCAAATCTGATGAGTGATCTTTCCGTCTGGTTTGGAGCTAATCCTGGCGTGCCTGCCGCATGTACAGACGGCCGCGGACAACAAACCGCAGAAGGCTGCACCAAGAACGGTATGGATGACTTTGAGAAGATCAAGTTCTGGACCACGCCTGTGAGCAAATGCGCGTCACAAAACAACGAGTGTGTGCCATACTATCGCTGGGTGTCTGACTATATCGGCGTCATTGGCGGCAGATAAACCCAGACAGAATCCAAAAAAATGAACGATATGACACCAACCTCCCGCTGGCCCATGCCAGCGGGCACAGAGAATGATACTCCTATGAATACGGCAGCTGTTAGATTTGAAAAAGTATCTCGACACTTTGGGGATGTGAGAGCTGTCGATGAGGTGGATCTTGAAATCATAGAAGGCGAGTTCTTTGCAATGCTCGGTCCATCGGGCTCCGGCAAGACAACTTGCCTGCGCCTAATAGCCGGATTTGAAAAAGCATCCTTTGGCAATATCTCGATTTTCGGCGAAGAAGTTCAGGATGTGCCGCCATATCGTCGCAACGTCAATACCGTGTTTCAGGACTACGCCCTGTTCCCGCACATGAACGTGGCGGACAATGTGGCCTACTCCCTGAAAATACGAAAAGTCGAGAAATCAAAACGCAGGCAGGAAGCGGAAGCAGCATTGGAGATGGTTCGGCTTGGCGGATATGGAGATCGCAAACCCAGTCAACTTTCCGGCGGTCAACGCCAGCGCGTGGCGCTTGCAAGAGCGCTTATCAATCGGCCGAAAGTGCTTCTTCTGGATGAACCTCTGGGTGCGCTTGATCTGAAACTGCGCGAGGAGATGCAGGAAGAGCTGAAAACGTTGCAGCGGTCGCTTGGCATCACCTTTGTCTTTGTGACCCATGATCAGGGTGAAGCGTTTTCCATGGCTGATCGGGTTGCTGTCTTTAACGAAGGCAAAATCGCTCAATTGGGTACCCCTGAAGAAATTTATCACAAGCCCAATACCAAATTTGTGGCTGGGTTTGTGGGTTCTTCCAACGTGTTTGATCGCAACCAATTGGCTGTGTTCGGGGTTGACGGAGAAGCAGCAAGTTTGCGCCCGGAAGCCGTTCGCATAGATCCGAAAAGTAAGCTCAAAGCCAAGGTTGTTGACAAAAGTTTCCTCGGCTCCTCCACGAAACTGCTCCTTGAAGTTCAATCAGTCCGGCTTTCCGCTCTTATTGATTATCAGGAAGGGCAGACGATTGAGACCGGTCAGGAAATCGGTGTGTCCTGGGACAAAGACGCCCTGCATTTGATGCGAGGCGAAGATGAATAGTGATGTCGCCATTCAGCCAAGCCCTCCCGGCCTGACGGCAAAACTGTCTGATCTTTTCTGGCGTAGACCGGGTGTCCTGCTGCTGATCATGCTGCTTCCAGCAGTCCTTTGGCTTGGCGTTATCTATATCGGTTCGCTGATTGCTCTGCTGGCCCAGAGTTTCTTTTCGATTGATGAGTTTTCCGGCCTCATCAACTATGAATTCACCTTCAAGACTTATCTCGAACTTCTTATTCCAGCTAATCTGGACATCATCATCAGAACTGTGACCATGGCAGCTGCCGTGACACTTGCTGCGGCCGTGATTGCATTTCCCATAGCGTTTTATGCTGCACGCTATGCCCGTGGTCGCTGGAAAGCGGTGTTTTACCTCGGGGTGATGCTGCCGCTATGGTCTTCTTACCTTGTGAAGGTCTATGCATGGAAGCTGATCCTTGCCAAGGAAGGCATACTGAACTGGACCCTTGAGAAACTGCATTTGAGCTGGCTGCTCGAGGGTATCCTCGCAATCCCTCTGATTGGTGGAAACTCTCTCTCCGTGAGTTATATCGGTACGTTTCTCGTTTTCTTGTATGTGTGGCTGCCATTCATGGTTCTTCCCATGCAGGCTGCTCTCGAACGGGTTCCAGTCAACTATCTGGAAGCCTCTTCTGATCTTGGGGCAAAACCGACCGAGACTTTCTGGAACGTCATCTTCCCGCTTGCCCTGCCCGGGGTGATTGCCGGTTCGATTTTCACCTTCTCGCTGACACTGGGCGACTACATTATTCCACAGATTGTGGGATCATCCAGATTGTTCATCGGGCAGGCCGTTTATTCGCATCAGGGTACGGCTGGAAATATTCCATTGGCAGCCGCCTTCACCGTAGTGCCGATCATCATCATGGCTTTCTATCTCTGGATGGCAAAACGAAAGGGGGCATTCGATGCGCTCTAGTAAGGAAATCCGTGCACCGTTTGCGCTGAAAGTTGCAGCTGCGCTTGGCCTGCTTTTCATGCACGTGCCCATCCTGCTGATTTTCATCTACGCCTTCACGACGGAAGACAAGACCTATCAGTGGCCGCCGCCAGGACTGACGCTGCAATGGTTCGGTGTCACGTGGAACCGTCCGGATGTATGGGAGGCATTGCAACTCTCATTGAAAGTGGCGTCAATCTCCACGGTGATTGCACTGATACTCGGCACACTTTGTGCGGCGGCTGTCTCGCGCTCAAAATTCTTTGGTCGGGAAACGATCTCGCTGTTGGTAATCCTGCCGATCGCATTGCCCGGCATCATCACAGGGATCGCCTTGCGTTCAGCGTTCAACATCGCCGACATCCCGTTTTCGGTCTGGACGATTGTCCTGGGGCACGCAACGTTCTGTGTGGTGGTGGTTTACAATAATGCTGTGGCGCGGTTCAGAAGAACATCGTCCTCGATCATCGAGGCATCCATGGACCTCGGCGCCAATGGATTTCAAACATTCCGGTATGTGGTTCTGCCAAATATCGCAACCGCACTTCTCGCTGGCGGTATGCTGGCCTTCGCCTTGTCCTTTGACGAAGTGATTGTGACCACGCTCACCGCCGGGCAACAGGCAACACTGCCAATCTGGATGCTTGAGGAACTGGTACGCCCCCGGCAGAGACCCGTAACAAATGTGGTCGCCATGGTGGTGGTTCTCGTAACGTTTTTCCCGATCCTGCTCGCCTATTATCTCACACGGGATGGCGATCAGACCTCGGGACAGGGAAAATAGGAAGGAGTTTATTATGGAAACGAGTATGCTAATCGGCTCAGGTTTTGAAACCGGAACGGAAGCTGAAGAGACAATCCTGAACCCGAAAACCGGTGATTGTATCGTGGACCTGCCCGAGGCTTCCAAGGAACAGGTTGACCGTGCTGTCAACGCAGCTGACAAGGCCTTTGCCACATGGGCGAAGACCACACCGGGTGACCGTTCAGCCTATTTGCTCAAGATTGCCGATGCCATTGAGGCAAATTCAGATGAGTTCGCTGCACTGGAAGCGCTTAATTGTGGCAAACCAATCAATGCGGTGAAGGAAGATGAAATTCCTGCCGTTGTGGATTGTTACCGGTTTTTCGCTGGCGCTGTGCGATGTGTCCCTGCTTCCGCTGCCGGCGAATATATCGAGGGTTTCACCTCCATGGTTCGTCGAGACCCGATCGGCATTGTGGGTTCGATCGCGCCCTGGAACTATCCTTTGATGATGATGGCATGGAAACTTGCTCCAGCTTTGGCCGGTGGCAATACGGTCGTCTTCAAACCCTCCGAACAAACGCCGCTCACGGCCCTCAAGCTCATCAAGCTTATGGCAGATATTCTCCCTGAAGGTGTTGTCAACCTGGTCCTTGGCCGGGGGCACACCGTTGGGAATGCGATCATCAACCATCCCAAGATCGATATGATCTCGCTTACCGGTGACATCGCAACCGGCAAGAAAGTGCTCGAAGCCGCAGCAAAGTCCGTCAAAAGGACACATCTGGAACTGGGCGGCAAAGCACCGGTTATTGTTTATGATGATGCGGATATTGATGCGGTTGTCGAAGGCATCACCACATTCGGCTATTACAATGCGGGACAGGATTGCACTGCGGCCTGCCGCATTTATGCCGGTCCGAAGGTTCACGATAATCTGGTTGCAGATCTCACCGCTGCTGTATCAAAAATCCGCTTCAACCGGGATGATGATACGGAAAATGAAATCGGGCCTCTGATTTCTCAAAGGCAGCGTGACCGCGTCTCCAGTTTTGTGGAACGGGCAATTGAGCAAAGCCATATTGAAGTGACCACAGGGGGTGCTACACCTAATTCACCGGGGTTCTTCTATCAGCCTACTGTTATTGCCGGCGCCAGGCAGGAAGACGAAATCGTTCAGCATGAAGTCTTTGGTCCTGTGGTTTCAGTTACCCGGTTTGACGAGGAAGAACAGGCGGTAAGCTGGGCCAATGACAGTGTGTACGGGCTTGCTTCCTCCGTCTGGACCAAAGATGTGTCGAAGGCGATGGCCGCTGCCAATGCGCTTAAATACGGCTGCACCTGGATTAATACCCATTTCATGCTGGCCAATGAGATGCCGCACGGGGGTATGAAACAGTCCGGTTACGGCAAGGATATGTCTTTGTATTCATTGGAGGATTATACGGCTGTTCGTCATATAATGCTGGCTCACTGACACGGTAGTTTTCAACGCAACTGTGACTATCCCAGATAATGTTTTCATTGAAGCGCCTGATATTCTAGAAGAGGCCAACGTACAAACACGGGCAGAGCCGGAGGCAATCTTATGGAACTCAAAAACAAACTGAAAAACCCGTCACTTCTGATCAGTGAAGCTTTCATTGCAGGTGAATGGAGCGGCGCTTCTTCTTCAGGTGGCTCCTTTGACGTTCGCAATCCATCCACAGGCGATGTGATCACATCACTGCCGGATATGGGGGTTGAAGAAACACGAGCAGCCATTGACGCTGCCTATGAAGCGCAAAAGGACTGGGCGGCAAAAACCGGCAAGGAACGTGCTGCGGTCCTGCGCCAGTGGTTTGATCTGATGGTTGCCAATGCTGATGATCTGGGAGCTATCCTTTGCGCAGAAATGGGCAAACCGTTTCCCGAGGCCAAAGGTGAAGTGCTTTATGGTGCAAGCTTTATTGAGTGGTTTGCTGAAGAAGCCAAACGGGTCTATGGCGATATCATTCCGGGCCATCAGCCTGATAAGCGGATCATGGTGCTTAAACAGCCTGTAGGGGTTGTTGCTTCCATCACACCGTGGAACTTTCCCAATGCGATGATTGCAAGGAAAGTCGGTCCGGCACTGGCGGTCGGATGTGCCTTTATCGCCAAACCAGCTGGGGAAACGCCACTTTCCGCCCTTGCCATGGCCTATCTTGCAGAAGAAGCCGGATTGCCGAAGGGATTGTTGTCAGTGGTCACCTCCAAACGGTCCTCAATGATCGGCAAGGAGTTCTGCGAGAACGAAAAGGTCCGCAAGCTGACCTTTACCGGGTCCACAGAAGTGGGTCGGATTTTGATGAAGCAGTCTGCTGATCAGATCATGAAAACCTCAATGGAACTGGGCGGTAATGCGCCATTTATCGTGTTTGATGACGCGGATCTTGATGCGGCCGTTGAAGGAGCGATGATCTCGAAATATCGGAACAACGGACAAACCTGCGTTTGTGCCAACCGCATCTACGTACAGGCCGGTGTCTATGATGCGTTTACGGAGAAACTGAAAACAGCGGTTGATGCCATGAAGGTGGGTGATGGTTTCACAGAAGGCGTTGTGGCCGGACCGCTCATCAGCCAGGACGCGGTCGACAAGGTCGAGGAGCACATTGCGGATGCGACCTCCAAAGGTGCTTCCGTTGTGACGGGCGGCAAGAAGCACGAATTGGGTGGTACCTTCTTCGAGCCGACGGTCCTTAAAAATGTGACGCGGGAAATGCTGATCGCTTCCGATGAAACGTTTGGACCGGTTGCCCCCCTCTTCAAGTTCGACACGGTGGACGATGTGATCGAACAGGCCAATGACACGATCTTCGGTCTAGCTTCCTATTTTTATGCCAAGGACCTCACCAAGGTATGGAAGGTTGCAGAAGCCCTTGAATACGGAATGGTGGGTGTGAACACCGGCCTAATCTCCACAGAGGTGGCGCCGTTTGGCGGGATCAAACAATCCGGGACCGGGCGCGAAGGCTCCAAATACGGATGCGATGACTATCTGGAGATGAAATATATCTGTGTGGGCGGTGTCGCCTGAGGATAGTTCATTCCTCCCTGGCCACGAGTTCTTCTGCTTATGCTCGAGGCAATTAAACCGGTGGGTGGTGTCCCAGCCTTTTACGCCATTCACCGGTTTTCAACCTCTGAGAGTTGGTTGTGATGCGGGTTGACCAAATCCATTAGGTCAAAAATGCCTCATTTCAGGCATTTGCGTGAATTTTCATCTCCACAACTTTCCTGTCGCCTCAAGCCAGCGCAACATTGACGCAACTAGCTACAAATGTAGAATACTTTATTGGATAAATATTTGTTATGAGGGCATCCTAGAGTATATCCAATTATTCAAATTGTGGGTTGAGTGGTTAACATTGTAAATCGTGGACTACACGGAGTTGGCTAGAACTTTGACACCATGTGAACTGACAAATCGACAAATACAAGTAATTCGTCTCAAGGCAAAAGGGGCTGCTATCAAAGAGATCGCATACAAACTCGATATAAGCGCCAGAACGGTCGAAGAACATATCTACGAAGTTATAAGACGTCTGGAAGCAAAGAATTCAACCCATGCAGTGGCTCTTGCCATCGCTCAGGGTCATATTGAGTTTGAAACCATAGGCATGACGCCAGAGCAGGTGAGTGACTATCTCAATGCTCAAACCGAGAAGTTTCAACTTCATGTCTTAAAAGATCTGGTCGCACGGCAGGTCATTGGACATAATGATTACGAACAGTTCTCGAGAGATGATTGGGACAATTTCAATAACCGCTTCAGTGTGGTTGTTGCTGATACGAAAAAACGGGTCAATGGGGGCTGATATTGCCTGTAGAGGTTGAAAGCATACCGATAAAGTTCCTGGAGAACACACCGGCTTATGACAGTCAGAGGCGTATGTTTGATATCTGGCGAGCCAATAATGGCTTTGACAGCTCGGATATGCTTGAAATGGCAGATGAGCTCATTCTCCTGTCCACACCGCACACGCATGAATTGCCCGAGATGTTATCTTTGGGGAGAAATTCTCTGGCAGCCAAGGTTCTGGGTGCTGACTGGCGGGACGAGGCCATAAAACGTGGCGAGGCCGAAGCCCTGGGATCCGGCTACAATGCACTTATTGAGGGTCAGGAACCCATTTACGAATGGGTACGGTACAAGGCCTCTGTGGCGGGCCGTGAAACAGAGCTGATCTATACACGTGCACTTTTTCTGTTCAAAACGAAAGCCGGGATACCTTATGTGGCTACAATGGCTAAATGCGTTGATTTTTCTCAGAAATTCGAACCTCTGACTTCGCAAGATCTTCAAAGGAGTCCTTTGAAATCCCCAGGAACCAGTAATCCTCCTTTGCTTGGCTCGGATGGGACTCCCATTGTAACGCATTTGGAATCTGATCCGTAAGTTTTAGCGCGGCGTCGAGGCCCGTGACCACATCCTTATTGTCCATGAAGATGTAAAAATAATCCGTGTCCCGCCAGGCCATAAAGGAAAAACAGATGATAAATCTGCCGAGGTTTTTTCCTATTCCCAGCTCCTGAAAATTAGGGTCGACATACCAGGCGCCCGAGTAAATCAGATTACCGCAAATGTTCAACCGATCCATCTGCCAGTCTGCGAACTGGATCTGCGTCTTGGACTTGTGTTTGTAGACCCGGGACCAATACCGCTTGATGTAATTGATCAGGCCTTCATGCCCTACCGGCTGCTTTTTGGCAGCGCAATATCCGATACATTGTCCGTCTTTGAATACTCCTATCCAGAAGGCTTCGTCCCTGAAAAACGTGTTGTATTTTGTATCAAAGTGCGGAGAGACATCGTGTTTGAATTTTTTGGCGTGTTTCTTGAGCTTGTCAAAATCTGTGTCCACAATCACGCTACAGCCCTTTGCCTCGATAGCGTTTTTGTGTCGCATAGCAATCTTGTTGGTTAGATCAAGATCTATCACCCCATGACACTTTCAAATGGTTCCAGTAAATTTGATTTATACTAACCCGAAGAACCTGTTTTGCTAATATATTTGCTTTTATTCAGATTATCTATAGCGCCAATTACTTGACCACAAATAAATTATAATGCGACCAATAGTTTGACAGATTATACTCTTCCTCTGAAAACAAAGGCTAATTACTTAACGTAATAAAACAACGCCTCGTGGTTGTTATCAGCCTTTTATCAGGGCCTTTTTCATCCACTAAGGCAAATGGATCGGGCTAAGCTGATGTGCTACCAATTCATGTAGAGATTCGATTCTTTAGCCCCAGCCGCACATGAAACGAAATTTTATTTCTTTTTTTCTTGTGCCGATAATTGTGACAATCTCAGCGAGTCCAGTGATCGCAGCACAAGTCATTGCAGACAGTATTTCGGAAAATTTCGTTCCGCCGTTGCATAATGGTGCCTGCATCGCGGATGTGAATGTCACCTCTGATGGTTCTACTTTGGCAACCGCTGGTTATTGTCCCACGCCCGCCACACCATCCAACTACGAGATCACCTATGATTTCAGTGTCGGGCTTGATGAACGCATGGATTCCATCATCATCTGGGCCAACTCCGGAGGCATTTATACGGATGGGGAGTTGCGAAGCTTTGATCTGGAGGTGGATTATATAAGCGACACGGGCGTTCCCTCTACCCTGGTCATGAACGGGGTGAACATCGGTGATACGCTAAACCCCAATGATCCAAAAACCGTCATTTTCATGCAGTCAGGATCTCCTGTACAGCTTCTGGGTGTGACACAAATCAGAATGACCAATCTGGCCGGATCCAACGGCATTGAGATGACCTTCCGAGAGCTTGTGGGCGATGTGAACGCTGATGTTGCCAATCCGAACCTATCAGTCACCAAGACAGCGGATAATATTAGCAATGTACCCGTGGGAACACAGATCACCTACACCTATGTGGTCACGAACACAGGCAACCAGACCATTACAAATATCCAACTCAACGATGTGCATATGGGTTCTGGCCCGGCTCCGACACCAACCAATGAAACCCTATCAAATGACATCGGTCTGTCCGGAGACTCTTCAGACACAACCTCAAATGACGGAGTTTGGGATACACTTGCACCTTTTGATGAGGTTACTTTCACCGGAACCTATCTGGTCACCCAGGATGATATCGACAATCTGCAGTAGTAGATTGGTGTAGATTGGGTTGAGATGTATTTAGCATCTAACCACCTATGGAAGGGGTCGTGCACATGAAACACATAAGCACAGCTTTAGCAATCGCAGTATTGTATCTGGAGAACCGAGACGACGATTTTTCAGAAGATGATGATATTCGTGTCTTGGAAGAAATTGCAGCAACTTTACAGGACGCTCCCTTTGAAGAGCGGAACGCAATTACTTCAGCTTTTGAGGATCTTGGGCAACCGGAACTGGTAGAGGGATTGGGCCTTTCGGATCAACACTAATGTCATCATCAATCCTGATGTCAGGCAATTGAATTTTCCCATCATTGTGCAAGACTGAAAGCACGTACCGAACGCACAATCATCAAATCAGAAATACGGCATCGAACCCAAAGAGCTTTTGAAAGTAAAGAATGGCACCAAATCAGGGCATAGCTAGACTTGATACCAGTTTGCCTTGGTGGCGGCTTTATCCCACCAAGTCCAGGAACCCAAAAGCTCAGCCCGAAGACGCAAGAGCCCGGTATCAGATCGGGATGACCGTCCGGCTTCAAAAAAGACCGGAGAAAATGCGGAAAATTTTGAAGGTTGAATGGCACCGGCATCAACATAAGTTCTGCTACTATGTTGAAACGAGCACGAGTCTGAACGGTGAATACTGTCCTGCTTACTGGTTTGCCGAACAACTCATTACCGATTGATTTTCACAATGGTGTGTGAAACACCGGCTACTGAAGTTATCTTCCCTTCTTCTAGGCATAACGAATTACTTAGGCGACGCCGGAGTTGAAAGGGATTCCAGAAACGCAACCAGATCATCAATCTCCTGTTCTGCCAGGTTTAAGGGTGCGAGAACGGGAACTGCATCGCTATGGATGCGATCCAGATTGATGTGGGAATAGTGCGCCACCACATCCCTCAGCGTCTCCAAAGAACCGTTATGCATATAAGGAGCGGTCTCGGTGAGCTGCCTGAGCGAAGGCACCTTGAATTGACCAAATGTCCTGTGTGTTTGGGCAACCTGCGCTGTCGCCCAGCCTGTGGCCCGCTCAGGTGCGTCATTGTAGCTGCCCAGCTGATTGAATGGCGATGCGCGAAGTTTTCTGATCCCCTCAAAGCGTCCTCGATCCACTCGACCTGGCCCAGTAAAATAAGGCACACCTGCATCGTCAAATTCACCACTGGTGAATCTCGCACCAATATGACAGAGATTGCATTTGCCGCGGCCCACAAACAAAGCAGCACCGCGTTGTGCCGATGCGGAAAAACTACCGGCTGTTTCAAAATCTTTACGGGCCAGGGCATCTCGAAACACATCAAAGGAAGTGCGGTCAGTGGTGATGGTTTCCTGAAACGCCGCCATTGCTTTTGCCACATCCACGACCAGATCAAGATGCTTGCGGCTGTCCGGTGACTGACCGAAAACCGCTTCATAACTCTGCTTCAACTCCTGGTCATTCCTTATTACGTCCGCAACCTTTTCCGGGGTAGCACCCATCTCCCGTTCATCAAGAATAGGGCCAATGCTGTGTGCCCAGAGACTGTCATTTCGCCCGTCCCAGCCGAACCAACGGTTGCCTATGACGTTGAACAAAGACTGAGTGTTGCGATCCAGTCGCTCAAGCCCACCTGCCCGTACCTTCCCGTCGGTCCATCCCAGTTCCGGATCATGGCATGTGGCACAGGAGATTTTTCCATTGGCAGAAATTCGGGGCTCAAAAAACAGACGTTTCCCGAGATCTATGGCGGCCTTGTTCCCGGAAACCCGATTGCTTGCATCGATCTGCTCCTCCAGCGGCCATGGCCCATGACGAATGATCTTGGCGATTTCATCATCATTCAGCAACAGTCTGCTTTGGGTTTCTGAAGCCAATCCGGAAAGAACTCCGCTCACTGCAATGAGTAACAATGCGATCCAGACAAATGAAACCCTGAAGACCGCTTTCATTGAATGGGCACTTCGTGGGTAAAGCGATGCGGTTTATCACCCTCATAAGCTGTTACCTCCAGACGCCAGGTGCCAGGCATATGAAACACAAGGTTCTTCACCTCATAACGATGGCCATCAACCTGTGTGATCTCTGGATCATAATTCATACCATGCTTGTGCGCAGGCATGGTGGCATCGACAGTCACTTGTGTGGGTGGCATCTCCGGTTGAGAACACAGGATGACGACCGCATCGAATGGAGCGTTAAGCGGTATGTCTTTGGGTTTGAGTAGGACTTGCACGCGCCACGGCGCATCGTCTGTGCCGGCAAGGCGGATACCGTTTTCGGGGGCGCATTGTTCTTCTGCAAATGCCGAAAGACTTACGCTGGCAATGGCCATAGCACCCAAAAATGTACCGAGATGTCTCACTTTGATTGCCTTGCTTCCACCTGTTTGATCATGTCCTCTGCATTGCGGTAGGCGACCCTATCAACCAGTTCCTTCGGCAAAGTGTTTATCCATTTCCGGCTGAAATCTGCATGGTCTTTGACATAATACCAGCGTTCCGGTGCAAAGGTATCGGTACCAACCATAAATCTGTCTGGAAAGGCTTTGAAAACCGGCAGCCAGTCATCGGCGACCTTGCCACCATCCGACTGGTCATTGCGAAAAGCGAGATCCGCCCAAAGGTTTTTGTGTCTTGCGAGCACATCGCTCACCGCTTCGGGGCGGTCAAATCCGGAATGGGCCCACAAAACAAGCGCATCGGGGTAGGATTCGAAAATCAGGTCTATCGCCTTCGCGTCAGAATGCGCGTGGAGCAGTAGATTGTGCTTCTTGGCCAGACTGATAATGCGCTGGAGAACCGGAGTGTTGATGTCATCGCCATAGGCATGAAACTCTCCGATTGCGAAATATTTATTCTTCGCCAAATTGGCTTCAACATAGTCGATCACCGTTGGATCGTTCATCCAGGTTGATATTTCTCCACGGCGGCGATAGGGCCTCAATGATGGCACGATCAGATCAGGGGCAGCCTCATACAACAGCTGAGTGCCGTTGTCGTCAGAGCTTGAAACCAATGCTTTTTTTAGTCCGGCAGAACGCAATGCCTTCACGGCTTCCGCTGGTGGCACCAGCAGCACCGCATCATGGCTGTAGTGAATATGCGCATCGAAGATTGGCAGTTCCTCAGCACTTGTCTGTTGTGCGAAGAAGATAGCAATGAGGACACTTATTATTCTGAGCATGTTCGTTCCCATTTGGGTGTAGTCGGACTGTCGATATGAACAATAATATCGTGTTTTTCGGTGTAGGACAGCTAATTTGAACGTTTCTTTCAAATTCCCGCGCTGAGGTTCTCAACATCCGGACGCTGGCTGCGAGAACCTCGCTACCTTGATACCTAATCGAGGTTGCAGGTATAACCTTATCTCTTAGGCTGACTTTCCGGGCTTAGCGGGAAAAGGAAATCCCGAGTTGCGCGCCGGTGTGCTCAAGCCATTCGGCGAAATGCTGGGCGAAGCCTGAATAGACCAGAATGTCGTAGGTCGGCTTATCGTCTATCTGGTGCAGAATGACACCGGATTGAGCGATCTGTGTCTGCGCACACCATCCCTTACCGGTCATGGAAGGATGGAGATCGAGGCGACAGCCTTTCTGCATCATTTCGCCGACACGGTCACCTGAAAGGCGGAGCAAGACCCTTGAATCCGCTTGTTCTGACACATAACCGTCCTTCTTGAGCTTCTTCGACAAACCGCCAGCGAAGTCTTTCGGGTCTGGTTTGGCTGAGATCAGAAACCATTGGCCTGGTGCCAGAGGAATTGCGTGATAACTCCTGTGATGGGTCGCCTGACCCGGTGTTTCCTTGATGCCAAGCGCTTTTTCAACGGCTGCTGTTTTGCCCTTTGAAGCGAATACCTGCACAAGACCGTGCCCTTCAACGCTTTGAAGCTGAACGTCACCGTTTCCGCCTGAAGAGACCCTGGAAAAGAATTCATCCAATGGATGGGTGGGTGCGAAACTAACCATGGAGCCGCTCTCCTTTCGGATCAAAGAAGTGGGGTGAAACAACTTCCACCTCGACTGATTCATCCTTCAACGGATAGTGGGCAATCATGGTGGTGCCGTGTCTGGCCGCCCCACCCTGCAAATAGCCAAGCGCAATCCAGCATCCAACCGCCGGACTATCTGCCACCGATGTGACCCAGCCCAGGCTTGCCTCTGTGGATGTATCTGACAGGGATTCGATCAGATGCGCACCACCGCGCAAACGGCCATCCTTACGCACCAGTCTTAGCCCCACAAGCTGTGGCCGGTTTTCATCGACCATAGCTTCACGATGAGCAAGACGATTACCGATAAATTCTTTCTTGGTGGACATCATCTTACCAAGGCCCATATCCGCAGCTGTGGTCCTGCCGTCAAGCTCGTTACCCGCCACATGACCCTTTTCGATCCGCAGAACACTGAGGGCTTCAGTACCATAAGGAATGAGACCGTGGGCTTCACCCGCTTCGTAGATTGCGTTCCACATAGCTTCGCCATACCGCCAAGGCACATTCACCTCAAAGGCCAGTTCGCCAGAGAAGGAAATGCGGAAGATGCGTGCTGTGGCGCCATTCCAGTCAAATTCACGAACGCCCATAAAGGGTAGCTTTTCATCTGACACATCACAGGCCTTGCCGAATGCGTCCTGCAGAATTTTCCTGGCATTCGGACCTGCCACTGCCACACCGCACCATTGTTCGGTGGCGGAACAGAAATGAACGTCGAGGTCCGGCCAAACCACCTGGCTGTAATACTCCATATGAGCCAGCACGCGAGCAGCGTTAGCCGTGGTGGTGGTCATGAAGAAATGGTCATCCGCTAGGCGTGATGTGGTTCCATCATCGAAAACGTATCCGTCTTCGCGCAACATCAGGCCGTAGCGTGCCTTACCCGGAGCAAGCAGTTTCCAGCCATTGATATACAGGCGGTTGAGAAAGTCCGCTGAATCAGGGCCGAAAATCTCAATCTTGCCGAGCGTCGACACATCGCAAATGCCCGCTGTCTGACGCACTTGCTGGCTTTCGCGCCAAATGGCTTCCATGATGTCTTCGCCGGGTTTTGGATAGTATTGCGGACGCAGCCACTGGCCAGCTTCCACAAACACCGCACCCAGTTTTTCATGGCATCTATGCATGGCTGTACGGCGGATGGGTTGGAACTCCATGCCCCGCTCGTGGCCTGCAAACGCACCAATTGCCACCGGAGAATAAGGCGGACGAAAACGGGTAGTGCCCACTTCCGGGATGGACTGTCCGCGGGCTTCTGCAAGGATTGCGAGACCGTTGACGTTTGAGGTTTTACCCTGATCGGTCGCCATGCCAAGCGTTGTATATCGTTTGGCGTGTTCCACGGAAACATAGCCTTCCTGCTCGGCAAGCGTGATGTCTTTCGCAGTTACGTCATTCTGGAAATCGACGAACGCCTTGCCTTTGCCTGGACAGCGCCAAACGGGAGTAATCGAACCAAATGGTGCATCGTCATCCGCTTTTGGCGCAGCTGCCAGCCGTCCAGCTTTGATGCCTGCGGCCTTTGCGGCTTCATGACCTGCCTCATGGCCTTCGGACAAGCATTGGGCCAGAGAGAAACTGCCCTTTGACGCTCCAGCAGACCGTTCCCTGCGTTTTGGCGTATCTGGAATGAAACTTTGAATATCTTCATCCCAGACAGGGGCTACACCGGTCTGGCTCACCAGATGCACGTCTGCGGAATGACCACCAGATACCGCCAATAGATCGCAATTAAAGGTACCGTAGGAAGAGCCATCCACACGCTGCATGGTGATGGATGAAATCCTGTGCCAGCCCCTTGCGCGTTCCGGCACCACACCGCAATGCACTTTGGTTCCACTTGCGGAAGCTGCTTCAGCGGCAGGTGAAAGCGCATCACGAGCATCAAACACGGCAACGATGTTTATGCCGTTGGCTTTCAGAACTTCTGCGGTCTTGTACCCATCATCGTTGTTTGTGCAAATCGCGATGTTTTTGCCCGGTGCCACCGCATAACGGTCCACATAGCGACGGACCGCCGTTGAAAGCATCACGCCCGGCATATCGTTATTGTCGAAGACTAGCGGTCTTTCCTGGCTACCGCAGGCAATCACCACTTCCTTTGCCCGTACTGTCCACATGCGCTGACGTGGCTCATGATTTTGCGGCTCGGCCACATGGTCATTGACACGTTCAAGCGCTGCCAGAACGTTATGATCATAGTAGCCGAAGCAAACGGTACGCGGCATGACGGTCACATTGGACATGGAGGAAAGCTCTTGTGAGGCAGCTTCAATCCATTCAGCTGCTGGCGCTCCGTTGATCTTGTCTCCATTAAGAACAAGTTGACCACCGAGAAACGCGTTTTCTTCCATCAGGACAACGCGGGCACCGGTTTTGCCAGCAGACAATGCTGCTGTCAGACCCGCTGGTCCGGCACCCACCACCAGCACATCACAATGAGCATGGGCATGTTCGTAAGTGTCCGGATCTTCTTCGGTTGCAGCTCTTCCAAGCCCTGCGGCGTTGCGGATAAACTTCTCGTAAATCGGTTCCCAGAAGGATTCAGGCCACATGAAAGTCTTGTAGTAGAAACCGGCTGTGAGGAAATTGCCAAACAACTGGTTCACCGAGAGATAATCGTATTTCAGGGACGGAGACCGGTTTTGACTTTGCGCTTCAAGGCCATGATAGAGTTCTGCCATGGTGGCGCGGGTATTGGGTTCACGGCGCGCACCTGAACGTAGTTCCACAATGGCATTTGGCTCATGGCTGTCAGCTGAAATGCAGCCACGCGGACGGTGGTACTTAAAGGACCTGCCCATAAGATGCACATCATTGGCAAGCAAGGCGGAGGCCAGTGTATCACCTTCAAAGCCGCCAAACTGCTGGCCGTCAAAAGTAAAGGTCAGTGGCTTGGAACGGTCGATCATTCCTCCGTTGGAGAGGCGGTTTTTCTGTGTCATCACTTCGCCTTTCCTGGAATTTTGAGTTTGTCTTCAGGTTTGCCGGTGCTGTGAATTTCATGGGTCAATGTGTTGCGCACAACCTTTACCCATCTTCTGCAACCACCGGTGTGGTGCCACCATTCAACGTGCCAACCTTTGGGATTGTCGCGCAGATAAACGTAGTCGAAAAACGCTTCTTCAGACGCATTTTCCTTTGGCCTTACCTTCGTGGCATCACCCTGATACTGAAATTCTGCTTCATCGCGCTCGCCACACCAGGGGCATCTAATTCTATGCATAAGTTACCCCCTACTGGATCCACGGATTAGGACCAACGCCCTTTTCATCAATCATGCGGCCCTCACGGAAGCGCTCGATTGTAAAGTCTTCATTGAGTTTGTGCGGCCTGTCCTGCGCGATCGTGTGGGCAAAACACCAACCTGATGCGGGGGTCGCCTTGAACCCGCCATAGCACCATCCACCATTGAGATAGAGACCATCAATACCGGTCTTACAAATGAAAGGAGAACCGTCGAAGGACATGTCCATGATGCCACCCCAATGGCGTAACATCCGCACGCGGCCGATCGCTGGCATGATCGCCATGCCGCCTGCCATCACATGTTCCATCATGGGCAGGTTGCCACGCTGGGCGTATGAATTGTAGCCATCCAGGTCACCACCATAAACAAGGCCACCCTTGTCAGACTGGCTGATATAGAAGTGTCCGGCACCGAAGGTCACCACCGTGTCGATCAGTGGCTTGATGCCTTCGGACACAAAGGCCTGTAGGACGTGGCTTTCAACTGGCAGATCGTTGATACCGGCAAGGCTTGCAACCTGAGTTGTGTGCCCAGCAACCGCCATGCCCACTTTCTTTGCCTTGAAGGAACCACGGGTTGTATCAACGCCAACCACTTTGCCGCCTTCATGACGGATATTGGTCACTTCGCAATTCTGGATAATGTCCACACCACGCATATCGGCACCACGGGCATAACCCCAGGCAACCGCGTCATGCCTAACCGTTCCGCCGCGGCGCTGCATCAGACCGCCCTGGATCGGGAAGCGAGCGTTCTTGAAATCCAGAATGGGAACGATCTGTTTCAGTTCTTCCGGACCCAGCAATTCTGCATCAATGCCCGCCATGCGCATGGCGTTGCCGCGGCGGGCAAAGGCATCACGTTGCGGGTCTGAGTGGAACAGGTTGATCACACCACGCTGGGAAACCATCGCATTGAAGTTGAAGTCCTGCTCAAGCCCTTCCCAAAGCTGCATTGATTTCTCGTAGAAATGCGTATTCGGCGGAAGCATGTAATTGGAGCGGACAATCGTGGTATTCCGCCCCACATTGCCACCACCGATCCAGCCTTTTTCAAGAACTGCCACATTGGTGATGCCATGTTCCTTTGCCAGATAATAAGCAGTGGAAAGCCCATGGCCACCGCCACCGATGATGATCACATCATATTCCGGTTTGGGTTCGGGATCACGCCAGTGGCGGGTCCAACCCTTGTGTCCGGTCAAGCCCTGCCAAAGAACAGAAAGAGCGGAATACTTCATGGTTTGTCAATTAACTCCAGGGGTAAGGACTGTTTGAAACCGGATGGAGTTTGCCTTCAGCGAAACGGGAGAAGCGGAAGGGTTCCAGCAATTCCTGTTTTTCGCCGAGAACTTCATCCGCAATCAGATGTCCGACACCAATCATTTTCCAACCATGGTTTGAATCTGCAATCACTGCAACATTTTCTTTGAAATGATCGAAGACGGGGAAAGAATCCGGTGTAAAACATCCGATACCGCCGGAAGCTTCCTTATGATATTTCGGCATTGTACCCTCAAAGCGCTTCTGGCAGTGCGCCAGTGCAGATACCCACATATGGGCAAACTCGGCTGAAGCCACAAATTCCGGGCTTGAGGGACCGTAAGGATCGATCGCCACTTCATCCACCGGTGTTTCCACCTTGTAGGGAGAGGCACCGCCCTGGACACCACCGAAGTGCCAGTCAGGCTTATAATAAATGCCCCACATTTCATCGGTGATTTTTGAACCATCCACGGTGGAATAAAGCGTCGCGTCAGTATCCACATGAATGACCGGAGGCATCTTGCCGTCATTGTTCATCATCATTTCAGGGTCAACCTGCAGAACGCCTTCTTCAAGCTGCCAGAAGCGCCACATGTCAACGCCATCATGGGTGTCACCCTTGAGGTCTTTCAGCGTGATCTGCTTTGGCATGTCGAGCATGTCCCAGAAATCACGCACCCACGGGCCAGCACCCACGATCACTTGATCACACTGGATGTTACCTTTGTCCGTCTCCACTGCACTCACCGCACCTGAACCGTTTTCGGAGATGAACCCCTTTACAGTAACACCAGTGATGATCCGGACACCCAGAGCTTCAACCTTGTCAGCCAGGGCATACATGGTCTTGGTCTGGTTTGAATAACCGCCGCGCTTTTCATGCAGGATGGAGGTGATGTTCTTGGCCTGCCAGTCATCAAAAATTCCGCGCATATAGTGCGTGCATTTCTGCTCACCTTCGATGAACTCGCTTTCATATCCGATTGCCTGCTGCTGCTCGTAAATGGAAGCCACATCTTCATGCATGGATTCAGAGGAAATCTGCATGTAGCCGACCGGATGATAGGAAAGACCTTCAGGATCGCTTTCCCAGATATCCACTGAGTGTGCCATTAGCTTGCGCATGGCTGGCTGGAAATAGTTGTTGCGAACCACACCGCAGGCGACGCCGGATGCACCGGAAGCAATGCCTGATTTTTCAAGCACAACGATGTCTTCACCAGATCCCTTGCCGGTTTCTTTCAAACGGGATGCCAGGCGCCAGGCGTTGGACAGACCATGGATGCCTGCACCGATGATGACGTATTTCGAACTTTCTGGAAATGCCATGTCTTAATCCTCCAATAGATTGCCACATTTTGCTCTGGAACGGTTGTGTTAAAAACTATTTTCTGGACATTATTAATAACAAATGAGACATTCAGTGGATAATCACAGTGGCTCAATATACCAATATCATACCAATATGTACCAATTTGGCTTCGTTCTGATCCCCGGTTTTTCGATGGTGGCTTTTTCCTGTTCCATTGATGCGCTTCGGGCCACCAATGATATTGCGGGCAAGCAGAACTATAGCTGGCAGACGCTGTCACCCGATGGCAGCGGCGTTTTCTCGTCAACGCAGATTCAGCTTGCCACAATCCCGCTTCATGACGCGAATGATCTGGACATGATTGTCATTTGTGGTGGTGACCGGTCTCACTCCTACTCCAATGCTGTTTTAACAAACTGGCTTCACGCCATGGCCAAGAATGGCAAACGCATCGGGTCTATTTCAGATGGCGCATTTGTGGTTGCGGATACGGGTCTCTTCGACAAGGTAGCCTCGACCATTCACTGGAAGTGCTATGACGCCTATCGCGAGCGGTTTCCAAAACTCAACATCCGACCCTCCATTCTGGAGATATCCGAGAAACGGTTTTCCTGTGCTGGCGGGACTTCAAGCCTTGATTTGATGCTTCACTTCATCAGCGAAAACCATGGTCCGGAAATTGCGGGACAGGTGGCGGATAATTATTTCCACGATTTTATTCGCGACAGTTCTCGTGAACAACATATGACCAATGCCTTCAGGCTAGCCAATAAAAATCCGAAGCTTGCGGAAGCCTTGTTGCTGATGGAAGAAAATCTGGAAACACCCCTTTCGATTTTCCAACTGGCTGAGAAACTCCAACTTTCCCGCAGGCAACTTGACCGCATCTTTGCCCGGTATCTTCAGAACACGCCGCAGAAACTCTATCGCGACCTACGCCTTACACGGGCAAGCGGATTGCTGCTGCAGACCGGCATGAGTGTTTCTGAAGTGGCGGTTGGTTGTGGCTTTCAATCTGCCTCCCATATGGGCAAGTATTTTTTTGAGCGGTTTGGCCAGACCCCGGGCGAATATCGCCGACAGAAAAACCTTGCTTAGACTCAGGCCCAGAATTTTCTTGACCCTGTGACTGCTTTCATGCCCGATGCGAAAATGAATACGAGTTCTTCTGAGGCGCTAAGACGGCGCGGCATGTTTTTCATTTTTTTCGGCGCCTCCGTTTGGGGATTATTCTGGCTGCCGATGCATCATTTTGATGAGCAGGGTTTGTCTGCTCTATGGTCTGTGGCGGCCATTAATATTGCTGCATCGTTGATTGCCATACCAGTTGCCATCTGGAAACGGGAATTCATTTTAAAGGACGCCCGATGGATTATCATCATCGGGCTCGGCATGGGTTTTTCCAATGTGTTCTACTTTGCAAGCCTCACTTTGACCGATGTGGTGCGTGCTGTTTTCTTGTTTTACCTGTTGCCAATCTGGGCGACGGTGTTTTCAAAACTGATCTACAACATCCCGATTGGTCCTGCGCGGATTGTTGCTCTGGTCTTTGCTATCGTTGGCATTTGGCTTCTACTGGGCGCAGGGGGCTGGCCAATTCCGCAGAACATTGGTGATGTTTTCGCGCTTGTTTCCGGGATGGGGTGGGCCATCGCAATTGTCCTGATCAATGGCCGTTCGAATGTGGGCAGTCTGGCAACCAGCGGGTCTTCACTGTTTTTCGCAGCCCTGATTGCGATTATCGTGGGCTATGTAATGTCCGTTATCCAGCCGGATATTCAAAAAGCACTGCCAAGATTTTCAGATATCTCGGACCTCCTTTTGCCAGTACTGGCGTTTGGAGTGCTCGTGCTATGGCCTTCAATTACCGGCATCATCTGGGGGTCACGACATGTGGAAGCGCCGACGGCTGCACTTTTTACAATGTCAGAAATTCTCGTTGCAACCATCAGCGTTACCTTGTTAATTGGTTCTGAGTTAGCGCTTATATCCTGGCTGGGCGGGGGCCTGATAGTAATGGCAATTTTCATTGATGTTTTCGCGGGTGGCGATGCTTGAGGTTCTAGGACTCATATTGCCACTTTTCGGCCTGATCGTATTGGGCTTCATCGGCGCCAAACTCACAAAGCAGCCGGTTGAAGCTCTTGGCTGGCTTAACACGTTTATCATTTATTTTGCCCTGCCCGCATTGTTCTTCAAACTGCTTGCAAAAACGCCGGTGGAACAGCTTGCAAGCTGGCAGTTTATCTTCGCAAATATCGGCATTACCTTCGCCATATTCACACTGACATTTGTGATCGGCTTGCTCGCCTCACGCGGTGAGATTGGCGAAGCAACCATACAGGGACTTGCTGCCGCCTATGGCAATATCGGTTATATGGGACCGGCTATTGCAATCCTTGCCCTGGGTGAACAAGCAGCTATTCCGGTTGCCATTATCTTCTGTTTTGAAAACATCATGCATTTTGCCATTGCCCCCGCGATGATGGCGATTTCCGGTGAGAGCAAACAGACGGTCCTGGAGTTGCTCACAGACATTACAAAGAAGATTGTTTTCCACCCTTTCATTCTGGCAACGGCTGTGGGTGTGGCAGCAGCAATCTTCAATTTCAATCCTCCTGTCTCTGTAGGCCGTTTGATCGATTATCTGGCGCAGGCTGCAGCTCCATGCGCGCTCTTTGCCATGGGGGTAACACTGGCATTGCGGCCGCTAAAACGCTTCCCGCTTGCGTTGACTTATATTGTTCCGATGAAACTGGTAGCCCTGCCTGTCGCCATGTATGTAGGCCTTAGCTACGCAGGTAATTTTGATGAAATCTGGATGTATACCGCAGTGATGCTGGCGTCTCTGCCAACGGCCACCAATGTGTTTGTGATTGCACAGCAATACAATATCTGGGTTGAGCGCGCTTCCGCCTCGATCCTTGCCACAACTGCTGTTTCTGTGGTGACGGTTTCAGCGCTTTTGTTCGGTATTACGACCGGTCAATTACCACCAGACTTAATGCCGTAAAAAAACTCTAAACCGCTAAAATTTTAACGATTTTTCCAGTGATTTGTTAAAATCGAATTCATAAAATAGTAACCGAGAGCATGCACCAGAGCCGGCGAAAGATCGGCCATTGAGATACAGCCAAAACTGTATCTCAAGAAATTTGTTGGAAACGACAGAGGTGCCAAAATGATTGACACTGTGTATTACTGGATTGCAAGTGGACCTTCGCCCCAGATCTGGGTTCCCTGGCTGCTTGTGAGTTTCAGCTTTATAATTACCTACACCCTGATCAGGATGTTCAAGGGCTAGGTTTATGCGCGCATCCGTTCGCCTGCGGGATCAAACAGTGGATCCTTGTTGATCCTTGCCTTGCGGCGGACACCCAGGATTTCAATTTCAAACAAACCTTCTTCATCGCGCTCAGCAAGCTCAGCCGGGATGTAACCCTGGCCCAATGATGCTTTCACAAAATGTCCATAGCCACCGGAAGTTATCCAGCCCACGACTTGCCAGTCTCCATCCTGATAGGCGGATGATGGCTCCATTTTGTTACCGGACATGTCGAAACGGTCAGCTCCATAACCATGCGGCTTGGTGATGGTGCCGTAGTCTTCATCTCCGACTTTTGCCCAGATGGGTTCGTCGGCCATAATATCCGCTGTCTCAGCTTCGATAACAAAGGAAACGCGTCGCAGCTTAGGCCCATCCGCCTGTTCCTGAGCCGCAGCCTCCCGACCGATGAAATCGTTCTTGGACAGTTTGATGAAACGGTCCATGGATGCTTCGAACGGTCCATAGATCGGACGCATCTCACCGAACCAAGTGGGGAAGTTCTTTTCAAGACGCATGGACAGCAAGGCGCGCATACCGAAGTCCTTGATGTTGAACTCTTCACCCGCTTCCTTGATCGCGTCATAGACCTTTCGCTGGTAAACCGGCTCCATCCAGATTTCGTAACCCAGATCACCTGAGAAGGTTACGCGGTTCACAATGCATGGGGCACCACCCACATCCATTTCACGTATGTCCATGAAGCGGAAGGCTTCACCGGACACATCTTCATCGCACATTTTCTGAAGAACTTTTCTGGCATTTGGTCCTGCAATCGAAAGGCCCATCAGGTCCATGTCAAAACGGTGGACTTCAACCGAACCATCTTCAGGCAGATGATCGAGGAACCAGCGCATGTGGTAGCGGGAAGCACCCAGCGAACCCCACATCATGAACGCATCTTCAGACACACGCCCGATGGTGAAGTCACCGATCAGCTTGCCGTTATAGTTGAGCATCGGTGTCAGAGTGATACGGCCTTCCTTCGGCATGGTGTTGCACATCAGGTGTGAAAGCCAGGCTTCCGCCCCTTCCCCGCGGACTTCGTATTTCGCGAAGTTCGAGACTTCTGTGACCCCTACAGATTCACGAACGGCGTGAACTTCCGCGCTCACATGTTCAAAGTCATTTGATCTGTGGAATGACAGAATGTCATGGGCTTCGTCCTGCGACGGTGCAAACCAAAGGGGAGTTTCAAGACCCCAGGTGTCTCCCATGACAGCGTGGTTTTTGTCTTTCATCAAATCATAAAGAGGGGTTGTCTGCTGAGGACGGGCTGCTGGCAATTCCTCATTCGGGAAACGGATCGAGAAGCGCTTGGAATAGTTTTCACGAACCTTGGCATTTGTGTACCGCAGCGTTGCCCATTCGCCAAAGCGCGTCACATCCATGCCCCAGATATCGTGTCCGGGATCGCCATTTACCATCCAGTTGGAAAGGGCTAGCCCAACACCACCACCCTGGGAGAAGCCTGCCATCACAGCACAGGCACACCAGAAATTGGTCAGGCCATCAACCGGTCCCACCAGGGGGTTTCCATCAGGGGCAAAGGTGAAAGGCCCGTTGATGATTTGCTTGATCCCGGCTTGTTCCAGAGGTGGGAAGTGTTTGAAGCCGATTTCCAGTGAAGGTGTGATCCGGTCAATATCGGGCTGCAACAACTCATGGCCAAAATCCCAAGGCGTGTTTTGAGGGGACCAGGGCACACAGGCCTTTTCATAGGTCCCGAGCAACATGCCTTTACCCTCCTGGCGCGTGTAAATTTCGCCTTTAAAATCAATGATATGACAAAGTTCCCGGCCTGTTTCCTGATTATAGGCTTTCACTTCTTCCATTTCTTCGGTGAGAAGATACATGTGTTCCATGGCGAGAAGCGGCAGTTCCAACCCGACCATGCGACCCACTTCGCGAGCCCAAAGACCACCGGCATTGACCACATGCTCACAGCGAACAGTGCCCTTTTCTGTGACCACATTCCATGTGCCATCGGCATCCTGGGTCAGATCTGTTACCCGGTTCCGCAGTTCGATTTCAGCACCGAGTTTACGTGCAGCTTTTGCATAGGCGTGGGTTGTGCCGGACGGGTCCAGGTGACCTTCCACCGGGTCCCATAGACCACCCACAAAGTTTGACTCATCCATCAATGGGAACATGGCCTTTGCTTCAGCAGCCGTGACCAATTCAGTTTCCATTCCAAGGTAACGCCCTTTCGCATGAAGCGTGCGCAGGAAGTCCATCCGTTCAGGACTGTCTGCCATCATAAATCCGCCGACGAGATGCAACCCGCAGGATTGGCCGGAAAGTTCTTCCAGCTCATCGTACAGGCTGATTGTGTATGCCTGGAGTTTTGCCACGTTCGGATCGCCATTCAGCGTGTGAAACCCGCCGGCAGCATGCCATGAAGAGCCGGATGTGAGCTCTGATCTCTCAATCAGAATGACATCTGTCCAGCCTGCCTTGGCAAGATGATAGAGCACGGAACATCCAACAACGCCCCCACCAATAACAACGGCTCTGTAACTATCTTTCATGGCTACCTCCCTGACCGGCTTTCAGCCCGTCCAAATAAGTTTTCGCACTGATTTTTCTCAATGCTGTATGAGAATGCAATCGTGCAATTTATCCGATTACCGAGAAACTGGAATTTGGATTGATTTCCCGGTTTCTGGAAAATGTTCCAAGTGAAATTGTGTGCCCGATGTTCTCCAACTCAAACATCAATGGGTCACTGTCATGATCATGGCCGTTTTCACACGCTTCAATGATGGCTGTCATCATCTTGCCAGCCACAGGCGCGTTCTTGAACTGGTTACCTGATGTGCCGCAAGCCATGTAAAAGCCGTCGAGATCCGATTTGTCGTAGATAGGGATCCAGTCCTCTGTTGCATCGTACAAAGCAACCACGCCCCTTGCCTGCTCCGGGATACCGAGCGAAGGCAGTCTTTGGGCAAAGCGCATCACCAGCGTCTTGTTCTGGTCAGTGAATTCGGTGTTGTAATCATCAGGATCATCCACCCACTCCTTGTCATCGCAGGCCGGGTCTTCTGATCCGATCAGAAGATTACCACCGACCTCTGATCTCACATAGGTTGATACATCCCCATCTGAGTAGACAAATCCACCCTTGCCGTAATCGATGTTAACCGGTGCAGAAACATGTGCCACTTCATGGCGGAGCGCACGGGTGGACATTTTCATGGAGCTTCGAACGCCTGCCATTTCATTGATGATGGAGGAATGGGGTCCAGCCACATTGACCACGACCTTAGCGTCAATCTCAGTCCCATCGGCGAGCGTTACACCAGCAACCCGGTTGCCATCCCGGCGGATTTCCACGATTTCGCTGTTAAAAAGGAATTCACCTCCATGGGCTTCCGCCGCCCTTTGGGCATTGTGGGCAGACAATTTGGGGTCAGACACATACCCGCCTGCATGAAAGAGAACGGCACCGTCAACCTCACCACCTGTTGGCTCGCCGAAGTCTTCATCTGTGATGAGTTTTGCGGGAGCGTACTTTCGTACATCAGCGCCTGGCAATTTGTTTGGGATATCCTCTGGCGCCACATGCTCATAAGGGCAGCCAATACGGTCCATGGTGGCGCAGGCCTGTTCAAGAAACTTGTTATGCTCTGTCTTGATCACCATGCAGCCAGTGTCGTGATATTTGATGTGGCCCTGCTCATCTTCCGCACCCAGATAGTTTGCCCAGTTTTTCCAGTAGAACCAGCCTTCATAGGCAAGTGCGCAGGTCTCATAGGCTGAGTAGTAGGTTCTGATGATTGCACATGATCCGGATGTGGAGCCGTAACCCGCCTCTGGCAATTTGTCGATGTTGAGTGTTTTCCAGCCCTTCTTCGCCAGTTCGAAAGCTGTGCAGGCGCCGATTACTCCAGCACCGATTATGATAGCGTCATAGCTTTTGCTCATTTACTCCACCCTTGTTAGCTCTTTGAAATGCGCACTATGAAATGCGGTATAACCGTTTTCTGTAATTCGTAAATGCTCTTTTGCGACCTTGTGAAATTCCGGCAATTTATGAAACGGTACGGAAGGATACGCATGGTGTTCAGCATGGTATGGCATGTTCCATGCAAGCCATCTCACAACTGAATTTGTGAAGGTTGTTCTGGTGTTTTCCAGCATGTTGGCCACATGCGGGCAACGGCCGTGTTCTGCCATCAGATACAACCTCAAAAAGGGTTGTCCGAGGATTATCGGAACAATCCAGACCCATAACAGCGTGGTTGATGCAGAATAGATGCTCAGCCCAAATATTATTGCGTAGATCAGAAGCATGAATTGAGCTTCATTGCGCACTCTTTTCAGGGTGGAAGAAGGCAGGAATGGATCATCGGCTTTTCCGCTTGCATTGATGAGCAGTGTTTTGAAATGGAAAACCCAGACCGGTATCCCGGAAACGACCCAGAAATATTGGCTGACAGTTTCCGCTGTCTTGCCTTGAAGTTCGGGATCTTTTTCCGGGTCGTGGGTGTGGCGGTGATGCGCCAGATGAAAGTACCTGAACCAGAGAGGTGGCAGGAAAATCAAAAACCCGCAAACCCATCCCACAACATTGTTGAGCGCAAGGGATTTGAACGGTGTGTCGTGAACTGTCTCATGCAACAATGTGAACAGAAACACGACCTGAACCCCATGCAACACGAGTGCGAATTGCCACAAGAACATGGAGGTGTGGATCCAAAACCCCGTGATCAACAAGGCAATCACATGGGTGAGCAAATGCGTCAGACCAATACCATCGGACTTGGCGGTCAGCCTTGCCCGTTCCTCATCATCCAGACTGGCCAGCAATGCCTTATGGTCCATCACAATGTCAGACATCAGATCTCCGGAATTCATAAATTGACCAGGTCAGGTTAATTCGCAATCCATATTATGTCTATACATAAAAACAGCTAATTCTCACAATCGAAACGGATAAATTTCACCCGGCCAATCGGAGATTGAGATTTTCTTGCGCGGCGATTAAATGTATGAAAGCAATAGTCTTATGGTTTCGTTTCTAAGTGACGAGACGGTGAAATAGATTGGTATTTAGCGGAAACATCTGATGCAACCCACAAAGCTGACTGTCAGAAAAGACCGGAAATCAATGGAGATTTCCTTTGGCGAAGATGAAAACTACGACCTGAGCGCAGAAATCCTCCGCGTTCTCTCTCCATCAGCAGAGGTGCAGGGGCATTCGCCGGAGCAACGTAAGACCATCGGCGGGAAACGGAATGTGGAAATCATGCAAATGGAGCCGGTGGGAAATTATGCCGTCCGGATCACGTTTGACGATATGCATTCAACAGGAATTTTCAGTTGGGCCTATTTCAGGGACTTGGGCCAGAACCTCGATCAGAAGTGGACGGATTATCTGGAGGAACTGGCCGAAAAGGGTATGACGAGGTAATTATCCAATGCTCACCATCTATTCAGAAGACCATAGAAAGAGAGACGCCAAAACAGAACTTTACGGCGGCCAACTTATCCAGCCATTCGAGAGGCCTTCTCGGATGGATTACATCCTTCAACGGATAAAGGAAGTTTCTCTGGGTGAGATTGAAGCTCCCAAAGATCACGGCATGGATCCTCTAATGGCAATTCATGACAGTGATTACGTCACCTTTCTTGAAGACTGCTGGAAAGAATGGGTGGCAATGGATCTTAAGGGCGAAGCAATTGCCGCCTCATGGCCTGCCCGTCGCATGCGATTACGCTGCCCGACTGATATCGAGGGCAAGCTTGGCTATTACGCGCTTGCTGCCGAAACCTCTATCACATCAGGCACCTGGGAAGCAGCCCGGGCAAGTGCCAATGTGGCCATTGAGGGCGCCCATCGCTTAAGCCCATCGGAACCTGTTTTTGCACTCTGCCGACCGCCAGGACACCATGCCGCGATTGATATGTACGGTGGGTATTGCTTCCTGAACAACGCTGCTCTCGCCGCGCAGACGCTTCTCGACAAGGGCGCAGAACGCGTGGCCATTCTGGATGTGGACTTTCACCATGGAAACGGCACACAGGATATTTTCTATGACCGCGATGATGTGCTTTTCATCTCCATTCACGGGAAACCGGAAGATGCGTTCCCGCATTTTCTAGGATATGCGGATGAAACCGGGGCTGATGCCGGTGAAGGCTTCAATTTAAATTTCCCGCTCGGGCCTGGAACACCCTTTGACGTGTGGCGAGATGCGCTGAAACAATCAATGGAACGCATTGACAAATTTGCACCTGACGCGTTGGTGATCTCACTGGGCACTGACACGTTTGAAGAGGACCCGATCAGTTTCTTCAAGCTGACATCGGATGATTTTTTCACTTATGGCGAAGATTTGGCGCAGATGAAACTGCCAACCCTGTTTGTTATGGAAGGTGGATATGCCATCGAATCCATCGGCATAAATGCGGTCAATGTGCTTCAGGGCTTTGAAAGCTGACCCAAATTTTAGACTATTTTCCTAATCCTTAAGTATAACAAGGCTTGTGGAAATGTTAATTGACCACATTCTCAAAACATCGGAGTTTGTCGGTCAGGCTGGTTGCCAAATTGGGCGCAGATCTATGAAATCTGAAATTTCTTCAGTCGATTAGATATTATTTGGCGACTTGCTGAACCGGGAGGGGGTTCAATTTAGCAAGCCGATCTTGCCTCATTTCCGGTTTTGGTTAGGAAAATTTTAGGCTGCACATCTGGGAACAGATGCCTGCAGTCTATGCAGAGGCTAATATGGGAACAACTGATGACTGCAGCGATGAATTCGCTGGCAATTTGATAAGTGCGTTTGCAATTGCAGTATCTGACAGAATAAATCAGCGCATTACGGATGCGACACAACTCAACGACTCTTCCTGTTTTGCAATTGTGCAGATTGCCAATAATCCCGGATTGTCTATCGAATGCCTGAGTAAAATCCTGCAGCTGAAACACTCTTCGGTCGTCCGGCTGATCAACAAACTGGAACTGAATGACATGATCCACCGGCACAAAAACACTGCTGAGGATATGCGTCGTGTATCGATCGTTCTTACCGATAAGGGTCAGGAACTTTACGATTGTATCCAGACCGCAAGGAGAGAAGCTGTTCAAACCATGCTGGATGGCTTCAGTAAGGCTGATCGCAAGATTTTTGCAAAGACAGCGGGGCAATTGCTCAGCAAATTGATCGACGAAGACATGCCGGCAGAGAGCTATTGCAAGGCCTGTGATGCTTCGTTCAATTTGTCGGATGCAACCAGTTCCTAAGGCAAGGCCCCAGACCCGTTTGGAGATTTGGAAAGCCGCAGAATCCCACATGAAATGTGATTGTCAATTTTCAGATTGCATTCCGCATTATCTTCTCTAGTTTTAGCTGCATTAAGTTGCAGTGAAGTGGATGTGTCTTGCATAGAATCGATAACCTTCAATATGCCAATTGGTCCGAGAAAATCTTCCGCCAGATGCGAGAAGGCAAGGTGGATGCTGTCCACGCAACCATCTGTTATCACGAGAATTTTCGAGAAACCGTTGCTAATATTGAAAAATGGAATTTATGGTTTGAACAGTTTCCTGATCTCATTTTTCACGGGCGAACCGGTGATGATGTGAGAAAGGCAAGGGAAACAGATCGCACAGCAATATTCTTCGGGTTTCAGAACCCGTCCCCCATAGAAGATGATATCGGTCTGGTCGAAATCTGCCATATGCTGGGTGCGCGTTTCATGCAGCTCACCTACAACAATCAGTCCCTGCTTGCGACCGGATGTTATGAGGCGGAAGACACAGGCATCACGCGCATGGGGAAACAGGTTATCAAGGAGATGAACCGGGTTGGTCTGGTGGTTGATATGAGCCATTCAGCGGAACGTTCCACCCTTGAAGCAATCGAGGTCTCCGAGCGCCCGATTGCAATTACCCATGCGAACCCGGCGTTCTGGCATCCCGCTCTTCGAAACAAATCCGACGATGTGCTAAAAGCGTTAGGTGCTTCCGGTGGCATGTTAGGATTTTCGCTTTACCCGCATCATCTGAAAGACAAGACGAACTGCACGCTTGCCTCTTTCTGTGAGATGATTGCACGTACGGCTGAACTGATGGGTGTGGACAATATCGGTATTGGGTCAGACCTTTGTCAGGATCAGCCCGACAGTGTGGTGGAATGGATGCGTGTGGGGCGCTGGAGCAAGCAGATTGATTATGGTGAGGGAAGCGCGACAGACGCTGGTTTTCCTCCAATGCCTGATTGGTTTCAGGACAACCGGCATTTTGATAATATTGAGGCTGGACTAAGCGAAACAGGCTTTTCGGCTTCCGAAGTTGCTGGAATAATGGGTGAAAACTGGCTTCGGTTTTACGATAAAAATTTCGTGGCGGCGTGAGGTGAGATTGGATGACTTTATCTGAGCAAAATCAAAGATCGAATTCACTTATGCGCAGCCCTGATCAGGTGATGCGCCTGAAAAGAATGGGGAGTTTTCATCAGTCACGCCTGAGCTTCATGCGCGTGTTGCTAAGACGGTTACGTGAACAAAACTGGCGCTTTGACCGACCTCAATTCGATATTGATGATGCGGGCACAGGTGTTGCCACCTATCGGGCTATCGGTCCTGAAAATACCTATACGCTGGTGGCATTTGCTCATGACCTGCCAGATGAAAAACGTTCTGACAGGGTTATCGCAGATGCATGGGATGCAACCTTCACACTTTTTGATGGCGAACCTACACAAGACGATATCAAGCGCCTGGCAGACAATGTGCCGCTTCAGGAAGCGGGTCGGATTTCTGAAAAAGAATTCGTATTATCCAGGGCTAACAAGTCGGTACGGCTTTTCAATCATGTGCTCGATAGCCTTGCTGAAGGTAACCAGCCTGATCAAATCGAGATCGAAAAAATCGGTTATCTGATGCGCACTACAGCCGTATACGGTTCCGGTAAGTTTGGTGCGGCGGACAGAAATATCTGGGCGGAGCGGCCTGAGTTTTCCGGTTCGTTTCAACCGGAACTTCTGTCAGTCTGGCTTATCCGGTCTTTCGCAATCGACTGGGTCGAACATCTTGCGCAACTGAAGGGTGGCAACAAGGCTACCAAACTTAATGCAATAGCAAAACGCAGTCTTGGTATTGGCAATTCCACCGGTCTCGGAATGGCGCCTTTTTTGATCAACCACCCAACACTGATTAACTCATGGATTAATGCTCGGGAAACAGCCCTTGCACGTGTTTGTAACGTGGCTAAAGCGACAGAGGATGAGAAAGCGAAATTTCTCAATCTGGTCAAACGCGCAAATCTCAATGCCGAGGGCTGGTTGACAGATCACGACCATCAGGCTGCAAAAGTTCATTGTCTCCTCAAAGACTTTGACAAAATTCACGACAAGCTGAACTCTTCGATCCTGGATGAGGAGTATCCCTGGCAGAAGCTTATTGATTGGGCTGAACAGGAACTCGGATTTGAGGGCCAAGAACAACTGGTTTCCCTTGTTCTGGAACCTTATGGACAACTGGTAGATGACCTCGCGCAAGCCATGTCGTCAGATGAAGCTTCCAGCTTCCGGATTGATGGCGGCATGAGCGTCGCATCTCTGAAATCTGAAATTTCAGAACGCTACGGATGGATTGAAGGCATTGATTTTGAAGAGAAATCATCGATCGCCCGTGTATGGTACACGTCTGAAGAAAAACTTGAACCGCGCCTTGGCGAACGGTTTGAAGAGGTTCTCGAGCCTTATGAGCAACCGCTTTCACCTGGTCGGGACGTGAAAAAGCTAAAACTTGAGCTTGAAAACTGGGATCAAGACAGAAACGTAGCTGAATTTTTGCTCAAACATCTAGAACACCGCCATATCGTGCGCCGTATCCAACGTCTTAAGTACTGTCCGTATGGTGAAATCTACGACAATACAATTGACGAGAAGATGCTGCCGATTGATCTCCTGCGCTGCAAGCTTTCTTTTTTTGGTGCAACCCGGTTTGATCCCAGATCGGATCGGTGGGTGCGGATCACCATGTATCAGAATGCCCCCTACCCCGATGAACTCGCCGAGCTTGATCCGGATGAATGCGCTTATCCAGAATTGGACAATGCGTGAGCTGGTCTCTGGGTGAATTCAGGGCCCTGGCCGTGAAGGCCGCCCGAGGCAGTGGGATGCCGTGGGGGCTTGCCGAAGAGGCAGGTTTTTCTGCCGAGAGACTGGAAGCAAACGGGGTTTGCGGTGCTGATGCGCTGGCATCCTACCTTCAGAACGCAGACCCTCTAGACAATGCGCATTGCCCTGTTCTGCTTGGAACCCGTCTGTCTGATGCGAATTCGACAGAAAACCTGTTTCCTTCACAAATCCACGAGCCCATTCTGATCGTGCCCTTTCTGCAGGATTTTGCAGGCGACGACACCCTGGTTCTTTCGTGGGGTGTAACTCGAGCATTGATTACAGCTAGTGGCTTTTCGGTTGAGGGTCCTCAACTTGCAGCATCCAGCGAAACAGTTACTTGCGAGCTTTCGAAGACAGATAGATCCGGATTCGACTGTATTCGTACCAGTCGCGTGCCGGATGAGCGAAGCGGCGCCATGCGTATTCTGGAAGATTTAGCGAAGAAAACCTATGCGCCGGCGACCGAAGAATCTCGGGCAAAGGGAGCTGGTGCCGGCCTAAACGACAATGATTGAGGAAGGTGGCTGGGGTGGCAGGATTCGAACCTGCGCATGGCGATACCAAAAACCGCTGCCTTACCGCTTGGCTACACCCCAAAATGTCCCGTCTCTATAACCGAGACGATTGGCACCTGCAAGGCGATAATTGTGAAAACTTAAGATAAATATATTCTTGCTGTATTTTGCTTAACGCCATAAACAGGTGCAACAAATTTTACAACTCAGGAAGTACAATTCTATGCGCTTTGATGGAACATCCGCTTACGTTGCAGCTGACGATCTGAAAACAGCGGTAAATGCCGCCATAACACTGGAACGTCCCCTACTTGTTAAAGGGGAGCCAGGAACCGGCAAAACCGAACTCGCCAAGCAGGTAGCCAGCGCGCTCGATCTCAATCTGATTGAATGGCATGTGAAATCCACCACCAAGGCACAACAAGGGCTTTATGAGTATGATGCAGTTTCCAGGCTCCGGGACAGCCAATTGGGCGAAGAACGGGTCCACGATGTGAAAAATTACATCAAGCGCGGCAAACTCTGGGAAGCGTTTGAGGCCGGAGACAAGAACGTGCTCCTGATCGACGAGATCGACAAGGCGGATATCGAATTTCCAAACGACCTGCTACAGGAACTGGATCGCATGGAATTTCATGTGTATGAGACGGGAGAAGTGGTCAAAGCAAAGCACAGACCCATCGTGATCATCACTTCAAACAATGAAAAAGAACTTCCGGATGCGTTTTTGCGTCGCTGTTTCTTCCACTACATCCGCTTCCCTGAAACTGATGTTCTGGAGCAGATTGTGGATGTGCACTATCCCGGTATCAAGAAGTCATTGATCCGTGAAGCACTGACACAATTCTATGAAATCCGTGAAACGCCGGGCCTGAAGAAGAAGCCTTCCACTTCCGAGGCACTTGACTGGATCAGGCTTCTCGTCGCTGACGATGTGGACCCGACAGATCTTAGAGGAGACGCATCAAACGCGCTCCCACGCATGCATGGTGCCTTGTTGAAGAATGAGCAGGACGTACATCTGCTTCAAAGATTGGCATTTATGGCGAAGCAGCAACGCTAGGCTTAAGCGGCACGTCCAGTGCCGTTAACAAGCTTGTGCACCCCGATAATGTCCATGGGTTGACCGAACAAATAGCCCTGGGCGTATTCACATCCAAGCTGCAACAGATCGGTCACGTCTGACTCATATTCTGCACCCTCGGCGATAATCACCTGATCAAGACCGTGCGCCAGTGCTATTATTGAACGCATGATCACCAGGCGTTCGTTCTGCATGCGCGCCTGTACAAAGGATTTGTCGATCTTGATGGTGTCGAACGGGAACTTCATCAAATAGGAAAGACTGGAATATCCCGTACCAAAATCATCAAGCGACAGCCCCACACCCAGCGCTTTGATCCGCTTCAGAATTTGGGTGGAGTATTCTGGATTGTCCATCACCATGCTTTCGGTGAGTTCGATCTTAAGCTGTTCCGGCGGCAGTTGGCTTGCTTCCAGTGCGTTTGATATATCGTTGACGATATCGCTGCGCAGTAACTCACGGCTGGAGATATTGACGCTGACAAAGCATTTGTGCTCCAGATCAACGGTGAGTTCTGCAAAATCTCTGGTGGCCCTTTCCAGCACATACAGGCCCAATTCGTTGATAAGCCCAGACTGCTCAGCAATTGGCACAAAATCGGGCGGCATCAGCGTTCCGAGTTTCGGATGTTGCCAGCGCATCAGCGCCTCAAACCCTTGGATCATGCGATCTTCAAGGCTGACAATCGGCTGGTAATAAAGTTCAATCTGACCCAATTCCACAGCTCGTTTCAAATCATCAATCAAAATGACAGAATCGTCCTTGGACTTACGGAATGCCGGACGGAAAGGTTCGGTACGGTCTCCGCCGAGTTTCTTTGCCTGTCCCATTGCCAGTTCTGCATCGCGGAGCATCTGTTCGGGCATGGCATGTTCTGTAGTCCAACTGGCAATACCGATGGATGCGGATAAGATTATCTCTTCATCTGCAAAATCAATGGGTGCTTTAATGCTGCGTCTGATGGAGTCTGCAAAAGCGGCAATTTTCTTTGGCTCAGACTCCGACAGCAGCAACAATACAAACTGATCTCCGGCAAGTCGTGCGATACAGTCTCCGTTGCCGAGCAAACGACCCAATCGGCGCGACAAGGTCAGCAGTATGGTATCGCCGACGGTAAAGCCAAGCTTTGTGTTTATCTCGCGGAAGCCGTCAATATCGATATGGAATATGGAAGGTCTCAGATCATCATCATCCTTTGCTAGGTCGATTATGGTCGCAAGCCTGCTTGTGAAGAGTTCCCGGTTTTCAAGCCCAGTGAGATGATCACGGATAGAATCTTGAAGTAGCCGATCTTCTGATTTCTTCTGTTCTGTGATATCTGACAAAGTACCGATGCAACGAGAAACTTCCCCGGAATTATCCAGCATTGGGCGCGCTCTGAGGCGGAACCACTGATAGTGCCCCTCTTCATCCCTTAGCCTGAACCCTTGAGAAACCCGTCCTCTCTTATGCTCCACAATTGCGTTGAGGGTCGCATCAAACCGGTCCCGATCATTGGGATGCAGAATTTTCATCCAATTGCTCGGTGAAGTATTCAAAACCTTCTTGTCGAGTTTTAGCGCTTCAACGACGCCCTCACCAACAGCGATTACATCGCGGTTCACGTCCCAATCCCAGAGTGTGTCGCCGGAGCCTGTCAATGCTAAAGCTGAACGTTCTGCATCACTGACAAGGCCTTGCGCAAAAGCACCACCGGCAAAGGCGTGCTGCATAACCGTAAAGCTCAAGAGCAGGACTACCAGCACCAAACCACCACCCAAACCAGGCTGAATAATGTCATTTTCGATACGCCCAGTTACCGTCATGCCAGCACCGACGACCCAGACCATCATCAATATCCAGGTGGGAATAAGCATGATAGCGCGGTCGAACTGCCGGATGCTCATGTAAGTAATCAAACCCACACCACTTACTACCGTGGCAGCGATTGAGAACCTGGAGATACCGGATGCAATCTCGGGTCTCACCACCGCTACGCCCATCAAAATGATCAAGCTCAAGATCCAGCCGATTGCAACGATTGAAATCTGGGTATGCCAGCGGTTTAGACTGAGGTAGGCGTAGACGAAAATCACCAGTGTTGCGGCGAGAAACACTTCAGTGCCAGCACGCCAGAAGGCTTCGTTTGCAACGGGCGCATCCACGATCTTGTTCCAGAAGCCGAAATCCACACAAATATAGGCAAGCACCGCCCAGGCCAAAGCGGCAGTTGCAGGGAAAATTGCAGCACCCTTGATTACAAAAAGGATGGTCAGGAACACCGCAAGCAGACCCGCAATTCCGAGCACTATTCCGTAGTAAAGCGTGTAGCTGTTGGTGGTGTCCTTATAGGCTGAAGGCTCCCACAAAAAGAGCTTGGGAAGATCTTCGGTAGTCTGTTCAGCAATCAGGGTTATAACAGCACCAGGGTCGAGCGTAATGAAAAAAACATCGGCTTCTGCATCCACTTGGCGGTCAAGGGAAAACCCTTCACTGGGAGTAACCGCTTCAATCCGTACGCGGTCCAGGTCAGGCCAGATCAATTGGGAACCAGCCATGCGATAATGGGGGGCAACGATTAGCCGGTCGATTTGTTCATCACTGGTATTGGCAAGGGCAAAAACCGCCCAATGGGAAACACCATTGCCGCGGCGAGAACGGATTTCCACACGACGAACAATGCCTTCAGCATCCGGTGCGGTTGATTTTTTCAGGCTGCCATTTGCTACGCGTTCATAGTCAATCGCGCTGGTGATATCGAGTGCGATATCGTCAACGGAAACACTGACTGGTTCTAAGGCTAAGGATTGAACGGTGGCACAAAGCAAAAGTATGCAGGAGATTAAAAACCCTAGCATACCCCTCTTATTTCCAAAGGCTCTACCCAAAACACCACCCCGCATAAGTTCAGCATACATTTCAGTATCTAAACCAGTCCTTCTTACTACATTTGAGGTGGTGATATCCAGCTAAAATGTCTTTTCCACGTCTTAAGACAACTAATGCTGTTGATGATCTGCCTTAACGGCAGCAAAAATTACGTGATCTTCAGGAGTTCCGTTAATTTCCAGGTATTCTCTTGCATAACCTTCTTCGAGAAAACCGCAACTCTTGAGAAGATGAATTGAACGTTCGTTTGATGGCAAACATCCTGCCTGAATCCGGTTAAGACCGAGATCGTTAAATGCATATTCCAAAATGGCTGGGACCGTCTTTTTCATATACCCCTTGCCTGCGTGGTGAACGCCCATCCAATAGCCCAAATTGGCGCTGCGGGAAATTCCGTAAGTAATATGGGTCAGGCTTATCCCACCAAGCAGGGTATCGTTTTGATTATCAAAGAGAAAATACGTTCTGCCCCAACCACTCTGGCGCTGTTTCGTATAGGCTCTCAGACGGCGTTGGAAACCTACTTTTGTCAGATCATCGCTGGGCCAACGGGGCTCCCATGGGGTGAGAAACAGTTTGCTTTCATTGCGCAATTTCTGCCATTGCTCAAAGTCGCCGATGGCAGGGGCGCGCAAGACGAGATTAGTCGCCGGGATTGGAATCTGCGGATTGAGTAATCTGGAAAGCAATCGAAGCTGCATTTCAAACCTATTCGGCGGCTGCGCGTCTTTCTATGCCGAGCGTGCTCTTAATTTCATCGAGTCCAGGCATGTTGTTTACCGGTCCAACAGCTGTGAGTGTCGGGATGCTTTCATGGAAAATCCTGCCAGCAAGATCACGGACCCGGGCAACGGATAGGGCATCCAGGCGCTCCATCAATTCTTCGTTCGGAATAGGTCTGCCGAACAGAAGGATCTGGCGAGCAATCTGGCCCGCTCTTGAAGCCGGGCTTTCCATTGCCATGAGCAGGCCTGACCGGATTTGCGCGCGAGCGCGATCCAGTTCGTCCTGGCGGATATCTTCAGCGCAACGTTGCAATTCCTGCAGGATGAGTTTGGTCAGTTCCTGCAGATCTTCCGGTCCGGTAGCTGCGTGCACACCGAATACACCGGTGTCAGAAAAGCCCCAGTGGAACGAAGAAATGGAATAGCAAAGACCATGACGTTCACGGACTTCCTGGAACAGACGCGATGACATTCCGCCACCCAAAATCATGGCCAGCAGCTGTGACGCATAAAAGTCTTTCACATGGTAGGCACGTCCCTCAAATCCGAGGATCAATTGCGCTTCCTGAAAATCTTCTTCCAGCAGATATTCGCCACCCAGATAAGAGGCTTCACTTGCTTCTTCAGCCGGTGAATTCTGGAATGATGCAAAAGTCTGTTCTGCCTGTTTCACCAATTCACCATGGTCAACAGCGCCAGCAGCAGAAAGAACCATGTTTGGGCCATGATAATGTTCTGAAAGATAAGACCGGATCTGATCTGCAGTAAATCCGGAAACCGTATCGGGTGTTCCCAAAATCGGTCTGCCAATAGGCTGGTTACCGAAAGCGGTGTTTTGGAAATGATCAAAAACAAGATCGTCCGGATTGTCGACTGCGGCGCCAATCTCTTGAAGAATAACGTGCTTTTCACGTTGCAGCTCTTGTTCTTCAAATGTGGAATTAGCCAGAATGTCGTAGAGAATATCAGCAGCGTGGCATACTTCAGGCTTAAGAACCCGCGCGTAATATGCTGTTGTTTCAACACTGGTAGCGGCGTTCAACTCACCACCCACATTCTCGATTTCTTCTGCAATCTGATAGGCGGTGCGGTTTTTGGTACCTTTAAACGCCATGTGCTCAAGAAGATGTGCAATGCCGTGCTGATCTTCTTTTTCATTTCTGGAACCGGATCTGATCCAGATACCCAGTGCAGCACTTTCCAGATGAGGCATGGCATCAGTGATAACTGTCAGGCCATTTTCAAGTTTGGTGATATTCGTACTCATTACGCGATACTAGTTCCCCTCCACACAAAAGTCACTATACAAATGTGCGATCCAAATTAGTCATAAATTTCTAGTTACCTGCCGCTCTAGAATTTTCCTCGATATAGCTTTCAACCGCATCGATATCGTTGGCAAGAACATGGAAACGTTCCTCACGTTCCATCATATCTCCCATACGCTCCGGCAAGTCAGGATATATTCCACATGCCTCTTCTACAGCCACCGGAAACTTTGCCGGATGGGCTGTTGCCAGCGTGATCATCGGGTTGTGACGGTCAAGGTTGGCTTCAGCCACATGAAGGCCAACCGCTGTATGCGGGTCAGACAGATAGCTTGCAGTCTGAAGTGTCTGTGAGATGCATTTCTTTGTTTGTGCTTCATCACACCGTCCGGCTGAGAATTCGGACTGGATGCGTTCCATGGTGGCAGTAGAAATTTCGAAACTGCCAGACTGTTTGAGGCTATCCATCTGACGACGGATTTCAGTGGCGTTTCTTTCACTAGCATCAAACAAAAGACGCTCGAAATTCGATGACACCTGGATATCCATGGATGGCGAAATGGACGGCGTGGTTACGGTTGTCTCGTAACGCGACGATTCAAACGTGCGGGTAAGAATGTCATTCTGATTGGTGGCGATCACCAGATCATCAACCGGAAGCCCCATCCGCTTAGCCACATAGCCTGCAAAAATATCTCCGAAATTGCCAGTTGGAACCGTAAACGAGGCGGTACGATCAGGAGACCCTATATTGGCGGCAGAAGAAAAATAGTAGACAACCTGAGCCATGATCCGGCCCCAGTTAATGGAATTGACGCCGGAAAGCCGAAGGCGGTCCCTGAAATCATGGTGATTGAACATTTCTTTAACCAGTGCCTGGCAGTCATCGAAATCACCTTCAATCGCCAGAGTATGCACATTGGCATCAGGAACGGTTGTCATCTGCCGCTGCTGGACAGGTGAAACTTTGCCTTTTGGGAAAAGAATGAAAATGTCTGTATTTTCACGCCCACGGAATGCTTCCACCGCTGCACCGCCGGTGTCACCCGAAGTCGCGCCCACTATGGTGGCCCGTTGATTACGTTCGGCAAGGACATAATCCATCATCCGCGCGAGCAATTGCATTGCCACATCTTTGAACGCCAATGTGGGCCCGTGGAACAATTCCATGATCCAATGGTTGTCGCCCACCTGTACTAGAGGAACTACGGCCGGATGGTGGAATGTGGCATAGGCTTCATCAATCATCCGGTGAAAATCAGCCATCGGAATCTCGCCATCCACAAACGGTGTCAGGACCTGCTTTGCGGTCTCCGCATAGGATTGACCCGCCATAGACTTTATTTCTGCGGATGATATCTGTGGCCACTGAGACGGCATATAAAGGCCGCCGTCACGGGCCAGACCAGCCAAAAGTACTTCCTGGAAGCCAAGTTCGGGTGCTTCGCCGCGGGTGCTGATGTATTTCATTTGAGATACCGAAATTTGTTTTGGACAGAAAATTCCGTGAATTGTTTGATTGCCGCCTTTTAGCCTTTTATAAGGGATAGAAGCAACCAAAGAATGGGGCACAATCATCCTTGTGGTAGGAGCAAGGAACAAGAGTATGGGTTTGGGTAAATGTTAATTAGGGAAGTTACTAATTTTGCCGGCAAGGCGTTGCCTTTGGCTGGCATGGTTTTTCTGGCTGCTTGCAACACGTCTGGCAGCGGAAATACATCAGCTCTGGATGAGACTGAGCAGCAGACAAGAGCACAAAAAGAACAAGAGCAGGTTAATCTACAAAGGAGCCTGCGAGGGTTTTGTCCGAAGACCGTTATTCGAGAAGGAACGGAATCATTCCGTATATTTGATGAGGGTGTAAAGCGGACGGATCCTGGCGCGAACGGGAAGATCAAATTTCAGTCCACGATTTCGGAAGTTGCCAGGGAATGTAACTATGTCGGCGAAACCCTGAACCTGCGTGTGGGCATCAAGGGCCGCACCATCAATGGCCCATCCGGAGCAACCGGGACTATTACTATGCCGATCCGCGTTGCTGTCGCAACTGCTGGCAAAGAAGTGTTGTACTCTGTATTGCATCAGGTTCCTGTGACAATTCCTGAGGGCGGATCCAATACCACATTCAGCTATATCGATGGTGAAGTTAATGTGCCGGCGCCTAAGAGTCCGAACCTGATTGTCTTTGTGGGATTTGATGAAGGTCCACCCGAGGGTTAATCAATACCATGCGTTCAATTGACGAAATTTACGCGATTGCATGTGAACGCCACGGCGAAGGCAACATGGAAGAACATGTGGCTTCTTCATCACCCAAAAGCCGTAAAGAGTTGGCAGAGATTTCGGATGACCGTTGGTTGTCTATGGCCACCAAATGCGTGTTTCAGGCCGGATTTAACTGGAAGGTGATTGAATCCAAATGGGATGGGTTTGAAGCCGCGTTCGAGAGCTTTGATCTGGGCAGATGGATCTTGTCCAGCGATGACGACATTGCTGAACTGGCGTCAGACAAACGGATTGTGCGTAATCCGCAGAAGATCAGAACCGTTCCGGAAAATGCACGCTTTTTTGGTGAGATATCCAAGGAATATGGCAGTGTAGGTGACTGGATCGGAACTTCTCCCGTTACCCATCGCAATGAGCTTCTTGAAACCCTGCACAAGCGGGGGAGCCGTCTGGGAGCCATGACGGGTCAATATTTCCTGCGTTTTATGGGCGCTGATAGCTACATTCTTTCACGGGATGTGACAGCGGCATTGGTTCGTGAAGGCGTGGTCGATAAACAACCCACTTCCAAGAAAGCCATGGTGCAGGTTCAGGACGCGTTTAACAGCTGGATGGAAGAGTCTGATTTTGGACTGACACAAGTTTCCAGAATTCTAGCGCGCTCGATCGACGGATGATCAGACCGGCATTAAATCTTCTCACTATCTAGTTGAGTTGCATGGACCTGCGATAAGTGGCAGGCGCTGAGTCATGATACTTCTTGAACACGCGGCTAAAGGCAGCCTCTGATTTGTATCCGACCTTTTCAGCAATTTCGATAATCGAAGTATTGCTGCTTGCCAGTTCATCACGGGCAAGTTCCATTCGCCAATGCGTGACATAGTTCAATGGGGTCATTCCCATGCACTCAGAAAAACGCTTGGTGAAAGCTGTACGAGACATGCCAGAAAGGCTGGCCAATGTCTCCAACATCCAATTTTGACCCGGGTCTTCATGGATTGCTGAAAGTGACTTTGCGATGCGTTTGTCCGCAAAACCGGCGAGAACAGGTACTTCTGTATCCAGGTGATCCAAGTAAGAGCGCAGGGCCTGGGCGAAAATGATCTCAGACATTTTAATGGCGATCAAATCACTGCCCATTTGATCCATTCCCGCTTCACTGCCAATAACCTTGAGTGTGTTCTCCATCCACTGGGCTGAGTGGGCACCATAGTTCTTCACGTGGATATGAGACGGCAGAGCATCGATCAGCAGGTTTTGAGCCTGCTCACTGAAGGCAAAATGCCCGCAAACCAGTTGTGTTTCATGATTGGTTCCGTATTCGCCATAAACCAGAGTGCCTTTTCCTGTGAAACCAGATTGCTCCAAAACCGCATCCAGCATCACTGCCTGGTTTTCGGTTTCCGGATCACAGTATAGCGTGTGCGCGGCTCCACGCATGATGATCGCCAGATCACCCTGCTCAAGAAGAATAGGGTTTTCCTCACCCTCTATGCGAATGAAACACCGGCCCTTATGGGCAAGGTGAAACCGCGCCACCTTCCTGTAGGATGGTACCGCTATGCTCCACGGTGAAGTGAAGGAAGTCCGGAAATATAACGTTCCGGATAATTGCATTCGCGATAATATGTCACTCAGAAGATCCATCAGGCAGCTCACTCAATGTTTTGTCAGATATAACACAAACGTCATCACAATCCAGCGCCTGTGTACGATCGGTCAAGAATACTGGACTTTCTATCATTCAACTAAAGAAAAAAATGGCTTCTTATGAACTTCCTATCTGAACTTTGCGGTTCAGCACAAATTTTAGGAAGGACCTCTAATAATGAAACTTAAGCCAATAATACTTGCACTGGGCATGGCAGCATCCATACTCACAGCACCCGTTTTTGCCCAATCGCCAGCGGATTTGAACGATCTTGAAATTGCCCATGTGGCATACACCGCTGACAACATCGACATCAGATACGCTCACCTAGCGCTCGCAATCTCGAAAAACCCAGACATCCGGGATTTCGCTGAAAACATGATCAACGATCATACAGCAGTAAATGAACAGGCACTTGCTTTGTTGAAAAAACTTGGTGCTGAAGCACAGGACAATTTTCTCAGCCAAAGCCTTGAAGAAAATGCTGACAAGCTCGTGGACGAAATGAGCAAGCTACGTGGCAAGGAGTTTGACAAGCGTTATGCGGAAAACGAACTCGCCTATCACCGTGCAGTCAATGATCTGGTGGAAAACACCTTCATTCCAAATATCGACAATCCTGAAGTCAAGGCTCTGTTTGAAACCGGGCTCGGCATCTTCAAGGCGCACGAAACCCACGCCGAAATGATGGTCAAGGAAGTCAATCAATAAATAGAGAAATCGTTTCCGGATTTCGAAAACAAGGAGGCAATCATGCCACGCTTTATCACAAAAAACATTCACGCATACCTGGATTATCCAGTTGCACTTGGACTGGTTGCCATGCCCTTTATCTTCGGTTTGGGAGCTTCCAATCCAATGGCAATCTGGTTGTCTGTTGCAACCGGGATTGCCGCATTTTTCCTGACGGTTCTCACTGATCACAAATTGGGATTGTTACGAGTACTTCCCTACAGCGTCCATCTGGCAGTCGACTTTCTAGTTGGTCTGGTCTTCGTGGTCGCGCCAATTATTTTGGGTCTCAAAGGCCTGGATGCAGCCTACTACTGGGTGCTTGGTGGAACAGTTCTCGCCGTTGTGGGACTGCACAAACCTGAAGAAAATTTGCAGGCTGTATAGTCAGCAAAGCAAATGTTTTCCTGGGCCGTTGTCATCCCCTCCTGCGCGGTTCAGGAAACATCTGCTGTAATTCCAAACTTTTCAGAAAAGAGACGCTCTCCCTTCGGTGTGAAAACCAGCAGGCGGGGCGTTTCTGATTTTCTTACCCAGTTCAATTCAAACATCCGTTCCAAAATGGCAGCGCCCAGACTGCCGGCCAAATGCTGGCGGCGAACGCTCCAATCAAGACATGTTCTGCAAACGGGACGCCTGCTCTCTTCGAGTTTGTTCACCTCGATGCCAAAATCGTTGAAAAACTGTCGTCCCTTTTCGTTCAATCCAATTCCGGTTTCCGATGAATGTACACCACCCAAAGCCAGCAGATTCCGGTCCAGGAGACCATCGTATAACGCTACACCCATTTCGCCAGCCATGTGATCGTAACACATTCGCGCTTTACGCAATCTTTTGTCCTTCGGACCAGGCATGGACTTACGCGTGCCCATTGCTCCGGAAATTGTAATCAGGCTTTCCAGTAAATGTGCAACCTCTGCATTGGCGATGCTGAAATACCGATGTCTGCCCTGCTTTTGCATGGCCAACAAGCCGCCATCAAGCAATTGACCCAGATGCGTACTCGCCGTTTGCTTTGTTACACCGCCTTCACGAGCCAATTCAGTTGCGGTCAGTGCCTCACCACCCATCAAAGCGCAAAGCATCATTGATCTTGAGGGATCCCCAATGAGAGCGGCAACACGTGCCATGTCCGGTCCATAAGTCATGAGCGCATCCTAACACGAATTTTGCGCAGATAGTTCGAACAATATCGAACCATTCAGATAATCCCTTGTGCTGTTTTCTGCTGATACAATTTCAGGAGAAAAGAATGTGGATTTTTGAAACACACGCAGTTTTCAACAATGGTGTACTAGCGGCGATGATAACCGGGTGGCTTGGATTATTTGCCGCTGCCATTTCCCCAGGCCCCAATATGTTTGCGGTTGTAGCGTCATCCTTGGGTGGTGGGCTGGCTGAAGGGCTTCAGGTTAATCTTGGGATCGCTATCGGCGCTCTGATTTGGGCTTCTCTGGCCAATCTGGGGCTTGCAGCATTTATCGCCTCACGACCTGATGTGGTGTTCTGGATTTCGCTGTTTGGAGGAAGCTATCTTCTGTTTCTTGCCTATAAAGGATTTCGATCAGCTGTCCTGAGTGGCTCAACAGCGATGATTGAGAGCGGATCCTCAAGGCCGTTGATCCAGAATATCCTGCATGGATTGGCAGTGACGTTTTCAAACCCCAAGGTCGCATTGTTCTGGGCATCTATCTCAGTGCTGATCACTTCTGTAACCACAGAGCTGTTAGCCCTCGTCATCTTTTCCATCGGTGCGAGCTTAGTTGTTTTCACCACCTATGGGGCTTATGCAGTGGCCTTTTCAACCAAAGGGTTTCACAATTTCTATATGAGGTTCCGGAGAGTAGCCGATGGCATATTCGGACTGGTGTTTTCTGTTCTTGCTTTCATCATTTTTTCAAATGGCTGGGCGGCATGATCTCACGCAAATCCGTCCCATTGTCCGAGCGCTTCCACAATGGAAGGAAGGTCAGATAAGCGATTGATCACGGTCTCGGCGCCAGCGTCAATCAACTGATCAGCGTGTTCGGGATAAGTGTGGGAAGCGCCTGTGAAGCCAATTACCCGAGCACCCGCGGCAACAGCTGCCGCTATTCCATGGTTGGAATCCTCTATAACCACCGCTTCCTGCGGCTTCACATCGAACTCTGTCAGAGCCTTGTGGATCAGGTCTGGCTTTGGTTTGAAGATCGGCGGGTCCACATCCTGAGCGGAAAAAACATAGGGGCGGAAGCGGTCATAAAGCCCGACACGGCCCAGTACTTTTTCCAATCTTTCCGGCGGCGAATTCGAGCAAATACACCTGGCCTGATCCAGTGCGTCCAGAACGGTATCCGCCCCGGTTACAATCTGGGCTTCTGCGATAACCTTTTCATTCACCCGGGTTCTGCTGTCCGGTATCACCCTGTCAGGCAGTTCGCGACCCAATTCTTCTTCCATGCGCTTTTTCACTTCGAAGGATGACATTCCTGCCATACGGCTTGCAAACTCCTCCTGGCTCATCTCAATCCCGAATTCAGAATAGATCTCCAATTCGGCAGCAGCAGCGACGATTTCCGAGTCCATCAAGACCCCATCACAATCAAAAATCACCAATTGTATTTCAGTCAAAGCAATAACTCCGGACGTTTGTCGAATCGTTAGAACATTATTTACCCTATTCGGTAACCATAGGGGCGAGATTATTACCCGTATAGTATTGCGTAGGGTCAAAACATGAATGTTGTCCAACTTGCGGAACTGGATTCCGCAAAAAACAAGAATCCAACCTGGCTTAACTCCATCATAAAAGGCGATTGTATTGCGGCGCTGGAAAAGCTGCCAGACAATTGTGTTGATGTGATCTTTGCTGACCCTCCCTACAATCTGCAGCTGGAAGGTGACCTTCACCGGCCGGATCAGTCTCGCGTTGATGCGGTCAATGATGAATGGGACCAGTTCGCCACATTCGAAGCTTATGATGCCTTCACAAGAGCATGGTTATTGGCAGCTCGCCGGGTTTTGAAGCCGGATGGTACGATCTGGGTGATTGGTTCGTATCACAATATTTTCCGCGTAGGCACATTGCTGCAGGATCTAGGTTTCTGGATTCTCAATGACATTGTTTGGCGTAAAACCAACCCAATGCCAAATTTCCGTGGTCGCCGTTTCACCAATGCCCATGAAACCATGATATGGGCTTCTCCTAGTCAGAATGCCAAGGGTTACACGTTCAACTATGACGCCATGAAAATGGCAAATGATGAAGTGCAGATGCGCTCTGACTGGTTGTTCCCGATCTGCAACGGTGGTGAACGGTTGAAGGATGAAAATGGTGACAAAATTCATCCAACGCAAAAGCCTGAAGCGTTGCTGCACCGTGTGATCATGTCTTCCACAAAGCCGGGCGACACTATTCTTGATCCGTTTTTCGGTTCGGGAACAACGGGTGCTGTGGCAAAACGCCTGGGGCGGAATTTCGTCGGCATTGATCGCGAAGACAAATATATCGATGCCGCAATCGAACGCATCAATTCTGTGGAGGTGATCAAGTCACCTCAACTGGTGGTCACAACCGGAAAGCGTGCGGAACCACGTGTCGCCTTCGGTGCTTTGCTTGAAACCGGCTTGCTCAAGGCGGGGGACACGCTGACTGACTCAAAGAAGCGCTGGAAAGCGAAGGTCAGGATCGATGGATCGCTTGAACGCGAGGGTGAAACGGCTTCAATCCATAAAATGGGTGCGAAAGTGCAATCCCTTGATGCCTGCAATGGCTGGACATTCTGGCATGTGAAACAGGGCAAGCACTGGGTTGTGATCGACACTTTGCGCAAACAATACCGCGAAGAAGTTCTGGCTGCTGGCGCCTAAATCCAACTGCTATTGACGGCTATCAATGTCCTGCTGGGTCACAGTGTATAGCGCTGTGAAGGTGACCGTGTCTCCGGGGGCCAGGGAATCCCATATTCCGTCATTGGCAGTAACATCAAACGAGTCGTTCAATGGACCAACATCCTCGGCAGGCAGGATATTCTCGCCCGCGGGATCAGGCAGTGTGCCACTACCGTTGTGGGCGTCCGATAAGTCCACACCACTTACGGTCTGATTACCCGTATTTGTAACCTTGTATGTGTAGGTAACAGTCACACCCACCGGCACATTGTTATCAGGTGAAGCGGATTTTGACACGGTGATGGAAGCACCACCGCCGATCGTTGTTTGCACGGAGGAATTATTGGATGTGGCGTTCACGCCTCCAGCAGAATTGCCATTCGCGTTGGCAGTGTTTGAAACGGCATTGGTTATCCCGGCAGAATTATCCACGTCCTGTTGACTGAAGGTGTATGTGGCGACGAAAACCTGCGCGCCTCCCACCGGGATCGTGGCACTTGCTGGGCTGAAAGCAGACAGTGACCCCGTTCCGGCATTGCCATTAAATGTGGGGCCAGGATCAGAAATGGCTACGTTTTCAATGGGAACATTGCCGGTGTTGTTTACTGTGTAGCTATACTGGATTGTGTCACCAGCATCAGTAAGCGTGTTGACTGCACCTGCGGCAACTGTGGGTGTTCCGGCTGATTTGGATAGAGTGATTGCAGGGATTTCACGGATTACGGTTTCTGCTGCGGAATTGGATTGCAGCCGGGCGGCAAATGCCTGCCCGGGCGTACCTACTCCTGCGACAGCGTTGTTGACTACACTTGCAGCTGCGGCGTCGCCTGCCGTCGTATTGTAAGAAGCGGTGCAGTTGAATGTGCCACCCACCGGGATATCCGCGCCAATGGCAGGGCAGGTAAAGGTGCCAATCTGGTCATCGTTGATCTGAATTTCCTGGCCGGTATTGATGGGTAACGGCCCGTCATTCGTAATCGTATATGTGTAATTGATGGTTTCCCCTGCCCCCACATAGGTGCTCACATCAGCGGCTTTGGCCAGACTTATGGTTTGATTGACTACAATCAGGGAGCTCGCCCAGATACCAATGCCACGCGCTGCAGCATTCAGGTTTGTGTTTCCCAGAACGTTTTCAATGGATTCGTCATAGGTCACGACTGCACTGGTTGTGCCAGCAGGCCAGGTTGCAAGAATTGAACCGTTGTCATCACCAGCGGAGTTGGGTGAGCCTGTAGCCCCAGTGTTGTAAATACATTGCGCCTGATTTGCTGCCAGCGCTCCGGTTGCGCCGGAACCTGTCGCCGGTCCTATCCGCACGGAAGTAGCTGCGCTTACGGGGTTCACGAGCGCCAGTGTGGGATTGCCGGCATTTCCCGTCAATGTCACGAAATCGCAGCGGTCTGTTCCCGAATTGTTGTCGACGGAGTCAATGTCACTGATGACAAATGAAAGACTATCAACCGCAAACGGGGCACCGCCGCTGGAAAAACTCAGCGTGGCTGTATTGGTGGATTCGCCGATGCCACTGCTGCCGGCACTGGAATCCCAAATCAAACCGAGTGCGGTGGCAGTTCCGAAAAAGCCGACTTCGTTGATCGGGAAGCCGCCAACTGGTGCTCCTCCAATCCGGGTGACCACACCGCTCACATCAAGCTGGAAACCGAATTCATCGGCAAGTGTGAAGTTTACAGGCCCCAAACCGCCGGATGGCCAGTTGGGATTTGTGCCTAAATTCATGGAGAAGTTTCCAGCGTAAACTGAGTTGGAAAAACCAAGCATAAGCGTCGACACGGTCGCCAGAGCAAACCGCGTTCTTTTTCCGCCCAAAGCTGTAATAGCTCGGCCCACTAAAATATTGGCCGCACCCAAAATTTAAAACCAAACTTATATTAATCCACGCCAATCATGCCAGAATTCGCTTGAAAACGTGATCTAAAATTCGGAATTCGTTCAGTTTTCAACAAATTTCAGACCAGATTGGCGGGCTTCGTCATCCCATCAAAGCACTGTGAGAAAGAGAACTTTGGACGGCTTAGTTCGCCATATGATTTTCTTCATCCAATAGAGAATCAGCTGCACGGCGAAGAATGTCGGCCAGTTGTTCGAAATGATTTTTAAACGGTGATGTATCCCGCCAGATCAGGGAAATTGTCCGATGCGCATTCTTGTGCTCGATACGTCTTACCACTAAAGCGGCATCTCTTTTTGCTTCGGTCAAGGCATAGAGGCTAGGCAAGATTGCGATACCGGCACCCATGGCTGCCATCTGACGGATTGCATCAAGGCTTGTGCCCTCATACTCTGTACTCACATAGGCACCTGACAATTTAGCCACGTCATGAATGGATGAATTGATGTGATGCCCCGGACCAAGGCTTAGCAGCGGATGACCTTTCAGTTCCGTCAAATTGACTGGACCTGATGATCCTGCAAAAGGAGAGTCCGGCGGCACGCAAATCCAGAGCTTCTCGGTGAATAAAGGCAGTGAATGACTGTTTGGATGCTCTTCGGGTGCAGAGATGACCACATCGAACCGGCCATCACGCAAATGCTCATTGAGATCGCGTGACCGCTCTTCATGCACACTCATGCGCAATTCCGGGAACATGGCATGTAAGTCATTGGTTGCATTAGGTAAAAGATAAGGTCCGACTGTCGGAATAACGCCCAGACGAATATGCCCCGTGAGTACGCCAGCATTTTCCCGGGAGGTCATTTTCAGCTCTTCCACCTGGCGTAAAATGAGCCTGGCCTTGCGAACGACTTCCTCTCCCGAAGGTGTCATTACGGCGCCATGGCGACCTCGTTCAACAAGGTGAGTATCCAATTCGATCTCCATATCGGCGATCTGGGCGGACAGGCTGGGTTGGGAAACATTCATTCGGCGAGCAGCCTCATTGAATTTTCCTGTTTCTGAAATTGCCACCAGATATTGCAACTGTTTCAATGTGGGTCTCATCAACCATTCCCGCTTTTCGTTACATAGCTTTTTCCTATTAATATCATTTAATAATACAATTTGAATTATCAATGCAACTGCACATTTATGTCGTGTAACTACCAGAAATGCTGAATTTCAGCTTGCGTTTTTGAAAACGAACGTAGCCGGGGCCAAAAAACATACGGGCTTTCGGGTGGTTAAATTTGTGCAATTTTTAACGCCGGATCGTAAAAAATGACAAAAGTCGTCAACAAACTTCATGATTTCATGAAGCTCGAGTCTTCAGCGGGTATTTTCCTAATGCTTGCAGCCGCGCTCGCGCTTATCGCTAACAACTCTTTCCTTAGCCAGTACTACTCTACTCTTTTGGACACTCCGTTCGAAATCCGCCTTGGCGGTTTGGAGCTGGCAAAACCCCTGCTGCTTTGGATCAATGATGGTCTGATGGCCATATTCTTCTTCCTGGTTGGCCTGGAGGTCAAACGGGAGATCATGGAGGGTGAGCTATCATCCTTCCGTAAAGCATCCCTTCCCCTACTTGCTGCGATTGGTGGCATGGCAGGACCAGCTATCATTTATTCCTACATCAACTGGAATGATGCGGCCACAATCGTTGGATGGGCCATTCCATCAGCCACAGACATCGCTTTCGCACTTGGTGTGCTGGCCTTGCTTGGCAATCGTGTCCCAGCATCGCTGAAAATCTTCCTGCTCGCATTGGCAATCATCGATGACATCGGTGCAATAACAATTATTGCGATTTTCTATACCGAGAATTTGTCACTGGAGATGCTTGGCCTTGCGCTTGCTGGATTTACCGTACTGATCGGGCTCAACCGGTCTGGCGTGAAGAGCATAACTCCTTACGCTCTGGTCGGTGCATTCATCTGGGTGTGCGTGTTGAAATCTGGCGTTCATGCTACTTTGGCCGGTGTTCTGACAGCTCTGACTATTCCGCTTGCGGGTAAGGATGAAACATCTCAGTCGCCTCTCCACGAACTGGAGCATGCTCTCCATCCTTGGGTTGCGTTCCTGGTGCTTCCAATCTTTGCTTTCGCCAACGCTGGTGTCTCATTGGCAAATGTGGAATTGGCAGGCCTAACCGCCACCGTGCCATTGGGAATTGCGCTCGGCCTCTTCTTCGGAAACCAGATTGCAATCTTCACACTCACATTCATTGCCGTGAAACTTGGCCTTGCAAAACTGCCTGATGACGTTCGTTGGGTACAGATTTACGGCACAGGGTGTCTTGCGGGTATTGGTTTCACCATGAGCCTCTTCATCGGCACACTCGCCTTCAGCGACCCCGACCTGATCAATCAGGTTCGACTTGGGGTGCTGATGGGCTCGTTTGCCTCGGCAGTACTCGGATTCACCGTTTTGTGGCTTACCTCAAAACAAACGGTGTCTTATCCGGCGAAGGCGGTGTCCAGCGCTAGCTAGTTAACCGCTCTGCCAAATTCGGCCATGCCAGTTTTCTCCATACCGCCCCTTTTGGAGAAGATTGCATGGCCGAACCTTTTTAATCTTCCAAGGCGACGGAAATCACTTTCTTCATCAAGTTTGGAAGCGCTTCCTCAAAAATATCTTCCCGCTTACACCACCACCCGGCCAGATCGTCTACCCGGCTTGCATGGGCTCGCCAGACTGTTAGCTCGAGATGAAAATGAGTGAATGTGTGTTTTGCAGTGCCCGCTTTTTTCCAGTCTGCTGGAACGGGTGCCGCATCAGTTGTAACGGCTCCGTTCTGACGGGCGTTCCAGTTTGTGGTGGGTACTTGGGTCATTCCAGCCAGTAGACCGCTGCTCTCACGTTTGCACAGAAAGATTTCGCCTTCAGCGTTTTGCAAAACAAAAGCGGCTCCTTTTCTGACTGGCTTTTCCGGTTTGGGTCTTTTGCGAGGATAGTTTTCCGCGTCACCGTTCTTAAATCCTGTGCAATCAGCATTCACCGGACATAGAGCACATGCAGGATTTTTTGGAGTGCAGATGGTCGCTCCCAGATCCATCATGGCCTGAGCGAATTCTCCCGGTGCTTTCGGATCCAGAATATCTGAAAGCATTTCCTTCAACTGCGGTTTGGCGTCAGGAAAATAAGCTTCTATGCGCTGGTGTCGGGACATGACGCGTTCGATGTTCCCATCCACCACTGCAACTGGCTCATCGAACGCAATTGAGGCGATCGCTGCAGCGGTGTAATCCCCTATTCCAGGGAGTTTTTTTAGCGCCTCTGCGGTTTGTGGAAACTTGCCATCATGGTGTTCTGAAACCTGCTCGGCACATTTTTTCAAATTGCGCGCTCTTGAATAATATCCCAGTCCTGCCCAGGCTTTCAAAACATCTTCCAGGTCACTTGCTGCGAGGTCATGAACTGTCGGCCAAAGATCAATGAATTTGAGAAAATAGTCTTTAACAGTGATCACCTGAGTTTGTTGCAGCATCACTTCAGAAATCCATACATGATATGGATTAGCGCGTTCACCTGCGAGGTAATCTTCCGGCGTGACACGCCACGGCATCGCACGCGCATGAACCCTGTACCAATCGAGTAAACGGTGGGAAAAATCCGGAGCGATTTTGTGGTCGGGCTTTTCGGTGGTATCCATATCTTCAAGGATAGGTACCGGGATGAAAAATCAAGTAATGGTCGACAAAGAAGTGTCCAAATCCCGAAAAAAGCATGGGAAAAAGTTTGAGGCTCGTTCTGTCTCAGACATTCTCACTTCTGTTCTTGAACCTATTTTGGCGCGTCGCGCCGGAATGACGCTCGCCTTGATTGAAGCCTGGCCAGAAATTGCCGGCGAAGAATTTCGAAACACCACTAGGCCAGAGAAAATTAATTGGCCGCGTAAAGTGAATGAGGATGATCCGTTCAAGCCGGCTGCATTGATTGTTGCTTGCGAACCCTCAGCCGCATTGTTCTTTCAACATGAGACAGGTGTTGTGGTTGAACGGGTGAATGTGTTTTTCGGGTTTGAGGCAATCAGCCAGATTCGGATCGTCCAAAAACAGGTGAAACCGGATAATGATCTCCACGCCAGCGAGCATCGACCTTTGTCCGAAGTCGATAAGTCTCGCCTTAAAGAGTTGCTGAAAGAAATTGAAGACCCGGAATTAAGGAAAACACTGGAAAAACTGGGACACGGCGTTTTTACCAAAAAGCATGGGCGATAACGTGATTTTTATCGGTTTGGGGTAATCTGCAACATCTTGTCGCCTAACTTCTACTTGATGAGAATACGCCAATAAATATATTATTTTGACTTTAGGTATAGATTTGGAGCTTAAAATGAAACTCACTCGTCGTCAGGCATTGCCTGTTTTTGCCGCAACCGGAATAGCAATGGGTGCCGCAAATAGCCTGCCGGGCCTTAACCAAGTGCTGGGCACTGATGTGGCCAAGGCGCAAGGTCTTGCCGATCTTATGGAACCAGGCCCACTGGGTGAGCATGTGAAAGGTGAGGCAGATGCACCTGTCACATTGATCAAATACGCTTCCATGACCTGCCCGCATTGTCGCGCCTGGCATAAAGAGCATTATCCGACTATCAAATCCAAATATATTGATACGGGTGTGGTGAAGTTTTACTTCCGTGAGTTCCCGTTTGATCCGGCTGCTGCAGCCGCTTTCATGCTTGCCGAATGTGCTGGTGAGGACAAATATTTCTCGATGATTGACGTGCTCTACGAGAAGCAATCCGTATGGAGCCGCGGGAAAGTGGCTGATGAACTTCTGAAAATCGCAAAATTAGCGGGTTTTACACAGGAGACATTCCAGTCCTGCTTGCAAAACCAGGAGCTTCTGGACAATGTGTTATCAATTCAGAAGAAAGCGGCCGAGGAATACGGAGTTAATGCAACACCGACCTTCTTCATCAATGGAACCAAATATCCTAATATGTCGGCAGAAGAGATGGGTGAAATCATCGAATCTCTGGCTTAAGGGAGCGCGTTCGGCCGCAAGCCACTGGCTTTCGCCAACAATCGCTGTTTCAAACGGATGGATAAGCTCTTCCATCCGTTTTTTCATGCCAGTTTTCAGATCGGATGCGTGTTATGAAGTTTAACAAGCTCCGACTCTTGGGTTTTAAATCCTTCGTTGAACCGACCGAGTTTCTGATTGAAAACGGCCTCACCGGCGTGGTAGGTCCTAATGGATGTGGTAAATCCAATCTCGTGGAAGCACTGAGATGGGTTATGGGTGAAAACTCATACAAAAACATGCGTGCTTCCGGCATGGACGATGTCATTTTCTCTGGTTCGGGTAATCGCCCTGCTCGTAATACTGCTGAAGTCTCGCTTTTCCTCGACAATTCAGACCGGACTGCGCCTGCTGCGTTTAACGATACCGAAGAGCTACAGGTCTCCCGTCGTATCGAACGGGAATCAGGATCGGTGTACCGGATTAACGGTAAAGATGTACGGGCCAAAGATGTGCAGCTTTTGTTTGCTGATGCTTCCACTGGTGCGCGATCTCCTTCCATGGTCGGTCAGGGTAGAATTGGTGAGCTTATCTCAGCTAAGCCGGTAGCCCGGCGGGCCTTGCTTGAAGAAGCAGCCGGTATTTCGGGACTGCATTCACGCAGGCACGAGGCTGAATTGCGGCTGCGCGCTGCAGAAACCAATCTGGAACGTCTTGAAGATGTGATCGGACAGTTGGATACGCAACTAGAGAGCCTCAAGCGACAAGCCAGACAGGCAAACCGCTACCGTAACCTTTCAGGTGAAGTGAGAAAAACGGAAGCACTACTCTTCCACTTGCGTTGGGTGGCTGCAAAAGAAGGTGAAGCTGAGACCCAGAGCGCATTGTCTTCTGCCAATACGTTAATGGCAGAACGCGCTGAAGTGCAAGCAAGACTTGCGAAAGAAGAGGCAATTGCATCTCACAAGTTGCCTGGATTGCGTGAGGCTGAAGCTGCAGCTGCGGCAGTATTGCAGCGCCTGCAAATTGCCAAGGGACAGCTGGAAGAAGAAGCAAGCCGGATTGAGACGCGTAAACAGGAGCTTGAATCGAGGTTTGAACAACTCTCAGGTGATCTGGAACGCGAGCAGCAGATTATTGATGACAACCAGCAGGCAATTGAGCAGCTTGATCGCGAACAGAGTGATCTGGAACAACAAAGCCGGATGGTTGGCGAAACAGAGGCCAACTCGAAGGCTGAGTTGGAAGCCGCGACAGAATCACTTGGTGTCAGCGAAGCTGCGTTCTCTGAATTGACCGTAAAACTTGCGGATGAAAAAGCGCGCAGAGGTCAACTTACCCGCTCTCTGGATGAAGCAAAACTTCGCAAGGAAAAGATCGCTAGTCAGTTGCTGGATGTGCAAAACGAATTGTCTTCTGTGACCGAAACAATTTCGGGCCTGGATGGTCCGCTGGAGAAGCAAGAAGAGGTCAATCGATTAGAGGCGCTCTCCGCCACGATTGAGCAGGCATTTTCAGATGCTGAGCAACTGACGCAAAAAGCGCGTGAAACAGAGCAAGCCCTTCGCAAACCGCTGGAGGTTGCTGAAGGAAATGTTCGAGAAATCGAGACCGAGGCAAGAACTCTTAGGCAAATCCTCAACCGGGGTGGCCAGGAACTTTTCCCGGCTGTTGTAGAGCGCGTTACGGTGGAAACCGGATATGAGGCTGCATTGGGTGCCGCACTTGGTGAAGATCTGGATGTTTCGATCGACGATTCCGCACCGGTTCATTGGGGGATAGCCGGTGACGGGTCGGAGGATCCGAAATTGCCAGAGGGCGTGAAACCGCTTTCTTCTCTGGTAAAGGCACCCATGGAGCTTTCACGCCGCCTTGCTCAAATCGGTGTTGTGGATAAGGACGACGCTGCAAACCTTGCAAAATTGTTGAAACCCGGTCAGCGCATCGTTACCATCGAGGGAGATCTTTGGCGTTGGGATGGTTTTGTGGCCAGTGCGGAAGCACCCACTGCCGCCGCCCTTAGACTTGCACAAAAGAACCGTCTTGCCGAATTGGACGCCATGGCATTGGAGTCCAGAAAAGCACTTACCACAGCTGAACAAGCGTATGATGACGGAAAAGAAAAAACCGCAGCAACGATTGAACTCGAACTTCAAGCCAGAGAGAAAGTTCGCAACCATCAGAAAGCCCTTGCAGAGGCACGCGAGGCTCTTAGCGTTGCAGAACGTTCGGTAAGCCAGCTTTCTGCAAAACGTTCCGCTTTGGAAGAAGCCCAAACACGTTTGCTCAGCGACCAGGAAGAGACAGATAAGCGCATTTTGGAAACCGACGGCGCGCTCCTGTCCATGGTGGATATGTCTGAAGCGGAAACCGAACTTGAAAATCTTCGCACATTGGTAGCTCAGAACCGGGCTCGGCTGGCGGAAGCGCGCGCGGCATCGCAAAGCCTTACCAGCGAAGCTGAAGCAAGAGGCCGCCGTCTGGAAGTGATCCAGATCGAGCGAAACAACTGGCAATCAAGATTAAAGAATGCGCTTCAACAGATCGAACGCCTGACCAAACGCCGTGACGAAGTTACCGCCGAAACTGCAAAACTGGCCGATGCGCCAAGTGAATATGGTGCAAAGCGGAACGATCTGATCAAGCAATTGGAAGTTGCCGAACAGACGCGGAAGGAAGCAGCGGATACGCTGGAATTGGCCGAAAAAGAGCGGGCTGAAGCTGATCGCCTTGCCCGCCAGGCAGTGAATGATCTTGCAGAGGCACGTGAAAAAACCGGCCGTGCTGAAGAGCGGGTCAATGCCGCCAAAGAAAGACGGGCAGAGATCGAGGCCAGAATTCGTGATGAATTGGAATGTGCTCCTTCAGAAGCAATGCAGATTGCAGAACTGAAGCCAGACGACCAGCTCCCCGAAATTGAGAAGACAGAAATTAAGCTCGAACGCCAGAAAGCGGAGCGTGAACGGTTGGGTGCCGTAAACCTGCGGGCCGAGGTGGAGCAGCAGGAAATCGATGAGAAGCGCACGGAAATTGTCACTGAGCGCGATGACCTGATTGAAGCAATTGCAAAATTGAGGTCCGGAATTCAGAGCCTGAACAAAGAAGGCCGTGAGCGTTTGCTTGAAGCTTTTGAAGTTGTGAACACCCAGTTCAAGCGTTTATTTACTCACCTGTTTGGAGGTGGCACCGCGGAACTGCAGCTGGTTGAGTCTGATGATCCTTTGGAAGCAGGGCTCGAAATCCTCGCCCGTCCTCCAGGCAAGAAACCACAAACCATGACTCTTCTCTCTGGTGGTGAGCAGGCGTTGACTGCGATGGCCCTGATCTTTGCGGTGTTCCTGACCAATCCCGCTCCGATCTGCGTGTTAGATGAGGTGGACGCACCGCTTGATGACCACAATGTGGAGCGGTTCTGTAACCTCATGGATGAGATGTCCTCAACCACTGATACGAAATTCGTGCTGATTACTCACAACCCGATCACCATGGCCCGGATGGACCGTATGTTCGGTGTTACCATGGCTGAACGGGGTGTCAGTCAGATCGTTTCGGTCAATCTTGAGGAAGCGGAGAAGTTGCGCGAAACGGCCTGATCGGTTTTCAAACTTTCGCGATTTGCTTGAAACTGAAATTCCTTCATGTGATGTGGTGACTTCAATTTCCGGAGTTATTTCATGTTTCGCAAATACTACATTCATTTCTTTATCGGTATTTTACTGACTATTGGACACGTTGCTTCTGCACATTCGGAACAACTATGTGGCATCGGCCAGAACGAATGTTCAATTCCCTCAGGCAGCTATAATATTGAACTCCCGGAACGCGAAGATCCAGATGTGGCAATCCCTGCCATGATCTATTTCCACGGTGCAGGTGGTTCCGGTCAGCGTTCTTTAAAGAACCGGGAGATGGTCGAAACGTTTCTCAAAAATGGATATGCGGTGATTGCGCCCAGCGGTCTGAAGCGTCCGAATTCGCGGTTCGGTCCTGGTTGGTCATTCCTGCCGCAAAGGCCAAAACAACGTGATGAACTTCAATTTGCGAAGGATGTGCTGGCTGATGCAGCAGAGAAATTTAACATCGACCGCGATAGGATATTGATGACGGGCTTTTCGATCGGTGGGTCACTGACCTGGTATCTAGCATGTCAGGATCCGGAAGTGGCCAAGGCCTACGCCCCTGTTGCAGGGGCATTCTGGCGCCCGCATCCTGTAAAGGAAGATTGCAACGGGCCAGTGAAACTGCTGCACACGCACGGATGGCGGGACACGACTGTTCCACTGGAGGGTCGACCGCTTGGAGGTGGAAGAATTTACCAGGGTGACGTGTTTCACGGATTAAAAATTATGCGTGAGGTGAACGCTTGCGAAAACCTCCGTGCCGATGAATTTGAAACGGACGGTAAGTTCTGGAAGCGTTGGTGGACACGCTGCAATCCCAATAGTGCTTTACAATTCAATATGTTCGAAGGTGGGCACGGTGTTCCTGAAGGTTGGGCGCAGGAAGCAATCACCTGGTTTGAGCAGTTATGAATTTGCCGAGCCAATAGATTGACGCGGTGAAATTTTGTCCTTATTTATCTATTACAACTTACTCGTTCGTTCGTGGTGATTTTTCCGAATTGCAACCACGTTAAACAACTGGCTAAAGAGGTTTCAAATGCCGATACGTATTCCTGATGGGCTTCCTGCCCGTAAAACTCTTGCCGCTGAAGGCGTGCACATTCTCAAAGCTACCGATGCCGACAGACAGGATATCAGACCCCTGCGGATAGGGTTGCTCAATCTGATGCCCAACAAAATCCGTACGGAGACACAGATAGCGAGGCTCGTGGGTGCCACACCTTTGCAGGTAGAGCTTACCCTGATCCGGATTGGTAGCCACCGCTCCAAGAACACTGCTGAGAGCCATCTGGCTGAGTTCTACAAGACCTGGGATGAGGTTAAAGATCAGAAGTTTGATGGCTTCATTATCACAGGTGCACCGATTGAAACGCTCGAGTTTGAAGAGGTGAACTACTGGAATGAGTTGACCACAATTCTGGACTGGACAACCACTAATGCTCATTCAAGCTTCTATATTTGTTGGGGCGCGATGGCGGCAGCCTATTACTTCCACGGCATCCCAAAATATGAACTTAAGGAAAAGGCCTTTGGTGTTTATCGTCACCGGAACCTGAAACCATCTTCACGCTATCTGAGCGGGTTTTCGGATGATTTCTCCATTCCGGTTTCCCGCTGGACTGAGGTGCGCTCCAGCGATATCAAACAAGTCCAGGATCTCGACATTCTGATGGAATCCGATGTGACCGGTCCCTGTCTCCTGCATGAAGAGAATGGAAATCGCCTCTATATCTTCAACCACATTGAATATGACACACTGTCATTGGGGGAAGAATATTTGCGGGATCGTTCCGCTGGAAAATCCATCAAGCTACCGCTTAATTATTTTCCGGCCGATAATATGAATGTCCCTCCTCAAAACCGGTGGCGTTCCCATGCGCATCTCCTTTTCGGGAATTGGATAAACCAGACCTATCAAACTACGCCCTTCAACATTGAAGATGTAGGATCATTTTAAGTACTTCAGTTTGACATATTAGCTAAATTACCTAAAATAGCTAATATGTCATCCAAATCCCTACAATCGGTCAATTCAACGACAGCTCAAAACCAATTTGGCAAACTACTGGACGGTGCTCAGAAGCAGCCGATCCTAATTCGCAAGAATGGAAGAGATTGCGCGGTAATTGTTTCGGTGGAAACCTATTCTTCGCTGACACAACGAAGCACAGTTGACGAACAGATTTCTCAATCCCTGAACCGTAGCAAGAAGCAATGGGATGGCTTGTTCCGCCATTTGTCCAAGCCATGAAGTATCTGACCTTCGAAGATATCGTGTTCATTCACGAAAACCTGCTGGAAACATATGGCGGAGAAGCTGGCATCCGGGATGCAGGTCTTATTGAGGTGGCAGTGAAGCGCCCACAAACCGGGCATTACGCTGACCTAATAGAACAGGCAGCAGCCCTTTGGGAAAGTCTTGCGACAACACACTGCTTTGTGGATTGCAATGAGCGGACGGCATTTGCTGCAATGGAAATCTTCCTCGATTTAAACGGCATGCAAATCACTGCAAGCGAAGAGGAAGCCAAGTCGTTCATTCAATCGCTTCTGGCCAATGGTAATTTTTCCAAGGATAATCTCGATTTTGGCCTGCGGCAGAACACTGCAGCAAATTAGCATCAAACAGCAAACCACCCTCTTTTCACAACCACATAATAAAGCTATTAAGAACCATGTTTTTACCGTTCTTTCTAAAACTCAAAGAAGCAAAAATCCCTGTGACGTTGAGGGAGTATCTGACCCTGCTTGAAGCGATGCAGCAGGGATTGATCACTTATGATGTGGAAGGGTTTTATTATCTCGCAAGAGCTGCCCTTGTGAAGGACGAGCGCAATCTGGATCGCTTTGACGTGGTATTCTCAGAGTATTTCAAGGGTGTGGAAGCTGTGGGTGGCGGTGTTGAAGAGGTTGCCGAAACAGAGCTACCAGAAGAATGGCTTCGCAAAATGGCGGAGAAGCACCTTTCCAAGGAGGAAATGGAAGAGATAGAGTCTCTCGGCGGCTGGGATAAGCTGATGGAGACCTTGAAGAAACGTCTGGAAGAACAGCATAAACGCCATCAGGGCGGCAATAAAATGATTGGGACCGCCGGGACATCTCCTTTTGGAGCATATGGCTATAACCCGGAAGGTGTGCGTATCGGTCAGCATGAGAGCAGGCACCGGCGTGCAGTTAAGGTTTGGGACAAACGAGAGTTCAAGAACCTCGATGACTCCGTAGAACTGGGAACCCGCAACATCAAGATTGCGCTCAAGCGATTGCGGCGCTGGGTTCGCGATGGAGCTGATGAAGAATTGGACCTGAACGGCACAATCCGCGCCACTGCTGAACACGGCTATCTGGATGTGAAGACACGTCCCGAACGCAGAAATGCGGTTAAGGTTCTGCTGTTCCTTGATATTGGCGGGTCCATGGATGACCATGTGAAGCTGGTCGAGGAACTGTTTTCCGCTGCACGGACCGAACTCAAGAACCTTGAATATTTCTACTTTCACAACTGCCTTTATGAGGGCGTCTGGAAAGATAACTCGAGACGCTACACGGAGCGTCTCTCAACCTGGGATGTACTTCACACATATGGACCGGATTACAAGGTCATATTTGTGGGCGATGCGGCCATGAGCCCCTATGAGATTGTTTATCCGGGTGGTTCTGTTGAGCATTGGAACGAAGAATCCGGTGAGGTCTGGTTGAAGCGCGTTTTAGATACCTGGCAGAATGCCATATGGCTTAATCCGGTCGCTGAACGGGTTTGGCGATACACGCAGTCGACGCAAATGATCCTGCAACTCTTTGGTGGCAGAATGTTCCCGATGACTTTGGCTGGCCTGGACTCCGGCCTGAAAGAATTGTCACACTAAAAAACCCGGCCAAAAGACCGGGTTTCCAAATCCAATGCCAAGAGGCATTATTTCTTTTTGAACAGACCCCAGATCGCAGGCACGATGCATGCAGCAATAGCGAGCTTGATCAGGTCAGTTACGATAAATGGCCCAATACCCCAGGCGATGATCTTGTCTGATCCGAACAGGTATCCCATCCAGAGCGCACCCATTAGCAGCATGATGACTTCGCCGGTAAACATGGCACCTGCCATCTTGAATGGGCTTTTGCTCCAACCACGGTCAGCAGCCAGACCTGTGATGTAAGCCATCACCACAAAACCTGCCAGATATCCACCAGTAGGACCAGCCATGTAAGCAAGACCAATGCCTTTTTCAGGTGTTCCGGTAAAGACAGGAGCACCCATTGCGCCGGTCACCATATAGGCAAGCAATGTAGCAACTGCCAGTCGGCTACCATAAGCTGAGGCAAGTGCGAAGATAGCCAGCGTCTGCATAGTCACCGGTGTTGGGTTAGGCCACAAGGGAACCTTGAACTTTGACGATAGGGCGATGAGTGCAACGCCGAACGCAACGAGCAGAACCTGTAAAATCAGTTTGGATGAAGAATCTGCAATGCTTCTTGTTGCAAGTGCATTGTTTGTATAGTTGGGGGTCATTACCTGCTCCAGTTTGTGATTAACTTAATCATCTATATTAAGTAATACCTCTGGCATCAAGCATGCAAAAATGCAAAAACGAACTTCATGTCTACACCTTCTTTCAGAATTGAATTTGATCCGGCCCATGGGCGTGCTGTCGAAATCGCTTCCGGGATCCAAAGAATAACAGCGCCCAATGAAAGTGCGTTCACTTATCGGGGTACAAACACCTATATTCTTGGAGATGACAGCGTGGCTGTCATCGATCCGGGCCCAGCAATTGATGCGCATTTTGATCTTTTGTGCGAGACACTTAAGGGCAGGACTGTCTCACATATCATCGTGACGCACACCCATATGGATCATTCACCTCTGGCGCAGCCCTTGAAGGAAAAAACCGGGGCTCCCATCCTGGCTGAGGGACCACACAGGGACTCCCGTGAATTGCATTTGGGTGAACAAAACACACTTGATGCCGCGGCTGATCGTGATTTCAATCCTGATGTTCATCTAGGGCATGGAGAGCTTATCGAGGGGAAAGACTGGAAACTCGAGACTATACACACGCCGGGTCACACCAAAAACCACGCGTGTTTCGCTTTGTGTGACACGGAAATGCTCTTTTCAGGTGATCATGTGATGGCTTGGGCCACGTCTATTGTTGCCCCGCCCGACGGTTCTATGGCTGATTACATGGCGTCGCTCAATGTCATGATGGAACGTTCAGAAACGGTTTTCTTTCCAGGGCATGGCGGAAGACTGGAGAAAGCTCCTGAATTTGTACGTGCTCTGCGGGCCCATCGTAAAATGCGCGAAACAGCTGTTTTGTCTCGTGTGCGCGCTGGTGATAAAACGATCCCAGACATTGTTAAGGTGATCTACAAAGATACAGACCCTCGATTGCATGGTGCTGCGGGCCTCTCTGTCTTTGCCCATCTGGAAGATCTGGTGCATCAGAGCAGGGTTGTTTGTGACGGACCACCCGCTCTCAACAGCGAATATTCCGCGGTTTAACCTTCGCCTGCAATTCCCAATAGAGCGGTATCGAGCTGTGTCAGGATTGATTCAATCAATCGCGCATTGTACCCGAAATCATGCCTACCCCATCTTGAGGAAGAACGCACATCCACGAGCGTGTTCTGATCTTCACTGATGATGCGAATGACCACGTCATTCTCGTAGCCGAAAATCAGGGTGCGTTCCAAAATCTCAATGAATATGTCATCGGGAGCAGCAACATTGTCTTCAAGTTCCTCATCCTGACCAGCATTCGTTGTATTCTCATCGAGTTCGGCTTCACTTTCCGTTCGGTTCTCTGGCAAGCCCTTGGTGCCGGTAATAGGCCATTCATTATCAGCTATGATTGCCTGCACGGCCTGCAATACTCTTTCCGGGCCAGCCGGATAACGCCGTGATTGCAGTTTCGGATAAGATGCAACAACGAGATCTGAATAGTCGTCATCATATTCCTGAACCGGGTTCATTCCACTTGCTACCTTGCTTGCTCTGAAAGTGGCTGCATTTACGTATTCCGGCGGAGAGAAAGTATCTGTGGAAATATCATTCGCGAGCGGAAAACGAACAGCCAGAAATGCCTGATAGGCAAAAGGCGCCAGAACAAGAAGGGTGAGAATAGTACCACGGACTACTTTCGATCCACCACGATAGCCTTTGGACCATAATTCCGCGATCGCGCGAAGGGCAAAGATCAAGGAGAAAACGCCGATGAGCAGGCCAACCGCGATAAGTACCCAGGACTGGACCGTTTCAATTTTCCCAAAGCGATACAGGAGAATTACGAGCAGGAAGTACGGTAGCAGAAACACCGCAAACCGCTGGCACCAGATTGCCGCTATTGAATGCCGTTCTTCATAATATTTGGCCATCGATAATTCCTGTTACTCTATACACCGATTAAGGCTGGCAGTTCATTGATAGAAGCGATGACGAAATCTCCGTACGGTTCCAGCTCAGCGCGGGTCGCCGGGCCGGTTTCCACACCACAAGTCATCACGCCTGCATTTCTTCCTGCTTCCAGATCGTGATAACTGTCTCCTACCATCATCACCTGATGAGGTGCAAATCCCACCACATCCGTGAATGCATCAATCATACCACTGCCCGGCTTCGCCCCATATCCGGAATCTGCTCCGATAATATGTTCAAAAAGATGATCAAGCTCCAGAACCTCCATCTGAAGCACAGCATTGGCTTGTGCGTCATTTGTGGCAATTCCCAAAGTCACATCCTGTAAATGGAGATGCTCCAGTGTTTTGTCTACACCGGGTATTTTTTCCACCGTATCCTGACATATCTCGCCATATAGCGCATCCAGTTCGACACTGAATTCAACCGGTTCCTTGATGGGAAGAACCGTTGCCAATGCCTGGCTCATATCAATACCGGATCCAGCTATCAGGACTGAACCAGGTCTTGCTTCCATCTTCTCCAGATCATAGTCAAGCGCATCTGCTGCCTGCTGCATCAATGCTTTATCACCCGAACACAACTCATCAAGAACCAAACGGGTCGCTGGATTAAACGTCGCGGCAAAATCAATCAGCGTACCATCCTTGTCGAAAATGACTGCCCGAATGTCCATCAAATATTCTCCTGAAAACCATCTTGAAGTTTCATGATATTCCTTTGGCAGTTTCCTGCTTGTTTGACAAACATAATTCCTGTTCAATGTTCATCCTTAATTGAAACTGGATGTGGTATGGGCGAGTATTTTGTTGAACTGGCGGGCACCCCGGAAGGGGAACGGCTTGCTCTGATGCTGGCCCTGGTCTCAGCATTTGCCCATGCGGTGTTTGCAGCCCTCAACAAGGGTGGCACAACAGTTAACAACCCTTACCTCAACCGCGGTATCATCAATGTTTTTTATTCAATAATGGCCGCACCGTTTGCCTTGTTCGTGTTTCCGCTTCCAACCGGTTTTTTGATATGGGTTCTGGCTGCGTCCTTCCTGCTGCATCTTGCTTATGAATGGCTGCAGTCGGCCGCGTTTTCCAAAGGTGCCTTCACGTTGACCTATCCCATTGCCCGCGGGACAGGTCCGTTGATGATTGCCATCCTTGCGATCATAGTATTTTCAGAGAACCTCTCGGCCGGACAATGGGTCGGCATGATCCTTCTTTCCGGCGCGATTATCTCGCTGGCACGCATCAACATAAAAGAGGTACAGCTTTCACCTGTTGTGCAATCAAACCTCATCCCATCAATTCTTCTTGCAATTGGCGCGGGGATTTTCATTGCACTGTACACAACCGTAGATGCCTATGGGATCAGGTTGGCCGAAAACCCCTTCATGTTTCTTTCCTGGTTCTTTTTTTTGGGCGGGTTTGGTTTCCCGGTGGTGGCTTATGCACATTGGAAAGGTTTGCCTGAAAAACCGCCTGTAATACCACTGCTGGTCAGAGGATTGATAGGCGCCTTTGTGGCTTATTTCTCTTTTGCCACGCTGATGCTAGCCACGCGCATCGGCAATGTGAGCGAGGCGGCTGCATTGCGCGAAACTTCGATCATATTTGCAACGCTGATTGGCATATTCCTGTTTCGGGAAAAGGTTAGTTCAGCAAAACTCTTTGTAATTGCTTTGATTGCGTTAGGTGCGGTTCTGATTGAATTCGGCTAATCAAAGCTCACGCGTGACCGGCATCTGAGGACAAAAGGGTCTCATCAATCCCGAGTAATGCAAGGCTGTCTGTATATTTTCGCTTATGATCTTTGTCGAACAAAATTGTTTCATCCGCATCTGCCGTGAGCCATCCATTCGATGAAATTTCGTCCTCAAGCTGACCAGCTGACCAGCCGGAATATCCCAGCGCCATGATGATCTTTTGCGGCCCCCTGCCCGTAGCAATAGCCCTGAGAACCTCGAGTGTTGCCGTAAGCCTCACATTTTCGCTAATGCTCAATGTGGATTCACTGTTGAACTCAGGGGTATGAATGACAAACCCGCGACCAGGTTCAACCGGACCGCCCACATACATTTCCTGTTTTGCAAGGGTTTCGGGAAGATTTTCCCGTTCAGCGTCTGTGATAATTTCCAACTGATGTAAGAAATCTGAAACACTGGGCGCTTCCATGATCTGATTTATGATGAAGCCCATCGCACCTTCATTTGTGTGCGCACAAATATAGATCACCGACCTGTCGAAACGGGTATCCCCCATTCCCGGCATTGCTATTAAAAATTTTCCACAAAGTGATGGAAATTCTTCACCCATTAAATCGCCCAACTTCAAGGTTTGATGTTCGGATATCACTCCAGTATAATTTTGTAAACAAAATCAATTCCCAATGGTTAGTGGTAAATTCGGCTTAAGATGTTTCACCAAAATATGAATGAACGCTAGAAATCGTTGTTAGCTTCCTTATCCCATTTATTCTATTTAGTTATTATGACCAAAAAACAATCTTTTGCTTATTCGCTTATCGCAGGCTCGTTCTTTGCTGTCTTATCGTTTGTTTCTGCTCACGCAGCCTCAAGCGAGTGGCAAGATCTTGGCGGCGGGAAAGCACGTCTTATCGCCTCAGTTGATCCCAAAACTGGTGTTGTTTCAGGTGCTGTGGAGGTGCAACTTGAACCAGGTTGGTCCACCTATTGGCGATATCCGGGTAGTGCAGGCATACCTCCTCGATTTGATTTTTCTGCTTCGAAAGGATTCACAATCAAAGAAGTGGAATTCCCAACGCCCAAACTGGTCACATATACAATTGATTCCGGTGGCTCCTATGCTGGTTACAAAAACAATGTCACTTTTCCTTTTAAGGGTGACATGATTTCCAGTGGATCTGGTTCATTGAACCTGAACCTGTTGATTGGCGTGTGTGAGGAAATCTGCATTCCAGCGCGCGCTGAAATGAGTATTGCGGCAAACAAGTTGCTTATTTCCGATCCATCAACGGTAAGAACTGTGAGCTTTGCCCAACTCTCTGTCCCGAAGGAAAAACCTGCGGCCGAAAAGATTGCCAATGTGGATATGCCCGATCATGACACGATGCATATCGAGGTCAAACACGAAAAACGTTTCGGAAAGCCAGCCCTATTTGTTGAAGGTCCCAGTGATTGGTATTTGAAGCCTGCGAAGCTTGTGTCACAAGCAGAGAACACGGCTACCTTCGCCCTGGATGTTTCTCAAGCGCCTGAGGGAACAGATATTTTAGGGACACAATTGCGATACACTTTGGTGGCAGGGTCCCAGGGTTTCGATATTTGGCGTTGAACTTTGACATGTAGGGTTTATATCTGACCTGTAGTGGCCAATCGCCTTATATATTTCCAGTTTGTAAATTTCGGGAGAATTTCATGACAATTTCAGTAGGTAGCTCATTGCCAGACGCAACTTTCTTCACCATGGGTGAAGACGGGCCTGCAACCATATCCACCAGTGAACTGACATCTGGAAAGAAAGTAGTCATTTTCGCAGTACCAGGTGCATTTACACCAACCTGCCACATGAACCATCTTCCTGGTTTCGTTGATAATGCAGATGAAATCAAAGCTAAGGGAATTGACGAGATTGCAGTTGTTTCCGTGAATGATGTGTTCGTGATGGATGCATGGGCAAGCATTTCCGGTGCTGAAGGCAAAATCAAATTCCTTTGTGATCCGAATGCGGACTTCGCAAAAGCTATCGGCATGGAACTGGACCTGACTGCAAGAGGTCTTGGCATGCGCTCGAAACGCTACGCCATGATCGTAGAGGACGGCAATGTGACCACACTCAATGTGGAAGATGTGCCAAGCGAGGCAACTGTATCCAACGCTGAAAACATTATCGCGCTGCTTTAAACGCGATCAGACTATTTGTAGTCTTCCATACCCTGGCGGGCGAGTTCGTCCGCCTTTTCATTTTCAGGGTGGCCAGCATGGCCCTTCACCCAATGCCATTCTACCTGATGGCGTGAAACCGCCTCGTCCAGGGCTTGCCAGAGTTCAGCGTTTTTGACTGGTTTTTTGTTTGCGGTTTTCCAGCCGTTTTTCTTCCAACCATGTATCCAGCCGGTGATACCGCCTTTCACATATTGTGAGTCTGTCGTCAGCTTGACCTTGCAAGGCTTTTTGAGTGCGTTAAGCGCTTCTATAGCAGCGGTCAGTTCCATGCGATTGTTTGTGGTTTCCGCCTCACCGCCGAACAGTTCTTTCTCGGCTTCGCCAAATCTCAGCAATGCGCCCCAACCGCCGGGTCCCGGATTGCCCGAGCAGGCTCCGTCTGTCCAGATTTCCACTATGCTCATGCGAATTCGACCCCATATCCTTCGGCGGATTTGACTGCCTGATGAAAACGAAGTTTGGAGATATATTCTGCCGGGTTTTTGGGAACAACGAGCGCGCCCGGTGGTACGTTCAGCCAGTCATATAACCGTGTGAGCAAGAAGCGAAGTGCAGAACCACGGCACAGTATCGGCAGTGCATCGAGTTCCTCTCGGCTGAATTGTCTGACACTCTGATACCCCCTCAGCAATGCCTGTGTTTTCGTGACATTCATCGAATAATCCGCTTCGAAACACCAGGCATTGATGCAGACCGCCACATCATACGAAAACAGATCATTGCAGGCGAAGTAAAAATCGATCAGGCCGGAAAGTTGATTTTTAAGGAAAAAGACATTGTCCGGAAAGAGGTCAGCATGAATTACACCAGCGGGCAGTTCAGTGGGCCAGTTTTCTTCAAGATAGTCCAGTTCCTGCTTGATAAAGTCTGCCAAACCATCTGCAACCTTGTTGCTACCCTCTCCTGACATTTCATACAATGGACGCCAACCGCTCAGTCCCAGTGCGTTTTCACGGGTGAGCTCAAAGCCTTCTCCAGCCAGGTGCATTTCGGCCAAAGCTTCTCCCACCTGTTCGCAGTGGGAGGTGTTTGGACGGCGAACCGAGTTGCCATCAAGGTAAGTTATGATGGCGGATGGTCTGCCTGCCAGATTTGATAGATTCTCTCCCGACTTTAGCGGGACCGGTTCCGGGCAAACGACCCCATTCTTTGACAAATGCAGCTTTAATCCCAGGAAGAATGGCAGGTCAGCCGGGTCCACACGCTTTTCATAAAGCGTTAGAATGTAGGGGCCGTTGTCTGTGGTTAGAATGTAGTTGGAATTCTCAACGCCTTCAGCAATGCCTTTGAGAGAATGGAGCTCTCCGATGTCGTAGCGTTTGAGGTATTCAACAAGCTCTTCATCGGGGATTTCGGTGTAGACTGCCATGCTTAGTTAGATCCGTTCACAAAAGCCATATCCTGTGCAGTCAGCGTTGTATCACGCAAATCACGCGCTACCAGAAATTCCTCGTCTTCCTTGACTGTTTCCACCAAATCCAGCGTCAGATTATACCGCTGCTGAAAAGACTCGATAATCTCGTTCACCAGGATCTCCGGTGCTGAAGCCCCTGCAGAGAGCCCTACAATTCCCGCATCCGCCAATTCATCCCACGGTATATCTTCAGCCTTTTGAACCAACATGGCCTTTGCAGCCCCGGCTTTAAGAGCCACTTCCACCAGACGTTTCGAGTTGGATGAATTTGGAGCACCCACAATCAGGAAATGATCCGCATCTTGCGCGGCTACCTTGACCACTTCCTGACGGTTTGTGGTGGCGTAACAGATCGATTCTGCCGCAGGAGCCTGCATTTGCGGAAAGCGGTCCTGTAAGACCCTCAAAATCTCTGCGGTGTCATCAACCGACAATGTGGTTTGCGTTACAAATCCCAGTGCTTCGGGATCTTCCGGATTGTAGCTCTGAGCACTTTCCACGTCTTCAATCAAAGTCATTTCACCGGGCTGAACCTGCCCCATTGTCCCTATCACTTCCGGATGCCCGGCATGACCGATCAGGAGAACGTGACGGCCCTGCCTGATGTGGCGTATGGCCTGTTTGTGTACTTTGGATACCAACGGACAGGTGGCATCAAGATAATGTAAATTCAAAGCTTCCGCATTGGCTGGTACCGACTTGGGGACGCCATGGGCTGAGAATATAACCGGTTGATCGGTGGGAGGAATCTCATCTAGTTCCTTCACAAATATGGCACCCTTAGCTTCAAGACCTTCCACCACATATCTGTTGTGAACGATTTCATGGCGCACATATACGGGCGCACCATATTTTTTCAGGGCCAGAACAACCATCTGAATAGCCCTGTCTACCCCGGCACAAAATCCGCGCGGTCCGCAAAGTCTGAGAGTAAGATTTGCCTTATTATTCATTTGTTTCCCGTCTGCGTGAATATAAAAAGAATCCACCAACTCCCAACAGAGTAACGGCGAGACCGTACCATGTCACGGCATATTGCAGGTGGTTGTTGGTGAACGAAACTTTGGTTGCTCCGCCCTTTGGCCAACCGCCCGGATTTGCAGCATCATCAGCGTCCACAAATACCGGTAGGAAAAGGCTTTGATCGTCACCCATCAAACCCGCCATCTCTTCGTGGCTGCGCCAGTAAAACTCTCTTTTTTCGAGATTATTGTCATAGGAAGCGGAAGGTTTTTCAGCCAAGGGCAATCGCAAAAGCCCCTGGATATCTATCTCGCCCGTGATCTGGCCTTCTGACCTTGAAGATGCATCTCGCAGCGGGAAGAGGACAAACCCACGATTGACGATCAATATCTTCCCATTATTCAGTTTCAAGGGTGTATAGACATTCCAACCGGACGCGCCCTTGGAATCCGTTGTGAAGTAATAGACTTCCTTTTCATGATCAAATTCACCTCGAACCTGTACGGGCGAATATTCATGGTCTGACAGATCAGTGTTCTTCTCAAGCATTTCCAGGAGCGGGACAGGGGGTAAATCAAGTCGGGCATTAACCCGTTTGATCAAGTCTTCCTTCCACTCAAGCCGATCCATCTGCCAGTTGCCTAGCGTTACCAAGACGACCAATGCGGCGGACATGCATATCAGCAGAATGATGTTGGATAAACGCATTGATTAAGCCTCATCCTCAAGAACACCCTCATGCGCCTTGGTCTGATATTGCAGGGCGATCATGATGCTCTTCGAAAAACGCAATCCCCAAATGGAAAGCACAATAATCACAGGTACCCAGATGATCATCTGAAGCCATAAAGGTGGAGACATAGACACCTGCAGTCCCATGGCCAATGCAGTCACAACAAATCCAATGATCAGAATAACAAAAACAGCTGGCCCGTCACCTGAATCAATAAAGCTGTAATCCAGTCCGCAATTCTGGCAATGGGTCGCAGGTTTCAACAACCCTTGATACAGCCTTCCTTCACCACACCGGGGGCAACAATTGCGAAACCCAACCTGAGTGGCTGTGGGTTGCAAGTAGATCGCTTTATCCTTTGGTTTATTTCCTGCCATACAAAATCACTTTCACGGTGCCATAAAAAAGGCGGCGCAATGGCCGCCTTAAATCATAGATTTTGTGCAAATCCTAAATAGCGGCGATTGCAGCGCCCCAGGATGCCCATACATAGACTGCACAGAAAAGGAACAGCCATACCACGTCCACGAAGTGCCAGTACCAGGCAGCTGCTTCAAAACCGAAATGCTTTTCCGGTGTGAAGTGACCAGCCATTGCACGGAACAGGCACACGATCAGGAAGATTGTACCAACCAGAACGTGGAAGCCGTGGAAACCTGTGGCCATAAAGAATGTGGCACCGTAAATGGACTCAGAGAATGCGAATGGCGCATGGCCATACTCATAAGCCTGTACGAAGCTGAACAGAACACCGAGTGCGATGGTTGCGAATAGCATGCCCTTGAGTGTCTTGCGGTCCCCTTCGATCAGCGCATGGTGTGCCCATGTAACAGTTGTACCGGAGAGCAACAGAATAACGGTGTTGAACAATGGTAGGTGCCAAGGATCGAGAACCTCGATACCGGCTGGTGGCCATGCACCGCCAGTGTGTTCCACACGAGAGTATTGAACCACTTCACCGGGATAAAGGCTTGCGTCAAAAAATGCCCAGAACCAGGCAACAAAGAACATCACCTCTGAAGCAATGAAGAGCAGCATGCCATAGCGAAGGTGGAGCGAAACAACCGGAGTATGATGACCTTCATGGCTTTCTTTCACCGTGTCTGCCCACCAGGCGTACATGGTGTACAGAACCAAAGCCAAACCAACGTACAAAATCCAAGGACCAGCAGTGGCAAGGTCCAATCCGGCCACAAGGAATTCACCACCGGACAGATTACGCATTAATGCAACTGCCCCCATAGCAGTTATCAAACCGGCTATCGCACCGATCAACGGCCATGGGCTTGGATCGATAATATGATAATCGTGGTCTACGTTATGACTATCAGCCATTTTATGCTCCTAATTTTGACCGGTTCGCCCGGATTTGTATTCTTATAACCCCAAGGTTTAGCTATTTCCAGCGTCTAATTTCTCAGCCTCTTGTTCTGCAAGAACGTCAGCTGGATCCTCGTCGCTTTCGTAAAAAGTGTATGACAAAGTAATTGTGTTTAGTGCCTTCATGGCCTCTTCCTGATCCATTTCCGGATCAACGAAGAAAGTGACTGGCATCTCCAGTGTTCCGCCCGGCTCGATGTAGGTATCGGTGAAGCAGAAGCACTCGATCTTGTTGAAGAATATCCCTGCAGCCTGTGGTGTCACATTAAATGTGGCCATGCCGACGATCGGTTCATCAGACAGATTTTTCGCCACATAATTGACGAGCATCTTTTCACCCATCTTCAACGTAACCTCACGGGTTTCAGGAGCGAACTCCCAATTCAGCTCTCTGGCAGTGTTCGCATCGAAGCGCACGTTAATGTCACGTTCGATAGCGTTTATCCCGTCCACATTGGTGGCCACTTGTGTTGTGCCACCGTAGCCGGTTACACGACAGAAAAGCTCGTACAAGGGCACGGATGCGTAAGCGAGACCACCCATGCCAAACACCATGCCGAGGCACATGGTAACGACACGTAGGTTGTTGCGGGTATCACCTGTATTGTTGTCAGCAGCTTTAGTCATCGTTCAGTCTTTAAAGAGGCCTTTGTAGAATGTTAGCGCCAAGTTTAGCTTGGGTGCCGAAATACAAGAGGATCACAAAGGCTGCCAGGATAAGCGCCAATGCGATGTTACGAGCGCGTTGTGATTTCTTTTGCGCTTCGGTCATCTCGACGTTTTCTTGTGTGTATTTACCCTCAGCCATATCTAACCAACCAGTCTCATGATGATTGCTTCTGTGCCGAGTGCGGCAAATATCGCGAACAGATAGATAATCGAAAAGCCAAACAGTTTCTTTTCATGGGCATAACCGTTCTCGGCGGAACCTTTTTTCCAAACCCTAAACCCGAGCCAGATGAACCAGGCGCCGAGACCAAGAGCGAACGCACCATAAACAAGAGATGCAAAGCCGATCACTGCTGGAAGTACACCAGCAATACCAACCGCGATTGAATAGGCAAATGTTTGCAAACGGGTGGATGCTTCACCTTGCACGTTCGGCATCATGGGCACTTCGGCCACTTCATAGTCTTTCAGACGGAAAAGCGCCAAAGCCCAGAAATGAGGTGGCGTCCAGAGGAATATGATTGCAAACAGTACGATGCTTTCGATCGTCACAGTTCCGGTCATAGCGGCCCATCCGATCATTGGAGGGAACGCGCCAGCTGCACCACCGATCACGATGTTCTGCGGTGTGGAACGCTTTAGCCACATGGTATAGATGACCGCGTAAAAGAAGATGGTGAAAGCCAACAATCCAGCTGCGAGCCAGTTTACCAAAAGTCCCAGTGTGGCAACTGAAAATGCTGACAGGAGAAGACCAAAGGTAAGGGCTTCTGATTCCTGAACCTGGCCAAGTGGAATTGGACGTTTCTCAGTACGTTTCATTACCCGGTCAATATCCGAGTCATACCACATATTAAGAGCACCAGACGCACCGGCACCAATCGAAATGCAAAGGATTGCAATGAACCCCAACAATGGATCGATTGATCCTGGCGCCATCAGCATACCGACGAAAGCGGTGAAGATTACAAGATACATGACACGAGGCTTCATGAGCTTGTAATAGTCTCCCGGCATTGCGGTAGACATAAGCTTAGCTGTGTCTTCTTCCCTGATGCTTTCTACTGTCATCGTTTCTGCTCGTTAGCCCTGTTAAATGAACCGCCGGGTGGCTGTTTAGGCCACCCGAAGTTTCTTATTTGATTTTTGGCAGTGTTTCCCACTGGTGGAATGGTGGTGGTGATGGCAGTTGCCACTCAAGTGTTGTGGCACCTTCACCCCAAGGATTGTCACCAGCTACGCGTTTCTTGGCGAAAGCTTCAAACACGATATAGAGGAACAGTATGACGGATATTGCCGACAAGTATGAACCAACTGAGGAAACATAGTTCCAGCCTGCATAGGCGTCTGGATAATCCACATAACGACGCGGCATGCCTTGCAATCCGAGGAAGTGCTGCGGGAAGAAGGTTACGTTCACGCCAATGAAGAACAGCCAGAAATGCGACTTCGCAAGAAATGAGTTGTACATGTAACCGGTCATTTTAGGGAACCAGTAATACCAAGCCGCAAAGATTGAGAACACGGCACCCATGGACAACACGTAATGGAAGTGCGCAACCACGTAATAAGTATCGTGGAAAGCGCGGTCCAGACCAGCGTTAGCCAGCTGAACACCGGTCACACCACCCAGGGTAAACAGGAAGATAAATCCGATTGCCCAAAGCATTGGTGTTCTGAACGAGATTGAACCTCCCCACATTGTGGCAATCCACGAGAAGATTTTTACCCCGGTCGGTACCGCAATAACCATTGTGGCAAACACGAAGTAACGCTGTGTATCCAATGAAAGACCAACTGTGTACATGTGGTGAGCCCATACGATAAAGCCAACAGCACCAATCGCGATCATCGCCAATGCCATTCCCATGTAACCGAAGACCGGCTTGCGTGAGAATGTGGAAACGATGTGGCTGATGATACCGAAGCCAGGCAAAATCAGAATGTAAACTTCAGGGTGACCGAAGAACCAGAACAAGTGCTGGAACAGGATCGGGTCACCACCGCCCTCAGGCACGAAGAATGTGGTGCCGAAGTTACGGTCGGTCAGAAGCATGGTGATTGCACCAGCAAGTACCGGCAATGAAAGAAGCAGCAAGAATGCTGTGATCAATACTGACCATGCGAACAATGGCATTTTGAACAATGTCATGCCTGGGGCACGCATGTTGAAGATGGTCGTAATGAAGTTAATGGCACCCAGGATTGAGGACGCACCAGCAATGTGCAAGCTGAAGATCGCCAGATCCATAGCTGGTCCAGGCTGACCCGCAGTTGATGATAGCGGAGGATAAATGGTCCAACCACCACCAACGCCGTATCCACCTGGAGGGCCCTCAACGAACATTGAAAGAACCAGAAGGAATAAAGCAGGTGGCAAAAGCCAGAATGATATGTTGTTCATTCTCGGGAACGCCATGTCTGGCGCGCCGATCATGATCGGGACCATCCAGTTGGCAAAACCACCGATCAAGGCAGGCATCACCATGAAGAAGATCATGATCAAACCGTGAGCCGTGGTGAACACGTTATATACGTGTGGGTCACCAAAAATCTGCATTCCTGGCTCTGCCAGTTCCCAACGCATCATCACGGACAGGAAGCCGCCGACGATACCGGAAATAATCGCGAATATCAGGTAAAGGGTACCGATATCCTTGTGGTTGGTTGAATAAAACCAGCGCTTGAAAAAGCCCGGCTTGTGGTCATGTGCGTGAGCGGCAGATGCTGTAGCCATGTTATTTCTCCTATAATCCGGTCTTTACTGGTTTGTCTGAGCCAGTTTGATGTTTCGTTCTTCTTCTTCGATTGAGGCAACAAGCGCTTCGTTCGCAACGTCCAGATCATCAGCTGCTGCAGCTTGCCATGCATCGAATTGTTCTCTTGTGACCACTCTGATAGCCACCGGCATGAAGGCATGGTTGATGCCGCATAGTTCGGAGCACTGTCCGTAATACATGCCTGTTTTGTTTGCTTTGAACCAGGTTTCGTTGGTACGGCCTGGAATAGCGTCCATTTTCAAACCAAAGGCTGGCATAGCGAAGTTGTGGATAACACCGCTTGGGTCAGCAGTTACAAGCACGCGGATTGTTTCATTTACAGGAACAACCATTTCGTAATCCACTGCCAGAAGGCGCGGGTACTCAGCCAGATTTTCTTTGTTGTAGTCTGCGCGATCTTCCGCGGTTAGCATGTTGGAAGAGAATGAAAGCTCGTCTTCGTTCTGGTACTCATAGTCCCAATACCACTGCTGCCCCACTGCTTTCACAGTAACTGTTGGCTCTTCACCAGGATCAAACTGATTTTCCAGAAGCTCGAAAGATGGAATTGCAATTGCGATCAAAACCACGATTGGCGCCACGGTCCAAACCACTTCGATTGTGGTATTGTGACTTGTCTTGGATGGTTCCGGGTTGGACTTAGTATTAAACTTGACCATCACATAGGCCAGGAGGAACATCACAAACAGTGTGATCGGTGTGATGAACCAGAATGTGTAAGCGTCAAACCACTCAATGCTTGACATCATATCGGAGGCAGCTTCCTGGTGCCAGATACCCCAATTTGTAGGTTGCGCAGCCACTGCAGCTGCCGTTGAAGCGAGCGATATCGCTAGCCCTGATATGAATGAAGCAATCGCTTTCATCATGTCTCTCCGGTTTTATTTCGTTCTTGCAATCCGATAACCGCTGTTGCCCATCTCGGAATTACAAACCTTATCAATATACGTTTTCGGATTACCCCGCCGTACAACAGGGAAAGTCTCTACCTTAAAATCACAATGAGGCACAAACTGCAACGTCTTCTGTGAAGGAATTGATGCGACAAATGTGCACTATCGTGACCTATCTGTGGCAATAAATCGGATTAAGTTCAAAATCCAGCCAAAAAAGCCCTTTTTCCAACTATTACCAAACTACTTTCGTACTAGGTTGGAAAATAACGCTGCCACGAAACTTTCAACCCTGTGGGTATGCACTTTTTGTTTAGTTTTGATTATCGGTTCGAAGTGTTATGAAGGGTCACTCATGATGATTCGGATTGACATTATGCAATGGCTTAAAAACCTGTTCATACTTATTGCGCTGATTCTGGTACCGGCTGGCATTTCAATTTCTCAAGTTAATGCGCAAGGGGCAGTGAAATCGACACATGGCGCCTGGTCCATGGTGTGTGACACCCCTCCCGGTGCATCCAGTGAGCAATGCGCTCTGATGCAGAACGTGGTGGCTCAAAACCGTTCAGAAGTTGGACTTTCAGTGGTTATTCTGCGAACTGCCGATGGAGAATCCGAGATCATGCGGATTTTAGCACCACTTGGCGTACTGCTTCCCAACGGTCTTGGACTGAATGTGGATGGGAAAGACATTGGTCGAGCATATTTTGTAAGATGCTTCCAGGATGGTTGTTACGCTGAGGTGATCTTGAAGGGCGACCTGCTTTCCACACTTCGCCAAGGTAAAACGGCTACCTTTATCGTTTTCCAGACACCGGAAGAAGGTATCGGAATTCCTGTTGATCTAAGTGGCTTTTCCGACGGTTATTCGAAAATCCCCTGATCGCTGCTGACAATTCAATAACGATTTAACTCCAAGGCTTGGCATTGGCTGACAAAATGTTATGTCTAGGCTGAACTTTTCAGTCTATGGAGTTTTTAATGGATTCCCTTGTTGAACAATTTGATGTGGAAAAATCCGAAATTACGAAACTGTTGGAAGATACTGTCGGCAGTGCGGATGATGGTGAACTGTTTCTGGAATATTGCGAGACGGAGGGCCTTGTTTTTGACAATGGGCGTCTGAAGTCGGGGAATTTTGATACAAGGCAGGGTTTCGGTCTTCGCGCCGTTTCAGGTGAGGTATCCGCTTATTCCCATTCGGGTGACATCTCGCATGCAGGGCTGAAGCGCGCTTGTGACGCAGTTCGTTCTGTTCAAAGCGGGCATGGTGGCAGCTATGCTGCAGCACCACGTGGTACAAACCGTAAACTCTATGGCGAAGACAATCCTATTCTGGCGCCTTCTTTCGAAGAGAAAGTGAAACTGCTGGAAGAGATCGATGCCCATGCGCGTGATCTGGATGATCGGGTGCGTCAGGTCACCATTTCTTTGGGTGCCAACTGGCAGATTGTCGAAATTCTACGCCCCGATGGGCACTTCGTGCGCGATGTGAGACCTTTGGTGCGTGTGGGGATCAATATCGTGGTTGGTGAAGGGGACCGTCAGGAAAGTGGCAATTTCGGATTTGGTGGTCGCAGCAATTACGGAGACTTTATTTCTGAAGCCAAATGGCAACATGGTGTGCGTGAGGCACTACGGATGGCTAATACTAATCTTGAAGCTGTTCCTGCGCCAGCGGGTACATTTGATATTGTGCTTGGACCTGGGTGGCCCGGGGTCATGCTGCATGAGGCAGTCGGACACGGGTTGGAAGGTGATTTTAACCGCAAGAAGACTTCTGCGTTTTCCGAACTGATGGGCAAGCAGGTCGCCTCTAAAGGTGTGACAGTTGTGGACAATGGAACCATTGATGCAAGACGTGGATCCCTTTCAGTCGATGACGAAGGTACGGCATCCAACGAAACGGTCCTGATTGAAGACGGGATCCTTGTGGGGTACATGCAAGACCGGCAGAATGCGCGTTTGATGGGTGTGGAATCTACCGGAAACGGTCGACGTCAATCATACGCTCACCAGCCAATGCCTCGTATGACCAATACTTATATGCGCGGTGGAGATCATGATCCGCAGGAAATCTTGGAATCAGTGAAAGACGGTATCTACGCTGTATCGTTTGGAGGCGGTCAGGTGGATATCACCTCCGGCAAGTTTGTGTTTGACTGTACCGAAGCTTATGAAATCAAAGACGGCAAGGTCGGCCGCTCACTCAAAGGCGCAAATCTGATTGGTAACGGCCCTGAAGCGATGAACAGAATTGCCATGGTTGGCAATGACATGTCTCTGGATGATGGCATCGGCATGTGCGGCAAGAACGGTCAGAGCGTTCCGGTCGGCGTGGGGCAACCCACACTCCGGATGAACGCAGTAACTGTAGGTGGCACAGGCGTTTAGGGATAGAGACGTTCCAGCGCCCAGTCGGCATCCAGCTTTTCACGATCGTATCTGAAGCGATCATGCAGGCGGAACTTACCATCGCTCCAGAACTCGATGGATAGCGGTTTTATGCGAAAACCAGACCAGTGATCCGGGCGCGGAATATCACCTACGCCGAATTTGGCAGTGTATTTCGCCACTTCCTTTTCCAGTGCAAACCGGCTTTCAAGCGGGCGTGATTGCTTGGACGCATGAGCACCGATGCGAGACCCCCTTGCCCTTGAATAAAAGTACTCGTCAGCTTCTTCATCGCTCACCACTTCCACTTCACCGCGAAAGCGCACCTGTTTTCTTTGCGTTTTCCAGTGAAAAACGGCTGATGCTTTCTTGCAGCTCAAAAGCTCTTCACCCTTCTGGCTCTCAAAATTTGTGAAGAAAACAATGCCGCGTTCATCAACTCGCCGCATTAGCACCATACGCACATTCGGCAGACCGGTTTCATCCACTGTAGCAAGCGCCATAGCCGTTGGATCATTGGGTTCTGAAGCCTCGGCAAGTTTTAACCATTTGTTAAACAAGTCGAACGGATTTTCATGGTCTTGGTCACCATTTTTTAACTCTAATCCTTGATTATCCATAGAAAACGCCATCCTTAGTACCGATTGGGGCACAATGTTTTTTAAGATTTACAACTCGCAAAAGCTGAATAAGCGAGATATGGGGCATATCAGCAGCCGTGGGTCAGAAGTCAACCGCACTCTGAAAACTATTCTGGTCGTAGCATCCTGTGTGATGTTGCCGGCATGCAGTGTTTCTTCAGGGATTGGTAGTGCTGCTTCCGAAGATGAGTTGATCACCAGTTCGATCTCAAAGCCTGTGGCACCTCAAGGAATTGAATCCACAGACGCAGAAATCATCAAATCAGTCGTGGCAAGCGCCGATGCACCGTCAGCTCTAGCATGGCAAAATCCAGATACCGGCAACAAGGGCACAATCACTGCCATTGATAAATTTGTCGGAAGCCATGGCCAAAAGTGCAAAAAATTCCAGACGACGGTGGATACTTTTATGGGCATTGCGCTTTACAACGGTGAAACCTGTGAACTCAAAAAAGGGTTCTGGGTTCTTTCCTGGTTCCTTCGCGAGGACGGATAAACAGGTATGATTTGCCAGCAATGAACCGGCAAATTACTCTACCATATCAAGCGCTTATTATCGCAACTATGCTGCAATGAACGGGGTGTCGTCTATTGCGGTTTTATCTGTATTGGCACGAATGATATCCGACAGAGACAAATTGTTTAGCCATGCAATTTCAGATGCTGAGCTTGTACGCGTATAGAATTTGCTGTCACTGGCTGCGGTGTTCGAAAATTGCTCCGAAACGATCTGCGTAAAGGTTGGGCCAAGAAGCGAGTTCGGAATATGCTTCTCAGACAGACCACCAATCCAGAGATCTATATCGTCCGGGCTGTCATAGACACTTGCCAGTTTTGCACCAAATCCATCCTGGAAAACCGGATCATTGAAATCAGATATTCTCTGAAGCCCCAGAGCTTCACGCATGTCATTATAGGTGGGAAGGCCATGATCGCGTCCACGCTGGATGTTCAACGATGCCAGATCAAGGCCGGGACCGCCAGGAGGACCGAACAATCTGTTTCTCAATCCATCAACAATCATCGGATCAACTGCTTCTGCTATTTGATCACTTTGACCCGACAAAATCGCGCCCAACCCATTTGTTTTGGTAAACTCTGGCTTGAAAAACACCTCTGACAGGGAAGCCTGCTTGAGACTGCCGTCATCCTGTTTTACGGCAATCGTGTCACTGACCATTGTATGGCCCAAACGATATGCGGCTGTTGCAAATTCGTTTGAAATCTTACCGTCAGAAGTTGAATAGGCTGATGGCTCTGTTGAAACCCGGTTATTGCCAATGAGAACCGGAAGGAACTCGTTATAGGTGATCGCCTGGATTTCTGCAGTTACAACCCTGCGGGCTTCATTGAAAATCTGCTGATCATTCCAAGCGGGATATTCCTTAGCAATGTGATCAGCCAGACGATTGTGCTCGCGCACAAACAACGTTTGCAGAGATAGCAAACCCGGTTGTTCTGCTGCTCTGATGTCTCCGGAAAGAACCTTGTGTTCCGGATCACTTGGAAGAAACCCGTCTTCCAGCTTCATTTTACCGCCTTCGAAGCTGCGCAGCTCAGCCGTCAGTTCAGCAGTTGCACCATAGACCATCGAGGCATCCATCAAGGGTGTCTGATCGTTTATCTGCTGGCGAACACCATTGGCATCATATTCACCCTCTGAGCGTTTGAACGGGATGAAAGCACGTCCCTGCCCTGCCGGATCAAAGTTTGGATCACCTTTTGGGGCTGGAATATTTGCCTCTTCTTCACCCTCGCGAGAAAGGACCAGATCATGATCTATGAACTGTCCCCAAGACCAAAGAAGATCAGAAGCACCTTTTGAATTTTCAGTCTTCTGATCACCCTGATCAGATACGGCATTCGAGATTTCTCTCGGATTAGGTAGATTTCCAACCCTGATCTCCCCTTTCCCATCAGCATAATTTGCCGGTACCAGACGGGACAGGGTTTCACCTGCTTTTGGTGCTTGCGGAAGGCCAGGATGGTCCGGCTTGCCACCATTTCCCGGGCGGCCGATTTGAATGATCACATCATGGCCAGCAGGGATAGTGATCGTGATATCGGAACCACCATGGATCGGTGAATCGGAATAACCATCACCGGGCTGATGAGGTGCGGAGGGGTTTCCACCAGTACTTGGCAGACCGGACTCAAGTTGCTGGCTGAATTTCGCAATGATGCTGCTGATGCTGACAATCATCTGAATAATGTTCTGAATGATCTGGGCTTCAATATTCGCGTTCGTATTGCCATACAAACCTGATTGCACTTGTGGAGTAGCAGTGGAGTTCAGAAGATTTCTGTTTTGTGCCTTGCGAAATGAATCCTTGTTATCCGGTTTTGGATCAGCCGGTATTTTGGCTTTGAATGACTTCGATTGCTGTTCCGAGGCCGGGCCACGTAATGTGCAACCACAACAGATTTGAGGCGACTGAAAATTTGCCCGACTAATCATAATATCCAATCCATTTCGAAAAAAATTGCTGTATTGATCATTTTCCGGGAAGCTATCACGAATTCGTGAGCGTGATTATGCGATCAAATTACGTAGCTGACTAAGTAACTACTTGATCGGGGATTTCGCCTGCCACCCTTTAATTCCCTTTAAAAACCATCCATATAGGGAGTAACTCAATGAGGCAGTTCAGTTTTGGTGTAAGTAATGGCCAATCCTTATTCCGTACTCGGCGTTAGCAAGGGTGCGAGTGAAAAAGACATAAAATCGGCGTTCCGTAAGCTGGCGATGAAATATCATCCGGACCAGAATGCGGGAAATAAGAAAGCTCAGGCAAAATTTGCCGAGATTAATCAGGCGTATGAAATTCTGGGCGATAAGGAAAAACGCGCTCAGTATGACCGCGGTGAGATTGACGATGCCGGCAAGCCCAAGTTCGCGGGTTTCGGCGGTGGTGCCGGGGGCGGTGGAAATCCGTTCGAGGGTTTTGGGGGCGGAAGTTTCCGTTCCTCTGACGGTGGCTTTGGTGGTGCTGAGGACATTTTCAGCGAGATATTCGGGTCAGCATTTGGCGGTCAGGCAAAGTCCAGACAAGGAGGGCCTTTCAAGTCCTCCCAGATGAATACCCCTAAGCTTGATGTGACAATCAAAACGAAAGTTACCCTGGAAGACCTGATGCGTGGCAAAGCTGTTGTGACGTTGCCGAACGGCAAACAGATTTCAGTTTCAATTCCACCTGAAGTGGATGAGAAACAAACCGTTCGCCTCAAAGGTCAGGGGAAATCGCAACCCGGCATGAACCCGGGTGACGCGTTGGTCAGCTTCATTTTGATGCCGGATAAGCGTTTTCAACGCACCGGTACCGATCTGCGTGCGGATGTGCCGCTGCCACTGGAAACCGCTGTAGTTGGTGGCAAAGTGACGGCTGAAACATTCGAGGGGAAAATTTCACTCACCATACCCGCTGGAACGGACTCAGGAAAAATGTTTCGCATCAAGGGAAAAGGCCTGCCAAAAAAAGGTGGTGGCCATGGAGATCTGTTGTTGACCACATCAATTCAGCTTCCCAAAGGTAAACTTGCTGAATTAGAGGAATTGTTTAAAAACGCGCCTAAATAATTTGAAATATAAGTTGAAAACTTATCCTGATGATGACATCGCTGCCATGTTGCAGCATTGTAAAGTGTGTGGCATACCCCAATTGGGGTGAAATTATAAAAATACATCGTATTACCCCAATGCCGGGACTGAATAAGTTAATTGGAGATTCGACGAATGAGTGGCACCAGCAGTTTAATGGCTGGAAAGCGCGGTCTGATTATGGGGGTGGCCAACAAACGCTCGATTGCGTGGGGTATCGCCAAGGCATGTGCTGATGCGGGTGCGCAAATAGCGCTCACCTACCAGGGAGATGCGCTGAAAAAGCGTGTGGAACCTCTAGCGGACGAATTGGGCGCAATTGTTGCTGGGGAATGCGACGTAACCGAAGAATCTTCGATCGATGCCGTTTTTGCAGAACTTGAAAAGCAATGGGGGAAACTTGATTTTCTCGTCCATGCTATTGCATTTTCCGACAAGGATGAGTTGACCGGTCGTTATGTGGAAACTTCAGCTGACAATTTCCGCAAGACCATGGATATTTCAGTTTATTCATTTACAGCGGTAGCTCAGCGAGCAGAAAAACTGATGACCGACGGTGGCTCCATGGTGACGCTCACCTATTACGGTGCTGAGAAAGTAATGCCTCATTACAATGTAATGGGTGTTGCAAAAGCTGCGCTGGAGGCTTCTGTCAAATACCTCGCTGTTGATCTGGGTGCTAACAACATCCGCGTTAATGCGGTTTCAGCCGGGCCGATCAAAACACTTGCAGCATCTGGCATCGGAGATTTCCGATACATCCTCAAATGGAATGAATATAATTCGCCACTGAAACGCACGGTTTCCATCGAAGAAGTGGGCGATTCCACATTATACCTATTGTCTGACTTGTCCCGCGGTGTTACCGGAGAAGTACATCATGTGGATTCCGGTTATCACACTGTCGGTATGAAAGCTGTGGATGCTCCTGATATTTCTAAGGTGAGCGACTAACCGGACGGATTAATGGCCGATCCTACAATTTACTATGTAAGACACGGCCAGACTGACTGGAACGCAGAATTGCGTTTTCAGGGCCAAATGGATATTCCCCTCAACGAAACGGGCCAAAAACAGGCGGACGAGAATGGCCGCAAGATGGCCGGTATTCTTGGTAAAGCCGAGGGGTTACCTTTTATCTCCAGTCCGCTGTCACGCGCCCGGGAAACCATGGAGCGTATTCGCACGCAGATGGGCCTGCCGGTAGAAGATTATTCAATAGAAAAACGACTCATCGAAGTTTCTTACGGTGATTTAGAGGGCACGAGCCAGGCCGAACTTAAGGCAAGTGACCGGGAGCGATACTATTATCGCAAGCAGAACCCGTGGACCTATCGTCCTGAAGGTGGGGAAAGCCATGAGGACGTGCTAGGGCGCATGAGTGATTGGTATAACAGTCTTTCAGAAGATTGCGTTGTAACAGCGCATGGCGCCATTGGCCGGGTCTTGAGAATCTATCTTTTGAACCTTGATCCATACACCGATGTGAAATTCGCATTTCCACAGGATGAGATCTGTATAATCAAACGAGGCGTAGAGAAGTGGTTGTAAGCCGTTGTTACGACTTCCCATTGATCAAAAATTGCTCTAAACATCCGCGACACCAATCATCATCGGGCAATAATGTCATATAATTCGTTCGGACACCTTTTTAGAGTAATGACCTGGGGAGAAAGCCATGGTCCTGCGCTTGGCTGCGTAGTGGACGGCTGTCCGCCGGGTTTGGAGTTTACCAGACAGGAAATTCAGGACTATCTGGATAAGCGCAAGCCAGGGCAATCCAAATTCACAACCCAGCGTCGCGAACCGGATGAGGTGGAAATTCTTTCCGGCGTCATGGAAAAAGATGGCTCTGAGGATATTCTCGTTACTACGGGCACCCCTGTTTCCATGATGATCCGTAATACCGATCAGCGGTCAAAAGACTATAGCGAAATCAAGGATCGGTTCCGGCCGGGCCACGCTGATTTCACCTATGATCTGAAATACGGCATCCGGGATTACCGCGGCGGGGGCCGTTCCTCCGCCAGAGAAACTGCAGCTCGTGTTGCAGCCGGTGGTTTGGCCCGCAAAGTCATCCCGGGCCTGAATGTGCGTGCGGCCATGGTTCAGATGGGTGAAAAGAAGATTGATCGGGCCAACTGGGACTGGGACGCGGTCAATCAAAATGATTTCTTCTGCCCCGATGCCAATGCGGTTGATGAGTGGGCAGATTACCTGGGTAAAATCCGTAAAGAAGGATCATCCGTTGGTGCTGTAATCGAGGTCGTTGCAGAAGGCGTGCCTGCGGGAATTGGCGCTCCGGTTTACGCAAAACTTGATCAGGATATTGCTTCACATCTGATGTCGATTAATGCGGTTAAAGGTGTTGAAATCGGAAACGGGTTTGATGCAGCAAGGATTACCGGTCCAGAGAACGCAGATGAAATGCGAGTGGGAAATGACGGTCAGGTTGATTTCCTTTCAAACAATGCAGGCGGGGTTCTGGGTGGCATCGCCACTGGACAACCGGTTGTCGCCCGGTTTGCGGTGAAGCCAACCTCTTCAATGCTTTTACCAACCAAAGGAATAACTGCGTCAGGCAAGAATGTGGACGTCGTTACCAAAGGACGACATGACCCTTGTGTGGGTATCCGTGCAGTTCCCATTGGCGAAGCCATGGTTGCCTGTGCCGTCGCGGATCACTACCTGATGCATCGGGGACAAACAGGAAGAACATAGTTTATGAGTTACGATCAACATAAAATTGTCGAAGCAATCCGCGCCTTTGAAAATGGTGAGATTGTTGTTGTTACGGATGATGATGATCGCGAAAATGAAGGCGATCTGATTGTTGCAGCCGTGCATTGTACGCCAGAAAAGATGGCTTTCATCATTCGCCATACATCCGGCATTGTTTGTGCTCCGATGACACCTGCTGAAGCCAAGCGCTTGAACCTTAACCCGATGGTTGCGGAAAACGATGCACCGCACGCAACGGCCTTTACGGTTTCAGTGGATTACAAACACGATACAACCACCGGCATCTCTGCTGAGGAACGCACCTCCACTGTTCGTGCGCTCGCTAACCCGAATGCAGGAGCTTATGACTTTGTGAGACCGGGTCATATTTTCCCCCTCGTTGCGAAGGAAGGCGGCGTACTGATGCGCTCGGGCCATACTGAAGCGGCAGTTGATTTATGCAAATTGGCCTCTCTTCCGGAAGTGGGTGTTATCTCCGAATTGGTGAATGATGATGGAACCGTCATGCGTGGCCCACAGGTCGCAGCCTTTTCTGAAGCAAACGGATTAAAGACTATTTCCGTTGCTGATTTGATTTCATACCGCCAGCGCCAGGAAAGCCTGATCGAACGGATTGATGAGTTTCCGATTGAAACCACCGCCGGGACGGCGCAGGCTTACACCTACAAGACTAGATGGGATCCGATGAACCATCTTGCTGTTGTTTTCGGTGATGTGCGCGATGGTCAAGAAGTGCCGGTCAGATTGCACATAGAGTCTGTAATCGATGATGTTTTTGGCACCTCCCAGCTTCACTCAATTATGAAATCCATGGAAGAGAACGGCAGAGGTGTTGTTGTCTATCTGAGAGAGGGTTCTGTTGGTGTTGCTGCAAGTACCATGCGCTGGAAAGATGCTCTTTCCTCTGCTGATCGCGAGGATCATGAAACCGCGCAGAGTCGGGAAGATGAATGGCTGGAGATCGGTCTTGGAGCCCAGATCCTGCGCGATCTGGGGATAGAGTCCATCAAGCTATTTGCATCACGCGAGCGTCATTATGTGGGGCTTGAAGGTTTTGGTATAGAGATCACGGAAACAATTACGGACGAGAACTGACATGCGGCTTTTATCGATACTGACGACCCTAACCTGCTTCATTCTATTGAGCATTACCGCAGTATCGGCCCAACAGGCTCCCAAATGGCAGTTGGAAGAAATCAACGATAATTCCATTCCTCCTGAAATCGTAAAAGATACAAGAGCACCTGCCCCCAATAGTTTGCCGGATGGCCGGATCGCCACTGCCAAGGGGGATATCGTGGAAGCATGGTATTCTGAACCCACAACACGTTATGGACATGGTGTCCTGGGTGATGCGATTGAAGCCGGTGCGTTGAGAGTTAAAAACAGCAGAGGTGAAACATTCACTTTCCGATTGCCCAAGAACGAAGTCTTTGAGGACATTACACCTCGAATTGCAGATCTTGATGGAAACGGGACCAATGAGGTTATCACCATATTGTCCTCGCAGTCCGGAGGTGGTTCTGTTGCAGTGTTCGGATTGAATGGCAATGCTTTTATAAAAGTTGCTCAGACACCTTTCATCGGGCGTTCCAACAGGTGGCTCAACATTGCCGAGATCACCAATTTTACTGGCGGTCGTAACCCGGAAATCTCCATTGTTGTCACACCGCATCTGGCTGGATTGCTCGGGATCTTCCGACTGCAGAATGGAAATCTTCAACAAATCTTCGGTGCCAGCGGTTTCTCCAATCACTTTATCGGCTCCAATGAGCTGAGACTTTCTGCTGTTGCCGATGTGAATGGCGACGGAAGACCTGACCTCTTAATTCCCTCTCTTAGCCGAAACGAGCTTGTGATGATCGGAATTGATAAAGACAAGTTCAGTGAACTTGCTCGTGTCTCACTGCCTGCGCGAATTGACAGAGCTATTGGGACTCGGGAAAAAGAAGAGGTGTTCGAGATTATTCTTGGTCTTGATGACGGAAAAACTTATCGGGTGATTGCTGAATAAACCTTGCAGGGCTTTCCCTAAAACTGTGATATGTTTCAGGTGATCACCCAGGAATACAGGAGTTCAATTTGACCACGCGCCTTTATACCCACGAACTCAGTATCCAACACATAACACCGCCCGGACATCCTGAGCGTCCTGACCGGATAAAGGTTCTGGACGAAGTATTCGCGGATGAAAAATTTGATGCGCTTGAGCGGGTCGATGCACCTAAGGGTGATGAGGCGTTGTTTGAGCTGGCTCATCCTGCAGAGTTTGTGAAGAGAATTAAAGGCAAAATTCCTGAAGAAGGACTGGCGATCGTGGATGCCGATACGTCTGCGAGCCCGAAAAGCTGGGAGACCGTGCTGCATGTTACCGGCGCTGCAGTGGATGCGGTCGACAGTGTTTTCGAGAAAAAAGCTGACAATGCCTTTATCTCCATGCGACCTCCCGGGCACCATGCTGAGAAAACAACGGCCATGGGCTTCTGCCTCGTAAATCATGTGGCGATTGCTGCCAGATATGCCCAGGAACATCATGGCTGTGAACGCGTGGCGATTGTGGACTTTGATGTGCATCACGGGAACGGAACACAGGATATTTTCTATGATGATCCGACCGTTCTGTTTGCATCGACACATCAGATGCCACTCTATCCTGGCTCGGGTGCTTTGAATGAAACAGGGGTTGGCAATATCTTCAATGCGCCGCTTTCTCCCGGGGATGATGGCTCAAAGTTCAAAGAAGCTTTCCGGGACCGGGTCCTGCCCAGTGTGGAGAATTTCAAGCCGGACCTGATTTTGATCTCAGCCGGGTTTGATGCACATTACCGGGACCCATTAGCGAGCTTGAATTTTGTTGCCGATGACTATGACTGGGCAACCGGAAAACTGATGGAAATTGCTGAAACCTGCTGTGAAAGCCGGGTGGTTAGCCTACTTGAAGGTGGATATGATCTTCAGGGACTTGCGGAGTCTGCCAGTGAGCATGTAAACCGTTTGATGACAGGGTGACGCGGAACAAGGCAGTTAGCTATGAGCGATGAGAATCAAGACATTTCATCCATGACCTTTGAACAGGCGCTGGACCAGCTTGAGACGATTGTTGAAAGTCTTGAGCGTGGTAATGTGCCGCTTGATAAATCCATCGCCCATTACGAACGCGGTGAAGCACTTCGAAATCACTGCCGCAAACTACTTGCTGCTGCTGAGGACAAGGTTGAGAAGATCCGCCTCGATAAAGATGGCAATCCGGATGGAACTGAACCTCTGGACCCTTCCTGAAATTAGGTTTCGGCTTGCGGCAAATTAACGCCATACAAAATCGTCATTTGTAATCCTGATTACTAATCCTTACTTCTAGGCGCGGGTCAGTTAATTATATAGTTGCTTGGATCAAAGTATGAATCTCGTAAGAATGTTTCTTTGGGCGCTGGTGGCAGTTTCAGCGGCATTTTTTGCATATATGGCAGTTAACCTGCACAAGAGTGATCAACAGGTTGCGGGAAACAGTTCTGTATCCAATATTGGTGGCCCGTTTGATCTGGTTCGTCACGACGGAAGTGCGATCTCCTACGACGATGTGAAGGGTGCGCATCACGCCATTTTCTTCGGTTTTACCAACTGTCCTGATATTTGCCCGGGAACTTTGTTGCATGCTTCAAAATGGCTTCAGGAGCTCGGTGATGATGCTGACCAGGTGAAATTCTACTTTTTCTCGGTAGACCCTGAACGTGATACTCCGCCTGTGTTGAGTGACTACGTGAACGCATTTGACTCCCGCATTACCGGGATCACTGGTGACCCACAGAAAGTCCGTGATGCAATCAGCGCTTACAGAGTGTATGCGCAGAGGGTTGACCTGGATGACGGCGATTACACTATGGATCACCAGGCTTCGGTTATGTTGTTCCGTCCGGGAGGGGATTTCGTTGGCACGATTTCATACAATGAACCGGAAGATATGGCGCTGGGAAAACTTCGTAAACTGTTGAAAAATAGCTGATCGTTTCCGCCGGTTGAGACTTACGTTTTTACATTTCGGTAACTACGTTCGTTTCCGCTTCACTAACCCCAATATGGTACACATTTCCTGACTAATTCAGGAGACGAACGGAAATGCATGCCAAACCCATCATCTTGCTAACAGCGACGGTTGTATCCGCTAGTGTTGCACCTTTGGCTGCTCAAACAGTGCCCTATGACAAGACGATCCAGGCTGCTGTGTTGAAAAAGACCGGAGCAAAGATCGACGGTGAGCTATATCGTTCAATTGATTACAACGAAGCTCCGATAATCGTTACGCCTGCTCTCCTCAAACACAAGGAAAAGAAACGGGACTTCACGCGTCCTGTAGAGCGTGCGCCTGTTGAATCGGAAAAGAAGCTGCCCAGAATTTCCGAACGCGAAATTGCAGTTGATGATATGGTGACCGGCACTATCCCCAAACTTGAGAAAAAACCAAGTCAGAGAAGGGTCTGGGACAAGTTTGACCGTTATGGGAAACCAATCATCGATTATGGAAGAACCTCCGTTTTCGAACGCATTTTCCTCGGCAGGTAATTCTGGACAAGCCTTCCAAAAAGCTTGCAATTACAACGTTTGCAACGCATCAAACCCTATGAGCAAAGTCCGACTTGATGAATGGCTGGTCCAGCATGGGCCCTATGCCTCACGCGCCAAGGCACGTGACGCAATCCTGCGTGGGTGTGTGACGCTGGACGGGGAAATTAAACCGAAACCTTCGAGAACCATCACCAATCCGGATGCCATCAAGATCAATGATCCGGCACTAAATCTGGTTTCGCGGGCGGCACTAAAACTTGAACACGCACTTCAGGAAACCGGCTACAACCCGGATGGTAAAGTTGCCCTGGATCTGGGAGCTTCCACTGGAGGGTTTTGTCAGATCCTTTTAAACAAGGGGGCCAAACACATATTTGCCGTGGATGTGGGGCATGATCAGTTGGTTGATCAGTTAAAGCAGAACCCGCGCCTGACGAACCTGGAGGGGCTAAATGCGCGTGATCTGACAATCGAGCATCTGGGCAGTCGCGCACCCGAATTCATCACCAGTGATGTGAGTTTCATATCACTGAAGCTCGTTCTACCACCTGCCCTGACATTGGCTGCGAATAATGCAATCGGCATATTCCTGATCAAACCACAGTTTGAGGTGGGCAAAGACGGACTTGGTAAGGGTGGCGTGGTGCGTGATGAGGCACTGGCTGTTAGCACAGCGGAAAATGTGAGAGACTGGATTGGAGATTTCCCTGGTTGGATTGTCACGCATTTCATGCGGTCCCCTATTGCAGGCGGTGATGGCAACAAGGAATTTCTGGTAGCAGCACAAAAATCGGGCGGTTCACATGAGTGAGTTGAAAATTACATATGTGGGCCGCAGGGGTGATGGTGTGGCGCAGACCTCCGATGGTGATTTCTTTGTGCCGTTTACACTTGCCGGTGAACTTGTGGAAGCGGAAGGAGATGGCAAGAGGAAACAGGTCAAATCAATCCGCGAACCATCGCCGGACCGCATTGAGCCCGTCTGCGAACATTTTGGTCAATGCGGCGGCTGTAATATGCAACATATGGCGGAAGCCAAATACATTGACTGGAAGACCGAGCTGGTAACAAGGCCGCTCCGTTCTGCAGGTATTGAAACACCGATTGAACCTCTCATTGTCTTCCCGAACGCATCGCGACGAAAAGCAGATTTCAGCTTTCTGAATTCTGCCAAAGGCCCACAGATCGGGTTTTCCGAACAGGGTAGTAAAACCGTAGTCCCACTGAATACGTGCCACGTGCTAGTGCCGGAAATTGTGGGACAGCTAGAGGGTTTCAAGGACTTGATCAGTTCTCTTGGCCGAAGCAATCAGGTCATGAGGCTTTCAGTACTTGCTGCACAGAATGGATTGGATGTGAGCATTGACGGGTTGGCAAAGCTTCCAGATGAGATCAGGCAGGTGTTGACCCGCAAGGCAATTACCCATGACTTTAAACGCCTGTCCGTCAACGGAGAGACCTTGCTGGAAGTTGAGCGCCCGATCCTCAGTGTTTCAGACGTGGCAGTCACCCCACCAGCCGGCGGGTTTATTCAGGCGATAGAAGGCGCTGAGCATAAAATGGTGGAACTCGTCACCGGACATCTATCCAAATGCCGCAACGTGGTAGACCTCTATGCTGGCATGGGAACCTTTGCGCTTTGTCTTGCCCGAACAGCTAAAGTGCTTGCGGTTGAAGAAAACAAATCAGCCCTGGAAAGTCTTGAACGAGGATGGCGTGAGACCGCCGGCAAGCTAAAGCAGGTCAAGACCGAAGCACGTAATCTGGAGCGCCGGCCACTCGGGTTTAAGGAACTCAAGAAAATTGACGGGCTGGTTTTTGACCCTCCCCGCGCCGGCGCTGAACTGCAATCGCGTCAGATTGCCAAGTCGAATGTGGGCAAAGTTGCAGCCGTATCCTGCAATCCGGTCACGTTAGCTCGGGATCTGACGATCCTTATGGAAGGCGGTTACACGGTCACGCATATCCAACCCATCGATCAGTTCAAATTCACACCCCATGTGGAGGTGGTTGCACTTCTGGAGCGAAACTAAATGATCCGATCCCTACTCATTCTCCTTTCTGGATGCCTGTCAATTAGTGTTGCGAGCCAGTCCTTTGCTTCCGAAGATCATGACATTGATCTGAAACTCTTTGGACGCGATGTGATTGAGGACTATGACGGCTGCCACTTTGCCTTGTGGCAGGAAAATAAAGATCCAGAATCTGACAAATATCCATACATATTCTATGCGCCAATCCATGATGGTGGTGAGCTTCCCGGCTGGATGCAGATCGGGACAGACGTCTTCGAGATGTACAGGCTGGACCGTGACCGGGATGACGAATTCGTTGACCGGCATCAGCTTTACAGGTCTCAGGATGAAACCTACTCACTGATCATGGAGATCAATGAACAGAACACTTCCGGTGACGATATCCTCATCAGCGATGCGCGAATTACGCTTGTCCGTAAGGGCTTTTTTCCATTCAAGAGCCGAAAACTCAAAGGAAAACTCGGATGTCCCGCTTCAGCCTATGCTAGCGTTGAAACCGGTACGCTTGAAGGTGATGCAATCTCTCTTTCCGCTCCTACGAACTTCAATTCAATGAAGGCGGTGCCGGCACCCATTATCCGGCATATCAGAAATGAGATCGCGGACTGCGATCTTGATCAGGTTGCTGACTATAGCGCCAGCTACGCTATATCCGATGCCATGACGCTCTGGGAAATCCCATGCGCTTCCTTTGCAAGCTCAGGTTCCAGCGTTTTTGCTACCGCGTTGAACGACAACCCGGATTTCTTTGCAATGCTCACCGTAACGGCTCCGCCTGGGCTTGGTGAAAATGACCGGTTTGATCTATTGAACACACGGGTTTATCCGGAAACTGCGACAATTACCTCCTACTCACTGGATACCGGTGGGGATTGTGGAACCTTTGAATCCCATCAGCTGCGAGCCGTGGAAGGGGAAGCAATAGAACTGATCTTGCGGGAATATCGTGACAAGCCAAACTGCGATGGTGTGGAGACCGATCCGGAAAACTTTCCGTTGGTTTATTCTGTTCGATAGTCGCGCTTAAGTTAATTGCCCGTCCTTTTTAACGCTGCCATGATGGTTATATAGGATAGTTTAGCGGACTGTTCGTAACCGGGTATGGGTTTCCAGGTATGTGCACAAACCTGAAATTTACAGCGATCTTTTTGGTGGGATTTGTCATTGTGTCCGCCCCACAAATTGCGTCCGCCAAAATCGACAAGGCAAAATTTGTGAGCCAGATCTGTTTCCGTATTCAGGCGGTGGCAGAAGCACAGAATGTACCGGAAGCGTTTCTCGCGCGTCTTATCTGGAAAGAAAGCAGGTTTGATCCCAATGCCGTCAGTCACAAGGGTGCTCAGGGGATTGCCCAGTTTATTCCCTCCACTGCCAGACTTGTGGGATTGAAAGATCCTTTCGAGCCGCACTCAGCAATTGCTGCTTCAGCAATTTATCTCAATGATTTGAAAGCGAAATTTGGAAACTGGGGTCTGGCTGCAGCAGGCTACAATGCCGGACCGGGCCGGGTTTCAGCATGGCTTTCAGGAAATTCAGGTCTTCCTTTTGAGACACAGGACTTTGTCGCTTCCATCACCGGTCATTCCGCTGAACAATGGAAAAAGGAAGATTTCAATGGTACCGAATTCAAGCTGAGTGATAAGGAAGACTTTCAAACCACCTGTAACAAGTTTCCGGTTCGCCGCACATTGTTCAGGTCAGCTGGATTGGTGGAGCGGCCCAAACCCTGGGGCGTGCATCTTGGTGCACACTTTAACCGATCAAGGGCTTTATCAATTTATAAGCGATTGCAAAACCGGTATCCGTCGATCCTGAAATCGAGAAAGCCAAGCCTTGTGAGAAAGGTGAACAGGAGTTTTGGAACACGGCCCCGATACAATGTTCAGATCGGAGCCGACAGTCGCGCGGAAGGCAATAAACTATGTAACCAACTGAAGCGCGTTGGTGGTGTTTGCCTTGTATTGCGTAACTAGCTTGCTTTCTTTTGTCCTCTGGACATGAAGGCTGCAAAGGCCTGCCGCGCTTCGTCTGATGACAGTCTTTCACCGAACAGAACAGACTCTTCACGCATGCGCTCGAGCACTGGAGTGCGATCTCCGCGGATCAGATCACGGGAGATTTTCAAGGCTTCTTTCGGCTTTGCGGCAAGTTCCTGAGCAGCATGTTGGGCATAGGCATCCACTTCATCGGAAGGCACCACATGATTGACGAAGCCGGACGCGGTGGCCTGCTCCGTTGAGAATGTTGCACCCATGGCGAGGAATTCAAATGCTCTGTGATGACCCATCACCTCTGGACCGATAAGACTTGAACCAGCTTCCGGCACGAGCCCCAGATCTACGAAAGGTGTTTTGAAGATCGTGTTTTCACCAGCGATAACATGGTCGCAATGGAGCAGCATGGTACAACCCACGCCGATCGCCATGCCATCAACACCGGCGATCATCGGCTTTGGTGCCATGATGATGCGCTCAAGAAAATCAAAAACAGCCATGGAGGAACGTTCACCGGTCATCGCCACCTGCATGAAGTCAGCGATATCATTGCCAGATGTGAACACGCCCGGTGAACCCAGAAACAGGATCACATTCACGTTGTCATCGGCATTTGCCCGGTCAATTCCGGCTGCCAGAGCGGCATACATATCGCCGGTAATGGCGTTCTTTTTGTCCGGTCTGTTGAACCGCAGTGTTGCGACACCGTTTTCGTGTGAAGAAAGAATATGATCACTCATGATTTAGCTCGCTTTCAACATTTCACTGGCAGCAAACAGACTGTCGCCACCCGAAATTACCGTTTGTTTGATTGCAGCACACTCGCTAGCAAAATTCTCCGCAAAGAAGCGCGCAACACGTGCCCGGTTTTCTTCACCATCACCCAGGCCTGATTTCGCCAGGTAGCAACCGCCAGCGGCTATGCCAAACTGGCGTAGATATGGTGTAGCGCCAGCCAGCGCACTGTTCATATTTGAAGCTCCCAACTGTTCGAGAAGCCACTGGGTAGTTTCTTCCACATCGTTGAGCGCGGTGTCCAACAGTTCCGCAGTTCGGCCGAACGCGTCATGGTTAGCACCACGTACCTCTTCCACAATTGCACGCAGGTCTGAAATATACCCCAGAACCGCCTCACCACCGGAAAGGGGCAGCTTACGGGTCACAAGGTCGATGGCCTGGATGCCGTTGGTGCCTTCATAGATCGGATTGATGCGGGCATCTCTCATATATTGAGCTGCTCCGGTTTCCTCGATAAAGCCCATGCCGCCATGGATTTGTACGCCAATGCTGGAAACCTCACAGCCAATGTCGGTAGAAAATGCCTTGGCAATCGGTGTCAGGATCCCTGCCCGTTCAGCCCAGTTCTTGCTGTCTTCACCTTCGGTTGCATGTTGCATATCGAGCGCATGTGCGCAGGCATAACAGATACCGCGTGAGGCCTGGGTCATGGATTTCATGGTGAGCAGATTACGCTGGACGTCAGGGTGGAACACGATGGGTGCCATGCCTTCGCCATCATAGTCTGCAGCTTTGCCCTGCTTGCGGTCCTGTGTGTAAGCAAGTGCATGTTGATAGGCAGCTTCAGCCACCGCAACGCCCTGCACGCCTACATTAAGCCGCGCATTGTTCATCATGGTGAACATGCAATTGAGACCACGGTTTTCCTCTCCGATCAGATAACCGATGGCGCCTGCTTCACGACCTTCAAAGCCATCGCCATAAATCATGACGCAGGTTGGAGACCCGTGAATGCCGAGCTTGTGTTCAATAGACTGACAGAATGCGTCGTTACGCTCACCAAGTGAACCATCATCATTGACGATGAATTTTGGAACGAGGAAGAGGGAAATGCCGCGTGTTCCAGCTGGCGCATCCGGCAATCTGGCGAGTACCAGATGACAGATGTTATCCGCCATGTCGTGTTCGCCATAGGTGATGAAAATCTTCTGGCCGAAAATTCTGTATGTCCCATCGCCAGCAGGTTCAGCCCGTGTTTTCAATGCTGCAAGGTCTGACCCGCATTGTGGTTCTGTCAGGTTCATGGTTCCGGTCCACTCGCCTGAAACGAGTTTCTCTAAATACTTTTCCTTCAGATCTTCCGAACCGTGTGCGTCCAAGGCTTCGATCGCACCGATCGTCAGCAGCGGGCATAATGCAAAACCCATGGAAGCCGAGTTCCACATTTCGGATGCAGCAACCGCCAGCATGTTGGGAAGTCCCTGTCCGCCGAATTCTTCCGGGCCGGAGATCGCGTTCCATCCACCTTCGCTCCAGTCCTTATAAGTCTGAGCAAAGCCCGGAGGTGTTGTGACCACAGCGTTTTCAAGCTGAGCACCGATTAAATCAGCATCTCTGTTGAGCGGGGCAATGCGTTCGCTTGCGAACTTACCGGCCTCCTCCAGGACTGCATCGACAAGGTCTTCTGATAGATCACCCAATTTTCCGCTTTCAATTGCACTTTTTAGCCCTGCAACTTGTTTGAGCGTGTGGGAAATTTCTGCTACGGGTGCGCGGTACATCGCTGTCCTCCGGATGGTTTTACCAAACAACGTTTTCGTTTTGAAGATTTTTGACGTAAACGTCAATTAAAAACATGGATATGAGTGTGAATATCTCTACTCCGATTGCGGAAGTCAATCGCGCAAAACTGCACACCGCTCTTGCAGATGGGCAATGCATCGGTTTGCCCACCGAGACGGTGTACGGTTTGGCGGCGGATGCGACTAACGGAATCGCAGTGGCCAGAATATTTGAAATGAAAGGCAGGCCCAAGTTCAATCCACTCATTTGTCATTTGAGTGACGTTGAAATGGCGCGGAAGTACGGGCAATTCAATGATTTGGCTGAGAAACTTGCCGAGACTTTCTGGCCAGGGCCTTTGACGCTTGTATTGCCTGTTGTTCCAGACAGTGGCCTGCATCCACTTGTCACAGCTGAACTTGGCACTGTGGGCCTGCGTTGCCCAAAAGGCATTGCTGCAGAGATCATTGCTGAATTTGGCAAGCCGTTGGCCGCACCCAGCGCAAACCGGTCAGGGCGTGTTTCCCCCACCACGGCAAAGCATGTGGCTGAAGAATTCGGTTCGGATCTGCTGGTTGCAGACATGGGCCCATGCGAGGTTGGGCTTGAATCCACGATCATCAAAGTGGAAGGCAACACGATGAGGCAGTTGCGGCCGGGTGCAATTACAGCAGAAGCAATTGAAACGGTGACAGGGATAGCGCCTGAAACCAGTGCCTCTGACAAAATCGAAGCACCAGGCATGATGAAGAGCCATTATGCTCCCAATGCCAGGATCAAGCTTGAATGTTCAACATTTGAAGCGGATGCTGCTGTTCTCGGGTTCGGTGAGGTTCCCAATCCTCCGGACGCGTTTTTCAATCTAAGTGTATCGGGCAATCTGCGTGAAGCTGCGTCCAATCTTTATGCGGGACTTAAGACGCTTGATGATCTTGGCGTTGAGACAATCTGCGTGATGTCTATCCCCGCTTATGGTTTGGGTGTGGCGATCAATGACCGATTACAACGGGCGGCAGCCCCGCGGGACACCTGATATGGCGCTTGAAACGAACCTCATTAGCCAATTCATTGAGATCGTCGGTCAAAAATATGCTCTGACTGCGGAAAATGATCTCACCCATTATACCCATGAAAACAGAGGGTTGTTTGTGGGTAACACGCCTCTGGTTCTGTTGCCCGGTTCAACGGATGAAGTTTCGCGTATCATGAAACTGGCGAGTGATACGAAAACTGTGGTTGTTCCTCAAGGTGGTCATACGGGTCATGTGGGGGGAGCGATATCCGATGAAAGTGGCGACCAGATTGTCATTTCGCTTGAGCGGATGAACGAGGTTCGTGAACTTGATCTAGACAGCAATGTTTTGGTGTGTGAAGCGGGTGTGGTTCTTGAAAACATCCAGAATTTGGCAAACGAAAACGATAGACTATTTCCGCTGGCGCTGGGCTCGCAGGGGTCCTGCCAAATCGGCGGCAACATCGCCACCAATGCTGGCGGGACAGGTGTCCTTGCTTATGGCAACACAAGACAGCTTGTGATGGGGCTTGAAGTAGTTCTGGCAAACGGCGAGATCTGGAATGGACTTCGCCGGCTCAAGAAAGACAATACAGGATATGACCTGAAGGACCTGTTCATCGGCTCAGAAGGGACCTTGGGTATTATTACCGCAGCCGTGCTGAAACTCTTTCCCAAGCCACGCGGCAAGGCGGTTGCTTTTTGTGGGCTTGAAACGCCGGAACAAGCGCTTGAATTGTTCAAGACAGCATCGAGCCATGCCGGTCATTCGCTGACTGCGTTTGAACTTATGGCCGCTGTTCCGATTTCATTCACGTTCAAGCATATGGACCGGGTTCGAAATCCGCTGGAGAAGATTTATCCCTGGCAGATTCTGGTGGAGGTTTCGTCTAACCGTTCGGAAGAAGATGCGAGTGGCGTTTTGGAGGTGATCCTCGAGGAAGCCTTTAACAACGGTATTCTTATAGATGGCAGTCTTGCAGCATCGGGTGCACAGGTTGACGATTTCTGGCGGATCCGGGAGCTGATGCCCATTGCACAAACCCATGAAGGCGGATCAATGAAGCATGATGTTTCCGTCTCAATCCATCTCGTTCCAGAGTTTTTGAAGAAAGCAGAAGCAATCATGCAAGGGGAAATGCCGCAAGCTCGCCTTTGCACATTCGGTCACATGGGCGATGGGAACATGCACTACAATATCTCGCAGCCCGAGGGTGCTGATCGCGAAGCGTTTATGGCAATGCAACCGCACATCAACAATCTGATCCATGATCTTGTGGTTTCCATGGGAGGATCAGTGGCTGCAGAACATGGTGTCGGAAGATTAAAGCGTGATCTTCTGGCACGAACAAAAGATCCGGTGGAACTTTCCATGATGAAATCGGTTAAAGCCACGTTTGACCCCGATAACCTGCTTAATCCCGGAAAGGTGCTTTAGGTTACTCCATCATCTGCTTGATTGGTGAGAAGCTGCGGCGGTGCAATGGGCATGGTCCATGCGCTTTGATCGCTTCAATATGGGATTTTGAACCATAACCCTTGTGCCCGGCAAAGCCGTATTCCGGGAACAGGGCGCCTGCCTGTTTCATCATTCGGTCGCGGATGACTTTTGCTACAACAGAGGCTGCTGCAATTGAGCAGGATCTAGCATCTCCCTTCACATAAGCGGTTCCTACGCCGACCAGTGCCTGCGGCACATCCCTACCATCGATCAGCACTTCATCCGGTGAAAGAGGTAGGCTCTCAACCGCTATTTCCATTGCACGAAGTGAAGCTTCCCTGATGTTGATCTCGTCGATGGTCTTTGCGTTGAGGCTTGCCCAGGCCACGTGCGAAGAACTCAAAATCTCTCCAAAAAGTGCTTCTCTTTTTTGTTCGGTGAGTTTTTTGGAGTCGTTCAGCCCGTCGGGAAAGTTGTCTTTGTCTAAAATGACAGCTGCTGAAACAACCGGGCCGGCAAGAGGCCCTCTGCCCACTTCATCCACACCAGCCACATATTTTACTCCATTGGCATATAGCCGCTTCTCGATTGAGAAATCCGGGCCATCGACGATATCAGGAAAAAGAAGAGAATCAGCGGCGGTCATACGAGGAAGATAACCGCGCACTGACCCTCTTGAAAGCCCGAAACATAAAGCGGCAGTTATTCCGGGCAAATTTTAGTCTGGAACTAGAAAAGATTGAGCTGAGGTTGATCCACAACCGGCCGCACAAACTGGGTAAGATCAAGTCTGTGCTTTGTTTCGTTCAGTTCATATTTGCGGCATGCAATCTCGAAGCGGCGTCCGATCTGCCAGGCATAAGGTCCGTCACCTCGAAGACGCTTTCCAAATTCTGCGTCATAATCCTTGCCACCGCGCATGGCGCGCAGCAAATTCATCACATGGCGATAGCGGTCAGGATAATGCTGCAAGAGCCAGTCTCTAAAAAGCGGGCTCACCTCCCTCGGCAATCTCAACAAAATGAAGCCTGCTTCCTGCGCACCGGCGGCCTTTGCAGAATCCAGTATGCGTTCCATCTCATGGTCATTGAGCGCGGGAATGACAGGTGCAACCATGACAGATGTAGGTATACCCGCAGCACTTAATTCTCGCACCGCCTTCAACCTGAGCCCGGGTGTCGCTGCACGGGGTTCCATTGCCCGAGCCAAACGCCGATCCAGAGACGTGATGGAAATTGCCACCTTTGCGAGACCCTTGGATGCCATGCGCGAGAGGATATCAATGTCCCGCGTCACAAGAGCAGACTTGGTGACAATGCCAACCGGATGATTGGTTTCTTCCAGCACTTCCAGAATTTCCCGGGTGATCCGCCACTGTTTTTCAATTGGTTGATAGGGATCTGTGTTTGTACCGATGGCGAGCATACGTGGCTTGTAATTTTTCTTTGAAAGCTCCTGTCTCAGAAGTCTGGCCGCATCAGGTTTGGCAAACAAGGTGGTCTCAAAATCGAGGCCGGAAGACAGACCCATATAACTATGAGAGGGCCGAGCAAAACAATAGATGCAACCGTGCTCACAACCGCGATAGGGATTAATGGAGCGGTCGAAGTGAATGTCAGGAGAATCGTTCTTGGCAATAACAGTCTTGGGCTTTTCCACCTGCACCGATGTCTTGAACGGTGGCAATTCATCAAGCGTCTGCCAACCATCATCAAAAACGTGACGGGAATGCTGATCAAACCGGCTTGAAGGGTTCAGCGTTGCGGCACGTCCCCTGTTCAGGTTTCCCGGTTCACGGCGAAGTTTATCTGCACTGGTATCGCGTCCACGAGCAATGACAGATCCATCCATGTAGCTTTCATGTGCTTTTATTGTTTTCGAGTTTTTTTCTTGTGCAGTGAGCATCTGATTCTCCCTCTTAGATGAAAATATTCCTATCATTAAAAAGAGAACAAAACAAGAACTTTTATAATTCTGAAATTACAACCTCTTAGTCGAACAGTAGTGCGTGATGGATCCCAATTGCCGGTTAGGAAGCGGGAATCACAATTGATTTTCAGGAAATTTTTGAGGAGATTCTTATCTAAGTGATCAGATGCCAGGGGCATGCCCCACAGAAAAAGCCCTAAACATGCGGGTTACGCCCCTGGCAACCATCAGCCAATCATTTCACAAATACCAGCCTGTAAAACAACTATCCTGACAGTTATTTGGCATTTGTGCCGAACCCAGCTTCCAAACACAAACGCCAAATATCTTACCGTACTTAACTCTACTAATCCGACCTCTATACGAAGCTTCTGCAAATTGCAACTAGTTGCACCTTGCACCAACTAGTTTTTTTGATAAAAACGGCATGTGGGTATTGAAATATAATTCCTGTTGAAAGATTATCGGGGTGGGATTCTTGGGAGATAATTTTGGAAACCGAATCTGAATCAGAAGTACGTGTGGTGCTTTCAGCAAAAATAACAGAGACTTCGGCCAAGGGGTGGCATGATTTTTGTGCAGTTCACGGCATCACAGTTTCAGCAATGCTGGAAATAGCGGGACGGGAGTTGGCCAAAGAGACCAATCCGCCGATTGAAGCAAGAATGCAAATGGTAAAGATGGCTCGTGAAATCGACCGTCAACGCCGGGCACGGAAGTAAACGCTAAAACAATTCCTGAAATACTGTCGGGAAATCAGACGTTAGCGCCGCCTGCTTCGGTTTTCAGGAATGCTTCACCGCATGCCTTGGCCAGTTCCCTCACCCTTAAAATGTAGCTTTGGCGTTCTGTCACCGATATCACGCCTCGCGCGTCCAAAAGGTTAAACACGTGAGACGCCTTGATGGTTTGATCGTAGGCGGGATGAGCCATTACAATTGACTTACCGTTATTGGGATCAATCTCGTCCTGTTCCAGGATCCGGCGGCATTCTGATTCCGCATCCTCAAAATGTTTGAGCAGGGTTGCTGTATCTGCCACATCAAAGTTCCAGCGCGAATATTCACGCTCGGTCTGTTGGAAAACCTCACCGTAGGTGACCTTGGCATCGCCTTCCAAACCATTGAAGTTCAGATCATAGACGTTGTCCACGTCCTGAACATACATGGCGAGACGCTCGAGGCCGTAGGTCAATTCGCCGGAAACGGGTGAGCATTCAAAACCGCATACCTGCTGGAAATAGGTGAACTGGGAGACTTCCATGCCATCACACCAAACTTCCCAGCCAAGCCCCCACGCACCGAGCGTTGGACTTTCCCAATCATCTTCCACAAAGCGGATATCATGCAGCGAGGCATCAACGCCAATCGCATCCAAAGAACCAAGATAAAGGTCCTGAATGTCAGGCGGCGAAGGTTTCAGCAGAACCTGATACTGGTAATAATGCTGCAGCCGGTTCGGATTCTCACCATATCTACCATCTGTCGGGCGACGTGACGGCTGCACATAGGCTGCTTTCCATGGTTTGGGACCCAAAGCGCGCAATGTGGTAGCCGGATGAAATGTGCCAGCGCCCACTTCCATATCATATGGCTGCAGGACCACGCATCCACGCTCAGCCCAGTAGGAGTGAAGGGTGAGAATTAGCCCCTGAAACGAACGTTTCGGGTGCATGTGATCAGGCAGATTAGAAGCAGTGTTTGTCATACGGCCTGTTTATGATGGCACCCGGTCAGGGTCAAGCAGGAAAGCTCGTCCTATTGCCCATTATGCGGTTTTTGCTCTCTGCACCATACCGAAGAGATCACGCGGATCATCGGGGTCTGCCAGCATATCAAGCTCCACATAGTGGCCGGTCTCTTCCAACTGATCTCGGATGTAACGAAGGGCGGAGAAATCTTCAGTGGCAAATCCCACACTATCAAACAGAGTGATCTGTTTGTCAGACATGCGTCCAGAAGCCTTTCCGGTCATGACCTGCCAGATTTCAGTAATCTCATGATCCTCATCCAATTGCTGGATCTCGCCTTCAATCCGTGTCTGAGGAGGATATTCCACGAAGATATCAGACCGAAGCAAAATATCTTTGTGCAGCTCGGTTTTGCCTGGGCAGTCCCCACCTATCGCATTGATGTGGACACCGGATCCCACCATGTTGTCCGTCAGGATTGTGGCATACTGCTTGTCAGCTGTGCATGTGGTGATGATTTCGGCACCCTGAACGGCTTCCTGAGAGGATGAGCAGGAAACCACTTTCAGGCCCGTATGCTCTAGGTTCCTGGCAGCTTTTTGTGTTGCTGCTTCATCAATGTCATAGAGCCTGACGGTTTCAATTCCCAAAACCTCTTTAAATGCCAAAGCCTGAAATTCGCACTGGGCTCCATTGCCGATCATGGCCATGGTTTTTGCATTTTCCGGAGCAAGATATTTGGCAACAATTGCTGATGTGGCAGCTGTACGCAGAGCGGTGAGAATGGTCATCTCCGAAAGGAGAACAGGATAACCATTGTCCACCCGCGCCAACAGGCCGAAGGCAGTTACGGTCTGAAAGCCACGAGCCATATTTGCGGGATGCCCGTTCACATATTTAAAGCCGTAGGTTTCACCGTCACTGGTGGGCATCAGCTCGATCACCCCTTCCTTGGAGTGAGAAGCCACACGTGGTGTTTTATCAAACAGGTCCCAGCGTTTGAAATCAGCTTCAATATATGACGCGATCTCGGCAATCATTTTAGCAGCGCCAATGGTGTTGACGATCTTCATCATATTATCGACGCTCACGAAGGGTACCAGCGCCAGGGCGGAAGGTTGTAAACTCGGGTCTTTGGACATTCCTGTATCCTGCTCTGCTTGTGTGGATTGAAATTCAACTTGTTCTGAAACAGCGGCCATATCTTCCATCAGTAACTCCTTGTGGGTCGATCAAAGACCTTGCGGCCAAGCAAACTGGCACACAGGTCCACCATCATTTTTGCGGTTCTTCCGCGTTCATCGAGAAAGGGGTTGAGCTCTACCATGTCGAGAGATGTGACGAGGCCGCTATCGCAGAGCATTTCCATGATCAGATGTGCTTCACGAAGAGTGGCGCCACCGGGAACAGTAGTGCCGACCGCGGGGGCAAGGTCAGGATCTATGAAGTCGACGTCCAAGCTCACATGCAATGCGCCATCAGCTTCTCTCACCTTTTCCAGAAATGCGCGCAACGGGGCTGCCACACCGTTTTCATCAATGGCCCTCATGTCATAAATCTCGATCTGATCGCAGGTCAGCATTTTTCGTTCCGCATCGTCTACGGATCTGATCCCCATCATGCAGACGTTTTGCGGCGGGACTTGTGCTTTGAGTTCCGGGTAAAAATTTTCAAAACCAGGCCTTCCCGTAAAATAGGCAACCGGTGTGCCATGCAGGTTACCGCTTTGCGTTGTGTCGAGTGTGTGAAAGTCTGGGTGCGCATCCAGCCAGATTACAAATTGTTCCTTGCCAGCTTCATTGGAGGCTTTGGTCACACCAGGAACAGACCCGATTGAAAGGCTGTGATCTCCACCGAGGAAAATGGGAAACTTAGATTCCTTTGCGATCTGGTAAGCTGTGTCCCCGATTGCTGATGCCCAGCCTACAATCTCGTTCAGGCTGTGGATGGATGCATTGCCATGTTCCATTTCACCGGAATCATATCGATGAAGATTACCCAGATCCTGAACCTTGTGACCAAGTTGTTCCAGTTCACCAACCAGTCCGGCCGTGCGATAGGCGTCAGGTCCCATCAAGCACCCGGATTCGCGGGTGCCGGCCTGCACAGGAACGCCCACGAGACAACATTCGACTGACATTTCTATCTCCAGATTAAACCTAGGCTATTGTCCGGTGATACAAAATGAATTTAAACTATATAAATTGATTATTTTTTATAAATTATCTATCATATTGATATACATGATATGTAATATGACAATATGATTGATCTCACCTCTACCGACCGCCAACTGATTGCTGCGCTTAAGCAAGATGCCAGAGCATCTGTCACCACGCTTGCTGCGCGCCTGAACGTTTCGCGCGCAACCATTCAGGCCCGTATGGAACGGCTGATGGAGTCTGGCGTGATCCAGCGCTTTACGGTGGAATTGGACGCATCGGTGGACAGTGATGCAATCAAAGCTGTCATGTTGATCGAACTGGAAGGCCCTCTTGCAAGATCGGTCATCTCACATCTCAAGCGACTGCCAGAGATTTCCAGTTTACATACGACAAATGGCAGTTGGGATCTCGTTGCACATATTGAAACGTTCAGTCTGGCTGAATTTGATCAGATTTTGCGCAAAGTTCGTGAAGTCAGAGGTATTTTGAACAGCGAAACGAACATTTTACTGAACCGCGCGACTGCCTGATTAACATCACATTTTCGTTACTGAAACTAATATCATCATCGGAATTGACTAATACAGATTTCCGTTACGTAAGAATTTGTGTGAATATTAAGATTTTAAATAAAGCTTAATTGAAAAAAAACAAAATTGCAGTTATAAGAAACGTTCGAGAGTGAGGTCATTTGAGGGATAGATTATGTCTATGACACGACGCAAAGCATTAACCGTTCTGATGGGTGGAACAGTAATTGCGGCAAATCCAGGACTGCTTACAGGAGCCAAGGCTGAAAGACGCTTTGACGTGATGGATCAGAAATGGGTTGAGGTGAAACAACCTCGCGATATTACAAAACGCAGGGTACCTTCCAAATTCAAAAGACAGAAGGTTTCCATTTCAACAAACCAGAAACCAGGTACTATTCTGATCCACACGGATGAGAAATTCCTGTACCACATCATCAGCGAGAAGAAAGCTGTACGTTACGGTGTGGGTGTAGGACGCGAAGGTTTCACCTGGAAAGGTGATGCCACAATCCGTCGTAAAGCAAAGTGGCCAACCTGGACCCCGCCTGCTGAAATGCGCGAACGTGAGCGCAAGAAAGGTATCATCCTGCCGGTTACACAAGCCGGTGGCATTGATAACCCGCTCGGTGCACGTGCGCTTTATCTTTATCAGGGCAATGTGGATACACTGTATCGCATCCATGGAACAAACCAGCCATGGTCTATTGGCCTGAACCTTTCATCCGGTTGTATCCGCATGCTGAACTCAGATGTGGAATACCTTTACGAGCAGGTTAAACTGGGTAGTAAAGTTGTCGTCGTGGGACCAGGCGAACGTCCAGGTGCCAGACTGCGTGAGAAACGCGGCCTGCTGGATCTGTTCAGCTCCGGCTAGGCGCAAACAAAACAAGTTTTCGAAGCCCGCCTCTCATGGCGGGTTTTTTGTTTTTAAAAGCCTTTTGTCTTTGGCAAACACTTCTTTATAAAACATCGCATGAACAAGTTTGATGATATGGAAGTTTTTTCCCAGGTTGTGGCAATTGGAAGCATGTCTGGTGCGGCCCGGGAAATGGGGATATCGCCGGCTGTTGTATCCAAGCGGATGAACCGGCTGGAAGAACGTCTGGGCACGCGGCTACTCAACCGCACAACCCGGCAAATATCGCTGACGGAAGCGGGTGAGAACTTCTATGAGCGGGTTGTGGCGATCCTCGCAAGTGTGGAAGAGGCTGAAGACCTGGTGACCCGTGGTTCATCAGATGCTCGTGGATTGCTGAAAATTTCCGCACCCACCTCCTTCGGCCGGATGCATATTGCCCCGCATCTGCCAAAATTTATGCGGGCTAATCCAGAACTCAATCTCAATCTCGATCTGTCAGATCAGTATGTGGATATCATTTCGAGTGGCATTGATCTGGCTATCAGGATTGGCGAACTTCCCGATTCATCGCTTGTGGCGAGAAAGCTCGCACCGGTGCGGCGGATATTGTGTGCCACACCCAAATACCTAAAGAAAAATGGCGTTCCGCAAAAGCTCGAAGACCTGGATCACCACGCACTGATCGCACCTCATAATCAGGGGCCGTGGAAATTGGAAGGAAATGAGGGAACAGTCCTCTACAGACCGCAATCGACACTTGCCACCAACTCCAGCGAGGTGGTACGAGAAACCGTACTGGCAGGGCTGGGTATTGCGCTTCGTTCGACCTGGGATATCGGGGAGGAACTTGACCAGGGCAAGCTTGTGAGGCTCCTACCATCCTATGTCAGTATGAAGGGCATCGGTATTTATGCGGTTTATCCAAGCCGTACCTACCTTCCTGCCAAAGTACGCCTATTTATTGATTATCTGGCCGAGCTGTTTGGTCCCACACCATATTGGGACAAAGGGTTCAAAGATAAAAACCGGAAGTTTGAAAACTAAATGACCCAGCAAAATTCTTCACTCGATGTGGCACTGTTTGCTACCTGCCTGGTGGACCTTTTTCGCCCGAATGTGGGCTTTTCTACTGTAAAACTTCTGGAAGATGCCGGCTGCAGTGTGCATGTGCCTGTGGCACAAACCTGCTGCGGGCAACCGGCATGGAATTCCGGCGACCGGGCTGACACCAAAGATATTGCAATGCAGGTCATCAAGAATTTCGAGGGCTTTGACTATGTGGTTCTGCCGTCAGGTTCCTGTGCTGGCATGATTAAGACGCATTATCCGGAACTCTTTGAAGGGGACGACAGCTGGCATGAAAAAGCATCAAAGTTTTCCGAGAAGGTTTTTGAGATCACTTCTTTCCTGACCGACGTCATGGGAGTTGAAAGTGTTGAGGCTTCCCTTCCTGCAAACGTCACCTATCACGACTCCTGTGCCGGGCTGCGCGAACTTGGCATTTCAGGCCAGCCGCGCAAACTGCTGGAAACCGTCAAAGGTGTAAAGCTGACGGAAATGAAAGACTGCACCACCTGCTGCGGATTTGGGGGCACGTTCTCGGTCAAATATTCTGATATCTCGAACTCGATTGTGGAATCTAAAACGACAAACATCAAAGACAGTGGCGCGGACATGATGTTGGCCGGAGACATGGGTTGTCTTTTAAATATGGCCGGCAAACTCAAACGTGAAGGCAGCACCATTGAAGTGCGCCACGTGGTTGAAGTGCTCGCAGGCATGACCGACAATGCGGCCATTGGTGAAGCAAGCCCCAGAGACAGGAGTGATAAGTCATGAAGATCACCACACCTGAATTTAAGAAAAATGCCGTGGAGGCGCTCCAGGATGAGCAGCTTCAGAAAGCCATGCGCCATGTGCGCGGAAACTTCATCAAAAAGCGCGCGGATGCAGCCGCTGCTATCGACAATTTCGAGGCGATGCGGGACCGGGCGCGGGATATCAAAAACCACACTCTGGACAATCTGGATATCTATCTGGAAAAATTTGAAGAGCGTGTTCAGGCGCAAGGTGGTCATGTGCACTGGGCTGCCACAGCAAAGGATGCCCGGGAGATTTTCCTGAAAATCTGTAAGGACAAAGGCGCCAAGTCGGTAACCAAGGGCAAATCCATGATTACCGAGGAAATCGAGCTCAATGATTTCATGATCGAAAATGATATTGAGCCGGTGGAAACCGACCTGGGTGAATACATCATCCAACTGCGGGGTGAACATCCCAGCCACATCATTGCACCGGCTGTGCATTTGAACATGGATCAGGTGCGCGATGAGTTCCGGGAACATCACACCCATCTTCCTGAAGACAGGCCGATGGAAGATCCACAATCTCTGCTCACTGAAGCCCGTGGCATATTGAGACAGAAATTTATCAATGCGGATATCGGTGTGACGGGCGCAAACTTTCTGGTTGCTGAAACAGGTACATCCGTCATCGTAACCAATGAGGGGAATGGCGACCTTACCCAGATCCTGCCCAAAGTGCACGTGGTATTTGCTTCACTTGAGAAAGTGGTCCCTACCCTTGAGGATATGTCCCAGATCCTGCGTGTTCTGGCGCGCTCTGCAACCGGTCAGGAAATGTCTGTCTATACGACCCTTTCTTCTGGACCAAAGCGTCAGTCTGATCTGGACGGACCGGAAGAGTATCATGTGATTTTGCTGGATAATGGTCGTTCGTCCATGCTTGGCACAGAGTTTCAGGAAATGCTGCGCTGTATCCGGTGCGGTGCCTGTATGAACCACTGTCCGGTTTACCATGCGCTTGGCGGCCATGCCTATGGCTGGGTTTATCCTGGCCCTATGGGGTCTGTGCTTTCACCCGGACTGACGGGCGTCGACAAGACGGGGCATATGCCAAACGCTTCTACGTTCTGCGGACGGTGCCAAGAGGTTTGTCCGGTACGGATTCCGCTGCCAAAACTCATGCGTAACTGGCGTGAAAAGGAATTTGAGCAGCACCTTTCACCATCGAGCCACCGCCGTAACCTCAAACTGTGGGCATGGGTTACGAAGCGCCCTGGCCTTTATCGTCTGGTCACTAAAGTTTCCAGGCTCGGCCTTTCGGTCATGTCCGGCAGCAAGGGCTATGCCAGCTGGTTGCCCCTTGCCGGTGAATGGACAAAACACCGGGAAATGCCAAAACCCGAAGGCGGTACATTCATGAGCGAATGGCAGAAGCGTGGGGGCAAGTCATGAGCATGCGTGACGAAATTCTGGCGAAAGTCCGTGGTGCTGTTTCCTCAACTCCTGTGGAGAAACGTCATCTGGCCGTGCAACAACGCATGGATGAACTGGAGGTTGGTGTTCAGCCTTACAAAATATCCAAGAAAGCGGAGATGATTGACCTCTTCGTGCAAAAGGCTGAAGCGGCGGCGGCAACCGTGGTTAAATGCTCCGCCTCCAAGGTTGAGGGGGAAGTGCTCGATTATCTGCGCTCAAACAATCTGCCGCTTGAGATTAAAACCGGTGAGAACCCGGAACTTGAGCGTTATAGAATCGGCAAGCACAAACTGCTTTCCGTGGAAACCGGCAGGACCTACGGCGATGATATGGTGACCATTTCTACGGCTGCAGGTGGTGTGGCGGAAACTGGTACGCTTGCCCTCACATCTGGTGCGGACAATCCATCGAGCCTTAATTTTCTGCCGGAAAATCATATTGTTATCCTGAAACAGTCCGATATCGCCCTTCACCAGGAAGCGGTTTGGGAACTCCTGAGAGAAAAGTACGGTAAGGGCGGCATGCCGCGCACCATGAATTTCATCACCGGTCCATCGCGTTCCGCTGATATTGAGCAGACCATGATCCTTGGCGCTCATGGCCCGATCCGGCTCCACATCATTGTGGTTTCCAACTAGATTGCCGGACCATGCCCCTGCAAAACCGTGTCACACCTGATGCCAGAATAGTCGCAGAAAACTGGCGCGGCACCATGATGGGTAATCGCGGTGGGCGCATTCATGATCCGGAAACGAAAACGCTTCTGAAGCGTAAATGGGCCTCAAGGCGCTGGATTGTCTGCGTGACGCAGTTCAAGGAACGGCAACGCGAAGTGATGGGTCACTCCTATACCGAACTGTTCTTTCTGGATGAAGTTACAGCCTTTGCAGCAGGCCATCGGCCCTGTTTTGAGTGCCGCAGGAAAGACGCCAATGATTTCGCGGAACGTTGGGTGGTGCTGTTTGGCAGGCCTGACGGCAGCATGGCTGATGCAATGGATTTGCAATTGCACGCGGAACGGACTGCAAAGGCTCATGAGATTGCGTTTGACGAAATTCCCAACCTCCCTGACGGGGCCATGATACAGAGCGGTGATCTGATCTTTACCCGGAAAGAAGGGCATTTCCTTCAATGGACCGGCACCGGCTATAAGGCACTGGCAATTGATGAGGTGAGATTGCCAGAACGCGTTAAATGTCTTACCCCTGCTTCAACCCTGGCAATTCTTAGCCATGGTTTTCAACCCCAATGGCATCCAACCGCTCGATAGGTTTTTATGGCTGTTCATGATTTCAAATCCCAAAGGTTGTTCATCGACATGCCAATCGAAAACGGTGTGGCAATCGAGGCTTCCCGAGAGCAGGCAAATTATTTGCTGAATGTGCTTCGTTTGGGAGAAGGTTCTCATATTCTGATTTTCAACGGTAAGGATGGGGAATGGCAGGCAGCGATTACGCCTCAGGGCCGCAAGAAGTGTACTCTCACGCCAGTACAGCAAACGCGGACACAACCGCCTTCACCGAACCTTACCTACTGCTTTGCTCCTCTAAAACAGGCTCGGCTTGATTATATGATACAGAAGGCGGTTGAAATGGGTGTGGGTGTTCTCAAACCGGTTATCACGCAATATACGCAGGTGCGCAGTCTCAACGAGAACCGATTGAAAGCAAACGCAATCGAGGCGGCTGAACAGTGCGGGATACTCTCTTTGCCGCAAATTCTTGAACCTCTCTCTCTCACAGAGATGGTGAGCAACTTGTCTGAGGATGATCACATCATTTTTTGTGATGAAAACAGCAATCATGAAAACCCAGTTGCCGAACTGGTTTCGAGGAAGCCTGAAAAACTTACCTTGCTGGTGGGACCTGAAGGCGGGTTCAGTGAAAACGAACGGGAAATGCTTGAAAAACTCCCCCATGTGACAAAACTCGGATTGGGTCCACGAATTCTGCGTGCAGACACTGCTGCGGTTGCAGCGCTTACTGTCATCCAGTCCAATCTGGGGGATTGGTATACCTAAGTAGAGTATCTGTGAACAGGTGTATTCAATTTTTAAGTTGCGCAACAACATGAATTTCGGCTAGCAACGCCTATCGGCAGATAGAATTCAGAAAGTCACATATGGCCCGCGATACCACTGACAACCGACCGATCGAATCCCATTCCGAACTTGTCGAATGGCTGTCTGTTGGATGTAAACCGAAGTCCGAATGGCGCATCGGTACGGAACATGAAAAATTCGGGTTTTATCTCGATAATTATGAACCTGTCCCTTATGAGGGTGAGCGCGGCATCAAGGCCATTCTTGAAGCCCTGAAAGCCGAACTTGGTTGGGAAGCCATTGAAGATGAAGGCAATATAATCGGGCTTTTCAATCCGGTTGAAGGTGGTGCTATCTCTCTGGAACCGGGCGGACAGTTTGAACTTTCCGGTGCACCGCTGGAAAACATTCACGAGACCTGCAAAGAATCAAACCAACATCTGAAACAGGTGAAGAAAATTGCTTCTGCCATGGGCATTGGTTTCCTTGGTGTGGGTGCGTCCCCGCTCTGGACCTTTGCAGAAACGCCCATGATGCCGAAGAGCCGCTACAACATCATGAAAAACTATATGCCGAAGGTGGGCAGCCAGGGACATGACATGATGTTCCGCACAACCACCATTCAGGTCAATCTGGATTTCTCTGATGAGCGTGACATGGTTCGCAAGCTGCAGACGTCACTCAAGCTGCAACCCATGGCTTCTGCCCTGTTTGCCAATTCTCCTTTTAAAGAAGGCAAGCCAAACGGTTTGTTGTCCTGGCGCAGTGACATCTGGCGCGATGTGGACAATCAACGCGGCGGTTATCATCCATTCATGCTGAACGATGACTTCAGTTTTGAGAAATATGCGGACTGGGCGCTTGATGTGCCGATGTATTTCATCATCCGCGATGGCAAATATCATGACTGTACGCATGTCACATTCAGGCAGTTCATGAATGGCGCGATTAAGGGTGAAGTAGCAGACGCTACGGCAAACATCGGCGACTGGGGCAATCACATGAGTACGGTGTTCCCCGATGTGCGGCTGAAGCGTTTTCTGGAAATGCGTGGCGCTGATGGCGGACCATGGCAGGGGATTTGCGCCCTGCCTGCACTATGGGTCGGATTACTCTATAGCGAGAATGCATTGAGCGCTGCAGAAGATATGGTCAAGGACTGGTCGGCTGATATGGTGGGCGAATTGCGCAACCAGGTGCCGAAACTCGGACTGAAAGCGGAAATAGCCGGAAAGCCATTGATCGAATTTGCTGAGGAAGCCTTGAACATCTGCCGCTCCGGTCTTGAAGAAAGAGCGAACTTCAATTCTGAAGGTCTGGACGAGACAGCCTTCCTGATACCGCTTGAAGAAACTGTTTCATTGGGCAAGACACCTGCCGAGCGCATGCTGGAAAAGTATTCCGGTCAATGGAATAGTGACATCAATCAGGTGTTTGAAGAGTACGCCTATTAAATCAGGCGGATTGCTTGTAGCGCACACCGTGCTCCACATCCAAAAACTCCACCTCGATATTGCTGCCTCTGCGCAATATCACACGGCACTCCGTACGGATGCTGTCAGGTTCAATGTAAAGCGTGAACTCTGATGGCAAGCCCATCCATCCGGTCATGGAAAGGGTGGCACTTGATTCGGTAAACTTGTTCACGATGCAATGAACGGGATTTCCGCCTTCGCTGAAAATTACACGTCCCATACGCTGCATTCTCTTGTTGAGCTGGTTGCGTTGACGACGTGGTCGCTGCGAAGCGGTAGATCGGGGAGTTTTAAGATTCATATTGGAAATAATTTATGTCAGCCTAGTCATTGTATTCTACACAATACAAGACCCATTTAATTGGAGGATGGTTAATGGAGATTTAAAGTTGAAAAAAATATTTGAAACCATGCACTTATTGGGGCCTCCATCTGCAAAACTCTAAGAAATCCAACCCTTTCACAAAAGTCTGATCCCTTGGTTTACAGGAGGTTTACCGGCTGGAAACTTCCGGTGATCAATATGCGCTGATAGCACTAATTCCGGGGATCCAATCATGTCAAATCACGCTCTTGAGGTTAAGAACCTCAAAAAGGCTTTTGATCGACCAGCAGTCAACAATCTATCATTCCATGTGGAAGCCGGGGAGTTTTACGCTCTTCTGGGGCCGAATGGTGCGGGCAAAACCACTTCACTGAGAATGGTTGCCGGCCTCTTGCAACCCGATGGTGGTGAGATTTCCGTGTTTGGTGAAAACGCACAGACGAATCAGGTCGGCGTAAAACAGATGATGGCCTGGGTTCCTGATGAGCCGATGATTTATGATCGCCTGACACCGCTTGAATATCTTGAGTTTGTGGCCGGCCTTTGGGGGGTGGAAGCGGACGACGCAAAAAACAATGCCAACGAATTGCTGGACTGGCTTGCGCTAAGACCGCATGCCCATGAGCGTTGCGAGGGGTTTTCCAAGGGCATGCGCCAGAAGGTGGCCTTGGCCGGAGCGCTGGTTCATGATCCGCGTCTTATCATTCTTGATGAGCCTCTCACCGGTCTCGATGCGGGGTCAGCACGTCTCGTTAAGGACGTGCTCCTCAGCCGTGTTGAAAAAGGCTGTTCGGTAATCATGACCACGCACATCCTTGAAGTCGCCGAGCGTATGGCTGAGCGGATCGGGGTAATCTCGAAAGGTCGTCTCATCGCTGATGGTTCCCTTGAAGCACTGCGCAGCAATGCGGGTGGTAACGCTGAAAGCCTTGAGGAAATCTTCCTTGAACTGGTTGAGGATGATGCAGATGACCAGAACGAGAAAGAGATCGCAGCATGAGTTTTGGAGCACCTACCGCGGGCACCATGTCATGGTTTGCCCGTCACGAGTTTAATCTCACATGGCGCGACTTTGTGCGGATGATGAGTGCGGGTAAGGCGGGTAAAGAAAAAGCCGTTATCGCATTCATGATTTTCGCGGTTTGTGTTGTTCATGTGATTGCTTTCTTCACGTTGAAACCTGTCCTTGAAACCGGCTTTGTGGCTAATAAAGCTGCGTTGACGGCGATTACAACATCTTTGATTCTGACGCTTTCTCTGATGCTTTCCCAGTCCATGGAACAGGTGACCAGGGTTTTCTACGCGCGATCGGATCTGGATCTCATCCTTTCATCCCCGGTTTCGGCTACCAAGATATTTGCGGTGCGAATGACCGCAATTGCCGTGACCACCTCGCTATTGTCCCTGATCCTTTTCGGGTCAGCGATCAATGTGATGGCCGTTTTTGACAGCCCCATATGGCTGGCTGCCTATCTGGTGATTTTCGCCTGCGGGTTTCTGGCAACAGGGATTTCCCTTGCCATAACCATATTCATGTTCCGCACATTGGGGGCCAAACGCACTCGCCTGATTGCTCAGATTGTTGCTGCGGTCATTGGTGCAGGCTTTGTTATCGGAATTCAGGTTGCTGCCATTGTATCGCTTGGCAGTATTTCGCGGATTGATTTCCTCCTGTCGGATCAGGTGGCACAATACGCTCCGGCAATTTCCAGCCATCTGTGGATCCCGGCTCAGGCCGTCATGGGGAACACATGGCAATTGGCCGTGACTGTATTGGTGATGCTTACTGTGTTTTATGTGAGCGTTCGTACATTCTCCAACAATTTCGGTGAGCACGTACTCAATGCTGCTGGTATCAGCCAGACCAAGACTTTCCACGCCAATAGTGACGTGAACTTCAAGCCTCTTTCCAAGCGGGCGACCCTTCGCCACAAAGAGTGGAAGCTCTTGTTGCGCGATCATTGGTTGTTGTCGCAAACCCTCATGCAGATCCTGTATCTGATCCCGCCTGCCGTTCTCCTCTGGATGAACTGGGGTGGATCATCGGGAATCGGAATTGTGGTATTACCGGTTCTGGTTATGGCGACCGGACAGCTGGCCGGTGGTCTCGCCTGGCTTGCTATTTCCGGCGAAGATGCCCCGGACCTTGTCAAAACCTCTCCTGTACCGGAAAACGCGATCATCAGAGCCAAGATCGAAGCGGTGTTGGGAGCGATAGGCATTATCGTTGCACCGATATTGATCGTCCTGACTTTCTTTGATTTCCGTCTAACCTTCATCGCTGCGATGGGTATTGCAGCTTCTGCTGTATCTGCCACGATGATCCAGCTCTGGTTCAGAAGTCAGGCAAACCGCTCAAACTTCAGAAAACGTCAGACATCTTCGAAAGTTGCAACGTTCTCGGAAGCGTTCTCTTCGATCATGTGGGCTGGTACCACGGGTGTGGCTGCAGCGGGCAGCATCTTGTTTATCCTGATGATCCCACTCCCGCTTTTGATCTTGTGGATAGCCCGTAAATTCCGCCCTCAACTGGAAAATTGAGTGAAGCACAAGCCATAATTCTCTGATAATGTCTGCGCATGAGCGATGCGCAGACTTATTCCGATACGGGAAACGCTAAATCCAATCAGGTGGAATATACCGTCACCGAGATCTCGGCCTCTTTGAAGAAGACGGTTGAAGAGCGGTTTGGTTATGTGCGTGTGCGCGGGGAAATCACAGGCTTTCGTGGTCCCCATTCTTCCGGCCATTGCTATTTTGCACTGAAAGATGATCGGGCACGGATCGAAGCCGTGATCTGGAAAGGTGTTGCCAACAAGTTAAGGCATTTTCCTGAGGAAGGCCTTGAAGTAATCGCTTCCGGCAAACTCACCACTTATCCCGGTTCCTCTAAATACCAGATCGTGATCGATAATCTTGAGCCTGCAGGCGCTGGTGCGCTGATGGCGCTTTTGCAGGAGCGAAAGGCGAAGCTTCAGGCTGAAGGCCTCTTTGCACCGGAACGCAAACAGCTTCTTCCCTATATGCCTTCGAAGATTGGTGTGGTGACCTCCCCCACCGGTTCTGTGATCAGGGATGTGTTGCACCGGATTTCTGACCGGTTTCCGCTGAATGTGATTGTGTGGCCGGTGCGGGTTCAGGGCGAGACGACTGGACAGGAAGTTTCCCGCGCTATTGAAGGTTTCAACATGATGGAGGATCAGCCCGATCTCATCATCGTTGCGCGTGGCGGTGGCAGTATCGAAGACCTATGGGGCTTCAACGATGAGATTGTGGTGAGGGCCGCAGCGAATTCTGATATTCCGCTGATCTCCGCTGTGGGGCATGAGACCGACTGGACGCTCATTGACCTGGCAGCAGATGTGAGAGCACCCACGCCAACCGGAGCGGCTGAACTTGCAGTGCCTGTAAAGGCGGAGCTCGAATCGACTGTTGCCTCCTATAAGGCGCGGCTTCAAAGTGCGCTGACGCGGAAATTCGATAAAGCCAAGACTGACCTTCTTGCAGCAGAACGGGGTCTTGCCACACCGGACAATCTGCTTGCGCTACCAAGACGCCGGCTTGATGAAGCAAGTGGACGACTGGCACTTGGCCTTGACCTAGCAACCCGCTCCAAACGTTCAGCATTTGAAAGCATTGCAGGGCGCCTTTCCCATCGTGGGCTCGAATTATCACTCGCGCGCAGCCGTGATAAGCTCGAAGCACTTGGCAGGCAAATGGATATTGGCCACCAGAACCGGCTGGGCAAGATTTCCCAGCGGATCGACGATCTTTCGCACCGGATCGGTTCTGCGTTCAGCAATCAACTTGCCAAAACCACCGCCAGACTGGAACAGGCTGACAGATTGCTCGGAAGCCTATCTTACACCCGTATTCTGGAACGGGGTTTCGCTGTGGTTCGTAATGCAAAGGATGCGGCTGTATCCAGCGCTTCTGCCATCAAATCCGGTGAACAGTTTTCCGTTGAGTTCAGCGACGGGCTGATTCAGGGCGTTGCAGCCGGTGGCGCCACAAAGCCGGTCTCGGAAAAGAAGGCTGCGCCGAAACCTAAAAAGCAGAAGAAGACTGACGACAATCAGGGTGACCTCTTCTGATCTGCCAAAAGAAAAACCCGGAACGATGTTCCGGGTTTGAACTCTTAATACTGGAAATTGCGATTACTTTTTCAGCAGGTCGCGAATTTCTGTCAACAACACTTCCTGTGCTGGTGGCTCCGCAGGTGCCTCTTCTTCTTCCTCTTCAGTTGATTCCATCAGCTTGTTCACCGAACGAACAATCAGGAAGATGATGAAACCGATGATCAGGAAGTTGATTACCGCAGTGATGAAACTACCGTAGGCTAAAACAGCGCCCTGCTCCTTGGCTGCATCCAACGTTGCAGCTGACACACCTTCTGCCAGTGGAGCAAAGTAATTTGAAAAATCCAACCCGCCGAAAATTGCGCCAATGATAGGCATCAACACATCATCCACAAGCGACTTAACAATGGCACTGAATGCGCCGCCAATGATGACACCAACAGCGAGGTCCATCACGTTTCCGCGCATGATAAACGCTTTAAACTCATTAAACATTTCGAATTCCCCTCTAATATTCCGTGATTGAAATGAATGGGTCCACTAATTGCCCGTACGGAAAGTAACAACAAAATGTGTTTATTAATAGTCTGTTAACCAAGATTGTCAGTAATTTGTTAAACTTGGTTAACAAGCGTCCCAATTCTCTTTTCCGACAAAGGTCATCATGGACAAGCAGTCATAATTCTGCTGAAATCGGCGCCAGCTTGGAAAAATAGAGATATTTGTGGAATTTGGCAGATGGTCGAGCCCTCGATCACCCTACTGGTTGCATTAATTTATGTGGTCATTTTGTTTGCGATCGCGAGCTATGGCGACCGCTCGATTGCGGCTGTGCGCAATGTTTCCAAGCCGAACCTTTACGCCCTGAGTATGGCAATCTATTGCACCACCTGGACGTTCTTCGGGTCTGTGGGTCTTGCTTCCACCAGCGGCTTCAGTTTCCTTGCGATTTATGTGGGACCAATCCTTGCTATCACGCTCGGGTTCCCGTTGATGAAGCGGGTGATCCAGCTTTCCAAGGAAGAGCGGATCACGTCTGTTGCTGACTTTCTGGGCGCCAGATACGGCAAGAATATTCGGGTGGCGGCCGTTGCTGCGATCATCGCTGTCATCGGTACGATCCCCTATATCGCGTTGCAGTTGAAGGCGATTTCAAGCTCGGTGAACACGCTTCTGGTCCGCTTCGACAACGGATTTCCAAGTGGTAGTGGTGTCTTCAGCGATATCTCGCTTGCTGTATCCCTGACGCTTGCAGCCTTCGCTATTCTGTTCGGGACACGTCATGCAGATGCAACGGAACACCAGCACGGAATGATGCTTGCCATCGCCACTGAGTCTGTGGTCAAGCTGGTGGCTTTCTTGAGCGTGGGCGTGTTTGTCACTTTCTTCATGTTCGATGGTGTGAGCGACCTTTTCTATCAGGCTGCAGAAGACCCCAAGCTGAACGCAGTTTTCACCAGTGATTTTGATGTGGGCAATTTCCTGATCCTCACCGCGTTGAGCCTCAGCGTGTTCTTGCTGTTGCCTCGGCAGTTTCATGTGGCTGTGGTGGAAAACAATTCCATCCGGGAACTGGAACGTGCCCGCTGGCTTTTCCCGCTCTATCTGGTGGCCATCAACCTTTTCGTGATCCCTATTGCGATTGCAGGTACCCTTCGGTTTGGAATAGCCGCCAACGCAGATGATTACGTGCTGCTGTTACCAATTCTGGAAGGACAGCGCGTTTTGGGCCTGCTGGTATTCCTGGGTGGTTTGTCTGCCGGTACCGCGATGGTTGTGGTTGCCAGCGTTGCGCTAGCGATTATGATTTCGAATGACCTTGTTTTGCCGCTAATGCTACGCAGGCGCGCTAGTATGGGCCAAACCGAACCCACTGATATGGGCAATCGGATATTGAACATCAGGCGCACATCGATTTTATGCGTGCTGATCCTTGCCTATGTCTATTACAAGGCAGCGGACAATTCTGCAGCGCTTGCCTCAATTGGTCTCGTTTCATTTGCAGCGGTTGCGCAATTGGCGCCAGCGTTTTTCGGAGGACTATTCTGGAAAGATGCGAACAGCCGTGGCGCCATGCTGGGCATGATTACCGGATTTGTGGTGTGGACGTATTGCCTGTTGCTTCCAACTCTGCTTCCCACGAACAGTGAGTTTGTAAGGTTTGGCCTGTTTGGTATCGAACTGCTCAAGCCTGAAGCGCTGTTCGGCACCAATATGAGCCCGATTGCCAATGGCGTGGTCTGGAGCCTGTTCTTCAATACGCTCGCCTTTGTGCTCACATCGCTCTCGCGGCGCTCGAATGTGCAGGAACGCCATCAGGCTTCGATATTTGTTCCTTTCCATTCACCCGTTGCCCGCCAGAAAAGCATTGGCAGTGCGAACATCCGTATCTGGCAGTTGCGGGAAATTCTGGCCCGCTATCTGGGTGAAGAACGGGCCAAACGTTCCCTCGACAGTTACCTCAAAGAAGAAGGCTCGAGGATTGAAGACGATGATTTTGTGGATGACGGGCTTCTGCATCATTCAGAGCAATTGCTTGCCAGTGCGATCGGTGCTTCCTCATCAAGGCTTGTGCATTCACTGCTGATCCAGCAGTTTGACAAAAACCCGGACGGCAATTTCGAACTGCTGGATGAAGCGTCGCGGGCACTGCAATACAATCATGATGTACTAAAAACCGCGCTTGATCAGCTTGAACAAGGTATCACGGTGTTTGACGGTAATTTCCGGCTTGCTTCTTGGAATCGGAAATTCAGGAAGATTTTGAACCTGCCATCCGAGATAGGGCGCGCGGGTATCGGCTTGTCGGAAATTGCGCGAGCTATTGCAAAGGCCAATAATCTCGATGATCAGGATCCATCCGGGGAACAACTGGCCTATCGACTGATCAATCAGAAGGTTGCCTGGCAATTGCATTTGCCGGAGCAAAATGAGGTGTTGGAAATCAGCACAAGCCCGATGCCGGAAGGCGGTATTGTTATCACCTGGAATAATATCACTGAACGGGTACGTGCTGCTGAAGCGCTTAAAGAGGCTAACGAAACGCTGGAAGGACGCGTGGAAGAGCGCACCCGTGAGCTGGAGCAAGCCAAGCAGTTGGCGGATCAGGCAAACGCCAGTAAGACACGCTTCCTGGCTGCTGCAGGCCATGACATCTTGCAGCCGCTCAATGCAGCACGGCTTTATTCAGCAACGCTGAAAGAACGCGTTGAGCTTGATGATAACTCTCAGCTTGCGGACAATATCAGCCGGTCTCTGGGATCAGTGGAAGAGATCCTTGGCGCTGTACTTGCTATCTCGCGCCTTGATTCTCCGAAAGTGGAAGTGAGCATCTCCAATTTTGCACTACGCGAGATAACGGAACAATTGCAACTGGAGTTTGATCCGATCGCAAAGGCGGAAGGCCTTGAACTTCGCTTCGTGCACTCATCGCGGTGGGTGAAGTCTGATAAAGCGCTTCTTCGTCGCATGTTGCAGAACCTCATTTCCAATGCGTTGAAATTTACACGTGAAGGTAAAGTGCTGGTGGGATGCAGAAAGCGCGGCGGCAAGCTGTTGCTTGAAGTTCATGACACAGGAATTGGTATGGACAAGGATCAGCAGAAACGGATCTTCACTGAGTTCACCCGATTAAACGATATGGCTGTGGAGGCTCCCGGACTTGGGCTTGGCCTTTCCATCGTGGATCGCACCGCTAAACTTCTGGATCATGAAGTGGAAGTGGAATCTTCGAAGAACAAGGGCACGGTTTTCCGAATCGAGGTTACTACGGTTGCCGCTGTGAAAGCGAAAGCCGGTCAGAAGGGTAAGAAGATCAAATCTCATCCTGGTCAGATCAGCGGCATGAATGTGTTGTGTATCGATAATGACCAGAGCATTCTCGATGGCATGAGCGTACTGCTTTCCGAATGGGGCTGTTACGTGAGCGTCGCTTCAGATGAGCAAGAAGCGATCAATTGCGTGAAAGAAGCGGTTGTGCCACCGGATATCATTCTGGCTGACTATCATCTGGATAATACAACAGGGATCTCCGTGTTCCGCAGATTGCAGAAGATAACACCTGAGGTGATACCGGGTGTGCTGATCACAGCTGATAGAACAACAGAAGTTAAATCCAAAGCCGAGAACGCCGGCATGACCGTTCTGAACAAGCCTGTGAAACCAGCGGCCTTGCGGGCGATTATCTCTCGTCACAAGCCAGTTCAGGCTGCTGCTGAATAATATCAGGATGTGGGATTTGCCGGGTGATCGCCAGGAATCTCTGACGCTATCTTGTTCATGATGATCACCGCCTGTGTGCGGCTATCCACCTTCAACTTCAACAAGACTGCCGACACATGAGCTTTGACGGTTGCTTCCGAAACGCCAAGTTCATAAGCAATCTGCTTGTTCAGCAACCCCTCACCCAACATGGACAGGACGCGTGTCTGCTGCGGTGTGAGTGACTGAAGTTTCTGCATTAGGTCAGCGGTTTCCTCATCAACCTCGGCATCGAGGTCTATATGCGGAGGCACCCAGATTTCACCGGCTTGAACAGCATTTATACCGTTGACGATGAATTCCGTGCTTGCAGACTTTGGAATAAATCCTGAAGCGCCCAGGTCCAGACATTTGCGGATTGTGGCCGGATCTTCGGTTGCGGAGACCACCAACACCGGGGTATCGGGGAATTCTGCCCGCATTAACACAAGGCTTGAAAACCCGCTGCTGCCCGGCATGGACAGATCGAGCATGACCAGATCGGCAGACCCTTTTTCCTTGAGTGTACTACGCAGACTATCGATGTCACCGGCGGTCAAGATTTCGCAATCTTCAATCAGCCCCTCGATTGCCTGTTTCATTGCATCACGGAATAATGGATGGTCGTCAGCGATGACAACAACTGAGTTCACAGGCATGCCCTCCCAAACACAACTTGACCTGTATGAAACTTTAAGAGATGTAACGCATAGCACATTGATTAAAAAGTCTCAATTTCAGCAAATTGCCATTCCCTGTTAATAAATGGTAATTCGCCACAAGAGGGAAGCACAGCGATGTTCGGTTTTAGGAAACTCAGACGTTTTAAACGACAAAAGCGAGCCAGTATTATCGTGGCCTGTTTTTTCTCATTGGTTCTGATTCTGCTGACGGTGATCGCTGCAACGCTTCGGCAGGGCTTCAGCCAGGCCGAGTTTCTGGGGATTTCTGCGGATTATGCAATCCTGATATTCGCCATTCCGGTTGCAATTATTCTCGTTGTCAGCCTCTATAACAACTTTGCTGTGGATGTGGATCGCTACAATCCAACAACCGAGAATGAATAACCCTGATGCTTAACCCTCCCCTCAAATCCGCCAATTCACTGATTGTCATGTTCATTTCGAGCCTGGTACTGGTGGGTGTTTTTGGTGCGGTTTTGTTGCAGATAGGCGCACCCACGCAGTTTTCTGCCCTGCTCTTCCTGATTTTTGCAGTTGGCAGTTATTTGTTTGCCGGGATGTTTGGTGTCACCACACGTCTGGAAACGTTCCGGAATACCGGACGAACCAGTAATTCGCTGTTTGCCGGGCTCAGCATTGCTTCTGCGCTGATTTCTTCCATGGTTTTTGTGAGCTTTGCCGGGATTTACTACCAGACCGGCATTGACGCTTTTGCGATTTTGCTCGGATTGGTGCTTGGCCTTGCGCTTATGACGGTTCTCTTTGCTGCGCCTTTGAACCGAAGTGGTGCCGATACGCCAACGGGCTTCCTCTATACCAAGGACAAACGGGGTTATGCGGGCATTACAACACTCATTGTCGTGGTGTGCTGCAGCCTGCCGCTCCTCGTCTTGCAGTTCAAGGTTTCCGGTTTTGTGGCTGAAACCGTGTTTGAACTTTCAGCGCGCAACGGGATGATCATCTCGGCGCTGGTCATTGCCTTCTGCCTCATATGCGGAGGACAGCAGTCCTTGACGGTTGCCCGGGTCCTTGCCTATCCGGCAATTCTGATCGCAGTATTCCTGCCTCTGGCCTGGACCTCTTACAAGGTTAGCGGTAATCCCGTGCCCCATCTTGCCTTTGGGCAAAGTGCCCTTGAACCAGTGGAGCAGATCAACCGTGAAGTGCTCAATTCCGGTTTCTCATCAGAAGCAGACATATTCCGGCTGACTTCAGATGCGGCAAATCTCGACACGTTCAATTTCGTTGCAACCATAATCTGTCTGGCTCTGGGTGCAGCCGCCATGCCGCATTTGCTGCAGCATTTTGCTACCCTGCCAAAAGCGATCGTGGCTCGCCGAGCAGGATTTTTCAGCATATGTTTTCTGGCACTGGTGATAACCGCCTTACCTATCGTGGCGTTGTTTATTCAGTTTGATGTTTATACCACCCTGCTTGGTCTGCAGCTGGCTGATCTGGAAACCGATGCTGGATGGGTATTCGGATTAAGCGGGGCAGGAAGTTTCCCTGCCATTCAGATCTGCAATGCAATCGTGGCAAACGGGGCTGAAGCGGTTCAAGCCTGTGGCCAATCAGAAGAATATTTCCTGCAAGCCAAGGACATTACCGTCAATGCCCAACTGCTTCACATCGGCAGTGCCTTGATCAACGATCTGCCTGATCTTCTGACACCGCTTCTCGCGATGGGAGCAATGTTAGCCTTGTGGTCCACTGCGGACGGGCTGATTTTGGTGATGGCGAACTCTGTTACCGGAAATCTGATCAGATCCAAATTTGCAAATACAGGCAAACAACTCTTCCTGAGCAGGCTTTCAATCATCGGAATAATTGCGGTATCCGTGCTGATCTCCCTGCTTGTTGAACTGGACACGAACTTTCTTTTCAATGCCGGGTTTGCAGTGGCTGCTGCAGCAGTATTCCCGGTAATGCTGTTCCGGTTTCTTGATACGGGCGCTCATCCAATTCAATTGATGGTTGGACTCGTTTGCGGCCTGGTGATTACCATTACCCTGCTCTTTTTCACGCATTACGGAATGGATCTGGCACCTTTGTCGGGCGATGAACTGAAGGTGCAGATCCCGAACCTCACCGAAGAGGTAATTGGTGTTAGCCTGGCACTGCCCGGCCTGATTGTTTCCGTCTTGATGATGTTGTTTACAAAGCTTGCGCTCAATTATCAGCGCAAAGCGGAAGAACCCACTGGAGAGAAAATTGATGCTTCTGCCTAGTCCCGAAGTTTTTGATGAGCGCAATACGCCTGAAGATACCAGAAAGCTGAATGAAGAGATCATCGCGACTTCCGAGGCTGCGCCTGACATGTGGCAGTTTGATGTGAATGATGTACGTCAGGCACGCCGTGACGGGAAAGGTATTTTCCCGCTCGAAGCATATGATGAGACCGCAGAGAACTTCCATATTGACGGTCCGTCCGGTGAACCGCTGATGTTGAGAGCCATCCAACCGGCGGCAGGAGGAGACACACGGGGTGTGTTTCTGCATTTTCATGGGGGTGGCTGGATGTATGGCGCGTGTGATCTTCAGGATCAGCGCTTGAAGCAACTGGCAAACGAAACCAATCTCACAGTGGTTTCCGTTGAATACCGGCTATCTCCGGAGAACCCCTACCCGGCGGCGTGTGATGATGGCGAGCAGGCTGCACGCTGGCTCATTGAAGAGGGAGCGGACAAGTTCAATACGGACTTCCTGGCAATCGGCGGCGAAAGTGCCGGTGGGCATCTGGCGGTTAATGCGCTGCTGCGGCTGCGCGACAAGCATAGTCTCAACCGCTTTTCTGCAGCTGTTCTGGTGGCAGGTGCCTTTGACATGACGCAGACCCCGAGTGGCAGGAACTTCCACGACAAGCTGGTGCTCACCACTCGTGACATCAACAATTTCGGAAATGCATTTCTGGTCGGGGATGATGTGCGCAGCGATCTTAAGGATCCGGATCTATCTCCACTTTACGCTGATTTAACTGATATGCCGCCTGCGCATTTTTCTGTTGGAACAAGAGATGCACTGCTTGATGACAGCCTCTTTATGGCCAATAAGTGGGTGCAATACCAATCCGATGTGGAGCTGGACGTTTATACCGGCGCCTGCCATGTGTTCCAGTATTTCGACACGCTCAAACAGTCACAGGAAAGCCGCAAGAAGATATCAGATTTTCTGAACAGGTTGATTTCGAATTCATGAGTGACCATCCCGACAAGATCTATAAGGTCCTTTCCAAGAATGAGTGGAAAAGGGCATTGTCACAAGGTGTCTTCAAAGGTGCCGCCGTGGACCTGGAAGATGGGTACATCCATTTTTCCACCGCCGAGCAGGTACAGGAAACTGTGGCAAAACACTTCAAGGGAAAAACGGATCTGTTGCTGGTAACAGTGGAAACGAAGCATTTGAACGATGATCTGAAATGGGAAGTTTCGCGCGGCGGGGCTTTGTTTCCACACCTCTACAGCGACCTTGATGTGCTGATGGCAACCGATGTGGTGCCCTTGAAAGACAATGATGATGGCAGTCACACCTTTCCGGAGGAATTCTAATGGGTCTCATTGACCAGCTTGGTCGCACGGCCCTTTTCATGTTGTCGCCGGAGCGCGCGCACAATGTTTCAATCCAGGGCCTCAAGAGTGGCATTGTGCCCGCTGCCAGAGTTACGAACGACAAGCGTCTCAACGTTGAGCTCGAGGGTCTTACATTCCCCAACCCGGTGGGCCTTGCTGCCGGATATGACAAGAACGCTGAAGTACCCGATGCTATTCTAAGTCTGGGATTTGGCTTTACCGAAGTGGGCACCATCACACCGAAGGGGCAGCCGGGTAATCCCAAACCGAGAATTTTTCGATTGGTGGAAGATCATGGCGTGATCAACCGCCTCGGGTTCAACAATGAAGGGCATGACGCTGCCATTGCCCGACTCAAGGCGAGAGCACACAAGCCGGGGATCGTGGGTGTTAACATCGGGGCCAATAAAACCTCCGAGGATTTTGTGGCCGACTACGAAAAAGGCATTGAGGCTTTCTTCCCGCTTGCTTCCTATTTTACGGCCAATATTTCCTCACCCAACACGCCGGGCCTGCGCAATCTACAGGCAGGTGAAGCGCTTCAGGTTTTAATTGACCGGGTCTTCGAACAAGTCGCAATTGCTGAAGAAAAACATGGCCGAAAGGTACCGATTTTCCTCAAGATAGCACCGGATCTGGAAACCGGCGAGATGGACGAGATTGCAGGGATCGTTAGCGCATCGAAACTCTCGGCACTCATCGTTTCCAATACGACACTGGCCAGAGACGGATTGAAAAATCGTATTTACGCCAATGAAGCCGGTGGACTTTCAGGCCAACCGCTCTTTGAATCATCCACCCGCGTGGTCGCCCAGATGCGGAAACGTCTGGACCAGAAGATCCCGATCATCGGGGTTGGTGGCATCGGCAATGCACAGCAGGCCATTACCAAGATTTGCGCCGGTGCAAGCTTGGTTCAGCTTTATACGGGCATGGTTTATGAAGGCCCGTGCCTGCCATCCCAGATTGTGAAGGGCATGTCCAAACATCTGGATGAAACCGGTGTGGCTTCTGTCTCTGAGCTGGTGGGAACCAAAACCGGGGAATGGCTTTAAGTGGGGAATGCCCGCTTTGCGCGCGGCCCAATACGCAAGCTGAGCGTCAGACCGCGTACGAGGACAAAGGCGTTCAGTGCCAGCCAAAGGCCGTGATTTCCCAGTTCAGGCTTCGCTAACGCCATAATGATTACATAGGCGACCAGTGACACCAGCATCATGATGCTCATGTCCCGGGACCATGTGGCGCCAATGAAAACCCCGTCCATCTGAAATGCCAGGACTCCTGTCAGCGGGATCAGCACAACCCAGAGAATATGCTGCATGGCATTGGCTCGCACTTCGCCATTGGTGGTCATCAGATTGATGAGTGCTTCGCCAAAGAACCAGAACAGGATTGCCAGGACGCACGCCATCACGAAGTTCCAGAATGATGTGAGTCTTACCCCGCGCCAGAACCCGGCGCGATAATTTGCACCAATTGCACGGCCTACGATCTGCTCAACTGCGGTGGCAAGACCGTCGAGGAAATAACCCGCCAACAGGAAGAAGTGCATCAGTAGCGCATTAGCCGCAAGCGTCACCTCACCAAGACTGGTGCCCTGCTTTGTGAACCAGGCAAAGGCAAAGAGCAGCGCAAAGGAGCGGATCATGATGTCGCTGTTCAAGTTGACCAAGCGCTTCCAGGCGGCAGACTCCATGATGCGTGTTCTGGATGGTCTGATCGAATGATCAAGCAAGCGCCAACAGATCATGGACCCGACCACAAAAGCTAGTACTTCACCGACGATTGTTGCCATGGCGACACCTGCGATACCCCACTCAAGCCACAGGCCAAGGAAAATACTCAGGATGATGTTGGTACCATTGAGCAAGAGCTGGACGGCCAGAGTGGTTCCCGATCTGCCAATCCCGAGGAGCCAGCCCAGAATTACATAATTGCCGAGCGTGAATGGGGCTGAAAGCATGCGGATCAGAAAATAGGTGCGTGTTGCCTCCTCAACCGCTGCCGGTGCACTCATGAACCACAGCCCCAGCCCGAGGATGAGCGGACTTGCAAGGATCATCACCAGCCCGGCGACGATAGCGATCACCAATGCGCGGAATAATACTGCCTGCTTTTCCTTTTCATCCTGCGCACCGAAGGCCTGAGCCGTTAAGCCCGTCGTGCCAGCCCGAAGAAAGTTGAAAGTTGTGAAAACGAGATCGATGATTACCGATCCAACAGCCAGACCACCAATCATGGCTGCAACACCGAACCTGCCCACAACGGCTGTATCCACCAATCCCAGCAACGGAGTTGTGAGATAGGCAAGCGTCATCGGCACGGCCAGATGCAGCACCATGGTATGGTTGACCTCGAAGGATTTTACCTTCCGAGATCCGGCATCTGAATTGGCCGTATCGACCATGTTATTTTCCGATTTTCAAAAGCCGCATGATGATGAAGATTGGAATCACGACAGCAGCGCCAAGTGCCAGATAACCGCCGATTTTGCCCAAAGCTTCAAAGCCCAGATTATAAAGCCCGATGAAGAAATCACGAACTGCCACCCAGACGTCATAAGGACTGAAATTAAGGGCGCTCATGATGATCCCCACGACAAATGAAATGACCAGCAGTTTAATGATGGTGCGAGTGAGCGTATCACCTAGAAACTGTTCTACCTTGTTCGTCACGGGATTATCCTCAAAACTGATTTAACCTTAGTCAGGTATAGATGGAACTTGATGATTTCAAGCGGAATCATTGAAGACCGACAAGATCAACAATACCGGACTTGCAGCCGATGGAGCGGGTCGTAGCGCTGAGAATATTCTCCGAGATGTTGGTAATATCATCATTTCCATGGATTTTAAGGGCTATGTTAATGCCCACGATCAGCTGACGGCGTCCATCGCGCAGGCAATCCAGGGAAATTCTTTGTTCTGCCCCGTTGCCAAAGGCTTTTTTCATTACAGCGGCAACCTCTCTGTGGGTCAATTCCCTGCCGATATTGTTGGCGAAAAGTTCACGAAGCGGAGACGTATTAAAACGATCGAGCAACTTTAAGGAAATTTCATAATAGCCCTGCGGATCAGCGCCGGGCAGGCATGTGCCATGCTTGAACCATTCGTGCCTGTGCAGGAAGGAGCGGTAGCCGGGCATTTTGGTTGCCAACTCATCGCGCATAGCCTTGCTCAGTTCCAGCTTCGGCATGTTGCGCCACGAGGTTTTCTGCAATGACCGGGGGACACCACAATAGATGTTGTCCCGCGGTTGAGGCCAGAGGCCGTGCAGGGTGAAGTTTGCCTCATCAAAACGGCCCTTGCGCTGGGAACGGCATTCAGGTTTGTTGGGTTTGGTCTCACAAAAAGCCGGTTGCCAACTCATTGCCAGCAGGGTTTGCTTCTCTTCATCGGAAGAAACCGGCGCCACATTTTCATTGTTCAGCTGGAACCACAGAGCCAGAGCGATTGCCACAGCGATGATTACAAGATTGAAAACCGTTTTTTTCATTTTGATAAATTGGTCGCTAAGCCTAAATTCACCCTATGAAGCATGATGCCAGGAACTTCGAAAACAATGACATTCCGGAATTTAGTTTACCGGACTCGTTCCTGCAATGGTTCAACCACAAAGGATGGCAGCCACGCGCGCACCAGCTTGAATTGCTGGCGCGTAATCAGGCCGGGCAATCCACCCTGCTGATTGCACCAACGGGCGCGGGCAAGACGCTGGCTGGCTTTCTGCCTAGTCTGGTCGCTCTATCAAAACTGCCGAAGCTGAAGCCCGGGCAAAAGAAACGCGGCATTCACACGCTTTATATTTCCCCGCTTAAAGCGCTTGCCGTTGATATCAAACGTAATCTGGAGAAACCCATTGAGGAAATGGGTCTCGATATCAATGTGGAAACCCGGTCCGGTGACACACCAGCAAGCCGCAGGCAAAGGCAGAAACTCAATCCACCGCAGATACTGCTCACCACGCCTGAACAGGTGGCGCTTTTGTTGTCCAACAAGGACGCGTCCACATTCTTTGAGGACGTGGAAACGGTCATATTTGATGAACTCCATTCGTTGGTTACCTCTAAGCGCGGGCAGCTCCTGTCTCTGGGTCTGGCCCGGCTCTTCAAGTTACGGCCTGACCTCAAAACCATTGGTCTGTCAGCAACGGTTGCCGAGCCTGATGATCTGCGCCGCTGGTTGATGAAGCAGCCACCGCTGGGAGAGATTTCCTTAAGCGAGTTGATTGAACTGAAAGGCGGGGCAAAGCCCAATATCACCATACTCAAATCAAAGGAGCGTATCCCCTGGTCCGGCCACCTTGCCCGCTACGCAATCAATGATGTTTATCAAGCAATCAAGGAACATCAGACGAGCCTCCTCTTTGTGAATACACGGGCGCAGGCTGAATTGATTTTTCAGGAATTGTGGGCGGCAAACGAGGATGCACTACCCATCGCGCTCCATCACGGCTCCCTTGATGTTTCCAAGCGCAGGCGTGTGGAAGAAGCCATGCAGAACAACGACCTGCGTGCGATTGTGGCCACCTCCACGCTTGATATGGGGATCGACTGGGGTGACGTGGATCTGGTTATTCATGTGGGTGCGCCAAAGGGTGCGAGCCGACTGGCGCAAAGGATCGGGCGGTCCAATCACCGCATGGATGAACCGTCACGGGCAATACTGGTGCCTGCCAACCGGTTTGAGGTGATGGAATGTCAGGCAGCACTGGACGCAAACTATGTGGGTGCTCAGGACACCCCTCCCCTGCAGCGTGGCAGCTACGACGTGTTGGCCCAGCATATTCTGGGGCTGGCCTGCGCTGAACCCTTTCTGGAAGACGACCTTTATGAAGAGATCACATCGGCTGCACCATTCGCCGACTTCTCGAAAGAAGAGTTCATGCGGGTGCTCGAATTTGTGGCCACGGGTGGTTATTCCCTGCGCAGTTATGAGCAATATGCCAAGATCAAGAAGGTGGAAGACGGGACCTGGCGTCTGACGCATCCAAGGCTTGCGCAACAGTACCGGCTTAACAGCGGCACGATCATAGAAGCGCCGAAGCTGGATGTGCGTCTCACCAAGAAACGTGGGAAAGACGCAAATTTCCGCGGCGGACCCATTCTCGGGCGGATTGAAGAGTATTTCGTGGAATCGCTCGTTCCAGGTGACACATTCATGTTTTCCGGCCAGATATTGCGGCTCGAAGGCATTCGGGAATCTGCCTGCTATGTTTCCAAGGCGCAGGCCGATACGCCGAAAATCCCGAGCTATATGGGCGGCAAGTTTCCGCTTTCGACCTTTCTGGCTGAAGGTGTGCGGAAAATGCTTGCCGACCCGGACAATTGGGGCCGCCTGCCTGAACAGGTGGGTGAGTGGCTTGCCATTCAAAAGGAAAAATCCGTAATCCCCCAACGGGATGAATTGCTGGTGGAAACTTTCCCAAGAGGTGACCGCTTCCATCTGGTCGCCTATCCGTTTGAAGGTCGTCTGGCGCATCAAACGCTCGGCATGTTGCTCACTCGGCGGCTGGAGCGCGCGCATGCAAGACCGTTGGGATTTGTGGCAAATGACTATGCGCTCGCTATCTGGGGGTTGAAGGATTTCAACCGAATGATCCGAAACGGGGAATTGTCCCTGTCCGGCCTGTTTGACGAAGACATGCTGGGCGATGATCTGGAAGCCTGGCTCGATGAATCGCTTCTTTTGAAACGGACGTTCCGCAATTGCGCCACCATTGCCGGGCTGATCGAGAAGCGTTTTCCCGGCAAGGAAAAGAGCGGGCGACAGATGACTGTTTCTTCTGATTTGATCTATGACGTGCTTCGCAGCCACGAGCCGGATCACATCCTGTTGCAGGCCACCAGGCAGGAAGCAGCGCATGGTTTGCTGGATATCCGACGCCTTGGAGAAATGCTCTCGCGCACCGACCAGCGAATCGTGCATAAAGACTTACAACAGATTTCACCTCTGGCTGTTCCGGTGATGCTTGAAATCGGCAAGGAAATGGTGATTGGTGAAGCTCAGGACGCGCTGCTGGAGGAAGCGGCAATGGAAATGTTGGAGATCAGCTAGACGGTGACGGCACTCGCGCTTCAAAATCTCGACGGCATGGCAGAAATGGCCTTCTGCGGCAATATGCTGGTGGTGGAGCCGTCTGGATGCTTGATCTGGCCGGAACAGAAATTGCTGGTGGTCTCGGACCTGCACCTGGAAAAAGGCTCCTCTTTCGCCGCACGCAAGGGCGTGTTCATACCACCCTATGATACGCAGGCAACGCTTGAGAGGCTTGCCACCCGAATTTTGCACTGGCAACCGGAGACTGTTATTTCGCTGGGTGACAGTTTTCATGATGAGGATGCGTCGCTGCGTCTACCGAATAGTTACCGGCAAAATCTGACCCAGCTTATGCAGGGCCGCGAATGGGTCTGGATATGTGGCAATCACGATCCGACACCGCCTGAGAATCTGGGTGGCACATTTGCGCAGGAGGTCCATATCGGCAATCTGCACTTCAAGCATGAGCCGGAGCTTGAATTCCGTGTGGGCGAAATTGCAGGTCATTTACACCCATGCGCCAAAATACGCCAAAGGGGCAAGAGCGTTCGCCGGCGTTGCGTCGCCGGAGATGGTAACCGTCTGATCCTGCCGGCGTTCGGCACGTTCACCGGTGGGCTCAATGTGAAAGACAAAGCCTATCGTGACCTCTTCGACCTGGAGCGGCTGACCACATGGATGCTGGGGCGCGAAAATGTTTACCGTATCAGCGGCAAGCAGCTGGTTTATTAAACAGAGCTTGTGAGGCTGCTACCTGCCACAGCGAAGAACACCAGAATATGGGCGATTGCGACCAGGAATGTGATCGTAATTCTCAAGCGTCCGAACCATGGTGGTGCATTGCCGGCATTGATGTAGAAACTGTCCCAGGCGCCCTGTGCGCAAAATCCTAACAACAAGACCAGAACGGCATATTGGTCGGGCAGCAGCAAGGCAAACCAGCCCAACAAAGATGGTACTACCGATAGGGTGAGGCTGCGCTTGTCGAAGGGTTCGTAAGCAATGGCAAAACCCCAACGTATGCCACCCAGGAAAGAAAGGATCACTGCGCCATAGCTTTTGAACAGATCAAACAGGCTTGAAAACAGACCGTGCTCTGAGCCGATTACAAAAATGACAATCGATAGAATGCCAAACGGAATGAAGCCTGCAAGTGTCAAAAGCCAAGCACGGGAAACGGCTTGCGCGTTCAACTGATCCTGTTTTGATTCCATTTGCTGTCCTGGAGCTGACTAGTTTTTACGGAATATAACGTTGGCAAACCAGCCGGTAAAGATGGCCATTAGGACCGCCATCAAGCCGTAGATCAGACTTTGTTCATGGGCGAGGTTATAGATCCAGCGCTCGAAGCCCACTTTTTCGATCCGGAAACTGTTTTCATTGGAAGCCAGCAAAATGCCATCACGGAACAAGTATGATGTGACCTTGTGCTCGCCAATTGGAACATTTGCAGGCAGGGAAACGGTCGCTCTGAAGAGTGTAGGGCTCAGATTTTCAAGCGCCTTGGGGTCTTCTGCGAACAGTCCGTTTTCGCGGCGGATCCTTCTCAGAGCATCGGAAAATTCACCCGGGTTCAGTTTAAACACCGGCTCATCAAACTGTTGCGGAATGGCACCCAGATTATCAATGCCCAGTCCGATCATCTTCAAGGTTCCGGCAGGCGCGATTTCTGACAGCGGACGCGAAGCCACGACGGAATAGAAGGATGGTACGTTATCGTAGCTCTCAGACTGGTTGTTCACCCAAATTCCGGCAATCCGTTCTTTCTGTCGGATCACTAGCGTTTCCGGCGCACCGACGATTTTGATCACGACACTGTATTCGCCGCGGTAGAGCGGATCTTGTGCGGCACCTTCAATGGAACCGAAAATGACAATGTCCGCTCCGTTAAAGTCTGAGCCCACGGGAACCACGTCCACGGATACACCCATCTGCAAGCTTGCAGCACGCAGCGGAGACAGGGCCTGGATCAGAATGAATACGGAGAGGATCAGGATTGCGGGAAATCTCATCAGTGACCTCCCTGATCAAGTGAGCTGACAATGTTGAAGAAGTCAGACGGGGTAGCAACCAGGTCGAAAGCCAGGCGTGCACAAACAGCCAGCACCAGAAGACCGAGAAGTGCTCGCAATTGCTCACCCTTGAGTTTGTGGCCTGCTGCAGCACCGAACTGAGCGCCGATCACACCGCCGACCATCAGAATAAAGGCCAGCACCACATCAACCGTCTGGTTAGTGGTGGACTGAATAACGGTTGTATAGGCGGTCACGAAGATGATCTGAAAAAGCGACGTTCCGATCACCACATTGGTTGGCACGCGCAGGAGATAGATCATCGCCGGAACCATGATAAAGCCGCCACCAACACCCATAATGGCTGCAAGGATACCCACCAGCATGCCCAGCGCCAGGATTGGCAAAACACTCAGATAGAGTTTTGACTTGCGGAACCTGACCTTGAGCGGCAAGGCGTGGATCCAGCTGTCATGGTTCTTGCGCTTAACGGGCTGCGCATCGCCAGCCTTGGATTTGCGTATGGCATTAAGGCTCTCAATGGTCATCAAGGTACCGATGGACCCGAGAAACACCACGTAGAGAATGGAAATAATCAGATCGAGCTGACCCGCATCACGCAGGGATGAAAAGATGTACACACCAAGCGTTGACCCCATCAGACCACCGATGAGCAACATGGTGCCCAGCTTTACGTCCACCGTTCCCTTTCGAAAATGCGCAAGGGCACCCGAAAAGGATGATGCAACAATCTGGTTTGCCTCTGTGGCAACCGCAACCGCTGGCGGAATGTTGTAGAAAATCAACAACGGAGTCATGAGGAAGCCGCCACCCACGCCAAACATGCCGGACAGGAAGCCAACAGCAGCACCCATGCCGAACAATACGAACATGTTGACGGATAACTCCGCTATGGGAAGGTAGATGCTCACAGCATCCTCCGAAAAATATGTGTACGGGTAAACAGGCTCTTAGTTTGGCTTGGGAGAGTCAGCATCGAGCGCTGTTGGGGCGTTATTGCGCCCGAATTTTTCCAATGTCAATCAATCTTTGAACTGGAACCAGCAAAAAAAATATCTAGCCCGGCCGGGCACCGGAAACTCTTACGTTTTGGGAAGAAATCAGCGGTTCTGAGCCTTTAGCTTGCCACGGACTTTAGTGCCAGAACCAGTTCCGCATCGATCTCACCGCTTACAGGCAGGCCATTCTCGCGCTGGAAGGCTGTGATTGCATTGCGGGTCTTCTGTCCCATCAGGCCATCGGCAGGTCCGGCGTCAAAGCCCAGAGTGGAAAGTTTTTTCTGGGTTTGCGAGATGATGTTTCTGTTTACAGCAAGCGGCCCGGTTGGAAGATTTGCCTTCCAGCTGTCGGGAATTTCCACATCATTTGCGTTCGGGTTTGGCTCGATCGGGATCCAGTTTGCAACCCGTTGTTTTGCTTCTGTCAGCTGCTCGGGGATAAGCGCATTGGAAATGATATCACGCTTGGATTCCGCATCCTTGTCACCGGCTGCGGCAGCAATTGCAAACCACTTATAGGCTTCAACCAGATCAGGTTTTGTACCAATTCCCTTAGCAAGGAATATGCCTGAGTTCACTTGGCTGTCCCTCACGCCATATTCGGCTGCGCGGGCGAACCATTTGTAAGCATTTTCCATGTTTGGTTCCGCTGCAAGTACGTTTGGTGAAGCGTTCAGAACCGCAAGGTTGTGCATGGCCACCACATGACCGCTTGAAGCTGCTTTTTCATACCACTCAGCAGCCTTTGTCGGATCAGTTGGAAGGCCCACGCCTTTTTCATTGAAGTTACCAATGATGTATTGGGCGGGCACAAAGCCAAGGTCTGCGGATTTCTTGTACCATTCAGCGGCTTTGACGAGGTCTTTTTCAACGCCGATGCCATCGGTGAAGTGACGTCCGATCTGGAACATTGCTGTGGCATCGCCGCCTGCAACTGCTTCAAGAAGACCTGCTGGCGCGAATTCCAGTCCGGCCACATCAACTGCTGGTGCTTTCGGCTCAGGGCTTACAAAGTCACCCGCTTCGCCGAAGTTTGTTTCAGTAGCGGTTGGATCGACCTTGACGAAACCGGAAGCTGACTGATCGCCTGCTTCAGGCGCGATATTTGTAACCGCCAGATTGACCTCGCCGGTGGAGGTGTTTGGCGAAGTGAGGATTTCCTCTGAACTGCTTGCCAGACTGTTGTCCGTATCCGGTGCTGCAGGTTCTCCGAGCGGTGTGGCATTTCTTGCTTCAGGAAGAGGCTGTTCAGTTGCCAGCTCTTCAATCGTTGTTTCATCAGCAAGTGGTGGCTGAGTTTCCACAACTGCCGGACTGCTTGATGAAAGCGGATTGCTGCCCCCGAGGAAGGATGAAACCAGCGGCAGGGAAGCTGCTATCAACAGGGCAGCAGTAGCTGCCATGAAGATTGTTTTCTTACGCTTTGCAAAAAGACCTTTAGGCTCTTTGGCCTCTTCTTTTTCCGTCTGCATTTCAATTTCTTCCTGGATCAGATTGGCTTCTTCAGCCGCTGCCTGCGCTGCGCGACGCGCCGCTGCCAGGAATTCTGTTCCGGATGTGCCTTCGCCGTTCTTCACAGAACGTTTGCGACGCTCGTTCGCCTGACGCACAAGAGCTGCCAGATCCGGTCCGCCTGTTCCAGGCTCCAGTGGCTCATCATCCATGCCTTCACTTGGAGAGATGTCCGAAACCGGTTCCATTGCAAGTGTTGGTGTTTCAATGTCTGTGAGCGGCTCTGGTGCCGCTGGCATGTTTTTTTGCAGTTCAGCTGCTTCCTGAGCCTTGGCCGCAGCAAACAACTCGTTCACCGCATTCTGCGCTTCACTCACGGAAGTGGTTTCAGCTAGATGAGCTTCCGGCTCTTCCTTTACTTCCTGGTAGGAAGCCGGTGCGACCTGTCCTGCGGTTTCTTCAATCGGGCTTTGCTTCTGCGCCTGCTCCGCTGCATCATGATGCACTTCTTCGGCAGCGCGGGCTGCCGGCTGTGGTTCTACCGGTGCCGTTTCCATTTGAGGAGCGGAAGGCACGAAGTTACCTGCGTGCATCGGCTGACTGTGAGCATAGGTGTTTGCCTGGTTGGTAACGTTTGCCTCGATTTGCAACAGACGTTGCGCCATCATTTCAAGGGTATCGCGAACGGCCTCAAAAGTTTCCATGCTCTGGGCGTTGTTATCGACTGTGCTGTTGTACAGGCGACGCAGATCATCGGAAAGTTCGTTGAGTTGTTCACCATCGAAAACGGGTGCAGATGCATTATCGCTTTCAGCAGGCATGCTTTCCAGCGTTTTCTGAACCGCTTCTTCGGCTGCCTGTGTTGCTAGCTCAATTGCAATGTTTCTGCTTGCACCCAGCTGTTCTTCAATGGCGGTCAGCCTGCTGGTGACTGGCTCGAAATCTGTTTCCGCAGGTGAGGTGAGGCTGTTTGCAAGTTCAGCAATCTGTTTTTCAATGGCCGAGAAAGCTGCCTTTTGATTAACGTTGTCGCGGCCCGGGCTCTGTTTGGAGATTTCATCAATTGCTCCGGCCATTGCCTCAATCTGCTGCATCATCTCGCCGATTTGCGGATTTGGAGAAGGCATCTGAATGAAGCTGTTAACGCCCTCGCGCAGCATGTCTACTTCTGCACAAAGACCACCGATCTGTCTTTCCAGGTGGCTTGTGTCCAGATTGGCAACCGGTTCAGCTTTGATCTGCTCTATCTGTTGAACCATTTCGTCCAAGCGCACAATCAGGGCAGCCTGGCTGTTGCTTTCGCTTCCACTACCAGCAACGGCTGTGACCGCATTCATATTGTCGATCTTGCCGGACAGCATGTTGATGCGAGATACGATGTTATCGAGCTGTGGTGAAGACGGCTTGTTCAACAGTTCATTGATGCGGGAATCCAGGTTCTCAAGGGTCAACTTGATTTCGTCCACATCAACCGCAGCCGGTGCTGCGGGTACTGGAGCCGGTGCAGGCACAGGTGCTGCTTCGAGATTTTGCGGCACAGACTCCACAAGCTCGCTGATCTCGTTCATGCGGGATTCAAGTCTTTCGAAGCCCTCATGGGTCTTGGCGTTGAAGCTGCCCTCTTCCGCGACCAGGTTATCCAAAGTGTTGGAGATATCAGCAATCTTGTCTTCCAAACGCGAGTAATCCGGTGTCAGTGGCGGGAACTCTGATTCAGGAAGCTCAGATTGTTTGTGGCTTTGCAGGCTGAGAAGACCCGCTTCAATGCGGTCCAGCGTGTCCTGTTGCGGACGCTCACCACCATGTTCAAACATTTGGTCAACGGTTTTGGCAAGATCAGAAACACGCGCTTCGATCCGCTCCAGGTTGTCCTGCCCGTTATTGCCGGCAGACAATGCCACAACAGCACGGGTGATTTCCTCCAGCCGCATTTCGACGGACGAGAAGTCCGGTGCCGGCACAGAGGCAATGGAATGGCTTTGCTGATCAACAGCTGATTTCAGGTCATGGATCAGATTGCTCAGGCTTTGGTGACTGTCGCTAATCCTGGATGTGAGGTCAGGATTATCTGAAATAGCCATGATGGATGAACTCAGATCATCCAGACGCTGGTTTAATGCGTTGTGGCTTGCTTCAAGCGTTTTGGCATAGATGTTGGGATTGTCCTGCAACACTTCGAGTGAGGACTGCAATGCCTGCAATCTGCGCTCGATGTCGTTGTGGCCGGACTCAACGATCTTGGAGAAAGCAACCGGATCCACCTGCATGCCCGCATTAGCGACCTGCTGGAGGTGACCCATCATATTCTGGAAGTTGCCCTCGATCGTCTGAAAGTTGGTTTCGATCGCATGTTGAACCGCTGCGATTGCCGGGTTCTGATCACCGCCTGCAATGTGATTGGCAAACAGCTGCTTCAGCTCCAGTAGTTCGCCCTTGATCTGGTGATTTTGATTTGCGAACCACTCCAGCTGCTGTTTGTGCGCGTCCGCGGAAATGCCAGTATGGGCATTTTCAGCAGTTTGCTGGCTCAAAGACTGCAACTTGGAGCTCATGCGCTCCAGACTGGCTTTGATATTGCTGATGTCCGGTCCTGCTTGCGGTTGGTGATGTGGTTGGGGCTGATAGGCTTGCGCATAAGGCTGGCCCTGCGATGGCAAATCCGCATGCATCGGCGGATGAATGTTCGCCGGATTACCCATTGGTGCTGGTTGCGCAGCGAATGGCTGTGCAGGCATTTGTTGAGGTGCCGCCATTGGTGGCATTGGCTGACCCATTGGATTTAATGGTTGAGAAGGATGCTGTGCCGCATGCTGAGCCTGTCTGGCCGCCTGTAAACCCTGTGCTACCGCATCAAGGCGACTTTGTATGTCATTTGCCTGATGGGCTACACCTGCCGGATTTTGCACCGGACTGTCTGCGAGATTCTCATTCGCATTGGGGTTTGGGAAAAGATCATTTAGCTGTGATCTGGATCGACGCATATCGGCCTGCTCATGGATTTGTAGTGCACTTCATCCGGATTCATTTCCGAATCTCCTGAGCTAGCTTTCACAAAACAGGGTAAACAATGTGTTAACTTTCGAGTAACACTTGGTTAAGAATCCAAGTTTGGTGAAAAAATTGCAGAAAAAACGCAATTTTCACCATAAATGCGACTATCGGAGCATTTTCCTGGGCGCAACAAGAGATATAGGTGTTGAACGCTTCCTACAGGCTTGAAATTAATAACAAGCGTGTTAGTAATCGAAAAAAAGCTCATTTAAATGGAATAGGCAAATACGGGTTTTGTAAAATGGGTAATGTGCAATCTGCGCAATACATGCTCGAAAAACTGGCAGAGCTTGATTGTAATAAAGACAGAGACGACAAAGAAGTCTACAGGATTGGTGATCTGGCGCGTGAATTCAATGTGAGTTTGCGCACACTGCGTTTCTATGAAGACAGAGGGTTGATCAGTCCGGAAAGATCTGGATCGACACGTCTGTATTCTGTGGATGACAGACGCCGTCTGAAAATCATTCTGTTGATCAAGAACGTCGGATTTTCTCTTATCGATATTCAGGAATTTCTAAATCTTTACGACGCTGGAGATGGCGATAGCAATTCAGACGTTATTGTTTCAAAATTCTCTGAACAGCTTGAAAAACTTAAGATTCAGCGCGCCGAGATCGATCAGTCAATCGACGATATCCGTAACGCGATCAGCCATATCGAGCAAATCGCCTAATAGCATTAAAAGCTGTGGGACAATTTTTCCACCACAAGCCCTCGCTTGTGGAGATAATTCCGCTATGTTTTAATCCAAACTGAATGCACAGTGAGTATGCGTTTGAGTGTGCCGTGGCGTGAATTTTCACACAAATTTTAAAAAATTACATTTACGTTCACGTAAGAATTTGTATATAACACTTCGAACGCGATGCGGCAGGCGAAAAATCTGCTGTGTCATGACCTGAAAAAAGCCGAGTATTAGTGTAATTTTTGGAGAAACCGCAAATGCCTAGCTATACCGCCCCCATCAATGAGACCCTTTATGTTTTGAACGATGTGCTGAACATTGATCGCTATAACAATCTTCCAGGATTTGAAGAAGCGACCCCTGATCTGGTGGAAGCAATTCTGGGCGAAGCTGCGAAACTCTGTGAAGAAGTGATCCAGCCAATCAATTTCCCTGGTGACCGTGAAGGATGTACCCGCCACGAGGATGCTACCGTCACAACGCCAAAAGGTTTCAAGGAAGCTTATCAGGCTTACCGTGAAGGCGGCTGGATGGGTCTTGCATGCGAGCCGGAATACGGTGGCCAGGGCCTTCCTTACATTCTACACACTGCTGCTGCGGAATATCTTTCTTCTTCGAACCAGGCATTCGCCATGTATCCCGGCCTGACGCAAGGCGCGATTGCAGCGCTTGCCACGCATGCCTCTGAAGAACAAAAACAAAAATACCTTCCCAAAATGATCGAAGGCGCCTGGACCGGCACCATGAACCTGACAGAACCGCATTGTGGTACTGATCTGGGTCTGCTGCGCACCAAGGCTGTGCCTCAGGCAGATGGAAGCTACAAAATCTCCGGTCAGAAGATCTTCATCTCAGCCGGTGAGCATGATCTTTCTGAAAACATCATCCACCTGGTGCTTGCCCGTATCGAAGGCGGTCCAGAAGGTGTTAAAGGTATCTCACTGTTTGTGGTTCCAAAATACAATGTGAATGACGATCAGTCTCTGGGTGAGCGCAATGGTGTGAGCTGTGGTGCTATCGAAGAGAAGATGGGTATTCATGCGAACTCAACCTGTGTCATGAACTATGACGAGGCGACCGGCTATCTGGTCGGTGAAGAGCACAAGGGCCTTAAAGCCATGTTCGTTATGATGAACGAGGCGCGTCTGGGCGTTGGCATGCAGGGTCTGGCTCAGTCAGAAGTGGCTTACCAGAACGCAGCAATCTACGCGAAAGAGCGTGTTCAGGGTCGCGCCCTGACCGGTCCTGCTGAACCTGAAAAGAAAGCCGATCCATTGCTTGTGCACCCTGATGTGCGCCGCATGCTGATGAACATCAAATCATTCAACGAAGCTGCACGTGCCCTGATGCTGTGGACTGCCCTTAAGGGTGACATTTCTCACCGCGCTGCATCTGATGAAGAGCGTGAGGCAGCAGATGATCTTATGGGTCTTCTGACACCGATTGTTAAAGGTGTGCTGACTGACAAAGGCTTTGAAAACTGCGTGAATGCGCAGCAGGTCTTCGGTGGTCATGGCTATGTGGAAGAATGGGGCATGAGCCAGTTTGTGCGCGATGCCCGTATTGCACAGATTTATGAAGGTGCGAACGGCGTGCAGGCACTTGACCTTGTAGGCCGTAAGCTTCCTGCCAATGGTGGTCGTGCCATGCGCGCGTTCATGGAAGAAGTAAACGCCTTTACTATGAAGCACAAAGACAATGAATCCATGCAGGCATTCACAAAGCCGCTTCGCGCTGCAGTGAAAAACCTGGAAGCTGCTGTGATGTGGCTGATGCAGAATGGCATGTCCAACCCGAACAATGCGGGTGCTGCTTCAACTGACTTCATGCATCTGTTTGGTCTGGTTGCCCTTGGATATATGTGGGGCATGATGGCTGAAAAATCGCAGGAAGCGATTGCTGCAGGTGCTAACGGTTCAGCAGCTTTCCACGAAGAAAAACTGATGACCGGTCGTTACTTCATGGAACGCATCATGCCTGAAGCTGCGGCTCATCTGGCACGCATCGAGAGCGGCTGCGAAAGCATGATGGCTCTTGAAGCTGACGCGTTTTAATAGCTGAACCCGAGAGAAACCATATGAGCGCTGCAGAAGTCCTTTCATTTCCGAAACCATCCTGGATGGATGAGGAGGTTACCCTTGTTTCTGACATGGCTAACCGCTTTATGGAAAACGAGATCGCGCCCAATTACGAGCAGTATGAGAAGGATGAAATCATCCCGAGATCTGCCTGGGAGCTGGCCGGTGAAAACGGACTTCTGTGTGCTTCCATGCCGGAAGAATATGGCGGCGCCGGTGGCACCTACGCCCATGAGGCAGCAATCATTGAGGCTATCGGACAAAATGGTGTCGATGGCTTCGGGATTGCCCTGCACTCAGCGATCGTGGCGCCCTACATCTTGCATTACGGTTCTGAGGAGCAGAAGCAGAAATGGTTGCCGCGCTTGGCCAAAGGTGAGTTGATTGGTGCGATTGCCATGACAGAACCCGCAGCCGGGTCTGATTTGCAGGGTGTGAAAACAACTGCGGTCAAGGACGGCAATCAGTATCTGATCAACGGTTCAAAAACCTTCATCACCAATGGACAGAACGCAAATCTGATTGTTCTGGTCACCAAAACCGATCCGAGCCTTGGAGCAAAGGGTACTTCTCTCATCGTGATTGAAACCGATGAGGTGGAGGGTTTTGAGCGTGGCCGTAACCTGGACAAGATCGGCTTCAAGGCAAATGACACGTCGGAGCTTTTCTTCAACGATGTGAAGGTTCCCACAGCCAACCTGCTGGGTACGGAAGAAGGTCAGGGTTTCATCCAGATGATGACCGAACTGCCGCAGGAACGTTTGATCATTGCCAATCAGGCCATGGCTTCCATCGAACTCGCCCTTTCCCTGACGATTGAATATGTGAAAGAGCGTAAGGCATTCGGCAAACAGATCATCGAGTTTCAGAATACGCAGTTCAAGCTTGCTGAACTGAAATCAGAAGCCACAATGGCAAAAGCCTTTGTAAATCATTGCGTTGAACAGCACCTCAAGGGTGAGTTGGATACCGCCACAGCCTCCATGGCAAAATATCTGCTCTCAGATTTGCAAGGAAAGGTGACTGACCAGTGCCTTCAATTGTTCGGTGGCTATGGCTACATGAATGAGTACCCAATTGCCCGTCTTTATCGTGACGCGCGCGTTCAACGGATCTATGGTGGCACCAATGAGATCATGAAAGTGCTGATCTCACGCACCCTGTAAATTATCGGAGCATTATGGAATGGCAAAAGGTTACTGGATTGCGCATGTGAGCGCGGAAGACAATGCGAATTTTCAATCTGTCGCATATCAGGCATATGTTTCGGGCGCCCGCCCTGCATTTGAAGCGCACAATGCAAAATTTCTCGCCCGTGGCGGCGACTTCGTGGTCTGTGAAGGTGACGATATGGGCTCACGCCATGTGGTAATCGAATTTGAATCGCTCGCTGCAGCCAAGGCATGTTACAACTCCGACACTTATCAGGAAGCCAAAAAGCACCGCGTCGCGGTTTCCAATGCGAAGATCGTTTTACTCGAAGGCATGGATGACTGATGGCTGATTATACGCTTAAATGTTTTGTTGAATCCGGCAACGCCTACAAGACAGCGCTGATGCTGCAACTGTGTCACGCAGACTGGCAGGCAGAGTGGGTGGATTTCTTCAAAGGTGAAACCCGAGGTGATCCTTTTCGCGAAACCAATGTGATGGGCGAAGTGCCCGTCTTGATCGACCACACGAAGGATGATCTGGTGTTGAGCCAGTCCGGTGTGATCCTCATGCATCTGGCTGACCGGTTCAAGAAATTTGTCCCGGAAAACCGGACTGACGAACTTGAGATGATGCGCTGGATGTTCTTCGACAACCACAAGCTCACCAGTTATGTGGCGACCTACCGCTTCATGAGCAGGTTCCTTCAAAAAGAGGGTGAACCTGAAACAGAATTTCTGAAAGCCCGCGCCTATAGCGCGCTTGGTGTTCTTGACGGGCACCTGACCGGTAGAGACTGGGTCGCTGCTGATCAAACCACACTCGCAGATATTTCCATCTGCGGATATCTATTCTGGCCAGATCATTTTGGAGTGAGTTGGGATGATTATCCCAACATCAAGAGATGGCTCGAACGTATTAAAAACATTGATAACTGGGCTGCACCGGAAGAGCTTCTTCCATCCGGCCCGACCAACGCCTGAACTGGAGATAGATGATGGCTGAAGCATTTATTTACGACCATGTCCGCACCCCCAGGGGTCGCGGCAAGAAAGACGGTTCGCTGCATGAAGTTCCTGCAGTACGTCTTTCAGCGAAAACACTTGAAGCAGTGCGTGACCGCAACGAGATTGCTGACACGTCCATGGTTGATGATGTGATTCTGGGCTGTGTTGACCCGGTGGGTGAAGCCGGTGCTGATATTGCACGTTCTGCTGTCTTTGAAGCAGGCTACGATTCAACTGTTCCTGGCATGCAGATCAACCGTTTTTGCGCTTCCGGTCTGGACGCAATCAACATGGGTGCTTCCAAAATTGCTGCCGGTTCTGATGACATCGTTATTGCAGGTGGCGTAGAATCCATGTCCCGCGTGGGCATGAGTGCATCCGGTGGTGCGTGGCCAATGGATCCATCTGTTGCGGTTCCAGCTTACTTCATGCCGCAAGGTGTTTCTGCTGACCTGATCGCCACCAAATACGGTTTCTCCCGCGATGATGTGGATGCCTACTCTGTTGAGAGCCAGAAGCGCGCTGCCCAAAGCTGGGAAGAAGGCCGTTTCGACAATGCGGTCATCTCATTCAAAGACCAGAACGGCCTGACCATTCTGGACAATGACGAGCATATGCGTCCTGACACTAACATGCAGTCTCTTGCTTCGCTTGATCCATCCTTCGTGATGATGGGTGAAATGGGCGGATTTAACGCTGTGGGTATTGCAGCGCATCCTGATGTGGAAACCGTTCAGCATGTGCACCATGCCGGTAACTCTTCAGGCATCGTTGATGGCGCAGCAGCTGTGTTGATGGGTTCAGAAGAAGGCGGCAAGAAACTTGGCGTTAAGCCACGTGCGCGCATCCGCGGCTTCGCCAATATCGGTTCCGACCCGGCATTGATGCTGACCGGCCCGATTGATGTGACTGAAAAGCTGCTGGAACGTACCGGCATGACCATCGGTGACATTGACCTGTTCGAACTTAACGAAGCCTTTGCTTCTGTTGTTCTGCGTTACATGCAGCATTTCAGCATTCCGCATGACCAGATCAATGTTTGTGGTGGTGCGATTGCGATGGGTCACCCGCTCGGCGCAACCGGTGCCATGATTTTCGGCACCGTTCTTGATGAACTGGAACGCCGCGACCAGAACACAGCCCTTGTTACCCTCTGCATCGGTGCAGGCATGGGTACAGCAACTATTATTGAGAGGGTCTAATTATGAGTTACAAAAATTTCTCAATAGAAACCGATAGCGACGGAATTGCCGTTGTAACCTGGGACAGCCCGGGGAAATCCATGAATGTGATCGATCTTTCGGTCATGGAAGAGTGGGAAGCCATTGTTGATGCGATGATCGCAGACGAAGCCGTTAAGGGTGTTGTTATTGCATCCGGCAAAAAGGCCTTCGGCGCTGGTGCTGATCTTACCATGCTTCAGGAGATGCTCGGTCAGTTCCGTGCTGAGGAAGCCAAGGATCCTGAGAACGCAGCACAAATGCTGTTTGACAATGCCTATCGCCTGAACCTTTTGCTGCGCAAGCAGGAAACATCGGGCAAGCCTTTTGTGGCAGCGATTAACGGCCAGGCTCTGGGCGGTTGCCTGGAGATCTGCCTTGCCTGTCATGCCCGTGTGATTGCGGACAATGCGAAGGTTGGTCTTCCTGAAGTGAAAATCGGCCTTTTCCCAGGTGGTGGCGGTACACAGCGTGTGCCACGTCTGATCCACTCACAGGAAGCGCTTCAGTTCCTCCTCAAGGGCGGCAACATGCATGCTTCCAAGACAAAGGCTCAAGGCCTTTGCACAGAGGTAGTGCCGGAAGGTGAACTTGTCTCAAAGGCAAAAGAGCTTATCAATGACGGTCTTAAAGCCGTTCAGCCATGGGATGTGAAAGGCTTCAAGCCACCGGCAGGACCGGTTTACTCCCCGGCTGGTTTCCAGCTTTATCCGCCGGCAAACGCGATTTATCGCCGTGAAACTCAGGACAATTATCCTGGCGCCCGCGCGATCATGAAATGCGTATACGAAGGCCTTCTTCTGCCGATGGATACAGCGCTTAAAGTGGAAAGCAGATATTTCGCTGAAGTATTGCGTTCTGATGAAGCGGCAAACATGATCCGCACGCTGTTCGTTTCCATGCAGGAATTGAACAAGGGTGCTCGTCGTCCTGCGGGTGTCGGTGATCTGGAGATCAAGAAAATCGGTGTCCTTGGTGGCGGTGGCTTTATGGGTGCAGGCATTGCCTACGTATCCGCAAAGGCCGGCATCGAAGTTGTGGTGATTGACCGTGACGAAGAGTCCGCGGCCAATGCGGTGAAACACGCTGAAGGCCTTGAGGACAAAGCTATTTCCAAGAAGCGTTCTACTGCTGAAAAGAAAGAGGCTCTTTTGTCTCTCATCACGCCTACGGCTGACTATTCAAAACTGTCCGACGTGGACATGGTGATCGAAGCTGTATTCGAGAACTCGGAAGTGAAGAAGACTGTGACCGAAGCAGCCGAAGCGCATATGCCTGAGGATGCGATCTTTGCTTCAAACACATCCACCATCCCGATCACGGATCTGGCTACGTTTTCCAAGCGTCCGGAACAGTTCGTGGGTATTCACTTCTTCTCACCAGTAAACATGATGATGCTGGTAGAAGTGATCAATGGTGCAAAGACCGGTGACAAGGCAATTGCCATGGCACTTGATTATATTGCCAAGATCAAGAAAACGCCGATCGTTGTGAATGACACCAGAGGTTTCTACGTGAACCGTTGCGTGCTTCGCTATATGTCAGAAGCCTACAACATGCTCACTGAAGGCGTGCCTGCGGCGATGATCGAGAACCTTGCCAAACAGGCTGGCATGCCGCTTGGACCGCTGCAGCTTAACGATGAGACAGCGATCGATCTGGCTCATAAAATCATCCATGAAGCGATCCGCGAAGTGGGTGAGGATGTGGTCGACAAGCGCACTGTTGAAGTGGTGGATACCATGGTTGAAAAGCATGGACGCTTCGGCCGCAAGAACGGCAAGGGCTTCTATGATTATCCTGAAAAGCCAGCCAAGAAGCAGCTGTGGCACGGGTTGAAGGATCTCTATCCGCAGGTGGATCCGGATACGCTTGACCGTCAGGAAATCAAGAACCGTTTCCACGCAACCATTGCTGTGGAAGCAGCGCGCTGTGTGGAAGAAGGCGTTGTGACTGATGTGCGCGAGGCGGACGTGGGCTCAATCCTCGGTTTCGGTTTCGCACCGTTTACCGGTGGCGCGATTTCCTACATCGATACTTTGGGTACCGCGAAGTTCGTAGAAATGTTGAAAGACCTTGAAGCCAAGTATGGTGAGCAGTTCAAACCTTGCGATCTGCTGATTGAAATGGCCAAGACAGATGAGAAGTTCTATGACCGTTTCAACCCAAATGCTGCTTCTACCAAAAAGGCTGCATAGCCTTTAATACATAAGCTTTTACGACCCCGGTTGAGTTAATCAGCCGGGGTTTTTTATGACCTGACCCGACCCGCAAAACACGCTTCCCATTGAATCCAAAATAATTTTTCCCTTTTCAAAAGGCTGCAAATCAGATTCAAGGAATCTTACGAGGATGTGCGGAAAACTTGAATGGTCTGTTTTAAAGATCGGCGGTCTGTGCCTGTGCGGCCACAGCATAAACCGTCAATTTGTGGGAAACGCAGCACCGGCAAAGCTGTTCCTTCGGGGATGGTTTGCCATGTATGGCGACGTTTGACGGCGGTAATTGCTTTCACCACTTTATTACCAGCTCTGTGGGTTAGCCCTTCCTATTCTCAGGATGTGAGGATGGAGGAAAGTTTTGGTGCGCACTGCAACGATATCTATTTCGGATCTGATGGCAGCGGTCTGGGTGGCTGTATAGATTTCGCCGCTCGGTTTTCCAATGACTGGTATGTGGCGCTTGGTGCCTTTCAATCCGGTCCCGAAGCGAGTTCAGGTGATGCAGACTTTAACCTTGATCCGCTGGATGATCGTGGCCGCGTGGTGTTACGGTTCGGCAAGCAGTTCAAGACAGATGAGTTTGAGGCGACCACAACCCTGAGGCTTGGTGGTGAAGGCGGATTTGTGGATGATTTTGTACAGGATGTTCGGTCTGATCTGCATGATATCTTCGACATCGGTACGCGACCACAGCGTGGTGATGTGGGATTACGCGGTATTATCGGTGTTTCAGGCCATGCCTGGCAAAATTATGAGCTGGGCAACAGGTCGGGGTATAAGGCTCTGTTCTCACCCTATCTGCACGGCTCTTTCGGGACAGAAAATATCGAGGGCGGCGGTGGCTTTCTCCTCGGTTTTCAATCCAGTGATGCTGAAAACCCCCTGCCCTTTGTGGAACCTCAGAACGGCGCCTATGCGCCGTTTTTTGGTGATGACGGTATCGGTCTCTTCGTAGCCGGACGCGGCGTGGCGCTAGAGACAATTTACGGAGATCTTGAAGAAGGGTTTCTTGGTGAAGCAGGTGTTGTGGCTCAATACACATTTACGGAGCATCTGCGCACCACCATCTCCGCATCCTGCACCAATGAAGCCTATGACGGCGCACTGAGCCCTGATTGCAAGGCTACTTTCCGCATCGGAATTTTGTATTAAAGTTGGCTGCCGTGAGGATGCGGTGAGCGGACGGAGGTGCTGTTCGCAGAAGTTACTCTAATCTCCGCTGATAACCATTTCCCGAAGAGATGTTTAAAAGTTTTGAGTTGCGCCTTCCAAGCAATCAGTGCGAAATATCCCTCGAGCAAGTAAGTATGCAAATGCAATCTGGAGATTCGTTTTTGAGACTAATTTTGTTTGTAGCCAGCCTCACCGTCGCAATTGGATTAGTTTACTTTTTTGTACTATCGCCAACACCAGCGGATCGTCTGAGCCGCGGTTTGGCAGAAGCAACGGGTCTTGACGGAACAGTCAACCTTGACGGTTGTAATATATCTCTAGTTGTTGAATCGGTGGGACAGGAAAGTTCTCCAATAGCTTTGACAAGAGTAGTAATTCGAGCTGATTTACGAAACTACAATCTCAAAACAGTTCGCTTTATTCGTAGTCCCAAAGGCTTCGGTTTGCGTATTGATAGAGGTCCTGTCAACGACAGTATGTTGATCCAGGCATCCAGTATTATTGATGCTGGCGCAGATTTGACCGAACAACCCGTTTCAGAAGTCTCGTCTCTTAAGGAATTCTTGGGAGCTAAAAATACTTCTTTATTTTTCCGAGTCATGGCAAAGGTTGTAACTACTGAAGATGGCACGAAAAAATTTATTGCTCACGAAGATGCGCCAAGATTCTATCAGTTTGTAGAGGCTGTTGAAGCTTTGCCAGCTCCAGTGACCTACCGGACAACATCAACATTTTTGTCTGGTGAAATATCCTCAGACTCGTTTATAACAGGACGGGTTGATGCAATTCCTTCGTTGCAGTTTTCATTGGGCTCAGAAGATCAAGCAAAAATACTTGCCCATGCTTTTCACGACTATGCGGCTGCAACTGGTTGTGAATGAGTTGTGCATCGAATGCTAATACACATAGCTGACGTTCACGTTTAATGCTGTATCGTGATTTTGGACTCATAACAGCCATAGGTAAATACAGATTACAGGCAAAGAGGATCGTTCACTCACCCGGTTTCCCGCCAGTGTTTTACTTATTTGTATCCCGCTGCGGGTTTCACCCTTGCGCGGCTCTTGTTTTGCACATTCCTACAAACAACGGGCTGCTCTTTTGGGTGCAGGTTTCATTGCTTGATCGTCGTGGTGCTCTAAAAGAGCAGCCCGGTGAAAGATTTGTTGAGCGCCTTTCGTTCCCGAAAAACAAAACGTATCTTTCACTCCCTGTTCAAGCTTAACTTCGGTGGCCAAACTGAGTTTGCAGCGAACCCTGTGTGGTTTGTCAATTCACGGCGGGTTCAATGAACAGGCGATGGGTGGATAATACTTGCACACAAACTGGCGGGGATACGATTTTTCACTAATGCAATGATTTCAACACCTTAACAATTTTCTTATCCCCATGCCTCAAAAGTGTGATAAGGGCGATTGCCACCCGGGATCGGCTGGACTAATCTTTCGCGATGAGCTGGAAAAGTGAAGTCGATCAAATCTATGAACGCCGTGGGCTCGCCAAACAACAGGGCGGCCCGGAGGCAATTTCAAAACATCACAACAAGGGTAAACTCACCATTCGTGAGCGCATTGACGTGCTTCTGGATGACGGTTCCTTTGAAGAACTGGGCATGGGAGCCGGTGAAGCTGAGCTGGATGAAAACGGCCAGATTACGGACTTCTCTCCAGCAAATTATGTGTTGGGTTTTGGCAAAATTAACGGGCGCCGATGTGTTGTGGGTGGCGAGGATTTCACCCTCAAAGGTGGGTCTCCCACAGCGGCCGGATTGCGAAAGAGCGTCTATACCGAACAATTGGCTGTGCAATACCGCCTGCCGCTCATCCGTCTGCATGAGGGAGCTGGTGGCAGCGTTGGGTCGCCCAAGACAAAAAGCCTGAGCGCGCCTGTATACGAGATGTCCCGCTTCCGATCCGTGGCAGAAGCGATGGCAAGCGTTCCAGTAGCCTCGGCAGCGCTCGGTGCTGTTGCTGGCATGCCTGCAGGACGGTTGGTAGCATCGCATTTCTCCATCATGTCCCGTTCCACAGCACAAATCCTGGTTGCCGGCCCAGCCGTCGTGCAACGAGCCATGGGTGAGAAGAAAACCAAGGAAGAACTGGGTGGTGCAGATGTGCACTGCAAAAACGGCACGGTAGACAATGCGGGCGAGGATGAAAAAGACAGCCTGCAGCAGATCCGGCAGTTCCTGAGTTATCTGCCCGCCAATGTGTGGGAACTGCCCCCCGTTCAACCCTGTGCCGACCAGGTAGAGCGACGGGAAGAAGCGTTACTCGAAATCGTTCCCAAAGATCGCAGGCGTGCCTTTGACATGCGCAAATTGCTCGGTCTCGTTCTCGATTTGGAATCGTTTTTTGAAATTGGCAAAGGCTATGGCCGCAGCCAGATCACCGGGCTTGCCACAATGAATGGTCAGCCAGTGGGTGTGTGGGCCAATGATGGCCGGTACCTGGCCGGATCCATGACAGCGGACGGAGCACAAAAGGTTCGCCGGTTCCTTGAACTCTGCGAGACGTTTCATCTGCCGATCTTGAGTTTTGTGGATGAACCCGGCTTCATGATCGGTTCACAGGCAGAACGGGCTGCCACTATTCGCCATGGAGCCAATGCGGTTCTTACCGCTGCCATGAGCAAAGTGCCCTGGGCGTCTATCATGATCCGCCGGTCCTTCGGAGTGGCACAGGCTGCTCACTATGGGCCGGAAGGCTACGTACTTGCCTGGCCTTCAGCCGAGACCGGCCCACTGCCCGTGGAAGGTGGTGTGGCAGTGGCATATCACCGGGAAATCGCAGCAGCCGAAGACCCGGAGGCAAAGCGGCGCGAACTGGAAGAACAACTGGCTGCAAAACAATCTCCCTTCCCACGATCTGAGTCTTTCTCTATCCATGAATTGATCGACCCACGGGAAACCAGACCGATGCTTTGCCGCTGGATTGACCGGATCCAGCCCCTTCTACCACCCCTACTGGGACAAACGGGCTTTCCGGCAAGGCCTTGAAACAAGACAAGTTGAATTAAGAGGACGCAATGGCAACTGAAATCAAACTGGAAACAGGCGGTTCTGTCTGGAAATTGCTGGTCAGCGAAGGCCAATCCGTCAGCGAAGGTCAGGAGCTCTTCATCATGGAAGTGATGAAAATGGAGATGCCCTATGAAGCGCCGGTTTCAGGTACAGTCACAAAATTAAATATTGCCGAAGAAGATGTGGTCGAGGAAGGCCATTGTGCTATGGTAATCGAGTAAATAGCTCTCCGTGAAAGCCATATTCCTTTCACACTTAGTTGCTCATAATAATACAAAACACGAACCGAGGAGAACGCCCCATGTCCCTACGTATCAATGATGACGCCCCCAATTTTACAGCCGACACCACTGCTGGTGAGATCAATTTCCATGACTGGATCGGTGATGGTTGGGCGGTGATTTTCTCTCACCCGAAAGACTTCACGCCGGTTTGCACCACCGAGCTTGGCTATATGGCAGGGTTGGAGAATGAGTTTGCCAAACGCAATACGAAGGTGATCGGCATCTCCGTTGATCCGGTGGAGAACCATCATAAATGGAAAGAAGACATTCAGGTTGTAACCGGGCAATCGGTTGGTTATCCAATGATCGGCGACCCTGAACTGAAAGTGGCCAAATTGTATGGCATGCTTCCGGCTGAAGCGGGTGACACATCTGAAGGCCGTACACCAGCGGACAATGCCACCGTGCGCTCCGTTTTCATTGTGGGACCAGACAAGAAGATCAAGCTGATCCTCACCTACCCGATGACAACAGGCCGTAATTTTGATGAAATCCTGCGGGTAATCGATTCAATGCAGCTCACTGCCCAGCACCAGGTGGCAACGCCTGCGCAATGGCAGCAGGGTGACAAAGTAATCATCACCCCGGCTGTTTCTGATGAAGATGCCAAAGAGCGTTTCGGTGATTTTGAGCAACCAGTTCCTTATGTCCGGTTCACTAATCAGCCTTAACGTTACGCCGCGTCTTTCAGGCCCCGGCCTTTGAGAAGCGCGTCGATCTCCGGCATTTTACCGCGGAACTCCACATAGAGTTCGCTAGGATCACGGCTCCCGCCTGTGGAATAGATAAAGTCCCGCAGGCGGGTTGCTGTTTCTGCATCGAACGCATCCCCCTGCTCCTTGAACGCTTCGAACGCGTCCGCATCCATCACTTCAGACCACATGTAAGAATAGTAACCGGCTGAGTATCCATCGCCGGAAAACACATGAGCAAAGTGTGGTGTGCGATGGCGCATGGTGATTTCAGAAGGCATTCCGATCTTCTCAAGAATGTTTCCTTCAATTGCCAGAATATCCTGTGCGTCGTCTGCCGGCATGGTGTGAAGTTCCAGATCAACCAGGGCGGATGCTGTATATTCCACCGTGGCAAAGCCCTGATTGAAGTTTTCAGCTGCTTTCAGCCTTTCAACCAGGTCCCGTGGCATGGGTTCGCCGGTTTTGTAGTGGACGGCATATTTCTCCAGGATTTCATCTTCACCCAACCAATGCTCATAAAGCTGGCTTGGCAGTTCCACAAAATCGCGGGCCACAGAGGTTCCTGAAACCCTTGGATAGGTAACATTTGACAGCATGCCGTGCAGTGCGTGGCCAAACTCATGGAAGAGCGTTCTTGCATCATCAAAAGTGAGCAAGGTCGCTTCTCCTGCCGGGGCCTTGGCGAAGTTCATCACGTTGACGATAATCGGCCTGATGTCCCCTTTCAGTTTTTCCTGAGAGCGGAATCCGCTCATCCACGCGCCAGAGCGTTTGGAGGAACGGGCGAAATAATCGCCCAAGAACAGAGCAACGTGATTGTCTTCGGCATCCTTAACTTCGAAAACGCGCACGTCTTCATGATACGTCGGCACATCTGAGAGTTCTTCGAACTTCAGCCCGAATAAACGACCTGCAGTCTCAAACGCTGCATTGATCATCTGATCCAGTTGCAAATATGGTTTGATCTCCGCTTCATCCAGATCATGTTCAGCGTTACGGACCTTTTCAGCGTAGTAACGCCAGTCCCATGGCTCTATCTTGAAGTTTGCCCCTTCAGAGTTGGCCAATTCCTGGAGTTTTTGCGCTTCTTCCGCAGCCCGGGTTTTGGCCGGTTGCCAGACTTGCATCAAGAGGTCGCGGACGGCGTCCGGTGTTTTCGCCATCTGATCATCCAGCTTGTAGTCGGCGAATGTGTCGAATCCTAACAGGTTGGCACGTTCTTCACGAAGTTTGAGGGTTTCAGCCACAATCTCCCTGTTGTCTGTTTCCCCGCCCAATTCTCCACGTGATATCCATGCTTTGAAGGCCTGTTCACGCAGACTACGGACAGAGGAGAATTGCAGGAATGGTTCGATCAGGGAGCGTGACAACGTAATCACATGCTTGCCCGCATGCCCGCGTTCCTCTGCAGCAGCTGCAGCAGCGGAAATCAGGAAGTCCGGCAGTCCTTCCAGATCAGCTTCGGTTTCCAGAACAAGTTCATAGGCGTTTTCATCAGCAAGGACATTTTGTGAGAATGATGTGCCAAGCGTTGCGAGGCGTTGTAGCACTTCTGCCATGCGTTCGCGTTCCTTGCCTTCCAGCTGTGCACCGGAGCGGACAAAGTCAGAATGATAGCGTTCAAGGACACGTTTTGCTTCCGGGTTCAGGTCCAGTTCTTCACGACCCAGATAAAGAACATCGATCCGGCGGAACAGTTTCTCGTTCATCTTTATCTTGGAGCCATGTGCCGCCAGTTTTGGTGCCATCTCCCGCTCGATTTTCTGGAATTCGGGATTAGTATGCGAACCGGACAGATTGAAAAAAGTGGACGCAACTTTCGACAGGTTTTCCCCTGCGCTTTCCAAAGCAGCGATTGTATTGACGAAAGTGGGTTCTGCGGGATTATCCGCAATCCGATCGATTTCAGTCAGATTTTCTTCCAATGCAATCTCAAACGCCTCCTGATAATGGCCGTTTTCGATTTTATCAAAAGGTGGAACCTCAAAGGGGGTTTCCCAGTTTTGAAGAAGTGGATTTTGTGTGCTCATGGGTTTCCTGATCTGCTTATCAATATCAATCGGGTCTTGGCCACTTAGGGTTAACTGGCTCGGTTTAGAATTCATTCTAGGTTTTAACTTAACGAAATGGTTACGCAAAAACCTTATCATTTTAGCGGTTTAAGTTGGAACAGATGATGACACTTGTTCAGTTTTTTGAGAGCGTTTGGAGTTATTTCAGTGGAATTACAATCAGTAAGACCCTGAAAATCTCGCTTGCCATGTTTATGGTATATATTGCTTTCGACATCTATCGAAAAGGCCTGGAAAAGTCTTTGACGATGAATGTGATCAAAAATTCAGCTGCCAGCATGGGTATGCTGATGATAAATATCATCTTTATTCCGATCGTTTACTTTGCCGTTGAGTATTTTCAGGCAGCTTATGATCTGCTTGGAATTCCATATCTGCCACAGTCCACATGGGATACGGTTCCGATCTGGCTTGCCGTGATTATCAGCATTTTCGCCTATGATTTTGCTGATTACTGGAACCACCGCATCATGCATAACAAGCTGTTGTGGCCGATACACGCAATTCATCACTCCGACACGGATGTAAATCTTCTTACCACCTATCGCGTCCACTTCCTGGAAGTGTTCGTGATGAAGCTCAGTTACGTTATTTTGCTGTCCTGGCTTGGTTCAACGCCCGAAATTGCAGTACTAGGGGTTACAGTACTGTCGTTACACAATGCCTATGTCCACGCTAATGTGGACTGGGATCATGGGCCCTTCAAGTTTCTTATAGCGTCTCCAAGGTTTCATCGCTGGCATCATTCTACGGATCCGGTTGCCTATGGTAAGAACCTGGCAAATGTCATACCGCTCTATGACTACATATTCGGCACCTACTACAATCCGCATCCGTGTCGCACGCCCATGGGCGCCGACGGGGTTCCGGACACGGATGTGGTCAAGCTGACCCTGTTCCCGTTCGTCTCCTGGGCCAACATGCTCAAAGGCTGGTTTGCGAAGAGACAGGAATCGCCGGTAAACGCTTCAGTTGAAGCGGAAGCAAATCAAGAGCAGGTTTTAACGACGCAGGGCCGGTAAGCCGACGCCTGTACTTTCAAATCCACCATCCACTGCCAGCACCTGACCGGTGATGTAACTGGCTTGTTCTGAAGACAGGAAGAAGATTGCATTGGCGATTTCATCTTCGGAACCATATCGGTTCAGTGGAATAGCATCGTGGTAAGCGTCGATGATATCCTGGGTATGAACCGCCATCGCCAGCTTGGTTCGGACAGGACCGGGACACACGCAATTGGAGCGGATGCCAAACTCTCCAAGTTCCGCTGCCTGTTGCAAGGTGAGCTGAATGACCGCTGCCTTGGACGTGCCGTAGGCGGTTCGCAAAGTGGAAGCACGAAGACCTGATATGGAGGCGATATTAACAATCGCCCCACCCTTTACCTTGAGCAGGCCGATTGCCTCCTGGCTTACCAGAAACGTGCCATCAAGATTGGTTTCCATGACCGTGCGCCAGCGGTCAAAATCTGTTTCCTCCATGGGGCCGAAATCTGCCACCCCGGCATTGTTGACCACCACATCCAGCGCACCGAATTCCTCATCAATCCGATTGATGAAATCCCGCACCTCATCTTCCTGTGAGATATCCGCTGTGATCGCAAAGGCGTTGACCATGGATTTGGAAACTTTCCGCAATTCCTCATCGTCACGGTCAATCATTACCACCTTCCAGCCTTCTTCGAGAAAACGGTTTGTGGTGGCCAGCCCGATCCCCCGTGCAGCCCCTGTCACCAATGCCAATTTGCTCATTTCAACCCCTCCCAGATTACGTACCAACCCTCAGGTTCTTCGTCGCCGTCAAAATATATCCCCATTACCATGCCGAGCGTTCTTAATACACCTTGTTCAGCCAACTCACTAACGGTCTCTTTAAATCCTGCCTCCACCCATACGTCTTTCTGGATCGTGCAGGCGAAGAAACCGCCGGGCTTCAAGATCCGAAACAGCTCAGACAGGCACTGCGCACCCACATGGGCGTGCGTGAATGTGCCTGTACAGATCAAGGCGTCATAGCTGTTGCTTTCAAGGGAAAGTTCAGCGTTCAAGTCAGCTTCGATGCAATTTTTGTAGACTGGAACCTCTCCGTTCATGCGATTGGCTGCTACGGCCAACATGGCAGGTGAATAGTCTAGCGCATCGGTGTTTCCAAATCCGTGTTCGGCCAGATATCTGCCGGCAAGGCCCGTTCCGCTCCCCACATCCAGAATGCGGGCGGTTTTATCGGTTAGTTTTTCAGCCAGCAGGCTTGCGGTCTTGCGCGGTGTGGCATAGCCGAGACCATCCAGCATTGTCTTATCGTAAGTGGTGGCCCAGTCCGTGTAGAGCTGCTTTGTATCTTCCTCATTGTCCAATGCATACGCTCGCGCCAACAGTTCATCTGCTGACAATTGCGTGAGTTTTCCGTCTGACATGGCATTCTCCCTTCCCCGCATATTGCCAAAAGGTTGGCGAAGCGCAATATGGTCAAAATTATCAACCACAAAACCGGGACTAAAAATGTCTGATACCATTGATTATTTTTTCACGCCATTGTCACCCTTTACATATCTGGGTCACGCCACCCTGATGGAGATTGCCGAGCGCAACGGCAAGCAGGTCAATTTCAAACCCTTCGACATTATGGGTGTATGGAGCGAGTCCGGTGCAGTGCCTCCCGGTCAACGGCCACCGGTCCGTCAACGCTACCGTCTGATTGAACTTCAGCGCTGCTCAGAAGCGAGAGGCTTGAACATCAACATTACGCCTGCGCACTTCCCGACCAATCCGCTTGCAGCGGATTTGTGCATTTGTGCTTCTGTCATCTCGGGTGGCGATGCGGCTGCGCTGTCTTTGGCGCTGGGCAAAGCAGTATGGGAAGATGAGCTTCAGATCGCGGATGAGGCAATCCTAAAAGACACTCTTGCAGCCACCGGCCATGATGCTGATGCGATCTTTGAACTTTCGCAAAGTGATGAGGCAGCCGCAATGCGCGCAGCCAACACTAAAGAAGCCATTGAAAAAGACGCTGTTGGTGCACCTGCATACTACTACAATGGCGAGGTTTTCTGGGGTCAGGACCGTCTTGAATTGATGGATGCTATGATCAAGAGCGGGCGCGACGCTTACACCGCCTGATACTGGACAAGATTGCATCAATTAGCTAGAAGAGGAAATTATTCCTCTTCTGGAGATGCTTGATGGATATGTTGACCCATAGCCAAATCTGGGCAGCTATCGATGAATTAGCCAAACGCAGTGAACTTTCCGCTTCCGGCCTGGCCCGGAATGCCGGACTGGATTCCACGAGTTTCAACCCTTCAAAACGGTTTACCGCCGAGGGCCGTGAAAGATGGCCCTCCACTGAGTCCATTGCCAAAATTCTAAGAGCGACCGGAACCTCGGTGAGCGACTTCCTGGAGATGCTTGATCCCGACGCAAAGGCGCGATTGGCGAAGTTGAGCAAGGCAATACCTGCCGGCGACTACAAGCAAACCGCTTCGAGCAATTCAGTACCGCTCATCGGCTTTGCGCAAGCCGGAGTGGGTGGTTTCTTTGATGATGGTGGTTTTCCCGTCGGGCAGGGTTGGGATGAGATTTCGCCGCCAACCGGTGCAAGCGAATCCGCCTATGCGCTGAAGGTTTCCGGCGATTCCATGATGCCGCTTTACCGCGAAGGAGACATCATCATCGTGGACCCAGCCGCTCAGGTGCGCAAAAACGACCGTGTGGTGGTGAAGACCACGCAGGGCGAAGTCTTCGCGAAAACGCTTGAAAAACGATCATCAAATCAGATTACCCTGCAGTCTCTCAATCCTGATCACGAAACTCTGGTGTTTGAATTGGATGAGCTGGAGTGGGTGGCGCGTATTGTGTGGGCCAGCCAGTAGGAGCCGGTCATGAAGGAAGGCATTAAACTTGTTGTCTTCTGCCTGGCACTGCTCTCCGGATGTCTCTATTTCATATTTTCGTTTGAAGACCCGGAACAAACCAAACGGCAAGCGGAAAAACCGGAAGAAACAATCATCGGTACTGAACCGGTTGAAATTGTCCGAAACATCACACCGGAACGCATGTTGCCGGGACCTGTATTTGAAGAGGGATCGCTGGAGCGTTTACCTGACGTGGTGCCACCACCTCCCCCGCCCAAACCACCCAAGCCGATTGTATGGAACCGCCCGTTTGTGGTGAGTGCTGGGGTGTTGATCAGTCAGAAAAAGCAAATCGTTCTCAATGATATCATTCCGGTCGAATTGGATCGTAACTGCACCTATGAAGATGGCACGTCGTGGCCATGCGGACGTCTTGCACGAACAGAGATGCGACAGTTTGTAAGAGGCCGGACGATTGACTGCGATCCGATTGAGGACACTGAAGCCCTTCGCGTGAACACGAAGTGTCGATTGGGAAACTACGACATGTCCGCATGGCTGGTCCTGACCGGATGGGCAGAGCCGGAGGAAGGTCATTATGAAGAAGAGTTGGAGGAAGCTAAACGAAAAGAGCGCGGTATCTGGCGCAAGAATGCACCTTAAGCCTGTTGCCTGCCCAGATACTTCTTCATGGCTGACTTCAAAATAGTTCCAATGATTGCATGGCCTGCGAGAATTGTGCCCCGTATGGTGCCGGAAATCTTGGAATGACCAATGCGGGAGCGGTAATCAACTGGAACTTCTATCACCCGGATATCTTCAAAGATTGCATGGAGTTGCATCTGTACGGTCCAGCCAAAAGCCTGGTCCGTCATTTTGAGTTTCTTCAGGGCATTTGCTTCGACTGCCCGGAATGGCCCGAGATCGGTATATTTCACACCCCAGAACAGGCGGATCAGAAAACAGGCAAGCCAGTTGCCGAACTGCTGCTGTGGCGTGAGTGAGCCTGATTTTGCATTTCCCAATCGCCGTGATCCGATCACCATATCTGCTTTTCCGTTGAGGATTGGATCGACCAGGCGATCCATCTGCTCGGGATAGTCGCTAAAGTCACCATCAACGAAGACGATTACATCGTGACCTTCAGCCCGATCTATACCTGCAAGGCACGCAGAACCATATCCGCCACCGGTTTCTGATTGAAGCGTGACAGCGCCGAGACTTTCAGCAACCTTAATGGTGTTATCCTTCGAGCCATTGTCCGAGATCACGATCAAATCTACCCATTTGGGAATGTCTGCGATGACCTTGCCGATGGCGTTCTCTTCATTGAGTGTTGGGATAACAACGGCGATCTTTTTATCCGCTCTCATTGGGGTACGCTTTCCAACTGCCGGTCGCGTCGCAGGCTTATCAATTCGAACAAGAGGAAAAACCAGACCGGCAGCCAGATGAGCCAGACGATCACATCATGATAGAAATCCGCCATTCCCCGCACGCTGAAATGGAAGAAGGAATAGTGAAGCACCATGGTCGCACCAGCAAGAAGCAGAGCGGGTGACGGATAGATACAGGCGAAAGGAATGATCCAGAGGAAGTACCAGGGGGTTTGTGATGGTGCTAACAGGTAGATGCTGGCTGTGATCAGAAACATCTGCTTTATGAGCGCTGCATCGTCGTTTGCGCGTTTGAAGCAGATGCCAGCGATTGCTACCAGAAGGGCAAGAACGATTAAAAGGCGTGCCACCTGGGGGATTTTGAAAACCTCATCCAGTTGATAGGGCCAAACCCGGTCTGCGATCATCTCCGCAACGAGATAGGTAGCGGACGAAGCCTGCCATTGTCCACCAAATGCAGCAAAGCCGGAATGACTGTTCAAGCCAGCGAGAAGAATGGGAACCACCAACAGGATCAGAATGCCTGCAAAGACGGCCGCGTTAAGGATCAGCTCCTTGGGATGGTCCAGCATCTTGCGCCAGAGTGGCAATACCAGCAATGCCGGCCAGATTTTCACACCCGCTGCAACAGCCAACAACACCGTTGGAACCATGATCCTGCCCCTTAAAGCGAAATATACCGCACCCAGTACGGGCAGCATGAGGATCGGCTCCATATGCGCTGAATTTGCAATTTCCTTTATGACCAGCGGGTTCCACCAATAGAGCACAACCCATAGCGGAGATTTGCCGAGTTGCATCAGTATTGCGAGTATTAATCCGGCGCAGCACAGTTCAAAGAACAACAACACGAAACGAAGCGCATCGAGGCTGAATGGCGCAATCCAGTATGTGATGGCAAACACGACCTGGGTAACCGGCGGATAGACTGTACTGAACTGCGGATAGTTGATGTTCTGAAAAATTGAGCCAGCTTCAATGCTCAGCTTTTGAAGCGGGTGATCTTTGTCAGCAAATCCGGCAACCTGTTCTGGCGAGTAGGTATAGGGGTTCATGCCGTTAGCAGTGACCGCCCCGTCCCACAAATAGCGGTTATAGTCATCCTCAAGCAGGGTGGGTGCGCCGAAGAATGCGAGACGCAGGACTGTTCCAACCACCAGGATCAAAAGCAAAAGGGCTCTTTGATCTGATACTGCCTGTCGAAGAACCAGAAGCGGGGCAAGAATTGTGAAGCCAACGGCCGTGATCAGGTAAACCGTAACCATGGTTCCGATGGGCATTTCAAGCGGATCGACGTTGCGATCAAAGAAGCCAAGCGACAGCCGCCCAATGATTGCCACTGAAAATAAAACAAAGGCCAGCCCGATCCAGGCTGGCCAGTTAAAATGTGATGTTTGTAATCTTGTCACTGCCTATTATGAGAAGCTGCCGAAGCGTGGTGTACGGCGATTTTTTCTACGCTTCTCACGTTCTTTCCTGCGCTTTTCACGGGCCTTGCGGCGCTCTTCAGCACGCTCCTGAGCGGTCTTTTGCGTGGATTGAGTCAGTTCAATCAATTCCGTTGGGTTCGAAGCAGTATTTTTTGTACTTGCTTGCGTGTTTGATGCCAATGAACCGGTTACACCGACTAATAACAGAACGGCACTCAAAAGAATTGATTTTTGCAGGCTTGCTTTGAACATGAGCTGATCCTCGCTGAAACTGGCAACTGCAGTGTGTTACCAGGATGTTAGTCTAGAGCTTGGGGAAGCTTTTATCCGGAAACAGGCAAATCATACAAATCAAGATCACGCGCATTGGTTCACAAAATGGTCAACCAATTTTAATTGTTTCGGCACCTGGTTCAGCGCATAGGAGGGGAACGTTTTAACCCTTTCAAAAGGAAACGGTCCATGCTCCTCAGAATTCTTGCAATGATCACCGTCGTTGTTTTTACCAGTGGCTTCATAGGCGGCTTCTCGTCCAGCGAACCGGAAGTCTGGGACATCTGGGAAGACAATAACCCTGAGAACACTCAGGCGATCGATCATTCAACCTGGGACCAGCTTTTGAAGAAGCATATCAAGGAAGATGGTACGGGGCTCAACCGCTTTGCCTATTCTGCCATGACTGATCAGGACAAAAGCGATCTGAACACCTACCTCAACGCCCTGAGTTCAATCGAGATATCCGACCGGGCAAGACCTGTGCAACTGGCCTATTGGATCAACATGTACAATGCCCTGACGGTTAAGGTGATTGTTGATAATTATCCGGTCAAATCTATCCGGGATATTGATACCTCCGGTCTTTTTGCGAACGGTCCCTGGGGAGCGGAACTCATCACGGTGGAAGAGGAAATCCTCACGCTGGATGATATTGAACACGCAATTCTGAGACCGATCTGGAAAGACCCGCGTATCCACTACGCTGTCAATTGCGCTTCTGTGGGTTGTCCGAACCTTCAAAAAACTGCCTTTACCGCAGCCAATGCCGAAGCGCTGCTTGAACAGGGCGCAAAGGATTACATCAATAACCCGCGCGGCCTCAGCATCAAAAATGGCAAGGTGACGGTTTCCAAGCTCTACAAGTGGTTTGCTTATGATTTCGGCAATTCAGAAAAAGGTGTGATTGAACACCTACTCGCCTACGCCTCCCCTGAACAGGCGAAGAAGCTCAAGCAGATCGGATCGATTTCAGATACGGAATATGACTGGTCACTCAATGAGTAACAGGCTGCCGGCTAGCCAAGCTCACCGGCAAGTCCTGCATCAATCATGGTGATGGTCTTATCAATGCCATACAGGGCCACAAAAGATCCAAAGCGCGGGCCCTGATCCTGACCAAGCAGAATTTGATAAAGCGCCTGGAACCACTCTCTCAGGTTTTCAAACCCTGCTTCCTTGCCCACAGTGAAAACTTCCGTCTGAATTGCTTCAGCGTCAGCATTTTCATCCAATGCTGAAAGTTTGGTCCGCAGTGACTGCAGCGCCTCACGCTCGAGATCGGTGGGCGCACGGAATTTCTTCGTGGGCTTCACGAAATCTTCGAAGTAGCGGATTGCAAAGCCAACCATTTCATCAAGCTTTGGATGGCTTTCAGCGGTGGCACCGTCTGTATAGCGTGAGATGAAGCCCCACAGCGTCTCCTTGTCAGACGCGTTCGAGGCGCTCACCAGATTGAGCAACATGCCGTAGTTGATGGGCATGTTTGCAACCGGCGGATTGCCTTCATGGATGTGCCAAACCGGATTATTAAGCTGAGCCTTTTCATCCTGAGTGGGGAATGCAGCCAGATGCTGGAAGTACTCATCCACGTTTTTCGGGATCACATCAAAATAAAGACGTTTCGCTGTCTTCGGTTTTTGATACATGAAGAACGAAAGGCTTTCGGTCGGCGCATAAGCAAGCCATTCCTCAATAGTCAAGCCGTTGCCCTTTGTCTTCGAAATTTTCTCGCCCTTGTCGTCCAGGAACAATTCGTAGATGAAGTGTTCCGGTGCGCGGGCACCGAGGATGCGGCAAATCTTGTCATAGAGATTACTGTTGATGGAATGGTCCTTGCCATACATCTCGTAATCCACGCCGAGAGCAGCCCAGCGCATTCCAAAGTCAGGCTTCCATTGCAGTTTCACATTGCCGCCGGTGACAGACAGGGTGACTTCGCTGCCATCCTCATCATCAAACGTGATGGTCCCGTTTGCCGGATCCGTCGATTTCATCGGCACATAGAGTACACGACCGGTATTGGGAGAAATCGGCAGGAACGGGCTATAGGTTGCCTGACGCTCCTCACCCAAAGTGGGAAGCATCACCGCCATGATCTCATCGTATTTCTGGAGAGCAAGACGAAGCGCATCATCAAACTTGCCGGATTTGTAATAGTCCGTCGCGCTGATGAACTCGTAATTGAAACCGAAGCGATCCAGAAATTCCCTGAGTTTCGCATTGTTATGATGGGCAAAGCTGTCATGCTCATTCGAGAACGGGCTTGGAACGCTTGTGAGCGGCAGGCCCAAATGGGCTTCCAGCATGTCCTGATTGGGCACATTGCCGGGCACTTTGCGCATGCCATCCATGTCGTCGGAAAAGCAGATGAGTTTCACCGGCACCTTGTCCATGGTCAGCAGACGGAAGGCATAGATCACCATCGACGTCCGCGCCACTTCACCGAAGGTTCCGATATGCGGCAGGCCCGAAGGACCGTAACCGGTCTCGAACAGAACCACCTCTGGATATCCCGATTTAGCGTACCGTTTTTCAATCTTGCGTGCCTCTTCAAAAGGCCAGGCTTTTGAGGACTTAGCAGCTTCAGCTAGCGCCGCGGAAAAGGGTTCTGCAGACATGGTATACGCCTTGTGACTAGTAATAGAGATTTTCAGGTTCTTCCTGATCGGTGCTTGTTATCCCATTGCGACGTTTTTTCCAAGCCTTGCTGATTGCTTTGATTGATTATCCTCGGCTTCCTGTTGTAGCTTGCAGCGACGAAGTTGCGTGACAGGCCAGAAATGAGTGAATTAACAACCCATCAGATATTGATTTACATCATGGTGGCCGCCTGTGTGGCAGACAGGGAAGTGAACGATCTGGAACTGGAAAAGATCAGGACCATTATTCGTGCTTTGCCGGTGTTTGATACCTATGACGGAAGCAAACTTGCCGAGGACTGTCAGGCCTGCGGCAAGATTTTGAAATCATCCGGTGGGTTAACGGAAATATTGGCCACTTCTCATAATGTTCTACCGGAACGCCTGTTTGAAACAGCTTACGCGCTGGCAGTGGATGTGTCTGTGGCGGATTTCTATTTCAAGCGGGAAGAAACCCGATTTGCCCAAATGCTGGCAGAAGAACTTGATATTGATGAAGCCACTTGTTCAGCGATCCGGGTTGCTGCCAGAGCCCGGCACAGGCGTCTGTGACAGGCAAAGCGTTGGTTAGGGTCACGCGGGTAATCGTCGCATCAACTGAAAGTCACTTGAGTTTGACACGTGAAAGACTAGGTTACTCCCATGTTTGAACTGACCGAACCACAGATAAGATTTGGCATTTTCATCGGCCTTTTTGTGCTGCTTGCCGTGTTGGAGTTCATGGTTCCACGCAGAATGCCGAAGCCGGTTAAAGCTCGCCGATGGTTTACAAACTGGGCGATTATCGTGATTGATTCAGTGGTGGTTCGTGTTCTCTTTGCAAGTGCCGCCGTGGGTGCTGCACTTTGGGCGAGCAGCAATGGCTATGGGCTGTTTAATGTCGTTCCGGTACCGGAATGGCTATCTATTGTCATATGTTTTGTGGTTCTGGACTTCTCGATATGGCTTACGCACCTTGCCTCCCATAAAATCCCGATTTTGTGGAAAATTCACCGGATGCACCATTCTGACGTGGATATCGACGTTTCAACCGCTATCCGTTTTCATCCGATTGAGATTGCCCTTTCCATGGCCTGGAAAATCGGTGTGGTGATTGCACTTGGTGCACCTGCCGTATCTGTGTTGATCTTTGAAATTGTCCTTAATGGTGCGGCGATGTTCAACCACTCAAATTTCAAGATCCCGCTGAGCGTGGATCGAATTTTACGATGGATTATCGTAACACCGGACATGCACCGGGTTCATCATTCCATCATCCACAATGAGACCGACTCCAATTACGGATTTAATCTGGCGATCTGGGACCGGATGTTCAAAACCTATATTGCCCAACCGCAAGAGGGACATGACGGTATGACCATCGGATTGAGTGAATGGCAGGATGAAAAGCCCACGCAATTGTGGTGGACGCTGAAGGTTCCGTTCGTACGGCAAAACGAGAACGGCTAACGCTCTCGCTAGAACAACCCCATCGGAAAGTACCTGAGATAGAGTTCAGCGAACGTGCCTTTTTTGTTAATCTGGCTCAGGGCAAAATTTACGGCAGACACCAGTTCCGGGCGCTCTTTGGGCAAAGCAATTGCCAATCCATTGCCAAAATATTTTTCAGAGCTGAACGGTCCATCCAGAAAGGTGCAGCAATCGTTTGCACTGGCAGAGCCGAGCCAGAATGAGAGCGATACGGCATCGGAAAATACCGCTTCCACTTTCTTTTCCTGCAACGCTTTCAAAGCTGCGTCCCTGGTGGGGAAAACTTCAACCGTGCGGGCAGAAAATACATTTTCGAAATAGGCTTTGTGGGCTGAGCCCTCAATCACACCTGTCTTTTTGCGAAACAGCGCTTCAAACACCGGGGCGGTAAGGCCGCTATCCTTTCGAGTCACAAATCTCGCCGGGATTTGAAGAAAGGGCCTGGAAAAACTGAGTTCCTTGCGGGCCTCCGGTGTTACGGCAAGGCCAGCGATGATCGCTTCGCCATTCCCGTCTTTCAGTGTTTTTTGCAGTTCTTCCCATGGCAGAGCCTGGATCTGGCAACGGTTCAACAATTCCAGTTCAAGGCATATGGCTCTGGCCAGATCAATGTGAAACCCGCTCAGTCTTTTTTTACGATCTATGAAGTTGAACGGTGGAAAATCTGTTGTCGTCAGAAATCTGAAACGCGGGATTTTAGAAAGGTCCGGTTTTTCGAAACGTTCATTCTTGTCCCAGAAGCTCGGTATGTTCACCTGTTGTGCCTGCGACGGAAAAACCAACGCAATGCTCAAAGCCAGAATGCCGGCAATGAAGCAAATCTTATGCAGGTTTAGGAGTTTTTGGTTTTCGAACCAGAACATTTTTGCTTCCCTGATTTCAGGTTGAGGTCTTTGCATTAAAAAATTATTCACGGGCTGGCAAGTGTGAGTGCATTATGCGTAGTCGTGATGAGCAAACAAGTTCGCTCCCCACAATATCTGAGGACAGATCTACTGCAACTCACAATCCCCCTACTCTTTCCCAATCAAATGACCTGCCATCTGAACTTCTGATCCTGTCCCGCTTCGGCATCACACTCGCTCAACTGGAAACCGTGTGTCAATTGTCGCTCACCAAAAATGTTGATGCACAGGAAATTCTCATCAGGCTCGGTCTTATTTCTCAGTTTGAATGGGAAGAAGCCCAAAGGCTGTTGGACAGCCAACGCAACAGAGCTTATCTGCGGCGCAAAAATCAAGACTTTCTGCTTGATCAGGCAATCAATAAATTACGGAAAGATGCTGCTCATTACTCAGCCGCATCCACCCTCAACCGGTGGCAAGGTTTCGCGTTGATCCTGTCCTTAGGGGCATTGATTACACTCAACTATTTTCAGATACCCTACCTGACCCTGGGCATCGTTCTCTTTCTCACTGCGTTTTACCCATCTCACATCCTCTTGCGGAGCCTCATTCTTGCTGAAGTAAAGGTGCAAAGCGCCAGCAAGCGGCTACCTGTCGTCGCAGATGAAGAGGCACTGCCGGTCTATTCTGTTTGCGTGGCGCTTTACAAGGAAGCGGAGCAAATACCTGACCTCGTTTGGCATCTGATGCAACTTCAATGGCCAAAACATAAACTCGATATCAAGCTGATCTGCGAGGACAATGACAGTAAAACCATCGACGCTGTGCTGGATTGCAGCCTGCCGGACTATTTTGATCTCATCATTGTTCCAGATGCATTGCCGAAAACGAAACCCAAGGCGTTAAATTATGCCCTACCCCTTTGCAGGGGTGAGTTCCTTGTTCTCTATGATGCGGAAGACCGGCCTTCTGCCGGTCAATTGCTGGAAGCCTTTAACAAATTCTCAAGTGAGGACCTAACGCTCGCCTGCGTTCAGGCACCGCTGCACATTCATAATTTCAACCAGAGCTGGCTTACCCGATTGTTTCACATCGAATATCTAACGCTTTTCAACGGGATCCTGCCAGTTCTGGCGAAATGGCGCACGCCGATGCCACTTGGCGGTACTTCCAATCATTTCAGAGCGGATATTTTGAAAAAGGTTGGTGCGTGGGATCCCTTTAACGTGACTGAAGATGCAGATCTGGGCATCCGGCTTTTTCGGGAAGGTTATCGCTGCGACACGATCTCGCTCCCGACTTATGAAGAAGCGCCACCACAGTTCGACGCCTGGCTGAAACAACGCACACGGTGGATCAAAGGCTGGATGCAGACCATTTTGGTGCATAGCAGGCAACCTTTCCGCCTTATTCGGGAAATCGGGGTCAGAAACGCCTTAACATTTCATATTTTGCTCACCGCGTTGGTTATTTCAGCATTGGCACACCCAATTCTTCTGTTTTTGCTGTTTTTCAAAATTTTTTTTGGTGTGGTGAGCGAACAAATTACCAGCGATACGGTAATTTTTTTGGTGTCCGTGTTTAACCTGGTAGCAGGTTACCTCACCTACGGGTTGCTTGCGTTTATTATATTGAAATCATTAGGAAAAAATGAGATGAAGCCAAGCCTTTTTGGGATCCCGATCTACTGGCTTCTCATCTCTATTGCTGCATGGAGGGCCCTGGTGCAGCTTTATTTTAAGCCCCACTATTGGGAAAAAACGCAGCACTCACTATATAATCACAAGTTTCGCCAAAATTTTTGATTATGACGTTATCAAGAAATCAAGTTTTATTGAGTAATCTCATCAGGATTGTAATTTATAGCGGAGTTGTGTCGTGAAGCGACTTTTAACGGTACTTGTTGCTGGATTGGGTGGTGCTGCTGCTTATTTGGCTACCCAGGATTTTCCGTATAGCACTCAGGCTTGGGCCGGTTGTGACGAACAAGCCAGACCTGGCGTACAGTGGGAGGATTGCAGAAAGCGCAATCTGATCATGCAAGGCACGGATTTTTCCGGTGCTAATATGGCGCGTTCCGACCTATCTTCTTCAGATCTTCGGCAAATCAAGCTTGGCAAGGCAGATATGCAAAAAGCCAACCTGACACGTGCTTCCCTGATGGGTGCTCAGGCGGTTGATGTGAACTTCACAGGCGTTTCTGGTAACCGGACAGACTTCAGCGATGGTAATTTCACTAATTCGGTCTTTCTGAAGGCGGAGATTTCACGCGCAAACTTCAAGAATTCAATTCTGTCCAATGCTGATCTTTCCAAAGCGGAACTTTCCCGTGTGAATTTTAATGGTGCTAATCTAAGTGGTGTGAACTTCAATTATTCAAGCCTTGCACGCGCTGATCTGAGAAACTCCACTTTTGACAAGCCTTTTTCCATGAAAGGCACTTTCCTCTACAGGGCGCGGATTGAGGGCCTCGATCTTTCCAACGTTGAAGGTCTTGCGGCATGGCAAGTGGAAATGGCCTGTGGTGACAAGGATACAAAACTTCCTGATGGTATCAGCCGCCCGCAAAACTGGCCGTGCTCAGCGATTTACTGATCAAGCAATGAAGTGTTTTGAAAGTTTCAGGCCCTGTGCCTGATAATTCGATCCCAGATCTGTTCCATATAGTTGGGCAGGTCTTTCCAGCATATGCTCGTAGATCAATCTCCCAACCAGCTGGCCATGTTCCAGGATGAACGGCACTTCATGGCTGCGCACTTCCAATACGCCTCTCGCACCCGCACCACCGGCATGCACATGACCGAATCCGGGATCAAAGAAGCCTGCATAGTGCACTCTGAATTCACCCACCAGTGGATCGAACGGCACCATTTCAGCTGCATAAAGCGGCGGCACATGGACGGCTTCCTGGCTCACCAGGATGTAGAATTCGTCAGGATCCAGCACCAGATCATTTGATCCGTGATTGTAGATAGGCTCCCAGAAATCCAGCACCTTGTTGATGGCTTTCTTGTCCACGTCCACAAGACCGGTATGACGCTTGCCGCGATAGCCCACAAGGCCGTCCGCGTCACCTGTGAGATCTATTGAAAGGCCGATGCCGCCGTTATGGATGTTGGGTTCCGCCGTTGCCACCAGGGTTTCTGTCCGGTGCAGTTCCAGCAGATCATCATCAGAAAGCACTGAATGGCCCTGTCTGAAACGGATCTGGGAAAGCCGTGATCCTTTGCGGACGACCACAGGAAACGTGCTCGGACTGATTTCCAGATAAAGCGGCCCACTATACCCAGCCGGTATCTGATCGAAGGCCTGGCTTTCATCAACGATGACACGGGTGAAAATATCCAGCCTGCCAGTGGAGCTCTTCGGGTTGGCTGATGCCTCCAGGTTTGCCGGAAGTTCGAGACTTTCCAGAAGCGGCACGAGGTAAACGCAACCAGTTTCGAGAATAGCACCGTTTTCCAGGTCAAGTTCATGCAGTTTGAACCGCTCAAGTTTTTGCTGAACTGATTTGCCTTTACCCGGCAGAAACGAAGCGCGGATGCGATAGGCCTTGCTGCCAAGACGCAGATCAAGGCTTGCTGGCTGTATTTGATCGCCATCAAATGCGACGGCTGTCTTTATTCCTCCACTTTCATGGAGCTTTGTTATCGCACTGTCTGCCAGAATACCTGTTTCGCGTGTCATACGGTCAACCAAAATTGATGTCATCGTCATATAAATAATGGGTCTTGTGATTGACGCAAAGACCAAGATGGCATAACACACACTTATCTCGTGGTGATTTGGGCCGGCCGGCTTGCAGCCACGTAAAACAAGTCGCTAAAAGGGCCGTAATTTGCAAGCAAAAGCAAGTTAAGGATACCAGAACGCGACTTCGCATTCTGGTTTTTTTGTTTGTGGAGTTGAAAAATGACATTGAAAGCTAATTGGCGCCCCAATACCCAACTGGTTCATAGTGGCACTTCCCGCAGTGCCTTTGGTGAAACCTGTGAAGCTTTATATCTGACCCAGGGCTATGTTTACGATAGCGCGGAAGCCGCTGAAGCCCGTTTTAACGGCGATGAGGAAGGCTATGTTTATTCCCGTTACGGGAACCCGACGGTCTCCATGTTCGAAGACAGGATGTGTGAGCTGGAAGGCGCAGAAGATGCCCGGGCGACCGCCTCCGGCATGGCTGCTGTAACGGCTGCAATTGCCTGCCAGCTTAAGGCTGGAGATCATATCGTCGCTGCAAGAGCGCTGTTTGGATCCTGCCGATGGGTGGTGGAAACGCTGATGCCACAATATGGCGTGGAATGTACGCTGGTGGACGGTAAAGACATGGCCGCATGGAAAGCTGCTGTGAGGCCTGAAACCAAGGTATTCTTCCTGGAAAGCCCAACTAACCCCACACTGGAACTCGTTGACATCAAGGCCGTTGCCGATCTGGCGCATGAAAACGATGCACAACTGGTGGTGGATAATGTGTTTGCTACACCGCTTTATCAAAAACCGATGGAATTGGGTGCCGATATAGTGGTTTACTCAGCTACCAAGCATATTGACGGTCAGGGCCGCTGTCTGGGCGGGATAGTGCTTGGCAGTGAAGAATGGGTCAATGATCACCTGCACAATTATCATCGGCACACTGGACCCTCTCTCAGCCCCTTTAACGCGTGGAATCTTCTCAAAGGCCTTGAAACGCTTCCTGTACGGGCAGACCGGCAAACGGAGAATGCTTCGCAAATTGCCGAATTCCTGCTCGAGCAGAAAAAGGTCACACGCGTTATTTATCCGGGTCATGAAAGCCATCCCCAATATGAGCTTGCAAAACGCCAAATGAAGAAGGGATCAACCCTGCTCGCCTTCGAGATTGAGGGCGGCAAGAGTGAGGCATTCCGGATCATCAACGCGCTGGAGACGATCTCTATCTCCAACAATCTCGGTGACGCAAAGAGCCTGATCACCCATCCTGCAACCACTACTCACAGAAATCTTGCGGAAGAAGAGAGGATCGATGTAGGTATTACAGACGGTGTTTTACGCCTGTCTGTGGGACTGGAGGATGTGCAGGATCTGATCGAAGATCTGGGTAATGCATTGAAAGTATAGGCTTGCGAAACAAACTGTGCTATCTCGAATTGATGTGATTTGAGGTTAGAAATCATGTTCACCGCAACAACCCACGGCATCAGTGTCAGCGTTATGCCGGTTTATATTGATGAACGATCCGATCCCGAGGCGTCCCGCTATTTCTGGGCCTATCGGGTCATAATTGAAAACAAGTCTGTTATGGACGTGCAACTGATATCACGGTACTGGAAAATTACCGACAGCAATGGCGTAGTAGAAGAGGTCGAGGGCGATGGTGTTGTTGGCAAACAACCCATCATCAAGCCGGGCAAGGACTTCACCTATTCAAGTGGATGTCCGCTCAACACATCTTCAGGAATTATGGTTGGACACTACATTATGCAGTGGGAGAATGGCGACTGGTTTCAAGCCAAAATACCCGCTTTCCCGCTTGATCTGCCGGACCATCAGCCGGTTTTAAACTAGGGCTTGCAGTTTGATTACTGAACTACGACCAATTTTCCTGATCGTCGGGTTGCTTGTGGCACTGATGGGTGTAGCCATGATCATTCCGGCATTTTTCGATCTTGCCGCTGAAAACAGCGACTGGGAAGTTTTCGTCTTTTGCGGTGTTTTGACGACACTCGTTGGTTTCGGGCTTTATTCCGGTGCTAGAGGCACACAGCAGGGACTGAGCACGAGACAGGCCTTTGTCATGACCACAATCGCTTGGCTGGCGCTCGTGCTCTTCGGATCGCTTCCCTACCTGCTGTCAGGCGTTGTGCCTACATTCACAGACGCTTTTTTTGAGTCCATGTCCGGACTTACCACAACGGGTTCCACTGTGATCACCGGACTTGAGTTTGCGCCACCCGGCATTCTGCTCTGGCGAGGATTACAACAATGGCTTGGCGGGCTTGGTATCATCGTCATGGCCGTGGCCGTGCTGCCCATGCTTCAAGTGGGTGGGATGCAGCTGTTTAAGGTGGAAGCCTTTGACACCAGTGAAAAGATCATGCCGCGGGCAACACAGATTTCCGGATCGATCACATTTGTCTTCATCATTATAACCGCGATGTGCTGGATAGCTTATATGCTGGCTGGGATGGGAGTTTCAGACGCGATCATCCATGCCATGACAACGGTTGCTACCGGAGGCTTTTCTTCCAAAGATGCCTCCATGGGCTTTTTCGACAATCCTTCGATCCATATCATCGCGATCGTTTTCATGATTTTGGGTTCAATCCCATTCATCCTCTACATTCAGGCAATTCAGGGACAGCCAGGCAAAATCTGGGGTAATTCACAGGTCCGAGTGTTTATTTACCTGCTGCTGCTTCTCACCCTCATTGCATTTCTTCTTAATCCGGGGGAGCCCGGACAAAGCAATAACAGTCGAATGCTGGATGCTGCCTTTAACGTGACGTCTATTGTTACCGGAACCGGATACAGCTCCACCAACTACGGACAGTGGTCCGCAGGGGCGACCGCGTTTTTCTTCTGTATCATGTTTCTGGGAGGCTGTGCGGGATCCACATCATGCGGCATCAAGATATTCAGGTTTCAAGTGATGTTTGAAGCAATCAAGCAGCATTTGAGCCGGGTTTTCTATCCTAACGGTGTATTCGTGATGCGGTTCAATGATGCCCCGATCGATGAAAGTGTTGCCACCGCGGTTATGAATTTCTTTGCGATCTATTTCCTGTTGTTCGGAATTTTTGCGATCGCATTGAACATGACAGGCCTGGATTTCCTGACATCCATGTCTGCTGCCGGGACCGCCATTTCAAATGTGGGCCCTGGTCTGGGTGATACTATCGGGCCTGCGGGTACTTTCAAGGAACTCAATGACACCGCTAAATGGATACTGATCGGCGCCATGCTTGTGGGACGATTGGAACTCTTTACCGTATTGGTGTTGTTTGTTCCCCGCTTCTGGCGCGTGTAATCACTCGGCGGGCTGAACCTTTTGGTTTTCCCGGTTACCGAAGACCGTTTTTATTACCCACATGATATCACCGCCAATGCCAATGAATGCAGGCACCAGGAAGAGAACCAGTAACGTCGCCAGTCCGAGACCAAATACAATAGTGATGGCCATCGGCAACAGGAACTGAGCCTGAAGGCTCTTTTCAAACATGAGCGGGATCAAACCACCGATGGTTGTCAAAGACGTCAGGAGCACCGCACGAAGGCGATCACGGCTTGCCCCTACCGCTGCCTCATAAAGGTTTTCTCCTTCGTCCAGGCGCTCATCAAGCCTGCTTACAAGAATGATAGAGTCATTGACAAGGATACCAGCCAACCCAAGCACGCCGATAAACGAGAGAATGGTCAGTTTGAAACCAAGGATCCAGTGGCCGATAACAGCGCCTACAACACCGAACGGAATGATCAGCATGATCGCCAGAGGCCGGAAATAATTACCGAACACCCATGCCAGAATGATGTAAATCACCAAGAGAGCGATGTATGTGCCGGTGATCAGATCGGCGAAAGCCATACGGCGTTCCTTGTCACGTCCACCGAAACGGTAATCCAGACCCATGCCATCGAGGATTTGAGGCATTTCGGAAGCTTCCAGCACCTCGATTGCCTTTTCGGTGGTGATGATATCGGTATCCAGATCAGCAGTAATAGAAACGATTGTCTTGGCATCTTCACGCAGGATTGCGGAGAAGCCCTGCTTCTCGCTCAGTTTTACCACTTCTTCCAGAGGAACAAATTCGCCTTCAGGACTGCGAAGCTCGAAGTTTCTCAGCTTGTTGCCGCCTTCATCCCGACTGACGCGGGTCACACGGATAGTGACTTCATCATCACCTTCCGCAAATCTGCGAGGTATCGCGCCGTCAAATGCGTTCCTGACCTGATTGCCCACTTCATCAATGGTGAAACCAAGGGCTGCACCTCGGGGCAATAACTCCATGACCAGTTCCGGTTTGCCGTATGGCAAATCCTCGGCCACGCCTGACGCGCCATTAATGCCCTGGATGATCGGGATCATGAGGCCGGCTGCCTTTTTCAAGGTTTGAGCATCGCCGCCGGTGATTTCCAGGTCCAGGTCACGGCCCGGAGGTCCGCCACGGGTTTCGAATATGGCCACGCGGCGAGTGCCGGCGAGCTTTGGCAGAGCTTTACGCCAGGCCTTTACAATTTCCGGGGTACGAATGCTACGTTCCTCTGAAGAGGTAAGCTGCACACGCATCTCCGCCAGATTATCTCCCACATTCCGGCCTGCCTGACCCAATACGGAGAATACCGCAGTTACCAGTTCACCTTCATCGGCCGCCAGACCCTTCATGGCCACATGAAGGGAGTCTTCCACCTTGTTTATGATTTCGAGCGCTCGGTCTTCCGGGATGCCTGCGTTAAAGACTATCCGCGCCTGTACATTTTCTGCTTCCGGTGAAGGGAAGAAGACGAATTTCACATGCTCGCCTCTGATCAGTCCCACAGCAATAACCATCACACAGGCTAGCGCCACGGCTACAGTGACGTATCGCCAGCGATAGGACAATGCCACCGCCCAACTGAACGGGCCATCACGAAATGCGTTAAATCCTCTGTCAAAATTGCGGCGGAACCAGCCTGCCTCATTGATTGACTTTTTCTTAGGCGCGATCTTCTTCAGTAGCCAGAATATGGCCTCAAACAGCGTTCCGGCTATGAGTGATCCGATGGTGATCAAAATAAGGAACATTGTCGTCGAGAATTCAGCCTTTGCTTCCAATAATGGTTGGAGAAAACTCAAACTTGCCAATTCCGGAGTGGCGGTACCAATGCGGTTGGCTATAGCAACCAGCAGACCACCGACGATGGCGGCAAAGAACATCTGACGCCAGAACGACCACTTTCTGACAGGCTTATGTTGAAGCGTATGGGCCAGATGCCCCGGCAAAATCAGAAAACACTCGATGACACTGGCTATGATAACCGCGATGACCACATAGGGCATGACCCCCATGATCTGGCCGATGATATCGCGGATCAGGAACATGGGCGCAAAAGCAGCTATGGTCGTTATCATCGCTGCCATCACAGGCGTGAGCATACGGTTAGCGCCATTTTCCGCTGCTTCGAATGCTCCCTCGCCGGCCTCAAACCGGGCGGCCGTGTGTTCACCCACAACGATCGCGTCATCCACGATCACGCCAAGCATCATGATCATGGCAAAGAGCGTGATCATGTTGATGGATTGCCCCAGCAACAACATAAAGCCCAGGGTCGCGAACATGGCCACGGGGATCCCTGCCGCCACCCAGAAGGCAACCCTCGAATTGAGGAAAATGAACAAGGTGGCCACAACAAGCACCAGACCGAATACACCGTTCCAAAATAGTAGCGAGATACGTTGTATTAGCCTGTCAGCGCGCACTTCGTACTTTTTGAGCTCAATGCCCGGCGGTAGTTTTCCCTCCACCTCAGCAAGGTATTCATCCAGTATAGCAGCCGTTTTTAGTGTATCTGCCGTTGGAGGGCGCTGAATGGTCATCTGAATAGCGGGTTTTCCGCCTGTGAAGCCACGAGGCTGGCCGTCACGGAAACCACGCGTAATTTTGGCGATATCACCCAGCAGAACCTTTTCGCCGGAAGCAAAAGCACGGATTTCTATGTCGTGCAGAGACTCCGGTCCCTCAATATCAGCCAGTGCACGAATTTGCTTCTCCACATCCCCTTTGAGCTGTCCTGACGGGGTGTCCCGGCTGTTTCTGGCTATTACCTGCGAGATTTCCGAAATGGATATTCCGAGCCGGCGCAATTCGCGCTCCTGGATTTCCACGTGGAACTCCGGATCGCGCATGCCAGTGATGTCGACTCTGGCAATGCCGCGTTCGATCAGGTCATCCCTGATTTTCTTGGCGTGAATCCGAAGTGTTGCTTCTGACACATCACCTGAGACGGCCAAACGGGCCACACGGTCAAAGAAATTTCGTTTTGAAACTTCCGGCTGATCAGCTTCCTCTGGCAGGTTGGTGATGAGTTTTACCGCCGTATCCACATCGGCAACGGCCTGTTTCATGTCAGTTCCTGGAACAAACTCCAGCGAGATCCTGGCGACCCCTTCTCGCGCTTCCGAGATCATATTCTTTACACCGGTGGTAAATCGCACCTCCGGCTCAATAATCTTGATGATGTTGCTCTCGATGTCCTCAGCACTGGCGCCGGTCCAATCAACGGTCACGCGGACTTCTTCTGTCTCAACCGTAGGAAAGAACTGCGTATTGATGTTTCCGATCGCGTAGATGCCGAAAATGATCATCAATGCCATTAACAGGTTTGCGGCATTTGGGTGCCTTGCAAACAGGCTGACGATCCCTCCGCCTGGCAAGGTGCGCTTGATCATTTGTTCACCGAGCTGGTTTTCACGGATTGAGCAGGCTCAGAGTTTTCTGTGCGTACCCGAAGGCCCTTGGAAATTTCAGCAATCTTTGTGGTGAGTATTTCATCGCCATTCGCCAGATTGCCGGAAATGATGATGTCGTTGCCTGAGCGACCATGAACAGCGATCTTGCGGATTTCCAATTCACCATCCCGCACGGCGTAAATGGTATCGGTATCATAAAGTGCTGTTTCAGGGATTTTGAAGTAACCTTCAAATGCCCGATCAGGCACAATCACTTCCACAAATGCACCGGGACGCAATACACTTGTATTAACGTCACCGCTTAAAGTTGCGATCACCTCCACACCACCACGGTTGGAGGTGATCTGAGCACCAAGACGATCAATCATGGCTGGGTATTTAAATTGCTCGCCACCTACGCTCCAGATAACCTCGACTTCGCGGCCGATGATACCGGTGCTGTCTGACTGGATTCTTCCGAAGCGTTCATCTGTGAGGGTAAACCGCACATCGAGGCGGTCAGCTTCGTACATGGTGACGACGAGATCATTTGCACTTACCACACGACCCACAGCGACATTATTCTGACTAACAATGCCATCGAGTGGAGCTCTGAAGACAGTATCATCCAGGTCACGATCCGCCTGCACGATGGAACGGTCCCAGCGTGCGAGTACCGCTTTCATCTGTTCAAGGCGTGCTCGTTCAGCGATCAGGGTCCATTCGCTTTGATCCAATGACTGCTGACGCTGGCTTACAATCAAAGAGCGGTCCTCCACATCCTTGGCAGTGGCAGTGCCACGTTCACGCAACTGGGCAATGCGATCAAGATCGCTGCGTGCAATGTCTAATTGATCTTTCAGGGCCTTTTTGCGGGATTCTTCAATTGCAATGCGGGCTTCATTTTCAGCAATACGAGCGAGTGTCTCATCACGGTTGGACTTGGCACTATCCATGGCAGTTTCATAGGAAAATCTGTCGATGGAGAATAAAACGTCGCCCTTGTTAATCCTGGCACCGATTTTCAAAGCCGGATTAACCTCCACGATCTTTCCCGAAACGAGTGGTCGAAGTTCAACGTTCTTGGCGGATTGCACCTCACCATAGACCAGCATTTTGGGTTGAAAATTGCCTTTTTCAGCAATCACCGTATCGACCGTGTAAACAGTTTTGAACGGAGGTCTCTTTGGCGGTTCTTCCTTGAGTGCTGTGAGATAATTCATGCCGGTGAAGCCACCAAACAGAATGGCACCCATCAAAATGATCTGAAAAATTCCTCGCGTCAGTGCAATCAATACCGTTTTGAAACCACTGGCGGAAACTTGCGGAGCGGCTTCTTCGATTTCCGTTTCGACGGATCAGGATTTTCGATCTTCTTTAACATACAGTCATTTTACCGTTTCAATTGGGATAATTATACCAATATTGGTTAGCGGCAAGTTACAAACTGGTAATCAGATCAATTGGTTAAATCACCAAAATGAGAACCAATAAGCACTAAGTGCTTGAAAACAAATCAGACTTCGCTCGCCGACACTGTATATTTTGTGCCGCAAAACTCACAAACAGTCGTAAATTCTTCGTCATCCTGCATGGGTTTTTCCGGATCATCCTTAAATGTCCGCACAAGTGCGACGACTTTTTCACGGCTGCAAGTGCATTTGTCCAGCACTGGCATGCCTTCGAAAACACGTACACCACGCTCATTGAAGAGACGATATAGAAGACGTTCCACGCTGATTTGCGGGTCAGTGAGTTCATCCGCACCAATGGTATCCATCAAAGCAGTGACTTCGACCCAGGCATCATCATCGTCAATTTCGTCTTCCTCGTCATCTGCACCACTTGGCAAATCACGTACCACAATCCGGTCTTCAGATTCCGGAAGGAACTGAGAGATCACTCCACCGGCCCGCCAGCTGGTCTCGACCTCGTCGGAGTCTTCTCCCACTTTCATGACCTGAGCCACTGACAGCTTTATGCGTGTGGGGATTTGCTCTGACTGCCTGAAGTACTGATGTGCGGCATCTTCCAGGGAAATCCCATCCAGAGCAACAATACCCTGGTAGCGTTGCATGTCCGCACCCTGATCAATGGTCATAGCCATTATGCCTTCACCCAACAGTTCTCTGGGGCTTACAGCGCCCTTTTCGACAGCTTCCTCGAGCTTTTTTTCATCATAACGGGCATATGCACGAACACTGTCAGGCGTAGAAAAATCCACGACTGCCAGGGACACAGGTCCATCTGACTGCGTCTGCAGGATGAAGTTGCCGTCAAATTTCAGAGAAGTGCCCAGCAAAATTGTGAGCACGATCATTTCTCCCAGGAGAAATCCCACATCCTGTGGGTATTCGTGGCGTTTGAGAATGGTGTCCAGCATTGGTCCGACCTGTACGGCTCGTCCACGCATATCGAGCGCCTCGACCGCGAAAGGAACAACCACATCATCACCGGCAAATGTATATTCTTCCGATGGTGCATTACTCATCACACAGCTTCCTCTTGAGACAGGCACCAGGCCAAAATTGCCTTTTGAGCGTGTAACCTGTTTTCGGCTTCATCAAACACAACGGACTGAGGGCCATCGATCACTTCATCGGTCACCTCCTCCCCACGGTGAGCCGGCAGGCAATGCATGAAGATCGCATCCTCTTTCGCCTTTGCCATGAGTTCACTGTTTACCTGATAAGGTTTGAAAGTATTATGGCCCGAAGCTTCACCCTCAAACCCCATGGAAGTCCAGGTATCTGTCACCACGCAATCTGCACCGCTCACAGATGATTCAGCGTCGTGCCCGATTTCGATTTCACCGCCTCGCGCTCTTGCCCAATCGATGAAACGCTTATCGGGTTCACATGTTTCCGGCACAGCTACATCGAGCGAGTATTTAAATACAGCGGATGCCTCCACCATTGAGTTCAGCACATTATTACTGTCACCAGTCCAGGCGACCCGGCGGCCTTCAGCTGATCCGAGCTTCTCTTCAATTGTCATCACATCAGCCATGATCTGACAGGGATGGGTATCATCTGTCAGTCCATTGATAACGGGTACCGTGGAATTTTCAGACAATTCCAATAACCGGTCATGAGATGTGGTTCTGATCATGATTGCATCCACATATCGCGACAACACTTTCGCCGTATCGGCAATGGTTTCACCGCGTCCAAGCTGCATATCGCTACCTGACAGGAAAAGCGTCTCACCGCCCAATTGGCGCATCCCCACATCAAAAGATACACGTGTTCTCGTGGAGGGCTTATCAAAGATCATGGCAAGAATTTTTCCCTCAAGCGGGCGGTGTCCACGAGGGTCTGTCTTCAGGCGATGAGCGTTTGACAAAATAGATTTGAGTTCGCTTTCCTCGACAGCAGAAATATCGAGAAAATGCTTTGGTTGGGAAGTCATTGTCTTATCCGTTCTGAGCTGCTCTTACCTGATCAAGGGATTGGATCATCTTTTCACGGATCGCCGAAATGTCCTCATGAGTTACAACGAGCGGCGGCAAAACACGGATCACATTATTACCGGCACCTACAACAAGGAGGCCATTTTCACGCATGGCGGCAACAATATCCAAGTTCAGCACTTTTGCCTTCATGCCCATTAGCATGCCGACGCCACGTACATCTTCGAGCAGGTCCGGATAGCTATCCACCAGCTCTGCCATATGTTGGCGAAACAGGATTACTTTATCATTTACGGTGTCCAGGAAGCCATCTTCCAGAACCACATCCAAAACCGCATTACCTATGGCCATCGCCAGAGGATTGCCGCCGAATGTGGATCCATGCGTGCCCAAGACCATTGCCACGGCCACTTCTTCGCGCGCCAGGCATGCGCCCATGGGAAATCCGCCGCCGATACCTTTGGCAATGCCCATGATGTCCGGTTCCACGTCGTAGCGTTGATGGGCAAACAATGTGCCGCACCGGCCAACTCCGGTTTGCACTTCGTCGAAAATGAGAAGGATCCCGTGTTCATCGCATAGCTCACGCAAGCCTTTCAGACACTGACCGGGTACTTCGCGAATGCCACCTTCGCCTTGAATAGGCTCAACCATGATTGCTGCGGTTTCATCATCGATTGCTGCCTTAAGCGCGTCATGATCACCGAATGGCAGATTTATAAATCCGGGAGACCGGGGACCGAAACCTTCGAGATATTTTTCCTGACCACCAGCAGCAACCGTGGTTGTTGTTCTGCCGTGGAAAGCACCTTCGAAAGTGATGATATTCACGCGTTCCGGATTTCCCTGCGCATAGTGATACCGGCGCGCTGTTTTAATGGCGCATTCCATCGCCTCTGCACCGGAATTTGTAAAAAAGACCCGGTCTGCAAAAGTATTGTCACACAAGCGGCCTGCCAGTTTAGCCTGACCCGGAATTTCAAACAGGTTCGAAAGATGCCAGATCTCATCAGCCTGCTTTTTGAGGGTCTCAGTAAGATGAGGATGTCCATGCCCCAGAGCATTAACAGCAATCCCTGAAGTGCAGTCAAAATACTCGTTACCATCAGTGTCGTACAATCGAGCACCTTCGCCCCGAGCAAACTGAATTTTCGGGGGTGCATATATATCAAATGTATGCTGCTCTTTGCCCATTGTACTACTCCGAATAAAAATAAAAAACCCGCCATCAAGACGGGCCGCTGATCATATTCACTTGCAAATTGTTTCGAGGCCCCAAGATAGTCATGGAGGCCTTTATGGTCAAGCATCATCTTGTTTTGAGCCGCCTGACGTGGCGGAACGACTTATCCACAAACACAATCCAGAATTTGAAAATCTGATTCAGCTTTCCACAAGTTTCTGAAATGCGATTCCCAATCTTGGGGATATCGAGAAAAAAAGATTCGATCTCACAATGGGACTCTTGAAAGCGGAGTCTGCGCCTGTTTTATTCGACCTGCAAGCAAGAGCAGGACCCTAAGGCGGACCTGAAGTTTTAGAGTAGCAACGAGAGCAACAATATTTCAATCCGGAAAAGTCATTTTTCTGGAACGGGGATGGATTCTAAGTAGTTTGGAGAACTGAATGTCTTGGACAGACGAACGAGTGGCAACGCTCACTAAGCTGTGGGCGGATGGTCTTAGTGCAAGTCAGATTGCGGCAGAACTGGGTGGGGTAACCAGAAATGCTGTTATAGGTAAAGTGCACCGGTTGGGGCTTTCCGGCCGGGCAAAAACAACCAGCTCCGGTATCAAGCGCGCTAAGCGGGCCGCTTCGAGCCGTAGCAGTTACAATTCAAAGCCACGCACTGCCAAGAATGGCAGTAGCGGGAATGCGAATTTGAGGCTTATAGCCGCTCCGATCATTGAAGACATTCCGGTGCCGGAATCCAAGAAACTTGATCTGGTTGATCTAACAGAAACAACCTGTAAATGGCCGCATGGTGATCCAGCGACCAGTGATTTCCATTTTTGCGGTAATAAGACCAAAGAAGGCTCACCTTATTGCGAATATCACTGCCGCATGGCTTATCATCAGCCGATTGACAAGCGGCGCGAGAAACGTGCAGCTGCCGGATAATATTTCTGCTAAATCGTTGTAATCATTAAACCCTTTGTCTCTGCAACAAAGGGTTTTTTGTTTCAGGCAACCAGGAATTTGTCATCCAGCGAATAGCCTGCACCTCGAACAGTTCTGATGGGATCAGCTTCTCTGCCACGGCAAATAGAGCGGCGAAGGCGGCCGATATGCACGTCCACTGTACGCTCGTCCACGTAGTTATCATGACCCCAGACGCCATCGAGTAGCTGCTCTCGCGAGAAGACGCGACCAGGCGCGCTCATCAAGAACTCTAGAAGCTTGTATTCTGTCGGGCCAAGCTTGACCTCTCTGCCATTTCTGTGTGCACGGTGGGTTTCACGATCCAGTTCAATGTCACCTGCTGTGAGCAATGACGATATCTTCTGCGGGCTGGAACGGCGAAGCATCGCTTTCACACGGGCCATCAGTTCAGGCACTGAAAACGGCTTGACCACAAAATCATCTGCACCTGTCGACAATCCACGGACACGCTCAGATTCTTCACTGCGGGCCGTTAGCATAATAATCGGCAGATTTTCAGTTTCATCGCGTAAGCGAATTCTACGGCAAAGTTCTATTCCGGAAAGGCCTGGCAGCATCCAGTCCAGCAATAACAGGTCTGGAACGGTTTCCCTGAGCCTAAGTTCAGCATCATCACCGCGAGACTGAACCTCAACCTCAAACCCTTCAGATTCAAGATTGTAACGTAACAGCTCGGAAAGAGCCTCTTCGTCTTCAACAACCATCACTTTTGGATGCATCAGTCACCTCTCTCAAGTATGTGCAATCGCCATCACTGGTGAGAAATCAAAATCGGGATCCAACAACGCCCTATGTCTGATCTCCGGCGATATCATAACTACCTGTTTTCATGTAATAAATTGTTTCCGCCAAGTTGGTCACATGGTCACCGATACGCTCCATGTTTTTGGCGCAGAATAGCAGATGCGTACAGTAGGTGATGTTACGCGGATCTTCCATCATGTAGGTCAGGAGCTCACGAAACAGGGACGTGTACAGACTGTCAATCTCGTCGTCACGATCCCAAACCTCTTTTGCCTTCTCGATATCTCTGGCTGCAAACGCATCCAGCGCGTCTTTCAACTGTTCAAGGGAAACATCCGTCAAATGCTGAAGTCCACGAAGGAGCTTTTTTGGTGGCAGATTGTCCTCGATCTGGAAAGCACGTCGTGCAACGTTTTTGCCAAGATCGCCAATACGTTCCAAATCAATCGCCATGCGAAGCGCTCCAATCACTTCACGTAAATCCATCGCCATGGGCTGACGCTTTGCGATCAAAAGCACAACCTGATCATCAACCTGTTGCTGAAGACTATCAAGCACCTTGTCATCAGCAACGACCGACTGGCCCAATCCCTTGTCAGCAGTTATCAGCGCTGTAACGGATCGTGCAACCATGCTTTCCGCATTGCCACCCATCTCCGAGATTTTGTCGACCAGATATTGCAGGTCTTCATCAAAAGCTGTGACTGTATGTTCATTCATAGACATGAGCGTTATCTACTTCCTGGTGATCCACGTGTTACCCGTAACGACCGGTAATATAGTCCTGGGTCTTCTTGTCGGTCGGGTTCGTGAAAATTGTATCAGTGTCTCCCACTTCCACCAAATAACCCAAATGGAACATGGCGGTTTGCTGAGAAACGCGAGCGGCCTGCTGCATGGAGTGGGTCACGATGACAATCGTATAGTTCTGGCGAAGTTCGTCGATCAGTTCTTCAACTTTTGCTGTGGCGATCGGGTCGAGCGCTGAACAAGGCTCGTCCATCAGGATTACTTCTGGGCTTACCGCAATTGCCCTTGCGATGCACAAACGCTGTTGCTGACCACCAGAAAGTCCGGTTCCCGGTTCATGAAGACGATCTTTAACCTCGTCAAACAATCCGGCACGCTGCAGGCTTGTTACAACGACTTCTTCCATGTCTGATTTTGTGCGAACTAGACCATGGATTTTGGGGCCGTATGCGATGTTTTCAAAAATTGACTTCGGAAACGGGTTTGGTTTCTGGAACACCATACCAACCCGCGCCCGCAACTCCACCACGTCAATATCTTTGTCGTAAATGTCTCTTCCATCCAGAGTGATGTCCCCACTGACCTGACAAATATCGATGGTATCGTTCATGCGGTTCAAACATCTAAGAAATGTGGACTTGCCACAACCGGATGGACCGATCAGAGCAGTAACCTGACGCTCTGGTACATCGAGGTTCACATCAAAGAGTGCCTGTTTGTTTGCATAGCTCACAGATACATTCTGGCCACGCATCTTTATACTGACGTCTTCATTAACCGGAATTTTTGTAGCTTCCATATTCAAATCCAAAACATTCGTAACGTTCATGCCTGCACTCCTACCAACGGCGCTCAAAACGACGGCGAAGGAAGACCGCAACCGCGTTCATTAATACCAGAAAGACCAACAATACCAGTATTGCTGCTGCGTTTTTGTGCTGAAAGGCCTGTTCTGGCAGATCTGCCCACATATATATCTGCACCGGCAGCACTGTTGCTGGCTCATCAAACCATTGTGGAATATCCACGATGAAAGCCACCATCCCGATCATCAAGAGCGGAGCGGTCTCACCAAGAGCACGCGCCATGCCGATGATGGTACCGGTCAAAATACCCGGAATGGCCAATGGCAATGTATGATGAAATGCGGCTTGTAAGCGTGATGCACCGACACCAAAAGCTGCTTCGCGGATGGATGGTGGAACTGATTTCAGAGCAGCCCGAGATGCAATGATAATCGTGGGCAAGGTCATCAGAGCCAAAACCATGCCACCCACATAAGCTGCACTTCGACGGAACCCGCCACCGATGGAAATATCAAACAAGCCAAAAAAGCTCACATTCACACCGTTGAGGAATATTGCCAGTCCCAACAAACCAAATACGATTGAGGGTACAGCTGCCAGATTATTGATGTTCACTTCGATTATGTCGGTCAGGCGATTTTTGGGTGCAAACTCTTCCAGGTAAATTGCTGCTGCAACACCTAGAGGGAAGGACAGAAGAAGGGTCACAACCATAGTATAGAATGAACCAACGACCGCTCCCCATATGCCTGCCATCTCCGCTTCGCGACTGGCGCCATTGTTGAAGAAAATACTTGCGAAACGGCTTTCCACGACACCTTTGTCGACCAGGTGTTCCAAATAGGTGATTTCCTTGTCAGAGAACTTTCGATTCACCTCAGCGGTGGCAATCTGCTGATAACGCCACTCGTCTTTTCCAACGCGATCCCCCGCGGTTACCGGTATGATTGCTTCACCTTCAATCTGATCGGCAGATACCGAATTTACCTTGATAACGCCGCCACCCATCTGCACCAGAAGAGAGGGCATTGTGTCATCAAGCTCAAGAATATTGTTCGGGTTTTTCTGGCGTTCAATAAAGGCGGTGCGTTCACTTTCCAGTTTGGCAATTTCCTGTTCCATAGAGGAAACATTTGCTGCAAGTGCGGTTTTCTCTTCTTCAGTAACTGCTGTTTCAAGGTCACTCTTCTTGGCAGCAAGGCCGTTACCGATGGAGTTAATGCGTCGGCCAATCAATGCCACCTTCTCGTCTATTGATTTGTTTGCAAGCTGAATGAAACCTGCAAAAACCTCTTCATTGGATTTAAGCGTATATTGGTCTTCATCCAACTGAACCGTCAGGTCTTTTCCCGGTGAAACAAACTCGCTTTGAGCTATCAGACCTTTGGCATACAGATCGGCAAAATCTGAAAGCAGGATTGATACCTCGGATTGCTGGATGAAGGCGTCAGCGTCGTTTACTGCAATCTTGCGAAGTTCGGTTCCCGCTCCCGGCGAAAGCAACGCCCGCATGAGTTTTTTGTCCTTTCGGCTTTCAACGAAAGGAAGTGCCTCGCCAAGCGCTTTGCGAATTTCCCGGTTGTATTTTGCCTTTTCAGGCTCAGCCGGATCCACAAATGAAGTATCGATTGGCAAAACCAGATAATTCTGTGTGAATGCAGGAATACTCTTGCCGACAATAGTTGACATCAAAATTAGTAGGAAGACCACGGCTACGATAATCGCACCTAACCCGACTAATTTAAATCGAGCCTCAGCAGCAAATCGTTTATCGCGATTTTTCTTGCGTAAATCTGCTGCCTCTTGAGTGGTCAGCATTTTTCTGGGAGCAGATGTAGAAATATCAGTCATATTGTTCCCTGTACTTCTGCACTACCCTGAGTGCTATAAAATTCAATGTCAGTGTCATGCAGAAGAGCACCAAACCAAGCGCGAAGGCTGCGAGTGTTTTTGCGCTGTCAAATTCCTGGTCGCCAACCAGCAGAGTTACAATCTGCACCGTCACGGTTGTTACCGCCTCGAACGGGTTTGCTGTCAGATTGGCTGCTAATCCAGCAGCCATCACAACAATCATTGTCTCTCCAATTGCCCTCGAAATTGCGAGTAGCAAGGCGGAAACGATGCCGGGAAGTGCAGCCGGCAGCACAACTTTACGTATTGTCTCGGATTGTGTGGCGCCAATTGCGTAAGACCCATCGCGCAGGGATTGCGGCACGGCATTGATAACATCGTCCGACAATGACGAAACAAAGGGAATAATCATTATGCCCATTACCAACCCGGCGGCCAGAGCGGATTCAGATGAAACATCAAGGCCTATCACTTCACCCCACCCCCGTATGGCCGGAGCCACTGTAAGTGCTGCAAAGAACCCATAAACAACTGTTGGAATACCCGCCAGAATTTCCAGCATAGGCTTGGCAAATGATCTGAATGAAGAGGAAGCATAGTCTGACAAATATATTGCA